>OY729432.1:0-2235000 GCA_963422385.1 Binatia bacterium | reverse complement strand
GTACCGCCACATCAGCTCATCGGAGATGGACATCGCCCTGCCGTACATCTCCTCGGGGGGCGAGGCTATGCCAATATGATTGTCCAAGCTCTTGCTCATCTTCTGGACACCGTCCGTACCCTCCAGCAGCGGCATCATGCAGACCACCTGAGGCTCCAATCCGGCCTCTCGCTGCAACTCGCGTCCGACCAGCAGGTTGAACTTCTGATCCGTCCCCCCCAACTCGACATCGGCTTCGAGCACAACCGAGTCATGGCCCTGAATCAGCGGGTACATGAACTCGTGAATGCCGATGGCTTCCTGAGCGTGATAACGCTTCCTGAAGTCGTCCCGCTCCAACATCCGGGCCACCGTGTATTTCCCGCTCAACTCCAGCAGGTCGGCTGCACCCAACTGTTCCATCCACCGGCTGTTGAACTCCACCACGGTCGCCACCGGGTCCAGTATCTTGAAGATCTGCTCCTTGTAGGTGACGGCGTTCTGCAGGACTTCGTCCCGACTGAGCTGCTTGCGCGTTTCCGATTTCCCTGACGGATCGCCGATCATCCCGGTGAAATCACCGACGAGAAAGATCACCTGGTGCCCCAACTCCTGAAACTGCCTCATCTTCTGAATCAGCACCGTGTGACCCAGGTGCAAATCCGGCGCCGTGGGATCAAATCCGGCCTTGACCCGTAGTGGACTCCTTCTCTCGATCTTCTTCAGGAGCTCTTCCTCGGAGATGATCTCCACCGCTCCGCGCTTCAGTTGCCTCAACTGCTCTTGAGGGCTCATGCTCATCATGGCAAACCCAACTCTGCCCACTTAGTGCGCATACTCTACAGCTCGGGTTTCCCGGATGACCGTGACCTTGATCTGGCCTGGGTAGGCCATCTCATTCTCTACCTTTTTCGCCACGGCCCGCGCCATGGATGCAGCCTCGTCATCGGAGACCCGAGCCGCCTGAACGATGATCCTGAGCTCCCGTCCGGCCTGCACGGCATAGGACTTTTCCACTCCCTTGAAGGAGTTGCTGATCCGCTCCAACTCCTCGAGCCGCCGGACGTACGTCTCGATCATTTCGCGACGCGCCCCGGGACGAGCGCCTGAAAGGGCATCGGCGGCATCCACCAACGGCGCCAGTATGGTTTCCGCCCTGACTTCTTCGTGATGGGCAGCAATCGCATTGACGATCTTGGGCGACTCCCCGTATTTCCTCGCCAACTCGCCGCCGATGATGGCGTGCGAGCCTTCGACCTCATGGTCCACGGCCTTCCCGATGTCGTGAAGCAACGCCGCCCGCCGAGCCTGTTTCTCGTTGAGGCCAAGCTCGGCCGCCATCGAACCGCAGATGAACGCCATCTCGATGGAATGCAGCAGGACGTTCTGAGCATAGCTGTAACGGAACTTCAGCCTCCCCAGGAGCTTGACCAACTCGGGATGAATGCCATGGACGCCGACATCGAAAACCGCCTTCTGTCCGGCCTCCTTTATGACCTCGTCCATCTCCCTTTCGGATCGACGAACCACCTCCTCGATTCGGCCGGGATGAATGCGGCCGTCGGAGATGAGCGTCTCCAGGGACAGGCGGGCGATTTCGCGGCGGATAGGGTTGTGACCCGAGATGATCACGGATTCCGGTGTGTCGTCGACGATCAGGTCGATACCGGTGGCCGCCTCCAAGGCCCGGATGTTGCGCCCCTCACGGCCGATGATTCGACCCTTCATCTCATCGTTGGGAAGGGACACTACTGAAACCGTCCGCTCCGTGACGAAGTCCCCGGCCAATCGCGCAATGGCCAGAGCGATCATCTTCTTGGCCTCACGGTCCGCATCCGCCTTTGCCTGCTCCTCCATGAGCCGGATGCGCCTGGCCGAATCGTACCTCGCCTCCTCGAGCAGATCCTCCATCAAGCTCTTCTTCGCCTCCTCACGGCTGATACCGGCGACGATCTCGAGCTTTCGCTTGGCCTCGTCAACAAGACGCTGGGACTCCGCCCCCTTCTCGTCGAGCGCCTGCTCTTTCCGTTCGATGGCTCCTTCCCGATTGGAAAGGCCGGTCTCCCGGTTCTCCAGGCTTTCGAGACGTTTGTCCAGAATCTCCTCTCTGGCCAGCAACCGCTTCTCCAGCGAGTGGAGGTCCCTTCGAGTCTCCCTGATATCGTTCTCGAACTCGGAGCGCGCCTGCAGGATCCCATCCTTGGCCTCTATCTCCGCCTCCTTGCGGATCGTATCGGCCTCCCTTCGCGCCTCTTCCACGATACGCCCGGCGGTGTTCCGATCGAGCTCCCTTTGGAGGTGGCGCTGTTTCCTTCGGATCAGGAGTACGACAACAGTCAGCAAGCAACCCAGGACGAGACCCAAAATCAAAGAAGACCATGTAACCAAAACAAGCTACCTCCCGGAAGCATGGGAACGATAGGATAGGCTATTCACCAGGCACATCCACGCGATCCTCCGCAGCACCGCACGCGATGACCCTTTTCTCCGTCACGACCGTGTGGACCGGCAGATCCCCCCGTTCCACGGGCACTTCCTCCAGCAACTGGAACTCGTACGCCAAAGCGATCCTTGGCACACGAGCATCCAAACCGGCCAGGAAACAGTCGTACCAGCCCGTCCCGCGACCCAAGCGGTTCCCCTGGCGATCGAAAGCCAAACCCGGAACAAACACCACAAGTCCGACATCGCCGCGATGAGGCAACGGTTGACCCTCCACGGGTTCGCGAATCCCGTGTCGGCCGGGGACGAGTTCGGCCTCTGACCAAACCTGAAAGATCCGTGAACGACCGCCGGCAACTTTCGGGTAGTACAGCCGCTTTCCCGTCGACAGAGCGTCGCGGCTTATTACCGATGTCTCGACTTCGTTCTGCACCGGACTGTAAAGCGCAATGGCTTCCGCTGCCCGGTAAGCGGGGAGTGCGAGTACGAGGCGCTGAATCGCCGCTCCCCAAGCACGAACCAAGGTGGACGAAAGAGATTCTCTTTTCGCTATAATCGCACCCCTGAGTGCCCGTTTCTTGTCCCCTATCAAGGAACTCATGACCAAGTCCTATGCAAGGGCGCCCAAGGTGAGGTGTGTTCCGCCTGCGCGGCTCGACAAAGCGCAGGGGTCAACGGCAGGGAGGCTCTTTGATTACGCGCCGGCGCAGAATCTCCTCGGGGATGACCGTTGCATGTGACGCGACGGTGAATTTCCCCCTCCTGAAACCCACTGTCTGGAAAAAGACGCTCTTCGCCGGACGCGATGGATCACTTCAACGAACTCCGGGAAATAACTGTGCCTGCTGCCGAAAACATCCCACTCCTCAACCCGAGGTTTAGTATCCCACACAAAAGCATATGAATGAAACAGACCTTGTCCGACGATTTGCTGCTCTAGTGGTCCTCGGACAAAACCGTTGTCAGTTTCTCGATCAACCGATCAACCCGATTCGCGACCGATTCGTGACCGTCTTTGAGGCGGTGATATTCGTCAGCGATGTTGAGAGCCACGAGCACAGCCACACTGTACTTGCCTTTTGGACTCGTCGACTTGCTGACCTCGTGCATCTTTCCGTCGACGTATTCCGCCACCCTCCGGATGTGCTGCTCATCGTCATCACTTCGGAGAGTGAACTTCTGCCCCATGATCTTGACTTCGACAGCTTTTTGCATAGCGCCTCTGGGCCGTCAGGAAAGGTCAAGATGCTCGAACCGGCCAATGATCTTCGTCAATCGTTCCCGCAACGCGGCCCGTTCGCGTTCGTACCGTTGGATCCGGTCGTTCAGGCTCTTGCACTGCGCGGCACGCTCCTGAAGGCGTGCTTCCGCTTCGGCCTTGGCCTTCCTCATCCTCTGATTCTGCTCGACAAGACGCTCCACCCGGAGCTCCAACTGATCGAGTTTGTCAAGGTCCATGAAACAAATACCAAGCAAATCCTAAAGAGATAGTTTAAGATTTGCCGGGAGCCGATGTCAAGCCACGAAATGCTCGCGGAACTACTCGAAAAACGCCTGCACGAACGCGTCCGAATCGAACTCCTGGAGGTCGTCGATCCCTTCCCCCACACCGACGTACTCTATCGGAATGGCCAGATCCTGCTGGATCCTGAGCACCACACCGCCCTTGGCCGTGCCGTCCAGCTTGGTCAGGACGATCCCGCTGACACCCACCGCATCCTGGAAGATACCGGCCTGCGCGACCGCGTTCTGACCGGTGTTCGCATCGAGCACCAACAGCGTCTCGTGCGGCGCCCTTTGCTGCACCTTGCCGAGGACACGGCGCATCTTCTTGAGTTCCTCTACCAAGTTGACCTTGTTGTGAAGCCGCCCCGCGGTGTCGATCAGAAGAACGTCCGCCTGCCGTTTCCGGGCTGCGTGGACGGCATCGAATACAACTCCGGAGGGGTCCTGTCCCGACCCGTGCTTGATGACCTCGGCTCCGGCCCGGCCTCCCCATATTTCGAGTTGCTCAATGGCTCCTGCCCGGAACGTATCACCGGCGGCCAGTATCACCTTCTTCCCGCTCCGCCCCAATCGATGGGCGAGCTTGCCGATGGTGGTGGTCTTGCCGACCCCGTTCACTCCCGCCACCAGAATCACCCACGGAGACTCCGAATACCGGCGGCCCTCCATGCCCGGATTCTCCTTCAACAGGTCGGTGAGCGCCCGCCGCAGCAATATGGCTCCATCGCCGCTTCCGGCCCGGCTCGAACCGCGCACGGAGGCCAACAGCCTCTGGGTAGCCTGGACGCCGAAGTCGGCGCCGAGGAGGAGTTCCTCCAGCGCATCCCAATCGTCTTCCGACGAGCCAGCCTCGGCAAGGGCCATCTCCAGACGGCCGGCCCATGCCGCCCTCGTCCGCGACAGGCCCCGCCTGAGACGCGCAAAGAACCCTTCTCGCTGATCCATGGACGATGATCCCGGTTGAAACCCGCCCCTACTGGACCATCTCTACGGATACGATCCTGGAAACCCCCGGATCTTCCATGGTGATACCGTAGAGCATGTCGGCCGCCAGCATCGTCTTCTTGTTGTGGGTGATGATCATGAACTGCGACAAGCGGGTCATCTCCTTTACCACATCGATGAACCGCTCGAGGTTCACGTCGTCAAGCGGCGCATCCACCTCGTCGAGAAAACAGAACGGGCTCGGTTTGGTCAGGAAGATCGAGAACAGAAGACTCACCGCCGTCAAGGCCTTCTCACCTCCCGAGAGCAGGCTGATGGATTGAAGTTTCTTGCCGGGCGGCTGTGCAACGATGTCAACCCCGGTTTCCAGATGGTTGTTCTCGTCGGTCAGCGTCAACAAGGCATTCCCGCCATTGAACAGTCTGGGGAAGATCGCCCGAAACTCCTGGTTGATCTTCTCGAAGCTCTCCTTGAACCGTAGCCGGCAGACTCGGTTCAGCTTGGTGATGGTCTGTTTCAGATCGGCCATGGACCGTTCCAGATCCTCCCGTTGCCCGGTCAGGTATCGGTTCCGTTCGGTGAGCTCCTCGAACTCGCCGATGGCCGCGAGATTCACCTCACCCATCCGTTGCAGCCGGGCACGCAACTCCGCAACCTCTTCGGCAAGATCACCGGCGAACGAAGCTTCGACGTCGGCTTCCGGTGCGAACTCCGCCAACTCCACGGCGTACTTCTCCCGGATCTCGTCGCACAGGTAACGCAGTGCCGTAACCTTCTCGTTCCGCAACGCCTGAAGCCGCACCTTGTCCCGTTGTCTGGCATCGATGTCGGGACGAATGAGGTGAATGGCCTCTTCCACCTCACGGATCCGGCTCGAGAGCCCGCGGTACTCCTGCTGCCGCGACGCCACTTCACCTTCCGCATCCCGGAGCTGCACCCGCAACGTCTGGATCCGCGCTGCCGACTGCTCGCGGGCTACCCTCATCTCGTGAATCCTGCGAGTCATTTGCGCGGTCCGCGCCTCGCGCTCCTGGAGCTGCGATGCGAGCTCGGCGCGCAAGCTGACCCGATTCTCGAGATTCGACCTGGAGTTCTCCTCCTTCTCCTTCGCCGCCGCTGCCCGTATGCGGGAGTCGGTAAGCCGTGAGTCCGCGGTCCGCAACTCTTCCTCGGCTTGCCGGGAGGAGCCCTGGAGCTCCCGCACGCGCGACTCCAGCGCCACCCGTTCACGCTCGCTCTCGGCGATGACCGTATCACACGCCGCGATGGAGTCGGTCAGGCCGCCGACCTCGTCCGACAGGTTGCGCAACTCCTGGCCGATGGTTGCCCAATCCTGGCGCGAACGGGCAATGGCCTGGTCCGTCCCCAACAACTCGTGCTCGAGTTGAACCTTGGCGACCGCCAGGTCCCGGACCTCGTCCGTCAACCGCTGGCGTTCGGACTCCATTCGCTGCAACCCGGACCTTGACTCGACGACCCGTTCTTCCTGGCCCCGGACCCGTTTCTCGCCGGTCGCGACCTGCTGTTTCAACTCCTTGATCCTGCGGCGCCGCGAGATCGGATTGCCTTCCAGGCTTTCCGCACTCCCTCCGGTGACCACCCCCATGGGATCGATGACCTCGCCGTCCAGCGTCACCAACGAATGGCTGAATCCGCTGGAGCGCCAAAGCCCGAGTCCCGATTCCAGATCCCGGACCACCGCCACGTCGCCCAACAGATAGTCTGCCACCTCCCGGTAACCTTCTCTCACCTCCACGAGCCCAAGCAGAGGGGCAATGACGTCCGGACCCGAAAGCGTAACCGGCAGGGCGCCGCACCGGCGTTCGAAACGGCGCGGAATGAATCCGCTCCGACCCGCCGATTCGCGCTTCAGGTACTCGATGGCCTCCACACCTTCCTTGTGTCCCTGAACGATCACGTACTGAAGGCGTTCACCAAGCACCGCCGTCAGTGCCTTCTCCACGTCTTCGGGGGCTTCGATAAAATCGGCGACCACACCGCAAATCCCGTCCGTCCGACCGTTGCTTTGATGCTTGAACATGACGGCGCGGACACCCTCCTGATAGCCCTCGAAGTTCTTTTGCAATGTTTCGAGGGAGCCCAGGCCGGAACGTGCCTCCTGCAACTCGTCCTTGAGTCGGGCCAGAACCTCCTCGTGCTCGGCCAGAGCCGCCCTGGCGCTCTCCAACTCCGTGCCGGCCCGACGCAGACGCTCATCCATCTCGGACGTGCGCGTCCCGCACTGCTCAAGCTCCACGGACTCCCTGGTGCGCCGGCTGTCCAAGGCTTCCAGCCTCTGCTCGACACTCCTTCGCTCACCCTCCTTCTCCACCGATCCGGCTCTCGAATGTTCCAGACGCTCTTCATGAGCCCGTCGGGTATTGGTGAGTTGCGAGTGGGCTTCGACACGATCCACCAAGAGATCTCTGTCACGCTCGACCGTCGCCTGAAGCGTCTCGATACGAGTCCGCAAACCCGCCACGTCCGCTTCGATGCGCGTCACACGTTCCTCTTCGAAAAGAGCGAGTTGGGCGAAGTCGTCGCTCGCCTTGCCCAAATCCGCTATCTCGCTCGCCACCGTTTCCAGACGCGCGCCGGTGTTGACGGCATCGGCCCTGGCCCTTGCGACGGAATCCTTCAACTCGCCCTCTTCGCGCTCGAAGAACTCTGTCCTCTGCTCCTCCCCCTTGACCTCCAGCCTGAGATGGTAGAGCCGCTCCTGCAATGATCCGACCTCGCCGTCCATTTCCAGCAGGGCGACTCGGCTGCGCTCGCACTCCACCTCTCTCGCCCGCACCGTGGCCGTAAGTGAAGTAATCCGATCTTCGACGGCATCCACCTCGGCGCCGCGTTCGGTGATCTCCCGCTCCCACCCCAGCATGCGGACGGCGGCCCAACGAAGCTCCTTGTCCCGCAACTGTTCCTGAAGGTTCCGGTACCGTTCGGCCTTCTTTGCCTGCAGCTCGATCTTGTGAAGCTGCCGCTCCACCTCGCGGACGACGTCGTTGACGCGCAGAAGATTCTGCCGCGTCCGCTCCATCTTTCTTTCCGCCGCCTGCCGGCGGCTCTTGAACCGGCTCGTGCCCGCCGCCTCTTCAATGATGCGGCGCCGGTCTTCGGGCTTCGAGTTCACCAACTCCTCGACGCGCCCCTGCCCGATGATGGAGTACGACTTGTTACCGACTCCCGTCCCCATGAAGAGCTCGACAACGTCGCGCAAACGGCAAGTCACCCGGTTGATGGAATACTCCGACTCGCCCGAGCGAAAGAGCCGCCGGGTGACGGCGATTTCGCCGAAGGCGCCGTAGTCGGCCGGCGCGCTGCCATCGGAATTGTCCAGCAGCGCGGTGACCTCCGCCATCCCGATGGGGGCGAGCTGCTCGCTGCCGCTGAAAATGACGTCCTCCATGGTCTGACCACGGAGATAACGGGCACTCTGCTCGCCCATGGCCCATCGGAGCGCATCCACGACGTTGGACTTCCCGCAACCGTTGGGTCCCACGATCCCGGTGATATCGGAGGTGAAATTCAGGACGGTCTTTCCCGCGAAAGACTTGAACCCGGAAACTTCCAAAGCCTTGAGACGCATACAATGAATCCCGCACTCTCCAGGATACCCGCCGACATGGGGGTCCCATTGTATTTTTATTTCATACCCAAGGGATTGGTGTCAAGGGAAAGCACAACATGGAGTGACAGAATCGTCCCTACACCACAACATGTTGAATCGGGGAAATGCCTACTCCTGCAGCAGGGCGGAGTTCCAGTAGGAGGCATCGACGGTTGAAAGGAACGGCAGCCACTCGCGATAGCGGACGTTCCCGTCGCCCCCCTGGATGAAAGGGGTCCAGGCGGGCTTGTAGGGTTCGCGCAACAGCTTCATCCGGGCTTCCCGGGGGGTGCGTCCGCCCTTCCTGCCGTTGCACGGAACACAGGAGCAGACGACGTTCTCCCACCTGGAGGCGCCACCCAGGGAACGGGGAATCACGTGATCCAGGTTGAGCTGGTGCCGCGGCAGCTTGCGGCCGCAGTACTGGCAGGTGGACTTGTCGCGGGCATAGATGTTGTAGCGGCTGAATCGGACCTGTCGCTTCGGCACGCAGTCGTACCGGACCAGGAGTATGACCCGTGGCACCCGTACGACGTGGTTGACCAATCCCACGGTTTCCTCATGGACCGAAACCGTAAGGTCGCTCCACCCATCGAAGTCGAAGGTCTGGTATCTTTCGTTGACGACCCTGGCGATGCCCAGGTAGAGCAGAGTGAAGGCCCGGCGTACCGACGTAATGTGTATCGGTAGATACGAACGATTCAACATCAGCACCTTTGTGTGCATCGGAGAACGGCCCACGGCGACGCTTCCTGGACTCCTTGCCTGAAGTGTACAGGTATTCACAAAGGTCCCTGATTGAATCAGGAGGAACTTATCGTCCGGCAGGCGCCTTGTCAAACACGCGGTGTTCCGTGCCGGCCGGACATCAACTTGCCATTTCGCATCAACTGGCCTATCCTCGAGGTTATCGGCGTTCCGGACCGCGTACCATCGACTGCCTACTGTCCGGACCGGGGTACTGTTTAGCCCTTCTCCTTTTCAGCGAGTCCGCAGCGACCTGACGCATGAGACGGATCCTTATCAACACCACCCCCCAGGAAACCCGCATCGCGGTGATGGAGGACAACGGCCTGGCCGAGTTCCTCATCGAGCGCAACCAGGCAAAGGGCTCCGTCGGCAACATCTACAAGGGCCGGGTAGGACGCGTGCTGCCCGGAATGCAGGCCGCCTTCGTGGAAATCGGATTGGAAAAAGCGGCGTTCCTCCATGCTTCGGACATCTGTTCTCCGGCGGCACTGCCGGCGACGGTCAACGAGAACGACGACGAGTTGCTGTTCGAGCCCGCTCCCGAGCAGGGCCGGTCCCGCATCGAACAGCAACTCAGCCCGGATCAGGAGATCCTCGTCCAGGTCGCCAAGGATCCCCTCGGGATGAAAGGCGCCCGCATCACCACCCACATATCCCTGCCCGGTCGATTCCTGGTCTTCATGCCCAACACCCGCCACGTGGCCGTTTCCCGCAAGATCGAGGACGAGAAGGAACGCAAGCGGCTGAAGGATATCGTCCAGGAGTTGGCCCAGGAGGATGAAGGGTTCATCATCCGGACCGCGTGCGAGGGACGCAACAAGAAAGACATCCAGAGCGACGTGCGGTTTCTCACGAAGCTCTGGGACCGCATCCGCAAACGGCTGGAGTCCGCGGCAACCCCCGAGCTGATTCATCAGGATCTGGACTTGGTACCGCGCACCATTCGCGACTTCTTCAACGCCAACACCGAGGAGGTGGTGGTCGATCAGGCTAGGGAGTACCGGCGCGTCGTCGAATTCGTGGATCAATTCATGCCGCGCCTGAAGCGGCGCGTGGTGATGTACGACGAACCCGAGCCGCTGCTCGACCGGTACCAGATCGAGCGCAAGATCCGCAAGGCGCTGGAGCCGAAGATCTGGCTGAATTCCGGTGGACACATCAACATCGAACAGACCGAAGCGTTGACGGCGGTAGACGTCAATACCGGGCGTTACGTCGGGAAGAAGGATCTGGAAGCCACCGTCTTCAAGATCAACCTGGAGGCCGCGCGCGAGGTCGTGCATCAGTTACGCCTGCGCAACGTCGGCGGCATCATCATCATCGACTTCATCGACATGGAGCAGGCCGCCAACCGGAAGAAGATCTACGACGCCCTGAAAGAAGCCGTGAAGGAAGACAAGGCCAAGACCAGCGTGCTCCCCATCTCCCGGCTCGGGCTGGTGGAGATGACCCGGCAACGCACCCGGGAGAACCTCGGCAACGTCCTGTTGAGTCCGTGTCCCTACTGCGCGGGACGCGGCCGCATCAAGTCCCAACCCACCATCGCCTACGAGATCCTCCGCAACATCAAGCGGGAGAGCACCCAACTCGGAAACGGCGCCCGCATCACCCTGCATGTCCACCCCGGCATCGCCAACTTCCTGTACGACGACGCCAATGAAGGCCTGGAAGCCCTGGAGCGCGAGATCGACCGCAAGGTGATCATCAAGGCGAATTCCGAGCTGCACCAGGAAGCCTACCAGATCAAAACCGGCTAGTGTCGTGTCCGGTGCCGTTCTCATCATCGCGCAGAAGCCTCGTGGATCTTTGAATTTAATGCGATTGTAATGTAGACGTCATACGAACCGTCGACATCGAGTGGCGACATCTATTGTAACAATCCACGTTGCCATACCCGCGAGGTCGCCCATGCGCCCTGAACACACCGATCGGAAATACGAAGAAGAGCTCAAGTCACTCCGTGACAGGATCATACGGATGGGCGGCTTGGTGGAAGACCAGATCGACCGATCCATCAAGGCGCTGGTGGAACGCGAAGCGGCGCTCGCCGAAGCCGTCATCGAAAGAGATGCCGAGGTCAACCGGATGGACGCCGACATCGACGAGTTGTGCGTGCGCCTGATCGCCCTGCACCAGCCGGCGGGCAAGGACCTTCGGTTCGTGACGACGGCACTCAAGATCACGACGGACCTGGAACGCATCGGCGACATCTCGGTGAATATTTCCGAGCGTTCTCTCGAGTTGATCCGCGAGGCCCCGCTCAAACCCTACATCGACATACCGCGCATGGCCGAAATTTCCCGGCGAATGATATCGGAAAGCCTGAACGCCTTCGTGCACGAGGACACCTCGCTGGCGCTCAAGGTCTGCCAGGACGACCAGGAGATCGACGACCTGAACGAGCAGATCTTCCGCGAGACGGTCTCGTACATGATTAGCGAGCCCAGGACCATCAACCGCGCCATGAAGATCACTTTCGTTTCGAAATACCTGGAACGAATCGCGGACCATGCCACCAACATCGCGGAAATGGTCATATTCCTGGTCAAAGGGACCAGCATTCGCCACGTCAAGGAAGTGCCTCGTTTCATCTGAACGAAGCACGGGAGCCTGATGGCCGACAAAATCCTGGTCGTCGAAGACGAGGCGGACATACGCAAGCTGATTTCGTACCATCTGCATCAGGAGCGTTTTCGGGTGCTGGAAGCCGAGAACGGTGAAGACGCCCTGGACTTGGTGCGGAAGGAGACGCCACGCTTCATCGTGCTCGACCTGATGTTGCCCGGCCTCTCCGGCCTAGAGTTCTGCAAGATCATCCGGCAAGCTCCCGAAACCGCCCGGACGCCGATCCTCATGCTCACCGCAAAGGCAGGGGAAGCCGACCGCGTGGTGGGCCTGGAACTGGGGGCGGACGACTACATCACGAAACCCTTCAGCCCCAGGGAGATGGTGGCGCGGGTCAAGGCGGTGCTGCGGCGAACCGGGTCTCCGGCTTCGCCCGACCTGGCCGAAATCTACGAGAAGGGCCTCCTGAAGGTCAATTTCACCACGTACGAGGTGCGGGTCGGGGGGAGGCCGGTCAGGCTCACCTTCAAAGGGTTTGAAGTTCTCCGGTTTCTAATTCAGAATCGCAACCGGGTGCTGAGCCGCGACCAGATTCTCGATGGAGTATGGCGCTCTGATGTGTACGTGACGCCTCGTACGGTGGATGTCCACATCCGAAGGATCCGGGAAGCCCTGGAACAGGATGAACGGAATCCCGAGTGGATCGTCACGGTACGCGGCGTAGGCTACAAACTGGATGAGAGATACCTGGAGACATAGCGTGCAGGCCAAGTGGTGTCTCGGCTACCTTCCCCTCACTCTCCTGGCCCTGGCCTTCATCTATTCTCAATACGCGAGCTCGCAGCCGGCCGAAGCGTCCCGGGATGCCGCGGCGGCCTGGTTGCCGAGCGCCCTGTGGCTGGCCGTTCCGGTCGGACTCCTGGCGGCGGCCGTGTGGCTCCGGCGAGGACGGATCCGCGTCGCCGACATGGTGGCTTTCTGCCGCAAGGCCAGCCTCGAGACTCCGTCCGACAAGGTGCTTCCGGTACGGCGCCGGGATGAGTTGGGAGCGTTGGAGGAGAGCCTCAACGAGTTGGCTCACACGCTGACCGGCCGCCTTCGGGACATGACGGCGGAGAGGGAGAAGCTCCAGTCCATCCTGAGTTGCATGATGGAAGGCGTGATCGTGCTGGACACGCACGGCCGGGTCATCCTCGTGAACCAGATGGCTCAGAGGATGTTCAACCTGCCCCCGGACACCGGTGTCCGCCGCATGTCCACCGTCGAGGTCTCACGCCATCCGGAGATGCAGACCCTCATTCGCGAGGTGGTGGAAGGAGACAGCGGCCACGATGCGCTCCATCGGGAGCTGACCCTCGGGGACGACCGCTGGTTCGCGGTCAACGCCGCGCGGCTGGAGCACTTGCCGCAAGCTCTCCTGGGTTACGTGCTCGTGTTCCACGAGGTCACCGCGTTGAGGCGGCTCGAGCAGGTCCGCGCCGATTTCGTCGCCAACGTCTCCCATGAGATGCGCACGCCGCTGACGGCCATACAGGGCTATGCCGAGACGCTGTTGCACAACCCGCCCGACGACCCGAGAACGGCGCGGCAGTTCCTCAACGTCGTCACGCGCCACTCCGAGCGTCTGGGCCGGCTCATCGACGATCTGCTCGCCTTGTCGGACCTGGAGATGGGCAACGTCAACGTGAGGATGCAGCAGGTGGCGACGAAGCCGCTGTTGGAACGCATGCTGGAGTTGTTTCGCGATCAGGCCGGCAAGAAACGCATCCGTATCCGCGCCGCCGTGGACGCCGGTACGCCGGACATCCTGGGAGACGAAGATCGCTTGCAGCAGTTGCTCATCAATCTTATCGACAATGCCCTCAAGTACACCTCCGACCGCGGCGAGGTCCTGGTCCGTGCAGGCTTCGAGCCGGGGTCGAACCGCGATGAGGCGCCCCGGGTAGCGTTGACCGTGTCGGACACCGGCTGCGGCATCCCGGACAAGGACCTGCCCCGGCTCACCGAACGGTTCTACCGCGTGGACAAGGCGCGGTCTCGGGAGCTCGGCGGAACCGGTCTCGGCCTCGCCATCGTCAAGCACATCGCCCAGGCCCACGGCGGCGATCTGAAGATCGAGAGCCAATTGGGAAAAGGCACCCGCGTCTCCATCTACCTGCAACGCGCCGCCGGCCCCGAACCTCCGGCCGGCCAGGACGATCCGGTAAAGAGCGAGGTCGCCTGACGCGCGGCCGCTGTTCCCGCCCCAAAAGATGCGCACAGGCGCGATTTTGCTTGCAAATGCAATCGCAATCTCCTATTCTGCCGGGTTGATATCATCGCGGTCCGAATACCGCGCCCCTCATCGTTCGCGAATCAGGAGAAACGGATGAAAGGCAAGAAGGTCGGGATCACCGAAACCGTGCTGAGAGACGCACACCAGTCACTGCTGGCGACGCGTATGCGTACGGAGGATATGTTGCCCATCGCCCAGGATCTCGACAAGATCGGCTTCTGGTCGGTAGAGATGTGGGGCGGCGCCACGTTCGACGCGTGCCTCCGGTATCTGAACGAAGACCCTTGGGACCGATTGAGGTTGATCCGGGAGGCCATGCCCAATACCCGGCTCCAGATGTTGCTACGGGGACAGAACATCGTCGGATACCGCAACTACCCGGATGACGCCGTCGAGTCCTTCATCGAAAAATCCGCGGATAACGGCATCGACGTGTTCAGGGTTTTCGACGCCATGAACGACATCCGCAACATGAAGACCTCCATGGACGCGGTAAAGCGCACCGGAAAGGTCCTCGAGGCCGCGGTATCGTACACCATCAGCCCGGTCCACTCGCTGCAATACTTCGTCGACTTCGCCGAAAAGCTCGTGGACGCCGGCACCGACGTGCTGGCCGTGAAGGACATGGCGGGGCTGCTGTCGCCGTACGTGGCCTACGAACTCATCGGCGCGTTGAAGAAGCGGTTCGACATCCCCGTCCATCTGCACTCCCACTGCACCACCGGCATGGCCCAGATGTCCTACATCATGGCCGTGGAAGCGGGGGTGGACATCGTCGACACGGCCATCTCCACCCTGTCCCACGGCACCTCCCAGCCCGCAACGGAGGCCTTGGTGGTGGCCCTCAAGGGAACCCCGTACGACACCGGCCTCGACCTGCAGCCGTTGAGCGGCATTGCCGACTACTTTACCGAGGTGCGCACCAAGTACAGCGATTTCGAAAGCCCCATCAGCAACCGGGTCAACGCCGACATCGTCGAGTCGCAGATTCCGGGCGGCATGCTCTCGAACCTGGTGAACCAGTTGCGTCAACAGAACGCCGAGAACCGGCTGGATGAGGTGCTCCAGGAAGTGCAGACGGTACGGCAGGATCTCGGCTATCCCCCGCTGGTGACCCCGACCAGCCAGATCGTGGGCTCCCAGGCGACGCTGAACGTCCTCACCGGAAAGCGCTACGGCGTCGTGACCATGGAAGTGCGCAACTACGTCATGGGGCACTACGGCCAGCCGCCGGGCACGGTGAGCGAGGAAATGAAGGCCATGGTCCTGGGGAAAAAGGATCCCATCCGCTGCCGTCCCGCCGATCTGCTGAAGCCCAGGATGGAGGAAGCCCGCAAGGAGGTCGGCGACCTCGCCGCCACCGAGGAAGACCTGCTCTCCTACACGCTGTTTCCGGACATCGCCAAGGACTACCTGGAGCGGCGCGGTCCGCAAGCGGCGGCCATGGCCGGCAAAGCCGCATCGTAGCCCGTAGACGGGCTTGCCCCGCTACAGATAGCCCGCATCCCGGTACGCCCTCAAGGCGCCGGGATGCAGCGGCACTCCGTCCGGTTCCAACGCCTCCGGCCCTCGGGTCCGTAGCGGTTCGTACAGGTCGGCGAGACCTTCGAACAAGGGGTTGAGCCGCGCCAGCGGCCCGGTGTTTTCCACCAACGCGGAAACCAGGGAATGGACGATCTCCTCGTCCACGCGCTCGTGGGTCACCAGAACGTTGAGCACCGCGAGCTGGGGAATGTCGTCATCCACTCCCCGGAACACGCCACGGCGCATCACCACCCGCCGGTAGAAGAATACCTTCGACAACACCTGCTCGATCTGTTCCTCCCGGTACGGGACCACCCTGACCTGGGCCCGCTGGCTCAGGTCCGTCATCACCGCGTTGGGGACCGGGCACTGGAACTGGACGTCTACCTCCCCCGCCACCAACGCGTCGGCCCCTTCGGGGAAGCCCAGGTATACGGGCGCGAACTTCGAGAAAGGCATATCCAGGGCGTCGCAAAGGGTGTGGACGTGCTGGGTCATGCCGCTGTCCCGGGCCCCCACCGCCACCCGTTTGCCGGCGAGGTCGCCGATGTTGTCCATGGGCGTGCCGGCCAGCGTGACGAAGAATATCGGGCCGGCGTTGGCCGGCGACACCATGCGCAGTCCGATGGGGTGGTCGAAGGGCGCCGTTCCCCGACCTGCCCGGGGGACCCAGTTGGAAGCCATGAAGCCGAACTCGATCTCACCCCGGTCCAGCCGGTTGGCGTTGTCGATGCTCGCCGAGCTTCGGGTGAGCTCACAGCGTTCCTCCGACGGGCGAGACTGGTTGAACACCTCGGCAATAGCCGCGCCCTGGGTGTCGAAAGTGCCGCCGGTGTCCGCTGTGCCGATCCTGAAAACCATCGAACAACCTCCGCTGGTTGGTTCCCGCTCGAAGGCGGTGGAGCCTTTATGCCCCATGCGCCGCCCCTTGTCATCCCCGCCCGCGCCGCCAAAACACCTTGACTGGATTGCCCGCACCCTCTATGACTCATGACACTCATGCAACAGTCCTGGCGCACACCCGCGGTCGTGCTGACCTGCGGCACCCTGGTCATGATGCTGGCCTTCGGCATCCGCCAGACCTACGGCCTGTTCCTCACCCCCATCAGCGACACCCTGGGCTGGCCTCGGGGCATCTTCTCGTTCGCCATCGCCCTCCAGAGCCTCATCTGGGGGCTGGCGCAGCCGATCCTGGGGGGATTGGCCGACCGTTACGGCTCCGCCAAGGTGGTGGCCCTGAGCGCGCTGGCATACATGGTCGGGCTCTATCTCATGTCCGTGTCCACGGACCCGTGGAGCATGACCTTCAGCACCGCCTTTCTCACGGGCGTGGCCATGAGCGGCACCAGCTTCTCCCTCGTGCTCGCCGTTATCGGCCGTAGCGCGCCGCCCAAAAGGCGCGGCCTCTACCTCGGCATCGGCAGCGCCGGCGGCTCTTCCGGACAGTTCCTGGTGGTACCCTTCGGACAGGTCCTTCTCTCGTCCTACGGCTGGGTACAGACCCTGGTGCTGCTGGCGGTGGTGGCCGGACTCATCGTGCCCCTGTCCGCGGCACTGGCCGAGAACGCCCCGGCGACGGGCACCGCCCAGCGGGACCAGACCCCGAGGGAGGCCCTCGGGGAGGCCCGGCGCCACTCCGGCTACCTGTTGCTGACCGCCGGTTTTTTCGTCTGCGGCTTCCAGACCCTGTTTATCGCCGCGCATCTGCCTGCGTTACTGGTGGACAACGGCCTGTCTCCCGGCCTGGGCGCCACCGCCCTCTCGCTCCTCGGACTGTTCAACGTCTTCGGGTGTCTTGCCGCCGGCGTCCTGGGCAACCGCTACAGCAAGAAGAACCTGTTGAGCCTCATCTACTTCGGGCGCGCCGTGGTCATGGCGGGTTTCTTCCTGCTCCCCATGACGCACCTCAGCGTGGTGGTTTTTTCGTCGCTCATGGGTCTGCTGTTTCTGAGCACCATTCCCCTCACCAGCGGCATCGTGGCCCAGGTCTTCGGCACCCGCTACATGGCCATGCTCTACGGCATCGTGTTCCTGGACCACCAGATCGGCAGCTTCATCGGCATCTGGCTGGGCGGCGTGCTGTTCGACTACACCGGGTCCTATGACATCATCTGGTGGACCGGCGCGGGCCTCGGCGTGGTGGCCGCGCTGCTACACTGGCCCATCGACGAACGGGCCGTCCCCAGAGCCGTTCCCGTGATGGACGGGCACTCCCGGGCAACCAGCATCGAAAGGATCGAACCGACGTGGCGTTACTGATCCGAGCCGAGGACGCGGCCGATATCCTCACCATGGAGGAGGCCATTGATGCGGTGGAAGCCGGCTTCCGAGAGCTGGGCGGCAACCCGGAGCTCAATGCTCCGCGCCGCCGGATCATGACCCGGGAAGGAGCCCGGGTCAGCGTGCATCCCGGCGGGGTGCCCAGCCTGGGCGGCATCGGCGTCCTGGCGCACTCCGAGTTCGTGGCCACGTCCACGGGGAACCAGACCTACGACCACATGGGCCGTCCGTGCGTGGTGCTCTTCGACACCCGGGACGCCTCCCTCAAGGGCGTTTTGGCGGGACGTTTCGGCGTGAAGGGCGTACCGGCCACCCGGGCCACTCAATTGCGCACCTCGGCCACCAGCGCGGTGGGCACCCGCCATCTGGCGCGGGAGGACGCCGCGGTTCTGGGCCTGCTCGGGGCGGGAGCCGAAGCCCGGTACCACCTGCTGGCCTTCGCCGCCATACGCCCCTTCAGGAAGGTCAAGCTCTTCTGTCGCACCCCCCAAACACGGGCCGCCTTCTGTAAAGATATGCAACCACTGGTGCCGTGCGAGCTGGCCCCGGTGGACAGCGCCCGGGAGGCCGTCCGGGGCGTTGACGTGCTTCTCACCGCCACCAACTCCAACGTCCCGGTGTTCGACGGCTCCTGGCCGGAGCCCGGCGTCCACGTCACCTCCATCGTCGGCGGCAACGTCGGCCTCATGAACGCCGGCCTCATCAAGCAAAGACGCCGGGAGATCGACGACGTCACCGTGCGCCGAGCCGACGTCATCGTCGCCAACTCCCGGGAGCAGGCCATCCAGGACCAGCAGGGAGACTTCTACGAGCCCGTCGAAAGAGGCATCCTCCGGTGGGCCCAGGTCGGCAACCTGGGCGACCTCCTCACCGGCCGAATCCCCGGCCGCACAGCCCGGGACCAGATCACCCTGTTCAAGAACAACGCCGGACAGGGCGTCGCCGACATCGCCATCGCCAGCCGGATCTTTGCGTTGGCCAGTGCGAAGGGGATCGGGATGGAGTTTTGAGGGGGCTGTCAAGGAGGACCAAGTGGCCCCACTCCCGGTTTGACGTCGGAACAGGATACCGCCCCTTGCTTGTCAAACCTTGCCGATACCGCTATCCGGCGCCCGGCCTTCCAGCAGCGCCCCCAACTCCTCGGCGCGGAACTGAAGCCCCACGTAGAAAGGGCCGAACAGGCCGTAGAGGGCGCTGGCCTCGTCGAAGCGCATCTCGTAGACAAGCTTCTTGAACACCACGGGATCGTCGGCGAAGAGGTCCACGCCCCACTCCCAGTCGTCGAAGCCGATGGAGCCCGAGATGATCTGGGTTACCCGGCCGGCGTAGCCCCGGCCGATGAAGCCGTGGTCCTGCATCATCCGCTGCCGCTCCGCGAACGGGACGTCGTACCAGTTTTTCTCCTCGCCACGCTTCTTGTCCATGGGATAGAAGCAGACGTAGCGTCGGGCGGGTATGTCGGGTCGGAGCCGGCCTCCCATGGTCTTCCGGGCCTGGGCCAGATACGCCGCCACCTGCTCTTTCCATTCCGGCGTGTTGGGCTCCATGCCCTTCTCCCCCAAGGAACGGTAGAGCTGGCCCGACCCACTGTAGAGCCCCAACTCCACCACCGAGAGATAGGATGTGGTCTGCTCCAGGAAGGGCGCCAGCTTGAGCTGGGCCAGCGCCAACTCGGCCTCGTTCAGGGCGTCGAACGATTCGCGGAAATGGAAGAGCATGAGGTCGCCCTTGTGGCCCAGCAACGACGCGAGCCCGCTACGGCCGTTGACGGTGTGCTCCATGGACTTCAAGGCTGCCACGGCTTCGTCGACGGCCCTCTGACGCGGCGCTGGGGCCATCCCATTCCACTCCGACCAGCGGATGCGGAACATCTGGTGCAGGACGCTCCAGCCTTCGAGGGTCAGGGGGACGGGGGGAAGATGTCCGTCGTCGGCGGGATTTCTACTGCTCTTGGGTTCACCGTAGGACACGATCTCTCCAATTAACTTTCTTCAGCGACCATTTTCAAGTGAGCACAAAGGCGCCAGCGTTTCGGTACAAGGGTGAAACGATCCCACAGGAACCCGATTCGGGCCCGGAACCGCCAGGATATTGACAGCGCCATGTCAAACTTCTGGCGGCGATAAACCGGCAGAAACCAGCAAGTTGTTTCTGCGATGGAGGCAAAAGGTCCTTCTCCGATCGTCATTTCGCTGACGACTTCCTCACGGGTCGCCGCGACCTCCTCCATTTCTTCATGCAACGCGCCAGAATTGCATGCAAATTCATGGCCAGACGGCGATGGCCCTACTCTTGCTTTAACGAAACTTTTGGTACAGATAGGTCAAGAATTAGCCAAAGGAGGAAACGGATGGGCCAATTGAAGAATCGCCCAATGGACAAACAGCATTGCGAAACGTTGGGCTCCATGATCGGGAAAAGTGAAGCCATGCGGACGGTCTTCGAGATCACGCTCAGGATTGCGGCAAGCAACTCGACCGTTCTCATAACCGGCGAAAGCGGCACGGGCAAAGAGCTTATCGCACGGACCATTCACGACCGAAGCCGGCGCGCGGGACAGCCATTCGTTGCCGTGAACTGTGGTGCGATACCCGAAGACCTCCTTGAGAACGAGTTGTTCGGGCACGTCAGAGGCGCGTTCACCGGTGCACAACAATCCCGATCGGGGCGGTTCATGACCGCCAAGGAAGGAACCATATTTCTGGATGAAATCGGTGAGACCACTCCGAGGCTGCAGGCAAAGCTGCTGCGGGTGCTTCAGGAGCGTGAATTCAATCCTTTGGGAAGCGATGTCGCCACGCGCACCAACGCGCGTTTCATAGCGGCCACCAATCGTGATCTGCAAGAGGCGATACCCGCCGGACAGTTTCGTGAAGACCTCTACTACCGCCTCGCCATCCTCTCCCTGGAGCTACCCCCTTTGCGCGCACGGCGGGAAGACATCCCTCCCCTGGTGGAGCATTTCCTGGAACGCTTGAGCGGGGATGATCCACGCACCATCGATGAAGCGGCCATGAAACGACTGCAAGCCTATGACTGGCCCGGTAACGTAAGGGAAATGGAAAACCTCATCGAGCGCTTGGTGACGCTCACCGACCACACCGTGATTCACCTGGACGACCTGCCGGAGCTCGCGGGCTACATCAAGCCGGACCTTCGCGACACTCCTCTGAACGAGTTCACCCTGCCAAGCGACGGTATCGACATCGACCGGTGCATTCAACGCTTCCAGCACGAAATGATGGTCCAGGCGCTGGAACGCGCCTGCGGGAACAAGACCGAGGCAGCAAGCCTGCTGGGTTTGAACCGCACCACGTTCATCGAACGGCTGCGACGCCACGGGCTGGGCTCGCTCGTGCCGCGCCGACTGGCAACGCCCAACGGTCACTGATGGCGGCGAACGGGCACCCACGGACGGTCCCTCGGGAAGAATCGCGCAACCCTGTTGCGCTCGGCCGATCGGGCCGTTATTTTTCAACCTTATGGACTGGACACACCGCCTCGCCGGTTTGATGCTGTTCACCCTGCTTCCGGCCGTCGCCGGAGCATCGACGCCCAAGGGCATGGTGGAGGTCCGGGAAGAGATCCTGGACAACGGCCTCAAGGTGCTGTTGCTGGAGAACCACAGAAGCCCCGCGGTGACCTTCCAGGTCTGGTACCGGGTGGGGTCGCGGAACGAGGTGGACGGCAAGAGCGGCATCGCGCACTTCCTCGAGCATATGCTGTTCAAGGGCACCGACAAGGTGGCTCCCGAGGAATATTCCCGCATCATCAGAAAACACGGCGGCCGTTCCAATGCCTTCACCTCCCACGACGCCACCGTCTACCACGCCACCATGAGCCGGGACACCATCGGCGTGGCCATTGAGCTGGAAGCCGACCGCATGGTGAACACCCGCTTCGAGGACGCCTACTTCACGCCGGAGAAGCGCGTGGTGCAGGAAGAACGGCGCATGCGGACCGACGATCGTCCGCGGGCGGCGCTGGCCGAGATCACCAACGCGGTGACCTACGCCGTGCACCCCTACCGCCGGCCCATCATCGGCTGGCCCGAGGACGTCCGCCGGATGACCCTGTCGGACCTCGAGGACTTCTACCGGACCTACTACTCCCCCAACAACGCCTTCATCGTGGTGGTCGGCGACTTCGACGGCGAGGAAATCCTGACGCGGATCCGTGAGACCTTCGGCAATATCCCACGGGGGTCCGAGCCCCCTCCCGTGGGACTCACGGAGCCACCGCAACGGGGCGAGCGGCGGGTGCAGCTCAAGAAGGAGGCGGAGCTCCCGGTGCTGATGATGAACTACCACGTGCCCGGCGTGGACCACGAGGACAGCCATGCGCTGGACGTGTTGGAGATGATCCTCTCGCGAGGACGCACTTCGCGGCTCTACCGGGATCTGGTCTATGACCGGCGCGTCGCCCGCTTCGCCTACGCCGGCTACCACCGGGTCTCCATCGACCCCACCACCTTCACCATCGGCGCCCAGGCCATGCCGGGCAAGGACACCGCCGAGTTGGAGGCCGCCATCGATGAGGTCGTTGCCACCGTCCGGGAAGAGGGCGTCACGACGGCGGAACTCGACAAAGCCAGGAACCAGGTGGCCGCGGCCTTCATCTTCGCCCAGGAGTCCAATCGCGGACAGGCCATGCGCATCGGCTTCTATGAGCTGACCGGAGGTTGGCGCCGAATGAACGAATACCTGCAAGGAATCCAGGGCGTCACCGCCGACGATGTCCGCCGGGTGGCGCTGCAGTACCTCGACCGCGACCGGCGCACCGTGGGCATACTCGTTCCCCAGACGAGAAAGGGCTCATGAAACACTGGCTGCCGCTGTTGCTGTGCCTGCTCGTGGGCCCTCACACCGTCGCCCTCGCCGCCATGAACGCCCAACGCACGACACTGCCCAACGGACTGGTGCTGGTGACCTCGGAACAGCCCTTGCTCCCCATCGTCTCGGTGCGCCTGCTGATCCGTGCCGGCTCCCGCTACGACCCCGGCCGCCGGCACGGTTTGGCCAACATCACCTCGCGGCTCCTGACCTTCGGCACTCCGACACGGGATGCCATGGGCATCAGCGCACTCATCGAGGGCATGGGCGCCCACTTCCGGGCCGACTGCGGCCGGGAGCAGGCCACCGTAAACCTGAACATCCTGAAGAAGGACCTGGACACCGGCCTCGTCCTCCTGAGCGAAGTGCTGACGGCCGCGTCGTTCCCGGAGAAGGAGGTGGACCGCACGAAGCAGACCCTCATGGCCTCCATCCGGGCCAAGAAGGACCGTCCCGGGACGATCGCCCGGGACGCGTTCCGGGCGGCGATCTACCCCGACAGCTTCTACGGGCGCCCGGTGGAGGGCTCCGAGGATACCGTCCGGGGTCTTGACCGGCAAGCCGTCGTCGACTTTCACCGGCGCTACTACCGGCCCGACCGGACCATTCTCGTGGCCGTGGGGGACATCACTCACGAAGAGATGAAGCAGAAGCTCACGGAGGCATTGGCGGACTGGACAAAGAGCGACGGCAAGGCCGATGAGCCGGTGGTGCTGCAGCCGCCGAAGCGGGCAGCCGTCAGGATCGACCGCAACCTCGTCCAGTCGAACATTCTCATGGGACACGAGGGTCCGCTCCGAATGAACCCGGACCACTACGCCATCCGTGTGATGAATCAGATCCTCGGGGGCGGCGACCTTTCGTCGCGGCTCGGGGACAGCATCCGGAACCGGCGCGGCCTTGCGTACTCCGTCTACAGTTATTTCGTCGCAGGCAGGAACGCGGGGCGGTTCCAGCTGGCCATGCAGACCCAAAACGAGAGCGCCCGTGAAGCCATCGAGGTGGCCAGGGCCGAGATCGAGCGGATCCGGCGCGAGGGCGTCACCGCCGAGGAGCTTCAGGACGCCAAGAGCTACCTCACCGGAAGTTTCGCGCTGAACCTCGATACCAACGACAACATCGCCGACTTCCTGGGGCAGGTGGAGTATCTGGGACTCGGGCTGGATTACGTCGAGCGATACCCCGAGTTGATACGCAAGGTCACCGCGGAGGACGTTTTCGGGGTCGCCCGAAAATACCTGCAACCGGAGAAGCTCATCCTCGTGGTGGTCGGGAACCTTGAGAAGGCCAGCCTCGATAACTAGTGTCGTGTCCCGTAAATACGCAAGACAAGTTGCGCAGGATTTCTTGTCGTCGGCAGGGCGCGATGACGAGCAGTGGCCAATACCACGCGAGGAAGAGCAACGCAGCCGACGGCAAAAAAGACCCGTCTATTACCTTGCGTATTTACCGGACACGACAGCAGGAGCCTGTCCGGGTAAGCGAATCGTAGCGAGAGGCATGGAAATGGAGGGCATTTGTGGGCGGATTCGAGGAGAATATCGGGAATATGTGACGAGAATCCAACCGCAAATGGACCCATTTCCATGCCTCGCAGTAGATTCCTGCTTTACTCGGACAGGCTCCTAGGTGTCGGTGTCACAGCAGGACAAGGCCCTCCATATCATACGGCGTCTCCGGGAGGCGGGCCACGAAGCTTACCTCGCCGGCGGATGCGTGCGCGACCGGCTCCTGGGCAGACCGCCCAAGGACTACGACATCGCCACCAGCGCCACGCCCCAGTCCATTCAGGCGGTCTTCCCCGACACCGTCCCCGTCGGATCGAAGTTCGGCTCGGTGGTCGTGGTGGCGGACGGCGATCCGTTCGAGGTCACGACCTTCCGGTTCGACGGGCCCTACAGCGACGGCCGCCATCCCCTCCACGTCCGCCACGGCACCCTGGAGGAGGACGCCCGGCGGCGGGACTTCACCATCAACGCCATGATGTACGACCCGGCAGACGGCCGGATCATCGACCTGGTAAACGGCCGGGAAGATCTGCGCCGCGGTCTGGTCCGGGCCATCGGCGATCCGCATGAGCGGTTTGCGGAGGATCGGTTGCGGATGGTCCGGGCCGTGCGTCTGGCCTGCGGGCTTGATTTCGCCATCGACGGCCCGACGCTTCAGGCCATCCGGAGCCACGCCTCGGCCATCACCCAGGTGGCCTGGGAACGCATCGGCGCGGAGATCACCCGGACGCTCATGGAAGGCGGCGCCCGGCGGGGTGTCGAGCTGTTGGACGAGACCGGGCTCCTGGAAGTGGTCCTGCCCGAGATCGCGGCCATGAAGGGATGCGAGCAGACACCCGACTACCACCCCGAGGGGGACGTCTTCGTCCACACGCTGACGCTGCTCCAACACCTGGACGGCCCGACGGAAACCCTGGCCTACGGCTGCCTGCTGCACGACGTGGCCAAGCCGCCGTGCCGGCAACCGGCGGGGGACCGGGTGACGTTCTACGGGCACCCGGAGCTCGGCGCCGAGATGGCCACCGATATCCTTCGCCGGCTCAAGCGCAGCCGCACGGTGGCCGAGAGGGTCGCCTGGCTGGTTCGGTACCATCTGCGCTACACCCAAGCGCCGAAGATGCGGCTCAGCACCCTGAAACGGTTTCTCGGGGAGGACGGCATCGACGAGTTGCTGGAACTCTGCCGCATCGATGCCCTTTCATCCAACGGGGATCTGGGCTACTACGAATTCTGCCGGCAAAAGCTCACCGAGCTGGGCCGGAAGGAAGTGAACCCGGAACCGCTCCTGCGCGGGCGCGACCTCATCCGGCTCGGTTACGCGCCGGGGCCTTCCTTCTCGGCGATGTTGGGCGCCGTTGAAGAAGCCCAGCTAGAGGGTGTGCTCCGGACACGGGAGCAGGCCGTGGCGTGGGTGCGGCAGAGCTACCCGCTGGACGAGAACGCCTAGTGTCGTGTCCGGGTAAGCGAATCGTAGCGAGAGGCAGGGAAATGGAGCTCAGTTTCAAACCCGTCCGTACCCCGATGCCACACGGAGGTAACGACAAACCATGAGCAAAGCGGCGAAACACCAGGTCATCGGCAAGTCCCGGCAACGGGTGGACGGCATCGTCAAGGCAACCGGCAAGGCCGTCTACGCCATGGACCTGGAGCTCCCGGGCATGCTCCACACAAAGGTCCTGCGCAGCCCCTTTCCCCACGCGCGTCTTGTGCGCATCGACGCCGGCAAGGCGGCCGCGCTGCCGGGAGTGGTCACGGTCCTCACCCGCGAGACCTTGGACGGCATGAACCCGTACTTCGGCTCGGCCTACAAGGACCAGACCATCGTCGCCCTGGACAAGGTCCGCTACGACGGCGACCCGGTGGCCGCGGTCGTGGCCGAGGACGAGGCGACCGCAACCGAAGCATTGGCGTTCATCGAGACGGAATACCAGGAGCTTCCGGCGGTCACGGACATCGCCGACGCCATCGCGCCGGAGGCGCCGCTGGTGCACGAGCGGGTGGCGGAAGCCGACGAGCTTCACGGCCACGCCTATCGCGTGCCCGAAGAGTTTCGCGGCACCAATATCTGTTACGCCTACGACTACGCCCGGGGCGACGTGGACAAGGGATTCGCCGAGGCCGACGAGATTTTCGAAGACACCTTCACCTTCCCCCAGATCCAGCACTACCCGCTGGAGCCGCACATCACCATCGCCCGGGTTGAGGACGGACACGTGACCCTCTGGGCCTCGACCCAGGACCCGTTCACGCTCCAGCGCCACATCGCCGAGTTCTTCTCCATCGCCATCAACAAAGTGCGGGTGATCGTGCCCCACGTGGGTGGCGCCTACGGCGGCAAGCTCTCCGTGAAGAACGAGCCGCTGGCGGCGGCGCTGGCCTGGAAGACCGGCCGGCCGGTGAAGATCACCCACACGTCGGAGGAGACCTTCCGCACCATCACCCGGCATCCCGCGCGGTTCCGCATCAAGACCGGCGTCACCCGCGACGGGCGGCTGGTGGCGCGGGAGTGCGAGGTCCACATGGGCACCGGGGCCTACGCCGACTACGGACCGCGGGTGTCCCAGAAGGCCGGCTACCGGGCGCCGGGTCCGTACCGCATTCCCAACGTCAAGGTCGACGCCTACACGGTCTATACCAACGCCGTGCCCGCGGGTGCGTTCCGTGGCTTCGGCACGCTCCAGGTCACCTGGGCCTACGAGTCCCAGATGGACATGATTGCCCGCAAGCTTGGGGTCGATCCGGTGGAGTTCCGGGTCCGAAACCTGCTGAAGAAGGGCGACGCCTACACCAAGGGCGACACCCTGGTGGACTGCGACCTGGAGGCGGGTCTGCGGCGCACCGCCAAGGCCCTGGGCTGGGGCAAAAAGAGGGGGACGAACCGCGGCATGGGTCTGAGCTGCTGCATGAAGGACGGCGGCGGCACCTACAAGGTAGCGTCGGCGGCCATAAAGCTCAACTCCGACGGCAGCGCGGTGCTGTTCACCGGCACGGTGGAGATCGGCCAGGGTTGCCGCACCGCCTTGGCCCAGGTGGCGGCCGAGGAGCTGGCCCTGCCCTACGAGGCGGTAACCGTGGCCCAGCTCGATACCGATTCCACACCCTACGACGCGGCCACCAACGCCAGCAGCTCCATGGTCATCATGGGCCTGTGCGTGGAGCGGGCGGCGGCCGAGTTGAAACGGCAATTGCGTCGGGCCGCGGCCAAGCTGCTCAAGTGCAAGGCCGACAAGATCACGTTCAAGGACGGCCACGTCCGTGCCGGCAAGGGCAAGCGCCTGAGCTACGAGCAGGTGCTCAACCTCACCTTCGGCGCCAAGGGCGGCGAGTTGCTGGCCAAGGGAACCTACCAGGACGTCCACAGCAAGAAGGCCGTACTGGGCTCGCCCACGACCTTCTGGGAGACGAGCTGGGGCGGCGCCGAAGTGGAGGTGGACCCGGACACGGGCGTGGTCAAGCTCCTGCAGTACATCTCCACCGCGGACGTGGGCAAGGCCATCCACCCGCTTCAATGCGAAGGCCAGGACGAGGGCGCGGTAATGTTCGCCATCGGCCACTCCCTCATGGAGGAGATGCAGTACGACAACGGCCACCTGCTTAACCCGAACCTCATCGACTACCGCCTGCCGTCGTTCAACGACGTCCCCGGCACCTTCAAGACCATCATGGTGGAAGACGGCAACGGCCCGGGCCCCTACGGTGCCAAGGGACTGGGCGAAGGCGGCCTCATGCCCGTGGCCCCCGCCATCGGCAACGCCATCGAAGACGCCGTCGGCGTGCGCGTGCGCGAGCTGCCGGTCACGCCGGAGAGGATGTGGCGGGCAATGCGGCAGAACGGTTGGCCGGAGGAATCCAGGGAATCATGAGGAACTTGTCGCGAATGGGGCGGAAGGTGGGCAGGCGCCTTGCCGTACCGAGCAGGGTGGGTGGCGTCCCGGAAATCAGAAGACGGTACTGCCGGGGTTCCGCTGTCTGCGTCGCGCGAAACGGTTGGTAATCCAGGATCAGGAAACACGTCCGCCCACCGTCAACAGATTTCCGGGACGCCACCCACCCTGCTCTCTGCACACCCGTAATTCTCAATCCTCGACCTCCAGCGTCAGCGCCTTGGGGCCGGCGCCGTGCCGGGCATAGGTGCCCGTCGGCAGAATGTGGACATGGAGGCCTTCCTGCTCCAGCCGGGCGGCCGTAGACTCGCAGCCTTCCGGCAGGATTACGTTTTCATCCGCTAGCAAAGCGTTGCAGCCAAGACGTCGAGCGTCGTCGGCATCCACGGGCTGGAGCCTTGGCACGTGGGTCCTGAGTATTTCATGAGCGTCGGGGTGGAACGCTTGAGGATGAAAGAGCGCCGTGCCGTTCCCCAGCGGACAGAGGCAGGTGTCCAGGGGCCAATCCCACTCATCGGACAACTGCAGTGAGTGGATTTCGTGCTTGAGGATACCTGAAAGCGCCTTGTGAGCGGCCAAGTCGTCGTCGCAGCGATACCCCGCGAACAGCGTTCCATCCGCCGCGACCAGATCGCGTTCGCCTTCGAAGCAGCAGCCTTCGGGTAACGCCGGCATGGCATAGCCGCGCACCAGAAAGAAATTGGCCCACGCTTCGCTTTCGGAGCGTCTTGACGGGTCGCGCCGACAGCTTGCGATAAACGAGTCGCCCCAGACGAAGCCCCCGCTCGCCGCCAGCACGAGCTTCGGCAGGCCGGGCCTCGGCTCCAGCAGATCCACCTGCACGTCCAACTCCTCGCGCAGGAGGCGGTACAGCCCGCGCCACTCGGCCATGACCGCGGCCCCGTCCTCTCCGGGCCCGGGCGCGTAATGGAGCGGCGGGCACATCAGGACCTTCATCGGAGTCTCCCCGTCACCCTCCCTCGGCAGAGGTGTTCGGCGGGAACAACCTGGCCACGTTCCCGCCCAGCAGCTTGCGCTTCACGACGGCGCCGGCCCTGACGGCCTTGACGATGGAAACCGCGTCGCCAAGCCCGTCGATGGTGGGAAAGTCGCTGCCCATCAGCACCTGGTCCTCGCCCACCATGTCCATGGCGAAGCGGATCTCGCCCGGCCCCCAGAAAGGGGGCGCGGTGTCGATGAAGATCCGGTCCCGGAACTTGTCGAAGTACCCTTGTTCCCGCTTGTCCCAGAACGACGGATTGAGCCGGTTCCGGAGCGCGAACCAAGCGCCTCCCAGATGGGTGAAGACGAAGCGCAGCCCGGGAAATTTCTCCAGCGTGCCGCTCAGCATCAGGCGCACGATGTTGATGGTGTTGTCCATGGCGCGCCCGAGGTTACGGGTGAGGTTGAACTGCTCCATGCCGTGGAGATGCGCCAGCGGGAGCTCCGAGGAAGGGTGCACGAAGATCGGGATATCCAGGTCCGACGCCAGCCGGTAGAACGGGTGGTAGCGCTTGTCGTCCAGCAGCGCGCCGCGGACATGCGTGTTGATGCCCACGCCCCGGAAGCCGAGCTTCAGCACCGCGCGCTTGAGCTCCCGCCGGCCTCCGGCCTCCAGCGCCGGCACGTGCGCCAGGGGAATGATCCGGCCGGGAAAGCGCTCGGTGACCTCGGCCATCTCGTCGTTGATGAACCGCGCCGCCGGAACGTCGATCCAATCCAGCCAGCAACCCACGTGGAGCACCGCCTGATGGACCCCCACCCGGTCCATCTCCTCCACCTGCGCCGCCATGTCCGCAGTCATGGCGGGAGGTCCGAAGAGCTGTACTCCCTGCCGGCGGATGGCGAACCGGTCCGGTTGCCGCACCACGGTCTCACCGGCCCGGATGAGCGGTCCGGGGTTGCGGTAGTGCTCTTCAGGCATCCAGTGATGATGCGCGTCAATGATCAACGTCTTGGCCATGGCTTCTCCAGATATTCAAAAGGCTTTGCGTTCGTCCTTTCCCGCGCCTGTCCCGAGCCAAGCAGCAGCCCTGGAACGGGCGGGTTAAACCCGCCCGTACATGGGATCCGGCCCCTTGCCGGGTGCCGTGACCCAGATGCACACCAACGATAACATTACCAGAACCATGGCGGTCCAGCACGAGCTGGCATAGCTGCCCGAAAGGTCGTGGAGGTAACCCGCAAGCCACGGCCCCACGCCCGAGCCGATGCCGATGCAAACCGCCAGCACGCCGATGATCGAGCCGAAATGCGCGCCATGGAATATGTCCGCGGCAATGGTCGGATAAAGCGCCTGGCGCGACCCGAAACCCACGGCGAACAGCGGCGGGTACAGGCCGATCAGCAGAACCCGCGGCATCTCGTCGAGGAAGAGGATCACCAGAATGCCGCCCACCAGGGCCACGCTGCCGATGGTATAGGCCCATTCCCGGCCGACGCGGTCCGAGAGTATTCCCATGCCGACCATGGTGAAGATGGTAAAGAACCCGGTAAGGCCCAGGACCGTCGCCCCGAACTCTCGTGAGAAACCCGCATCCACCATTGCGGCCACCTGGTGCACCAGCACCAGGTGCACCGGGATCGCACCCAGCAGGAACCCCATGGCCAACGCCCAGAAGCGGAAGCTGCGGAGCGCCTGGGCGAGATTCCGGCCGTCGTCCCGCACTTGGCGCGAACCGCCATTCTCCGCAGCCGTGGCGGCGCCGAAATCCGGCTGCAATCCCATGTCCTGCGGCCGGCGCCGCTGAAAAAACAGATTGAGCGGCACCACCGCCGCCAGCATGAAACCGGCCAGCACCATATAGGCGTTCCGCCAACCCAACCCGACGATCAGTCTCTCGGTGGCGGGCACCACCACGAAGATCCCGGCGCCGATGCCGGCGGCCGCAATGCCCATGGCCATGCCGCGCTTGCGGATGAACCAGTTGCTGATGACCGTGGCCTGGGAAGTCATCGGCAGCGCGGCGAAGCCGAGACCCACCAGAAGCCCCATGCCCACGTAGTACTGCAGGACGGTCCGGGTCATGCTGCTGACGATGAAGCCGGCGGCCATGAGGCCCGCTCCTGCGGGGAACACCACCCTGGGCCCGAGGCGGTCCAGCATCTGCCCCCACACGGGCGCCGACAGGGTCCACGCCACCGAGCCCAGGGTCAGCGCGCCCGCGGATAACCCGCGGCTCCACTGAAACTCCTCGATGACCGCTACGAAGAAAAGCGCGAACGCCCCGCGGCACCCGAAGGCGGCGGCCACGGTCGTGCACGAGATGCCCAGTACCACCCACGGGTAGGTCCGGTTAAGCCGCGCGGCCCGTGCAGCGGCCACGGGACCGGCGGTTGAAAAGCTCAAAAGGAGGGTTCCTGGATGCGTGAAGCAGGCATGAGGCTACGACAGCCTCGGGATGATCTCGTCGCTCAGGTACCGGATCACCGAAGCGTAGTCCCGGCCGAGCTTGGCAAAGGAGATCTGGTGGAACCCCAGCCGCTCGGCCTCGGCCGCGAGCTCCAGGATGGCTTCCACGCAGTCCGACGGGGTCCCCGCGACGAAGCAGGCGCGCGGCATGGCGTCGGTCACCAACTCACGCGAGGCCTGCTCAATGGTCATTCCCGAGTGAAGCGCCTCCCGGATGCGGTTGACCTGCTCGTAGTCAATGCCGATGCGCTCGAACTCCTCGGGACTGTAACCCAGGGCCTGGAGGCTCACCATGTGGTGGGCGGAGTACTTCCTGGCCTCGGCCAGCGCCACCTCCGGCTCCTCCGATACCGCGAGGTTGATCTCGCAGACCTTCCGCAGCGTCTTGTCGGGATCCACTGCCCGGGCGGCGCCGTCCGCGCCCGCCATGGCCTGCTCCAGTCGGCCGAGCTTGTGCATGGAGATGAAGTAGCCGCCCATGAGGACACCTTCCATGGTCTCGCCTGCGATGGCCAGGAACCGGGGCCCCACGCCGCCGCCATAGAACCGCACCGGCGCCGCAGGTGGACGCACCAGCTCGATGTGGCCCTTGGGATTCATGTGGAAGTACTCGCACAGGGTGGGATATCCGTCGAATCGCACCCGCTCTCCGCGGAACAGCGTGCCGAGAAAAGCCACCGTCTCCCGGACCACGCGGAACGGTTTCGACATCTCCAGGTACTGCGGCACCTGCCCCTTGCTACCCTTGGCGATACCGAGGCTGATCTCACGCCCGTCGGTAAGCTCCGAGATGGCCAGAACGGCGTCTGCCACGTCGATGGGGTTACGGAAATAAGGCACCAGGATCGCGGTGCCGACCTTCAGGGGAGCGCGGGCGGCGATGGCAGTTGCGACGCTCAGCACCTGGCGGTAACGCAACGAATCGCTAAGCCAGACCTGCTTGAAGCCCCTCTCCGCTCCGAGCTCGGCCAACTCCACCAGCTCCCGCGTTGTGTAGTAGGAGGCCGCCTGCAGCACGAACTGGAGTCCGAACTCCCCCGAGAAAATCGCCATCGCGTCCCCTTTCGCCTTGAGGCTCAAGTGGGGATGTATCCCGATTCCGCCACAGCGGCAAGAGCGGTTCGGCGAGACTTCACGATGTGGCGTCCCGCGAAGAGCGGGAATTCAGTGGCGGCGGAGGGACGGGCGTCTCCAGACTCCTACGATCCTCCGCCCGCGAAGTGGCGACCCTCCCGGAGCGCGGCGATCCGATCCTCCATGGGGGGGTGGCTGGCGAAGAGCATCCGCAGACCGCCCTTGCGGACACCGGAGATCCCCAGGGCCGCCACCTGCTCGGGCATATGTTCGGGCTCCACGCTCCGCTGGAGCGCCTGCAGGGCGCCGATCATGTTGGCCGTGCCCGCCAGCCGCGCACCGCCGGCATCGGCCCGGTACTCGCGCCGGCGCGAGAACCAGTAGACCACGATGCTGGCCAGGATACCGAGAAGGATCTGCGTAACGATCACGGTGACGAAGTAGCCGATGCCGTAGCCGCCTTCGCCGTCCCTGTGGAGCGCGCGGTCGACGACGTATCCGATCACTCGGGAGAGGAAAATCACGAAGGTGTTGAGAACGCCCTGGATCAACGTCAGCGTCACCATGTCGCCGTTGGCCACATGGCTGACCTCGTGACCCAGCACGGCCGAGGCCTGGTCCGCGTTCATGGCCCGCAGCAACCCGGTGCTGATCGCTACCAGCGAGTTGTTACGGCTCGGACCTGTGGCAAAGGCGTTGGGTTCGGGGGAATCGTAGATCGCCACCTCGGGCGTGGCGATGCCCGCCGCCTGGGCATGGTTGTGCACGGTATTGAGAAGCCAGCTCTCGGTGTTGTTCCGGGGCTTCTCGATGACCGTCGCCCCCACGGCCATTTTGGCCATCCATTTGGAGATGGCCAGCGAGATGAACGCGCCGCCCATGCCGAAGATGAACGAGAATCCCAGCAGCGCTCCGAGATTGAGTCCGTTCTGGTAAAGCGCGCGGTCGAGGCCGAGCACGCTGACCACCACGCTCAGGACGATCAGGATCGCGATGTTGGTAAGCAGGAACAGTATCACGCGTTTCATGGACCTTTCCCTTCTCTCGCGAGTATGAGCCCCCAAGTCGATCTACAATGTCTACAGTGCAAATCTACAATGCGCGCGGCGCCGAATCAATTCCGCCGGGCGCCCTGCACCAGGTGCCGTGTCCCGGAAAATCCAATCATCCCCGCCGGCGTGTAAAGGGATCGTTCCGTCTCGCCTATTCGATTTCTCGAACGGTGGGCAACCGCACCATGCCGTAGAAGGCCATCAACGACACCAGGAACCCGCCCAGGGCCACCGCCGCGGGGGCTCCGGCGTACTCGGCCACGGCGCCCGCAATCGCGCCGCCCAGGGGCATGAGGTCCCAGGTGAGGCCGAACAGACCCAGCACCCGGCCGCGCAGGTCGTAGGGAAGGTTCAGTTGGAGGATCGTGTTGATGGAGGTCAGGTAGATCTGGTTGAAGAGCCCGAGAAAGAAGATCAGTCCGAGCGACAACGAAAACGAAGACGAGTACGCGAACACAATCAGCAATGTGCCGAAGGCCGCCGACCCCGCCAGCACCTGCCACCCCCTGCGCCCGGCCTGGGCAAGGCAGGCCACCGTCAACGTGCCCAGCAGCGCCCCTATGCCGGAGACCGACTGGAGCAACCCGAAGCCTCTGGAGTCCACCCGCAGGATGTCCCGGGCGAAGACCGGCATCAGAATCACGAAAGACATGCCGAAGAGGCTGTTGAAGAACGTGAGCCCCAACAGACTGTGGAAGAGTTGGTTCCGGCGGACGAAGTCGAGCCCGGCGACGATGTTGCGCCACACGCCGTCCCGGTCCTGCGTGACGATGGGACGGGTCCGGATGAACGCCCACAACGCCACCGCAGTCACCGAGCTCACGAAACAGGCCAGGAACGTGTAGCCGACACCGACCCAGTAGATCAGGACCCCGGCGAACCCCGGGCCCACGAGGCGGCACGCCTGCCACACCGAGCTTCCCAACGCCACCGCGTTGGCCAGTTCCTCGCGCGGCACCATCTCGGGTAGCAGCGCGTAACGGCTCGGCCGGTCGAAGGCCCGCAGGAAACCCGAGTTGAACGCGAACACGAGCACATGCCAGAAGGCGATGCGCTCGGTCAACACCAGCATGCCGAGCACGAGGTAGGCCAGGGCCAGCAGCGACTGGGTCAGCACCATGATGCGCCGCTTGTCGGCCCGGTCCGCGATGGCGCCGCCCACGAGCACCAGCGACACCCGCGGGACGGCGTAGGCGATCCCGGCCACCCCCAGCATCAGAGGCGAATCCGTCAGCAGGAACACCAGCCAGGCTTGGGCCGCCAACTCCATGTTGAGCGCCAGCACCGAGGAGAGCTGCCCCAGCCAGTAAAAACGGTAGTTCCTGTGGCGCAGGCCGGCGAACAGTCGGCGAAGCATTGATTCCATGGGCAATTTTGTTTCCAGAGGCCTTTTCGGTATAGAATTCGGTGAGCGCGCCGTCCACCGGGCCGCTCGATGGAGAACGGATCGATGAAGGTCAGCCTTTTTACCGAGGTGCAGTGCCCGTCGGGAAGCGTCCCCGCCGAGCTGCTGCAGCAGTTTCTCGAACAGGCCGAGTTGGCCGACAACCTCGGCTACGACGGCTACTGGATAGCCGAGATCCACTTCACTCCCAGCTTCTCTCTCTTGTCCGCCCCCTACGTGGTGCTGGGGGCCGCCACCCAGCGGACCCGCAACCTGCGGCTCGGGGTTGCGGTCAACACACTGCCCGTGCACCACCCCATGCAACTGGCCGAGAACGCCGCCACCCTGGACGTGCTGAGCAACGGAAGGATGTGCTTCGCCGCCGGCGGCGGGCATCCCCACACCCGGGCCTACGAATGCTTCGGCGTGGAGCACGAGCATGTGCGGGACATCATGGCGGAGAGCATCGAGGTCATCCGGCTGGCGTGGACCGAGGAGGCCGTGGACTACCAGGGACGGTTTTTCCGAATCCCCAGCATCGTCGCCAACCCCAAGCCCGTGCAACGGCCGCATCCGCCCATCTACACCGCCGCGAGCTCCCTCGACGGGGTGAACTTCGCCGCACGCATGGGACTCAACCTTTTCATCCCCGTGCACGTGCGGACGGCGGAAGAGCTGCGCGCATTCTCGGCTACCTACCGGGAGGCCCTGGCAGATCACGGCCACGACCCGAAAGGATACGAGCTCGGCCTGCTGCTGCCCATGCACGTGGGCGGCACCGCGGACGAGGCCTACGCCAGATCCGAGGCCGGCGTCATGAGCTACTACGACGTGATTCGGGAAACCCGGAGCAGCTACGCCCAATGGCTCATGGCCCAGGGGCGGCCGCTGCCCAAACGGCTACGCAAGAACGCAGCGGCGGGCGGCCTGACCTTCGATCGGGTGCGTGGCGAGTTCGCCGCCATCGGCACGGCGGCTCAGGTGGTGGACAAGGTAGCCGATCTGGCCCGTGAGACCGGAGCGGGGCACGTGCTGGCATGGATGAACATCGGCAGCGTTTCCCACGACCACATCAAGGAGTCCATGCAGCGCTTCGCCGAGGACGTCCTGCCCGCGGTGCGGGGGATCTAGCCGCTTTCTTCCTCCGCCACGCCCTCCGGAGGCCGCAGAACGCGCCCAAGACGACCTGCCACCAACACGAGAAAGCCGGCGCTGACGGACACGGTGACAATCAGCAACGCGGCCCCCGCCTGCGTCGCGTGACAGGTGCTTTGAGAAGCCACAGCGGCCGACAACGCGTAGGCGCCGTACCCGGCCGCCAGCGCACCCCAGGCGAACAGCACCCAAGCCGCGAACGTGACCATGAACGCGAACCTCACACAATGCCGCCAGCGAGTCAATCAGCATATGTGGACCCGGCCTGCCAAAGTTGTTAGTGTCCTCTGTCGAATTCAAGAGAAAGGGCAAAGGAGGCCATGAACCCCGATACCACCTGCGAAATCGACCCCATCCGCTACGAGATGTTCCTGCATCGTCTTTGGGCCATCGGCGAGGAAGGCCGGATGACGCTGCAACGCGTCACCGCTTCCCCCATCGTCGCCCAGGGCGGAGAGTGCATGAGCTCGTTCTACAACGCCGCCGGCACGATGGTGTTGGCCTGCTCCGGGCACTTGCGTTTCGCCCATGCCACGTCGGACGCCATCAAGAACCTCATCGACTGCTTCGGAGAGTCGCCGGGGTTCTTCGACGGCGACCAGCTCTTCTTCAACGACCCCTACGTGGCGGGAGCGCACACCTATGACATGATGGTGATCAAGCCCATCTTCCACGACCGCGGGCTCATCGGCTGGGTGGCCACCAGCACCCATACCGCCGACACCGGCGGCAATCTGCGCGGCGCAGCCACCGAGATCTTCCACGAGGGCATCCGGATCATGGGCCTCAAGGTGGTGGAACGCGACATCTTCCGCGAGGACGTGTTCAAGTCCCTCACCGAGCAGTGCCGGGATCCACAGTACGTGGGGCTGGACCTCAAGGCCATGATCGCCGGCAATAACGTATGCGCCCGGCGTTATCTCGGCCTGGTGGACAAGTTCGGCCTGGAGTTCGTCCAGGCCGCGGGCGCCCGGATCATCAGCGACACCGAGGCGGCGGCCCGCGCCAAGCTCGAATCCCTGCCGGACGGCACCTGGACCGGACGCACCTACCTGACGTTTCCGGACACCAGGAGCCGCAAGGCCGCTCCGCTCCGGATCATGTGCACGCTCACGAAAAAAGGGGATCATCTGACGCTGGACACCACCGGAACCAGCCCCCAGACCACCAGCGACGTCAACTCGACCTTCCCCAGCACCCGGGCGCTGATCGGCGTCGCCATCACCAACACGCTCTTCTGGGACGTCCCCTGGAGCGACGGCAAGTTCGCCCCCATCGATCTCGTGGTCCCGGAAGGGTCGGTGCTGAACTGCCGCTTCCCCGCGGCCTGCGCCGCCGCCCCGGTGGTGGGCGGCATCCTGGTGGCGGCGGTGTGCGAGGCCGCCGGCAAGATGCTGTTCGCCGCCGGGCGCTCCCAGGACGTTCCCGCGACCTGGTACGCCACTTGGTACGAAGGCGGTCCCGGCTACATACCCGCCGGCCACAATCGTGAAGGGGTCCGCACCGCCATGGGCATCTACGACATCCACGGCAGCGGACTCGGGGCCAGTCCCCTGCGGGACGGCGTCAACACCGGCGGCCACATGAACATTCCGTCCGGGGGCATCAGCGACGTCGAGCGCACCGAGATGCAGTACCCGCTGCTCTATTTCTCGCGCAACCACAACACCGACGGCTCCGGCTTCGGCAAATACCGCGGCGGGGTCGGCACCTACCGGATATTCATGGTCTACGGCTCGCAGGACTTCTCGGTGGACTTCAAGCCCTACGGCTGGATACCCCAGGGCGCCTACGGACTCTTCGGCGGGCATCCCGCGGGGCCCGGCGGCATCCGGGCCATCTTCCTGACCGACGGCGACATCAAGAAGCGGTTGGCGGACGGCCACTACCCCGCCCGGCTGGACGAGATCGAAGGCGACGGCTGGGGCAAGGTGCTGGTGCCGGAAGGCGCACCGGGGCGCGTGTCGCTGCCCGAGTTCACGGTCCTGAGCGACTACGTCCAGAGCGGCGGCGGCTACGGAGATCCGCTGGACCGGGATCCGGCGGCGGTGGCGCGGGACGTCCGTGTGGGCGTGTCCACGGAAGAAACCGCGCGGCGGATTTACGGCGTGGTCTTGCGCGGCGAAGACGCCACGGTCGGCGAAGCCGAGACCGACGCACGGCGCCGAGCCATACGGCAGGCCCGGTTCGAGCAGGCTACACCGGTGACCGCGGACACGGCCTCGAACGGCGACACCGCCGACTGGCAGCCGGTGGCGCGGATCCACGAGACCCTCGAGGTGGTCCGCAACGGAAGCGGAAAGCGGATCCACTGCATGCGCTGCGGCTTCGCTTTCGGCAGTCCCGATGAAAACTACAAGAAGCGCTGTCTCAAACGCGTCGTCGAGTTGGACGAGATTGGCGGCCAGCGGCCGGTCTCCGGTGAGCCCTATCTGGGACGGTACCACGAATACATCTGTCCCGGCTGCGCCACCCTGCTCCAGGTGGACGTCTACTGTCCGGAACTCGGCGGCGAGGAAGACCTTTGGGACATCCACATCGAGGCTTGACACTATGGCGGGAACACTCGAAGGGATAAAGATCCTGGAGTTGTCCAGTTACGTCACCGGCCCGTTCGCTTCCATGCTCATGGCCGACCTGGGCGCCGAAGTCATCAAGGTCGAGGAACGGGAACACGGCGACCCGTTCCGGGGCTGGGGCGAGCGGCTCTATTCGGCCACCTTCTGCAGCCTGAACCGGAACAAGAAGAGCATCACCCTGGACATCCGCAGCGAGGAGGGCCGGGACATCTGCCGCCGGCTGGCGGCCGAGGCCGACGTGCTGATCGAGAACCACCGCCCGGGCGTCATGGCCCGCCGGGGCCTGGATTACGACACGATTCGCCCGTTGAACCCCAAGATCATCTACTGCTCCATCTCCGGCTTCGGCCAGGAAGGACCGTATCGTGACCGGCCCGGCTTCGATACCGTGGGCCAGGGAATGAGCGGGTTGCTGAGCCTGCTCACCGATCCCGACCAACCCAAGGGCATGGGCATATCCCTGTCCGATCACCTCACCGGGGTCTACGCGTGCTACGGCGTGCTGGCGGCGCTGGTGAACCGGATGATGACCGGAGAGGGACAGGCCATCGAAACGTCCCTGCTGCGGGCGTCGGTGTCGTTCACCGCGGAGAACTGCGCCCGTTTCTTCGAGACCGGCGTGGTGCCCGGCCGGGCCGACCGCACCCGCACCGCCGGCGTCTTTGCATTCGTCGACCGGGACGGCAAACCCTTCGTCGTACACCTTTCCTCGCCCACCAAGTTCTGGCTCGGCCTGCTGGAAGTCATCGGGAGGCCTGAATGGGCCGAAGACACACGATTCGCGGACAAGAAGGGCCGCACCGACAACCACGACCTGCTGGAAGAGGAGCTCCAGGTCATCTTTGGCCGGGACTCGCGCGCGGTGTGGCTGCGCAAGCTTGAAGAGCACGACGTGCCATCCACCCCGTTGAACAACCTCGAGGACATGTTCAACGATCCGCAGGTGCGGCAGTACGGCTTCCCCATCGAAGTGGAGCATCCGAAGATGGGGAAGGTGAAGCTGGTGGGCAGCGGCGTCAACATGAGCCGCACGCCGCCGGAGACTCCGACGGCTCCGCCGATGCTCGGGGAGAATACCGAAGAAATCCTGCAAGCCCTGGGGTACGCTCCTGGCGCCATCAAGGAGCTACGCGACCGGCGGGTCATCTAGTGTGGTGGCCGGTCACGCGGAACGCCCGTGCGAGGGGGTTTGAGACCCGCTCCCGCCTTGTGGAAACGGGTCGTTTGACGTTTTTCGCGTTGCTTGTTGCCGTCCAAGTCTGCTAGGTACTTAACTCTTTTATAACATTGGCATGTTTGCGGCACGTACCACGACGGCCAGCGCGGATGCGGCGCGAAACACCCATAAACGGAACAAGACGGTAACAGGCATGATGTACCACACCAAAACCCCTTGCCTTCTGGTCGCACTGTTCATGTCCCTCGCCTCATGCGTCTCCATCGAGGAACACGAGCAACTGAACCGCGAAAAGCAAAGCGTGGAGGCGGCAAACGCCGCCCTCACGCAAGACCTCCAGCAACGAGGCCGGGACGTCACCGCTCTCGAAACGAGAGTCGATCAGCTTACGCAAGACGCAAACCGGTCCGAGGAGATGATCGAGTTGAGGGGGCGGGAGCTCGCGGACGCCCAACAGCGGATCAACCAGTTGACGGCGTCCCTGGCCCAGGTCAGACAGGAAATGAGCGCCGTCATTGATGAGGGACGCAGCACGGCAGACCGGTACCAGCGGAGAGTCGCCGCTTTGACGGCCGAGAGGGCCAGCACGCTCGGAACCGTCGATGAACTCACCGTACAGCTCGACCAGAGAACATCCACCGTGCTGGACTTGAACGCGAGGACTCGGGAGTTGGCCAGTCTGAGAGATTCCCTGGTGCAGCAGAACGCGCTTCTGACCACGGCCAAGACAGCGCTGGAGGACGACTTCGCCACGCTCGTGCGCAAGCGGGACGAACTGAGAGCACAAGTGGAAGGGCTGGCCGCCCAGGTCGCGCAGCAGGATCGCGCCATCGGAGAGATGAGCGCCGAAAACGATCGGTTGAACGCAATCAGGCAGTCCCTGGAGGCCGAAGTCGCCGCCCAGAAGACGGCTCTGACTCGATTGGAGCAGCAGTTGTCACAGGTGACACGCTCCCTGGAACAAACCCGCGCCGAAAACGAAAAAACCCTGGCCGACTTGGCCGCCGGGGAGGAGGAAGCCGCCCGGAAGGTCGCATCCCTCACCGCCGCCCATGAACAGGCGGTCCAACAGCTACAGCAACAAGTCGACCAAACCACGGGCTCCCTGGAACAATCCCGCGCCGAAAACGAAAAAACCTTGGCCGACTTGGCCGCCAAAGAGCAGGAGGCCGCTCGAAAACTTGCATCCCTCACCGCCACCCATGATCACACCATCCAACAGCTACAGCAGCAACTGGCACAAGCCACGGGTTCTCTGGAACAGGTCCGGACGCAAAAGGACCAGGAACTCGCTGCCAGCACCGCCACTCAACGGGACCTCACAAAACAGTTGACGGAGTTGAAGACCGGCCATGAACAGGCCGTCCAGCAGTTGCAACAACAACTGGTTCAAACCACAACATCGCTGGAGAAGGCCCGGACCGAAAAGGATCAGGCTCAGGCCGAACTGGCCGCCCTCAAACAGGAGATGGCGGCGCAAGACCCTGCAGACGACCCATCCAAGCGTCAACTCGAGCAGCAACTCGCCGAAACGGAACGTTCCCTGGAGAAGGCGGAGGCCGAGCGACAACATGCGATGGGCGCATTGACCGCGGACAAACAACAGTTGGCATTGCAAATGGCCACGCTCGAGTCCGCGCATCAAACCGCCATGGAACAGCTTGAAAAGCGTCTGGCTGAGGTGACCGGCTCACTCGAACAAACCCGCGCCGAAAAGAATCAGGCCCCTGCCGCCCTGGGCGCCAGGGAACAGGAGGCCGAGGAAAAACTCGCCTCTCTCACCGCCGCCCACGACCGGGCCACCGCACAACTACAGCAACAACTGGATGACACCAACCTCGCACTCGAACAAACCCGCGCCGAAAAGGATCAGGCCGCTGCCGCCTTGAGTGCCGACAAACAGGAACTCACCCGGAAGATGACCGTGGCGGCCGCTGAACGTGATGCTCTCAAGCAGCAGATCGAGGAAAAGCTGGTGCTGGAGCCCTACTGGCAGTGGATCTTCGGCGCGGTCGTGGGGCTCGGAGCCCTCGGCTGGGGCTACGGAAGATTCCGGGTGTAACGCGCGCGGCGCGCCGGACCGCGAAGTATCGGACGCCCTCTCGCCCCTCCCCGGAAGAAAAGAAGGGGCGAGAGAGTCCGCTGGCCTCTCAGCCCTTGATGCCGGGCCAATCCCGTAACAGCTTTCCGTAGCCGGAAATGCTGCAAGAGAAACCCACCCTGGAGAGCATGAACCAGAGCATGGCCGGATTGCTCGCTACCACCGGTCTTGCCAAATCGTGCTCGATCCGGTCCAAAACCTTCAACGGATCCAGCACCGCTCCCTGGAAGTAGATCGCCTGCACCTCCGGGTTCGCCTTGAACGCCGTTTTCGTGAGCGCGTACACGTCGCCGGGTTCGACTTTCATGGCGTCGCGATAGTCATCGAAGGTATCCGCGGGCGAGATTGCCTCGATGCCGCAGTCGGCGAGATAGTCGCGGATCAGCTTGTTCATGGACTCGACGAACGGGGTCAGCAGCAGCACCCTGGGGGTCGAAAGAGACTTCAGTGCCTCGGCGCAGGACTCCAGCGCCGTCGTCACCGGCACGTCCACGGCGTCCTTCAATCTCGCCAGCAGTCCCGGATTGAGCACCTCCACCGGCGCCCCGCTGACGATGACGCCCTGCCACCCGCGCTCTCGCGCCAGCCGGGCCGATGTCTCCACGACCATGTCGTCCGTACCCCTGAGGCTCTCCAGAGATCCGCGCACGATTCCCAGCCCTTCGAACTCCATCTCCACTCCCTTGGGAATGAACGCCCTGAACGGCTCGAAGTGGGGACTCGAACTCGATATCGGTGTGACGAAGCCGATTTTGACATTTGCCGGATCTGCCATGGGTACCCTCCTGCTGAAAAAACGAATACTTCAGACGCGCACAACGAGTGTCGTGTCCCGTAAATACGCAAGACAAGATGCGCAGGATTTCTTGTGGTCGGCAAGGCGCGATGACGAGCAGTGGCCAATACCACGCGAGGAAGAGCAACGCAGCCGACGACAAAAAGACCAGTCAATTATCTTGCGTATTTACCGGACACGACCCTAGAACAAACGCGCGGCGATCCAACTGCCGCCGATGAATGTTCCCAAGGTGCTTCCCAGGTTCGAGAATACGACCACAAGGAGTATACGCGAGACGCTGTTCCGCCAAAGCCCCTTGGGGAACGATGTCACCACCTCGGGCATTGCCTCTAGGTCGGCCACCGTCGGCTTCTTGACCCATGCCTGAACCAGTCCCGAGACCCATCCGGCGGCGATGGTCGGGTTGAGGCTGGTGATGGGCGCGGCCAGGAACGCGGCCAGCACCGTTACCGGATGGCCCAAGGCCAGAGCCGCCCCAACGGCCGCGAGCACGCCGTTCACCAGGACCCAGATGGAGATGGATTCCAGGGAGTGGACGGCGCCAGCGCTGTAGAATCCGTACGCGACGATCGCCGCCACCAGCAAAGGCGCGAGCCACTTGATGCTCCTGGACCAGAACGAGCGCTCGATCACCGTTTCGAGGGGTCCGAGTGGGTGGTCCCGGTGAATCTCACGAGCGATTCCCGGCACGTGCCCCGCGCCTACCACCGCCACGACCCTCTGCCCCTCGGCCTCCCTGATCCGCTGCGCCAGGTAGACGTCTCGCTCGTCGATAATGCATTGCTTCACGGCCGGAAAGGCTTCGGCGAATTCCATCAGGACATCGCCCAAACGGTCCGGCCGCTTGAGATCGTCCACGGCTTCCTTGTCGATGTCCGGCTCCACCAGCGCGCTGGTGACGAGCAGGGAGATCAGCTTCAGCTTGTTCCAGACGCCGAGATGCCGCCAGGTTCTCTTGAGCGTCACCTGGACGTCGCGGTCCGCCAGCACCAACTCCACGTCCCGCTCGTGGGCCTGTTTGACGCCCTCCAGCATATCGGCCCCGGGCCGCACGCCGAGCCGGTCGCCGATACGCTTGTAGAATGCCGACATGATCAAATGGCTCAACAGGAGGGTCGCCTTGCCCTCCTTGATGACCTTGAAGACGTTCATCTTCTGCCACACATCGGGCCGCGTGAAGGCCTCGTACCGGGCCTGGCACAGCTCGACGCATATGGCGTCGGGCCCCACGAGCTCGACGGTCCTGCGGACGTCCTCGATGCTCTCCAACGAAACGTGTGCCGTGCCGACGAGGTAGATCTCCCGGCCCCGGACGTGCAGACGCCGTGTATTCGCCGGAAGCCCGGTGATGGCCGGGCTTTGTGAACCGTCCATGTCCACGCGCGTCAAACCTGGGCCACGGGTCCTTTGTAGTCCCGCAGCCAGCCGATGAATTGCACGATCTGATCGACCATGTAGTCATGGTACGCCTTGCCCTTCTCGGGCGAGGCCTTGATGGAAGGACTGAAGGAGCCGGTAGGCACGATACGGCGCTGTTCCGTGCTGGTCCAGGGGATATCGATCACCTCGTGCGGCGCGGAGAAGAGGTCCCCGTGGGACCACGGCGAGAAATTCTCCTCGAAGTCGACCTGCGACGTGGTCAGCTTCTCTTGCTTGACCAGGTGAGGATACTTGTACCAGCACTCCGAGATCTCGAGCTCCCCGCTGTGATGCTCTCTCGCTTCCTTGATCTCGTTGGCAATCTTCTTGGCGATTTTCACCGGGTCGATGACCGCGAAGAAGACCTCGGGCATCTCGTACTCGCGCAGGTTCTTGGTGGCCGCCAGCAAGCCGGGAAGGTTGGCGCCCTTGTGTCCGTTGATGATGAGAATCTTGCGGAATCCGTGTTTCGCCAAGCTTCGGCTCATATCCTGAATCACCGCCATCAGCGTCTCGGTACGAAGCGAGATGGTTCCCGGAAAACCCAGGTGATGCGGCGAATCGCCGAACCACAGCGGCGGCGTGCACAGCGTCCCCGTAGCACGGGCCACGTCTTCCGCCAAGGCAATGGCGATGAGGCAGTCAAGTCCGAGAGGGCCGGCCGGCCCGTGCTCTTCCGTGCTGCCCACCGGACAGATGATGATGTCGGAATCTTCGAGATAGGCCGCGACATCCTCCCAGGTCAGTTCCTGAAGCCATACCGAGCCAAGTTGCACCGCCATTTCGTCTCCTTCAGCGCGGGAGGGTTTGAAACCCGCCCCTGCACGCGGGTCTGCCGGCGACACAGGTTACCGTGATCGGGTTGAACCTCTCGCTGGAATCGCCTAAAAAACCCCGAGTATGTTGTCCGGCGTTGACAACGGCAAGGGTCGGAAAGTGATGCTCGGCTTCGTGGTGCGGCGTTGCGCCAAGGATCTCGGCCACACCCCCACCCCTCAAGAGTTCGCCGTCTGGGCCAACAACCAGAGTCTGGACGGAGAGCGCTACAACATCTTCGGGCAGGCCATCTCGGCCGAAGCGGCAAAGATAATGTTGCGTCGACTCGACCGTCTCGTGACCATCCGCTCGCGGGACGTCGTTCTCCGACAGCCCGACGCTCGCTGAGACGCCGGGCATGGCGTCCCTCGCCCGCCAAGCGCCTAGGAAGCCTTTCTCGCGGCGGCGCTGATATCCAGGTTGTAAAGCCTCGCGCCGTTGTCCTGCAGAATCCTGGTCTTGACGGTCTCGCTGAGGTCTTCCCGCTGCTTGAGGTAGTCGCTGGACAGGACCTCACGATCGCCGTGGGGCATGTCCGAGCCGTAGACCACCTGCCCATCGCCCACGAGCTCCACCACCTCGGGCAGCAGCCTGTCTTCCACCTCCGTACTGAGATAGAGATTACCCTTCCGGACGTACTCCATCGGCGCCAGCCTGGCGTTGGGAATCGTGTCCGGAAGGATATCGGCGAGAAAATTCCCCGAATGGCCGAAGCGGTGATCCAAACGGTCGATCATGAAATGGACCCACTGGCAGCCGGCTTCCAGAAATCCCACGCGCAAGGTGGGGAAACGGTCCAGGAGACCGCTGTTGATCATGGCAGAGAAGCCCAGCAGAACCGGCATGAGGAAAGCATTGACCGAAGACGGATAGATGTGGGTGAAAAGACCGTTCAAGGCCGGAGTCGCCCAGCCCACGTGGATCGCCAGCGTCATATCCTTCTCGACCAGCGCCTCGTAGAACGGCAGAAAAGCGGGGTCGTCGAGCATCCGGTCTCCGATGGTCCCCAGCACCATGACGGCCACGGCCCCGAGGCTGTGGGCCTCGTGGACCTGCTTCACCGCGCCCTCCACTTCATCCAGATTCACCACCGCGGCCCACTTGAGCCGCTCGTGAGCGCCTATCTGATCGCCCAGGAAGCGGTTGTAGGCCGAGCCCATGGCGGTGACGAGCGCCGGGTTCGCCGCCAGCGGATAGGCGAGGAACAGCGTGGGATAGAGGACCTGCAGCGAAATCCCTTCCTTGTCCATGGCCTCGATCCGCTCCGTGACCCCGTGGATCTCCATGCTGCCGATGGTGTCGGATTTCTTCTGCGCGTGGAGCGTCTTCTCGCCCTTGTAGCTGGCCGGGGTTCCAAGATTGTGGGCGCCGCGGCCGACACGGCGCGGGTACATCTGCTCCTCGATCATCCAGTAGACCATCCGGTCGATGGCCACCACCCGCGGCCGCTGGGTTCGGAATGCCGGATCCAGGTATTTATCGCTGAATGTAGTTTCGCTTTCCTCGACATGTCCGTCGGCATCAACCAAGTACATGTTTCACCTCCGTTATGCTGGGCCGAGCCCTTCCATCATCCCAAGGCGCGACCCCTCTGGATTTAGCCCAACCGATGGGGCAGTTCAAGACTGGCGTCGGTTTCTCCCCGGCTTCCCATTGACACAGCGTCGGAAAATTTTTAGGGTTCAGGACTTTCTGGATAGGCCTTCGGTTCATTGGCAACACCGTCACAAGGAGGGCAAGTCATGTTTCGATTCATTACGAGCTTTCTGATCGCCGCGGTCGCGTTGGCAGGGGCGGCGCCGGTCCTGGCTCAAGGGCTGACCAAGGTACGGATCTCGTCGTTCGACAAGCCGTCTTTCGGTCATACGACGGCGTCCCTGATCGAGGCCAACGGCTTCGACAAGAAACACGGCATCGATCTCGAGTGGGCGTTCAAGCCGGGGCGCGCGGCGAACACGGACTTCGCCACCGGCAGGGACCAACTCACCATCGCCTCGGCGATCTTGTCGGAGGCCAATCGCCGGCTCAAGGGCGTCAAATCGGTTTATCTGTTCAACGTCCTGAACGGGCATGGCGCGCTGCTGACGTCGAATCCCGCAGTCAACAGCATCAACGACCTCGAGGGCAAGACTCTGGCGGCGTTTACGGTGACGACGAACTACGCCATGTTCCGCTACTTCGCCCACAAGGCAGGCGTCGACCTCGGCAAGGTTGCCATCCAGTCCACCAGTGTGCCCGGCCTGGCCACCTACCTGATGGCCAAACGGGCCGACGCCGTTCACTTCTGGGAACCGAACTACTCCAAGATTCTGGTGGACAACCCCGGCAAGTTCAAGATGATCGAGTACTTTCACCAGTGGGAAGCCATCCACGGAGCGCCCCAGCGGGGCTTTCTGGGCGTGGCCGCGCACGAGAGCTGGATCAACGCCAACAAGGAGTTGATCCCGAAGATCTACGCGGCCTTTGCCGAGCTGTCCACGTGGTTGCCGACCCACCATGACGAGGCGGCGACGATCATCGAGAAGGCGGCCGGCGTACCCAGGCAGGCGTTCCTGATGGCACTGAGCGCGGCCCGCTATCCTCTGGACGTGGTCCCGGCAGCCGAGATCGAGGAGAACATCAAGGCGCTGTTCCAGGCCGGCATCGAGAGCGGATACATGAAGAAGATGCCGGACGACGGCATCATCTACCGGGGCCGCGTCCGATAGACCGGCGCCTCGTTCGCTGACATGGAATCCGAGACAACCCCCACGACGGCGACGCCGCATGAGGCCCACGAGGTGTGGTATTCACGCCTCGTGGGCCTCATGGCCACCAGGAAGGAGCCGATCATCTCCTTTGTCGTGATCCTGGCGGCTTGGCAGATCACATCCTTCTTTCTGCCGCCCTACCTGGTTCCCAGCGTCGGCGTCATCATTTCCGCCTTTATCGAGATCGTCGTGAGCCTGACCCTGTTGGGAGACGCGTTCACCACCATGGGGAGGATCTTCCTGGGGCTCGTCCTGGCGTTCATCAGCGGCACCGTCCTGGGCGTGTTCATGGGCTTCACGGAAACAGCGGAGAAGCACACCCTGCCGGTGCTTCACTTCATCATGGGCATACCGGCGCTCTCGTGGGTGGTCTTCGCCATCATCTGGTTCAGCCACGTGGAGACCCGCATCGCGTTCATCCTGCTGGCCGGCTGCCTGCCCAACTACGCCCTCATCATCCACGACGGCATCAAGAGCATCTCCAAGGAATACCTGGATATGCTGCGGGCCATGCGCCCCACGAGAAAGCAGCTATTCACGAAACTGATCCTGCCGGGGATGATCCCCGCGGTACTCACCGCATGGAAAGTGAATCTCGGGCTCGCGGCCCGCGTGGTCATCGTTGCCGAACTGGTGGGCGCGACCCGAGGAGTGGGCAACAAGCTGCTGCTGGCCCAGGAGTTGTTCGAGATGCCCAAGGCCATCGCCTGGACCCTGGTGCTGGTCACCTTCCTGCTCATCACGCAGCTCGTCATTCTCACGCTGGAAAACAAGCTGCTGCGCTGGCGTCCCGCGAAACAGGGAGGCATGGCCACGTGAGCGCTGAGGCCGTCATCCGGATGCAAGACGTAAGCATGGTCTTCACCTCGGTGGACGGCGACCGGTTCACCGCGGTGGACGGCCTGAACCTGGATGTCGGCAGCGGGGACATCGTCGCCATCGTGGGCAAGACCGGATGCGGCAAGTCCACCACGTTCAACCTGCTGCTGGGCCTCGACCGGCCCACCTCCGGATCGGTGACGCTCCTGGGCCATGATCCCCACAAGGAGTTCGACTACTTCCGTTCCAAGCTGGGCGTCATCTTTCAGACCGACCGCCTGCTCCCTTGGCGCACCGCCCTGGAGAACGCCCGAGTGGGCCTGGAGATCCTCGGATACGGCGACAAGGAACAGAACGACCTCGCCCTCGAATGGCTCCACAAGCTGGAGCTCCAGGGGTTCGAGGACGCCTACCCCCATGAGCTGTCGGGCGGCATGCGCCAGCGGGTGGGCATGGCCCGGGCCTTCTGCCTCTCACCGGAGATATTCTTTGCCGACGAGGCCTTCGGCCACCTGGACCAGTCCACCGCCCGCCGCTTGCGGGAAGTCTTCCTGGAGCTCGTTACGGAAAGCAGAAAGACCTGCCTGCTCATCACCCACAACATCCACGAGGCCCTGGAGATCGGCTCGCGTCTGGTGATCCTGGGCAAGCCCGGAAGAGTCCTCGCCGACATGGAAACACCCACCAACGCCACCCGTGCGGAAATGGCCGAGTTCGAGGACCGGGTGCTCGACATCATCGAGAACAACGAAGCGATCCGCTGAAGTCCCGCAACGCGGGCGCGACGCCGGATCATGCGGGTAATGTGCCGGAGCGCCATTCGACGGCGGCCCGGTCGCGCGAAATCGCGGCTAGCCTGCATCCGCATCCAGTTGTCGGCGGTGCCTCAGCCGATATCCTCCAGCGCCATGTTCGCGGACACCCCCGCCTTGCCGTTCAGCAGGCGCGACAAGGTTCCACGCTCGCAGCCCAGGCGCGCCGCTGTCCCGGTGACGTTCCAGCCCAACTCGTCCATGCTTTCGCGGACCAGTTCGCCAAGGACCGGGGAATTTCGGCGGATCGGCTCGTCGTCGATCTCGCCATGGAGACCCTCAACGGGCGCGAAGGGCCGCTCACCTCGGCCATTTCTTCGCCGACAGCGCCTCGTCGAGATTTTCTTCCTGGCCGGCAACCTTCATGTGGTCTTTCCCGGCACAGGCACCGTCACCGCTTCGCCGTGGACTGCGTTCTCTCACTTGCGCCAGTCTCCGTCGCCGGTCCGGCCTCACGCCGCCCAGCCGGCGGACAGGACTTCCGCCTGTTCGAGCACCGTCCGCGTCGCCTTCGCCTCCTTGTCCGGCGGGTAGCCGTGGTTGCGCAGGACGCGCTTGACCAGCCGGCGGAGATTGGCGCGGACGTTCTCGCGCAGGGTCCAGTCGATGGTGGCATTGATGCGCACGATCTCGACCAGCTCGCAGGCGATGGCGCGCAGGGTCGCATCACCGAGCACCTGCACCGCGCTGTCGTTGGTCTCCAGTGCGTCGTAGAAGGCGAGTTCGTCTTCGGAGAGCCCGAGTTTCTCACCGCGGGCGTTGGCTTCGCGCAGGTCGCGGGCGAGGCCGATTAGTTCCTCGACCACCTGCGCGGCTTCGATGGCGCGGTTTCGGTAGCGGCGCAGGGTGTGTTCCAGCATCTTGGCGAACGACCGCGCTTGGACAACGTTTTTCCGGCGGCGGGCAACGAGTTCACCTTTCAATAATTTCTGCAACAGTTCGACCGCGAGGTTGCGCTGCGGCATGTCCCGCACCTCGGCGAGGAACTCGTCGGATAGGATGGAGATGTCGGGTTTGTCCAGGCCGGCTGCGGCGAAGATGTCCACCACGCCGTCGGAGGCGACTGCGCGGGAGACGAGCTGGCGAACGGCGTGGTCCAGCTCCTCTTCCGGACGGGCTTCGGCGTCCACGCGCTTGGCGAGCGCCGAGCGCACCGCCTGGAAGAACGCCACCTCGTCGCGGATGCGCAGCGCGTCCGTGTGCGGCACGGCCAGCGCGAAGGCTTGGGAGAGTTCGCGCACGGTTTGTACGCAGCGCTCCTTGCCGTTCTCCTGGGCCAGAATGTGCTCCTGCGCGGCCGGCAACAACGCGAGCCGTTTGGCGGGCGCGCCGTTGATCCAGCCGGAGCGGTCGAAGCCGTGGAACAGGCCGCGGCAGATTTCGTACTTCTCCTGCATCACTGCCACCGCTTCCGCCTGATCGAACGCCGTGTGGCCGGTGCCGCCGCTCTCGGTGTAGGTCGCGAGCGCCCGCTTGAGTTCGTGGGCAAGGCCGAGGTAATCAACCACAAGGCCGCCGGGCTTGTCCCGAAACACCCGGTTGACCCGGGCGATGGCCTGCATCAGGGAGTGGCCGCGCATCGGCTTGTCCACGTACAGGGTGTGCAGGCTCGGCGCATCGAAGCCGGTCAGCCACATGTCGCGCACCAGCACGACGCGCAGCGGGTCGGTGGGGTTGCGGAAGCGTTTGGCCAGCGCCTCGCGCCGGGGCTTGTTGCGGATGTGGGGCTGCCAGTCGGGCGGGTCAGAAGCCGCGCCGGTCATCACCACCTTGATTTGTCCCTTGTCGTCGTCCTCATGCTCCCAATCCGGGCGCAGGCGGATCAGCGCACGGTACAGGTCGATGCAGATGCGACGACTCATGCAGACCACCATTGCCTTGCCGTCCAGGGCTTCCAGGCGGTGTTCGAAATGGTCCATGATGTCCCGGGCGACAAGTGCCACGCGCTTCTCGGCGCCGACAACCGCTTCGAGCTGCGCCCACCTGGTCTTGAGCCTTTCCTTGCGCTCGACTTCCTCGCCTTCGGTCGCTTCCTCGAAGCCGATGTCGATGTTCGGTTTTTCGTGCTCGTCGAGCGTCAGTTTGGCGAGCCGACTCTCGTAGTAGATCGGCACCGTGGCGCCGTCCTCGACCGCGCGCTGGATGTCGTAGACGCTGATGTAGTCGCCGAACACGGCGCGGGTGTTGGCGTCGGCAAGCTCGATCGGCGTGCCGGTGAAGCCGACGAACGAGGCGTTGGGCAAGGCGTCGCGCATGTGGCGGGCGAAGCCGTCGATGAAGTCGTACTGGCTGCGGTGGGCTTCGTCGGCAATGACCACGATGTTGCGCCGGTTCGAGAGTGCCTGCATCCCGCATCCATCTTCAGTCTTCGCATCTTCACTCCCTCTCCCATTGGGAGAGGGCTGGGGTGAGGGGATCGTCGAAGGCGGCATGAACTTCTGGATGGTGGTGAACACCACGCCGCCGGATTGGACGGCGAGTTTTCGGCGCAGATCCGCCCGGCTGGCGGCCTGCGCCGGCGGCTGGCGCAGCAGGTCTCGGCATCGGGAGAAGGTGCTGAACAACTGGTCGTCGAGGTCGTTGCGGTCGGTCAGCACGACGACGGTGGGGTTCTCCATCGCCGGCTCGCGGATGATGCGCCCGGCGTAGAAGGCCATGGTCAGGCTCTTGCCGGAGCCTTGCGTGTGCCAGACGACGCCGATGCGCCGGTCGCCGGGTTCGCCGCTGGGGCTGCGGCCCGATTCGTACCGTCCGCGTTCCTCGGCGACGCCCGCGGCCTGGCGCTGCAACTGCGCGGCGCGCAGGGTTTCGGCCACCGCGGTTTCGACGGCGTGGAACTGGTGGTAGCCGGCCATCTTCTTGGCGAGACTGCCGCTGCCGTCGTCCTCGAACACGATGAAATCGCGCAGCAGCGACAGAAAGCGGCGTTTCTCGAAGACGCCCTCGATCAGCACCTGCAGTTCCGTGTAGAACGTCGGCGCCAGTTCCTCGCCCTCGATCGTGCGCCAGGGCTTGAACCACTCCCGGCCGGCGGTCAGGGTGCCGATGCGGGCTTGCAAACCGTCCGAGACGACCAGTGCCGCATTGCAGGCGAACAGGGACGGCAGCTCGGCCTTGTAGGTCTGGAGCTGCTGCCATGCGGTCCAGATGGTGGCGTCCTCATCCGCTGGGTTCTTGAGTTCGATGACGGCCAGCGGCAAGCCGTTGACGAACAGCACGATGTCGGGCCGACGCCTGTGCCCGCCTGCCTGCGCCCCATCCGTCGTGGCGGGCAGATTCTCGGCCACGGTGAACTGGTTGACCGCCAGCCAGTCGTTGCTGGCGGGTTCGTCGAAGTCGATGGCGCGCACCTGGGCACCGCGAATCGCGCCTTCGTCATTTCGGTACTCCACCGTCACGCCATCCACCAGCATCCGGTGCAAGGCGCGATTGCGAGTTTCCAGGGTTGAGCCTTCGGGGTGCGTCATCTTGCGGAAGGCGTCGTCAAGAGCATCCGGCGGCACATCCGGGTTGAGCCGGGCCAGCGCGTCGCGCAGAACCGGCGCAAGCACAACATCCGCATAGTCTTCTCGGAAGGACGCCCGCCCCGGCATCGTGTCCGTGCCGGCAAGCAGCGTGTAGCCCAAGGCGCGGAACCAGTTCAGGGCAGCTTCCTCGACAACTGATTCTGAAATTGATGGCATGGCTCTAGTTGTCCTCGCGCAGCGGAGGAAGTTCTTCCAACCGAGTCAGCCATCGTCCGAAATGACGGCACTCGTTGCGCTCCCGCGCCCATCGGAAAAGATCGGGATTGACGGGGGCGCGGATCATGCGACGGCCTGGGAGATTGGGCGATCCAAGTCGTTCAGGATAGCGTAGGTCACGGATTCCCCTGCGCGCACCTCCCTGGTATCAACCCAAGCAAACGTCACCGTCTGTGTGGACTCCCGGCTTGGACAATTGATCGCTCGTAACATGCGCCCCGGTCTCTTTCTCGACTTTGGTATGACGAAATCGAAGCGATGATCGTAGCCGCTCTTGCCTGTGAATTTTACGTTCGGCGTGTAGCAGACATAGGAAACCAGATATCTAGAAAGGTATTTCATCATCAGGTTTCTCTTCCAAAATAGAGATATGCTTTCCGGCAATAACATAATCCCGACCAGTCCTCCTTTTCAGGAAGTTGCAGAGATGGGAATTAAGATACCCACATCCATGTAGCTGATCATTTTTCGCAAAGCCATCTATTATCCGTAAAACTTCATCTTCCGATATATCGTTTGCAACCTCATCCAGACGATTAAACCGTTCGATGGTTTCAACAAAGCTGGAGGATTCGACAAAAGCGGTTATTAGTGCCCCTTGTAGGCGGCCCTTATTGTCAAGCTTCTCGGCAAGGACCTTATATAGTTCGGGGATAGACATTGTCGGTTTATTTAAGTCACCTCGCAATGCTTGTTGGTTGCTGATGAACCCTTCAGGGTCTTTTGCTTGGAGCTTAAGCGATACCACAGGTATATTGCGGGCGTGCGCAAAGCCGACTTCCTGGTTCGTCCAGCTACTGTCATGGAAGTCATCGGTGATAAACGCCAACATAACTTCCATGGTCTCCAGCCCCTTAATAATCTCCTCTTGCCATGTGCTCATGGGCTCAATCGTGTCATGCGCAACGAAGGCGGATATGCCATAGGGTTCAAGAGCGTCCGCCAGCTTCCTGGCGGCAGCCTTGTGACGGTCACGATGGCTTATAAACAGGCGAATCCGGTCGGGTCTCCATATTGACAAAGTATCAGGATCAATAGGCGTTCTACCCGCTAAGGTGAACGATTTTTGATATTCGGGATCGCTATCTTCTTCCACTGAAAAAGAGACTTCATCAAAAAATTCGTTCCTAACATCATGAGCACATTCATTCAGATCGGTTTTGATAGTTTCGCGGTAATTAGACTCCTCACCAAGATCGATCTTATGCTTTCTCAGCACTGATAGCGGCAGGAAAAATAGCACGGTGTGACCAACCGTGTTGTCGTTAAAACCGTAATCTTCAAAAGAATCTTCTCTCACAAAAAAACGCGCAGAAGAAATAATTTCCAGATGAACATGAAACCCTGGACTTTCATACTGAACCTGCAATCGTTTGAGGTAGGTGCGAATTTTGGAGGGTAGGAGAAATTTATTTGTCATATCATTCTCTCCGCTTCTCCCAGCGGAACCATATCGCTCACCCGCAACTCCCCCGATATCAGCTTGGGCAGCAACGTGTCGCGCAGGGCAGCGAGGGTGCAGGATTCTACATCCAGACGATAGCGACTTGTGAAGATTTCACTGACATGACGATTGAATTCATCAATCCCCTGTTTATCAGGGACAAGTTGCTTGTTCATATACGCCAAATTCCGGTTGAGGCCCGGTACTGCCGAATCAGCCGCAACAGACGGAAGGTTCTGAGCAGTCAAGGCAAAGAATAGAAAGAACATATCTTCGTCTGTATTTCTCGGAACGACATAGAATGTTGTGTCGATTGGGATGAAATCGCCATGTGTCCACGTGACAATGCCTGGGTTCCCTTTTCTGCCAACAACAATGCCTGGACCGGATACTAATTTCTTGTCATGCCAGCCTACTTGTCCGTTTGAGCCATATACCGGAATGGGGCCTCTCTTCCTATCGCCCGCCTTCAGGGCCTTACCGTAGGCTAGTTCGATAAGCTCCCCTAGCAACTTCACCTCCCACCCCTCCGGGATCTCGCCCAACTCCGAATCGACGAAGCGGTCGGGGAACAGGGCCGCAATCTCCGGGTCCATGGTGTCGAGGTAGGCGCGGGCGCGTTCGACGCTCCAATCGCCCTCCCCTTGAGGGAGGGTCGAAAGACGTGAGTCTTTCGGGGAGGGGTCTCCCCCCACCCTGACCCTCCCCCTCAAGAGGGGAGGGAATTGTGGCGGCGGCTGTTCCTCAAGGGAAAGGGATTGCGGCGGAGGCGGCAGCTCACTCTCAAAGGGACGGGAGTGTGGTGGCTGTGATTCCGCCGCGAAGGACGGGTGAGGATGCAGGGCGGCATAAATGCTCTCCAATACGCCGAAGCAGTTCTCGAACACTTCATTGTTCCAGAAGCGGAGGATTCGGTAGCCTGCCTGGCGCAGAAAGGCATCCCGTTCTTCGTCGTGTGCCTTCCGTTCCGCGTGTTGGCTGCCGTCGAGTTCGATCAGGAGCTTTCGGGACAGGCACGCGAAATCGGCGATGTAGGGGCCGATGGGTTGCTGGCGGCGGAATTTGTGGCCGCCGAGTTGCTTGTTGCGGAGGTAGTGCCAGAGCAGCCCCTCAGCGTCGGTCTGATTCTGGCGGAGGATTTTGGCGTGCTTGATGGTCCGAGGGCTGTAGCCGCGCCGGATAGCCTCCCATCGGAGGGCTTGGTCCGCCTCCTCTCCCTCCCCCCTTGAGGGGGAGGGCCGGGGTGGGGGGACTCCCTCGCGCATGGAGCGGCCGGTTGACGGGGCGGGGACCTCCCCTCCCCCTGCCCCCTCCCTCAAGGGGAGGGGGTTCGCGTGTGTCGCCTCTCGGTGCCGGCGCAGGGCGGCTTTGGCCCGCACCGGGTCGAAGTCGATGAACCAGGATTTGAACAGGGCGCGGGCCATCGCCTCCAGCGTCTCATTCATGCGCCGGTTCAGTTCGATCTTGTCGTCCAGTGTGCCCAAGATGTGGGCGATGGCGCGTTGTTCAGGGAAGGGTGGCACACGCAGCTTGCGTGCATGAGAGGCATCACGGTTAAGCCCCGGCACAGCGGAATCTGTATTCATTGCTCCCAAGCCGAGTGTATCGAGAGCGTAGTATTTGAATCTCATTAACTCCGCATTGTCTCCAGAGATGAAAAATGTAGTATCGATAGGCCAACATGGGACTGGCGAATAGTGAATCGCTCCTACTGTTCCTTTGCGTCCGATAATAACCGTTGGGCCATCCGTCAGCGCTTTGTCATGCCAATCAACATGGCCATTAGAACCGAATACTGGGATATGCCCTGTCGGGTTGCGAATATCCCTCCGTAGGCCCTTGCCGTAAGAGAAGGGAGCGAACTCTCCGATAGTCACGCTATGCCAGCCGCAGCCACCCTTCATAACCTGTACCTCTTTCTTCACCAACACCACATGCTCCCGCTCGATCTCACGCTGAAGGCTCTCCGGCAGCCGCGCCCAATCCCGCGCTTCTACGAGAAAGGGGACGGTGGACTCCTGTACGGCTTCGTTTAATTCGGCTAGTTGCGAGGGGTCAATTTTGACGAGACCGGGGCTGCGTAATACCAGGTCAAGGTTGCTGCCGTCATGGCTGCGCTCGTTTACTCGGCTGCCATAGGCCCAGACTTCCACATCGGGCAGGTGCTTCCGCAACAGCGACTCCAGCGTCCGGCGATGCCTCGGCAGCAGATGCAGCCGGGCCGTTTTCTCACAATCGCGCCGGCGGTGCCACACCACGCCATGCGCCCGGATATGGTCGAGAAGGGCCGAGTTGTCTATGAAGCGATACAGGATCAGATCGACCGACTGGGCCATCGGGATGTCGTCAATGGCTGCGCCGAGGCGAGCTTGGTCAGTGAGCGTGAGGCCGTCTCCGAACAGCGCGATGTCCACGTCCGAGTCCGCCGTATAGGTGCCCATGGCCCTAGACCCGAACAGCACCGCGCGTTCCACCCGGGGGTTGGCGGCGATGGCGGCAATGATCGCTGCGCGATGCCTGTCCTTGAGGCCGTCGATCATTGCTCCGCCTTCGCGCGCAGCGTCGCATGGAGCCGCAACAGAACGGGATGATAGCGATCCCTAATCAACGCTTCCGCTTCGAGCGCGGCGCTTTGCCGGTAGGCATGGCTGAGAACATTGCGCTTGTCGAGGGCGTCGATCAGGGTTTCGCAATCCTGTTCGTCGATGTAGTCGACCTCGAAGCTCTTGCGGATAGCCGCGCGTGGGACTTTCACTTCGTATCCTTCGTAGAAGAGCAGGTCCTTCAGCACGTTCCATGACAACTCGAAGCAGAACTCGAAAGTTTTGATCAAGCCGGCGCGTTCGAGATCGTTGTAGCGGTCGTGTTCGCACGCCTCGGTTAGTCGAGACAGCGCATTGCCGAAATTCTCCAGTCGCTGCATCCAGCGGATTTCGTCGGAATTGCTCATTGTTGGCTGTTCCGGAACCCCAGCAACTTAAGGTTCTCCGCAATGGCGGCATCGAGCCGCGCCTCTTCGGTCTGTTGAGCGTACAACTGCGCGACCAGCCGCTTCATCCTGGGCCTGAACGGCTCGCCGTCGTCCCTGTGCGGCGCCACGCCGGCAAAACGACTGGGAGTCGGCACATCGCCCACCAGCTTGTTGATCGCCTGTGAGCACCAAAACAAATTGTGGATCACTTTTTCAGTGAAAACGATACACAAAATGGGTGCTGGATCGCTGATGAGCATCAAAAAACCTCCTTCCCTTCCGCGATATTCAGAAGAGCCGGATAAGCGAACACCGCCGCCCGTCGCCCACTTGCGGGTAGGATCACGCGCAAGATCCCGCCTTTGCGCAACACATCCAGCAGCCGACGCGCCGTGGGCCTCGGGATGCCTGCTGCCGCCACAAAGTCGCTGCTCTTGAAGATCGGCTGCGCAAATATCCAATCCAGGGCGCGGATGGCGTACTGGGAGCGGGTCATGCTCACGACTTGGCCTTTCATGCTTTCGTACAGGCCAAGAATGTCGCGGGTCTTTGTCAGATTCTCCTCGGCCTGCGCCCGGACCGCCTCAAGAAAGAACAGGCACCAGCCGGTCCAGTCGTCATCGCGGGAGACAGCAAGCAAACTATCGTAATAGGCGTCGCGCCGGGCCTCGAAATAGGCGCTGATGTAGAACATCGGCGCCCGGATGAGGCCGGTTTGCCACAGGAACAGGGGCACGAACATGCGTCCCAGGCGGCCGTTGCCGTCCAAGAACGGGTGCAGGGCCTCGAACTCGGCGTGCAGGACGGCCAGTTGCACCAGCCGGTCGGGGGCGTTCTCGTGGATGTAGCGTTCCCATGCGCTCATTGCGTTCGGGAGCTTGTCCGCCCCGATGGGCACGAATGTGGCGTCATCGATGGTGCAGCCAGATGGTCCGATCCAGTTGGAATCCGTCGATACTCACCGGGAGACTTGCCTTCGCCGCGCACTCCTGCGAGCAGAACCGTGTGGACCTCGCGGATAACGCGCTGAGACAACGGCAGGTCTTCCAACAGCTTTTCCGCCCGCCGCATGGCGCTGCGGTAGTTCAGCACCTCCTGGATGTCCTCGCGACGCGCGGGCGAGTCGGGTTCCCGTCCTGCCTCGAACTCCAGCACCTCCCCCATGGTGGCCTGAGTGCCTTCGATTCGCGAGGAAAGCACGGCTTCCTGGGTGGATAGCGGTGCCAGCAGAACACCGGGGTTGGGAATGGCCGCCAGCATCCCGTCGTAGCGGGCGACTGCCGCCGCTGCCGGACCGAGCAATGGAATCAGTCTCGGCCAATCGATCCGCTCGTTGGGCGGAAACTTCCCTTCGTGGTAGCAGACGAACGCCATCAATTCCCCCCGAGTCCCAGTCTTTTCAGATTGGCTTCGATGGCGGCGTCGAGCTTGGTGGCCTCGGCCTGTTGTTCGCGCAACTGGGCGACGAGGCGCTGCATCTTGTCCTCGAAGGGTTCGCCGTCGTCCGGCTGTGGTTCCGCGCCAACGTAGCGGCCGGGGGTGAGGACATGGCCGTGTTTGCGTATTTCTTCCAGGGAGGCGCTTTTGCAGAAGCCGGGGATGTCGGCGTAGGGTTTTCCCCCCTCACCCCAGCCCTCTCCCTCCAGGGGAGAGGGAGTGTTGTGTCCGCCAAGCTTCCCCGCCTGCACGGGAGAGGGAGTGTCAGCACCCTCACCCCGGCCCTCTCCCTTCAAGGGAGGGGGAGCGTCTTGCACGCCGCCGCGCCAAGTGTGGTAGGTGTCGGCGATGCGGGCGATGTCGGCGTTGGTCAATTCGCGGTGGATGCGGTCCACCATGCGGCCGAGCTTGCGGGCGTCGATGAAGAGAATCTCGCCCCGTCGGTCGCGGAACTTCCCGTTGCCGCGGTCCCGGGCCAGGAACCACAGGCAGGCCGGAATCTGGGTCGAGTAGAAGAGCTGGCCGGGCAGCGCGACCATGCAGTCCACCAAATCGGCTTCGATCAGGCTCTTGCGGATCGCGCCCTCGCCTGATTGCGCCGACGACATGGAGCCGTTGGCGAGCACGAAGCCGGCGATGCCGTTCGGCGCCAAGTGATGCATCATGTGCTGCACCCAGGCGAAGTTGGCGTTGCCTTTCGGCGGTGCACCGTACTGCCAACGCTGGTCGTCGGCCAGGCGCTCGCCGCCCCAGTCGGAAATGTTGAACGGTGGATTGGCGAGGATGAAGTCGGCCTTCAGGTCCGGATGGCGGTCGTCGTGGAAGCTGTCGCCGTGGGCGATCTGCCCGTCGATGCCGCGAATGGCGAGGTTCGTCTTCGCCAACCGCCACGTCGTGTAGTTCGATTCCTGGCCGTAGATGCTGATGTCCGCCTGCGCTCCTTTTGTGCGAGGGGTTCCCCCTCGCGCTCCCCCGCTGAAGGCTCTGCCGCCGTTGCCGTTGCCGGTCGCATGGGCACGGATGAATTCGATGGACTGCACGAACATGCCGGACGAGCCGCAGCAGGGATCGTAGACCCGGCCCCGGTATGGCTGAAGCATCGAGACCAGCAGCTTCACCACGCAGCGCGGGGTGTAGAACTCGCCGCCCTTCTTGCCCTCGGCGCTGGCGAACTGGGACAGGAAATATTCGTAGACGCGGCCGAGCACGTCCTTCGAGCGGGCGTCAGCATCGCCCACCTGGATATTGCCGACCATGTCGATGAGCTGGCCGAGCCGCTGCTTGTCCAGCGCGGGACGGGCGTAGTCCTTGGGCAGCACGTCCTGGAGCGCTGGGTTGTCGCGCTCGATCGCCGCCATCGCACCGTCGACGACTTGGCCGATCTGCGGCTGGCGGGCTTGACCTTGCAGCATCGACCAGCGCGCTGCGGGCGGCACCCAGAAGATGTTTTCGGCGAGATATTCGTCGCGGTCTTCGGCGGCCTGCGCGCCCCACTCGGCCAGCACCGCGGCATGGCGCTCCTCGAAGGCGTCGGAGATGTATTTCAGGAAGATCAGGCCGAGCACGACGTGCTTGTACTCGGCGGCGTCCATCGAGCCGCGCAGGGCATCGGCCATGCGCCACAGTTCGGCCTCGTAGCCCGTCGTCGCGCCGTCATCCTGCCGCGCCGGCGCGTCGCGCCGCTGTTTTTCCGGTCTTCCTCGAACCATATGAAATCCACCACCTGTTCAACGTTCTGCCTCGAACGACGCTGCCGGACTCCGTATCTTCCACCCCCATCACAAGCCTGCCGTCTCCCCGTGCGTACCGGAATCCGGCAGGAATGTCGGTCTGAGCCGCACGCGCCGAGGAAAAGGAGGCGGCATTGCCCGCGAGTGGTGCACATCCGTGTGTCCGACCACGGCAAGCTCTTCAAGGTGTTGTTGACGGCTCACGTACCTGACCGGACGGAGCACGATGTGTGGAAGCGCCGCACTTGACGCACACGACACTACCCCAGCATCCGGCCCGGCAGCCACAGGGAGATTTGCGGGAAAGCCACCAGAATGATGAGGGTGACGACGTCCATGAGGAAGAACGGCAGGATACCCTTGAAGATCTCCTCCAGGCGCACCATGCCATGGGCCGCGGCATTCACGGTGTAGACGTTCATTCCCACCGGCGGGGTGATGAGGCCGATCTCGGAGGTCTTGATCACGAGCACGCCGAACCAGATGCCGCTGAAACCCATCTCGATGACGATGGGGAAGACGATGGGCAGGGTGATGGCCATCATCGCGGCCGGGTCCATGAACATCCCCAGGAACACGTAGAGCAGCAGGAATCCGGCCAGGATCAGATGCCGCGGTGCGCCCGAGCTCACCAGATAGTCGGCCAACTGCGGACCGACGTTGGTGACGGCCAGGAACCGGCTGAAGATGTAGGCGCCGATGATGATGGTGAACAGCATCGTGGTGGAGGTGGCGGTGTCGAGCACCGTGTTCCGCAGCCTCCGGCGCGTGAAGCTCCCCTTGAGGATCATGATGACGAACGCGCCGAAGGCCCCGAAGGCGCCCGCCTCGGTGGGGGTGGCGATGCCCAGGTAGATGGCCCCCATGACGATAATGGAGAGCGTGACGATACCCCACACACGGTACAGGGAAAGGAGTTTCTCCCTAAACGGCGGCCTTTCCTCGATGATGGGCGCCATCTCGGGCCTGAGCCGGACCCAGAAAGAGATCATGCTCATGTAGATCAGGGCCGAGAGGATCCCCGGAATGAAGCCGGCGATCAGCAGCTTTCCGATGGACTGCTCGGTGATGATGCCGTAGATGATCATGAGGCCGCTGGGGGGGATCAGCGCTCCCAAGGTCCCCGAGGCCGCGATGGCGCCGGTGGCGAGCCGCTTGTCGTAGCCGTACTTGACCATTTCCGGCAAGGCCACCTGGGTGAAGGTGGCGGCCGTGGCCACGCTGGAGCCGCAGGCCGCGGCAAAGGCGGCGCAGCTCGCCGTGGTGGCCATGGCGAGACCGCCCCGGACCCGTCCCAGCCACTTGTGGACGACGGAGTAGATGTCCGCGCTCAGACCGCCGTAGTTGGCGAACTGCCCCATCAGGATGAAGACGGGAATCGCAAAGAACGTGAAGTTGGCCACGACCTTGTACGGGGTCGTCCGCAACAGGCCTATCCCGGCGGACCAGCTATCGGTGATCATGACGAAGCCCAACACCCCGACCAGCCCCAGCGAAACGGCCACGTGAAGGCCGCACAGAAGCAGGATGATCAGAACAAAAATGCTGAGGATCGCCAGGAAGGTCGGGTCCATATAAAGCCTACCCCGGGGTTATGAGACTCCGAAACCGTTTCCAGGCGTCTCTCAACATCTGGATGGCGATCAGGGCGGCGCCGAAAGGAATGGCCAGCTTCGGCGGGTACACCGGAATCTGCACCAATCCGTCGGATGCTTCGCGGTATTCCAGAGACGAAATCCCGGCATGCCAGGACTGCCAGCACATCAGCACGAAGAAAAGCGCCGCAATCAGAAGGACCACCACCGCAAGTCCGTCGGCCACCCTCCGGGGCAACCGCTGCGTCAACAACTCCACACAGATGTGACGCTTGGTGAGCTGGACATACGCCATGCTGAAGAAGACCACGAAGACGATGAGGAACTCGGTGAACTCCAGCGTCCCGGGGATGGGGCTCGAGAACACGTAGCGACCGGTGACGTCCACCGTGATCAGCAGCATCATGAAGAAGATGACGTAGCCGCTTACTTCATTCAGAAAAGTAATGAACCGGGTGGTCCGTGTCCCGTCCGCCGGCGATGAGAACTTGTCGGCGTCCGCGGCCAATTCGGCTATATCGTTCGATTGATTCAAGATGGAGCAGCCCTTCGATTGACGATGCAGGGGCGACCGGGGTCGCCCCTGCATGCTTGCGCACCCGCGTGCAAGGGGGTGGCACTCCGGCTTCCAGCCGAACCTATTCGCCCAGGAAAACCGCGAGAGTTTTCTTGCCGGGCAGGCCCAGCTTTTCCATGCTCGCGACCCAGTCGTCGGCGATTCTCTTGACCCCCGCGGTGTTCTTCCACTTCTCTCTGTCCTCGGCGGAGAAATCGACGATCGTGACGCCCTTGCCCTTCAGGTACTTCTGGAACTTGACGTCACCCTCCTTCATCGCCTGTGCTTCCCACTTTCCGACCTTCTCGCCTTCCTCCAGGAGGATCTTCTGGTGTTCCTTGGACAGGGAGTCCCACTTTCTCTTGTTGATGGTGAACGTGTTGATGCCCGCGATCGCTCCCATCTCGATCCTGCTCATGTACTTGGCCACCTCGTAGGTCTTGAACCGCTGGGCCGCCTCGAAAGAAAGGATGCGCGCGTCGATGGTCTTGCGCTGGAGCGCCTCGTACATCTCTCCGCCGGTGGTGCTCACAGGGATGGCTCCTGCCGCCTTGATCGCCTTGGGCGCGATGCGGCCGAAGGTGCCGACCTTCTTGCCCTTGAGGTCCGCCAGGTTCCGGATGGGATAGTGGGCCACGAGCTGATAGCTCGCCGTGGCGGTCATGCCCACCACCTTGTGGCCAAACTTGGTGAGCTCGGCGGACGCCTCGGGGACCTGTGCCAGCACGCGCAAACCGCCCTCCCGGGCCTGTACCGGATCACTCACGGAAAAGGGCAGACCCGCTACCTGCAGCAGCCGGATCTTGTCCGAAAAATAGCCGATGGCCAGATCGGCCATGTCCGACGTGCCCAACTGCACCGCTTCCAGGGCCTCCTTGGCGTGTACGAGGGAGTTGGCCCAGTAGATCTGAACCTCGATCTCGCCTTTGGTCCGTTCCTCCACACCCTTCTTGAAGTGCACCAGATAATCGGCGCGCGGCGTTCCGGGGCGGGCCGACTGGGTCGCCACCTTGAGGATGATCTTCGATTGGGCGTCTTCCGGGACCACCGCCCCGGCGGCGCACAGCAAGCCTGCCATCAGGAAGACTGCCAACGATTTCGATACTGCCTTCATGCTTTCCCCTTTCTGATGTTGGTTCCCCATACCGTGACGCTGACGCGTCATGGCGCACATTGGCGGTTTCGGGCTGGATTGAGGGCCTGGCGATAGTGCTCTGATTGTCTCCCCCCTTCTGCTGTTAGTGGGACAGGACACTAAACGAACCCGCGAACGCATGTCAAGGGAGTTCGCGACGGAGCCGGTCAGTTGGCCGGCACCCGGTCCTTGGGAAAGTTCGACGCCGCGGTGACGCCACCGTCGCAGAGGAGGTTCGCGCCCCACACGAAACCCGAGTCGTCACTGGCCAGGAACAGCATCGCCTTGGCCTGATCGTCCGCCGTACCGAGCCGTCCCGCCAGGTTCTGGAACTCCCGGCCCACGGCGCCCTCGTCCTGGCCCACGGGAGACCCCGAACGGTTGGGGGTCAGGCAGTTGACCCGGATGTTGTACTGGGAGAGCTGCACCGCCATGCCGCGGGACAGGTTGACCACCCCGCCCTTGGCGGCCATGTAGGCGATGGCGTCGGTGCGGCCGGAGAGGCCCGAGGTCGAGGCCACGTTTACGATGACGCCCCCCCTGCCCTGCTTGACCATCTGCTCCGCCACGTACCGGCCGACCAGAAACGGTCCCTTGAGGGTCACGTCGATGACCAGGTTCCACTCTTCCTCCGAGATGCTGAAGATGGTCTCGTGGTCGGTGACGGCGGCGTTGTTGACGAGGATGTCGATGCCGCCGAAGGCGTCCACCGTGGCCTGGACCATGGCCTTCACGTCATCCGTGCTGGCCACGTTGCACCTGGCGTAGATGGCTTCATGGCCGCCGGCCTTGAGGTCGCTGACGACCTTCTCGCCGCGCCCCGGATCCATATCCACCACGCAGATTTTGGCGCCTTCCGAGGCGAACAGCCTGGCGGCCGCCTCGCCGATGTTGCGGCCCGCTCCGGTGATAATCGCTACACGGTCCTTGAGCTTCATGGTCTTCTCCTCCTTGCCCCACTACGATTCGGTCGTTTCAGGGTCGTTTGGGTCTGGTTTTTCCCGAAATTTCTGCGATTCCCGGGCACGGGCGGGTGCGAAACCCGCCCCTACTTGTCCAGCATACCCAGGAATATCTTCTCCGCGGTCACGGGCAGATCCTTGATGCGCACGCCCACGGCGTCGTCCACCGCGTTGGCGATGGAGGGCGCCACCGGGATGAGCGACGTCTCGCCGATGCCCTTGGCGCCGAAGGGACCGTTCTTGTGCGGCACCTCCACGGTGATGGGGGTGATCACGTCGGGCATGTCGCCCAGGGCCGGCAGCACGTAGTCCACCAGATTGGGGTTGACCAGTACCCCGTTGTCGAACACCATCTGCTCGAACAGCGCCTGGCCCAGGCCGGTGATGGCGCCGCCCACGAGTTGCTGCTGGCAGCCCAGGGGGGTGATGACCCTGCCCACGTCCACCGCGGTGGCATGCTTCAGCACCCTGAGCCTGCCGGTGTCCTTGTCGATCTCGACTTCGCTGCCCCCGGCCCCCACGAACCAGAAGGACGAGGTGGTCTTGTCTCCGGTCTCCGGGTCCTTGATGCTGGTCTTCACCTCGCCCCGGCCCACCAGCGTGCCCCCCTGCATGCCGAAATGGTTGAACAGCACCTCCCGGAAATCCAGCGCGTTCTCCCGGAACAGGACCTTGCCGCCCTCGGCGCGCGTCTCGTCGAACGGTACGTCGTATTCCTCGGAGACGAACTTGCGAAGTTGCTCGCACAGGTCCAGGGACGCCAGCTCCAGGGCCTTGCCCATGTGGAACGTGGAACGGCTCGACGAGGTGGTGAGATCATACGGCACCACGTCCGTATCCACGCCCAGCACCGACACCTGATCCAGGGAAATGCCCAAGGTGTCCGCCACGATGGCGGCCATGGCCGTATCCGAGCCCTGGCCCATCTCCACCGTGCTGGTGAACACGTTCACGCTGCCGTCCTCGTTGAGCTTGATGGCGGCGCACGAGATGGACGGGGTTATGGTGGCCTTGATCAACGCCGCCAGCCCCCTGCCCCGCACCCTGGAAGGATCCTCCGGCGCCGGCATGGGCTCGCTCCACTTCATCTCCTGGGCGACCTTCTCCAGGCACCCCTTGACCCCGATGCTCCAGAGCTTCTCGCCGGTGACGAACTCGTCCCCCTCGTCGTAGATGTTCTGCATGCGCAGCTCGCAGGGATCCCGGCCGAGCGCCCTGGCGATGATGTCCGTCTGCGACTCGCTGGCCCAGGCCGACTGGGAGACGCCGAAACCACGAAACGCCCCCGCCGGCGGCTTGTTGGTGTAGACCGACTTGGCGTCGATCTTGACGTGGCTGAACTTGTAGGGCCCGGCCGCCGTGTAGGCGGACTTCTTGGCCACCCGGGGGCCGATCTCCGCGAAGGCGCCGGTATCCAGCAACACCTCCGCCTCGCGGGCATGAAAGGTGCCGTCGGCCTTGACCCCGGTCTTCATGCGGATCACCGCGGCGTGCTTGGTGACCGTGTAGAACACCTCTTCCCGGCTCAACAGGATGCGCACCGGGCGCTTGGCCTTCTGCGCCAGGGCCACCGTCAGCGGCTCGATCTTGGGATAGACCTTGCTGCCGTAGCCGCCCCCGAGATACGGCACGATGATGCGAATCTTCGACACCGGCAGCTTGAAGATGTTGGCTAGCTGGGTACGCACCACAAAGGGGTTCTGGGTCGTGGACCAGAGATGGACGCGCCCGTCGGGCTGGAACGAGGCGACGCAACCGTGGGGCTCCAGGGCCACGTGCTGGGTGGTGGGCAGGATGAACGTGTCCTCGAATACGTGGGCGCACTCCGCGAACCCTTGCTCGATGTCCCCCTTGCGCAGCTTGAAGTGGGTGCAGACGTTGGTGTTCTCGATGGGCTTGAGCTCCGCCAGGTCGGCGAAGCCGTGCTCCGGTATGCGCACCGTCTCGTGCACCAGCGTGGCGTCTTCCTTCACCGAGTCGCGCACGTCCATCACCGGCGGCAGGTCCTCGTACTCCACCACGATGCGGGTGGCGGCCTCCTCGGCGGCCTCTCTGGTCTCCGCCGCCACCGCGGCCACCGGATCCCCCACGTGCCGCACCTTGTCCACCGCCACTATGGTCTGGTCCTTGAAGACCGGTCCGTAGTAGGGCTCGATGCCGGTGCCCCGAACCACGTCGTCCTTCGTGTAGACCGCCACCACTCCCGACACCTTGAGCGCCTCGGACGCGTCCACGTAGCGGATCCACGCGTGCGCCACCGGGCTGCGCAGAATCGCCCCCTCGCAGACCCCGGGCATCTTCATGTCCGCCAGGTACGCGGCGCGGCCGGTGAGCTTGGCCTGGTAGTCCAGACGTTGTCCGTCCCGTGCACTCTGCGGCCTCTCGACTATCGCCATGACACGCTCCTTTGGAACGTCGCACTATGCCTGGGCCACGCTTCGGATGGCCTGCATGATCTCCTGGTAGCAGCCGCAGCGGCAGAAGCTGCCGCCCATGTAACTCTTGATCTGGTCGTCGTCGGGGTGGGGATTCTCGTCCAGCATGGCCTTGGCCGTGAGCAGGAATCCCGAGGTGCAGTAGCCGCACTGCAACGCCCCGTACTTCATGAACGACTCCTGCAACGGGTGCAGGCGGTCGCCGTCGGCCAAGCCCTCCACGGTGGCGACCCGCCGGCCGTCAACGTCAACCGCCAGCACCGAGCAGGCACTCACGGGCTTGCCGTCCACCAGTAGCGTACAGGCGCCGCACACCTGGATGTCGCAGCCCAGCTTGGCGCCGGTGAGGCCCAGCTCTTCCCGGATGACGTCCAGCAGCGTGCGCCACGGCTCCACCTCCAGCTCGCGCGACCCGCCGTTGACCTCCATGGCGATGGCTTTCTTCATGCCGCTAATCCTCCGGGAGCCGGTTCATGCCTCGCAGCAGATTCCTGCTTTACTCGGACAGACTCCTGGCCTGTTCATGGACCCTGGCGGCAAGACGCCGCACCAGTGCCGCCACCATTTCGCGCTTGTAACGTTCCGAGCCCCGAAGGTCGTCCATCGGGTTGCACTCTTCGGCCGCGGCCCGGGCCGCCTGCTCGAGATTTTCGTCGTCCAGCCGTCGGCCCTCCAGCACCGCCTCGGCACTGCGCGCCCGCATGGGAGTGGGAGCCACGCATCCCAATCCGATGCGGACCGCACCACAGGTAACGTCGCCTGGATCCACCGACATTCGCACGGCCACGCCGATGCAGGGCTTGTCCACCACCGAACTGCTGGAGAACCGGACATAGTCGACCGCGCTGTGAGCCGGCAACGGCGGAATCACCACATGGGTGAGGACCTCGTCCTCCTGCAACCGGGTCTCGTAGTAGTCCACGAAGACGTCTTCCAGCGGCAGGGTGCGCCCCCCCGACGTATTGGCGATGCGTGCCGTGGCATCCAGCGTGATGAAGACGCAGGGCAGATCGGTCAGCGGCTCCCCCGAGGCGATGTTGCCGCCCACCGTGGCCATGTTGCGCACCCGAATATTGGCCACGTCGTGCTCGAGCTCGCACAGCACCGGCAGGCGCTCCGCCAACAGACTCGAGGTCTCGATGTCATGATGGGTCACCAGCGCGCCGATGACCAGGTCGTCGCCGGATTCCTCGATGCGCCGCAACTCGTCGATCTTCTTGATGTTGATCAGCGCCTCGGGCTGGAGGAACCCCTGCTTGAGCAGGATGGTGAGAGAGCTGCCGCCGGCGAACACGCGGGCCTCGCCGCGGTATTGCTTGAGCAGGCCGCAGGCTTCGGCCACGGTGCGGGGTTCCAGGTATTCGAAGTGCTTCATAATCGCCGGGAAAAGTGGGCAGGCGCCCGTGCCGTACTTCAGATGTAGTCCACCTTGTCGACACCGGGCACCCGGATCTTCCGATAGTATTCGTTGTCCTTGAGCGGCATGGTGGCATCGATACCCCACACGGCCGTGGTACGCGGCGCCGGCGCCGAAGGATCCAGCGTGGAGCACGCCAGGTTGGGAACGATGATGATGTCCTTGTCCGGCTGGATCCGGGTGTTGATGGCCCATTCCACGTCCACCGGATCATGAACGTCGATGTCCTCGTCCACCACCACCACCCGCTTGAAGCCCGCGCCGGTGGCCAGCAGCGCCAGGATCACGTTGCGCGCCTCGGCGTCGTGCCGTTTGCGCATGGACACCACCGCGTGGTGCCGGAAGGCGCCGCCGGCGGTGACGCTGCAGTCCTTGACCTCCGGCGTGATGGCGGAGACCGTGCGGTAGACCAGCGCGGCGTTGGCGCACTCGATGAGCGTGTGGTTCTCGGTTACCGGCATTCCCGTGAGGCAGGTCTGGTAGATGGGGTTCCGTCGCATGGTGACCGCGGTGACTCGCACCACCGGCGCCTGCTTGCTCTCGCTGTAGGTGCCCGGGTATTCGCCGTAGGGGCCGTCCGACACCCGTTCCCCGGGGATGGTCACGCCCTCGATCACGACTTCCGCGTGGGCCGGCACTTCCACGTCGATGGTGTCGCACCTGGTCAATTGTACGGGCGCCTGGCGCAACCCGCCGGACACCGCGAACTCATCCACGCCGTAAGGGACCCGTGACTGGGAACCGATGATGATGGCCGGGTCCACGCCGATGGCCGTGGCCACCTCCAGCCCCTCGCCCCGGTCCTCGGCCTTGAGGATCATGCGCCCCAGGTGGTGGTCCGGGGGCGCCCACAGGGAGAGCCGGTCCTTGCCCATCCGCAGCATGCGGTGGATGGACACGTTGGGGATGCGGGTATCCGGGTCCTTGCCGATCTGTACCCCGATGGTGACGTAGGCGCCGCAGTCCTTCTCGGAATGGACGGCGATGGGAATCTTGTCGAGGTCGATGTCGTCACCGGTCCAGCGGATCTCCTTCACCGGCCCGGTGGGCGCCGTCTCGGAGGGGATGCGCCTGTCCTCCAGCGTCAGATAGCGTTCCAACAGCTTGTCCTCGGTGACCCCCAGCCCCAGAGCCACCAGCCGGCGGGTGGCGTACAGCGCGCCCAGCACGCGCCAGCCGGGATGCCCCTTGACGTTGTCGAACAACAGCGCCGGGCCGCCCACGTCGGAGCTTTTGCGGATGCCCGCGGCGATCTCGAAGCGGGTGTCCACCTCCCGGTCCACTTCGAGCAACTGGTGCTCGCGCTCCAGCACCTTGAGAAAGCCCCTCAGATCTTGAAACAACGCAAATCTCCCGGTTATCACTCCCCCTCCGTCATTCCTGCGAAAAACGGGAATCCAGGGGCGACAAGGGGGCCGACGGCCGTGATCCCTCGACCCTACCTCGCCTGGATCCCCGCTTTCGCGGGAATGACGGTTCAGGGTGGCGCTACCTGTCTTCGTACCCATGGCGGGTATGCCGAAGTTTCTAATTACCAAAAGGTCCCAGGGGAGTCTACCGGTTTGACACCGTCGATTATGGTTTGACACCGTTGATTCAGGACGGTAGGCAACAGTGCACTGGGCCTTGGACCACAAGGTGCCCGTACCATTTCGAAAGGCAGCGGACAGGGATCCAGATGATCACGATCCGGGAACTACGCAAGGAGTTCATCGTCACCGACGGCAAGGTCGCCGCCATCAAGCGCCTGGACCTCGACGTGGACGAGGGCGAGTTTTTCGTCATCGTCGGCGCCAGCGGCTCGGGCAAGACCACGCTGCTCCGGTGCGTGGCCGGGCTGGAGACCCCGAACGGCGGCGAGATCCGCATTGCGGACCGCACCGTGTTCGGAGACGACCCGCCGGTGTGGGTGCCGCCCCAGGATCGGAACTTCGGCATGGTCTTCCAGTCCTACGCCGTGTGGCCGCACTTGACGGTGTTCGACAACGTCGCCCTTCCGTTGCGGGAGGGCGCCCAGAAGATTCCCCGCCAGCAGGTCGACCGGCGCGTGCGGGAGGCTCTGCACATGGTCCAGCTCGACGAGCAGACCGACCGTCCGTCCACGCTGCTGAGCGGCGGACAGCAGCAACGGGTGGCGCTGGCCCGGGCCATCGCCGTGAACCCCAACGTGTTGCTCATGGACGAGCCCTTGAGCAACCTGGACGCGCGCCTGCGCGAGGACGTGCGCGGCCGCATCCGCGATTTGGCCAAGCAACTGGGCGCCACCGTGCTCTACGTCACCCATGACCAGGTCGAAGCCATGGCCATGGCCGACAAGATCGCCCTCATGAGCCTGGGCGAGTTGCTCCAGTACGGCGCGCCCATGGATCTCTACCGCAACCCCAACTGCGCCGAGGTCGCCGAGTTCTTCGGCTCGGTGAACTGGCTTCCCGGCCAGCGGACCACCGCCGACCAGGTGGAAACGAAGATCGGCCGGTTCCAGATATCCGGCGAAGCCGGTCCGAGCCGGGACGTCTTCGTGGGATTCAGGCCCGAGTGCATCGCGTTTGCAGAACCTTCGGACGACCGGGCCGGGAACACCTTCGAGGCGCGACTGGTCTCCAGCGTGTTCCTGGGCGACCAGTTCGTCTACGACGTGAAGGTGGACGACGCCGGGATCACGGGCAAGAGCCGCACCGTGCCGATTCCCCATGGGGAGAATATTCTCCTGCACGTCTCCCCCGGGGACGTCATGGTGTTTCCGGCCAACGAAAAGAATACGGCCTTTGTGAGCTCGGTGGGCGCTTGAAACTGCTTGCAATGGCTTAGGCAACGGACTAACCATACCGTCAAAGGAGGAAATTTGATGTTCGATCTTACCCGCAGAAACAAGGCGTTGCCGTTCATGACGGCGTGCACGATGCTCCTCTCCCTGTTCCTGGCAGCGGGAGTCTCGGCGGCTGACGCCCCGAAGACCCTGGAGGAGCTGGTGGCCGGGGCGAAGAAGGAGACGACGCTGAGGGCCATGTGGTCCTCGCGCAGCCTGAGCGGCAGCAAGGGCATGAAGCAGATCGTCGCCGGCATGAACAAGATGTACGGCACCAACATCAAGCCGCAGTTCACGCCCGGTCCCAGCATGACCCGGATGATCGGCAACCTGACCCGGGAGTTGAAAGCGGGCCAGCCGGCGAGCACCGACGTGATCTGGGGCAACTCCGGGGGCATGCTGGCATCGGGCAAGGCCAAGCTGATGCGGTCCATGAACTGGATGGCCTATCTGCAACGGCCGATGTTGAAGCCGAGTCCGGGCTTCGACCCGCTGGCCCCCAACGGCATCGGCCTCGCCTCGGCGTCGACCCTGGTGGGGGTGATGTACAACTCCGACGTGGTGAAGGGCGACGACATCCCGCGGAACATGGCCGACATCCTCGATCCCAAGTGGAAGGGCAAGATCGCTTCCACGCCCTACGCCGCTGGCCTGCGTGAGTTCGCCATGGACGATCTGCTGGGGAAAGAAGTCATGGTCGAGTACACCAAGAAGCTCTCCAAGCAGATCGCCGGCCTCATCCGTTGCGGCTCCGTCGACAAGCTCACCAGCGGCGAGTACGCCATGCTCGTGTTCAGTTGCGGCGACCAGTACGTCAATCAGGCCGAACGGGACGGGCTGCCCCTGGGTTACTCGGTGATGTCCGAAGCCGTGGTTTCGCATACCCGTTACGGCGCCGTTCCCGTGCACTCCCAGGCGCCGAACGCCGCCGCCCTGTTCATTGCCTACCTCCACAGTCCGGAAGGCCAGAAGTGGATGTGGGACGTGAACGGTTTCGACTTCCACCTGTATCCGGAGTCGAACGAGCGGAAGGTGCTCGAGGCCGCTCGCGCCAAGGGAGCAAAGGTCGTCATCAACTCTCCGCAGTGGCTGGCGAAGCAAACGACCTACCGCAAGACTCGCAAGGAGCTCGAGAAGATCCTGGCAGAGGCCAAGTAGCGATATCCGGCAATTGCCGTGGCATCGTCCGACGGACCCGGTTCCTTCAGGACGGTGCCACGGCTTGCCCATCGGCTGGCAAGGCAGCCGACTGCTCGTCATCCGGAGACGTCCGGTCGGCTGCCGTAACCGAGAGCGACAATCGGCCCGCCTGCCCGGCGATTCGGAGGCGGGACCGGTGCAGGGTAGCCGGCCGTTACGCGTATAGACGGCCGCTTGACTCTCGACCCGGAACCTTATGGAAGCTGTCATCAGGTGGCCACGCCTCCGCGGGCTTCGGCCGAAAACGTCACCGGTGCTGATGGGGCTCGCCGTCGTGCCCATGCTGGTGATCTTCGTCCTGGTGGCCGTGCTGATATGGATCAGCTTCCAGACCGGCATCCTGGGCACCCTTGACGCCACCTACACTCTCAACAACTACGTCGAGCTTCTGGCGGACCCGTTCGTAGCCCAAGTCACGTTCAACACCCTTGTATTCACCATGGCGACAACGGCGGTGGCGCTCGTCATCGGGCTCCCCATCGCCTGGCTCACCGAGCGCACCACCCTGCCCGGCAAGGGCCTCGTCTATGCCACCATGACCCTCGGGCTGCTGATCCCGGGCATCTACACCGCCATGGGATGGACGTTCATCGCGCATCAACGGATCGGCTTCCTCAACCGCTGGCTGGTCAGCGCCTTCGGGCTGGAACAGGGCCCCATCAACATCGCAACTCCGATGGGCATGGGCTTCGTCCAGGGCCTCAGTCTTGCCGCGCTGGCCTTTATCCTCACCGCGCAAATGTTCCGGGCCATGAATCCGTCCCTCGAAGAAGCGGCCAAGATACACGGCATGAGCTATTTCGCCACGCTCCGCCGGGTTACGCTGCCCCTGGCCTTTCCCGCCATCCTTGCGGCGGTCATCTACATCGCAACCATCGGAATCGCCACTTTCGACATACCCGCGATCATCGGGCTCGGTAATCGCGTGTACATGCTCAGCACCTTCGTCTACCTGAAGACCAACCCCGGGGATGACGAGTTTCCCGAGCACGGGGTCACCGCCGCCCTAGGAGTGATGATGATCGCCGTGGCGGTGTTGCTTACGTGGTGGTACAGCCAGGTGCTGCGCCAGGGCCATCGATACGAGGTCGTCACGGGCAAGGGCTATCGCCCCGCTCTCATCGACCTCGGTCGCTGGGGCGCCTTGGGTTGGACCTTCATCGGACTCTATATCGTGGCGTCCAAGCTGCTGCCGCTGCTGTTGATCGCCTATGTCGCTGTAACGCCGTACGTGGCGCCGCCATCATGGGAGATGCTCAATCGAGCGTCCTTCACGGCCTTCAGCAACATCGACTGGGATCTGGTGTTGAGGGGGCTCAAGAATACCGTGCTTCTGGTCACGGTGGTGCCGTCCATCACCCTGTTGCTGGCGTTCGCCATCTCATGGCTGATCGTGCGGTCAGGCAGCCGCTACAGGTACGCCCTGGAGTTCGGGGCCTTTCTGCCCCACGCCCTCCCCGAAGTCATCCTGGCCATCGCCGCCCTGCTGATGGCGCTCTTCGTGCTCAAAGGCGTCGTGCCGCTCTACGGCTCGGTGTGGCTCATCGCCATCGTCTACGTGGTTTCCCGATTGGCCTTTGCCACCCGGGCGCTCAACAGCTCCCTGCTTCAGATTCACAAGGAGCTCGAGGAGGCAGCCTACACCGCGGGGTTGTCCGCGGTGCGAACATCCTGGCGCATTCTCGTACCGCTGCTCCGTCCGACCATCATGTCCGTGTGGATCTGGTCGGCCATCCTGGTCTACCGTGAGCTTACGGTGGCGGTGTTCCTCATCGGACATGACAGCATGACGCTGCCCGCGGTAATCTGGAGCTATTGGTTCTCGGGCGCCACCAACCTCGCGGCAGGGGTGACGCTGATCATGACAGTCGTGCTGACGCCACTCATCCTGGTCTTCTGGTGGTTCGGCCGGCGCTCGCTCATGCCGGAATCATGATGGGATACCGGTTGAATGCCCATGAAAAGGTCCGAACCCGCCCTGACCAGACTCTCCTGAGAAAACGTTCATGACGGACACGAGGATCGTCGGCACCGCGGCGCCACGGGCGGAGGGCCCGGACAAGGTCACCGGGCGCACCCGCTACGCCGCCGACGTCTCGCGCGAAGGGCTGCTTTGGGGCAAGATCCTCCGAAGTCCGCATCCCCACGCGCGCATCCGCGGCATCAACACCACCCGGGCGCGGAACGCTCCCGGCGTCCGGGCGGTGGTCACGGGACCGGAGGTCCCGAATCATTTCATGGGCAAGCAGATCCACGACATGCCGGTGCTGTGCTGGGACCGGGTGCGGTATATCGGCGACCGCGTGGCCGCGGTGGCGGCTGAGACGTCCGAGGCCGCGGAGGCCGCGCTTGGCCTCATCGACGTGGACTACGAGGTCCTGCCGGCGGTGTTCGATCCCGTGGCCGCCACCGCGCCCGGAGCGCCGCTGCTCCACGACAACGTCGGCGGTTACGCTGGAGCGCCGCACGAGCGCCTGGCCACGGACGTCCACAACGGGCTCACCCGGCTGTCCTGGACCAAGGGCGACGTCGAGCGAGGTTTCCGGGAGGCCGACGTCACCCTGGAGCATACTTTCCGGATGCCCGGCCGGCACCAGGGTTATCTGGAACCCCACGCCGGAGTCGTCGCCATCGACCCGGACGGTCGCCTCCAGGTATGGGCCTCCACAAAGGACCCGTTCCGGACCCGCCGGATGCTGGCCGCCGCCATCGGCATGGAACCGACCCGGATTCGCGTCCACTCGGTAAACGTGGGCGGCGAATTCGGCGGCAAGGGCGACGCGCGGGACCTGCCCGTAGCGTTTTTCCTGGCCCGGGAATCAGGGCGGCCGGTGAAGATCGTCATGACCTACGCGGAAGAGCTGACCGCCAGCAATCCCGACGAAGCCACGGTCCTGACCGTCCGGAGCGGCGTGAAGCGCGACGGCCGCATCGTCGCGCGCCGCCTGAAAGCGTGGCACGCCGGCGGCGCCTACGGCGCCCTCAAGGCCAGTGCCTCCTTCGCCACCTGGCACTATGCCGGCGGCCTCTACCGGGTGGAGAACGCATCGTTCGAGTTCCTCCAGATCTACACCAACACCACTCCGGGAGGTTACTACCGGAGCCCGGGGTCCATCCCCACCTTCTTCGCGCTGGAATCCCACACCGACCTCATCGCCCGGGAACTCGGCATGGATCCCGGCGAGTTCCGCCTGCAGAACGTCCTGCGCGACAACGAGGAGGACGCCATCGGCAAGCGTCTGCCCGGACTGCGGATACACCCGGTGCTGTCGCGGGCGTTGGAGGCAGCGGACTGGAGCGGTTCCCGGCCCGGGGCCAACCGGGGACGGGGCGTTTCGATCTACGGACGCCACATCTCCGGCGGCGAGACCGGCATCACCCTCACGGCCGAGCTCGACGGGACGCTGACCGTCCTGAGCCCCACGGTGGACCAGGGCACCGGCACCCACACCATTCTGCGCCAACTGGTGGCCGAGCGCATGCAGGTGACGCTGGAGCGGGTCCGGGTGGTCACGGGCGACACCGACGTCGCTCCCTATGACACCGGGGCCAGGGCCAGCCGGGTCACCTTCACCGCCGGACGGGCCGTCGAGAAGGCCTGCGACGGCCTGGAGGCCATGCTCACCCGTCACGCCGCCCGAATGCTGGAATGCGACCCATCGGAGGTGGCCTACGAAAACGGCGGCTTCCGGCTCCGTACCGGAACCCGGAGCGTCTCTCTGGCACAGGCGGCGGCCCGATACCCGAATGACCGTACCATCGCGGTGGAAGAAAACTTCCCGTACCCGGACGACGTCACCTACGTGTGTGCGCAGGTGGCGGAGGTGGAAGTGGACCCCGAGACCGGCGCCACGCGCGTCGACCGTATCGTCACCGCTCACGACGTCGGCACGGTCATCAATCCCGTCACTCATCAGGGCCAGATCGACGGCGGCGTCATCATGGGCATGGGGCAAGCCGTCATGGAAGAACTCGCGCTGGACAATGGCAAGGTCGTCAACGCCAACCTCGGTGAATACAAGCTTCCGGGTATCCGCGACATACCGGTGCTGGAAACGGTCCTGGTGGAATCGGACGGCGGGCTGGCGCCCTACGGAGGCAGGGCCATCGGAGAGTTCGCCAACAACAACCCGCCGGCGGCCATCGCCAACGCCGTGGCCGACGCCGTCGGCGTGCGCCTCTTCGAGATTCCGGTGACCGCGGAGAAAGTGTACAGTGGACTGCAGGAACGGGACCGGGACGGGCATGAGCCGGACGACTGAAGATCAGGCCACCGGTCGCGGTACGTACGATCAGCGTCCAGGGAGGATCGACATGCTGGAAGGAAAAGTGGTCGTGGTGACGGGCGGCGGCAAGGGCATCGGACGCCATGCCGCGTTGACGTTCGCCCGGGAGAAAGCCCGGGTGGTCATCATCGACGTCAGCCAGGAATGGCTGGACAAGACCAGCCTGGAGCTCGGCGGACTGACCGACGCCCTGGGGATCAACGCGGACATCCGGGACGAGAGTGCGGTGCGACGCGCCTTCGAGGATGTGGTCCACCGGTTCGGCCGGATCGACGTGCTGGTAAACGACGCCGCCATCGTGCCGCATTTCGCCTGGGGCATCCCCCGCTGGCCGCTGATCCGGGACATGGACCTGTCCTTCTGGGACCGGGTCATCCAGACCAATCTGGGCGGCACCTTCCTCTGTTCGAAACACGCCCTGGCCCACATGGAGCCGCAGCGGTCCGGGCACATCATCAATCTCTACGGCGGCGGCGGTATTACGCCGGGCGGCGCCTGTGCCTACGTGGTCACCAAGGACGCCATCTGGACCTTCAGCCGTTACCTGGCGGAGGAAGTGCGTGAGTCCAACGTCTGTGTGGTGACCTTCTCGCCCCAGGTCCCCATTGTCACCGAGGGCGCGCCCGACGAGGCGTTCACGCGGCTTCCGACGCCTGAAATACTGGGGCAGGGTTTCGTTCTGGCGGCCCAGACGCCCATGGAGCAGTCCGGGCAACTGTTCTACTACGAGGACGGCAAGCTCGTCGCCGGAAAGGACGGACGGTACGAATAGAGGGAACGGGACACCAGTGTAGCGTCCCACGCTGCGGGACGACGAAAGTGTAGTGGCAGGTTTCAAACCCACCTGCGCCCGCACCACGCTGCCGGGCGATAGAGGCTCCTACGTCACCGCAAGAGAGCCGCAAGCAGGTCCGATGGCGGCGAGCAGGTCCCGGTACGAAGCAAGGCCGAAACGGCCTGCCAACTCTTCCCGCCAGATCCAGTCCAGCTCTTGCCTTACGTCCATGGGCAGTTCCTGCACGTGGTCGCCAACCCGCCCGCCTCGCACCTTGGAGGACGAGCCGCCCGGCGGGAGGCCGTGGGCGGCGTTGCGCGCGTCGCGCACCACATGGTCGTCGAACTGCGAGCCGTGGGCCTTCATGAACCCGATGGAAGACTGCCGGACCACCAGGTCCAGCAGCCCGTCGTCCAGCGGACACCCGACAAATCGGGCGATGCGCCGGACCGTGCCCGGTACGTCCGCGAGCGCGGCCTCGTAGCCAAGCATCAGCACGTTCTCGCGCCCGCGTTGCGGCCACCACGACGCCACGTGCTGCCAGTAGCGCCGGGCCCGCTCGGGCGCCAGAAAGAACTTCCGCGCGTAATCCGCCAGGGTGATGGTCCCGGGCTCGAAGCGCCAGCCCTCGTGAAAATGGTACATGGACACCAGCACGTCCCTGGGGTCCCGGACCATGGAGATGTAGCGCCCCCCCTTGGGTATCTCATGCCAGCTCAGGTGACTCTTGAAGGCCCGTGGCTCGGCCGCCTGGGACCCGTCGGGGTCGATGCCCAGGTCCAGCGCCAATTCGAGCCAGGGCACCGCCAGGGTGATCTCGTCGAAGTCCATGGAACCCCTGGTCCGGAGCCCGTGCACGATCTGTTGCAGCCAGGTGGTGCCGCACTTGGGAAAGGTGGCGATGAGAACATCGGCGGGCCTGGGACGAAACGCCAGCGCCGCGGCCCGGCTTGCCATGCTGCCGATACCTCCCCTGAGAGAAGCCAGCTCGGCCACCGACCGGGCGCGCCTGAGGACCGAACCCGCGGGCGTGGCGTCGCGTACCACGAACCCGGTCACCAGTCCTTGTTGATGAACGCCAGCAGCCGATCGGCGCCGTCACGCTCCTTGAACTGTGCGTTCAGGCGCCGCCGCATGTTGTCGGTCTCGCCGCTCTGCAGCCGCTCGTAGAGCTGCCCGCGCTTGCCGAAAGGAGTCATGACCAGATCCGCGGCCACCGCCAGCAACCGCAGGTGCTCCCGGGTGGAGGGGGCGCAGCCGCGGAAGTACCGCTCCACCAGCGGTCCCAACTCGTCGCCGGCCAGGTCCGAGCCACCGCCGGTGAGCACCAGGGAGCTGGTCAGAAGGCTCTCCATGTTGCGCTCCGCCCGGTCCGACGCCTCGATGCTGTGCACCCGGTAGGAGGGGCTGAGGAGCGGCGCCCAGAAGCCCCCCCTGGTGCGATACGCCCGGTTCTCCGCGATCTCCACGCAGTCGCGCAGGATCTCCAGGTCCTGGATGAAGGCCGCCAGCCGTATCTGGGAGTTGGGCGTCTGGTGCCGGCCGGACCATTCGGTGAGCAGTTGCGCGACGCCGAGGAAGGTTTCCAGCTTGGTGATGAGGCGGACCATGGTGGCGTACTGGGCCCAGGTCTGGATGTTCCGGTGAAAGCCCGCCACCACCTCCGGAGCACCGTAGGCGAAGATCCGGTCCCAGGGCACCACCACGTCGTCGAAGACCAGGGTGGCGTCCACCTCGTCGAAACGCGTGGTGAGCGGAAAGCGCTCCGGGTCGGCGTGCGCGGCATACAGGTCCCGGCAGATGATCTTGAGGCCCGGGGCGTTCATGGGGATTGCGAAGGCCAGCGCGTAGTCGGGCTCGTCGGCGTCCCGGGGGCGGATGGGATACACCAGCGCCTCGTCGGAAAGCGGCGCCAAGGTGGCGAGATTCCGCAAGCCCCGAACCACGGGCCCCTCCGAAGTTTCTCCGACGACGTGGAGGACCAGGTCCGGGTCCTGCTGCTCGCTGACACGCTTCGAGTGATCGTAGAACTGGTCCGTCAGGGCATGGGTCAGGCACAGGTCGCCGGCGACGCAGTGGTGGTAGTAGGCCCGGGCGTTGTCGCCCCAGCGCGAGTCGTGGGCGCCCAGCGCGTCGGCGAAGTCCAGCAGACCCACCACCAGCTCCGCGCAGAATTCCGGATAGCGGCCCATCTGGCCGAAGGTCTCCCGCGCCCACAACTCGATGTTGCCGCGCTTGGCCCGGAGTTCTTCGGCGTTCACCGGCGGCAGATAGCTGCAGGAGATGCGCCCGCCTTCCCGCGCCACCGTCATGGTGTCGCGGTCTTCCGCCGATGCCTGGCGGTCGTACAGGTCCGCCAGGGTCTTGATCGTGCCGGTGAAGCCGGGATGCGTCGTCACGTCCTCGATGCGCTGCCCCGCGTGCCACACCGCGCGGCCGTCGCGCAGCGCTTCGATGTAGTTCTTGCCGGATCGAATGGCCATACCCAGAACTCCTGCCGGGACGCCGCCGGGAATGCCTCGGGCGCGAATCCTTCCAATCGTTTTCGTGCCGCCCGGGAAGCCGCTAAGAAGGATGGGACGAATTCACGTCCGTTCCCGGTCCACGCGACATGACACCCTGGCTCAGAGACTTCATCGACAACCGCGTCTTCGGCCCCAACCACCGCTGGTGGGCGCTGTGGGTGGTCGTGGTCTCCGTATTCATCGCCACCACGGATGTCGGGATGCTTACCATAAGCCTGCCGGTGATCATAACCGAGTTCCGCACGGATATCACTTTCGCCGGCTGGATCGTCTTCGTCTACGCGCTGGTGACGGGGGCCCTTTACCTGCCCTGCGGCAGGCTCTCGGACCTCCTCGGGCGCAAGCTCACCTTCTCCGCGGGCTTCCTGGTCTACGGCGTGGCCTCGATGGTGGCGGGCCTGTCCCAGGGGCCCACGCAACTGATGGCCTGCCGCGTGGGACAGGCGGTGGGCGCCGCCCTGATGATGACCAACACCTTCGCCCTGACCGGCTCCCTCTTCACCGGCCCCGACCGCGGCCGGGCCATGGGACTGTCCGGCGGCCTGGTATCCGCCATCGGCTTCACGCTGGGACCCGTGGTGGGAGGATTCATCACCTTCACGCTGGGATGGCGCTACATTTTCTTCGTCTCCGGCATCCTGTCCTTCATCGGCTTCGCCGCCGCCCGCTTTCTCCTGCTGGACGACCGGGGTCCGGACAGGCAGACGCGACGCGAGCCCTTCGACTTCGCCGGCGCGGGCCTGTTCGCCATCGCGTTGACGTTCCTGCTGCTGGGGATTACGCGAGGAGGACTCGGTTACCGGGGTTTCGTGTCAAGCGCCCTCTTCCTGGGCCTGTTCATACGGCGGGAAGCCACCTGCCCCTACCCCATCCTCGATCTCGGACTGTTCCGGAACGTGCCCTTTGCCGCGGGCAACATCGCGCGCCTTTCCACCTTCGTGGCCCTGAGCACCAACGAGTTGATGATGCCTTTCCTGCTCCAGCTCGTGCTGCGCATGGACCCGCTGGAGGCGGGGAGCCTGATGACCGCAACGGCATTGGTGCTGATGGTGGTGTCGCCGTTGAGCGGCTGGCTGTCCGACCGCGTGGGCACCCTGCTGCCCGCTACCGCGGGAGCCGCGGTGATCGCCGTGGCCATGTACGCCATGAGCATGCTCAGCCAAGATTCCGGCCCGGCCGAGATCGTGCCGCGGCTGGCTCTCCTCGGCCTCGGCCTCGGGCTCTTCCAGACGCCCAACAACCACTCCCTCATCAGCTCCGTGCCGCCCGAGCGGCTGGGCATCGCCTCCTCCTTCATCTCCATCATCCGCAGCGTGGGCCGCTCGGTGGGCACCGCCGCGGCCACCGCCTTCGTCAGCCTACGGCTGCTGGCGGTCACCACCGAATCCGCACCACGGGATCTGACCGCCTTGAATCTTGCGGACGATCCCCGACTCCTGTCGGCGTTCATGGAAGGATACGGTTACGCGTACACCACCGCGGCATGCCTGGGTGTCACCGCGCTCATGTTCTCGCTTATCGGTGGGGCGCGGAGAACTGCAGGGGCTGAGAAACAGGCGGGCGCGGCGAAGCACTGATGAGTGGTGCACGCTGACCGGATCAGTCCAAGGGATACCCAAACGGCTTCCCGTTGGCGCCTCCACTCATGGCCCTGCTCCCTTGGACGGGCCGGCGCTACAGACCGTAGAGCCTGCGTGCGTTGTCGCTCAGGATCTTCCGCTTGACGTCCCCGGACAGATCGGTCCGGTCCCTGAAGACCTTGATGGCGTCCACGTCGCTGGACGTGTCCGTGTGGCCGTAGTCCGTACCGATGACCAAGCCGTCTTCACCGGTCTCTTGCACGATGTACGGCAGGTCGTCGGTGTTCTCGCAGGTCACGAACATCTGGAACTCCTTCATGGGGTTGTCCGGCCACTCCCGGCCCATGGTCCTGAAGCGGTTCCGGACTTCGTGCAGGATCCAGGGTAGCCACTGGGCGCTGGCCTCGATGAACCCCCAACGCAACTTCGGGAATACCTCCGGAACCTCGCTGAAGAGCACGTCGGCAAAGCCTCCCACGGTGGGGATCCTGAACCGGTGGAAGGTGGCTCCGAGGCGGACCGGATGGCTGTAGAGGTCGTTGAGCCAGGCGCTGCCGTTGGCGATATGGATGGCAATGGGCATGTCCAGGCGGCTGGCCTCTTCATAGATGGGGTAGAAGTACGGGTCCGCCAGAAGCCGGTTGCCCTCCACCGGCCGCAGCAGCACGGCACAGGAGCCGTGCTCCCTGGAGAAACGGATCTGGTCCAGGGCGTCCGACATGCTCAGGGTGGGCGCCAGGCACGACCACCGGAGCCGCCCGTCCGACTGCGACCAGATGTCCGCCAGCCAGCGGTTCCAGCTCCCGCACAGCGCCACCTCCACCGGCGCCCGCTCCGTCACCTGCTCGATGAACATGGTGTTGTGCAGCACCTGCACGTCCACGCCCGTGTCGTCCATGTGCTCCAGCCGGAGCCCGACGTTGCCCAGCTCCCGGGCTTCCTTGGCCTCGGCGAACTTCCGGCCCACCTGCTGCTGGCGACGCGCCAGCTCCTCCTCGGAAAAGGCGGGGAAGCGGAAGCCTCGGACCTTGCCGTCCACCAGCCAGAACTGGAGCGAGGCGCCGTTCTCTTCCGGCGACGCCAGCGGCACCGGACGGAACTGACGTTCCGACCCTTCGAGGTAGTCCCAGGTACGGTCGCATTCCACCACGTGGGCGTCCGAATCCACGATCAAGGGGTTTCCGTTGGCCTCTCCGCTCATGACGTGCTCCTTGTCTTTTGTGGGCTTGCGCCCCCTTCCTTCTACTGCAACTCGGTTCTACTGCAACTCGGCGAAAAAGTCGTTGCCCTTGTCGTCCACGATGATGAACGCCGGGAAGTTCTCGACGTCGATCTTCCACACCGCTTCCATGCCCAGCTCGGGATAGTCGAGCACCTCCACGTGCTTGATGTTGTCCTTGGCCAGCACGGCCGCCGGACCGCCGATGGAGCCCAGATAGAAACCGCCGTGCTTCCTGCACGCGTCGGTCACCTGCCGCGACCGGTTGCCCTTGGCCAGCGAGATCAGGCTGCCGCCGTGGGACTGGAACAGATCCACATAGGAATCCATGCGTCCGGCGGTGGTGGGGCCGAAGGAGCCCGACGTATAGCCCTCGGGGGTCTTGGCCGGTCCGGCATAGTAGACGACGTGGTCCTTGAAATAGTCCGGCAACGGTTCACCCGCGTCGAGACGCTCCTTCAGCCTGGCATGGGCCAGATCCCGGGCCACCACGATGGTGCCGTTGAGAGCAAGCCGGGTCTTGACCGGATGCCTGGACAGCGTGCTCCGGATCTCGTCCATGGGCCGGCTCAGGTCGATGCTCACCACGGTGTCCGCGGCGTCCTCTTCGTAGATGTCCGGCAGGTATTTTGCGGGATCGGTCTCCAGCCGTTCGAGGAACACCCCGTCCCGGGTGATCCTGGCCCTGGCCTGCCGGTCGGCGGAACACGAGACGCCGATGCCCACCGGACAGGAAGCACCGTGCCGGGGCAGACGGATCACCCGTACCTCGTGGGTGAAATACTTGCCGCCGAACTGTGCGCCCACGCCCATCCTGTGGCTGATGGCCTGGACCCGAGCCTCCAGATCCGGATCCCGGAACGCCCGACCGTACTCGTTGCCGGTAGTGGGAAGCCCGTCCAGATAGCGGGTGCTGGCCAGCTTGACGGTCTTGAGGTTGAACTCCGCGGACATGCCGCCCACCACGATGACCAGATAGTAGGGCGGACAGGCAGCGGTACCGATGGTTTTCATCTGCTTTTCCAGAAACGCCACCAGGGACGCCTCGTTCAGAAGCGCCGGGGTCTGCTGGTACAGGAAGCTCTTGTTGGCGGAGCCTCCGCCCTTGGTGATGAACAGGATCTCGTAGGCGTCGCCGGGGGTGGCGTAAAGCTCCACCTGGGCCGGCAGGTTCGTGCGGGTGTTCGTTTCCTCGTACAGGGTCAGGGGCGCGAGCTGCGAATAGCGCAGGTTGGTCCCGGTGTACACGTCGTAGACGCCGGCGGAAAACGCTTCCTCGTCGTTGGCGCCGGTAAAGACGTTCTCCCCTTTCTTGCCGATGACGATGGCGGTGCCGGTGTCCTGGCACGCAGGCAGCACGCCGCCGGCCGAGATATTGGCGTTCTTGAGTTGCTGGAGCGCCACGAAGCGGTCGTTCTTCGAGGCCTCGGGGTCTTCGAGAATGGCCCGCAGCCTGGCCAGGTGGCTCGGACGGAAGAGATGGGAAATGTCGTGGATGGCTTCCGCGGTGAGCTTCCGCAGCACCGCGGGGTCCACCTTCAGGATCGTGAGGCCGTCCAGCTCGGTCTCGGACACTCCCTCCGTTCCCAGACTGCGGTACTCGGTGGTGTCCTCCCCGAGCTCGAAGATGGGCTGAAACCTGAACTCTGACATGATGCGGATTCTCCTCGACTGTTGGTCGGGCGCGCGCCTTGAGCCGTCCTTGCGGGGCGCCGCCCAACACCGACCTCCGGCGGCTCGTCCGTATACGGCAAATCATACCCGAACCCTTGACGCCAACGCAAAGTCACGTATGATTCGATTCCAGCAATCAGGGGACGGCGGGAGGGATTCCTTCATCCATGAGCATTCGCGGCAGCACGGCTATCGTCGGCATCGGCGAGACCCCGGTGGACCGCTTGGGCCGGCGCCCGGGCGAAAGACGCCGGACCATCCCGGAGTACCTGACCTGGGCCGCACGCTTGGCGATGGAAGACGCGGGCCTCGAAAGAAAGGACCTGGACGGCCAGGGGCTCGCCGCCATCTACACCACCAACTATCTGCAACCCTTCTGGCCGGAGGAGACGGCGTCCATCCTCGGCATCACCCCGGCCCTTTCCCTGGCCTCCGCCAACGGAGGCGCCGCCACGGTGTCGGCGCTGGGACAGGCGGCCGCGGCCATACAGAGCGGGCTGGTGGAGCGGGTGCTGTGCGTGGCTGCATCGGCCGCGTTCGTGGAGACCCACAACGGGGTCGAGCCCCGCGACGTACGAGATTTCGAAGTGCCCTACGGCCTGATGGGCGCCAACAGCGGCATCGCCCTGGTGATGCGGCGGCACATGTACGAATACGGCACCACCCTGGATGCTTTGGGGAACATCGCGGTCACCGCCCGCCACCACGCGTCGCTGAACCCAAACGCCTATCTCAGAAAACCGCTTGCCCTGGAGGACTACAAGACCTCCCGGCTGGTGGCCGACCCGGTCCGGCTGCTGGACTGCGTCATGCCGGCCAACGGCGGCAAGGCGTTCATCCTGACCTCGGCCGAGAAGGCCGCCACCATGCCCCGGAAGCCGGTCTATCTCATGGGCTTCGGCGAGCAGGACAATCCGAGCTACGGCCCCCGGACCCACTCCGACGCGCTGATGATGGGAATCAAGGACGCCGGCGCCCGGGCCTTCGACATGGCCGGGGTCACCCCGAGCGACGTGGACTTCGCCGAGTTGTACGACGACTACGTGATCATCGAGCTGATGCAGATCGAGGACCTGGGGTTCTGCGACAAGGGCGACGTGAAATACTTCGAGTCCACCAACTTCTCGTTCAAGGGGACGCTGCCCATCCAGACCGGCGGCGGCATGATCAACTGCGGGCAGCCGTCCACCGCCGGCGGCATGATCCATATCCTGGAGGCCGTCACCCAGCTTCGGGGCGACGGCGGCGAACGGCAGGTGGCCGGCGCGCGCACCGGCGTGGTCACCGGCCTCGGCGGCCTCCCCTACGGCAAGAACCTCGGCTCCACCGCCGTGGCCATCCTGAGCAACGAGACGGGGCACTCCAATGGCTGAAGCACGAACCGAGCCCCGACGCCCGCTTCCCGAGATCACCGAGCTCACCGAGCCCTTCTGGCAGGCCGCGGGGGAAGGCCGGCTGGTAATGCAGCGCTGCCGCTCCTGCGGCGAACTGGTGTGGTGCCCCCGTCCGTCGTGCGTGGAATGCGGCGGCGAAGAGCTTGAATGGGAAGCCCTCAGCGGGCGCGGCACCGTCTACTCCTTCACCGTCATCCGCCAGTTGGCGGGCCGCGGCGCCCGTGCGTTCGAGAAGGACATCCCTTACGTCATCGCCTGGGTGGACCTGGAGGAGGGCCCCCGCTTCTACACCAACATCGTGCAGTGCCGGGTGGACGAGGTGGAGATCGGGATGGAGGTGGAGGTGGTGTTCGATCCGGTCAGCGACGACATCAGCCTGCCCAAGTTCAAGCCCCGCTGACGGAGTGCACCCGGATGCATCGGCTACCTCTCGGCGTACGGGACGGAGCTTGACATGAGCAGCCTATAGTGTAATCGTAAAAAGGAAAATCGAGGAGGAGGTTGGTCAGATGTCCACCGGACCTTTTTTGCCTATTGTTGCCTATTGTATAGAAGCATGAGCCATATAGCCTGTCGACAATTCCATGGTCTACCGCCCATCCGACGAAGATGCCATGTTGGCGTATCCTTGCGCCATGCCTGACACCAGCCTCACAGCTATTAGCGTCCTAAAATTTTTGTCCCCATCCTGGTCGCTCCCTGGGATTCCGAACACAAAGCGATTCCCGGAAAATCCGCGACCTTGACGAGGACAAGGGATAATTCGCGCGCTTGCAGCCTCAGACCTCGACCCGACGTTTCTCGTTGACCACACGGAACAGACAAGTCAGCGAGCCATGCACCGCCATGCATTGCCTGTCACGCTCGACCCGGAGGACGTCATGCCAGTCATCGATTCCGATACCCACGTAGACGAGACCGAGGATACCTGGGCGTTCCTGCGCGACGGTGACGAGGCTTTAAGGCCCACCACCGCCTATCCCAGGAACCAGGACGCCAGCAACGCCACCATGCGCTACTGGATGATCGACGGCAAGCGCCAGATCCGCTTCGTGCGCACGGACGAGGAAACCCACACTACCGAGGGCGCCCGGGAGCTCAAGGACGTGAAGAGACGCCTGGAGGACATGGACCGCATGGGCGTGGACTTCCAGGTGATGTACCCCACCCTGTTCCTGGTGGAGTTCACCGACAAGCCGGAGATCGAGATGGCGCTCCGGCGCAGCTACAACCGCTGGATGGCCGAACGCTGGGCCGAGTCCGAGGGCCGGTTGCGCTGGGTCATGCTCCCACCCACCCGGAACATGGATGCGGCCCCGGACGAGCTGCGCTTCGCCAAAGAGCACGGCGCCTGCGGCGTGCTCAAGAAGGGCGACCGGGAGGCCGGGGTATGGGCCAACGACCCGTATTTCTTCCCGATGTACGAGGAAGCCCAGAAGCTCGGCATGCCCATCTGCTTTCACACGGGCTCGGGCGTGCCGGATTTCACCCCCGCGCGCGAGTTCACCTTCAGCCGCTTCTACCGCATCCTGCTGCCGGTGGTGCATGCGTTCCAATCCCTGATCGTCCACGGCGTGCCGGAGCGGTTCCCCACCCTGCGTTTCGGCTTCATCGAGGCCACCGCCTCCTGGGTGCCCTTCGTGCTGTACGAGATCCGCCGCCGGCTGGAGAAGAACAGGGAACGACCCACCAGCGTGCTGCGCTCCACCATGGAGATCGAGGAAATGCCGGAGGACATACTGCGGCGGAACCGCATGTACGTATCGTTTCAGGTGGACGAGGATCTCGGCTACGTCATTCAGCACACGGGGGAGTCCAATCTCCTCGTCGGCTCGGACTACACGCACAACGATTCCGCCCAGGAGATGGACTTCATGGGCCTCCTCAAGCAGCGAGCCGACAAGGGCGACATCTCCCATTCGGCGGTCACCAGGATAACCCAGGACAACCCCAGCGCCTTCTACGGCATCTGAACCACGGGGCAGGGAACGGATGGCGGAATCCGGCGAAGGCAACCGCTTGAATTTGGTGTCATGTCCCGGCTCTCAGGAGAGATCGGATGAAGGAATCCCCGGACAGACCGCTGGCCGACGACGACGTGGAGAAGCGCCTCTTTCCCGGACCGGGACTTCCCGGCGGCGGCCAGCTCGAGGTGCGCATGGAGGCGCCCTTGCTGCATCCGGACCCGGATGTTCGCGAGGTGGCGCGCCGCTACAAGCCCTACAACCTCGACAGTTGGCACACCGAGTGGACCCGCATGGCCGAGAAGAACGAAGCGCTGGCCGCGGGGTTCGAGGAGGAGGGGCGCCACGTCACCGCCCATGACTTCTACCGGCGGGCGGCGGAGTTCCACCGGCGGGCGCTGGTATACATGCCCGACACCGACCCCCGCATGATGCAGAGCCACCACAAGCTCAAGGAGACCTTCGACAAGGCCTGGAGCCTGGTGACGCCGCCCTTCGAGCGGGTCGAGGTCCCCTACGAAGGCCACCGGCTGGCCGCCTTGTTCTATCCGGCCCGAGGCAAGTCCGGCACCCGCTCCCCCACCGTGTACAACTACGGCGGCGCCGACGGCATCCTGCTGCGCGGGCTCGACGGCGACGCCGGTCAGTACGTGCGTCGGGGCATGTCCTTCATCGACGTGGACGGGCCGGGGCACGGCGCCACCCTGCGGGAGATGAAGCTCTACGCGCCGCCGGACTCGGAGCGGGTGGCCAAGGCCGTCATCGACTACCTGGTGTCGCGCACGGACGTGGACCCGGACCGCATCGGCCTCCACGGCTCCAGCATGGGCGGCTATTCCGGGCCCCGGTGCGCCACCGAGGAGAAACGCATCAAGGCCGTGGCCGTGTGGAGCGGCGCCTATCACCTGGTGGACGACATCTTCGACTACTATCCGCCGATTCAGGACCGCCTGCGCTGGCTGATGGGCGCCAGGGACCTCAAGGAGGCCCGTGAACGGAGCCAGGAGTTCACCCTGGTGGGCCGGGCACACAAGATCGAGTGCCCCCTGCTGGTGGGCTACAACCACGATGACCGGGTCATGGACCCGCGAGGCGCCATCCGGCTCTACGAGAATGCCGTCAACGCCCCGCGGGAGCTGCTCGACGGCGTGGGGCACCATGAGAAGCGGTTCGACCGGCGGAGCTTCATCGTGGACTGGTTCGCCAAACAATTGGGGGCTTGATCGGCAGGACACGGCCGGCCCCTCATGACGGAGAGGGGCGGGAATGAAGGAATCCGGAGAACGGACATGTTGACCATCGATGCGGACGCGCACGTGATCGAGAACGAGGTCACGTGGGATTATCTGGAGGGCCCGGACCGGCGTTTCCGTCCCGTTCCGGTGTCCGCGGACATGCCCTCGGGCGCGCGGCAGAACTTCTGGCTCATTGACGGGCGCCTCATCGGCGGCCGCGACAATGTCGGCGCCGAGACGCCCCGCGAAGCGCGGGAGATGACCGACATCGACCGGCGGCTAAGGCACATGGACGAGATCGGCACCGGCGTACAGGTGCTCTACCCCACCGTGCTGCTGCGCCCCTTCACCGAGCGGCCGGACGTGGAGCTGGCGCTCTGCCGGGCCTACAACCGCTGGCTCGCCGACATCCGGACGAAGGCGCCGGACCGGCTCCGCTGGGCCGTACAGCTTCCGGTGCTGAGCATGGAGGCGTCGCTGGAAGAGCTGCGCTGGGCCAGGGAGAACGGCGCCTGTGCAGTCTCCTTGCGGGGAGTGGAAACCCGTCAGCCGCTGCACCACCCCTACTTCTTCCCGCTCTACGAGGAGGCCCAGCGGCTTGACATCGCCATCGGCATCCACGCGGGGGTGGGCAGCTTCTCGGTGCTGGACACCTTCGGCACCGACAACACCTTCACCACCGCCAAGCTTACCGTGGTGGGGGCGTTCCACGCGCTGGTGATGCACGGGATCCCGGAACGGTTTCCGCAGCTCCGCATCGGCGCCATCGAGGTTACGGCCCAGTGGCTGCCCTACGTGCTGCACGACATGCGCCTGCGCTTCAAGAAGCAGGGGCGGCGCCTGGACGACGACGTGCTGCGGACGCACCGGCTGTTCGTGGCCTGCCAGACCGACGACGACCTGCCCTACGTGCTCCGCTACGGCGCCGAGGACAACCTCATGATCGGCTCGGACTACGGCCACGCCGACAACGCCAGCGAGTTGCTGGCGCTCGAGGGGATCCGGGACAAGGGCGAGATTGCGCCCGCGGTGATCGACAAGATCCTCGCCCGCAACCCCGCCCGCTTCTATGGGTTGACGGAACCCCGTGCCTGAACTGCCCGCGAATCCGTGAGGGTTCGAGAACCTGACTGGAGGATGGAATGCTGGCCATCGACGCCGACGCCCACGTCATCGAAACGGACCACACCTGGGACTACCTGGAGGGTCGGGACAAACGGTTCCGCCCGGTGCCCGTGTCCGTGGACCTGCCGGAGGGCGGGACGAGCAACTTCTGGGTCATCAACGGCAAGCTCATCGGCGGACGCGACAACATCGGCCTGGACACGCCCAAAGAGTCCCGGGACATGGCCGACATCGACGCCCGTCTGAAACACATGGACGAGATCGGCACCGACGTCCAGGTGCTCTACCCCACCCTGTTTCTCCGGCCGGTCACCGACCGTGCGGACGTGGAGCGGGCCCTGTGCCGGTCCTACAACCGCTGGCTCGCGGACATCTGGGCCGCCGGCAAGGGGCGCCTGCGCTGGGCCGTGCAACTGCCGCTGTCGAGCATGGACGCGGCCCTCGTGGAACTGCACTGGGCCACGGAGCATGGGGCCTGCGCCGTGTTCATGCGTGGGCTGGAGACCCATCATCCACTACACCACCCGTATTTCTTTCCACTGTACGAAGAGGCCGCCCGTCTGAACGTACCCATCGGGATCCACTCCGGCATCGGCAATGCCGCGGTTGCGGAAGCCTTCGGCAACGACCCGTTCCGCACCGCCAAGCTGACCGTCATCGGCGCCGTCCACGCCATGATCATGCGCGGCGTCCCGCAACGTTTTCCAGAGTTGCGCATCGGCGCCATCGAGGTGGCCGCCCAATGGGTGCCCCACGTGGTGAAGGACATCACCCTGCGCAACCGCAAGCGCGGGGTAGACCCCGACGGTGCCCTGCTTGAGGCGAACCGCATCTACGTCGCCTGCCAGACGGACGACGACCTGCCCTACGTCATCGACCACGCCGGCGAGGACATGATCATGGTCGGCTCCGACTACGGCCACGCCGACAACGCCAGCGAGTTGCTGGCCCTCAAGGGCCTGCGGGAAAAGGGCGAGGTGGCGCCCCACGTCATCGACAAGATCCTGCACCAGAACCCCTCGCGGTTCTACGGCCTGGCGGAGGACCAGGGAGGTTCGCCGTGAGCGACGCATTTGACCTGCTACTCGTCAACGGAACGGTCATCAACCCGGCCGCGGGGCCGCGGCAGGAGATGGACGTAGGCATCGCCGGCGGCCGCATCACCGCCATGCAGGCTGGGCTGCCCCGGGACGGCGCCAAACGGGTCCTCGACGTTCACGACTGCTTCGTGACCCCCGGGCTGATCGACTTCCACGTCCACAGCTATTGGGGCGTCAACCCTTACGGCTCTGACCTGGACCCGGTCTGTTGCGCTACCGGCGTCACCACCGCCGCGGACGCGGGCTCCGCCGGGCCGGTGAACTTCCAGGGGTTCAAGCACCTGGTGTACGAACGGTCCCGCACCCGCATGCTGTCGTTCGTGGCGGTGGCGCAGCTCGGCGTCCTCAACGTCCCGGGCGAGCTGGAGTACATCCGATTCGCCGACCCCGAGGGCGCCGCGCGCACGGTGCGGGAGAACCCGGATATCGCGGTGGGCATCAAGATCCGACTGCACGTCACGTCGGTGGGGGAAAACGGCCGGGAAGCCCTGGGGATGGCGGTCCGGGCCGGGGACGCCTGCGACGCGCCGGTGATGGTGCACGTAGGCAACACCGGCATCTCCATGGAGGAGATCGTCGAGACCATGCGCCCGGGCGACATCATGACCCACTGCTTCACGCCGAAGCAGCCGGCCATCGTCGACCCGTCCGGACAACTCCGTCCGGCAGTGCTGGAGGCCCGCGAGCGCGGGGTGCTCTTCGACGTCGCCCACGCCAACGGGCACTTCGACTTCGACCTGGTCAGCCGGGCCATGGACCAGGGGCTGCGTCCCGACATCATCAGCACCGATCTCCACAGTCGCAGCGGCGCCGGCCACGTGGTGGACCTGCCCACCACTCTGACCAAGTTCCTGATGCTGGGACTGGGCCTCGACGAGATCGTCGCCGACTGCACCATCAACGCAGCCCGGGCCATCGGCTGGCAAGACCGGCTCGGCGTCCTCGAGGTGGGCCGGGAGGCCGACGTGGCCGTGCTCGCGGTGGTGGGTGAGGAGACCACCCTGGAGGACAGCGTCGGCAAACGCCGGACCACCGGACAACGAATCGTCGCCCGCCACACCATCCGGGGCGGCCTCCTGTAAGAACACCGTAGCGATTCCGCCGTTCCCGGGCGTTGCCCAGGTTTATTGATGGATGAGGCGCAGGAACCATGAGTGAATGGATTTTTGCCTACAACGGCTTCGACCCTGCCAAACAGGGCCTGCGCGAGGCCCTGTGCACACTCGGCAACGGCTACTTTGCCACCCGCGGCGCCGCAGAAGAGGCCGACGCCGATGACGTCCACTACCCCGGAACCTATCTGGCCGGCTGCTACAACCGCCTGGAAACGACCGTCGGCGACCGCGTGGTGGTCAACGAGGACCTCGTCAACCTGCCCAACTGGCTCTGCCTCAACGTTCGTCTGGAGGACGGTCCCTGGTTCGACCTCTCCGCGGTCGAAACTCTGGCCTATCAGCAGGAAGTCGATCTCAGGAACGGCCTGCTCACGCGCCGGGTGCGTTTTCGCGACCCGGAGGGGCGCATCAGCTTCATCCGGAGCCGGCGCCTCGTACACATGAGACAACCGCACCTGGCCGTCCTTCAGTGGACCCTGCTGGCGGAGAACTGGTCCGGAAGGGCCACCCTCAGGTCGTCCCTGAACGGTGCGGTCATGAACGCGGGTGTCCCACGCTATCGCCAACTCAACTCCACGCACCTGGAAACCCTGGAGAAAGGGGGCGCAGGAGAGAACGGCATATACCTGGTGGTACAGACCAGCCAGTCACGCACGCGGCTGGCGCTGGCGGCGCGTACGCGGCTCTTCCGGCAGGATAAGCACGCGGAGGTCGAGTCCCGCACCATCGAGGAACCGCAAGCCATTGCGCAGGAGTTCACCGTGACGGTGCGCCAGAAGCGCGCCGTCACGGTGGAGAAGACGGTGGCGCTGTATTCGTCCCGGGACCGCGCCATCTCCGGATGCGGCAACGCCGCCCGCGTTGCCGTATCCGAAGCCGGCCGGTTCGCCGAGTTGCTGGAGTCCCACGCAGGGGCCTGGCATTCCCTGTGGCGCCGTTGCGACGTGGAGCTCCCTTCGAGGCCGGAGGAGGAAAGGATCCTGCGTGTGCATGCCTTCCACCTGCTGCAAACCGCATCCCTGAACTCCGTCGACCTCGACGCCGGAGTGGCCGCCCGGGGCCTGCACGGCGAGGCCTACCGCGGCCACGTCTTCTGGGACGAGCTGTACTTTCTGTTCTTCTACATTGCGCGGATACCGGAGATCGCCCGGACGCTGCTGTTGTACCGGTACCACCGGCTGGATGCCGCGCGAAGGGCGGCCCGTGAGGAAGGCTACGACGGCGCCATGTACCCATGGCAGAGCGGCAGCGACGGCGCCGAGGAGACCCAGAAGCTGCACCTGAACCCCAACTCCGGACGCTGGATGGAGGACAACAGCCATCGCCAGCGGCACGTCAACATCGCCATCGTCTATAACGTCTGGCGCTACTGCAAGACCACCGGAGACCGGGAGTTCCTGTCCCGCTACGGCGCCGAGATGATCCTGGAGATCGCCCGTTTCTGGGCCAGTCTGGCGGAGTGGAACGAAAGCACCGGGCGTTACGAGATCCACGGGGTCATGGGGCCGGACGAGTACCACGACGCGTACCCGGACGCCGAAACCGGCGGCCTGCGAAACAACGCCTACACCAACGTCATGGTGGTGTGGCTACTGGAGCGCGCCTTCGAGGTGTTGGACTTGCTGGGCGACAGCCGGAGGGCGGAACTTACCGAGGCAATCGGACTCGGGCCGGAAGAAAAGCAGAAATGGCGCGACATGACCCGCAAGATGACCGTGCCGTTTCACGGCGACGGGATCATCAGCCAGTTCGAAGGGTACGACGCCCTGGAAGAATTCGACTGGGCCGGCTACCGCGCAAAGTACGGCAACATCGAGCGGCTGGACCGCATCCTCGAGGCGGAGGGCGACTCCACCAACCGCTACAAGGCGTCGAAGCAGGCGGACCTGCTGATGCTGTTCTACCTGCTGCGCGCCGACGAGCTCCGGACCATCTTCGAGCAACTCGGATATGGTCTCAATGACGAAACGGTGCGCAGGACCGTGGACTACTACACCGCCCGCACATCCCACGGCTCGACCCTGAGCCGGGTGGTGCACGCCGCGGTATCGGCGCGCTCCGACCCGCGCGCCTCGTGGAACTATTTCAAGGAGGCGCTCCAGAGCGACATCGCCGATATCCAGGGCGGGACTACACCCGAAGGCGTCCACATGGGCGCCATGGGCGGTATCGACGACCTCCTGCTGACCCGCTACGCCGGCATCGGCACCATGGGTGAGACCCTGACCCTTGACCCGTGCCTGCCCGAAGAACTGCCCGGGTTACGGTTGGCGATCCTCTACCGGGGCCGGCGGGTGGCGCTGGATCTGACCCGCGAGCGCGCGGGCATTTCACTGGACGGGGAGTCCGCGGCGCCGTTGGACGTGGTGGTACAGGGGACGAGGCATACGCTGTCCGCGGGTGACACCGAGATACGCCTGTAACGCATCACGCCTGGAACTTGATGGCCCCGCCCACCACCGTCATCTGCACCTTCAGGTCCTTGATCCGCTCCGCCGGCACCTCGAAGGGGTCCTCCTCCAGCACCGCCATGTCCGCCAGCTTGCCGACCTCCAGGGTTCCCTTGAGGTCTTCCTCGAAACCGGCGAAGGCGGCGTGGGTGGTGTGCAGATCGAAGGCCTGCTGCACGCTCAGGGCTTCCTCGGGCGCCAGGGTCTCGCCCCACAGCATCCGGCGCGAGACGTAGGCGCCGATGTCGCGCAACGGGTCCACGGGCCAGTAACCCGGCGAATCGGAGCCGCCGGCCATCTTCACGCCGGCGTCCAGCAGCGTCTTGAGCGGAAACGCCCGCGCCATGCGCCTAGCCCCGATGGCCTCGCGGATGGAATCGCCGACGAAGTAACCGAGGGAGATGTTGGGAATGGCCACGATGCCCATGCGCACCAGCTTCTCGATCCGCTGCGGCGACATCAGCCAGTTGCCCATGTGCTCGATGCGGTGGCGATGGTCGTCTCGGGGCAACGCGGCCAGCGCCTTCCCGTAGGCCTCCAGCGACATGTCGAAGGCGCGGTCGCCGATGGCGTGGACGCAGCATCGCATGCCCGCCCGGTGACAGCGGAGCACGGTCTCGTCCAGTTCGTCCTGCTGGATGCGGATGAGGCCGTGGTATTCGGGGACGTCCAGATAGGGGTCGTAGAAGAGCGCGTTCCGGCCGGTGATGCCGCCGTCGATGCTCATCTTCACGCCGCCCACCCGCAGCCACTCGTCGCCGAATCCCACCTGCAGGCCCGTCTCCAGCACGCTGTCGGTGCTCATCGCGGACTCGATGACGCGCAGCAACAGGCTCGACCGCAGGTGCAGGCCGCCCTCGGCCTTGAGCTCCTGGTAGGCGCGCACCGCGGCCGGGTCCTTGACGATGTCGTGAATGGTGGTGACGCCCCGTTCGAGGCATTGGCGCACCGCGTACGCGATGCCCAGCTTTCGCTGGGTCGCGTCGAAATCCGGGATCACGCCTGACACGATATGCTGGGCGCGCTCGTTGAGGATGCCGGTGGGCTCGCCGGTATCGGGATCCCGCTCGATGGCGCCGCCCTCCGGATCCGGCGTCTCCCGGTTGATTCCCGCCAGCGCCAGAGCCTCGCTGTTGGCCACCGTCACGTGGGCGCCGAAGGAAATCGAGACCGGGTGCTCCGGGACCGCGGAGTCGAGATCCTTACGGTCCGGAAAGCGTTTCTCCTTCATGCGGAAGTCCTGCATCGGGCTCCCCTGCCCCACCACCCAGTGGCCGGCGGGGGTATCCGCGGCCTGCCTGGACAGGCGTTGCAGAACGGCGTCGACGGTGGACACCGGGCCGTAAAAGTCCCGGCAGTCCACCAGCTCCCGCTCCGCCAGCCCCTTGTCCGCCAGGTGCACGTGGGCATCGGTCAGTCCCGGCACCACGGTGCGGCCCTTGAGATTCACGTCGTGAGTATCGGCGCCGCAAAGCCGCAGGATTTCGTCCGAGGTTCCGACGGCGACGATCCGGCCGCCGGAGCAGGCCACGGCCTGGGCGATGGCCGCTCCGGACGCGAACGTGCGGATCCTTCCGTTGAAGAGCACCGTGTCGGGATAGGGCAAATGACTTCCGGGCATTGAAACCTCCATTGCTGGATCCCCTCGCCGACGGCTGCGCGGCGCAGGTCCCTATGAATATAGCTCCGGCGTGAGCACGTCAAATCCCCTGTTTGCAAGTATTTTCAGGGTTGACTTTCGACACGACAATTACCTATGTATCGCGGGTACGGCTCGCAACCGGGTTCGCATTCGGAAAAAGGAGGATTGCTCGATGAAACTTGAAAGACGTTTTCGCGGAAGTTCGTGGAGACAGGCAGGGGCACTGATCGCAGGTGCGGCGCTGCTTCTGGGCGTACTCGGCTCCGGCTCCGCTTGGGCCGCCTCCAAGGACACGGTGGTGATCTATCACGCTGGCAGCATCGATTCCCTCCACCCCTACAACCACAGCCTGGGCCCAGCCTACTCCATCTGGGAGCACATCATGGAGCCGCTGGTGCAGTTGGACGAAGAGCGTACGGAATACGTGCCCAAGTTGGCCGAGTCCTGGGAGTTGAAGGGCAAGGAGTGGGTGTTCAAGCTGCGCAAGGGAATCAGGTTCCACGACGGCACGCCGCTGACGGCGCACGACGTCGAGTTTTCGTTCAACCGTATCAAGACGGACAAGAAAAGCCTGCAGCGGCGGCAACTGAAGGAGCTGGTGGAGATGCGTGTCGTGGACGACCATACCATCGTCCTGGTGACCGACAAGCCCAACGTCGTGTTTCTCGACAAGCTCAAGACCCGCTTCGTCATGAGCAAGGCTGCCGCGGCGAAGTATGGCAAGGACGTGGACAAGCACCCCATCGGCACCGGACCCTACAAGTTCAAGAGCTTCAAGCGCGACGGCGACCTGGTGCTGGAGCGTAACGACGCCTACTGGGGCTCCCCGAAGCCGCAGATCAAGACCATGGTGTGGCGGAAGGTCACCGAGGAGGCCGCCCGGGTCGCGGCTCTGGAGGCCGGACAGGCTGACGTGATCAACGCAGTGCCGGCCCACGACGTGGAGCGCCTGAGGAAGAACCCCAGGATCAACATCAAGACGGTGCCCGGGGGGCGCATCTACTTCCTGGCCCTCAACCCGGGTTTCAAGCCTTGGGACAACAAGCTCGTGCGGCAGGCGGCCAACTATTCGGTGGACGCCTACCCCATCATCAAGAACATCTTCGACGGCCTCGGTTTCGTGGTGGAGGGCGCCGCCGGGAAGCAACACATCGGCTACGACCCCAACGCCAAGCGCTATCCCTACGACCCCAAGAAGTCCCGTGAGCTTCTGGCCAAGGCAGGATACCCGGACGGCGTCTCCGTGAAGATGTACTACTCCGCGGGACGGTATCCCAAGGACACCGAGGTGGTCCAGGCCATCGCGGCCCAGATGAAAAAGGGCGGTTTCAACATCGAGCTGATCAGCCAGGAATGGGTGGTGTTCTGGGGCAAGTCCGGAGTCAACGGCGGCAAGCTGCCCTTCTACCACGTCAGCCGGGGCAGCGTCGTCGACGCGCACACGCACCTCGAGCAGTACTTCAAGACCGGCGCGAGCGTCCGTATCGCCTACAGCAATCCCGAGTTCGACAAGATCATGGACCTGGAACAGGCAGAAGCCGATCCCGTGAAACGTGACAAGCTGCTGCACCAGTTGGGCCGGATCGTGAAGGAGGACTCGCCGTGGGTGCCGTTGTGGAATCTGGCGGACATCTACGGCGCCGCCAGCAACATCGAGTGGAAACCTCGTTCCGACGAGAGAATCCGTACCTGGGAGATGAAAATTACCAAGTAGGGAAGGCCTTGCCGGTGTCCCTTCCCCGATGGCGGGCGACTGCCGGGGTTGCTACGGAGGTGTGCGCATGAAAGCGGCGGTACTGACGGCAGTCAACACCCCTCTGGTCGTCGAGGAAGTGGACATCGAGGGTCCCAAGGCACAGGAGGTGCAGGTCCGGATCGGCGCCACCGGCATCTGCCACAGCGACCTGCACAACATCAAGGGCGAGTGGGACAACCGGACGCCGGTGATCCTGGGCCATGAGGGCGCCGGCGTGGTCGAGGCCGTGGGCGCAGGCGTCCACCACGTCAAGCCCGGCGACAACGTCATCCTCTCCTTTCGTGCGAACTGCGGCCGTTGCGAGAACTGCGTGCGCGGCATACCGGTTCTCTGCAACGGCCACGACTCCCCGCGCCAGCTCATGCACGACGGCACGGCGCGGGTGAGCCTCAACGGGCAACCGCTGTTCATCTCGGCGCGACTCGGCACCTGGGCCGAGCAGGTGGTCTGCCCGGCGGAGCAGGCCATCCCGGTCACCGGAGAAATCCCTCCCGAGGTAGCTGCCCTCATCGGCTGCTGCGTCACCACCGGCGTCTGCTCCGTGACCAACGCCGCCCGGGTGGAAGCCGGGGATACCGTGGCGGTCATCGGCTGCGGCGGCGTGGGGTTGAATGTCGTCCAGGGAGCGCGGCTGGTGGGCGCCGGCGCCATCATCGCCATCGACATCCTCGATGGAAAACTCGAATACGCCCGTGAATTCGGCGCTACCCACAAGATCAACGGGTCGCGGGAAGACGTGCCCAAGCGGGTACGCGAGATCACGGGCGGCGGCGTGGACTATGTCTTCGAGGCCATCGGCCTCGGCCCCACGGTGGAGCAGGCGCTGGACTGCGCGCGGGTGGGCGGGACCGTGGTGGTGGTGGGAATGGCTCCGATGGACCACCGGGCATCCATCGATCCCTTGCGCTTCGTGCGCGAGCAGAAGACCCTCACCGGCACCGGATACGGCAACGCGCGCCAGTTCATCGACATCCCGAGGATGGTGCAGCACTACCAGGCCGGACGGCTGGACCTGGACCGCCTGGTGTCCCACCGCTACAAGATCGAGGAGATCAACGAGGGAGTCGAGCGGCTGAAGCAGGGAGAGGCGGCCCGGGGCGTCGTGGTGTTCTGAACCATGCCCATCGCCAACGCAAGCGGCCTGAATTTCCACTACGAATTCCACGGCAGCAGAGAGCCGTTGGGGTGACCCATGTTCCTTCACGTGACAAAGGCAAAACCCCTCGACAACTACAGAGTAGAAGTGTATCTCAACGACGGTCGCCAAAGTGTCGCGTATCTGACGGAGGCTTTGAAGGGAGCAGCGTTCCAGTCGCTGAAGGAGCCGGAGAAATCCGACCGATTCGTGAATCAGTTCCAGAGGAGGAGTGTGATATGAACGACGAACAAAAACGTATCAGCCGGCGGGACGTCCTCAAGGGCGGCGCGGCGCTCGGGCTCACGGCCCTGACGCATCCATCCCTCGGCCAATTCGCGTGGGCGGCGTCCGGGGACCGGATCATCGTGTACAACGCCAGCAGCATGGACAACCTTCACCCCTACGACCACAGCAGCAGCGCCATCTACGGCTTGTGGCAGCACATGATGGAGCCGCTGGTGGAGTTCAACTACCAACAGGCGCAGTTCACCGGGCGGCTGGCGGAATCGTGGGAGTACCGGGGCAAGGAGTGGGAGTTCAAGCTGCGCAAGGGCATCAAGTTCCACGATGGCAGCCCCCTCACCTCCACGGACGTGGCGTTCTCCATCGACCGGATGAAAAACGACAAGAGGAGCCTGCAACGGCGGTCGTTCCGCAATGTCCAGGAGGTGCGGACACCGGACGAGCACACCGTGGTGGTGGTGACCAAGAAGCCCTCGGTCACGTTCCTGTCCCGCGGCGTGCGCAACCGCTTCATCATGAGCAAGACGGTGGCGGACAAGTACGGGGAGGACGTGGACAAGCACCCGACGGGCACCGGCCCGTACAAGTTCAAGAGCTTCAAGCGCGACGGTGAACTCGTCCTGACACGCAACGACCACTACTGGGGTCCGAAGCCCGCCATCAGGGATCTCGTGTGGCGCAAGGTCGTGGAGGTGTCGTCACGCATGGCCGGCCTGGAGGCAGGACAGGCCGACGTCATGGACCGGGTGCCGGTTCACGAGGTCGCGAGGCTCAACCGCAATCCCCGTGTCGGGGTGCGCAGCGTGCCGGGCCTTCGGATCTACTTCTTCGCCTTCAACGTCAACTACAAGCCCTGGGACAACAAGCTCGTCCGGCAGGCCGCGAACTACTGCGTGGACGCGGACTCCATCGTGAAGAACATCTTCGACGGCAACGGCGAGGTGCTTCAGGGACCCGTGGGACCCCGCGTCATCGGGTACAATCCCGACGTCAAGCGCTACCCCTATGATCCCGGGAAGGCCAGGGAGTTGCTGGCGAAGGCCGGGCATCCCAACGGCGTGGACATCAAGCTGCACTTCTCGCCGGGCAAGTACGAGAAGGACACGGAGCTGGTCCAGGTGGTGGCCAACCAGATGTCCAAAGGCGGCTTTCGGGTCCGGATCGTGCCGCAGGAATGGGTGGTCTTCTGGGGCCGCGGCGGCGTCAACGGCGGCAAGACTCCCTTCTACTACATCGGCAGGGGCAGCGTCATCGACGCCGATACCCCTCTGTACCAGTACTTCCGCACCGGCGGCTCCAAGCGCACCAACTTCAGCCATGCAGGTTTCGACGCGCTCGTGGACGCCGAGCAGGCCGAGTCGGACGACGCCAAGCGGCTGAAGATCCTCCGGAAGATGAGCGAGGTCATCATGGACGAGGCGCCGTTGATCCCGTTGTATCAACTGTTCGACCACTACGGGGCGGCCCGGAACATCGACTGGACGCCGCGGCCGGACGAGAAGATCCTGCTGGAAGAAATGAAGATCAAGGCCTGATCACCCGTCGAGGGGTCATCGATCTTCAGAGACTCATGGACAGCCGCGCCGGAAACCCGGCGCGGCTGTTTTTATCTGGCAGCATGAAGCCGTCAGGCTTCGTATACAACCTCTCCCCCCACGATGGTCTGCTCCACCGGAATGTTGCGTATCTCCCACGGGTCCACCGTCAGAGGGTTGTCCCCCAGCACCACCAGGTCGGCCAGCTTGCCCGCGGTGATGGAGCCCTTGATGCCTTCCTCGAAAGCCGCATAGGCCGCGTTGATGGTGTAGGCGCGTATGCCCTCCATGGGGGTGACCCGCTCGTCTTCGCCCAGCACCACGCCCGCCCGGGTCTTGCGGTTCACCGCGCACCAGATGCCGAACAGCGGATCGGTGGCGAAGAGCGGGTCCCTGGGCAGCGCGATGGGCGTGTCCGAATGGGCCACGGTGACCACGCCCAGGTCGATGGCGGTGCGCATGGGGTCGAGCCGCCGCGCCCGTTCCATGCCCAGGAAGTCGGCGACGTGGCGGTCGCCCCAGTACCAGAGGTGGTGCGGATAGAACGACGCGATGACCCCCAGGCGGCTCATGCGTTTCAGGGCCTCACGGGTAACCCCTTGGCAGTGCTCGATGCGGTGGCGCGGGTTGGGCCGCGGCACCTGGGTCATGGCGTTCTCCACGGCGTCCAGCGCCACGTCGACGCCGCGGTCGCCCTGGGCGTGAATGGCTACCTGATAGCCCTTGCCGTGGGCTTCCAGCACGAGCTTCTTCTGGTCCTCGGGCGAGTATTGGAGCACGCCCCGCGGGTCCTTGGTGGGATCGTCGGTATCGCTGGTGATGTAGGGGTCGTAGAAGGCGCAGGTGTGGACCTGGATGGAGCCGTCGCTACAGGTCTTGACCGCACCCATCCTGAGCCAGTCGCTGCCGAAGCCGGTACGGAGGCCCAGGTCCCGCTCCAGGTAGAAACGCTTGTAGGGCAGGTCGTGGATCATGAGGTAGACCCGCACCTTGAGCCGGCCCTCGTCGATGGTCTCCTGGTACGCCCGGTAGTAGTCGGGGGTGTCGCCGGTACCGGCGTCGTGGGTTGAGGTGATGCCCACGGAGTTGTATTCACGGCCCGCCAGATCCACCCCGTCCTTGAGCTCCTGCAGGGTGGGGTGCGGCACCAGACTGGTCACCGGGCGGCTGGCGGCCTTCTCCCGCAGCACGCCGGTGAGCTTGCCCGTACGCGGGTCCCGGTCCATGTGGCCGCCCTCGGGCTGGGGCGCGTCGTCGTCGATGCCGGCGAGCTTCAACGCCGCGCTGTTGACCATCCACACGTGGGACGAACGGTAGGTGATGACCAGCGGGTTGTCGGGCGCCGCGTCGTCAAGCTCGGCTCGGGTGGGCCAGCGCTTCTCCGCGATGGCGGTGTGCTCGTAGCCCTGGGCCTCGATCCACTTTCCCTTCGGTGTCACGGCCGCGCGCTCGCGGATCCGCGCCAGCACGTCCTCGATGGAGTGGTTGGGCGGGGTGCGCACGTTCACCATCCCCAGGCGGACCCCGAAGGACATGAAGTGGGTGTGGGGCTCGATGAACCCGGGCAGCACGGTCTTGCCGGCCACGTCGATGACCCGCGTAGCCCGGCCGGCGCACTGACGCACTTCGTCGTTGCTTCCCACGTGCAGGATACGGTCGCCCTTGACGGCCACGGCCTCAACCGTGGGACGGGCGTCGTCCACCGTGATCACGGCGCCGTTGACGAGGATCGTGTCGGCGTAGAGACTCTCCGGCAGCGCCATGCTTACGCCTCCTTCCTGCCCGGACCGTAAACCACCCGCCCGGGCCGGACTCCGGTATGGTCACCGTTCTCGATCACCATGTCGCCGTTCACGAACACGTACTCGACACCCTTGGGATACTGCTTGGGGTTCTCGAAGGTGGCCTGGTCCGCCACCGTATCGGGATCGAACACCACCACGTCGGCCCAGTACCCTTCCCGGAGAAGCCCCCGGTCCCTGAGGCCCAGCACCTGGGCCGGCAGCGACGTCATCTTGCGCACGGCGTCGGGCAGGGTCAGCACCTTCTCGTCGCGCACGTACCGGCCCAACACCCGGGGGTTGGTGCCGAAGCTGCGCGGGTGGGGCATGCCGGGGGACCGGAGGTTCAAGGCGCTCCCGTCCGAGGCCACGGATATCCAGGGCACTCGCATCACGTCCTGCACGTCCTGCTCGCGCAGGGTGTGGTGGATGCCGTGGATGAAGATGCCCTCGCCGTAGATCAGGTCGAAGCAGGTGCCGGCGGGGTCCTGACCGCGTATCTCCGCGATCTGAGCGATGGTCTTCCCTTCCCACGCCTTGTGCTCAGGCTTGTCCAGGCGCGCCGCCACCACGCCTTCCCAGCCGCCGTGCTCGCTGACGTACTGGGCGAACTCGGGATCGTCCATGACCCGTTGGCGGAAGCTCGGGCTCATGAACTCGCCGATGGTCTCCTGCACCGGCGCGTCCTGGACCCAGCGCGGGAACAGCCGCCGCCACGGGTGCTGCATGGCGGTGTAGGGATACTGGTTGGCGGTGACGTCCAGGCCCTCGCGCCGGGCCTCCCCGATCTGCTCCACCACCTGCATGACCCGGCCCCAGTTCTCCTTGGAGCGCATCTTCAGATGGTAGACGTGCAGGGGAATGTCCGCTTCCCGTCCCACCTTGAGGGCCTTCTCGAGCTCCTCCATGATGTCGAAGCCCTCGCTGCCCAGGTGCACGCCGTAATACCCACCGTACTTGCGTACCACCCGGGCCATGGAAACCACCTCGTCCGGATACTCCGGCCCCTTGGCGTGCCAGGCGGCGGTGAGCCCCAGGGCCCCCTGCTCCATGGCCTGGGCCACATGGCCGTTCATCCGCTCCTGCTCCTCCGCGCTGGCGGGACGTTCCTGGAACCCGACCACCACCCGCTTGACCTGCTGCGGAGAAACGCCGGAGGCCACGTTCATGGAGATCCCGCCCGCCATCAAACGATCGAAGTACTCGCTGAACGTGGTCCAGTCCGCCTCGATGCCGCTCCGGTGCCGGTGCTCGGCCACGTACTCCTCGAACACGGGCCCCACCAGCGGCGCCACGGTCTGGCTCTCCCCGATGATGTCCAGGGTCACGCCCTGGCGGATCTTGCTCTCCCCGTTGCCGTCCGCCACCAGCGGCTGGTCGCTGTGGGTGTGCATGTCGATGAAGCCTGGGGTCACCACCTTGCCCCGGACGTCGATGGAGCGCGTCCCGGAGCCCGGGTCCAGCCTGCCGATGGCCGCGACCCTGCCATCCTTGACCGCCAGATCGCCGTAGAACCAGGGATTGCCGGCTCCGTCGATGATCGCCCCGCCGTGAAGCACGGTATCGAAAATCGCCATTGTAGGGTTTTCCTCCCTGTGTGGATGGGTCCTGCGTAAAACGGGTATTCCGCGGATTCGTGCGCGCCTTATAGCATTCCTGTCATCGAGACACAACGTGACGCGGGTTCAACGTCCACGGGACCGCAGGGTTGACTTCCTTTGGTCAATGTTGGGAAACTAATGGCGTTTCCTACCTTTTGTCCTGCCCGTGTCGCGCCGAATCGGCTTGAGCGCGAAGGGTGATTTCAGGCCCACAACCCAGGAGGCGCCATCATGGCCGAGGAACAGTTGTACGGCGACAATCCCATTGCCCAGCGGCAGACCGACCAGTACAAGCGGGAATATGTCCACACTTTCGTCCGGAAATGGGACGAGTTGATCGACTGGGACGCCCGTGCAGCCAGCGAAGGGGATTTCTTCATCAACATCCTGAAGGAACGCGGCGTTGAGCGGGTGTTGGACGTGGCCACCGGAACGGGGTTCCACTCCGTTCGACTCCTGAAGGCCGGCTTCGACGTCACCAGCGTCGACGGCAGCCCCGAAATGCTGGCTCAAGCCTTCGAGAACGCCAAACGGCAAGGGTTCATCATGAAGACCCTTCATGCCGACTGGCGGTGGCTGAGCAGGGATGTCCACACCCAGTATGACGCGGTCATCTGCCTGGGAAACTCGCTGACCCATCTGTTCTCGGAGCAGGATCGCCGCAAAGCGCTCGCCGAGTTCTACTCGGTGCTGCAGCACGACGGCGTCCTGGTGCTGGATCAACGGAACTACGACGACATCCTCGATGATGGGTTCACCTCGAAGCACATCTACTACTACTGTGGCGACAATGTCAGCGCCGAGCCCGAATACGTCGATGAAGGACTGGCGCGCTTCCGGTACGAGTTTCCGGACAGCTCGGTGTTCCATCTGAACATGTTCCCTCTGCGCAGGGATTACGTCCGCAAGCTCATGGGGGAAGTCGGATTCCAGCAGGTGAAGACCTTTGCGGACTTCCAGGAATCGCACCGCGTGGACGACCCGGACTTCTTCATCCACGTGGCCGAGAAGCTCTACAAGAACGAAGAACGGCCCGCCAGGATGGCCGTGGGGGCCAGCTATTCCCAAGCCGTCGAGACGGCGCGGGACTATTACAACAGCAATGACGCCGACCGGTTCTACGCCACGGTGTGGGGCGGCGAGGATATCCACATAGGCCTCTACCAAGGCGACGGGGATACGATATTCGACGCCAGTCGGCGGACCGTGAGGCAGATGGCGTCCATGGTCCACCAACTGGAACCGGCCACCCGCGTGCTGGACATCGGCTCAGGCTACGGCGGATCGGCCCGGTACCTGGTCCGGAACCATGGCTGCCACGTCGGATGTCTGAACCTGAGCGAGGTCCAGAACGCCCGAAACCGCGACCTCAACGCCAGGCAAAAGTGCTCCCTGGCCATCAACGTGGTGGACGGAAGTTTTGAAGAGATTCCCATGCCGGATGGCAGCGTCGACGTGGTTTGGTCCCAGGACGCCATCCTGCACGGCGGCAATCGACGGCAGGTCTTCGAAGAAGTCGGCCGGGTCCTGTCCAAGGGCGGACAGTTCATCTTCACCGACCCCATGCAACGTGAAGACATCCGGAAGGAGGTCCTGCAACCCATCCTGGATCGCATTCACCTCGATTCCCTGGGGTCCATTCCGGAATATCAGGCGATGCTGTCGGACCTGGGCTTTCAGGAGCTCGCCATCGTCGACCTCACGCCCCACCTCCCCACCCACTATGCACGGGTGCTCGACGAAGTGCGGACCAATCAGTGGGATCTGCTGAAGGTGTGCAGCGCGGAGTATATCGAACAGATGCAGACCGGCCTGCAGCACTGGGTGGACGGCGGCCGAGGAGGCCATCTCCAATGGGGGATCCTCCATTTCCGGAAGGCATGACGGCTGCGGATGGCGCTGAAGACTTGGGGTTCCAGCAGTTTCCGCCCGATCATCTCGGCCGCGGCCGAGATGCCTGTCGCGACATCTCTTGAACCGATTTCCGGGCTCCGGGCCGCACGCCGTACCGCGTCGCCTGTCTCGTGCGCGAGAACCGGGAGTCCGCCGGTAAACCGGACAAGCTGGCGCAGGTCCGCGTCCCCGACCGTCGCGTTCACGGAACCGAACGAGTTCCGGTAGAATTCCATGACCTCATCGTCGGACCACGGAACAATGTCGATCAACTCGAACACGCGAGCGAGAGACGGCTGCTTTGCCACCAGTTCCTGCCGCCGGGATGTGGCAATCTCGTCCACGGTGCTTTTGAGCCAGTTGGCGAAAGCCTCCGAACCCGCAAGACCGTTGATGTCGTCGAGGATCAGAAAGAGTCCCCTCTTCTGCTCCCCGATCCCGTCCAGGAGACGGATTGAGGTTTCGCAGGGCGAGGTTGGCATCTCCCGCAAGCCCGGACAGGGCGGCCCTGACGATTTCCTTGACGTGCCTGGAGCGGACAGGCACGCCCGCAAGGTACCATGAAAATTCGGTCATTGAACCGATGTTTCATGGTCATCGGCTACCACGCCACCGGCGTCGCCAGCCGGCCGCCGATCTCGGGCGAATCCGCGGCATAGCGGTAGACGCGGAACACGTTGTTGGCCGGGCCGCGGCCTTCGTAGTCAGCGAAGTACGGACAGACGTACTCCCAGACGATCTCGCCCGCCTGGGTGACCTCGAAGGCCCGTCCCGTCTGGCCCTCGCAGATGAGCGTGTTGCCGTTGTCGAAACGCTGGGCGCCGCTGATATTGGGGCTGAAGAACGTCCATATGGGTGAGCCCCGATAGTGCCAGACCGTTTCCCCCGACTTCGGGTCGAGCTCGATGACCCGGGAGAACGGGTTGTCCATCCCGTGAATTCCGTTGGCGAACAACAGGATGTTGCCGTTGGGCAGGACCGAGCAGTCGTGTTGATGGCCCCAGGTCGCGTCCTGATGGGCCCAGCGCACTTGGCAGGTCTCGCGATCGATCATCATGATGGCATTCAGGCGCCGGAAGCTCAGCATCACGCCACCGTCCTCGAGCGGGAAGCAGGCGTTGGCGTGGGCGAACTCGTCCCGGCCGCAACAGGGGCAGATCTCCCACCGGTCCAGATCCAGGTCACGCCAGGCGTGCCATTCCCACACCGTCTCGCCCGCGGGAGAGACCTCTCTCACGTAGTCGCCGTAGGTTAAGCCGTCGTGTTCGCTGCCGGGCTGGCCGCCCTTGATCCGGGGCGCGACATCCGCCGGCACCGGCTCCCAGCCGATGTAGACGGTGTTGCCGTCCGGGCGTCTCCGGAAGTCGTGGTGCTGCGCCGGGTCGCGGTACTCCCAAACCACCTCGCCGTCCCAGGTGTACTCCCGCAGCAACCCGCCCTTGCCGCGCCGAAGCGGCGGCCCCTCCTCCATGCGGCCCGCCCAAAGCAGGTTGCCGTTCGGCAAGAGGTATGCATAGTTCCCCGGACACAGGGGAAACGACCACTCGTGGAGCACCTCGCCGCGCATCCCGATGAGGTACGCTTTACGTGACGACTGCGGCACGATGAGCGTGTAGCCCGGCGTCGCCTTCGCCCCGTCGAAAACCAGCACGCCCAAGTCCCGGTATCTCATGAAACCTCCTGACCGTCATGAACGGGATCGAGATTCAAGCAATTCGAGGCGGCTTCCGGCTGTGCCATCCGGCCGCCTGCTCGTAGGCGTGGGCCACCTGCAGCAGCGCCGGCTCCTCGAAATGGGACGCCGCGATCTGCAGCCCGATGGGGAGGCCTCGGGAGGAGAAGCCGCAGGGCACGCTGACGGCCGGCGCGCCGGTGACGTTGAACGGGATGGTGCAAAGGGTTCCGCGGGTGCCGCGGGGATCCTGCAACGGGATCCTCCCTCCCACCGATTCCACGTAGCCCTGCCGGCACTCCTCGATGGTCTCCGCCGGCATGCTTGCCGCCGGGCTCACGATCACGTCCACCTGCTCGAAGGCCCGGTCGAAGGCCTCGCAGATGAGGCGGCGGACGCGTTGCGCGGTGACGTACGCGTGGGCGGGAAGCGCCAGGGCGCGAACCTGCCGGTACAGCAGCTCCGGGCTGTAATCCCGCGGGCGCGCACGCAGGAAAGGCTCGGCCGGGGACAGATTCTCCGCCCGGGCGGTGACCAGTTGCACCATGGGGACATGCTCCATGTGCGGAATCGACAATTCCTGCACCGACATGCCCAGGGACTCCAACAGATCCACCGCGTTCGCCGTTGCCTCCCTGACCTCGTCCACCGCCAGGTCGTCGAAGTAGTCACGGATGATCCCGACCCTGAGGCCTGCCACCCCCTCACCGATAAGCGCGCTGAAGTCCGGTACCGGGGCATCGCTCGACGATACGTCCCTTGAGTCGGAGCCGGCGATGGTCTGAAGCATCAGTGCGCTGTCGCGCACCGTCCGGGTGAGCACGCCGAAGTGGTCGGTGGAATAGCCGCCGGTTCCGGCGACGCCGCCGAAGCGGCTGACCCGCCCGTAGGTGGCCTTGAGGCCCACCACGCCGCACAGGGACGCCGGGTTGCGCACGGAGCCTGCGTTGTCGGTACCGATGGCGCCGAGCGACAGGCCCGCGGCCACGGCGGCGGCGGAACCGCCGCTGGAACCGCCGGAGACGCGGTTCCGGTCCCAGGGGTTGCGGGTGGCGCCGTAATGGGGATTGATGGTGGTGCAGCCGGCGGCCCACTCGTGCATGTTGGTCTTGCCCAGGATCACCGCCCCGGCCCGCTTGAGCCGGGCCACCACCGTGGCATCCTCGTCGGGGACCCAGTCGGACAGATGCTTCGAACCGGCAGTCGTGAGGACGCCGGCGGTGGCGAGGTTGTCTTTGATGGAGACCGGGATGCCGTGCAGCGCGCCACGGTAACGGCCCGCGGCCAGGTCGGACTCGGCACGGGCGGCGTCCGTCAGCGCCTGCTCCCGGGTCAGGGTGACGAAGGTGTGGAGCTCTGGATCCAGCCGGTCGATGCGGTCCAGATATACGCCGGTCAGTTCCACCGGCGAGAGCTCCCGCGCCTCGATCCGGCCCGCGGCTTCGGCGAGGGTGAGGTCCGGGAGGTCCATCACAGGTAGCCCTGCTCCTTGCACCACTTCTCCGCCCCGGGGTGGAGCGGCACGTCCAGGGGCGTGGCCTCGGTATCCTTCCATAACTGATCGATGCCGGTGAACGAGTCCTCCCAGAAGATCTCGGCCTGGCGCTCCTGCAACGCCGCGCACACCTTGTAGACGTCCTCGTCGGGCAGGGAGGCGCGGGTGTAGAGGGGCCAGCCCCCGTAGTCCAGGCACGTGTGGTCCGCCTTGAGGTGGGGATAGCATCCCGCAGGCATGGTCACCGTACGCCAGCCCAAAGCGTTGAACTGCTCCATGGCGAAATCGTCCGGCGTCACCGGCTCCAGGCCGCGCGCCAGAGCGTCGTCGAACCAGAGCACCAGGCCCTCGTCGAAAACCGCGTCGATGGTCTCATCCCTGAGCGCGGCCATGCGCCGCTCGTCCCCGGGCCCGCCGTTGAACTGGAGGCTGCCGCCCCAGGATTCGAGGTCCGCCAGCGTGAAACCGTGGATATCCAGAGTCTGGTCCAGCAGCACTCGGGTGGAGTGGGTGGCGTCCTCGCGGATCGAGAGCCGTAGCGGATACTGCCGCTCCTTGATCTGCGACAGCGACGTCAGCCCGGTGCGTGGATGGATCATGAACACGAAGCGGTCCCACGACGGGTAGCAGGCCACAACGCGGAGCGGCAGCGGCTCCTTGAAGAGCCCCGTACCCCGGTAGGCCTGGGTCAGGAAGGCCGACGGATTGACCATGGACATCTCCAGGTCCCCCCGGGCCACCCCGTGGGCGATGACGGGCGAGCCCGTGGACATGCGCAGCCAGGGGCGGAAGTTGTCCGCCGATCCGCTCCCCACCGAGATGCACATGTCCCGGTTACCGAAATACGGCGTGGCGGGGTCCCCTGCGACGTGCAGTCCGATCTGCCACAGCATCAGACTCCGTTGAAAGTTCGCTCCGCGCGGCAATCGCTCCATGGTGGCCTCCGATGACTCCTTGTTCAGTTCGGCCGGTGCCGTCTTGTACGTCGTTGAAAACGCGGGGACGTGGCGCTAACCCAGCAGCCCCGCACCCCGCGCCCACTGGTACTTGGCCCCCAGGATCGCCACCGGCAGCTCGGTGGTGTAGGGGCAGGCCACGATGCCCCGTTCGTAGAGGTACTCCGAGGCCTCCTCCACCTGGACGTCGCCCACCAGCGACACCACCACCGGCTTCTCGATGCCCTTGTCCCGGCCTTCCTGCACGACACGGGCGCAGAGCTCGGCGAATACCATGGGCGGCGTGATGATGGTGTGCCAGTAGCCCAGGATGAGGGCGTGGATGCGGTCGTCCTCCAGGCCGAACCGGATGGTGCGCTCGTAGGTGGTGGGGGGCTCTCCGCCGGTGATGTCCACGGGATTGCCCGAGGCCCCGAAGGGCGGAATGAACTGCTTGAAGCCCTCGTCCAGGTCCTTGGGAAACCTCATCAGCGAAAGCCCGTTGGCCACCACCGCGTCCGACAAGAGCACTCCCGATCCGCCGGCGCCGGTAATGATGACGATCTCCTCGCCCTTGGGCGTAGGCAGCACGGACAACCCGCGAGCAAACTGAAGCATGTCGTTGAGGGAGTAGGCACGGACCACGCCGCAGGCCCGCAGCAGGTCGTCGTAGACCTTGTCGTCGCCGGCCAGGGCGCCGGTGTGGGAGGCCGCGGCCCGGGCGCCGAGCCGGGTCCGACCCGCCTTCAGCATCACCACGGGTTTCTTCGCCGACACCCGCTTGGCCACCTCGTAGAAGCTGCGGCCGTCCTTCAGGTCCTCGGCGTGCATGGCCACCACCTGGGTGTTGTCGTCCTGCTCGAAGTAGGTGAGCAGGTCGTCCTCGTCCAGGTCCGACTTGTTCCCCAGGCCGACGATGGCCGAAACCCCCAGCCGTGTTGAGCGGCTGAAGCCGATGATGGACATGCCCACGCCGCCGCTCTGGGAGGACAGCGCCACCGGGCCCTTGACGTCGTAGGGCGTGCAGAACGTGGCACAGAGGTTGGCCGGCGTGTAGTAGAAACCGTAGATGTTGGGGCCCATGACGCGCACGTTGTACTTGCGCGCCTCGGCCAGCAGCTCCTGCTGCAGCTCCTTCTCGCCCACCTCGGCGAATCCCGACGGGATCATCACCGCGCCGGGGATGCCCTTCTCCCCCACCTCGGTCATGGCGGCGGCGCAGAACCTGGCCGGCACCGCGAAAATGGCCACGTCCACGTCTTCCGGGATGTCCTTGACGCTCTTGTAGCACTTCCGGCCCAGGATCTCGTCGGCCCTGGGGTTGATGGGGTACAGGGCGCCGGAGTAGCCGCCGTTGATGATGTTCTTCATCACCGAGTTGCCGATCTTCCCTTCCCCGTCCGAGGCGCCTATGACCGCCACGGCCTCCGGGTTCATGATGCGCTGCATGGCCGAGACGATCTCGTCCCGGGACGGCCGGTACGGCTCGGGCGGCGGAGTGAAGTCCACGGTCATCACGCTGTCCACCGCGGTGGCGCCGTCGGCGTCGGCCAGCACCGGGTTGAGGTCCACCTCGCGGATCTCGGGGAAGTCGCTCACCAGCGCCGAGACGCTGACGATCACCTCCGCCAGCGCTTCCCGATGCACCGCGGCGGCGCCCCGGACGCCCCGGAGGATCTCCGCCGCGGCCACGCCGTCCAACATGGAAAGGGCCTCGTCGCGGCCGGCCGGCGCCAGCCGGAAGGTTACGTCGCGCAGCACCTCCACCAGCACGCCGCCCAGCCCGAAGGCCACCACCTTGCCGAAGCTCGGGTCGGTCACCGCGCCGACGATGACCTCCACGCCCTTGCGGGAAACCTGCCCCTGCACCAGCACCCCGGCCAGCACCGCGTCGGCCTTGTAGGCCCGGGCGTTGTGCATCAGGGCCTGGTATGCCCGCTCCGCCTGATCCCGGTCGGCCACCCCCACCAGCACGCCGCCGGCCTCGCTCTTGTGCAGGATGTCTTCCGAGACGATCTTCATCACCACCGGGAAGCCGATGTCCGCCGCCAAGTCCGCTGCTTCCGAGAAGGAATGGGCCACGCCTTCCCGCGGCAGCGGGACGCCGTAGGCCCGCAGCACCTCGCTGCATTCCAGAGGCGACAGCGCGGTTCGTCCCTCGGACTTCGCGCCCCGCAAGACGGCGCGGACTTCTTCTTGTCGGCTCGATCCTGCCTGCATGCCTTGGGCCTCCTTGTCTGCGCTGGTTCTGTCGGTCATCCGACGGCGGGCGGCTCCCGCGTGAACGCCCCGGCGCGTCTGAGCTGTGCAATCTCGTCCGCGCCGTAGCCCAGGACTTCGCTCAGGACCTCGTCCGTATGCTCGCCCAGCAACGGGGATCGCCTGATCTCCACCGGTGAGTCCGAGAGCTTGATGGGGCAGCCCACGTTGTACCAGGGACCCCGCTCGGGATGATCCACTCCCACCATCATCTCCCGGAGCCTGACGTGCTCGTCGTGCGCCAGATCCCTGGTGCTCATGATCGGGCCGCAGGGCACGTCGATCTCGTTCAGGATCTCCATAAGCTCCCATTTGGTGTAGTCCCGAGCGAACTCCGTCAACAGGCGCCACATCTCGTCCTGGTTGACCCGCCGCACGTCGATGGTCGTGAAGCGCGGGTCCGCCGCCAGCGAATCACCGCCGATACGCTCGGCCAGGGCGCTCCATACGTGCTCCTGCACCACCACGTAGAGGTAGTCGTTGGCGCCGCCGGGCTTGCACGGGACCGCGTTGCCGAGTTGGCCGCCGCCGGAATCGTTACCCGCCCGGGGCGTAAAGTCCTCGAACTCCTGCACGGAGTACTCGGCGAGCGGACCGCGTTCGATGCGCTGATGGTCCCGGAACTTCACGCGACAGAGGTTCATGACGCAGTCCATCATGGCGCACTCGACGTACTGGCCGCGCCCGGTTCGCTCCCGCTGGAGCAGGGCCGCGAGTATGCCTGCCAGCAAGTGCACCCCGGTGCCCGAGTCGCCGATCTGCGCCCCGGTCACCACCGGAGGACCGTCGAACGTGCCGCTGGTGCTCATGGCGCCGCCCATGGCCTGGGCCACGTTTTCGTAGGCCTTGAAAGCGGCGTAGGGGCCCTCGGTACCGAATCCCTTGATGGAGCCCATGATCAGCCGGGAGTTCAACTCGTGGACCTTCTCCCAGCCGAATCCCAGGCGGTCCAGCACGCCGGGGCCGAAGTTCTCGAGCAGCACGTCACAGGTGCGCACCAGGCGGGTGAAGACTTCCTTGCCCTGGGCATTCTTCAGGTTCACCGTGATGGAGCGCTTGTTGCAGTTCAGCATGGTGAAGTAGAGGCTGTCCGCATCGGGAATGTCCCGGAGCTGCTTGCGCGTGGCGTCCCCCGCGGGGGACTCGAGCTTGATCACGTCCGCGCCCAGAAAGGCCATGAGCTGACTCGATGTGGGTCCTGCCTGAACGTGAGTCATGTCCAGGATGCGAATGCCGGAGAGTGCCTTGTCCATGGCGTGCCTTGTTTACTTGTACATGGTCTGACGTTTGGTGCCGGGGGCCCATTCACCGGCGTCCACCCAGACGTTGACGACAGCCGACTTGCCGGAGGCCCGGACGGATTCCCTGGCCCGGCGAAGCGCGGGCCCGATCTCGCGGCAGTCTTTGACCTCCTCGCCGTATCCGCCGAGCATCTCGGCGAACCTGGAGAACGGCACGTCGCCCAGGAGGTTCCCCACGTTGCCCCGTTCGTCGCCGTACTTGGAGAGCTGGCCGTAGCGGATCTGGTTCATGGCCGAGTTGTTCCCGATGACGGCGATGTAGGGAGCGCCGAACCGGTTGGCCGTTTCCATGTCGAAAGCGGTCATGCCGAAGGACCCGTCGCCGTAGTAGCACAGGACTTCCTTTTCCGGGTTCACCAGCTTGGAGGCCAGCGCGAAGCCCGTGCCCACGCCCAACGCTCCGAGGGCGCCGGGGTCCATCCAGTTGCCGGGAGCCCGGGGCTCCACCGCTTGGGCGCTGATGGTCACCACGTCGCCGCCGTCGCCGATGTAGATGGTGTCCTCGGTGAGGAACTCGTTGAGCTCCCAGGCAACACGCCAGGGGTGAATGGGGTTGGCGTCGGACTGGAACAGCGGCATGAGCTTCGCGGTACGTTCGTCCTCAAGACCGCGGAGATGCGCGAGCCAGCCTGCGCGGCCCTCGGCGCCGTTGTCCGGGCGTTCTCCCACCGTCGCATGCACCGCTTTCAGGGTCGCCCCGGGATCGCCCACCAGTCCCAGAGAGACGTCGCGGTTCCTGGCCACGGTGCGATAGTCCATGTCGATGTGAACCACGGTAGCGTCGGCGCGCAGCCGCCGGCCGTAACCCATGCGGAAGTCGAACGGCGTGCCCACGATGACGATGACATCGGCCTCGTTGAAGGCGTCGGCACGGGTGCGATTGAAATAGTGAGGATCGCCGGGAGGCAGCACGCCGCGGGCGGCCCCGTTCATGTAACAGGGCACGTTGAGCGCCTTGAACAGGGCCGTCGCCGCCTCGTGCCCGCGGCAGGTCCACACCTGCGTGCCCAGCAGCACCGCCGGGCGCTCGGACCGCACCAGCAGCTCGGCCAGCTTCTCTACGTCCGCGGGGTCCCCGATGGACCTGGTGGAGGCACGGTACCGGCCGGCCTCCGGCACCGTGGCCTTGTCCGCCGGCACCTCGCGGTCGAGCACGTCCCGGGGGATCTCCAGGTAGCTCGGACCCGGCGCTCCGGCAAAGCACTCGCGCGCGGCCATGGCCACCATGTCGGCGATGCGTTCCGTAGAGCGCACGCTGGCCGAGAGCTTGGTGATGGGGGCTGCGATATCCACGTGCGGCAGGTCCTGGAGCGAGCCCATCTTGTGCTGCGCGAGGGCGCCCTGCCCGCCGATGTGAAGCACCGGACTCTCCGACCGGAACGCGGTGGCGATACCGGTCAGCGCGTTGGTGAAGCCCGGTCCGGCGGTGGTAACCACGCAGCCCAGCCGGCCGGTCTGCCGAGCGTAGCCGTCCGCGGCGTGGGCCGCCACCTGCTCGTGCCGTACGTCGATGACGCGAATGCCGTGGTCGATGCAACCGTCATAGATATCGATGATATGACCGCCGCACAGGGTGAAGACGGTGTCCACTCCCTCGTTCCTGAGCGCCGCAGCCACCAGATGACCGCCCGACACGACGCTCCGGTCCCGGCTCTTGCGGGCCAACGTGTCCTCGGCCGTATTGGACCTTTGCTCGTCCGTGGGAACCCTTGCCATGTAGGTGCTTCCTTCGCCGAGGCGTTTGCCCATCGCGCCACTGGACTCGGCGCGCCGCCGACAGGATCAAGTTAGTTAATCTTTGTCCGCTGCGTCTGTCAATCGGGAGGCCAATGCCCGTACTCAGCGTTGTCTAACAAGAAAGTGAGCCTGAGAACGAAGGAGCGAACGGCACGGGAAAGGCGTTTCGGCTAGTTGCGGTAAACTCTACCATGGCGAAGACCGCCACGGTTTGCAACCCCGTCTGGGAAGCCCGCAGATGGTGCGGCAGAGGTCGTCTCGGGCTGCGTTGACTACGAGTGCTGCCGCCACATCGTCGACGGCGTAGGCTACTTTTGTCCAGTGCCCCGAAGATCATATCCGACTTCAACTACATTCATGGTCGAAGTATTTGCGCACTACCTCGCATTCTTGTCCTCCACCAATGAGCTGTCGTTGGAGCGCCGGGCCTGGAACTTGGGGAACTCGCCGACATGCAACTTAGGGAGCTCGATCGGCCATTTCATCCAAGAATGCGCTCTATGAAGACGTGGACTTTCGACGTCGCATAAAACGCACAGGGGTCCCATAGAGCGGTCCATTCACGTCTTCAACGTTGCGGTGCTCGATATCCTCTTCGAGACCGAGTTTACTAGTCCAAAATCCATTGGGCAGCTGCCTCGCCGCATGTGTAGGAGTGAAATCCGCCTTGGCAAACAAAGCTATCTTCTCATATCCCCCTTCGAACGTGTCATCTCCACATTCCGTATATCCAAGCATTGCAAACGCCACTACGAACGCAGCTATTGTTTCTTCCCTTGCAATGCCCTGCGGCCAGAAGCCAGCATTGGTCGGCCACCAAAGTCGGTGAGTAGAACCGGCGGCCCAAGCGATGCAATTGTAGCGCCGCGAACGTGGGCTGGTTAGGCGGTGGTTATCGGAGTCGAGATCAGGGAATTCGGAAGGCCATGGACTATCAGACATCATTCGTTGCCGCCCAAAGAAGCCATGCCTGAGCCATTTTTACCGTGTCTCCAAGAGCGTCTTCTGGTACTGGGTTTTGACCCGTTATGGCCTCAAGAGCGACGAACCAGTAATCCGGGTCGTCACCCTCGTTCTTCATTTGGATCAGTATCAATGGAAGCGCCTGCGCTCCCATTCCTATTATCCGGGTGTATGACGCGCACGATACTATATCGGAAAGAGAGGACATGAACTTCCTCTCAATGTGCCACTGGTCAACAAGGCGCATGAACAAGAAGATATGATCTGTATCTACCGGGGCAACTCTGTCAAGCTCACTAAAAAGCCCCGTCGAATCACAAATAGTTTTATCTGCTACCGGACGAAACTCACCGAGCCACAGGGGCGAGGCGACGACAGTCTCACCAGGAATTGAATATCCGTCGAAGTAGTTGCTTCCGTAATCGTCGCACCTGGAAATGCCGTAAATCAAAGTCGAAGATTTGTCGCTCGGAATGGAAAGAACCGTGTTCATCTTACTGAACCTTCCTTCTGAGTTCTTCTGGCGCTTCATGAACGGCCAGTATGGTCCCACTCCTGAGGATATAGACCGGGTTCCCGTCATCGTCCCACTTCTCATCGACCCGAAGGGCTTCAACGGCATTTATTTGAACCCTCAAGACGGTTCCATCGTCGAGCTTCAGGTCACTGTACCGGTTAACGGATTCGACTACGTCCACGACCACCCCACTTACGTCGTTGCCAGCTTGATCCTTAATCGTCCTTCTTCGTTCTGCCATGAATCCACCTGCCCCCATACAAGTGCTCTCTCCGCGGAGGCTCCCCCCTCCCCCTCGAATCCATTATGCCCGAATCGGAGCCATCCTCAACCTGCTTTGAGGATGGCCTTTGGGTACCACAGAGCAAGGACGGTTGACAAACCTCGCCTAGGCCGACAACAGCCGCGCTTTCATCTCTACCCATGCCGATCTCGGTCGGAACCTTGAAAGCTTGCGCCCTTCGCGCCACCGCCCGACGATCTATCAGAGAGGCTCAATACGCCTTGCCGGGTACTTTCTGCTTGCCATGATAGGTAATCCGACGTATCCCCGAAATCAGAGGCACTGACGTGGCATTGACCATCACCCAAGTCGACGCTTTCACCAGCGAGCCGTTCGGCGGCAACCCGGCCGCGGTGTGCCTGTTGCCCGCTCCCGCCGACCCCCTATGGATGCGGAGGGTGGCGCGGGAGATGAACCTGTCCGAAACCGCCTTCCTGGTTCGCCGTGAGACCGGGGAATTCGACCTCCGCTGGTTCACGCCCGCGGTCGAGGTCGACCTGTGCGGCCACGCCACGCTGGCGAGCGCCCACGTGCTGTGGGAGGAAGGACATCTGCCGGCGGATGCACCGGCCATCTTCCACACCCGCTCCGGCCGGTTGTCGGCACAACTGCGCGCTGGGTGGATCGAAATGGACTTTCCGGCGGAACCGGACGAGCCGGCGCCCGTTCCCGACGGGCTGACCGGCGCCCTCGGCACAGAGCCGACCTACGTTGGCCGGAACCGCTTCGACTACCTCGTCGAAGTCGACACGCAAACCACCGTACAGCGCCTCACCCCGGACTACCCGCGTCTCGCGGAAATTGATACGCGCGGGATCATCGTCACCGCCCGGGCCGATATGGATAACGTCGATTTCGTATCGCGCTTCTTCGCCCCGAACACCGGCATCGCTGAGGATCCCGTCACCGGATCGGCACACTGCTGCCTTGGGCCGTATTGGCAACGCCGCCTCGGCCGGGACACGCTGACGGCGCGGCAAGTGTCGGAGCGCAGCGGCTTGGTCAAGGTCGTCGTCCGCGGGAAACGAGTCACGTTGTCGGGTCAGGCCGTCACGATCCTGCGCGGCGAGCTGCTGACATAACGCGGGTGCCCCCTTCCGATTTCAGTCGCGACCCTGGAAGAGGTCGCCGTCGCGCAACGCCGGATCAGGATGTCGAAAGGAAGGCCGAACTCCCCGTGCAGTTTCTCCTGCCATTGCCCCACCGGGGCGCCGGGCGCGATCACGATGCAGCGTACGACGTCGTCCGGGCGGCAACACGGCCTGCGGATGGATCGCCGACCGTGAAGCGAACAGTCCGTTGGCGACGCTTGCGGAAGATGACTGGCTTGTAAGCAAATGAAGAACAAACGAGATTTCAGGAGCTTCATATCTCATGACGGAAAGATATCCACCCGATACTCGCTGGCGGGGAAAAGATGGCTCGATCGGCGAGTACATCCGGCAAGAATCACAGCGGACGCTCGAAGCTTATGGCAGCCAGCCGACCTTGGTCGCCGAACAGGCAAACCAGGAACAGGACACCGCGCGCGGCGGCTACGCGAACCGCCAGATCATCGAATTGGTGCAGAATGGCGCCGATCAGCTCTCGCAGATTACGGAAGGCGGCCGCATGGAGATCCGGCTGGCGCGGGATCATCTCTACTGCGCCGACGCCGGCGCGCCGATCGACGAAGACGGCGCCAAGGCATTGCTATTCTCCCACCTGTCGCCGAAGCGCGGGACGCTCGAGATCGGACGCTTCGGGGTCGGCTTCAAGTCGATACTGGGGGTTGCGAACGGCGCCGACTTCTTCAGCCGTAGTGGATCGTTCCGCTTCGACCGCCAATGGGCGGAAGCGCGCATACGACAAGTCGTCCGGGACGCCACGCGCTTCCCGGTGCTGAGGATCGCCGAACCGATGGATACCGACGAGGCGACGGATACCGATCCACTCCTGCGAAATCTTATGCAGTGGGCCACGAATATCGTAAGGCTGCCGTTGCACCGGCACAAGTACGATGCCTTGGCGAATCAGATGCGAGATTTCCGCCCGGAATTTCTGCTCTTTGCACCGCATGTCCGGCAACTTGATCTAGATTCGTATGACGGCGAGGTCATCCGCACCTTGAAATTGAAGTCCGACGATGGGCAGTTCGATCTCTGCGATGGCGAACGCACGTCCCAATGGAGGGTCTTTCGTCGTGTCCACAAGCTATCGGATGAAGCGAAGGCCGACGCTCGGACGCTGGACAATCCCGAAGAGGTCGAACTGAAGTGGGCGGCGCCGCTCGAATCGAGGTCGGACATCCAGCACTTCTGGGCGTTCTTTCCGACGATGACGAACAGTTTGCTCACCGGTATTCTGAACGCACCCTGGAAGACCAACGAAGATCGTCACAATCTGCTTGGAGGGCCATATAACGAGGAACTGATCGATGCCGCCGCCAAGCTGGTGGCGGATCATCTGCGCCATTTTTCCAACTCTTCTGATCCTGCCAAGCACCTGGATATCTTGCCAAGACGACGGGAAAGCGGTGATAACGATCATGCCAACCGACTCCGCACTCGGATTTATAAACTTCTAAGTCAGCGTGAGATGATACCGGATCAGGGTGGCGTACTCCGTCGGCTCGATGAGATTCACTATCCGCCCGCTGAGTTTATCTCCGGACAGCAGCGGATTGCCGACGATGCCCTCAAAATCTGGACGGACTATGAACATCGTCCGTCGGACTGGCTGCACCACTGCGCGGTCACGGTGAACCGGCTCGGCGTCATTGACCGCATCATCCAGGACTACGATGGTCAACGTACCCCACGGGCGTCCGTCGCGGGATGGCTCGAAGCACTGGTTCAGGCTGGAAAGGACAACGACGATGCGGTGAGCGCATCCCGGACGGCCATCGTTGCGGCAGCAACACTGCCGGAACACCTGCGCAGTGGCGATTCGCTGGGGAAAATCGTGCTGACGGCAAGCAATGGCTGGGCGGTGCCCGCAGCGGATTCGGTCTTTCTGAGCGTCGGGACGGATGGCGACCCGTCAACGACGGTGCATCCCGATCTCGAAGCCGACCCCGACACGCTGAAGGATCTGGATGCGCTGGGCGTCAAACCATTATCTGCGGAGAGTCTCCTACGCAACCTTGCCAAGGTGCTATCGCAAATTGATGCCGATGCTGCGGAAAACGATCCACGCTGGGCGCAGCTCTGGCTGAGGTCCCGATCCATTGATCCAGAAGAAGCGAAGGAAATCATTGATTCACATTTCAAGGATCTGTTTTTCATGCGAGTGAAGACTGTCGCGCAAGTCTGGAAGCCGTTGAACGAAGTATTGCTGCCTGGTCCGATCGTCCCCAGCGATGGCAGTCGCGACGAATTCGTCGCCGTGGATGTTCAGTTCCACAATGAGGATCTGCCACTATTGAACGAATTGGATGTCACTGATCAGCCTTGCAATGGGTACAAACCATCCGAGAATTACCTTCAACCTTATCTGGACAAATGCAGAAAAGCCTTTCAGCATGACGGTGAAAATCCGGTTGGTAGTAGGCCACAGAGCCATCTTCTGAAATTCATTTGTTTAATCACAAGCGGCCCGCTCGAGGTATTTCGGTATCTTTCCAAGGAGGGGTGCGTTCAGTACACGGAAGCGCTTCTGAATCTCGATACGACGTTTCTACGGTGGACGATGAAGCATCATACGCAACCACAGTACGGGAAAAAAGAATTTCCATCGCCAGCTATCCATGAATTACGTAAGCGCGGACGGATCTCGGTCGACGACCGAATCGTGCCGTTCGCCGACGGCTTGGGCAAGAGCCCCAAGAACCCCGAAGTGCAGCGCCGGTTGCTCGAACACGCGAATACCCGTCGCATCCGTCAGGCATTTAAGGATCTGGTCTCCGATTTCAGCGACGATGCTGAACCAATCGGCGATGAAGAAGCCATTCCCCTGCTGGATGTATGGCCCGGACTGACGGCTGAAATCGGCGGAGGAAAAAATCTGTCTCTGGTGCGCTGCGGCCGCATCGTGGACACTCGGGGCACGGACGTTCCAAGCGACTGCGTCCGGAAAGGCCACCAGCTCTATCTGATCCGGCGGGACGACGAGCGCATGGAGCTCGAAGCCATCATCCGCGAGTTGGATCTTGATTTGAAGGACGATATATTCGAATCAATCCTGCGACGCGATACTCCACAGGACGTAAAATCGAAGCGGGAAGAGGTCAGGCGGCATGAGACCGACGCCGAGCGGCTGCTTGCAGCAGTCGGCGAAGAACGGCTGCTAGCTCGGCTGCCGGAGACGCTCATCGACATCCTTGGCCAACGGCCCGAGCCGTTCACCGGCGTCCGGGTAGCCGAAGCGGCCATCGCGACCTTCCACACCGGAGCCCTCAAGGAATATCGTCGCGACATCTTGCATCTCGGTCCACCTCATCAGTGGGCCGGCGGCGACCAGGCGTTGGCATTCGTGAAGGCGCTCGGGTTCGACCGCGAATGGGCCGGGAGGCGCACGCCCAAGCGGGAACCGTTCCTGGACGTTCCCGGCCCGCGCTCGTTGCCGGATCTGCACGGCTATCAACGCACCGTGGTCGACAACGTGAAAGCGATGCTGCGCGGTGCCTCAGGCGAGAACCGCGGACTGGTGAGCATGCCGACCGGATCGGGCAAGACCCGCGTCGCCGTGCAGGCGGTGATCGAAACGATACGCGACCAGGAGCTGTGCCGCGCCGTCCTCTGGGTGGCGGACCGCGACGAACTCTGCGAGCAGGCGGTCGAGGCTTGGCGGCAGGCGTGGGCGAGCATCGGCGCCGAAGCCGGACAACTGCGCATCGCGCGATGGTGGAGCGGGCAACCGCAGCCGGAAGCGAGGGACGGCAGCCACGTCGTGGTCGCGACGATTCAGACCCTGCGCAGCCGTATCGAACAGGAGAAAGCCAAGGCCGTGCTCGCCGACGTTCGCCTGCTGGTCGTCGATGAGGCACACGGCTCGATTGCGCCATCGTACACCCAACTGATGGGCGAACTGGGTCTGACGTTCCGGCGTGGCGAAGATGAACCTTTTCTGCTGGGGTTGACGGCAACACCCTACCGCGGGCGCGACGAGGATGAGACGCAACGGCTCGTCAATCGCTATGGCCACAACCGGCTGGACGCTGGCGCGTTCGAGAGCGACGACCCCAAGGCGGTCGTGGCCGAGCTACAGAAGATGACCGTGCTCGCCGAAGCCGATCACGCCGTGATCGAGGGTATACAGTTCGAGTTATCTGATGCGGAGTTGCATGAAATCGAGGAGAAACATCTTCCGTGGTTGCCGGAGAGCGTGGAGCAGCGCATCGCCGGAGATATGACTCGCACGCAAGGCATCGTCGATGCGTATCGGAAGCAGGTTGCCGAGGCCATCGGAACAGACGCTCCAACGCTGATCTTCGCGACCTCCGTGGCCCACGCGCAGACCATCGCCGCGATGCTGGAGCTTGACGGAGCAGCAGCGCGGGCGGTGAGCGGCGAAACCGACACGGCCGTGCGCCGCAGTGCGGTGGAACAGTTCCGAAGCGGGGAGATCAAGGTACTGGTGAACTACGGCGTCTTCCGCGAGGGGTTCGACGCGCCGAAGACGCGGGCGATCATCGTCGCACGTCCCGTCTACAGTCCCAATCTCTATTTCCAGATGATCGGCCGCGGATTGCGGGGCGAGTTGAACGGCGGCAGCGACCGTTGCCTTATCCTCGACGTCGAGGACAACATCGAGAACTACGACCGTGCCTTGGCCTTCTCGGAACTGGATTGGCTATGGGACCGGTAAACTATCCGGCACATCCGAAAGCGCTTCGAGTCGGAAAAAGAAACAGGGAGTGGGTGGCTAGCGCCGTACGGGAAGGAAACCGCCGTCCCTCAGGCGAGGCTGCCGATGGCAGCCTGGATGGCGCCCAGGAGCGGTGCCGGGTAGACGCCGAACCAGATGAGCAACACGGTCAGACCGGCGAGCACGAGTCCCTCCGGGAGGGAGAAACGGCGGGTGGCGGACAGCGGCGAGGACGGGTCCTGGGACGCGGGCAGGTACATCGTGATGATGATGCGCAGGTAGTAGTAGAGGCCGATGACGCTGCTGACCACGAGCAGGATCACGAGGGTCCACAGATCGGACAGCACGCCGGCGGTCAGGACGTAGAACTTGCCCACGAACCCTGCGGTGAGGGGAATACCGGCCAAGGAAAACAGCATCAGCGACAACGCGCCGCTCACCCAGGGGCGGCGCCAGAACAGGCCGCGGTAGTCGCTGACCTCGTCGGCTTCCTTGCGTTCATCCGAGAGCGCAGTAATGATGCCGAAGATGCCCAGCGAGGTGATGAAATAGGCCACCAGGTAGTACGTTACCGCGTGGGAGCCCTCCCGTGAGGCGGCGATGACCGCCACCAGCAGGTAACCGAGATGGGCGATGGAGGAATAGGCCAGCAGGCGCTTGACGTTCTCCTGCAGCAGCGCCAGGAGATTGCCGAGGAACATGGAGGCCACGGCGATGATGGCCAGCACCGTCGCCACCGAGTCGTAGTCCAGTAGGCCGCCGTACCGGCCGTAACGGAGCAGCAGCGCCACCATGGCCCCTTTGGAAACCGTGGTGAGATAGGCCGTCACCGGCGTGGGGGCGCCCTGGTATACGTCCGGCGCCCACATGTGGAACGGCACCACCGCCAGCTTGAAACCGGCGCCGATGACCACCATGCCGAAGCCCCCGAGGAGCAACAGGGTCGGCTCCCCTGTCTTTCCGGCCAGCACCGAGGTCATGGCGGTGAAATCCATGGTGCCGAGATCCGCGTAGATCAGCGCCATGCCGAAGAGCAGAAAGGCTGCGGACGCCGCCGCCAGGATCAGGTACTTGACGCCGGATTCCAGCGCCGTCCGGGTGGTGCGGAGATAGGCCACCAAGCCGTAGAGTGAAACGCTCAGGATCTCCAGCCCCAGGAAAAACGACACGAAGTGATTGCTGGCGGTCAGAACGGCGCAGCCGAAAGTGGCCAGGGTGAGCAACAGGTAGAACTCCTCGCGGTTCCCCGGCATGCGGTCCAGGTAGCCGTACGACAGCACCACCACCACCATGGTGGCCGCCGAGAGCAATCCCATGTAGAACAGCGCGTAGGCGTCCATGACCAGCAACGGGGCCGCGCCCCCGGTCGCGCCGGGCAGGACCGCCAGCGTCAGCCCCAAACCCGCCAGGGAAAGCACCACGGCGAGCCCGTGGCTGCGGTGGAACGAGATCACCAGCATGAGCACCAGCGGCGTCAGGCCCAGGATGATGATGGGGGTCAGTGCGCCGAACGGATTCACGGCTGGCTACCTCCATCCGGCGACAGGGATGCGACGGCCGCGGGCCCGCGGCCTTCCCCGGCGGGATGGCGCGACGCGGGGGCCCGGGCCTTGTCGGTGAACTCGCGCATCTGGGCCAGCGCGTGCCCGGAGGTGGTGAGCACCGGTTGCGGGTAGAGACCCAACCAGAGCGTCGCCCCGATCAGAGACGTCATGATCGCCATCTCCCGGCCGCTGGCGTCGTCGAGCCGCCAGTCCTCGGGGTTGGCGCCGTAGTAGACCTTTTGGATCATCCACAGCGAATAGGCCGTTGCGGCCACGAGGCCCACCGAGGCCAGCACCGTCAGCGGGACGTTGACCTGGAACGCGCCCATGAGCACCAGGAACTCGCCCACGAAGCTTGCGAGCCCGGGCAGCCCCAACGAAGCCATGGCGAAGAACAGGCCCACGCCGCCCATCCGGGGCATGGTGGCCCACAGGCCGCCGAAGCGGCTCAGATCACGCGTATGCGTGCGGTGCTGGAGGTCCCCCACCATCATGAACAAGGCGCCGGCGCTGAAGCCGTGGGACAGCATGATGATCACCGCCCCCTGAAGCGCCAGATCGTTCCACGCGAAGATCCCCAGCAGGACAAAGCCCATGTGGCTGATGCTGGTATACGCGACCATGCGCTTCAGGTCGGTCTGACCCAGGGCCAGCAGCGCGCCGTAGAGAATGCCCGCCACCGCCAGGGTCATGGCGATGACGGTGAAGTCCGCGGCTGCCTGGGGGAAGAGCGGAAACACGAACCGGAGCATGCCGTAGGCCCCGATCTTGAGCACGAGGCCCGCCAGCGCCACGCTGCCCGCGGTGGGAGCCTGCGTATGGGCATCCGGCAACCAGGTGTGAAACGGCACCACCGGCAGCTTGACGGCAAAGGCGATGAAGAAGCCCAGCATCAGCCACCGCGCGGTGGCATCCGACGTGGGCGTCCCCACCAGATCCAGGTAGTCGAAGGTCATGACGCCGGTGGACTGCCAGTGCGTCACCACCAGCCCCAGGATGGCCAGCAGCATCAGGAGCCCGCTGCCCTGGGTGATGATGAAGAACTTGGTGGTGGCATGGACCCGGTTCTCGTAGCCCCAGATGCCGATGAGGAAGTACAGCGGCAACAGGGAGATCTCCCAGAAGGCGAAGAAGAGAAACAGGTCGAAGGCGATGAACACGCCCGACAGGGCGGTCAGGATAAGCAGCAGGTTGAAGTGAAAGAACCCCACGGAGCGCGTGACCGAGCGCCAGGAGGTCAGCACCGCCAGCACGGTCAGGAAGCTCGCCAGCAACAACAGCAACAGGCTGAGACCGTCCACCGCCAAGTGGAAGCTGATGCCCAGTTGGGGAATCCATGGCTGCTTGTAGGCCATCGGCCACCCGCCCTGCCCGGTCTCGATGCGGCTAAAGAAGACACCCCAGGTGACCAGCAGCAGCAACATGTGGAGCAGCGCCGTCCCCAGCGAGATCCAGCGCGGCCACAGATCGCTCCAGCGTCCCGAAATCCACGCTGCCAGTCCGCCCGCCAAGGGCATGAGCAGTATCCAGACAAGGCTCATAGGAAGATCACCAGTCCCACGGTCACGACCGCCCCTACGGCAATGCCGGTGGCGTACCACCGCACCACACCCGTCTGAGTCATGGTGGCGACGAAGTGCAGCATCTCGGTGATGAAGGCCACGGCGTGATAGAAGCCATCGATGAAGTCGCCCTTGTTGACCCGGGCGCACCACAGGTAAGGTTGGACGAAGAGCGTGTCATAGAGCCGATCGAAGCCCCAGCCGGATAGCCACAGACGCTCCACGCCGGGCGCCCACGGCAGCGCCGCGATGCGATCCATGGCGCGGGGCGGCCCCATCACCAGAACCCACACCAGATACACGCCGCCAACGGAGGCGGCCGCGGCCAGAAGCTCGAACAGGAGCTCCGTGCCGTAGCTGGCGTGAGCGCCGTGAAACGCGGGCAACGCCGTGTTCAGGAAAGCCGAGAACAGCGTGAGCTTTCCCATGGTGTGGGGCAGTTCGATGACCCCCGCGACCACCGACAGAACCGCCAGCACACCCAACGGGACATGGACGCATGGTCCCGGCTGGTGGATGGGCAGGAGCTTCTTCACCCACTCGGTGGCGTCCCGATAGAAGGTCAGGAACACCATGCGGAAGGTATAGATGGAAGTCAGCAGCGCCCCCGCCAGGGCGCCGGCCCAGAGCCAGACGCCGCCGATGTCGGAGGTGTAGGCGTTCCAGATGATCAGGTCCTTGCTGTAGAAGCCCGCGGTGACCACCGGTATGGCCGCCAGCGCCCCGGCGCCGACGAGAAAGCACCGGAAGGTAAACGGCATCAGCCGGCGCAAGCCGCCCATCCGGTACATGTCCTGCTCGTGGTGCAGGCACATGATGACCGCGCCCGCGCCCAGGAACAGCAGCGCCTTGAAGAAGGCGTGGATCATGAAGTGGAACAGCGCCGCGGACCACGCGCCCACCCCCAGGGCCAGGAACATGTAGCCGATCTGGCTGATGGTGGAGTACGCCAGCACGCGCTTGATGTCGGTTTGCACCAGCGCCGCGAAACCCGCCATCAGCAGAGTCAGGGTGCCGATGACCGCCACCAGCGTCAGTACCGCCGGAGCCAGGGCGAACAGCACGTGGGTGCGCGCGATGAGATAGACGCCGGCGGTGACCATGGTTGCCGCGTGGATGAGGGCGCTCACCGGGGTGGGCCCCGCCATGGCGTCGGGCAGCCAGGTCTGCAGCGGGAGCTGTGCGGACTTGCCCACGGCCCCTCCCAGCAAGAGCAGTGCCACCGCCGCCGCCAGGCCCGAGCCGGGCTGGAACTGTTGACCGGCACGCTGCATCAGCTCCTGGATGTCCAGCGTTCCCAACTCGGAGAAGAGCAGGAAGAGGGCCATGAGCATGGCGGTGTCGCCCACCCGGGTGACGATGAACGCCTTGCTCGCGGCCTGTCCGTTGGCTTCGTCCTTGTAGAAGAAACCGATCAGGAGGTAGCTGCAAAGGCCCACGCCCTCCCAACCGAGCAGCAGCAGCATCAGGTTGTCCGCCAGCAGCAACGTGAGCATGGCGCAGACGAACAGGTTCATGTAGGCGAAGAAGCGGCTGTAGCCTTCTTCCTCCTCCATCATGTACTCGACGGAGTAGAGGTGGATGAGGAAGCCCACGAACGTCACCACGAAGATCATCGTCAGCGACAGGGCGTCCAGGTAGAAGGCAAAGGCGGGACGGAAGCCGGCCACGTCCAGCCAGACCCACAGGGTCTGGGTAAAGCGGGCCCCGGCGGGGGGCGCGGCCATGAAGCTCAGGCCCACGATCAGGGTGACCACCGCCGACAGGCCGATGGAGCCAACGCCCACGCATGCCACCTCGGTACGCGAGAGGCGCGACCCGGCCAGCATGAGGGCGAGAAAGCCGAGAAGAGGAAAGGCGGGTATCAGCCACAGCAGATCGAGCATGTCATCCTCTCATGTGGCTCAGGGCGTCGACATCCAGAGTGTTGTATCGGTAGTAGATCTGCACCACCAGCGCCAACCCCACCGCTACCTCGGCCGCGGCCATGGCCAGGATGAAGAAGAACATCACCTGCCCATCCGCCTGGCCCCAATGCGCGCCCGCCACCACGAAGGCCAGGCCCGCGGCGTTGAGCATGATCTCCAGGGACAGCAGGACGAAGATGACGTTGCGGCGCACCAGGACGCCCGTCAGCCCCAGCCCGAACAGCACTGCCGCCAGCACCAGGCCATGCTCCATGGGAACGGCGGCCATCACGATTCATCCTCCTCGCCGTCCGCCGGCATCCGGCGGCCCAGGTGGAAAGCTCCCACCAGGCCGGCCAGCAGCAACATGGCGGCCAGTTCCACCCCCAGCACGTAGGGGCCATAGAGCGCGGCCCCCACGCGTTTGACGCCGACCGCGGCCGGAGCGCCCGCCTGGCCGGGCTCGGCCACCAGCAACACCAGAAACTCGACGAACAGAACGGCGCAGAGAATCGCCGGCCCGCGCCACACGTCCGGTTGCAACCATTGCTGCTCCCGGGCCGTGGCCTCGGCCCCGAGATTGAGCATCATGACGACGAAAACGAACAGGACCACGATGGCCCCGGCGTAGATGATCACCTCCAGCGCCGCCACGAAGGGCGCCCCCAGGGTGAAGAAGATCAACGCCAGCGACAGCAGCGACACGATCATGTAAAGCAGCGCGTGCACCGCGTTGGACCGGGTAATCACCATGGCCGTTGCAATGACCGCAACGGCGGCTGCCAGGTAATAGATAAAGGTCATGACACTCTGAAAATTCTCTTGGGGGCCGTGTGCCCCGCCTCGTCCACGTTCTCGCCCGTCACGGCAGCAGACTCTTCACGTCCACGGGCCTGTCCTCGTTCTCCGACGCTCCCTTGTCCTTGCCGCTGACGGCCAGACCGGCGACCCTGTAGAAGTTGTACCCCGGGTATTTGCCCGGGCCGTTGATCAACAAATCCTCTTTTTCGTAAACCAGACTCTGCCGGTCGAAATCGCACAACTCGAAATCGGGGGTCAGTTGAATGGCGTAGGTGGGGCACGCCTCCTCGCACAGCCCGCAAAAGATGCAGCGCGAGAAATTGATGCGAAAGAACTCCGGATAACGCCGTCCGTCCTCCCGCTCCCCGGCCTGGAGGGCGATGCAGTCCACCGGGCAGACGGCGGAGCAGAGGTAGCAGCCCACGCAACGCTCGTCGCCGTCCGGGTCCCGGGACAGGATGATCCGGCCCCGGTAACGGGGCGGCAGATACGGCTTCTCCTCCGGGTACTGGACCGTCACGCGCTTCCGGAACATGTGCAGCAGCACCGTCCAAATAGTCCGTAGCATACTCAAGATCGGTGACTCCTCAAGCCTTCAAAAGCAGCAGCGCCCCGGCCGTCACCACCAGGTTCAGCAGCGACAGCGGCAAAAGCACCTTCCAGCCGAAAGCCATCAACTGGTCGAACCGCGGCCGGGGCAACGCCGCCCTCAGCGTGATGAACACCAGGATGAAGAACAGCAGCTTCAGCAGGAACCACACGATACCCGGAAGCACCGGCCCCAGCCAGCCGCCGAAGAACAGGGTCACGATCATGGCGGAGATCACGGTCACGCCGATGTACTCGCCGACGAAGAACATGCCGAACTTCATCCCCGAGTACTCCGAGTGGAACCCCGCCACCAACTCGGCCTCGGCTTCGGGCAGATCGAACGGCAGGCGATGAGTCTCGGCCAGTCCCGCGATGAAGAAGATGATGAAGCCCAGGCACTGCGGGACGATGAACCAGACGTTCCGTTGCGCCTCCACGATCTCCCGCAGGCTGAAGGAGCCCGCCAGCAGCACCACGCCCATGAGCGAGAGGCCCATGAAGACCTCGTAGCTCACCATCTGGGCCGAGGCCCGAAGCGCGCCCAGCAGCGCGTACTTGTTGTTGGAGGCCCAACCCGCCAGCACGACGCTGTAGACGCCCAGGGACGACATGGCGAGGAAGAACAGCAGCCCGATATTGAGGTCGGTGACCCCAATGGTCTCGGTGATGGGGATCACGGCCACGGACATGAGCCCGGTGATGACGATCACCGCCGGCGCCAGCGTGAACACCGCCCGGTCCGCGAACGGCGGGACCCAGTCCTCCTTGGTGAAGATCTTGATCATGTCGGCCAGCACAATGCCGATCCCGAACGGTCCCACCCGGTTGGGGCCGTAGCGGTCCTGCAACAGGGCCAGGAACCGCCGCTCCAGCCAGATGAGCAGCGCGGCCAGAATCAGGGGCGCGTTGAGCACTCCGAGAACGACCAGGATCTGCAAGACCACATCCCTCACGTCACACCCTGCGGCACGGGCTCCAGGCCGGGAGATCGACGCCCTGGACGATGCCCACTCCCATGGGCACACCGAGAACACCCGCCGTCATGTCTGCCGTCAGACGCGCCGGCAACTGATACACGGCCCCGTCCAACTCGATCTCCACGCATTCGCCCTCCTGCACGCCCAGGTTCCGGGCATCTCCGAGGTTCAGCGCGGCATACGGCCCGGGGCTCCGTTGGGCCACCGCCGGAGCGGCCGCACTCAGTTCGTCCGAGCCGAAGATGTGATGCAGCGGCACCACCAGGACCTGGCCGTCACGCCGTTGGAACGGCGCCGGTATCTCGGCGGTGTAGGCGGCGTCGCCGTCGGGGTCGGGGTCGAGCAGCCGTGTCCCGGGGTCCCCCCCCGCCAGCGCCCCACCCACTTCGGACTGGAACTTGTTCAGGGACTGCACCGAGTTCCATCCGGGCGCCCAGAACCGCGTGATGAGCGGCGACGGCGGCTGCTGTGGATAGCCCTCCATGGAAAAGGCCAGCGGCGAATCCGGATCCCCCGGCGGCTTCGGCTCGTGGACGCTGATGTCCGCCTGCATGGCCGTGCGGCCGCTGGCGCGCGGGGACTGGCGCGGCACCTTCTCTCCGTTCACCCGGAACGCCGCGGTGGGCAGGCTCCCGGGCAACGGCGCGAACGCCGGCACCGCCTGCGCCAAGGCGGCCACAAGATCATCGGGCGACCCCAGGGCCGCCAGCTCGTTCCGGCCGGCCGCCTGGGCCAGGTCACGCAGCCAACGCCAGCCGGGCAGCTCCTCCCCTTCGGGAACGAACACCTGGTAGAAACGTTGCGCCCGGCCTTCGTTGCTCACCAGGGTTCCCTCGGTCTCGGCGAACGAACCGGCGGGCAGCGCCACCTCGGCGCCCGCGGTGGTGCCATGGTTGGAGTGATCGACCGCCACCACCTGCGCCGACGCCAACATGGCGTCCACCGCGGCCCGCGGCGCCCGGCGATAGAGGTCGTTCTCGAGCACCACGACCGTATCCACGGTTCCGTCCGCCACCCTCTGGAAGGCTTCCGACGTATTCACGGCGTTCAGCAGTCCGAGACCGAAACTGTTGCACTCCGACGCCGTGAAGCACAGGCCCGCGGGCTGTTCCCGCCCCAGGGCCCGGGCCACCTGCGCGGCCGCGTCGATGACGGCCTCGCTGCCGCTGCCCGACCCGGATACCACCAGCGGCCGCTCGGCGGCCCGCAACGCGCCGGCGATGGCCTCGGCAAGCGCGCGGTCACCATCCGAAAACCCCTCTACCTCCGGAGCCGTCTCATCCAGCGCCCGGGCCACGGCGAACCCCAGCCGCGCGAGATCGTCAGGCGCCCCGCGGCAACTCGCGGCGGCTACCTCGTCCAGGCGGGTATCGCCGGTGGTCGCGACATACAGCGGCCCTTTCTCCTGCTGCATCACCTCGCGCAGGGCCGCGTCGTCCCACTTGGGAATGCGGAGCTGCATGGCCTTTTTTCGGGGCGCCTGCTTCACCGCCTGGCGCACCGCCAACGCCAGCAGCGGAGCGGTCTGGGTGAGGTCCTCCCCGAGAATGAAGACCGCGTCGGCGGACTCCACTTCGCGTAACGACGGCGTCCGGACACGGCCGCCCCGCAACACCCGGAGCATGCGGGCCACCAGATGATCCTCCCCGGAAGCCATGCCGCTGAAGAAGTTCCTGGCTCCCACCAGGGTGCGGAGCGCGAAGTTGGCCTCCAGCGACGCCCTCGGCGAGCCGATGCCGATGACCCGGGACTGCCGCCCCAGCAGCGAGGCTGCCCGGTCCAGGGCCTCCGACGCGCTCGCCCGCCGGCTCTCGCCGTCCGCGCGCACCAGCGGCTCCCGCAGGCGCCGGTCGCCGTTGACGAAATCGTAGCCGAACCGCCCGCGGTCGCAGAGGAAGTAGCCGTTGACCTCGGCGTTGTAGCGGTTGAGGATGCGGCGAAGCTGACCGTAGCGCTCGCCCGCGATGGTGTTGCACCCGAGGCTGCAATGCGCGCACACGGACGGAGCCGTCTGCAGATCCCACTTGCGGGTATAGTGATCCTTCAACGTCTTGTCGGTAAAGACGCCGGTGGGACAGACCTCCACCAGATTGCCGCTGAACTCGTTCTCCAGGGGGCCGTCCTCGTGGCGGCCGAAATAGACGTGGTTGCGCGACGCGAAGGCGTCCAGGTCCTTGCCGCCCGCGTAGTCCCGGTAGTAGCGCACGCACCGGTAGCAGGTGATGCACCGGTTCATCTCGTGGTTGATGAACGGTCCCAGTTTCTGGTTGGTGAAGGTGCGCTTGCCGAAGCGGTAGCCGCGGTAGTTGTGACCGGTCATCACCGTCATGTCCTGGAGGTGACACTCGCCGCCTTCGTCGCACACCGGACAGTCGTGGGGATGGTTGCTCATGAGGAGCTCGATGATGCCGGCCCGGAACTGCGCCGCGTCCTTGTCGCGAATCGAGACGCGCGAGCCGTCCATGGCCGGGGTCATGCACGCCATGACGATGCGGCCGCGCCGGTCGTTCTCGTCGCGGTACTGCTTGACCGCGCACTGGCGGCAGGCGCCGACCGAACCCAGCGCCGGATGCCAGCAGAAGTACGGCAGGTCCAGGCCCTTTGAAAGGCACTCCTCCAGCAGGTTCTTGCCGGGGTCAACCTCGTAGGCTCGGTCGTCGACGTAGATGGTGGCCATGATCGTTACGCTGCGTCGCTCTTGGGGATGAGCTTCTCGAAGTCCTCACGAAAATACTTGAGGGCGCTCTGCAAGGGCTCCATGGCGCCCGGCGCCAGCGCGCAGAAGGTGTTGCCGGGGCCCATCATCCGGGTCTGCATCTCCAGTCTCTCCAGGTCTCCAGGCCGCCCCCGGCCCTCCAGCAACCCCTGCAGGATCCGCGCCGTCCAGGGGAGGCCGTCCCGGCACGGCGTGCACCAGCCGCAGGACTCCTGGGCGAAGAAACGCTCCAGGTTGAGCACCATGCCCACCACCGAGGTCTTGTCGTCGAGGACGACCATCAGGCCGGTGCCTAGGCGGCTGCCGGCCGCCTGCACCGAGCCATAGTCCATCTTGGTGTCCAGGTGCTCTTCCACCAGGAAGTCGGTGGACGCCCCGCCGGGGAGAACGCCGCGAAACCTGTAGCCGTCGCGCATGCCCCGCGCCCGCCGCTCGAGGATCTCCCGGATGGTGGTGCCCAGCGGCAGTTCCCAGGCCCCGGGTCGTTTCACCTTGCCGCTCGCGCCGTAGAGCTTGGTGCCGCCGTCCTCGCTACGGCTGAGTCCCAGGTACCACTGGGAGCCGTTCCGGAGGATCGGGGCGACGTTGCACAAGGTCTCCACGTTCTGCACGATGGTGGGCTTGCCGAACAGGCCGCTCACCTGAGGGAACGGCGGTTTGGCCCGGGGATTGGCCCGCTTGCCTTCCAGCGCGTTGAGCAACCCGGTCTCCTCTCCGCACATGTAGCGGCCGGCGCTGGTGTGCAGATGCAGCTCGAAGCTATGGTCGGAGCCGAGGATGTTCTTGCCCAGATAACCCTTGTCATGGGCCTCGGCCAAGGCCGCGGTGATCCGCTCGGCCGCCAGCTTGTAGGCCCAACGCAGGAAGATGTACCCGTTGGCAGCCTGGATGGTGTAGGCCGCGAGGACCATCCCCTCGATGAGAAGATGCGGGTTTCCCTCCAGCAGGATGCGGTCCTTGAAGGTCCCGGGCTCCATCTCGTCCGCGTTGGCCACAAGATACTTGGGCTGCGGCGCGTCGTCGCCCATGGGCACGAAGCTCCACTTCTGCCCCGTGGGGAATCCCGCGCCCCCACGCCCCCGGAGCCTTGCGTCCGACACTTCCTTCAGGACGTCGGCCGGAGTCATCTCCTTGAGCACTCGGTGCAGCGCCTCGTATCCGCCGACCTTCTCGTAGGCCGCCAGATCCAGCACTCCGCCGTCCGACCTCAGGTCCCCGGTGAGGGGCTTGTCCATGGATGATCCGTTCGCCATAAAGTCCGCCTCAGGCCTCCGGGGCTTGCCGGTACCGGGTGAGTATCTCGTCCACCTTGTCGCTGTCCAGGTTCCGGTAAAGGTCATTCCCTACCATCATGGCCGGTCCGCGGTCGCAGGTACCGAGACAGGCCATGGGCAGCAGCGTAAACTTGCCGTCCGCGGTGGTCTCACCCAGATCCACCCCGAGACTCGTCTTGAGATGGGCGCAGATGTCTTCGTAACCCAGTATCCAGCAACTGACGCTGTCGCACAGGAGAATGACGTTCTCCCCCACCGGTTTGCGGAAGATCAGGTTGTAGAAGGTGGCGACGCTGTCCAGCGCCTCCGGACTCATGTCCAGCAGCGCGGCGATCTCCTTCAGGTGCTCGTCCGACACCCAGCGGTTCCGCTCCTGGACGATCTTCAGCGCCTCCACGCACGCGGCCTGCGGGTTGTCATAGTGGGCGGCCTCCGCCCTGATTCTCCGGCGCTCCTGTTCCGTCAACATGGAAACCTCGTCATCCTTCGACTTCGCTTCGCTGGCGCTCCGCTACGCTCGGGACGAACGTGGAGAGGTGTTCCACAACCGTTCGTCCTGAGCGTAGCGGAGTAAAATCGAAGGACGCCATTTTCACCGGTCGATATCCGCCAGCACGAAGTCGATGCTTCCCAGTATCGCCAGCAGGTCGGACACCATGACGCCCCGGCTCATGAGCGGGATCATCTGCATGTGGGCGAAGGACGGCGTCCGGATGCGCACCCGGTAGGGGATGGTGCCGCCGTCGCTCACCAGCCGATAGCCGTTGTTGCCCTTGGTCGCCTCGATGCCCATGAAGGATTCCCCGGCGGGTATCACCGGCCCCCAGCTCACGCTCAGGAAATGGTTGATGAGCGTCTCGATGTCGTGCATCGTGCGGTCTTTCCGCGGCGGCGTGGTCAGCGGGTGATCCGACTTGTAGTGTCCGGGGGGCATGTTCTTGAGGCACTGGTCGATGATCCGGAGGCTCTGACGCATCTCCTCGATGCGTACCACCGCGCGGTCGTAGCAGTCGCCGTTCCGGGCGGTGGGGACGTCGAAGTCGAACTGGTCGTATCCCGAGTAGGGTCGTTTCTTGCGGAAGTCCCAGTCGAAGCCGCAGGCCCTGAGCCCCGGACCGGTCACGCCCCAGTCGATGGCCTCCTCCGCGGTGTAGGCGCCGATGCCCTGGGTGCGCGCCTTGAAGATGCGGTTCTGCATCACGATCTTGTCGTATTCCACGAGCCGGTCCGGCAGGTAGTCGACGAAGTCCCGCACCATCGCCTGCCAGCCCTTGGGCAGATCCTGGGCCACGCCGCCGATGCGGAACCAGCTCGGGTGCATCCGGCCGCCGCACACCGCCTGCACGATGTCGAAGATCCGCTCCCGGTCATTGAAGGTGTAGAACACCGTGGAGAGGGAGCCCACGTCCTGGGCAAAGGTGCCGTACCACACCAGGTGGCTGGCGATGCGGAAGAACTCGGACATCATCACGCGGATGACCTGGGCGCGATCGGGCACGTCGATGCCTGCCAGTTGCTCCACGGAGAGAACGTAGGCGAGATTGTTCATCACCCCGCCCAGGTAGTCGATGCGGTCGGTGTAGGGAATGAAGGAGTGCCAGGACTGCCGCTCCCCCATCTTCTCCGCGCCGCGGTGATGGAAGCCGATCTCCGGCAGACAGTCGACGATCTCCTCGCCGTCGAGCTGCAGGATGATGCGGATGACGCCGTGGGTGCCGGGATGCTGCGGCCCGACGTTGAGGAACATGAAGTCCGTGCCCTCGTGGCTGCGCTTCATGCCCCAGTCCTCGGGCCGGAACCGCAGCGCCTCCTGTTCCCGGTCCTGCCGCTCGTCGGGAAGCTGGAACGGGCCCATCTCCGTGGCCCGGGCCGGGTGCTCCTTGCGCAGCGGGTGGCCTTCCCAGGTAAGCGGCATGAGGATGCGGTGCAGCGCGGGATGTCCGTCGAAACGGACGCCGAACATGTCCCACACCTCGCGCTCGTACCAGTTGGCCGAAGGCCACAGGCCGGTTGTCGTCGGCAACGAGGAGCCGTCGTCGTCGAGGGCCACCTTGATGCACAGGTCCTCGTTCCGCCCGTAGGAGAGGAGGTGGTAGAGCACGGTGAGATCGCTTTCGGGCTGGCCGTCCCGCTGCCTGCGGAAGCGTTCGTCGATGGCGGTAAGGTCGTACAGCGTTCCGAAGGGCCGGTCCACCTCGGTCTTGAGGAATTTCAGGACGGCAGGCAGGCGCTCCCTGGACGTCCACAGGGTCGGAAAACCGCACCGGGTGTCCTGCGCCGCGAAAGCGTCGGCGCCGAAGCGGCCTTCGAGCTCGGTCACCACCGAGGGCGCATCACTCATAGGTCGGACCCACCGCCCTGTTCCTGTCGAACGGACGCCGCGCTGAAGCCATGATCCATGCCGGCGAACGAAAGAGATCTGCTCATCGGGACGTTAGACTTCGTCCGGCGTGCGCAGGCTCGTGGCGCGGACGCGGTCGGGCCGCTTGACCTCCCGCATCGCGGGCATCGACCCCTTCTCCACACCCTGGGGCCCCACCATCCAGCTCAGCGGCCGGCGCTCGTTGCCCACGGCCTTCTGCAACAACGTCAACGCTTCCAGAAAAGCGAAGGGGCTGGGCGGGCATCCCGGCACGTAGACGTCCACCGGCAGGATCTTGTCCACCCCCTGGACCACGCTGTAGATGTCGTACATGCCGCCGGAGTTGGCGCAGGCGCCCATGGAGATGACCCAGCGGGGCTCCATCATCTGCTCGTACAGGCGCCGCACGATGGGCGCCATCTTGATGAAGCAGGTACCCGCGATCACGATGACGTCGGCCTCGCGCGGCGTTCCGCGGATGACCTCGGCGCCGAAGCGGGCCACGTCGAACTTGCTCGTAAGGCTCGTGGCCATCTCCACGAAACAGCAGGACAGCCCGAAATGGAACGGCCAGATGGAGTTCTTGCGCCCCCAGGTGACCAGATCCTCCATGCGGGCCATGACCAGAAGCCGCCTGATGGCTTCGTCGAAGCCGCCCTTCTCCGGCTCGGCCGGCCGGGACTTGGACAACGACCATTGCATGGGGTCCCTCTATCCTTTCTCCCGAGCGGCCTTGGCCATCCTGAGCCGAACCGGCTCCCAGTCCAGCGCGCCCATCCGGTACTCGTAGATCAGCGCCACCACCAGCACCGCGACGAACACCAGCAGACCCGTGTATCCGGCCCAGCCCACCTCCTCGTACGCCACGGCGTAGGCAAAGATGAAGACGGCTTCGAGATCGAAGATCACGAACAGCATCGCGACGATGTAGAACTTCACCGACAACCGCACCCGCGCCGTGCCGGTGGAAACGATGCCGGACTCGTAGGGTTGCCCGGTCGCACGATCCGAGTGACGTTCTCCCAAGACAAACGACAGGCCGATCATGCTCCCCGCCACCACGAGAGCAATCAAAAAGTAAAGGCCCAGCGGCCAGAGCGTCTCGCTACCCATGATGCATCGCCACGCACGTTCTTGTTGTCAGGAGAGTCATGCCTAGGCTGGAATCGAAGCCTAGTATACGGGTCAAGGGGATGTCAACTATCAGTCAGTCTTGTCCAACGGAAATGGGCCTGTAGGTTGCAATTTCGGGGAGCATGGGAGGATTCCTCCCGTTCATCCTGGGCGTAGCGCCAGCGAAGTCGAAGGCTGAACGGAGAACTCTATGAGGCCGGCAACAACCGCAGCATGTCCCGCACGGCGGCGCCGTTCATGGAACAGCCATCAGGCGGCATCGAAGAACGCGGCTCCAGCGGCGTACAGCGCCGGCACCACCAGCGCACGGTCCAGATACTCGTTGCGCATCTCGCAGGACGTCTCCGCGATCAGCGCGCAGCCGTGGCACGCCGCGCCGTGCAGCGGCCGTTCTTCCGCGCTTTCGCCCGGTGTGTGTTGAGCGCAGATCGGGTCGTTGGAGCACAGCGCGGCCATGCGCAACGCATCGGCGAGATGATCCCCAATGTGGCGGCCTTGCTGAACCAGGCCGCCGAGCGTTCCCTCGGCATCGGGGCTGCCCGTGTAGAGAAGAATGCCGAAACGCTCACCATCCGCGCCCCCCTCGGCGTAGATCCGTTCGCGAATGGAACTCGCCGGATAGCCGCAGCGCATCGCCAGCGACTGGATCAGCAGGTGCGAGATCGTGTGCAGCAGTACATAGGGTCCGCCCGGAAACGGGCGTTGCGTCTTGCGCCCTTGCTGCCAAGCCGAGTGACCTTTAGCGAGTTGTTCAAGTCGCTCCTTGACCGGCGGACGCCGCAGCCACTCCTCCACCGCACCCGTGCGTAGCTGGATGAACACCCCCTCGCCACGATTCTCGACGGCTGGATACCACTGCGGCTCCAGCGCGATCTCTGCCCGCTCCACGTCGGTTTCGTACTCGCCGTGGATGTCCGGCATCACCGCTTCGAAGCGGGTGAATCCGATGAGGGTCAGCACTTCGCGCAGGCGGTGGAGCTGAACGACGGACGCGATTCCCACGCTCTGTCCGGATCGGCGCCACACGCCGTCGGGCAGCCTGCGGGCATGAAAGTCGGGATCGATGGGCACGTCGTCGCCAAATCCCTCGCGGGCGCCGAGAAGGGCGTCAAGCTCGACTTGCTTCACTGGACGGTCGCCCCCCTTGCCGCCCCTGCGCTCGCGGATGGCGTGAAAGATCTCTTCATCGTCGAACCGGTCGAGCGCCGCTGCGACGTTCGGCTTCTTCTTGATGAAGGCGAGTCCGGCGGCGTCTTCCACGATCTGGAGGTCGTCCCACAACTCGCCGACGACACGCCCGACCGCCGCCCCTTGATCCGGCAGCGACAGCACGCTGACGATCTGCGGAAAGTAGGCGTTGGACGCGGTGCGGATGAGCAGGCGACTCCGCTGGTTGCAGTCTTCGTTCGTGTTGCGGCCCAGCCAGGGCCGCATGCCCCGGCAGGCGCCGAGCGGATTCTGATCGAACTCCGCGGCTTCGTAGAGACGCCGCGATTTCTTGCACTCGCAACGCACGACAAGATCGGCCAAGTCGCCGGTCGTCCCGCGTTCGTCGAGCCAGAGCTGGCGCCGACAGTCACTGTCGGCGCCATGCACGAAACCGGTCCAGTCGAGGTCGTCCACGTGACCCCTCGGGCAAGCTCGCACGAAGCGGGTCGGCACCACGGGGCAGCGATCGAAGCCTCCCTTCTCGTCCAGCCCCTTGCGATGAACCAGACGCCGCGAGCGCGTGTGCTCTTCGCCGTTGCCGGCCTGTTCCTGCACAACGAACCAATCCGGAAAGCGCCACGCCCCGATGCCTCTCGCCGGGGCCCATGGTTCGCTAGGCTCGGGAGGCGGCGCATAGAGCCTCGGCGCAGGGACGCCGGTCATAATCTGGAGCTTGTACGTGAGCCTCGGCTCGACCACCTCATCCAGTCCGACCGGCCATGTGTCGAGGCCGCCGACGATCGCCGAGTGCCTCGGCAAATCGATGAGCGCGCCGGGGCCGTAGGTGGTGATCACCTGACTTTGGCGAACCTGCCCATGGGCTCGGCCACTCATTGCTCCACATCCTGTCCAGTCAGTTCCCGGAGGTAAAGATGGACCTCCGGCTCCACATCGCGCAGGGAGCGGTTCGCGCGAAACTTGCGGTGGTCGCCGGATTCGAAAGTCTTGTCGAGCATCTCGCGCAGCAAAGGGCGACCCTGCCCCGGCTCATATTTCTGATACTTCACCGCGACGCCGGCCGCACGATAGTCCTCCACGACCGTACGCCAGGAATCGAGCAGATCGACGACGCGGCTCCGTACGCTTTGCAGCCGTTCGTCGCGCTCTGCTTCATACGTGAACGGCTGCCGCTCGACCCGTTGGTGGAACACATCGAGCAGCCTCCGCTCAATGGCGGCACGCGCGCCAGCGATCTGCTCGGCACCCTTTGAGGGCGTCAGCTTCCCCTCGACGTGGCGGGCGAGGCCCACGAGCGCCCCGGCGAACCCGCGATCCAGGGCGCGGGCGGAAAACGGCGTCACGCTCGACACCTCCACCGAACGGTAGAAGGTCTCGTGATAGTGGCGGTACCGTTCGTAATGCGAGCGGTCGCGTGGCTTGTGCACGTTCAGCAAGGTGACGACGAGCCCCGGCCGATGGTCGTCGCGCCCCACGCGGCTGGTCGCCTGGATGTACTCCGCATGGGTTTTCGGCTGGCCCAGAACCGCCATGAGACCCAGCCGGGGAATATCAAGCCCGACCGAGATCATGTTGGTGGCGATGGCGCAGTCCACCCGCCCCTTCTCGTGGAACGAGCACTCCAGGCGCTGGCGCGCCTCGGCTACTTTATCCGTGGAGACGCGCGAAGTCAGCTCCACCACCTCCGAGAACGTCCTGCGGTCCCGAAACAGTCCGCGCTGCTCGCCGATTCGTTTGCGGTCACCGTATTGCTTGACGGTGTTCCGAACCTCTTCCTCCAGGATGCGGCGCGCGCCGCCCAGTTCGCGAAGGCTGTTGAAGTAGCCGAGCACGGTCATGTACGGGTCGGCGGGATTGTCCTGGTTCTTGTGTCCGCCGGCGTCCCGGTACGCCAACTCGGCGGCGCCCATGAGCGCGAGCCAGACCTTGCGCATGAGGACCTTGGGGCTGCGCCCCGGCGAGGCGACGCCGAGGTAGAGACGCGCCGCCTGCCCTTCCTGCACAGTGCGAGCGAAGAAGGAGTCGCGCCGGTCCGATCCCGGCGGCGGGAAGACCCGGGTAGTGGGCCTCGCAAAAAGGGCCTGGATCTGGTCCTGGGCTTGGCGGACGGTGGCGGTGGAGGCGACGATCTTGGGGCGCACCTTCCGACCATCGAGACCGCGCACGCACAACGCCTCGATGGCGGCTTCATATAGCCCCACCATGGTGCCGAGCGGCCCGGAGATCAGATGCAGCTCGTCCTGGATCACGAGATCGGGCGGCAGCAGCGGGCTGTCGAGACGCTGGCCCGTTCCCGGTTCCTCCGCCCCGTAGAAGCCTTTGCCATCGCGTCGTTCAGCGCCGCCGAGAAGCTTGCCGCTCTGCGCTACCCAAGGGAGCGATGCGAACTTGTCCACGGTCGAGACCAGGAAGGCCGGAAGGCGACGGTAGATGGGCTCGTCCACTGCCAGGATCGGCAGCGGCCGGTCGCCACTGAAGTCGCATTCGAAGTTCGCGCAAACAACGCGCAACTCGGTCGGCCGATCGTCGTTCGGCGCCAGCGTGAAGGAGGCAGGTTCGAAGCGGGTCCCGCACCAGGGACAGCTTTCGAGGGGGATCGGGGAGGGTCTGCCTCTGGGGTTCGCCTTGAACTGCCGGGTCTTGGCGCGGGCGGAATCCGAGCGGCGTTCGCCTTTCCGGCCCATGAGGTTGGGCGTCGCCGCCTTGCCAACCCACAGGCCGATCTCGAACGGCCATTCACCGTACCGCGCAGCGTCAGCTTCGCGTTCGAGCTCCAATGCGCAGACCATGCCGGACGCGCGGGCTAGCTGATCCAGGGTGAGCAGGCGCAGCGTGTACCGCATGATGACGCTCACGCCCGCGCCTTGAAGCCCGTTCCGTCCGGGATTGCGGAGTCTTCGCAGCACCATCGCGAAGGCCGCTAGGCCCAGGTACGCCTCCGTCTTGCCGCCGCCGGTCGGGAAGAAGAGCAGGTCCACGGTCTCGCGGTCGGGATCGAGCGGATCGGCGAGGCCGGGGACGTTCAGCAGGATGAAGGCGAGTTGAAAGGCGCGCCAGCGGGGCGGCTGATCGGTAAACTGCTCGGCAAGCCGCTGCCGGAGGGCGCGCGCAACAGCGCGGTTGGCCACGCGGAATGCGTCGAGGGCGTCCGCATCCTCCACCAGCACGGCGATGCCACGCTCGATGCGATCCGCCGCGATGCCGGCCCGGCGCAGGAGTTCCCCGGCAGTCTCGCGTCGCTCGCCCGTATGTGTCGAGATGCCCTCGCGCCGCGACTCGATCCAGATGCGGTATTGCTCCACGAGAGGCCGTAGCGCCGCCTCGGCGGCTTGTCCGTCAGGCAGTTCCCCAAGCGCGTCCATCGACAATTCGGTGCCGGGCACCTCCACGGTTTCCGTCTTGTCGACGCCGGCGCTCGGGACCCACGCCGTGCACAGCTTCCGGCAGACACCGTCCACAACCTCCCAATCCGCGGAGACGCCATGGCCGGTGGCGTACTCGGGCGTGTCCGCGTAGTGGAGATCGGCGACCTGCTCGTCCCAGTCCATGGCCTGCACGGCACGCAGATCAGGCCGGGGCACGAAGGCTGGCTCGCCACGGACTTCGATCTCGGCCTGGAAGGCATAGGCAAGGTCTGGATTGCTGTCGTGGGGTTCGCGCCGGTTCACCAGGAAGACCGATACCGCCCGCGTGCCGTCGGGAATCCCGGCGATACCTTCAGTGTTGATGGGCCGCACGTCTACATGGAGCCTCAAGCCGCCGGAGTCCGGGACATCGTGATCGCCGGCGTTCGATAGCGACACCTGCATCGCCCGTTCGTTGGGCTGCCGCTGCCACACTGACGCAGTATTGCCGTCAGCGCCGTCGACCTTCGCGGATTCGTAATCGCCCCATCGCACGGTCACGGCCAGAGCATTCGCTTCCCTGGCAACGAGACAACTCAGCCCCATGGACGATGGGAAGAAGCCACGCTTCGCCGCTTTGCGGTCCTCGGACGACTCTTCCGGGAGCCCGCCCGATTCGGGCGTCTCGTCGATGTCGTCATCCTCGTCGTGATCCGCGCTCTGCGCGGGCCGGGCGCCGGACGGGATAAGGAAACCGGTCAGATACCAGTTGGACGGCCGCACCCAGCCCGGCAGGCGCTCGTCCGCCAGATACCCGTCCGCGCCAGGGCCGACGAGGTCCAAGCGAAGGGCGCGGATGAGATCGGCGCGGACTTCGGCGGAGTTGGTCGGCTTGAGCGGCTTCGTAGGGGCTTCGTGGAGCATTCGTTTGTGTTCAACCGGTGCGTCCCTGGAATGCAATAGGAAGCCGTCATCAGGCAGAAATCCGCTATCCTCAAGAGACGCTTGTTGCCGCTTGATCGTCAACGGTTGATCGAGAGCCGCTGTCGTCGTCAGATACCATCCATTCCTGGCCGACTCGGTCATCAGCGACCTCAAGTCAAGTGCGCCGTCGCGAAATTGGCGCAAACGCTCAGGAACGACTTCCACCGCCAGATAGCGATCCTGCACGTTTTCCCTCTTCACCAGCAATGCCAGATAGTCACGGCCCTCGGCGTCACGGGCTTCGATAATCTGCGGACCGTCGTGGTACAGCAGACTGGCGGTATAGCGAATCGTACTCATGCGGTATCCATGCGGCACTGGGCAAGAATGTCGCAATCAGCCAACGGCCACCAAGTGTGGTGTGAAGGTCGCCCCGTCTGTTGAATTCGGCCCGCGCCCGTTCCCGGCCGCAGGCGACAGGTCCACCGCACCGGGCAGGCATCCCGCGGGCAGTGGCTCTCGGTAACTCATGGTGTTGGCGAAGGATCGCTCGGCGGTACAGAGTGCCTCGTCGATTCTCGGTTCGTCATCGGCCAGCAGCCTTGGCAGCGTCCTCAATCCAGTCACCCATGTTGGGGTAACCGTCATGATCATTCCACCGATAGAACGGATAACCTTCTGATATCCGGCCACACCGCTGGGTCGTGTTTCCATGACAGTCCTTGATCTTGCTGATATCGATCCCGAGCAGACCTTTGCCTCCGGCTTCGCTTTGCCGGATTTCGTACTCCACGTAGCAGCTTGAGCAGGCATGAGATCCAACCAGCACCACCACTACCGACGTTCCGTCTGATACTCCAAACGTGATCCTACAGGGCGCGGAACAGGCGTCCGCTATCCTGCTACAACAGGGCACTCACCGCACGCCACATCTTGTCAAACGACGGGGAGCGGCGGCGCGCCAAGGCCATGTCGAAACGAGCCGTAAACGTAGCTTGGTCGGCTGTCGGACTGTATGGACCACTCATTCGGCTGCGGAGCCATGCCTTGGCTCCCCGGATGGACTCCAGGTCTTGCGGGACTTCCGTGTCAGCCGAGATCCCCCGCGTTCCTTGCAGGGAATCCACCGCGGCGATGAACCACGACTCGTACTCGCGGTTTGCCACAACCACCTCGATGCGACGGTCGGAACGTGCCGCGCGGGCACGTTGCAAGACGCTCGGCCCGAGATCTGCCGGGCAATCGTTATCTGCGTCGAGCAAAACAAGTATCCGGGTCTCGGCAGCAGCACCACGGATCGCAGCCAGATTAATATAGCGTTCGACTTCGTCCGGTTTAACGAAACGCTGACGACGAACGCGGATCGGCCTCAACACGTCGGGCGGGTCGAGCGGGGAAACATCCTCGCCGATCCGTCGGATCAAGACGGGTACGGCCTCCACTTCGCCATCCCCTTCGACGATGGGAACAATTCTCGTCACGGATTACTCCTCGTGGCGGAAGAGATCCAACTGGACAGGTGTCGCCTGATCCGGATCCGGCAGAAGCTGGTTCATGCGAAGCATCTCACCGGCCGTGAACAGTCCCTTGCGGAGCGCAGTGCGGCCGGTCACATCGAGCCGGGCAATCTTCGTCTCTCCGTCTTCAGAGACAACGGCCAGGATAGAATCCAACGGAACTGCTTCTCGATCGAGCAAGTCCGCACTGTGGCTGGTGACGACCACCTGCACGCGCTCGCTCGCTTCGCGCAAAACATCCGTAAGCACCCCCGCGGCCGCGGGGTGAAGCGCCCCCTCCGGTTCTTCGATCCCGATGAGTTTTGCATTCCCCGACTCCGTACCGACACCCTGATAGAGGGCTACAAGCACCCCGAGCACCCGCAACGTCCCGTCCGATACGTTGTGGGCGAGGAAACGCCAAGGGTGGGGGTCGCCGCGCACCTCTTGACGGAACTCCAGAGTCAGCTTGGGTCCGATCGTCTTCGACTCCATGCCGACCGTCCCCGGGACGACCTTGGAGAGGTATTGGCCGACGCGCGTCGCCATCTCGGGCGAACGTGACTCAAGATTAGCGAGAACGCTCGCGAGGTTACTGCCGTCGTGTTTCAGGAGATCACCTGGGTCGGGGGACTGTAGCTCCCGGATCTGCTCCGGGTTGAGGTTGTAGAACCCCATCCCTGACAGCGTATCGTAGATCGGTCTGAACTCTCTATACGCAGATGCAGGCAGGAGATAAAGCCTGTCACTCCCGCCTGTCGGCGGCGGGTGCGGAATCGAGGTGGCCAGAAGCCGTCCGTCGCCTATCCGGAAGGACGCCCGCCCTCTCGCATAAGACAAGACAACGCATTCCTCACGCCGTACGACATAGCGGCCCTTCGGCCGCGCGCCAATTTCGAAGGCGTACCAGCCGGCCGCATCGGTCAGCCGGAAGCCCAGACGAATACCGAAATGGTTGGGATGACCGCGCGACCGCCGGCGGACTTCGTTGATCCCGCCCCGCTCGTGCAGTGCGTGGTCCGGAGTAAAGCGCAAAGCCTGCGCCGTAAAGCGTAGGGCATCAACAAAGTTGCTCTTACCCGAACCGTTGGGACCCACAAGGAGAGTCAGCGGCATCAACTCGACATCACAGGCCGCGATGCTCTTGAAGTTGCGCAGGGCGACACGTGTGATCGTCCTGGAATCGTTTTCAGTTATCATGTTATTCATGGACTTTTGCATCAAGTACTTGATAGCCGACACTGCAAGACCCTTTCCATGCAACACACGACCCTCACTCTCGATCGCGATTGCCCCGTCGACGCGCCATCGGAGGGTCCCAGGGGAGTTCTGCCTCTGCTACCTCAAGGACCGGCTGAGTTACCGTCGCTCGGTGCCGTGATCGCGCATGACTCAGGATCGAATTCAGTTGGGTTGCGGATGTCGTACCCTCACGGGTTTCTTCGGCTGCGTGTCGGGCGTTGAGGGCCAGGAGGCGCGCGAGAACTTCGTCGCGGGTCTCGTCGGGCCAGCGGTAGCGATAGGGTTTCTTTTTCGCGCCCCAGGTCGCTTCGTCCATCTCGTAGTCAAGGAGGAAGTCACAGTCGGTGGCGATGTCGCGCCAGCCGTAGGCGTCGAGGACGGCGCGGTCCATGGCGGCGTGCAGGTCGCGGAGCCTGGCAATGTCGGGGGCGTTCTCGTCGGGGTCGTGGAAGCGGTTATAGGTCCTGGTGAGGCCCTCGTGGTTCTCGACCATCAACGCGGCGCGGAAGTCGTAGTACGCTTTGCCAGCGGCTTCGAGGGCGACGTCGTTATCCCAGCCTTCGGGGAAGGGGAAGGTCTCGAAGCAGTCGGAGGGGGTGTAGCGGAGCCGGTCTTCCAGGGACGACCCGAAGAAGCGCGCCCAGAGCTCGTGCGGGCGGGACTGGAGAGCGCAGAAGGCAGCGTGGGTGGCCAAGGGGAAGATAATCGTCGATTCGGCATAGACCATGCCGTTCGGCAGGAACGCGAATGCGGCGTGCTGGCCGACTCTGGAGATTGCCAGTACCCGCTCCAGGTCGGCGACGGTGGCGTAGAGTTCGTTCGCGGTTGAACCATACCGCCACCAGAACTCGGCTCGCTTGCGACCGATGGCATTGGTCGTCAAGTGTCTACGAGCAGGCTTCACCCGCTCCTCGACAATCGCCAGCAAGTCCGGCCAATCCGCCGCCACCGGTTCCGGATAGTCGAGCGGCACGATGCCCCTTCTCAGCCATTCGCGACGCCGCTCGTCTTCAGCTTCCGCCCACGATTCGTCCAGTTCCTCCCGGCACAACGGATAGTAGCGGAAGTTGATGACGTACCGATGATGCGCGTGGGTCGGGCTGGTGTTCACCTCCTCGCCGTCGATGTAGGGGAAGATCGCCTCCCGGTTACGCGGGTTCTTTTCGATGAGTCGCCGCATCCCGGCGAGCGGCGTGGCGACGCCTTTCTTGTCGGTGTCGTCGAAGGTGAAGCCCATGCCGAGGACATAGCTGCCTACGAAACTCTTGCCGGCGTTCGCTTCCAGACGCACCGGATCGGCGTGCCCGCCCGTGTGGAAGAGGAATGCCGTGATGTTCGCGGCCTCGGCACCGTCCAGCACCCTGGATTCGGCAAACGTACCCTTGGCGACATGCAGAACGCTGACCACCACGGCAGCGTCGCCGGGCCACTTGACCCGCCTGGTGGCACGGTAGATCTCCCCGCCGTTCTCGCAAATCCAGCGCAGGCCGGTGGAACGGGTATCGCCTTGGGCGATGGTGTTGGTGGCAATCAGACCGAATGCGCCCCCTTCTCGCAGCAGATTGAACGCACGCCGAAAGAAGTGGGCCACGAGGTCGGCGTTGCCGTGACTCCCTTTGTGCACGGTCTTGAGCCAGTCGGGGTATCCTGCGACGTTGCCGGCGGCGACGTTGTTCTTTCCCGCGAACGGCGGGTTCCCGACGAACGCGTCGAACCCCGGATTCTCCCGTTCGAAGACCTCAGGGAATTCGATCTCCCAATGGAACGGAGCGAGCGCAGGGTCGCGGTGACGCTGCTCCTCGATCCATCCGAGATAACGGTTGGCCTCACCACGCACCACGGCGCAGGCGAACTCATTTCGCTTCGCCTCCCGTCGCCTCGGCTTCGCCTCCGCGAAGAACGCCGCCAAGGCCAGATCCCCGTAGAGTCGCACGGCGTCAAGCTCATCGCGCGTTTCCTGCCAGAGGCCGTGGAGTTCCCGATCGGAGACATCATCGCCGGCTTCCCTGATGCGTTGGCGCAACCTGGCTACCTTCGCCGTGTGCTCGCGCACCCGCATGACCTCGAAGCCCTCTTGAAAAGGTTCGGCTGCCGAGACCCAGTGGAACGTCTCGACCTGCTTCCGGGTCAAGCCGACGAGCGTGTCGCCGTGGCGAAACGCATGATCCAGGAAAGTCAACGGATGTTCCCGTGCGAGCGTGCTCAACCACAGCGACACCTTGGACAGGTCCACTGCCATTGGGTTCCGGTCGATGCCGTAGAGACACCTCTGGGCGACCAGCCGGCGCGCGTAGACCACCTCGTCCTCGTCGGCTGGAATCACCGGCCTCTCATCATGCGCCCGCCAAGCCCCGATGAGCGTGTCCGCGAGTTGGCGGCAGGTCTCCACCAGAAACGCGCCGGACCCCATGGCCGGATCACAGATCTTGAGGTCGAGAATCTGGTCGGCAGTCGGCGGCCGGCCGTCCTCTCCGCGCAACCGTTCCAAGAGAGGTTCCAACGTGTGGCGGACGATCGGTTCGGTGAGTTCCCGAGGCGTGTAGTTGGAGCCCGAGCGACGCCGCTCATCGCTGGGGTGCAACACCAGCGAACCGGGCAGGACGAGATCCGGCGTGGCCCCCTTGTCCAGTATCCGGTCCATCGCCGCGTGAAGATCCTCCACCGTATTCGCTTGACGTAGCCCCTTTCTGACGGTGTCCGTGAGGGCGCGGTCCACCCGCTCCTGAAGCCATTTCCCGCGGTTCGCATTGGGCTGGCGTGCCAGTTCGTCGAGGTCAATGGTCGTCGGCGCCCCCAGCTTCTTGGCGGACTTGACGGCCACGGACCGGCCTGTGGCGGTCTCCAGGCGGAAGCCCATGATGACCTCGTACACCGACCCGATCTGCTCCACGTCCAGGGTGCGGTAGGAAATGCGCTCGCCGTCGAGGACCACCAGCTTCTCCAGAACCCGGTAGACGGCGCCGTCGGAGACGAGCGGCGGGTGGACGCGCTCGGTGATCTGTCGGCCGCCGCCGCGGCGGCCTTCGAGGAACGGGTACCGGTCCGGGTCGAACAGGGCGCCCCGGCGTTCCGGAAGGCTGACAATGCCTCCGGTCACGTGCTCGCCGGCCCCGTCGTGGATGAGGCGGAACAGCACGAGAAGCTGCGCCCAGGCGCCGAAGCTTTGGTCCATGGTATCCGGGTGCAGAGCCGCGTCCTCGCGAAGGCGCTGGTAGAGGCCGGCAACCGAATAGTGGCGGAGGAAGGTCTCGTCGCCCGGGAGCATGCCGCGCTCCTCGGCGTAGAGCAGGAAGACCAGCCGCAGGATGATCGCGAGAAGCCCGCGATAGACGTCGTTGGGGTCGCCTTCGGCGGAGAGCGACTCCCGCAGCAGTTCTCCGCCCGAAGCGTCGTGGGCGGCCTGGAGCCCTCGCAGAAGGTCGTAAAGCGCGTGCATGACCTGCTCGGAAAGGCGCTCGCTGACCTCGTTCTGATACCGGCGGCTGTCCGCCAGCAGCGCCGCCAACCGCTGTTCCTTCGGCAAAGCCAACAGACGTTGCTCGGACAGGAGAAGGCGCAGCGCCGAGCACAGCGGTCGTCCCGCGGTCTGGGTCATGTCGGTGACCCGAAAATCCATCCAGCCGGAGCTTTCACCGTGCGGCGCCGAGACAAGACGCAGTACGGCGCCGTTGAAGAGCAAGCCGGCGGGAACACCGGCGCCGCGGAGGAAGCGCTCCATCCGATTCTGGGGAGACGCTTCCAGTCCGCCGGCGCCCACGGTCGGCTTGTCGAAGTCATTTTCCCCGCCAAGTGCCTGAACGACCAACTGCCACGGCGACTCCCCGGCCTGCGGGTTGCGCTCGCACACGGCAAAGTCCGGTCGCAATGTCTCGTGGTAGTCCGGGAGGTAAACTTCGAGCTCCGCCGGGACCGGAGCCTTTTCCGTATCCGCATATCCCTTGGGCGAGAAACTCCAGCCGAGGACGATCTTTGCGAATGCGCGGAAGTCCTGGAGGCTGTGTTCCCGACTACGCGCCGAAGATCCCTGACGTTGGTTGACCCAACCGTCAAGCAGCGCCTGCCCTTCCATATCGTGCCGGTTGAGGATAGCTCCGGCCTTGACCAGGGCGGGAGCAGAGACCACAAGGCCATTCGGCTGGATGAAGCCGAGCCATTCGAGATGGGTACGGGTGTTTGGGTCCGATGTGGGCATGGGTCCGGTCACTCGGGCTCGAATACAGAGCAAAGCTCTTTCGTCGGAAGCTCTGTGTCCGGAAGTGACTTCGATACGTTCATCCCGTATCCGGCCACAAATACACCAGCCCGATGGGCTCGACCCGTCGCGCCCGCACCTCGTAAAACTCCCGAATGCGCGCGGGTTCGGTCTTGAGGTCCCGATCGAACTGGACGAGACGTGTCCGCCAGGAGGCAATGTCGGCCTGAAGCTGGCGCTTTTCGTCGTCATTGAACTGCATGGTGAGCTGGGTTCCGCTGCCTTCGTGCTTGCCGAGTTCCGTTTCGACTCGCTGGCGCTGACGTTCCAGAGTCTCCCGAAGCTGCTGCTCTTCTCTTTCACCGCGGGTCCGAAGCCGTTCCCTGGCCGTCCGCGCTGCCAGTTCGGCGCGTTCTTCAAGCTGCGGCAGAAGCTCGTCGATGTCACGGACGGCGGCATCGAGCAACCGGCGGCGAATCGTCTCACCCGGGCCACGGGCACTCTGCAATGCGGTCTCCAAGCGTTCCAGCGTTCGTGCTTCGGCCTCCTCGGCGTAGGCTTTGAGCGGTCCATTGCGCCGCAACGGCTCCACCCAGCGGGCGGCCACGGGTATCAGCACGTCGTGCAGACGCTCAGCCTGCCGCCCGAACAGACACAGCCGCCCCAGCAGAATCACCCGCGGAATGGAATCGGCAGCCTGTACGAGGCAGGCGCGGGACAGGTCATGATAGAGGAAACCTTGGGCCCGAAAGCGCGCCAGCAACCGTTGCGCCATGCGTTGTTCCAGGTGCAGGTGCACGGTGTCGTCGGTGAGCACCCCGGCATCCTCGAACACCACCGGACGAATCGGCGCTTGCCGCCTCCATTCCGCAAGCTTCTGATCGGTCTTGCGGGGCGCGCGCAACGTGTCCAACGTAGCGGTCCAGCTTGCGTCCGCAAGCGCCTTGCCGGCCAGCGACGGCAACGTCCATATCACTCCGCCATCGTCAGCGCGTTCTTCCTTCAATGGCTCTGCCCCCAGCAACTCCAGAGAAGCGGACATGGCGTCTCGGAAAGGTTGCGCCGCGAACTGCACCCACCGACGCGACTGGTCGAGCAGCGCACGACACCGTTCGATCTGTTCCCTCAGGTCGTCCTGCCGTTCGCGAGCAGCTTCGAGCTCCTCGGCGGCAATTCGTCGCTTCTCGTGGTCGAGATCAACCGCCTCGAGGTCACGCGCGAGGCACTCCACGTCCCGGTGGCGGATACCGCCGCGCAGACGACGCTCGACATCGTCGTCGATCACCCTGGAGAGACTGCCGAGCTCCTGCCTGATGGTCCGGGTCTTCTTGACCAGCACTTCCAACACGCGGTCCTCGGCGCGCTGCGGCAGCACGAAATAGTGGCAACGCACCTCCGAGGCAGGTTGCAGCTTACGGTCGATACGACCGTTGCGCTGCTCGATGCGGCCGGGGTTCCAGGGCAGGTCGAAGTGGAACAGGTCGGTGCAGTGCGCCTGAAAGTTCAGTCCCTCGCGAGCGGCGTCGGTGGCGATCAGGATGCGCAACGGATCGCGCGCCGGGTCCGCGTTGAAGCGGCGTTGCAGATCCTTGCGTCTGGCCCCGACGGTCTGGCCGTCGATGGTCTCGATGCGATCCTCGGCCAGATCCGTGCCCGCGATGGCCTGCTCCAGCATCTCGCGCAAATAGCGTTTCGTGCCGATGACGTTCTCGGTAAAGATCAGCATCCGCCGCTCGTTCCAGCGCGGTCGGTCGGGACAGAGGTTCTCGTATACCCAGGTGATGAGGCGGCCGGTCTTGCAGTCAGGGCGGCCGCGGGCGGCGGCCGCGACTTCATGCATACGGTTCAGGAGGTCCTGCTCCTGGTTCCGGAGCGCCTCCGCCGCAGAATCCGCGGGGGCTTCTTTCTCGGCGTCTGCATTGATGGCCGCGATCTGCGCCGCTTCCTCTGCCGTGCTGTCGTCGTCGCTCTGCTCGGCGCGCTCGTCGTCCGCATCCGGAGGCTTCGCAAACAGCTTCACAAACGGATCGGACGTTTTGGTCGCAACCCCGGCGTCCGGGACGCCCTGACCATCGTCAGCACCCCTTGTCCATAGTTGCTCAACCGTCTTGCGATGGCGCACGAGCGAGATGGCGAACGCCTCGATGGACGACAAAAGCTTCTGCTGCAGCCCCACCACGAGCAGACCGGCCATGGCTCTGGCCCGCGGCGTGGCACCCGCGAGCCGCTGTTCCCGTAGATCGCGGTACTCATCAAGGAGTCTCGACAAAACGAGCTCCGGCGCGTCGTCCGGCAGCCCATCCATGACAACGGGCTTCACAGTCCTTTTCGGGAAGCCGCCCTGCACCTCGCGGATGTCCTCCTTGATGCGCCGGACCATGACTTCCTCAAGGTCCCTTTTTCCCCGCACCGGAACTCCACGAGTAAAGCGGTACGGATCAAGCAATTCAAGCAGGGTGGAAAAGCTGTTGGAGTGACCGTTGTGAGGGGTGGCGGAAAGGAACAGACGGTGCTCGAACCGGCCTCCGAGCTCGCGTATGGCACGGGTGAACTTCGTCTCGATTCCGTAGTGCCCACTGCTCGACGGCGCGGCATGATGGGCCTCGTCCAGGATGAGCAGGCTACCGGGCAAAAGCGGGCCCAGCCACTCGCGCATGGGATCGGCATAGGTCGGATCGATCAGCAGATTGTGCGACACCAGGAACCGGCTGTGGGTACGCCAAGGGTTCACGCCGAAGCCGCGGGCCTGTCGGACGTCGGCGAGGTAGGCGCGGTCGAGGATCGCGAACAGCAGGCCGAAACGCTCCTCCATCTCCGCCTTCCACTGCTCCAACACGGACGCGGGGGCGGCGACAACGATCGTTTTGACCTTCTTGCGAAGCAACAACTCCCGTGCGATGAGACCCGCCTCGATAGTCTTGCCCAAGCCGGTATCATCGGCAATGAACAGATTGACCCGGGGCAGTTTGAGCGCCTTGCGGAGCGGCTCCATCTGATAGGCGTCGATCTTGATCCCGGCCCGGAACGGCGACTGGAAGAGATTCGGGTCCGTGGCGGTGACGCAGTTCCAGCGCAGCGTGTGGAGGAAGGCGCTGAAGTGCCGTGGCGCGTCGAAGCCCCTGGCTCCCAAGGCGTCCCACGCTTCCGCCTCGAGGGTGCGCCGGTCGATCTCGAATTCCCAGTAGACCTCAAGGGTCTGCCCTTGGGCGTCATCGTCGGCACAGGCGAGGCTGACACGCCCGGTTTCCGGCTCAACTCCTTCCACCAGCCAACGGCGCGAACGCACCTCGACCAGTTGTCCGGCATCAGGCATGCCTTCTGGCAGTAGTCTGGCAGCGTCTTCCAAGGATGCTCTCTTCGGCGGCGTGGACCAATTTACGACGCCGCAAACGGAATTTCACCTCTGAGGCTCGTCCAGTGAGACACAAACAGGCTCTCCGATCACATCTTCTTCGCTATGGTGCGTGTCTTCAATGCCGTTCGCCACGCCGGGAGATGGAAATCGACGACCAGCCGTCCCTGTCTCGCCGGCTCCCGTGAGCGTTGAGGAAACCGGACACGGTCCGAATACGACTCAATGTTTCACTCATGGGATGTCCTTCCGATCTTGTTCTTGGGCGTCAAGTTGTCATATTTGCGGAAATTCCGAAAACCGGCCTTGCGGGCATCCATACCGCAACAACCTTGCTTCGGGTGAGAGTGACGGACGTCTTCGTCTGGCTCTCGGTGGCGAAGTAGAGTATAGAGAACAGGGTGAAGGGTCGCCCATGAGCGGACGGAAAGGGCTCCGGGTGGGCGAAAATCACATTCTACGTGATGGGAGAGCTTCGAATGGGCTTGGCATACGATGATCTGATCGAGCCGGTGATCGTCCGGCAGGAATCCAGGAGCCGGTTCTACTGCATGTGCGGCCGGACGAAGAACTTTCCGTTCTGTGACGGGTCGCACAAGGTGACCTCCATCACACCCCACGAGATCACGGTGGACGAGCCGCGGACCATGGCCATTTGCGCGTGCTGGCGGTCGAAGACACGGCCGTACTGCGACGGCACCCACGGGAAGCTGGTGACGCCCGAATAACCGCACATCCGAGCGAGGAGGAGACAACGCATGGCCGAGGTGAAAAACCCCATTACGGAGGCGCTGGCAAACCCGGGGGTTCGCCACCATTCACTGTGGCGCACGGAGCTGGCCTATTTCTGGACCATCAACTGCGAGGAAAACACCCAGGACGACATGCACTACCACGAGAACGACGACCACATCTTCATGGTCCTTGAGGGAGAGTGCACGGTGCGGACGCCGGAGAACGAGTTCGTCCTGAAGCCCCACGATACGATTCTCCTGGAATCCGGCAAGCCCTATCAGCTCTGCAACACCGGCGTGGGGCGTTTGCTGCTGTTCGGGGCGGGCAACTCGGGAGTGGACGGCAAGCCGCGGACCCGGGTGCCCAGGCGCCCCAGCCACACGCCGGTGCGGCAGCCGATCATCGCGTAGGGTTCCCGGCCGCGGGGGCTTGCCGGCAGATGCGCCACGCATGCCACGACGACGAGCTACAATACTCTTGAAGGAGGAAGACATGCTGCGACTACTGTCTTACGGCCCTTGACCGTACGCCCACAGGACAAGGCTTGTCCTGGCAGAGAAAGACATCCCGTACGAACTGGTGGAGTGCGATCTCCGCAACAAATCCGAAGAGCTTCTCACGCTCAATCCCTATGCCAAGGTGCCGGTGCTGGTGGACGGGGACACCGTGATCTACGAGTCCGCCGTCATCAACGAGTACCTGGACGAGAAATTCCCCCAGGTGCCGCTGATGCCCAAGGACTTCGCGCAACGCGCGGAGGTGCGGATCTGGATCGATTTCTGCAATACCCGGCTTCAGGCCGCCGCCGGCAACATCCGCCACGACCACGAAGTGGAGAAGAACAGGAAGCGGCTGGCGGAGCACCTGGAGACGCTGGACGAGCAGATGGCCGGGAAGGACTTCATCGTCGGCGACTATTCGCTGGCGGACATCACCTATATCCCGTTCTTCACCCGGGAAGACCACTACAAGGTGTCCATCAGCGATGAATTGACGAACCTGAAGCGCTGGCGCGACTCGCTTCTGGAGCGGCCGAAGGTCAACTCGACACCCTAAGGCGAGGGGACCGGCGAGCAATGTCCATGAAGGCCTCTCCTCTCCGTCATTCCCGCTTCCGCGGGAATGACGGCTCCGGGGCCATCGGGTTGGCCGGCAAGGTGGCCGGGCTTCGGGCGCTGCTCGGGGAGATGGAGCACGTGGTGGTCTGTTTCTCCGGCGGCGTGGACTCGGGCTACCTGCTCGCCGAGGCCGTGAATGCCCTCGGGGACAACGCCCTGGCGCTGACTGCGGTCTCCCCCAGCCTCGCGCCGGAAGAGGGTGCGGACGCCCGCAGACTGGCCGAAAGCATCGGCGCCCGGCATCTCCTGATCGACACCTACGAGCTCGATGACCCCCGGTACGCGGCCAATCCCGTCAACCGGTGCTACTTCTGCAAGACCGAGCTCTACGGCAGAGCCATCGAAGAGGCCGCGTCCCTGGACATCGCCCACGTGCTGGACGGCTTCAACGTGGACGACCGGGGCGACCACCGCCCGGGCCGAAAAGCCGCGCGCGAACGCGGCGTCCGCTCGCCGCTGGACGAGCTGGGCTTCACCAAGGCCGAGATTCGCGAAGCGGCCCGCCACATGGGCCTCTCCGTGTGGGACAAACCCGCCCTGGCGTGCCTTTCCAGCCGCTTCCCCTACGGCACCGCCATCACTCCGGAGAAGCTCGCCCAGGTCAACCGCTGCGAGCGCGTGCTGCGGGAGCTCGGCTTCCGCGTCTACCGGGTCCGCTACCACAACGAGCTGGCGCGCATCGAGGTCGCCCCCGGCGAGTTCGACAAGCTGCTCCAGCCGGGCATCCGCGAGAAGATCCTCCGGCGTTTCAAGGAGGCCGGCTTCACCTACGTCAGCATCGACCTGCAGGGCTACCGCACCGGCTCCCTCAACGAAACCGTGAAGAGACAGTAGTCCTCACCGCGCCTCGAGTACGGCGGAGAGGAACTGCTGGGTGCGCTCGTTCCTGGGGTTGCCGAAGATCTCGTCGGGGGTGCCCTGCTCGGCGATCCTGCCCTCGTAGAGGAAACAGACCCGGTCGGAGATCTCCTTGGCGAAACCCATCTGGTGGGTGACCATCAGCATGGTGAGGTTGTGCTCGCTGTTGAGCTGGCGGATCACGTTCAGGACCTCGCCGATGACCTCGGGGTCGAGGGCGGAGGTTACCTCGTCCAGCAGCATGACCTTGGGCCGCATGGCCAGGGCCCGGGCAATGGCGACACGCTGCTGCTGGCCGCCCGAGAGCCGGGAGGGATGCTGGTCCTTCTTGTCGTCCAGCCCCACCATCTCCAACAGCTCCACCGATCTCGCTTCCGCCTCGTCCCTGGTGAGACCCAGCACCTGGACCGGCGCCTCCATGCAGTTCTCCAGCGCAGTCATGTGCGGGAACAGGTTGAAGTGCTGAAACACCATGCCGATGTTGATCCGATGCCTGCGCCGGTAGGCGTTGCTGGCTCTCGCCAGGGAACCGTCCCGCTCCATGTGGGTCAGAGGCCGGCCGTCGACGTAGATGACACCCTCGTCGATCTCCTCCAGGGTCATGAGCATGCGCAGCACGCTGGTCTTGCCGGAGCCGGACGGTCCGATGATCGACACCATCTCGTTGGGCTGGATGTCGAGGTCGAGAGCATCCAGCACCGTCAAGGACCCGTAGCGCTTGGTCACCTTGCTGAAGCGCACCATGGGACCGTCGGGTCCCAGGCGCGCGGGATATGTGGATTCTGTCACGGAACCTCCCTGCGACGGCGCCTGGAGGGTCTTTCCGGCGCGCATTCATGGATCATCGGCCCATCCCCAGCACCCGGCGCACCCAAGCCTCGAACAGGCGGAGACCTGCGGCCGCCGGCAGCGAAATCGTCAGGAAGATCACGCCGACCATCGTGTAAGGCTCCAGGAAACGATAGGTCTCCGAGCCGATGGCGTTGGCGGCCTGCAGCAACTCGGTGACGCCAATGACCGAGAGCATCGGCGTGTCCTTGAAGATCCCCACCAGATAGTTGCCCATGCCGGGAAGGCTCGCCGGCAGGGCCTGGGGAATGATGATCCTGAAGTAGGTCCGGGTCATGCTCAGGTGGAGGGCCCGGCACGCCTCCCATTGCCCCCTGGACACGGCTTCGAGCCCGCCCCGGTAGACTTCCGACAGATAGGCGGCGTAGTGCAGGCCGATGGCGATCATTCCGGAGGTCCAGGGCGAAAGCCGAATGCCGAACTGCGGACCCACGAAGAACACGAAGAAGATCTGCACCACCAGGGGCGTCGAACGGACGAACTCGACGACCTCGCGCACGAACAGCGTCAGGAGCCTCCAGGGGGTGCGCTGCGCCAGGCAGAAGACCAACCCCAGCACCAGCGCGATGCCATAGCCGAAGCCCGCGGCCATCAGCGTGTTCAGGGTAGCCCACAAGAGCCTCGGCAGAATCTCGAAGGTGAATTCCCAGCGCCAGTCGAACATATCCGCCTCGCTCAGGCCCGGCCCATCTTGCGGGCCATGAAACCCTCCAGCCAGCGCATGGAGGGAGAGATCAACAGCCGCGCCATGACATAGTAGACCAGCAGTGCGGTGCCGAAGGCCTCGACGGACAGAAAAGTGGTGGCGTTGATCTGCTTGGCCTGAAACATGAGATCGGTTACCGAAATCAGGGCCACCAGGGCGGTTGCCTTGAGGAGTTCGATGAACAGATTGCCCCAGGGCGGCAGCATGATCAGAAAGGCTTGCGGAAGGATGATCCGGCGCATGCGCGTGATGGGTGACAGGTTGAGCGCCAGGGCCGCCTCATACTGGCCCCGGGGCACGGCCTGGATGGCCCCGCGTACCACCTCCGCGCCATAGGCGCCCAGATTCATACCTACCGCCAGGAAGCCCGCGGTGAACTTCTCCAGCGTGAGCCCGAACAGGGGCAGGACGAAAAAGATCCAATAGAGCTGAATGAGGAGAGAGGTGCCGCGGAAGATCTCGATGTAACAGGTGGCCGCGCCGCGGACCGCACCGTTGCCGGAGAGCCGCATCAACCCCACCACGAGTGCGATGGCCACCGCCAGAAACGCGGCAAGCACGGTCTGCTGGGCGGTGGTCCACGTGCCCTCCACCAGCCTCAGGCCGTGGACCGCAAGGAAATCGAAGTAGGACATCGCGCCTCACCCCCATGGGCGTGAGAAGGCTCGATTGTTGTGATTGCGGTTCCGGGCGCAGGGCGGGCGGTCCGCACCACACCGATGCGTGGTGCGGACCGCCCGAAAGACACCCCGCCCTTGTGCCGCCGTCGCTCGGCGCGGGTCAGCGATTGGCGCAGGCGAAGGCCGTGCTCCCGTCGCCCGGGAGCTGCGCCTTGGTATAGCCGTACTCTTTGACGGCCGCCATCATCTCTTTCGAGCCGATGTGCCTGGCCAGCGCTTCATTGAAGGCATTGAGGAAATCCGTGTCAGCCTTGCGGAAGCCGATACCGACCCAGTTGTAGGTCCAGGCCGGCAATTTCGACGGGTCGCTGACATCCACGGCGCCGTCACTTTGTACTGACAGTTTTCTCGCCGTAAAGAACGTCACGCCGCCGGCGTCAGCGCGCCCGGACTTGACCGCGGCCAGGATCTCGACGGAACCCGGCACCTGCATGACTTGGGCGTCGGGGACCCCCTCCTTCCTTGCCGCCTCCACGATGTTGTACCCGGCGCCGGTCACCAGCACGGCGCCCTGCTTCTTGATGTCCTGGTAGTCGTGCAATCCTTTCGGATTGCCCGGCGCAACGATGAACGCATCACCGAAGATCCCGATGGGGTTTGAGAAGTTGATGTTCTGGCAGCGGCTCTTCAGAATATACATGCCGCCGGTAATGACATCGAAGCGGTTGGCCTTGAGGCCCGGAATCAACCCGCCCCAATCGGTCACCACGGGCTCGATCCTGGTGATCCCCATCTCGTTCAGGACGCCGACGGCAATGGCGTTCACGAAGCCCTTGGGTGCGTTGTTTTCGCCCGGATAGGCCCAGGGAATCTCGTTGGCGAACCCGATCCGGACCGTCTCCCCGGCCTTGGCCTTCTCCAGAAGGGACGCGGCGCTGGCACTGCCAAGTGACAAGCTTGAACCCGCCGCCGCCACTGCCAGGGCCACGATCGCCTTCGACCAGAAACCTCCCGTAGTTCGATACTGCATGCCTTCCTCTCCTTTTCCGACGAGCCCTCACAGGACCATGCCTGCCGACCCCACCGCGTCAGGGGATCCTCGTTTCGGGATCCATGCTGGTGTGAGACACACCGCCAAAGGCTCGGAACCTACCAAGACCGTGCCGGGCGTGCAAACCGCCTCCGGCGCCGTTGCTTCCCGGAATGGGCGGGCGGAAGCCCCCGCGGTCGGGTTCCGGTGGGGGACCGTGCACCTCCCTCACCGTTGCATATGCGGCAACGCAAGGCGGCCTTCCGGTTGACACGGCGGAGCCTTGTTGATATCGGTAGCGCCCTTGATCGAACATCGAGCAAAAACAAGCCAGGAGGTTGCTTCATGTTGCGAAGAATCGTGTTGGTTGCGACGGTGCTGGTGCTGGTGCTGGACCACGCGCCGGCGGACGCCGAAGACTTCTACAAGGGCAAGACGCTACGGATGCTGGTGGGCTTCTCCCCCGGCGGGGGCTACGACACCTACACCCGTTACATCGCCCGTTACATTGACAAATACATCCCCGGAAACCCGACTCCGGTGGTTCAGAACATGCCCGGTGCGGGGAGCCTGATCACCGCCAACTACGTCTTCAAACGGGCCAAACCCGACGGGAGGACCATGGGAGTGTGGAGCCCGGCGCTGATCTTCGCCAAGGCCATGGGCGACAAGAAGGTGAAGATCGAGCCAGCCAAGTACGAGTACATCGGCACCCCGACGTCCGACTCTGTGGCCTGCGCCCTCATGGCTGGCTCGGGGCTCAAAACCCTGGACGACGTCCTCAAGTCGGGCAGGGAGGTCACCATGGGCGGCACCCGTGCCCCCGGGAACACGACGGACCCCTTCCTCTTCCTCAACAGGGAGTTGGGAACCAGGTTCAAGAGCATCCCCGGATACGGCGGGACCGCAAAGATACGACTCGCCATGGAATCGGGCGAGGTGGACGGCGCCTGCTGGACTTGGGAGTCCATGAGGGTCACGGCTCGGGGCATGCTCGACGCTCCGCCGGACAAGAGGATGATCCCCTTCATCATCACCCGGCGCTACGACGAACCCGAGGTGAAGGACATCCCGCTCTTCTCGGAGGTCCTCAAGGGCGAGAACCTCGCGGCCTTCAACGCGTGGAACGCGCAGAACAGGATCACACGCGTCTACACGCTGCCGCCGGGCACCCCCAAGGACCGCGTGGCCGTCCTTCAGAATGCCTACAAGGCGGTGATGGAGGACCCGGCCTTCCTGGCGGAAACGAAGAAGGCCAAGCTCAACATCGACTACGTATCGCCCCAGGACATCGCGGATGTGCTGAAGGCCATCAACAACATGCCGCCGGACATCAAGGAATATCTCCAGATCCTGACGGGCTTCAAGAAACCGAAGACCTGAGCCAACGCACCGGAAAGCAGCCCGCCGGCGTCTCCGCGGGACGCCGCGCCGGTTGCTTTCCGCACCCGCGGCCTCACTCCGGCGCCATCCCTTTCCTGGTCAGCTCGGCAAGCGCGTCCGGTGTTTTCCCGAGCCCCCCGAGTCCCATGCCGTTGAGCACGTTCGGCGCCTTGGAGAACTGGACGTCGTCATAGGGCACCACCTCGATGCGGTTGCCCCAGGGGTCGCGGAAGTTGAGCCGCTGGTCCAGGGTCTTGACGCCCAGCCGCTCCAGGGCGGCCCGCACCGGCGTCCGGTCGTCTACGACGAAGCCGAAATGACGCTTGCCGTCGGCCTCCTGGGTCTTGCCGAGGCTCAACTGGATGAACTGGTCGCCGAGGTCGATGAAGGCGTTGTGATCGCTCCGGCCGCGCAGGGAGAAGTCGAAGATGGCGCCGTAGAACTCGAGCGCCTGATCCAGGTCTCCCACTTCCAGCACCACGTGATTGATACCCATGGCACGGGCCTTCCCGGGCGCGTTGTCGCTCATGACTGCTCCTTTCGCCTGTTCCAGGCCGGGCACGGGCGGGTTTGAAACCCGCCCGTGCAAGCGGTTGTCAAAGTCTCGCTAGTCATTGGACGCCATTCGGCTCTCGATGCCGTGTCGCGCCAGCGCCTGCCCGAACATTTCCCGGACGCTGGGATCCTCCTCCTGGTACTCGATCTGGGATCCGCCCTCCTTGACGCTCTTGTCGATGCCGTAACGCTTGCGGAGCCGGTGCTTCCGGCTGCCCCAGCGCAGCGCCAGGTAGCGGGCGGGGGTCGTGCCGGCGTTGAAGTGCTGGTGAAACCACATCTCCGGGGGGACGATGACGCTCCCTTCGTGCCAGTCGAAGCGCCGTATCGGCGAACCCTCCGGCCACATGAGCGAGTAGCCGGTGCCGCCAATGATGACCACGTGGGCGCCGGGGCCGTGGCGGTGGGCCTTCTTGTAGGTCCCCACGGCGAACTCCGAGATGTGCGAGGCCATGGTGTTATCCGACAGCTCGAACAGGATGTTGCCGCCGCCGGCGCCGCGCTCCTTCCATTCCTTGAGGACGAAGCTTCGCACGTCGGGCACGAAGTTCGTCTCCCACACCCGGCCGCTGTAGGACGTGCCCCGTCCCGAGAAATAGTGGTCCTGGGAGTCGAAACGGTCGGTGAAGGCAAAGCCGTTGTTGAAGACGAACTCGAGGTTGTGGAACAGGTTGATCACCAGCGGCGCGCTGGTGACCGAGAAGAGGCGGGCCGGGGTATCGCCGCTGCCGTTGAAGTGCTGCCGCCAGGTGTTGAGGGGCGGCGAGAAGAGGCTCCCCTCCTGCCATTCGAAGGTCTGTTTCCTGCCGTTCTCCTGCCAGATGGTGGTGGCACCTCGGCCGCTCGCGACGTAGATCATCTCTTCGAACAGGTATCGCTCGGGGTGGAGGCTCTTGCCCGGGGGGATCTCGCAGATATACGCGTCGTTCATATCCCCGGTGCCGATGAGATTGAGGTAGATGCCCGACCCGCCGCGGCGTTCCCAGGGTTCCAGCGGCACCGCCCGGACATCCTCGATGCAGTAGTCGCGGATGACCGGCAGACCTTCCATCTTCAACCACTGCTGATAGGCACTCTCCTGCTCTATGCTCGGTTCTTCCATGGGCACCCTCAACTGGCGGGGCGAGGTCGGGGTTCAAACCCGCCCCTACATGTCATCCCGCCTTGCAGACGACATAAAGCCGCGTTGCTCGCGGTTTGCAGGTTAAAGGCCCTTCGCGTGGTTATCGAGGATCCACCGCGCGATCTCGTCGCGCCGGGCAAACCACACGTCCGGGAACGACATGGCATGGCGGATGGCTTCGTCGTAGAGCTTGCCGGTGGCCGGGAACGCCATCTGGCAGTGCATGGCCAGGGTCAGCATCTTGGGCTGGGTGGCCGATTCCTCGTAGAGGATGTCGAACTCGTCACGAAACGCCTGCAGCAGGTCGCTGGCGCTCTTGCCGCGGCGGTACATGCCGGTGTCGTTCAATCCGCTGATGGCGTTCTTGTAGGGGATGATCACCATGGTCTTGCCGCCAGCTTCCACGAGATAGGGAACGTCGTCGTTCACCGCGTCGCCGTGCCAGGTGAAACCCTCCTCGGCCAGAAGCTCCAGCGTGTACTCGGTATGCCGCATCCCCGACGACAGCCAGCCGGACGGCCGGACGCCCACGAGATCCTGGAAGATCCTGACGCAGGTGCGGATCTCGTCCCGTTCCTCGTCCTTGGAGAGCAGCACCAGTTGCACGTCCTCGGCATAGCTGTGGGCCACCAGCTCGTGGCCGTCCTCGTAGACCTTCCTGACCGCTTCCGGGTAACGCACGGCGCAGAGCGCGTTGGTGTTGAAGGATGCCTTGACGCCGTATTTCTCGAGGATCCGCAGAATGCGCCACACGCCGGTGCGGCCGCCGTAGTCGTTCTCGCTGGCGGTACGGAAGTCGTACCGGCATCGAACGTCATCAGCGGTCAGGGGGTTGGAGCCGCCCACGTGGCGCGTCCGCCGCATCCTTGGGTCCGGGGTCTCGGTCCAGGCCTCCAGGTTGCCGGCGAGCGCCACCGCGATGCGGGCGTCGTCGGGCCAGCGGATGTCAAGCTTCGCCGCCTTGGAGAACACGTCGTAAAAGGAATCGTGTTGCGGAATCATGGGGTCCGAACCTCCGTCATTCATCGACCGATGTCGTTGCTTCCCGCGGTCACATCTGCGCCGTGACGCCGTTGCGCGCGCACTCGTCCTCGTACATCTGCCGCAGCCCCTTGTCCTCGAACTCGATCTGCTCCACCCCGCGTTCTTCTCCCTGTCTCAAGCCACCGGTCATAGGCGCCGAATCGGTCGCTCATGAACTGGACATGGGAGTGGACCTCGAACTCCCCGGCTGCCTTCGTGGCCATGTCGGGCTCCTTTCGGAGAGGGGTGGGAACAGGCTATCGACTTTGCGAGAAGAATGCGAACCGTGGCCAAGGCGTCGATTTCTGGTAAGGTAACCCCCATGGAAACGAGCCAAAAACCCGCCACGGCCAAGGTCATCCCGCACGAGCTGGAGCAACACAACCACGTTCGCGTCGACAACTACTACTGGTTGCGGGAACGGGACAACCCGGACACGGTGGCCTACCTGGAGGCGGAGAACCGGCACACCGAGAAGGCCATGGCCCACGTGCAGCCGCTGGAAGCGGCGCTGTTCGAAGAGATCAAGGGCCGCATCAAGCAGACCGACATGTCGGCGCCCTACCGGCGGGACGACTACTACTATTACACCCGTTACCAGGAGGGACAGGAATACCCGTTGTACGCCCGCAAGCGCGAGTCCCTGGAGAACCCGGAAGAGCTCATGCTCGACGTGAACGTCCTGGCCGAGGGCCATGAGTTCTTCGCGGTGGGACGACTCGCGGTGAGCTCCGGGCAGGATCTCCTGGCATACGCGGAGGACGCGCGGGGCAGGCGCATCTACACCATCCGGTTCAAGAATCTCGCCACCGGCGAGACGCTGCCCGACGTCATCCCGGCGGTGACGAGCAACATGACGTGGGCCAACGACAACCGGACTCTCTTCTACGCCAGGCAGGACCCCGAGACCCTGCGATCTGACCGCATCTACCGCCACGTGCTGGGAACGGATCCGGCGGAGGACGTGCTCGTCTACGATGAGACCGACGATACCTTCTCGGCCCACGTGTTCAAGACGAAGTCCAAACGATACATCATGATCGTCTCCTCCCAAACCCTGAGTAGCGAGTACCGCTATCTCGACGCCGGCGATCCCACCGGCGCGCTCACGAGCTTCCTTCCACGGGAACGGGGACACGAATATGCCGTGGATCACTTCGAGAACCGCTTCTTCATCCACACCAACCACGAGGCCAGGAACTTCCGCCTCATGTCGACACCCCTGGACCGGACCGGCAAGGAGCACTGGGAGGAGGTCATACCGCACCGTCCCGACGTGCTGCTGGAGGGCTTCGAGGTGTTCCGCGACCACTTGGTGCTGGAAGAGCGACGAGACGGGCTGGTGCGGATTCGGGTGATCCCGTGGGACGGCTCGCAAGAACACTACCTGGAGTTCGGCGAGCCCGCCTACCTCGCCGGCACGAGCGTCAACCTGGAGTTCGACACCACCGTGCTGCGATACGGCTACACCTCCATGACCACGCCGAGCTCCGTCTACGACTACGACATGGTGACCCGGGAGAAGACTCTGCTCAAGCAGGAAGAGGTGCTGGGCGGGTTCGACGCCGCCGACTATCGCACGGAGCGGCTGCACGCCACCGCCGCGGACGGCGTACGGGTCCCCATCTCGCTGGTGTACCGCAAGGGGATGGAACGGAACGGCCGAAGCCCGCTACTGCTGTACGGCTACGGCTCCTACGGCCACAGCCTGGATGCCGGCTTCGGCTCCGCGCGCCTGAGCCTGCTGGATCGGGGCTTCGTGTTCGCCATCGCCCATGTCCGGGGGGGCGAGGAGATGGGGCGGCCGTGGTACGAGGACGGCAAGCTGCTCAAGAAGAAGAACACCTTCACCGACTTCATCGCCTGCGCCGGGCATCTGATCGAGCAGCGCTACACCTCCCGGGACCGGCTGTTCGCCATGGGCGGGAGCGCCGGCGGGCTTTTGATGGGCGCGGTGGTGAACCTGCGCCCGGAGCTGTTCGAGGGAGTGGTGGCCCAGGTTCCGTTCGTCGACATCGTCACCACCATGCTCGACCCCGACATTCCCCTGACCACCGGCGAGTACGACGAGTGGGGCAACCCCAACGACAAGGAGTACTACGACTACATGCTGTCGTACTCGCCCTACGACAACGTCGAAGCCAGGGAGTACCCCCACATGCTGGTGACCACCGGCCTGCACGATTCCCAGGTGCAGTACTGGGAGCCTGCCAAGTGGGTTGCCAAGCTGCGGGCCACCAAGACCGACCACAACCGGCTGTTATTGAAGACCAATATGGAGGCGGGCCACGGCGGCGCGTCCGGACGCTTCAAGCGCTACCGCGAGATCGCCCTCGAATACGCGTTTCTTCTGGACCTGGCCGGGATCAGGGAATAACCGTCCGCCTCACGCCATTTCCCCGCACCGGGCACGGGCGGGCGGGCTTGAAACCCGCACCTACTTGTCCTCGTCGTCCTCGTCCATGGACATGGCCTTGAGGTGCTTGTCGATGGTCGCGTACCCCTTCCACTGATCCACCAGCCAGTAGCGGATGCCGAACTCGAACCGGAGCTCCCGGGTCTCGCCGTCGCTGGGGTTGAAGTGCTGGTGATGCATCATGCCGGGAGGGACATGGACCGCGTCGCCCTGCTCCCAGGTATACTGCTTGCCGCCGATCTCCGAGTAGCCGGCGCCCTGAAGCGCGTAGAGGTAGGCCTCGGGATGGGCGTGGCTGTGGCTCTTGGAACGCGGCAGCTCCACGAAGATCGAGCTGATGGCCGCGGCCGTGGCCTTGAAACCGTTGCGGCTGCCGCTACGGCCCATGAGGAAATAGGTAGCGCCGTGCTTGGACTCGGCCGAGAGCTCGTGCTGATCCTGATGCATGGAGATGCGTCGGCCGTCCTCCGGCCAGTCCTGGGACTCCTCCGGCCCGATGGCGGCAACCGCCGCCGGGTCGTTGGCGCCGCAGTCCTCCAACTGAACCATGCGGCCCATGTACACCGACGCCTCCAGGTGCCAGGCCAGTCCGGAAATATAGCCCACCGGGACGTCCCCGGTGTTGAACAACTGGTGCCCGGACCGGTAGGGCACGTGCAGAACAGTGCCCGGACCGAAGTCATACCGCTTGCCGTCCAGCTCCATGAAGCCCGTGCCGCTCTCCACGTAGATGGCTTCCTCGCCGTGGCTGTGACGCCCGGTATGCCATCCCACGGGAATCTCGGCCCGCATCATCATGCTGCCGCCGGTGGGAAAGCCCCGCTCGGGCGCTATCATCAACGCCGCCTTGGCATCCTGGCGCGTCCCGACCCACTCGAGCTCCTTGTGGCGCGCCACCCGTGGCGCGTTCTCGACGAAATCCTCGTTCCGCTCGGTGGCACTCAGCCACTCGCTATAGAAATCGCTCATTGTTCCTCCCCACAGGCCGGTTCCGCGCGGCCAACCATGCTGCAAGGTTCTTAGACCAATTCCGGCTCCCCCACAAGCAACTTACCGGCGCTGGCAGGGCGGCAGGACACAGATTGACATCGGACTCGATTTCGGTTATAAATCCAATCGGTATTTGAACGTTCATATTTAGAACGTTCATATTTATACTACGATGCCAATCGTTCAGAGGTATTGCTTGCCTCACCTGCCTGGTCCGGACTCCATCGGTTGAGTGCCACGGTCGCCTGCGCGAATGATGAACAAACTCAGTGACGGTGCATATTCTTCCTCCGTGCGGAGCGATGAGGATGCCATTGGCGCTGAATCACGACAGTGGCAACTTGCGTATCGTGAAGCGCTTGCCCCGCGCATATTCAGAACAGTCCTGATCCTGATCGGTCTGTTTCTGGCGACGTTCACGGTCACGGGTCCCATGGGGACACACGACCTCACCTGGACACAGCGCCTGACCTATTTCAGCATGGTCGCCGCCCTGTGCAAGCCCTTTTGCTATGCCAACTATGTCGTGGTGCTCTATCTCACTCGCTACTGGCCCCCGTTCCGGATCGCAGTGGCGGTCGCCGGGGGCATGTTGGTGGCATCCCTGCCCTCCACCATCATCGTCTACGCCATAGATACCCTGATTCGCACGCAAGTCCCCTCCTACGGTTTGCCGAAGATGTACCTGTTTGTTGCCTCATCGATGCTGCTGTGCAGTTTTCTCACCCATTACATGGTTGGTCAACGCCTCGGAAACGGCCCTGCGGCCTCTCCTTCCATCGCCCCCGCGGGTGAGCACATCCTACCGGGAAGCGCCGACGGCAGAACGTTTTCGTCGGCTGCCGCAGACCACGCGGTGATGGAACCGCCATCCAGGTTCCTCGACCGCCTGCCTCCGGTGGCCGGCCGGGACATCATCTACCTCAGAATGAGCGACCACTACGTGGAAGTTGTCACCACCGTGGGCCGTTGCACCGTTCTGATGCGCTTCGCAGATGCGGTCGCCGAGCTCGGCGACCACGGTATTCGGGTGCACCGCTCCTACTGGGTCGCTCACCGCCACCTGAACGGTTGGACAAGACGCAACCAACGCACGGAACTGCGGCTCACCGGCAACCATCTGGTCCCGGTGAGCCGTCCCTACCTCAGTGACGTGCGCGCCGCGGTAGCCCGGGATCGGGTCGGCGTCGATGCCACGGGCCGTACGCCCACCGAAGACGGCTCCAGGCACGCTTGACAGTCGTCGCGGGCGGAGTCTATAAATGACGCTCGCTCGGAAGGTCATGCGGAACGTCAATGCCTCGGTGCGGTTCAACAATGCCACTGTCTGGCCGCACGGTTCATGGTCCTCAGCAGCGACATCATCGGTTCATGAAATCCTACGAAATGATGCCTAGCGGCGTCATTTCCATGTCACAGGCCAATAGCAGTTGGAGCAGGTGAGCCACGCTTCCGCACGGGGCGGGCAATTCTTCTCAAGTCAACGACCACAAGAAACCGCAAGGAGGGTTGAGCATGGCGACAAAGTTGAAATTCGGGCTGCTGTTGCCCCATTTCGGGGATCAGGGTTCGGTGGAAAAGTGCATCGAGGGATCGAAGCTGGCCGAGTCGTTGGGATTCGACTCCGTCTGGGTCCGCGACCACTTGGTCTTCGAGCCCCACGGCATGGAGGGCACGGACAATACCCATATCGAATGCGTCGCCGTCCTGTCGGCGATCTCGTCGGTGTGCAAGAAGCTGATCCTGGGCACCGGCACGATGATCTCGCACAGACACCCGATCCACTTGGCCCAGTGCATGGCGGCCCTGAGCGTCCTGTCCGAGGGCAAGGTCATCATGGGCATGGGCGCGGGCACGTTCCAGCACGAGTTCGCCGCGGCCGGGCTGAAGAACACGCGGGAGGACCGCTTCAACCTCGCCAAGGTCAACTCCAACATCGTGCGGCGCCTCTGGGCCGGCGAGAAGCTGGACTACGAGGACGAGTACTTCTCCTTCAAGGACGTCGAGCTCAAGCCCACGCCGGTGGCTCCCATCCCCATCTGGTACGGCGGCGGCACCCCGGCTTCGTGCCGGCGCGCGGTGGACTACTGCGACGGCTGGATGCCTGGACGGATCCCGCTGGCGACCTTCCACAAGTGCATCAAGTACCTGCACAGCCTCTGCGACAAGGCAGGCAAGCCCATGGTCACCACCGGAGCCATTCCCATCACCAGCATCGCCAAGGACAAGGATACCGCGGTGAGCAAGGTCAACGCCCCCGGTCTCATCAACGAGGGCAACAAGAAGCCCACCTGGGTCAAGCCCGCTTCCGGTACCTTCTCCAGGCTCGAGGACATCGAGGGGCTGCTGCTGACCGGCACGCCGGAGGACATCGTTCGCGACACGCAACGTTATGAGAAGGGCGGCCTCGACCACATCGTCTACGATCTCCGGTTCCGCTACGCCGACTGGTACGAGCAGATCGAGCTGCTGGGCAAGGAAGTCCTGCCGGCGGTGCGCGCCTAGGCGCGGGCACTCCAAGTTCAAACGCCTGCTCCCGGCGCGCCCGCGTCGGAAGCAGGTACGTTTCCTGCGCCGCTCGAAGGCTCTTGGGAGAACCACATGCAAACAGAGGACGTCACTTTCTATAGCGAGGGCTGCAAGGTCCGCGGGACCCTCTACCTGCCCGACGGCGACAAGGGCAAGCCTTGGCCGGGCATCGTCCAGGGCCCCGGTTTTCTGGGTCTCAAGGACGCCAGGCACTACATCCTGATGTTCGAGCGGCTGTGCGAGGCCGGGTACGCCTGCCTGTGCTTCGACTACCGCGGATGGGGCGAGAGCGAGGGGCCGCAAAAGGGCTGGGTCATGCCCACCTGGCAGGCCGAAGACATCCGTAACGCCATCAGTTACATGGAAACCCGCGACGACGTGGACTCCGACCGCATCGCCACCTACGGTTCCGGCGGCACCGGCGGCGGCAACGCCGTGCTGGTGGGCGGCACCGACAGCCGGGTGAAATGCGTCGTGTGCTACCTCGGCGTGTGCAACGGCCGCGACTGGCTTCATTCCATGCGCCGGGAGTACGAGTGGATCGACTACCTCAGACGCATCGAGGAAGACCGCCGGCGGCGGGCCCTGACCGGCGCCGGCGAACTGGTGGCGGCGCGCGAGGAGATCATGGTCCAGACCCCGGAACGCAAGACCACCAACATAAAAAAGGAGGTCGCCTCCAGGATCCCCAACCAGATGCCGCTGCAATGCGCCGATGCGATTCTGGACTACGCGCCGGAGGACGTGGTGGACAAGATCTCTCCCCGCGGCGTGCTGTTCATCGCGGTGGAGAACGACGCGACCACGCCGGAAGAACACTCCGTCCGCATGTACGAGAAGGCGGGAGAGCCCAAGAAGCTCGTCATGCTGAAGAAGACCACCCATTACGGGGTCTACAACGACTATTTCGACCAGATCGCCGGCGAGGTGGTGGACTGGTACAACCGCCACCTGAAATACGACCGCATCGGCATTACCGAACCCTGATCCGGAATAACCGGAACCCGGAATGGCACCCTTCGACTTCGCTGGCGCTACGCTCAGGGCGAACGGAATGGGGCGTTCGAGGAGCTGAACATGGGAAAGTTCGAATTCGGTATCCGGGTACCCAACTCGGGGCCGCTCTCCAGCAAGGCGAACATCGTCAAGGCCGCGCAGAACTCCGAGGAGTTGGGGTTCGACACCGTCTGGCTCCACGACCACGTGGTGTGGAGCTCGGAGATGCACCGGCACCACATCTCGTCCGGCGCCACCGAGGCCATCACCGACGCCCAGGAGGCCAACTTCTTCGAGTGTATGACGACCATGTCGTACCTGGCCGCCAAGACCAGGGACATCCAGATCGGCGTGGCCTGTCTGGTGATGCCGCTGCGCAACCCCATCTACGCCGCCAAGCAGTGCGCCACCCTGGACCACCTGTGCGACGGGCGGTTGCTGGTGGGCGTGGGGCTCGGTTCCAAGGCCACGCGGGACTCCAGCGAGTTCGACGTGTTCGAGGTGCCCGTCAAGGGCCGGGGCAACCGCACCGACGAGTACATCGAGGCCATGAAGGCCGTCTGGACCCAGCCGATGGCCTCCTACGAGGGCAAGTACCTCAAGTTCGACAACGCGGAGATTCACCCCAAGCCGGTTCAGAAGCCCCATCCTCCGGTGTGGGTGGGAGGCTGGATGGACCAGGCCGCGATTCGGGCCGGGCGCTACGGCGAGGGCTGGATCCCCGGGTGGCTTTCGCCCACGGAGATGGCCCGGGGCTGCGACATCCTCCGGAAGGCGGCCGAGGACGCGGGGCGGGATCCGGCGGGCATCAAGATCGCGGTGGAAAAGCTGGCCGCCATCGCCCGGACCCGTGACGAGGCCATGACCCTGGCTCTCCCTACCATCCGCGAGAGCTCCCACACCTACGAGCGTGACGTGGACAACATCCAGTTCGCGCTGGACCGCCACATCATCGGCTCGGTGGACGACGTCCGGCGCCGCATCGACGAGTTCATCGAGGCCGGCGTGCAGCACTTCGAGCTAAAGCTCATCTACCCGGACATGGATACCATGTACAAGGAGATGCTGCTCTGGTCGGAGGAGATCATACCGCACTATGTCTAAGCCGTCGCGGAACCTTGTGGAGTTGCGTTTCGAGCTCAACGGCAAGGACTTGGCCGTTGAGTGCGAGCCGCAGCAGACCCTTTCGGAAGTGCTTCGGAACCGCCTGAACCTCACCGGCACCAAAATATCGTGCGAGGTGCAGGTCTGCGGGGCGTGCACGGTGCTGGTGGACGGCCTGCCGGTGAGTTCCTGCACCTACCTGGCCTACGAGGCACAGGGGCACAGCGTTACCACCATCGAGGGACTCGAGGACGCCGCCCGCGTGCTGCACCCCATCCAGCAGTGCTTCATCGACGAGTTTGCGTTCCAGTGCGGCTTCTGCACGCCGGGCATGATCCTGTCCGCCAAGGCGCTGCTCGACGACAATCCCGACCCAACCGACGACGAGATCATTCACTACATGGACGGCAACCTCTGCCGCTGCACCGGATACGTGCCCATCGTGAAGGCCATCCGGAGGGCGGCGGCGGTAATGAAGGAGGCTCGGGGATGAGCGAGGAGAAGAGCCGCGACTTCGAGGTGGTCAACCGCTCGGTGCCGCGACGCGACGGCCGCGCCAAGGTGTCGGGCCGAGCGCTCTACGTGAGCGACGTCAGGCTCGCCGGCATGGCCTACGTCAAGGTGCTGAGGAGCCCCTACGCCCACGCCAGGATCGTCTCCATGGACACATCCGGGGCCGAAGCCCATCCCGGCGTCTGCAACATGCTGCGGGGCGACGACCTGGAGGGCCTGAACCCGTACTTCGGCCACGCCGTCAAGGACCACCCGCTCATCGCCATCGACAAGGTGCGCTACGCGGGCGAGCCCGTGGCCGCGGTCATCGCCGAGGACGAGATCACCGCCTACGAGGCGCTGGAGCTCATCCGCGTGGAGTACGAGGAGCTGCCGGCGGTGATGGAGCCCAGGGAGGCACTGGAGAAGACCGCCCCCCTGCTGCATGAGCGCCAGTTCGAGGCCGGCGCGCTGCGCGGCTTCGATGGGGAGGTCACCGCGGGCCGGGGCTCCAACCTGTGCCAGGAACACCATGTCAAGTGGGGCGACGTGGAGGCCGCGTTCGCCCGGGCCGCGGCGGTGGTGGAGAGCGAGTACTACTTCCCCATGGCCTATGCCTACGCCATGGAGCCCTACGTGGCCATTGCCGAGGTGGACGACGACGGCGTGACCATCTACTCGTCGGCCCAGCATCCCTTCATGGTGCGGCATGACCTGAAGACCATCTTCAATATGCCGGTGAGCCGGATCCGCCTCATCGTGCCGTTCGTGGGCGGCGGCTACGGCAGCAAGTCCTACACCAAGATAGAGCCGCTGGTATCGGCGTGCGCGTGGAAGGCCCGGCGGCCGGTGAAGCTCCAGCTCAGCGTGGAAGAGGCCATGCTCACCACCCGGGGCGACGACGCCCTGACCTGGATGCGCACCGCGGTGGACGACGACGGCAAGATCATCGCGCGCCAGGCGAAGATCTACATGAACACCGGCGCCTACGCGGAGAACAGCCCCTTGGTGTGCGAGAAGTCGTCCAACCGCTGCGTCGGCCCCTATGCCATCCCCAACGTCCGGATCGACAACTACTCGGTCTATACCAACACGGTGCCGGCCAGCTCCTTCAGAGGCTTTGGCTGCGCCCAGGTGACCATGGCCGGCGAATCCCAGATCGACGAGCTCGCGGCCAGGATCGGCAAGGACCCCTACGAGTTCCGACTGGACAACGTGGCGCGCCCGAAGCAGGAGTTCTTTCCCGGCATGCGTCCGTTCGACGGCACCCTTACCCAGGACCTCAAGATCGTCGCCGACAACATCGGCTGGAAGGAGCCGCTGCCCGGCGGCCATGGACGCAGCATCGGCTGCTCCGCCAGCGACGCCGGCGCCTATCCGCTCACCTCCACCGCCGTGCGGGTGCACGCCGACGGCTCGGTATCGCTGATGATCGGCAGCACGGAACTGGGCCAGGGCAGCCACACGGTGCTTCCACAGATCGCCGCCGAAGAGCTCGGCGTCTCCTTCGACGTAGTGCGGGTGGTGTCTTCCGACACCGCCATTACCCCCTATGACCGTTCCACCGGCGCCAGCCGCACCACCACCCTCATGGGCCGGGCGGTACAGGAGGCCAGTCGGGAGGCCAGGGAGCAGATGATCCGCATGGCGGCGGACGTGCTCGGGGTCAAGGAATCGGAGATCCAGCCCGTTCGCGGCGGCGTCACCTGCGGCGAGGCGCGGCTGAACTGGTCCGAGGTGCTGACCCGCTACTACAAGCTTCCGGACGGCGAGGTCATCGGCCGCGCGTACATTCGCAAGGACGGGGATTTCGCGCAGTTGCCGGTGTTCTGGGAAGCGGCCTCCACCGGCATCGAGGTGTCCGTGGACGAGGAGACCGGCAAGGTGACCATGGAGAAGCTCGGCACCGCGGGTGACGTGGGGCTGGCCATCAACCCGGCCCTGGCCGAGGGCCAGGACATCGGCGCCGCCACCACCGGCATGGGCATCGGCATGTTCGAGGAGCTCGAGTTCGACGGCAACCAGCTCCTCAACGGCAACCTGCTGGAGTACCGCCTGCCGCGGTTCTCCGACATGCCGCGGACGGTGAAGCTGGAGCTGGTGGAGAACCGTGACGGGGTGGGCCCCTACGGCGCCAAGGGCGGCGGCGAGGCGTCGCTCAACTCGCTGCCGGCCAACATCGCCAACGCGGTGTACAACGCCACCGGCGCTCGCGTGCGCCGGGCGCCCCTGACACCGGAAAAAGTCTGGCGCGCCATCCGTGAGGCGCGCGCTACCCGTGGAGAGAACAAGCCATGATGCCGCTGCGACGCTTCGCCATGCATCGGCCGGCCGATCTGCGGGAGGCCGCGGAGATGCTCGACCACTACGGTGAGACCGGCAGCTTGTACGCCGGCGGCACCGAGCTCCTGCTGGCCATGCGGCACGACCTGCTGCGCTACGAGAACCTCATCGACATCAAGGCCGTGACCGGCCTCGACGGTATCGAGCGCCGCGACGGGCACCTGCACATCGGCGCCACCGCCACCCATCGGATGATCGAGCGCTCCGCGGTGGTTCGGGAGTCGTTGCCGGTGATGGCCGGGATGGCGGCCAACGTGGCCAACGTACGCGTGCGGGCCACCGGCACTCTGGGCGGGAATCTGTGTTTCGCCGAGCCCCACTCCGACCCCGCGACCTTGCTGCTGGCACTGGGCGGCAGCGCCCGCGCGCAAGGGGAATCGGGCGAACGGACCGTGGCCATGGACGAGCTTCTGGCCGGCGCCTATGAGAACTCCCTCGGCCAGGACGAGGTGCTGACCGGCGTGGACGTGCCGCTGCCCGGACCGTCCCAACGCGCCGCCTACCTCAAGTTCCAGGTCCACGAGCGGCCGCTGCTCGGGCTGGCGCTGTCCCTCGACCTGGACGATGACGGTGGGGAGATCCGCCAGGCTCGTTGCGCCGTAGGCTGCGTGAGCCCCACGCCGTGCCGCTCGACGGTCGCGGAAGGGCTCATCGCCGGCCCGGCGGAGTCGGTCGAGCAGCGGCTTCAAGAGGCCGGCGACGCCCTTGCCGACGAGGCCGCACTGGTGGACGACCGCGAGGGCAGCGCGGAGTACAAGCGCCACCTCATCGGCGTCCTGCTGCGCCGCGCCGCGAAGAAATGCCTCGACGGCAACGGGTAGGGACCGTAGACCACCCCCTTTCGTTCGCCACAAGAGCTGTCGCCCCTCCCGGACTCCGGCTCAAGCCCGGAACGACGTAGTGTGGGATGATCCTCTCCCTGCAAGACGACGTCATCGCCATGCGTTTCCCCGCTCCACTGATCCCGGGCACCCTCCTCAAGCGCTACAAGCGTTTTCTCGCGGACGTTCGGCTCGACGACGGTACGATGGTAACGGCTCACTGCACCAACACCGGCAGCATGCTGGGCTGCAACGAGCCCGGCAGCCGGGTCTACCTCTCGGACCAGAGCGGCAAGGGCCGGAAGCTTGCCTTCACCTGGGAGTTGATCCGGGTGGGCCGAACGCTGGTGGGGATCAATACGCTGGCGGCCAACAGGCTGGCGCGGGAAGGGATCGAGACCGGCGTGATTCGAGAGTTGCAGGGTTATGAGAACCTCCGCGCCGAGGTTCCGACACGGCCGGGCGCCCGCCTCGACTTTCTTCTCGAAAGCCCCGAAAAGCGCTGCTACGTCGAGGTCAAGAACGTGACCCTGGTGGTGGACCGGGTCGCCGCCTTTCCCGACGCCGTCAGCGAGCGAGGCACGAAACACCTGAAAGAGCTCATGCGGCTGCGACGGAGAGGACACCGGGCGGTGCTGCTGTTCGTGATCCAGAGGGGGCCCTGCCCCTCCATCAGACCCGCGGACGAGATCGACCCCGAGTACGGACGTTGGCTGCGCCGGGCGGTCAAGGCCGGCGTCGAGGTCTATCCCTACGACGCCCGGGTCACCACCCGGGCCATCTCTCTCAAGGACGCCGTTCCACTGCACCTCTGAGAAGACGCCGGGTACGTTTGCGCAGTCACGAGGCAGGCCTGGGGGGTCGGCTCGGCGGTCCCGTCAACCGAGGCTCGCGGTGAAGCCCTTGACCGCTTGATTGAATTGCTCCGGCTGCTCCCGGTAACAGAAGTGACCCGCCTTGTTGATGACGTGCATCTGCGCGTTCTCGGTGCTGCCGGCGACGAACTCGAACAGTGAGAGGCCCCTCTTGTATTGAGCGGTGGGATCGTTGTAGCCCCACACCACCAAGGTCGGGGTCTTGAGCCGGCCCTCCATCATCCATTGCAGGCACTCCTCCTTGTCGAGAATGAGGTTCGGCATGAACAGCTTGTCCTTCAACCCCTCCCCGCTCATCTTGCGCACGGATTCCTGATACTTGGGCAACTCAGCGATCTCCACCGCCGCGTCGATCCACCGTTCCGTGATGTGCCCGACGCCGTAGGAGTAATGCTCCACGACCCATCGCTGGCTCTCCCGGCTGAGGTACGGCTCGGGCCTCCCCGCCATCACCAGCTCGGTGAGCGAGGGGCCCGGCGAAAGGGTGCCGCTGTCCACGATGATGCAGGACCTGGCGATCTCCGGATGCAGCAGCGTCAGCCGAGCCACGACGTAGCCGCCTCGGGAATGCCCGCCCACGTGAACGTCCCGGAGCCCCATGGCCTTGAGGAACCCGTAGGCGTGCTCCACCACCGCGGCGGGGGTGTAGTCGCCGTCGGTCTTGGGGTTGTCGGTGTGGCCCTGACCGAGCTTATCCACCGCGATGACCCGGAACGACTCGGCCAGCCCGTCGAAGTTGGGCTCCCAGTCCAGCGCGCTGTCGCAGGCATCCTCGGTGCCGAAGTGGCTGCCGTGCCAAAGCACCAGCGGCTCCCCGGTACCCTTCTCGAAGTAGCGTGTCCGAACTCCGTCCACGTCGATGAACCTGGCGTCGGTCATTGGCATGTTGTCACCTCCCGGAGACTTGCCTGAACTGTCTACCTGGACTGTCCTGGAACCGTTGCGTCCACGATCCGACGCTTCGCCGCGTCAGCGGTGCAGCGCCATGAACATGAACACCTTGGCCGCCTCGACCACGCTCTTGAGGGGCACGAGGTCGTTGTCCGTGTGCTGGAACCGGACGGCGCGGGAACCGTAGTTCACCGTCTCTATCCCCCGGACGTTGAGCAGTCCGGTGTCATTGGCGGCGGTGGAAAAGCTGTATTCCGGCTCCCGCCCCAGCATGGTCCGGATGGCGCCGCCCAAGGCCACCACCAGCCCGGCGTCCTTCGCCACCTCGCAGGGATACATGAACTCTTCCTTCTCCAGCGTCACCTCCCAGGGATCGACAGGTCCGATGGCTTCGGCGAGCTGTTGCACTGCGCGGTCGGCGTCGTCCCCCGGCAGCAGCCGGCGGTCCATCCTGATGTGGCACTCACTCGGAATGGTGTGGGTCGACTTGGGGTAGCTCTCGATGGCGGTGGAGGTGAGGGAAACCCGGCCCAGCTCCGGGTGGCTCCTGTCCTCGGGATAGGGCATCAGCGGCGCGAGCTTCTCCAGCACCTTGACGGCGCCGTCCACGGCGTTGACGCCGTCCCAGGGGCGGCTGCTGTGGGCCTGGCGGCCGCGCACGACGACGCGAACGTCGATGCGGCCCTTGTTGCCCAACTGGATCTCGGGCGGGCCGTCGATGAGGCCCCAGCCCGCATCGATGCCACCCCTCGACAGTACGTGGTCGAGGGATTCGTGCTTGCCGCTTTCACCCGCGGTGCTGGTGACGAAGTAGAGGTCTCCGGGCAGTTCCCATCGGCCCCGCGCGATGAGCTTCACCGCCATGAGCATGGCCGCCAGGCTGCCCTTCTGCTCGCACGCGCCGCGTCCCCAGATGCATGGGCCATCGAGCCCGTAGGGCGCGCCGTCGACGATCTCCCCGGAATACGGGTTGGGCATGGTGCTGGGCGCGGCGTTCATGGCGTAAGACACCAGCAACAGCCCCGGGGCCGTTCCCTGGCCCGGCAGCCGCGCCGTGAGATTGCCCACGTCGTCGATGGCGGCGCTGACGCCTTCGACCTCGAGCTCGGGCCGCACCACGTCGCGGATCAGCGCCAGCACCTGCGGCTCCTTTTCGAGCAGTTCCGTCTGGGGGCTCGGCGTCTGCAGCAGCTTGACCAGAAGCCGGCGGACCTCGTCTTCGTCCAGTCGTTGCTCGATGCGTTGTCGGGCTTCGTTCGCGTCCATGAATCTGTTCCGAGTCGGACGTTATGGAAGCGGTCCTAGACAGGCGTTCCCCTCCGCTACATCTCCACCTCGGTTCCGACTCCTTGCTCCAGGGCCCGCCGATGGACCAGGCTGGCGGCGGCCACGTCCTGCGCCGCGATTCCCACCGACTTGTACAGGGTGATCTCGTCGTCGCCGGTCCGTCCCCGCCTGGCGCCGGACAGCACCTCGCCGATCTCGCCGCGCAGGTGGTCCGGCGTGATGGCGCCTTCCTTGAGGGCCAGCAGGATGTCCCCGCACTCGGTGTTGATGGCGTCCAGGGAATCCACCACCACCGTCGCCCGCTTGACCGTATCGCTGCCCATCTCCCGAGCCTCGGGCCTGTGGGAGCCGACGGCATTGATGTGAACGCCGGGCTTCAGCCACTCGGCCTCGAGGACGGGCTCGGCCGCGTCCGTCACCGTGGTCAGGATGTCCGCCTGGCGAACCACCGCCTCGGCGGAGTCCTGCGGATGGATCCCGATGCCGAGTTCTCCCTCCAGCTCTTCCTTGACGTATATCGCGCTGGTGCGCGTCGGGCTCCAGATGAGCACCCGCTCGATGGAGCGGACCCTGCTCAGTGCCCGGATGTGGGTCCGGGCCTGTGTGCCGGCGCCCAGGACTCCCAGCACCGGCGTTTCCGGCCGCGCCAGCGCCTTGGTGGCCATGGCTGATGCACACGCAGTGCGGATAGCCGTAATGTAGACTCCGTCCATCAGCACCAGCAGCTTCCCCGTCTCGGTGCTGTAAAGCGAAATGGTGGCCAGAATGGGCGGAAGGCCCTGCTTCGGGTTGTCCCGAAAGTAGGAGATGATCTTGATCCCGAGAGCTTTCTCCTCACTCATGAACGCCGGCATGCTGGTAATCCGGCCCTGTATCTCCGGCAATGGCACCACCAAGCGCACCGGCATCACGACCTTGCCCGCGGAGAACTGGACGTGAGCCTGCTCCAGCGCGGAGATCAGCTCGTCGAGGTCCAGAAGTTCCTTTACCTGCTTTTCGGAGATGACCAACATGCGGCTTCCTTGCGTTGGCGGTGTGGAAAACGAAACGTGCGAGACGAAATGATGACATATCGGGCTGCGGGGTTAATTGCAACGATTCTTGCCGGCGCGGCGCACCCTGTCGGGCGGTTGGCCTTGGCGAAGATCGTTTCACTTGTCCCGCCAGTCGTGTACTCTGGCATCGTGTCCGTTCCGACGGGGAAGGAGGCGACGTGAAACAGGAGAGCATCGTCGATTCGATCGAGCAACTCAACCGCGACATGACCGAGAAGAGCCTGGAAGGTCACTGGAACCTGGGGCTGGAGGACCTGCCCCCCTACCCCGTCACCAGCGTGCAGCCTCACCTGTGGCGCTGGGAGGACGTCCACGAGAGTCTGATCCGGGCCGGAGAGGTGGTGAACCTCGACGACGCGGAGCGCCGTACCGTGCGGCTGCTGAATCCCGGCATCCCCGGCGGCCACGGCACCACCCACACCATCCACTGCTCGTTCCAGTACGTGAAGGACGGCGAGTACGCCCGCACGCACCGCCACACGGCCGCGGCCTTCCGCTTCGTACTCGAAGGCCGGGACGCTTACACCATGGTCAACGGCCAGCAGTGCGTAATGGAAGAGGGCGATCTCATCCTCACGCCCCAGCTCACGTGGCACGACCACGTCAACCGCTCGGGCAAGCCCATCATCTGGCTTGACGGACTCGACATCCCACTGACGCAGGCCTTGCACCAACTCTTCTTCGAGCCCTACCACCAGGAGCAGCAGACCCTGGAGGCAACCAGCGAGGAGGTGGCGGGGTTCTACGGCCACGCGCGGCCGGCGGTGGAGCCGTCCAGGCAATTCTTCCACTACAAATGGGCCGACACGGAGCGGAGCCTGGAGCGGCTCAGGCGCAACGGTTCGGGCCGGGATCCGTATGACGGCTACCTGCTCGAATTCCTGAACCCCGTCACCGGCGAGCCCACCATGCCCACGATCCAGTGCGCCGTCCAGCTTCTGGAACCCGGCCACGAGACCCTGCCCCACCGGCACACCAGCACGGTCATCTACTACGTGTACCGGGGTGAGGGCACATCCATCATCGGCGGCCGGGAGTTCCACTGGCGGCAGGGCGACTCCTTCGTCGTGCCGCTGTGGCAACAGCACGCCCACGCCAACCCCTCCGCCGACACCGACGCCATCCTCCTGTCCATGAGCGACGCCCCGGTGGTCAAGGCGCTGGACCTCTATCGGGAGGCGAGCTGAGGCAGGATTACAAGACCTGCAGCCAGACCTTCCCGCCCGCCTGTGCCAGCATAACGCGCGCTGTGTGAATCCCCGATTCACCCGTTGAATTTACGCCGAATTACCCGCTGGCCTTCCGCCGATTCACCCGTTGGCATCTTGCCTCGTGGAATGACAGGACTACCGTTCCCCTAAAATGCCCAGCTTGCCGGACTCCGCGCATGCGCCCGTTGTCACTGTACGGGATCGGACGCTCCACTGGGGAGATCTCCTTGCGAGGGCTTCTGGACGGCGACGAACAACGAGCGAAGCAGTCCGAACTATCGATCACAAGCGTCGCGGAACTCATATGCGCCGGCGGTTGGCCTGGCAACCTCGGCAATGCGCTGCCACAGACCTTGCGCGCGAACCGCTGCTATCTGGATGAAATCCGTCGCGCCGACATATCAAGGGTGAGCGGGAAGTCGCGGGATCCCAACAAGGTGGGGCATCTCCTACGGTCGCTGGCTCGCAACGTGGCCACCCCTGCGACCATGTCGAAGTTGACCGCCGAGTTTGGCGACAAAAGCCCCGCGCTGAAGTGGACGCCGTCGTGGAGGCGGCTGATGGTCGCTGGGCGGCGTTCGAGATCAAGTTGGGCGAACGGTGGATGGAAGACGGCGCCCGGAGCCTTCGCAAGCCGGCCAAGCGCATGACGCACAGTGACCACGGCAAGCCGTCCGGCAAGGCCGCGCGAACCAGAGCGCCATTCACATCGGCGGCCGGGACATCATCCGCAAACCGGTCGATGAGCGCGCCCGTCTCGGTCTGGCGCGCTCGTTTCAGATCACGTCCGTGTTCGGTGGACTTGCCGCGGAGGACAATGTGGCCATGGCGGAGTCGCGCAAGAACTCGAACGGCCGCAACCTGTCGGGGGCGAGCAGCAGATGCTCGCCATCGGCCGGGCACTCATGACCAACGCCCGGCACGCCACATCAAACGGCCTCACCCACGCCGGTCCCGGCTTCTCCGTATGAAGGAGCGCACCCTTCCGGTCACCGAGTCCTTCCTGTACCGTCCCTTGGCGGCATGGCGGATCTGGCAGACGCCCGGAATGTCGATGGGTGTGCCGTTCGTGCCCAAGAGCCATCGGAACGCCCGGTCCTCGTAGGTCTTGCGCCAGCGCGGCGCGGGCCGCTGATAAAGGCCGATGGACCTGCAGTAACCAAAGGCTCGCGCCACGTCGCCGTGGGTGATCTGAAAGGATCCCTTGGCCTTGGCGTGGTTTCCGTTGTAGGGACGGAACTCTTCGATCGGGATCTCGCGGACGGCGGGGGCGGCGCGGCCTTGCCTCAGGATCTCATGGTCCTCCGGCAGCAAGGACGTGCCCAGGATCGTTCCGGGATGCACCAGCACGTCGTCCCGTCCCTGCAACACCTCCGCCAGCGTGTCGAGGCAGCCCTCGTGGAACACGATGTCGGCGTCGGCGAACCAGATCCAGTCGGCCGGAGTCACCTGGGCGGCAAGGTTGCGGCCGATGCTGCGGCGGAAAAGCCGCTCTCGGGGCAGCGGCCGCCAACACCACGAGACGCCGGGAACGTCAATGCCATCGAAGAACCGCAGCACGCGCACGACCGATTCGTCGTCGGGCGCATGGTACACGGTCATGGTCACGTCGAGCTTCTCGGTGCGATGGTTTACGAGGGAGCTGAGTTGGTAAGTCAGGAAGTGGCCGTACCGCCAGCAATGGGTGACGATCTCGAGGGAGAGCCTTCCGGTGCGCCTGGCTCTCACCACGCTGGCAGGGTCCACGTCCCGCAACCACGAGGCCGGCAGAACTCCGCTTGCGGCAAAGCGATGGAACAACCCCGAGGCCGTATCAATGAAGTCGGACATTACCGGCTATCTGCTGCTCGACCCGCACCCTTACGCGCCGACGGCCTGGGCCGGCACTCACCGCTGGACACAATAGTCTGGATCAGCCCTTCGTAAGCCGAGGCTGCCGTGTCCACCGAGAAGTCCGCTGCCCGTCGCTGCAACATCCGTTTGTCCGGCGGCCGATCGAGGACGCGGTCCATGGTCTCGGCCAATCCTACTTCGTCGCCGACCGCAACCAGCGGTCCGAACTTGCCGTCCTGAAGTATTTCCACAGGGCCGGCCGGGCAATCCGTGCTGACGCAGGGACAGCCGCAAGCCAACGCCTCCACCAGGACCATCGAAAAACCTTCGTGTATCGAGGACAGCACGAACAAAGCGGCGCGGGACATGTACGCAAATGGATTGTCCACCCAACCAGGGAGAGAGACGCGATCATCGAGCTTGAGCTTCTGAACGAGTCCTTGGAGCTTCTTCCTCTCCTTCCCTTCGCCAAGAATGATCAAACGGCACGGCCGGCGCAACGCAAGTCGGGCAAAGGCTTTGAGGAGGGTCGGAAAATCCTTGGGCCTTTCCAACCGACCGACCGCCAGGACCACCGGCGCACCGCCGTCCAGGAGCCAAGGATGCAGCGGACGCTCCGTCATTCCGTTTTGAAGCGTCCGCGTAACCACCGGGTTGTATATGGTCGTGATGCCGCCATTCGGCGCCCCGACCACGGCGGCCAAACGTTCAGAGGTGCCTTGAGATACACCGACAAAGTGCGCCGCGCACCCCACCAGACGCCGCAATCGGTACCGGTCTCGGGTGCGCCTACGTTCATAGTTGCTGTGGACAATGGGTATGATGGGCGGTTGTTCGGGAAGGAAACAACCAGCCAGGAGAGTCGCTACCTTCGCGCGAGGAAGACTCGGCAGAACACAATCAGGCCTTTCGCGCGCCATATAGGATGCGATGGCACGAGCCCTGTGCAGCAACTTGAGATCAGGCCGGCAATGAAAGAGATCCCGGCCGAAGGCGCGCGCGACGTGCAACCAGTTGAAGCCCCTTGAAGACGCGGGCAGGTGTGACAGCCGGACGAACGGAGGAGCGCCGTCCTCTTTCGAGAAACGGGCCGGGATGCCGTCCACGGCGAAGAGCCGTGCGTTCACGGGAATTTCCTTGACGTAGTGAAACAGAGGTCGGATCAACACGATATCGAGACGGTGCCCACGGTCGATCAGACCTTGAGCCAGATTGAGCACCACCCGTTCCGCACCGCCACCCTTGAGATTCGGGAGGACCAAAGTGATGTGCATGGGTCTCCTCAGTGACCCGAACGTTCGAGTCCATCTCTTCGGCAGCTAGCTGGCTGCTCACACGGCGGGTGTGCGCGGGATGGCACAAGATCATCCGCGTTTTTGGCGTGTCGCACGCGGCAACCGGCCACTCAGGGAAGAGATGTCAGGACGCTCTCCAGTTCCAACCGGCGACTGATCGGGGGTGCTCATCCTCTGGTATGATGGCAAACGGCACTCATGTTGTCCACCAGCGTGACCCACACCGTCGATCCGACAGCATCGGGAAACGAGTTGGGTGGAGGATAGTCGAGGCAAGGAGCCGGCCAAGCCCTTCGAACGCGGCCACAGGTTCTCTGGCATTCCGTTGTTTGCGCAGCTCAACGCAGCCCTGGACCAGATTTCGGAACCGTCTACTGTGGTCGACGCGGCAGACATGTTACATGTCAGGCAGATATTTCAGTGTTCTGGAGTTGCCTGACCCTTTATCGCGTTCACCTTCCTGTTGTTGAGGGATATCTGTAATGTGCGGCATCGCCGGATTCATCGAGTGGAGCCCACGTTCCACGACGCCACTTGAGGAAAACACGTGGAAGATGATTGCTCCCCTTGAGCATCGGGGGCCGGACGCCGGGGACGTATGGGTCGATGCCGATGCGGGTGTGGGTATCGGTCACAGAAGACTATCCGTCGTCGATGTCTCACCGGCCGGAGCGCAACCGATGGTCTCCGTCTCTGGACAATGGGTGATCTCCTACAACGGCGAGATCTACAACAGCGGCGAACTCCGGTCCGAGCTTCAAAGCCGGGGCACACGGTTCCGGGGCCATTCCGATACGGAAGTCGTTCTGGAAGCCTGTGCGGCCTGGGGCGTCCAGCGGACCGTCGAACGCCTCATCGGCATGTTTGCCTTCGCCGTATGGGACCGCACGGATCGAAGCCTGTTCCTCGTCCGCGATCGCATTGGCATCAAACCCTTGTATTACAGTGCAAACACGCGACATTTCTTTTTCGCGTCAGAGCTCACGGGGTTGCGGGCTCATCCCGAGTTCACTTTCTCGGTCGACCGCGATGCCGTCGAAGCGTTTCTGGCCCTTGACTACATTCCGGCGCCGTTCTGCATCTACCGCGAGGCCAGGAAGCTTGAACCGGGCGCCATTCTTCGAGTGGACAACGCGTTTCCGGGACGGATACGGCACACGCCGTACTGGACGTTGCAGGAGGCCGCGCGCAAGGGCCATGCCGATCGGTACACCGGCACTTTCGAGGATGCGACGGAAGAGTTGGACTGCCTGCTCGCCGATGCCGTCGGGCGCCGCATGGTTGCTGACGTTCCCCTCGGCGCGTTCTTCTCCGGCGGTATCGATTCGTCCACCGTCGTCGCGCTCATGCAGCAGCAGGCAAGCAGGCCGGTGCAGACCTTTTCCATCGGGTTTTCGGAAGGCGCCTTCGATGAAGCGCCCTACGCCAAGGCCATCGCGGAACATCTGGGCACGGATCATTGCGAACACTACATCGACCCCAAGGAGATACAGAAGCACGGCCCGGCAGTCATGGGGCATCACGACGAACCGTTCGCCGACCCATCCCGCCTTCCAACGCTGCTGTTATCGCGGTTGGCGCGAACTCGGGTGACCGTGGCGCTTTCGGGAGACGGCGGCGACGAAGTCTTTGGCGGCTACGACCGGCACGTGTCAGCGGACAGATTGCTGAAGCATCCGGCACTGGGATACAGTCCACTCGCAAAAGCATTGTTCAGCAAGTCCATCCGGATGACGCCACGGCGTCTGAGGCCCAGGGTCTGGAGGATTCCGGGAATGGACTCGGACTCGCGGGGGGACTACTCGGGAAAAGAACTGGGCATATTGGCAGACGGAATTCATGATCCCGCCTTGATCCACCACTACCTGACACACGGCGGCAGAAAAGCTGCCGGGACGGGACTTACGGCCAACATGGTGAACCGCTGCCTTGAGCAGAGTGAGTTCCTGTCCGCGGCAGAACGACAACAATACGTTGATATGTCGGGTTATCTTCCGGACAACATACTGACAAAGGTTGACCGGGCAAGCATGGCCGTTTCCCTGGAAGTCCGGGTGCCGATTCTCGACCATCGAGTCGTGGAATTCAGCTACCGTCTGCCCCCGGCGATGAAGGCGGGGTCCCTGGGCACCAAACGCATACTCAGGAAGGTGCTGGGCCGCCGCGTTCCTGAACGCCTGTTCGAAAGACCGAAACAGGGTTTCGGAGGCCCCCTGGACTCGTGGCTGAAAGGGCCGCTCCGGGAATGGGCGGCAGATCTGTTGAACAACGAAACCGTTTCCAAACACGGACTCATGAAACCCGGCGCGGCACGCTCCGCATCCCTTCGCCTGCGGCATGGAAAATTCCGGCGACGGGACTTTCGCGTGCTTGCGCTGGCGGCGTGGTGCGAAACGCACCGGTAGCGGGCCACGGCCGTCCCGTCTCAAAGGACCGCCTCACACTCCTCGCCCCTCCGGTTTTACGAGAAGAGCCAGGCTCGTGACGTTCGACCGCAACTTCGTTGGCCAAGGCAGTTTGCCCAGAGGGTAAACGATGAAGTCGGCGCCTTCGTTCCTGAGGCGCTCGATGGCGAGAAAGGGACCCGAAACTACCGAGCCGTCCATCCACAGCGGTCGCAAGCCGGGAAAATAGTCGTGCAACAGAATGACGCCGCCTTGGTCCAGCGCACCAAGGGCACTGGGTATTTCCTGATACACCGTCTCCGCGCCATGATCACCGTCGAGAAAAATGAAATCGAACCTGTCGTGGGACTTTTTCAGATAATCGAGTGAATGATCAACGACGAACTCGACGAGATGCCCGGTACCCATCCGTCTTGCCATCTCGACGGGAGAGTGTTTCGTTCCATGTTTCAGCCACGGTTTCGAAACGGCATCATTGACATCCGCCACGTCCACGGATACCAGCCCGGGTCTTTCGGCCATTGAGGCACGGGTTGGAGTGGTGGCAAGCCCGCCGGGATCCCCGCCATGACCGAACGTCCGGTTCATGTGAAGCGCCATGGCTAGATGCACCGTTGACGCGCCGATGTGCGTTCCGATTTCCAGAATGGACCGGGGCTTGAAGGCGCAGATCAGATAAAAGAGCGCCCTTCGGTCTCCAGGATTGACGCCACCCGATCCATCCGGAATATGGCAAAGGGTCAACTTCCGGATGGCCGAGTTCCACAGCGAATCTGTTTCGTACGAAGAAAAGACTTCGCGCAAACGCTCCGGGTTCGCGGTCCTGAGAGATGCTGCATGGCATCCGATCCTGTTTATCTCCGAAAGTCTTTTTCTCTCTCTTCGGGTTCGCCGAACTTTCCTGAGGAAAGTCCAGGGGAGGTCAAGCATGCTTCACGCTCACTTCCGTATTGGAATACACTCCCGATAGCCAAGCGCCTTTTCCATGGCCAGGTAGACACCCCGTTAGGGCGTTTCCGCAAGGGGAGCACTCGACGATCGCGGGATGCCATCGCGACGCCGTGGTCTTCGGACGTGGAGGTTGCCGGCCTTCATTTCACCGACCGTCCGGTCAGGCGTGACGGCACAACGGTGGACAGCAGGTCCTCGTAGGCGGCAGCGGCACGGTCCACGGAGAAATACGCGGCCCGCTGCTTCAACTCCCGACCGTCGGGCGGTTGATCAAGGGTACGAGCCATCGCCTCCGCCAACGCCGCCTCGTCCCCGACCACAACAAGTGGCCCCACTCGACCGTCCTGAAGCACTTCCGCGGGACCCGACGGACAATCGGTGCTCACGCACGGACAACCGCACGCGAGTGCCTGAATCAGAACCCCGGGCAGTCCCTCGTGTCTTGACGACAATACGAAGAGGGACGCGCGGGACATGAATGCGAAAGGATTTTCGACCCATCCCGGCAACGACACCCGATCGTTGAGGCGCAGATCCTCGACAAGTCTTTCAAGCACCTTCCGGCGGCGTCCCTCGCCAAGGATGATCAGGCGGCACGAACGCCGCGCAACGAGTCGGGCAAAGGCCTTGATGAGGGTGGAATAGTCCTTCTGATACGACAGGCGTCCCGCCGCGAGAATGACGGGCTCTTCTCCGTCCAGGAGCCAGGGGTGGTCCGGAGGCTCCGCCATCCTGACTTGAAGGTCGGGGCTTACCACCGGATTGTAGATGGTCGTGATGCTATCGTCCGACATTCCCATGGTCGCCGCCAAACTTGCGGAGACCCCCTGAGACACGCCCACGAAACGAGCGGCGCCGGTGAACAGACGCCGGCTTCGGCGCAGGTCGCGGCGGCGGGATGTCCCGTATCGAACGATATCGCGAAAGATGGGTATGATCGGCGGGGGTACGGCAAGGAGACCCGCTGCCCAGAGTGTCGCAATGCTCGCGCTGGCAAGGTTCGGCAATACACAATCCGGCTTCTCACGCTCCATGTAGCCTGCGAGGGCGCGAGCCTGGCGGACGTGGCGCCGCGCGGGCAGGCAAAGCGGATTCCAACGGACGGCGTACGCCATGCGCGCCCAATCCAACGGACTGAAAGGCGCGGGGAGGTGGACCCGGCGGGCAGGAGCCTCCGCGGCGCCATCTGCCGCGAGTCCGTCCAGCCTGCGATCCATCACGAACAGCCGCGCACCTTCGGAAACCGGGTAATCAACTCGGGTTCGGAACAGAACCACATCAACCTTGTGGCCACGGTCGAGCAACCCCTGGGCCAGGATGAGCACCGACCGTTCGGCGCCGCCGCCGACAAGGTCCGGAATGACAAGAGCGATATGCACGCGAGGGTCCCTGGAAGGCGATTCAGGCGTTCAAGCCGTACCGGCGGACTTTTCGTTCGTCGACAACCACTCAGTCGGAAACTCCGTGCGTAACGATCGTCAACTCATCCGATTTCTCCACCTTGTACGACGGATAAAGGAAGCGGATGTCGATGTCGACCAAGCGATTGTCCTCGATGAAATACACGAACTGCTCACTGAGATGAGGCGCCACACTCTCCATGGTCTTCAAAATCGCGTCGGAACTATGATCGGCATCATCGACAACGACGTGAATTCTATCGCCTTCGAGAATATCTGCCAGAAAACATCGATTCGGTTCGAATTGATCGAACTGGTAGAGTTCCGGTTCTCGTTCTCGAAAAGCGCCCATCTGCTTGAGGTTGGCGATGTTATCTCGTATATGACTCAGGTCAATGTCGAGTCCTATGATTCGGGCCTTCGGAAAAAGATCGGACCATAACGCCAGCCCGATACCCGTCAGAATCCCGACTTCCACTACCACAAGCGGAGCCCGCGTCGTCAAATAAGGTGCAACGTACTGGGAATACTTGGCCGCGTACCCGTGTGCTCTCATCCCCATCCGATCGCCCCCCTGCAGCAGCCTGTGGCGCTCGGGATCGCCGGTGTCATAGGCACTTGAACGCTTCATCAGTACGTTTTCAATGAAGCCGCCGTACTTGATCTCGGTCTCGACGAACCATGTCGCCGATCCAGGCCGGCACCGTTCCAATCTGCGGAGCGCGATCCTTCTCCGGAAGGCTCTGTACCACCCTGTCCGTTCGATTCCCTTACGGATCTTTCTTCTCATGGGATGGCCAGCTTCCTCCTGTCGCCAAGTGTCTGATTCCCGTCAGGCGTATGCGCGAAGAGTCGTCAGGGTCGGATAAGCGGCAGCGCCCCGTTGTGCCGATCGCCATGCAGAAGTCTGCGGAACGCAATATACTTTTGCACACCACGCGAAACGGTCGTCAGAGTTCGCCGCCAAAAACCGAGGGAGTGGTTCGTCTCCGCTCGCAGGCGGCTGGAAACCGGATTGCCTTCGATCAGGGAACCCTCGTATCCGGCATGGCGGACCACCGGCGGCTCGACGTAGAACACGTTGAGCCCATTGATCCAGAAACGCAAGACCGCGTGGTCAACCGGCCAGATCATCCTCGGTGTGGCCTCCAGAAAGCGCTTGGCGGCGCTCCGCGTGATGACGTAGCCCTCTCCCCCACTGTCCGAGAACCGTACTCTTCCGACCGTATGCCGGTCCGTCAGCGAGATGCAAGGAAAGAAGCGCCTTTTGGGATGTCTCCTGTTCAATGCGACAATGTCGAAGCTGAACGGTTTCCGCTCCAATGCCTTCAAGACGTCGGGAAGCCCCGGCTCAAGCAACGCATCGTCCTCGAAAATCGCCATCATTTCAGGACCGTTCTCCACAAGGTCCTGCAACAGTGCACGCTGCGTCAACCAAAGGGCGATGGCGCCATCGGTCGGCGGAGGGATACCGAAATGCCGCTGGCTCGCCCAATCAACATGGGCAAGATCGTCCGCCGACAACAACCGCCCGTCCATGGCCTTCCTGATCTCATAGGCAAGGCCGACTGCGGCAAACTTCCGAGCCATGCGCGCCCGTCGCTCAGAAGCCCGATCAAGATTGATCAAAACGATACGCATCGCTCTAAGGTGTTGGAACGTAGTCGCTCCAACAGGGCGTGTCAAATAACTCGTCGCCACTCCCACCACCTCGTCTCAACTCCCCTCTCATCTGATCCTGCGAGTGCGCCCGCTGCCCTTGCCGCTCGCTTCCCGAACCGCGTCCGGCAGGTCGGCGCCCCGGCGCCGACCCTGGTGCAATGGAATCCACCCGGACGCGGGCGCGCCACTTGTCACCCCACCGTCATTGTAGTAGCTTCGGGGCCGATGGAACCCTACATCCGATCCACCGACATTACGCTGACGTTCACACCCAAGAACCGGGATCCGGTCACCGCCCTCAAGGATTTCCGCATCGAGCTGAACAGCGGCGAGTTCGTCTCCATCGTGGGGCCGTCGGGCTGCGGCAAGAGCACGTTCCTGAACGTGCTGCTGGGGCTCCTGAAGCCCGACCGGGGCGAGATGGAGATCGGCGGCAAGAAGATCACCGGTCCGGGCATCGAGCGCGCCATGGTCTTCCAGGAGTTCGGCCTGCTGCCGTGGCGGACGGTCATGGCCAATGTGGAGCTCGGTCCGGAGCTCAAGGGAGAGCCGGTCGCCACACGCCGCCCCCGAGCCCAGGAGCTCGTCAACCTGGTTGGGCTCACCGGGTTCGAGGGACACTTTCCGCACGAGTTGTCCGGAGGCATGAAGCAGCGGGTGGGTCTTGCCCGGGCGCTGGCCACGGACCCCGAGGTGCTGCTCATGGACGAGCCCTTCGCGGCGCTGGACGCCCAGACCCGGGACCTCATGCAGGCCGAGCTGCTGCAGATCTGGGACAAGCACAAGAAGACCGTTCTGTTCGTCACCCACAGCATCGAGGAAGCCGCCTATCTGTCGGACCGCGTCATCGTCATGACCGCCAGGCCCGGCAGGACCAAGCGGATCATCAAGATCAACCTTCCGAGGCCGCGGGGTTACGAGATGCGGCTGTCGCCGGAATTCAACGACATCAAGCTCGACATCTGGAACACCCTCAAGGACGAGCTGAACCCGAGAGAGTAGAGAGAGTCATATGGGATTCAAGGGGCTGTCGGAACGCAGCGTGCGGTTCCTGCTCGGGGCGGGCGCCGTGGTGGGCTTCTTCCTCGTGTGGGAGTTCCTGCTGACCTACGTGTTCGCGTTCAACCCGTTCTTCATCACCAAGCCGTCCCTGATGGCCGAGGCGACGGGAGATCTGATCCTGAGCGGCGAGCTCTGGAAGGACCTCTACGTCAGCGGCAGGCCGTTCGTGTTCGGGTTCGCGGCCGCGGTGGTCGTCGGCATCCCGCTGGGGGTGGTCATGGGCTGGAGGCGGCGGGTGGCGTTCACCCTGGACCCGTTCCTTACCGCCATGTACGCCAGCCCGCTGGTGGCGCTGGCGCCGCTCCTCATCGTCATGTTCGGCGTGGGGGTCAAGGGCAAGGCCATCCTGATCTTCCTCCTGGCGGTGTTCCCGTTCATCTTCAACGCCTTCGCCGGCGTCCGGTCGGTGGACACGCTGCTCATCAACGTGGTCAAGTCCCTGGGCGGCAAGGAGCGCGACCTCTACCTCAAGGTCATCCTGCCGAGCACCCTGCCCTACATCGTGGCGGGAGCCAGGATCGCCATCGGCCGGGGCATCGTCGGCATCATCGTCGGCGAGTTCTACGCCGCCTCCGAGGGCATCGGCCACGCGCTGATCTGGTACGGCGACATGTACCAACTGGCGCAGATGTTCGTGTGCATTCTCGTGCTGATGATCATCGCCGTCATCTTTACCCAGGGCCTGCGCAAGGCCGAGCTCGCCATCGCTCCCTGGCGGACCCAGGAAACACGATGAACCGCTACCTCGCACAGTACCGGGAGAACGAGGAGCCCATCCTGGGATGGGGCTTCATCGTGCTGTTCCTGGTGGGCTGGGAGTTGCTGCCCGTGGTGGTGACGCTGCCCAAGGGACTGGCGCTCTTCTTCACCACCCCGTACCACATCGCGATCAAGCTCTTCGAGATGACCACCTCCGGCGAGATGGCGTTTCACTTCTACGTCAGCGCCAGCGAGTTCGTCATCGGGCTCGGGCTTTCCATCGCCGTGGGATTGCCGGTGGGGCTGGTCATGGGCCGCTTCGACACGTTGAACGCCATGTTCGACCCCTTCGTGACCGCGTTCAACGCCACCCCCCGGCTGGTATTCCTGCCGCTGGTGGTGCTCTGGTTCGGCTTCGGGATCTGGTCCACAGTGGTGATCGTCTTTATCGGCGCCCTCTTCCCGCTCCTCATCAACACCTACGAAGGCGTCAAGAACGTGGACCGCGTGCTCGTCAACGTGGTCCGCTCCTTCGGCGCCAACGAATGGCAGCTCATGAAGATCGTGGTGCTGCCCAACTCCCTCCCCTACATCATCGCGGGCCTGCGGCTCGCCATCGGCCGCGCCATCCTCGGCGTGGTGGTGGGAGAATTCTTCGGCGCCAATCAGGGCGTCGGCTACCTCATGGCCGCGGCCGCGGGCAACTACGTGGTGGACGTGGTCTTCGCCGGCCTCGTCCTGTTCATGGGCATCTCCCTCGTGATGACCCTGGCCGTCAAGAAGCTGGAGAACCGCCTGAGCCGCTGGCGGCCGGAGCAGGTGAAGACGTTCTAAGGGCGCGCCGGCCTGGTCACCGGTTGGATGAGCAGTGCGTTTTCGGGCAGACCCGGGTCTTGACGTTGACAGAAATGTGTACTAGATAGGACACATGACATATTTCGGCAAAACCATACGCCACCGGCGTGAGCATCTGCGGCTGAAGGACAGGCGCTTTTCGGTGCGCCAGACGGCCCTGCGCATCGGCATCGAGCCTGCCTATTTGAGCAAGATCGAGCGGGGCGACGTCCCGCCTCCCTCGGAGGCGACGGCTGTGCGTCTGGCACGGGAGCTGGGCGAGGATCCCGACGTGCTCTTGGCCATGGCGGGGAAAGTGTCGAGCGATCTTCAGGAGATCATCCGCAAGCGACCCGCACTGTTCGCGGAATTGATCAGACAACTAAGGGAAGCACCGGACGACGCCATTCTTCGCGTAGTGCGCGAGGTGCGGGACGGCGAATGGTGAGGAGGGACCGACGATGATCACGCTGGAGTACGACAGACTGGTATTCAGGTTTCCCGCAATCCACGATGAGGCGCACTGCGCCATCAAGTTTCAGCGCACCTTGCGAATCCCGGACGACGGCAGGGACTACCCGCTGCCGCCGGGCCTTGGCGCCTTCCCTTTGCGGCATCTGGACGACTATGTGCGGCGCTTGCCCGAGGAATGGCGCCACCGCGGCGGTGTGATCGCGCCGATTCACCAAACCGAGGCCATGTGGATCGCTTTCAGCACCGGCGGGGTGCGCCGGTTCAGCGCGTCCGCTTATCCATTCGCGGTGAAGATCGCAACCGGTAAAATCTGCGCGCTCACCGGCGACAGTTGGGTAGATCACCTGAACCGCGATCCGCAGGACTATGTCGTATTGCCGGAACAGCCGTGGCTCGACGGCTACTGTGTCGAGAAAGGAGTGATTCGTCAGTTCGTTGCCATGCCCTTGGACGAAGGCTACACCGTCGAGGAACAACTTACGGGCGCCGCAAGGCACGGCGGCCTTCAGATCGTCGTCTATCCCATGAAGCGCGAACGATACCAGAGGCTGATCGCCCGGCACGAGCAAGACTTGCCTTCCTACGCATGCGAATCGCTTTCCTACGAATGCGAATCGCTCGAAGCGCCGGGGATGGGCTTGGCGCCCGGCGGCCGGATGAAGCAGGAAATCTATGATGACCCCTATGGCCTGGACGCCTGGGACCAGCGGCATGCGAGTCGCTGCTTCGTTACTCTGGCCAATTCCGTCCAGTGGGTGGCAATCAGCGGGGAGCGTCCGCCGACTCCCCCGCCCACAGCGAAGGACTATACCAAAGCCGGTCTTCCCTGGTTCGAGTGGTATGGCGGCGATGCTGCGGCAATCGCCGGCGCTGACAAGCTCATGTCACTCAAGAGCGTGGCGCAGGCCGGCAAGGCGAAGGGCCAAGAGCCGCTACCCGAAAATGAAACGGCCGAAGCGCTCCGCATTATCGGCCCATCGACCGATGGCGTCCGCCGGGTGCGGGAGTTTCCTGCCGGCGAGGTAGCGGGCTCATGATGTTGCCTGCGGAAGGTTGAACTGTCCACGCAGAACGACTCCTCGTAGCACACGCGGTGAATCTCGACGATCTTTCGAGAACTTTGGCGGGAAGCAGATCCTGACCTTCGATGGCTTCCCTGTCAAGCGCTGTGACGCCTTGGCAGCGGATGAGACGCAGGTGACCCAAGGGTGTCTATTCCGCCGTGGGGATAAGCCCCCCTAACCAAAAACTATAATCGCATGGCGAAAGGAGTCCCAAGATGCTCTTAAGCGTAAAAGACGATCGGCACCTGACTACGCCGGCCGGCGACAGATATGAGATCGGCAAACTGATCGGTCGCAAGGACACCCGTCATACAGCAGCGAACGCCTTGAAATTGGCGACACGAATCCGGCTGAAGACAGGTCGAGCCGGGTTTCCGTAGCCGCGAGCCCGGACATCGGGGGCAGGAACGCGATCCGCGCATGACCGGCTTCCTCCGGGACCGGCATACGCTCCGGCGTTTTGCCGTCAGATTGACGGAGGGGCCGGCAATGGAAGGACTCTTCGTTCGCGTAGTCGAACTCCAATCCGAGCCCGATGTCCCGGAGGGCGAGCGCCTGCATGGCCGAGGTCTTTCCGGAATTGTTCGGGCCAATGAAGACCACCGGGCTGCCGAGCCCGATCTCGACTTCACCGAAGCGCTTGAAGTTTCGTATGGTGGGCTTGGTCAGCATCCGTCGGCGCCGTCTTCACGTTACCTTGCAAAACAGATTTCCCGGACCTGGTTTCCGAACCTTGTCAAGCATACCATGCGCCCAACGTCCATCGGCAAGATGCTTGTTTCTCGATTCCGTGTGTTCCAAGGTCTTTGGAGGCAGGCTGCACAAAGGCCCGACCGAAAAGCTTTTGTGGGCCATCGGGCGGGAATCCACACGACCACGGGGCACGCGGGTCGGTCCCGCGTGCCCCGGAAAAGCAGGCCTGGAAGGTCTGTCTACAGCGGCTTGGGCTGCAGGTAGTAGCCCCGCTCCCTCAGGGTCTCGTTCAGAAGATCCCTGGCGACGAACTTCTCGACGTCAGGGAGAGGCTTGTCCTTGGGCCAGAGGTTCTTGGCCATCATGCGCTTGACGCGGGAAGAGAACAGGCTCTTGACCAAGGCTTCAGGCAGGTCCGGGCCGTACTGGTCGAACACTTCCTCCCAGACGCCTTCGGCTTCCCTGCGGTCCTTCATGGCGAAGTACTTCTGGATCACGTCCACGGACCCTTCCTTGTTGGACTCCATGTACTCGGCGGCTTCGGCCATGGCGTGGATGAAGGCCTTGGCCGTTGCCCGATTGGCCTTGAGATAGTCGTTGTGGACCCAGAAGGTGCCACCGATGCGGGGCAGGTACTTGCCGGTCTTCAACACGACCTTGAAGCCGGCAAGCTTGGCCTTGGCGGCGTGCGGGAACGTGAGGAGGCCGGCGTGGATGTCGCCGTTGATCATGGCGGCGATCCTTTCGGCCTCACCCCGGAAGCTGATGACCTTGTAGTCCTTCCCTGGCTCCATCCCGAAGTTTTTCGACAGCACGATGTCGGCCTCATCGTAGTCGGCGCTGCCGGGCCGTCCCAGACCGATGATCTTGCCCTTGAGATCCTCGACCGTCTTGATGCTCTTGTGGGCGGTAATGGTCCACTGGGAGATGAGGGACTGGCCCACCAGGTAGGTGATCGGGGCGCCCTTGAGCGCAGCCTGGGAGCCGCCGCCGGGGATGGGCACGTAGTCGATCTGCTTGGCGATGCCGGCGTTGAGCAGGGCCTTGCCGCTCATGCTGACGTATTTGGCGTCCAGTCCGTGCTTCCTGAAGATGCCCTGGTCCATGGCGATATAGGAGGGGATGTGGAACCCGCTCGCAGATGTGGTCCGGCCCACGGTGATGGTCTTCATGTCCGCGGCGCTTCCGGCCGAGGCCGCCAGAGTTGCGATACCGAACACCAGCAGCGCTGCCGGGACCGCCCATTTGTTCCTGAATTGCTTCATTTCGACACTCCTTGGTTTTTCTTCATCGCAAGCCGATGAGCGACCGAACTCTATGACAGAGTCGTGGCGGTTTGCAAGGGGGGAGGCATGGAATGACGGAAATGAACATGGGAACGATTTGCCTTTTGAGGACCCGCCACCCGGGCATCGTATGAATCGCAGGAATGATACCGGGCGTCCGGGAATGGTCAGCGGCACAGCGGCCATACCTGGTACCAGGAGTCGCAGCGGAAACGCGATTCGCATTGGGCGAGCTGCGAGCGGTACCGGCCGGCGGTGGCGGCCACGCTTCTGGCGATACGCTGCAATTGCGGCTTCTTTTTCCAGGTGCCGCGTCGATAGCCGCCGCGGCCCTCGTGATAGGCGAGGTAAAGTTTCTCGGGGTCGTCGCGAGAAATGCCGAGTTGCCGCCAGGTCTTGTGGTTGTACCAGCCGATGAAGTCGAGGGCGTCCTCCATGTCCGAGCGGCTGCGGAACAGCCTGCCCCGCTCTGCCTGGTATTCGCCCCAGACCGGATCCTGGGCCTGGGCATATCCCCGGGCCGACGACGGGCGCCCCAATGGAATGAACCACAGCCACCGTCTGGGCGGCTTGGCATGGCTGCGGTAGCTGGACTCGTGGCGCACGAAGGCCATGAGGATGTGCACCGGCGTTCCCCACTTGCTCCGGGAATCGCGGGCGTAGTCGTACCAGTCCGGATACTGCGCGAAGACCTGGCAAATGTCCCGCTGATTTTGCGGCGGCGGCGCATGGGAGCAACCTGACACCCATGCCAGCAGGAGCACGACAAGCACTGTCCGCGCTGAAGCCAACTCTCCGCTAATCCTCACGTTCCGGCATCTGCACCAGCACCCAGCCGTTTCCGTCCAGGTCGCGGAAGGTCGCCCATCGGCCCCACTCCGCGTCCGTAACGTCCGTGATCTCCACCTCCAGGCCCGCGAGTTGCGCACGGCTGGCATCGATGTCGTCGGTGCTCATCACGACTCCATCCAGCGAACCCGGAGACAGCGACGGGAGCCACGTCACCAGTGAGATCGAAGTTTCCCCGGCGGGCGGCTTGAGTTGAATCCACTTGTCGTCCATGTCGGGCATTTCGGCCTCGACAACCAGCTCGAATCCCAGCTTCTCCATGTAGAAGGCCTTGGCGGCCTGTTGATCCAGCACGGGAACGGACACGTTGGTGATCTTCTCCTGAGGCACTGCGGTCATCCTTTCGTGACAGCTTCGATCGAGAAGGGGCCGACATCCTTCCGGTAGACGCCGAGGTCTTGCCGCCCCGTTCAATACGGGCGCGCGGCCTCCTCCCGATACCAAGGACGTACGGACGGATACAAGGATAGTGTTTGGCCGCATAGGCGTCAAGAAGACGCCGGATGAGTCAGGCCCGTGCGACCTTCACCCTCACCAAGTGGGCTACGATGGCGAAAATCACGGCGGCGGCACCGACGCTGAGGGTGATGACTCCCGGGAAGACCATCGTGAAACCGCCGGCCACCAGGAGTACGCGTTCCCATATGGCGGTTTCCTTCGAGATCCAGCCCTCGAAGCCCGCGGCCAGGGCGAACAGCGCCAGCGCGGCCATGGCGGTCGAGAACAGAATCCCGACAACGCTCCCGTCCATCAGCAGGCCGGAATTGAAGACGAACAGGAACGGCAGCACGAACGCACCGATGGCCAGCCGTATGCCGATGAGCCCCACCAGCATGGGGTTGGCTCCGGCCAGCCCGCCGGCCAGGAACATGGCCGGGCCCGCAGGCGGGGACATGGGCGCGATGACGGCGAAGTAGACCGCGAACAGGTGCGCGGCCAGCGGCGCCACGCCCAGGGACACGGTCACGGGCACGATCATGATCGCCGTGAGGATATATGTGGCCGCCACCGACAACGGCGCGCCGAGCACCAGAGAGGCGATCATGGCGATCACCAGGGCCGGGAACAGATAGCCGCCGGAGAACAGCATCACCATGGAGCCGAACTTGCCGCCGAGGCCGGTGGCGGAGATCGCCGTCACCATGATGGCGCCAGCGGCGATGGGCAACGCCACGATGATGGAGGTCTTGGCCCCGGTCTCCAGTCCCAGCAACACGTTCTTGATGAATTCCTTGCGGCCTTTCTTCCTCAGCGCCGTGACTACCAGCAGCGTCGCCATGGCCACCAGGGCGGCCCGTATGGGCGTATAGCCTTCCAGCAGGACCCAGACGATGACCACCAGCGGCACGATGAAGTGGCCGTCCTCCTTGAGCACGTCCCACGCCGTACGCCGACCCTCGGTGGGAGAGATGATGCCCATCTTCACGCTCTCCATGTGCACCTGCCAGAAGACCGTGAAGAAGTAGAGGCAGGCGGGGATGAACGCCGCCACGATAATCTCGACGTAGGGGATGCCGCTGATGTCGCTCATCAGGAAGACGGTGGACGCCATCACCGGCGGCATGAACATCCCACCCATGGAAGCCGACAGCTCCACTGCCCCGGCGAACTCCGGCCGGAACCCGACGCGCTTCATCATCGGGATGGTGAAGGAGCCGCTGGTGGCGACATTGGCGATCTGGCTGCCGGAGATGGTGCCGAAAAGGCCGCTTCCCACCACCGCCACCTTGGCCGGTCCGCCCCGGGCGCGTCCGGCCATGGCGTCGGCCAGGTCCACGAAGAACGCCGCGCCGCCGCAGTGCAGCAGCAACTGCCCGAACAGCACGAACAGGATGATGTAGGTGGCGGAAATGTTCATCAGCGAGCCCCACATGCCCTGGGGACTCAGAAACAGCACGTCGATGACACGGTCGAAGGTCAGGCCCGAGTGCCACCAGATCCCGCCGAGAAGATTGCCCCAGAACATGTAGAGCAGAAAGATCACGGTGACCAGCACCAACAGTATCCTCGACACCCGCCGCACCCCCTCGAGCACCAGCAGGATCAGCAGGCTGCCGAAGACGAGGTCCAGCAGGGGCGGCTCGTCGATGAGGCTCAGCCACAGGGTGATGCGCTCCAGGTTGAGCATCATGTAGACCCAGATGGCAATCGACAGGACCGCCGGGACTATGTCCCACACCCCCACCCGGGTCTTCCTGGCACTCGGAGCGTAGACGATGAAGGAAAAAGCCAGAAGCCACAGCAGATGCGTCGCCCGGTGCTGAAACACGTTGAGCTTGCCGACGCCCATGATGAAGACGTAGAGGTGGTAGAGCGAGTACAGGATGGCGAAGCCGCTGACGAGCTTGGCGGCAACACCCGTGAACGGCCTGCGGCTACCCTCGGCGTACTCCTCGTACACCCGGCCCAGTGCGGTCAGGAATGGCATGAGTTGTGGGTCAACTGTGGCAGGTCACGCGGCGAAGGCGTGCCGCGCAACGGGGCGCCGGTGCGCGACGTAACGTCCCGCACCGGCGCCCGACTCGTACGCGCCACTACTTCATGGCGCCCACTTCACGGAAATACTTCCTGGTGCCCTCGTGGAGATCCAGCGCATCCGACGCCTTGTCCAAGCCCACCGTGTTCTCTGCGGTCAGCGCCTTGAAGGACGTGTGCACATTCATCAGGTAGTCCTTGCTGCTGAAGATGGCCTTGGTGATGGTGTATGCCTGGTCCACGGGCAGGTCCGACCGGATAGCGATGATGTCGGCCATGCGCACGGTATGCAGGGGCTCCTTGTTGACGAACTTGTAGCCGTATCCGAAGTCCCCCGGGCTGTCGAGCTTCACGTACTCGTACCCGAACTCCGCGCCGAGCTTGTCGATGGCGGCCTTGTCGAGGCCCACCCAAACCATCTTCCGGTTGTTGGTGAGATCGATGATCCGGGCGCTCGGCTGCCCCCACAGACCCCCCAGGCCCTCAATCTGGCCGTCCTGGAGCAACTCCAGGGAGGGAGCGGAGTACTGATAGTGGATTTTCGCGCCCCAGGCTTCCATCTCCTTGAAGTTGGTGCCGTGCACCTTGGCCACGTCGGAAAAGACCATGTAGGAGCCGCTTCCCGGAGGACCCACCGAGATTCCCTCCTTGGCCTTGCGGGACACGTAGTCGCCGAATGTAACGAGGCCGCTCTTGGGGGTGGCTACGAACATGAAGAGGTCCGCGCCCCAGAACGCCAGCAGATTGAACTTGTACTTCTTCTTGAACGGCGCCAGGCCCCGCTGAGCGCTGACCGCCATGCGCGCCGAGGCGCCCACGGCCACTTCCGCCTTGCCGGTGCCGATGAGCGCCAAGCCCGCGCCGGGACTGGATGTGGGAACGCTCACGTTCGAGTTGGGAATGGCCCGCCGCAGGGCCTCGCCGACCCCCTCCGCCTTCACCTGGAGTGTGCCGCCGGCCGGCGACCCCACTACCGAGATGTTCCACGACTGTGCAAATGCATTCACGCCCGGCAGCACCACCACCGCCAAGGCCAGGCTCAAGAACAGGGCTTTTCGATTCATTCGAACACCTCCTGAATTTTGTCGATTCGGCCTACTTATCCCATTTGCCATGCAACATCAACAACAAGTTCCGTTGGGCGGGGACCGGCGGAACGGTACACCGACCCTCCTGAAATCCGGTTGGACAAACGCCCGCGGTTCGGCTATCAGATTGTAGCTCGACATCTATCTATCAGTCAGGAGGACAATCAGATGAGACGAACCCGTTTACTGACGCTCTTCGGCGCAATCGCAATCGTAACGGTGGCGCTGGGTGTATCGAGCTCCGTTCCGGCAGCCGAAAAGCTGATCGACAAAATTCATTTTCTCATTCCCGGCGGCGCCGGCGGCGGCTGGGACGGCACCGCCCGCGGAACCGGAGAGGCGCTGACCAAGTCGGGCATCGTCGGATCGGCATCGTACGAGAACATGTCCGGCGGCGGCGGCGGCAAGGCCATCGGCTACCTTATCGAGAACGCGGCGTCCAACCACGGCACGTTGATGGTCAACTCGACGCCCATCGTCATTCGCTCCCTGGTCGGACGTTTCCCCCACAACTTCCGCGACCTGACGATGGTCGCCGGCACCATCGGCGACTACGCGGCGATCATCACGGGCAAGAACAGCCCCTACAAGAACTTCTCGGACGTGGTTGCGGCCTACAAGAAGAATCCGCGCAAGGTATCGGTCGGGGGCGGTTCGGTACCGGGTGGAATGGACCATCTGGTTGCCGCGTTGGCCTTCCAGGCTGCAGGCGCCGATCCGACCAAGGTCAAGTACATTCCCTATGACGCCGGCGGCAAGCTGAACGCGGCCATCCTGTCGGGCGAGGTCTCTGCGGGCTCAACCGGTTTCTCGGAGGCGGTAGCCTTGGCAAGGGCCGGGGAAATGCGCATTCTTGCGGTGACCTCGGAAGAACGCGTCCCGGCGTTCAAGGATGCGCCGACCCTGAAGGAGCTGGGATACGACGCGACGTTCGTCAACTGGCGGGGCTTTTTTGCCGCCCCCGGACTGCCGGACCACAAGGCCACTCTGTATCGCAAGGCCCTCGCCGCCATGTATGCCACGCCCGAGTGGAAGGCTGTGCGCGACCGCAACGGGTGGGTCGACATCCACAATTCCGGGAAGGACTTCACGGCGTTCCTGGAGAACCAGGAAAAGGTAATCAAGGCGCTGATGCAGAAGCTTGGCTTCCTGAAGTAACCACCGACATCATCCGGGGCGTCCGGCGTGGGCGCCCCGGATTCTCTCCCATCCGCGTGCGCGATGAGCAGGAGTGGATTCGTGACCCTCGAACGCGCCATCGCCTTGATATTCGTGGTCGTCTGTCTGGTCTACGGCTATACGGCTTTCGTGGTCATGGAGGCCGGTCTCCTTCCGTTCGAGCGCAACATGACCTTCCTGCCCAACGTCCTTCCCAAATGGTTGAGCGTACTGGGCGTGGCAGCGGGTGTCGCCGTACTCATTCAGGGCGGTCCCGGGGCCGGCGGGGACACTGACCCCGCCGGCATCGAAGTCGGCAATCTCCGACAGTACAAGCTCGGTCAGGCGATCCTGCTGCTGGTCCTCATGATCGCCTACGCGCTTCTGCTTCGACCCGCAGGATTCGTAACCACAACGACGCTTTTCCTGGTCCTGGGCGCCGTGATTCTCGGCGAGCGACGCTACGTCGTCCTGGTCCCGGTCGCCGTGCTCTCGGCGTTCCTGATCTGGTATCTGGTGCAGGAAGTGCTCGGTATTTTTCTCCGCCCTTGGCCCTGGTTCCTTTAGAGCATCACCTGATGGTTGAAGGAATCCTCACCGGTCTGTCGACCGCCTTCAGTATTCAGAACCTCTTCATGGTCATTGCCGGTTGCCTGATCGGCACCTTCATCGGCATGTTGCCGGGCCTGGGTCCCATGTCGATCATCGCCATCATGATCCCGGTGGCCATACGGATCGGTGATCCGGCGGCCGCGCTGATTCTGCTGGCGGGGGTATACTACGGCGCCATATTCGGCGGCTCGACCTCGTCCATCCTCATCAATGCGCCGGGTGTCGCCGGCACGGTCGCCACGGCGTTCGACGGCTATCCCCTGGCGCGCCAGGGACAGGCCGGGAAGGCGCTGACCATTGCCGCCATTGCCTCCTTCTCCGGGGGCACCATCGGCGCCATCCTGCTGATGGGGTTCGCGCCCGGGCTGGCCACCGTCGCCCTGTTGTTCCACTCCGCTGAATATTTCGCGCTGATGGTCGTGGGTCTGGCGGCCATTGCCGCCTTTGCCGGCGAGGGTGTGGTTGCCAAGGCGCTCATGATGACCGTCCTCGGCGTGATGCTGGCGACCGTCGGCGAAAGCGCGTTGTTCAACGCCCCACGCTTTACGTTCCGCATTCAGGACCTGCAAAGCGGGATAAGCTTCATTACCCTCGCAATGGCCCTTTTCGCCTTGCCGGAGGCTCTGTATCTGGTCCTCAATCCAAAGCGTTCGGAACGAGACGGCGATGATGGCGGCAGGATCTCGAACCTGCGGATCACGCGTAGCGAAGCGAAAGAGATCGCTCCCGTGATCGGTCGCCAATCGCTCCAGGGTTTCTTCATCGGGGTGATGCCGGGCGCGGGAGCGACCATCGCATCGTTCCTTGGCTACGCCGTCGAACGCAACATCGCCAAAGGAGCGGATCAGGCCAGGTTCGGCAAGGGGTCGATCAAGGGCTTGGCCGCGCCCGAGACCGCCAACAACGCGGCCTGCACCGGCTCCTTCGTTCCGCTGCTGACACTGGGTATTCCCGGATCCGGCACCACGGCGATCCTGTTGGGGGCGTTGATCGCCCTGAACGTAGCGCCCGGCCCACGCCTGATGGTCGACAATCCCTCCATCTTCTGGGCCGTGATCATCTCCATGTACGTCGGCAACGTCGTGCTGCTGGTCCTCAACCTGCCGCTGATCCCGTATATCGCCAAGCTTCTGGAGATCCCCCGCAACTACCTCATCCCGTTCATCCTGTTCTTCACCATGATGGGCAGCTACATCGGCCAGAACAATGCCACCGAGCTGCTGATGCTCACCGGCATGGGGGTCGCGGCGACGATCATGCGCATGGCCGGTTTCCCGCTGGCGCCGATGCTGATCGGGTTCATTCTCGGCCCGCTGCTGGAGGACAACTTCGCCCGCGCCATGAATCTGACCGACGGCATCGGCTTCATGTGGGAACGGCCGATGACCGCGACGTTGCTGATCTTCGCCGTCGTCCTGATCTTCCTTCCTTCCATCCGGGCGGGTTTCGCGCGGTTCGGAGGAAGGGGCGCATCCAAAGGCGGCTGACGTTCTCCGGAAGCTCGATGGCCAATGCGATGACGCCGGATCCTTCCGGGAAGAACAAACGAGCCTCTGGACCTACCGGCCGGGGGCGATGGCGGGCTGGCCTGCCTGCGGCCACGCCGCGGGTGCGCCAGCCTTGGACAACCGATCTTCCAGCGGCAGCGTCTCGTCCCAGTGACAAGCGATGAAACGTCGGCCGTTGATGCCGTTGGACGCCTCCGAAGCAAGCCACACCACCGGCTTCTCCATGACCGGCGGTTGAATGAGTTGATTCCGGTCCCAGTCGATGTCCGGTGGTAGCAGGTTGGTGTTGGCCGGCCCCCCGGGCACCAAGACGTTGGCGGTCACTCCGGTGCCTTCCAGCTCCTGGCAGAGGGTGGCCATGAAGGCTTCGTGGCCCGCCTTGGACGGCCCGTAGGGCGAGCCGTGCGCCCGGTACATGGTGTCCAGGCTGGTGGTGACGCCGATGATGCGACCCCAACCCTTGTCGATCATGTGCCCCACCGCGGCGCGCACGGTGTAGAAAGGTCCGCTGCAGTTCACCGCCACGACCCGCTGCCAGGCCTCGGGCGAGACCTCCCAGCACTTCATGCGGAATTCGGAAGTCAGGCCGACATTGCGAGGGTTGGTGCCGGCGTTGTTGACCAGAACGTCCAACCCGCCCAGGTTGGAAATCGCGGACTCCACCGCCCGCGCCGCGTCCTCCGGATCGGCCACACTGGCCACGACGGGAAGCACGCTGTCCTTGCCGTTCGCGGCTCGCACCTCCCCGGCGGTCTGGTTGAGCCACTCCTCCTTGATGTCCACCATGGCCACGCGCGCCCCGGCGGCCGTCAGGGCAAACGTCATGCGGCGGCCGAAGCCGATGGGGCTTCCGGCCCCGGTCACCAACGCCACTTTTCCTTCCAACGGTCTGTCAGCCATGAGCGCTGTCTCCTCCTTGGTGAGCCGTCACGAGTGATGCGTCTTTACGCATTCAGGACACTACACCGGCGCTCCCGGACGACGCAAGGAAAGGCGCGACAGGTCCACGGAACGGGGTACCGGCATTGCTGGTTTGCTGTAGCGGGTCCGCACCATTCCTCCCGGAAGTCGGATCAAGACAGCACACCCTTCAGGAACGCTACCGCGGCGTTTCCAGGCGCGCCTCCAGGAATGCGGGAGGCGCCGCACCGCGGGCGCGCAGGGGTCGCGGGCCGCCCACGTCGAGCAGCCCGCGCAAGAAGGCGTCCTGGCGCTCCCTGGCGGCCCATAACGGCACGCCCCGGATCATCACCGCGAAGAACGTTCGACCGAACCTCCGGGTATGCGCGACCCCGGCCAGGGCCGATATCCGAAGCACGCGCACGGTGCCTGACTTGCCAGCCACCGCTCCACGATAGCGCGACTCGGCCAGGCGGTCCTCCAACGTGCCGCGGTCCACTCCGGCCACGGGGAGGACATCCGAAAATGACAGACCGCGTGTCTTGAGGGTCCTTTCCAGGGCTTCGAACATTGCCACCGCGGCCCGTGGGCTCAGTTGGTTCGTCCTGCCGTCACCCGCGGCGTTGTCGATGACCATGGACGACCGGGGCACACCGGAGACGTTTGCCCGAAGAATGCGCTGGACCGTTTCCGGACCGCCGATCCGGTACGAGAATTCGTGGAAGTTGTCGTTGGAGTGACTGTTGAAATCCTTGAGGTGGCGGAGCAAGGGCGGTGACGCGTGCACCACGAGCACACGCCGTGGGCGGGGCTCGCGGGCGTCGCCGCGCCCGAACCGGAGCTTGAAATCTTCCAACGGCGCGTGTTTGCCGGGAAAAAGAGCGCCCGTCACCACCGGCCAGCGTTGGGCGCCCAGGCGACCCGTCCAGGCGCGCTTGAGCCTGCGCCCTTCAAGGTCGGGGGTCCAGTCGAGGAAGAACGGTCCTTCGACCCGGATCAGCCCGTTGACCCGGCGGACCCCCTTGGCACGGAGCCTCGAAAGGACCAGGAACGCGTTCTCGATCAGGAAGTACGGATCACCCTCCGCCTGCACGACCAGGTCTCCCTGAAGCGTGCCGTCGGTTACGGGACCCGCAGCCAGTATCTTCGTGCGGAAACGGCGATCGGGACGAAGCCTGGAGAGGAAGGCCAGCGTCGTGGCCACCTTCGTGACCGAGGCGGGATGGTACGGGCGCGTCGCGTTCAACGCGGCCAGCACCGCGCCGTTCTCTGACTGTACAAAAACCCCGTGGTCGTCACCCACCCGCGCCCGTGCCAGCGACTGCAACGGAAGCTCGGCGGCGGACGCCCCCGCGGTCAGAAGCTGCACGGCCAGAAATACCGGCCAGAAGGTTCTATACATGATCCAGGAAAGAGTGTCGGAACGGGGTGACGCCAGTCCGAGGATAGCCGCGTCCCTCAAGACTCACAAGACCACCCTCCGGCAAACGGTCCGCTTCGCCTCGGAACTGTCGGTCCATGGCCCACCTGAATGAGTCTCACGGCCGGGACGGACTGTGCAGGCCGTAGCATGGTGGGCGGAGGAGACAGGCATTTGACCGCGGCGCCGGGAGCATCCATAAAGAGAGTTCGTCAACAATCCACGTAACCGTTCCCGGACGGCTGGCCGCACACCAAGCGAACGGAACAAGGAGACCGATCATGAGCGAACGCGTATGGGATCGTTTTCTGACGGAACAGGACAAGGCGCACGTTGCGATGAAGGCGCCCAGGCCCATCGGGTTCGGCAAGAAGCCCGCCCTGCTCCTGATCGACCTTTACCGGTGGGTCTTCGGCGACAAGCCGGAGCCCGTGCTGGAGGCCATCAAGGAATGGCCGGGAAGCTGCGGCATGGCCGGCTGGAACGCCGTCCCTCACATCCAGAAATTGTTGCGTACGGCGCGCGAGGTGGGGATCCCCGTCATTCACATCTCCGGGCTTCCCGGAGCCGGCGTTGACGAATGGTCCTTCCGGCGCGACAACTCGTCAACCAACCTGTCGGCCGAAGCCCTGGAACGGCGGCGCAACAAGTTCGACATCATCGAAGAGGTGCAGCCGCTCCCCGGAGAGGCGGTACTGCGCAAGCTCTCACCCAGCGCTTTCTGGGGCACCCCCCTGGTGGCGCACCTGAACCAGTACGGCATCGATACCGTCATCGCCTGCGGCGAGAGCACCAGCGGTTGCGTACGCGCCAGCGTGGTGGACGGCTGCACCTACCGGTTCCGCATGGTGGTGGCCGAGGAATGCGTCTTCGACCGTCACGAGGCGTGCCACGCCATCAATCTGTTCGACATGAACCAGAAGTACGCCGACGTGCTGCCGCTGGACGAGATCGTGCAGTATCTCCACGCTTGGCGCGCCGAACGGCCAGCGGAGGCGTAAACCTACGCCCGCGCCCATCCGTCGCTCCGTTGTTGATACGAAATAGCCGCCACCCCAAAACGTCATTCCTGCGAAAGCGCGAATCCGGGAGGGGGTAGGAGCGGGGACCGGCAGATTATCCACCGTTATACAGGACACCGCACTAGCTGTTGGCGAGGTTGCTGGGACGGCCGTTGTCCGGCAGCTTCACGCCGCTCCCGGCCGCGGCTTGGCGCAGGCGGTCCCACTCGTCCCTGAAACTCCAGGTGTGGCCGCGGAAATGCGGCATGACGTAGCGGGCGAAGAGCTCCAGGGAATGGCGAAGCTTGTGGCTGCGGGTCCACTCGTGGGTGGTGAGCATCAGGCCGCCAAAGCCGCCGGTCTCCTGCTGCAGCCGCTCGATGTGGCGGATGGCGTCGTCCGGAGTACCGATGATCCAGTCCCGCCGGTCCGCGGCCGAGCGGGGCGTGATCTCCGACGCCGGCTGGTTGGGATAGGACTCGTAGGGCGTCTTGAGGCCGATGGCGAAGAAGTACTGCATATCCCGGGCAATGCCCGCCTCCACGTCGGCCCAGGCCTGCTCCCGCGTCTCCGCCAGATAGACGCTCGTGGCGATACGCCAGTTGTCCCGGCTGGCGGTCTTGCCGGCCTCGGCCGCGGCGGCTTCGACGGACTTCCACTGCTCGGCATGGGCGGGGTTGCGCCAGCGGTTCTTGCCCGCGGGTGAGAGCAGCATCATCTCGTGCCGGCCCGCCAGCTCCAGACTCGATGCGCTTCCCGAGGAGGCGATGGCCAAGGGCATACGCGGCTGCTGATACGAGCGAAGCTGAAGCCGCATGCCCTCGAAGTTCCAGAACCGGCCGTGATGATCGACAGGTTCGGGAGACTCCAGCAGCCGCACGATGACTTCCACCGATTCGGTCAGCATGGGATGGAGCATCTCGTTGTTGAGGCCGAACAGCTTCTTGTCGGTGACCAGCGCACTTGGGCCCACGCCCAGGATCGCGCGACCGCGCGTAAGGTGGTCAAGGAACGCCATGCGCTCGGCCACGTGGAACGGGTGGTGGAACGGCGTGTTGATAACCGAGGTGCCCAGGCGTATGCGCTTGGCGTGAGCCGCGGCCTTGGCCAGCGCCAGCTCGGGGGCCGGCATGTTTTCCCAACCGCCCGAATGGTGCTCGCCGATGAAGAACTCGTCGAAGTCCATCTCTTCCGCGTAGTGGATCAGCGAGATGTCCCGGTCGTACGCCAAGGCCGGATTCTCCGACGGATCGTGTATCGGCATCATGAAAAAGGAAAACTTCATCATACAACCTCGGCTTGAGCCCGCTTTCCCCGGAGAGAGTCGGGGCCAGGGCCTCACACTCCAGCGGCCGCGAAGTAGCCGCCCGTGATGGCGTCGCTCCACAGCTTGACGGCGACCGGCGCCACGCCCTGCGGCAGTCCTTCTTCGGCTTTCCAGAAGCTGTGCACGCCGGCCGCGAAGTGCGTCAGATGGGTCTTCGGCGCGGGACGCATGGCCGCGAAGGAGGGCAGGACGACCTCCTTGTAGACCTCCGGGCTGTGGTCCCGGCTGTCCTTGGTGATGATGAACAGGAACGGCGGCAGCGGCGGTGCGTCCGGTCCCGACAACTCGCGCGGATAACCCCGGTAACGCTTCACAAGCGCTTCGGTTTCGGCGCCGTTCATGCCGAGGCGCCGGGCGCTGACCTTCGCGGCCTCCGTCAACGAAGCCGCGATGTCGTGGGTGATCACGTATTCCGCCTTGAACTGCGGCCGCGACCGGGACCGGTCCCAGTCGTCGAGAACCTCTTCCATCAGCATGGGCAGTTGCATCAACGCCACCGGGCCCTGCTGCCCCAGGGCCTCGGGACCGGCATAGCGCGCCAGATCGCGCCAAGTGCGGATGTACAGCTCGTTGAAGGGGTCGCTCCGGACCGCGTCGTCGGTGCTCACGCGCTCGAAACCGGGAACCTTTCCCAAAGAGCCGCTCCAGTTGTCCCTCAAGGCTCCGACGTAGCCGAAAGGCGTATGCTCGGTGGCGACGACGCCCGCAAAGTTCGGCACGCGCTGGGACAGCATGGAGACGAAGGGGCCGCCGGTGGAATGGCCTTCCCCGTAGATCGAATACGCCCCTTCGGGCAGATGCCTGCGCATGGCCTCTTTCATGCCCTCTTCAAAGGCCACCGGCCACGCAGCCATGCGGTAATAGAAGTTGGTTTCGGGCTTGGCCCTGGCAACGGTTCGGGCGCCGTAACGCGGCCGCATGGAGAGGTCCCGGGCGACGTCGTATTCATCACGGGCAATCAGCTCTCCCCTCTTCCAGATGGGTGTCCGGACACTCCCGTCCCCGTGAATGGTGTCATCCGGCCAGTCGCGGCTCGGCTCGGGGAAACAGAAGCGGCCGGGAAACGTCCCGCTCAAGACCTTGAAGCCGAACTTGCCCGCGGCCAGCAACGCAACCCGTTCCATGGTCTTGTAGTCGCCCGAGCCACCGTGGAGCAGAAAGATTCCTACCTTCCTGCCGTCGGCGCCGCATGGGATCCGGGCCTCGTCCCGAGGCTGGTAGACCATCATGCCCAGGTCCCATTCCATTCCCAACGCCTCGATCCGGACGATGTCCTCCTCGACACTGACCGGAATGTCGGGCATGGCCAGCACCGCTTCGGAGTCGCGAAGGGTCTGTTCGCGCGATACCGTCGCGGGCAATTCGATCCGTGAAAAAGCCATGGCATTCCCCTCGCAAGGTTTCAGGCCTCTCTCTACTACAGACGCCCGGCGCCCGCCACAGGCCCGCGGGGTCCGGCAAGGCCGCGAGCCGACGCGCCCGGGATGGGTCACGGGCGGGTTTCAAACCCGCCTCTACAGGTCGTCGCCTTGCCGACAACGGAAAATCCTGCGCATGGTTGTCCACGCACTTCACTTCCGGGATACTCATGCCATGTTTCGCTTCTCCCCCAACCCCAACGGCGCCCACCGAATCCACTGGTCGGATTGGGGAACGGCGGCCTTCGACCGCGCGCGCGCCGAGAAGAAACCGGTCATGCTCTACCTGGGCGCGTTCTGGTGCGGCATTTGCCAACGCATGGATGAGACCACCTTCTCCGACACCGAGAACGTGGCATTGCTGAACGCGTACTTCGTTCCGGTCCGGGTGGAGGACGCCCAGCGGCCGGACCTGGACGTGCGCTACAACCGGAACGGCTGGCCCACCATCGTGTTCCTGAGCGCCGAGGGCGATTTTCTGGCGAGCGTCAACTACCTGTCTCCCCGGGACTTCAGCGACGTCCTGGTGCGACTTCACGTCGGTTATCAGGAAGGCGAGCCCGCCGCGGCCCCGGGCCCTCCGGTAGCGCCACCACCTCGCGTGACCACCGTTCGGCCGGAGGCGGTGGACGAAATCGCCGAGATCATCCGGAACCTGGCGGATCCCGTTCACGGCGGCTACGAAACGGAGCGAAAGTTTCCCCACTGCGAGGCCAACGAATTCCTGTTGCAGCGTCATGCGGCCACCGGCGACGCGCGTTACCTCAACCACGTCCGCATAACCCTCCACCGCATGCACCAGAGCAAGACCCATGACCCGGAGGGCGGGTTCTTTCGTTACTCGTCGAAACCGGACTGGAGCGAGCCTCACCACGAGAAACTGCTGTCCGACCACGCCGGCCTGCTGGACAACGCCCTGCACGTGTTCGAACTGACCGGGGAGTCGTTCTTCAGGGAGCTGGCCGAGGAGATTCTGGACTACCTGGACCGTGGGTTCCGCGACCCCGCCGAGCCGTACTTCCACGGCTGCCGCGACTACATCCGCATCACACCAGGCCGGGACACGCCCGCGGGATCCATGCTCCACGAGAGCCGGGGCATGTTCTCCATGACCGATCCCTGGATGTACACCGACGCCAATGCCCGCACGGTTTCCGCCTGTCTGCGAGCCGCCGGGACCCTGGGACGCAAAGACTGCGAGGAACGCTCCCTGGAAACACTGCGGTTCCTGCTGGAGCGTTGCTGGGACGGCTCCCGCGGCATCGCCCACTACTTCGACGACGCGGCCCGGTTGCGGGGACTCCTCACGGACCAGGCTCTCACGGGACGCGCCCTGGCGGATGGGTTCCAAGCCACCGGTGAACCGGCCTTTCTCGAACGCGCCGAAGCCCTAGCGGGATTCATCCGGGCCAGCCTGAAAAATTCGGCAGGGGGCTTCTTCGACATTGCCGAGAAGGGACCCGCATTCCTTCAATATCCCCTGACACGGGTCACCGAAAACGGCGTCGCGGCGCGCTTCTTCCTGAAGCTCCACGACCTCACCGGGAAGCCGGAGCATTGCGACGCCGCTCTGTGGGCACTCCAGTGTCATCACGGCGACTTCACGGACCACGGGGTCCACGCGGCAGAGTACGGCACCGCACTGGCCGCCTACGCCAGTCATCTCGGCTCTCCGTCACCGAGGCGAGGATAGGCGCCGGGTCCCCGGACCCGTCACCCGTGGCGGCGCTCATGCCGCTTTGCCATCGCCGTGGGAATGTGGAATCATGTGGCCGACTGTGGCGAGATGGAGGTCACCGCGTGAATCTGACACTGGCGTACCACCCGGTGCGAGCCCTTCGGTTCGGCCCTTCCACCCGGCTCGACGGAACGACCCTCGACATCGATGCGGATCAGCTTCGCGGGCTGTTGCTCGAAGACGGAGCGCTCAGCGACGTTACCTTCGAGTTCGTCGCTCCGGGTGAGGACTGCCGGGCCGGGCCGGTGTTCGACATCATCGAGCCCAGGGCCAAGGCTTCCGGCGCCAGTCCCGACTTCCCGGGTATCCTGGGCCCTCCCCTGACCGCAGGCATGGGCGTCACCCACGTGCTGTCCGGCATGGCGGTCACGGTCCTGGACGAGCACGCCGCGGGCGGATCGCGCGGCTCCATCGGTCGCGTCCTCGAGATGACCGGACCGGCGGCGGAGGGCTCAGGGTACTCCAAGCTGCACCACCTCGTCCTCATACCCCGTATGGCGCCGGGCAAGGAAGGCCACGCGGCCCAGAGGGTCAAGCGGGTGGCCGGACTCAGGACAGCAGTCCATCTCGCCCAAGCCGCGGCTCCGCACGCACCCGCCGAAAGCCGCACTTTCGAGCCTGTCAACCCCGGACCGCCGGGCCGCCCGGGACTGCCCCGGGTGGCGTACGTGGGACAGATCTTCTCCCGCCAACGGCAGGCGGAGCTGGACGAGCCGGTGCTCTACGGGCTGAACACCACCGGGATGCTGCCGGTGCTGCTGCATCCGGACGAGTGGCTGGACGGCGCCTTGGTGACCTCCTACTACACCTCCATGGGAGGCGCGGAGACCTACGGCTACCAGAACCATCCCATCATCACCGAGCTTTATCGCAGGCACCACGCCGGGGAGCTGAACTTCGTCGGCACGGTGGCGAGCGTCGCCGGATCGGACAACGCCGACCGGGACCGGAACTGTCGCACCGCCGCGTCCCTGGTCCGGTGGGCACTGAACGCCGACGCCGCGGTGCTGACCAAATACGGCGGCGGCGTACCCCATGCGGATCTGGCGGAGTCCGCGCGGCTGCTGGAGTCCCAGGGGATCCGCACCGCGGTGATGGTCTCGGACGTGTCGCGGGACCGCCGGGTGGAGTCGGCCCTGCTGTTCAATTTCCCCGAGGTCAACGCCATCGTCTACGGCGGAGGCAACGACACCCGGTGGCAGGTACCGCCCGCCGGGCGGGTGATCGCGGCAAACCCGGCCATCGGCGAGCTTCTGGCCGGAGTCCGCGAGCTGGGCGCCATGAACGTGGCGGGCGTCACCAACCAGCAAGGCGCGTCGCGGCTGCGGGCCATGGTCTATTAGATGTCCGGCAGCGCGACAGCGCGCGATGACCCGTTGTAGGAGCAGGTTTAAGCCCGCCCGCGCCCATCGCGCGTGCCGCGAGTCTCGAACAGGGAGGCAACCCATGAGAATCGTTCACTACCTCAACCAGTTCTTCGGAGGAATCGGCGGTGAGGAGCAAGCCGGGAACCCGCTCAGGGCGGTCGGGAACGCCGTCGGCCCGGGCCGTCTGCTGGAGCAGACCTGCGCTGAAGGGGCCACCGTCGTCAGGACCCTGATCTGCGGCGACAACCACGCCGTCGAGCATCAGGAGGAACTGACGGCCGCGGTCCTGGAGCATGTCCGGAGCGCCCGGGCGGACCTGTTCGTGGCCGGCCCGTGCTTCGACGCCGGCCGCTACGGCATGGCCGCCGGCGCCCTGTGCAGCGCGGTACGGACCGAGCTCGGCATCCCCGCCCTCACCGGCATGCACGAGGAGAACCCGGGGGTGGACCTCTACCGGGAAGGCCTCTACATCATCGACTCCGGGCGGAATGCGGCCAACATGAAGCAGGTCGTCCAACGCATGGCCGGGCTGGCCCGTAAATTGGCGGCCGGAGAGGCCATCGGCCTGCCAAGCGAAGAGGGCTACCTGACCCGAGGGCTGATACGGGATCAGTTCGTCGGCAAGTCCTCGGCCGAGCGTCTCGTGGACATGATGCTGGCCAAGGTCCGGAACCAGCCGTTCGACACCGAGATGCCCGTCACCTCCTTCGAGCCCGTGGCCAGGCCCAGGGGCGTGGACGACATCTCCAAGGCCACCGTCATGCTCATCACCGACGGCGGGCTGGTGCCCAAGGGCAATCCGGACGCCATCGAGGGGATGGCCGCCACCCGCTGGGGCGCCTACGACATCTCCGGCGCCGACGACCTCGCGGGCGAGGACTACGAGATCTCCCACGGGGGTTATGACCCCCGCTTCGTTCAAGCCGACCCCGACCGCCTGGTGCCCCTCGACGCCCTGAGACAACTGGAGAAGGACGGCACGGTGGGCAGGATACACGGCGAGTTCCTCTCCACCTCCGGCCTGTCCAATCCCCTGTCCAACACCCGCCGGCTGGGCCGGGAGATGGCGGAGAAGGTGAAGCGCGAGGGGGTCGATGCCGTGATCCTCACATCCACGTGAGGCACCAGCACTCGCAGCGGCGCTGCGATCACCACCGAGCTCGAAAAGGCCGGCGTCCCCGTCGTGCAGATGACCTCCGCCCTGCCCATCGCCAAGATGGTGGGCTCCAACCGCGTCGTGCTGGGACACGGCATCGTCCACGTGGCCGGAGACGCGAGCCTCCCCGCGGACGAGGAGAAGGCGCTGCGGCGCAAGCTGGTTCAGGAGGCGCTGGACTCTTTGAAAGCGGAGGGGGATGCCGGGTAGGCGCTCTTCACTCTCGTTGGTCTTCTTGTAATCTTGTTTATTTAATCAGCAAACTCCGGCGTATCGTGCTCGACCACCGTTCGCCCTGAGCGTAGCGAAGCGAAGTCGAAGGGCGCTGTCTCAGGGCGAAACGAGGGTGGTTTCCGAATTAGGGAGAGCAACGAATGTTGGACAGACTTGAGGTCACCAACTTCAAGGCGTGGCGCAAGCTGGATATGCAATTCGGCAAGGTCACCGGCCTTTTCGGCGCGAGCAGTTCCGGCAAGAGCAGCGTGCTTCAGTTTCTGCTCTTGCTCAAGCAGACGAAAAATGCGACGGACCGGGGTCGCGTGCTGGACTTCGGAGGACCGAACCAACTGGTAAATCTGGGCACCTACGAAGCCATTGTGCATCAAGGCAAGGTGACGGACAACATCGCCTGGACGCTGGATTGGAAGCTCCCGGAACCGCTCAAACTCGAGGACCATCGAAGGAACGCAAAATACGAGGGAAGCCGTTTGCAATTGAGCGCCCAGGTAGGATTGGAAGACTCGCGTCTCTCGGCACGCCATATGAAATACAGGTTTTCCGACACCGATTTCGGTATCGAACCCAACGCGGAGAACCCCAGTGTGTTCGAGCTCAACTCGGCAGAAGGCCGTCCTCCGTTCAAGTTCCGTCGTAATCGAGGGCGACCGGGAGATCTGCCGGGTCCAGTCAAAACCCACCTCTTTCCCGACCAAGCCCGGACCTACTATCAAAACACGAGTCTTCTGAGCGACTTCGAAACCGAGTACGAAGCATTGATGGACAGGATATTCTATCTCGGCCCACTCCGAGAGTATCCGCAACGCCAGTACGGCTGGTCTGGGGCCAGCCCCGATGGCGTGGGGCCACGCGGTGAACGCACCGTCGATGCCATTCTGGCAGCTACCGCAGGCGGCGAAAAGTTGAAACCCCCAGGGGGCAGACGCAAGAGTACAAAGTTCCAGGAAATAGTTGCCCATTGGCTAGGGGAACTGGGTCTGATCCACTCGTTTCGGATTGAGGAAATCAAGTCTGGGACCAACCTCTACCAAGCCCGTGTGCAAACGCATCAGAACAGCCCCAAACAACGTTGACGGACGTCGTCACCGAGAAGCTCGACGGCGGCAATACGCTCCTCCACAGGGGTGAGATGTACGGGCGTGGCGTCTCCGCGCCCTCCATCGGCAAGTGGATGGCGATGGTCAGGAAGCACCATGCGTGGAAGGTCACGGAGCCGGGCATCTTTCTCTACGGTGAGGACATCTACGGTGTTCACAGCATCGAGTACGACCCCGTGTCGGAGAACGAGACCTTTTATGCCTTTGCGCTTCGTTTCGCGGACGGCTCGTTCTCTTCGTTCCAGGCACTCGTGAGCCACGCCGAGGAACGGGAGATCCCGTTGGTCCCGGTTCTGTATGAGGGTGAGTTTCGGTCAGTGAGCGAGATCCGGGACTTCGTCAGCCATGCTCACACGGAGCCGTCTGCGCTAGGCGGCGCCAGGGAAGGCGTAGTGATCAGGTTGGCGCGGCCATTTCCAGCCAGCGAGTTCCATCTCAACGTCTGCAAGAGCGTTCGCGCGGGCCATGTTCAGTCCGATGAACACTGGTCGAAGAGTTGGAGAACCTGTCGCATTGCGCGAGCGTAGCCGGCGGGGACGGCGGTGGCGATCCATGACGAGCACGCCGCCAGCGGGCACTTTATGGGATAGTACCCTTCAGCCGCCGGCAGGCTCCAGACGCGCGATTACCCCATTCCGCTCGTCGCTCAGGAGATAGACGTACCCGTCCGGGCCGACCCGCACGTCCCGGATCCGGCCGATGACGCCCTCGAGTATCGGCTCTTCCCGCACGACTCGCTCTCCATCGAGCTCGAGACGCACCAGCAGGCGGAACTTGAGCGCGCCCACCAGCAGGTTGCCACGCCACGCGGGGAACCGGTCCCCGTCGTAGAACGCCATTCCCGAGGGCGCGATGGACGGTGTCCATTGATGCAGCGGCTGAGCCATACCCTCCTTGCGAGCCCCTTCGCCGATCCGCGTGCCGATACCGTAGTTTCTGCCGTAGGTGATCACCGGCCAGCCGTAGTTCACCCCGGCACGAATGACGTTGACCTCGTCACCGCCCTGCGGACCGTGCTCGTGGGTCCAGAGCTCGCCGGTCCAGGGATTCATCGCGGCGCCCTGCACGTTACGGTTGCCGAGGGTGTAGATTTCGGGTCTCGCACCGGCCAGCGACCGGTAGGGGTTGTCCCGCGGTATGCCGCCGTCCTCGGTGAGGCGAATGATGGAGCCGGCATGGTCGCCGGGGTCCTGCGCGCGCGGCCGGTCACCCCGATCCCCCAAGGTAAGGAACACGTGGCCGTCGCCGTCGAACACCACGCGCCCGCCGAAGTGACGGCCTCCCCACGACTTCGGCAACGCTCTGAACAGGACCTTCACGCCGGTGAGGCGGTAGCCGGCGAGCCGGCCCCGGGCCAGCTCCGTGCCATGGCCGCCGTCGCCCTTGCCGGCGTAGGCGACATAGACGAGGCGGTTCTGCGAGAACCGTGGATGCAGCGCCACGTCGTGCAGCCCGCCCTGGCGCCTCTCCGCCACCACTTCGGGAAGGCCGGAAATGGAGGTGGGATCCAGCGTGCCGTCGGCGGCGACGTAACGTAGCCGGCCCGCCCGTTCGGTGACGAGCATCCGTCCGTCGGGGAGAAACGCGAGCGACCACGGGTGTTCGAGCCCGCGGGTCAGGATACGGACGCGCACCGTGTGGCGCTCGGTCTGTTGCACGGTGTCCGCGTTCACGATCCCCGACCAACCAAGGGTCAGGACGACAGCGCCGGCGAGACAGCGCAACAGACGGCCAAACCGGCGCCGTCCGGTCAATTCAGAACTCTTCATAGACACCACCCTCTGCGTCCATTGCCGGTCGGCACATCACCCCCGTGGCGGAATTTCCGCACATTTCCAGCATACACCCGTGTGGGATACGGGCAACAAGCCTGGTCGCCGATATTGGCAGCTCCGCCTTCCGCGGATATCAAGAGAGCCAACGCAGAAACTATGCAAATATGACATGACAAGTTATATTTACATGGATGATTGATCGCCACATCAAACCGACATTGAACCGGCTGCTGGACACAAACCCCGCCGTTGTTCTGATCGGGCCACGTCAGGTCGGCAAGACAACCCTCGCCCGGGAAGTGGCCCGCGAGCGCAATGCCGTCTATCTGGACCTGGAGCGGCCAAGCGACCTCGCCAAGACGACCGACATCGAACGCTACTGCGAGGAAACCGCCGACGACCTGCTCATTCTCGACGGGATACACCGTACGCCGGGTCTGTTCGCCCCGTGCGCAGCATCATCGACGAACGCCGCCGGGCCGGCAAGAGGACTGCGCTGTTCCTGCTGCTCGGCTCAGCCTCCATGGACCTGCTGAAACAGTCGAGTGAGACCCTGGCAGGCCGTGTCGCCCACTGCGAACTGCATGCCTTCAACGCCGGAGAGGTGCCCATGGGCGAGCTTCACCGGCTCTGACGCCGAGGCGGTTTGCCGGAAAGCTACCTTGCTCCCGGTGACGGGGAGAGCCTGGAGTGGCGCCTGAACTTCATTCGCACCTACCTCGAGCGTGACATCCCACAGTTCGGGCCGCGTATACCGGCCGAGACGCTACGCCGGTTCTGGACCATGCTCGCCCACAATCAAGGGCGGATTCACAACGCCGCGGCACTGGTGCGCGGACTCGACGTCAACGGCGTCACCATCGCAAGGTATCTGGAACTGATGGTCGATCTCCTATTGATGCGCCGGCTGCCGCCGTGGACCAGCAACCTGGGAAGACGGCTCGTCAAGGCGCCAAAGGTCCATGTCAGGGACAGCGGTATCTGCCATGCGCTGCTGGGCATCGAGACCATGGATGAGCTGTTCGGGCATCCCGTCATCGGCGGCAGTTGGGAAGGCTACGTCATCGAGAACATGATCAGCGCGCTGCCGAGACGAGCCTCATACGGCTACTACCGGACATCCGGCGGCGCCGAGGTAGACTGGATCATCGACGTCGGCGCCGGCGAACTCTGGGCGGTAGAGATCGAACGCAGCTCCGCACCTACGGTCTCCAAGGGATTCCACAGCGCCTGCGAAGACCTGCGGCCGTACCGGAAGTTCGTCGTGCACGCCGGCAAGGAAAGCTTCCCGCTGGCCAAGGACATTCAGGCCGTGACGTTGCCTGCCATGGTCGATCGGCTGGTGCAGTCGTACCGTGGCTGACGCAAACCGGCCCTCTCTTCCTCATGGGTGCTCAGGTCCGGGCCACGGTCTGCGCCAGAGTGAGGCTCCGTACCCCCGATGCCTTCCGGCGCTGGTTCCGGCACATCGACGTCATCGGCTTCCGGTTCCGTGCCAATGTCTTCATCGGAGGCGCCAACATCCTCTTGCTCAACCTGTTCCCGACGGTCTTCATCGAGACGTTGGCGAAGCCTGTCGTCGACATTCTTGATCGCGCCTTCCCTGTTGGTCCACCAGTCCGTCGACCAGTTACGAGAAATCGTCCAACCAATGCTTTCCAGCACGGACTGACGGATCTTGTCCCGTTCACGCGCAAAGGCGGAGCCATGGTACATGGCGCCGTCACACTCTCCGTTGCCCGGAATTGAAAGTAACGAGGCCGATCGAACGGCCTCGGACCACCGAATCCCGGTTGGTCAAGCGACGGACGATTTCGTCCACAATCGCCCTCGCCTCTCCCTGATTGTGACGAGCGCCGCCACGGGCGTAGAAGGCGTCGGGGCGTTCGAGGCGGACTGCTCGATCAGCCACTTCGAGGGCTGAAAGGTGATCAGCCCGTTGCCGTAGTACCGGTCATTGGAGAACGCGATCAGACTCTCGTGGCGCGACCGATAGTGAAGGTTCAAGGTTATGGCAGGGATGCTGGCCCCGAGCATCCCGTCCGGAATGCGCTCCGGATCTCCCTCCTTATCCACATCACCGTCGGGGTCGTCATCCGCACGTGAAAAGAAGTTGGTTGGCGGCATCTGTTCGGGACCGCCGGCAACGATGCTTCGCAGCGACATACCCTGCGGTGAGCTTCTGAAAACCATCATCGATCTGGCGGAACTTCTCGATGGCCGCTTCGTGCGCCGGAGCGGAAAAGGTGCGCAGTACCTCATCTTCTTCGATAACGGCCGTCGACCACCACGTGCAGCACGCAGCCTCGAAGTCGACCGCCCCGAAGTGTATCGAACACATGCCCGTAGCATAACGATACCTCACCTGAGGGGGAACAGGCGTGAATACGCGCCGCATCCGTTGCGCGATCCCGGGCGGCAGGTCGGACCCTCTGCTCATGGGTGCTGCTCACGGCATGACCATGCCGCCGTTAACGTGCAGGGTGGCGCCGGTGACGTAGTCGCTCGCGTCGCCGGCGAGGAAAAAGATGCCGTGGGCGATCTCCTCGGGCATGGCGGCTCTCGCCATGGGGAGGGCGCCGGACAGTTGGGCCCACTCGTCCGCGTCGTACTTGCTCCGCACCCGCTCGGTTCCGGTGAGTCCGGGGGCGATGGTATTGACGCGGATGCCGTGGGGCGCCAGCTCCGTGGCCAGGGACTTGGAGAAGGCGATGATGGCGGCCTTGGAGGCGGCGTAATGGGTCCGCTCAGCGCCGCCCGTCACGCCGAAGTTGGAGGCGGTGTTGACGATGGTCCCCTGCCCCGCCCGCTTCATGGGCGCGATGACCGCTTGGGAGCACAGGAACGTGGTCTTGAGGTTGGAATCGAGGCATTCCTTCCACTGGGCTGGGGTGACGTCCTGGATGGCGTTCTTGTGGAACGTTCCCCCGGCGAGGTTCACCAGGACATCGATGCGGCCGCAGGCGGACAGGATGCGTTCGAACGCGGCCGTCACCTCCGGCTTCTTGGTCAGGTCCGCCTGGATGAAGCGGCCTTCCACCTGTCTTGTCTCAAGCAGCGACGCGGTGGCGGCACCTGCTTCGGCATCCCGGTCGAGGATCACGGGCAGGTAGCCTTCGTCGCTGAAGCGCAGCACCGTGGCGCGGCCGATGCCGCTGGCGCCGCCGGTCACGACAACCACTTTCGAATCCATCATCCATCCTTCGTTCTCAAACGCTCGTGAAGCTGAAGCCGTGGCGCGGCGGCCCTACAACATGATCGCCCCGCCGTTGACCACCACGGTCTGTCCGGTGACGAACCGGGCCTGGTCGCTGGCGAGGAAGACCGCCGCCTTGGCCATGTCCCGCGGCTGCCCGATGCGCCCCAGCGGTATGGTGGCGGCGCTGGCGTAAAGCTCCTCCTCGGTCCGGTGGCCACGGGGCTGCGCGGTGTCCGACACCCCGGGACAGATGCAGTTCACGGCAATACCCGCTGGCGCCAGCTCAAGGGCCAGACTCTTGGTGAAGCCGATGATGCCGCCCTTGGAGGCCGCATAATGGGCGCCGTTGGCCGCGCCCTGAAGTCCCCGGCCGGAGGTGATGCTGATGATGCGGCCGCTTCGCTGTTGCAGCATCCGCGGCGTCACCGCCCGGCTACACAGGAACGTCCCGAACAAATTGGTGCCGATGACCCGCTCCCATTCGCTCTCGGCCATGTCCTCGACCGTGCTCGTGGGGTAGATGCCGGCATTGTTGACCAGGATATCGACCTTGCCGAAACGGCTCAGGCAGGCATGCACCATGGCATCGACGGAGGCTTCCTGCGACACGTCGGTGGGGTGGCAAAGGGCCGTGCCGCCGCCCTCCTCGATTTTCCGCCGGACGGCCTTGGCGCTTTCTTCGCGTAACTCCGCCACCACCACGCCAGCGCCCTCTTTTGCCATCGCCACGGCGATGGCCTCTCCGATTCCCTGGCCGCTCCCGGTCACGATGGCCGTCCGCCCTTCGAGTCTACGCATGGGAATGCTATTTAGAACCTTCGCTCTACGTTGGCAATACGGTCTGCGGAATTGCCCCGCCCCAACCCTCCTGGATTCCCGCTCTCGCGGGCATGACGGAAAGGCCGGGGAACGAAGGAGGGGATGGGATGCCGGGACAAGACGGACAGGATAGAGCGGCAGGGCGATGTTCCATCCGAGGAGAAACAGGGAGACATGAACACGGCAGTCCCGCTCGACATCCGCAACGTCTCGTACGCGGCGGCGCAACACACGATTCTCGACTCCATCGACTGGACCGTGGGCCAAGGTGAGCACTGGGTGATCCTGGGACCCAACGGCTCGGGCAAGACCACGTTGCTAAAGATGGCCTGCGGCTACCTGTGGCCGAATCAAGGCGGCGTCATCTACCGCAACGGCAGCCGGCGGGTGGACCTCCGGGAGCTGCGCAAGGGCATCGGCTGGGTCACCGCGTCGTTGACCTCCCAGATTCCCGGCCGGGAAAGGGCGTTACGCACGGTAGTGTCGGGAAAGTTCGCGCAGATCGGCCTGCTCGAGATGTCCACGGTCCGTCCCGGGGAGGGAGACTACGCGCGGGCCGAGGCCATCATGGAGCGCATGGGATGCCTGCGCCTGAAGGATCAGGCGTTCGGCACGCTGTCCCAGGGGGAGCAGCAGAAGATCCTCATCAGCAGGGCGTTGATGACCCGTCCCTACCTGATGTTCCTCGACGAGCCGTGCGCGGGCCTGGATCCGGGCGCCAGGGAAGGCCTGCTGGCGGCCCTCCAGGAATTGGGGCGCACCAGCGACGCCACCGCTTTGGTCTATGTCACGCATCACATCGAGGAGATCCTGCCGGCCTTCGAAAAGATCCTGGTGCTCAAGGGCGGCCGGGTCTTCCGTTCGGGCGACACCTCCAAGGTCGTCACCGAAAGCCTGCTGCAGGAACTCTATGAAACCCCCCTCGCCCTGAGGCGAAGCAACGGCCGGTACTGGACGATGGGAGCCTGAACAAGGTCATTCCCGCATCCGCATGACGAAAGGGAGAAGAACTTGAAGGTCGTAACGTGGAATCTGAACTCGATCCGTGCGCGGGAGCAACGCTTGTTGAGCTGGCTGTCACGACAAGCCCCCGACGTGGTTTGTCTGCAGGAGACCAAGGTCACCGACGAGCAGTTTCCCTACGAAGCCGTGAAGGAGCAGGGCTATCACGCCGCGGTGCACGGCCAGAAGACCTACAACGGCGTGGCAATCCTGTCGCGGGAGCCCATCGAGGATGTCCGGGTCGGTTTCGGTGACGAAGCCGACGACCCCCAGGCGCGCTGCATCTGCGGCATGGTCCAGGGCATTCGATTCGTATCGGTCTACGTCCCCAACGGGGCCAAGGTCGAATCGGACAAGTACGTCTACAAGCGGGCGTGGCTGGAACGGCTGTTCGTGTACCTGGAGAAGACCCGGATCCCGGAAACGCCGCTCCTGATCTCGGGCGATTTCAACATCGCACCCGACGTGGCGGACGTGGCGGAGCCGGACGCGTGGCGTGGCACCGTGCTCTTCAATCCCGAAATGACTCAGGTCATGACGCGGCTGCTGGACCGGGGCCTCCAGGACGTGGTCCGGAAGCACAATCCGGAGCCGGGGCTCTATTCGTGGTGGGACTACCGGCAACTCGCGTTCCCGCGCAACCAGGGGCTGCGCATCGACCATATTCTCGCCACGCCGGAACTGGCGTCGCGGACCACGTCCGCGGGCGTGGACCGGGATGAGCGAAAGGGTTCGAAGCCGTCGGATCACGCTCCGGTGATGGCGGAGCTGGATTGGCCGTAGGCTTGGACGTGGTTCGGGGAGCCGCTGCCCCCCGAACCACGGGATTGCCGAACTACTTGCTGCGCGGCACCGCCGCCCATGCCTCGATCTCGATGAGCATGTCCTGCAGATCGATGCCCACGCCGCGCAGCAAGGTGGCGGGACGGGGGTGGGCCCGCAGGTCGGGCTCGTGCTCCTCGAAGAACTTGTACATCTCGTCGCGCATGTCGAATACGTCCTCTCTGCGCGTGAGGAAGTAGCGGATCATGACGATGTGCTTCAACTCGCCGCCCATCATCTCGAGATTGTCCTTGATGTCCTGCCAGGCCTGACGCGTCTGCTCCTTGATGCCGCCGACGACCTTGCCTCGGCCCGCCCGCTCCTCGTTGGGTTCCCGGCAGGGCGCGTCCTCGAACGGATCGCGTCCGGTGGAACCCGAAAGGAACAGAATATCCACGTCACCCCGGGTGCGGAAGCCCGTGGCCCAGTTCATCCTCTCCTTGTGATAGTGCGGCCAGAGCGTGCCCCAGTCGTATTCGGTCTTTTCGGCTTCCTGCCGTTTAACCGCTTCAGGGTTCGTTGCCATTGTGAATCGCCTCCTTGTGATTGAGTTGATACTCCAGAATTCGCGAATCCGGGATGGGGGAGAGCCCTATCCCAAGCCGATGAAGGGGATGGTCTTCCCCTCGGTCCGCTCGATATAGCGCACGAACCGGTACTTGTACTCCGCCAGATCGACGCTGGGACGCGGGATCTCCCGGTGCCAGAGGCTCTCTTCGACCTTGCATACCACGTAGTGGAGCCCGTCTCCGGTCACACCCGGCAGGCCGTGCTCCTTGAAGCCTTCGAGGTCGTCCACGGTCACGGCGTTTTCGATTCCCGAGGCCCGGGCGACGGCGGCGAGGTCGGTCTTGCCGGACGTTGCCGTGGGCTCGCTCATGGTGCTGCCGCTGTAGACCTCGTTGTCGAACACGAACACCGACAGGTTGGACAGATCGAGATTGCCCAAGGTCGGAAGATTGAACAGCGACAGCAGGACGCTGCCGTCCGATTCGAGCACGATGACGCGCCGGTGGGGCAGCGCCAGCGCCAGTCCCATGCCCACGCCCGTGGCGCATCCCATCATTCCCACCAGCAGGTTCCCCTCGTGCTGCGACAGGTGGAACCATTCGATGCGCTGCCCGCTCTGGGAGCTGAGCACCAATTGATCGGTCATCAACGGCGCGATGAGCTCGAGACAGTCGCGCCGGATCATCGGGCGAACTCCCCGGAGAAGATCAGGGCGGCCGGCGCCCGCATGGAGTCGCTGACCCGCTGCGCGTCCTTGATGTGCCGTTCGAGATTCTCCGCGTTCTCGACCACGCGGTATTCGAGACCCAGCCCTTCGAGGGTGGGGATCATCCGCATGCCGATGGACACGTAGAGGAAGCTGTTCCTCTGATCGGCAAAACTGCCCAGAAAGCCGATGAGCAACAGGATCGGCACGCCCATCTGCTTTCCCACGGTAAGCAGGGAATAGGCGGAGACGTAGGGTCCCGTGCTCTCCATGTAGCAGGCTACCCGCTTGCCCCCGAGGGCCGCGCCCGCGGCGATGGTGACGGCCTCCTGCTCGCTGGCGGCCGCAACCATCTGCACGGCGCCGTCCTCGCGCAACAGCGGCAGGATCTGGCTCAGGCGGCTCTCCGGCAGGTAGGTCAGGAAATCGATACCCGCCGCCTTCAAGCCGTGGACGATCTTCTCAGCCAGTACCGGTTCCATGCGTCGTTCCTGATCCGATGGCTATCGGTTCCAATTGCAGATGGCCGCGGCCGACAGGGCATAGATCTTCGCCGCGCGCACGATCTCGTCGATGTCGATCTGCTCCGACCGGGTGGTAAAGCGGCCGCCGCCGAGGCCGAACTTGCAGGCGGGAATGCCCATCTCGTTATAGATGTTGGTGTCGGTCCAGATGCTGGACCGGAAAGTGTTGGCCGGAGTCGTCTTCTCGCCGAACAGCTCCTGGTGCGTCGACTCGATGACGTCCACCACCGGCTCGATGCCCTTGGCCTCGTAGCCCATCTTCGACGTGTACATCTCGACGTCGTACTCGTAGCCGGTGGCGTCCATGACCGCGCGCAACTGGCGCTGCACCTCGATGGGCCGGAGCTTCGGCGGAATCCGCACGTCAACGTACAGGGAGCAGATGCCCGGATAGTAGTTGGGCCGGTAGGGAGCGCCTCCCTGCACCGAGCCGATGTTGACCTTGGGGAGGATCGGGCCGTTGGCCGACTGATAGACGTGGTTGGCCTCGAACCCCTCGGCCCAGGCGTCCACCGCCTGCACCACCTTGGCCATCTTCAATACCGCGCTGTGCTCCTCGGGCGGTTCCTGCTCCCGGGTGACACCCCAGGCCGCGTGGGGATTGCCGAAGGTGCTGATCTTGAACTGGGCGACACCGGCCTGGGTCCAGATGACGGACAACGCCGAGCGGTCGGCCACGATGGCGTAGTCGGACTGGACGCCGTAGGTCAGCAGGTGGCGGGTGCCTGTCCCCTCCCCGCGGTACAACCCGGACTGGTACGGCCCGATGGGGGTGCGGGAGATCTCGCCCGCCACGGCCGCGAGGATCAGGTCCCCCTTGAGGGCGACGCCGCTCTTCCTGAGGGCCTTGCCGGCCACCATGAAGGCCGCCAGCCCCGACTTCATGTTGGACGCCGCCAGGCCGAACACCTTGCCGTCCCGGATGGCTCCACGAAGCTCGCTCCGGGGCTCGAGCTCCCGGCACAGCATCAGGTCGTCTTCCTGTCCGGTGAAGCTCGTGTCCATATGGCCGTTGATCATCAACGACACGCCGCCGCCGCTGCCCTGGAGCACGCCCACCGCGTTCACGCGGTTGGGGTCGACCTCCTGGCGGATGGGCTTGAGGCCGTTGCGTCCGTACCACTCGAGAATGAACTCGCCGATCTCCTTCTCCGACCCGGTGGGGCTCGGGATGTCCACCAGGTCCCGGGTGAGCTCGGCCAACTCCTGGCCGTCGATGTGCTGGAGGATTTGTTCCTTGGTGTTGTCGTCCATGGTTCGATGGGTAGGTTCAACTCTTCCGTTGCTTGTCGATCTTCATGATGGGCATGACCCCGGCGACGTCGACCTTGTAGAGGTCCTGCAACAGCCGGTGGGTTTCCTCCGCCTGATTCGCGATGGACTCGATCTCGTCTTCGCTGAGGTTGAACCCGTACTCCTTGTCGATCTGTCGAATCTGATCCTTCACGGCCGTTCCTCCGATCTGCGAACGTCTGTCAGGGAAATGCGCGTGGCGTGAGCCAATGACTTTCGCCGCTCGTAACATGCAGGCCCGGGCGTGTCAACGCGGCCCTGGCCGCTTGTTGGCCCAGGCCGCCATGCAGATTCGCCGCCCGGCTCAGGCTTGGGTCATGCGCATCGGCTGCAAGGTCCGGTTGAATGGATTGAGCACCAGCCCCAGAATTTCCAGTGTAACGACGCCCAGCAAGGCTGCATCGTCTTCCTCCCCCAGGATGATCGGGCTGTGGGATCGGCCCTGAGGAAGAATCAGATAGCACTCGGACACGCCCCGCTCCACCGTGGCGCCGTCGGCCAGAACGAAGGTGAGTTCCCGGTTAGGCTTCAGTCCCAGAGACTCCCATACCGGCTTGGGCAGCAGGGAGTACCTGGCCCCGCTGTCCACCATAAACCGGACCGTCTGCTCTTGTCCTTCGGCGCCCCGAGCGATACCGTCGATGTAGGTTACTCCCATCCTTTCGTCCTCCCAACCCGTGGGAACCGACCTGATTTTAGTCTGTATTTCTTGTAGGGCAATTCCGAGGCCAACTCCTCGCCTACGCCCAAAGCAGTAAAGCCCTCTGCATCCCTGCTGAATCAGGTCCTCGAAGCGCGCGGCGGAGGCATGCGGGCTCACCCGTTCTTCTTCCTCCTTTCCAACTTGTCCAACTCTTCCATCAATCGCCGCTTCGCCTTGTGTTGCATACGCAACGCTGCAACGTACCGGCGGTAATTATCGCTTCGACCCAGGCTTTGCATGAGCTCTTCCATTCTCGACAGATAAGGCATCGCTTCACGATAAGCGCTGGGCTGGACTCTGGCGATCAGGTTCTCCGCTTTGCGTTGCCAAACATCAAGACTCACGTCGGGATGCGTCTTCGTCACGGCCTTGGCGATGGCGTCGGCATTATGGTCTTTGTGGGGAGTCTCCCGAAACCACCGCAAGGCATCCTCCGACCGTTTCTCGGAAAGCGCGATGGCTATCAGTGCGTTATAGTCAGGGAAGTTTCGCCGGAATCGTGGACTGGAGAATTGCAGCCCTGTATCGGGCAGTGGCCAACCAGCCGCGGTAAAAGGGGTGGCCCCGGTCTCCAGGAAGTGCAATAGCGCAGGCCGCACCTGCTGCCAGCAGCCCGCCTTGCTGCTTGCCTCTTCGACGAGTCGATAGCTGTCAACGTCGATTCGATGCAGAAACGCTTCCACTCGCAACGCCGTTACCAGCGACCAATCCTTGCGCCGCCGGGCGATGTCCAGCAACCGGTCCACCAGTTTCCAGGCAATGCCGGGTAGATGCTCCAGGGTCTGCCTGAAGCCCCGGCATATCCAGTGCACGGCCTGATCATAGGCATTGCTTTCCAACAGGGCGTCAACGAGCTCGACATAATTGTCGCAATAGGGCAGCTCCGCAATCAACCATTCCACCGCTTGCTGGTCTTCGCCGGCTTCGGACAACGCCTGCCGCGTGTAACCCAATAGCTGCTTCCGACGGTACCGTTCCGAAGACCAACGGCCGTCGCGTTCAGGCTTGGGACTGGCCGCCAACCGATTGCCGAATGCTTCAGCAACCTCGCGCCAATCATCTCGGGTCATTTGGTTCTTGTCCACCGGCGGCTTCAGCCCATCCAGCAAACAGTACGCGTCGTCCAGCAGCTTGTCCCAATACCAGATCATGCGCTTTGCGGCTGGCCGTTTGGTTCTGCTCAGCGCATCCAACACCACGGCCAGGCAATTCGTGATTCCAGACGCTGTTTTCCCTTCGTCATCCGATTCCTCGACCTGGGTGACGCCGAGTTCGAATAGTTCCTCTCCCAGTTCCAGGACCGCTTCGTGATTCCCGTCATTCAGCAGCTTCTTGAGTTGCTCTCGAATCGGAGAGTAATCCGGCGTAGAGCCTTGGTGGCGCCAATAGTCTTGCCAGACTCTCTCACTCCCCGTTTTGCGGATCTGTTGGCGCAGTCGTGCGACTGCCTTGTCCCGAGTCTTATCGGTAGGTGGCGGTGGCGCCGCCAAGGGCAACGTAACAAGAAGCGACGGGTCGAAAGCAACCCGGCTCATGGCCCATTCAACAAGTTGCGCTTTGGTCAGCACTTCAAGGGCGGCGCGCGCCTCCTCGTGCTCGATAGCCTGCTCCGTGCCCGACCCGGCCGCCAAGCCATAAGTCGATAGCCGGGCACTTAGTTCGTCAGGCTCGATCTGTGGAACCGATGTCCCTGACGCGACAAGATCAAGATAGGTCAGAATGACGGCAACGGCGTGTTTGCAAGGCCCCGTGTAAGGATAACTGCACTCGTGGTCAGGTTTGTCCCCGGTCATCCAGACGCGGGTGAGGTAGCTTTCGCTTCCAATGACGTTGGCAACAAGATGGCCTTCCTCAGTCACCGCAAGATCATACACATGGCGCCGATAGCCCTTGCCGCGCTTCAAGACAACGGACCCCGCCCATTGCTCCAGATCTTCCGAACCAAGTGATGCATCATTGGCCACCCTACGACTCCTCTTTCTCACCCGAAGCAACGAAGCGTCGCTTGACCGGCCTGCGATAGGCGGCGGTGAACTCCGGCCGGACTTCCGTGCCGTCCTTCATGCCTGGCAAGACGCCTCGGCGAGCGGGTCGCCCGCGCATGGCTTCGAGCTCCGCCCTGGAGACCGTCACTCGCTGTGACATGCGTCGGCCCCACTGGGCCAGGAAGCCGTAGAGCCGGTGGATTTCCCTTTGGTGGCTATCGCCCTTGGCCAGATCATGGAACTCGTCAGGATCATTATCGAGATCGAAGATCATCGGCCGGAAGCCACCTTCGGCATGGATCAGATTGTACCGGCCGTCGAACACCATGAAGAGCCGCGCATCGAGTTCGATCGGGTGGAACCACCGAAGATAGCTGTCGAGGTACTTGGCGGCGATGGTGCAGGGCGCCGCGGACCCGCTTGCCGGCGGAGCCGCCGATGCTCTCGTGGGGGAGGTCGAGCGCCGCCGCGACGGGCGGATAGCAACGGTTGGCGTCGGAGACCGGCAAGGCATCCCCGGCGACGACCGGCTCCAGGACCGCCAGCGGCCGGCCGAGACCAAGTGCCATCGCGATGACCTCCATTGTCCTGCCCCGACGACGATCTTACAATAAACCTTGCTTCAGTGCCAAGTGACCGGACAAGTCACTAGGAACGCGGCGGTGGAGCATGGCGCCGGCCCGGTCCTCGGACAGGTCGAGGTCGACAGCAAGAGCAACGAGATCCCTGCAGTGCGCGAAAGTGCCGTTCGGCCGGTTCGACCGCTCCCCTTGTCGTTCTCCCGCAAAACCCGAAGACCCCCGTCAACCCCCTACGGTGTACACACTCTTCCTCATCCCCCTCCTGACGCGGGACAAAATATGGTCCTGCGCCCCACACCTCTCTCCTTGACACCCCGATCGCCGGAGCCCAGAATGAGATGCAACGCCACGTGGCCCGGACGGCTTTCCGGGCGAACCGGGCGAGCAGACCTTGACCCATGATCGAAATGCTGGTGACCTACCCGGGTCTCGTCTTCATCGGGCTGTCGTTGCTGGTGGTTCTCGATACGGTGAGCGGGAACCTGCCTCCGGCGGCGTTGGTTCCTTTTGCCCTCGGTACGGTGCTGGCGGTGATATTACTGTGATACCCTTGTCGAAGAACCCTGCGGATGCAGCCTTGGCGCCGCCGACCGATACGCGCGGCGAGGCATGGAGACCGAAGGCGTCCTCAATGTGCGTGACCGCCGGGGCGGTATTTCTCACTGTATGGCTCGCGTGCGGAACCGGCTTCTCGCAGAACCTGCCGCACGCTCCGGTGTCCCCGTTCCTGCGCGAGGGCACGATTCATGAAGAGGATCTGTCGATCCCCGGTCAGGAGCCGGCGCCGCCGGTCCGGGAAACAGGGCCTGAAGGAAACCCGGGGCCCGCGCCGCGGTCCGAGTCTTCCACGGGCGGGACGCCGGCGCCGGCCGGGGACCCGAACATCGAGGTCACCCGCGTGGCCGTCGTGGAACCGGACGCCTCATACGAGCTGCCGCCTATGGGGCCGGTCACCGGCGCGGCCTTGCCGCAACGAAAGGCGTCCATGAAGCTGGTGCAGCAGGGGCGGGCGCTTCTGCGGGCTGAAAGGTACAAGGCGGCACTGGGGAGGTTCGAGCAGGCCATCGGCATAGACGCGACCAATCCCGCCAGTCACTACTTCATTGCCCGGGCGCACTATTTCCTGGAGAACTACCGTGAATCCTTGAACTTTCTCGACATGGCGGAGTTGAGGCTCGCGACCGATGCCCGTTGGCTCGCGGAGGTCCATGTCTTGCGAGCCCGCAACGCCACCGCTATCGGACTCCACGGACGGGCCGACGTCAACTATATCCGTGCCCTCAGCCTCGACCCGCGTCACGCGTTCGCGCTGGCGCAACTCACCACCATCGAGACCGTTGCCGGCGCCGATCAGAACCGGTGAAGACCGACGGCTTCCGGAGGAGGGCCGCTGGCTTCCCTTTCCCCGCGGACTCAGGGGGCGCCGGCGGCCGCGGCCGGCAACTCGTAGCTGAACGTCAGACGAACGGTCAAGGAGCCGGGGGCAGTACCGTTGGGCACGAGGCCGAACGGCGCGGACTCCCTGACGTTGCGAAGCGCTTCCACGTCGAGAATGATAAAGCCGGACGACTTCAACAACTCGACGTTTGTGACATCGCCGTTTTTCCAGACGGCGAAGGCCAGGTCAACGCTCCCCTCTTGACCCGTTCGCCTGGCGTAGTCGGGGTATCTCGAATTGCCGCTGATCTTCCGTCTGAGTGTTTCGACGTAAGCCGACTCTCCGGGGTTGTCCACTGGCTGAACCTCCAACCGGGTGACCCGGACGGGCCCCGGCGGCGCGGTCTCCGCAGTCTCCTGACCACGAGACCGTTTCCGCAGCCGGACCCGTTCCACGGCCTCGTCGATGAGCGAAACCCGGTCTCCGGTCTTGGCGGGAGCGGCGGGTTCCCTGGGCTTCCGGAGGAGGCGTGACAGTGTCCCGATGCGCCCTTGCACAATCCCGGCACCAGCCTTGTTCCCCAACTCGGTATAGACTCCCAAAGCCCGGTAGTATGCCTTCAACGCGTCCGGGATCTCGCCCTTGAGGAGTTGGATCTCCGCAATGTTGTGGAGCGCCAACGCCAGCGGCAGCTTGTCCTCCATTCCTTCGGCCAGCGAGACGGCGTCATCGAGCTGATTCAAGGCTTCGGGATAACGCTTGGCCCGGGCGCGGCCCCGGGCCTCCACGATCTTCTCCAATGCCTGTTTTCCGGCTTCCGGGGACGGCTGGACTTCGGGGACGGAAGGGGTGTGTTGATTGGCATACGCTGGCGCGACCATGAGCCACGCCAGCATCAGAATGAGGCGCGAAACGCGACGCCCTCCGAACGGATGGCGTTGGGTCATGTCGCTGGTCCCGTCACTAATGCTCCCCTCTCCCCAAGGCTTCCGAACGCTCGGTTGCCTGCGCCACGGCTTCCATGACGGTGGCGCGAAAGGCGCCTTGCTCCAGGGCGAAAAGGCCCGCGGCGGTGGTTCCGGCGGGAGACGTGACGGCGTCTCGCAACTCCGCCAAATGCTCTTTCGCGTCGCGGGCCATCACCACGGACCCGTACACGGTCTGGAGCGCCAGCTTGAGGGCCACGTCCCGGTTGAGCCCCATCTGAACGCCGCCTGCCGTCAGCGACTCGATGAAGAGGAAAACATAGGCCGGGCCGCTGCCGCTCAAGGCGGTCACGGCGTCGAGGTGATGTTCGTCCACGGAAACGGCGAGCCCGACGCTGGAGAAGATCTCGCCCACCTTGTGGAGGTCTTCGTCCTTCGCCCACCGGCCTCCGGAGTATGCGGAGGCCGCCTGGCCCACCAGACAAGGCGTGTTGGGCATGACCCGGACCACGCGCGTCCCCTCCGGAAGAAGGCCCTCGATGCGGCTGATCGGTACCCCGGCCGCGATGGAGATCCACAACCTGCCACCCAGCGACGCCGCGGCGAGTTCCTTCAGCATCCCGTCCATGACCTGAGGCTTGACCGCCAGAAGCACGATATCCGACGCTTCCACCAGAGCGGCGTTACCCTGCATGAATCGGACGCCGGTCTCTTCGACGAGCGCTTTTCCCAAGGCCTCGACGGGGTCGCTGGCGGCCAACTGGCTCCGGTGCACCAGGCCCGCACCCAGAATCCCCTTGATAATGGCGCTGCCCATCTTCCCGGCGCCGATGAAGCCAATCTTGTCATCAAGCATGGAGCCTCCTTCCGATCATGTGTGGATACTCACGGACCGACGCCTTCTGAACGCATTCGGAAAAGAGTGCCGGCGCCCGTCGCATGAGTTCCGCCGGCCGGAGGGAACCGATGGTGTCCGCTTGGGCTAGACGGTCTTGAGCTGCACGGTACCTTGAGCCACACCGCGGATGTAACCCTCAAAGCCCTGGGGTGAGAAGGTCCACGTCAGCCACAGCGGCTCATCTCCGTTATTGACGAATCCGTGGTTGGTTCGGGGCGGTATGAACACGACGGAGCCGGACACGATCTCCGCGGTTTCGTCATCCACCGTGGCCGTGGCCCGACCGCTGATGACGAAGAGGATCTCTTCGGCTTCTTCGTGCGAGTGCAGGGGGATCTCGCTGTGAGGATCGACCTCCTGCAGGCCCATGGAGAAGTGACGGGTCCCGGTCGTGGCCGGCTCGACGCACGGATAGAGGGTACGGGGCGCCTCGCCGTGGATGCGCACGACTTCGGCTTCGTCCCTGGAAAAGAAGTACTTCATGGCATCTTCCTCGGACGCGGCAGGCGTCGTGTCCTCTATCGACGGGTGAAAGGTGCGATCAGGACCTGGCGTAGCGTCTGTGGGGTCCTGTACAGGACCCTAGTAGCTTTCCTCTTCCGTATCCGTCGTCGGGAGCCGGCGCAGTGTCCGGTCATCGTCGAAACTCTTCATCATGCGAGTTTCTTTCTCCAACTCTTCCTGGCACCGCACGCACAAACGCGTAAACGGCATCACCTTGAGCCGACCGACGCCGATCTCCTCGCCGCATTCATCGCAGATACCGTAGGAACCGTCGCCGAGCCGAAGCAGCGCGTCCTCGATGGCCATCAATTTCGTTCTCTCGCGATCGTTGAGTATCATGTTGATCTCACGGTCCCGCTCGTCGCTGGCCAGATCGTAGGTATCGCGTCCCTCGTCCTTGGAACTCTCCACCTCGTGCTTGAGCCGATCCGGGAGGTCCTCCAGAAGCTGCACCTTCATTCCGAGAAGGGTCTCCCGAAACTTCTTCAAAACGTCTTTCCTCATGTTTGTCTCTCCTGGAAGAGACTCAATTCAACACTAATCGACGGCGGAGTCAACCACATGATACGGGGCCGTCTCCGCGGTAGCCGCCGGTTAGCTACCGAGACGGAGGACTAGGAGCCAAATTCAACGATATCAATGCCTTGCGGTACTTCCAACTGGAAGAGGGACGGATCAAACCCCACCTCGCGCCGGATGTTTTCGAAGCGGAAAGACCACCGGTTGCCGCCTCCGTCCTCGATGAGCACCTGCCGGATATCGTGGTTGCCGGGATCGACGGTCAGATGAATCTCGCGAACGCCGGAATCGGCCTTCCTGGGGAAAAGCTTCAGCCGGCGCCCATCCTCCGTGGAATCCATCAACTCGGACCGGAAATCGCGTTCCAGCTCGCCGATACCCAGCAGGAAGGAAAGCGGGAGGTCCGAGCGAAACACCGACCCGAGGGCGGTCTTGATGACCTGCCGTTCGGCGGGTTGATAGAAGTAGAGGTGCTTGCCGTCGGACAGCACGAACTGGCCGTCGGGCTCCTGGTAGCGCCACAGCATCTTCGCCGGCTTGCTGAAGAAAACGCGGCCTTCACCTTCAACGCGCCGGTTCAGCGTACGGTACTCGGTGGTCTGCCGGAAATCCGCGCTGTATTCCCTGGTTTCGTCGTAGCGTCGCTGAACTTCCCTGACGACGTCGTGGGCGTCTTGCGCGCGCGCGCCCGGCGTCGCCGCCGCGCACAGAACCGCCCCCGCGAGAACGGCGTAAGCCCGTCTCATTCGGAGCCGGCCCCGACTGCCACGGGGCGCTTGAAGGCCATCGTCGTCTCCATAGCAGGCTACTCCTCGATCTTCTGCGCCAGCACCTCACGCGGCTTGGCCCCGTCCGGCGGCCCCACCACGCCATCCCGTTCCATCTTCTCGATCATTCGCGCGGCCCGGTTGTATCCTACCCTCAGGCGCCGCTGTATCATGGATATGGACGCTTGGCGCGTCTCGGTGATCACCGCGACGGCCTGGTCGTACATCTCGTCGTAGTCGTCATCCAGGCCGCCAAGCTCCCCGTTCCCCGACACCGCCGCCTCGAGAATCTCCGGGCGGTATTGAGGCCGGCCCTGCTGCTTGATGAAATCGGTGACCTTGCGGACTTCCTTGTCCGAGACGAAGGGACCGTGGAGCCGTATCAACCGGGCCGTGCCGGGAGGCAGGAAGAGCAGGTCCCCGTTACCCAGGAGTTGCTCGGCCCCCATACCGTCCAGAATAGTGCGTGAATCGACTCGCGAAGTCACCTGAAACGAGACCCGCGCCGGAAAATTGGCCTTGATCAATCCGGTGATCACGTCCACCGACGGCCGCTGGGTCGCCAGGACCATGTGGATCCCCGCCGCCCGGGCCTTCTGGGCCAGACGCGTGATGTGCTCCTCGATGTCCCGGCCCACGGACATCATCAGGTCCGCCAGCTCGTCGATGAGGATCACCACCCGCGGCATCCGTTCGTGCTCCAGATCCTCGCCGCCGTCGAGCCTTCCACCTGTCTCCGGATTCTCCTCACCGGTCCGGGTCTTGTCCGGTGGTGGTTCCCGTTCCAGGATCCGGTTGTAGTTGTCGATGTTGCGGGCACCCTTGTCGCGCATCAGCCGGTAGCGGCGGTCCATCTCCTCCACCGCCCAGAACAGCGCGGCCCGGGCCTCCTTGGGATCGGTCACCACCGGTGTCAGAAGATGCGGCAGTCCTTCGTAGGGCGTCAGCTCGAGCATCTTGGGATCGATCATGATGAAGCGGACATCATCCGGGGTGGCCTTGTACAGGATGCTCAGAATCATCGAGTTCAGGGACACGGACTTGCCCGTCCCGGTAGCGCCGGCCACCAGCAAATGCGGCATGCGGGACAGATCCGTGGCGAAGGGCGCTCCGGCGATATCCTTGCCCAAGGCCAGGGGCAGGCTCGAATCGGAGTCGGCGTAGACCGGATCTTCCAGAATCTCTCTCAGATGGACCGTTTCACGCCGGGTATTGGGCACTTCGATGCCGACCACGGACTCTCCCGGGATCGGCGCCAGGATACGGATGCTGACGGCGCTGAGGGCCATGGCGAGATCGTCCGCCACGCCCACGATCCGGCGCACCATGACACCGGGAGCCGGCCGGAATTCGTACACCGTGATGACCGGCCCGGGCCGCACCGCCAGGACTTCGCCCTCGATGCCGAAGTCCTGGAGCTTTCGCTGGAGCATCAGGGAATTGGCTTCCAGGGTGGCTTTGTCGATGCCTGCCTTCTCCGTCGGCGGGGAGTCGAGAAAGGCCAGCAACGGCAACGCGTAGCCGCCCGTGATCTCGGGAAAGACGAACTGCTCGGCTTCGGGCTTGGCCTTGGCTCTGGCCTTCTTCCGGCGGCCCTTGGGCGCTTCATTCGGAACGTCCTCCTCCAGGACAATGGGCGGCGCCTCGAATGCCCGCTCCTTCCCGGAGTCGGCCGGCGGCTTCCGGTCCACCTTGGTCCGGCACATGGATGTCATGCCCTCGACCACCGTCGAACGTAGCTGCCTCTGCGCTCCCGTGATCCGGCTCCACCAACTCAGCATGGAGGTCTGGGACATCAGCATGGCCGCCATCAGCAACAGGAAAACCGTGATGAACCAGGTTCCCGCATAGCCGAACATATCGGTGAGGAACTCCATGGAGAACCCGCCGAGGATGCCGCCGCTCTCCCGCGCCAACTCCATTTCGTGAACGAGACTGACCAGGATGGCCAGACCCCAGAACAACACGCCGTAGCCGAGGACCTTGAGGGCCCCGAGCCTGCCGGGGTCGCGACGGAACAGGCGAAAGGCCAACAGCAGCAGAATGACGGGAAGGAGATGGGCGATCAGGCCCAGGCCTTGCAGCAACACGTCCGCGATATAGGCCCCCACCAGTCCGCCCAGGTTGACGGGGTCCCGTGAACCCGACGGGACGTTGAAGGAGCGGTCCAGGGGGCTGTAGGAAGCCAGGCTGAGCACGACGAAGCAGGCCGTGACCAGAATCACCGAGCCCCAGAGTTCACGATTGAGTCGAGAGCCTTTCTGCATGGGCGCGCGCCTACATCTCCATGATATAAGGCAGGATCACCGGCCGGCGGTGCAGCCTCTTCTCGAAGAACTTTCGCAGCGACCGCCGTATGCCTTCCTTGAGCTGGGCGGAGTCGGTACGCCTCTCCACGCCGCAGCCGTCGATGTACTCCCGCAATGAATCCCGGGCCGCGCCCAGAACGTCGTCCTCTTCCTCCGAACGCATGAACCCCCGGGCCAGCAAATCCGGGCCGGCGGCCACCTCGCCGGTTCGCTGGTGCACCGCCATGGCCACCACCACCAGCCCGTCCTCGCTCAGATGCCGGCGGTCCCGTATGACAATGTCTTCCACGTCGCCGGTCCCCTTGCCATCGACGAAGACCTTGCCGGTTGCCACCGGGTCCACACGCACCGCGTCCGGGCCGTTGATCTCCAGCGCGTCGCCGTTCTCCATGAGGAAACAGTGGTCCGAGGGTATGCCCACCGCGCGCGCGAGCTCGATGTGCTTGCAGAGCTGGCGGAACTCTCCGTGCACGGGCACGAAGTACCGCGGGCGGGTGAGTTGGATCATGGTCTTCAGCTCTTCCTGGCTGGCGTGCCCCGAGACGTGTATCTCCGACGTGCGCTCGTAGTGGACCTGGGCGCCCCGCCGGTAGAGATGATTGATCAGGCTGCTGATGATCTTCTCGTTTCCCGGGATGAACCTCGCCGAGAGCACCACCGTGTCCCCGGGCTGAATCCTGATGGATCGATGCTCGTCGAAGGCCACGCGATGCAGGACGGAGAGGGGCTCCCCCTGGCTTCCGGTGGTGAGGAAACAGAGATGGTCGTCGGCCACGTCCTGCCAGCCCCGGCTGTCGGTCATGACGTCATCCGGCAGGCGGAGACAGCCCAGGTCCGCCGCTATGCCCGTGTTGTTGATGATGCTCCGTCCGCTGAGGACCAGCTTGCGCCCGAAGTCGGTGGCCAGCTCCGCAACCTGCTGAATGCGCGGGATGTGGGAGGCGAACGTCGCGATGAAGATGCGTCCCGGACTGGAGTTGAAGATCCCCCGGAGACCCTCGCCGACAACACGCTCGGAGGGCGTACTGCCCGTGCGCTCGACGTTGGTGGAGTCCGAAAGCAGCAGCAGGACGCCCTTGTCGCCGTAGGCCGCAAAGCGGTGAAAGTCGAAGCTTTGGCCGGCCATGGGCGTGTTGTCGATCTTGAAGTCCCCGGTGTGAAGAATGACGCCGATGGGCGTCTCGATGGCCAAAGCGATGCAGTCAACCAGGCTGTGGGTTACGGGAATCCCCTCGATCGTGAAAGGCCCCACCGAAAACCGCTTCCCGGGCGTGATTTCCACCAGTTCCGTGGACTCTTCGAGCCTGTGCTCCCGCAATTTGTGACGCAGGAACCCCAGAGTCAGACGGGTGCCGTACACCGGCGCCTGGAAACGCCGCAGGATATAGGGCAAGGCGCCGATGTGGTCCTCGTGGGCATGAGTCAGAATGATGGCCCGGGGAATCCTGCCCTGCTCCATCAGGTAGCTGATGTCCGGAATGACCAGATCGATGCCCAGGAGCTCGGGGCCGGGGAACATGACGCCGCAGTCCACGGCGATAACCGAGTCCTCCCACTCCACTGCCAGCATGTTGCAGCCGAATTCTCCCAGGCCTCCGAGGGGAACGATCCTCACCGACTCCATCTAGTGTCCTGCCTCACGAATAGGTTCATAAAACTCGCCCGATGCCGCGGCGCGGGGCGCCAGGCGCGAATCGATGGCCTCCCGGACACGATGCATCTGCCCGCGGGAACGATCCCGTACGTCGTCCGGGGGGATCGCGTCACCAATGACGATCTCGACTTCTCCGGGCTTGAGACGCCAGTCCCCTCGCTTCATGAGCACGCCCGAGCCATTGATGGTGACGGGCACGATGGGAACACCGGCCTGCTCGGCCAGCCGAAACCCACCGCGCTTGAACGGCAACAGTTGTCCGTCCGTGCTGCGGGTGCCCTCGGGGAACACCACCACGGAAATCCCCCGGGTCAACTTCTCACAGGCGGCAGCCATGGCCGCCACCACCGCCTTTGACCGCGAACGTTTGACGATGATGTGCCTGGAGGCCCATAGAGCCCAGCCGAAAAACGGGACACGGAGCAGTTCCCGCTTCGCCATCCAGCGCAGTTGAAACGGCGCAAGCGCCTGCACGAGAACCGGAATGTCGATATTGCTCTGGTGATTGGCCATGAAGACATAGGCATGACTCGGATCCAGACGGCCGACCAGACGTACCCGCAGCCCCACGCCACCGATCTTGAGAACGCACCAGGACCAGAAGCGAAACATCGGATAGACGCGCTTGCCGTAGGGATCCAGGAGCCCGAGGGCGATCATGGGAATGCTCTGGAGAATGCTCCCAAGGACGATCAGGGCCAGCTTTAGCGTGTACATGCTGTTGAAGGCGCGTCTGCCCGGGCCCCTGGGAGCCTGTCCGGGTCGGATGTCTCACACATACGACTATGAAAAACCCGAGGTTGTTTCATTCTATGGGATATGCGCACCGAATGCAATTTTTGGCGGGCAGGCAAGCCGGGCGGAGAAGGGACGCGCAGTACGGGCTCCTGGCGTGGTGTCCTGTACACCTTGTCCACGGCTTGTACAGGACACCACACTAGAGCTTGATCTTCTCCGAGTACAGTCCCTTGACGAAGCCCGCCCTGTCCAACCGCTTGAGGGCTTCCAACTCCAGGAGCGGATGGGGACTGAGCTGCCGCGCGCGCGAATCCGTAACCGAAACCGCGTCGATCAGGGCCTGAACCGCCTCGGCCTGAAGCAGGGGCAGTGGATCCAGCCGGTGCGCGAGGGAGCGATAGGTCTCCGCGAGGGAAGCCCCCTCGGCCAAGGTCACGTGCTCTTTCATGATGCGCATGCTGTCGGCGCGTTCGGTGAGAAAATACTGGATGCCGTTGAGATAGGCCATCAGGAAACGCCGCAGCAGTCCGGGATTCCGCTCGGCAAAGGTTCGCGTCGTGACCAGCAAATCGGTGGCCAGGTTGACCTCGCCCACATCGAGCACCTTGATCCCCACCCGTTGCGCTTCCGCCGCCACCTGTGGAATCAACGGCGCCCCCTGGACGATGTTGCGATAGATGGCAGCCGCTCTTTGAGGCGAGTAGCCGATGGGAACCATCTCCACGTCTTCGACCGGATCCAGCCCCGCGCGCCGCAGGACCACGCGCGCGATCAGGTCGGACTTTCTGCCCAGGTTCGACACGCCGACCTTCTTGCCCTTGAGCTGCGCGAGGTGGTCGACATAGGAAGCCACTCCGAAACGGTAGTTTTCGGGGCTCGCGTGGCCCCCGAAAAATACCAGGTCGGCGCCGTTGCTGACGGCCTCCAGCGGAGGCAACACGTCCCGGGAGGTCACGACGATGTCAGTCCCCAGGAGGGACCGCACTCCGCCGGCGGCGGCTCCGTCGAGGTAGACAGCCTCGATGTCGAGGCCGTACTTGGCGAACAGGTCCTTGTCCCCGGCTATCCAGGTTACGACGGTTCCCACGCCGAAGCCGGCGAAGGCGACCCGGACCGGTGCCCTGGCTTCAGCTCCCGAAGAGACGGATGCGAACGTGAACACCGCCAAGACGGCTGCCGCGAGCGAACCCGGGAATCCGGAGAACATGATCCCTCCTCCCTGCGCGATGGACGTCGGCCGGACACCGCGTGTCCCGTCCGGTTGATCCGCACAACAAGGCGCGCAGGATGCCGCATCGGCAATCCTATAGACAGGACCCGCCGCGGTCAATACGGCCGGAAAACGAAAAGGACCGGGCGATCAGGCCCCTGAAACGAGGTCCGCCAGCATCCGGATGAACAAGGGGTGGTCGTTCACGGCGGGCGCCCGGCAAAAATGCATCCCCAACCCGCGGGCCCGCTGCCGGGCCTCGACGTCGAGATCGTAGAGAACCTCCACGTGGTCGGAAACGAAACCGACGGGCACCACGATGACCGCTTTCTCGCCGGCTCCCGCCAACTGCTCGATCCTTTCGTTCACGTCGGGCTCGAGCCAGGGATCCCGCGGGTTGCCGCTGCGGCTCTGGTAGGCCAGGGACCAGTTGCTCCGCCCCAGCCGTTCGGCCACCCTTTGCGACGCCTTCCGAAACTGATCCGCGTAGGGTGAATCCTCCGCCATGGACCGTGGAATGCTGTGGGCGGTGAAGACCATCGGCGCGTTCCGAGACGCCCGCGGCATCCGGTCGATGGTGGCGGCAACGCGCTCCGCCACTGCCTGGATGAACAGCGGGCGATGCGACCAGGACTCGGCGTAGTCCACGACCGGCGCCCCGCCCGCTACGGCCTCGCGGGCGGCTTCCACTCCGCTGATGTACCGGCTCCAGGACGCCTCGGTCCGGAAGGCGGAGAGAATGATCCCCAGCACGCGCCGGCGGCCATCCGCTGCAAGCTCCACCAGGGTTTCGTCCAGAAACGGGCGCGAGTTTCGCATACCCACGTAAACGGGGATGGCGGCTCCGTCCCGGGCCAGCCTGCGTCGCAAGGCATCCGCCTGTCCGCGCGTGAGCTCGTTGAGCGGGGAACGGCCGCCGATGAGCTCGTAGTGGTGCGCCACCGCCTCGAGACGCGCGGGAGGGATACGCCGCCCGGCGGTCACACGCTCGAGAAACGGCCTGATTTCGTCCGGGCTTTCGGGTCCGCCGAACGCGATCAGGAGGACCGAGTCATACCGGTTCCGCGGGACTACCACTCGATACGAATACAGATATCCTCCCCTCTCTCCTCCACCGGGAGAACCGTCAGCGGGTCACCACCTCTGGGCAACACGCATTCTCCGGTATCGAGATCGAAGCAATATCCGTGATTGTCGCAACGGACCTTCCCCGCCACGATGAGACCATTCATGAGATCCGCGCTCTCATGCGGGCAATAGCGGGAGAACGCGAAGTAACCGTTGTCCCCCCGCGTCACAACCACCGACCGACCGCTTAGCTCGACGGCCTTCCTTTGCCCGGGCTCCAGTTCACCGGTTTGCGCCACCGGAATGTATGTCACTCCCACACGGCCTCCTGAAATCGATTCAGGGATAAACGGAGTACGGGCGGGTTTGAAACCCGCCCGTACAGATCACCCTTGACCCGCAGTAGATTCCCGCTTACTCGGACCCGCTCCTAGGCGGCAGCCGCACGGCTTGGGGCGTAGGCGGAGCCGCGCAACACCTGACCCGGCAGGTCTCCGCTCAAACGGCCACCTTCGTAGATCACGCCGCCGTTCACGATGGTGTAGTGAATGCCGTCGGATCGCTGGATCAGCCGTCTGGTTCCAGCCGGGTAGTCCGCCGCCCACTCGGGTTCGTACGCCCGCACGGTCTCGGGGTCGAACAGCGTCAGATCCGCCGCGTACCCGGGCCGGATCAGCCCCCTGCCCTCGAGTCCGTAGACCGAGGCAACGTGGAAGGTGAGCTTGTGAACCGCCTCTTCCAGCGGCATCAGACCCCGCTCGCGCACCCACAGCCCCAGCAGCGTCGTGCCGTAGCCAAAGTCGGCGCCGTACAATACGTGGGCGCCGGCATCCGAAGTACCCACCAGCACGTAGGGGCTGCGCAAAATCTCTCCCATGGCCTCCGCATCCCCGCCGGTGTTGGCGTTCTGGAAGGTGGTCAACAGCCCCTCGTCCAACGAGAGATCGAGGAAGGCGTCCAGCGGTTCCTGGTTCCGCATGGCCGCCATTTCCGCCACGCTCTTGCCTTCGTAGCGCTTGTTCTCGTCCTTGACGACCTTTTCCACCTGCACGATATCCCAGCGCCTGTGAAAATTGGTCATGCGCTTCGTCGCCAAGTCCCCGCGCAGCTTCTCGCGCGTGGCCGGGTCGGAAAAAGCCTGCTGGCGCGCCTCCAGCGGCAGGAACATGATGTTCTTCCAGTTGGGGAACTCATCGAAAAGCTGGGCGTTCTGCAGGTTGAAGTGACGGACGAGGGGGACCGTCTGGGTAAGGCCGTACGCGCGGTAGCCGTCACGGAAGATCCGCGACACCGCGTCCAACTGTTGCTGCCAAAGCGTCGGCTCGGCCCAACGATGGTGAACGCTCTGCCAGATGATCGGCCGCTGCGTCCGACGCGCCAGATCGTGGTAGTAGTCGAAGTGCTCCATCTTGTTACGGCCGAGGATGGTCTCGACGATGCCGCTGTTGAGCTCGCCGAGCACGTCGCACAAGGCGAACAGCTCGTCGTCGTCCGCCAGCCGGCTGGCCACCGGCTTGCCGTCTTCCCTCATGTGCCGCTCGTTGCGGTTGGTGGAGAACCCGAGGGCGCCCGCATCCATGGCGTCCCGTACCAGGCCCTTCATCTTCTGCACCTCGCTCGCGGTGGCTTTTCGCTCCACCGAATCCTCGCCCATGACATTCTGGCGCACGGCGATGTGGCCCACCAGACCGCCGGCGTTGATGCCGAGTCTTCCCTCCAGGGCGTCGAGATATTCGCCGTAGGTGTGCCAGCCCCAGGTCACTCCCTTCTCCAGGGCGAAGCGGGGAATTGCCTCCACCCGCACGAAGCTCTTGACCAGGGCGTCCTCGCCGCCGTCGTCCACGGGCGCCAGAGCCAGACCGCAGTTTCCCATGACCACGGAGGTGATGCCGTGCTGCGGCTCCGACGTGCCGTAAGGATCCCAGAGGATCTGCGCATCCATGTGGGTGTGGTGGTCGATGAATCCCGGAGACACCACCAGGCCGGCGGCGTCAATGGTCCGGCTCGCCGACCCCTTGAGACGGCCCACCTCGGCGATCTTGCCATCCTTCACGCCGACATCCGCCGTGTGGGACGGCAGTCCGGAACCGTCGGCAACGCGGCCGCCGCGAATCAGCAGATCATATTCCATGGTCAAGTCCTCCTTCGTCACAACGCGTGGACATCAACGGCGCGGACCCGGCTTTCCCGGAAACCCGCGCCTCGCGCCAAGCAGCATATTGAATCGGGGGTGGTTATTCAACACGTTTTGTCCCGCGCGACGGTGTAACCCCAAGGCTGCTCCCCGCATCCTCCGTCATTCCCCGCGAAAGCGGGAATCGTTGCCCTTTTTCCATCGATCCGCCAAACTGCCGGATATGGATCATCGAACCAGCCAACAGGAGAAACCATGGATCTCAAGGTCGTAGGGCATCCGATCGGACGCGTGGAGGGTCCGGACAAGGTCTCCGGCAAGATGGAATACACGGCTGACGTGCAGGTACCCGCGGCGCTTTGGGGAAAGTGCCTGCGCAGCACGGTGGCGCATGCCAGGTTGAAGCGCGTGGACGCGTCACGGGCTCGCCAGGTGCCGGGGATCCATGCGGTGCTGACGGGGGCGGACGTCCCGGACGTGCGGGTGGGGGTGAGTCTTCGGGACCTGCCGGTGCTGGCCCGGGACAAGGTGCGGTTCATCGGCGACAAGATCGCCGCGGTGGCCGCCGAAACGCTGGATGCCGCCGAGGAGGCGCTGTCGCTTATCGAGGTGGAGTACGAGGAACTGCCCGCCGTGGCCGATATCCCGGAGGCGCTGGCGACAGGGGCTCCGGTGATTCACGAGCAGCTCGACAGTTATGACGGCGTGCCCGGGCGCCCGGACCACCAGCCCAACGTCCTGTCCCTCAAGGAGCACGCCGCCGGCGACGTGGGGCAGGGATTCGCGGACGCGGACGTCATCGTCGAGCACACCTTCCGCACGCCGCAGGTCCACCAGGCCTACCTCGAGCCCCACGCCACGGTGGTGGCGGCCGGCGACGCCGCGCGCATCGATGTCTGGGCGTCGTGCAAAGCGCCGTTCCGGCTCAAGAAAATGCTGGCCGCGCAACTGGACCTTGACGAAGAAGGAATCCACGTCCACGGCGTCGCCCTTGGTGGCGACTTCGGCGGCAAGGGCTCCCAGATGGACGTGCCGGTCTGCTACTACCTGTCCAAAGCCGCCGGGCGCCCCGTGAAGATGGTGATGAACTATACCGAGGAACTCATGGCCGGGGACCCCCGACACCCTGCGGTGATGCGACTCAAGCTGGGGGCCAAACGGGACGGAAGGCTGGTGGCCCTGGACACCGACATCTACTTCGACAGCGGCGCCTACTCGGGCTTCAAGCCGTCGGAGATCGACGGCTCGTACGTCACCAACGCCTACCGGATTCCCAACTACGCCGTTCGGACCAGCAACGTCTACACCAATGGCGTGCCCGGCGGTTACATGAAGTCGCCGGGACAGCCGCAGGCGGTCTTCGCCATCGAGTCGCTGCTGGACATGCTGGCCCGGAAGCTGGACCTGGATCCGGTGGCGATACGGCTCGCGAACCTGTTGCAGGACGGCGACGTGCTGCCCAACAAGCGGGCGATGGAGAAGATCCGGTGCCGGGAGACCATCGACGCGGCCCTGAAGGCCGCGGGATGGGACGGAGAGAAGCCGGGCCAGGGCACCGGCAGGGGCATGGCCCTCGGCTTTCGGCACACCGGCGGCAGCGGCACCGTGAACCTGGAGCTTTCCTGCAACGCCGACGGCGAGGTAACGGTGCTCACGGCCATACCCGATATCGGCACCGGCACCCACACGCTGCTACAGCAAATCACGGCGGAGCTGCTGACTCTGCCGGCGGAACGGGTCGAGGTCGCCCGAGGCGACACCGACACCTTCGACACCGATGCCGAGCCCGGCGGCAGCAAGATCACCGCCATGGTGGGGCGCGGCCTGGTGGAAGCCGTGGAGGAACTGCGGGACAGGATGACGGAGGCGGCGGCCCAGGCCCTCGGCTGCAAGGCGGACGAGGTGACCCTGGCGGACGGCCGCTTCAACGCCAACGGCGCGGCATTGGCGTTCGCCGACGTCGCCGGAAAGCTCATCGCCGAGGAGACGGTCCTGTCGGTGCGCAAATCCTACCAGCCCCGGCGTTCTCCGGTGCCGGGGTTCTTCGTCCAGGTGGCCGAAGTGGCGGTGGACAGGGAGACCGGCGCCGTGGAGGTCAGGAAGGTCGTGACCGCCCACGACGTCGGCACCATCATCAATCCCGTAACCCACCAGGGACAGATCGACGGCGGCTTCGTGCAGGGCTTGGGTTACGCGGTGATGGAGGAGATGGTCAAGGACGGCCCGCGGGTGACGACCCTCAATCTCGGCGACTACTGCGTACCGTGCGTCAGGGACCTTCCGCCCCTGGAAACCGTGCTGGTGGAGGACCAGACCGGACCCGGGCCGTACAACGCCAAGTCCATCGGAGAGAACAGCATCGTGCCCACGGCACCCGCCATCGCCAATGCCGTGGAGGCGGCGGTGGGCGTGCGCATTGCCGATCTCCCGATCACCGCGGAGAAGGTCTACAACGCTCTGCGGGAAGGCTGACCCGTTCCCGTCCGGCCTACGACTTGGGCCAGGCCTTGATCCGGGACTCCGGGCGCAGTCTACCGGTGTCGTATGTTTCCCAATGGACGAAGTCCCCAACCGGTCGGCGCGGCTTCGCTTGGGGCCAGGCCCGCGCCCGACCCACGGGAACCACCCAGAGGAGCCGGAGGGCTCTCGGAACGTCGAACAGCGCTCGCAGCTCCGGCTCCACCTCCTTGCGTACCGACACCCAGACCGTGCCGAAGCCCATGCTCGCCGCCGCCAGCATCATGTGCTCCACCGCATTGGCCACGCTGGCCTGGAACAGCTTCTCCCGGTCGGCCGGCTGGCGCGTGGTGAGATACACCCGTTTCGTGCGCGCATCCCCGCACGCCAGGACCAGCGCACTCACGTCCCCCACGTAGTCCTTCTTGAGTCCCTTGTAGTGCACCGGATCTTCCAGCTTGCGCTGGGTCCACTCGTTGGAGTAGATTTGCCGGACCCGCTTCATCTTCGCCCGGTCCCGCGTCACCACGAATTCCCAAGGCTGGCTGTTGGCGCCCGAGGGAGCCAACCGCGCGGCCTCGAACATGAGCTGGAGTTGCTCATCGGTTATCCGTCCGCTCTTGTAGACCCGTACGCTACGCCGGGTCGCCATCACCTCGAGTAGTTTCTCTGCCTCCACGATATTCTCCTTGCAGCCGCCGACCTTTGACCCGTCCACCCAAGATGGCATCCTTTTCCACCCTGTGGTAGTTCTCGGGCAGGCAAATGGTCAACGTCGTCGGAATCGTCTCAAAGTATGGGGAAGAGAAGGCCGAGAAGCTCATGAGGACCACCATACCGTGGCTCGAGGACCGCGGAATGGAGGTCCTGGTGGAGGCCGAGTTCGGCGCCACCGGCGGCCGGGTGGCGCACAAAGCGGAAATGGCCGAACGGGCCGACCTCATCCTCGTCCTGGGGGGAGACGGCACGCTCCTGAGCATCGCCCGTCTCGTGGAACGACCCGAAGTTCCCATCGTGGGCGTGAATCTGGGAGGTCTGGGCTTCATCACCGAGATAGCTGCGGACGAGCTCGAGGATGTTCTCACCAGCACGATTGCGGAAAACTACACGATCGAAAAGCGCATGACCTTGAGCGTGAGCATCTCCGGCAAGGACGGCGAGCGAAAACTGAGGATACTGAACGACGCGGTCATCACCAAAGGCGCCCGATCCAGGATCATCGACCTGGAAACCTACGTGGGCAGCGACTACCTGTGCACGTACAGGGCCGACGGTCTGATCATCTCCACTCCCACGGGATCGACGGCATACTCCCTCGCGGCCGGCGGCCCTATTCTGCATCCGGCCATGGGAGCCATCATCCTCTGCCCCATCTGCCCCCACACGCTCACCACCAACCGTCCCATCGTCATCGCCAGCGACGCCAGGATCCGGTCGACCCTGCGGTCCGCCGGAGACACAGTGGTGCTGATTCCGGACGGCCAGGAAGGGATTCTGCTCAACAACGGCGACCGGGTGGAGGTGCGCCGCCACAAGTCGCCCGTGTCGCTGGTGCGGATACCCACCCGTTCCTACTTCGACGTGCTTCGCAGCAAGCTCAAGTGGGGGGAGCGTTAGCACGGGCGCGTTTCAAACCTGCACGGGCGCGTATAGCCCGGCCCATCACGCGTAGGTTCGTATCCATGCTGCAGCAGCTCCGGATCAACAACGTTGCGGTGATCGATCACGTCGAGCTGGAGCTCGGGCCCGGGCTCAACGTCATTACCGGAGAGACCGGCGCCGGGAAGACCATCGTTCTCGCCTCGCTGGGGCTCCTCCTGGGGGCCCGAGGTTCCTCCGGCCTCATTCGGGAAGGAGCGAACGAGGCCACCGTGGAGGCCTTGTTCTCGGATCTGCCCACGGCCACTCGTGACGCTCTGGAGACCGCCGGGTGCGAGGCCGGGGACGAGTTGGTGTTAAAGCGGATCGTCAGCCGCGGCGGACGCAACCGGATCTACCTGAACGGCAGTCTGAGCCCACTCTCTCTCTTGTCCAACGTCGGCGGCGGACTCATCCACATCTACGGGCAGCACGAGCAGCACACCCTGCGCCGCACCGAGACCCATCTTGGGCTGCTGGACGCGCACGGGGGGCTCGAAGCCGGGGCCGCCGCCATGAAGAAACGTTTCGGAGCATTTGCCACCGCCTGGAAACGGGTGTGCGAGCTCAAGGAAACGCTCGCGGAAAAGACGCGGGAGCAAGCGTTCCTGCGCGACCAGGTAAAGGAGATCGAGGAGGCCGGACTCGAGCCCGGGGAAGAAGAAGCGCTGCAACACCGACGGCAGGTATTCGCCCATTCCGAGAAACTCTACCAGACCTGCAAGGAAGGCGAGTTGATCCTCTACGAGGGCGACACCGCGGTCGCTGGCGAGCTGGGCCGATTCATCCCGCGCCTTCGGGACATGGCGGAGATCGACGAGACGCTGGCTGAAGCGGTGGCGCTGCTGGAAGGATCGGCGGCGCAACTCGACGAGGCCACCGCCCTGATTCGCCAATACTCGGACAAGCTGGACTTCGACCCGCGGGAGTTGGAACGGACCGAGGACCGCCTCGCCGAGATCCATCGACTGAGCCGGAAATACCAGGCATCGGTGGAGGAAATCCTGGCTCTTGCCGAACGGGCGAAAGAAGAGCTCGCGGCGATCGAGACCGGGGAGGAAGAGCTGACCGTCCTCACCCGTGAGCTCGAAGCCGCGCAGGATGCAGCGTGGAAAACGGCCGAGGATCTGTCCCGGGAGCGTCAACGCGCCGCCGAGAGCCTGAAGAGCCGGATGGAGCGGGAGGTGAGCCGGTTGGGTCTTTCGCGGACCACGTTCGAGGTGCGGTTCCACCATCGCGCCGCGACCCGGGACGACCCGCCGTTCGTGATGGGCGGCGCCAGGATCGGCGACGACGGTATCGACGACCCCGAGTTCTACTTCTCGCCGAATCCCGGGGAGTCCGTCAGACCTCTGGCGAAGATCGCATCCGGCGGCGAGCTCTCGCGCCTCATGCTCGCGCTCAAGTCGCTGGTGTTGACCCAAGGCGAGATCCCGACCCTGCTGTTCGACGAGGTGGACGCCGGGATCGGCGGCAGGGTGGCCGAAATGGTAGGCAAGAAGCTCGCCGGCGTGGCAGAGTCCCATCAGGTGATCTGTGTCACCCACTTGGCCCCCATTGCCGCCTTGGCGGAGTTCCACCATGTAGTGGAAAAGCAGGTGTTGAACGGCAGGACCTTCACGACGGTCAGAAGGCTCGACGAAACCGAGAGGGTGAAGGAGCTCGCGCGCATGCTGGGTGGCGTCGAGATCACCGCACAGGCGGAACGTCACGCGGCCGCAATGCTGAAGGCTCATGTGCCTGGCCGCCCGGCCTAGGAGCCCTTGCCACCCGCCCGGTTGATCCGGTATGATGGACCTCATCAACTGGGCGGTTTCCGTATTCTTCGTTAATCTGCAACCGCTTCGATTCGCCGGTGTGGGGCCGTAGCTCAGCTGGGAGAGCGCTTGAATGGCATTCAAGAGGTCGCCGGTTCGATCCCGGTCGGCTCCACCATCATTCCGGATAGTCTGGAGGAGCTGTGTCCCAGATTCGAGCAGCGGGAGGAGGCGTCTTTACGGACTACGATCTGGATCCGGACTATTACGATGAAATGTTCGATCCCGACGGGAGCCCGCGGGAGGCATGCAGCCGCCTCAACGCAGCCTTGGCGGAACTCGCCCCCGAGGACTTGGCCAGGCTGCAGGACGGCGTCCATCGACACTTCCTGCACGAAGGCATCACCTTCACGGTCCTGGACGCCGACAAGGCCACCGAGCAGATCATTCCCATCGACTGTGTGCCCAGGGTCCTGACCGGGGCCGAGTGGGAGCACATCGAGCGCGGCCTCAAGCAACGCCTGGCGGCGCTCAACCTGTTCCTCAAGGACGTCTACCACGAGGGCCGGTGTCTCCGGGACAAGACCGTCCCCATCGACCTGGTGCTCGGCTGCCCGCAATACCGCATGGAAATGCGCGGTGTGAAGGTTCCGCACGACGTCTACGTGGCCGTATGCGGCACCGACATCGTGCGTACTCACGACGGTTTCGCCGTGCTCGAGGACAATCTTCGGGTACCCTCCGGCGTGTCCTACATGATCGCCTGCCGCAACGCCATCAAGGACGCGTTCCCGAGGCTCTACCGGGCGCACCAGGTACGCGAGGTGGCGGATTACGCTGAGCGCCTCTACTCCACGCTCGCGTCTCTCCGCCCCTCGTTGCAGGACCCGCATATAGCGATACTGACTCCCGGCATGCACAACTCCGCGTACTACGAGCACGCCTTCCTCGCCGGCGAAATGGGCATCGATCTGGTGGAAGGACAGGATCTGGTCTTGCGTGACGGCGCGTTGCACGCGCGCACCACCGCGGGGCCGCGCCGCGTCGACGTGCTCTACCGGCGCATCGACGATGATTACCTTGATCCGGTGACGTTCCGGAGCGAATCGGTCCTGGGAGCGGCCGGGATCTTCCACGCGTACCGGGCGGGCAACCTCGTGCTTGCCAACGCCCCCGGCACGGGCGTAGCCGATGACAAGAGCCTTTACTCGTACGTACCGCGCATCATCCGTTACTTTCTCGGTGAAGAACCGATACTGGCCAACGTCGAGACCCATCTTTGCCGGGAGCCCGACGGGTTGGCCTACACCCTGGAGCACCTTGACGAGTTGGTGGTCAAGGAAGTCGGCGGATCCGGCGGCTACGGGATGCTGGTGGGTCCTCACGCGTCCGCGGACCAGCGCGCCAGGTACGCCGAGCGGGTGCGCACCGATCCCGCGAATTTCATCTCGCAACCGGTGCTGGCCCTGTCCCGCGCCCCGTGCCTCATTGACGGGGCCATCGAGCCGCGCCACGTGGACCTTCGCCCCTTCGTGCTGCAAGGGCGTGACCAACAGCACGTGGTTCCCGGAGGGTTGTGCCGGGTTGCGCTTCGTCGCGGCAGCTTGGTGGTCAACTCCAGCCAAGGCGGCGGTTGCAAGGATCTGTGGGTCCTGGAGGATTGAGGTTAGGATGATGTTGGCGCGGATAGCCGCCGAGTTCTATTGGCTGGGCCGCCACGTCGAGCGCATCGAGCACACCGCGCGACTTCTCCGGTTCCAGCTCAACCGACTCGCCGATCGGCCCGCGGACGAGCTGACCCTGGGTTGGCAGACCGTGTACCGCATCCTCGGACAGATCCCGGTCGGGACAACGGCGAGCGGCGACGAGGCCGAAACCGTGGTCATACCCGACGCGTATACGCTTGCCGGAAACCTGGTTGAAGAGCGCGCCCATCCGGACTCCCTGCTTTCGTGCTGGGAGCGCGGACGCGAAAACGGCCAGCGCGTGCGGGCGCAGTTGCCGCTGTCGGCGTGGACGTGCCTCAACCAGAGTTACCTTTGGATCCGGGACAGCGACTTCAGCAGGGCGTGGGCCAAGGCGCCGGCCGCCTTGGTGAACGAGGCCATCGAGCGGTTGCGTCTGTTCGCCGGCGTCGTGGACGCGGCCATGCCGCGGGACGAAGCGTGGCGCTTTCTGGAGTTGGGCCGGTTCATCGAACGGACGCAGCATCAGGCCGTTCTGCTCGCGTCCTGGGTCGAGTTCAGCCGCGAGGAACGCGTCGCCGGCGCGCTCTCGTGGGCCGACCTGCTGCGGGTGTGCGGCGCCTACGAAGTGTACTGTCGACGCCACTCGACGAACGTCCACCGGGAAGAAGTCCTTGGCCTGCTCACCCGGGATCCGGAGCTTCCCCGCTCGTTGCGCTTCTCGGTCCGGCGCATCGAAGAGTTGCTGGCGGGTATCGATCCCGTGGGCGCCCGTTACCCGCTGGCGCCGCCCCACCGGATGGCGCTGCACCTGACTGCCGCAGTCGAGATGAAACCTTCCGACCTGCCGGAAGACACGAAGCCGGGCGACTTCTTCCGCTCGCTGGGAGACGACGGCCGGACGATCCACCACCTGACCATGGCCGCCTACGTAACCCATTCCTCCGCCGAGGGGCTTGCGACGTGACCCACACCTATACCATCGAGCACCACCTGCGTTTCGAGTACGCCGAGCCGGCGCAAGACTCGGTGATGACGCTCCATGTGTGTCCGGTTCGCGACCGTACCCAGTTGCTCAGGGAGTTCTCCGTTGACACCGACCCGGATGGCGCGTTGTTCGAGTTCATCGATTCCTTCGGCAACACCGGGCATTTCCTGGACCGCCCCCGCAACCACGAGCGTCTCGGCATTACCGCCCGCTCCATCGTGGAGGTGGGACCGTTGGCGCCGACGCCGGAGCGTTTGAGCCCCGAAGCATGGGAGGCGCTGCAAGGCGCCGTCGATACCGTCGAGTTGTGGCCGATGGTTCACCCCAGCCATTTTGCCGTCCGGACCCCGGCTCTGGACAGGTTCAAGGCCATGCACAATATCGCGCCGGGCGATGATCCGCTGGTGAGCGCCAGGGACCTTTGCGCCAGGCTTCACCATGTGCTGGAGTACACGCCGGGCGAAACCCGGGTCGATTCCCCCATCGACCGGATTCTCGAGACCGGCCGCGGCGTCTGCCAGGACTACGCTCACCTGATGACCGCCATCCTGCGCGGATGGGGGATCCCCTGCCGTTACGTGTCGGGTTACCTCGGACCTCCCGTCGGCGGAGTGACGCAATGCGAAAGCCACGCGTGGGTGGAATGCTGGTTTCCGGGCGTCGGCTGGATCGGGTTCGACCCCACCAACGATACGGAGGGAGACGAGCGTCACGTCCGGGTGGCGGTCGGGAGGGACTATGCCGACGTCCCGCCGATCCGCGGCGTCTTTCGCGGGCCCGCGGGTTCGATGATCGAGACCGAGGTGGCCATCGAGCGCATCGAAGACGCGACTTCGGTTGTGCCATAATCCGCCAACTCTGATATTTAGAGGGTCTGATACCTAGAGGGGCAGAACAGGCTGAAGCAACGGATTCAAGGAGAAACATCATGACGCTTGCGGATGTACAGAAACTGATATCGGACAACGACATAGGGCGTGTCGACCTCCTCGTCACCGACCTCATTGGCCGTTGGCAACACTTCTCGATACCCCCTTCCAGCGTGAAGGAAAGTCTCGTCGAGCGCGGCCAGGGCTTCGACGGCTCCAGCCTGCGTGGCTTCCAGTCCATTGACCAGTCCGACATGCTGCTGGTTCCGGACCTCGACTCCGCCCGGATCGACCCCGTGGAATCACAGCCGTCGCTCAAGCTCATCTGTGACGTGGTCGACCCGTTGACCGGCGATCGCTACACCCGCGATCCGCGCTACGTGGCCACCAAGGCAGAAGCCCATCTCGTCGCCTCCGGCATTGCCGACAAGGCGTTCTTCGGTCCCGAGCTCGAGTTCTTCGTGTTCGAGAACGTGCGCTTCAGCCTCAAGCCCAACTCTTCGTCCCACCTCGTCGATTCCGACGAAGCCGACTGGAACTCCGCCCGGGAGGAGGACGACCGCAACATCGGCTACAAGATCCCACCCAAGCAAGGCTATTCTCCGATTCCGCCGTTCGACAAGCTCGCGGACCTGCGCTGGGAGATGGCGGAGAAGATGGGTCAGGTCGGCCTCGATTTCGAGGTCCATCACCACGAGGTGGCGACGGGCGGCCAGAGCGAGATCGCGACCCGCTTCAAGACCTTGCGCCAGAAGGCCGACGAGACCCAGTGGTACAAGCACATCGTGCGCAACGTGGCCAGGGCCCACGGCAAGTCGGCGACGTTCATGCCCAAGCCCCTGTTCGGCGACAACGGCAGTGGCATGCACGTGCATCAGTCGCTCTGGCTCGGCGACACGCCGCTCTTCTACGATGCCGGCGGTTACGCCCAGTTGTCGGACCTGGCGCGATACTACATCGGCGGCCTGCTGAAGCACAGCCCGTCATTGCTCGCCTTTTGCGCCCCCACGACCAATTCCTACAAGCGGCTGGTCCCCGGCTTCGAGGCGCCGGTCTACCTGGCCTACTCGGCGCGCAACCGCTCCGCCGCGATCCGCATCCCCACGTACGAGATCTCGGCAGCCAGCAAGCGGATCGAGTTCCGGCCGCCCGACCCCTCCGCCAACACCTACCTGGCCTTTTCGGCCATGTTGATGGCGGGCCTCGACGGCATCCGAAACCGCATCGACCCCGGCGATCCAACCGACACGGACATCTACGAGCTCTCTCCCGAGGAAGCGGCCGGCATTCCCTCCGTTCCCACCTCCATGGAGGAAGCGGTGGTGGCCTTGGGCGCCGACCACGGCTACCTGCTTGAAGGCGACGTCTTCACGCAGGACGTCATCGACCAATACATCGCGTTCAAGGAACAGGAAGCCAGAGACGTCTTTCTCCACCCCGTCCCCGCGGAGTTCTTCCATTACTATCACGTCTAGGAGCCTGACGAGGCAACGGAGCCCGGCGATGACGTTCCTTGAGATTTGAGCTTGCACACGAAATTCGATGAAACCGGAGAGGCCACAAGCATGAGCAGATACGGTTTATTTACAAGGGCTTCCGGCGCCGGCGGGCGCTTCGGCCGCTTGGCCGCGGCTGGCGGACTGGTGGCGGGGTTGGGCTTTTTCTGGTTGGCCGCGGCCGCGGATGCAGCCGTCGACAAGGAGCTGCAATTCGTCCTGAACACCTTCTCGTTCCTCATCTGGGGCGCCTTGGTGATGTGGATGTGCGCGGGCTTCACCATGCTGGAGTCGGGTCTGGTGCGGACGAAGAACGCCTCCATGATCTGCCTCAAGAACATCGGCCTCTACTCCATCGCGGGGCTGATGTACTTTTTCATCGGCTACAACCTCATGTACGTGGACGTCGGCAGCTTCATCGGCACCCTCACCTTCCTCTACGGACCCAGTGCCGACGAAGTCGCCCTGCTGGCGGGCCAGGAGCAGGCCAGGGAAGCGGTCCTCAAGGCCGACTATGCCAACATGTCGGACTGGTTCTTTCAGATGGTCTTCGTGGCCACCACCGCGTCCATCGTCTCCGGCGCTCTGGCGGAGCGGGTGAAGCTCTGGACCTTCTTCGTCTTCATCGCCATCCTGACGGCCGTCATCTATCCCATCGTCGGCGCATGGACCTGGGGCGGGGGATGGCTTGGCGCCATGGAGTTCAAGGATTTCGCCGGTTCCACCATCGTCCATTCCACCGGCGGGTGGGCGGCCTTGGCGGGCATCCTGGTAGTGGGGCCTAGACGCGGCAAGTTCCGCGTCGACGGGAGCGTCAAGCCCACGCCCCCTTCCAACATCCCCATCGTGACGCTGGGGGTCTTCATCCTGTGGTTCGGGTGGTTCGGCTTCAACGGCGGATCGCAGCTCGCCCTGGGCAGCGCCGCGGACGCCATCGCCGTCAGCCATCTGCTGGTCAACACCAACCTCGCGGGCGCCGCCGGGTTCATCGTGGCCCTCGTCATCGCGCGGCCCATCCTCGGGCGCATCGACCTGCTTGCGGGCCTGAACGGCGCCCTCGCGGGTCTCGTATCCATTACCGCAGGGCCCGACTTCGTCGCTCACATCTGGGCGGTGCTCATCGGCGCCATCGGCGGGGTCGTCTGCGTCTCCGGCATGCGGCTGCTGGAGATCCTCAAGTTGGACGACGTCGTGGGCGCGATTCCGGTGCATCTCTTCGCGGGGATCTGGGGTACGCTGGCCGCCTGCATCGCAGCCGGAGGCCACTTCGGCGTTCAACTCGTCGGGGTGCTTGCCATCGGCGTGTTCGTTTTCGTGATCTCGTGGCTCCTGTGGCTGGGGCTGAAGCAGATCATGGACGTGCGGGTCTCGCACGCGGTCGAAGAGCTCGGCCAGGACGCGGGAGAACTCGGCATCGAAGCCTACCCCGAGTTCGTGGTGATGCCCGACCTTGACGACGCGGACGAACTCCGCAACAGATGAGCGGGACGGCAGGCGTGTAGTCTGCGCAAGATGACGAAGAAGTTGCGACCGTTCGTCCTGAGCCCTTCCACAGGCTCAGGACAGGCGAAGCCGAAGGACTCCCTTCCCGGTTCCGGCTACGCCGGGGCGGGTTGTCAGGAACTCTGCCGGTCCGGGCCGGGGGTGGGGAGGGTGATCCAGAATTCCGTGAACGACCCCGGTTCCGACTCGACGCCCATGAGGCCCCCGTGCTGGGCCACGATGTCCTGGGACAGCGACAGACCCAGTCCGGTGCCTTCCCCCGTGGGCTTGGTGGTGAAGAAAGGCTCGAAGATCTTCTTGATCATGTCCTGCGGAATTCCCGGGCCGTTGTCACTGACGCGGAATTCGGCCTGCTGGTCTCCACGCTTGCTCGACAGCCGTATCCGCGGCTCATAATCGCCATCGGAGTTCCTGGCCCGCTCAAGGGTTGCCTGACAGGCGTTGGTGATCAGGTTGAGGAAAACACGGCTCAAGTCCTGGGGCACGACCTCGACCTCGCCCATCCCGCCATCGAGATCCTCTTCCCACGTCACGTTGAACTGCTGGTCCTTGGCGCGCATGGCGTGGTAGGCGAGATCGGCGTACTGCTTGAGCAGCTCGTTCAGATCCACCGCGCGGCGCTCGCCGGACTGGCTGCGCGAGTGCTCCAGCATGCTGTGGACGATGCCGTCGGCGCGCTTGCCGTGCTGGTTGATCTTCTGGAGATTGGCGGTCAAATCGTCGAGGATCCCCTCGACTTCGTCACGCGCATCTTCGGGAACCTGTTCACGGACCTCACCCAGCACCTCCCGCGCCTCCTCGAGCAACTCGCCGGAAACCTCGGAAAAGTTGTTCACGAAATTGAGAGGATTCTTGATCTCGTGGGCGATACCCGCGGTGAGCTGTCCCAGCGAAGCCAGCTTCTCCTGCATGATCACCTGGTGCTGGGCCGTCTTCAGGTCCTTGAGCGTTTGTTCCAGCTCCGCGTTCTTCTCCTTCAGCTCTTCCGCGAGCTTCTCCACCAGATTGAGCCGCTGCACCTCCAGGGCGTGGCGACGGAACACTTCCAGCGCCTCCGCCATGTCGGTCACCTCGTCGTTGCCCCGGACCTCCACCGGGACCTCGAGGTTGCCGCCGGCCATGGAACGCATGGAAGCGGCCAATCCGGTCAGGCGCCGGATCAGGTAGCGGCCGACGAAGATCCACCCGAGCGCCACCGCGCCGATGATGTTGAACACGTTGAGCACTATCAGCACCACCATGCCGGTGTTCACGGCTGCCGTGGAGGCCCGGCTGGCCTCCTCCGCCTGCCGGTCCGCCACCCCCACCATCCGGTCCATGGTCGCCAGCAGCCTGGCCGCGGTAGCCCGGTTCTCCTCGATGTAGCGGGCCTCCAGCTCCACTTCTCTCAGTTTGGCTTCCTGAAGGCCGAAAATCCCCTCGGAGCCGTGTCCCAGCGATCTGAGTCGCTCGAACTCGAAGTCGAGCATCCGGGTGGGAGAAGCGTGGTACTCGGAAGATCGAAACGCGCGCTCGAAAGAGCCGACCGCGGAGTTGTAGCGCTCCCGGATGGGCTGAATCAGCTTCCGGTCGTTCAGCACCGCGGCTTCCGCAAGCAGCCTTGCGGCGAGGCTGGCCTGGGTGTGCAGCGTCAGCAGATCCCGATAACGCACCAACTCCGAGTAGGACGTGCGCTCGGCGGGAGGCACGGGGCGGGCGGCGATCTCCCTCAGGCCGGTGGAGAGAAAGAACGCCTGGTCGTCGATCTCGGGGACCAGGATGCGGTCGACGTGCCGGGTCATCACCGGAATCTCGGCCTCACGGGCCTCCAGGAGGCGTTGGATCCCCCGCCGTCGCGAGGATGATTGCTCGATCTTTTCCAAAGTCGCGGCAAGGGCGTCGGAAAGGGACCGGAGAATGCCGGCCTGTTCCTGATTCTCCAGGGACTCGCGCGACCGGAGCTCCTCGATCAGCTTGTTGAGCAGATCCTTGTCCCTGGCGACGGCCGCCTTGACCTGACCCAGCTCCGCTTCGGACGAGGCGGAGACGAGACGAGGCGCCGCGTTGACGAGAGCCGAGCTCTGCTGCGCCGCCCGGATGGCCGCCACCAGGCTGGGTACGCTCTGCTCGGTGATGTGGCGCTGCGAACGACTCACGACCCCGAAAGACACCAGGGCCACCGCGCTGGCCGCAAGCATCAGCAGCACTCCCGCGCCGAATACGGCGTACATCTTGACACCGAGGCCGATGCGCCAGCTCTCGACCCGCTTGAGGAGATGCGCGAGACTCAAGGTCGCTCCAGACGCCGGATCGAACGAAACCGCTCGGAGTCGTCGATCACGGTCAGGTACACCCGATCGGAACCCTGGTTGTCGGACTCTCCATAGAGCAGCGTGAAGCCGCCGAGATCCAGCGCCCCGGCCTTTTGAAGTGCCGCAATGAACCCCTTGCGGGTGGGATCGGGGCCTGCCCGACGGAGCGCCTCCACGGCCACCCGTCCCGCCAGGTATCCCTCGAGGGAAACGAAGCCGGGCGCTACGTGGGGGGCGACGGCGCGAAGCGCCTCATGGTATCGGGCGACGACGGGGATCCGTCTGTCATGGGGAAAGGGCACCACCTGGGTGACGATGACGTCTTTGCCCGAGGGGCCCAGGGCCTTTGCCAGCGCCGAGCTGCCGACGAAGGAGATGTTCACGAAGACGGGATTGAAGTCGAGGCGCCGGCACCACTTGATGAACGTCGCCACCGGCTGGTAGGCGCCGACGATGATGACGGCCTCGGGATTGCCGAGCCTCAGGTCCAGCACCGCGGTCTTGACGGCCCGGGTGTTGCGGGGATAGGTGGCCTCCGCGGCCAGCGTCATGCCGCGCCGGTCAAGCGCCTGAAGCGTACCCGAAAGTCCCGCGCGGCCGTAGGAGTCGTCCTGATAGAGGATGCCGATGCGCTTCACCCCCAAGTCCCGGGTGAGCCGCTCGATCATCTCTTCGGTTTCCTGATAGTAGGAGGCGCGCACGTTGATGACGGTGGGGCGCTTTTGCGCGTCGCGCAGGAACTCCGCGCCGGTAAAGGCGCCCAAGTAGGGTACGCCCGCTTCCGTCGCGATGGGCTCCGCCGCTTTGGATGTCGGCGTGCCCACTGCGCCGACAAGCGCGAAAACCTGTTTCTCGTCGATGAGCCGGTCGGTGTTGGCAATGGCGACCTCGGGCTCGTAACGGTCGTCCAGGGTCGTGAGGCGCAACTGCCGGCCGTGGATGCCGCGGTCGCGATTCACCTCTCCGAACGCAGCGGTGATGCCCTGCCGCATCCCCTCGCCCAAGGCCTTGGCAGGACCGCTCAGGGCGCAGGACTGACCGAACTCGACGGCGTCCGGACGGATCCCCGGCACTGCCCTGGCCGCCGCATGCTCGGCAGGCTCCGCGGCGCCAGCCGGCAATGTCATCGTCGCGAGCAACGCCACGACGGCGAGTTGCACAAAGCCGTACACGAGCTTCGGCTCCTAGGGTCGCGTCCTGAACAGACCGTGGGCAAGATGCGCAGGATTCATACTAGCTCCCGTGATAGCGCAGAACCACGCAGGTGATGTCGTCCGACTGCGGGTTCTCGCACGCGAATTCCCGCACGCGATCCAGTACGAGCGAAGTCACATCTTCGCAGTCGGCCTGAGCGATCCTGGCCAGCAACGCATCAAGACGGTCTTCGCCGAACTCCTCCGACCCCGGGCCTTCGGCCTCGGTGACGCCGTCGGTGTACAGGAACAGCGTGTCGCCGGCTTGAAGCTGGAGGGTGTCGTGGTTGAACTCATGGCCGGGAAGGACGCCCAGCGCCACGTCGTGCGTGGTAGGCAGGGAGACGACCTGGCCGTCCTTGCGAACGACCCGCGGCGGATTGTGCCCCCCGTTGCAATAGTGAAAGACGCCGCTCAGGGTATCGAGGACGCCGTAGAAGAGGGTCACGAACATGCAATTTTCGTTGTCCTCGGACAGCAGGCCGTTGACATAGCCCAGGCACTGGTGAGGCGTTCCGCCCTCCAGGGCGCGGCTCCGGAGCAGTGTGCGGCAAGCCATCATGAAGAGCGCGGCGGGAATGCCTTTTCCCGACACGTCGCCGATGGCCACGCCGATCCTGTCTTCCCCCAGAGTGAAGAAATCGTAGAAGTCGCCGCCCACTTCCTTGGCCGGGACCATGAGGCCGTGGATGTTGTAATGGTCGGTGGCGGGAAAGCTCCGGGGCAGCACCGACGCCTGCATGTCCCGGGCGACGTCCAGCTCATGGCCAAGGGCCACCAACCGGTCCCTGTTGGACAACGCCTCGCGCACCAGAGACAGATGCTTCAGGGTCTTGTCAATGGTGATCTCGAGATCGTTGAAGTCGATGGGCTTGGTGACGAAATCGAACGCCCCCCGGTTCATCGCGGTCCGGATGTTGTTCATGTCGCCATAGGCCGACACGACGACGGACCGGATGTCGGGCTTGGTCTCACCGAGTTGCTTGAGCAACGCGAGGCCATCCATCACGGGCATGTTGATGTCCGAGATGACCATCGCGATATCGCCATCCTCATCGAGCTTGTTGATGGCCTCCTGGCCGTTGTGCGCGAAATCGAACACCAGCTCGTTGCGGCGGATGCGCCGGCGGAACTTCTGCACCACCAGCGCCTCGAGGTCCACCTCGTCATCCACCACCAGTATCTTGACAGGCCCGTCGTTCGACGACGACATGGCCTCGGAGATCGCTTCTTCCATATCAGCCTGCCTTGATGGCGTCCTGACGTGTGGGGTGAATCGCCAGGATCTCACTGAAACCGCTGATCTTGAACACCTCGGCAATGTGGTCCCGCATGGCGCACAGCACGATCTTTCTGCCACCCGCCTGAAGCTTCTTGGCCGCCAGCAGCAGGACCCGGAGCCCGGCGCTGCTAATGTAGTCGATTTTCTCGAAGTCCACCACGAGCGAACCCTTGCCTTCCTCGATCAGATTGAGAAGAGTTTCCTGAAACGGGCTGGCCGTGCTGCCGTCGATGCGGCCTGCGGGGATGACTACGGTGGCATTGCCATCCGTCTCCATACTGAGATCCAAAGTACTTGTCATCAACTGTCTCCTTTCACAGGTGTGCGCAGAGTAATGCGGTTGAACCCGTTGGTATGCTCGTAGTCCCGATTGGGGAACAGGGCCTTGGTCAGGAAAATGCCGAGACCGCCGATGGGCCGGTCGTCGATGGAAGCATGCACGTCCGGGGCGGCGGCTTCCTCGAACGGATTGAAAGGTATCCCCGTGTCATCCAACTGGGCGACGACTTCGTCATCCTCGATACGAAACTCCACCCGGAGCTCCCGTCGGTCCACCTCGGCGAAACCGTACGATATCGTGTTGGTGGCCAGCTCGTCCAAGGCCAGACTCAAATGGTGGATCTGTAGCTGGGAAAGACCGTTGGCCTCTCCGAAGCGGGCCACGGCCTCGGCCAAGCCCTTGAGGGCGGAGGAAAGCTCGGGCTCCAGGTCGAGCGAAAGACGGGGAAGCGCCACTGTCGGCATGATAGTCAGTCACCCGACGCCGTGTCAACCGCCGCCAGCGTCCCCGCCAGATGCCGGCGCTTCCGCGGCTGCACCGGCATCGCCTCGTTTTCCCACCACGGATTGAAGCGCCGCAGGTTGTCCACCAGACGGGTCGGGAGACCGGAATCGGCGTAAATGGTTGGCTCGATCATAATCGCAATCTTCTTCCTGGAGAAGAACAGGCGCTGGTCTGGTCACCCCGAGCCCGGGCGGTGACCACGAGCAGGAGCAGCACGACCGCCAGCAGGACGCCGCAGCTCAGGCCCAGGGACCACTGGATGCCAATGGCGCCGCCCAGGATCCCCACGGTGACACCGCTGAAGGTCCGCAGTCCGAGCCCGGACATGATGAAGAGGCCGATCAACTGGCCGCGCAGATGAGCCGGGGAGATGAGTTGGACCAGCGTCTGCGACATGGTCAGGAAGGCCAGGTTCAGGAACCCGGCGGCGAACAGGAGCGCCATCGCGAGGTAGAAATAGGGCGTGAATGCGAAGATACCCAAGGCGGTGCACCAGAGAAGCGCCAGGACGATGGCGGTGCGCGCCCGGGCCTGGAGAAGCCCCCTGCTCTCCAGCAGAACTCCGCTCACGAAGGCGCCGGCCCCGTTGGCGGCCAGCAATACGCTGTATCCCGCCTCGCCCTTCCCCAGGCGGGCGGCGAACCCGGGCATCTGCGCCTGGAAGGCGTTGCCCACCAATAGCGAGGAGAGTCCCACCAGACAGACCATCGAGACGATGACGTGGTTGCTGCGCGCCTCCCGGAGCGCTTCCAAGGCCCGCGCCCAAGTGACACGGCGCGCCCGCACCTACTTGGCGCCGTGCCCGGTATAGGGCACCTGGGACAGCCACAGGGTCAGGGGAACGTAAAGGAGGGCGTTCGCCACCAAGCCCCACGCGGCACCCAACTGGAACATCATGTAGCCGCCCAACGCCGGGCCCAGGAGTATCCCCAACTGCCGGCTCGTGGCGCTGAGGCGGACGGCGCTTTGCAGATGTTCCGGACCCACCATGTCATGCAGGATGAGCTGGCTTCCGGGGCTCCACAACACCCCGGCGACGCCGTGCACTACCAGCAGCGCGCAGGCGTGCCAGACCCGGAGCGTCCCGGTCGCGATGAAGTAGGCCCAAGCGATGGTCAGGGCGATGTAAAGGATCATCGCCCACTGGATCACCCGCCGGCAATCGAAGCGGTCCGAGAGCAGGCCAACGTACCACGACAGCAGCAGGAACGGCGACCAGTGGCTGATGACGGCGAACCCTTGCAGCTCCGGCCACTTGAACATCTCGTAGATGACCCAGTAGCTGATGACGTGCTCGATGTTGTCGGCCATCATGGCCAGCATGGTGAAGGAGAAGTAGGCGCGGAAGTGACCTTGCCGGAGCGCGCCGAAGGATACCCCGGACTGCGCCACGTCCTTGAGGGACCGGCCTTCCTTGGCGTCATCGGTGGCGGTATCCGGCCTGGTTGATGAAGATCGGAGCACGCCGCAGTGTTGCACGAAGCCCGGCGTAGAGACAAGGTCGGGCATTCGGAGGCGTCCTCGATGCAATGGAAAATGCCCTTGTCATCCAGCCGGAAACTGTGGTAGACGTTCTTTATATGGGTAGCCCTGTGTGCAGCCCAGCCAACACGCAAAACCCCCACATAAGGAGAGCACGATGAAGAAGCTGGTTCTTGAGAGCACTGCGCCGTTTCAAGGCCTGTGCGAGTTGGTCGCCTACAACGAGGGCCTGTTCGAAAAAGAAGGGCTGACCATCGAGTTTGCCGATCGCGGGCCGGGAGACAAGAATACCCACACGGACGTCACCGATCCCAAGGACGCAAACCCGCACGCCAGCCACGGCATGCTCTTCGAGCAGGGGAAGGCCGACATGTACAATGCCTGCGAATGGGGCAACTACTGCCGGGTGCAGGGCTCCAGCGTCGACACCGGACGGCAGATCGGCAGGCGTTCCATTATCGCCTATGCCGGACTCGTGGTGCGGCCCGATTCGCCGGTTTTCACGGCTCAGCAGCTCGCGAACCGGATGGTGGGAGTCCCGTTTTTCTTCGGCACCCACTATCTGACCCTCCACATGCTGGAGGGCTTCCTCACCCGTGACGAGATCAAGCTCTGTCAGGCGCCGCGCGGCTCCCGCCACCGGCTGGAATCGGTAATGAAGGGAGAGATCGAGTCCACGCCGCTGACCGAGCCTTACCTCACGTTGGCCGAGAAGAAGGGTTGCCGCATCGTCGTCTCCGCTTCTCTCCACGGCACCGAGGTCGCGTCCGACAACGTGGACGCGGAAACCTACGGGATGTTCAACCGCGCCGTGCGCGAGGCCGTGCGCCGGATCAATGCCGACAAGAAGAAGTACATGCAGTACTTCATCGACTACCACAAGGATGATCCCGAGATTGCCGCCCTGCGCGCGGACGAGCTTCGCGAAAGCCGCATCGTTGTAGTGGACCCGGCGCCGATCCCCGCGGACGAACTGGAGCGTACCGCAGCCTGGATCAAGAGTTGGGGCATGCTCGCGGAGAACGAGGCGGCCACGGAGTTGGTGAACCTGGACGTCCAATCGACGGCCCACTAGGGACAGCCGGCGCTTGCGCCGCTCCGGGATGCCGGGGCGGCCCTCCTCGAGGACTCCCGGGGAGACATGAACACGGCAGTGAAATTCAACGGAATCGGGAAAGTCTATCCGGGCCTTCCCGATTTTCTTTTTTCAGGCTCTGGTATTCCAGTCAGCCGTCCCCCAGTGTCGTGTCCCGCAAGTTCGCAAGATGAGTTGCGCAGGATTCTTTGTCGTCGGCAAGGCGCGATGACGAGCAGTGGCCCATACCACGCGAGAAAGAGCAACGCAGCCGACGGCAAAAAGACCCGTCGATTATCTTGCGAACTTACGAGACACGACACTAGGTCCGGAGGCGTCTTGAGCCTGCGTCGGTTGGTGACCACGGGCATGATCCTGGCCGCACTGTGCTTTGTCCCTGGCCGTGCGACGGCGGAGCCCGCAGGCTCGGTGTCGGGCTCGAATACCTATGCCAACAAGACCGGCGCCGTTGCCGGCACTGTGCGCTTTCCCGGCGCCCCACGCCCGCCCGGCGTCTTGAAGATCTACAAGGAGCAGGCCTTCTGCGGCTCCATCGTGCCCGATCCGAGCCTCATGGTGGCGCCGGACGGAGGCCTGCGAAACGTCGTCATCACCCTGCACGGGCCGCATCTCCACCGGGCGGCGGGGCTGCCAGAGCCCATCCAGCTCGACAACATCGGGTGCCGTTTCGCCCCCCACGTCCAGGCGGCCCAGGTCGGCAGCACCGTGCTGCTCCTGAACAGCGACCGCATACTCCACGACGCCCACGCCCGCATGGGCCCCCGGACCCTGTTCAACGACGGCCTGCCGCGGTGGCGGCGCGTTACGAGGGCCCTCGGCGAGCCCGGGATCGTAAAGGTCATTTGTGAGCTTCACCACGCCTGGATGAGCGCCTACATCGTGGTGGCACCGAACCGATTCTTCGCGGTTACCGACTCACGCGGTCGATACGCCATCGACGGGATCCCACCGGGAGTCTACGAGGCACACTTCTGGCACGAGAGACTGGGTACGACGTCACGGCGAGTGGTGGTCAGCCCGGGAGCGGAGCGGCGGCTCGATCTGGTGTTGGGCCGGCGGTGAACCGGGGAGCCCTGGCCTTGACGGCCTGACGGCATCGGGCGCGGGCGGGTTTGAAACCCGCCCGCGCAAACTCTTCAGGAAATTCGAAGACCGCGACTACGGACCGGCATGAACGCTGGCCCGCAGGCGCCGGACCCCTTCGGCGGCGCCCCCCGGGGCCTTGTAGACCGAGGAGCCGGCCACCAGCAGCGTGGCGCCCGCGGCCACCACCTTGGCGGCGTTGTCCGGGCCAACCCCGCCGTCGATCTCGATGGGAGTTTCCAGGCCGCGTTCATCGAGCATCCGCTTGAGCCGCCGCACCTTATCCACGCTGCTCTCGATGAAGCTCTGGCCGCCGAACCCGGGATTCACGCTCATGACAAGGATCTGATCCAACTCCGGCAGGATGTCCTCCAGAGTTCCCAGCGGCGTGGCGGGATTGAGCACCACTCCGGCCTTGCCGCCCAGCGACTTGATCTGCTGGACCGTACGATGGAGGTGTGGGCAGGCCTCCTGGTGGACCAGGAGGATGTCAGCGCCGGCCTTGGCAAAGTCTTCCAGGTAACGCTCCGGCTCGACGATCATCAGGTGCACGTCCAGCGGCAGCCGGGTGCTGCGCCGGGCAGCCTCCACCAACAGCGGGCCGATGGTGATGTTCGGCACGAAGCGGCCGTCCATCACATCCACGTGGATGGCGTCCGCTCCTGCCTCGTCCGCCTCGACGATCTGCTGTCCGAGAATACAGAAATCCGCGGAGAGAATGGAAGGAAGAATCCCGACTCGACCGGCACTCATCCGGACCGCCCTTCCCGCAACCCGCCGCGCTCAAGACCGCTCTTGCCCATGGTCCGCCGCCTTCCGGCATTCTTCCTCCACGGCCGCCAGCAGCTTGTCGAAGGCCTCGGAAAAGAGCCGGACCCCGTCCTCCAACAGCTTGTCGGTGATGTCCTTCATCGACACGCCCGCACGCTCCAGGCCATCCATGGTCTCGGCCGCGGCTTCGACGTCCTCCCCGAGGCTCTTCCGGATCTTCCCGTGATCGCGGAACGCATCCAGCGTCGCCGGCGGAATGGTGTTCACCGTATCCTCGCCGATGAGCTCGTCGACATACAGGACGTCGGAGTAGCTCGGGTTCTTGGTGCTGGTGCTGGCCCACAGGAGCCGTTGCGGGCGGGCGCCCTGACCCGCCAGCGCCTGCCACCCCTCTCCCTGCATGATTTCCTTGTACCGCTTGTAGGTGAGCCTGGCGTTGGCGATGGCGACCTTGCCCATGAGTGCCCGGAGGCTCTCCTTCCTGGCCTCGTCCGCGTTTGCGAGCCGTTTCTCGATGGTGTCGTCCACCAGGCTGTCGATGCGGGAGATGAAAAAGCTCGCCACGCTGGCGATGCGGCCCACGTCCAATCCATCGGCGGCGGCCCTGGCCAGACCGCGGACATAGGCCTGGGCTACCTGCTCGTAGGCTTCCTGCGCGAACAACAGGGTCACGTTGACGCTGATACCCTCGCCGATCAACTGCTCGATGGCCGGCACCCCCTCCGGCGTGCCGGGAACCTTGATCAGCAGATTGTCCCGCGACACGGTGTTCCAAAGCCGTCGTGCCTCCGCCACGGTTCCCTCGGTATCGTGCGCCAGGTACGGCGATACTTCCAGGCTAACGTAGCCGTCGCGGCGCTCCGTCTCATCGTAAACCGGCCGCAACACGTCCGCGGCCTCCTGGATGTCGCGGGTCGCGATGGCTTCGTACACCGCCTTGGGGTCCGCCGAGCCGTCGCCGCCCAGCCGCGCGATCACGTCGTCGTAGTCGTCGCTGTCCGCGATGGCCTTCTCGAAGATCGCCGGGTTGGACGTGACGCCCTTGAGTCCATCGTCTTCCACCAGACGCTTCAGCTCGCCGCTGGTCAGGAGCTTCCGCTGTATGAAGTCCAGCCAGACGGACTGCCCGAATTCGCTCAACTCTTTCAATGGATTCATGTTTCCTCCAGGCTCGCCGGCTCTATGCCCGGTGGCCACCCCATCGTGACAAGCTCCGGCGTGACTCCCGGGACCGGTATCCGCTACCGGGCGATCTGATCCTTGGCCGCGGCGACCACGTCCTTCGCGGTAAAGCCGAACTTCTTCTGCAGATCCTTGAGGGGCGCCGATGCCCCGAAGGACCGCATGCCGATCTGGTGTCCGTCGATGCCGGTGTACTTCGTCCAGCCGAACACCGATGCCTGCTCCACCGAAACCCGTGCCGTCACCTCCGGGGGAATCACGCGGTTCCGGTAACTCTCGTCCTGATCGTCGAACAGCTCCCAGCACGGCATACTCACCACCCGGGCCTTGATTCCCTCCGCCGTCAGCGCCTCATGGGCCTCGACGCACAACGAAACCTCGCTGCCGGTGGCCAGCAGCAGCACCTCGGGCTTCCCGTCCGCGGCGTCGGCCAGCACGTAGGCGCCCCGGGCAACGCCGTCGGCCGGCGCGTATCGGCCGCGGTCCAGGGTCGGCAGCGCCTGACGCGTCAACACCAGCACCGCCGGCTCGTGGTGCAGCTCCATGATGACCTTCCAGGCGGCGGTGACTTCGTTGGCATCCCCCGGCCGCATCACCATCAAGCCCGGCACCGCCCGGAGCGAGGCGAGATGCTCCACCGGCTGGTGCGTTGGCCCGTCTTCACCCACGCCGATGGAGTCGTGGGTGAAGATGTGGACCACCGGCAGCTCCATGAGCGCGCTCAGACGGATGGCGCCCCGGGCGTAGTCGCTGAAGATCAGGAACCCCGACCCGTAGGCCCGCACCTTCACCAGGGCCATGCCGTTGATGATCGACGCCATGGCGTGCTCCCGGACGCCGAAATGCAGGTTGCGCCCGGCGTGGCTCTCGTCCGAGAAATCCCCGGCGCCATCGAAAGTCAGGCGGGTCTTGGTGGACGGCGCAAGATCGGCCGCACCGCCCATGAGCCACGGGACGTTCTGCGCCAGCGCGTTCAGCACCTTGCCCGAGGCGTCGCGTCCCGCGAGCCCCTTGGCGTCCACGGGGAACTCCGGCAGGTTCCGATCCCAGCCCTCGGGAAGCTGGCGGTGTTGCATGCGATAGAGTTCGTCCGCCCGTTGCGGATACTTGGCGTCATAGTCCCGGAGGCGCTGGAACCATGCGTCGCGCAGCGACTTGCCGCGGTGTCCCATACCGTCCCGGAAATGCTTCCGCACGCCGTCCGGGACATGGAACCGCGCGTCCTCGGGCCACCCGTAGCGCTTCTTGGTGAGCTTGACTTCCTCCACCCCCAGAGGCTCGCCGTGGGCGGCGCTGGTGTCCTGCTTGTGAGGCGAGCCGTAGCCGATGTGGCTGTCGACGATCACCAGGGTCGGCCGGTCCGTGGTGTCGTGAAACGTGACGAACGCCCGATCCAGCATCTCCAGATCATTGGCGTCGCCCACCCGGACCACGTTCCATCCATAGCCGAGAAAACGGGTGGCGACATCGTCGGAGAATGCCAGCGCGGTGTGCCCCTCGATGGTGACGCGGTTGTTGTCGTAGATCCAGCACAGCTTGGACAGTCTCAGGTGTCCGGCCAGAGACGCCGACTCGTGGCACACCCCCTCCATCATGCAGCCGTCACCGCACAGGGCGTAGACGTCGAAGTCGATGAGGTCGTCGAAGCCGGCCCGGTTGTAGCGGCTCGCCATCCAGCGCCCGGCCAGGGCCATGCCAACGCTGGTGGCGACGCCCTGCCCCAGAGGTCCGGTGGTGGTCTCCACGCCCGATGTCCAGCGGTACTCCGGGTGGCCGGGGCAGCGGCTGTCCAACTGGCGGAACTGCTTCAGGGCTTCAAGCGGAACGGAGAGGGAACCCAGGGTCTCGTAGTCCTTGCTGACGGCCTTGACCCCGGTTAGGTGGAGCATCGAATACAGCAGCATGGACGCGTGCCCCGCCGACAGCACGAACCGGTCCCGATTGGGCCAGATGGGGTCATCGGGGTCGAACCGCAAGAAACGCTGCCACAGGCAGTAGGCCACCGGAGCCATGGCCATGGGCGTGCCCGGGTGTCCCGAGTTGGCCTGCTGGACCCCGTCGATGGAAAGGGTGCGGATGGTGTTGATGCAAAGCTCGTCGAGACTGGTGTCCTGTCCCCTGTAGTTCTTTACCATTCTGCTGGTCTTTCTTGCCGTCGGCTGCGTTGCCCTTTCTCGCGTGGTGCCCGCCACTGCTCGTCATCGCGCCTTGCCGACGACAAGAAATCCTGCGCATCCTGGTAAAGAATTACAGGGGACAGGACACCAGCGTCGCTCATGGACGGTGAACTCCTTGAAACGGGCCTCTCCGAACAAGTGTGCCAGATGATTCAGGCCACACACAATGCGTCTCGCCGCATTTGGTTGGATTTTCTCACGGCAACCGATATTCTCCCCAAGTCTCCATGGAAAACTTCACTCTGGGGGAACGCGAGCGACTCGTCCCTTTTTTCACCAACGTGGACCGGCCGGTCTTCGGCCTGAGGCTGCCGCAGGAAGTGGCCGGGGCGCTCTTTTCCCGCTACAGCCGCTCGGCCAAGGACCTTCGGCGCACGTTTCTCGACGAGTTCCTCGGTGACGCCGACCTCTCCGCGGTGCTCGGCGCGCCCGGACCAGCCAGCGGCGACGATCCTGCGGTGCGCCGCGCCCGGGCTTTTTACGACCGCGTGCTCATCGGCTACGGCGATGATTCGGTGGCCCAGCTCGGGGGCGCTCACGTCGCCTGCGAGGAGATCTCCAACGTAGCCGCCAAGTACATCGAGGACGCACGCATCGGCATCGCGCCGCTTGAAAAATCCACCCGCTACGTGCGTTTCGATCGGAAGGACTCGGCCGGCCGGCACATCTTCTTCGTCGAGCCCACCCTCACCGAATCGCCACACGCCCAAGACTACCTGGGGCTCATGGATCTCTTGTTCGAGACCTATTCGCGACAGATGGAGCCGATGATCGAGTACGTCCGACGGGCCGTTCCACTGGAGCAAGCCGGGATCCGGCACCCGCGGACCGGCGAAACCGTCACCTACGCCGAGGCCCGCAAGGACGAGACCCTCGCCCGGTGGGCGGAGACCGCCTATCGTTCCACCGTACGCGCCCATGCGTGTGATATCCTGCGCGGTTATCTGCCGGCGGCGACCCGGACGAACGTCGGGCTCTTCGGAGTGGGACAGGCCTTCGAGTACCTGCTATCCAAGTGCTATTCCAGCGATCTCGCGGAGATCCGAAGCCTCGGCGCCGCCATCCGCCAGGAACTCGACACGTTGATTCCCTCGTTCGTGAAGCGGGCGCAGCCGAGCTCCTACCTTTCGGAGACCTTCAGCCAAACGCGCGCCCTCGTCCGGGAGTTGGCGACCGAACCGGTGCGGGAAGGCCCGGCCGTGACGCTGGTGGACTACGATGAACTGGCCGAAGAGAGGATTATCGCCGCCATCCTGTACCCCCACGCGACGCACCCGCTATCCCAGTTGAGGGAGCTGGCGGCGCGGCTGCCGGACGAACGGAAGCAGGCCGTGCTCGACGCCTACATGAAAGGGCGGCGGCACCGGCGGGAAAAGCCGGGACGGGCACTGGAGCAGGTCTATTATACCTTTGACGTCATCGGCAACCTCGGCGCCTACCGCGACCTTCAGCGGCATCGCCTGCTAAGCCAGGAACGGCAGGACTTCACCACCGCGCACGGTTTCGACACACCGCCCGAAATCACCGAGGCGGGCTTCGACGACGACTATCGACGCTGCATGGACCACGCGGCCGAGATCCACGAACGGATCCGGGCGGACCATCCCCGAGAGGCGCAGTACGTGGTCCCGTTCGCCTATCGCACACGGTGGTACATGAAGATGAACCTGCGGGAGGCCGTGCACATCGGCGAGTTGAGGACGATGCCCCAAGGGCACCCCGACTATCGGTCCATCACTCAGGAGATGTGGCGCCGGATCGGCGCGGTGCACCCGAGGTTGGCGAGCTACGCCCGGTTCATCGACTGGAAGACCTACCGCCTGGGGCGGCTTGCTTCGGAGCTTCGCACCGAGTTCAAGAAATCCAACCGTTAGCGGCCGCCGAAAGGCGCTAAGCGGCTTCGGCCGGGGCGTTGGCCCGGGCCTTGACCTTTCGGTTCTTCCACTCCAGGAGACCGCGGCGCAGGTAGCTGGGCTCTATCTCCAGCACCCCGCAAACGGACTCGAAGCTGAGGAAACGCTCGTCATCCTCGGCGAAGATCCATTCTTCCGCGTCCCGAAAGGCCGCCTGCTTCTTGGCAGTCCGAGCAAAGAGGTTCTTTCGATAACAGGAGAGGGCATCCTCGAGGATGGCGAGCAGCAAGTGCTTCTCGGGCTCGAGAGGCGTCTTCCGCTTCACCGTATCCGTATACTGGGACGCGTCCACGCCGTCGGCGTCGAACAGTGTCACAGCATCGAAGGCGTCGGCCGTTCCGCGACCCTCGACCATGGTCCCGTTGCCGGGCTCCCTGGCCTTGGGAACAAAATCCGTGACTCTTGTGTCTTCCCTCATCGTTGGTACCGTCCGTTCCATTAGACCGAGTCCGGTTCCCTTTCCAACCCATCTTCTCCTGAAAAAAATTTAAGGTCCCGACCCTGCCCTGTCAAGCATCTTTCAACGTCGTGGAGCAGAACCGTCGCTCCCGAGGGCACTTTGAGACGGGCATCGGCGATTTTCCGATCCGGGAGCCTCCGGCCACGGTGGTTGCCATTCAGGCGGCTCGCCAGTAAACCAACTCGATATCGTGACCCGAAAGATCTTCTACGGCTGGTACATCGTCGGCGTCGGCTTCATCTGCTACCTGGGCTCGTCCTTTGCGCTATCCAGCACCCTCAGCATCTTTATGAAACCTCTCACCGCGGAGTTCGGGATCTCCCGCGGCGTCTTCTCGTTCGCCCGTAGCGGCGAGGTCATGCTGTCCTCGGTGATAGCGGCCCTGGTCGGCCCACTGATCGACAGCTACGGCGCCCGCTGGCTCATCATGACCGGGGCGCTGGTGGCGGGAACCGGGTTCATCCTGCTGAGTCAGGTCCAGGAGTTCTGGCAGTTCATGATCATCCGATGGGTCCCCATCACCGTGGGCGACACCCTCATCGGCTACATGGTGGTCAACGTCATGATCTCGCGCTGGTTCATCCGCAAGCGGGGCCGGGCCATCTCCATCGCCAACACCGGAAACGGCCTCGCCAAAGCAAGCATGCCCCTGCTTGCCGTGGGGCTCTTCGCTCTGGTGGGATGGCGCAACACCTGGATGGTGTTCGGTCTCTTGACCCTCGCCCTGGTGGTGCTCCCGGCTTTCCTGTTGGTCCGGCGCAGCCCCGAAGACATGGGCCTTCAACCGGACGGCGCCGTGACACCCCCTCGGCTCGCCCCCGGCGAGGACCCGGATCGGGCGGCCCTCCGGCAGATTGCCGTCGACATTCCATGGACGCGAAGGGAGGCCGTCGGGACCAGCACGTTCTGGCTGTTGGTCGTCACTTACGGCACCGTCACGTTCGGGATCATCGGGTTGAACCTGCACATCTATCCCTACATTACGGACATCGGCTATTCACCCGAGATCGCCGCAACGGTAATGGGGATGATGGCGCTGGCGCAGATGGCCGGAAACCTTGTTTGGGGTGTGGTCGGCGAGCATATCGACGTGCGCAAGGCGGCCGCCGTCCAGTTCCTCTTGCAGGTATGCGGCCTGGGGCTGGCGCTTGCGCCCATGGGGCTGGCCTCCGTCTACCTGGGATTCCTCATCTACGGATTCGGTCTGGGCGGGATCCTGGTGATTCGCGAGCTGCTGTGGGCCAACTACTTCGGCCGTGTCTCCCTGGGCCGCGTGCGCAATCTGGGCATCATGATCACACGGGCCTTCACGACGGTGGGGCCGCCCTTCTTCGGCTTCTTCCACGACTACACCGGCAGCTATTTCCCATCGTTCAGCGTCTTCATCTGCGCCCTGCTTCTCTCGGCGTTCCTGATCCTGGTCGTCCGTCCTCCGCGCAAGGCCGGTCCCAGGGCCGGCAACGGGACCCACTCGTGAGCATGCCGCGCGCCTCCGACAAGCCGTGGGTCATCGCCGGGGCCGCGTCGTTCACGTTCGCCTTCGTTCGTGGCCTCCACACTTCCTTCGGCGTCTTCTTCGTAGCGCTCCTCGAAACCTTCCACTGGAGCCGGGGGGTCACCGCGGGAGTCCAGTCCGCAAGCCTGCTGATGGACGCTCTGGCATCGCCGGTCATCGGACGGCTCACCGATCGCCTGGGACCACGTCGGGTGGTCGCCGCGGGGTGCATCCTCCTGGCCATCGGTCTGCTCCTGTGCAGCCGGGTCGGCACCGCGTGGGAGCTCTATCTATACTTCGGGGTGGCGGTGTCGCTGGGCTTCGCGGCCGGCGGCGTGATACCCCACGTCGTGGTAGTGTCGGACTGGTTCCCCTCCCGGCGCGGTCTCGTCCTGGGCGTCGTCTACGGAGCGGTGGGGGTTGGAACCCTGATCCTTTCACCCTTCAGCCAATGGCTGATCTCTTTGTGGGGCTGGCCGCGGGTGTTCCAGGTGCTGGCGGCGACGACTCTCATCATCGTCCTGCCATTGGTGTTGAGCACGTACCGGCCCAGCCCGCGCAATGCGCAAGACACCGCGGCAGCATCGAGCGGCTCCGCGGCCGGCGAGTGGTCGGTTGCCCTGGCGTTGAGAAGCCTGCAGTTCTGGGGCCTGTTCTTGTCGCGCATGGTGGGCTCGGTGGGCACCATGCTGATCATCACCCACCAGGTGGCTCATGTGGTGGATATCGGCTACAGCCCCATCCGGGCCGCGACGGTCTTCGGCGTCATGGCGATGGTGAGCGCCGCGGGCCGCGTCATCTTCGGCCATGTCGCCGACGTGCTCGCCAAGACCACGGCCTACACCCTCAACATCGCCTGCGCGGCCATTGGCGTCGTGGCTCTCACCCTGGCCTCGGATACTTCGCACCCATGGCTGCTCTACGTCTACATCGGCGGCTTCGGAATCGCTTTCGGCTCCCGCGCCGTCATCCTCTCGGCCATCACCGCCGACATCTTCGCCGGCAAGGGCTTCGGAACCATCTTCGGCTTCTCGGTGACAAGCGTGGGGGCCGGTGGGGCCCTCGGCGCCTGGGTGGGAGGCGCGTTGCACGATCTCACCGGCAGCTACTTCATGTCGTTCACCGTGGCCAATTCGCTGCTGGTCTTCTCGGTGATGCTGGTGTGGCTGACGGGACTCGACTGGATGCGCCGCTTCGACCGACGGCTGTGGCCGTCTTCGGGCTAGGGGCCTTTCCGGATAAAGCGGATCCACCACGGTCCGTATACCCGGACAGGCTCCTGGTGCCTCCGTGAGACACGACCGCCTTCGGCCAAAGATTGACTCCGACGTGGCGATTGCCTAGTTTTATTTCGACCCCACGAACGACCCGGGCCCGCGCCACCGCATTCCGCGGCCGGAGGAGAGAAGCATGAGCCAACTGCCCGTCATCGACGCCGACTCCCATGTCGAGGAATGCGAGGCCACCTGGTCACACCTGGAGCCCCGGTTCCGGGACCGGCGGCCCATCCACCTGAACCTGGCGGGGACTCCCGGCCTGCCGCGAAACGACAGCTACTGGCTCATCGACGGCCGCACCCATGCCCGCCCGGGCATGCCCGGCAGTACCCAGAGCGGCAGTCCCGTCTCCTCGACGCTGGCCCGGGAAAAGGATTTCTCCGCCGGCAGCCAGACCCTTGACGACGTGCCCGAACGTCTGCGCGACATGGACAAGCTGGGCATCGACGTTTCCGTGATCTTCCCCACCGCGGTTCTGACGCACCTGACGCCGGACCTGGACTTCGAGGCCGCGCTCATGCGCAGCTACAACACTTGGCTCGCCGAGCGCTGCGCCGAGGCCCCGGAGCGGCTGAAGTGGGGCGCCCTGATCCCGTTCCGTCACGTCCCCGAGGCCGTGGCCGAGGTACGCAGGGCCAAGGAGTTGGGAGCTCAGTGCGTCTTCACCCTCGGCACCGCGGGCGACAAGCTGCTGCATCACCCGAGCCACGACCCGGTCTACGCGGCGCTGGTGGAGCACGAGTTGCCCCTCTGCGTCCACGTGGGCTGGAGCCATCCCGGCCTGATGGAGAGCTGCAACGACGTCTACGAGTCCTTCATGCTCAGCTTCACCATGCCGGTGATGATGGGTTTCTTCAGCATGACCGGCGGCGGGGTGCTGGACCGGTTCCCGGACCTGAAGGCGGCCTTCCTGGAGGCCGGCGGCGACTGGGTGCCCTACGTCACGGACCGCATGCGACGCTACTACGACGTCGCCATCGTCAACGGCCGGCCGGTGCCCAAGCGGCACGCGACGGACTACATCAAGGACGGCAACCTCTACCTCACCGCCGAAGGCGACGAACGGCTGCTGACCACGGTCATCGAGGTCATGGGCGAGGATCAGGTCTGCGTATCCGCGGACGTGCCGCACCCCGAGGCGCGCGAGAACTGCATGGCCGAGATCGCCGAGCGCGACGATATCTCCGACACGGTGAAGGAGAAGATCCTGTCCCACAACCCCGGCCGCCTCTTCGACATCGACGTGGCGGGTTACCAGCAACGGCTCGCGCGGGCCACCGGCTGATGGGCCGCGTGACCGGCCTCCCAGCGCCTCCGCCAGTTTTTCTCGCCGTGGGCTCGCTGCTTCCTGTCCGGGTCGCGCCGCCAGTGTGCGCACCCGGGAACCTGGCCAGGTAAGCAACAAGGACCGCCGTGACTGCTGATTCCACACGCGCCGCAGGAAGGCCGCGCCTCTTCTATGGCTGGTACATCGTCGGCGCCGCTTTCCTGGCCAACATCTCCTGCGCCTTCTTCCTCTCCAGCACCCTCAGCGTTTTTCTGAAGCCCGTCACTACCGACCTCGGCGTGTCCAGGGGCGTCTTCTCGTTGCTGCGTTCGGGCGAGCATCTCCTGTATGCCGCCATGGCGCCGTGGGTGGGCTCCAAGCTGGACCGTTACGGCCCGCGCGGGATGATGGTTGCCGGCGCCGTCCTTTCGGCCATCGGCTTTCTCTTGCTGGGACAGGTGCAGTCTTTTCTGCAATTCGCCTCCGTGCGGATGACCCTGATGGCCGTAGGCCATGCGCTGGTTTGCTACTTCGTGGTGAACGTCACGGTGGCCCGGTGGTTCGTCCGGATGCGCGGGAGGGCGGTGGCCATCTCGCATATGGGCCACGGCGTTGCGAAGGTAACCATCTCGCTGGTGGTGGCCTGGCTGCTGGCGGCCATCGAATGGCGTCAGGTGTGGACACTGTTCGGCGGGCTGGTGGTGGTGCTGGCGGTCATCCCGGTGGCCATCTTCATGCGGCGAAGCCCGGAAGACATGGGACTTCATCCCGACGGGGACCCCGCGCACGGCCCGTCGAACGCCGCCGCCAAGACTAAAGGATCGGCGGCGGGCAACGGCCAAAAGCCCGAGCCGGAGATCCGCTGGACCCGCAAGGAGGTCCGACGCACGTCCACCTTCTGGCTCATCATCCTGGTATTCGGCATGGTGGACGTGGGCATCACAGGCCTCAATCTTCACGTCATCGCCTACGTGTCCGACCTGGGATACAACATGCTCCAGGCCGCCTTCGCCATGACCGTCATCGCCGGGACGCAACTGGCCTCCGGGTTGCTCTGGGGGTTCATCAGCGAGCGTATCAGCGTGCGCAAGGTCACCTCGTTCCTGTTCCTGGTGGAGGCCGTCGGATTGGCGGTCGCGGCCACCGCCCAGGACCTCGGGACCCTCTATCTCGGCTTCTTCCTTTACGGCCTGGGACTCGGCGGCGTCCAGGTGCTGGAGGAAGTCATGTGGGCCGACTATTTCGGCCGGTTCTCCCTCGGCACCGTTCGCGGTGCCGCATTGCAGATCGTCCTGCTGTTCGGCGTCTGCGGCCCTCCGTTTTTCGGTTTTCTGAATGACTACACCGGAACCTACAGGATTTCTCTCTTCCTGTTCATCGCGGTCTTGCTGGTCTCGTCGATGCTGACGCTGACGATACGGAGACCTCGGCGGCCGACAGGGCCCGACCCGGCTCGGTGATCAAGTCAAGGGTATGCAGACATCCGCAAGACCCGGGCTGTTCTACGGCTGGTACATCGTCGGGGTCGGCTTTGTCGTGCAGTTCGCCTGCGCCTTCTACCTCTCCAGTACCCTCGGCGTGCTGCTCAAATCCATTACCGCCGAGATGGGCGTCTCCCGGGGCACGTTCTCCCTGATGCGCTCCCTTGAGTTGGTGGCCTACGCCGGCGTAGCGCCGTGGATCGGATCCCTGCTGGATCGTTATGGCGCCCGACGGCTCATGGTCATCGGCGCCGTCATCTCGGTAGCGGGTTTCGTGCTCTTGGGCTTCACCCGGAGCTTCTGGCAATTCACGGCCATACGGGTAGCCCTGGTTTCCATCGGCCACGCCTTCGTCTGCTACTTCGTCGTCAATGTCGCGATCTCCCGCTGGTTCGTGCGGCAGCGCGGCAGAGCCTTGGCCATAGCCCACCTGGGACAAAGCATCTCCAAGACCACCATCGCCGTCGCCGTCGCCTACCTGCTCACCGTTGCCGGCTGGCGCTACGTGTGGTTCCTGTCCGGCGGCTTGGTGGTGTTCCTCGTGTTGATCCCGGCGGCCGTGTGGATGCGCCGAAGCCCGGAAGACATGGGGCTCCACCCGGACGGAGATCCGGGACCCAATTCAGGCCGGGACGCGGGCCGGCCTGACCGGGCCGACGGCGGCACTGCTCTCGCCGACGTCACCTGGACCCGACAGGAGGCGCTGCACACGTCGACGTTCTGGCTCATCACCATCGTCTTCAGCACCGTCGACATCGGCATCGCTGGCTTCAACCTCCACGTGCTGTCCTACATCTCCGACATGGGTTACTCGATGATCCGGGCGGCGACCGTGGCCACGGTCATGGCCGGGACCCAACTCGGCTCCGGCCTCTTGTTGGGCTTCATCAGCGAGCGGGTGAGCGTTCGCAAGGCCACCGCACTGATGTTCGTCATCCAGGCCGCCGGCCTGGTGTTCGCCATCAACGCCATCGGCCTGCCGTGGCTCTACTTGGCGTTCTTCCTTTACGGTTTCGGCCTCGGCGGCGCGCACGTGCTGCAGGAGGTCATGTGGGCCAACTACTTCGGCCGAATATCCCTCGGTACGGTCAGGGGTCTCAGCCTGCCGATCCTCCTGCTCTGCGCCGCCATCGGGGCGCCGTTCTTCGGCTACCTCTACGACTACACCGGCAGCTACGACCTGTCGCTGATCCTCTTCATCGCCGTTCAGATCCTGTGCACCGGACTCACCCTGCTCATCAGACGGCCGGTCAAGCCAGACACTCCAAGCCCCGATACCCGGTGCGTTTGACCGCCCCATGTCTGGATCTCCGGGCCTGTCACACCTGCCGCGGCAGAAATCCGTCATCCCACAGGAAACAAGGCTAAAGTCCGAGCCCGAACGGACGATTCTGAATACATGTAGGCGCTTACATGTTGTTCAAAGGTGCAACACAAGGAGGACAAAAAAGATGCAGATTCTTGACTCTTATTCACAAAACTCTATCATATCGGTTCCATGGACACTCGGCCCTCGGGACGAGGATCTCGACCTTGAGGTCCATGGCTGCGGGTGTGGATGCAGCTGCGGATGTGGGTGCGGATGTGGATGTAGTTGTAGCTGTAGCTGCTCGTGCGACGACACGGGTGCCAACGACGACGACTTAGGCATGGAAGATGACTCGGGCGCCACAACCGGGGATGACGAGGATGATGACAGCGGGCCAAGCCTTGGCGACATCGGGCAGTGTGCCTCCGACACTGTCACCGAAGGATTGTCCGACGGGTTGGCTGCCGCCATTGGCGTTTCGTCCACCGGTGGAAGCCCTGCACAGATCGCCACGGCATTTGTGACGGCAGCGATTGGAGGCGCAGCACAGGCTCTAACGCAGAGCCAAGCCTGTACTCAGGTCGCGAGAGACGCCGGTGCCAGCATCGCCGACGGGTACCAAGAACTGGTGAACGACGAGTCCTTCAAAAAGGCTTCGGAAACACTGCTGGTAGTGCATTAGATGGGCCTGGGCCGGCAGCCGTTGCCCACGACGGCCTGACCATTGTTCGTGACATAGTTTCAAGACGGTTCGCGCATCAAAGCACGTGCGCATGGGACGAGGGAGGCGCATGGTACAGGTTACCGGCGTCTCCCTTCATCACGGAGCCATGGGACCAAAACAAGGCTCTGGAAAGGGGGCAACAATGACGTTTCGGTTCATGGGAGCCTGTCGGCAGAGAGAGGGGGACGGTGACAAGCTCGACAAGGTTCTCCGGGTGCTTCGAGCAGCATACATGGTGGCGTTGCTCCAATCGTTCATGTGGTTTACGGATGCTGCCTGGAAGTTTGTACGAGGGGACAAGCCGGCGGACGAATCGCTGCTCCATATACTCGGTTCCGCCGTGTTCATGTTTGTGGTTTTCGTTTCCTTCGAACGAGCCGAAGCCGTTTTCCAAGACATCCGCCGGCCCCTCCTCCTGCCTCTGCTGACAGTGGTCCTTCTCGCTGCGGCGGAAACCACGACGTTTTTCGGCTGGTGGGAGTTCCACCCCATGCTGGGGCGGTGGCGCCAAGCGGTTGTCGTCGCGTTGGGTGCGCTGTTGATTCTTCGCTTGGGTGAAAGGACCGTGCTGCGCTTGCGATCCAACCACTCTCCCCCGTCGCTTTGCCCTGCCAAGACTTTGGATGACTAGGACGCCCCCCACGTTGATGGCATCTCCCACCATGAAGCAGGCATTTCCTCTCCTGTCGGTCTTCTTGTGCATCGCGGTGTACTTGCCGGGCGGCCGAACTGCGGAGATCCCCGCCACGCATCCGTCGCTTCGGGCAGCGGACCTGCCACGGCTGATTTCCGCCAAGGAGTTCTACGGCAACAAATACCTGAGTTGGGGACATCAAATCTCTCCAGATGGGAAACGGCTCGCATGGCTCGAGATCAGAGACGGCAATCCATCCTTTCGTTTTCGCCCGATCGACAAGCGTCACATCCTGATCATGACCCATCTCAAGCTCATGGCGAAGTTCGTATGGACGCTCGACAGCAGGTACGTGCTGTTCCGCCCCCTTGCGGGCAGAAACCGCCACCTGTTTCTGGCCGATATGGACGCTCCCCGGAAGGCCCCCCGCAACTTGACGCCATTCGATGGCGTCACCGTGAGATCCTACTTACTCCTGCTCGGAAAACCGGAATCGGTGATGGTCGTGATGAATCTGCGCGACCGGCGCACGTACGATCTATACGAGATCGACATGAGAACAGGTGACCACGAGTTGCGCGCCAGGAGTGACGGCCTTGCAACAGAATGGATCACGGATCGCAATGGGAGAGTGACGGCGCGGTTCCGGCGAGACGTGGACGGCGCATGGAGCATTCAGGCAGCCGGACGCCACAGCACGTGGACGACCGTGTTGAACGGGACGTTCCGAGACACGTTGGTGCACTCATCCAATATCCCGGACGACAGTACCACCGTTTACGTGAAAACCAATGCCGGCCGCGACAAACAATCGCTCATCCGGCTTGACCTTGACACCGGCAGGGAGGATGTGATTTTCGAGGCACCCGACACGGACATCTTCAACTTCTGGATCGATCTTCAAGCGCACAAGCCCTTACGCGTCCTCTATTTCGACCCCCTGCCACGCTATCATTTCTTTGACGCTGAATTGGGACGCGACCTCGAAAGCATCATGGGCACGGCGCCCATCACGTACGACATGTCTAGCGGCAATTTTGATCACATCCGCCTTGTACTCCGGGCCGAAACCGATAGGGAGGCAGCCACCACCTACCTCGTCGACAGGGCGTCGGGCACCCGGGAGCTTTTGGCTGCCCATACAGCTAGGAAGTTTTCCGACGACCTTTCCGAAACGCTTCCCGTCCACTTCAGGGCGCGGGACGGACTTCCCCTGAGCGGTTATCTGACGCTGCCCAAGGGCACGGACCGGAAACGCCTGCCCATGGTCCTCAAGGTTCACGGCGGCCCATGGTTCCAGGACCTATGGGGTTTCGACGCCGCAACGCAATATCTCGCCAACCGCGGCTACGCCGTGATGAGAGTCAATTTCAGGGGTTCGACGGGCTTCGGGATGTCCTTCATGGAGAAGGGACGCAAGGAGTTCGGCCGGGGAATGCAGGACGACCTGATCGACGCCTTGGACTGGGCCATCGCGAAGGGCTATGCGGACCCGGAGAAGGTCGCCATTTATGGTCACAGTTACGGCGGCTATGCCGCGCTGATGGCCTTGGCCCGGACTCCGCGAAAGTTCGCCGCCGGCATTAGCGTCATGGGTGTCACCGATCTGACGCTTCTGGTGGACAGCTTTCGTGACCACCCGCAACGACTTGCCTGGTGGATCCACTTCGCCGGCGACACCTACGATCTCGCCGACTACCGCGAGCTCAAGGAGCACTCACCCATCACGCATGCGGAGCATATCGAGCGACCGCTGTTGATGTTCCATGGCGCCAAGGATTCCCGGGTCTCAAAGGAGCACTCGGACCGATTGGTGGCAAAGCTGCGAGAGAAAGGAGTGCCGGTGGAGTACCAGGAGTTTCTGGACGAGGGTCACACGATAAGGAAGTCGGCGAACCGTCTCAAGTTCGCACACCGCCTGGAGGCATTCCTCGCCAAGCATCTGGGAGGCCGGGCCGCACTATCCGATGAATCAACGCGCCGTGAGCGGGCCTACGGCGAGTAGGTCTTGCCCTTGCGGTCGGTGACGAACAGCTCGGAGGGGAGCTCGGTGCCGATGCCTTTCTTGCGCGCGGCCTCGTAGAGGACCCGGGCGGTGGCGGCGAACTGGATCCCCATGCCGGTGTTGTTCTTGAAGACGATGATTTCGTCCTCGTTCTCGCGGCCCCGGCACTGGCCGGTGAGGAGCTCGCCCAACTCGTGCAGGTCCTCTTCCTTGATGAGTCCGCGTTGGATGCGGGGGTAGATCTCGGCTTGCTGGTCGAGAAAGATCTGCTTCCGGAAGCCGACCACGATCAGAGATGCGCGCTCGATCACGGCATCGTCCAATTCGTAGCGAGCCATGTAGCTGTCACCGCCCACGATGCTGTTGACGAAAGCGCCCTTCTCGAGCCATTCGCCCTTGATGACGGGATCCACCGTGTTGGTAGCGGCAGTGACGATATCGCTGCCGCACACGGCCTCTTCCGCGGAATGCACCGGCACGATCTCCACGCCGGCGTTCTCCGTCATCTCCTCCGCGAATCGCTCGCGGTTTGCCCGGGTGGGGCTGAATACCTTGACCTTGTCGAGCTGCCGCACGGCGCAAGCCGCCAGGAGCTGGGTCTTGGCCTGCTCACCGGACCCCACCAGCCCCATGACACGGGCGTCCTTGCGCGCGAGGTGCCTGGCCGCCACGCCGCTGGTGGCGCCGACGCGGAAGATGGAGATGTAGTGATCGTCCATGATGGACAGCAACGAGCAGTCGTCCATGTCGAACAGGAAGACGAGGCCTACGTAGTCACCGGGGTAGATCCTCCGCTTGGCGCCCGCCACATCCTCTTCGTCGGAGAACGTGGAGTCGATCCTGAGCCCCATGGACTTCATCCCCGGCACGAGGCCCATGATGTTGTTGAAATAGTACTGGAAGCCCGGTTTCTTCCCGGGCGCCTGCACGCGGAGCCGGGCGCGGGGTGAATTAACCGCGTCGCCCTCACCCATCTCCCGATAGGCCTGCTCGATGGCGTCGATCTCGTCCGCCATGGGGACAAGGTCTTCCAATTGTTCGTTCTTGAGTACCAGGACCATTCTTCTTCCTAACCTTCCGCCGGGCGTACGCGACACAGGAACGACCGATGCGGCAGAGAACCGCTGATGGGGTCCCGGTGCTCGGAGTCCACCAGTCCGTTGGGGTTGGCTCCGATCGCCGAAAAAGGATCGTGTCCCGGAAGCTCAAGCTCCCGGCAAGGCTGCCACCAGCCGTGTTGCACGCAGACCACGCCTGGGATGATCCGCGCGGTGAGATTGGCCCGCACCTTGACGGCGCCCTTCGGGCTTTCCACGATCATCCATTGCCTGTGCTCGATGCCGTGCTCACCGGCCGTATCCGGATGGAGCTCGGCGGTGGGCGCCGGCGCCGCCTTGCGAAGGCTGGGCAGGGCCCGCTGCTGGCTGTGAATGAACGTCGTGAACTTGGCGTTGGTCAGGACCAGAGGATACTCCGCGGCAAGATCCGGCCTGCTCGTGGGGCTCAGGGCCGGCTCCTCGTATTCCGGCAGCGGCGGGAACCCGTGCCCCGCAAGCCGGTGGGAGTAGATCTCCACTCTGCCGGACGGGTTGTTGAAGCCCTTCCGCAGGCCATCCTCGTCGGTTTCCGCGTATTTCCGGTAACGCCGCGAGCTCTTCAGGGTCACACCGCCCGGATGCGCCCGGAGTTCGTCCAGGGTCATGCCGGTTGGCTCCAACTGACAGGAATAGGCCGCCTCCACATCGCCACCCCAGAAATCATCGCCAAAGCCCATGCGTTTGGCCAGCTCGAACACCACCCACGTATCCGAACGCCGCTCCGCCAGAGGCTCCACCGCCCGCGGCCGGTACTGGACGTGGGAGCGGGCATCCACCCGGTGCCGGAAGCCGCCGACGAGGTGGTCCATCTCCAGGAAGCTGGTGGCGGGCAGCACGTAGTCGCAGAGCTGGGCCGTGGGGGTCATGAACAGTTCGGTGGCAACTCCCAGATCCAGGGCACACAGGGCCTCTCGGCCACGCCCGGGGTCGCCGTTGGAGATAACCGTGTTGGAACCCAGGTTGATCAGGGCACGGACCGGGTACGGACGGTTCTCAAGGATGGCGGTGTAGACGTCGTGGGCCGCGCACGCACCCGAGGTCGCCGGCGGCCCCAGCGGTTTCTCGTCCCGGCCGATGCGCCGCGCGGCCGCTTCGGCGGGAAGGAACTCCTTGCCGTCCACCCCGCGAAACGGCGCCATGGGCAGCATCAGGTTGCCGCCCGGCGCATCGATGTCCCCCAGAAGCGCGTACAGGATGGATATGGCCCGGCTCGTCTGAGTCGCGTTGGTGTGTTGCCCGACGCCGTTCCACATGAACATGCTCACGGGCCGGTTGTCGCTGAGGACACGGGCCGCTTCGCGAACCTTGTCCGCGGGGACACGGGTGACGCTCTCGGACCGTTCCGGCGCATAGGATGCGGCCAGCCGCGCCAAGGCGGTGAACGCCGGCTCGCACGAGGCCGCGGCCCCGTCCCTGGTCGGCACGCCGACGCTTCCGAGCACCGCCGGCCGCACGCCGTCTTCCATGCAAGCCCGCGCACGCGGGTCGTAGACCACCGCCCGCTCCGAGGCTTCGTCCCAGATCATGTAGCGATCCGAACCGCCTCCGGCCACCACCTCCGCCTCGGTCAACGCCGCTCCGGTGTCCGTTCGCAGGAGGAACGGGCCGTTGGTCCAGTCGCCGATGAAGTCCGCGTCGTACCGTCCCTCCTCGATCATGACGTGGACGAGGGCCAGGGCCAGCGCTCCATCGGCGCCCGGGCGCACTTGAAGCAGCACATCCGCCTGACTGCCGAGGCCGATCCTTCGCGGGTCCACCACCACGATCTTCATGCCGCGCTTGCGCGCCGTGACGATGTCCTGGGCCAGCATCAACTGCGTGGAGCTCGGGTTGTGGCCCCACAAGAGGAAAGCGCCGCTGCGAAGCACGTCCGGGGAAGGCTGCGGCACGCCGAAAGTGTAGCTGAACACCGTGTCCCGGTGCCAGTTGCAGACGTGGGTAGTGGATACCGAGTTGGGGCTTCCGATGCGGTTGAGAAGCCGCGACGACCACTGATTGACGTCGTCCGTCGAGGTGCCGCTGGCGGTTCCACGGGCCATGGCGATGGCCTCGGCGCCGTATCGTTCCCGGATGCCGAGGAGGCGCGCCGCGATGTCGTCCAGCGCCTCGTCCCAGCCGACCCGCTCCCAGCCCGGATCCTCGGCGCCCTTGGGGTTCGTACGGCGCAACGGATGGTTCAGGCGTTCACCATTGTAGACCAGTTCCGGGGCAGCCTTGCCCTTGACGCAGATGGCGCCGCCGTTGGGATGATCGTGGTCGGGATCAAGCCTCGTCACCCGGCCATTCTCCACCGTAGCGACGGTGGCGCAGTGGGCGGTGCAAAGCACACAGTAGCCCCGTACCTTCTCGACCCGTGGTTCCGTCATCATGTTCGGTGATCCGGGGTTGGTCGCGCGCTAATCACGGTTCGGGATGCCGACGAAGCCGTCGCCGCAGCCTGCCTCGTGGGCGGCCCAGCCGCCGGCCACGCGGCCGCTGAAGATCGACGGCCCGAGCATCGTCCCCTCGAGTCCCGCGCGGCCGTTGATGTGGCCTCCGGCCATGCCGGCCACCTCGCCCGCGGCGTAGAGGCCGGGAATCGGCTCGAAGTGCTTGTTCAGGACGCGGCAGCGTATATCGGTCTTGACCCCGCCGAAGTTCTTGCGCGCCAGCGGGAAAATCTGGACAGCATAGTACGGCGCGGTGTCGAATTTCCTGGAGAGCTTCAGCGGCTTCCCGAACTCGGGCTCCTTGTCCAACCCCTGCTCGCACGCCTTGTTGTAGCGTTCCACGACGTCGAGAAAAGTCGGGACATCCACCTCCATGCGTCGGCCCAACTCCTCCAGCGAATCCGCCTTCTTGATGAACGGAGAGTGGTCGAGGAGCTCCTGGACCTTGTCCCGGTCCACCTTGTCCCCGGCGCGGTAGTAAGGGTCCGCGATCTCGAGCTTGGCGGTCATGGGCGTGTCCACCACCGCCCATGCGTGGCGTGGGCTCTGGGCCATCAGCGCCGGCGTGGCCGAGTTGCCGCCCGACAGCGCCTCGTTGTGAAACCGCCGGCCCTGCTGGTTGATCCAGATGTAACCCGGCGCCTGGCGAAAGACCAGGCCGCGCCGCTGGCTCGGGTCGCGATAGTCCGGAGTGGCGTAGACGTAGAACCAGATGTGGTCCACATGGGTGAGGTAACCGCCGGCCTGCCGCACCAGCCTGTGACCGGTCCCGGTGGAACCGCGGCCGGAGCCTTCCATGACCCGTTCGCCCTTGAGCTCGGGCCTGGCCTCGAGCACCATGTCGAGGTTGGAGTTGAACCCGCCGGTGGCCACCACAACCAACTGGCTGTCCACGTCCACCGTCTCGCCGCTGCCTGAATCCGTGCCCACGAAACCGGTGACGCGGCCGTTCTCACGTTTGAGCTCCGTGATCTCGGTGTTGGACACGATCTCGCCCCCACGCTGGCGGAACGCCTCGATGAGATGGGTCATCAGACCGAGCCCGCTGCTCTGGGCTCGGGTCCAGCGCACCACCGTGTTGCCTTCCTGCTGCTTCATGTCTACCCACTTGACCCCCATGCGCTCGGCCCAGAAGTAGAGGTCATGAAGCGAGTGCTCGATGTAGTAGCGCGCCCAGACCTCGTCCACCGAAGGCCCGCCCCATTTGAGCCAGTCGTTGAACGCCAGATCCGGCGTGTCGTAGATCTCGTTGGCCCGCTGAATCGGCGTGCCCACGATGAGGCAGCCGCCGCCGGAGATGATGGCGGCACCGCCCAGATCCGGCGCCTTTTCGAAGGCGATGGCCCGGGCGCCCGAGTCGCGGGCTTCGATGCCGGCGGCGATCCCCGCTCCGCCGGAGCCGATGATGGCGATATCCGTGGTGAAGTGCTTGCCCTGAGACATGTGGCTTGAAACCCCCTGAAGGCGCGATTGCGGATTAACGTACTCCGTACCGCGGCCGGGGGTCAAGCATGCGAGGGAGGCCCGGAAACGGTAGTCCGCTCGATCAAGGCGCGCAGCGCCGTCATTGCTTCCTCATGCCGCCTCTCCGCGTCCCGGCTCTGATCATCGGACTTACAAGAGTCCCTCCCGGTTGAAGCTGAAGAACCGGTCGTGCCCTACCACCACGTGATCGTGGACCCGCACGCCCAGCACTTCGCCCACTTGCCGGAGACGGTGGGTGATGTCCACGTCTTCACGGCTCGGGGAAGGATCCCCGCTGGGATGGTTGTGGACGAAGATGACGCCGGCCGCAGACTCCCGGATGACCGGATTGAAGACCTCCCTGGGATGGACGACGGACGCCGTGAGAGACCCCTCGGAGATCTTGACGTCCCGGATCTTGCGGTTCCGGTTGGTCAACAGGACAACGTAGAATGCCTCGCGCTTGGCGTTGATGCAGCGCGGCCGGAAATGGCGAAAGACCTCTTCCGGCGAGCTCAGCAACTGACCGGCTTCGCACCGGAGATCCTCCCGGCGGCGGCCGAGCTCCAGGCACGCCTTGAGGCGAGCCGCCTTGGCCTGGCCCAGTCCCTTGAGGCCCGTGAGCTCCGCGATGGACGCGTCGTCGATGCCCTTCAAGCCGCCGAACTTCACCATCAGCGCGCGGGCGTGGTCCAGCGCATTCTGGTGTTCTCCGGCGGTACCCGTGCCCAGCAGAATCGCCAGCAGCTCGGTTTCCGTGAGATGCTCCGATCCCCTTTCCAGGAGCTTCTCCCGCGGACGGTCTTCCATCGGCCATTGATTGATTCGGGTCATCATGAGCTATCGGAGCCACGCGGCAATGTGTCGGCCATCCCGCGCGCGACACGGGTATCCCCGTCGGCTTGGAGCCTATGAAGCTACTTCGGCACTTTCTTGAGGGACTTTAGCCTGGCGCGGGACCCGCGCGCAGCAAAATGTAGAGTGGTGGTTGCCGTTCCCGTGCTCTGTGGCCGTAGTCGCCGCTGCCCACGCTTCATCGTCCGGAGTCCGGGACGCCTGCAAGGGGCGCCCCTGCAGGCGTTTGCACGGCGCCGGGTCAGGCCCTGTCGAAAGTACCGCCCTTGCCGCCGCTCTTGTGCATGAGGCGGATCTCGCCGATGGTCATTTCCCGGTCCACGGCCTTGCACATGTCGTAGATGGTGAGACCTGCCGCCGAGACCGCGGTGAGCGCCTCCATCTCCACGCCCGTCTTGCCGGCGATCCGGACGGTCGCCTCGACTTCGACGGACGGCGGGCTCTGCCGGGGAGTGAGCTTGACCTCCACCCCGCTGATGTTGAGCGGGTGGCACATGGGAATGAGCTCGGACGTTTTCTTGGCGGCCATGATCCCGGCGATGCGCGCCACCGTGAGAACGTCGCCCTTGGGAATCTGCCCCTCGGCAATGGCCGCCAGGGTTTCCGCCCGCATGGTCACCACGCCTCGGGCCACGGCAACCCTTTGGGTCACGTCCTTGCCGGTGACGTCCACCATCCGCACCCGCCCCCGTTCATCGATATGGGACAACTTTGCCATCCATGAGTCCTCCCGTGTCGCCCGGTCCTCAGCCCGAGAAACATACGGGCTGCAATATGTGGACCAATGTATCTCCCGGGCCGCTAAAGCAAAAGGCGTGGCCAACCCGACCTACAAGGGAGACGGCCCGTATGGTATGAACGAACCCATGGCAGACCAGACTCACTACCGCGTCATCATCCTCGGTTCGGGGGCGGCCGGGCTCACCGCCGCCCTCTACACCGCCCGGGCCAATCTCGAGCCGCTGGTGGTGGAGGGTTCCCAGCCCGGGGGCCAGCTCACCATCACAACCGATGTCGAGAACTACCCCGGTTTCCCCGACGGCATCCTCGGACCCGACATGATGGACCTGTTCCGCAAGCAGGCGGAGCGCTTCGGCACCCGGATCGTGTACGGCGACGTCTCCGCGGTGGAGCTCGGAACGCGGCCCGTGGCGGTCCAGGCGGGCAAGGACCGCTACACCTGCGACGCCCTGATCATCGCCACCGGCGCCACGGCCAAGCTGCTGGGTCTTGAAGCCGAAACCAGACTGATGGGACACGGGGTCTCCGCCTGCGCCACCTGCGACGGCTTCTTCTTCAAGGACAAGGATCTCATCGTGGTGGGCGGCGGAGACACGGCCATGGAGGAAGCCACCTTTCTCACCAAGTTCGCCGGCAGGGTCACCATCGTGCACCGCCGCGACGAGCTGCGCGCCTCGAAGATCATGCAGAATCGGGCCCGGACCAATCCCAAGATCGACTTCATCTGGAACACCACGGTGGAAGACATCCGCGGCGACCCGCAGGCCGGAGGCGTTACCAGCGTCGCGCTACGGAACGTCAAGACCGGCAAGGGGCAAGCCTTCGACTGCGACGGCGTGTTCATCGCCATCGGGCATCAGCCCAACTCGCAGCTTTTCGAAGGTGTTCTCGAGATGGACGAGCTCGGTTACATCAAGACCCACGACGGCACCCGCACCACCCTCGACGGGGTCTTCGCCTGCGGCGACGTCCAGGACCGCATCTATCGCCAGGCCGTCACCGCCGCCGGAAGCGGCTGCATGGCCGCCATCGACGCCGAGCGTTTCCTCACCGAGCTCGAAAACGGCTGATCCGGACCCTCTGGCGAGCCCGATGCCGGCAGATCGGATTGGCGAAGGCCATCCGACGTGGACAGTGTCGGATGACGCCTTCGGCCAACCTGAGAGGGGTCCCGCGCCGGGGCCGCACGTCAGGCGCGCACCGGACGGACGGGAATCCCCCGCTCCCGGAGATAGCGCTTGCACTCGCCGATGGTGAATTCGCCGTAGTGGAAGATGGACGCGGCCAGGGCCGCGCTGGCGTGCCCCTCCGCGAAACCGTCGTGGAGGTGTTCCGGATTGCCGACGCCGCCCGAGGCGATGACGGGCACGGTGACCCGGTCGGCGACGGCGCGGGTGAGCGGCAGATCGTAGCCGTCCTTGGTGCCGTCGCGGTCCATGCTCGTGAGCAGGATCTCGCCGGCCCCGTATTCGGCCACGCGCTCGGCCCAGGCGCACGCGTCGATGCCGGTGGGCTTGCGGCCGCCGTGGGTGAAAACCTCCCAGTGATCCGTCACCCGCTTGGCGTCGATGGCCACCACGATGCACTGGCTCCCGAAGGTCTCCGCGGCTTCCCGCACGAACTCCGGGCGCGCCACCGCGGCGGTGTTGATGGAAACCTTGTCGGCGCCGGCCTTGAGCAGCCTGCGGATATCGGCGTTCTCCCGGATGCCGCCGCCCACGGTCAGGGGCATGAAGATCTCGTCCGCGGTCCGCGCCACCACGTCCAGGATGATGCCGCGCTGCTCGTGGGAGGCGGTGATGTCCAGGAAGCACAACTCGTCGGCGCCGGCCGCGTCATATGCCCGGGCCACCTCCACCGGATCCCCGGCGTCCCGTATCTCCACGAACCGGATCCCTTTCACCACCCGGCCGGCATCGACGTCGAGACAGGGAATGATGCGTTTAGTGAGCATTGTCTGATCCCGCCGCCACCGTGGCCTCGGCAAGGGAAAAGGCGCCGTTGTAGAGCGCCCGGCCCACGATGACCCCCTCGATGCCTTCGCCAACCCATCCCGCCAGCGCACGGATGTCGTGCAGCGAGCCGACCCCGCCGGAAGCGATGACCGGAATCGTCACCGCGCGGGCCACCCGGACAGTCTGCTCCACGTTCACGCCGGAACCGGTGCCGTCGCGGCTGATGTCGGTGTAGATGATCCGGGCGGCGCCGTCTTCCTCGCACCGACGAGCCAGATCCACCGCATCCATGGCGGTATCGTCACGCCAGCCCCGAACCGCCACCTGCCCGGCGCGCGCGTCGATGCCCACCACCACCCGGCCGGGAAAACGCGTGCATGCGCTTTGCAGAAAATCCCGGCTCTCGTACGCGCGGGTGCCGATCACGACCCGTTCCACGCCGGCGCCCATGGCTTCCTCCACCTCATCCAGGGTGCGCAGCCCTCCTCCCACCTGCACCGGTACGCCGGACTCGGCGCAGATGGCGGTCAACTCCGGCAGGTGCACCGGACGCCCGGCCACCGCGCCGTTGAGGTCCACCACGTGGATCATGCGCGCGCCCTCGTCGACCAGATGCCGGGCTGCGTCCAGCGGCCGCTGGTAGTACACCGTCTCCCGGTCCATGTCGCCCTGGTACAGCCGCACGCAACGGCCGTCCTTGATGTCAATGGCAGGTATGATCAGCATGGTCACGCCGCGGCTCCGCTCTCGGCAAACCGCCCGAAATTCTCGAGGATGCGCAACCCGATGGCCTGGCTCTTCTCCGGATGGAACTGGCACGCGAAGAGATGGTCCGTGGCAATGCTCGAAACGAAGGGCGTCCCGTGAGAGGTCACGGTGGCCACCACGGACTCGTCCGCCGGCACGGCGTGGAAGGAGTGCACGAAGTAGACCTGGGCGGCGGCGCCGATGCCCTGCAGGAAGCGTGTGGGCCTGCGGATCTCGATGGCGTTCCAGCCCATGTGCGGCACCTTGAGATCATCGGCGGCGGAGAAGCCGAGGACTCGCCCCGGCACCAGACCCAGACCGGCCGGCCGGCCGAACTCCTCGCTCTCCTCGAAGAGAAGCTGCAACCCCAGGCAGATGCCCAGAAACGGCCGTTTCCGGTGAACGACGTCCCGGATCACATCCACCAGGCCGAAGCGCCGGAGATTTCCCATACACGAGTGAAAAGCGCCGACTCCCGGAAGCACCACGCCATGGGCCTCGGCAATGCGCCCTGGATCCCGGGTCACTTCCGCCTTGAAGCCCACGCGCTCGAGCCCTTTCTGCACGCTCCGCAGATTACCCATGCCGTAGTCGACGACCGCAATCACCGCGACTCCTCCGGTGAGGTGGAACACCCGGCATTGCAGCACCGCGGGTGTGCTGAGAGAGCCGGGTGGGCTGCGTCCCGGAAATCTGTTGACGGTGGACGGACGTGGTTCGTCACCCCGATCGACCACCCGTTCCGCGCGACGCAGAACAGTGAAACCCCGGCAGTACCGTCTGCTGATTTCCGGGACGCAACCCACCCGGCTCGGTACCGGCAACGCGCGTGTCCACCCAGGAGCCTGTGACGGTCAACGGCGCGGGTGCGAGCGGGTTTGAAACCCGCCTCCAAGGCCATGTTCCTGCGGCGCAGGATCACAGGCTCCCTTTCGTGGAAAGCACCCCCTCGATCCTTTCGTCCAGCCCCGTGGCCCGGTCCATGGCCCGGGCAAACCCCTTGAAGCACGCCTCGATAACATGGTGCGGGTTCTCGCCGTGCTGGACGTCCATGTGAAGGTTCATTCCCAGTTGGTTGACGAACGCCTGGTAGAACTCGTGAGGGAGGTCGGTATCGAAGGTCCCGACCCGGCCGCCGCGGATCTTGACCCGGTAGGCCAGATAGGGCCGGCCGCTCAGGTCCACAACCACCCGGGCAAGCGCCTCGTCCAGCGGCACCGTGGCCTCGCCGAACCTGCGGATACCGTGCTTGTCCCCCAGAGCGTCCTTGAACGCCTGCCCCAGGGTGAGTCCCACGTCCTCCACCGTGTGGTGGTAGTCCACCTCGATGTCTCCCACGGCCTTGACTGTGACGTCAAAGAGCCCGTGGCGGGAAAATATCTCCAGCATGTGGTCGAAGAAGGGGATGCCGGTGCCGACCCGAGCCTCCCCTTTGCCGTCGACGTCGAGGACGGCGGTGATATCCGTCTCTTTGGTCTTCCGGTGAACCGTTGCCGTTCTTCCCATCCGATCCCTCCTGACCCGTGGGCCTTCTCTCAGCCCGCCGGGAGCCGCGCCTCTACGGCCCGGGCGTGCTCGTGCAGTCCCTCCCGGCGCGCCAGATGGATGACGGCCGGAGCCAGGGCGGCCAGACCCGCGGCCTCGGCGCGGACGATGCTCGTCCGCTTGATGAAGTCATAGGTCCCCAGGGGCGAGAAGAAGCGTGCGCTGCCGCCCGTGGGGAGCACGTGATTGGGACCGGCCACGTAGTCGCTGAGCGGCGGCGTGGCGTAAGCACCCACAAAGATCGCCCCGGCGTTGCGCACCGCGTCGACGCACTTGTCCGGCTGCCGTACCATGATCTGCACGTGCTCCGGCGCGATGGCGTTGGTGATGTCCACCGCTTCTTTCAACGAACGCGACACCATGATGGCGCCGAAGCGCCGCAGGGCCTCGAGGGTGATGGCCTGCCGCCTGGTGCTCTTGAGCTGCTCGGCGATGGCTGCCTGGACCTTCCGGGCCGTGGCCATGGACGGGGTGACACACACCGCCGCCGCCAGCTCGTCGTGCTCCGCCTGGGACAGCATGTCCGCCGCCACGTAACGCGGGTCGGCGGACCCATCCACCAGCAGCAGCACCTCGCTGGGGCCGGCGATGGAGTCGATGTCCACTTGGCCGAACACCAGCCGCTTGGCCGCTGCGACGTAGACGTTCCCCGGCCCCACGATCTTGTCCACCCGCGGAACGGTCTCGGTGCCGTAGGCCAGGGCGGCAACGGCCTGGGCGCCGCCCACGCGAAAGACCCGGTGCGCGCCGGCGACGCGCGCCGCCGCCAACACCAGTCCGGCCTCTTCCCGTACCGGGGTTGTGACCACCACCTCCCGGACTCCCGCGGCCACCGCCGGGATCACGGTCATCAGCACGGTGGACGGATAGGCGGCCTTGCCGCCCGGCACATAGGCGCCAGCGCGTTCCACCGGGCTGATGCGCTGGCCCAGCTCGAGCCCCAAGGGGTCCCGGTAGCGCCAGCTCTTCTCTACCTGACGGCGATGAAACCGCTTGATGCGCGCCGCCGCCAGCCGCAGCCACCGCAGGTCCTGCCTGGCAACGGTTTCGCAGGCCCGGTCCATCTCCTCCGCCGGCACCTCGATGGCGGACCGTTTCAGCGTGACGCCGTCGAAGGCCTTGGCGTAGCGGACAAGGGCTTTATCCCCGTGCCGCCGCACGTTCTCGATAATCTCCGCCACCCGCGCCTCGACGTCCCGCTCGATCTCGCCGCGCCGTTGAAGGATCCGGTCCAGCGTTTTTCTGAAACCGGGATCCGTGGTCTTCACGATGTCAATCGTCACGGTTCACCCTTCGTATGTCCGCGCCCAGACCGGCGAGCTTCCCCTCGATGTTCTCGTACCCCCGGTCCAGGTGGTACACCCGTGACACCTCGGTCACGCCCTTGGCCGCCAGACCCGCCAGCACCAGCGACACGCTCGCCCGCAGATCCGTGGCCATCACCGGCGCGCCGGACAGCTCTGCCACCCCCCGAACCGTGGCCTTGTTGCCGTCCAGGGTGATGCGCGCGCCCATCCGGTTCAGTTCCTGCACGTGCATGAACCGGTTCTCGAAGATGTTCTCGGTGATGACGCTGGCACCGTCGGAAACCGCCATCAGCACCATCATTTGCGCCTGGAGGTCGGTGGGGAAGCCCGGATACGGCAGCGTGGCCACGTCGGTGCTGCGAGATCGTCCGTTGCCTGTCACCCGGACGCCGTCCGGCTCCACCGCCACCCGCGCACCGATCTTCCGCAGCTTCCGGACCAGGGCTTCGAGGTCCTCGGCCCGGGCATCCTCGATCAGAACGTTCCCGCCGGTGAGCGCAGCCCCCACCATGAACGTGCCGGTCTCGATCCGATCCGGGTTCATCTCGTGCGACATGCCGTGAAGCTCGCGAACGCCCTCGATCCGGATGACCTCGCTACCGGCTCCGTTCACCTTGGCGCCCATCTTCGTCAGCACGCCGGCCAGCTCCGCGATCTCCGGCTCGCGGGCGGCGTTCTGGATCACGGTCCCACCCCGGGCTAGCGTCGCGGCCATCATGAGGTTCTCCGTAGCACCCACGGAAGGGAAATCGAGCCGGATGGTGGCCCCCCTGAGTTCCCTGGCCCGGGCGTCGATATAACCGTGGTCCTGGCGGATGCAGGCGCCCATGCGCTCCAGTCCCTGGAGGTGCAGATCCACCGGCCGGGAACCGATGGCGCAGCCCCCGGGCGTCGACACCCGGGCATGGCCGAACCGCGCCAGGAGCGGCCCCAGCACCAGGAACGAGGCGCGCATGGTCTTGACCATGTCATAGGGCGCCTCGATCTCGCGGATCCTGTCCGCGGTGAGCTCCAGGCATCCGCCGGACATCACCTCCTTCTCGATGGTGACCCCAAGGCGCGACAGCAAACGCAGGGTGGTGCTGACGTCTCGAAGCGCCGGCACCCTGCCGTAGGAGCACTCGTCCGCGGTCAGAAGCGACGAGATGATCACCGGAAGGGCCGCGTTCTTCGACCCGCCGAGGGCCACCACGCCCTCCAGAACCGCCCCGCCCTTGATGATAATGCTGTCCAAAACCTTGATCCCGTTTTCCTGTATCAGACGCCCTGTACTCGTTCCGCGGTCACCACGCGCGGCAGCCCGCCGTAGTCCGGCCGAACCCGCACCCGGCGAAGCTCCCCGTGGGCCCGGAACAGCCGCAAGACATCATCGCCCTGCTCCGCTCCGACCTCCACCGCCAGCAGCCCGCCCTGCCGGACATGACGGACGCCGTCACGGACGAGCCTCCGGTGGAAGTCCATGCCGTCGGCGCCGCCGTCCAGGGCGAGGGCCGGCTCCCAATCCCGCACATCGCGCTGCAAGCGCGGAATCTCGCCGTTGGGGACGTAGGGCGGGTTCGACACCAATACGTCGAAACACCCCGACAGCCCTCGCACCGGGGCCAAAAGGTCGCCCCGAAGCCAATGGATGCGTCGTTCGACGCCGTGCCGCCGCGCATTCTCTCGCGCGACATCCAGGGCCGGCGCGGAAACATCGGTGGCCCAGACCTCGGCTCGCGCGCTTTCTTTCGCCAGACAGACGGCGATGGCGCCGCTGCCGGTGCCGATATCCAGGACGCGGCACGGGTCGGGGCGCGACGCCAGGAAATCCAGTACCGCCTCCACCAAGTGCTCGGTCTCCGGCCGCGGGATGAGCACGTGCGGCGTCACCCGGAGGTCCAGGGACCAGAACTCCTGCGACCCGGTGATGTAGGCCACGGGCTCGCCGCGAACCCGCCGGGAGACCAGGCTCTCGAAACGTTCCGCGTGAGACTCCTGAAGCTCACCCTCGGGGTTCCGGTAGAGATCCTCCCTCGTCCACCCGAGTGTTTCCATCAAGAGCAACTCCGCGTCGAGCCTGGGGGCGTCCATACCGGCATCCCGGAGCCTGACGGCCGTGCGTTGCAGGACGTCCGCGACGTTCCCTGTCGCCTGCGGGTCCACCGGATCAGGTCGTGGCCTGGAGCGCTTCCGCCTGGTGGTACGTGATCAGGCCGTCGATCAAGCCCTTGATGCCGCCGTCCATGACCTGGTCCAGCTTGTAGAGGGTCAGGTTGATGCGGTGGTCCGTCACTCGTCCCTGGGGGAAGTTGTAGGTGCGGATCCGCTCGCTGCGGTCACCGCTCCCCACCATGAGCTTTCGCGAGGCCGCGATCTCCGAGCGCTGGGCCTCCTGGGTCTTCTCCAGGAGGCGGGCTCGCAGGATCTTGAGGCCCTTGGCCTTGTTCTTGTGCTGCGACTTCTCGTCCTGGCACGAGACCACGATACCCGTCGGCACGTGGGTAATGCGCACCGCGGAGTCCGTGGTATTCACGCTTTGTCCCCCGGGACCCGAGGAGCGGAAAACGTCGATGCGCAGCTCCTTGGGATCGATATCCACGTCCACGTCGTCAGCCTCCGGGAGCACCGCGACGGTCACCGCCGACGTATGGATCCGGCCCGAGGTCTCGGTCACCGGAACCCGCTGAACCCGGTGCACGCCGCCCTCGAACTTGAGCTGGCTGTAGGCCCCCTGCCCCTCGATGAGCGCGATGATCTCCTTGAACCCCCCCAGGCCGGTGGGATTGGAGCTCAGCACCTCAACCTTCCAGCCCCGGGTTTCCGCGTAGCGCCCGTACATGCGGAAGAGATCCGCGCTGAAAAGCGACGCCTCCTCGCCACCCGTGCCGGCGCGGATCTCCAGCAGAACGTTCTTGCCGTCATTGGGGTCCCTGGGCAGAAGCAGAATCCTGAGCTGCTGCTCCAGGGCGTCCTGCCTCCCCGTCAACCCCGCCACTTCCTCGGCAGCCAACTCCTGGAGCTCCGGATCCCCGTCGTCCAGCAGCTCGCGGCTGTCCCGAACCTCCTGCTCGAGCTTGCGCCACGCGCGGTAGCACGCCACCATCTCGGCCAGATCGGACCGCTCCTTGGCGACCCGGGAGTACTCCTTGCGGTCCTCCACCAGCTTGGGATCCGCCAGCAGATCCTCCAGCTCGTCGTAGCGGCTCTCCACCTCGGCCAGTTTCTCGATCATGCTCACGGTCTTGTCCCACAGAAAAGCAAAGGGGCAAAGGGAATTCGCGCCACCCTTTGCCCCTTTGCCGATAAGAGCCGGTCAGAATCGTCCCCTCAGTCCTTGATACCGTATCTCCTCTTGAACTTCTCGACCCGGCCGGCGGTATCGAGGAGCTTCTGCTTGCCGGTGTAGAACGGATGGCAGTTGGCGCAGATCTCGGTATGGATGGCCTTGGCGGTGGATCGTACCTCGAACGAGTTGCCACAGGCGCATACCACGTTCACCAACTTGTATTCGGGATGAATGTCGGCTTTCATCGTTGACCTCGGTTGAATCCGCTTTTTATAGCACGATGGCCGTGTATCTCCAAGCATCGGCAGGACCGGCGTGCCGAAGAGCACCTCATCCGTACTGCCGCAGGACGTGCCGCGCGATGACCATGCGCATGACCTCGGAGGCACCCTCGGTGATGAGTCGGCTCCGCTGATCGCGGAACCACAGCTCGATGGGGAGATCGGTGGTCAGCCCGACGCCCCCGTGGATCTGAAGCACCCGGTCCACCACCCGAAAGGACATCTCGTCGGCGAACACCTTGACCATGTAGCCCTCGTTGCGCATGTCCTCGCCCTGATCGTACTTCCACGCCGCGTGATGGACCATGAGCGTGGCCGCGTGCAGCTCGGTATAGGAGTCCGCCAGCTTGAACTGGATGGCCTGACGCTCGGCCAACGGCTTGCCGAAGGTGACCCGCTGCTTTGCGTACCGGGCGCCCATCTCGATGGCGCGCCGGGCAACGCCGATAGCGCGTCCTCCGTGCTTGAGCCGGCCGATGCCGAGCCATTTCTGTCCGAGCTTGAAGCCTTCGCCCTCGGCGCCGATCATGTTTTCCGCGGGGACGCGGCAGTTGTCGAAAACGATCTCGCACGGCTCGTAGCCCATCATGGTCTTGTACTTGGCGGTGATCTTCACGCCCGGGTTGTCCATGTCCACCAGTATGCAGGAGATGCCGCCGTGGGAGCCTTTGCCGGGGTCCGTGGCCACCATCACCTGGGCGAAATCGGCCTCGTCGGCCTCGGTGATGAAGCGCTTGACGCCGTTGATGACGTATTCGTCGCCGTCGCGCACGGCCCGGGTGCGCATGGAGCCCGGGTCCGAGCCTGCATCGGGCTCGGTCTGGGCGAAACAGGCGCGCTTCTCATCCCGCAGCAGCGGGTAGAGGTAGCGTTCCTTCTGCTCGTCGTTCATGGCGTAGAGCACCGGCCGCACTTCCGGGCCGAAGATGCTGCGGCCGCGGGAAGGAACCGCCACCGAGCGGGCCATCTCGTCCCAGATGATAACCTGCGCCAGCAGGTTCAGGCCGGCGCCGCCGAATTCTTCGGGGACGTCGAGCATCCACAGTCCCATCTCCCGCGTCTTGGCCTCGAACCGCTCGCGGTACTCGGGCTTGAGCGTGACCCCGTCCCGGCACTCCATCTCCACCGGGATGAGATCCTGGTCGACGAACTTGCGGATCGTTTCCTGCAGCAGTTGCAGCTCTTCGGGTAGTGCGAAATCCATGACTTGATCCTTCCTGCCAGTTACGAACACCCGCATCCGTCATCCCGGCGGATACGGCGTTTCCAGGCTATTTTCATGGCAATGACGGTTTCGGGGTACAGTGCCGTCCTTGTGACAACGACGGATTCGCAGGATCAGCCATGGTTGCCCAGGAACGGGATCAGCACGGCGGCCAGCTCGTCGGGCTTTTCCTGCTGCACGTGATGTCCGGTCCCCGGAATCTCCACCAGCGTCTTGTTTCTGAAGGAATCGACCCGGCTGTAGCGGAGCGACTCCTTGTATCCCGAGTCCGACCCGTATACGAGCAGCGTCGGACAGTCGATGCGTTCGATGAAGGCCCGGACCTGGGTCTCGGAGAACGACGAATACGATGGGTTTCGGGACCGCGGATCGTATTTCCACACCCACCCGTGGGGCGTCAGCCGAGTCCCGTGGCGGGCCGCATGCATGGCCGCCCGGTTGGGGATGAGCGGGAAACGCTTTCGAATGGCCTCCGCCGCCTGTCCGACGGTCGCGTAGTAGGTGAGGATCGTGTCGGAGCCGTCGTCCCGGGTCCAGCGGCCGAAGAGCTCCGGGGCCTCCTGCTCGGTCCGGCCGTAGGGACCCGCCGCTTCGATAATGACCAGCCGCTTGACCTTCTCCGGCAAGGCCCCGGCGAACATGACCGCCATGCTGCCGCCGAGGGAATGACCCACAAGTGTGACGGCGTCCTTGTCGAGGTGCCGCAGCAAGCCCACCACGTCCAGCACGAAGTCCTCGTGCCGGTAACCCCGTTCCCGGCCTACCCAGCCGCTGTCGCCGTGGCCCCGCAGGTCGAGAGCCACCACGTGGGGCAGCGTGAACCCGGCCCTGTCGAAGGACTCCAGCAGGAAATCCCAACTGTGGCAGTGGTCCCGGTTTCCGTGGACGAAGACAAACGTCTCCTGACTCGGGTCGCCGCTCTCCAGATAGTGAACCTTGGATCCCTCGACCTCGAAGGTCCCCTCACGAAACCGCGACAGCAAATCCATCACTCCTTGCATGGACATCACCGATCACCACGACCGCCCCTACCGGCCCACCTCTGCGATCCCCATCTGGCCGAGCTGGCGCCAGCCCATGCTGCTGTCCTGCAGCAACCGGTCCGCCTCGTCCGGGCCGTCGGTGAACGGATAGTAGTTGGGGAAACGGGGCGCCGGCAGCTTGTCCCACCCCGAGAGAATCGAGTCGGTGAAGCGCCACGCGTAGTCCACCTCGTCGGACCGGGTGAACAGCGAGGCGTCTCCGCGCATGGCGTCCAGCAGCAGCCGCTCGTAAGCTTCGGGGGAGCGCTGCTCGAACGCCTCGTAGACGAAATCCATGTTGACCCTTGCCAAGTCGATCTGCATACCCGGACGCTTGCAGGCGAAGGACAGGCTGATGCCCTCCCGGGGCTGGATCCGCAGGATCAGCACGTTGGCGCTGGCCGCGGCCATGGCGAGCCCGTTCGGCGTCGCCGGATCGCGAAACAGCCGCAACGGCGGATGCCTGAACTGCACCGAGATCTCCGATACCCGGTTGCGCAGGCGCTTGCCGGTGCGCAGCAGGAAAGGGATTCCAGCCCAGCGCCAGTTGTCGATCTTGGTCCGCAGGGCGACGTAGCTCTCGGTGACGGACAGCTCGTCGACCTCTTCCTCCTGCCGAAAGCCCTTCACGACCTCTCCCTTGAGCTCACCGAAACCGTACTGTCCCCGTACCGTGGACGCGGCCACCTCTTCCGGCGTGCCGTAGGGTACCAGCGCCCGCAGGAGCTTGACCTTCTCGTCACGGATGGACACGGGTTCCACCGCGGCCGGGGGCTCCATGGCGATGAGGCACAGCAACTGCAGCATGTGGTTCTGCACGATGTCCCGCAACGCGCCGGCCTTGTCATAGAAAGCCCCTCTGCGCCCCTCCATGCCCAAGGTCTCGGCCACCGTGATCTGGACGTTCTCCACGTATTTCTGGTTGAACAGGGGCTCGAAGATGGCGTTTCCGAACCGGAAGCTCAGGATGTTCTGGACGGTTTCCTTACCCAGATAGTGGTCGATTCGATAGATCTGGCTCTCGTCGAGGATGCCGGTGACCTCCTCGTTCATCTCCCGGGCGCTTTGCAAATCGTGTCCGAAGGGCTTCTCGATGATCACGTGCGACCATGGATCCTCGTCGGGACGCCGGATCAGTCCCGCGGCATCGAGGTTCCGGATGACGGACGTGAAGAACTCCGGGGCCACCGAGAGATAAAAAAGCCGGTTGCCGGGAAGGTCCCGCTCGGCGTCCAGCGCGTCCAGCCTGTCCTTGAGCTTCTGGAAGGACTCGGCGTCGGTGTTGTTGCCCGGCTGGTAGTGAAGCGCCTTGAACAGGGGACTGCCGTCGTCCACGTCCGGGAAGTCCTGACGCATTTCACTGATCATCCGGCCCCGGTACGACTCGTCGGTCATCTCCGTTCGCGAGAAGCCCACCACCGCGTAACGCTCCGGCAGATAGCCCTCTTGCTGGAGATGGTACAGTGCCGGAATCAGCTTGCGCTTGCTGAGGTCCCCAGAGGCCCCGAAGATTACCACTATCAAGGGCTCCCTGGCGCGAAACGCGCTGTCCCCCCTGATCGAGTCCTTGTCGCCGCTGATACGCACCGAGGCATGCATGTCGTCGCGAGAATCCATCCGCGTTCTCCCCGGGAGACGAAACAATCGAAACGTACAAGTAGCGCGAACCCCGAGCGTTGTCAAAAACGCCCGGCAACCGAAGCCCAGGCCCGTGCTTCGCTTTGTTTGACACGGCCCCGGTCCGGAGTTATTTTTTACGACTGTCTTGGCAGGAGCGTGACCGCGTTGCGTTTCGCAAATCCATGATCAAATTCGAAGGCAGAACCATTCCCCTCACCCTCGACGAGGTCGCCGATCCTCGAAGGACGGTGCTGCTGGTGTGGGACATGCAGAACGACCAGGCCGGCAGCTCGTTCAACAAGACCGAGTTCCTGCGAGCCACGCCCCCGCTCATCATCGCGGCCAAGGGCGTCGGCGTCCGGGTAGTCTACGCCTTCGCCACGCCCTACCCGTGGCGCGACGAGGCGCCGGCCATGATTCGGCGCGCCATGAAGGACCAGGGCGTCAGCGGTCCGAGCCGGCTCGGACCGCGCCGTACCCGCGGGAGCCCGCGCCGTACCCGCGGGAGCTTCGGCTGGCAGCTCATCGAGCCCTTCAAACCCGCGGACGACGACGTCCTCATCGAGAAGCACCGCCCCACCATCTTCCTCGGAACGGAGTTCGAGCAGTTGCTGGGCAACTGGAGCAGGGACACCGTGGTCATCGTCGGCTGCCGTACGGACGCCGGTATCGAAGGCAGCGTCCGGGACGGAACCTACCGGGGCTATTCCATGATCGTGGTCCGGGACTGCGTCGGGACCAACCGCGAAGCGCTCCAACGCATGGAGCGTTTCGCGGAGGTGGTGGACTTCCGGGAACTCCTCGATATCCGGGGCGCCGCGGTGGACCGCTCTGACTGAAACCCATGCCGGGAGTTCCCTTGATATACGGCGCCCCGCTGCTGCTCGTCGCAGGCCTCGCCACGGCCACATGGGGCGCCGCTTGGGAGAAGGTTTCCTGGAACGCTCCCGGCGCCCGGAAAGAGCAACCCCCGCACTTCAACGCCATCGCCATACTCGACCGAAAGAACGCCTACATCGGCGCCAGTGACGGGCGACTGCTCCACTGGAATGGAGCGCACATGAATCCCGTGGAGCACCCGGTCAAGGTGAGCCCGAGGAAGTTCGTGGTGAACGCCGCTGACGACGTCTGGCTCTTCGGCGACGACGCCTTGTCGCTCCACTACGACGGCAAGGACTGGACCCGGGTGGACAATCCCCTGTCCCGGCGCAAGCCGTCGGAGGGACGGTTGTGGGGCGCGGGCTGCGCGGCCCCGGACCGCTGCTTTGCCGGCACCCGGGACGGCCGCCTGATCGAGTGGGACGGCAGGACGTGGCGGGACGCCAGAAGTCCGGTGGACAAGGAGCGCATCTACGCCATGCGTTTTTCGTCGCCACACTCCGGCTGGATGGTGGGGGAAGGCTTCTTTGCCCGCTGGGACGGCAAGGACTGGAAGAAAACCGAAGTGGACGACGTCCCACGCATGTACGACCTGGCCGTCATCGGAAATGACTGGGGCTGGGCCGTGGGCGACCACGGCGCCCTGTTCGAATATGACGGCGCTGCCTGGAGGAAGGTCGAAGTGCCGGGGTCCCTCTTCCGCCTGAGAGCCATCGCGTGCGCCTCCCGCTCCGACTGCTGGGCGGTGGGAGAGGCCGGCGCGGCCTTGGGCTGGAACGGCGTCCGCTGGGAAAGGATCCGGCTGGGCGCCCCGGAGCGGCTCACGGCGGTCGCCATGAAGGAAGGGACGGCACTGTTGGCAGGAGACCGAGGCACCTTCTTCCGGCGCGTCCCAGTTCCGGCCGCGGGCACCGCCCGTCCACCCAAGGCGCCATGATCCGGCTCGGCTCGCTCGCCTACCTTCTGCGCCTCGGCCCCCGGCGGCTGCTGGGGCTGGTGCAGCACCTGCCCAGCTTCCTCCGGCTGTTCTGGTGTCTGTTCAAGGACCCGCGGGTCGGGATCAAGGCCAAGTTGCTGGCGTTGAGCGTGTTTGCCTACTTGGTCCTGCCGGCCGACCTCGTGCCCGACCTGCTGCCCGCCCTGGGGCACGTGGACGATCTTCTACTGCTCTTCCTGGGAGCCAAGGGGTTCATTGCGCTTTCTCCCCCCGAAGTGGTGCGGGAGCACGTTCAGCGCATCGCCCAGGGCCGCTGACGCGGCCAAGCCTAACGGTCGCGGAAATCCTTGTCCCAGACCTCGCGCAGCGCCGCCATCGCCGGCTCCGGCAAGGGGCTCGCGCCGGAGCACTCGACGGCTTCGTCGATTTGCTCGTTGTTGGAGAATCCGACCAGCACCGTGCCCACCTCGATCTTCATGAGGGCGAAGCGGATGGCCGCCTGTGGCAGCGACCCCAGCCCGTGGTCCTTGAGAAAGGCCAGCTTGTAGGCTCGAGCCACGTCGAGTCCGTGGTCGGATCCCGCGGAAAGCGGCTCGCGACTGGTGCCGCCTCCCGACTCCGGCGTCGCGCTGAGCACCCCGGCCGCCAGCACCCGGATGACCACCACGCCCATGCCTTGGGCGGCGGCCCGGTCGATGACGCGGCCGTAGTCCAGGGCGCTGAAACCGTCGGGCACCGGCTGCCCCGCGCTCGGATTGAGAAGATTGTAATAGGCCTGAAAGGAGTGGAACTCGCCGCTGTCCACCAGCGCGTGGATGGCCTCGACGTCACCCAGGCCGGTGAACCCGAAGAACCCCACGCGGCCCTGGTCGCGCAAGCGCTTGAACGCCTCGATGACGCCGCCCGGCCCCAGTACTTCGTAGGGGGTCATGGCGAAGCGTCCGGATTCCCGCCGGTTGGCGAGCCGGGTGTGGAGATGAATCAGGTCCACCGAATCCCGCCCCAGGCGGGCGAGCCCCTGCTCCACCTGGGTTACGGTTGCCGCGCCAATATCCTGCAGGGCGTCGGATTCGAGGCGAATCTTGGTGGAAAGAACCACCTCCTCCCCGATCTCGTCCAGCACGCGGCCGAGATTCGTCTCCGATCTCCCCTCCCCGTAAGCTCTGGCGGTATCGAAATAGTTGATTCCCAGGTCCAGGGCGTGGCGCACGGCGTCACGCTGCTCACGGTGACTCCCGCTCACCATCAAGCCGCCGACGTTGCCGCATCCGAATCCGATCTCGGAGACCCGGAGCCCGGTCTTGCCGAGCGTTCGATACTGCATCATTCCTGCTCCGGCTGCGGTCCCCATCCGGTACCATCCTCGCGCGGCATTCGCGGGGACCCTCGATGCCGAATTCCGCAAAAGATATCCCGGCCGCGGCTGACCTTCGCCACCGCCGCCGGATACCAGGATGACTTGAGGATTTCAAGGTGATGCCTGACCGGCGTAGCAGTCAGGGCAGCAGCGGTACTCTTCCGGACCAAGGCGCGGCCTGCTCGTAGGCGTGGGCCACCTTGAGCACGGTATCCTCGCGAAAGGCGCCCCCCGCTATCTGCACGCCGATGGGCAGGCCGTCCTGCGAGAAGCCGCTGTTGATGCTCAACGACGGCAGCCCGTTGACATTAAAAGGGATGGTGCACAGTGTCAAGAAATTCCCGTGCGGACCCTGAAGCGGCGTCTTGCGGCCGTCCACGGTCACGAAACCGCTCATGGACTCGTCGATGGAGAGTGCCGGGACCGGCGCGGTGGGAGCCACGATAACGTCCACCCGGTCCAGCGCCTCATCGAAGCCCTCGCAGATGAGCCGGCGGATCCGCTGGGACCGGTGGTAGCTTGAGCCCGATACCGTCAGCGCCTGGATCTGGGTGGACAGCATGCTCGGGCTGTAGTCCCTGGCGTGGTGGCGCAGATAGTACTCGGCATCGGCCGTGCTCTCCACCCGGCTGGCGCAGAGTTGCACCGCGGGAATCAGGTCCATGTGGGGCACCGTGACCTCCTCCACGCTCATCCCCAGCGAACGCAGGGTGTCGAGGGCGTTCGCAAGGGCCCGGCTGACCTCGTTCGAGGCGAATTTCTCGAAATATCCCTTGACGATGCCCACTCGCATGCCGTCGATGGGGGAGCCGAGGCTCGCGGCGTAGTCCGGAACCGGTTCGCGCGAGCTCAGCGGGTCCTGGGAGTCGTGCCCCGCGATGACCTGCATCATGGCCGCGCAGTCCGCCACGGTACGGGTCAGGGGACCGAAGTGATTGGTGGAGTACCCTCCCGTGCCCGGCACCCCGCCGAACACGCTCACCCGCCCGTAGGTGGGCTTCAGTCCGACGATGCCGCACAGTGACGCCGGGTTGCGCACAGACCCCGCGGCGTCGGTGCCGATGGACGCCATGCACATACTCGCGGCCACGGCCACCGCCGATCCGCTGCTGGAGCCGCCGGGAATCCGGCTGCGGTTCCAGGGGTTGCAGGGGGTGCCGTAGAACGGGTTGACCCCATGGCTGCCCTTGGCCCACTCGTGCATATTGGTCTTGCCCAGACTGACGGCGCCAGCCTCCCGCAGCCGGGTCACCACCGTGGCGTCGAAGTCCGGCTTCCAGTCCGAGAGCGCCTTGGCGCCGGCGGTGGTGCGCACGCCCCGGGTAGCGAAATTGTCCTTGATGGAGACCGGGATGCCGTGAAGCGGGCCACGGTAGCTCCCGGCGCGGATCTCCTTCTCGGCCGCGGCCGCCTCCTCCAGGGCGCTCTCCGGAGTAGGCGTCAGGTACGCGCCCAGCAGCGGGTTCAGCCGTTCGATCCGCTCCAGGTAGAGCTTCGTCAGCGCCACCGGCGACACCTCGCCGGCGCGGACCTTCGGGGCCGTTTCGCTGATCGTCAGGGTCGCCAGATCCTTCTCGAGCATTTCGAGCACCTCCTCCGCCGACAGGTTAAAGATTGTAGAGGTTCCTGGCGTTCTCGCCGAGGATCTTGTCGATGATGTGCGGGGCAACCTCGCCCTTGTTCCTGAGAACACGCAGGGCCTCGATCTCCGCGGAACGGTCCGCGTGGCCGTAGTCCGTGCCGATGACGAGGTTGTCCTCGCCGCCGTATCGGAGGACATCGAGCCTGGCGGCCTCTTCGTAAAGGGGAAGTGTGAGTATGGCGGATCCCCCCTTCTGTCCGTGGACTGTATACGGGTACGGGAAAGAGCGGGTTTCAAAACGCTTGAAACCAACCCCTACATCGGCGGCCGGCGCTCGTACCAGCGCGCCTGCTGCTGGTAGGCGTAGCCCACGCGCAGCACCGTGGACTCGGCAAAAGCCTTCCCCCAGAACTGCATGCCCACCGGCAAGCCGTTGGAGCCGACCCCGCACGGGACGGCCAGCGCCGGAATACCCGCGAGGTTGGCAGGCGAGGCGAAGTCCGGGCGCAGCATCTTGTACACCGCGTCGAGGCCGTCCAGATCCGCGGCCGGGGGCGCCGGCGTGGGGTTGGTGGGCAGGGCCATGACGTGGATCTCGCGAAACACGTCGTTCAGCTCCCGCCTGAGACGGCTCCGCATCCGCTGGGCCTGGATGTAGTCCCCGCAGGTGGAGACCGCGCCGATGAACAGGCGCGCCCGGCGGGACTCCGAGGCCTCCCCCGCCATGGCCTCGTCCATATCGGCCCGGCAGATGTTGTAGAACTCGCAGGAGTAGATGAGGCCGTTGGCGATGGTGGCGTGCTCCATGCCGGGCACCGTCACGTCCCGGACCTTGGCGCCCAAGGATTCCATTGCCGCCAGCGCCTCGTCCAGGCATGCCAGCACCTCGGGGTCGGCGTCGATGAGCTTCATGTACTCGCGCGGGACCCCGACGACCATGCCGGAGACCCCGGCCCGCAGGTCCGCGGTGTAGTCGGAGACGTCCATCTGACTGCAGGTGGGATCCCTGGGATCGAAGCCGGCCAGGACCTGAAGCATGTGCGCGAGGTCCTCCACCACCCGGGTCATGGGTCCGACGGTGTCCAGGGACCAGCCCAGGGGCGCCAGGCCGAAACGGCTGATGCGTCCGTAGGTGGGCTTGAGCCCGGAGATACCGCAGTACGACGCGGGGTTCCGGATCGATCCCGCGGTGTCCTCGCCCAGGGAGCCCATGCACAGCCCGGCGGCGATGCCCGCGCCGGATCCGGTGCTGGATCCGCCGGGCACGTGGTCGAGATTCCAGGGATTGCGCGCGCCCTTGATTCCGCCCGGAAGACCGCTCATGTTCAGCTTCCCGAGCAACACCGATCCGGCCTCGCGCAGGCGACGCACCGCGGTGCAGTCTTCCCCCGGACCGGTGGGATGCGGGATGCGCACCATGGACAGGGCGCCCTCGACGTCGTATTGATCCTTGACGGCGAAGGGAATGCCGTGGAGCGGCCCCCGATAGCGGCCCTGCCGTATCTCCCGCTCCGCCGCCCGGGCCTCCTCCAGGGCACTTTCCTCCATGATGTTCACGTAGGCCCGCAGGTTGCCGTCGAGGGCGTGTATCCGGTCGAGGTAGGCCCGAGTCAAGTCGACGGGAGAAACCTCGCGCTTCTGCAGGCGCGGGGCCATGCTGTCAATGCTCGCGAAACACAAGTCTGACATGTCGGCTCCTTGCTTGTCGGATACGGAACGTTAGTCCTCGTACGATTCCGACCGGAACACCCCGCCGACCTGCTCGCCGGCCAGGTTGATGGAGTGAAGCTTCTCCAGGCTCTCCATGTAGGCGTCCAGCATCGGGATGAAGCGCGCGCGATCGCTCTCGGCCATTTCCAGACCCGCACGGCGCAGCAACCGTTGCAGGGTTTCCTCAGTGTGCTTATCCATGACGAACCTCCTGTCTACGTGACGTTGCAACGTCTTGCCTCATCCCAAATCCCCCCACAGCAACTGCACGGCGCAGACCGCTGCCACCGCCGCGGTTTCCGTGCGCAGGATGCGCCTGCCGAGCCCGACCGTGTGAAATCCGTGGGCCGCGGCCTTGGCCGCCTCCTCCTCGCTGAATCCTCCTTCCGGACCCACCATCACGAGCACGGAGCGCAGGCTTCCCAACTCTTCCCGGAGAGAAACCAGCCGCTGGCCCGACAAGTCTTCCCGGAATAACATCCTGGCCTCGCACTGCCACTCTCGCGTCAGCACCGCGTCGAACGGGACCGCGTCGTGAATTTCCGGGATCCGGATGCGCCCGCATTGTCCGGCAGCCGCGGCCGCAATCTTTTCCCAGCGCTCGCGACGTCTCCGGCCCTTGTCGCCGGCGAACCGCGGTACGGTATGCGACGAAAAGAACGGCGCCACGCGGGCGGCCCCCAGCTCCGTGGATTTCTCCACGACCCAGTCCATCTTGTCGCCCTTGCCCACGGCTTGGGCCAAGGTGACGGCCAGCGACGACTCCCGTTGCGGGCGGTAGGACCGTACCACGGTCATGGCCGCAACTCCACCTTCATAGGCGCGGATGAGGGCCTCATGCTCCGTCCCCTCGCCGTCCCAGAGCAACACGCGGACGCCAGGGCGCAGACGCAAGACCTTGTGCATGTGGGCGAGTTCCTGCCCGCCCACGGTGGCGGCGCCGTCGCGCACCGCGTCCGGCGGAACCAGGAAGCGCGGCAAGCTCATGGCTCCCTCCGGAGCAGCAGCGTGCTCCATTCCTTGCGCTCTTTGCGTCGCTCCAGCTGGAACCGGGGGAAGCGCTGCATGACCGCGGAGACATGGTCATGCAGCAGTCCCGACAGAATCAGCGCGCCCCGGGCGCCCACGCACCGGCTCAGGGGGCAGGCCAGTTCCACGAGGGTCTCCAGAATGATGTTCGCCACCACCAGCGGGAACCGGCGCCTGACCCGGGCGAGCCGCATGGCGCTCAGTGTCACCGTGCCTTCCACGCCGTTCAGCCGGAGGTTCTCCTGCGCCGCCTCCAACGCCACGGGGTCATTGTCCAATGCCAGGACCTCGCGTACCCCGAGCCGGGCCATTCCCATGGCGAGGATGCCGGATCCCGTGCCCACGTCCAGGGCCTTGGGTGGCAAGGATTCGACGCAAAGCTCGTCGATGAATTCGAGGCAGCATCGGGTGGTCTCGTGGGTGCCGGTGCCGAAGGCCATGGCCGGCTCGACGACGAGGACGTGCCTGCGGGTCCCGGATGGCTCAAGCCACGGCGGTGTCACCAGAAAACGGCGGCCGATGTTCTGTGGCTTGAAATGGCCGCGCCAAGCGTCGTGCCAGTTCTTCTCGGCGATCATCCGCCAGCGGGTGCGGCCCACGAGACAGTCGGGGAAGATATCCCGGAGCCCGCGCAGATACTGCCGGACCATGGGCTTGAGGGCGGCATCGTCGGTCGTGTCGGGAAAGAACGCCCGCAGGGAGCGGTCGCCGCAGACGATCCCGGTGCAGCCCATCTCCACCAGGAAGTTGGAGATGGGATCCTGCGCCGGGCCTTCGGCCTGGACGGAAAGCTCGAGCCAGAGGGACGCCATGCCTTCCTTTATGTCACAGGCAGGGTATCAGGCAACCGGCGCCGAATGGACTTTCACTTGCAGACAAGTTAAAATTTCAACATGAGCGTCGTCGCTTTCGACACCCACGCATTCGTGAAGGAGTTGACCCGAGTCGGGATGCCGGAGGAGCAGGCCGAAGTGCTGGCACGGTCGCAGGCAACGCTCATCGACGAGAAACTGGCCACGAAGCAGGACTTGAAGGAATTGGAACTGGCGGTGAAGCAGGACTTGAAGGAATTGGAACTGGCGGCGAAGCAGGACTTGAAGGAATTGGAATTGCGGCTCACCCTACGCCTCGGCTCGATGATGGTAGTGGCGATCGGGGTGGTCGCGGCGTTGGTGAAGCTCCTGTAACTCCCTTCCACATTGACCCGCTGCCCTTGACAGGGTGAGGCCTTTCCGTCGCCTGTGGTCTCCTCCCTGGTATAACCGGAGCGCCATGGAATCCCCCGAGATCAGGGAGACGCCGGGTTTCTACGATGCCGGCAACGCTGGCGACTTCTCCTACACGCCGGACCGCATGGCCGTTTTCGAGGAAGCCAACCGGTTCAGGCGGGAGTTTGAGGTTCCGCCGGCCACGGCGGACTCCCGGCGCATCGACCTTCTGCTCATCGACGTGCAGCGCGACTTCTGCCACCCCGAAGGCACGCTCTACGTCGGCGGCCGCAACGGCCGGGGCGCCGTCGACGACAACCGGCGCATCGCGGAGTTCATCTACTGCAACCTTGCACGGATCACCCACATCCGCTGCACCCTGGACAGCCACAACAACTTCCAGATCTTCTTTCCCTGGTTCTGGGTGGACTCCCACGGTGAGCCCCTTTCGCCCCACACGCTCATCACGGTCGACGGACTCGACGCCAAGCGGCTGGTCAATACCGACCCCACGGGCAACGTCCTCAGGGAAGAAGTCGCTCCCAACCCCGCCATGACATCATGGCTGACCGACAAGGGCTACGACTGGCTGGTGGAGCAGTGCCGCTTCTACAGCCGGGAGCTGGCGGCCGGCGGACGCTATACGCTCTACCTCTGGCCCCCGCACTGCCTGGTGGGAAGCCCCGGCCACACCGTCACGGGGGTGGTGGACGAGGCCAGGACGCTGCACTCCCTCGCTCGGGTGTCGCAGTCCTGGACCGAGATCAAAGGGACTCACAACCTGACGGAGAACTACTCGGTGCTGCGCCCCGAGGTCCTGTCCACCTGGGACGGCGGCATCCTGGCCGAAAGGAACGTCCGGCTCTACAAGACCCTGGTGGAGGCGGACGCCCTGATCGTGACCGGACAGGCCTCCAGCCACTGCGTCAAGAGCACCGTCCAGGATCTGCTGGAAGAGATACGCGGTGAAGACCCCGCGCTGGCGGAAAAAGTCTACATCATGACCGACTGCATGTCCTCGGTGGTGGTGCGGGGCAAGGACGGCGCGGTCGTGGCCGACTTCACCGAAGCTGCTGAGAAGACCCTGAACGAAGCCGCATCCGCCGGCATGCACTTGGTGCGGTCCACGGAGCCGATGGAGAGCTGGCCGGGGATGTGACAGACAAGCGATCAGGTCCGGCGAGTCGCGGAGGGACCCGTGGCTTGGGCCTGCAATCTCTTTGGCAACGCCGACTCGGACTCCGGCCGCCACTTCAAGGAAACGATCATATCGTTTGGCGAGAAGCTCGACGGACGGTCGCTCGGCCGGCCTCCGAGGTAGGGCAATGGATTGGTCGTGAAGCCCCCGAATTGCATGCCCGAGGCGGGCATATCGCGCGACAATACGTCTCCATGCATTGAGACCTTGCGTGCGAGCCACTCGAAAGCGGCTGCTCCAACCCTTCCATCGTAATCCCGGTTGAATGCCATGAAACCACTCGCCCGCATGTCAACGGGTTTGTTGGATTACATTTTGCCGACCTGGCCTAAAGCTCCTCCAGGTGCTGCTTGACCCGTTGCAGGAATCGGGCGCCGATGGCGCCGTCGACTACGCGGTGGTCGGCGGAAAGGGTCATGGTCATCATGGAGCGCACGGCGACGCCTTCGCCGTCGGGGACGACGCGCGGCGCCACCCGCCCCACGGCCAGGATGCCGCTTTGCGGCGGATTGATGATGGCGACGAAGCTGTCGACGCCGAACATGCCGAGGTTGGACACCGTGAAGGTGCCGCCCTGGTAGTCGGCGGGTTTCAGCCTCCGGCTCTGAGCCCGGCCCGCCAGCTCGCTGCTACGCTGACCGAGCTGATCGATGTCGAGCTTGTCGGCATTACGGATGACCGGCACCACCAGACCGTCATCCACGGCCACGGCCATGCCGAGATTCACTTCGCCGAACTGTTCGACACCCTCGTCCGTCCATGCCGCGTTCATGGACGGTGATTCGGCGAGGGCGCGACTCACTGCACTCAGGATGAAGTCGTTGATGGACGGCGCCGGCCCGGCCCCGTGCTGCTTCAAAGCGTTGCGCCGCGCCTCGACGCCGGTCATGTCCACGTCCATGTTGAGGTAGAAGTGCGGCGCCGTCTGCTTGCTCAAGGTCATGCGTTCGCTGATGACCTGGCGCATGCGGCTGAGCCGAACGGTTCCGCTGACGCTGGCCGGAGCGGGAGCGACAGCCGACAGCACGTCCCGGGCCACCACCGCACCTTGCGGTCCGGTGCCCGTGACACCGGCCAGATCGAGCCCCTTCTCTTTCGCCAGCCGCTTGGCGGCGGGCGAAGCAAGGGGGCGGCCGGTTTGCGTACCGGCCACGGAGGCCGCCGACCTTCCTGCCCGCCGCACCGGTGCCGAACCCTTGCGCCCCTGCGCAGTCGATTTCGCGGGCTTGGGCAGACCCTCCCCCGGCTCGATTATGATCGCGATGGTCTGTCCCACGGGGATGTCGTCATCCGGAGCCGCGGTGACATGGAGCAGGGTTCCGGAGGCCGGCGCCTCGACCTCCACCACGGACTTGTCCGTCTCCACCTCCATCAGCATCTCGCCCCTGGTGACGGAGTCCCCCTGCTGCTTGAACCAGCGCACCAGGCGACCGGTTTCCTGGGTCGCCCCCATGGCTGGCATGATGACGTTCACCGCCATGGCGTGGCTCAATCGCTCTGGATGTCGAGACGGAGAACGGGGCGCGGGCGTCCGGGACAGTGCGCCCCCGGATACGGATCACTCGTACGAGACACCGGGTATCGGCTTCTCCAGCACTTCTTCGAGAGAGGTGGCGCGGGTCCACTGCTCCGCCGGCCGGCTCTCGCCCTCCCAGCCGATCTGGTCCATGGAGGCGTAGAGCTCGATCTGAAAGCCGTCCGGATCGGTGAACTCGACACCCGGGTTGCAACCTGGGCCCCGACGGCCTTCGTACAGGATGGGAACGCCCCTGGCCTTCAGAAAGTCGCGGATCTTGAACAGCTCGGAGACGCTTTCCACCTCCAGGGCGAAATGGTTGAACGCCACCTGGTCCGGCTCGGGCTGCCCCTTGTCGGACTTGGACGGGAACAACGCAACGGTATGGTGATCCGACGCGTTGCGGAGAAAGATCATGCCGCGCTCGTTGACGTCCGACACTTTGAATCCCATGATCTCCGTCCAGAACCTGGTGCTGCGCTCGAGGTCGCTCACGTTGAACACCACGTGTCCGATCTTCTTGACCTTGACCGGCGTCCTTTCCTCACTGCTCATGTTCGTCTCCTTTCCATACCGGCACGGGGAAGCTTCGAGCCCCCTGTGGCGGTTGTTCCTGGCGTTCTCCTAGTCCACGTGAACGAAAGCCCGGACCCAGTTGTGCGGCGCCAGCGTGTGGCCCTGCCCGGTGACGTCCTCCGCGAGGAAGACATCGCCCGCCACGAAGGTCCTCGACGTCCCGTCGCCCACGCGGACCTCCGCGGAGCCCGCGAGGGTGATGCAGTACTGCCGGCGCGGCGCGTTGTGAAAGTCGCCCAGATGGGTCGCCGGATCGTTCTTCAGCACCAGGCCGGTCACCGGCAAGGTGTCGAAGAAATAGCCGCCCTCCGCGCTCGTGTCGAGGTCCTCGAAATGGGACTGGCCGTCGTTTCCGGTGAACAATCGAACAAGCTGCACGGTGAACATCCTGTGTGCCCGAGTGCGCGGCGGCGCCGCGTCCTCTTTTGTACTCCTACAAGGAAGGATAGATCAATCGGCGGACACGCCGCAGGGATCGCCCGGTCCGGTATGCTATACTCGGCGCCATCCAAAACAGGGAGGCATCCATGCGATTCAAGGACAAGGTCACCATCATCACCGGGGGCGGACACGGACTCGGGCGGGCCTACGCCCGGCGTTTCGCCGAGGAAGGGGCGCAGGTCGTCATCGCCGACATCGACGGCGCGGCGGGCGAAGCCGTGGCCGAAGAGCTGAGTCGGGCAGGTCAGGCGGGATGGGCCAGAACCACGGACGTCACCGAATACGGCAGCATCGAGGGACTCATGGCCGAAACCCTGGACCGCTTCGGCCGCATCGACGTGCTGCTCAACAACGCGGCCATCTACGTGACCCAGAAGATGTGGATGGGCAGGGTGGAAGATTGCCCGCTGGACGAGTGGGACCGGGTCCTGGAGGTGAACCTCAAGGGTGTGTTCATGTGCTGCCGCGCCGTCATTCCCGTCATGAAGCGGCAGAAGTCGGGGAAGATCATCAACATCGCGTCGGGCACCTTCCTCAACGGCACCAGCAACATGCCCCACTACACCAGCTCCAAGGGCGGGGTCGTGGCGTTGACGCGCGTCATGGCGCGGCAACTGGGGGACTGGAACATCAACGTGAACTGCATGACGCCGGGCTCCACCATGAGCGAGGAGATGATCACCGACGAGATCCGCAAGCGCCGGGCCGACAGTGCCGGCCGGCGCGCCTTCAAGCGCATCCAGGTGCCCGAGGACGTCACCGGCACGGCGCTTTTCCTGGCCAGCGCCGACAGCGATTTCATGACCGGGCAACTGCTGGTCGTGGAAGGCGGCGGGATCATCCATTAGCCAGAAAGCAGGCGGGCCATCCGCACGCGGAAAAGACCTTTGCATAATTCCGGTTGAACGGGCAAGAATAACAGAACGGGAGTCAGGGAAAAGGATGGGATCCTCGCAGACGGGAAGCCGACATGACAAAGCGGTTCAGGGTCATTCTTGAGAAACACGACGATGGATATGTGGCCTATCCGCTCGGACTGAGCGGCGTCGTTGTCGGTCAAGGCGACACCTGCGAGGAAGCCCTTTCCGACGACAAGTCCGCCATCACGTTTCACATCGAAACGTTTGGCCCTGACGCGTTCGACAGCGACTCGCCGGCGTTGGAAGTCTTCATTGCCGAAGCGGGAAATACTCTCTGATGGCGCGGTTCCCCGCGGATGCTCCGCGCGAACGAGTCATCAAGGCGTTCGGGCTTCCGTTTGGTAAGCGAAGGCAACCATCTCGCAATGGTGCGCGAAGAGCCTGACGGGACGCGTACCCCCTTGACCATGCCTGCTCATCGGCGCCTTAAACGTTCGACGCTACGTCTTGTCCTGACACAGTCGGATACCCGGAGACGCCTTCATGGAGGCATACGAGAGCACCTGAGCTTCCCGAAATCTTCGACCATCTTCGGCCAGTTTCGTGTTCCACAATCATGAGGCTTTTCAGCGATGCTCCCCCGCCATCGGTCCGGCCTTGCACTTGGTGTCCCGGACCAACTCGAGACTGCCGCAGGATTCACCGATCCTGCCCCGGGCGTGCTCCCGCGGATAGCCCAGACAGTTGGAAACATAGCGCGAGCCATCGATAACCCTGTCGCGGTTGCGGTGCTGGTGGCCGAAGACGTGGAGCACCGAGCCCAACGCGCGAATCCGGGCCTCGAGCCGCGTGCTGCCGGCGACCCTGCTGAACTTGAACCGTTTGGCGCGGGCGGGTCGCGGAGGCCCGGCCGTCGCGGATGGGCGAAACATCAACTCCTTCCTGGGCAGGAAGTGCCTGAAAGATAGGACCGGGGCGTCACAGTCGCGATGAACGTGGTGCTCGTTCATATCGAGAAATAATTCGCTACGGACATGCGTTCCGGTCACCGGGTGCGAACGTTGTCGGCCCACATGGAGAGACTCGCGTCGTCGCCGTCCTTGGGGACGAACAGGCTCTCGGCACCCTGCTCCGGTTTCACCTACCACGAGAACAGCGGCACCACCCACGCTCCGGGGGCCTGGGAGCCGGAGGTGACCTTGGCCGGACTCGTGGCCACCCCGAGCAGGAGCACAGCCGCAGGACCTTCTCGAACTTGGCCACGGAATCGCCGGACTCGCCACGCCAGACCCACAGATCGTGGTTTCCGGACACGAAGAACACGTGGGCAAACTTCTCGCGGACGTCTCGGAGAACCCGCGTCAACCTGGCGAGATCATCGGTCACGTCTCCTGCCAGCAGCAGCGTGTCACGCAGGTGGCCGCTACCGGAGAACGCCTGTAGCAGCGCCATGTTCTACGGGTAATCCGCGTGCACGTCAGATATGGCGAAAATACGCATGACGGGTTTCAGCGCCGATCCCTGATACCGCTTTCATAACAGTTCCGTCTTGTGATCCGTAGACGCGTTGGATATGATCCGGTCCAATCCGGTGGTGGAACAGCGGACGCCGCTGTTCCACCACCGGCAACGCCACTTGGCGAATCCCATGAGTGTAGAAAATTCTCACCGCCCGAGCGAGCTGCTGGCTGCCTTGAAGCGGTCCGGCGTGAAGGTCGTCGTCTCGGTCCCCGATAGCTGGATCGGGGGGTTCATGGAGAAGGTCGAGGAGGACCCCGACGTGACCCTCATCCGGGCCACCCACGAAGAGGAGGCCCTGTCCATCTCCTGCGGCGCGCGGCTGGGCGGGGCGCGCACGGTGCTGCTGATCCAGAACGTCGGACTTCTGACCATGGGTGCGGGCATGGTGTGCCTGGCCCAGCGTTACCAGTTTCCCATTCTCATCCTGGCATCCTACCGCGGATCGGCTCGGGATCCGGTCTTCTATCACGTCCCCAAGGGGCGGGCGACGGAGCCGGTGCTCCGGGCCTACGGACTTTCCTATGCCGTTGCCGCACCGGAGATGCCCATCGGCGCCCAGGTGGAACGGGCGGCGACCTTTGCGGAGGAAGGCTCCGCGCCCTTCGTGCTGCTGCTGGACAGCGAGGACATCCGCTGGTGAGTGAGGCAAAGCCGACACGCGAAGGGTACTATCGCGTTCTTGCCGAATCCATATCGGAAGAGACCCTGGTGGTGACTTCTCTGGGCAATGCTTCCTACGTGTGGTCCAACGTCTGCGATCGTCCGGAGAACTTCTATCTGGAAGACGCCATGGGTTTGGCTCTTCCCCTGGCCTTGGGCCTGGCCGTGTCTCAGCCGCAAAAGAGGGTCGTGGCGGCGGAAGGCGACGGCGGACTGCTGATGCATCTGGGGGCCTTGATTACCGTCGGCTCCGTCGCCCCGCGGAACCTCACCGTCCTCCTGGTGAACAACAACATCCACGCGGCGTCCGGAGGACAGCCGTTGACGAACACCGAGCTGGACTTGGCGGACCTGGCGCGCTCCGCCGGCATCGCAAGAACGGAGCACGTCGACTCCTTCGAAACCTTCCGGGCGCTCCTGCCGTCCGCCTTGACGGAAGGGGGTCCCTCCGTCCTGGTCCTCGCCACCGAGCCCGACGTGCCGCCGGCAAAGCCGGCGTTCCCCATGAACCCGCCCATGATGAAGCAACGTTTCATGGACGCGCTGGGGGTGTCGCGCTACGTGCCCGCCATGTTCCGCACCTGAATTCCCGGGTTCCCGACCCGGGAGTCCGTCACGGACCGCCGTCGTCCTTCCGGGTCGTGAAACATGTTGACAGGCTTCGGGTAAAGCGATCTAATCGGTTCCGGCCTGCGGTCGAGCAGGCAAGTTCCGGGATTTTCGAGTTGCGGCGCATTTGCATGGTGTCCTGACGGGAGGAGCGAAAAATGAAGCGAAACGGCATGATCGGAGTATTCGCTGTAGCGGCGTTGGCTGTGTTCTGGGGCGGGACCGCGTCGGCCCAAGTCAAACTGAACATGGTGGGTTCATGGCCTCCGGGCGTCTCTTCCGCGGCCGACGTCGGCATACGCTACATGGAGGAGGTAAACCGGCGCGCCAAGGGCAAGGTGGTGATCCGTTTCAAGGGGGCGCGGGAAGTGGTGCCGACCTTCGACCAGCCCGAAGCACTGGTGCGGGGGGTGTTCGACGTCTGGTACGGCGCCCTGAACTACTGGGCGGGCGTGGTCAAGGCGGGATACGTTACGGAGTTGTCGCCCCTGGAACCTCCCGACGGGGGGCCGGGCCATGCACTGCACGATTTCATGGTGAAGATGTACGAGAAGCAGGGGGTTCGCTACCTGGGAGCCTTCTCGGGCGATCTCCAAACCGGAAACCACTTCATGTCCACGCAGAAGAAAGTCTCGAGCCCGGCCGACCTGAAGGGCATGAAGGTCCGGGTGCCGCCGCTCACGCGCTTCTTCGTCAAGGCGGTGGGCGCGGAGCCGGTAACCCTGCCGCCGTCGGAGATCTATCTCGCCCTGGAGAGAGGCGCGGTGGAGGGGTTCACTTGGCCCTACTACGACGGCTTCACCAATTTCGGGTGGCACAAGGTGACCAAGTACCTCATCGGCCACCCGTTGTATCGGGACGGCATCGGCATTGCGGTGAACCTGAAGAAATGGAACAGCCTGCCCAAGGACGTGCAGCAGGTCATGCTGGATTCCGTTGGCGTGATCCAGCAATGGTCCCGGGGGTGGATGTCGGCACACCAGGGCTTTCAGTTGGCCACCATGAAGAAAGCCGGAATGAAGGTGATCCGGTTCTCGGATGCCGAGGCGGAGAATTGGGCCAAGACCTCCAACGAGGCTCTGTGGGCGCATTTCAAGACCGCGATGAGCACGGACGACTACGCCGAGGCCAGAAAGCTGATGGGATACGACTGATAGCTGAAACCGCTGCATGACGGCCGGCAAGAAAATCATCCGCGTCTTCGATTCCCTCCTGGATGCCGGCGCTGCGCTGTCGGGCGCGCTCTTGGTGGCCGTCATGCTCCTGACCTCCGTCAAGGTGTTCTTCCGGTATGGCCTCCGGGAGGGCCTGTTGGGGGTCGACCAGATCAGCGGGACCTTGCTGCTCCATATCGCCTTCCTTGGCGCCGCCTGGGTGCTCAGGCGCGAAGAGCACGTCACCATCGACCTGCTGGTCACCCGGCTCCGGCCCAGGCACCGTCGCTGGCTGACCTGCACCAACTCCATCCTCGGCGCGTTGATCTGTCTCGTGGTGGCCGTCTACGGCACCCTGGAAGCCGTCACCTCCTGGCAGCGGGGCATCCTCATCCCGGCCGAGATCGAGATCCCGAGGGTGATCAATCTGGGCGTCATTCCATTGGGCGCCTTCCTCCTCTCTCTCCAGTTCATGAGACGGGCCGGACACGCCCTGGACGACGCCGCGTCCGACACCGTCGAGACCCACCCTTGAAGTAGACGCCCGTGGAGTGGTGGTCCTACATGATCTTCTTCTTCGGCGGTCTGACCGTGCTGCTGCTCATCGGACTGCCGGTGGCCTTCGCCTTCACGCTGGTGAACATCATCGGGGTCTACGTATTCTGGGGCGGGACCATCGGCCTGCAGCAGCTTGTTCTCAGCATCGACAGCTCCATCTCCACCTTCGTGCTCGTGCCCGTACCCATGTTCATTCTCATGGGCGCGGTCATGTTCCATTCCGGGGTGGCGTACAAGATGATCGACGTCCTGGACGAATGGCTGGGACGCATCGCCGGAAGGCTGTCGCTGCTCGCGGTGGGCGCCGGCGCGCTCTTCGCCACCCTGACCGGGGTGGCCATGGGCAGCGTGGCCATGCTGGGTTCCACCTTGGTGCCGGACATGGAGAAGCGCGGCTACAGCAAGTCCATGTCGTTCGGGCCCATTCTGGCCAGCGGCAGTCTGGCCATCATGATTCCGCCCACCGCCTTGGGCGTCATCCTGGCGAGCCTGGGAAAAATCTCGGTGGGCAAGCTCCTGGTGGGGATCATCGTTCCCGGCCTGATGCTGGCCGGCATCTACGCCGCCTACATCATCATCCGGTGTACCCTTCAGCCTTCGCTGGCGCCGGCTTATGACGTGTCGCCGACCCCGTTGGGACGGCGCATCTCGGACACGTTCCGGTACGTGGCGCCGCTGGTGTCCGTCATCGTCATCATCATCGGGACGATCTTTCTCGGAGTGGCCACGCCCACCGAAGCCGCGGCCGTCGGGGCACTGTTCTGCTTTCTGCTGGCCATGGCCTACGGCAAGCTGACCTGGAACGTGACCAAGGAAGCCGTGGGCGCCGCAACCTCCATCGCGGTGATGGTCCTGATCATCCTCACCGGCTCCGCCGCGTTCAGTCAGGTCCTGGCCTTCACCGGTGCCACCGCCGGGATTACCAATCTCGTGGTGGGTCTGCCGGTCCATCCCATGGTCATCCTCATCCTGATGCAGGTGGTGCTGGTGTTTCTCGGAATGTTCATCGAGCAGACCTCCATCGTGCTGGTGACCATCCCCATCTACATGCCCATCGTCAACGCCCTGGGATGGGACCCGGTCTGGTTCGGCGCCATCATGCTCCTCAACCTGGAGCTGGCCACCATCTCTCCGCCCTTCGGGCTGTCGCTGTTCGTCATGAAAGGGATAGCATCGCCCGGCACCACCATGGGCGACATTTACCGCGCGGCCCTTCCCTTCGTCGGGTTGAACCTCGTCGTGATGGCCCTCATGATCATTTTCCCCGCGCTGGTGCTGTGGCTACCCGGCCTGATGAACTGACTCCTCCGGTTATCCGGTCATCGTGCCCTCCCCTGATCTGCATCCGGGGCTCCCTCGATTCGCAATCCATGGAAGCCCCCCTAAAGTTTCCGGCCCTTCCGGCGATCCTATTCTACAGGCGCCGGGATTCCATGGGCCCGGCATGATCCAACGTCTTGAGCGAAGGAGGTGCAATGATGCGCGAAGTTTCGAGAGACTTTCGGCGATGGCTGCCGGCCACGGCGATACTGGGAATGTTCCTGTGGGCGGGGAATCCCGCGTGGGGACAGAACGTCTTCATCAACGAGATCCACTACGACAACCGCGGCCCGGACGCGGATGAGCGCCTGGAGGTGGCAGGGCCGGCCGGCACCGACATGAACGGATGGAGCCTCGTGCTCTACAACGGCAAGAACGGCATGCCGTACCGGACCATTCCCCTGGAGGGGGCCATCCCCGACCAGCAAGGAGGTTACGGGACGGTCTCGTTTCCCACCAATCGCATCGAGAACGGCGCGCCGGACGGCATCGCGCTGGTCAACCCGGAAAAAGAGGTGGTTCAATTCATGAGCTACGAGGGCGGCTTCACCGCGGCTTCGGGACCGGCCGAGGGCCTTGCGGCCACCGACATCGGCGTTCACGAGTCCAATTCGACGCAGACGGGCCATTCGCTCCAACTCAAGGGGTCGGGCAATTCCCTGGCCGACTTCACCTGGCATGGACCGGGCCAGGCCACCCCCGGCCTGGTGAATACCGAACAGACCTTCGTGGCGTCGCCCGGGGAAACCACCGGCGGCGGGCAGAGCGGTTCCGCACTCGTGGAGGTGGTCAAGGAAAGCCGCTGAGTCCGGGCCCGGTCCCGACCTTGTCGCAGGAGGGAGCTGCCCGCCCCCAATGCCGGAAGCTCCCTCCTCCATCGGCGTGGCTACACGACCATCCGACCGTTGACGCACCGTCGTCCTTCCAGTAACATCGTATCGTCGGCGTTTCGTCGGAAACACACGCTCGGAAGGAACAAGATCCATGGCAAAGTTTCGCATACAGCCGCACGGCAGACTCCAGGAATGGGTGGCGGAGGAACTGGGCTACTTCAAGGACGAGGGACTGGACTACGAGTTCGTCTACGGTCTGGTTTCGCAGCAGTCCGAGAAGCCACAGGAAGTTCGTCACGGCGCCCTCGAGGACATGAAGGACGGACGTTCCTGCGAGGTCAGCTCGGCCTGTCACTGGATGGTCAACGTGGCGGCCACCGGAAAACACGGCCGCATGTGGGGACACGCATACTCCGTGACGCCCTCGGGAATCTACGTGCCGCCGGAGTCCGGAATTCGTAAACCCCGGGACCTCGCCAACGTCGAGATCGCGGTGGGCTATCACTCGGGAAGTCATTTCTCGGCGCTGCAGGCGCTGGAGCCCATCCTCGATTCCTCCGAGGTCAAGCTGCAGTTTGCCGGCCGCCCGTTGGACCGTATGGCGCGCTTGCTGGAACGCCAGGTGCCTGCGGGGAACGTCTTCGGCGCACCCATGTATGTGGTGGAACAGCAGGGTTTCCGGAAGATCGTCGATACGACCTTCATGATCGGCTTTCTGCTCGAACCGGACACCGACGAAGAGGACACGAAGAAGTACTTCAACGCGCTCCAGCGTGCGCAACGCGCCATCGACATGGAGCCGGAGCGTTACCGGCACTATCTGCTGAAGGAATTGCCGGAACGCTACCACGACCTGGTGGACTTCAGCGGCATGGGCGTCGGCGAGCGCATGGTTTTCGAGCCCTACACCCGGGAAGTGTACGAGAAGACGCACCGGTGGATCGCCTCACGGAAGCTGTTCGGCGACAACACTTCTCTCGACCAGCCTTACGAGTCCGCGGTGGCGCTGTAAGAGTCAAAGAAGATACAACCCCGTCATCGGCAGCCGCCACTACGACGGCTCCAGCCGGATGGCCGCCCGCCGCGTGATGCGCCACGCACGGACATCGACGAGACGCTCTGCCCTCCAAGGACATCAACTTGGTGGTGACCTGCTCTCCCCGCGGGGGCTTCGACTCCATCGCCGCGATTCCGGTGCCGCCCGCCGTCCTTCCCCTGCTCAAGTCCGACGAGCTCAGGGTTCCCGCGGTTTCGGGAAAGAAGAGGGACGACGCGCTACCCGATGTACCCACCGCCAGGGAGGCCATGGGACGCTGAGTTCACAGCCGCGTCGTTTCGATCTCCAGACCCAGGCTGTGCTTACCGGCGAGCTCGTAGGCGACTTGGCGCGCCTGTTGATGCTGACTGATCACGTGGAGATCCTGGAAGTAGCGCTGGATGGCGTTGCCTTCGTAGATGGCGGTGGTGCCGGAGGCGTTGTACAGGGTCTCCACCGCCTGGACCGCGAGCCGGATGCAGTGGGTCGTGGCGAGCCGCAGGGCGACCCGCCGTTCCAGTGTAAGGGGATCCGCCGACACCGCTTCTTTCCAGAGGGCGCGGACGGCCTCCCGCAGATAGGCCCGGCCGGCTGCCAGGGTGGCTCTGGTCTGCCCCACGGCCACCTGGACCGCCGGCTGGTCCCGCAGCATCGCCTGCATGGCGTGGGGCGTCTTGGCCCCCGCCAACTCAAGGAACGCGTCCAGGCATGCCTGGGCCGCCCCCAGGGCCAGCGCGCCGTCGCCCGAGGCAAACAGCAGAACGAGAGAGATCCGGTAGAGCGGTCCGGGCTCCATCACCGGGCTGCCGAGATGGCGCACCGTGCGCTCGGCCGGGACGAAGACGCCCTCCACGACGAAATCATGGGTGCCGGTACCGCGCATTCCCCGGACCTTCCAGGTATCCAGGACCTCCACCTCGGCCGCCGGCACGAACAGGAACTTCTGCACGCGCTCGCCGTCCTCGGGAATCCACGCCCGGGCGGCGAACCAGGACGCGTGCCGGCTCCCCGAGCTGAAGCGGTGGCGGCCGGTGACTCGGTACCCGCCCGGCACCGGCACGGCCTCGGCCGTGGGCATGGACGTGTTGGCAACGACGCAGCGGGGCGTGTCGGTCCAGATCTCGCGCGCCAGCTCCCGCGGCATGCGCGCCGCGTAGGTGGCGAAGATCGAGCACTGGTTGACGACCCACGCGGTGCTGGCGTCGGCCTTACCCAACTCCTCCAACACGTCTACATAGGACGGCAGGTCGATCTCGACGCCGCCCAGGGACCGTGGCAGTCCGAGCTTGAACAGGCCGGCGTCCGCCAGCGCATCGAACAACGGCCCCGGCAACTCACGCTCCGCCTCGATCTGGTCGGAGCAGGATCGGATCCCCGGCGCCAACGTCCGGGCGGCCTCCAGCATGGGATGATTCATGGCTTTCATCAGGTTCCGTAGAGTGCCTTGGGGTCGTGATGGGCCCGCTTACCTCACGACCCCTCCTCGCCCGGTTGGTTCGCCACTTCACGGATTCAACGTAGCATGAGTCGAGGCAGAGTCGGCACCAGTGCGGGAAAAACGATCATGACCGCCAGATTCAACATGTCAAGCAGCACGAAGGGAAAGCAACTCCGGTAGAACTCGACCATGGAAGCGTCCGGGACCACGCCATTGAGGACGAACAACTGGAGACCGAAGGGCGCGTGGTGTTGACCACCTCCATGTTCAGGAGCATCAGGATCCCGAACCAGATGGGGGCGAAGCCGAGTTGTGCGGCCAGCGGGAAGTAGATGGGCACCGTGATCATCATGACGGAGATCTGGTCGATGAACATGCCCAGCACCGGCACGATCAACATCATGAGCACCAGGACCACCACCCGCGCCGCATCGAAATCCGCCACCATTTCCACCAGTCCCCGGCTGGCTCCGGTGAACGCCAACACCTGACTGAAGGCATTGGAAGCCGGAATGATCCTGAGCACCACAACGGAGACGAGTACGGTGCTCATCACCGACTCCACCACCTTCACCGTAAGGTTGCGGTACATGGCCGTGCTTGGCGCGCCCAAGGCCGCCGCCTCCGTGGGCGTGGCCACCCCGATGAAGATGACGCCCAGGACCATGAGCTTCTCGCGGTTCGACACCCGCGCGACGTGGGGGCCTTGTCCGATGCCGGGCCAGACTATTACCCTTGCCGGAAGGCTGTCAAGAGCAATCTGCCGTGCGTGAGCCGATCACGGGAAAGGCCACGAAAACGGCTTGGATTTGCCCGGGACGGCGTTTCGGAGTATCGGTAGGGGCGCACACGGCAAGGCTTTGACCGATGGAGGGGAGTGGCCAGGGACAGAATCGAACTGCCGACACGAGGATTTTCAGTCCTCTGCTCTACCGACTGAGCTACCTGGCCAGAGGTGGAAAAATATGGCCGAAAATACCGAGCACGTCAACCGAGGCCACGTGGGGACCGTTGTTTGGAGGTTTGCCGATGACACTGCTGCTCGGCAATGAAGCGATCGATCAGATACCGGCTTCGACGGATCATCACGGAAATGTATGGGGAATAGCGACATTCTCCCGGTGTCTTTTCAGGTCCCCATTTCCCACGAAGACAGGTAGCGCTTCTGCTCACGGGTGAGCTTGTCGATCCGGGTGCCCATGGTGGCGAGCTTGATGCTGGCGACCCATTCCACCAAGGCCTGGGGAACGTCGTAGACTTGGGGTGACAGTTCGTCTCGCTGCTTGACCGCCCACTCGGAGGCCAGGGCCTGGGTGGCGAAGCTCATGTCCATGACCGAGGCAGGGTGCCCTTCGGCGGCGGCAAGGTTGACCAGACGTCCTTCGCCGAGAAGGAAAATGCGCTTTCCGCCGGGTAGGGTGTAGCAGTCGACGTGGTTCCTCACGTTCTTGTCGCGTTTCTCCGCCATTTCCGTGAGGGCCTTGATGTCGATCTCGATGTCGAAGTGGCCGGAGTTGCAGATGATGGCGCCGTCCTTCATGGCCCGCAGGTGCTCCTTGCGGATGACGTGCATATCCCCGGTCAGGGTAATGAAGAGGTCGCCGACCTTGGCGGCGTCCTTCATGGGCATGACGTCGAAGCCGTCCATGGATGCCTCCAGGGCGCGTACGGGGTCCACCTCGGTGACCACGACCTTGGCGCCCATGCCCCGGGCCCGGGAAGCCACGCCCCGACCGCACCAGCCGTAGCCCGCTACCACCACCCGTTTGCCCGCCAGGAGCACGTCCGTGGCCCGGATGATACCATCGATGGTGGACTGGCCGGTGCCGTAGCGGTTGTCGAAGAGGTGTTTGGTGGCGGCATCGTTGACCGCGATGATGGGGATCTTCAGCGCCTTGTCCGCCTCCAGGGCGCGGAGCCGGATGACGCCCGTGGTGGTTTCCTCCATGGACGCCACCATCCCGGATGCCAGGTTCGCGTATTCCTGATGAAGCATGGACACCAGGTCGGCGCCGTCGTCCATGGTGATGACCGGCCGGTGATCCAGCGCCGCCCTCAGATGCCTGTAGTAGGTTTTGTGATCCTCGCCGCGCACCGCGTACACGGACAGGCTTTCCTTCTTCATCAGCGCCGCCGCCACGTCGTCCTGTGTCGACAGCGGGTTGGACGCGCACAGCACCACGTCGGCGCCGCCAGCCTTGAGGGTGCGCACGAGGTTGGCGGTTTCCGCGGTCACGTGCAGGCAGGCGGAGAACCGCAGGCCCCTCAACGGCTTCTCTTTTTGAAAACGGGCGCGTACGTTCCGGAGCACCGGCATTTCCTGATCCGCCCAAAGAACGCGCTTCCAGCCGTCGTCCGCCAATCCGGGGTCCGCGATGTCGAATTTCGATTTCGCCATGTTCCTCTCCGTCTCCGCCGGCCTGCTTGCACCGCTACCGTGCAGCCGTCACCGACGGACTAGTTATGGGTGTGGGTTTGGGTGCTACCCCTTGACTCCGCTGCTCAGCCTCGCCGCCCGATCGGTCTGCTCCCAGGTGAAGAGACCGTTCTCCGGCTGGCGGCCGAAATGACCGTAGGCAGCGGATTTCTGGTAGATGGGCGCTCGCAGGTTCAGGGCGTCGATGATTCCCTTCGGGGTAAGCTCGAAGTTCTCCCGCACCAGCTTCACGATCTCGGAGTCCGGGACCACGCCGGTGCCGAAGGTATCGACGGCGATGGAGACCGGCTCCGCCACGCCGATGACGTAGGCGAGCTGGATCTCGCAGCGTTGCGCCAGTTTGGCGGCCACGACATTCTTGGCCACGTAGCGGGCCACGTACGCCGCGCTCCTGTCGACCTTGGAAGGGTCCTTGCCCGAGAACGCGCCGCCGCCGTGACGCCCCATACCGCCGTAGGTGTCCACGATGATCTTGCGGCCGGTGATGCCGGCATCGGCCTGCGGCCCTCCGATCTCGAAGCTGCCCGTGGGGTTGACCAGAAATTCCGTATCGTTGTTCAGGTATCGGTCCGGCACCACGGCCCGGATGACGTTCTCGATGACGGTTTCCTTGAGCTTCCCGTGCTCCACGTCGCCGACGTGCTGGGTCGACACCACCACGTTGCTGACCCGGTGCGGCCGTCCATCTCTGTACTCGACGCTCACCTGGGATTTGGAATCCGGTCGAAGGAACGGCGCCTCTCCGGATTTCCTCAGCTTCGCCAGATAGGACATCAGGTCATGGGCGAGCTTGATCGGCAGCGGCATCAACTCTTCGGTCTCGTCGCAAGCATAGCCGAACATCATCCCCTGATCGCCCGCGCCCTGCTCCTTGAACAGGCCTTGGCCCTCCGTGACTCCCTGGGAGATGTTGGGGGACTGGCTCACCAGTCTCACGAGAACCTCACAGGTGTTGCCGTCGAAACCCTTGGAGGGGTCATCGTAACCGATGTCGAGAGCCACCCGGCGCGCCACGCTCTCGTAGTCCACCTTGCCCTTGCTGGTAATCTCGCCCGCTATCACGACCAGATCATTCTTGACCAGGGTCTCGCATGCGACCCGGCTGTCCGGGTCCTGCGCCAGATGGGCGTCGAGCACCGCGTCCGAGATCTGATCGCACATCTTGTCGGGATGTCCCTCCGAAACCGACTCCGAGGTGAAAACAAAATCTTTGTTCGTCATGGATAATTCCTGTTCGACCCTTCCGTTGGTGTCTTTCTAGTCGCTCTCGCGAAATTTGTCCTCGATGAGCTGCTCGATGGCAAGCATCGCTTCCCGGGCGTCGTCCCCCTTCGTCTCAACGCGGATTTTACTCCCCTTGGCCGCTCCCAGCGTCAAGACGCCCATGATGCTTCGCGCATTCACGACGTTGTCGTCCTTGGAGATCTTCACCTCCGAAGCGAATTGATTCACGGTCCGGACCAGTAAGGCGGAGGCGCGGGCGTGCATCCCGAGGCGGTTCTTTATCTCGAGTTTCTTTCTAACGCGGTGCATCGATCATCTGTCAATGTCCCGGTGCCTCAACCGAATGCGCCACGAGGAGCCGCGCGAACCCGGCAGCCAGCACCCCCGACCTGTGCTTGCCGACGGTACAACCGAAGGCCAAGGTCGGATTGCTCTCGCGCTCGTAGCTCGGCAGGGTGGAGTCAGGCAACGCGGTCATTCGCTCCATGAACGCGTGCGTCTCCGTTCGACTGAGCAGGAAATTCCGGACTTCCGGCGCCAATCCGCTCTTGGCCTCCAACCCACTAACAAAAAACGGGTTGGGAAGGAACCTCACGCCAAAGACCCTGTCGGCTTCGGCGGGAATCCCGTACTTGTAACCGAAGGACATGAGGGAAATCGAGATTTCCGACTCGAAGGCGTCAAGGTCGGAGGCTCCTTTCCTTCTCCTCGATAAGACTCACCACTTCCTCGGGGGTCTGGACCCGCATCAGGTGCTCCCTGAGCGACGCGTCCTTCACCAGCCGGGACACCCGTGCCAAGGCGCTCAGATGCTCGGAGGTCGAGCCTTCGGGAGCAACCAGCAGAAAGAAAAGATGCGTGGGAGCGCCATCCTGGGCGTCGAAATCAACTCCTTCACGGCTGCGGGCAAAGGCGATGAAGACGCGTTTCAAACCGGGCAGCTTGCCGTGGGGTATGGCGACTCCCTCCCCGATCGCGGTGCTGCATATCCTTTCCCGGGCGTGGACCACCTCGAGCAATCGTTGCGAGTCCTCGAATCCGTAGTGACTCGACACCCGCGTCACGATCTCTTCGAGCACGGCAAACTTTTCCCGCGCCTCGAGACTCGGAATGACCGCCTCAGGATCCAGAACGTCGGTGATTCGCAACCTTTACCCCCTTTGTGGACGCGCGCCGCATCAGTCCGGCGCGACCCGATGATTCGCGAACGGTTCCCGTCTCCGGGATGACGGCAGAATACCAAGCTGCTCGCGGTACTTGGCCACCGTCCGGCGTGCGATGTCGATACCGACACCCTGCAGCGCGACGGCGATCTCCTGGTCACTCAGGGGCTTCCCGTGATCCTCGGACTCCACCAACGTCTTGATCTTGTCACGAACCGACTCCGACGACACGACCGTGGAGCCGTCATTGCGGGCGATCCCGCTTTGAAAGAAGAACTTCAACTCGAAAACACCCTGCGGTGTGTGGGCATACTTGTTGGAGGTGGCGCGGCTGACCGTGGACGGGTGCATGCCGATCTCCGACGCGACCTCACGCAGCACCAGCGGCTTGAGGCCGGCGACGCCATGATCGAGGAACTCACGCTGAAACCGGAAAATGCTCTCGCTGACGCGATAAAGGGTCTGTTGACGCCAGTGGATGCTCTTGATCAGCCAAGTGGCGGCACGGACCTTCGTCTCCAGGTACTCCTTGGCCTTGCGCACTTCCTCTCCCCGCTCGCCAGCCAGACGCCGCACCAGTGGACTGACCCGCAAGGGCGGGACGCCGTCGTCGTTCAGGAATATGGCATACTCCCCCGCCACCTTCTGGACCACCACATCCGGAATGATGGTACGGACCTCGTCGTCGCCGAAGCCCCGTGCCGGCTTGGGCTCGAGACAGCCAATGAGATGAGCTGCCTCGATCACCTCTTCGAGGCTGACGTTCAAGCCCGCCGCAATCCGGTCATATTGTTTGTACTCCAGATCGTGAAGGTGATTCGCCACCATGCCGGCGGCCACGCTCGCCCCCATTCCGGCATTGTGGAGTTGTACCAGTAGACACTCACGCAGGTCCCGCGCGGCGATGCCGACGGGATCGAACAACTGGATGTGCGCCAACACCTCTTCAATGGCACCGGGCGCGGCATGAGCCAGCTCGCCGATCTCCTCGACCGACGCCTCCAGGTAACCCCGTTCGTCCAGGTTGCCGATGATGCACATGCCGATACTCTCGCCGGCCTGATCGAGTCCAGCCATGCGAAGCTGCCACAGAAGATGTTCCTGGAGCGTCTCCCGGCGGGTCACCGTATTCTCCAGGGACGGGAAGTCGGCTTCCTCCCGAACCACCTCGGTGCTCACCATGTCGTGACGCGAGTTGGAGTGATTGTCCAGGTAGTCCTGCCAGTCCGCGATCCGGTCAGTGACCATCATCTCGTGCGTCGCCTCGGGCTCGCGCACGGCCTCGGCACCGGTTTCCACGTCCTCGTGCGCTTCCTCCAGGGCCGGATTCTCTTGCAATTCCTCGGAAATCCTCTGTTGGAGGTCGAGTTGGGACAGTTGAAGGAGCTTGATGGCCTGCTGCAACTGGGGCGTCATCACCAGTTGCGGCATCATCTTCTGAGAGAGCTTGATTTCGAGTGCCATTGGACTACAGCCGGAATCCCTCGCCCAGATAGACCCTGCGTGCGTTGTCACTGGCGGCGATGTCGCTCGGGGTCCCCTCCGCCAGCACCACTCCCTGGCTCAGGATATAGGCGCGGGTGCAGATCTCCAGGGTTTCCCTGACGTTGTGATCGGTTATCAGAACCCCGATACCGGCCTTTGTGAGTTGCTGAATCACGGACTTTATATCCGCCAAGGCGATGGGGTCGACGCCGGTGAAGGGTTCGTCCAACAACACGAAGAAGGGCGACAGAATGAGTGCCCGGGCGATTTCGACGCGCCGTCTTTCGCCCCCCGATAACGTGTAGGCCTTCTGATCGGCCAAATGCGCCAGCCCAAACATGCCCAGGAGTCGGCGGCTTCTTTCCTCCTCCTCGTCCCTCCCCAGTCCCAAGGTTTCGAGAATGGCCAACAGGTTCCGTTTGACCGTCAGGCCCCGGAATACCGAAGACTCCTGGGGCAGATAGCTGATGCCCGCCCGGGCGCGCTGGTAAACGGGAGCCGCCGTAAGGTTCGTCCCGTCGAGGGTGACCGTTCCTCCGTCGGCCCGAACCAGACCGATGACGATGTGGAACAGCGTCGTCTTCCCTGCTCCGTTGGGCCCCAGGAGACCCACCACCTCTCCACTCCTGACTTCAAGCGTGACCTGATCGACGACCCGCCGACCTCGATACGCCTTTATGATGCCTTCTGCGTTGAGAACGCTCATCGCGCCCGACCTGCGCCATTTCTCAACGATTCAACTGCCCGGGGAATACCACCGCTCTGACGCGCCCGCCACTGTTTTCCACCACGCTGCGATCCTCTTTCATATAAATCGTGATGCGGTCTCCCGAGATGCTGTTGTTCCCATCCCGGACAGTGCTGTTGCCGGACACGGTGATGGTATCCGCCAAACCATCGAAGACAGCCTTGTCACCGGTCATCTCGCGTCCCCCATGGCGCACCCGCACCGTCCCTTCGGCGACGACGCTCCTCACCCCCCCACCCTTGGCGTCATAGCGGGCAAAAAGGACATCGCTGGTCATCTCGACGTCGTCCCGGACCACCACGACGTTCCCCTTGTAGATGATGGTGTTGGTCTTGCGCCGGAGCTCCATGGAATCCGCGGTGATCACGACAGCGGTGTCCTTGTCCCCGAGGAGGCCGCCGCTGCTCCGTTCTCCGCCCTGAGGGCCGCCTTCCGCCGCACCTCCCACGGAGCTGACGGCCTGCAACAGCACGACCACCGCCAGACAGAACTTCACGCTGGAGACATGGAGCTTCCGGTCACGTTTCATCGACCTTCACCCTGCTCCTCGTTTGACCGGCGAGCCACCGTCCCGCCGACCGGCATGGATGGTAGTTCTCACCTTCCCCGGAACCTCCAGGATCTCGTCGTTCAACGAGTAGGTCATGCTCTCGCCCTCGAATTCGACGCCGTCCACCATGGCCCAGACCCGGGCGGGACAAACCACACGGTGATCGCCGTGATGGTAGATGAGCCTGTCGGTCCGAAATCTTGCACCTTGGTAGGCGATGTCCACCGCACCGTTCAAAACCGCTCGTTCCAAGTTTCCGTCCGGTAGAAAGATGTTCCCTTCCCGGCCCCTGGCCTCCAGAGTCCGGCCGTCCTCCCGATAGAAGACCAACCGTGGACGCCGTATCTCGGTTCGCTCTTCCGCCTTGTAGTAGGTGGCCTCGGCCCCCTTGATTTCCCATTCCTTCCGCCCGTCCCGGATCATGCTCCGGCGAAAATTCCTGACCTGCAAGGGCACTCCGGGCGTGAATTGCAACAGGTCGCGAGGGTCCCGGTTCGCCTGCTCCCGCATGTGTTGCGCAACCTCGACCCCGACGAAGGTCGCCCCGGCGACCAGTACAAGCAAGAGCAATAACCGTTTCGACCGCATGGACTGGATCCATGCCCTGCCTTGGGAGACGGGGCCTTGGTAGCTTATGTTCGGAATAACAATTCCGCTGTGGGGTGTAAAGAAACCGGCATGAAATCTGCTTTACAATCCGCCATCCTCCCGTGCCCAACTCTTCCCGATCCCGCCCGATTCCGGCTCAACGGTCGTACTCCTTCAACAACGCGTCCCACTTGCCGGTGAGCCGCAGCAGCAGCTTGACGGCCTGGACCTTCCGGCGCAACTCTTCCGCCCGGGGTTCAGACAATACCGGCTTTGAGCATGTCATGGAGGTGAATGATCCCCTGGGGCTGCTCCGAGTCTTCGGCCTTGATGAAGAGGGACGTGATCGAGAATTTTTCCATCAGCGCCACGGCTTCGGCCGCCAGCGAATCGCTCACGATGGTTTTGGGGTCCCGAGTCATGATCTCCGCGGCCTTGCGGTCCAGCATGTCCGTTTTCCCGACACTCCTGGCCAGACAGCGCCGCAGGTCTCCATCGGTGATGATGCCGACGAGCGCCGAATCCGGACCGACGACGCCGGTCACGCCCAGCCGCTTCGACGTGATCTCCAACAGAACGTACTTGAGCGGCGTGTCCTCGGACACCAGAGGGATCTCCTCGCCGCAATGCATCAGGTCCCTCGTACGGAGAAGCAGCCTTCGACCCAGAGCCCCCCCGGGATGCCGGAGCAGGAAGTCCTCCGTCTTGAACTCCCGGCGCTCCAGCAGCACTACAGCGATGGCGTCCCCCATGGCCAGGGCCGCCGTGGTGCTCGCAGTGGGCGACAAGCCCAGGGGACAGGCTTCCTCGGGCACGCCGACGTCGAGCACCACGTCCGCCGAGAGGGCCAGTGTCGATCGCGCGTTGCCGGTCATGGCGATCAGCTTGAGGCCCCAGCGCTTGATCAGGGGCAGCATCTTCAGCACCTCTTCCGACTCGCCGCTGTTGGAAACCGCCAGAACCACGTCGTCCCGCATGATCATGCCCAGGTCGCCGTGGCTCGCCTCGGCCGCGTGGAGAAAGAACGAAGGTGTGCCAGTGCTGGCCAGGGTCGCCGCGATCTTGTGACAGACGAGACCCGACTTTCCCACGCCGGTGACGATGACCTTGCCGGTACAGCCATGCAGGATGCCCACGGCCCGAACGAAGGCGTCGCCGATGCGGTCCCTGACCGCGGCGATCCCTCCGATCTCGACGTCCAGCACCTCGCGAGCCTTGCGGATGACCTCCGTCGCCCCGCCCATGTCATCGGCCTCCGTGCTCTTTGACCCGGTCATCGATGTCCTTGGCCGTCCGCAGCAGCTCGTCGAGCGCGTCAAGCGGAAAGGACGTGGGGCCGTCGCTCAAGGCCCGGTCCGGATCCTCGTGGACTTCCATGAACAGGCCGTCCACCCCCACGGCCACTCCCGCGCGCGCCAGCGGCGCGATGAACTGCCGGTCGCCGCTCGAGGCCCGGCCCAGGCCGCCGGGGAGCTGCAGGCTGTGGGTGGCATCGAAAACCACCGGGAAACCGGTCTCCCGCATGATCACCAGCGAGCGCATGTCCGATACCAGATTGTTGTAACCGAAGGAGACCCCGCGCTCGGTCAGCAGCACGTTGTTGTTTCCCGCGGCCACGATCTTGGCGACCACGTTCCGGATGTCCCAGGGCGCCAGAAACTGGCCCTTCTTGACGTTCACGACCCTGGCCGCCCGGGCGACTCCCACGACGAAGTCCGTCTGCCGGCAGAGAAATGCGGGAATCTGGACCACGTCGACGACTTCACAGACCGGGGCAATCTGGTCGGGCTCGTGTACGTCGGTGAGCACGGGAACCCCGATCTCCCGCTTCACTTCCTCCAGAATGCGCAACCCTTGGTCGAGCCCCGGTCCGCGAAACGACTCCAGCGAAGTGCGATTGGCCTTGTCGTAGGACGACTTGTAGATGAACGGTATGTCCAGACGCCGGGTCAGATCCTCGAGGTACGACGCGTGTCGCAACGCCGAGTCCCTGTCCTCGATGACGCACGACCCCGCGATCAGAGTGAACGGCCGCCCCGCTCCGACACGGATGCCGCTGATGCCAACCTCGGCGGTCATGATCTCGACGCGTCCGCCACGATGCGCATCCGCGGCACTTCCTTGACGGACGAATGCTGCTGCCCCGCGGCCCGGATGAAACCCCTGAACAGCGGATGGCAATCCGTCGGGCGGGACTTGAACTCCGGGTGGAACTGGCAACCGACGAACCATGGGTGGTCCGCCAACTCGACAATCTCCACCAGCTTGCCGTCGGGGGACAGGCCGCTGATCCTCAGCCCCTTCCCCGTCATCATCTCCCGGTATCCGTTGTTGAACTCGTACCGGTGTCGGTGGCGCTCCGAGATCCGCTTCTTGCGGTACATCCTGGCCGACAATGAATTCGAAGCCAGCACGCACGGATAGGCCCCCAGGCGCATGGTGCCGCCCATCCGGTCCAGGTCCTTCTGCTCGTCCATCAAATTGATCACCGGGTGTTTCGTCGCGGGGTCGAACTCCACCGAATTGGCGCCCTTCAGAGAGCAGACGTTGCGGGCGAATTCGGCCACCGCGATCTGCATCCCCAGGCAGATCCCGAAGAACGGCACCTTGTTCTCGCGCGCGTAGCGCACTGCGCGGACCTTGCCCTCGGAGCCGCGATCCCCGAACCCTCCGGGTATCAGGATGCCCTGGACGCCGTCCAGAAGTTTCCGGACGTCCTGCTTTTCCATCTTCTCCGCGTCGATGCAATCGAGCTCGACGTGCACCCCGTTGGCGATGCCTCCGTGGACCAGAGCCTCCATCAGGCTCTTGTACGACTCCCTGATCTCCATGTACTTCCCCACCACCGCGATCCGCACCGACTCGCTGGCGTTCTTGAGGATGTGTACCGTCTTTTGCCATTTGCGCAGGCTGGGAGCACCCGTCCACATCCGGAGCCGTTCCACGATGCGGTCGTCCAGGCCTTCCTGGTGCAGGACCAGGGGTACCTCGTAGATCCACTCCACGTCCTTGGCGGTGATCACCGAGGTCTCGTCCACGTTGCAGAAGCTGGCGATCTTGGATTTGAGCTGCCGGCTCAGCAGACGGTCGGTCCGGCACAACAGGAAGTCCGGCTGGATCCCCAGGCCGGTGAGCTCCTTCACGCTATGCTGGGTGGGCTTGGTCTTGAGCTCGCCGCCCGGCGCGATGTACGGGACGAACGTCAGGTGAACGTAGATGACGTTGTCTCTGCCGAAGTCTCGCCCGAACTGCCGTATGGCCTCCAGGAAGGGAAGGCCCTCGATGTCGCCCACGGTGCCGCCGACCTCACAGATGGCAATGTCGTAGTCCTCGGCCGCCGTCACGATCCGGCGCTTGATCTCGTCGGTGATGTGAGGGATCACCTGGACCGTGCCGCCCAAGTAATCGCCGCGGCGCTCCTTGGTGATGACCGTGTCGTACACCTGCCCGGTGGTGAAGTTGTTGGCCCGCCCGGTGGGGGAGGATACGTAACGTTCATAGTGTCCCAGATCCAGATCCGTCTCCGCGCCGTCGTCGGTGACGAACACCTCGCCGTGCTGATACGGACTCATGGTGCCCGGATCGACATTGATATAGGGGTCCATCTTCAGCAGGGTCACCTTGAGACCGCGGCTTTCCAGCAAGGCGCCGATGGACGCCGCCGCCAATCCCTTGCCGAGGGAGGACATGACCCCGCCCGTGACGAAAATGAACTTCTGTCGCAAGTTAGCCATGGCGCTCCCCGGTGTGCCGATTCCAGTACTGCTCGGCTCGTTTCAGGTCGTCCGGCGTGTCCACTTCCACACCCGTCTCCGCCACCTCCACCACCCGTATGCGGTAGCCGTAGTGCAAGGCGCGCAACTGCTCCAGACCCTCGATGAGCTCCAGCTCCACCGAAGGCATCGACGCGATACGCAGCAGGGAATCCCGCCGGTACACGTAGATGCCCAGGTGACGATGACCCCAACACGCGGGCTCCGCCGGCTGCCCCCGGTGAAAGGGGATGGGTGCGCGGGAGAAATAGCACGCGAACCCCTGCTGGTCCGTCACCACCTTGACCACGTTCCGGTTGTGAAACTCCCGCTCCGAGGTGATGGGGGTACGCGCCGTGGCCATGGGAACGGCCGGATCCCGCACCAGGCAGGCGACGCTCCTGCGGATGGTTTCCGCCCGGATGAACGGAAGATCGCCCTGGACGTTGACGATCCACTCGGCTTCCAGGTCTCCGGCGACCTCGGCCAGCCGGTCCGTGCCGCTCAGGTGGTCCCTGGAGGTCATCACTGCCTCCCCGCCGAAGGCCCGCACCACATCCAGGATCCGCTGATCGTCGGTGGCCACAACCGTTCGGTGCACGAGATCCGCCGTGGTGGTGCTCTCGTAGACGTGCTGAATCATCGGCTTCGTACCGATCCTGGCCAGCGGCTTCCCCGGAAACCGTGTGGACCCGTAACGCGCCGGTATAATGGCCACAACCGACATGAGATTTGACGCGATATCCGCAGTGAGGGGACGCCTCACGCGACTGTCATACAGACCGGTGAGGAGCCCGGAATCATCATATCCCCAGCCCGTTGGAGATGTCAAATAAAGTCGCGGTCCGCACTAGCCCCCGGGCCTTCCTCAACTTGCTTTCAAGACGGATTTTCTATAAGTTGTGACGCAACTCTCAACTTGCCGGGTCGTAGCCGGAAACGGGCAGGGAGGCACACGGTTCCGCATGATCGGTTCCCGCTGCAAAGGAGGAGTGGAGATGGAGTTGCCGAAATGTCAGAAATGCGACAATGGCACGTTGATCCCGCTGTCGGACTACGGTCAGGACGGTGCATCCGTGATGTACAAGGCGTGGGTCTGCACCAACCCTGAATGTGGATTCTCTCTCAGGATAGACAAGGGGGAAGTCAGCTACGGCCGCAGGATCGAGTTGAAGCGTTAGTTATCCCCGCCAAGGCAAAGCCCATGCCTTGATCCTCGCGTCCGTCGGAAACGGGGCTGCACGTTGACGTGAACCGCCGCGGAGATATCGCCGGGCGGTCCGGTAGTCTCCGGCCACCTCAACACAAGGAGACCTGCCATCGGAATCCTCGACGTCAAATACGGTACGGACGCCGCGCTGGAAACGCTGCTGCGGTCGATCGACCGCTCGGACGACTTCTGTGCACACGCCAAGCTGTTCACACCCATGCCGCGGCTCGAGGTCGACAGCGCCGGTATGCTGTCCGTCCTTGATGCGGTTCTCCATCTCGCCGCAGGCGCAGTACAGGGTCTAGTAGAGCCAGCGGGCACGCTACCTGCTCGGGCGTTAGCGAGGTCACCACGAAGCGTCGGGGTGGCCTTGTCGCCGGTCCACACCGCCTTGCCCACCACCCGGCGCAGGCGCGACCAGCTTTTGCGGGTCGTCCAGGTGAAGCCCTTGTAGCGCCAGGCCGGTCGCTCCTTGCCCTCGGCCTGCACCGCTGCCAGTTCCGCCACCAGCCGGGAGTTGCCGTCAAGCCGAACAGGTAGTCGACCCGGTTGGCTTCGCACCAAGCCATCAACGGCTCGCGGGCAAAGCCCGAATCCGCCCGCAACAGAATGCGCGCATGTGGCCAGCGCCGGCGGATCCGACCAACGATCCGGTCACCTCCTCGACCGCGCCGGCCGAGGCAGCGATATCACCGGATCGTGACGCAGACCGTCATAGCCGACCAAGTCCTCGTAGCCCGGTGCAATGGCGAACACCCGCTGGGCCACCAGCGTGCGAACCTCATGCTCAATCAGCCTCCGGTCGCGGCGACCGATGAAGCAGGCGGCGAAGTGATCGATCCAATCGCCCGGTCGACGGCCCCCAGCAGCAGCGCGCCTGCATCGGAGGTCATTCTTCCGCCATCTAAGGCGACGACCACGGAGCGGCTTTCAAGGGGTTCAAAACCGAACAAATCTGGAATACAGCCTGCAGGGGCATCGGGGAGCCCCCTCTGGTCTGGTTCATGTCTTTGTCATCGAAAACATTTTCCCAGATCCGGAGCCCCGATGCAGCAACCCGTTTGAGAAATCCGGGCTAACCACCTGCCCGATTTTCCGGGACCACATCAACGTTTGCCGGTTCGCCTGTCGAGGCCGCCACCCTTCGCGCGTCACGATACCCCCGAGCGTTCGCCGACAGGATCTGGTGTTCGATATCCGGCATCGGCCGAAGAGGTCATCGCTTGGTGAGCTTCGGGCCGGCGTACACGACGTGGACCGGTTCATCCGCGCGGATGGGCCAAGAGAAGTGCAGACGGAGCGTCATGGGGCGTACCTTGCCGTGCCACGTGCAAAAAAGAAACTCTCCCGGTTTGTCTGGATGTGGGAAGGTGAGCTCAGTGCGGAAACTGCGCTTCTCGGAGTCCGACGAATCGGAGAATCGAGCGTTGTCACTCGTGAAATAGTCCTGATAGATCCGACTGCCTTCTGATGTACGGGAACCGCCCGCGTCGAATGCCTTGGCAAAGCGATCGAGAACAGTGAGCAACGCGAGAATCCGATCCGCTGCGCTTTTGGCGAACGGGATCCCTGCCAGAGGGTCGAAGCAGCCTTCGGCAAACGTCAGACTCCCGAATCGGATCTTCGAGAAACTATCCAGATCAGCCCAGGACCGAATCGGTGGCGCCGTATCTTGTAGCCTTGCTTCCAGCGCGGCGGCGTTCCGCCAGTTCTCGAGGGTCGCGTTCTGATTGTCCAGTCCTTCCGCCTCTCGATTCCGGATCACTTCGACAGGCGAGAAGTCCCAATCGGACGGCGTGGCGCTGATCAGGGCGCACTCGGCGCCGCGCAGGGTTCGATACGCGGCTTCGCCGACCGCGGTATCCGTGACGATCTCGCCTCGACATTCAAGCCAGTCGCCGGCGTCATGGCGGCGAAGATCGTCCCAGAACGGACCATGACCCGTCAGCCAGATCATCAACGCTCGCCGTTCATTGACGGCAAGACGCTGAACAGCCTGTTGCATCCGTATGCCCGGAATCGGCTCTGCGTCTACGAACGACCGATGACAGTACAGGTTCCGACCAAAGCGATCGGCGACATCCCGCATACGCATCAGCCTCCCTAGCGCACCATGAAACGTCGGCAGATCGTGGAACTGGAGATGAATGGACAGAGCGTTGGCGAAGAACTCCATGTCAACTCCAGCCCGCGAAGTGGTTCATGTCCTTGTCGAACTGATCGAAGAATCCGTCCGGCCAGTCGTCGATATTCCCTTCGCTGTCCAACTGTGGACTTTGCACCTGCGCAACGCTGTCTTCCTCCGCATGGTGCCGGGGCCGAAAGAAGTGCAGAGCCACATCGCCCGGGGCCAGAACATGGTTCCGGACTGCCCGTCGCACCCCATTCAGCACGTGGTCGCTGTGCGTCTCCAGCATCACCTGCACTCCAGCCGCAGCGACTTCGGACAGAAAACTGCCCATCATCGCCTGCCCCGCGGGATGAAGGTGCACCTCGGGGTTCTCGATTAACAGCAAGTCGTCACGACGCGCCGACAAAGCTGCGACGAGGATTGGGAAAACCTGCGTCAGTCCAAAGCCGGTGTGGGTGGGGGCATGGAAACCTGTGACGTTCGAGGTGCGAAATCCCAACGCCACAGCGTTGGCGCGAGGGATCTTTTCAAGCGCCAGAGCGCAGCCCGGGAAGAGCTGCGCCATGCGCGCCCCGACCTGTCGGAACTGCGTCGACGGTGCATCCGGAATCGCCAAGGAATCCGGAACAGGCTTGTCTGCGCCGGAGTAAAGCAAGCTCGCGGCATGCTCTCCGCTGGGGCCGACGACAGGCGTGACCTGGGGGTCCTCCAACGCATAGTGCTCGCGCGGCCCCAGCCGCTCGGCAGTGAGATAAGTGAGCCGGCACAGTCGCTCGGCTAAGGGATCAGCCCGCTGAGGCGCATCGAAATCCACCGGCAGCAAGTTGCGAAGGGCCTTTGGGCGCGTCACGCCGGAACCCTTGGCCCGCACCAACTCCACCGCCAACGACATATCCTCGCGTTCGCCCCCGAAGTCCCACTCGTAGGTGGCCTCGCCGTCCTGCAATGCGATCCCGCAGGTGCGCCGTCCATAGACGTCATCGATCACGGCCGATGCGGTGCCGAGCCGAATGCTCGCACCGTTGAGCATCAACCTTGTCGACCATTCGTGACTGCGCATGGTCTGGTGCAGCAGGGCGAGCGCCTGCATCACGGAAGACTTGCCCGAGGCATTTGCGCCCGACAGCAGTGTCAAAGGGCCGAGCGGCAGCTTCAGGAGCGCGAAGCACTTGAAGAACCGCAGTTCAATCTGTCGGAGCACCCAGAATCTCCTTGATCATGTTGCCTGCGGCCTCGAACCTGTGCCGCACCTTGCGCGGGTCGTTCGGACCGTAGGAGATCGCGGCATGGAATTCCTCATCTCCCAGGAGCGCATGGAACGCCTCCCGGAAGGAATCGGCCTTCGCCTCCACCTGCTCTCTGGAGTATCGGGACAGCCCGGTGGACATCACATCCCACAGAGAAGCGTTCAGCACGTGGCGCCGATCCTGTTCCCGAGTATGTTTTCTGAATGCCTGACGTTCGAAGAGCAAGTAGTTGTTGTCGAGCCCCCGGCGAAAATCGTCTCTCAGCCGGGACAGCTCGTCGTCGGACTGCATGTTCATGTTCCGCAGGCTTTCGGCCAAGAACTCGTCCATGTCGTCTCGACGATAGCCGTCTGCAGTTAGTATCTGAAAAGCACAGAACCGATTGACGAACTCCCGATCCCGCATCTTCGACTTGCTGAGGCTTCCTCCGGTAGCCTGCTGAAATATTTCGGTCTGCGCCTCCTCTTTCAGAAAAAGCGTCGCCTTGCCCATGTACAGGCTGTTGCGCATCTGCTGTCTGGTCAGCGGCACACCGCCATTCACCCTCTCGAAGATGTCCAGACGGGCGCGCTCCGGCACCTTCGAGTCGATCACGTAGAAGATGAGGTTGCAGTCCTCGACACGATTCTGGTACTTCGCAGACAGATCCGAGAACGACTTTCCATTCAGATCGCTTCGGTCCGGGAGCCGCAGCTTCAACTCGTCCTTGACGAACCGATCGAACGTGGACAGGCGCTGAAGACCGTCCACGACCACCATCCGCCCCTCATCGTCCTCGGCCAGATAGAACACCGGCAGGGGAATCCGCATGATCACGGACTCGATCAGCTTGCTCTGTTTGTCCTCCGGCCAGATGAAGTCCCGCTGGAAGTCGGGATCCATCACATAGCGGCCTTGGCGGATCCGCCGAATGACATCGGTGATGGTCCGGTTTTCCGACCGGATCAGCATCTCGTCCAGAGGGTAGTCGCCCCACGATCTCCCTTCGGAGTCCAGCCCTTCAATTTCTTCTGTATCTTCCGGATGGCCGGATTGATCAGTTACCATGATGTCGTAGCTCCGATTCTTCTGCATTCCGGTCTGTGAGGCCGCCAGATTCCTATTCCCCGGCACCGCACGCCTACTGCCTGCTCAAGGTGCATCCTGACGGGGCGGGAGCACTCAAAGGAACGGCCCTCAAGCCATCGGCCAATCCCGCGGCGGCTGGACCACCAAGATTCATGGGGTTGCCGCGGATGCTCGAACAGCCATCACCTTCTCGCTTTCCCCAGGACAGGCCCACGACGCTCCGGAAGGACGCAAGCCGCTGAATCGCCTTGGTCAGCAGCACGACAATCCCTCCCTCGTCATGGACCGGGCGCATGAAGGTAACGAGACACCCCCCGTTGGCCCTGGCTCTGGGGTTCACACCCGTGGCGCCGCCGTTGGCCACCCGAGTCCATCCTTGGAAGTATCATCGCCACATGTACAAGCGACGCAACGAAATCGAAAGGTTGTTTCGTCGTCTCAAGGGATTCCGGCGAATCTTCTCCCGCTTCGACAAGCTCGATCTCATCTTCCCCGGCTTCATCCTCTTCTCCCTCATCTTCGAGGCTTTACGCTGGTGTTATCAGGCCCTAGTCCTTCTCCCGGCTCGCGAGAAAATTCGCCAATCGCGTAACCCCGTACTGCGCCGCCGCCTCTGCGGACCACTCGGCAGTGTCCCTGAAGAACGCCTTGGCAGCCTGCAGCCCATCGAGGTCGCGGCCCGCCAGCGTTTCCATCCAGCACCTCTTCTCGTCGGCCAACTGATCCGGCGGCACCACCCGGTTCACCAGACCCTGCCGCTCGGCTTCCCGGGCGCTGATCTCGCCTCCGGTCATGACCAGCTCCAGGGCCTTCTTCCGGTGGATCCAGCGGCTCAGGTAGGACATGACGATGGTGGGCGGGAACCCGGCGTTGATCTCGGGAAACGCGAACCTCGCATCGTCGGCGGCAAGGGTCACGTCGCTCTGGACCGCCAGTCCGCAGCCGAACCCGAACGCCTTTCCCCGGACCACGGCCAAGCTGATCCCCGGAAATGATTGCAGCAGCTCGTTGACGCGAACGATGCGGGCGAGACCTGCGGCGTACCGGGCGGCGTTCTCGGGCTTGGGCACGTCAGGCTCGCGCCCGGAGCAGAAGTGCTCTCCGCTGCCCTCGATGACCAGCAACCGGAGAGCCTTGTCGGCGGCGGCCTCCGTCAGGCTCTCGATAAGCGAAGTCATCAACTCGGAGTCGACGGCATTCCCTTTCTCCGGACGGTTCAGCGTGAGGCTCGCGACCTCGCCCGCTTTCTCGAGAAGCACCTTGTCGGACATTTGGCGTCTTCCTTTCCTCGCGGCGCCCGTTCCGCCATAGCCTGCCACGCCCTCCCCACGCCTCCGGCATCTCCTACCGGTTGCCCTTGGCCTCCCGGATGAGCGACCACAGATAATGCGGCGTGAGCGGCAAGCGGCGGATGGCGATGCCCAAGGGCTTGAGCGCGTCCTCCACGGCATTGGCCAGCACTGCCGGCGGTCCCACCGTGCCGGTCTCCCCGGCGCCCTTGAAGCCCCCGGGCGTGAACGGGTTTGGCGTCTCGATGTGATCCAGCACCATCTCGGGCATTTCCATGGCCGTGGGTAGAAAATAGTCCTTGAAGCTCGCCGCCATGGGCTGGCCATCCTCGGTGTACGGCAGTTCCTCGTAGAGCGCGCCGCCGAAGCCGTGGGCCAGGGCGCCCACGTGCTGACCCCTCACGATGAGCGGGTTGAGCAGGTTGCCGCAGTCATGGACGGAGACGAACTTCCGTATCTTGAGCAGGCCGGTGTCGCGGTCCACCTCCACCACCGCCGCCTCGGCGTCGTAGGGGAAGCTGCTGAACATCGCCACCCGCCCGCGCTCGTCCGCCTCGAACTCGATGTTGGGATCGCGGAAGTGGTACAGCACCTCCAGCCCCGGATCCATGCCTTCGGGCAACTGGAATGGGTAGAAGTAGGCGGTGCGGGCGATGTCCGAGAGAGCCACCGCCTGGTCCGGACGGCCTTCGACGCACACCCGGCCGTCGCCGAAATCGAGCCCGCCGAACGGGTGCCGCAGCATCACGGACGCGATCCGGGTGATCTTCTCCTTGAGCGTTCGCGCGGCCATGGTCACGGCGGTGGTACCCACCACCGAGAAGCGGCTGGAGTACGAGCCGGAGCCGTAGGGACAGGCCAGACTGTCTCCTTCCACCACCATAACGTCGTCGAACGAGACCTGCAGCTCGTCCCCCACGAGCTGCGAGATGGAGGTAGCGTGGCCCTGGCCCTCGTCGCTGCCGCTGGGGAACACGTAGACCTTGCCGTTGGGATCCACGCGCATGCGCACGCTATAGTAGCCGGCATTGTAGGAGCCCATGCGGGTGGAGCTCGACGGCTCGATGACCAGACACGTGCCGATGCCCAGGTAGCGTCCCTCGGCCGCGAGCTCTTTCTGCACCTTACGCCAGTGGTCGTAGTCTACGAGTTCCAGCGCCTTGTCCAAAGCCTCCCCGTAGCGGCCGCTGTCGTAGCGCGGACCGGTGACGGAACGGTAGGGAAAGGCGTCCGGGGGAATGAAGTTGCGCCGCCGCACGTCCACCGGATTCAACTCCAGCCGCGCCGCGATCCGGTCCACCATCCGCTCGATGACGAAGCAGGCTTCCGACTTCCCGAAGCCCCGGTGCGCGCCGTAGGGCGTCTTGTTGGTCACCACGCCCTGGACCTGCCCTTCATAGTTCGCGATCCGGTATGCGCCGGGCACGAACATTCCGGTGGTGACGATGGACGCCAGGCCCCCGGTGGGATAGGCCGCGCCGATGTTGGCCACAATCTTGTCCTTCACGCCGAGGATGGCGCCGTCGCGGCGCACCGCCGCCTCGACGTGGTGGGTCTGCTCGCGGGCGTGAATGGTGCCAGTCATGTGCTCGCGCCGGGTCTCCACCCACTTCATGGGACGGTTCGTGAGAATGGACAGCAGCGGTACCAGGATCTCCTCCGGGTAGAAGGCCCACTTCTGTCCGTAACCGCCGCCGATGCGCCGGAACATCACGTGGACCTTCAGGTCCGGGAGCGCGATGGTGTTCTCGATCAGCGTACCGATGGCGTGACCTATCTGAGTGGTGGTCCACACGCTCAGCGTCTTGCCGCTGGCGTCGTAGTCGGCCACCACCGCCCGGGTCTCGATGGGGGTGCCGGTGAAACGGCCGCTGTGGATCTCCTCCTTGACGACGACGTCGGCCTCGCGAAAGGCGGCATCGACGTCACCGCCGGACACCCGGAACGTCAGCATGATGTTGTCGTCCCAGTCCTCGTAAAGACGCTCGGAGCCGGGCTCCATCGCCGCTTTGGAGTCCACCACCGGCGGCAACGGGTCGAGCTCCACCTCCACCAGGTCCAGGGCGTCCTCTGCCACGTAACGGTCCGTGGCCGCCACCGCTGCCACGGGCTCGCCCACGAACCGCACCTTGTCCCATGCCAGACAGTAGTGATCGAAAAATTTGATGGTGGGGTTGCCGCGCCGGAACGGATCCCGGCTCTGGAACGGGAAAGGCGACAGAGGGTTGACGTAACCGAGCTGCCGTACCTGCTCGCCGGTCAACCCGGCCACCACGCCGGGCAGCTCCAACGCCTTGGAGAGGTCCACCTTCCGGATCCTCGCGTGGGCGGCGGGACTTCGGTACACCGCCACGTGCAGCATCTCCGGCAGGTCGACGTCGAAGGTGTAGCGGGCCTGCCCCCGTAGAATATCCGGGTCTTCCTTGCGCAAGACCGGAGTGCCCACCAGGGGTTGGCGCGGCGCGGCGCTCATGGGGTCCCCTCCTTCAGCCGGCGGGCCGCCGACTCCACCGCCTCGATCACGGGCACGTATCCGGTGCAGCGGCAGAGATTCCCGATGATACCCTCTCGAATCTCGTCCGGAGACGGTTCGGGGTTCTGTGATAGCAGCGCATAAGCGGACATCACCATGCCGGAAGTGCAGAAACCGCACTGAAGCGCGTGGGCCTCCTGGAACGCGGCCTGCACGGGATGCAGCTCGCCGCCGTCCGCGACCCCCTCGATGGTGGTGAGCTCGCGCCCGTGGGCCTGCACCGCCAGAAAGGTGCAGGACTTGGCGCCCTTGCCGTCCATGACGACCGTACACGAGCCGCAGTTGCTGGTGTCGCAGCCGTAGCGGGTGCCCTTGAGGCCGACCACGTCCCGGATATAGTCCACCAGCAGCATGCGCGGCGGAGCCTCGCCCTGGTGCCGGACGCCGTTGATGGTGATGTCGATCTTCACGCTATCGGACATGACCGCCCTTCACGGGTTCACCCCGATGCCGCCGCAGGGCGATATCCACGGCCTTCTTGAACAAGGCTCCGCACACGGCTCTCTTGTAGTCGCTTGAGCCGCGCACGTCGGCCAGCGGACTGGCCGCTTCGACTACGAGCCGTGCCGCGGCGTCCACCACCTCCGGGGCCATCTCCTGGCCGCCAAGGGCATCTTCGGCCGCGGCCGCCTTGATGGGGGTGAGCCCGGCGGCCCCCAAGGCCAACCCGGCCTTGCGGCAACGCCCGGCTTCATCCAGGTCAAGCTGCACCGCCACGCTGGCCACCGCGAAATCGCCGGCCCGGCGCTCCATCTTGAGATAGGCCCCGGCGCTGCCCGGCCCGGGCACCGGCACCTGCACTTCGGTGATCAGCTCGTCGTCCGCCAGCACCGTCGTATAAGCGTCAACGAAGAACGATGCCGCGTCCACCACACGGGTCCCGGCGGGCCCGGTGCACTCCACCCGCCCCTCCAGCGCCTGCACCACGGGTCCCCAGTCCCCCGCCGGATCGGCTTCGGCCAGCGCCCCGCCCAAAGTCCCCCAACCCCTCACCTGGGCATCGCCGATGACTCCCGCGGCTTCCGCCATCAAGCCCAGCTTTTCTCGAACGATGGGAGACGCACCCACTCGCGCGTGGGTGGCCAGGGCGCCGATGCGCAGGAGGCCCGCCGGCTCGTCTTCACGCACGTCCGAGAGCCCGGAAATGCGCCCGATGTCGATGACGCGGGTCGGCCGAACCAGCCGCAGCTTCATGAGCGGCACGAGGCTCTGTCCGCCGGACAGCAGCTTCGCCCCCTCTCCCGAACTTTGGAGAAGGTCGATGGTCTGGTCTACGGATTCGGCGACAGTGTAGTCGAAGGCGGCGGGATACATGGTACCGGTGGTCTCGGAGCAGCAGTCGCGGCCCGGGCTCGACTCCGCGACAAAGCCTCGAGCGAGCAACAAAGGCCGTTGATAACGCACGGCTCCATGGGAGTCAAACCTTACATGCTTTGTAACGCGATTCCAACGCGGTCTTGGTGGAAATTCCAAAACAACGGCGTAAGGACGTACAGGATTATTTCGAACATTGGAATGGCAATCAAATGAGGTCCAACAGGACCTGACGGGCCTTCTGTCAGTCATATGATTGCACTTGATGCTCCACTACTGCTACACTGGAGCCGCTATTGCAGGTAGACGAGGCGACCCGACACCAGTTGGTCGTTCTTGCCCGGAGAAAGGACGCCCGCACCACCGACTTTAGTCGCGACCGCCCGACTGACTGGCGACCAGGGCAAGTCCGCAACCCGGCTGGACTACTCGATACCCACTTCACGGACGCGGCTGCATGGGAGCTGATCGCATCCAGGATTGGAGATGGCTACCCTTTGGAGCCAGTTCAGTTGGACAAGCCGCCAGGGGCAACAGGCTACGTCATGAAGATCGACCTCGCACCGGGACAACCCCAACTCTACGTCAAGCTCCAATTGGGATCAGGGAAGATCATCGGCCGCAGCTTTCACTACTCAGAACGGAAAGATTGAGGGAACCGGAGATGGGATCGCGACGCTCGACCACACAGATTCAGGCCGTACAGCAGAAGCATGAGTGTCCCCTATGTGGTGGCGATAGAGTCACAACTTCCCTGCACCGCCAAACATTTAGCTATGGATCCGGGGAATCCGCTATCGAGTTGACAGTAGACGTGCCGGTGCACCGCTGCGGCCCCTGCGACTTCGAATATCTGGACGAAGTGGCCGAAGACCTGAAACACGAAGCGATTTGCCAACACTTCGGTGTGCTGTCGCCCGGCGAGATTCGGCGCATCAGAGAGGGTCACCAGATGACGCGGGCGAGGTTCGCTGAAATCACCGGGCTCGGCGAAGCTTCGTTGAATCGATGGGAGAACGGACTCACGATCCAAACGCAGGCATACGACAAGTACCTTCGGCTACTTGTTCTCCCCGGAATTATGCAGCATCTCAAGGACTCCGTGGCGGGAGGACCGTCCCTACGGTCACCGTGGAACGCTGGCGAAAAGCGTTTTCGGACGCTGGAAGTCAACGACGATAAACTCAAGGAACAGAAGCATTTCCGGTTGCGGCCGGCTGCATGACGCCATGTACGTAGCGACCTTCTACTCATTCAAGGGAGGTGTCGGTCGCACGATGGCCTTGGTCAATGTGGCCGTCGAGCTCGCCAACAGGGGACGCCGCGTGCTCGCGGTGGATTTCGACCTGGAGGCGCCGGGGCTCGATACTTTCAAGGTCGTGCAGCCGCGTGAACAAGTCCCCGGGATCATCGACTTCGTCAGCGACTATTTGGCCTCCAGACAAGCGCCGGACGCAGGCCAATTCATCAGTAAGGCCGCAGACATCGGCCGAAAGGGCGGCGGGCTTTGGATCATGCCGTCAGGCAGACCCGATACCTACGCTGCCAATTTCAATCAGATCGACTGGGGAGCGCTTTACGACGAGCATGACGGCTATCTGTTATTCGAAGATCTCAAGGAGCAATGGAACCATCTCATCGAACCCGACTATGTCCTGGTCGATTCGCGCACGGGGCACACCGACACCTGCGGCATTTGCACCCGTCAGCTTCCCGATGCGGTGGTGATCCTGTTCTTCCCAAACGAACAGAACTTACGCGGCCTGACACAGGTTGTCCGGGATATTCGAGCCGAAGCCGCCGAACCGCGCAACAAAACCATCGAACTCCACTTCGTCATGTCCAACGTGCCGGATCTCGACGACGAGGACCGTATCCTCGACCGCAAGATCATGGCGTTTCAGGTACAGCTTGAATTCGGACGCGAGCCGATGATCGTGCACCGATACGACAGTCTTTCATTGCTGAACCAAGTCGTGTTTACAAAGGATCGTCCGCGAAGCCGGCTGGCACGAGAATACAAAGAGCTCGTCCGAGAAATCTCTGGACGCAATTGGGCTGACCGCGACGGTGCACTGGACTATATCCGTCGGGCGGGCAGACGCTGGCGTGGGATGCGCGATGAGTCCACACAGACAAGAGATTACAGGCTGCAGAAGATCGAGCAGGCTCACCCGGACGACGGCGAGGTATTGTACCGCCTTGGAGAGTTCTGGGAACATGACAGCCAACCGGAAAGGGCCGCATCGTTGGTCTTACGGGCGATTGACGCGGGATATAATGGACCTGATGCGTACCTTCAGCGGTCTCGCATTCGCGCACGCAACAATGACACGAAAGGCGCGGAGCAAGACGCTCTGCGCGTGTTGGAGTCCCATCAACTTCCTCCACCAATGGTGAGGGAAGCGATCTCGCGGATTCGCTCGTGGCCACCTGAAAAAATTGCCGGGTTCACTGCAGTGACATCACTGGACCTGGATGAGCAGATGTGGCTTGCGCGTAGTCTCGATCGTTCTCCTGATGAAATGCGCGTCGCGGTCCCCATATGGCAGTGTATCATTGATCGCGACGACGTCCCTGCAACACGGCGCAGGCGGGCACAGCATGACTTGGGGCTGTCCTATATGGGATCTGGCAGGTGCTCCGATGCTGTAGGGGTATTCCGGGACGGCGGTCAAAGCATCGACGAGATGGGTATCGGCGACGCTTTCAACTACGGCATGGCGATATGGGGTAATACCGGAACTGTGGCACCTTCGCCATTCTTGCGAGTTGTTGAACTCGACCAGTCAGGAGTGCGGACGGAGAAAGAACCGAATTACTTCCAGTGTATGGCGATCGCCTACTGGGCCACGGGCAACACAACCGAAGCTACCCGGTATGCCGACGAGTCGCAAAGAGCGGTGGCAGCGATTCGCAGGGCTCCCGAGTTTAGTTGCTGGCGCTACTGCCGTGTCAACGCGGACATGTTTATTGCGGACCTGGATGAGATCCGTGCGCTGATTAACGGGGACACATCGCGAACGCCACTATTCATGACCACCGCCCAGCGGTCCGACACGCCTACCCACAACGGTCACGCCGAATGAACACCGTCGTCGCGAAAACCTGCTCGGGCGCAGACTAAGCGCGCCGCGAATTCTCATGATCGACATCCGGTCACTTTCCATCACCGGCATGCAATGGCACGCGGGCCGCCTGTGGATCGCGTGCGCGGGTGCGTCCGTGGTGGTCGTCTACGACCCCGTTAGCGAATCGTCCGAAGAGGTCCTTTCACTTCCCGACGTCCGGCACGCCTGTCCGTCGAGCGAAGGCGTGTGGCTCATCACCGACGGCGGCCGGCTGGGACAGCAACTATTGCTTTGGTCTCCCGAAACGAACCGGATCATCCGGCGCTTCGACTGTCCCGACGGCGCCGCCTCCGGCGCCACGGTGGTGAACGGCAAGCTGTGGCTGAGCCACCGGCGCAACCGCAAGCTCTTCTGCATGGACCCGCAGAGCGGCCGGAACCTGTGGACCATCCGCATGGAGCACCAGGTCCTCAGCCCCACTGCGTATGATGACGAGCTCTGGTGCATCGAGTGCGACCCCGGACCTCTTGGCGACTGGAGCGACGTGCGCCAGGCGGACTACGCTTTTCTCTGCTACGACCCGGCGCGCGAGCAGGTGGTGGAACGTATCCCCCTGTCTTTTCGGCCGGCGTGCCTGGCTTTGAACCACGACCGATTCTGGTATGCCGTGGAGGACGAAGCCGGTGTCCGCTCGCAGAACCGGCGGTCGCCGTCCCCCCGCAAGGCCGTGCTGGACTGAACATGGAGTGGCCTGTCACGGGCCATACCAATGTTGCGTTCCGTAAATACGTTGACGATGCGGTATCGACCGGTCTGGCGGGCCATGATGGGAAAACAACCCTTTCCCCGAATCATAAGTATTAAGAAGTCATCGTTTTTTAGTCAAGATAATTGAGAAACGATCATTTCCTTATGGCTGCCACCGATTGGGGGGCAAATGCTGGCAACTTGATCAGCCACCGGCTCGACGGGCCGGTAGGCGCGGGGACCGTCGTGTCACTGCCGCCTGCCGCGCGGATCCATGGCGTCACGCAGGCCGTCGCCCATGTAGTTCACGCTCAAGACGGTGAGCGAGATGACCAGGCCCGGCCAAATCACCCGCGCGGGGGTGATTTCGAGGAACGGTACACCGTCATAGAGCAGCCGGCCCCAAGTGGGGAAGTCGGACGGGAAGCCCAGCCCAGGGAAGCTGAATGCACTTTCCGTGATGATGGCGTTGACGATATTCAGGGTGGCAGCCACCGTGATGGGGTTCAGCGCGTTGGGCGGGACGTGCCTCAGGATGATGCGGCGCGAGGCCGCCCCGACGCTTTGGGGCGGCGAGCACGAACTCCCGCAGCCAGCTTGCCCGAGCCTCACAACCGGGTTAGTATCTACGATCTGCGGTACACAGGAAATCTTTTCAGCGGGAGGAAGAAGCCATGTCCCAACAGCGCATTATCGACGCCGACGGCCACGTCATGGAACTCGACGAGGAGCTTCGAGAGTACATCGGCAGCCCATACAAGGACCTGGAATGGCATCGGTCGTACAGTTTGTGGCCGGGGCTCACCATGGACGGCTACCTTCGCTCGTTGAGAAAGCCGGGCGGGTGGATTGGCGGCGGTACCGGTCCCAACGCGCGGCACTGGCTCGATTTCCTCGACAAGAACGGCATCGAGCTGACCGTGCTCTACCCCACGCAAGGACTGACCCATGCAGCCATTCGGGACCATGAATGGGCCGTCACCATCGCGCGGGCCTACAACGACTGGCTGTACGACCGTTTCATGCGCGTGAGCCCGCGCCTGGTGGGCGTGGCGCTCTTGCCCATCCAGGACATCGACGAGGCGGTGAAGGAGCTTCGGCGTTCGGTGGAGGAGTTGGGGATGGTCGGCGCGGTGCTGCCTTCCGCCACTCCGGGAGGGAAGCTGTTCAGCGGACCCGACTTCCACCCGCTGTGGGAGGAGGCGCAGAGGCTGGACGTACCCGTGTCGCCCCACGGCGGCATGAGCTTTCCGGACCTCGGCATCGACGGCACCCGGAACTTCATGGTGGCCCACTGCCTGGAGCACCCTTTCGCCCAGTTCCGGCAGATCGTGGCGATGATCGCCGAAGGCGTGTTCGAATTCTTCCCCAAGCTGCGCTTCGGGGTGCTGGAATGCGGCGTGGGCTGGGTCCCCTACATGATGGACCGCATGGACGAGGAGTACGAACGGAAGGGACAGTATTCCCCGAACTGCAAGCGCAAGCCCAGCGAATACATCCGGGAAGGCAACATCTACTTTGCCGCCGAGGTGGAGGAGACGCTACTCCCGGAAACCGCCCGGCTGATACCGGAACACACCTTCCTCTGGGCCTCCGACTATCCCCACGAACGGGATCAACGGGATTTCAGCGACGACATCCCGCACCTCATGGGCCGCACGGACATGAGCGACGAACTGAAGCACAAGATCTTTTTCGAAAACCCGTTGCGGTTCTACCCACGTCTGCGGGCGCGGCTGGATGCCGCCGAGATGGCCTCCACCGAAGCAGCCCGGGCCCACGGGTAGGAGGCCGGCCGGCGGAAGGGGGTTGGCCGGTTAGCTAAAAAGGACCTTGGCCATCTCCGACCGGAACCGGTCGGCAAGCTCGTTCCCCGGCCCCAGGACCTCGAAGATCCGCACCATCGCCTTGCGGGCGCCGTCATCCTCGAAGGCGCGGTCCTTTTTCAGCACCGCGATGAACTCTTCGAGGGCGGCCTCGTAGCGCTCTTCCGCCGCCAGCGCCTGGGCCAGCCGGAAACGCAGGTCGATGCGATCCGGGGCCGAAGCCAACTCCCGCCGCAACGACTCCACATCCGCGCCTTCCCCCTCGCTCAACTTCTGACGGGCGATCAGCCGATCTGCTTCGGTGCGCTCCGGACCGCCGAGGGGAACCCTTTCAAGGAGAGAGAGGCCGCGCTCCGCGTCCGTGTCCAGCAGCCCGCGCCCCAGTCCCAGAAGCGCGCCGGCATGATGCGGCGATTCCTCCAGGACCTGCTGGTAAATTTCCGATGCCTTTTCGGCCTCGCCCCGGGACCATAGTCCATCCGCCTCCAGGGCCAGCTCATCCTCGCGCGAGGGCACGACCTGGGCGAGAACCTCACGGATGGCGGTCTCAGGAAGCGCCCCGGTGAACTCCGTGGCCACGGCCCCGTCCTTGAAGAACTTGACCGCCGGGATCCCCTGTATGCCGAAACCGGCCGCCAACTCCGGGTTCTCGTCCACGTTGACCTTGGCGAGCAGGAACTTGCCGCCGTATTCCTCCGCCAACCGTTCCAGCACCGGCCCCAAGACCCGACAGGGTCCGCACCAGGGCGCCCAGAAATCCACCGCCACCGGGGTCTCCGCGGACCGCTCCAGCACCGCCTCCTCGAACTCGGACTGATCAACGTCGAAAACCAGCGATTCCATCGCTACTTCTCGCTCGGGTCGAAGTCGGCTCCGTTGAGCGTGACCCGCGTTTCCACCGGGGTGGGCTTGAGAATCGTCTGCATCACGTAGCAGCCCTTCTCCGAGTTGCGGACGACTGCCGCAACTCGCTCCGGGGGCGCGTCGGACTCCACGTCGAGCTTCGTCTCGAACCCGACGCCTTGCGCGTCGATGGTCTCCCGCAGCACCGAGCCTTCGTTCTTGAAACGCGCGGTGACCTTGACACGGGCTTTCCGGATTTCCACCTTCATCATTTCCCCGTACCGGGAAATCTGGGTGAGCAGTCAGAATCCCAGGGAAAGCGCGAAATACGCCAACGGGGGAGGCGCCGTGTTGTCGCCACCGATTCGCTCCCCCTCATCGCACATCACGGTAAAGCCACGCGTCTCACCGCGCTTCTTCTGCCGCTCCATCGTCTCGGTGTCGGCCTCGATGACGATCTCGCGTTTGACTGTCATGTCGTTTGCCATATATCAACCTCCCAAAAACCAGTATGATGAAGGGTAGCTGATACAAGGGGCAGCGTCAATTTTGAATCGAATCACATGGCCAAGCGACATCCAGCGCTGATACCGCTGTCACACGACCATCACCACGGGCTGGCGCTGGCATTGCGCTGCCGCAAGCATGCCCTCGGGCAGATCAACCCCGGCAACCCCGCATCCATCGAGGCGTGCGCGGCGGAGGCGGCGCGTTTCCTGAACGAAAACCTCACCTCCCACTTCGAGGCCGAAGAGACGGTTCTCTTCCCGCTGATGGCGGCCTACGACGAATGTCGGGAGCTGGTGGCGCGGCTCGAAGACGAGCACCGGAAGTTCCGCAGGCTGGTGGCCTGCTCCGCCGAAGCCGGAGGGCCGCGGAAATTCCTGTTCGACTTCGGCGACCTCCTGGAACAGCACATCCGGAGCGAGGAGCGCAGGCTCTTCGCCGCCTTCGAGATCCTCGTGCCGGCGCCCGACGCCGCACGCGCCGGCCGGGAAATCAAACGGCTGGTGAAGCGAACCCCTTCCACGTCCTGAGCTCTACGGCTCGGACCGTCATTCCTGCGCATGAAGACCAAGACGGCGATCCTTTCCATCGAAGATCTGACCAGCGGCGCAGTGGCCGAGCTGTCGGAAGCGTTCCGTGACGCCGCGGGTGTCACGGAAGTCGATTTTTCGCTGGAGAGAAAGGTTGCCGTCGTCGAGTTCGATCCGGAGACGACCACCGTGGACGCCCTGATGCGCGTCGTCCTGTCGAACGGCTATAAGCTCCTCTGAATGAAGCGGCGTTTCCAGGACCCTGAATCAAGACCCCGCCATAAGGCTTGGCCCATGAGAGAACAATCCATCGCCCCTTGCCGGCAAGCACGTTTCCGGTAGACGCGATGCCGAGCTTCCTCGCGTATCCTTACACATCGTTGTCCAATATGTGATGAAGATTTCTCAATGCGTGCTCGATGGGCAAGGCGGTAACGCCGTCCATGTAGAGGGGGGTGGACCCGCCGAAGAAAACGAGACATTTGGCAGGAGGATAATCTTTCTTGAACTCTCGGAGCGCTCTTGTTTCCTTGGGTTGGATTTGAGTCGAGCGCTTGATCTCGATGGCCAGCAGGCCGCGCGGCCCGTACAGGACAAAATCGACTTCCAGGTTGTTTCGAGTGCGCCAGAAAAAGATCTGGTAGCCGAACTCGTGGTAGTCGTTTACGGCCCGCAGATCCTGAAGCACGAGTGTTTCCAGGGCGGGTCCGTCTATCTCGGCGTCGGAGTCCAGCGGCCCCACCGGCCGGATGGCCCGGAATACGCCCGAGTCGAAGAAGTAGAACTTCTTCTGCGAGACGAGCTTCCGTTTTGCCTTGCGGGAAAACACCGGTAGGCGCACGGCGATCAGCAGGTCTTCCAGGATGGAGAAATAGTTCTCTGCAACGGATCGGTCAATGTGCGCCTCGCGGGCGACGGCGCTGATATTGATCGTGGCGCCTTGGGAAAAGCTCGCCACTTCCAGGAAATGCGAGAAATGGCCGAGGTTGCGCGTCAGGCCCTCCTGCATGACCTCTTCTCGCAGATATGTCTGCACATAATCCTTGAGGTATTTTCCGGGATCGCTTTCGCTGAACCGGGCAGGCAAATGGCCTAGCTGGATGGAATGGCGCAGGTTGAAGGCGTCCTGCTGTTCCGCCGCCGTCAGCGGATGCATGCGATAGGTCAGGGCGCGGCCGGCCAGCAGATTGACCCCTTTTCGCCTCAATGTCCTGGCGCTGGACCCGGTCAGGATGAAGTCCAGCTTGCGGGCTTCGATCAGGTCATGGACCTCGTTCAGCAACGCAGGGACACGCTGCACCTCGTCGATGACGATCCAGTCCGCGTGGTCCGGAGGAATGAGATCCCTGATGTGTCCGGGGTTCGCAGACAAGCGATTGTAGAATTCGGATTGCAGCAGGTTGACGAAGAGTGCCTGGGGAAGATGGCGCTTCAACCATGTGGTCTTTCCGGTCCCCCTTGGGCCGAACAGAAAAAAGCTCTTGCGCGATTCCAGGGGTTTCTTGATCAGTCGCTCGAACACCAGCGATTCACTTCCGATGCGTTTGCGTCATCATAGAGCAATTTAACGTAGAATGCAGTCGGAAAGTGAAAAAACGCAGCCTATTTTCAGTTTTGAAGGCCAAATATCTGTACGGAAAAAGGGATTGGGCCGCGTCGGGAGCAGGTCGGGATGCCAGGGATCCAAGCTAATTCCCGGCCACGGTCATACGCGCGATCTTGACCGTGGGGGCGGCCACGGGGCTTTGCGGCCGGAGGTCGTTGCCGACCATCTCGACCTGCTTCAGCATGTCATTGAGGTTGCCGGCGATGGTCAGCTCGGCCACGGGATAGGCCATCTCGCCCTTCTCGATCCAGATCCCGGCCGCGCCCCTCGAATAGTCGCCGGTCACGAGGTTGACGCCGAAGCCCATCAACTCGGTGACGTAGAACCCGTCCTCCACCGAACCGATGATATCCCGGACACCGTGCTCGCCGGGAATGAGGTAGAGGTTCGTGGGCGAAACCCCCGAGGCTTGGCCCACGCCCCGGGCGGCGTTGCCGGTGGACTTGCCGCCGAGCTTCCGCGCGCTGTAGGCGTCCAGGAGATAGCTCCTCAGAACGCCCGCCTCGACCAGATCCTTGCGCCGGACGCCGACGCCCTCGGCATCGAACGGCCGTGACCCCAGGGCCGAGGGAATCGTGCCGTCATCGGCGATACGGACCAGGTCGGAAGCAACGCGTTGCCCGAGTCCGTCACACAGGAACGACGCCCGCTGATAGAGGGCGTAGCCGGAAACGGCCTGGCCCACGTGCCGGACCAGGGTGCCCGCGATGGCCGCGTCGAACACCACCGGCACCTCCCGGGTACGCACCTTGCGGGCGCCCAGCCGGCGGATCACGCGCCGGCCGGCCTCGCGTCCCACTGCTTCCGGAGAATCCAGCGCGTCGTGCCGGCGCGCCGCCGAGAACCAGTGATCCCGCTCCATGGAACCATTGGATACGGCCACCGGAGCCACCGAAAGGTGGAAGGCGGAGGTGGCATACTCCCCGGCGAAGCCCTCCGAATTGGCATGGATGACCCGGTTGAACGAGTTGCCGAACTCCGCGCCCTCGGAGTTGGTAATGCGCGGGTCGTATTGCAGCGCCTGCTCCTCCGCCAGACGGGCGGCGTCGATGCCCTGCTCGACGGGCATGCCCCGCGCCTGCTCGTCCAGCAGGTCCAGCTCGGGCACCTCGGCGGCCAGCTCGCCGGGTTCCGGCAGGCCGCCGAACTCGTCCCTGGCCGTGGCCCGGGCCCTGGCGCAGGTCTGGTCCAGTAATTGATCCAGGGAGGCCCGTGACACGTCGGAGGTGGAAGTGGCGGCGGAGCTCCGACCGAAGAAAAGCCGCAGCCCAAGGCGGGTCTCGTGGGCCTGGCTCACGGTTTCCACCTTCCCGAGCCGCACCTTCACCTTGACGCCCTCGTGTTCCACTACAGTCACGTCGCCCTGCGAGGCGCCCTTCTCCTTCGCCCGGGCCAACAAGCCCGCCGCCAGATCCCGATCCATCGGCAAACGCTCCATCGCCGCCTCAACCCTGGAAGGAGCCGGAACCGCGCACCGCGGTGCCGCCCACCACCACCTGGTCCACTCGGACCGTGGGTAGTCCGACGCCCACGGGAACGCCCTGGCCGTCCTTGCCGCAGGTGCCGATCCCGTCGTCCAGCGACAGGTCCGACCCCACCCGGCTGACGCGCGTGAGCACGTCGGGTCCGTTGCCGATGAGGGTGGCATCCCGCACCGGATGGGTCACCCGGCCGTCCTCGATCCGGTATGCCTCGTTGGCGGAGAAGACGAACTTGCCGCTGGTGATGTCCACCTGTCCGCCGCCGAAGGAGACCGCGTAGAGGCCGTCCTTCACCGAGCGGATGATGTCCTGCGGTTCCTCTTCTCCGGCCAGCATGAAGGTATTGGTCATACGCGGCATGGGCACATGGGCGTAGCTCTCGCGGCGGCCGTTGCCGGTGAGCTCCATGCCCAGGAGCGAGGCATTCAACCGGTCGTGCAGGTAGCCTCGCAGAATTCCCTTTTCGATCAGCACGGTGCGCCGGGTCGGCGTGCCCTCGTCGTCCACGTTGAGAGAGCCGCGCCGCCGCGGGATGGTGCCGTCGTCCACGACGGTGCAAAGCTCGGTGGCCACCCGCTCGCCGATGCGCCCGGAGAAGGCCGAGGTCCGCCGCCGGTTGAAGTCGGCCTCCAGTCCGTGCCCGATGGCCTCGTGAAGCAGGATGCCGGGCCAGCCCGGCCCGAGGACCACGTCCATGGGACCGGCGGGGGCCGCCACCGCATCGAGGTTTACCAGCGCCCTGCGCACCGCCTCCCGAGCATGGGCTTCACACCGTTCCGCGTCGGTGCAGTCGTCCAGCGACACGCGCCCGCCCCATCCGAAGTAACCGGCCTGCCGCTTGCCGTCGGCTTCGACGATGCAGCGGACGTTGCAACGCACCAGGGGCTGGAAGTCCCCCAGCACCCAGCCCTGCGATGAGGCGATGAGGACCACCTTGTTCTCCAGCGAAAGGGAGGCGAAAACCCCTTTGACCCGGGGGTCCGCCTTTCTGGCAAACCGGTCCAGGTCCTGCAACAGACCGATCTTGCGTTCCAGGGGAACATCCGGGAACGAGTGAGGCACCGGATAGAGGTCGTGTCGCGGGGCGGCGGGCACGGGAATACGCGCCGGCAAATCCGAACCCCGGTCGTTGGCGATGACGTTGGCCGTGCGCACCGCCGAATCCAGGTTCTTTATGGTCACGTCATCGGTGAACGCGTATCCGGTCTTGTCCTCGGCCAGCACCCGCGCGCCGACGCCGTTGGCAGTGGATACCGCCGCATGCTTGACCAGACCCTCCTCGAGATGGACCTGGTCGTGGGTCCGGTACTCGAAAAAGAGGTCCGCGTAGTCCGCCTTCCGGGCCATCGCCCGGCCCAGGACCTGATCCAGGTCCCGTGCGGTGAGGCCAAACTGCTCATCGAAGAACGCCGTCGCCGAGAACGCGGACCGGCTCGCAAGGCTCTTGTTCAAAACGCTCCCCTTTTTTTACGTCGGACTTGCTTGTATGCTGGGGGGAGATCCGTCGCGCGGCCGTTCCTCCCCGCCCCTCGGTACTGAAACAGTGTACCGGCAATGCATGGAACATGAAAGGACGCGGCGCGCGCCCGGCGTCAGCTTCGAGGAGTTGAACCGATGGACAAGAAAGTCGTTCACGTTGTCGGTACGGGTACCATAGGTGAGCCGCTCATAGGCATTCTGGCGAGCTTCAGGGAAGCCTTTGGCATCGATGAGGTGACGTTCAACAAGCAGACCCCGCGGGTCACCGACCGCTCCAAGGTCATCGCGCTTCAGGGCAAGGGGGCCCGGCTGAGCGTCACGAAGGACCGTTGGGACGAGTTCGCCAAGATGAGTATGGACCCGTCCTTCGACTCGGAAGCGGCCATCGAGCGGGCCTCCGTGGTCATCGACTGCACTCCGGTCGGAAACGAGAACAAGGAGAAGTACTACCAACACTATGCCGGAAAGAACGGCAAGGGGTTCATCGCCCAAGGCAGCGAGTTCGGTTTTGGCAAGATGTACGCCCGGGGCATCAACGACGCCGCCCTCGAAAGAGAAGAAGACCGCTTCGTCCAGGTAGTGAGCTGCAATACCCACAACCTGGCGGTGCTCATCGACACCATCGCCCTGGGACCGGAGAAGGAAGACAACCTCGAGGCTGGAAGGTTCGTCTGCATGCGGCGGGCCAACGACATCAGCCAGGAAGGGGACTTCATTCCCGCGCCCGAGGTGGGACGGCACGACGACGACAGGTTCGGTACCCACCAGGGACGCGACGCCTACTACCTGTTCAAGTCCCTGGGGCTCGACCTGGACATCTATTCGTCCGCTCTCAAGATCAACACCCAGTACATGCACACGATTCACTTCAACCTGATCCTCAAGCGCGCCATCGACATGGAGCGGATCATGCAGCGGATCCGCTCCAACCGCCGCATCGCCGTTACCGAAAAGAAGTCGGCGGCGGCGGTGTTCTCCTTCGGCCGGGACCACGGACTGTTCGGACGCATTCTGAACCATACCGCCATCGTCACCCAAAGCCTGGCGTTGCGGAGAGACCACGAGGTAGTGGGTACGTGTTTCACGTCCCAGGACGGGAACTCGCTCCTGAGCAGCATTGCGGCGACCCTCTGGCTGCTCGATCCGGACACCTACGACGAGCGCCTGCAGCCCATCCGACCCTACTTTTTCAGGGAAATCTGACCAAGACTTCGCGCCTCCCTGGGAGCCTGTCCGCCCCGATTCGTCGAAGGAGGTCCGAACGCGGTCGCCTCTACGGAACGCGGTCGAAGCGCGCCACATCGCCCTCCACGATGCCCTTTCGGCGCGCCAGGCCGGCCCGAACCTCCAGCACGTATCGACTGGGGAACCCCACCCCGACGGAACGGGTGGAGAACGGAATGGTGTCGTGGATGATCCCCACCACTCGCCGGCGCCGGTCCATGAAGATGATGTCCAGGGACAGGGGAGTATTCTTCATCCAGAACGAGTGAGCCTTCTCGTCCGGAAACACGAACAGCATGCCCTCATCCTCTCCCAGCCCGCTTCGGTACATCAACCCCCAGCGGCGCTCCTCGGCGGTGTCGGCCACCTCCACCCGGAACGTGGCCTTGGTTCCCTCGGGGCCCTCGAACACCACCAACGGGGCGTCGCCACACGCAGCTTGGCCGCAAAGCAGAAGCACGCACCCCAGCAGAAATAACCGCCGCACTTTCATGGCTTGTGTTTTCAAGACGTCGGCCACTCACCGCGCCACAATCGGGTAAGGAACTCACGCCACGGGAGGATATCGATGCCGTCCACCCGACGGGCCATGGGCTCCAGGGATACAAGCACATAGTGTGAGAGCCTGTTCTCTTCACGAAGCGCCCGCAGCCCTCTCAGGTCCCGGTGTGACACTGCCTTTTTGGCTTTCACTTCAACGGCGAGTTCGCCGACCACGAAATCCACTTCGAACTGAGACTTCGAACGCCAGTACCTGGGCGGGTCGAGCAGGTGGTAGTCGCAGAACCCCTTGATTTCTTGCAACACAAAGCTCTCGAACGCCTCGCCATACTCGGCTGTGCCCAAGGGCAGGCCGCGACGCCCCTGCAGATGACGCGCCAAACCAACGTCGAACAGATAGTACTTGGATGTCGAGATCGCCTTGCGTTTGCGGGTTTCGGTATACGCGGGCACTTCATGCGCGATGAACGTGTCCTCGAGGATCCCGTAATACTCTCGCACCGTGGACGCAGGCACCTGGGCGTCACTCGCAATCTGCGAGAAATTGATCATCCGGCCGTGCGACAGCGCCGCCACTTCCAGAAACCGACTGAATGCGCCGATATTTCGGACCAGGGCCTCTGCCGCGACCTCCTCCCTGAGGTAGTCTCCCGAGTAAGCGGCAAGGTCTTCCGCCGGCGCGTCGGAAAAATAGACCGACGGCAGCAAGCCGAACTCGAGGGCCCTTTCCAAACGGAAATGGTCGCCAAGCTCGGCACTGACAAACGGATGCAGCACGCGTGAACGGGCCCGGCCGCCGAGCAGATTGACCCCCTTGCGCCGTAACGTGCGCGCACTCGACCCCGTCAGAAAGAATCGAACACCGTACTCTTCGATCATGAGTTGAACTTCGTTCAACAGGACCGGCATCTTTTGAATTTCGTCGATCACGATGATTTGTGTTTGTGGCGCGAGTGCCTCTCTGATCAACGCCGGGTTTCTGGAGAGACGGATGTAGAGCGCCTGATCGAGCAGATTGTACGTACGGATGTCCGCGAGTTGGTGGCGGATCAGTGTGGATTTTCCCGTCTGCCGTGGGCCGAAGAGGAAACAGGACCTCTGTTTCAGAAGCTCTCTGGCGTCGAGATAACGTGCAATGATTGGAGCAATCATTCTTGTGACAATCAACGATTATGCTGTTGGATATCATGACAAACAGCAACTCTGTTGTCAATTGGACCAGAGCCGGAACACCCTGTTCGGTCGGTGGGGGGCCGGAACATTAGCGGCATGAAGGCATTTCAGCTAGAATTGGCGGTTGGCCGGGAATTGAAACGGTTTCGTCGGTCGCGCAACACCCTCCACAACACATGATCCAACCTTCGTACCGAGAGTTCGCTGATCTCGCCAAGCAGGGAAACATGGTCCCGGTGTACGAGGAGATCCTGATGGATCTAGAGACCCCGGTATCATTCTACAATCGCCTCAAGAAGAGCCGCCACTCGTTCCTGCTGGAAAGCGTGGAAGGCAGCGAGCGCTGGGCGCGCTATTCGTTTCTCGGCACGGCGCCGGCGCTGGTCTTCAAAGCCTGGGGCCGCGAGGTGGAGGTGACCCGAGGCCGGAAGAAGCAGTCGTGGACCTGCGACGATCCGTTGAAGGCGCTGGCGGAGATCCTCGACGGGCACCAGCCGGCCACCACCATCCCGGATCTCCCCTTCACCGGCGGGGCGTTGGGGTACGTGGCGTACGACGCGGTGGAGATGCTCCACGGAGTTTCCAACGCGGCGGAACGGGCCGGCCGCTTTCCGGACGTCTACTTCCTGCTGGTGCGCACGCTGGTGAGCTTCGACAACCTCAAGCACACCATCACGATCATCGACAATGCCCCCATCGAGAAAGGCGCGCGCCTGCGGGTTCTCTACGGGGACGCCGTCTCCCGCATCGAGAAGCTGCGGTCTTCCCTGCGGAAATCGCCCACCACCCTGGAAGCCAGGAGTCTCGCCGGTTCCGGGAATAACATCCAGTACAACTCCAACGTCACGCCGCGAAAATTCCACGCCATGGTGCGGAAGGGGAAGGAGTACATCGCGGCGGGCGACGTCATCCAGGTGGTGCTGTCCCAGCGGCTGGAGGCCCGGACACGGGCGGAGCCGTTCGAGATCTACCGCGCCCTGCGATTCACCAATCCGTCTCCTTACATGTTCTTTCTCGAGCTGGACGACCTCAAGATCATCGGCTCCTCCCCGGAGATCCTGGTCCGCCTCACCGGACGAAACATCGCCCTCCGGCCCATCGCCGGCACCCGGCCCCGCGGCAGGGATCCGCAGCAGGAACGAGACCTGGAGGAGGATCTCCTGGCGGACCCGAAAGAGCGGGCCGAGCACATCATGCTGGTGGACCTCGGGCGCAACGACGTGGGGCGGGTGGCCGTAGTAGGATCGGTGGAGGTGAACCAACTCATGACCATCGAGCACTATTCCCACGTCATGCACATCGTCTCCAACATCAAGGCGGAGCTGGCCCGTGGAAAGACGCCGCTGGAACTCTTCGGCTCCTGCTTTCCCGCAGGAACGGTCTCCGGGGCGCCCAAGGTCAGGGCCATGCAGATCATCAGCGAGCTTGAGCCGCAAAGGCGGGGTCTGTACGCCGGAGCCGTGGGCTACTTGAGCTTCAACAACAACCTGGACACCTGCATCGCCATCCGTACCATCACGGTTCACAACGGCACCGCGGTCATTCAGGCGGGAGCCGGCATCGTGGCGGACTCCGATCCCTCCGCGGAGTACGACGAGACCCTCAACAAGGCCCGGGGCATGCTCAAGGCCATCGAGCTGGCGGAATCCTGGAGAAAAGAGCGATAATTCGTAGACGTATTTGGAGGACGGGACGCCAACATGATCCTGCTCATCGACAACTACGACTCGTTCACCTACAACCTCTACCACTATCTGGCCGAGCTCGGCGCCGAGATCCGCGTGGCGCTCAACGACCGAATCGACGCGGACGGCGTCGAGGCGCTTCAGCCGGACGCCATTGTGGTGTCGCCGGGTCCCTGCACTCCCAGGGAGGCCGGTGTATCATGTGAGGTGATCCAGCGGTTCGGCCAGCGAATCCCCATCCTGGGCGTGTGCCTGGGCCATCAGTGCATCGGCGCCGCCTACGGCGCTCGAGTCACCCGTGCCACGGAGATCATGCACGGAAAGATGTCGGACGTCATGCACGACTCCAGGACCATCTACCGGTCCCAGGAGAACCCCTTCCCGGCCATGCGCTACCATTCCCTGATAATCGACCCGGAGAGCCTGCCCGAAGAGCTCACGGTGACCGCCCGGACCCAGGACGGCTTGATCATGGGCATCCGCCACAACCTTTACCCGGTTGAAGGCGTCCAGTTTCATCCCGAATCGATCCTGACGGAGACCGGGAAGACGCTGCTGAAGGATTTCCTGGAGTGCTACGTATAGGACCGCCACCGGCCGGCAATGCAAACGGTTTCAGACCTGCCCGGACCCATACGCGTGGGCACATTCCTCACTACAGAAGTAGTGCCCGTGTGATTGGTAGGCCTCGTTCCTGGGGACGTAGCTCTTGCAGTGGGGATCGAGCACCATGGATTCGCCCTGGGACGGATCCGTGCTCCTGCCTTTGCGTCTGATGCTGGAGTAGACCAGCATCAGCACCAGATAGGCCAACAAGCCCAGTATCAGAAACCTGAAGATCATGGCAGTGGCACCGTCGATGATCGTCGTGGCTCATGCACCTCGAGGTGCGGCTACCTCATGGACCCGTAGGTTATCTTCCACCCGGGCCAGGAGCTCCCGGATATCACTGCCCAGGCGCGCGTGTTTCAGGTTCGGCGCGATCTCGCACAACGGAACCAGCACGAATCGCCGACGGTGAAGCTCCGGGTGCGGGACAGTCAACTCGGGTCCTTCCAAAACCATATCATCGAAAAAGAGGATGTCCAGATCGATGACCCGGTCCGCCCAGCGAACAGGGCCGGGCCGGCGGCCCATCTTCCTTTCGAGGGCCTGACAGTGTTGCAGCAGGGCCGCCGGTTGCAGGCCCGTGTCAACGGCCACGACTCCGTTGACGTACCATTCCGTGCTCGCCGCGCCCCACGGCTCGGTCACGAACCAGGTCGAGGCCTCCCGCAGGCGGGTTTGGGGCATTCGCCCGATCTCCTGAACGGCGCGACGACAGTTGTCCTCCTTCTTCCCCTGATTCGAGCCCACCCCGATGTAGGCGCGATGCTCCACGGTTTTGTGCTAGAGGCTGACCTGCCGGAGGCGTTCCACGGCCTCCTGGAGACGATCGGCCGGCGAACACAGGGTCATCCGAATGAACCCCTCGCCGGGCGCGCCGAAGCCGTTGCCGGGAGTGGTGACGATGCCGGCCTCGTCCAGGAGCCGGGCAGTGAAGTCCACGGAGCTCCATTCCACGGGCACGGGCAGCCAGACGTAGAAGGTCGCCCGGGGCGCCGGAAGCTCGAAACCCGCGCGGCGGAGTCCGTCCACCACCGTGTCGCGCCGTTCCCGGTACACTTCCCGAATGGGCGCCAGGAACTCCTCCGCGTGGTCGAGGGCGAGGATGGCCGCTTCCTGCACCGGCTGGAAGACTCCCGAGTCGACGTTGGATTTCACCTGTCCCAGAGTCGCCACCAACTCCGGACAGCCCACCGCCATGCCGATGCGCCAACCGGTCATGTTGAAGGTCTTCGACAGCGAATGGAACTCGATGGCCACTTCCTTCGCTCCCTCCACCTGCAGGATGCTCGGAGCGCGATACCCGTCGAAGCCGGTCTCCGTGTACGCGGCGTCGTGGCACAGAACGATCTGGTGCCGGCGGGCGAATTCCACCGCCTCCTTGAGGAAGCTCTCGTCCGCCACCGCGCCGGTGGGATTGTTGGGATAGTTGAGCCACAGCATCTTTGCCCGCTCGATCACCTCCGCGGGGATACCGGATAGATCGGGAAGGAACCCGTTCTCGCGCCGCAACGGCAGAAAATGGACCTCGCCGCCGTTGAACTTCGTACCGATCTCGTACACGGGATACGCCGGGGTGGGCACCAGCACCACGTCCCCGGGGTCCACGTAGGCCACCGCCATGTTGGCCACGCCCTCCTTGGATCCGATGAGCGAGCACACCTCGGTGGCCGGGTCCAGCGTCACGCCGAAGCGCCGGCCGTACCAGTCGGCCACCGCCTGGCGGAACTCCATCATGCCCGAACTGTTGGGATAGCGGTGGTTGGCGGGTTTCGTCGCGGTCTCCGAAAGCTTCCGGATGATCCTTCCGGGCGTGGGCATGTCGGGGTCGCCGATGCCCAGGTCGATCAGATCCACCCCCTTGGCCTGGGCGGCCCGCTTCTTCCGGTCAATCTCGGCGAACAGATAGGGTGGCAACTCACGGATACGTTTGGCCTTGTTGAACATCACTCGGACTCGCTTTCTCGGTTGGATTTTCTGGCCTCGCCCCGGCTCCTCCGCATCGAGACCCGATCCGGCAGGTCTCCGGAACAGAGCGAGCTTACAACATTTCCATCGAACTAGTGAAACCCCCGGCTTCTCAGTCCTCAGGGAAAACCCTTGGCTTCACACGGGTTATCGGTTACGGTCGCAAGCAGGGGGGAAAGCCATCCATGCCGTTCCATATCGTGGTCGACGGCTATAACGTCATCGGCAGTGAGCAGGGTCTGCGCGGCGACCTGGAGCAGAAGCGGGCCGACCTCGTCAAGGAAGTGGCGGGATATCAGGCGCGCACGGGCCATGCCCTGACCACGGTCTTCGACGGGTGGCGAAACGGCCGCAACCACGAGACGCGGGAGCAGGTGGGGGAGGTGACGGTCGTATTCTCTCGTTACGGGGAAAAGGCCGATGCGGTCATCGAGCGCCTGGCACGGGAGTTGGGGGCACAGTGCGTCGTCGTGACCTCTGATCGCGACCTGCGCCGCAGCGTGGAAAGCGGGGGCGCCGTGGCGGTTTACGTCGGCGAGTTTCTCGGGAAGATGCGAACGGATCCAGCGGCGGCCGATTCAATGGAAGACGCCGGCGACTTCGAAAACCCGCCATGGAGTCCGGACAGGCGCAAGAAAGGCAATCCACGGCGGCCTTCCAAGGCCGAGCGGGTACGCCGCGAACGCCTCGCCAAGCTCTGACGAGGAGTCAAGCTGGGGGCTCAGTTTTCCGAGAAGGTCAGGCCGTCGGCCTCGTGGTCGAGCTCCCGGGCCATGAAGTCCACCACCAGCGGCCAGGATAGCTTGGCGGCGTGGGGATGGTAGCCCTCGGTGCCGGGATCGACGAACCCGTGGCCGCCGAAGGGGAAGAAATGCCACTCCAGCGGTTGCCCGTTGGCGAGGAAGCTCTCCCACACCCGTTGCTGGATGGGCACGGTGGATATTCGGTCGTCGACGCCGTAGAGGATGATCGACGGGCACTTGATGTTGCGGGCGGCGTCGCACGGGTGGACCGGCCTGATCTCGGTGGTGGGTTCGTCCCGAACCGTCGGGTAGTAGCCGACGAAGGCCCGGACCTCGGGAGTCGCCGCCACGAAGTGAATGGCGATCCGGCCGCCCATGCAGTATCCGGACACGGCCACGCGCGTGCCGTCCACGTCGTCCCGCGAAGTGAGGTAGTCCCAACCCTGCCGGATGACCCGGACGAAATCCCCGTCCTTGGTACGCGCCTGAATCTGCCGGCCGGTATGGATATGGGTCACATCGGGATAGCCGAGCAACGAGTACAGGTCCGGCACCACCACGGTGTATCCGAGATGGGCGAACTTCAGCGCCTCGATCTTCTGGTAGTCGGTCAGCCCGGTGTTCTGATGCGTCATGAGCAGGGCGGGACCCGGCTTGTCGCGTTCCGGAGCGGCCAGATAGCCGTAGATGCCGTCTCTTTCAGGAGTGAGAACCCGTTCATGTACTTTCATGGCATGAAATAGGTCATGGGAGGCGTGTGGTTGCGGGGGGTGGATTTGAACCACCGACCTCAAGGTTATGAGCCTTGCGAGCTACCGGGCTGCTCCACCCCGCAGGATGGTTGTAGCCCGTCGGCATGGCAGTGTCAACCGGGACCGCACCCACACGCATCTACGACCGGGGGAACTTTTCCCGAAGCTGCTTGAGCACGACCTCCGGAACGAACGCGGCGACGTCGCCGCCCAGCCCGGCAACCTCCTTGACCAGCCTCGAGCTGATATAGAAGGACGACTCGCCGGTCATCATGAAAAAGGTCTCCGGATTCGGCTTGAGCCGGCGATTCATGATCGCCATCTGGAACTCGTACTCGAAGTCCGACACCGCCCGCAGCCCGCGGATAACCACCTTGGCCGCCTGCGCCTCCGCATAGTCCACCAGCAAGCCCTCGAAGCTGTCCACGCGCACGCGCTCCTCCCCTTCGAAGACCTCCCGCACCGTGGCCATGCGCTCCTCCACGGAGAAGAGGGCGCGCCCCTTGTCCTGGTTGCACGCGATGGCGATGATCACCTGATCGAAGATTCGAAGTGTTCGCGTCACCAGGTCGATGTGACCGTTGGTGATGGGGTCGAAGGACCCGGGATAGACCGCCACGCTGATTTCCGCCATGTGAAGACCTGACCTTGCCTGGTGTGCCGTGCCTCACGAACGCTGGTTATCGAGCCCGAAGAAGGAGAGCATCGTGTCGCCGTACCGCCGCCGGTCGCGGCGCACCAGTTCACCGTGCCGTTCTTCGACCCGTTCCCTCACGCTATGCTCCGCCACGGCGATGCCCCCCGCCTGAAGCACCCGCCCCTGGGCGATCATGGCCAAGGCATTGTCCACCCAGCCGTGATCGTACGGGGGGTCCAGAAAGATGGCATCGTACGTGGTCCTCTTGTCGGCCAAACGGCTCAAGGCCTTGCCCACGGGTTTCGACCATATCCGCGCTTGGCCCGTGAAGCCCAAGGCTTCGAGGTTGCGGCGCATCAAACCTGCCGCCTCCTCCGATTCGTCCACCAGCAGCGCCGAGGCCGCCCCCCGGCTCAATGCCTCCAGCGAAAGGCTCCCGCTGCCGGCGAAGAGATCCAGCACCCGCTGCCCCGAGAGATCCCGAGGCAGGATGTCGAACAGTGCTTCCCTGACCCGGTCCGCGGTGGGACGGATGGTGCTCCCCTTGGGCGCCTTGAGTCTTCTCCCCCGCGCTATACCTCCGATGATGCGCATGGGCCGATTGCTGCCGGCGGCGTTTACCCTTCTCGCGCGGCATGGACGCGGGCAGGTTTTGAAACCCGCCCCTACTACCCCGGAATCAGGATGATCTTGCCGAACTGTTGTCCGGTTTCCAGCCTCGTCTGCGCCGCGGCCGCCTCGGCCAACGGGAAGGTCCGGTCGATCACGGGCTTGACCCCGGAGGCTTCGACGAACCGTAACACCTGCTCGAACTCTTCGCGACTGCCCAGGGTGGACCCGAAAATGCTCAGATGATTCCAGAAGATGCGCCGAATATCCGTCGGCGGCGTGGCGCCGGTGGTGGCGCCGCAGGTAACCAGTCGCCCTCCCTTGACCAGCGCCGCGAGGCTCTTGGCCCAACTGTCGCCGCCCACGCAGTCCACCACCACGTCGACGCCCCGCTTGCCGGTGACGTCACGGATTTCCCGGGTGAAATCGCACTTCCGGTAGTTCAAGCCGTAGTCGGCTCCCATGCGCCGGGCGCCTTCGAGCTTTTCGTCGCGGCTCGATGTCACGGCTACCCAGGTATTCATGGCCTTGGCGATCTGCAGCGCCGCCATGGCCACACCCCCGCCGATGCCCAGGATGAGCACCTTCTCACCGGGCGCGAGCCTGGCGTTGGTCACCAGCATGCGCCAGACGGTGATGAAAACCAGCGGGAACGCCGCCGCCGCCTCGAAGCCGTAGCCCTCGGGGATGGGGAAGCAGTTGGCGCCGGGAACTACCACGTATTCGGCGTAGGACCCTTTCATGCCCTCGCCGAGGACGCGCAGGCGGACGCACATGTAGTCCCGGCTGGTGCGGCAGAACTCGCAGCCGCCGCATCCCACCGGGGGATACAGGCAAACCGCATCGCCCTTCTTGCAGTGGGTCACCTCGTTTCCCACATCCTCCACCACGCCCGCGCCGTCGGCGCCGAGGATATGCGGGAACTCCACCTTCATTCCGGTGAGCCCCTTGCGATTCCACAGATCGATGTGGTTCAGGGAGGCCGCCCGCAGGCGCACGATCACGTCGCGCGGCGAACGCAAAACCGGGTCTTCAGCTTCTTCATAGCGGAGCTTGTCGGCTCCGCCGTGCTCGTGGATCTGAACGGCTTTCAAGGCAGTGACCTCTGCGGAAATAACGTTTGGCGGCGTGCAACAGGAAGCTTCAACGGTGTTGGTCGGACTGCTGACGGCTCTCCGCCCGGCGGAGGGTTACGCGGAAAATGAAGTGCCGCACCCGCAGGTGCCCGTGGCATTGGGGTTGGAGAAACGGAAGCTGGCTCCCTGGAGCTCGCTCACGTAGTCGATGACCGTCCCTCCGAGCTGCTGCAGGATGGAAGCCTCCACGTAGACCTGAAGGTCGTCCAGTTCCAGCACCACGTCCTCCGGTTTGGGACCGTCATCGAAGTCCAGCTTGTAGGAGAAGCCGGAGCATCCCCCGGGGGTCACGGAGACCCGCAGTCCGCGGCCGGCGAGGTTCTCCCGCTGGCGGATCTTCTTGACGTGGGCTATTGCCGCGTCGGTCAAGCGAAGGCTGTGATCGAGACTGTCCACGGGTTCGAGTCTAGTCCACGGTTCCAGGCAAGTCAAGATTCCCGCTGCCGAAGCCCGTCCACGATCTTCTTCGGCAGATCGCCGAAGCTGCCGTTGGACATCACCAGCACGATGTCCCGCTCCGCGGCGTCCCGGACCACGACTCGGGCGATGGCGTCCACCCCGGGGAGATACGTAGCGGCTTCATCCCCCCGGGCCCGGTTGACGAGATCCACCAGTTCCGCCGACGAGAGGCGTTCCTCCTCCGGGATCTTCTCCGGATGGTAGAGGTCGGGCAGGACTATCCGGTCGGACAGGGCCAGTGCCCGGGCGAACTCCGTGAGGAAGACGCGCCGCCGGCTGGTCTGGCTGCGAGGCTCGAAAACAGTCCAGAGCCTTCGCCCGGGCCAGGCGTCCCGGACCGCGGCAATGGTGTCCGCCACCGCGGTGGGATGGTGGGCGAAGTCGTCGATGACCAGGACGCCCGCGACATCGCCAGCGATCTCCTGCCTCCGCCGCACCCCGCGGAAGGTGGCCATGGCCGAGCGGATCACGGACGGGCTCAACCCCATCTCCCTCGCAGTGGCGTAGACCGCCAGCGCGTTCCTGGCGTTGTGGCGGCCGATCAACGGCACCTCCACCGGGCCTTCGGCGACGCCCTTGCGGCAGGGAGTGAAGCCGATCCGGCCTCCCCCCGCGCGGATATCGCGAGCCTGCCAGTCGGCCGACTCGCCCAGACCGTAGGACCGGACCGGACAGAACGCTCCGCCCAGGAGGTCCACGGCATGAGCGGCCTCGTCGCACACCAGGAGAGCGCCGCCGGGCGGAACGATCCCCACCAGGCGCCGGAAGGCCCCCTTCAAGTGCTCCAGGTCCCGATAAATGTCCGCGTGGTCGAACTCCAGGCTGGTGAGGATGACCCGTTCCGGTTGGTAATGGAGGAATTTGGGACTCTTGTCGAAGAAGGCGCTGTCGTATTCATCTCCCTCCATGACTACCCAGGAGCCCTCCCCAAAGCGGAATCCACTGCCGAAGTTCACCGGGATGCCGCCGATGAAGAAGCTCGGATCCAGTTCCGCAGCCACCAGCACCCACGACATCAACGAGGTGGTGGTGGTCTTGCCGTGGGTTCCGGCCACCACCAGGGAACGCTTCCCATCGATGAGGAACCGGCCCAGGGCCTGGGGCAGCGACACATGGGGGATGCCGCGGCGCAGCACCGCTTCCGCCTCGGGGTTCCCCCGGGACACGGCGTTGCCGATGACCACCAGGTCCGGGCCGTCGCCGAGGTGGGCTTCGCTGAAACCGGGCAGTATGTCGATGCCGATGCGCTCCAGGAAGGTGCTCATGGGCGGGTAGACGTTCTCGTCCGAGCCGGTGACCCGATAACCCCGTTGCCGCAGCAGGCCGGCCAGCGAACCGGTGCCTACGCCGCAAACGGCAATGAAATGAACGTGTGCCCCGGGGCCCGGGTCCGGACTCATGGACGCAACCCTTCCATGATCGCGTCGTGCACCAGGGGGCGGTATTCCCGTATCGCCGCGTTGTCCGGCGACAGGTGAACCCGGTTGGTCAGGAACACGACGTGAACGTCCCGCTCGAGGTCCCACCAGATGGAGGTGCCGGTGAAGCCCAGGTGGCCGACGGTGCGGGCGGAGAAGTGACGGCCGCTGGAGGACCCCTCGGGTGAAGGGGTATCCCAGCCCAGCACATGGGTCTGTCCCGGCAGGGGCCGTTCCGCCTCGAGGAACTCGCGCACCACGGCGCCGGGCAGGAAGTCCGGCGCCGCATCCTCGTAGCAGCGCCCCAGGAAGCGGAGAAACCGATGAACATCCGGCGCCGACGAGAACACGCCGGCATGTCCCGCGACGCCACCCATGGCGAAGGCGTTGCCGTCGTGGACTTCGCCGCAGAGTATCTTGCGGCGCCAACCGCAGTCCTCGGTGGCGGCAATGGTTCGACCGGCGCACGGCCGGGGCTCTCGGGACTGGCGGACCAGGTCCACGAAGAACGTCGAAGACAACCCCATCGGAGTGAAGATCTCGTCCCGACAAAACCGGTCCAGCGGCCTCCCGCCGAGTCTCTCCACGGCCTCCCCCAGGAGAATGAAGCCGAGGTCGCTGTAGAGGACATGCTCGCCCGGCCGCGCCACCAGCTCTTCGTCATGGACGCGTTCGAGACAGCCGCTCTTGCCGGGCGTCGCGCGCGCGCCTGCGTGGGTACCGGCAATTTCCTCGGGAAGTACGGCCGTTGCCCCCCTCCGCCCCCGGATTCCCGCTTTCGCGGGAATGACGGATTCGTAGTACGGCTTCCAGGCCGGAAGGCCCGCGGTGTGGTTCAGAAGCTGGCGGAACGTTACCGCGGCCTTGGCCCCGCGGCCGAACTCGGGGATCACCGTGCACGCCGGGTCGTCCAGTCGCACGCGCCCGTCCCGCACCAGCAGCATCATGGCGGTAGTGGTGGCCATGGGCTTGGTGAGAGAGCTGATGTCGAACACGGTATCGGGCATCATCGGAAGCCGCTCGGGCGCCAGCGCCCGATAGCCATAGGCGCGATGGCCAAGGAGCTCCCGGCCGTTGCCCACCAGCGCCACGGCGCCCGGGAAGGCTCCCGCCGACACGCCCCGGCGGCACACCGCATCGAGGGCATCCAGCCGCATCATTCAGCGGTCCGCGTCGCCGGCTCCACGAGCCTCAGCAGGCCCTTGCAGCCGTCCAGCTCGGCCTCGATCCCGATGGGGAGCAGGGTGTTGGCGGTGGCGTGGCCGCAGGGCAGACCGGTCACCACCGGGTAGGGGACGTTGCCGAACACCTCCGCCAGGACATCCTCGACGTCCCTTTCGGCGCCCGTCTCGCATCCGTTGAACGCCCCTGTCACCACTCCGGCGACATCGTCCAGCTTGCCGGCCATGCGCAGGTGGGTCAGCATCCGCTCGAGCCGGTAGGGGAGCTCCGCCACGTCCTCGATAAAGACGATCTTCCCCGTGGTATCGATCTCGTAAGGGGTTCCGAGGGTCGTCACCAGCACCGAGAGACACCCCCCGGCCAACAGTCCGCGCGCGGGGGCGTCGCCGCTCCGGAGGATACCGGCACCCTTGATCTGCCAAAGCTGCCGTTTCCCGGTCAGCGCGTCCCAGAAACCGCTGCCTACGCCGCCGCCGAGCTCCCCGGCGAACTCCACCGCCACCATGGGACCGTGGAAGGCCACCACCCCACAGCTTTGCGACATCCAGTTCAGCAACGCGGTGACGTCGCTGAACCCCACGAAAATCTTGGGATGGGCTCGAATGAGCTCGGGGTCGAGACCGGGCAGGAGCTGTATCGAACCGAACCCGCCGCGGGCACAGAACACCGCCGCGATGTCGTCCCGCACGAAGAAGCGTTCGAGGGTCCTGGCGCGTTGCCTCTCGCTCCCCGCCAGGTAGCCCTTGCGCGCGAGAATGCCTTCGGCCAGCTCGACCCGGAACCCGCGGGCCTCGAGGACCCGGACGCCCTTGGCCAAACGGTCCCGGTAGACCGCTCCGGCCGGAGCCACCACCCCGATGGTGTCTCCTCGCCTCAAAGGCGGCGGTTTGAGGAGGTTCATCACGTCATTAAAGCTGAGGTGGAACTATGCGATTTTGCCAGGACTTTTACCCCACGGCAAACTGCGGGATCGGACTGCTCCCGGCCTCTCGACCCCAAGAAACATCCGATTTCCGACAAAAGTTGTCCACACCCCTTGACAGGGCCGAGACCGTGCTTAGATTTACCGCTGCACCTTACTGTGCATATCCATCGGTTTATCGGAAATACGATACGGCGAATTTGGAAAAGGAGGAGACAACATGAACATCAGGCCCTTACAGGACCGGGTCATCGTCAAGCGGATCGAGGAAGAGGAGAAGACCGCGGGCGGGATCATCATTCCCGATGCTGCCAAGGAAAAACCCCAGGAGGGTGAGGTCGTTGCGGTGGGCAAGGGCAAGGCCGGCGACGACGGCAAGGTTACACCGCTGGACGTGAAAGTCAGCGACCGGGTGCTGTTCGGCAAGTACGCCGGCACCGAAATTGCCGTGGACGGCGAAGAGCACATCATCATGCGCGAGGATGACATCCTCGGCATCGTCGAGAAATAAACCGACTCTTTTCAAGGAGGATCCAATGGCAGCGAAAATCGTCAAGTTCGAACAGGATGCAAGGGAGTCCATCGTCCGCGGCGTCAATATCCTGGCCGACGCGGTGACCGTGACTCTCGGACCCAAGGGCCGCAACGTCGTCATCGACAAGTCTTTCGGCGCTCCCAACGTCACCAAGGACGGCGTCACCGTAGCCAAAGAGGTGGAGCTCGAGGACAAGTTCGAGAACATGGGCGCCCAGATGGTGAAGGAAGTCGCCAGCAAGACGTCCGACGTCGCCGGCGACGGCACCACCACGGCCACCGTGCTGGCGCGCCAGATCTTCGCCGAAGGCCTGAAGATGGTGGTGGCCGGACACGATCCCATGTCTCTGAAGCGGGGCATCGAGCAGGCCGTGGACGCGGTGACCCAATCCCTCAAGGACGTGTCCAAGGAAACCAAGGACCCCAAGGAAATCGCCCAGGTAGGCACCATCGCAGCCAACAACGACCCGACCATCGGCGAGGTCATCGCCGAGGCCATGAACAAGGTGGGCAAGGAAGGCGTCATTACGGTCGAGGAGGCCAAGGGCCTCGAAACCTCCCTGGAGGTCGTCGAGGGCATGCAGTTCGACCGCGGTTACCTGTCCCCCTACTTCGTCACCGATCCGGAGCGCATGGAATGCGTGCTGGACGACTGCTACCTGCTCATCCACGAGAAGAAGCTCTCCAACATGAAGGATTTGCTGCCGGTTCTGGAGCAGATCGCCAAGACCAGCAAACCTTTCGTCATCCTCGCGGAGGACGTCGAGGGCGAGGCTCTGGCCACCCTGGTGGTCAACAAGATCCGCGGCACCCTGCACTGCGTGGCGGTGAAGGCGCCGGGTTTCGGTGACCGCAGAAAGGCCATGCTGGAAGACATCGCCATCCTGACGGGCGGGAAGCTCATCGCCGAGGAGCTCGGCATCAAGCTCGATAACGTCACGCTGCAGGATCTCGGCCAGGCCAAGCGGATCGTGGTGGACAAGGAAAACTCCACCATCGTCGACGGTGCCGGCGAGAAGGCCGACATTGAGGGCCGCATCAAGCAGATCCGCGCGCAGATCGACGAGACCACGTCGGATTACGACCGGGAGAAGCTCCAGGAGCGCTTGGCCAAGCTGGTGGGAGGCGTTGCCGTCATCAACGTCGGCGCGGCCACCGAGATCGAGATGAAGGAAAAGAAGGCCCGGGTGGAAGATGCCCTGCACGCGACGCGGGCGGCGGTCGAGGAAGGCATCGTGCCGGGCGGCGGCGTGGCGCTGTTGCGGTCCATTCCGTCTCTGGAAAACCTCAAGGTCTCCGAAGACGAGCAGGTGGGCGTCAGCATCGTCAAGCGGTGCCTGGAAGAGCCGCTTCGCCGGATCGCCACCAACGCCGGCGTCGACGGTTCCATCGCTCTGCAGCAGGTGAAGGAAAGCGAGGGCAACATCGGCCTCAACGCGGCCACGGAAACCTACGAGGACCTGTTGGCGGCCGGGATCATCGATCCCACCAAGGTGGTGCGGACGGCGCTGCAGAACGCCGCTTCCATCGCCAGCCTGTTGCTCACCACCGAGGCCATGGTGGCCGAGAAGCCCGAAGACAAGCCCGCCATGCCCCCGATGCCTCCGGGCGGCGGCATGGGAGGAATGGGTGGCATGGGAGGCATGGGCGGAATGGGCGGAATGATGTAGCCTGCCGTTCCGGTGTAACCTGCCATTCCGGCAGATCAAGGGCCTGGGGCGTCTCGGAGAAGAGGCTCCAGGCCCTTTTGCCGTCAATGGTAAAGGCGTCTCAAGGTCGAACATGCTAACCGGCCCTGCCCGATTCGGGTACGGAGGATTGACCTGCATCGTGAAGCTGGCATATTGAAACAGTCGAGGGAGAGCAGCAATGGCACTCGTGGACACAATGACTCGGATACAAGAAGAAGCTGATCCCCCACCTCCGCAGCAAGGCAGCAGCCAAACTCTGTTAGCGATCCAAAGCCTGGGAAGGCCCGTTACCGGCTCCAGAGACCTTGGAAAGGTTTGAGGGCACACTCTGGAGTGAATGAGTAGACATGTTCGAAAGCCTGACCGACAAGCTGGAGGAAACCTTCAAGCGGCTTCGGGGCCACGGCAGGATCACCGAGTCCAACGTGGCGGAGTCGTTGCGGGAGGTGCGGCTCGCGTTGCTGGAGGCGGACGTCAACTTCAAGGTGGTCAAGAGCTTCATGGAGTCGGTCCAGGCCCAGTCCATGGGTCAGAACGTGCTTCAGAGCCTGACGCCGGACCAGCAGCTCATCAAGGTCGTCAAGGAAGAGCTGGTCAAGATCCTTGGCGGGGAGGCCACCGGCCTGGATCTCAAGGGGCGGCAACCGGTGGTGCTGATGCTGGTGGGCCTTCAAGGATCGGGCAAGACCACATCCGCCGTCAAGCTGGCGCTGCACCTGAAGAAGCAGCAGAAACGGACGCCTTACCTCGTGTCCGCGGACGTGTATCGGCCGGCGGCCAGGGAGCAACTGCGCACGCTGTGCGACGAGCACGGGCTGCCGGTGTACGACTCCGGCGACAGCTCGGCACCGGTGGAGATCTGCCGCGGCGCCTTCGACAAGGCGAACCAAAGGCTTTGCGACGTACTGATCGTGGACACCGCCGGGCGGCTGCACATCGACGAGAAGATGATGCGGGAGTTGGTGGCGATTCGCTCGGCCCTGGACCCCCGCAACGTCCTCCTGACCCTCGACGCCATGATCGGGCAGGACGCGGTCAATCAGGCGCAGGGCTTCAACGAGGCGTTGGACCTCACCGGGGTGATCCTGACCAAGATGGACGGCGACGCCCGGGGCGGAGCGGCGCTTTCCGTAAAGGCGGTGGTGGGCAAGCCGGTGCTCTACGTCGGCGTCGGGGAAAAGGCGGACGCGCTGGAGCCGTTCTTTCCGGATCGCATGGCGTCGCGCATTCTCGGCATGGGCGACGTGCTGTCGCTTATCGAGAAGGCGGAGCAGGCCGTCGACAAGAAGACCGCCCCGAAGCTCGAACAGCGGATGCGCAAGGGGGAATTCTCGCTGGAGGACTTCCAGACGCAGATGCAGGCCATCAAGAAGATGGGCTCCATCGGCAGCCTGCTGGACATGGTGCCCGGGGGGAGGAAGCTGGGCCAGCAGGTGAACATGTCCCACGCGGAGCAGGAGATCAAGCGCATCGAGGCGATCATCAACTCCATGACGCTCAAGGAACGCCGGAACCCGGTGCTGCTGAACGGCAGCCGGCGTCGGCGCATCGCCCAGGGGAGCGGGACCACCGTGACCGACGTCAACCGTCTCATGAAACAGTTCATGGAGATGAAGAAGATGATGCAGCGGATGAAGAAGCCGGGGGCCAAGCGGCGCGGCATGTTGAGCCGTTTGTCAACGCCGTTCCAATGAACTAGAAACTGTAGAAAACCAGAGAAAGAAGCTATCCAATATGAGCGTAAAGATCAGACTGAGTCGACACGGCGCCAAGAAGCGGCCGTACTACCGTATCGTGGTGGCGGACGCCCGGACTCCCCGTGACGGAAGATTCATCGAGCAGGTAGGCACCTACGACCCACGGACTCCCGACGCCACGTTAAGGCTCGACCAAGCCAGGGTCGACGGATGGCTGAAGCAGGGGGCGCAACCGACACAGACCGTGCGCAATCTCATGAAGAGAGCAGCGAAGGAGGCAAGCGCGGCCGCATCGACGTAGGGGCGGCTCTCAAACCCGCCCGCACCCGGACCCCACAGGAGACACGCTTTCTTGAAGGAACTGGTACAGTATCTTGCGCAATCCATCGTGGACCAGCCCGACGCCGTCGAGGTCACGGAAACGCAGGACGACAACGCATCCGTCGTGGAGCTCAAGGTCGCCCAGGAAGATCTCGGCCGGATCATCGGCAAACAGGGACGCACCGCCAAATCTCTGCGAACGATATTGAACGCTGCCGCTGCGAGACACGACCGGAAGATCGTTCTCGAGATCATCGACGAACAGTAACCGCCGCCCTCTTTCATTGTCCACCAACCAGATCGCCTTGGGCGACATCGTAGCCACGCACGGCGTAGCCGGCTGGCTCCGGCTAAGGTTGTTCAATCCGCAAGGCCGCACGCTCTATTCGAGCACGGAGGCGGAGTTGGCACGTGGTGAAACCCGGCTCACTTTCCGGGTCGACCAAGCCAAACCCCATGGCGGGGTCGCTCTTCTGAAGCTCCGGGGCATCGATGACATGGACGCGGCCCGAGAGCTGGTGGGCTGCCGGTTGTCGGTGCGGCAGGACACGCTCGCGCCGTTGAGCTCGTCCGAGTACTACCACGACGAGGTGGTGGGTTTCGAGGTCGTGGACGCCGAAGGGGAGCGCCTCGGCACGGTCACCCGGATATGGCCCAGGCAAGGCGGCGACCTGCTGGTGGTTGCCGGGCCCGGGAAAGAGCATCTGATCCCGGCGATCAAGGAATTCATCCGGCAGATCGACATCGTGAAGAGGACCATCACCATCGACGCGCCCGACGGACTGCTGGAGCTGTAGGGGCGGGTTTCAAACCCGTCCCTTGGCCGATGCCACGCGAGGAAGTGCAACGCAGCCGACGACGACGAGGACCAGCCATGCATTTCTCGGTCATCACGCTGTTCCCGGAGATCTTCGACTCTCCCCTCGCTCACAGCATCCTCAAGCGCGCCCGGGAGAAGAAGCTCGTCTCCATCGATCTGGTGGACCTGCGACACTATACCCGGGACCGGCACCGCACCGCCGACGACTATCCCTACGGTGGCGGCCAGGGCATGGTGCTGAAACCGGAGCCGCTCATCGAGGCCATCGAGGACTGCCGGCGCAGGCTCAAGAACCCGCGGGTAGTCCTGCTCTCGCCGCGCGGCCGGGTCTTCGATCAGGACATCGCCGCGGCGACTTTGCGCCACGAGGAAGTCATTCTGGTCTGCGGCCGCTACGAAGGGTTCGACGAACGAGTGACGGGCTTCGCGGACGACGTTCTGTCCATCGGAGATTATACGATGAGCGGCGGCGAGATTCCGGCTCTTACCGTCATCGACACCGTCACACGGCTGGTGCCCGGTGTCCTCGGCAACGAGCAGTCGGCCAGCGAGGACTCTTTCGTGGATGGACTACTGGAATATCCGCAGTACACCCGGCCGCCGGAATACAGGGGCATGAAAGTTCCCGAGGTTCTGCTCTCGGGCGACCACGGGGAGATCCGCCGGTGGCGTCGCAGAATGAGCATCGAGATGACGGCCCGGTTGCGGCCGGATCTGCTGGCCAAGGCGACGGCTGAGGCCGGGCCGCGGGGAAACGTCTACGTGGCGCTGCTGCACTATCCGGTTTCCGACCGGCGCGGCGACACCGTCACCTCGTCCATCACCAACCTCGACATTCACGACATTGCCCGCACCTGCCGCACGTACGGGGTTGCGGGCTTCTATGTCGTCAATCCGGTGAAGACCCTCCAGAAGCTGGCGGCCAGGATCATCGACCACTGGGAACGGGGCTATGGCGGCTCCTACAACGGCACGCGCCGGGAAGCCCTTTCCCTCGTCCGGGTCCGCGACACCCTGGACGCGGCGATAGCGGACGCGCAAAGCGAATGCGGAACCGCCCCCCGCCTGGTGGCGACTTCCGCCCGGACCGGCGCCGGAACCGATCGGATAACTTTTGGAAAAATGCGGGAAATGCTAATAACAGATGATGTACCCTGCATGATCCTGCTGGGTACGGGCTGGGGATTGGCCGATGCCGTCTTCGCCCGTTCTGACTTGGTGCTGGAACCCATCGCGGGCAAGAACGGTTACAATCATCTTTCCGTACGAGCTGCGTCCGCCATCATGCTGGATCGTATACTGGGACGGTTGATGGAAGGGAGCCTCAAATGAACGTCATTGACCGAATCGAACAGGCGCAAACGCGGGAAACGCCGGCACTCAAGCCCGGGCAACGGGTCCGCGTCCACGTCCGCATCGTGGAAGGCGAGAAGGAACGTATCCAGGTCTTCGAAGGCGTGGTGATCGGCATCTCCGGGAGCGGCAGTCGCGAAACGTTCGTGGTCCGCAAGACGTCGTACGGCGTGGGAGTGGAACGCATCTTTCCACTCCACTCCCCACGTATCGAAAAGGTCGAGATCGTCACTCAGGGCAGGGTCCGCAGAGCCAAGTTGTACTATCTGAGAAAACTCTCGGGTAAACGGGCCCGCCTGGAAGAAGACCGCAGACCGCGGGCGTCGCGCTGACGGCGTTCGGGGCGAGCACGGGTGGATCTGAATCCCGCCCCACCATGACGACGTGGAACTGTTCGACTCCACGACTTCTCGCAGCGACTCGAAGAACGCACCCTTGGCCGAGCGCATGCGACCCACCAGCCTGGGCGAAGTGCTCGGACAGGAACACCTGCTCGGCCCGGGCAAGCTGCTACGTGGCATGGCCGACGCCGGCCGTCTTCAATCGATCATTCTCTGGGGGCCACCCGGGTGCGGCAAGACCACCCTCGCCAGGCTTCTCGCCGATGCCTGCCATGCGCACTGCATCCAGTTCTCGGCGGTAAGCTCGGGCACCCGCGACCTCAAGAAGATCCTGCCGGACGCCAGACGCTTGCAGCGGAGCGCCGTGCCGGTGGTGCTCCTGGTGGACGAGATCCACCACTTCAACAAGTCCCAGCAGGACACCTTTCTCCCTCACGTCGAGGCCGGGCTCCTGACCCTCATCGGCGCCACCACCGAGAACCCGTCCTTCGAGCTGATCTCGCCGTTGCTCTCTCGCTGCCGCGTATGCGTGATGCATCCGCTGGCCGAGGAGACACTCACCCACGTCGTCGACCGGGCCGTGGCGGAACGCGGACGGGGACAATGGGACGCCGACCTGGGCATCGCGCCGGAGGCCCGCGCCGTGCTGGTCCAGCGAGCACGGGGCGACGCCCGGGTGGCGCTCAACGCCCTCGAAGGGGCCGTCACACTGGCGCGCAACGACTCCGGGACCGCCCGCATCGAGCTGACCCACGTGGAACAGGCCCTGCAGCTCGGGCCGCTACGCTACGACAAGTCGGGTGAAGAGCACTACAATCTGATTTCGGCTTTCATCAAAAGCCTGCGGGGCAGCGACCCCGATGCCGCGGTGTACTGGATGGTGCGGATGATCGAGGCCGGGGAAGACCCGCTCTTCATCGCGCGCCGAATGGTCATTTTCGCGGCCGAGGACGTCGGCAACGCGGACCCGCGGGCCTTGCAGGTGGCGGTTGCCGCGAAAGACGCCTTCCATTTCGTCGGCCTGCCGGAAGGACGGATTCCCATGACCCAGGCGGCCGTCTACCTGGCCGCGGCGCCCAAGTCCAATGCATCTTATCGAGCCTTGTTGGAGGCCACCCGGGACGTACGCGAACGGGGCGCCCTGCCCACCCCGCTCCATCTGCGAAACGCGCCCACCGGCATGATGAAGTCCCTGGGCTATGGCGCCGACTACCAATATCCACATGACGCACCCGGTCACGTCACGGAACAGGAGTACCTGCCGTCGGAGCTCAAGGGGCGCCGTTACTACGAGCCCGGCGACGAAGGGTATGAAAGGATCATCCGGGAGCGGCTCAAGTCCTGGGACACGCTGAAGAAACGCAACGAGCCGGTCTAGTGTGGCGTCCGCCCGGCCTCCAGTTCCCGTCTGACGGCCCGGACCTTGCTCAGGAACCGTTCCGTCACGGACTCGCCTTCCGGTCGATTGCGGATCACCCGTGGGGTGATCAGAATGACGAGCTCGGTCCGGTGGGACCGTTCGAGGTCCGTGCGAAACAGCGGACCCAGAACGGGCACATCCATCAGCAAGGGAATGCCGATTCGCGTCCTGCGCAGATTGTCCGTGATGATGCCGCCGATCACCAGGGTCTGGCCGTCTTCAAGCACCGCGGTGGTCTCCGCGTCCCGCACGTTGAAGGCATCGAAGGACTGTCTTCCAACCATCACCCTTTCACCCACGTCGCTGACCTCGACCCTGACCTCCAGGTTCACGAGGCCCTCCGAGTTGATCCGGGGAACCACGGTCAGGATCCGGCCGACGTTCTTGAACTGTATCGTGGTCGTCGTGGCACGGGCCTCTTGCGAGACCATCATGCCGGTGGCTACCGGTTGTTCGCTGCCCACGCGAATCCGGGCCGGTCGACTGTCCACCGCCAGGAGATGGGGCGAGGACAATACCTTCACCCGAGCGTCCTGCATCAGCGCCTTCACGAACACGCGAAAGTCGCGTCCCGCGTCGACGATGGAGGCGAAGCCCGGATTGGGAGCCTGGAGCCCCGCGCCGGCGGCGGGTTCATCCGGGCCCTGACCCTCCGCGGCCGAGGGGCCGAATCCACCCTTGGACAGGGCATACTCCACGCCGAACTCGAAATCATCCGTGAGCGTCACTTCCGCCACCAGCACTTCCATGAGAACCTGGCGCGGGACCAGGTCCAGCCTTCCGAGCACTTCCACGAGTCCGGCATACTCCCTCGGCGTCGCGAAGATCACCAGCGAGTTCGTCTCCGGCTCGGCCACCACGCGCACACCTTCCCCGGCACCCTCCGACGGCACGACCGCCTCCGGTGCGCGCACCTGCGGGCCCAACGCCTCTCCGTGCGCCGGCCGCCGGTCCCGGCCTCTTGCAGTCCGCATACCCTTGGCGGGAGACAGACCGTGCCAACCGCCGTCCGCGCCTCCTCCGGCCCGGAGCCCCGAAGCACTCCCGGGTCCGGGCAAACGCGGTTTCGGTCCGGGCGCCGAGGATCTGCCGGACCCATAGACCTGACTCAGGACCCACGCGAGATCCGCCGCCTTGCGGTTCTCGACGGCCCGGATGAAGACCTTTCGCGCCGCCGTCTCGTCCGCGATGTCGATCCGCTCGAGCCAACGCTTGACGTAGTTCCAGGCCGCGTCACTGTACGCGATGACGAGGAGTTGATTGATCCGCGGTAGGGGAAGGAAACGGGCGGCGAAGGTGTCCCCTTGCGCCGCCGGCGCCAACGGGAAATTCATCGCCTCCGACATCTCCCGTGCGAGATCACGGGCCGCGGCCGCCTTGGGCTTGTAGAGTTCCATTCGAGTGCCGGCAAATACCTCGACGTCGATCAATGCCTTGATCTCCGACAAACGTCGAATATTCGACGGTAAATCGACAACGACCAGGTAGTTGCCGCGTACATGATCGAGAATCGTCCCGCCCTCGCCCATGAAGGGGACCAACAACCGTTTCATGGCCGCGACCGGGAGAAAGCGCACGGGCAGGACGTGCATGACGACGCCGGCGCCCTTCATGCGATCTGGACGGACCAGGCCGGGACCCTTCGAGATGGCGGTAATCCGATAGAACGTTCCCTGCTTGACGGCTACCGCATCATGGATTCGAAGAATCCCGTGGAGTATGGGCAGGAGGTCATCCCGCCTCACCGGTTGTCCACTGAAGAAGGTGACCACGCCCTGAACGTCGGAATCGACGGTGTAGTTGAGCCGCAGGTGCCGCGCCAACACGTGGATGACCTCGACCAGGTCGGCGCCATCGAAGTTCAAGGTCACCACGTCGGCGCTGTCCGGCACCCCCGCGGTCCAGGCGGCCGCGGGTGGAGGCGTCGCCGGCACGGCCCGGAGCGGGCCCTCTTCCTGAGCCCACGCCGAAACCCCGTACAGGCAAATTGCCGGCAACATCCATGTGACAACGCCCAATGACCTGACGACCATGGCTCCACTACGTTGCAAAATCCAGGCCGACCGACCCGGCACAGGCGCCGAGGGAGCGTTCCCCCAGTGTCGTGTCCCGTAAATTCGCAAGACAAGTTGCGCAGGATTTTGTCGTCGGCAAGGCGCGACGACGAGCAGTGGCCAATACCACGCGAGGAAGAGCAACGTAGCCGACGGCAAAAAAGACCAGTAGACCAGTAAATTATCTTGCGAATTTACCGGACACGACACTAGGAACCCAGGCCCGGGAGGTTGAACTTGACGGAGAGAAGAGTTCGATCCGGGTTGGTCCGCATGTCCACGAACGCGGCAAAGGTCCAGCACCGGCACCGCGAGAGATACTTGATGCCTACCTGGTTACGCGTCAAGCGGCCCGAAGCGCCGTCATAGCTGCCGTCGTAGAGCAACAGGAGACGATCGCCGATACGCAAGAGGCCGCTGGCGTGAACGCCTTCCAGGGGTCCCCGTTGAACACACCGCGGGTCGCCGGGGCAGTCCGGCAGGAGATGGAGATTGGCGTGATCCGCGAGAGGCGAGAGCGGATTCGCTCGAATATGACGGTAGTGCAAGGAAAAGCCGTTGGGACGGCGGAAGTCCGCGTCGGGCGCGGTCGTCTCCGGCGGTTCGGCATCGAACAACCCGAATCCCAATGAGGCCTCACGGATATTCCAGGGTCCGGGGTCGATGCCCAGACCGACGACGGCATCGAAGTTGTCCGTCGGGCTGAGACCCAGGCCGATATCCACGTTGGACAGGCCGTCCTCTCCCCTGCGGGCGCGATCGAGGTCGAAGCTCCCGGCGAACCGGGCGTGGGCGAACCGGGCCACCATGCCCGGTTCGGCACCGCGGTTGCGTTCGACGGCACTGCCGTCACCGGGAACCGGCAAGGGGTCCGATCCGCCCTTCACCCAAAAGCGGTTCGTCAGTGAGAACGTAAGCAGGTTGCGGCGGTTGATCCGGTCGATGGGGTCCCAGATGGGGATGTCGCGTTGGTCCGTGGCGGGGATGAACAGATACTCGACCGCGGGCTCCACCACGTGCCGGATCCGGCTCCACCCACCGGGGTTCCGGTCATATGTACGGCTCAACGACGTGGCCAGGGTCGATCGGATCTCCACCAGCTCACGCGAACGGTTGCGGGTGAATGTACCGGAGAAATCATTGCGCGCGGCATCGAACTTTCCGTCGACGGAATCCAGACGATACAGGGTCTCACGCAGAGCGACGCTGGTGGCGAGTCCGAAGTAACGTCCGACCGTTACCGGCCACGTGAACTCGGGCCGGATGTCCACCCTCAGACCGTCCGCCAGTTCCTTCCGCACGTAGTGGGTCACCGCGACGTCCCATCCCAGGTCGAGGCGGCGGCCGAGCCGGCGAGTGCCGCTGAAGGCAAGGTGGGGGATTCGATGGAGCGCCTGCCGCTGTGGTTGGACCAGGTCCTGGAGGTAGTCCATCTCCCCTTCCAGGGTCATCCCCGACTCGTGCCAATAGAATCCGAGTCGGGACGGGTTGTAGCGGCTCGTGCGCGCAAGCTTCCTCTCGGTGGCGTTCAAGTCGGAGAATTCCATCAGCTCCCGGGGCGCCAGGCTGTCGCTGTAGAGCGCCACGTCGCTGAACGTCGCCCAGCCGGACGGTTGGCGATGCCGGTGAGTCAGCAGGACACTCCAGCGGTCCGGTGGAATGGTACGATCGGCGATCTCCCTGTCCTTCACGGACCGGACCGCGCGCATCCGCTCGTTGAAGTAGGAGACATCCAACCGCCCGTCCGTACTCGCGTTGAATACGGTCCGGTATTGTCCGGTGAAGCCGACACGGGTCTCGGACTCGACGGCGAGGTTGAGCGTCACGTCGTTGCTTTTGTCCAGGACCCAGAAGAAGGGCTGCCGATAGAGGGTTCCGGCCTGGTCGGACCAGCCCAAAGAAGGCACCAGCAGGCCGGTCGCGCGGTCGGTAACGTGGGGAAAGTACGCGCGGGGCAGATACAGCACCGGCACATCGTACACGTAGAAAGTGACGTCGTCCGCCGCCGTCTTTCCGTCCTTGCCCAAGCGAATCTCCCTGGCGCCGATGCGCCACGGAGGCGTCCCGTCCTCGCAAAGACACGTGGTGAAGAGACCGTCTTCGACCTTGTAGGTCTGTCCGGCGAATTTCTCCACGCGGGTTCCGCTCAGACTGACGTTGCCGTCCTCGATGAACACCTCGGCGTCGAGAATCGTGCCGGTCTCATCCGCCAGGTCCATTTCGAGCCCGGACGCCCGCAGCCGGTACGCCGGATCACGGAGAAAGACCGAACCCCTGGCGCGCAACCTCCGCTTCGCTCTGTCGATCTCCACGGAGTCCGCTCCGAAAACCGACTCTCGTCGCCGGATCTCCACGTTGCCCCTGGCCTCGACGGTGTCGCCCCCCCGGCGCGCCTCGATGGAGTCCTCCGCCGACACCTCGATCCGCTCCGTGTCGTCCCCGGACCGGGCCTGGGGCACACCCGCGGATGACAACCCGCAGCAGGATACCAGGAGCCACGCCACTATGTGCGAACGCCGGCGAAACATGGTCAATGCCGCCGCGACCGTTTCGACAGTTCAAGGGCCTTGGCGCGGACCGCCCCCACGAGGTATAGGGAGCCCGCCACCAGAATCGGATCGTCGTGTCGTTGTCGGTCCGCCACGAGGCCGGCGATGGCCGCGACGGGATCATCCACCATGGTTGCCGGCAACCCTCGGGGCAAGGCCGCTGACAGCGCGCTCGGGTCGGCGCCCCGTTCGGTCGGCAGCCGGGTCAGAACCACCTCCATGGACACGCCGCAGAGCGCGGTTAGCATGGAAGACCAATCCTTGTCGCGCATGCTGCCGAACAACAAACGGACCTTCCTGCCGCCCAACAGCTCCGGCATCTCCTTGATGAGCGCCGCCACCGCGCCGTCGTTGTGCGCTCCGTCCAATATGATGGTGGGAGACCCTGACAGGACCTCCAGCCGGCCCGGCCATGCCACCGACCGGAGGCCGGAGCGGACCGCATCCTCGTGGACCGGCAGAACGCCGTGCAGGGTCTCGAGGGACGCCAGGGCGACTCCAGCGTTGTGTCGCTGGTACTCGCCGCGCAGGCTCAGGTTCAGACGGTTCCACGACCGTTCCCGGCCGCAGTAGTCGAAACGCCGACCATCATGCGGCGTGACGGAGAAATCCTTGCCCCACCGGTAGACCCAAACTCCCCGCGAGCGTGCGATCCGGTGTACGACGCGTTGGGCGGCGGGGGGCAGGGCGCCACAGACCAGGGGGACTCCGGGTTTGATGATGCCGCCTTTTTCCCGCGCGATGGAGCCGATCCGGGCGCCGAGAAAACGCTCGTGGTCCCTGGCGATGGTCGTGATCACGCAAACATCCGGGTGGACCACATTGGTGGCGTCGAGCCTCCCTCCGAGCCCCACCTCGACCACGGCGACCTCCACCCGTTCCCGGGCGAAGTGCAGAAAGGCCATGACCGTCGCGAACTCGAAGAACGTCAGACACAAGGATGCCTGCCTCGTTCGCTCGGCGACCTCCCGGACCAAGGCGACCACCGCGGCCCGCGTGATGCGCCGTTTGCCGATGCGGATTCGCTCAGTGAAATCGGCCAGGTGCGGCGAGGTGTAGAGCCCGACCCGGTAACGCCCCGCCGACAGCACCGAATGGATCATGGCGGCAGTGGACCCCTTGCCGTTGGTCCCCGCGACATGACAGACCCGGAACCGGTTCTGGGGGTGGTCGAACAACGACAACGCCTGCGACACGCGATCCAGCCGCAGGTCGATCTCAGCACCGCGAAGATTGTAGATGAAGTCAAGACTCTGCTGATAGGAAGTCACGATACCGGGACACGGACGGGTTTGAAACCCGCTCCCAGGAGCCTGTCATTCCGCCTTGGCTGCGGCGATGAACTCCTTCATTCGCTGATGGTCTTTGCGGCCCGGTGCCGCCTCGACGCCGGTGCAAACGTCTACGCCGAAGGGCTTCACCACCCGCACCGCCTCGCTGACATTTTCGATATCGAGGCCACCCGCGAGGATCACGGGACGTGCCATCGGCTCCCGCAGCCACCTCCAGGTGAACGCGGATCCCGAGCCGCCGAACCCCCGGCTCCAGGAGTCCAGGAGGTAGTAGTCCACCGGATATTCCCCGATCCGGCCGATGGTCTCCTCGTCCCGGACGCGGAACGCCTTGATCACCTTCAGCGGCCAGCGGGTACAGAAAAGGCGATCCTCGTCACCGTGGAACTGGACGGCGGTGAGGCCGTTGCTTTCAGGGGACCGGCACGACCGCAACACGGATGTCACGTGCCGCCGCGATTCGTTGACGAACAGGCCGGCTGTGCAGATTCCGGGAGGCAACTCCCGGAGTATCACGGCCGCATTGTCGGGCTGGATGTATCTCGGGCTCGGCGGATAGAAGTTGAACCCCAGGGCGTCCGCGCCGTACTCCACCGCCCTCAACCCATCCTCGGCGTTGGTAACGCCGCAAATCTTAACCTTGACCATCGCGTTCGACGGCGGCGTCCGCCCCGAGAAGCTCGGCAAGCTTCGCGCCCGGGTCCCTGGCACGCATGAGCGTCTCGCCGACCAGAAAGACCCGCCCCCCGGAGGCCTCGAGTCGCTCGATGTGCTCGACGTCCTTGATGCCGCTCTCGCACACCGCCAGCACATGCGCCGGGAATCGCGGCAGGAGGGCTTCAGCGACTCCGAGGTCCACCTGGAAGGTGTGCAGGTCCCGATTGTTGATTCCGATCATGGATGCGCCGATTTCCAAGGCCGTCTCCAACTCGCGTTCCGAGTGTACCTCCACCAGCACGTCCAGGGAAAGGGACCGGGCCTCGGCGTGAAGCGTCTTCAACTCGTCCTCGTCCAGCATCGCGACGATCAGCAGCACGGCGTCCGCGCCGAAACTGCGCGCCTCCACCAACTGGTAGGGAGCGAGGATGAAATCCTTCCTGAGAAGCGGCAACGAGACCGTCGCCGAGATGTCGGTCAGATACCGGAGGGAACCGTTGAAGAAGCGTTCCTCGGTGACCACCGAAAGGGCCGTGGCGCCGTCGGCTTCGTAACGCGACGCGACGTCGACAGGATCGAAGTCCCGGCGGATCACCCCTTGGGAGGGCGAGGCCCGTTTCACCTCGGCGATGACGTGGCGTCCGGGTCGCGACAGCGACTTCAGGAATCCCCGAGGCTCCCGCTGGTAAAGCGGGCTGTCCTTCAGCGACTCTATCGGGTGCTCCTTCAGGCGGGACTCGGTCCGGGTGCGCACGTGCGCCACGATCCGTTCGAGAAAATCGTTTCTCATCCCGCCTTCACGCCTCGTTGGTGAGCCGGACGAGGTGTTGGAGCTTGTCGAGTGCGGCCCCCGAGTCGATTCGTTCCCGAGCCATGCCAATGCCGTCGGCCAGGGTGGATACCCGTTCACTAACGCAGAGCGCCGCGCCGCTGTTGATCAGCACCACGTCCCGGGCCGGGCCCGGTTCTCCCCCGAGGACGGACGTTACCGCGGCCGCACATTCCGCCGGATCCGACGCCGTCAGCCGTTCCGCGGGACACTTCTCGAAGCCGAATTCCTCCGGGTTGAGGGTGTAGCGGGTAACGGCTCCATCCTTCCACTCGGCCACCGCGGTGGGACCGCCGAGAGAGATTTCATCAAGGCCTTCCTCGCCGTGGACCACCATGGCCCGCTCACTTCCTAGTTGCCCAGAACCTGCGCAACGGTTTCGAGCAGCGTGCCGTCGTAGATGCCGATGAGTTGATGGCTGGCCCTGGCCGGGTTGGTCAAAGGTCCCAAAAGATTGAAAATGGTGCGTATGCCGACCTCTCGACGCGGAGCTGCCGCATACTTCATGGCCCCGTGCAAAAGCGGCGCGAACAGAAAGCCGAGCCCCACCTCGCGCAGACATCGCTCCACCATCTCCCTGGGTACGTCGATCTTCACGCCGAGGGCGCCCAGGACGTCCGCGCTGCCGGAGCCGCTGGAAACGGCACGATTGCCGTGTTTGGCCACGGTAATGCCCGCGGCCGCCGCCACGAAGGCGACCGTGGTGGAAATGTTGAAGGTATTCTTGCCGTCCCCTCCGGTGCCGCAGGTATCCAGAACGCACCCTTCGCCCGCGTCGACGTGCACTGCCTTCTCTCTCATGACCCGGGCCGCACCGGTCACTTCCGCCACGGTTTCACCCTGGATCCGCAACGCGGTCAGGAACGCTCCCACCTGGATTGGAGTGGCCTCGCCCGTCATGACCTGATTCATGACGTCAACCATCTCCTTTTCCGCAAGGTTGGCGCCGGCCACCAGTTGGACTATGGCTTGCTGGATGTTCATTGGGTCCTCGTTATCATCGCGTTATTGTAATCCGCGGCCTTGAGCCGTTGAAGATCGGCCATGGCCTCCTGACGGGTCCTGTAGGCTCCCACCCGTACCCTGTAGAACGTCTTTCGGTTCAGTGTTCCAGAGGTCACGTAGGCGAGGTAGCCGCGCTTCTTGAGCTCGGCCGCCATTTTGTCCGCGACGGCGCGGCTTCGGGAAGCAGTGATCTGCACGGCCCACGGGGTCTTCCCGCCGCCGGCTTCGCCGCGCTTCTCTTCGGCACCCGTCGGGGCAGGCTTCGGGTTGGTCAACGTTTCGCGGAACGTCAACTCCTGGTCGTCCTTGGGGGCGCCGGACCTGGCGGGAACCTGGACCACGGGTTCCTCCCGGCGCAGAAGCTTTCGCTCCTCTATACTCTGTCCGATCAGGATCCCGAAAATAAAGATGAGGGTCGACGCGGCGACTAAAAGGGATGCAACGACGAACAACTGGCGGCGGCTGAAATACACCTTACCGCCATCCGTCGCCTTTCGATGGTTGGCCATGGACCGGAGAGGCCGCTACTGCCTGGCGGTCGCGGTCGATTCGCCTGCCGTTTCGTCTGATGCAACTGCCGCGGCTTCCGTTCCAGCGCCTGCCGGAACAAGCTCGATAACGGAAAGCGGCGCCGAGTCGCCCCGACGACGCCCGACCTTGACGATCCGGGTGTAGCCGCCGTTACGATCCTCGAAACGCGGCCCGAGCTCGTTGAACAACCGCGCCACCACGCCCTTGTCCTGAACGAAGGCCAAAGCGCGTCGGCGAGCATGCAGGCTGCCATCCTTGCCAAGCGTGATCAGCCAGTCCGCCCAACGCCGCAGTTCCTTGGCCTTCGCATCGGTGGTGGTGATACGATCGTGGCGGAGGAGCGACGTGGCCATGTTGCGCAACAAGGCCAGACGGTGGCTGGGACTACGGTTCAGCTTTCTGCCTTTTTTCAGGTGCCGCATGGACTACGCCGTCTCCTTCTGATCAGCCTGTTTTCGGCCCTCGAGTTCCTCGCGGTCGGGGAAATGATCCAGCTTCATGTCCAGCTCCAGCCCCAACTCGCCGAGCAACTCCTTGATCTCGTTCAGGGATTTGCGCCCGAAGTTCTTCGTCTTGAGCATCTCCTGTTCGGTCTTCTGCACCAACTCGCCGATGTATTTCAAGTCGGCGTTCTGCAGGCAGTTCTGCGCCCGGACGGATAATTCCAGATCCTCCACCGCACGGAACAGGTTCTCGTTGAGCAGCGCGGCTTCGGCATCGCCCTCGTTCTCGGCCGGTCTCGGTCCCTCTCGAAAGTCGATGAAGATGGCGACCTGGTCCTGAAGAATCCCGGCAGCGTACGCCAGTGCATCCTCGGGCTTCTCGCTTCCGTCCGTCCACACCTCCAGGACGAGGCGGTCATAATCGGTCCGCTGGCCGACCCGGGCGTTGGTCACGTTGAAGTTGACCTTGCGGATGGGCGAGAAAACCGCGTCCATGAAGATCGTGTCGACGGGCTGATCCTCTTCCCGGTTGCGTTCCGCCGGCACGTATCCCTGCCCCGTCCGTACCACCATGGCGGCGTTCAGCCGCCCCTCTTTCGAGAGCGACGCGATGTGATGGTCGGGGTTGAGGATCTCGACCTGCGGCCCCCTGACGATGTCCTTGGCCAACACCTCCTTCGGGCCCCTCGATTCGATCCGTATAACCTCTCGTTCCGAGTCGTGCAGCTTGAGCCGTACTTCTTTCAGATTCAGAATGATATCGGTCACGTCCTCGGTCGCGCCCTGGATGGTGGAGAATTCGTGCAGCGCATCGTCGATCTGGACGGAGGTGATGGCCGCACCCCGGAGCGACGACAGCAGGATGCGTCGCAGACTGTTGCCGATGGTCTGGCCGAACCCTCTCTCGAAGGGTTCTCCCACGAACTTGCCATAGGTAGCGGTCAGGCTCTTCTCGTCGACCTCTATGGTGTCAGGTTTGATCAATTCGCTCCAATGCTTGTGCATGGGATCTCCAACACGGTTCCCGCGTTACTTGGAATAAAGCTCTACGATGAGCTTCTCGTTGATGGGCGTCGTTATGTCGCTACGGCTCGGAAGGACCTTGACGGTGCCGGAGAAGTTCTCCTGGTCGACCTGGATCCAGTCGGGCACGCCACGCCTTTGGGCGCCATCCATCGCGGAGATGACCCTCTCCGATTTGCGGCTCTTTTCGGCCACCGAGACGACGTCGCCCACCCCGACGCGATACGAAGGAATGGTCACCCGCCGGCCGTTGACCAAGACGTGGCCATGCCGCACCAGCAGGCGGGCGTCGCCCCTCGAACAGGCGAATCCGAGCCGGTACACGACGTTGTCGAGCCGTCTTTCCAGTATCACCAGGAGATTTTCGCCAGTGATCCCGCGCGCCTTTTCGGCCGTCTCGAAACTGCCCCTGAACTGCTTCTCGAGCAGCCCGTACATGCGCTTGACCTTCTGCTTCTCCCTGAGCTGGAGACTGTATTCGGAGAACTTGAGCCGTCTTTGGCCATGTTGACCGGGAGGATAGTTGCGCCGCTCGATGGCGCACTTGTCCGTGTAACACCGCTCTCCCTTGAGAAACAGCTTCAGATTCTCTCGCCGGCAAAGCCGACACACGGGACCATGATACCTAGCCACTCACTATCTCCTCTCACACACGCCTTCGCTTGGGAGGCCTGCAGCCATTATGGGGAATGGGTGTCACGTCCTTGATCAGGCTGATGTTCAATCCCGCGGATTGAAGGGATCTCAGGGCCGACTCCCTGGCCGAGCCCGGCCCGCGCACGTACACCTGTATCGAATGCATGCCGTGGTCCACGGCCTTGCGCGCCACATTGTCCGCCGCCTGTTGCGCCGCGAAGGGTGTACCCTTGCGGGATCCCTTGAAGCCGATGGCGCCGGCACTCGACCACGCCACGACGTTACCCTGGGTGTCCGATATCGTGATGATCGTATTGTTGAAGGTGGAATGGATATGCGCCACCCCTTCGGCGATGTTCTTTCGCCCGCGCCGTTTCCTCGGCGCCCTCGCATCACGCGCTTTTCTCGCGGCCTGAGCCATGGATGCTCCTGTTCTGGTTTGAGCCCGTCCTTCGACCTCGTTTCGCTACGCTTCCAGGTAGCTGCACGATTTTTGGGCAGTTATTGCCATTGGCCCTGGACCGTGAGGCCCTTGAAATGCTCGGGACAAACGGTTGCGAGAGGTTATCCCTCCGTTCGTCCTGAGCGTAGCGAAGCGCAGCCGAAGAGCTAACCCTTGGACGGCGGCTTCTTCTTTCCGGCAATGGCCCGCCTGGGTCCCACCCGGGTACGCGCGTTGGTATGGGTGCGTTGTCCCCTCACAGGAAGTCCCCGCCGGTGCCGAAGGCCTCGGTACGAGCCGATGTCCATGTGGCGCTTGATGTCCATGGTGACGTCGCGCCGCAGGTCGCCCTCCACCTTCACTTCCTGATCGATGATCCGCCGTATCACGACGACCTGGTCGTCGGACAGGTCGTCGGACTTGAGCTCGAACTGAATTCCGGCTTCCTTCAGAATACTCCGGGACGTGGTCGAGCCGATACCATAGATATAGGTCAGGGCGATTTCCATGCTCTTGTTCTTGGGCAGGTCCACCCCGGCAATACGTGCCATGAATCACTCCCTCCGAGTCAGCCTGTCACCAGGCGCCCTGTGCCACAGGAATCGCTAACCCTGCCGCTGGGCGTGCTTCCGCGTGACGCAGATGACCCTTACAACGCCTTTTCTGCGAATGATCTTGCACTTGTTGCAGATCTTCTTGACCGATGCTCGTACTTTCACTTCCGACCTCGTTCCAGGGCACTGCGGGATACGGCGCTATAGCCGACTCAATACATACGGCCCGTCCGCGGTAATCGCGATGGAGTGCTCGAAATGGGCCGCGAGACTCCGGTCCCGGGTGACGGCCGTCCAACCATCGTCCAGGATCATGATTTCCTTCCGTCCGGCATTGACCATGGGTTCCACGGCCAGGACCATCCCCGCCCGCAGCCGGCATCCCTTGCCCGCGTCGCCATAGTTGGGTACCGGTGGTTCCTCGTGAAGCTTCTTGCCGATACCGTGACCCACGAACTCCCGTACCACCGAATAACCCGACCCCTCCGCGATACCTTGTATGGTGTTGCCCAAGTCACCCAGGCGGTTGCCCTCGCGCAGCATCTCGATACCCTCGTTCAGGGCCTTTTCCGTCACCTGCATGAGGCGCCCGGCCTCCGGGCTCACCTCACCGAGACCTACCGTCACCGCCGAGTCGCCGTAGAAGTCCTCGTACACCACCCCGAAGTCCATCCCCAGGATATCCCCTTCCGCGAGCACCCGTTCGGAAGGGACCCCGTGCACGATCTCTTCGTTGATCGACGTGCACAGGCTGTTCCTGAACACCCTGCCGGCCACGGCATAACCCTTGAAAGCCGGCTTGGCGCCCTTCTCATAGGTCAACCGCTCCGCCAACTCGTCCAGCTCCAAGGTGGTCATCCCCGGTCGTACGGTCTCCTTCAGCGTTTCAAGCACCTCCGCCACGATGACGCCGGCGCGGCGCATCGTCTCTATCTCCGCTCGGGACTTGAGATAAATCATCTGAGGACCACCTAACCGACAAATTCGATCCCGCACCCGTCGCCCAAAGCCAACAGGGCGGCCCTGCGTTCCTCAACCCCTCCGGCCCCGGATGCGCCCCCGCCTCATGAAACCCTCGTAGTTCCTCGATATCATGTGAGTTTCCATCTGCGATACCGTGTCGAGCGCCACGCCGACCACAATCAGCAGGGCGGTTCCGCCGAAGAAGAACGGAACGTTGAACTGCGATATCAGGATCGTCGGCAAGAGCGCCACCAGGGACAGATAGATGGCGCCCCCTAGGGTGATCCGCGACAGCACCCTGTCGATGAATTCCGCGGTCCTCTTGCCCGGGCGGATACCCGGCACGTAACCGCCGTACTTCCTCATGTTCTCGGCCACGTCCACCGGATTGAACACCACTGCGGTATAGAAGTAGCAGAAGAACATGATCAGACCGACGTACAGCAGGTCATGCAACCAACGCCCTGGCGCCATGGACCCGGCCAACGCCTGGGCCCAGGGATTCTGGACGAACTGCGCGATCGTGGCCGGGAAGATGAGCACCGACGACGCGAAGATCACGGGAATCACGCCGGACGTGTTGATCTTGAGAGGCAGATGAGACGTTTGTCCGCCGTACATCTTCCGCCCCACCACACGTTTCGCATACTGGACCGGTATTCGCCGCTGTCCCCGCTCCATGAAAATGATCACACCCACCACCAGCACCACGAACAAGAGCAGAAAGACCACGAAGAAGATGCTGAGCTCGCCTTCGCGCACGAATTGAAACGTGGAGGTCACCGCCGACGGGAGTGCCGCCACGATGCCCGCGAATATGATCAACGATATGCCGTTGCCGATACCCCTTTCGGTGACCTGCTCGCCCAGCCACATGATGAAGGCCGTTCCCGAGGTCAGCGTCAGAACCGTCATGAGGCGAAAGTTCCAGCCCGGTTCCAACACGATGGCCTCGCCGTTGGGACCCCGCGTGCCTTCGAGGCCGAAGCTGATCATCATGCCCTGAATGATGGAGAGCACGATGGTGCCGTAGCGCGTGTACTGCGTGATCTTCTTGCGTCCGACGTCGCCTTCCTTCGACAGGCGTTCCAGGTAGGGGAAAACCACCGTCAGGAGCTGCAGAATGATCGACGCGCTGATATAGGGCATAATGCCCAGCGAGAAGACCGAGAACTGCTCCAGCGCACCCCCGGAAAACAGATTGAAGAGGCCGAAGATCGTGCCCTCGACCTGGGCAAAGAAAGCCGCCAGTCCTTCGCGGTCAATGCCCGGTGTCGGTATGGCCACGCCGACGCGATAGACCGCCAACATCGCCAAGGTGAAGAGAATACGTCGCCTCAGCTCGGGAATGCGGCCCGCGCTCTGAAAACCTTCAAGCATGGGCAAGGACTTCGGCGCGGCCTCCTGCCGCCTCGATCTTTTCCCTCGCGCTGCGAGAGAACCCGTGAGCCTTTACCGTGAGCGGCCTGTCCAGCTCTCCGCGGCCCAATATCTTCACCAACCCGCTACCGAGCAACCCCCTTTCCCGCAACAATTCCGGCGAGACTTCCTGACCCGCCTCGAACGGGCCGAGACCGTCCAGGTTCACGGGAGTGTACGTCGTCCGAAAAGGGTTATGGAACCCCCGTTTGGGCACCCGCCTCGTGAGCGGCATCTGGCCGCCCTCGAATCCCGGCCTTACGCCGCCTCCGGAGCGGGACCCTTGGCCTTTGTGCCCCCGGCCGGAGGTCTTGCCCGTCCCCGAACCCGCGCCCCTGCCCACGCGCTTCTTTGCATGTCTGGTCCCTTTTGCAGGACGTAGTCGACCCAGATCCATGAACGGTTCCCCTTATCGAATCTCTGCCAGCGGCTTGCCCCTCAAGTCCGACACTTCCTCCGGGGACTTGAGGTTCTTGAGGGCCTCGAACGTTGCCTTCACGAGGTTGTGCGGATTGTTGGAACCGATGCACTTGCTCAGGACGTTGGGAATTCCGGCCGCTTCCACCACCGCCCTCACGCCCGCACCGGCGATGACCCCGGTCCCGGGGGCGGCGGGCTTGAGCAGCACATGTCCCGCGCCGAAGCGGCCCGTAACCTCGAATGGAATGCTGTCGTCCACCAGCGGCACTCGAAGGAGCGTCTTCTTTGCGTGCTCGACCCCCTTGCGAATGGCCTCGGGCACCTCGTTGGCCTTGCCCAGCCCGTATCCGACCACCGAGGCTTCGTCGCCCACCACCACCAAAGCATTGAAACTGAAGCGTCGTCCACCCTTGACCACCTTCGCCACGCGGCTGATGTGGATAACCTTCTCCTTGAGATCTAAGCCTTGCGGATCGACTCGTTCCAAAACAACCCCCGAATCACAATACGAGGCCAGCCTCCCGCGCAGCCTCCGCCAGTGCCTTTACCCGTCCATGAAAGAGAAACCCGTTTCGGTCGAACACCACCCGGCCGATCCGTTTGGCCTCGCACAGCTTCGCGATCTCCCGGCCGACCTGTCTGGCCGCCTCGACTCCCTTACCCTCTTCGGAGCCGGCGGGTTCATTCGAAAGCGTCGACGCACTCAACAGCGTTACCCCGCTCTCATCGGAAATGACCTGTGCGTAGATGTGCTTCGAGCTTCGATACACACAAAGCCGGGGACAGGCGTCGCTCCCCGTGGTCCGCTTCCGCACACTTCGCTGCCGTCGCTTGCGACTCAGAACTTTCTTGCTCGTCAACATCGGTTCATCCGATCCCGTTCGTTCAACCTGCCGCGCCACCCATGGCCTTGCCGGCCTTTCTCAGGACCACCTCGCCCTGATACCGGATACCCTTGCCCTTGTAGGGCTCGGGAGGACGGAAGCTTCGCAACTCCGCCGCCGCCTGGCCCAGCACCTGCTTGTCGTGACACTCAAGGGTGATCACCGTCTGTCGTTCCACCGAGGCCGATACACCCGACGGCAGCGGGAACACGATGGGATGAGAGAAACCCAAGGTCAGGTGCAGCGACTGGTCTTTCAACTCGGCGCGGTAGCCGACGCCGTTGATCTCGATCACCTTCCTGAACCCCTGGCTGACCCCTTCAACCATATTCGCAAGCAACTTCCGGGTAAGGCCATGCAGCGACCTCACCGGCCTGGTCTCCCCGTTCCGGCGGACATGAAGCCTGTCTCCATCCACGTCCACCTCGATGTCCTGCGGGACGTTGTGCGACAACGTCCCCTTGGGGCCCTGGACCCGTACTTCCGCGCCCTCCAGGACAACCTTGACGGCTTCGGGCAAGATGATCGGCAGCTTTCCTACACGCGACACGAAACCACCTCTAACTGATCGAACACAGCAACTCGCCGCCGACCTTGGCCTTGACCGCCTCCCGGTCCACGACGATTCCCTTCGGTGTGGACAGAATGTGGGTTCCCAACCCCTTGCGGACCGGATGGATATCCCTGTAGCCTAGATAGACCCGCCGTCCGGGGCGGCTGACCCGCTTCAATTGACCCATCACCGGCTGACGATTCCTGTCGTACTTCAGATGGATTCGGAGCGTATCCTGCACTTGGCCTTCGACCTGGATGCGCCGGATTTGCCGGACGTACCCCTCCTCCACCAGGACCTTCATGATGCTTTCCTTGAGTCGGGACCACGGGACATCCACGGTTTCGTGATTCGCCATCCCGCCGTTCCGCATCCGGGTCAGCATGTCTGCAATGGGATCGGTCATACTCATGCGAGACTGCGCCTCCTACCAGCTTGCCTTGATGACCCCGGGAATCTCTCCCCGACGGGCCAAAAGCCGCAGGCAAATCCGGCACATCCGGAATCGTCGATAAAATGCCCTGGACCTGCCGCAAAGCGGGCAACGATTGTAATGCCGTACCTTGAACTTCGGCGTTCTTTCCGCCTTGATGCGCAGACACTTCTTAGCCACTGGTGGTACCCCCGTCGCTGGCGAACGGTATTCCGAGATGCTTGAGCAGGGCTCTGCCTTCTTCATCGGTCCGGGCGGTGGTCACGATGGACACCGTCAGCCCGTGAAGCCGTTCCACCGACTCCGCTCTCACTTCAGGAAAGATAATCTGCTCGCGGATCCCCAGCGAGTAGTTGCCACAACCATCGAAGGACCGATCCGACACGCCCTTGAAGTCCCTCACTTGGGGAAGGGCCACTTGTATCAGACGATCCAGGAACTCGTACATCCGCGCGCGGCGCAGAGTGACCATGCATCCGATGGGATTGCCGCGACGGAGCTTGAAGTTGGAGATGTCCTTCCGGGCACGGGTGACCACGGGACGTTGGCCGCTGACGGCGCCCAACTCCGCCACCGCCGCATCCAGGAGCTTGGCGTTCTGTACGGCTTCACCGATGCAAACATTGATGGAGACGTTCCTCAACCGCGGGACCTGGAGCCTGTTGCGATAGGCGAAATCCGTCATCATGGCGGGTACGATCGCCTCATGGTACTTCCGTTCAAGCCTGACCATCGTTTGATTCCACTCCGCGCGCCGGCTGCTCCGGGTCAACCCAGACCCTGACCACAACGCCGGCACACACGTGCCTTTTGTCCATCTTCGAGAATCTTGTAACCGACCCGGACCGGGGCGTTGCACGGATCGCACATGATCATGACGTTGGAGACGTGGATCGAAGCTTCCTTCTCCACGATGCCTCCAGGCTGCTGCGCGCTACGGGGCTTGGTATGGCGCTTGACGAGGTTCACCCGTTCGATGAACAGGCGGCTCTTCTTCGGCAGTACCTTGATGACCTTGCCGGTTTTTCCGCGCTCCTTCCCGGCGACCACCATCACATTGTCATCTTTGCGGACGAACAGGCTCATGGCTGGCGTCCCGTCCCACGAGCAGGTTTACGCATCTGCTTGTCCTTCTTGCCGTCGGCTGCGTTGCTCCTTCTCACGTGGTATCGGCCACTGCTCGTCGTCGCGCCCGGCCGACGACAAGAACTTCTGCGCATCTGCGCAAACCTGCTCGTGGGACAGGACACTACAGCACCTCCGGCGCCAGAGAAACGATCTTCATGAACCGTTTCGCCCTCAGTTCACGCGCCACCGGTCCGAAGATTCGCGTGCCCACGGGCTCCTTCTGGTTATCGATCAAGACCGCCGAGTTGTTGTCGAAGCGGATATACGAACCATCCACCCGGCTCATCTCCTTGGCGGTGCGCACCACCACGGCTCTGACCACATCGCCCCTGGGCACCTTGGAGTTGGGCATCGCCTCCTTGACGGACACGACGATGACATCGCCGACGGAGGCATACTTCCGCCCCGTCCCTCCGAGCACCTTGATGCACCGGACCCTCCTGGCGCCCGAATTGTCCGCCACGTCCAGCACCGTCCCCACTTGTATCATCCGACTAAACCCCTGTGCTTCCCGGCTCCTGCGATGCCGCCGCGCCGGGACGGTTCAGAATACGGCTCACGCGCCAACGCTTCTGGCGGCTCAGCGGCCGGCACTCGACGATGACGACCCGGTCGCCGACCTGGCACTGATTGCGTTCGTCGTGGGCCTTCACCTTGGTCCGGCGTCTGAGATATTTCTTGTACCGCGCATGAAGTACGATTCGTTCCAACTCGACGACGACGGTCTTCGTCATGCGATTGGTCCTGACCACACCCTCACGCTGTTTCGTGACACCACGCTCACTCATGGTTGCCTTCCCGACTTTCGGGGGACCGGCGTTCTCCGAGGATCGTCTCCACCCTGGCCAAATCGTGTCGCGACTGCCGCAACTTCATGGGGTTCTCCAGTTGTCCCGTGGCACGGCGGAGCTTCAGATGAAAGATCTGCTCCTTGAACTCCGTGCGCTTCTGTTGCAACTCATCCAAACTCAGGTCTCGCAATTCCTTCGCCTGCATCGAGAACTCCCGCCTACCGCTCTACGAACACGGTGGCCAGACCCAGCTTGCGCGAGGCGAGCCGAAACGCTTCCCTGGCGTCTTCCCGCTGGACCCCTTCCATCTCGAACAGCAGCTTGCCCGGCTTGACCACCGCCACCCAGGCATGCAGAGGCCCCTTGCCCTTTCCCATCCGGACCTCCGCGGGCTTCTTGGTGATGGGCTTGTCGGGGAAAACCCGGATCCATACCTTGCCGCCGCGTTTCAGGTAGCGCGTCAGTGCAATTCGGGCGGCTTCGATCTGCCGCGCCGTTACATAGCCCCGGTCCACGCACTTCAACCCATAGTCGCCAAAGGAAAGACCGGAACCTCGTTGGGCAAACCCGCCCCTGCGACCCTTCTGTATCTTGCGGTACTTGACTTTTTTCGGCTCAAGCATGATTCGGTCCCGCCACGGCTACAATCCCAACGAGGCTTTCTGCTGATCTTCCTGCCTGGTCAGGATCTCGCCCCGGAAAATCCACGCCTTGACGCCGATGACGCCATAGGTGGTCTTGGCCTCGGCCAGGCCGTAACTCACGTCGGCCCGCAACGTATGCAGGGGGACGCGGCCTTCCCTGTACCATTCCGTGCGTGCGATCTCCTGACCCCCAAGCCGGCCGCCGCACTGGATCCGGATTCCCTGGGCGCCCATCCGCAACGCGCGGGAAACGCTCTCCTTCATGGCCCGGCGGAAAGCGACGCGGCGCTCGAGCTGCAGGGCGACGTTCTCCGCCACCAACTGCGCGTCCAGATCAGGCCTCCTCACCTCATGAATGTTTATGAAGACTTCCCGGGGAGACAGCTTCCCCAACTCTTCCTTGAGCTTTTCGATCTCGGCGCCCTTCTTGCCGATGACGATCCCCGGACGAGCCGTGTGGATGTTGATCTTGGCCTTGTTGGTGGCCCGTTCGATCTCGATCTTCGAAATACCCGCGTGATGAAGCCTGCCCTTGAGGAAACGCTTGATCTTGAGGTCCTCGTGCAGCAGCTCGGGGTAGTCGCTTCCCGCGTACCACTTCGAGTCCCACGACTCGATCACGCGCATGCGGAAAACCTTGGGGTGCGTTTTCTGTCCCATCGTCAGGCCCTTTCGTCAACCACAACGGTCAGATGGCTGAGGCGTTTGCGGATCCGGTTGGCGCGGCCCATTCCCCGCGGCATGAACCGTTTCCACATCCCGGCCTGGCCGACCTCGGCCCCCTTGACGTACAAGAGGTCCACATCCACGCTCTGGGTGTTCTCGGCGTTCGCCACCGCCGACCGAAGGGTCTTGGCCACGATGCCGGCGCAGCCCTTCGGCACGAACTTGAGAATCGTCAGTGCGTCCTCCACCGACCGGCCTCTGACCTGATCCACCACAAGCCTCATCTTGCGAGGCGAGACCCGGGCGAACTTCATAACCGCGCGGCCTCCATGGACTATCTCCTCACGCCCCTGGCGTCGCCCCTGCGGTCTCCCGCGTGGCCGTGAAACGTGCGTGTGGGCGAGAACTCTCCCAGCTTGTGGCCCACCATGTTCTCGGTGACGAACACGGGAAGGAACTTGCGTCCGTTGTGGACCGCGATGGTGTGACCGATCATGTCCGGGGTGATGGTCGAACGCCGGGACCACGTCTTGACTACCCTCCTGACCTGAGACCGATTCATCTCGTCGATCCTGCGCATCAGATGGTCGTCCACGAAAGGACCCTTCTTGATCGAACGCGCCATGGCTACTGTCCCTTTCTGCGCTTCACGATGTACTTGTCGGAAGGTTTGACGCCACGGGTCCGGTAGCCCTTGGTGGGCTTGCCCCACGGCGTCTGCGGGTGATTGCCCTTGGAGCGGCCCTCACCGCCGCCATGAGGATGATCCACCGGGTTCTTGGCGATGCCTCGGGTTACCGGCCGGCGGCCCAGCCACCGGGACCGTCCCGCCTTCCCGAAGGTGACGTTTTCGTAGTCGCTGTTGCCCACCACTCCGATGGTCGCGCGGCACTCGGAACGGACGTTGCGCAACTCCCCGGAGGGCAGCTTGAGCAGCGTGTAGGAGCCCTCTTTCGCCATCACCTGGGCGGATGCTCCGGCGCTGCGGACGATCTGCCCGCCCTTGCCGGCCTTCATCTCCACGTTATGGACCAGCGTACCGGTCGGGATGAATCTCAGCGGCAGGGAATTTCCGGGCTGGATGTCGATATCCTGATCGCCGGATACGATCTGATTGCCGATCCCGAGCTTGTCCGGCGCCAGAATATAACGCCGTTCGCCGTCGAGATAGCAGATGAGCGCCACCCGGGCCGACCGATTCGGATCGTATTCGATGGCCTCGACCCGGCCGCGGACGCCCTTCTTGTCCCGCTTGAAATCGATGAAGCGATAGCGGCGCTTGTGGCCGCCGCCACGGTGGTCCCTGGTGGTCCTGCCGGTGTTGTTCCGCCCGCCGTATCCCTTGAGCGGACGCAGCAACGGTTTGTGCGGCGAGTCCCTGGTGACCTCTTCGAACCCGAAACCTGTAGAAAATCGGCGCCCGGGAGACGTCGGGCGGCGTTTCTTGATCGACATGGACTCTTACCCTCAACCTTCTTAACCGACGCCGAAAAAGTCGATGCGATCGCCTTCCTTCAGCGTGACGAACGCTTTCTTCCACAGCGGCAACCGTCCGGTATTCCTGCCGACGCGGCGCATCTTGCCCAAGTAGCGCGCCGTCCTCACGTCCAGCACCGTTACCTTGAACAGCGCTTCCACCTGTTTCCGGATCTCGATCTTGTTGGCATCCGGACGAACCTTGAAAATCACCTGGTTCGACGACTCGGCCAGCATCGAGCCCTTCTCCGAGATCAGCGGACCGAGAACCGTATCCCGAACGCCCTTCATCGCGAGAACCTCTCCTCGATCTTCTGCAGCGCGTCCCGAGTCAGCACCAGATATTCAAAACGGAGCAGGTCATAGACGTTCAACCCGGCCACCCGCAGCACCTTCACGTTCGGCAGATTGCGTGCGGACAACTCGATCCTGTTGTCGACGTCCGCGATAACGAACAGCGATCTTCCGATACCCAGCGAAGCCATGGCTTCGGCCATAACACGGGTCTTGATCTCGGACACGTCCTCCGGCTCCACCACCACCAGCTTCTCTTCCTGGCGCTTCAGGCTGAGCGCGGACAGCACCGCCTGCTGGCGGGCCTTCTTCGGGATCCGGTACGAATAGTCCCGCGGCAAGGGCCCGAAGACGGTTCCGCCCCCGACCCAGATGGGCGACCGCACGCTACCCGCGCGGGCCCTGCCCGAGCCCTTCTGACGCCAAGGCTTCTTGCCGCTGCCGCGGACCTTGCCGCGCGTCTTGGTGGAAGCCGTGCCGGCCCGCCGATTGTTCAACTGCATGACCACCGCCTGATGCAACAAGTGCGGGCGGACGGCCACCCCGAAAATGCTCTCCGTGAGCACCGCCTCGATCCTGCGAAGTTCCATGCCCTACCCCTTGACGGCTCGCCGCACGAGAACCATCCCGCCGTTCGAGCCCGGAACGGAGCCCTTCACCAGAAGAAGATTCTCTTCGGGACGAACGTCGATCACCCGGAGGTTCTGGATCGAGACTCTCTCGTTGCCCAAGTGCCCGGCCATTCTCTTGCCCTTGAACACCTTGCCCGGGTACGAACGGTTGCCGATGGAGCCCCCGTGCCTGAAGTATTCGTGAGTGCCGTGGGTCCGGGAAAACCCGCGGAAGTCCCAGCGTTTCATGACACCGGCGAAGCCCCGGCCCTTCGAGGTTCCGGTGACGTCCACCAGATCCCCCGGCTGGACCAGATCGGTTACCTTGAGCTCCTGCCCCACCTCGTAGCCGGAGACGTCATCCATCCTGAACTCGCGAAGCACCCGGAAGGAACCCTTCTCCGCCTTGGCCATGTGGCCCCGCAGAGGACGGTTCACCCGCTGGTTCTTCTGCCTCCCGAACCCCAGTTGCAGTGCATTGTAGCCATCCTTGGCTACGTCCTTCTTCTGCACCACCACGCATGGTCCCGTCTCCACCACCGTCACGGGGATCACGTTCCCCGTGTCGTCGAAGAGCTGGCTCATGCCGATTTTCTTTCCGATGAGACCCGTCATCTCTCCAGCCTATTGAAGCTTGATCTCCACGTCCACGCCGGCCGCCAGATCGAGCTTTCCCAATGCGTCGATGGTCTGCTGGGTCGGCTCGAGGATGTCCAGCAGCCTTTTGTGAGTGCGCACCTCGAACTGCTCCCGGGACTTCTTGTCGACGTGCGGAGACCGATTGACCGTAAACCTCTCGATGCGGGTCGGCAGAGGGATGGGGCCGGCAACCCGCCCCCCGGTCCTCTTGACGGTCTCGACGATCTCGCCCACCGACTGGTCGAGGACCCGGGAGTCGTATGCCTTGAGCCGAACACGGATTTTTTCGTTCACGCCCTCACCTCCCGGCCCAGCATGTCTTCTTTCACCGCTTCCGGTACTTCCTCGTAGCGGGAAAACTGCATCGTGTACGTGGCTCGGCCCTGGGTCCTCGATCTCAGATCCGTGGCATAGCCGAACATTCGCGACAAGGGAACACGAGACTCCACTACCTGCGCGTTGCCCCTGGACGTCATTCCCAGGACCCTGCCCCGGCGCGAGCTGATGTCGCCGATGACGTCACCCATGAACTCCTCCGGAACGACGACATCGACGTCCATCACCGGTTCCAGCAACACGGGAGAGGCATTACCCAACGCCTCCTTGAACGCCATCGAACCGGCAATGGTGAACGCCATTTCCGAGGAATCCACCTCGTGGTAGCTGCCGTCCAGAAGCGTGACCTTCACGTCCACCACCGGATATCCCACCAGACCACCGTTGCTCATGGCCTGGACGATACCGCTCTCCACCGCGGGCACGTACTCCTGCGGTATCGTGCCGCCCTTGATGGCGTTGAGGAACTCGAAGCCGGCGCCCGTCGGCTGGGGCTCCAGCCGCAAGTAGACGTGACCGAATTGCCCGCGGCCACCGGACTGTCTGACGAACCGCCCTTCCTGCTCCACCGTCCGGCGTATGGTCTCCTTGTACGCCACCTGGGGCCTGCCCACGTTGGCGTACACCTTGAATTCCCGCAGAAGCCGGTCGACGATCACCTCGAGATGGAGCTCTCCCATGCCCGAAATCAATGTCTGGCCGGTCTCCTGATCGACGTTCACCCTGAAGGACGGATCCTCCTTGGCCAACTTCTGAAGGGACGTCCCGAGCCTCTCCTGATCGTCACGGGACTTGGGCTCGATGGCGATGGCGATGACCGGTTCGGGAAAATCGATGGACTCGAGCAGCATAGGGCTGTCTTCGTCACAGAGCGTGTCGCCGGTCTTGGCGCTGCGCAGGCCCACGGCAGCCGCGATGTCTCCGGCGCCGACCTCGTCGATCTCCTCCCGCTTGTTGGCGTGCATCTTGAGGATGCGGCCGACACGTTCCCGCTGTCCGGTGGAGGCGTTGTATACGTAAGAACCGGACTTCCGCGTTCCGGAATAGACCCGGAAGAAAGTGAGCGATCCCACGAAAGGGTCGGCCATGATCTTGAACGCCAACGCGGCGAACGGCGCGTCATCCGAGGTCGGGCGAACCGTCTCCTCGCCACCGTCGGGATCCGTGCCGCGGACCGGCGGCACGTCGAGCGGGGACGGGAGATAGTCGATGACCGCGTCCAGCAACGGCTGGACGCCCTTGTTCCGAAACGCGGCGCCGCAAAGCACCGGGACCAGTTGAAGCCTCAGTCCCGCGGCTCGAATGGCCCGGACCAACCGGTCGTCGGAGATCTCGTCACCCTGGAGGTACGCGGTCATGATCGCGTCGTCGCAATCCGCCAATGTCTCCAGCATGCGCTCACGATACGCGTCCGCCTGCGCCTGCAATTCGGCGGGTATCGCCGCTTCCCGGAAGCTGGCCCCGAGATTCTCGTTGTCCCAGAGCATGGCCTTCATCCGCACGAGATCCACGACACCCTGAAACCGGTCTTCGGACCCCACCGGGAGTTGAATCACGAGAGGGCGCGCCCCCAGCCGGTCCTCGATCATCCTTGCCACGCGGAGGAAGTCGGCACCGACCCGGTCCATCTTGTTGATATATGCGATCCGGGGCACCCCGTACTTGTCCGCCTGCCGCCATACGGTCTCGGTCTGAGGCTCCACCCCGCCCACCGCGCAAAACACCGCGATGGCGCCGTCCAGCACCCGCAACGACCGCTCCACCTCGATGGTAAAGTCCACGTGGCCCGGGGTATCGATGATGTTGATCCTGTGGTCCCGCCAATGGCACGTCGTCGCCGCCGAGGTGATGGTGATTCCCCGCTCCTGTTCCTGGACCATCCAGTCCATGGTCGCGGTGCCGTCGTGCACTTCACCCAGCTTGTAGTTGATGCCGGTATAGAACAACACGCGTTCCGTCGTGGTGGTCTTGCCGGCATCGATATGGGCCATGATGCCGATGTTGCGGGTTCGGTCGAGTGGTATCTGTCTACTCATGTCGTGTCTGTATGACGGCAAAAAAAGGAGGCGGTTCTACCGCCTCCTTGACGTACGATGATTGATCTGGCGACTACCAGCGGTAATGGGCGAAGGCGCGGTTCGCCTCGGCCATCCTGTGCGTGTCTTCCTTCTTCTTGACGGCGTTGCCCCGCTGGTTGGCGGCATCCATCAATTCTCCGGCCAGCTTCTCGTCCATGGCCTTCTCATTTCTGGACCTGGCCGCACTGATCAACCAGCGAAGACTCAAGGAAAGCCGCCGGTCAGGACGCACTTCCACCGGCACCTGATAGGTGGCCCCGCCGACCCGCCGGGAACGGACTTCCACCATGGGTTTGGTATTGTCGACGGCCCGCTTGAACACCCCCAGCGGCTCGGTCCTGGTCTTGTCCGCAATGATGTCCAGCGATCGATAGAGGATGCCCTCGGCAATGCTCTTCTTGCCACGGTTCATCATGTTGTTGATGAATTTGGTGACCAGCTTGTCCCCGAATTTCGGATCCGGGAGCAACTCTTTCCGTTTTATTTCACCCTTGCGCGGCATGTCCCTACTTCGGCCTCTTGGCTCCGTACTTGGAGCGGCCCTGACGACGCTCCTGAACGCCGATGGAGTCGAGCGCTCCGCGGATGATGTGGTAGCGCACACCCGGCAGGTCCTTGACCCTGCCGCCCCGGATCAGGACCACCGAGTGCTCCTGCAGGTTGTGCCCCATCCCGGGGATGTAGGACGTCACCTCGGTCCCGTTGGTCAAACGGACTCGGGCCACCTTGCGCAACGCCGAATTGGGCTTTTTCGGCGTGGAGGTATACACCCGCGTGCAAACGCCCCGCTTCTGCGGACAGCCCTGCAGCGCCGGAGCGGTGTTCTTCTGCCGCTGTATCTCACGGCCCTTGCGGACCAACTGATTGATTGTAGGCATGGTTTCCTGTCCTGGCAATAAACCGTCGAATTTATCGGAACTTTCGCGTGCTGTCAACCATCACGCCACTTCCACCTCGGAGACGTCGATCTCGCCGAGCTGCTCGTCGCATTCGACGTCCAGCGTGTTGTACTCGGCCAAGCCGGTACCCGCAGGGATCAGCTTGCCCATGATCACGTTTTCCTTCAGCCCGCTGAGCGGATCGAGCCTTCCGTTAATGGCCGCCTCGGTGAGGACCTTGGTGGTTTCCTGGAACGAAGCAGCGGAAATGAAGCTTCCGGTGGACAGCGACGCCTTCGTGACTCCCAGCAGTAACGGCTCCGCCACCGCCGGCTGTCCTCCCTCGCCCAGAACTCGCTGATTCTCCTCCTCGAACCGCCACTTCTCGACCTGGTCGCCCATCAGAAAATCGCTGTCGCCACTCTCCTTGATGCGCACGCGCCTCAACATCTGCTTGACGATGACCTCGATGTGCTTGTCGTTGATGCGCACGCCCTGCAGTCGATAGATTTCCTGAATCTCGTCCACCAGGTACTTGGCCAAAGCCTTTTCGCCCAGAATCCCCAGTATGTCATGGGGATTCGACGAGCCCTGCATCAACGACTCACCGGCACGGACCCGGTCACCCTCGTGTACGCTGATGTGCTTGCCCTTGGAGATCAGATACTCCCTCGGCTCCCCGATGTCCGGCGTCACCACCACCTTGCGCTTCCCTTTCGTATCACGGCCGAATGACACCACGCCGTCGATCTCGCTGATGACGGCGAACTCCTTGGGTTTCCTGGCCTCGAACAGCTCGGCCACACGGGGCAGTCCGCCCGTGATGTCCTTGGTTTTGGTGGTTTCCCGAGGAATCTTCGCCAACACGTCCCCGGCCGATACCTCCTGATGCTCGGTCACGTTGATGTGGGCGCCCACGGGCAGCATGTACCGTGCCTCGTTGTTGCTTGAAAGCCTCGCGGTCTTGCCGCTGTCGTCCTTGATGGACAGCCGCGGCCGCTTGTTGATGTCCTTGAAGTCGATGACGACCTTGGTGGAGAGGCCGGTACGCTCGTCCACCTTCTCCTCCATCGTCGTCCCCTCGACGATGTCTCCGAACTTGACACTGCCGGTGATCTCGGTGATGATCGGAATCGTGTAAGGGTCCCACTCGGCCAACAGATCTCCGGCCTTGACCGCAAACCCGTCCTGCTTCTTGAGCCTGGCGCCGTAGACCAGCGGATACCGCTCCCGCTCCCTTTCCCGCGACTTGTCGGAGCCTTCCGGATAGTCCACGACCGCCAACTCGCCGTTGCGGTTCATCACCACCAGCTCACCTTCCCGGTTGGTGACGGTGCTGACGTTGATCAGCTTGAGGTAACCGTCCGTGCGCGGCTCCAGGGTGGTCTGTTCGGCGCGTCGGCTTGCGGTTCCGCCGATGTGGAAGGTCCGCATGGTGAGCTGCGTGCCGGGCTCTCCGATGGACTGTGCGGCGATGACGCCGATGGCCTCTCCGGCGTTCACCATCTCGCCCCGGGCCAGGTCCCGGCCGTAGCACATGACGCAGACACCCTTCTTCGACTGGCAAGTGAGCACCGAGCGGATCCAGATGCGTTCCAGGCCGGCATCCTCGATCCGTTGCACCAGCGCCTCGTCGATCTCCTGGTTTGCCTTGACGATGACCTCGCCGCTGAACGGGTCCTTGATTTCTTCCAGCGCCACCCTGCCCAGAACACGGTCTCCGAGGGGCTCGATGATCTCGCCTCCCTCCATGAGGGGCGCCATCTCGATGCCGTCCAGGGTTCCGCAATTGTCCTGGGTGATGATGGCGTCCTGGGCCACGTCCACGAGACGCCGGGTGAGGTAGCCGGAGTTGGCGGTCTTGAGGGCGGTGTCCGCCAGCCCCTTGCGGGCGCCGTGGGTGGAGATGAAGTACTGGAGGACGGTCAGCCCCTCCCGGAAGTTGGCGGTGATGGGGGTCTCTATGATCTCCCCCGACGGTTTGGCCATCAACCCGCGCATGCCGGCCAGTTGCCGTATCTGTTGCGCGCTGCCCCGGGCGCCCGAGTCGGCCATCATGAAAATCGGATTGAAGTTGGGCACCCGCATGGTGTGGCCCTGCTCATCCGTCACGGTTTCCGTGCCCAAGTCCCGCAGCATCTCGTCCGATATCCGGTCGGTGACCTCGGCCCATATGTCGACGACCTTGTTGTAGCGCTCCCCGTCGGTAATGAGGCCGTTGTTGTACTGCTCGTCGATCTCCTGAACGCTTCCGTACGCCTGCTTCAGCAAGCGCTCCTTGCTGGCCGGTATCACCATGTCCTTGAGGGCGATGGACGCGCCTGCCTTGGTAGCATAGCTGTAACCGGTGTCTTTCAGCTTGTCCGCGAAAATGACGGTAGCCTTGTTGCCCGCGAGCCGGTAGCTGAGATCGATGAGGTTCCCCAACTCCTTCTTCTTCATGACGTGATTCACTTCACGGAACGGGATCTGGGGTGGAACGATTTCATACAGCAATACCCGTCCCACGGTGGAGTCGTACATCTCGCCGTCGATCCGCACCCGGATGCGGGCCTGAAGGGCGACTTCGTGCTGGTCATAGGCGATGCGGACCTCGTCCGGGCTTGCGAGGACCTTGCCCGCGCCCTTCACGTTGGGACGTTCGCGCGTGAGGTAGTAGAGCCCCAGGACGATGTCCTGTGACGGCACGATGATCGGCTTGCCGTTGGCCGGCGAGAGGATATTGTTGGTGGACATCATCAGCGCGCGCGCCTCCACCTGCGCTTCCACCGACAAGGGTACGTGCACGGCCATCTGATCGCCGTCGAAGTCCGCGTTGTAGGCGGCGCATACCAGCGGATGCAACTGGACCGCCTTGCCCTCGATCAACACCGGCTCGAACGCCTGGATCCCCAACCGGTGCAGGGTCGGCGCCCGGTTGAGCAGCACCGGGTGTTCCTTGATCACGTCGTCGAGGATATCCCAGACCTCCGGGCGCTCCTTCTCCACCGCTTTCTTTGCGCTCTTGATGGTGGTGACGTAGCCCCGTTCCTCCAGCTTGTTGTAGATGAAGGGCTTGAACAGCTCCAGGGCCATCTTCTTCGGCAATCCGCACTGGTGGAGGCGCAACTCGGGGCCCACCACGATGACGGAACGTCCCGAGTAGTCCACGCGCTTGCCCAGCAGATTCTGGCGGAACCGGCCCGTCTTCCCCTTGAGCATGTCGCTGAGGGACTTGAGCGGCCGCCGGTTCGGACCGGTAATCGCCCGGCCACGCCGGCCATTGTCGAACAGCGCGTCGGCAGCCTCCTGCAACATCCGTTTCTCGTTGCGGATGATGATATCGGGCGCGTTCAACTCCATCAGCCGTTTGAGCCGATTGTTGCGGTTGATCACCCGGCGGTAGAGGTCGTTCAGATCGGAGGTGGCAAACCGGCCGCCGTCCAAAGGAACGAGGGGACGCAGGTCCGGCGGTATGATGGGAATCACTTCCAGGATCATCCACTCCGGCCGGTTCTTCGAGCTCCGGAACGCGCTGAGGACCTTGAGCCGCTTGGCGATCTTCTTGCGCTTGACCTCCGAATTGGCATCCCGCAGTTCGATCCGAAGCTCCCCGGACAGCTTCTCGACCTCGATGTGACACAAGAGCTCGCGGATGGCTTCCGCGCCCATCTGCGCTGTGAAGTCGGCGCCGTACTCCTCCAACGCCTTGCGGTAGCGGGCTTCGGTGAGCAACTCCTTGTACTGAAGCTTGGTGGAACCCGGATCCAGCACGACGTAGGACTCAAAGTACAGGATCTTCTCCAGATCCTTCAGTGAGAAGTCCAGCAGAGCCCCGATCCGGCTCGGGAGGCTCTTCAGGAACCAGATATGCGCCACCGGCGTAGCCAGCTCGATGTGTCCCATCCGTTCCCGGCGGACTTTCGACTGGATGACCTCGACGCCGCACTTCTCACACACCACCCCGCGATGGCGCATCCTCTTGTACTTGCCGCAGTTGCACTCGTAGTCCTTGGTGGGCCCGAAGATCTTGGCGCAGAACAGACCGTCCCGCTCCGGTTTGAAGGTCCTGTAGTTGATGGTCTCCGACTTGCGCACCTCGCCATGGGACCACGACCGGAGCTTGTCCGGCGAGGCCAGGGCGATCTTGATACCCTGAAAGCTGAGCGGATTCTTGGGTTTCTCGAACAGACTGTATACTTCTTCCATGAGGGCCTCCTTATTCCACCAACTCCAAGTCAAGGCACAAGCTCTGCAATTCCTTGACCATGACGTTGAAGGACTCCGGCAATCCCGGCTCGAGAAAGTGATCGCCCTTGAAAATGCCTTCGTACATGCGGGTCCGGCCCGTCACGTCGTCCGACTTCACCGTCAACATTTCCTGCAGCGTGTAGGCGGCCCCATAAGCCTCCAGGGCCCAGACCTCCATCTCTCCCAGCCGCTGCCCGCCGAACTGCGCCTTGCCGCCAAGCGGCTGCTGGGTCACGAGCGAGTAAGGACCGGTGGACCGCGCATGAATCTTGTCGTCCACCAGGTGATGCAGCTTCATCATGTACATGACGCCGACGGTGACCTTCTCGTCGAAGGACTCGCCGTTACGGCCGTCATACAACGTGACCTGCCCCGTGACCGGCAGGTCCGCTTTCTTGAGCAGATTGAAGATCTCATCTTCCCGGGCGCCGTCGAACACCGGCGAGGCCAGATGGACGCCTTCCCGGTACTTCTCCGCCAAGCGGCGCACGTCCTCCGCCGGCAAGCCGGCGAGGCCGACCTTGCTTGACTCGCCCTCGCCCAGATAGTCCTTCAACCGGGCCGTGACCTCCGAGGAATTCCGGTCGAGCAGCACCTGGATCTGCTGGCCCAGGCTACGCGCGGCCCACCCGAGATGGGCTTCCAGGATCTGCCCGACGTTCATCCGTGACGGCACTCCCAAGGGATTCAGCACCATGTCCACCGGGGTGCCGTCTTCCAGGTACGGCATGTCCTCTTCCGGCAGGATGCACGAGATGACGCCCTTGTTGCCGTGGCGACCCGCCATCTTGTCGCCCACCTGCAGCTTGCGCTTGATGGCCACCAGCACCTTGACCATCTTGATCATGCCCGGAGGCAATTCATCCCCGCTGGTCAACCGGCTGATCTTGTCCTGGAAGCGGACCTTCAGGGACTCGACCTGGGCCATCGTGCCGGCAATCACCCGAGCGGCTTCCTTCTCCAGTCCCGGATCGTCCAGCTTGAGATCCGCGAGGAAGGAAAGGGGCACGCCGTCCAGAAACGCTTCGGTCACCTCGTCGCCCTTGGCTATCAGGACCTTACGGTTTTCGTCCGTTAGCCGCGACCCGGCGCGTCGGCCGACCAGCAGATCCTTCAGCCGTTTGATGGCGCCGTCCTGGATGATGCGGATCTGGTCGTGTTGATCCTTGTTGAGGCGCGCGACTTCCTGGCTCTCGATGAGCATGGTCCGCTCATCCTTGTTCATACCCTTGCGGGAGAATATCCTTACGCTGATGACGGTGCCCTCGACGCCGGGAGGCACCTTCAGGGACGAATCCCGCACCTCTCCCGCCTTTTCACCGAAGATCGCACGCAACAGCTTCTCTTCCGGAGAAAGCTGCGTCTCCCCCTTGGGGGTGATCTTTCCCACCAGCACATCGCCGGACTTCACCTCCGCCCCGATGCGAATCACGCCGCTTTCGTCGAGATCCTTCAACGCCTCGTCGCCGGCATTGGGAATGTCCCGCGTGATCTCTTCGGGTCCCAGCTTCGTATCCCGGGACACGCACTCGAACTCCTCTATGTGGACCGAGGTATAGATGTCCTCCTTGACCACGCGTTCGCTGATCAGAATCGAGTCCTCGAAATTGTAACCGCCCCAAGGCATGAGGGCCACAAGCAGGTTCCGTCCCAACGCGAGCTCGCCGATCTCGGTGGAGGGGCCATCGGCCACCACGTCCCCCTCGCTCACGTGATCGCCGACACGTGCAATGGGGCGCTGGTTGATGCAGGTGTTCTGGTTCGAGCGTTGGTACTTCACCAGGCTGTAGATATCCACGCCGGTGTCCGCGTACGCACCGGACGGGTCGTCCGCCTTGATGACGATTCGGGTGGAGTCCACGCTCTCGACCATACCGCTGCGGGCGGCTACCACCGTGGCGCCGGAGTCCCGGGCGACGACCTGCTCCATCCCCGTACCCACCAGCGGCGCCTCCGTGCGGAGCAACGGCACCGCCTGACGCTGCATGTTGGAGCCCATCAACGCCCGGTTCGCGTCATCGTTTTCCAAAAAGGGAATGAGCGAGGCCGCGACGCTCACGAGCTGATTGGGCGAAACGTCCATGAAGGTCACGTCATCCGGGTGCGCCATCACGAACTCGCCGGCCTTGCGAGCCGATACCAGGTCTTGCGTGAACCCGCCCTCGGGGTCGAGCGCCGCATTGGCCTGCGCGATGACGTGGTCTTCCTCTTCGAGCGCCGACAGGTACCGGATGCGATCCGTGACCCGCCCCTCGATAACCTCTCGATAGGGGGTCTCGATGAAGCCGAACTCATTGACCCGCGCGTAGGTGGACAACGAAGCGATGAGGCCGATATTGGGCCCCTCCGGAGTCTCGATGGGGCAGACCCGGCCGTAGTGCGTGGGATGGACGTCACGGACCTCGAAACCCGCCCGTTCCCGTGTCAAACCGCCGGGACCGAGCGCGGACAGCCGCCGCTTGTGGGTGATCTCGGATAACGGATTGGTCTGATCCAGGAACTGGGACAACTGGCTCGAACCGAAAAATTCCTTCAGGGACGCGGAAACCGGTTTGTGGTTGATCAACTCCTGCGGCATCAGCGTGTCGATGTCCTGGAGGCTCATCTTTTCCTTGATGGCCCGCTCCATGCGCACGAGACCGACACGGAAATGGTTCTCCACGAGCTCACCCACCGGCCTCACGCGACGATTGCCGAGGTGATCGATATCGTCCACCGACCCGTTGCCGTTTCTCAACACGATGAGGTAGCGCACGACCTCGAGGATGTCCTCCTTCCGGAGAGTTCCGTGCTCCAGGGGCACATCCTGCTTGAGGCGGTGATTGAGCTTCAGCCGTCCGACCCGCGACAGATCATAGCGGTCCGGACTGGAGAAAAGATTCTTGAAGAAGGTGGCGGCGGTGTCCATGGTGGGGGGATCCCCCGGCCGGAGACGCCGGTAGATCTCCAGCAGGGCATCGTCGTAGGACTGCATCTTGTCCTGCAAGAGCGTGTTGCGCAGAAAGGGCCCGGTTTCCGCGTCGTCGAGAAAAAACAGATCCAACCGATCGACCCGACTATCACGGATGTGATCCAGATTCTCCTCGGTGATGGCGCCGTTGCATTCGACGATGACCTGACTCAACTCCGGATCGACGATGTCGTGGGCCGCCACCCGACCCAGAATGTCCTCCCAGGCAATGGGGATCTGCTTGATGCCGGCGTTCTCCATCTGGCGCATCACCGAACGGGTGAAGCGGCGGCCTTCCCGGACGATGAGATTGTTGCTCTCCGGATCCCTGACGTCGCAGGTGGCCTTCAGGCCCATGAGCTGGCGGGACTTCACCTCGAGCATCGGCCGTTCGCCACCGCACAGAATCGTATCGCTCTTGTAGAAGTAGTTCAGCAATTCCTCGGGCTGCATCCCCAGGGCGCGAAGCAGTACGGTGACGTGGAACTTCCGCCTGCGATCGATGCGAACGAACAGGATGTCCCTCGGATCGAACTCGAAATCGAGCCACGAGCCGCGATAGGGGATGACCCGGGCCGAATAGAGGAACTTGCCGCTGGCGTGGGTCTTTCCCTTGTCGTGCTCGAAGAACACACCCGGCGAACGGTGGAGCTGACTGACGATGACCCGCTCGGTGCCGTTGATCATGAACGTGCCGTTCCGGGTCATCAACGGCACCTCGCCAAAGTAGACTTCCTGCTCTTTGACGTTACGGATGCTGCGGGAGTTGGTCTGGGCGTCCACGTCCCAGAGAACGAGTTGCACCGTGACCTTGAGCGGCGCGGCGAAGTTCATGCCCCGCTCGTGACACTCGTCGACGTCGTACTTGGGCTCCCCCAAGGAATAGCTGACATACTCGAGGGAGGCCGTGTCGTTGAAATCCTTGATCGGGAAGACCGACCTGAACACCGCCTGCAAGCCGATGTCCTGCCGTTGATCTTCGGGAACGTCACGCTGCAGAAAAAGGTCGTAGGAGTTTTTCTGTATCTCGATGAGATAGGGCAGATCAATGATCTTCTTGATCCGCCCGAAATTCCGGCGAAGTCTCACATTGTTGGCCACCTGGACCGGCATGAGCGTCCCCTTTCACTCGACCCTGACCCGCGACGCCCGGCACTGGCGCCGAGCCGTCGCCAATATTCGACTCTCGCTACCTGACCTCGACGCTCCCGCCGACCTCCTCGATCTTCTTCCTGACCTCCTCGGCCTCGTCTTTCGAGACACCTTCCTTGACGTTCTTCGGCGCCCCGTCCACGAGATCCTTGGCTTCCTTCAGCCCGAGACCCGTGATCTCCCGAACCACCTTGATCACCTGGATCTTCTTCTCTCCGGAACCGGTCAACACCGCGTCGAACTCGGTCTTCTCTTCAACCGCCGCGGCAGCCGCCGGGGCCGCGGCCATCGCCACAGGCGCCGCGGCACTGACACCGAGCTCCTCTTCCAGTTCCTTGACCAGACTCGCCGCCTCCAACAGAGACATGTTCTTGATGAAATCCTTGACTTGCTCCCGATTCACTTCCATTGGCGAACTCTCCCTTCAACTGCAAATATCCGGTTTCCCGAAACCTTGTTGCCCTTGTCGCACCTGCCTGCCGAGGCGGGAGCACGGGCGGGTTGGAAACCCGTCCCTACGCCTTGCTCTCCCTGTACGCCTCCAGCAACCGCACCAACTGACCTCCCGGCGCCTGGACGGTCTGCAACAAGCGGCTGGCTGGGGCCTGCATCAGCGAAAGCACCTGCGCCTGCAACTCCGGCAAGCTCGGCAAGCTGGCCAATCCCTTGACCTGGGCCGGTTCGAGCAACGCCCCGTCCAGAACCGCTCCCTTGATGGTCAACGCCGCGTTCTGGTCCGCAAACCTGATCAGGGCCTTCGAGAGACTCACCGGGTCGTCGTAGGCGAACACCCAGCCGTTGGGCCCGGTCATGAAGTCTTCGAGCGCCTGATACGACGTGTCCCGTATGGCCAGCCGGACCAAGTTGTTCTTGGCGATCTTGTACTCGCCGGCCGCCTCACGAACGTCACAACGAAGCTGTGTCATCTTGCCGACGGACAGCCCTCGATAGTCGGTCACCACCGCCATGATGGCGGTCCTGAACTTGCCCTGGAACTCACCGACGACTGCCGATTTTTCCTGACGATCCACGCTGCTCTCCAATCAACGCCGGGGATGGCTCAAACCGCCATGACCCGGACTTCGGCGGGATCGATCCTGATCCCCGGCCCCATGGTAGCGGCCACGGCCACGCTCCTGATGTAGGCGCCCTTGGCGGCGGCGGGCTTGGCCCGCATCAACGCGCCGACCACCGCCCTTGCGTTGTCCAGAAGCGCGTCGGCTTCGAATGACACCTTGCCGATGGGCAGATGAACGATACCGGCCTTGTCCACCCGATACTCCAGCCGCCCCGCCTTGATCTCCTTGACCGCCTTGCCGATTTCTGCGGCGACGGTCCCGGAACGGGGGTTCGGCATCAGTCCGCGGGGCCCGAGGATCTTGCCGATGCGGCCCACCGATCCCATCATGTCGGGGGTGGCCACCACCTTGTCGAAATCGAGCCAACCGTCGGTGATCTTCTTGATCAACTCATCGTTGCCGACGAACTCGGCCCCCGCTTCCTCGGCCTCCCTTTCCTTCTCACCCCTGGCGAAGGCAAGGACCCTGACGGGTTTGCCGAGTCCGTGGGGCAGCCCCACCGCGCCGCGAATGTTCTGGTCGGCCCGGCGCGGATCCACCCCGAGCCGGACGGACAATTCGACGGTCTCATCGAATTTCGCCGTCGCCGTTTCCTTGACCATCCGTATCCCCTCGTCCAGCGGATACCTGCGGGTCCGGTCCAGCTTGTCGGCGACACCCTGATACTTTCTACCCTTCGCTCTCATTGCAGCCCCCGGTCCGATCAGACAACCTTGAGTCCGAGACTCCGAGCAGTCCCTTCGACGGTCTTGACCGCCGCCTCGATGCTGGCGCTGGTCAAATCAGGCATCTTGATCCGGGCGATCTCCTGAACCTGCGCCTTTGTCACCTCGCCCTTCGTTTCCTTGCCGGGCTCACTTGAGCCCTTGTCGAGTCCGGCCGCCTTCTTCAGCAATACCGCCGCCGGAGGGGTCTTGGTGATGAAGCTGAAGGTGCGGTCGGCGTAGACCGTGATGACGACGGGGATGATCATGCCCTGCTCCGTCTGCGTGGCCGCATTGAACGCCTTGCAGAACTCCATGATGTTCACGCCCCGTTGCCCCAGGGCCGGGCCTACCGGAGGGCTGGGATTCGCCGCTCCTGCCGGTATCTGCAACTTGATCTCGCCGATCACCTTTTTGGCCATGGCCTAGCTCCGCTCTACCTGAATGAACTCCAGCTCCACCGGGGTCGCCCGGCCAAAGATGCTGATCAGCACCCGCAACTTGCCCTTGTCGGGCTTCACTTCCTCGACCACACCGTTGAACTCGGAGAAAGGTCCGTCGACAACCTTGATGCTTTCCCCCACCGAGAAGACCACCCGGGGCCGCGGCCGTACCGCGCCCTCCTCCATCTGATGGGTGATCTCACGCACCTCCTCGTCACTCACCCACGGCGGCTGCGTGGTGCCTCCGACAAACCCGGTCACCTTGGGAGTGGACTTGACGACGTGCCACGTCTCGTCGTCCATCTCCATTTGAACCAGGATGTATCCGGGGAAGAATTTCCTGGAGGAGGTCCGCTTCTTTCCCTTGACCAACTCGACAACCTTTTCGGCCGGCACGAGAATTTCGCCGAACCGGTCGCCGGCGCCTTTCAACGCCTTGATCCTCTCCTCGAGAGCAGCCTTGGCCTTGTGCTCGAACCCCGCGAATGTGTGGACGACGTACCAGTTCTTTGCCATTGAACACCCGGTCACATCAACGCAACAGCCACTGTCTCGCGTAGGAGAGCAGGATATCGACCAACCCGAGATAGACCGCGAAGAAAATCACCACCACCACGACAACGCCCGTTGCCGCGTAGGTCTCCCTCTTCGTGGGCCAGTGAACCCTCTTCAGCTCCTGCCACGCTTCCCGAACGAAGTCGGTCAGCCGCCCCACGGAGGCGAACGAATCAGTCAGTTTCTCCATCGCGTGCGATGAGATGGCGGGTCAGGCAGGACTCGAACCTGCAACAGCCGGATTTGGAGTCCGGTGCTCTACCAATTGGAGCTACTGACCCGGTCCCGTTGACTCAGACCCGGATTTCCTTGTGCGCCGTGTGGGTACGACAACTGGCGCAGAATTTCTTGAACTCGAGCTTGTCCGTGGTTCTCTTCTTGTTCTTGGTCGTGGTGTAGTTCTTGCGCTTACAACGGTCACAGGCGAGTCCCACCAAGTCACGCATCTTTCACCTCCGCCTATTGGACGATCTCGGTAACGACCCCCGCGCCCACGGTGCGACCGCCTTCCCTGATGGCGAAGCGCAGCCCGTCATCCATGGCGATGGGGGTGATGAGGTCCACGTCGATGTGAATGTTGTCGCCCGGCATGATCATCTCCGTACCCTCGGGCAGCGTGGCGACACCGGTCACGTCGGTCGTGCGAAAATAGAACTGCGGCCGATAGCCGTTGAAGAACGGCGTATGGCGGCCGCCCTCTTCCTTGGTCAGAATGTACGCCTCGGCCTTGAATTTCGTATGCGGCGTGACCGTCCTGGGCTTCGCGATAACCTGCCCCCGCTCCACCTCCTCGCGCTTGATGCCCCTCAGGAGGACGCCGATGTTGTCGCCGGCCTGCCCTTCGTCGAGCAGCTTGCGGAACATCTCGACCCCGGTGGCCACCGTCTTCCGGGTTTCCTTCAAGCCGACGATCTCGACCTCGTCGCCGACATGGAGGATTCCCCGCTCCACGCGACCGGTCACCACGGTGCCCCGGCCGCTGATGGTGAAAACGTCCTCTACCGGCATGATGAACGGCTTGTCCACATCTCTGAGCGGATCGGGGACGTAGCTGTCCACGGCATCCATCAACCGGATTATCGAGTCGGTGCCCAGCTCGCCCGACTCGCCTTCCAGAGCCTTCAGGGCGCTGCCGGTGATGACGGGAATGTCGTCGCCCGGGAACTGATACTTGGACAGCAACTCCCTCACCTCCAGCTCCACCAGCTCCAGCAGCTCGGCATCGTCCACCATGTCCGCCTTGTTGAGATAGACCACGATGGAGGGAACGCCCACCTGCCGTGCCAGCAGGATATGCTCACGGGTCTGCGGCATGGGTCCGTCAGCCGCGGACACCACCAGGATCGCGCCGTCCATCTGGGCGGCGCCGGTGATCATGTTCTTCACGTAGTCCGCGTGTCCGGGGCAGTCCACGTGGGCGTAATGCCGCTTGTCCGTCTGGTACTCAACGTGCGCGATGTTGATGGTGACTCCCCGCTCCCGCTCTTCCGGTGCCTTGTCGATCTGGTCAAACGGCACGAAGTCTGCAGATCCCTTCTCCGCCAGCACCTTCGTGATGGCCGCCGTCAACGTCGTCTTGCCGTGATCGACGTGGCCGATGGTGCCGATGTTGAGATGTGGTTTCGTGCGCTCGAATTTTGCCTTGCTCATCTTCTCCTCCTGTGGATATCACGCAGATTGATTCAATCTCTCGCTAACAGGCAAAGCCCAGGAGCGGGCTTGAACCGCCGACCTCGTCCTTACCAAGGACGTGCTCTACCGACTGAGCTACCTGGGCATGGGGGTCACGTGACGGAAGGCGGCCGCCACCGGCGGTTTACGCCAAACGGGCCACTTCGCACGGACTAGTGGAGCGGGAAACGGGATTCGAACCCGCGACCCCGAGCTTGGAAGGCTCGTGCTCTAGCCAACTGAGCTATTCCCGCAAAAAAATGACTCCTTCAACTCGAGAGTCCTGCAACTGATGGTGGAGAGGGGAGGATTCGAACCTCCGAAGCCGATCGGCGGCAGATTTACAGTCTGCTCCCTTTGTCCACTCGGGAACCTCTCCCCGATTCGATTCCTCGAGTTCTTGCGCGGACCGGACGGGCTCACGTGGAGCTGGCGATAGGATTTGAACCTACAACCTGCTGATTACAAATCAGCTGCTCTACCGTTGAGCTACGCCAGCGGATCAGCGCCTTACGCCCAAGAACAAAAAGCCACACTTATCCTGTCCCTCATTCCGGAAACAGGGCACAAGCTGGCTACAGATTCCCGAGATTTTAAGCATTTGTCAGAGGGAATGTCAACGGGTCGCGTTGTCGACCGGGACTGGGCAGCCCTCGGATCAAACCATGCCGCTTCCCCTACCCGCCGAACGAGCAATAAAATCGCCCTGACAGCAGAGGCTCACATGTCTTGACATGCCCGCCGTTACTTTCGATAATCCCTATCGACCTTCCATAACCCCTATCGGAAACAACACGCACCGAGGAAAGGGGAACGCCATAACACTCGAAACCGCCGTTGCCGTCGCCACCATCGCCGGACCGGTTGTCGCCGCCATTGTCGGGGCCGCACAGGTCGGGATTGTCGCTTGGGGAATCCGGGGCATGACGCGGGCACAAGACGTCCGGGCCGCCCGCGAGGATGCCCGCCACCGCGAAGCCATGACGGCGCTCGAAGCGTTGATCCATGGCCTCGAACGCCAAGGTACGGCGCTCGAACGCCAAGGGGCCGCACTCGAAGCCGCACTCGAACGCCAGGGTACGGCGCTCGAACGTCAAGGGGCCGCACTCGAACGCCAAGGCACGGTGCTCGAAGCCGCACTGAAGGGATACCGGCCCCAGGAGTCTGTCCCGGAGAGGACACACCCATGACCACCACCGCCTTGATGCCGGAGAGCCCCTGATGACGCCGCTTGGCCGCCTACCTCGGGCGCCGGTACGACGCCGGGGCTTCCCCGGCCACCGCATCCCTGACTATCGGCCTACGGGTTCTCCCTCCCCCGCCTCGGGCTCACTTCCGTACTGGAATGCACTCGGGGCCGGTGTGGAACTGCGGAAATTCGTTGCCTCGTCAACTCGTAAACGAACATGCCCCAGGCCACGCCTACGTTCAACGAAGCGACCCGGCCGTGCATGGGAATGGAAACCAGATAGTCGCAACTCCGCCGGATCAACGGCCTGATACCCCGCTCCTCCCCACCCATGACCACGGCCACCTTTTCCGGATAGGCCAGGTCGCAAGCCCGGTTCTCCGCCCGGGCATCGAGCCCGACCACCCAGTAGCCCCGATCCCGTAGCGCCGTGAGTCCGCGAGAAAGGTTCGCGATACGGTAGAGGTCCACGTGATGGGAAGCCCCTGCGGAGGCTTTGATGACGGCCCCGGTAACCCCGGCGGCGCGGTCCTTCGGAATGACGATGCGGCCGACCCCCATGGCCTCGCATGTGCGCAGGACGCCGCCCAGGTTCCGGGGGTCCACAACCCCGTCCAGAAAGAGCACGCAGTCATCGGCAACGGGACACGGCGCGGCAAGCAGTGCCTCGAACGACCGGTAGGCGAACAGCGCTATCCGGGCGGCGACCCCTTGGTGCCTTGCCCCTCGCGTCAAGGCGTCCAACGCGCGGGCGTCCATGTCCGAAACCCGGCAACGTTCCTGCCGGGCCGTCTGCTCCACCCTGCGCAGCGCGGGGCCGCGACTGCCCGGGAGCATCAGCACTTCAATGACGTCGCCGGGCGCCGCCCGGAGTTTCTCCAGGACCGGATGGATCCCGTAGACAAGCACCGATTTTCGTTGGCCGCCGCCATGCTCGTGCCGGATTGAGGATTTCATCAAAGAAAGCTACCATTGCCGGTGTGCATCGGACCTTGAGCGCCTATGTAGCCGGTCAGATCATCCCGCCTTTCCTGGTCGGACTCTTCGCCTTCACCCTCGTATTCCTTACCGGCCGTATCGTGCGGCTCATCGAGCTCGTCGTCAGCCGCGGCGCGCCGGCCGGCCAGATCGCGAGACTCTTCGCACTGATCCTGCCCACTCTCCTGGAGACGACGCTGCCCATGGCCTTTCTGCTGGGAATTCTGTACGGTTGCGGGCGCCTTTCGCGAGACAACGAAACGCTGGCCTTGAAGGCGTGCGGCGTCGGTCCGTTCCACTTCCTGATCCCGGTGGGTCTGGTGGCACTGGCGGTATCGCTATTGACCCTCGGCCTGTCGGTCTTCGTTCGACCCGCCGCCAACCTCGCCGTCAAGCAGGAGCTTTACGCCATCGCCCGGAACCGTGCCGGATCGCTGCTCAAGGAGCAGGTGTTCAACGACGTCTTCCCCGACGTGCTGATCTACGTCGACAGGGTCGTCCCCCCGGGCAACACCTTTCAAGGCGTCCTGATCGTCGACCAAAGAGACCGCAACGCCGAAAATCTTATCATCGCACGGGTCGCGCTGCTACTTGCCGACACGAACTCCATCGGCTTGAGGTTGTACGACGGCATGATCCATGAGCGGCGGAAGAAGCGCGCGGGTTTCAGCCAGACATCGTTCAACGTCTACAACCTGCAACTCGAGCTGGATCATCTCCTGTCACCACGGGCGGCGGGGCGGCGGAGCCCCGAGGACATGTCGCTGGAGGGCCTGCGCGAAACGATCCGGTCGAAGTCGGCGCGGGGGGTGAGCGCCATACCGGAAGTCATGGAAACCCATCGAAGATTCGCTTTCCCGTTCGCGCCGCTGGTCTTCGCCGTGCTGGGGACCGCCATGGTCCTCACACCACGCCGGCCGTCGGCGGGGCGTTCCCACGGAGTCGCCTCATGCCTGGCGTGGCTGTTCGCCTACTACGCCCTGCTCTCCGTTGGCACGGCGATGGCGGAAAACGGGAAAATCCCGCCGGGTCTGGGGCCGTGGCTGCCCAACCTCCTCGTGGGGCTGATCTCCGTCCACCTCTTCATCAGGGCACTGAGGGAATCACCGTCACCGTTGCACGCCACGGTCAGGAGCCGGCTTCAAGCCTTGGGCCGGAGGCTCGTGACACGGCGCGAGGTCCCGCAGAGATGACCCGGTCCAAGGGTCCCTTTCCCACTCCGCCCCTGGGAAGCCTCCTCGACAGGTATCTGCTGAAGCTGTTCTCCCGCGCCTTCTGCGCGACGCTCGTCGGGATCATCCTCTTGCAACTGGTGGGCGACGTATTCAACCGCGTCGACAACCTGATGGGGAGCAACGCGACGCTTGCGACGTCGGTTCGGTATTTCATCTACCGGCTACCTCTGCTGGTCTCCCGGAGCGTCGGTTTCGCGACACTGTTCGCGGCTTTCCTGACCCTCGGTTCACTGTCACGGCGACACGAACTGGTCGCCATCGGCGCCTGTGGCGTCAGCGTGCACCGCATAACGGCGCCGTTGCTCCTGGCGGCCCTCGGAATCAGCTTCGCCACGTTCTTCTGGAACGAAACCGCGGTGCCCCTCTCCACCGGGAAGGCCAAATACATCTACGATGTGCAGGTCCACCAAAAAAAGCTGCGCTCCGTGTTCGGCAACAAGCAGATCTGGATGCGGAGCAACGGCGACTTCATCCGGGCCGACGATTTCGACACGGACCGGAACAGGCTTCGCGGGCTGGTCATTTACCGGATGACCCCGGAATTCAAGCTGGACGGACTCATCGAGGCGCCTGCCGCGGACTGGAACGGCAATCACTGGGTGCCGAACGGAGGCACGGAGTGGCGTCTACCGGAGCACGGAGGCGTCAGCCGACGGTCTCCGGGAGCGACGCTCCCGCTCGATGAGGGCCCCGACGACTTCCGGATTTTCGCGCGCTCGCCGGACGAGTTCGGCTACTTCGAGCTGAGGGCCCGAATCGATGACCTGCGGGACAAAGGGGTCGACACGGTGCGGGACACGGTCAACCTGCATGCCAAGGTGGCGGTCCCGCTGGTCACGCCGCTGACCATTCTCCTGGCGGTGGCGTTGGCGGCGAAACCCGGAAGGAAGGACAATCTCGTCCTGAACTTCGGACTGACCGTCGCGACAGGATTTTCCTATTGGGTGCTGCTGGGGTTTTGCGTGTCGTTGGGCAAGGCGGGGGCCATGCCGCCATGGCTTTCGGCCTGGTTACCCAATCTGCTTGTGGGATCTCTGAGCCTGTATCTCTACACGGGCTCCGAATGAGCGGCGAGACCGCCGGTCAACGCTTGGAGAACTGCGGCCGTTTCCGGGCCTTGTGCCGCCCGTACTTCTTCCGCTCCACCGCGCGCGGGTCGCGGGTCACGTAGCCGGCCTTTTTCAACGGGGCGCGAAAGCCTTCGTCCACCTGCATCAACGCCCGGGTGATTCCATGCCGGATGGCGCCGGCCTGACCCGAGCTTCCGCCGCCCTTGACGTTCACGACGAGATCGAAGTCCCCCAACGTCCGGGTCACGTGAAAGGGTTGATGGACGATCATCCTGGCCGTTTCACGACCGAAATAGTCTTCCAGCATCCGGTTGTTGATCCGGATATCTCCCTTGCCGCGCTTCAGGTAAACCCGTGCAACCGAGGTCTTCCGTCTGCCCGTCGCGTAAATGAACTCGTCTGCCATATTGGTGAACCCGTTCCTGACCGCAACACCCGCGGTTTGAACCCGCCCCTACGAGATCGTGAGAGGTTCCGGCAACTGCGCCTGATGCGGATGCTCCGGACCGCCGTAGACCTTCAACTTGTTGAGCTGATCCCTTCCGAGGCGATTCTTCGGCAGCATGCCCTTCACCGCCAATCGCACCACCGCCTCGGGCTTCCTGGCCCGCATTTCCGGCAGTGTCGCAACCCGCAGCCCTCCGGGATACCCGGTATGGCGATAATAGCGCTTGTCGGTGTCCTTTGACCCGGTCAGCTTGACACGCCTGGCGTTCACCACGATGACGAAATCGCCGGCGTCCACATGCGGGCTGAAGGATGGCTTGTGCTTTCCGCGAAGTACCCTGGCGATCTCGCTCGCCATCCGTCCAAGCACCTTGCCATCAGCGTCGATGATGTACCAGCGACGCTGATCCAAGGACTCCGCCTTTGTCATTTGAACCGTACGCATACCGTTAACTGAACTTTGGCGGGGCCGACGAGACTCGAACTCGCGACCTCCGGCGTGACAGGCCGGCGTTCTAACCAACTGAACTACGACCCCGAACGGAAAAGGAACATATAGCTGTAATCCGGCGGGAATGCAACCCTGGCAGGAGACGGCGCGACAGTGACCCGGACCTTGCGCCGGGGGGCGTAGGGTCCTGGACCGTCGAACCGTCCGCGCGCCTGCCAACTCATGCGGAGGGTGATGTCCAGGGTCAGCAGTCATTACCGTGCGGGTCTGAAGCCTACGAGCCGGACGGACGGGAGTTTGGTAAGCTGCTGGTTGTTCGGGTCAACTTCGATGCCTGCCGATTCCAAGGCGGTTACCCCCAGCAGGGGCTCGGTTCCTTCTTCGGCGAACACGATGGTGCACCCAACGATTTCGCCCATGAATTCGATGCGCCCGTCGGTGATGTCCATCCTGGGCTCTCTGCCGTCGGCGAGAACGTACACCCGTTGCGCCTCGGGCTCGATGCCGATGGCTTCCAGGCAGTCTCCGGGCACGAGCGTGTCCGTCGCGCCGGCGTCAACCAGGAAGTGCCCTTCCCATATCCTGTCCGGTTGTGCAGGATTCCGAATCGTGGCGTTTGTGTGTATCGCTCCCATTTCATGTTCCTGCCTGGCACGACGGTGCAGGGAATGGGCGGTACAGGACTTGAACCTGTGACCCCCGGCTTGTAAGGCCGATGCTCTCCCAACTGAGCTAACCGCCCGAAGGCCCCGTCACTGGGGAAGACTGGGCCTGGACTCGGTGTCCTTCTTCCGGAACCCCGCGGGCGCGTCAACGGCGGCATCGTCCAAATCGTGGGGCGTGAACAGCGATTCCGGATCACTGACCACAAGAGCCCGTTTGAGGACGTCGTCCATATGCGAGACCAGGATCAACTCGACACTCTTCAGCACGGTTGCCGGAATCTCGTTGATGTCCTTCCTGTTCTCTTCGGGAATGAGGACCGCCTTGATGCCGCCGCGGTGCGCCGCCAGCACCTTCTCCTTCAACCCGCCGATGGGCAGCACATTCCCCCGAAGCGTGATCTCACCGGTCATCGCGACATCGTGATAGACCGGGATACGCGTCAACGCCGACACCAACGACGTGACCATGGTGATGCCCGCCGACGGCCCGTCCTTGGGTATCGCTCCCTCAGGGACGTGGATGTGAACGTCGTTCTTCTGGTAGAAGTCCTTGTCCAACCCGAGGTCCAGCGCCCGCGAACGGACATAGCTCATGGCCGCCTGGGCCGACTCCTGCATGACATCCCCGAGCTTCCCGGTGATGGTCAACCGGCCCTTGCCGGGCATGATGGACACCTCGGTGGACAGTAGCTCGCCGCCCAACTCGGTCCAGGCCAACCCAGTGGTGGTGCCGACCCTGTGCTCCTCCTCGGCGAGGCCGTAGCGGTATCTGGCAGGACCCAGGTATTTGGCGAGGTTCCGGCCGCCCACGGTGGTCTTCGCCGTGCGGTCGTTCTTCACGATATCCACGGCGACCTTCCGGCAAATGGAGGCGATCTCACGCTCCAGGTTTCTGACCCCCGCCTCCTTGGTATAGTGCCGCACCAGACCCAGAATGGCGCCGTCGGACACGACAACGCTGTCTTCCTTCAGCCCATTGGCCTCACGCTGCTTCACCACCAGGTATTTCTTCGCGATATTCAGCTTCTCCAGTTCCGTGTAACCGGCGATCCGGATGATCTCCATGCGGTCCTGCAACGGCCGCGGAATACCGTCCAACGTGTTCGCCGTGGTGATGAACATGACCTTGGAGAGGTCGTAGTCCAGATCCAGATAGTGATCGTTGAATGCCTGGTTCTGCTCCGGATCCAGCACCTCCAGCAGAGCCGACGACGGGTCGCCCCGAAAGTCCATGGACATCTTGTCCACTTCGTCCATGAGGAAAACCGGATTGCTCGACTCGGCCTTCTTGAGGGACTGGATGATCTTCCCCGGCAACGCGCCGATGTAGGTGCGGCGATGCCCGCGAATCTCGGCCTCATCACGCACGCCGCCGAGCGACACCCGAACGAACTTCCGTCCGGTGGCGCGGGCAATGGAGCGCCCGAGAGAGGTCTTGCCGACCCCCGGGGGTCCCACCAGGCACAGGATAGGACCCTTGATCTTGCCTACGAGACTCTGAACCGCCAGATACTCGAGGATCCGCTCCTTGACCTTCCCGAGTCCGTGGTGGTCCTCCTCCAGAACCGCCTCGGCTTCGTTGATGTCGAGCTTGTCCTCGGTGTAGTCGTACCACGGCAGGCTGAGAATCCAGTCGATGTAGTTCCGAACCACCGTTGCTTCCGCAGACATCGGCGACATCATCTTGAGCTTTTTCAGCTCCTTCTCGACCTTTTCCTTCGCCTCCGCGGACAGCTTTTTCTGCTTGATCTTCTCCTCGATCTCCTGCATCTCGTTCTTGAACTCGTCCTTTTCCCCGAGCTCTTTCTGGATCGCACGCATCTGCTCGTTCAGGTAGTACTCCTTCTGGGAGCGCTCCATCTGCTTCTTGACGCGCGAACGAATCCGCCGCTCCACCTCGAGAATCTCGATTTCCGCCCGCATATGGCCCAGCACCTTCTCAAGCCGTTCGCCGGCGTTGATGGTTTCCAGCAGGACCTGCCGTTCCTCCAGCTTGATTCCGAGATGTCCGATGATGGTATCGGCGAGCTTGCCCGGCTCCTCGATGGAGGAAACGGACATGACCATCTCCGGGGGAATCTTCTTCTTGACCTTGACGTAGTTCTCGAAGGCGCCGTGGACATCCCGCACGACCGCACCCACCTCGGTACCCTGCTCCACGACGTCGTCCAACTCCTCCACCTCCACCAGAAAATACTCCGGATGAGTCAGATACCGCGAGATCCTGCCGCGATGCTTGCCCTCGACCAGGACCTTGACGGTTCCGTCCGGCAACTTGAGCATCTGCACGACGCTGCCGAGCGTTCCGATGGGGTAGATGTCGTCCTCGCCGGGCTCGTTGGTTCTGGCGTCCTTCTGAGAGGCGAGAAAGATCGACGTCTGCGTCCGAGACGCCTCTTCCAGCGCCCGGATCGACTTCTGCCGCCCCACGAACAGCGGCACCACCATGTGCGGAAAGACGATGATATCCCGGAGGGGCAGCAACGGCGCTTGCACGGTGTTGTCCATTCCCCGATCGCTGCCGTCCTTCTTGTCGCTGCGAAATAGCATGAGTGCCCCCTTACGCGCTCTCCGCCGTCTTCGAATAGACTACCATGGGAGGTTCGTTCCGGGCCATCACTTCCTCTGTAATGACCACCTCCTTGATGTTGGGCTGAGAAGGCATCTCGTACATCACGTCGAGCATGGTGTTTTCCATGATCGCTCTCAAGCCCCTGGCTCCAGACTTCCGCTTCATCGCTTCCCGTGCAATAGCCCAAAGCGCCTCGTCTGTAAAGTTGAGATGCACCCCCTCCATCTCGAAGAGCTTGCAGTATTGTCTGGTGAGGGCGTTTTTCGGTTCCTTGAGAATCTGTACCAGCGCCTCTTCATTCAGCTCGTCCAGCGTGGCAATCACCGGCAACCGGCCCACGAACTCCGGAATCAGGCCGAACTTGAGCAGATCCTCAGGCTGTACGTCGTGTACGATCCTCGCATCGGGACGAACATCGACATCCACCTCGTTGCTGCCGAAGCCAAGCCGCCTGCGCCCCGTCCGCTTCCGGATGATATCCTCGATTCCAACGAACGCGCCGCCGCAGATGAACAGGATATTGGTCGTGTCGACCTGGAGAAACTCCTGCTGTGGATGCTTCCTGCCGCCCTTGGGAGGCACGCTCGCCATGGTGCCCTCGATGATCTTGAGCAGCGCCTGTTGCACCCCTTCCCCCGACACGTCCCTGGTGATCGAAGGGTTCTCCGACTTGCGCGATATCTTGTCTATCTCATCGATGTAGACGATACCCCGCTGGGCCTTCTCGACGTCGTAGTCCGCGGACTGCAGCAGGTTGAGGATGATGTTCTCGACGTCTTCGCCAACGTAGCCGGCCTCCGTCAGACTGGTGGCATCCGCGATGGTAAAGGGAACCTGCAAGAGCCGGGCCAGCGTCTGCGCCAGCAAGGTCTTGCCCGACCCGGTGGGACCCAGCAGAAGGATATTGCTCTTCTGAAGCTCCACGTCCCCGGCGAGCATCTGGTTGTCGATTCTCTTGTAGTGGTTGTGCACCGCCACGGCGAGGATCTTCTTGGCCGGGTCCTGGCCCACCACGTACTGATCCAGTACGCGCTTGATCTCCACGGGTTTCGGGACGCCGGAAGACGACGTGATGGCGTCCTCGTGCTCGCACTCTTCCGCAATGATGTCATTGCACAGGTCGATGCACTCATCACAGATGTAGACGGTGGGGCCTGCGATCAGTTTGCGCACCTCGTCCTGACTCTTGCCACAGAACGAACAGACGAGACTGCCGGATCGATCATCCCCATGCTTCGGCATTGAAACTCCCCCTCACCCCGTTGTGGCGACGTCAAGGCGGCTGGTAATCACTTCATCCACCAATCCATACTCCAACGCCTGCCGGCCGGTCATGAACAGGTCCCTGTCGGTGTCCCGCTCGATCCTCTTCAGCGATTGTCCCGTGTGCTTGACGAGAATCGCCCCGAGTTCCTCCCGCATCCTCAGAATCTCCCTTGCCTGAATGTCGACGTCGGCCGCGGTCCCCTGAAAGCCGCCAAGAGGTTGATGAATCATGATGCGCGAGTGCGGCAGTGCGTACCGCTTGCCCTTTTCACCCGCGGCGAGCAGGACGGCTCCCATGCTGGCTGCCTGACCCAGACAAACGGTGGAGACCTCCGGGCGGATGTACTGGATGGTGTCGTAGATGGCGAGACCCGCGGTCACGGAGCCGCCCGGGGAATTGATGTAGAAGTAGATGTCACGTTCCGGGTCCTCGGACTCCAGGAAAAGCAACTGCGCGGTGATCAGGTTCGCCACCTCGTCTACGACGGCGCTCCCCAGAAATACGATTCGGTCCTTGAGAAGCCTGGAATAGATGTCATAGGCGCGCTCTCCGCGACCGGTCTGCTCTACCACGAAAGGAATGAAATTCATGTTCCTGGAAGGATACAGGAACACTTCGTAACAGACAAGACTTTCTGGTTCGCTTCACTTGTGCGGCTTGTCCCGAGCGAGTCCGGCCGCCATCTCCGCCCCCAAGGTTCCGCCGTCAGAACGTCCGGACCACCCCGGTCTCGACGACCGTCCGCGTATAGTCGTGGAGTCGCAGGTTGCTGTTCCGGCGCTCATGCCGGACCGTAACCTCGGGCATGAACCCCAGCAGCTCCACATGCCGGTTCGACGCCGTGATGCGTCCCGCCAGCGTTCGGTCCCGCCGCGCCTCGGGACCCAGGATCGGGCGTGGCGCGCCATATTCCCGCCACCGGAAGCTCGGACCCGCGGTCAGCACAAACCCGAGCGGGAGTTCCCGCTTCGCCGAGACCCCGACGATGTATTCCCGCCACGAGTAGGCGTCCTCGTCCAGAACTTCGCGACGGAAGCCGGTATCAGCCTGCAGAAGCGTCGCCCGGTCCAGCGCATGGGAGAGGCCGAGTCGAACCGCGTCGATGCGGCCAGTAACCAGGAAGCCCTCATAGGCAATCCGCTCGCTGCCCACCGAGCCGCTCAACCGCCATGCCGGACCGGTCATCCAGTTACCCGAAAGTTGGACGCCGGTGGCCCTGCTATAGTTGTCGTTGCCCAGCCGCCGTATCCGCGTCGTCAATTCCGGGCGGAAGTCGCTCTTCTTGAAGATAAACCGGGGACCCGCACGAAGGCCCAGGACATGTTCGTTGAACTGATCTTTCTTGTAGGTCAGCGTGTGCAGACTGGCGGATGCCCGGAACCTCACATTCTTCGATACAAGCCACTCGTATCCTCCCGAGATATCCGCGCTCAGGCCCACCCCGCTGGTTTGCCGCGCATCTTCGGATAGCTTTGCCGGCAGCCCGAAAAGACCCACCGTGCGGGCACTGGTCGCCGCATTGATGTTGCTGTCCGGGGCGATTGCCAACGAGCCGGTGACCGACCACGACTTGCGCCGCCGTATCCGGTCCAGAAAGGCCAGCGCCAGCGCACGCACCACGGGAGGCATGTCCTTCTCGCCCAACGCGAGGCGGAAGTGGGTACGCCGCGCTGCCATCCTCGCCGGCACGGAAATACGCCAACGCCAGGTCGAGCCGGACCCTCGGCAGGTTGGGATTCCGGGCCAGAATCGCCCGGAACCGTGCGATGGCGGTCTACCACTCGCCTCGGACCAGCGCGATCGAGCCGTAAAGGAAGTCGAGGTCATCGACATTCCCTTCGCCCGGCTTGACGCCCTTGAGCAGGAACTCGGCATCGTCCGGTGCGCCCTTCGCCAGCGCAGCCCGTGCGGCCTCGATCAGGGCCTTGGCAGAAGGCGCCGGGAGGCGCTGCTCCTGGGCACCGGCCAGTCCCGCTGCAAGAGCCACAACCAGCGCCAGCATGATCGTGCCAAAAACGTTCGCATGCTCCATGCACAAACCCTTCATTGCTGTGAAAATACAATTTTTATGTCTTCGGGGCGGTCGTGTTTTGCAATTGATCGGTTTCACGTGTTCGCAGACAGAATCGCTCTTTTCGTCGACGCACAGCACCATCTCATGTTGGGAGGATCAAGATAAAGACCGACTAATGGCATGTACCCTGTCCACGAACAGCAGGCCCTTCGACAGCTTGAAGGTCTCGCTTTGCTCGACCCAGAATAAAGAAAGGCGTCCGGTCCATGGTTCGGACCGGACGCCCGTAGTCCTCATCGAAGCGTCAAAAGGTTCCTTCGGACTGTTTTATTCTAGGAAAAGTCTGAACAAGTCGGTTTTGGCAAAATGGGTTTATTGATGACGGAGTGGAGAGCGGGCCATGGAGCAAGCGACGTTTGCGGAGTTGGAGCACGATCTGAAGAAGCGTCACACGCGGCGCGAGGCGTTTCTCGAGAAGATGGAGGCGCTGATCCCTTGAGAGCGGCTGGAGAAGCGGGGCGAGCCGTTCTATCCGAAGGCCGGGCGCGGCCGGCGTCCCTATCCGCTGGGGGTGATGGTGCGGGTGCACTGCGTGCAGTTGTTCTACAACCTGAGCGACCCCGGGATGGAGGACCTGCTCTACGAGGTGGAGTCGGTGCGGCGGTTTGTGGGGCTGCGGCTGTCGGGTGCGCTGCCCGACGAGACGACGGTCCTGCACTTCCGCCGCCTGCTGGAGAGGCTGTTCGAGGAGGTCAACGCGCATCCGGTCTCGCTCGGGCACCGGTTGAAGACGGGGACGATCGTGGACGCGGGCATCGTCGCCGCGCCGTCGTCGACGAAGAGCCGCAAGGGCGAGAGGGACCCGGAGATGCACCAGACGAAGAAGGGGAAGCAGTGGTACTTCGGGATGAAGGCGCACATCGGCGTGGATGCGCAGTCGGGCTTGACGCACAGTCTGGAGACGACGCCAGCCAACGCCTCGGACGTGGCGACGGCGCACGCGCTGCTGCACGGAAACGAGGAGCAGGTGTGGGGCGACGCCGGCTATCAGGGGGTGGGCAAGCGCGAGGAGAACCGGGACACGGACGTGGACTGGCAGGTGGCGATGAAGCCCGGCAAGCGCAAGCTGTTGGACAAGGCGGGACCGGAGGAGGCGGCGGAGAAGCGCAAGGCCTTGGTGCGGGCCAAGGTGGAGCATCCGTTCCTGTACGTGAAGCGCCACTTCGGCTACGCCAAGGTGCGCTATCGGGGGCTGGCGAAGAACACCCAGCGTATCGCCGTGCTGCTCGGGTTCACCAATCTGCTCATTGCCCGGCGCTACGCCACCGCCTCACCCGGAGCCGTTCCGTCCGGAGCTGCCGCAAGGCGGCGACAAGTGGGCCGATCGGTCGCAGACCGCGCCTTGATTCGCCCTTGCTTCCGTGTATACCAACCACAGGCCCCTCTCCCATAGCTTCCGGCTTTCACCAACGGACGCCTTCAACCTTGTACCCGCCTATATCCGCTTTGTTCAGACCTTCCCTAGTGGAGAACTCTGACGGCCGAGAAGGCCCACACCCCATTCCCCTGGACGAGACAGCGTCCGGCGCACAGTCGGGAACCTAGCCACTGTCCACGTCCTTCCGCTCAGAAGAGATCAACTATTTCCGGGCTACAAGCCCGCTGCCGGGATTGTCAGGTTCCTCGGGCCGCCATCCATACGCCATCAATAGTGCCCGCACATCCTCGTTCTCCGGATGCAAGGTCAATACTCCGTCCGCTATCACTGCCTGCACCCACCGCCCCCGCGCATTCTGACGCTCCACGCCAGAAACACCCACCAGAAACGCGCTCACCCGCGTCCTCACCAAGCGGCCCGTCAACAGCCGGAGGGCCAAGCCATCGCCACCCGCGGTCACCGCATCCGAGGCCGTCAATTGCGCGCTGACATTGTTGAAACTCACGTACAATCCATCCAGGCGCCGTAACACCACATTGTGGTTCTGAACGGCTTGCGCGCGATTGCTCTTACCAACTAATGACGGAAAGGCTACAGAAGCTGGACGATCCCGGTGTTGCCTTCAGCAACCATTTTCCGGAGGATCGACCAGCGTGACGTCTGCCTCCTTCAGCAGGAAATCCAGCGTCTTTTCGGACACGAGTTGGGAGCGCAGGGTTTCCCGTGCCCAGGCTTGGGCGTATTGCTCGCGCACCGAGGCTGCCTGCCCGCCGCTGGCCCGGGCCATGGCGTCGATCCGGCCGCCGACCTCTTCTTCGGAAGCGGTGATGCCCTCGGCGGCGGCGATCTTTTCCAGCAACAGCAACATCCTGACACCGCGTTCCGCCCGCGGCGTCAACTCTTTCCGGAGGTCCTCCGTGGTGGGCTCCAGAGCTTCCGCTCCCGACGGTTCCCGCCGGCTTCCGGCCCGGCGCATGAGATACGACAGTTCCCGCTCCACCATGGAGGGGGCGACCTCGAAGTCATGATCTTCGATGAGACGCTCCATGATCCGATCCTTCAACGGACCGTTCTGAAGCGCCTCGATCTCGCTCTGCAACTCCGAGCGGATCTTCTCACGCAGATCGTCCAGTGAATCGCACTCGCCGTAATCCCGGGCGAACTCGTCATCCAACGGAGGGAGGACCTTGAGCCGGATGTCCCGGACGGTCACCTGGAAGTCGGCCGTCTTCCCCGCCATGCGCTCATCGTTCACATCCGCGGGGAAACGCACCGTAATGTTCCCGGACACCCCCCGTTGCAGGCCCACCAAGCCCCGTTCGAACTCCGGCAAGGTCCGCCCCGCGCCGATGTCCACTGCATGGTTCTCGGCCGTGCTCCCCGGAAAGGGCTTGCCGTCCACCGACCCCGAGAAATCGATCAGCACGCGGTCCCCATCCTCCACCCGGTCACGCTCCTCGACGGGCTCCAGTTGGGCATTGCGGTCCTGAAGCGCCTCGAGGGCGCGGTCGACCTGCTCGTCGCTCACGTCGGCGCGCACACGCTCGACGGCAACGGCGCGGTAGTTCCCGAGCTCGATATCCGGCTTCACCTCGATCACGGCAGTGAACGCGAACGGCCGGGCCTCGTTCAGGTCGCCGGTCTCGAGCCTCGGCTCGGACACCGGTTCCAGCCCCTCGTCCTTCACCGCCCCGGCAAGCGACTCCTCCACTAGCTCGGAGAGGGCGCGGGCCTGGATCTCGGTGCCGTAGAGACCGCGCAATACGTGCTGCGGGACCTTGCCGGAGCGAAAGCCACGCACCTTTGCCTGACGCCCAACCTGCCTGTAGATACGGGTGAACGCCTTGTCCACGCGGTCGACCGGAACCTCGACCCGGAGCCTTCTCCGGGTAGGCGTCAATACTTCGACTTCACACTTCATCCCTGTCGTGCCCCTGGCCGCCTGGTTTGGAAATCGTTCGGGAAGCATATGGCAGACCGGCGCTCCCGGCTGCAACAACGTGAAGGAGCTTGCCACACTCGTCTACAGCACACTACAGCCATCTCCCGGGAACCGCAAGGCGCGGTGGTTTCCAACCATCGAGGCGTGGGGCACGTGACCCCCCCACGCAAATGGCCCGATCGCTTCGATGACGGCCGGCAAGGTGGTGCGAGAGGGGGGACTCGAACCCCCACGGTTGCCCGCTAGATCCTAAGTCTAGTGCGTCTACCAGTTCCGCCACTCTCGCGTGCACGCAGGGGGCCTCGACACGGCACCGCTCATGAATTCAGTGCAGGGAAAGGGCTCCTGACGGAACCTTGCGGGAAGGGAGGAGTGGGCCGCCGGAGACTCGAACTCCGGACCCGCTGATTAAGAGTCAGCTGCTCTACCAACTGAGCTAGCGGCCCGCACGACCTCTTGATTGGGGTGAGTGAAGGGACTTGAACCCTCAACCCCTGGAGCCACAGTCCAGTGCTCTAACCAATTGAGCTACACTCACCAAAACACCCGGTTCCGACGCCGGTAGTTCCGATACCCGTATGTGGCGCGCCAGAAGGGACTCGAACCCCTGACCCACGGCTTAGAAGGCCGTTGCTCTATCCACCTGAGCTACTGGCGCGTCGAACCGTTCCTTCAAAGCCCGCTCCCGGCAGGCAACCGGCTCTCACAAACCCGTTCCCGCGGTCTGACCATCTTGCCGGCGTGGTCGGGGCGAGCCGATTTGAACGGCCGACCCCCTGCTCCCAAGGCAGGTGCGCTACCTGGCTGCGCTACGCCCCGTCACGGTGTCTGCATTCTACCTGATGTTGCATCGATATCAAGCGTCATGGCCCGTGACCCGGGAACCGCCGCTCCCGTTCGCTTCATGACGGGCGCCAGTCCCGAAGGACCCGTTGCTGGACATCCAGAAGCCGTTGGATGCCCGTCCGTGCCAGAAGGATCAACTGGTTGAGCCGCGCCGGACTGAAGGGCCGCTTTTCGGCGGTCCCCTGGACCTCCACGAACTCCCCCGACCCGGTCATCACGAAGTTCATGTCCACCTCGGCGTTGTTGTCCTCCCCCGCATCCAGGTCCAGCAACGCCTTTCCCTCCACCACCCCGACGCTGACCGCGGCGACGCTGTCCTTGAGCAGGCCGCCAGGCACGGTCTTGGCGGCCGTCCACGCCCGCAAGGCGCAGGCCAGCGCCACGTAGGCCCCGGTGATGGAGGCCGTCCGGGTACCGCCGTCCGCCTGGATGACGTCGCAGTCGAGCCACACCGTCCGTTCTCCCAGGCAGTCCAGATCCGCCACCGAGCGGAGGCTGCGTCCGATCAGCCGCTGGATCTCATGGGTGCGGCCGCCCACCTTGCCGCGGGCCGCCTCCCTGGGGATGCGCGTCGGCGACGATGACGGCAGCATGCCGTACTCCGCGGTGATCCAGCCCTTCCCGGACCTGCGCAGAAACGGCGGCACCCGGTCTTCGATCTTGGCGGTGCAGATAACCCGGGTCCCACCCATTTCGATCAAGGCCGAGCCGTCGGCGTGCCTGATGAAACCGGGCGTGATGTCCACGGGGCGCAGGTCCTGCTCTCCGCGTCCATTCGCTCGCAGATTCACGTCATCCTCCAGGGGATTCGTGTGACGCAAGCGGGCCCGGACCCGCCCACAGTGGCCTGTAACATACCCATCGAAAGCAATCCGCCTGTTCTTTTCGCTACGGTCCGGTTACCAGGCATAATCGGCTACACCAGATTTCGTATCGGCTCCAGCACCGTTTCCGAGAGGCCCTGCATCATGGCGGAAAGGCCCGGCTGCTCCAATCCGTCCATGGCGGTCAAGGCTGCCTGCCTGCGGGCATGCATTTCCCTCACCGCGAAGGTCAGCGAACCGAGCCGGCCGAACAGTTCCGCAACCCGTTCCACGTCCACGGACAACGTAGCCGCCCGGTCCCTGTCCAGCACCTCCAGCAGCCAGCCCGCATCGTCCGGCGGGGCATTCTCCAGGGCGTGAACCGCCAGGATGCTCCGCTTCCCCTCGGCGATATCGCTGCCGCGCTGCTCACGGCCCTTGTTGCCGTAGAGATCCAGCACGTCATCCTGAATCTGAAACAGGATGCCGAGCTGCCGTGCCGCTTCGGTCAGCCCCCCGAGGACCCTCACCTCCCGGCCGAGCATCTCCGCGCTGCCCGCCATGCCCAGCACGAAGAACCGGGCGGTCTTGGCTTCAACCATGTCGAAGTATCGGGCCATCGAGGGGCGCGCGCTCGCCCGCAGCGCGAACTCCTGTTCCTGCCCGTCGATGACCTTCAAGGTCTCGACGAGTATCCGCCGCGCCAAGGCCTCCCGCCGCTCGCCGGCCACCGGCGCCCGCTGCGCCAGCAACAACGTGAGGTAGAACATGGCATCGCCGAGGTTGATGGCGCGGGCCACGCCGAACCGATGCCACACCGTCTCCCGTCCCCTGCGGGCCTCATCACCGTCTTGAACGTCGTCGTGGACCAGCGTCGCGTTGTGCAGCATCTCGCAGGCCGCGCCCATGGCAACCGCTTTGCCCGGATCCTCCCCCAGACAATCCGCCACCAGCAGCGGCAGCAACGCGCGCAGTCGCTTGCCGCCTGTCTGGAAATGATAGCGGCACATCTCCGCCAGCCCGGACCCCTCAAGCCCGGCTTCACGGACCACGTCGTCGAGGAGGAAGAGGACATCGGAGAAATGGCGTTTTCGGATGCTGTCGAGGTGCGCCAGGAACGCCTGCTTCGCCGCCGCTGCCGGCCGGTCGCCGGCGTCCGGACGGCCTGATGGATCATCGCGCGTCATGCGCGTCCTTCCTCCGTGAAAGCCTGTCCGGTCCATCCGCACACAGTCCGACTCGCATGGCCCGTTTCATAGTGCGGGCGGGACCGGGAGTCAAGAAGCACCCCTCCCCGCCGCGGCGCACGCTTTGTTTTCACCGCCGATGTGGTATGCGTCCATGAAGATGTCGAACTTGCTGCGCGTCATGGATTTGGGACGTCTCGACTACGAGGCCGCGCTGGCCGTTCAGGAACGGATCCTCGAAGCGAAGACTCGTGAGGCCGCAAACGATTGCCTGATACTGGTGGAGCATCCACACGTGATCACCACGGGCCGAAGGGAAGCGCGCGCCCATATCCTCGACCCCGGCGACGTGCCGGTCCACGCCACCAGTCGCGGCGGCAACGTGACCTACCACGGCCCGGGGCAGTTGGTGGCCTATCCGATCATCGATCTCAAGTCCAAGCTGCGCCGCGCCGTCCACCGCTACCTCGATGGGCTCGAACAGGTCATCATCGATGTCCTGGGGTCCTTCGGGCTGGAGGGCGTGCGGCGCCCGCCGTTCACCGGCGTGTGGATCGGCGACCGGAAGGTCTGCGCCATCGGCGTCGCCGTCAGACGGGGCGTCACCTACCATGGCGCGGCCCTGAACGTGGCGCCCGATCTGAGCTATTTTCGCAGAATCATCCCCTGCGGCCTGGGTTGGGCTCAGGTCACCTCGATGAAGCGTGAGGCGGGGAGTCCCGTCGCGATGGAAGGGGTGAAAACCCTCTTGGTGCAGGGCTTCTGCCGGAGGTTCGGGTACGACGGGCTCGTGCGGGACGGAGAAGCGACCGAGCCCGCCGCAGTCACGAGCAGCGTCCCCGGCGGTTAGCGGCTATTTCTGAAACCAGTCGGCATTGATCTGCGTGTACTCTTCCCACTTGTCCGGGACCGCGGCCTCCTCAAAGATGGCCTCTACCGGACACACCGGCTCGCACGCGCCGCAGTCGATGCACTCCTCGGGATCGATATAGAGCATCTTCTCCTTTTCGAACACCTCAGGGTCGTTCTTGGTGGGGTGGATGCAATCGACGGGGCAAACATCGACACAAGCCGTGTCCTTGACGTCTACACAGGGCTCGGCAATCACGTACGTCATTCGCTTCCTCCTGGGGATGTTTGGAACGCTAACAAATAGCCCGGTTCAGGTCAAGCGCGGACCTTGTCCGGCGCCCCTTCCGCACCCTCTTTGCCGTTGTTTCGGGGACGCTTCCGCGGCGGCGTGTGGGTGGCCGTGCCGTAGAACATCTCGGCGCATTCCGTGAGGGTCTCGGAAAGCGTCGGATGCGGGTGAACGGACTCGGCCAAGTCTCCCGCGGTGGCCCCCATCTCGATGGCCAGCACGCCTTCACCGATCAACTCACCGGCGCCGGCGCCGGTGATGCCCACGCCGAGGATACGCTCCGTCTCGGGTTCGAGGATCAGCTTGGTCAGCCCTTCAGGGTGATCGAGGGTGAGGGCCCGTCCGGAGGCGGCCCAAGGGAACTTCACGATCTCCACCGGCACCTCCCCGGCCCGGGCCTCCCGCTCGGTGAGCCCGCACCAGGCGACCTCCGGCTCGGTAAAGACCACCACCGGAATCACGACGTCGGCGATGGTGCCGGACTCGCCGGCGATGACTTCCACCGCCACGCGCGCCTCCTTGGCGGCCCGGTGCGCCAGCAAGGCGCCGCCGTTGGCATCGCCGATGGCGTAGATGGCCGGGTCGCCGGTTTGCTGCTGATCGTTGCACTCGATGAAACCGTTGGCTCCGATCCTGACCCCGGTGTTCTCGAGACCCAGGTCCTCGTAGCCGGGCGTCCGGCCCACGCTGACGAGCACGCGGTCGTAGGTCTCCTCGCGCGTGGCGCCGTTGACCTCCATGGCCACCTTGATCTTTCTTCCGCTGGTGGCCATGCGCAGAACCCTGGTCTTGAGACGGATCTCCTTGAACAGGGACCCGGCCACCCTGGACACGGGCCGCACGAGGTCGGCGTCGACACCCGACAGCAGGTGGTCCAGCGCCTCCACCAGGACGATCTCGCTCCCCAGCCGGGCATAGACCGTTCCCATCTCCATGCCGATGTAACCACCCCCCACCACCAACAGCCGACCCGGGACGTCCTCGAGCTCCAGGGCTTCGGTGGAGGTCATGATCCGCCGGTTCCCCAGATCGAAGGCCGCCGGCATCGCCGGCCTGGAGCCCACCGCGACGATGGCCTTGTCATAGTTGACGAATTGCTGCCCTTCGGCGGTTTCCACCCGGAGGGTCCGGGAGTCCTCGAAGTACCCGCGGCCGTGGAGCCGTTGGACCCCCCTCCGCGAGCACAGCCCGTCCAGTCCCTGGGCGAGCTTGTCGATGACGGACTCCTTCCACTGCCGCAGCTTGTCGAGATCGACCGCAGGCTTGCCGAAGGTGACGCCGCGGGCCTCGGACAACGCCGCCTCGTCGATAACATGGGTCGCATGGAGGAGGGCCTTGGACGGGATGCAACCACGGTTGAGACAGACCCCTCCAAGGCGCTCGTCCCGTTCCACCAGCAGCACGCGCTTTCCCAGGTCCGCCGCATAAAAGGCCGCGGCATAGCCCCCGGGGCCGGCGCCGACCACGACGATTTCCGTTTTGATGGGTTCCACGGGTCTCCTAACCGGTCAGGTGTCCTGTCCCATGAACCAGCAAGTCCCGCACGGTTTCACGGACCTGTTCATGAAACGGGCCCCTTGATGTCCGCCTCGGGATAGTCCTCCAGAAAGCGCGCGATCTCGCGCAGGAAACGGGCTCCGTCGGCCCCGTCGATCACCCTGTGATCATAGGAGAGCGCCAGCGGCAGCACCAGCCGCGGCACGACCTTCCTGTCCCGCACCACCGGCCGGTGCACGCCCCGCCCCATGCCCAGGACCGCCACCTGCGGGCTGTCTACGATGGGCGTGAAGTAGGAGCCGCCGATGCTTCCCAGATTCGATATCGTGAACGTCGCTCCCTGCATCTCGTCCGCCGACAACTTGCGCTGCCGGGTCCTCTCCGCCAGTTCGTCCAGCTCCCTGGAGAGATCCAGCAGGTCTTTCTTGTCCACGTCCCGGATGACCGGCGCGATCAGGCCCGCCTCGGTGTCCACGGCCACCCCGATGTGCACGTAGCCACGGGTGACGATCTCCAGGGCCTGATAGTCGATGCCGGTCTTGAATGACGGATGCTTCTGCAGGGCCGACACCGCGGCCTTGATGGCGAAAGAGGTCACCGTCAGCCGCGCGCCGGACTTCCCGTAGGCCTTGGCATACCGTTTCCGGAGCTCCATGAGGCCGGTGATGTCCGCGTCGTCGAACTGGGTCACGTGGGGGATGGTGGTCCAGGACTCGGTCATCCGCTGAGCGATGGTGCGCCGGAGCGGCGACATCCTCTCCCGCGTGCTGGGCCCCCACTTGCCGAGGTCCAGGGTCTGAAAGACGTCGCCAGCGGGCTCCGCGGGCGGGGCGGACGGCTGGAGCGCCAATTGCTGAAGCCCCTGGATGTAGCTGCGGACGTCCCCCATGACGATGCGGCCGCCCCGCCGGCTGCCCTTCACCCGGGTCAGATCGATGCCCAGCTCCCGCGCGACCTTCCGCACCGTCGGCGGGGCCGCGGGCGGCGCGCTGCTGCCGGAGGCCCGGACATGGGCCGCCGCCAAGGCCTCGGACGGCGCCTCCACGACGGGCTTCGCCGCTGCCGGTTCGGCAGCCTGCCCCTCGTCGATGGTCACCAGCACCTGGCCCACCGAGACCACCTGGCCCACCTCCACGTGTATGCGGGCCACCTTGCCGGTTCCAGTGGAAGGAATGGGGGCCACCGCCTTCTCGTTCTCGAGCTCCAGAAGCGTCTGGTCCGGTCGGACCTGATCTCCTTCCGCCACCACGATGTTGACGACGGTACCGGAGTCCGCCCCTTCGGCCAGCTTGGGAAGCGTTACGTCCATGAGGGTACGGGCCACCAACGACTAAATGGCCATTTCGGGATGGGGCTTGGCCGGATCGTAACACAGTTCGCGCATGGCCCGCGCCACTACCGACTTCTTGATCCGGTCCTTTCGGGACAGGGCATGCAGCGCCGCGATCACCACCGACTCCGCATCCACCTCGAAATAGCGGCGTAGCCGGGGTCGGGTATCGCTGCGGCCGAAGCCGTCCGTCCCCAACGTGACCAGACCCCCCGGCACCCATGGCGCGATCTGATCCGGCACGATCTTCATGTAGTCCGACACCGCCACGAAAACCCCCTCCTCCGGCTCCAGCAACGACTCCAGGTACGACTTGCGCGGCTTCTCCCCCGGGTGCATGAGGTTCCAGCGTTGGGTCTGCTGGGCGTCGCGGCGCAGGAGATTGTAGCTGGTGGCGCTCCAGACGTCGGCGGCGACATCGTAGCGGCTCGCGAGAATGTCCTGGGCACGGAGCGTTTCGAACAGGAGCGGGCCGCTGCCGAACAGATGGGCGCGAGCCTTTTTCCCGGCGTTGGCGCTCTTGAACTTGTAGAGACCCTTGAGGATGCCCTGTTCCACCCCCGGAGGCGCAGCGGGCATCTCGTGATTCTCGTTGTACAGCGTGAGATAGTAGAAGATGTCCTCACGGCGCTTGTACATGCGCCTGAGGCCATCCTGGACGATGACGGCGACCTCGTAGGCGAACGCCGGGTCGTAGGTGAGCAGGGCCGGAACGGTGCTCGCCAGAACGTGGCTGTGGCCGTCCGCGTGCTGCAACCCTTCCCCGTTCAGGGTGGTGCGCCCGGCGGTGGCGCCCAGCAGGAAACCCCTGGCCTTGCTGTCGGCCGCGGCCCACATGAGGTCGCCGATGCGCTGAAAGCCGAACATCGAATAGAACGTGTAGAACGGGATCATGGACGTGCCGTAGGTGCCGTGAGCAGTGCCCGCGGCGATGAAGGAGGACATGGCGCCGGCCTCGCTGATGCCCTCTTCGAGGAGCTGCCCGTCCCGCGCCTCCTGGTAGTAAAGCAGCGTCTCCCGGTCCACCGGCTCGTAGATCTGGCCCTTGGAGGAATAGATGCCTACCTGGCGGAACAGCGCGTCCATGCCGAAGGTCCTGGCCTCGTCCGGTATGATGGGTACGATTTTGCTGCCGATGCCCGGGTCTCGCAGCAGCTTGCTCAGCAGCCTCACGAACGCCATGGTGGTGGAGACGCGGGTTTCGGAAGAGCCCTTGTGAAACTCCTGATAGGTGGCCTCTCCCGGCACCGTCAGAGGGTTCACCTTGCGCGCCCGCTGGGGCAAGAACCCCCCCAGGCTCTCGCGCCGTTCCAGCAGGTAGCGGGTCTCCTCGCTTTCGAGGGGAGGCCGGTAGAAGGGAGTCTCCACCACCTCCTCGTCCGATAGCGGCACACCGAACCGCGAGCGGAAATCGCGCAGCTCCTTCTCGTTGAGCGCCTTCTGCTGATGAGTGATGTTCCGCCCCTCGCCCGCTTCGCCGAGCCCGTAGCCCTTCACCGTCTTGGCCAGGATCACCGTGGGCGTACCCTTGTGGCGCATCGCCGCGCTGTAGGCCGCGTACACCTTCTGGGGATCGTGGCCGCCCCGGGCCAGCCTGCGGATGTCGTCGTCGCTGAGATGATTCACCATCTCCAGCAGCTCGGGATGGGTGCCGAAGAAGTGCTTCCGGGTGTAGCTGCCCGGCGCCACGGAATACTTCTGGTAGTCCCCGTCCACCGCGTTCTCCATCCGCTCCGCCAGGAGTCCGTTGGTATCGGCCTCGAGCAGCGGGTCCCAATCCGAGCCCCAGATGACCTTGATGACGTTCCAGCCGGCGCCACGGAACACGGACTCCAGCTCCTGTATGATCTTGCCGTTGCCGCGCACCGGCCCATCCAGCCGTTGCAGATTGCAGTTGACCACCCAGACGAGATTGTCGAGGTTCTCCCGCGAGGCCAGGGAGAGCGCCCCGGTGGACTCCGGCTCGTCGGTTTCCCCGTCACCCAGGAAGCACCATACCCGCGGCTCCCGAGACAACAGTCCCCGGGCCGTCAGGTAACGGGCGAAGCGTGCCTGGTAGATGGACATGATCGGCGCCAGCCCCATGGACACCGAGGGGAACTGCCAGAAGTCGGGCATCAGATGGGGATGGGGATACGAGGGCAGTCCACCTCCCTTGGCCAGCTCCTGCCGGAAGTGGTGGAGCTTGCGCGCGCTCAGACGGTGCTCCAGGTAGGCGCGGGCGTAGTTGCCCGGTGCTGCGTGACCCTGAAAATAGATCAGGTCTCCCGGCGCTTCGCCGCCGCCCCGGAAGAAGTGGTTGAAACCCACCTCGTAGAGGTTCGCCGCGGAAGCGTAGGTGGAGATATGGCCGCCGATACCCGCGTGAAGCCGGTTGGCCTTCACCACCATGGCCATGGCGTTCCAGCGAACATAGCTCTTGACCTCGCGCTCGATCCGGCGGTCGCCGGGATACCCGGGTTCGTCCTCTCGCGGAATGGTGTTGACGTAAGGGGTGTTGAGGGTCGAGGCCGCATCGCGTTGCCGGTCCCGGATGCGCGCCACCAGTTGCGTCAGGAGAAAGTCCACCTGCTCCGGACCCTTCTTCCGGACCACGTCTCCAAGAAGGTTCTCCAGGGAGTTCAGCCACTTGTCGTGCTGCGATGCACCGGTCCCGGACACGCCCGTACCCTCACCCGGCCGGGCCCCGGTACGGAGATCCGCTTCCGCCTCCGAACAGGCGGAGGTTATGGAGTCCTTGGCGTTCATCGCTTTTTACGGATATTACAAAAACGTTTGCGCAGGCAACACGTGCCGGGCAACATATTCATCGTCGCGCGCACGTGTCAAGTCCTCCCGGACCGGACGCCGGCCGCGGCCGCCTTGCGCCCCATTCCGATCCACGATGCAGCGCCTCGACCTGACACTACCGACCCCCGAAGCGAACCTGGCCTGCGACGAAGCGCTGCTCGACGACTGTGAGCAGAAACAGGACCGAGAGATCCTGAGGTTCTGGGAGTCCTCCCGGCCCTTCGTGGTCCTCGGCCTGGCCAGCCAGCGGGACCGTGAAGTCGACGTATCCGCGTGCGCGGCCCGGGGCATTCCCATCCTGCGACGATGCAGCGGCGGCGGCACGGTGGTCCAGGGGCCCGGCTGCCTCAGCTACGCGCTCATCCTCCGCATCACCGACAACGGTCCGCTGGAGCGCATCGACACCACCAACGCCTTCATCATGGAACGCCACGGACGCCTGCTGGCGGAAGCCACGGGCCTGCCGATACGGCACCAGGGCGCCACCGACCTGGCGGTGGGTCAACAGAAGTTCTCCGGCAACGCGCAACGCCGGCGCCGGCGTTTCCTGTTGTTCCACGGCACGTTCCTGCTGGATTTCCCCATCCCGTTGATGGAAGAGATCCTGCCGTATCCCCCCAGGACCCCGCGCTACCGCGGCAAGCGTTCCCACCGCACCTTTCTCACCAACCTGCGTCGACCCTCATCACTCATCAAGGACCTGCTGGCGCATTCCTGGAACGCCGCACCCGCGGGCGGCGATATCCCGGCCGGCGCCATCGCGTCGCTGGTGGAGCACAAGTACTCGGTCCGGAGCTGGAATGAGCGGCGCCAGGAGCCTGTCCGAGCAAACGGATCGTAGCGAGAGGCAGGAGGGAATGGTTCCCCGCGTCACACGAGCGTCAGCCAGTGGCGGTGGCCTTCATCCCGGCCCCGGATGACATCGAAGAAGGTCTGCTGCAGATCGAGGGTCACCGGTCCCGGCTTCCCCTCGCCGATGGTCCGGTCGTCCACTTCCCTGATCGGTGTCACTTCCGCCGCGGTCCCGGTGAGAAAGGCCTCGTCGGCGATGTAGAGGGCGTCCCGGGCGAAGGGCTCCTCGTTGACCCGGTAACCCTTCCCGCGGGCCAGCTCGATCACGCTTGCCCGGTTGATGCCGGGGAGAATGGAGGTCACCGGCGCGGTCCTCAGCTCGCCGTCCTTCACGATGAAGAGATTCTCGCCGCTCGCCTCGGAGACGCACCCTTCGGGGTCGAGCATGATGGCTTCATCGTACCCCGCCAGCTTCGCCTCGTGCTTGGCCAGGACCGAGTTCACGTAGTTGCCGGAGATCTTGCTGTTGGTCATCATCACGTTCACGTGATGTCGGGTATAGGAAGACACCTTGGCGCGGATGCCCTGCCTGATCCCCTCGTCACCCAGATAGGCCCCCCAGGACCACGCCGCCACGATCACCCGCACGGGATTGTTGAGCGCGTACAGTCCCATCTCTCCATCGCCGATAAACGCCAACGGCCGGATGTAACACTCCTTCAGCCGGTTGACCCGGATCACCTCCAGAACGGACTCGGTCATCTGCTCGGGGCTGTACGGCAGGGGAGCGCCGAGGATGTGCCCTGAATCCCGAAGACGGCGGACATGCTCGGCCAGCCGAAAAACCGCCGATCGCTCTTCCTCCAGCCAATAGCAACGAATCCCCTCGAAATACGCCGTGCCGTAGTGGAGCCCGTGACTCATGACGTGGAACCTGGCGTCATCCCAATCCACCAGCTCTCCGTCAACCCAGATCTTTTCACTCCTCACAGACATCGGCACTCTCCGGATAGCGCAGCGTTTCCGTCACACCCGCACACGCATCAAGGACGACAAAAGGCCACCACGCCAACGTCATGGTGGCCGACACATGCCCATATTTCTTCAGATTCCGTGTGGAAAGTCAAACTTTGCCGGGCATCACCGAGCGACCGCGTCGGCCGGCGCAGGGAAAACGATGAGGTTGGAGGGACGGGCGGTGACCCTCACCCGCGTGCCCGCGGGCAGGATGCGGGTGGAAGGCTGAGTACTGCGGACCTGCACACCGGAAGGCAACCTCAGGTTGTACAGGTTTTCGGCCCCGCGAAACCGCCGCCGTGCCACGACCCCCTCGCCGTCATCCGCGGCTTCGACGTCCACCTCATCCGGCCGGACCAACAACTCGACCTCGGCGCCACGCGGCAACCCGGACTCGTCGGGGAAATTCCCCATCTCGGTTTCGATGCCGTCCCCCACGACCCCGGGAATGAAATCCGACTGGCCGACGAACTCCGCGACGAAACGCGTCCGCGGCTGGCGATACAGCACCTCCGGCTCAGAAAGCTGCTCCAGAAAGCCGTGGTTGAGCACACCGACCCGATCCGCCACCGCAAGGGCCTCTTCCTGATCGTGGGTCACCATGATGGCGCTGATTTCCGACGCGCGCAGGATCCGCAGCAGTTCCTCTCGCATCTCGGCTCGCATATCGAAGTCGAGATTGCTGAAGGGCTCGTCCAGCAGCAGCACCAGCGGGTTCGGCGCCAGCGCCCGGGCCAGGGCCACCCGCTGCTGCTGACCGCCGGAGAGCTCGTGGGGATACCGCTGCGCCAACTCTTCCATCCCGACCACCGCCAGCACCCGCCGCGCCGAGTCCACTCGAGACGTCCGCGACCCGCTCCGAAGCCCGAACGTGACATTGTCGAGCAGCGTGAGGTGCGGGAACAGGGCGTAGTCCTGGAACACCATGCCGATACGTCGTTCCTCGGGCGCCACCCACACACCCTCCCCCGACACCGGCCGCGCGTTCAGCAGAATCCTGCCGCCGTCGGGCGGGTCGAAGCCCGCGATCAGACGCAGGGTGGTGGTCTTGCCCGACCCGCTGGGGCCCAGCAAGGCGAGGATCTCGCCCTGCATCAAGGTGAAGCTCAGAGCGGACACCGCCGCGGGATTGCCCCGCGCGTGGGTCTTCGAGATCTCATCGACGGTGATGAGGCTCGTGCCGTCCATCGGCCTCACGCCCGCCGGACGGCGCCCGCGACGCCGTCCTCGCCCGTCTGCAGCCACCACTGTTCCAGGTCCCGGAGGGACCGTTCGGCCATGAACTCCTTCTTGCGGCGGCCCTTGACCTTGAAAGACAGTCCCGGAAAAAGACCGAAGTTGACGTTCATGGGCTGAAAGCCTTGGCGCCCGGCATCGGTGATGTAGTGAAGCAACGACCCGAGGGCGGTGGTGGCGGGCGGCGTCACCGGTTTCGCCCCCATGGCCAGACGCGCCGCGTTGACGCCTGCCAGCAGCCCCGAGGCGGCCGACTCGATATATCCCTCCACGCCGGTGATCTGGCCGGCGAAGAAGAGCCGCGGCGCCCCCCGCCATTGCAGCGTCGGCAAGAGGTGCCGTGGCGCGTTGATGAAGGTGTTACGGTGCAGGCTGCCGTAGCGCACGAACACCGCCCTGGACAAGCCCGGTATCAGCGAGAAGACCCGCTTCTGCTCCGGGTACGTCATCTTGGTCTGGAAGCCCACGAGGTTGTACAGGGTGGCCTCGCGGTTTTCCTGCCGCAACTGCACCACCGCGTACGGCCGCTGCCCCGAAGCCGGATCCACCAGCCCGGTGGGCCTCATGGGACCGAACGCCAGGGTCTCCCGCCCGCGCCGGGCCATCTCCTCGACCGGGAGACACCCCTCGAAGAACCGCTCGAAGCTCCGCACCGGAACCTTCTCCGCCTCCGTCACCGCGTCCACCAGGCGATAGTACTCGGCCTGGGTCAACGGCAGGTTCAGGTAGTCGCCGGGCTGCTCGTCGTAGCGGGAGGCGCGGAAGGCCACCGCCGCGTCCACGGACTCCGCGGTGACCACCGGAGAGATGGCGTCGTAGTAGTAGAGATGGTCGGCCCCCAGCAGATCCCGGATGCTTTCCGAAAGGAGCTGCCCGGTGAGCGGTCCGGTGGCCACGATGGTCATGCCCTGGGGAATGGTCTTCAACTCCCGGCGGATCAGCCGAAGACCCGGCAACGAAGCCATCCGCTCCGAAACCGCCTCGGCGAAGCGCGTGCGGTCCACCGCCAGGGCCGTACCCGCGGGCACCTGATGGGCCTCGCCCTGGGCGATCATCAAGGAACCCATGCGCCGCATCTCTTCCTTCAGCAGACCCGCTCCCGTGGTTAACAACCGGGAACGGAAGGAGTTGCTGCACACCAGCTCGGCCAGATGCCCCGTCGCATGAGCCGCGGTCCGGGTGACCGGGCGCATCTCGTACAGGTCCACCGGTACTCCCCGACCGGCGAGTTGCCACGCGGCCTCGCAGCCCGCGAGACCTCCGCCCACGACATTGACACGCTCGACAGCTTCGCTCATTTCAATCGCGCTTCTACCAAAAGACTCGGCCCAAGGGCCCGCCCGGCCTTCGGGGCACCCTCTCTCGGAGCCGGAGGGTCTTGCCTGCCTACCCCTCGTGGTTCGTCCGCCATTCCGCTTACCGGCCGCCGGTCATGGCAGAGTTTAGCGCATATCGCTTTCCTGGCAACTGCCTCAGCAATCCCTGCAACTCCATTTCCAACAGTACCTGACAGGCCCGCTGGGGGGAAAGGCCCGTTCGGTGGATGACATCGTCCATTTGCAAAGGTCCGGCCTCGAGATGCCCGAGGATCGTTCCCGCCGGTTCCTCAAGGGAAAACTTCCCGCTGGAAGTTCCATCCTCCGGCTGCGCCGGCACGGACGACGAAACAGGCGATGAAGGGGCCGACGTCAGCGCCAGTTGCGGCCCGATCTCCTCAATGATGTCCGACACGTCTTCAACGAGCTTGGCGCCCTCACGGATGAGGCGGTGGGGTCCGCGGCTGCGGCCGGCGCCCGCGGGCCCGGGAACCGCGAAGACCTCGCGGCCCTGGTCCAGCGCCAGCCGGGCGGTGATCAACGACCCGCTCCGTTCCGTGGCTTCCACCACCACCACGCCGAGCGAGACGCCGCTGATGATGCGGTTGCGGGAGGGGAAATGACGCGGCAGCGGACGTGTGCCCATGGGGTGCTCCGAAAGCACGGCCCCGCCGCTCTCCTCGATAACGTGACAGAGGTCGCGGTGCTCCGGCGGATAAGGCACGTCCACGCCGGAGCCCAACACCGCCACGGTCCGGCCGCCCCCGGACAGCGCGGCCTCGTGCGCCTCCCCATCGATGCCCCGCGCCATGCCGCTGACCACGGCGAGACCTGCGGCGGCCAACCCCCGGCTCAGCAGGCGGGTCATCTCGCGACCGTACTCGCTCGGCGCCCGTGAACCCACCACCCCCACCGCCGCATGGCCGGCCGCCTCCGGCGACCCCCTCCCATAGAGCACGGCAGGCGGGTCGGGTATGGCGCGCAGGCGCTCGGGATACGACGCATCGGAGTAGCGCACGAGCCAAACCCCGCCTTCCCGGATACGATGCATCTCGTCCGCCAGACCGTCCCAGGCGGAAAAGGCCAGCAGCCCGCCGACGGCGGCCCGGCTCAGTCCGGGAATCTCGCGCAACGCCTCGCGGCCGCCGAAGAATACGTCGGTGGGGTCGGCAAAGAATTCCGCGATGCGCCGGAACCCGACGCACCCGAGCCCCGGGACCTGGCCGAAGGCGAGCCACGCAAGGTTCCGCCGGTCGACAAGTTCCTGCCCGTCTTCGCAACCCTGCATGCGGGACACGGCACTAGTGTCCTTCCCTGCCGGCCCGTGGCCGCAGGGTCAGGCGCAACGGAGTATGCTCCAGGCCCAACTCGGCCCGCAGCGCCTTGACAAGGTAGCGCCGGTAGCCCGAGCCGACCCCTTCCGGACGGTTGACGAACAGCGTGAAGGTCGGCGGCCGCACGCCCGTCTGGGTGCCGTAATAGAACTTCACGGCCCGCCCGCGGAGCTGCGGCGGGGCGTGCCGCTCGGTGAGCCGGCGCAACGCGCGGTTGAGCGCCGGCGTCTTGATCCACCGGCGCTGGGCGCTTCCCATCCACATCACCATGTCCATCAGCTTCGTCATGCCCGACCCTTCCAATGCCGACAAGGAAACTATCGGCACATGATCGGCAAACGGTAGCCGGCGATGCAAAAATTCCTGGTACACCCGTAGGCTCAGACTATCCGTTTCCAGGAGATCCCACTTGTTGATGCCCAGGACCATGGCCTTGCCCCGCTGGAAGGCATAGGACATGACCTGCGCATCCTGGTCCGTCACCCCTTCGGAACCGTCCAGCAGGTGGATGACCACGTCCCCGGCGTCCACCGAGCGCAACGCGCGGCTCACGCTGTACCGTTCCACCGGGTCGACGACCCGGGACTTGCGGCGGATGCCCGCGGTGTCCGTCAAACGGCAGGGGGTTCCGCGCCAGTCGAAGGCGGACTGTAGCGCATCGCGGGTGGTGCCGGGCCGCGAGTCCACCAGCGAGCGGTCATGGCCCAGCAGCCGGTTGACCAGCGTCGACTTGCCCACGTTGGGACGGCCCACAACCGCCAGGGTCAGGGGCTCGGCGGTCTCAGGGGTCCTCTCCCCGCCCCGGGGCAGGGCGTCCACCACCTCCTGCATCAGGTCCGCGACACCCAGCCCGTGCTCCGCGGAAAGCGGAAACAGCCGCTCCACGCCCAGTTGATAGAACTCGTACAGGTCGCTCTCGCGGGGCCCGGTGTCCAGCTTGTTCACCGCGTAGAACACGGGTTTGGGCGCCTGCCGCAGCAGCTCCGCCGCGGCCGTGTCCAGCGGCGTGGGCCCGGCCCGGCCGTCCAGGAGAAACACGATGACGTCGGCCTCGTCCACCGCCGTCAGGGTCTGCCCCAGGATCCGCCCCTTGAGCCCCTCGCGCTCGTCCGGCTCCAGCCCACCGGTGTCCACCAACAGGAATCGGTGGCGGCGCCACGCCACCTCGTTGTAGTTCCGGTCGCGGGTCACCCCCGGCTGGTTGTCCACGATGGCGCGCCGGGCCCGGCTCAGGCGGTTGAACAGCGTGGACTTGCCCACGTTGGGCCGACCCACGATGGCCACCACCGGCAGTTTTCCAGGAGTGCTCATGTTCCGGCGAACCCTGATCCCGTCCACTACAGGCCGAAGGCCGCGAGGCTCCGGGGGTCCCGACTCCAGCCGGGCGTGGTCTTGACCGTGAGATCCAGATAGACGCGGCAGCCGAGCAGGTGCTCCAGGTCCTCCCGCGCCGCGCTGCCGATCTCCTTGAGCGCCGCGCCGCGCTTGCCGATGAGGATCGGCTTGTGGGATTCCCGCTCGGTATGGATGGTCGCGCCGATGACCACCAGCGAGCCGTCGTTCTTCTCCTCGAAGCTCCGGACTGTAACCGCAGTCCCGTAGGGTATCTCCTGACGGGTCCGCAGAAAGACTTTCTCCCGGACGAGCTCCGCGGCGATGAACCGCTCCGTCTGGTCGGTCAACTCATCCTCCGGGAAATAACGAGGCCCGACCGGGAGCCGTTTGAGGATCTTTTCCATCAGCAAGGGAAGGTTGTCCCCGGTCCGGGCGCTGATGGGCACCATCTCCCGGTCGGGCAGCAACTCCGCCAGGCGCGCCATCACCGGCAGCAGCCGGCCCTTGGACACCGCGTCGGTCTTGTTCAGCGCGATCAGGGTCTCGTCCCGGCTTCCGGCCAGAATCCCGGCGATGTCCTCATCGTCCGCCCGGATGCCACCGCGCGCGTCCACCACCCAGACCACCGCCTCCACGTCGCCAAGGGAGCGTTTGGCGACGTCCACCATGCGCCGGTTCAGCAGCGACCGGGCGCGGTGGATCCCCGGCGTGTCCAGCAACAGGATCTGCCCCCCCGGCACGGTCTTGATGCCCATGATCCGGTTCCGGGTGGTCTGGGGCCTGGGCGAGACGATGGCGATCTTCTCCCCCAGGAGCTGGTTCAGCAGCGTGGACTTGCCCACGTTGGGCCGACCCAGGATCGAGACGAAACCCGACCGGAAACCGGCCGGAAGGGGTGCAACCCCCTGCTCCCCGTGCATGGACTCGGTTGCGGCCATCGGTTCATTATGGCACGGGCGGAGGGCAGTGCAAGGTGAAGGGCCGTTGGGCCTAATCGATGACGAATATGGTAGGGGCGGAGAGCTCAGTTCAGGCTTTGATACTTGCAGTGGTCGTATTCGCTTCGGCGGCCTTGCGGGAATATCCACAGTCACAGTTCATCGGTAACCCTAAAAAAAACTCGTCGCGTATTCTTTCAACTTCCGGGAGCAAACTCCCGTCGATTCCCAAATAGAGAGCCGCCGTATCGTCCGATATCAATCTGCAACGTCTTGCATCCACAACATACGCAAGAAAACGGCCACGCCGATTCATACGAACCGCACCGTCAAGTTCCTTGGATGGAATATATGTTGTAAGGAAACCCTCCCGCGCCTCCCAGTCTTCGGGTGGTTTGACGGTTTTGGACGTTATATCCGCCAAGTTCCAGACCCTATGGGTCGCGTTCCACATGTGGTACTTCGCCGCAGTAAAGCTGACGCCAAACTCCACCATGTAGTCGTAGATGTCGTCCGGCGGATGGATATCCCCGGAGAAACGATCCTTGATCACAGACTGTGGAGCAAGAAACTCAATGGCGAACGCATTCGCCCTCTGTTCAACCCGGACGTTGGTTGACCATGGCGCCTCGGAAAGCCCCTCGCTCTGATCGACAATCAGGGTTTCTAGCTCTTGATCGGGATCCCACAAAAGATGTCCTAGCTCATGTGCTATCGTCAACCGATTGGACCAAGTGTTGAAGTACTTTCCTTTGATGTTAATGACAATGCCACGATCTTCACCTGACTGAACCGTAGCACCCGCAATCTCGGGGGATAATCCATCCTGGATCAGGGGAATTTGCAATGTCTCCTCTACCAGGGAACGCAGATTCGCAATCGGTTCATCGGGCGAGACACCAAGAATTTGGCGGGTCTTGGCCGCAAGCTCGTAGCCTGTCTTCCATGCGGGAAAGTGGTGGCTTCCATAGTTTGGATCGGCTTCGAAAGCCGTTTGAGACTCGGACTTCTTCTCCAACATTCTTTTTAAATCGTTCTGCTTGGAGATGAGCCACGCATCCTCAAGAAGAGAAAAGACCGATGACTTGCTTAGCTGACTGTCCTGGTTTTCCTTGTCCCCCTGTAGCTGCTTAAACCGATAACCCCGCTCCTGGTCTTTCGACGAGAGTTCTTCAAGACCAACCTTATACTCGTTCAGAGACAGGGCGGAACAGATTTTCATCAGGCCCTTTGCCGGTATTCTCGACAAGCCGGTTTCCAGGTTGGATATGTCCTTCTCGCTCACGCCCGTCCGTTTCGCGAGCTCAGTTTGTGAAATACCTAGCGTCTTTCGCCACTCACGAATACGTTTGCCGGGTTGTGCGCCAGGTTGCCCGGTGGGGTTAGAGACCAAAATAGCCGAGCCGTAGTCGAGTATCTCGACAATCCTGTGTTCCCCAAAATTATGAAGAGCTTCGTAGGCTGTCAGCCGCTGACCAGTCGTGTTGGGTGAATCGAAAGCCAGATGATCCTGGCTTCTGACGAAAATGCGGTCGGATTGCCTGGCACACTCGGCAAGCGAGCGACTCCCATTGCTGCCGAATGCAATCTCCCGGTCTTTAAGAGAAAGCGTCAATCTCGTGTTTTCCACGGAGGATCCCCTTTCGGAACCCTAGCTGGCCCGTTGACACCCTCATCCCGGCCCATCGACCAAACTCTATAACCGGCTTGCTTGAAAGATTCCACAACTGTGGCCAACTCCGCCGCTTCCTTCGGAGGATATCGTCCCGAACCTCCGTTCAGAATCAAACACCGATCAGATGCGAACCACACCTCCCCACCGCAATACGCATCGGCTCCCCCAGTCAGATTCGTGTGTTTGCAGCGGCCGGAACCGAGAGGAGGTGCAACAGTGGCATCTTCCCGGATGAAGGGAATATCCGTTTGGCGTATCACCCAAAGGAACCTCTTGTCCTCATCCAAATTCTTTGTTGAGGGGACCATATCCTGTGTTCCGACTGAACACGGGGCATCCTCAAACTCCAGGACGCCGTCTTTCGAATCCAGCAGCCGCATTTCGTCATCGTTGTCAGGTGGTCGCTCAGGAGGTCTCGGGAGATACTTCGAACGGTACGAATCGAAGGTGGAAATCGCCATGTAGCTCCCTCGCACACCGAAACCCAGTGTTTCTCGCTGATTTGCCCTCGCAACCTGACCCGCAACTCGGCCCGACACCAGTGATGCCTGCATCGTTGGGTCCAGTTGACCAGAACCGGAGCACGATGCGGACACCAAAGCCGCTGTTATCACGCATCACCCCACCCGCCGCACGTTGATGAAGGCGCGCAACGCCAAGTCCAGGAGAAACACGCCCAGGCCGGCGACGGCCAGGGCCCACCAGATCCCGCGGGCGGACCCCGGGGCGTCGGGGTCGGCGGTAAAGAGGCCCTCGATGTCCTCAGCCAAGGTGTCCTCCCGTAGCACTTGGCCGCCGGTCTGCTCCGCCAGACGCTCCAGCAACTCGGTGTTGGCGTTCATTTCGCGATACTCCCTGGAGAAGGGCACGATGAAGGGCACCGTGAGGGCCACGGGGGGCGCGCCGGAGGGGCCGGACGGCTGCTTCACGGTGAGCAGGTTGATGCCCCGGCGCGGCGTGGCGAAGCTCGTCCGGTAGCGGCCGGGAGCCACCTGCCGGAAGGCTTCCTGCTGCAGGGTCTCGTCGGCCCGTGTCAGCAAACCCTCCAGCTTCAGGTGATTCACCGGCCGTCCCGAGGCCGAGAAGAGGTCCACCACCGCGCTCATGACCTCGCCGTCTCTCACGAAATCCGTCCGAAGCCGATGGTCCGAGACGTTTCTTACGGCGAGGCGGGCCATCTGCGCGGCCCATTTGGGGAACATCTCCCACCGGACCCAGTGCCGCCCCCACCGGCCGGACACGTCCGAGGTGAACGCGTACACCCGGCCCAGTCCGTGACGCCAGGAGACCAGCAACGGATCTTCCCCGGCTCGCAGATGGACCTCCGCACCGGGCTTCACGTGAGTCAGGACGTAGCCCAGGATCTGCGGCAGCGGCTCACCGGAGAGGCCGCGCATGGGTCCCGCAGGCCCCGCGGCGGTCGGGGTCACCGTCTTTTCCACCAGCAGGTCCCGGGAGATCAGCAGCGTCTCGGTGGTGAAGATCTGCGGGATGGTCCGGGGGTCCACGGTGGCGTAGCTCCGGCCGCTGCCGCTCTGCGCGAGCCGGGTCATGAGGCCGCGGTCGGCGTCGCCGCCGATGGACACGGTGGAGACGGTGATCCGCTCCCGGGCCATGCGGGTCACCTGCTCCAGCAGCTTCGCCTTCTCGGTGAGCCCGTCCGACAGCACCAGCACGTGCTTGATGGCGGCTTCCTTGGCCGCAAGCGCCTGGTGGCCTTCCACCATGGCCTTGTGGAGGTCGGTGCCGCCGTCGGGGCTCAGGCCGGCCACCTCTTCGGCGATGCTCCCGCTGCCCCCCGCCGCCTGGAACGGCGCCACCCACTGCCAGTTCGAGTCGAACGCCAGGATGGCCACTTCGTCGGTGGGGTTGAGCAGCTCGGCCGATGCCATGGTGGCCGCCTTGGCCAAGTCCAGCTTGGTGGTCCCGAAGGGGCCGCCGCCCATGCTGCCGGACTTGTCCACCACGAAGAGCAACGCCACGTGGGGCAGCTCCATGCGCACGGGCGGACGCATCTCCACCGGCAGCGTCTGCTCCAGCGGGGTCCGGTAGTAACCCCCGGCGCCGTAGCTCCTGGTTCCGCCCAACACGATGAGGCCGCCTCCGAGGTCGCGCACGAACCGCTCGATGCGCTCCATCTTCACCTGCGAGAGCTGGTACGCGGGCACGTTGTCCAGGATCAGCAGGTCGAAGCCCGACAGCTCGGGCAGCGTGAGGTTGGCCCTCGGCGGGGTCTTCTCCACCACATCGTACCCCTGCACCTGCAAAGCCTCGGCCATGAAACGCCGCGCCGCGTCGGCGCCGTGGAGGTAGAGGACCCGGGAGGGTCCCTTGACGCTGACGATGCCCTGCAGCAGGTTGTTCTCCGCCAGCACGTCCGTGGCTGCGTCCACCATCAGCTCATAGGTATGGGTACCCCGCCGCTTCACGCTGTCGTTGAAGCTCAACCAGTTGGCGCCGGGAGCCAGCTCCCGACGGGTGGAGCGGATGACGCGCCCGTCCCGCAGCAGAGAGACGTCGGCCGATGATGCCCGGGCGCTGGTGACGGCGGCCTTGATCTCGAAGGTCTCGTCGCTGTCCACCACCGAAGGCACGGCAAGCTCCGACAGGTAGACCTCGTTGCGGCCCTCGGCCAGGCTCACGGAATACGGCCACACCGCGACCCCGTGGGACCGCAACAGGGGCAGCACCCGTTCCACCGAGCCGTGGTTCTCGTTGGCGTCGGAAATGAGCAGGACCCGGCTCTGCCGCCCCTCGCTGAGCTCGCCGAGGGCGCCCTGTAGCGCCGCCCCCAGGTCGGTGGCGTCGCGCTCCGGCGGGGCCGGAAGCTCGCTCACCGGAAGCTCTCGGGTGGGCAGGAACTCCCACTGCGGACGGCGCGCGAAGGAGAAGAGGCCCAACCGTACCTTGGCGCCCACCAACCCCTGGGCCCGCTCCAGGATGTCCACGGCACGGGTGCGGGCCTCCTCTCCGACACTGTGGGAAAGGTCCACGGCCATCACCACGTCCAACTCCGGATCCTCGGCGAGGATCCGCGGGTTCGCCAGGGCCGCCAGCAACACCACCGCCGCCGGCGCTCGCAGCCACAGGGGAACGAGGGACCGGCGGGCGCGGCAGACCACGATGCTCTCCGCCAGCAGCAGCGCCAGGGCCACGACCAGCAACGCCGGCCAAAGGTCGAGGCGGGCGTCCCGGCCGCTCAGCGCCGCCGGCCGCGCTGAGGCCGCCGGTTCCGCCCGGTAGGATGGGCGGATGCGGGACTCCTCCTCGCTGAACAGGTTGACCGCGAACTCTCCCTCTCCGCGCTTGCCCCGGAACCGGTAGAAACCCACCTCCGCGGTGTCGGTGTAGGCGCCCGTGCGCTCGCGGATACGGACCGGACGGCTCTCGCCGGAGGGCGCCACGAACACCAGTTGCTCCTCGTCGACGCCCACGTCCGCGACAAAGGGCAGACCCGCGGCCACCTGGCTGGCGGGAAACTCCCTGGCGGTGGGCCGGAACCAGGCGAAAGCGTTGCGCACCAGCAACGGAAACGACACCCGGAACGGCAGGTCCGACCGGGTGAGATCGAAGGCGAACACCAGCGCCTTGAGGTCCCCCGACTCCACCGCGTGGATCAGCGGCCCGCGCTCGGACCGCGCCAGCGACGCGCCCCCACCGTCCGAGACCAGTTCCAGGGCGTCCCGGACGTAGAGTCCGTCCAGGCGCACGCCCGCCGCCAGCGGATGATCGGAAGCGGCGGACACCCGCGCGGGTCTTGGCGTTTGTCCGGCCACGCGCAGGGGCAGGCCTTCGGCCACCGTGCGGATGAGCATGAAGTTGCCACGGACCAGGGGCGGCGCCGGCACCCGGTCCAGTATCACCACGTCGTAGGCCGCCACCTGCTCGGTGACCCGGTCCACCGGGATCCGGTCGATGCGGGCCAGGGTGACATGGGGGAAATAGCGCAGCAGGCGCTCGAGGAACGGGTTACCCGGCCCCACGTAGAGCACCCGCGTGGGGCGTTCCTCGGGGAAGGCCAGGAAAGCGCGGTTGTCGGTGTGCAGGTCGTCATCGATGGCCAGCAGCGCGCTGGCGCGCCCGCGCAACGGACCGGGGATTCCGTAGATCAGCACCTCCCGGGAGAACGGCTCCAGCGACAGCAGCGTCCGGCTCACCACCCGGTCCGATACCGTGACGATCAGGGGCGCATGCACCGCTCGCTCCGTAAAGTTCTCCACCACCACCATGGCCTCGTATTCGTCGGCCTCGCCGGGCACCCGGCGGAACTGGAAGCCCAGGATGCCGACGTTGTCCACGCCTCCTCCAACCTGTACGAGCTCGAGGTAGGACGCCGCCAGCGGCAGCTCCTCGATGCCCTTGAAGGCGCCGTCGGTGATCACCACCACCCGGTGCGGCCCCTGGCGCTTGAGGAACGTGTGCGCCAGCAGCACCGCTTCCTTCACCGGCGCCTCGGCATCGGTGGCGGCCAAGCCCTCGGCGGTTCCCCGGAGCGTGGTCCGGTCCCCGGTGAAAGGTTGGATCACCTGGGGCGACGCCGCCGCGCCGATGATCATCATCCGGTCGTTGGCGCCCAGCGCGTCGATGCGCTGCAGCAGCTCGGTCCGGGCCGCGTCGAAACGGGAGCTCGACTCCCCCGCCGCCTTCATGCTGGCGCTCAGGTCCATCACCACCACCAGGTCGCGGCCGGTGCTGCCTAACCCCAGGAGCGCGGGGCCCGCCAGCGCGGCGATGACCGCGGCGGCGGCCAGGAGCTGCAGGATCAGCAGCAGGTTCCGGCGCCAGAGCCAGCCGAGGCGGCGGCCCATGGGCCTTTCCCGCAGTACCTTCTCCAGCAGGAAGAGCGCGGTGACGGGGACTCGGGCGCCGCGGGGCCTGAGGCTGTTGAGCAGCAGGATGACCGGGACGGCCCCCAGCAAAAAGAGAAAAGCCGCGGGAAAGAGCCACAGCACGGGGCTATCCTGTCCGGTTGTCGGCGCCGTGACCGGACGGGACACCAGAGGTCAGGTAACGCAGGACGAAGTCGTCGAAGGGAACATCGCTGGTGGTGCGCCGGTAGTCCATCTCCCGGCCCTCGCAGAACTGCCGGGCGCCGGCGAAGAAGTCCTCCACCTCCCGCTGGAACCGGTCCGCCAGATCCCGGTCGAGAAAGACCCGGCGCTCCCGGGCCGTCTCCACGTCCACCAGCGACACGTCACCGTCGGGGTCCAGCCGCGTCTCTCCCTCCTTGAGCACGTGGACCAGCAACACATCGTGCCGTTTCCGCGCCAGCTCTTCCAGGGCGGCGCGGCACCCGGCGCCATCCAGCAGGTCGCTGAAGAGCACCACCAGTCCCGGCCGCGGATGGAGCCGTGTGAAGGTTTTCACCGAGGTCTCCAGGTTGGTGCGGCCGGCGCAGGACAGCGTCTCGAGGAAGTTGAACAGCGCCAGAATCTGACGCCGGGTCCGGGCCGGGGGCAACTGCGCCGTCACGTCCTCGGCCAGGCCCACCGCTCCCACGCGGTCGTGGGTCTTGAGACCGATGTAGCCCAGGGCCGCGGCCACGCTCTTGGCGAACTCCAGCTTGGGCGGCGAGCCTTCCGCCATGGACAGGCTGGTGTCCAGCAAGAGATAGACGGTGATCTCCTCCTCGGCGGTGAACACCTTGAGCAGCAGCCGTTCCAGGCGCCCGTAGACGTTCCAGTCCACGTAGCGCAGGTCGTCGCCGCGGCTGTACTTGCGGTAGTCGGAGAACTCCAGGCTGTAGCCCTTGCGCACGGTGGAATGCTCCCCCCGCGCCATGCCCCAGCTCAGGCGCTTGGCCACCAGACGCAGCTTGTCCAGCCGCGCCAGGAAATCGGGCTCCAGGAAACGGTGCGCGTCCGCCTCGGCCATCAGGATTGCACCTCCGGCACCTGCTTCACCACCTCCTCCAGCACGCTTTCCGGAGCCACGCCGGAGGCCTCCGCGGCCAGATTGAGCAACAACCGGTGCCGCAGGCTGGGCATCAGATCCCGGCGGATGTCCCCGAACGACACGTTGGGCCGGCCGGAAAGCAGAGCCCGGGCCTTGGCTGCCAGGATCACCGCCTGCAAACCCCGGGGGCTGGCGCCGTACTGCACGTACTTGCGCGCCATCTCGATGCTCTGCTCGGTCTCGGAATGGGTCGCCCGCACCAGACGCACCGCGTAATCCCGCACCGGACCCGCCAACGGCACCGCCCGCACCGCCTCGCGCATCTCCAGCACCGCCTCCGCCGCCAACACCTTGGTCAGGCTCCCGGAAGGCGCGGCCGTGGTCAACTCCGCGATCCGCCCCATCTCGTCGTAGGAGGGATAACGGACGATGAGCTTGAAAAAGAAGCGGTCCACCTGGGCCTCCGGAAGCGGATAGGTGCCCTCCATCTCGATGGGGTTCTGGGTGGCCAGGACCATGAACGGGCTGGGGATGTCGTGGACCGCACCGCCCGCAGTGACGCTCTGGTCCTGCATGGCCTCGAGCAGGGCCGACTGGGTCTTGGGGGTGGCCCGGTTGATCTCGTCCGCCAGCACGATGTTGGCGAACACCGGGCCGGCCTCGAATTCGAACACCTTCCGTCCCGAAGGGTCCTCGTTGACCACGTTGGTGCCGGTGATGTCCGCGGGCATCAGGTCGGGCGTGAACTGGACGCGCGAGAAGCTCAGGTCCATGAGCTCTCCCAGGGAGCGTACCATCAACGTCTTGCCCAGGCCCGGCACGCCCTCCAGCAGACAGTGGCCGCCGCACACCAGCGCGATGAAGATGTCCTCGATGAGATCCTCGTGACCTACCACCGCCTTGCCCATCTCGCCCTTGACTTCCTCGAACGCGCGCTGGGCGCCCATCATGCGGTGTCGAACCCCCTCGGTCGAAGCGTCCAGGTTCACATTGACTCCACTTCCACTATTGTCTTTCCCGGGTCACGCCCAAAGACAGGAAATAGTTTTTGATGGTTTCCTTGAACTCGGCGGGGATCTCCGCGGAGGAGAGCTCCGCTTCCACCTGCCTCTGATACCGGACCACCACCGCTTCTTCCTCCACGGTACCGTCGCCCGGACGCGCCTCGCCCCTGAATCCGAACCCCCGGCTCGGGCCCTGGGCCAGGAGCCCCCGCAGATGCGTGCGCACCCGTGCCTGGAAAGCGGGGTCGAAAGGCTCCTGCTGCGCCTTGCCGGGCTCGTTCCCCGGTTGCCGTCCCGCCGGCGGCGGCTCTTCCGCTCCATCGGTGGGATCGCCGGGCCGGGCCGCCTCGGCGGTGGATTCATCCGGCGCGTCCCCGAGCAACAGCTCGGTGAGGAACTGCTGCGTGGAGCCCAGCGACCGGCGGTCCTGCTCCTCTCCGGCCTCCCGCTCCACCCGGTCGAGAAACTCCCGCACTTCCTGCACGCTCATGTCGCTGGAGCCGCCAGGACGCCGGTCGAGGGAAGACAGGCCCAGAGATTCCAGCAGATCGGCGCGGCTCTTCCCCGCGAACGAGCCGTCCGTCTTCCCGGCGTCGGATCGCCGTAGATGCTCCCTCAGCCGCTCCAGCGCCGCGTCGGACAGGGCCGGCCACTCCAATCCGGCCGCGGCGGGCCACGAGCGGGTCATTTCTTCCAGCACGTCCACCATCGCCCCCACCGACGCCTCCATGCGCGACTCGTCCGCACCGGCCTCGCCCGGTTGCCGTTCGGCCATCTCGCGCAAGGCCTCGGCCAAGCGCCGGCTCTCGGTCAGATCCTGCTCCCGCGCCCGCTGTTCCAACTCCCTCGCGTGCTCCCGGAGCTCCCGGGCCATGCGCGAAGGCGCCGAGGCCGCCTGGGGAGCGCCGGCCGGCGGCAGCCACAATCCCGCCACCGCCAGCAGCACCAGGGTCGGCCCGGCCAGCGCGTGCCAGGTGAACCGGCGACGGCAAAGCGGCCGGAGCGGCTCTCCTCCGAGCTTCGCCACGGCTTCCTCCACCACCAGGGATTCTTCCGGGGAAACGCCTTCCCGCGGAAGCTCCCGCGGCCGGAACAGGATCTCCCAGGCCGTCAGCACCCGCTCCTCGAGCTTCAGCCCGTCGTCCACCTGTTTGAGCGAGCGGATGAACGCCTGCTCGCGCCAGGGGCGCAGCAAGAACACCCCCACGGCCAACGCGGCAAAAACCAGCGGCGAATACCACAGCAAGCTGGCGTCCACCGGCAGCAGGACGCGCGCCAACACCACCGCGGCGACGGCCGACGCGGTGTAGAAGAGGCTTTCAAGCAGCAGGCGCTCGCGCCGCTTGCGCCGCTCCCAGCGGCGCAGGTCGGCCAACCTCTCCTTCAGAAGTGCGGCCGGATCGGTCATGAATAGCCTCTTTGAATGCGTTTCAAGCCCCGCGCCAGCAATGCCAGCCCCACGGCGAACACCAGACCCTGGAAGGTCCAGTGAACCAGGGGCGGGGTCCACGCCAGCCCCCAACGCAAGGGCGTCGGGGTCATCTCCAGGGCGCCGAGATGATAGAGCAGAAACGCCACCGGATTCAACGTCTGCGCCCACGCCCCGAAGGCGCCCGAGATCAGGAAGAAACAGACGAAGATCCAGCGGATGAAGACTCGGCGGCTGTCCGGCTTGCGCTCCCACAGGGCCAGACCCACGAGGCCCCAGATGCCATAGCCCACGGCGTACAGGAAGAGCATGGACAGGGTCGAGGCCACGTCGCTCAAGGGCGCGCGCGCGATGGCGCCGGACCACGCCAGCAACGGCACCGCCAGGAACAACAGGACCAGCCCGTGGACCACCAGGATGGCGAGCAGCCCGGACGCCACCGCGACGACGCCGAGCCGCTCCTCTTCGAGCCAATGCCGCAGCGGCGCGAACCGCCAGGCGAGGAATTCCAGGCCCGCGAACCGCAGGGTCAGGTAGACGATCAGCAGCAGCGCGGCGACCGCGGAGAACTTGAAGAGGAAGGCGGGCCCGATCCAGAACCTCGCTTCACCCGCGGGCAGCACCAGCGCCAGCACCTGCAGCGCGCCCAGGATTGCCACATGGAACAGGTAGGTGACGCGGGCCTGTCCCTCCTGCCAGTAAACCGCCACGGCCTCCCGGAACACCGGATTGGTCCAAGGTCTCACAGGTCCTCCTCCCCGCCGCCCAGCGGGATGGCCACGCGAAACAACTTGAAGTGGTGCGCCGTGACCCTGGGGTCATCCACCCTCAACTCGGGTTCCTCGTCCCGAATCCAGCCGATGAGAAAAGCCGTCCGGGAATCCGCTGGCTCTCCGTCCGGGAATACCGAGCGCCGCAGCAAGACCTCGCGAACCCTTTCATCGAACCGGACGTCCTCGGGCCGGGGACCCTCACCGCCCCCCTCCTCATCCTCCCGGGGCGCTACGGGCAGTTCGCGCCGCAGGGAGCCGCCCGGGGCAACGTCGCCCAGCTTGTAGCCGCGCCCGCCGATCAGCAGCCAGCATTCCGTGAGGGCGCCGGGACCACGGTTGGCAATGCCGACGCGGTAGGTTTCGCGGGAATGCTCCCACTCGATCACAACCGGCGAAGGACGGACGGCGCGGAGCCTGAACAGCGCCGCCTTCCATTCCGCAAGCGGTACGTGAACGCGGTTGCGCAGCCTCCCTTCCAGCAGCAACAGCGACGCCTCCGCGTCGCCTCCGGCCGCCGGCACCAGGTCGAGCTGGGTGACGTCCCGGCCGAGGCTGAAGGAAAACTCCTTGTGCCGGGTTGCAAACAGGCCCACGTTGGAGTGCACCGGCGCCACGTCCGACCACGGGGTCCCGTCCACCACCGTGGAGGAGATCAGGATCCCGTCCGGCACGTGGCCGCCCCGGTCGAAGTACCAGTAGCCGCCGAGCGCCCACGCCAGCACCAGCCCCGCCGGAGCCAGGGCCCATTTGTACCCGGACGGCCGGACGCCCGTCCCGTAGCGGAACCAGAGCAGCAGCGACCCGATGTAAAGGGACAGTCCCAGGAGCAGCGACAACATCGGGGACCGCAGGCTGGAGAAGCCGAAGTCCTGGAGCAGCCCCGTGAACACGTTCCGATTCCAGGCGGTCCACGGCTCCGTGCGTCTGGGAGGGGGGGCGCCCAGGATCTCCCCGAACAACGCCGCGAGGCCCGTCCAATCCGACACCGGCGGCCGGCCCACGTCCAACGCCAGATGGACGACCCTGCCCTCGCCGCGGCTTTTCTCCACCACGATGGGCGTGTCTTGCTCCGCCCACAGCACCCGGCCGCCGTCGCCGGGGCGGGCGTCCTGGACCAGGGCATCCTCCAGGACGCCGCCGAACCGGGCCGACAGCGCAGGCAACGCCTCCAACCGCTTCAAGCCCCGCACGGCCACCGGCAGCAACCCGGCGGTGGCCGTGTCCTGATAAAGCGCGAAGTGGGCGCCGCCCAGCACCACCATGATCCCTCCGGCGGCGAGCCAGCGCTCCAGTGCGCGCCGCTGCCCCCGCGACAGGCCGCGCAGGGACTGCTCGTACAGCATGACGCTCCAGACGCCGCCGTAGGCTCGGGCGTCCTCGGGCAGGTCGCCCAGGGGAAGTGAAACCACGGGCACGGGGGTCCGGTAGGAAAGCGGGATGGCCGGGGCGACGTTGCTCCGGGTCAGGAGAAGAACCAACGGTTGGCCGGTGAACCGGCCGCGCAGGCTGACGGTGGTCTCATGGCTTCGGCCGCCGCCGGTGAAACGCAGCAACAGCGGCTGCGCCACCGAGTCCGGATCGACGGTGACGAAGACGACCTTGCGCGCGTGGGTGGAAAGAAAGAGGTCCCGCCGCTGGATGAACGAGTACGGCTCAATGCCCCGGGTGGGCCCGCCACGGGCCTCCACCACCTCCAGCACGCCCCGGACGGCGACCCCGGAGTTCACCAACTCGATGCGCACCGGCAACGGTTCGCCGAGGCGATGAATGCCTCCGAAACCCGGTTGCGCCCGTATCGAAACCTCGGCCGGCGCGAGAGCGGGCCAGAGAAACGCAAGCCCCGCGAGAACCGCGCGACTATTCGATGAAAGAGACGTCCAGTACCTCGAAGTTCCGTACGCCCGCGGGCGTGCGTACCTCCACCGAGTCACCCACCCGGCGGCCGATCAGGGACCGCGCCACCGGTGAACCCAGAGATATCCTCCCTTCCCTGGGCTCCGCCTCGTGCTCGCCGACGATCTTGTAGATGACGTTCTCGTCGGTGTCGTCGTCCACCAATTCAACGGTGGCGCCGAATACGACCTTGTCGCCGGAGAGTCTGGACACGTCGATGACCTGTGCCCGCGCGATCTTGTCCTCGACCTCGCGGATCTGAACATCGAGCAGGGACTGGCGCTCCTTGGCTGCGTGAAACTCGGCGTTCTCCGACAGGTCGCCGTGGGCCCGGGCTTCCTCGATGTCGCGAACATTCTTGGGACGCTCAACGGATTTGAGGCGCTGGAGGTCCTTCAGCAATTGTTGATGCCCTTGCGCCGTCATCGGCACGGGGCCGTCATTGTCTGCCATCTGACTGCACCTCGAAAAAAATATCCGGGCGAGCCGAGGAACCTCCGCCCGCCCGTGGAACTCAGCCAGTAGGGGAGTGTAACACCAGGCAACGAGAAATCAAAGAATGGTCTGGCAGCAGGTTCGTCAAAAGGAACCCGAACTGTAGACCGGCGAATTGACACTGCGCCAGGACGAAAGCCCTCTGCGGGCTGTCTTTGGCTGGCTACTCCCTGCCTCAACGAGTTTACTGTCGGCCTTGGGATTTGCTGCCAAACGGACTCGGAGTCGGGTTTTGTGCAGCCAATCGCCGAAGATAGCCATTGGGCGAGTCGAGGAGATGTGGGCCAGCGATCTTCAGTTTCGCTCTTCCAATCGTCCTCCCGATCCAACCCCAGATGCCTTCCTTGAACTTCCCCCAATCCTGAGGCGACCGGCTAACTCGACCGTTGTCCTTGAGTAGTACTCTACTCCCTGCGTGAGAGAAGAACGGCTCCAACGGAACATGTGGGACCAGGTCGCCTTCGTTCACTATGCGCCAATGGGCCTGGCCCTGCAGGGACGTATTCAGTTGCTTGGCGAATTTCTTATCGCCAACGCGCGGGGAGCCGAAGGTATACAACCCCCGAACCGGGACGTCATTCTCCCGCAGTGTTGCTGCTAGGAGCACAGCAAGCGCGCCGCCCAAGCTGTGCCCTGTCACCCAGACTTGCCGAGATTGGCGTTCGCGGCCGATAACCTGTCCGATTTTCAAGGCCGCAGCCATGAAGGCGTCCTGAAAACCCTCATGGACCTCCGTGTTTCGCCAAGGGCCCGGATCTTTCACCGTCTGAAGATTCGTCAGCCAGTCCGGTAACGACTCCGTGCCGCGGAACGCCGCCAGGATATGTTGATCGTCGATGGCAATGTACCCTTGAGTGTCTACGTCACCACCTCGAACGATCTCGAAAGATTCGACGTCACAAAAACCCCCAAGTCTTGACCTGTCTCCTGATTTTGGCCCGGTCGATGGCATTGTTTGGTAGTTTGGCGTAAGCAAACCGGCTCGACAGGCAGAAAGATAGCGCATCAGCCGCGCTGTAGCCTGACGTGTACTGTGGGGCGAACAGGCCAAAGGAAACGGTATTCAGCATTTGTCGAAGACCTCCCGAAGTAAACCGTCCTCTCCAGGAGCCGTCCGAGTAAAGCGGGAGGCATTGAGAATCCAATACAGGAACAACCCCCTCCAAGAACAGATGCTGTCAGGAAACCCTTGGCGGGTCCGGCCAAGACCTCTTGCCGGGGCCGAAGACGTGACAGGCGGCGCCGTGGCCGCCGAGGGAGAACTCCAGCTCCGGCTCTACCTCGGTGCAGATCTGCTCCCGGAACGGACATCGCGGGTGAAAGTTGCAGCCGGACGGCGGGTTGACCGGGCTCGGCACGTCCCCTTCCAGCACCATCCGGTCTTTCTTGGGATTGGGGTCGGGCATCGGCACGGCGGAGAGCAAGGCGCGGGTATAGGGGTGTCGGGCGTCCGTGTAGATGGCATTGCTGGGCGCCATCTCGACGATCTTGCCGAGATACATGATGGCCACCCGGTGGCTGACGTGCTCCACCACCCGGAGGTCGTGGGAGATGAAGAAGAACGTCAGGCTCATGCTCTCCTGCAGCTCCTGCAGGAGATTGATGATCTGGGCCTGAATGGAAACGTCCAGGGACGACACCGGCTCGTCCGCGACGATGAACTTGGGCGCCACCGCCAGGGCCCGGGCGATGCCTATGCGCTGGCGCTGGCCGCCGCTGAACTCGTGTGGGTAGCGGTCGTAGTGATCCTCCCTCAGGCCCACCTTCCGGAGCAGCCCCATCACCTGACCCTTGCGGTCGGCGCCGGAAGCCATGCGGTGGATCTTGAGGCCCTCGCCGATGATTTCGCCGACTCTCATGCGAGGATTGAGCGAGGCGTAGGGATCCTGGAAGATGATCTGCATGCGCCGGCGCAGATCGCGCATCTCGGCGCTGGAGATCCTCATGATGTCCTTGTCCTCGAACAGGATCTCGCCTTCCGTGGGCTCGATCAGCCGGAGGATCGTCCGTCCCAGCGTCGACTTGCCGCACCCGGATTCCCCCACCACCCCGAGGGTCTCCCCCTCCTCCACCGTCAGGCTGACGCCGTCCACTGCCCTGACGTCGCCCTTGCGTCGGGCAAGCAGTCCTTCCTCGACCGGGAAATACTTCTTGAGGTTCCTGACTTCCAGCAGGCTCATGGCATCATGCAGGGGCGGGTTTCAAACCCGCCCCTGTGGCGTGCAGGTAAAGTCCATCAGTTCGTCCTGTAGCACGCCACCCACTGGTTGCGCGCCTTTTCCTCCAGGATGGGCTCGTGGCCGGCGCAGATCCCGGAAGCCTTGAAGCAACGGTCCCGGAACCGGCACCCGCTGGGAAGGTCCAGCGGACTCGGCACCACACCGGGGATGGCGTCGAGGCGGCGCTTGCTGGCGCCGCTGGGCAGGGAGTTCAGCAGGCCGATGGTGTACGGGTGCAGGGGTTTGCCGAAGATGGCCTCGGGCTTGGCCCGCTCGACCATCCGGCCGGCGTACATGATGGCCACCTCGTCAGCCTGCTCGGCCACAACACCGAGATCGTGGGTAATGAGCAGCAAGGCCATACCGAGCTGGTCCTGAAGCTCGCCCATCAACTCCAGGATCTGGGCTTGAATGGTCACGTCCAGGGCCGTCGTGGGCTCGTCGGCGATCAGCAGGCTCGGGTTGCAGGACAACGCCATGGCGATCATCACGCGTTGGCGCATGCCGCCGCTCATCTGGTGCGGATAGTCGTTGACGCGGGTGTCGGGGTCGGCGATCTTCACCAGCCGGAGCATCTCCACGGCCTTGCCCCGGGCCTCCCGCCGCGAAACCTTCTGATGGAGGCGGATGGCCTCCATGATCTGGTCCCCGACCGTGAACACCGGGTTCAACGAGGTCATGGGCTCCTGAAACACCATGGAGATCTCGTTGCCGCGGATCTGCCGCATCTCCTCGTCCGGCAGCTTGAGCAGGTCCTGTCCGCGATAGAGGACCTCGCCATCCGCCACCCTTCCGGGAGGGGACGGAATCAGCCTCATGATGGAGAGGGCGGTGACGCTCTTGCCGCAGCCCGACTCGCCCACCAGACCCAGGGTCTTGCCCGCTTCGATGGTGAGGTTCAGCCCGTCCACCGCCGGAAACTCGCCATCCGAGGTCACGAACGAAGTGTGGAGATTCTTGATTTCGAGCAGTGTCGCCATAAGGCGCGGTCGCTCCCTCCCGAAGACCCGATAAGGTCGATCAAGCGCGAACTGTACCAAAAAACGGCTGGGCTGCAAACGACATTTACGAGACACGGGCCGCGTGAGCCCGGTGTTTCCTTGATCCATCATGTGAATCCTGATAGACGCCAGCGACAGGGTTTTACGCTCCCACGAGCCATGGAAGCGCCTCACCACAACCAGACCGTGACCACGGATGCGCTCATCGAGCAGCTCGCTTCCGCGGTGCATGCTCGCCGCATGACGGTGCCGGCGATCCTGTTCCTTGAAGCCCACAAACCGCTCACGTCACTGTTCCACACCGCCGCGGTGATGAGCCTGCCGTTATTGCTGCCGCTGTTCGGGGCGCGGGCGCGGGAGTTGCCGGCGTTTCTCCAGTCTCGCGACAACGTCGAACGGCTGGTCCGGCGCATCGAAAAGCTCGCGGGGGAAGGCGGGGAGGGTTGATGGGCGGGTTCGAGAACGCCACCCCCGGGGTGCTGGTGATCATGGTCCTGATGATCGGGCCGGTGCTCTACTACATCCGAACGGCCCGGCGGCGAAAAGACCTCTACGTCCGGCGCCTGGCCGGTGTGGACGCCATCGACGAGGCCGCGGGCAGATCGGCGGAGATGGGGCGGCCCCTGTCCTTTTCCACCGGCGTCACCAACGTCGGTCCGGTGCTGTATGCGTGCCTCGGCGTGCTCTACTACGTGGCGCGCAAGGCCGCCCGGTACAAATCCCGCCTGCTGCTGCCCCAGAACAACCCCGAGGTCATGGCCATTGCCGAGGACGTGCTGCGGGACGCCTACCGCGCCGAGGGACGGTCGGCCCTGTTCGACCCGCGGAACATCCTCTTCCTTTCCGAGGAGCAGTTCGCCTTCGCCGCGGGATACATCGGACTGGTGCAGCGGGAGCGGGTGGCCGGCGCCTTTCTCTTCGGCCACTTCGCCGCCGAATCGCTGATCCTGGCGGAGGCCGGACAGCAGGCAGGGGCGATGCAGGTGGGCGCCTCGGTGAGTCCCGAGCAGGTGGCGTTCTTCATCGCCGCCTGCGACTACACCCTCATCGGCGAGGAGTTGTTCGCCGCCTCGGCCTACCTGACTCGTGAGCCGATCCAGCTCGGCAGCCTCCACGGGCAGGACCGGGCCAAGCTCTTCCTGTTCCTCATGATCGTGGCGGGGGTGGGCATCGCCACGCTGAATTCGGTATGGCCGGAGCTGGGTCTGACCAACCTCGACGCGCTGCTCCACCTCGGCTGGAGGCTCGGGCCTTGAACGTCCGGACGCGCCTCATCAAGCTCGTCACCTTCCTGGGCGGCATCTACTTCTTCCTGGAGTTCGTGCTTCCGGGCGCCGTCTTCGGGGTGAAGATCGACACCTACCACGACCAGATTTCCAACGGCTTCATCACCGTCGGCGCCATGGCCGCGGGCCTGGGCCTCATCAACCTGATCATGCAACACGGCTCGAAGATCGTGTTCCGGCGCAGGGAGTGGGTCTACAGCGCGGCGCTCCTCTCCGGCCTGGCGATCATGATCGCGGTCACCTGCCAGGACTGGTCGGGCACCCGCCGGATTGCGGAGGAGGTGGCGGAGATATCCCGGCTGGCGGATTTCGCCGAGCGCATCCGGTCGGATCACGAGAAGCCGGTTGAAGGCATTCTGCCCGCGGCCGCGCGCAACGGCAAGCTCAAGGAGGCGGCGGCGCGGCTGCTGGCCCGGATCGAAAGCGAGATGGCCGTCTTCGACCTCGACCGTTTCGGGGCCGGGAGCATCGACCACGGGCTGGCGCAGGGCTACCGGGCGGACGCCGGCGCCGGCGTGGGCGCCGTCCGGACCGCGTTCGGGAAGCTGACCGCGGCGGACGGCGGAGCAGTGGACCTGGCCGCCAACGCCGCCGTCGCCAAGGCGCTGAGAGGCCTGGCGGATTCCTGGCGCAATCTCCGCAACCTCGAGTACGGGCACTCCAACGCCAAGCACGTCTATCGGCTGCTGTTCGAAGGGCTGTTCGTGTCGCTGGGATCGGCCATGTTCTCGCTGCTCGGGTTCTACATCGCCGCCGCGGCCTACCGCGCCTTCAGGGTGCGCTCCGCCGAGTCCTCGCTGATGATGGCGGCCGCGGTGCTGGTCATGCTCGGACAGATCCCCTTCGGGGTGTGGATCTGGTCGGGTTTGCCGGACGTGAGGCTGTGGCTCCTGGAGGTCCCCAACGCCGCGGCATTCCGGGCCATCACTTTCGGCGCCGGGGTGGCGGGACTGGTCATGGCGTTCCGCATGTGGCTCTCCATCGAGGCGGAATCCTTCGACGGAGAGGAGCGGTAACGTGAATTTGGCGCGGCTGGACCGCCGCTGGATCTACCTGCTGGTCTTCCTGGCGTTGAGCGTGCCCATCATCACCCGGTATACGGTGGAGCCGGCCCGCATGAACGACGCCGAACGGTTCTTCGAGGTGGTCGAAGGCATCGAGGCCGAACCCGGGCGGTACGCCTTCGTGGCCATGGACTTCGGTCCCGGCACCAAGGGCGAGAACCAGCCCCAGGCACGGGCGGTGGTGGAGCACCTGATGCGCAGGCGCATCCCGGTGATCCTGTTCTCGCTTTACTACCTGGCGGAGCCGTTTCTCAAATCCGTCCCGGAGGAGATCGCGCGCCAGCTCGATCGGGAGCATCCCGGCGAGACCTGGGAATACGGCCGAGACTGGATCAATCTGGGCTATCGGCCGGGCGCCAGCGTCCTCATCCAGGCCATCCCCAAGTCGGAGAACCTGGCCGAGTTGTTCGAGAAGGACGCCCGCGGCAACCGGATCTCCGAGCTGCCCGCGTTCGGCGGCCTTCGTACGCTTCGCCAGATCGCGTTCCTCGCCGAGTTCACCGGCCTGGTAGGGGTCTTCGACAACTACGTCCAGTACTTCACCAGCGAGGACTACACGCCGGCGTTCGGCCACGGCTGCACCTCCATCACCATCCCGGAGGCGTTCATCTACCTCGACTCGGGACAGATCCAGGGACTGCTGGGCGGCCTTGCGGGCGCCGCGTGGTACTCCGAACTGCTGCGGCGGCGCTACCCCCAGCGCCCGGTGGACGAATCCCTCATGTTGAACACGGGCCTGGGAGTGGCTCAGCTCGTGGTCATCGCCTTCATCGTCCTGGGCAACCTGGCCGGGTTGCTGCGTCCTTCGACTTCGCTTCGCCACGCTCGGGACCGACGGGAAGAAGGGGACGGGCGGGAGAAGGGGACGGCACAGGATACCGAGCCATGACGAGCCTGGACACCTGGCACGCGGCCACGGTTCTCGTGGGAGGCATCGGGACGCTGGCGATCTTCAGCTTCCTGATCAGGGAGAACCCGTTCTTCCGGCTCTTCGAGCACCTCTTCATCGGCATCGCCGCGGGCTTCGGCCTGGTCCTGGGCGTCAAGAACTTCCTGTGGCCGAAGGTGCTGGTGCCCATGCTGGGCCTGGATATCGTGACCTATCCCGACGGCAGCCTCTCGCACGAGTACGACCCGCGGCTGCTGCTCTACCTCGCGCCCATGGTCTTCGGCCTCTTCTACTATTTCCTGTACTCGCAACGGTACGCGTGGCTGGCCAAGCTGGTGATCGGCTTCTCCCTGGGCATGAGCGGCGGACTCGCCTTCAAAGGCTTCTTCAACCAGATCATGCCCCAGGTGGCGAGCAGCTTCAGGCCGCTGGTGGTGTTCGAGGACGGCGCCCTTGCCTTGGGCAGCAGCCTGGAGAACGCGTTCTTCATCTTCACCCTGCTGGCGGTCATGTACTACTTCTTCTTCTCCTTCCGACACGAGAACCGGGCCGCCAACGGGATATCCCTTTCCGGCCGCTGGCTCCTGATGGTGTGCTTCGGCGCCTTCTTCGGCTCCACGGTGATGGCGCGCACCGCGCTCCTGGTGGAGCGGGTCCAGTTCCTGCTGATCGACTGGTACGGCGTTCTGGCAGGCCTGGTCGTCTAGTGCGACGAGGACCGGCAGCACCTACCGGGATGGTTTGAAAAGGAGAGATGTATGGCAGAATCGTATACGGTGATCATTTCCGCTACGGCGGTGGCTATTTCCGCTACGGCCTTTGGTCTTCAGCTTATACACTTTTTTTGAATCGCGTGGCAGAAGACGGCGCAAACTCGTCAATGCTATCTATCACCATGCAAAGAAGTCTGTAGAGTCTCTCCAAGGGTTGCAGGGTGAGAATGACTCTGTTCGACAAAAGATCGTTGAAGACAGCGCCTACACGCCATATATAATGAGTATAGAGGCCGACAATCTTTCCTATGATCTGATAGTTGAAGTGATGGGGTTTTTGGACAAAGAAGATGAGCAGATTGTCTTGTCCTACTTCCACAATGAGGCAGAACTTCACACGTGTGCGAAAAGTTTTGAGCTGGAGTTCGTTAGATGCTGGCCTTCTGCCAGAAAATTACCTTTGTGGGAACGCTACGAAGCGTCCAAGAAAACCACACTCAAGGATGCAAATGAGACCTTGCGTATACTTGAAAAACACATACGGTGAATAACTGTCTGCTTGTCGAAACAGCCAAGTCCTTACCCGTTCACCGAATCGGAGCAGTCTGGATTGAGCTACATAAAACCGGCGTAGTTCCCGGACCCGAATAAGTCACCGTTTTGTCCTCCCTTGGGTATCTTGGTCGATTGAAAAAGGGGCATAAATCAAATAATGGTCCAGCGCCCCATGGTTTTTTACCATAAACTCTCTTTTTCGCTGATGTCAACTGGTTTTTCCACATTTTGGGCGGCCCAACGCCAGATCATTGGCCCCCCATCATGTTCCCAAGTGGATTCTAGCAGAGTTCGACAGGCTGCTGAAATCTCATTCTCATGAAGACCGACCCCACAGCGCTCCGGACCGTGCTGGTCACCGACTGCGGCTCCACCACCACCAAGGCGTTGCTGTTCCAGAAGACCGCGGAGGGCTGGCGCCAGACCCACCGCGGGGAGGCGCCCACCACCGTGGAGCAGCCGGTGGCCGACGTGACGGTGGGGGCGCTGAACGCCTTCGCCGAGGTGGAGGAAGTGAGCGGCCGCAAGATCCTGTCGCCTGACGCGCGGCCGGGCGGCGAGGCTCCGTTTCTCGAAGCCGGCGATGACGGCGCCCGCGGCATCGACCTCTACCTCTCCACCAGCTCCGCCGGCGGCGGGCTGCAGATGACGGTGGCCGGGGTGGTGCGCCGGATGAGCGCGGAGTCCGCGGAACGAGCGGCCCTCAGCGCCGGCGCCATCGTGATGGACGCCATCGCCGCGGACGACGGCCGTGAGGACCACCAGCGCATCCAGCGGCTGCGTCACCTGAGACCGGACATCGTGCTGCTCACCGGCGGCGTGGACGGCGGCTCCCAGGAGCACGTCGTGGAGATGGCGGAGACCTTGGTGGCGGCGGCGCCCCGGCCGCGGTTCGGCGACTCTCTCAGGCTGCCGGTCATCTACGCCGGCAACAGCCACGCCACGGAGGACGTCCGGCGCATCCTGGAAAAGACCGCCCAGGTGGCGGTTGTGGACAACGTCCGCCCGACCCTCGACGAGGAGAATCTAACGCCCGCCAGTGAAACCATCCACGAGTTCTTCCTCACTCACGTCATGAGCCACTCACCGGGCTACGACAAGCTGCTGCGGTGGACTCCGGTTCCGGTGATGCCCACCCCCGCGGCCGTGGGCGACATGGTGCGCAGCTATGCCGAGGCCACCGGCCGGACGTTGCTGTGTGTCGACATCGGCGGCGCCACCACCGACGTCTTCAGCGTCTTCGACAACCGGCAGGGCGAACCCGTGTTCAACCGCACGGTGAGCGCCAACCTGGGCATGAGCTACTCCGTGGCCAACGTCCTCATCGAAGCCGGGGCCGAGTCCATCCGCCGGTGGCTGCCCTACGAGATGGAGCCCGCGGAGACCCGGGACCGGCTGCGCAACAAGATGATCCGGCCGACCTCGATTCCCCAGACCCTGGAGGACCTGTGGCTGGAGCAGGCGGTGTGCCGCGAGGCCCTGCGGCTGGCGCTGGCGCACCACCGCTCCCTGGCCGTGGGGTTGAGCGGCGTGCAGCAGCAACGCGGCATCGCCGACATCTTCTCGCAGACCGCCAGCCGGTCGGACCTGGTGGACATGATGGCCCTCGATCTGGCCATCGGCTCCGGCGGCGTGCTGAGCCACGCCCCGGACCGGATGAGCGCCGCGCTCATGGTCCTGGAGGGTTTCGAGTTGCAAGGCTTCACCCAGATCGCCGTGGACTCCATCTTCATGATGCCCCACCTGGGCGTCTTCGCCTCCGTCCATCCCGACGCCGCGCGGGAGATTTTCCTGCACGACTGTCTCGTGAACGTAGCCCATGCCGTCGTCCCCGTGTTTCCCCGCAAGCGGCCGGCGGCATCGATACTGGCCGAGGTATCCGTGGACGGCGAACCGGCCAGAACCATCCACGCCGGCAGCGTGGAGCACATCGGGATGGAGCCCGGTGCCGCAACGCGCATCACCATCCAACCCGCGGGCCGGAACATCGACGTGGGAGTCGGGCCCGGGGTGACCCTGGAACGGGAGTTCACCGCGGGCCTGTGCGGCGTGATCCTCGACGGCCGGAACCGCCCGCTGCAAACCCCGGCCTCAGCGGAACAGCAGGTTGTGGAACGCTGCGCCGTCATGGCGGGACTGGGGCTCGTGGCGTCATGACCCAGGCACTGACACCCGGACTTCAGGTGCGGGCCGGCGCGGTGGTCCGCAAGATCCGTGAGCTTCCGGCGCCGGGCCGGATTCTCTGCCAGGCCGGCGACGTCGTGACGCCGGACGCCGTCGTAGGCCGGGCCGAGCTCCCGGGAGACCTGCACATCCTGCGGGTCCCCGAGACCCTCGGGATCGAGCCGTTCGAGGCCGTCAAGGGGCTGAAGGTAGACGAGGGCGCCGTCATCGCCGCGGGCGATCTCGTGTGCGAGCACGTGGGCATCTTCGGACTGTTCCGGTCCCGTTACCACTCACCCGTGGGCGGCGCCGTCGAGTTCGTCTCGCAACGCACCGGGCACCTGGGGGTCCGGCTGGCGCCCCACGTCATCGAGCTTCGCGCCTACGTCCAGGGTACCGTGGCGGACGTGGACCTCGACAAGTCCGTCACCATCGAGAGCCGCGGGGCCTTCATCCAGGGAATCTTCGGCGTCGGCGGCGAACGCTACGGCGCCATCCGGATGCTCGACGGCGGCCCCAAGACCATCCTGGGACCCGGGAAGATACCCGCGGACGCCTCTGGCCAAGTGCTGGTGGGCGGAACCCGCCCGACCCTCGAGGCCCTGCAACGGGCCGCGGACGCCGGCGCCGCCGGCCTGGTGGCGGGATCCATCGACGACTACGCCCTCACCCGCTACCTGGGCTACGACCTCGGCATGGCCGTAACCGGCCACGAGGACGTCCCCATGACCGTCATCGTCACCGAAGGATTCGGCTGGCTGCCCATGGCCGGGAGCACCCACTCCCTGCTCCGGAGTCTCGAAGGCCGCGCCGCCTCCATCAACGGCGCCACCCAGGTACGCGCGGGCGCGGTGCGCCCGGAAATCATCGTGGCCCGGGAGGGAACCGATGTCCAACCCACGGCCGCGGAACGCGATCCGGCGGCCGGCCTGCGAACCGGCGCGTCCGTCCGCATCATTCGCGCCCCCCACTTCGGCGCCACCGCGGAAGTGGTCGCACTTCCCGCCGATCCCCAGCCCATCGAAACCGGCGCCCGGACCCGGGTTCTGCACGCCCGCCTTGCCGACGGCGAGGTCGTCACCGTGCCCCGGGCCAACGTCGAGCTGCTGTGATCTTGCAATAGCCTCTCACGGTCATCATATTGGAGTTCCGGGCCTGTGTCCGCAACGTTGGGCCGTCCGGGACGGACGGCTAGTGTCGTGTCCCGTAAATACGCAAGACAAGTTGCGCAGGATTTCTTCTCGTCGGCAAGGCGCGATGACGAGCAGTGGCCAATACCACGCGAGGAAGAGCAACGCAGCCGACGGCAAAAAAGACCCGTCTATTACCTTGTGAATTTACCGGACACGACACTAGTGACCTGAAGGGAGGTTCCATGCGATCGGGTTGGATATGGGGATCGGTGTTGTGGGCGCTGGTCCCGGTCACCGCGCCGGGTCTTGAGACTTCAAGCGACAAGGGCCGCACGAGCCACGGCATCGCCATGCACGGCGATCTGAAGTACGCGCCGGACTTCAAGAACTTCGACTACGTGAATCCGAAGGCGCCCAAGGGCGGCAAGATACGGCTCGATGCCATCGGCACCTTCGACAGCTTCAACCCCTTCATCGTCAAGGGCAGCCCGGCCGCGGGCATCGGGCGCATCTACGAGACCCTGATGGTCGGGTCCGCGGACGAGCCCTTCAGCGAATACGGCCTCCTGGCGGAAAGCATCACCGTGCCCAGGGACCGCTCGTGGGTCGCCTTCACGCTCCGAGCCGGGGCGCGGTGGCACGACGGCAAGCCGGTGACCGCCGACGACGTCATCTGGACCTTCGAGACCCTGATCACCAAGGCCGTCCCCTTCTACCGCGGGTACTACGGTGACGTGAAGAAGGTCGAGAAGCTCGACGAACGCACCGTGCGATTCACCTTCGGCAGCGGGACCAACCGGGAATTGCCGCTGATCCTGGGGCAACTGGTGGTGCTGCCGAAGCACTACTGGGCCGAGCGGGACTTTACCAGGACGACCCTGGAGCCTCCCCTGGGGAGCGGCCCATACAAAGTCGGCGCCTTCGAGCCCGGGCGCCATGTGGAATACCAGCGGGTGGAGGACTATTGGGGCAGGGATCTACCGGTGAACGTGGGCCGCGACAACTTCGACCGCATCCGCCACGACTACTACCGCGACGGCACCGTGTCCGTGGAAGCGTTCAAGGCCGGGGAGTACGACTTCCGATATGAGAACAGTTCCAAGAACTGGGCCACCGCCTATGATTTCCCCGCGCTGCGACAGGGTCTGGTCAAAAAGGAGGAGATCCCCCACGACCGCTCCACCGGCATGCAGGCGTTCACCTTCAACACCCGCCGGCCGCTGTTCCAGGACCGGAAGGTCCGGGAGGCGCTGGCGTACGCGTTCGACTTCGAATGGTCCAACCGGACCCTGTTCTACGGCCAGTACGCGCGCACCCGCAGCTACTTCGACAACTCGGAGCTGGCGGCAACCGGGCTGCCGGGCCCGGCCGAGCTGACGATCCTGGATCCGTACCGCCGGCGGTTGCCGCTGGAGGTCTTCACCAAGGCCTACCAGCCGCCGGCCACCGACGGCTCGGGCCGCATCCGCGCCAATCTCCGCCAAGGGTCGAAGCTCTTGCGGGAGGCCGGCTGGAGCATCGACAAGACCACGCGGAAGCTCACCCACAAGACCAGCGGCCGGACCATGGAGTTCGAGATCCTGCTGGTAAGCCCCCTGTTCGAGCGCATCGTCCTGCCCTTCAAGAAGAACCTGGCCCGGCTCGGCATCACCGCCACCGTGCGCACGGTGGACAGCGCACAATACCGGCGGCGGCTGGACGACTTCGACTTCGACGTGGTCATCGGCAGTTGGGGGCAGTCCCTCTCCCCGGGGAACGAGCAACGCGACTTCTGGAGCTCGGATTTCGCCGACCGGGCCGGAAGCCGGAACCTGATGGGACTCAAGGACCCGGTGGTGGATGCGCTGGTCGAGGGCGTGATCAAGGCTCCCGACCGCAAGAGTCTGGTAAACCACGTGCGCGCTCTGGACCGCGTCCTCCAATGGGGCCACTGGGTGATCCCCCAGTGGCATATCCCCTACGACCGGCTGGTGTATTGGGACCGGTTCGGCCGCCCCGAGGTCAACCCCACCCAAGGGGTCCAGCTCGACGCCTGGTGGATCGACGCCGGGAAGGTGGAAGCCCTGGAGGCCGGAAGAAAGGGCGGATAGCGGCGCCCTTCGACTTCGCTCGGCTATGCCTCGCTACACTCCGGGCGGACGGGGACGCCCCCGGGGGGTCACGGTAGTTGCTGCCATGGGCCTTGGGCCGTCAGGGCATGACTCCGCTCAGGGTGAACCGAAATTTCATGCTCGCCTACATCATACGCCGCCTGCTGCTGATCGTTCCAACGTTGCTCGGCATCATGGTGTTGAACTTCGTGATCATCCACTCGGCGCCCGGGGGGCCGGTGGAGCAGCTTTTGGCGAAGCTCCAGAAGACCGACGTGTCCGCCACCGAACGGTTCAGCGGCGGCGGCGACCAGCGGGAGGTGGGGCCTTCGGCGAAGCCGTCGCGGGACGCGGGCGGCAGCTCCGCCGACAGGTACCGCGGCGCCAGGGGCATCGACCCGGAGTTCATCAAGGAAATCGAGCGCCAGTTCGGCTTCGACAAGCCCGCCCACGAGCGGTTCTTGCTCATGATGGGCAACTTCCTGCGGTTCGACTTCGGCGACAGCTTCTTCCGCGACCGCTCGGTAGTGCAACTCGTGGTGGACAAGCTGCCCGTGTCCATCTCGCTGGGACTCTGGACCACACTGCTGGTGTACCTGGTCTCCATTCCCCTCGGGGTCGCCAAGGCCGTGCGGGACGGCTCGCGCTTCGACGTCTGGACCTCCGGGGCCGTCATCGTGGGCAACGCGGTGCCGGGGTTCCTGTTCGCCATCCTGCTGATCGTTCTGTTCGCCGGGGGCCGCTACCTCGACTGGTTCCCGCTGCGCGGCTTGGTGTCGGACAACTGGAGCGAGCTCGGCCTGTGGCCGCGCATCACCGACTACCTCTGGCACATCACCCTGCCGGTGGCGTCCATGGTCATCGGCGGCTTCGCCGGCCTCACCATGCTCACCAAGAACTCGTTCCTGGACCAGATCAACCAGCAGTACGTGATGACCGCCCGGGCCAAGGGGCTGAGCGAGGGGCGGGTACTGTACCGCCACGTGTTCCGCAACGCCATGCTCATCGTCATCGCCGGCTTTCCCGGCGCCTTTGTCGGCGTGCTGTTCACCGGCGCCCTGCTTACGGAGGTGATCTTCTCGCTGGACGGCGTCGGACTGCTGGGTTTCGAGGCAGCCATCAACCGGGACTATCCGGTGATGTTCGGCACGCTGTATTTCTTCACCCTGCTGGGGCTGGTAATGAAGCTGGTGGAGGATCTGACCTACATGGTGGTGGATCCGCGCATCGACTTCGAGAACCGGGAGACCTGACTGCAAACCCGGGTCTGCGCGAATGACGCCGCTCAACCAAAGACGCCTGCACAATTTCCGTGCCAACAGGCGCGGCTACGGGTCACTCTGGATCTTCGGCACGCTGCTGTTCATCAGCCTGTTCGCCGAGTTCATCGCCAACGACCGGCCGCTGCTGGTGCGCTACGACGGCGGGTTCTACGCGCCGGTGCTGGTGAACTATCCGGAGACGGAGTTCGGCGGCTTCCTGGAGTCGGACGCGGACTATGGCGACCCCGAGGTCACGGCGCTCATCGAGGAGCGCGGCTGGATCCTCTGGCCCCCCATCCGCTACAGCTACGACACAATCGCCTACGACCTGCCGACCCCGGCGCCGTCGCCTCCGAGCCTGCAGAACTGGCTCGGGACCGACGATCAGGCCCGTGACGTCACCGCCCGGCTGATCTACGGCTTCCGCATCTCGGTGCTGTTCGGCCTGATCCTCACCCTGGTGAGCTCCGGCGTCGGCATCGCCGCGGGCGCGGTCCAGGGGTACTTCGGCGGCTGGCTCGACCTCCTCTTCCAGCGCTTCATCGAGATGTGGTCCGGCCTGCCGACGCTGTACCTGCTGATCATCCTGGCCAGCGTGGTGACCCCGAGCTTCTGGTGGCTCCTGGCCTTCATGCTGCTGTTCAGCTGGATGGCGCTGGTGGGCGTGGTGAGAGCGGAGTTCCTGCGCGCGCGCAATCTCGATTACGTGCGGGCGGCCCGTGCCCTGGGGGTGGGCAACCCGCGCATCATCGCCCGACACGTGCTGCCCAACGCCACGGTGGCGGCGCTGACCTTCCTGCCGTTCGTCACCAGCGGCGCGGTGGTGACGCTGACGGCGCTGGACTTCCTCGGGTTCGGACTGCCGCCGGGCTCGGCCTCCCTCGGCGAGTTGTTGAAGCAGGGGAAAGACAACCTGCAGGCGCCGTGGCTCGGGTTCTCGGCCTTTTTCGTCATCGCCGTCATGTTGAGCCTGCTGGTGTTCATCGGCGAGGCGGTGCGCGACGCCTTCGACCCGCGCAAGACCTTCGCATCCGAGCCCGCGGCCGACGGCGAAACCGCCGCGGCGGCGCCGGCCGAGCCCGGCAGCGCCGAGCCGGGGGGCTCGCGCCGCGGCGGGACGGCGCTGGTGGCTGTTGAAGATCTGGCAGTGCGTTTCGGTTCGGGACCCGGAGCCGTGGAAGCCGTGGACGGGGCCTCGTTCACCATCCGGCGGGGCGAGACCGTGGCCCTGGTGGGGGAAAGCGGCTCGGGCAAATCGGCCACCGCATTGTCGATCCTGCAGCTCCTGCCCTACCCCGCGGCCAGCCATCCTCGCGGCAGCATTCGCTTCGAGGGCATGGAGTTGCTCGGCGCCGACCCCCGGATTCTGCAGAGCATTCGCGGAGACCGTATCGCCATGATCTTCCAGGAGCCCATGACGTCGTTGAACCCGCTGCATACCATCGCGCGCCAGATCGGCGAGACTCTGAAGCTGCACAAGGGGCTTGACGGGCCGGCGGCCGCCGCGCGGACCCTGGAGCTGTTGCGGCTCGTTGGAATCCAGCATCCCGAACGGCGCCTCGGCGCCTACCCCCACGAGCTGTCGGGCGGACAGCGGCAGCGGGTGATGATCGCCATGGCTCTGGCCAACGAACCGGACCTGCTCATCGCGGACGAGCCCACAACCGCCCTGGACGTGACCATACAGGCCCAACTGCTGGCGCTGCTCATGAACCTGCAACGACGGCTGGGCATGGCGATCCTGTTCATCACCCACGATATGGGTATCGTGCGCAAGCTGGCCGATCGCCTTTGCATCATGCAACAGGGGAAGATCGTGGAGGCGGGCGCCACCGCCGACGTGCTCGAGCGGCCGCGGCATCCCTATACCCGGCACCTGCTGGCGGCGGCCCCGAAGGGGGCTCCCGCGCCCGGCGAATCGGATGACGAGCCGGTGCTGGCGTGCGACGACCTCAAGGTCTGGTATCCGGTGAAAGCCGGGATTATGCGCCGCACGGTGGACCACGTGCGGGCCGTGGACGGAATTTCGGTGGAGCTACGGGAAGGCCGGACCGTGGGCGTCGTGGGTGAGAGCGGCTCGGGAAAGACGACGCTGGGGCTGGCGCTGGCGCGGCTCGTGGCAAGCAACGGCTCGATTCGCTACCACGGCCGGGAAATCCAGGGTTTGCGCTCTCGCGCGTTGCGGCCGCTAAGAAGGAACGTGCAGGTGGTGTTCCAGGACCCCTACGGCTCCCTGAACCCGCGCCTGTCCGTGGCCCGGATCATCGAGGAAGGCCTGGTGGTCCACGGGTTGGGCCGTACGGCGGAGGAACGCGACGGGCTCATCGTGGAAGCCCTGAGAGAGGTGGAACTGGAACCCGACGCGCGCCATCGCTATCCACACGAGTTCTCCGGCGGTCAGCGCCAGCGCATCGCCATTGCCCGGGCCATGGTGTTGAAACCGCGGTTCGTGGTGCTGGACGAGCCCACTTCCGCCCTCGACGTATCGGTCCAGGCCCAGATCGTGACACTCCTCCGAAGACTTCAGGAACAGCACCGTTGCGCCTACCTGTTCATCAGCCACGACCTCAAGGTGGTGCGCGCCATGAGCCACCACGTCCTGGTCGTCCACGAAGGTGTGGTGGTGGAGCAGGGGCCGGCCTCGGCCATCTTCGAGACCCCCCGCCACGACTACACCAGGGAACTCGTGGCCGCCGCCTTGAATATCCAGGAGTTGTCCAGTTAGTCAGGAAACCGGCGTGCGAAGCCTAGGTGTGAAACCTTGTTCGGGCGCGTTCAACCGGTGGGGGACGGGAGCGGGACCCTGACGGCGCCTTCGGGCAGGTCCTGGGCGAAGTGGGATTCGGGCAGGGTGACGTTTATTTCCGGGTCGTCGTAACGGATCCGGTAAGACCGCTGAAGCGGAGGCGTTTCCAACGTGATCTGCCGCGGGAACCGTCCGAACGGGGTGTCGGAGAAATCCTCGAAGGTCGCGATGTACCAAGGCTTTCCGGATGGGCCAAGGCGTTTCCAGCGGATGGGCGCGGTGGCATCCGAGTCGAAGGTGAGGATGTCGGTGCTCCCGTCCGGACGGGCGCGCTTCAACGCGCGCGCTCCGATGTCCCAGGCCGCGGTCGCATCCACCGGTGGCAAACCCATCATCAGAGCCGCCAACTCGTCCAGATCCAGCAGCATCTGCGTGGCGCGAAACAGGTTCTGCCGAGACGTCCCGGCGCGATAGAACTTCCCCTCGGAAGGGAGGAATCCAGTGACCGCACCGTCGTCCACCGTAAGGATAAGCGCGGCACCGACGATGGAAAACGCCTCAAGCCTTAGCCGGTGGGGTCTGCGGACCAGAACCGCGGCGTCGAAGGCGCCCCTTCCCCCGCTCGCGCGGTAGCTGATCCTCGCCAGGCTCCGGAGCGACCGGAACACATCATTGCGTTCGGCGATCAGTACAGGAAGGCGGGGGTTGGGAGCCGATACGGGCTCAGGGACGGTCTGCCGAACCGTACATCCTGCCAACAGGAGTACGGCACACAAGGTTGCACTCCACAAGGCCATCACGGCCGAGCTGGTGCGTTTCCGACGCAAATCCCTCAAATCCCCTGCTCAACCTCTCCGAGCTTCGATCGGATCCGCTCCAACTGCTCACCTTCGGTCGCCGCCTTCAACGCGTCGCGATAGCTTCGTAGCGCCTTGCCCGGCTTGCCGACCTTGAGATACGCGTCGCCCAGGTGCTCGATAATGACGGGATCGTCAATTGCCAGATGGACCGCCTTCTCCAACTGCTCGACGGCTCTCGGGTAGTCGCCTTTGCGGTAGTACACCCAGCCGAGACTGTCGATGTAGAAGCCGTCGTTGGGTTGAATCTCCAGGGCTCGGAGGATCAGCCGCTCCGCCCGTTCGAGCTCCACTCCCAGATCCGCGTAGGTGTAACCCAGATAGTTCAGCGCCGCGGCGTAGTCCGGATTCAGCTCGATGGCCTTCTGCATGTATTCGATGGTCTTGTCCTTGTCCTTGCTTTCGTCGTAGAGCGCGCCCAACGCAAAGTGGACACGGTCACTCTTCGGATCCAGCTCGACCACCGTGTGCATGGCCTTGATGGCATTGGGATAATCCTTGGCCCTGCGGTAAACCTCGGCCAGAAAGTGGAACAGTTCCTTGCGCCGGGGGCCGTCCTTGTCGATGGCAGCCCGGATCGCGGTCACCGCATCTACAAACCGGTCCTGCCCTTCGTAGACCGAGGCGAGATGTACCCGGGAGTCCACGAAATACTCGCTGTCCGCCGGGATACGCTCAAAGTGACGCACGGCCGCCTCGAGGTCCTCCAACCGGCCGTAGGTCAGGCCGGCAAAAAATCGCACACGATGGTCATCGGGCCGTTCCGCGAGGGCCAGGCTGAATTCCGTCACCGCATCTTCCAGGTTGCCGAGTTCGTAGTGGACCAGAGCCATCTTCATCCGAGCCACGCCAGGCGCTGCTTCCCGAGAGCCCAGGCGTTGAAACTCGGCGCGTGCCTCGGCGAGGTCCTGCCGGCCCGAAAGAAAGGCCTCCAGCCGTCTGCCGGCCAAGTCGTTCCGTGGATCGACCTCGAGAAGCTTCTTGTAGGTCTCCAACGCGGCACTGCGCCGGCCACGGAACTCATGAACCAGTCCCAACTCCGTAAGCACCGACGCGGACCGCGGATGCAACTTGAGGGCCGCGGCGTAGCTCTTCTCCGCCCCCGCCAACTCCCGGGACTCGGCCAGGATACGGCCAAGATAGTAATGGCCCAGCGGCGATCCGGGATTGCGCTGGATATACCGCTCCACATGCTCCCGCGCCGGCCTGTACTGCCCCTGGACGAGATGGATCGCGCCGAGGTAAAGGAGCGTCCGGGCGTCGTCCGGGGCGATCTCCAGCACCTTCCGGTACTCCCGGATTCCCACCGAGGCATCTCCCGTGGCGCTGTACAACCCGGCCAGCAGGCGACGGCTTTCCAGGTCTGCTCCGTCGAGCCGCACCGCGGCCTCCGCCTCCACCAAGGCGCTGTCAACCGCGCCAAGGCCCAGATAGGATCCGGCCAGACGCGTCCGTAGAAATGCGCTCGACGGATCGTGTAGCGCGGCTGCCTTGTAATGCTCGTGGGCCGCCCTGGAATCGCCGGCAAGCAACTCCATCCGGGCACTCAGGTAATGGTACATCGCCCGGGCTTCCGGCGGGACCGCTACCACCTCGGCGTTCGCAAAGGGGCCGGACACCGGCTCAACGGGAAGGCAACCCGCGAGAAACAGTGCGAAAACGATTCCCCAGCAAAGATGCCGCATGGTACTCTTCAGCCATCCGTCAAGAGGACAGTAGCCCATTGATGAAGTCTGCGCGATTTGATTCCCTGCCAAGCAGGTATGGGAAGGGGTCCGGATAGCGACGAAACGTCGGTAGGACCTGACGATAGCTGAGCGAGATGTCCTGTCATCCAACCGCGTTTGTACGACCGCCTTCGGCGGGAAGGGTCTGTGCAACATTCGAAACGATATGCCATCGGAGTGGCGACTTCGTCGGCAGTGTCTATCCAAAAATCAAGAACGGCGTAGTCGCAGAAGGTCTTGTTTGTTGTTTTCCGAAATACACCCATCCCCACAGAAAGTCGGCGAAAAGCGATATGGGGCAACTCATCATAACGCTCACCGACTCACCATGAGTTCCCGTCCTGAAGACGAACAATGCCACGATACCTCTTTCAAGACACAATATCTGAAAGCATTATCCCTATCCTCCGCCTTGGGCCCCCTGCTGCCGACAAGCCAGGAAGGCACAAGAAAGCCGTTGTCCATATGCGATGCATCGTGTCCAACTCCTGGAACGGCCATTTTCAGAAGGATCTCGAGCTCGCAAACCGAATCTAGAGCCCTCCTCCAGATATCCTAATGCACGATGCCACTTGGGTCAACAGAACAGGCAGCGTTGTCCAGCGAGAGGTGAGCCTGAGGCCGAGAAGTCCGGGATCATGGGAGGATGATCCTTGAGCATACGGACCGACGGACTTCAGACACAAGGCATGCCGGCGCCGCCGGAGGTGGCCCGCAAGCTCGCCGGCCTGACGGCTCACTCGACGCTGCGCACCGTCCTTCCATGAACCTTGCACTGTGCCCGCATGTTGACATACTTCTTGTGTGAAGCCCGGGGAGTTGACTGAAAGAGTCCGATGACGCCCGTTTCCCCTGAGAAGTCGAGGGCGGAGATCCGTGAATTGACCGCGCTGGTGGAGGACCACTGCTATCGCTACCATGTCCTCGACCGCCCGGTTATCACCGATTCCGAGTACGACGAGTTGTTCCGTCGCCTTTGCCTGCTGGAGCAGGAACATCCGGAACTGGCGCTGCCCAATTCGCCCACCACCAGGGTAGGCGGTCCGCCGGTGGACAAGTTCACCACCGTGCGGCACACCCTGCCGATGCTGTCGCTGGACAACGTCACGAACCGCGACGAACTCGCGGACTTCGAGCAGCGGATTCAGCGTTTCCTGAAAACCGACGATCCCCTGGAGTACGTGGTGGAGCCCAAGATCGACGGCGTCGGGGTGGAACTGGTGTACGAGAACGGCGAGCTCACGTTGGGCTCGACCCGGGGCGACGGGATCGACGGCGAGGACATCACCCGGAACGTCCGGACCATCCGATCCATCGCCCTGTCCCTACGCCGGGACGGGGAGGCGGTACCGCGACTGCTGGCCGTGCGCGGCGAGGTGTTCTATCCCACCGAAGGCTTCCAGCGCCTCAACCGGCAACGGGAAGAAGCCGGAGAATACGTGTTCGCCAACCCCCGCAACGCCGCCGCCGGCGCCCTCAAGCAACTGGACTCCAAAATCACCGCCAGCCGGCCCCTGGATCTGTTCTGCCACGGCATGGGCACGGTAGAGCCCGCGTCCTTCGCGAGCCAAGCGGAGTTCCTCGACCGCCTGCGAACCTGGGGCCTCAAGCCGGTGCCGGAGACTCGCGTCTGCGGCAACGTGGAGGAAGTCGTCGCGTATCACGAGGAAATGGAAAGCCGGCGGGATGCGCTGCCCTACGAGATCGACGGCGTCGTGCTGAAGGTCAACAGCCTGGAGCTTCAGCGCCGTTTGGGGCAGATCGCCCGCTCCCCGCGCTGGGCCATGGCCTACAAATTCAAGCCGCGCCAGTCCACCACCCGGATCCTCGATATCCAGCCCCAGGTGGGCCGCACCGGCACCCTCACGCCAGTGGCGAGCCTCCAGCCGGTGCAGTTGGCGGGAGTCACGGTCCGGAACGCGTCGCTTCACAACATGGATGAGATCGAGCGAAAGGACATCCGCATCGGCGACACCATCGTCATCGAGCGGGCCGGCGACGTGATCCCCTACGTGGTGCGGGTGCTCGCCGAGGAACGGGACGGCAGCGAGCGAGTCTTCGGGATGCCCGCCCAATGTCCGATGTGTCGCTCCCGGGTCCATCGCGAGGAGGGCGAGGCCGCCTACCGCTGCGTGGGCCTGGCGTGTCCGGCCAAGCTCAAGGAGAGTCTCAAGTTCTTCGGCTCGCGGAACGCCCTGGACATCGAAGGGCTTGGGGAGAAGCTCATCGACCAGTTGGTGGCAAAGAAGCTGGTAGCGGACAGCGCCGACCTCTACAGCCTTGAAGAGGACGTGCTGGCCTCGCTGGAGCGCATGGGCGCCAGGTCGGCGCAGAACCTGATCCGGGAGCTGGGCCGCAGCAAGGACACCACCCTTTCCCGTTTCGTGACCGCCCTCGGGATCCGGCACGTGGGGGAGGCGACGGCCAAGGTCCTGGCGGACCATTTCGGCCTCCTCGACGGCATCATGGACGCCGACGAGGAGGCCTTCACCGAGGTCCGGGACATCGGTCCGGAGGTGGCCAAGAGCATTGCCGGTTTCTTCGCGGACGAGGCCAATCGCGGGGTCATCGACAAGCTGCTGGCCGCGGGATTCCGGCTCAAGGCGGAGGCCCGGGCCGAGGGCGCCCTCACCGGGTTGAGCTTCGTGCTCACCGGCAGCCTGGACACCCTGTCGCGCGGCGAGGCGCAGAAATCCATCACCGCCCTGGGAGGACGGGTGACCGGGAGCGTCAGCAGCAAGATCGACTACGTGGTGGTGGGCGCCGACCCGGGCTCCAAAGCAGACAAGGCGAGGGAGCTGGGCATCCGCATCCTGGACGAGGACGGGCTGCGCGCGATGCTGGAGAGGGGCTGAAGTTGGCGATGCTCTACGTGGTGGCCACGCCCATCGGCAACCTGGAGGACATCACGTTGCGCGCCTTGCGCGTGCTGCGGGAGGTGGACCTGACCGCCGCGGAAGATACCCGTCACACCCGAAAGCTGCTGGAACACTACGACATCCGCACGCCCCTCACCAGCTATCACGAGGGTAACGAGCGGACCAAGGCTCCGGTGCTGGTGCGGCGCATGGAGGCCGGCGAGAACATCGCTTTGGTGTCGGACGCGGGCACGCCGACGATCTCGGACCCGGGGTATCACCTTTTGCGGGCCGCGGCCCGCAAAAGCTTGCCGGTGACGCCGGTCCCGGGGGTCTCCGCAACCGTCGCCGCATTGAGCATATGCGGTCTGGCCACCGACCGTTTCGTTTTCCAGGGCTTCCTGCCGGCGAAACAGGGCCGGCGGAGGGAGACGCTGCGACGGCTTCAAGACGACGATCGTACCATGGTGTTCTACGAGGCGCCGCACCGTATTCGGGAATCGCTGGCGGACATGCATGAGATCCTGGGAGACCGCGCCGCGCTGGTGGGCCGCGAGATGACCAAGGTGCACGAGGAGTTGCTGCGCGGGACGCTCTCCCAACTGGCGGCGGGATCGGACGAAACCGCACCGCGGGGGGAGTTCGTCATCGTAGTGGCGGGGCGGGACCAGGCGGCGCCGGTCGACGAGGAGATGCTGCGGACGGAGGTCGCCAAGCTCCTCCAGGCCGGGCACAAGGCCAACGACGTGGCCAAGCTCATGGCGCAGACGTTTACCTTGGTGAAACGCGACATCTACAAGCTGGTGCTGGAGGTTGGCAAACGGCGGTGACGGCAAGCCCTGGCGATGACGCTACCGGCTCAGCGGTTCGCCCGTCACTCCCGGCCGCCTCGTATCTCTCCCCGCAGTTCCGAAAACTCCCGTCCCAACTCGTGAACTTCCTTCTGCAACCCGTTTATCCTGCCGTCTAGCAGGTCGATCCTGCTGTCCAGCCGATTCTCAAGCCGCACCATCACGCGCCAGTTGAACGCTGCGAGGGCCAGCCCGACCCCGATTATCGTGATGATCTCACCCGTCATGTCTCTCCTCACATGCCACGTACCACTGTGTCCATATTGATGGCTTCGGCAGTTCGGATCAATTCTTTAATCATCATTACCTCAAATGGCCATTCCTCATCCCCGACGCATCGGCGCAGGCCTACTTGCCCCAGTCCCGGGAGTATCGGAAGTCGCGGTCGATGGTCCGGTGGGAGACCTTGGCGATGACGGGAAGGCGGCGCTTGAATTGGGATGTCATGATGCGCCGGGCGATGTCATCGACGAATTCGGGGTCGAAGCCTGCCTCGATGAGCTCGGCGCGACCGTAGCGCTGGTCCACCATCAGGTAGAGCAACTTGTCCACCGCGCGGTAACTGAAACCCAACTCGGCCTCGTCCGTCTGGCCCGCCCACAGATCCGCCGAGGGTTTCTTGTCCACGATCACCTGGGGAACGCCGACCGCCTCGCTCAAGGCCCACACCTGAGTCTTGTAGAGGTCGCCCAGAGGGTTCAGGGCGGACGCCATGTCTCCGTGCAGGGTGCCGTAACCCAGCAGCAGCTCGGTCTTGTTGCTGGTGCCCGCTACCAAGGCGTCCCACCGCGCCGAGTGGTCGTAGAGGATGGTCATTCGTTCCCGGGCCATCTTGTTGCCCCGGCGCTTGGGGTCGGCGTCCGGGAACGCCGCGAAATAGGCGTCGATCTGCGCCGTGATCTCGACGGTAGCGGAGCGGATGCCGCTCTTCCCCACTACCAACCGGGCGTGCTCCAGGCTCTCCGCGCTGGAGCTCTTGTAGGGCATCATGATCCCCAGCACCTGGTCCGGGCCCAGGGCCTCGGCCGCGAGCAGGGCGCTGAGGCTCGAATCCACCCCGCCGGAAAGGCCCACCACCACCCGCTCGAGGCCGACCTTGCGCACCTCGTTCCGGATGAACGCCACCAGGATCCGGCGCATGAGTGAGACGTTGGTGGAAATCAATCGGCCCCTCTATCCCCGGCGGATGCGCTTCAGTTCCCGGATGGTGAGGTCCACGTCCTCGTCGCGCATCAGCGGCGCCCGGGTGCGCTTGCGCCGCACCACCTCGTGGGACACTTCCCCGGCCACGAACTCCTCCTCGTAGTAGTCCCCCTTGCACACCGTGCGGCCGAAGGGGTCGAGGATGCCGGACCCGCCCCAGAAGCCGACCCCGTCCTCGAAGCCGACCCGATTGGCGTGGACCACGAAGACGCCGTAGGTCTCGGCGTAGCTCCGGGTGATGAGCTCCCAGTAACGCGCGTTGTCGTCCTGGTCCGCGCCGTCGGTGACGCCGCGCAACGGGCTGGAGGACGGGCAGAGGATCGAAAGGGCTCCGTCCAGCGCCGCAAGGTGGACCGTGGACGGATGCCACAGGTCCTCGCAGATGAGCAACGCGAGCCGGCCGTGCCGGGTGTCGAAGGCCCTCAGCCGATCACCCCGGGCGAAGTAACGCTGCTCGTCGAACATGCCGTAGGTCGGAAGGTACACTTTCCGGTGGATGTGCCGGACCTCGCCGTCCTCCAGATATACCGCGGCGTTGAAGAAGCGGTGATCCGGGCTCTCCAGCACCAGTCCCGCCACCAGGGACAGCTCCCGGCTCAATCCCTTGAGCCGCTCCATCTCCGGGCTCGACGGCCGAACCGCCACGTCCGGCACCATGTCGCGCAGGAAGTAACCCGTAAGACTCAGCTCGGGAAACACCACGACGTTCACGTCCCGATCCGCCGCCTCCCGGATTCCGGCCTCGTAGAGGGCCATGTTCGCCGCAACGTCGCCCAGTTTCGGATTGATCTGCGCCATGCCGACTCTGAACGACATGAGGGGGGGCTAACACATTTCCGCGAGGGGAGAAAGCGGACGGAGAGCGGGTCCATGCGTCGGTTCCCGAGACTTCTGGAATTCGGCAAGGCTATTGGTTACATCAAGGCTCATGGACGAGTTGAGGGCGACCGTGGCGGAGAAGGTGACGGAAGCGTTCGGCGCGGAGGCGCGGGTCACCGGGCTGGATGCACTGGCGGGAGACGCGTCTTCCCGGCGCTATTTCCGCGCCGGAATCGACGCACCGGGAGGTCCGGGTTCGGCCATCGTGATGAGCTGGAGCGACTCGGAGTTGCCGGTCTCTTCGGAGGAGCTCGCCGTGTTCGAGAAGCCGCCGGAGGAGCTGCCCTTCCTGAACGTGCACCGGTTTCTCAAGGCGGCTGGGGTCAGGGTGCCGGCGGTTCATGGCCACTGGGTGGAGCAAGGGCTGATGCTCCTGGAGGACCTGGGAGACGTCTGCCTTTGGGACCGGGTGCGGGAAGCGCCGGAAGCGGAAGTCATCCGGTGGTACCGCAAGGCCATCGACGAGCTGCTGGTGTTGCAGATTGGCGGCACCCGGGCCCGGGACGACCAGTGCATGGCTTTCAAACAGGCATTCGACCGGCGGCTCTACCTTTGGGAGTTCGCCCACTTCATCGAGTACGGCCTGGAGGCGGGAGACCAGGGGGGGCTGCCGGCGGTGGAACGGCGGCTCCTCGACGAGGCCTTCGAGAACATCGGCGCGCACCTTTCCGGCCGGCCGCGGGTTCTGAATCACCGGGACTACCATAGCTGGAACCTCATGGTTCATAACGACGCCGTGGTGGTCATCGATTTTCAGGACGCCCTGCTGGCGCCGGCCCAGTACGACCTCGCTTCGCTCTTGAACGACCGGAAGACGGACCAAGTGGTCACGCCGGCGGTGGAAGACCGGCTCCTCGACTACTATCTCGAACGCCTGGCGGAATGGGGAGGGCCCCGGGCGGCCCGGGATGAATTTCGGGAGACCTACCTGCTCGCGGCCCTGCAACGGGATTTCAAGGTGGTCGGGCGGTTCCGATACCTGGACGTGGTCAAGGGCAAACCCGGCTACAAGCGATACATCGCCCCGACGTTGAGACGCATCGAGAGGAATCTCGGACGGGCGCCGGGATTGGAACACCTGATCCCGGTCCTGGCCACGCACTTCGAGGAAATCGCGTGAAGGCGATGCTCTTCGCCGCGGGCCTGGGGACCCGGCTCCGGCCCATGACCGACACCCTGCCCAAATGCCTCGTGCGGGTGAACGGCCGGCCCATGATCGATTATCCGCTGATGCTGTTGCGGCATTACGGGGTCCGCGAGATCGTGGTCAACGTCCATCACCATGCCGACCGGGTCGAGGAGTATCTCGGCGACGGTTCCCTTTTCGGCGTGGACGTTGCCTATTCCCGGGAACCCGTGCTGCTGGATACCGGCGGCGGCCTGCTTGGAGCCAGGAGGTTCCTGGACCATGGCGCCTTCGTGATCATCAACAGTGACGTGCTGATCGATCTGCGGCTGGATGAGGTGTTGCGGTTTCACCGCGAGCGCGAGGCGGCAGCGACCCTGGTGCTGCGCAAGGACGCCATGGCGGACGCTTACGGGTCCGTCTGGACCGATACGGAGGGGAGAATACGGAAGCTGTTGCACCATGAAGCACCCGGCGACGCGTCCGACCCTCTGGAGCAGTACATGTTCACCGGGGTGCACGTCGTGGAGCCCCGAATCTTCCAGTACATGGAAGGCCCGGAGCCCTTCAGCATCACCCGCACGACGTACCCACGAATGCTGGCCGGCGCCGAGAGTCTCCGCGGCTTCCCCTTCGACGGTCAATGGCAGGATATGGGAACCCCCGAACGGCTACGGTCCACGGACCGGAAGCTGCGGGACGGCGCCCTGAAGCTGCATTTTCTCTGACACCGCCGGCGCATGGGACCCGACACCCTTCTCGCATGTCCCCAACTCTCCAATCGCGCCAAGGAACGGGAGCTAGTTGTCCTTTTCCCTGTCCCGCCGGGTATCCAGATATTCACTGTGGCTTTGATATTGCTCTGCATCGTAGAGTTCCCGGTCGATGCGGTGCAGCAATAGTTCTCCGGCTTGAATGATCCGGCGTTTCTCGCCTACGCCCTTGCGCGCCAGCGAGATGCTTCGCCGGAGGGCTCTGCGCACGACGCCCCTGCTATCCCAGAACTCCTCGGTGAAGTCCTTGTAGCCGTCCTGCGTGGCCTTGGCCAACAGCGTCAGGCCTCCCTTGAAGCTCTCGAGGCCCGCCTCGTCATCGCCCCGCTGCATTTGGGTCAACCCAAGGACGATCCACCCCATCTCGTCCTCGCGGTTGAGAGCCAACGCCCGCTTCAACACTTCGAAGGCCGAGCCGTACCGGCCGGCGTAGTAGTAGGCGCGCCCGAGCTGCGTGAGGCTGTCCAGGTATTTCGGGTTCCGGCGCACCACGTACTCAAGGTCCACAATGGCCTTGTTTACCTGCCCGCCGCGCGGGGTTTTGCCCAACTCCGTCAACGCGTCATTGTACTTGCCCCCCACCCCGATACCCCCGGGCTTCCAACAGCCGGCAATGCCTGCCGCCAGAAACCCGCAAACCGCAACCCCAACCAAGAGTCTCCGTATCCACCGCGCGGATTTCACCATTTGCCGGATCACTTCCTTTCCTGCAACAGCTCGCGGATGCCAGCCGCGGCTTCCCGTATCCCGGCGCCGATGTCCTCGGCACCTTTCCCTGCCGTTCGATCTGCTTGTCTCGCTGCTCGGTCCATTTCCCGGTCGCGCCAAGTTGACGGCTCCGCTCTTCCGACGCCACGGCCATCTGCCGAAGGCCATGGTAAATCAGCAGACACTATACAGACCCCACAACCGTGACGGCGACGGGACCCGGCAACTCGTCAAGCGTGAAACAGGCTCGATCGTGATCCTCCATCTCTCCTTACGCGACGTATAGTCAGGAAACCGTCCATCGTCAAGCCGGTCGCGTTCGGCTTGTCGCAAAACGTCCCCGTTTCCCGATGCTTTCTCAACGGAGCCGGCTTCATGAACCCCCGGCACTAAAAAAGTGCCGTCTCCATGGGAGCGGCCCTTCGAGCCTGTAAAAAAAGCGGGGCCGCTCCTTAAAGGAACGGCCCCGCCGTATTACCGTTTTACGGTTCGGGATAACGCTGCTAGAACCGGTACTCGACGATCACGGTGAATACGTCGAAACTGCTCTTGTCCGCCTTCGCCACCTTCTTGATGGAAGCGGTGTCGCAAAGGGAACCCCCCTCCTCGCAACCGAGCCTGTCCCAAACGCCGTGGATCTGCATCCAACCACCGGGGACATTGTACACGACCGCCAACCCATTGTTGGTGACCTCCGTGTCCTTGTCCCCTTTCTTATTGGACTTGAAATCCGCCTTGGTGTAAAGTGGGGAGAGATAGATACCACCTTCCTTCTTGCTTCCACCCATCATCCCGCTCTTGGGGCCCCACAACCACATGATAGCCGCCAAGCGTACCTCGGAGACCTCGATGTCATTGGCGACACCGCTGTCCGCATCCCCCTCGTAAGTGGCGAAGTTGAAGCCAAGGCCGAACCACTTCATCGGCGACCAACCAAGACCATGAACCATGTAGCGGTGATCACCCTTGACCTTGCCTGTCCCGCCCACGTTCTTCTTCTTATCTCCAGTCTTAGTATCAAAGGAAAAGCCGGTATTGTCGTCGCCGTAACTCTTTGCATTGATCAGATTTACCCGCTCTTGAGTGGTCGGACCATATATACTGCCGGGGCCATGGGACATATCCTTCAGCGACTCGTAGCCGAAGCTGTACTTCAAGCTCGAAACGTCGAACCCACCCATTCCCTTGGCCTTCGCGAGAGGCTGGACGCCGAAGGCGAACGCCGTGCTCTTGCCGTCGGTTTTGTGACCTGGTGACCGGCCGTACTCGTCCTGCTGGTCATACCCCATGGCGAACTCAAGGTGGTTGATCTTTGCCATGCCCATGGCCGGGAGCTTCTTCCAGGCCAGCACGACACTGCGGTCCTGCGAGCCGCCCAACGCCAGCGCGTTGATGAACAGCGAATCCTCTGTCCGGCCAAAGGCCTGCTGCTTGTTGCCGCTGAAAGAAGGATTGTAGCCGTAACCCACCGTGGGGAGCCACGGGTTCGTCTTCTCGAAGTGGAGGTACGCATCACCGTCGAACGCTACCGACGAGTTGCCGCTGAAGGTCCACTTGACCTCGTAGAACCCTTGCTGGGAAGTGACGTTGATGTTGGGCCTGAAGCGCCGGATCCGGATCACACCGTTCTGGTAGCCTTCCCCGGGGTTGTCTTCACTCAGCCACATGCTCGAATAGACCTGCAGCCGCTGCCCGAAGGTGATGCTCCAGTTGTTGTCGGCCGCCGCGATGGTGAGACCCTTGCCGGCGGCGTACTTGAAGGACGGCGCCTTCGCTTTCGCGGCAAGCGCACTCTCCGCACTCTCATTGGCGGCTTCCTGGTTCTGCTTCAGTTGGGCCAATTCCCTTTCGAGGGTCTGTATCCTCGTATCCACATCGGACGCCTGGACCGGCGACGCAGCCAGTGCCAAGGCCCCCATCAGAGCCACGGCGCTTGCCAAACCGAGCGCCTTTTTCAAGAACACCATATTCATGACCTCCTCCTTGGTAATCAGAGTTACGGTGCTCTTCGGTGGCGTCTCGGTCTGAAGCTGGGAAACTACCTGATCTTGAGGCATTGTGGTGGTGGGAGTAGGTGGGAAGGGCGCAGGCAGGGGAATTTAGTCCTGGTTCAATCAGATCAATCACCTCGTTTCAGACTCATCTTCATATTAGGAAGGCTTGGATTTGCCTAAAATTAGAACTCAGGTACTAAATTCAGTTCGTTCTGAGCCTTGCGTCTATAAAACCATACCTGTGAACAATTGCATGGAGACGGCCGAAAACGTAGAAATATGCAAAACAGATTTGCTGTTTATCGTATCTAACTCTGATTACCAAGGAGGAGGTCATGAATATGGTGTTCTTGAAAAAGGCGCTCGGTTTGGCAAGCGCCGTGGCTCTGATGGGGGCCTTGGCACTGGCTGCGTCGCCGGTCCAGGCGTCCGATGTGGATACGAGGATACAGACCCTCGAAAGGGAATTGGCCCAACTGAAGCAGAACCAGGAAGCCGCCAATGAGAGCGTGGAGGGTGCGCTTGCCGCGGAAGCGAAGGCGCCGTCCTTCAAGTACTCCGCCGGCAAGGGTCTCACCATCGCGGCGGCGGACAACAACTGGAGCATCACCTTCGGGCAGCGGCTGCAGGTCTATTCGAGCATGTGGCTGAGTGAAGACAACCCCGGGGAAGGCTACCAGAACGGTGTGATCCGGATCCGGCGCTTCAGGCCCAACATCAACGTCACTTCCCAGCAAGGGTTCTACGAGGTCAAGTGGACCTTCAGCGGCAACTCGTCGGTAGCGTTCGACGGTGATGCGTACCTCCACTTCGAGAAGACGAACCCGTGGCTCCCCACGGTGGGTTACGGCTACAATCCTTCTTTCAGCGGCAACAAGCAGCAGGCCTTTGGCCGGACAGAGGATTCGCTGTTCATCAACGCGCTGGCGTTGGGCGGCTCGCAGGACCGCAGTGTCGTGCTGGCCTGGAAGAAGCTCCCGGCCATGGGCATGGCAAAGATCAACCACCTTGAGTTCGCCATGGGGTATGACCAGCAGGACGAGTACGGCCGGTCACCAGGTCACAAAACCGACGGCAAGAGCACGGCGTTCGCCTTCGGCGTCCAGCCTCTCGCGAAGGCCAAGGGAATGGGTGGGTTCGACGTTTCGAGCTTGAAGTACAGCTTCGGCTACGAGTCGCTGAAGGATATGTCCCATGGCCCCGGCAGTATATATGGTCCGACCACTCAAGAGCGGGTAACCTTGGTCGATGTCGGCAAGGTGCTTGGTGATCACCGCTACATGGTTCATGGTCTTGGTTGGTCGCCGATGAAATGGTTCGGCCTTGGCTTCAACTTCGCCACTTACGAGGGGGATGCGGACAGCGGTGCCGCCGATGACATCGAGGTCTCCGAGGTACGCTTGGCGGCTACCATGTGGTTGTGGGGTCCCAAGAGCGGGATGATGGGTGGAAGCAAGAAGGAAGGTGGTATCTATATCTCCCCGCTTTACACCAAGGCGGATATCAAGAAGCCGAAGAAGGCGGAGGCCACCAACAATGGGTTGGCGGTCGTGTACAATGTCCCCGGTGGTTGGATGCAGATCCACGGTGTTTGGGACAGGCTCGGTTGCGAGGGTGCCGGTTGCGACAAAGGGTCCATCGAGAAGGTGGCGAAGGCGGACAAGAGCAGTTTCGACGTATTCACCGTGATCGTCGAGTACCGGTTCTAGTAGCGTTATCCCGAACCGTAAAACGGTAATACGGCGGGGCCGTTCCTTTAAGGAGCGGCCCCGCTTTTTTTCGCTCTTGAGGGCAGAGTTATGCTCGAATCTGGTGTAAGGGCTGTGTTGAAGGATGCCGCGTTTTGGGGTCGCAGGGTCTACAGGGAAGATATTTGCCTTCCACCAGAACAGGAGTGTTCCATGAGCCTCGCAGCGACGAGCCAATCCGACGTATCCGACATTCACGATATGGTCCTGTCGTCGGCAGTGGCGCCGAACACCCTGCTGGCCTACAACAAGGGATGGGCCTGCTTCGCGGCTTATTGCGCGAGGGAACGGATTACCGACCCGCTATCCGCCTCTCCGGAGACCGTCGCCCGCTTTTTTCTGGACTGCGCCACACGGCCCCGTTCGGGACGCGGCAACCCGTTGTCCATGGGCACGGTCTTCCTCTACAGCAGCGCCATCACCAAACGGTTCACCGACGCCGGCAGGATCCCGCCCACCCATCACCCCACCGTCCGGGCAACTCTCAAAGGCTTGAGCCGTCTGACGGGCGCCGCGCCGCGGCGGGTCAAGGCGTTGCGTGAGGGGCACGTAAGGGCCATGATCGACCAATGTCCCGACTCGGTCATCGGGACGCGTGACGCCGCTCTGCTCGCGCTCGGTTTCGCCGCTGCCTTGCGTCGGTCCGAGCTCTGCGCGTTGCGCGTCGACGATGTGACCATCATCCCGCCCGCCCGGGAACAGCCCCGGCGGATGCTGCTTGCCATCCGCCGATCCAAGACCGACCAGAACGGCAAAGGCCAAACGATCGCGGTCCCGGAAGGCAGGACGATCAGGCCCATCGACCGTGTGCAGGCGTGGCTGTCGGTGTCGCGTATCACGGACGGGCCGCTGTTCCGGACCATGAAACGGGGCGGCGTGGTGCAGGAGAGACCGTTGCACCATTCGGACATCCCCCGCCTGATCAAGCGCTACACCGCGTTGATAGGCCTGGACCCGAAAGAGGTAGCCGGGCATTCGTTACGGGCGGGCTTCGTGACCAGCGCCGCGGCGCACCGTGCCCGACTCGACAAGATCATGGCCGTCACCCGTCACACCAACGCGTCTACCGTCATGCAATACATCCGTGACGCCGATGCGTTCTGCGATCACGCAGGCAACGCCTTCCTGTAAAAGGCTCCTCGGAGCGGAGGTGAGCAGAGGTCGTTCGATGTTGACATCGGGTCCGTCGGAAAGGATATTGTTCTGGCGAGTTGCCGGGTTGCATGGCGGCCGCGTCAGCGGAATTTTCCAGTGACCGAGCCCATAAAGATAGTCCTGGCGGATGACCACACCCTTTTTCGGGAAGGTTTGAAAAGGATCCTCGCGCGGGAACCGGACCTGCTGGTGACCGCGGAGGCGTCGCGGGCAGAAGAGGTGGAACCGGCCGTCGCCGCGGGAAAAGGGGACGTGCTGCTACTGGATCTCAGGATGCCCGGCAGGGAAGCGGTCCAGACGCTCCTGCAACTCAAGGAGGACCATCCCGACACCAGGACGGTGATCCTGACCGCGTACGAGAACGCAGACAGCATCGTCAATACGGCCAAGGCCGGGGCGCGGGGCTACGTATTGAAGGATGTCTCTCCGGAGACGCTGCTCCAGGCACTCCGGACCGTTCACCGCGGCGGCGTGTGGATCGACAAGAAGCTGCCCCGGGCCGCTGCTTTCACCGCCATTGCCGCCCAGTCCAATGCCGAGCCGGCGGGGGAGAAGACGGACGGGATAGCGAGTCTGACCCGGCGCGAGCTGGAAGTCCTCAAGCTCCTGGCCGAAGGACTCAGCAACGAGGAGATCGCGGCCAGCACGTTCATCAGCGAGCGCACGGTCAAGGCTCACGTGACCAACATCTTCTCCAAGCTGAAGGTGAACAACCGCGTCAAGGCGGCATTGGCGATCATCAGGAAAGGCGCTCCTCCACCCGCTCCCGCTGCTTCCCCCTCTCCTCGTCCACCCGGTGCAGGAGCGCGAGGCCGATGACGAAGAAGACCAGCACGACGGCCATGCCAGCGCGCTGGGAGCCGAAGAGTCGCGTCAACTCGCCCAGAAGAAAAGGGCCCATAAAGGCCGTGGCCTTGCCCGAGAAGGCGAACAGCCCATAGAACTCGTTCTTCTTGTCCGCCGGCACGAAGCGGCCCATGAGCGAGCGGCTGGCCGCCTGGTTGGGACCGCCACACAGGCCGATCAGGAGCCCCGCGGCCCAGAAAAGCAGTCGTCGCCGGGCGAGCAGAACCGTCACGGTGGCCGCAATGAAGCCCAGCAGGCTGATCCGGATGGCGCGCTTGCCACCCAGCCAATCGTCCACGAACCCCAAGGCGAAGGCGCCGAGGCCCGCGGCCACATTGAGGACCAGGCCGAAGAACAGCAGCTCCTCGAAGGTGAAGCCGAAGGTACCGACCGCGTAGATCCCTCCGAAGGCGAAGACCGTGTTGAGGCCGTCGGCGTAGAAGAGCCGGGCCAGCAACAGACGGAAGATGTCGGGGTACCGTCGAATTTGACGGAACGTGATGACCAGCCGCTGGAGGGAGCCCGACAGCGGCGCCCGGGAGGTGCCGGGCCGGACGGGGTTTTCCCGGACCCACAGGAACAGCGGCAGGCTGAAAACGGCGAACCAGCCGGCCACCAGCAGGTTGGTGGCCCGGATGTTCTGGTAGCCCTCCTTCTCGAGGCCGAACCACGGGACCTCGGCGTCGACGAAGCCCGCCAACGCCAGCCCCAGGGCGGTGAGGCCGCCGACGTAACCCAGGGCCCAGCCGTAACCCGAGACGCGGCCGATCCGGTCCGGCGGGGCGACGTCCGGCAGGAAGGCGTTGTAGAACACCCCGCCCATCTCGAACGCGATGTTGCCCACCGTGAACCAGAACAGCGCCTTGACCACCTGGCCGGGCATGGCGGTGTAAAGGAAGGTCGCGCCGACTACGGCCACCGCGGTGAAAAACCCGAGGAAGCGTTTGCGGTAGCCGATCCGGTCCGCCAAGGCTCCCAGAAGCGGCGACAGCAACGCCACCGCAGCGGCCGTGATGCTCACGCTCCGGGACCACAGCCACGTGCCCGTCACCTCGTCCGGGGCGATGACCTTGGTGAAGAACGCCGCATAGATGAACGTGACCACCAGAGTGGTGAAGGCCGAGTTCGCAAAGTCGTAAAGGCACCAGGCAAAGATGGTGCGGCGGTTGGTCGGCATAAGGACTCCATGCCCTTTTGCAAGGATTGCTATTGAACGTCGCACCCCTTTTCAAGCTTGCGAAGTCAACCCCGCGGATGTATTGCAAACTCGCCCGGAATGGGCTGGAATGGAATCGACTACCTTCAGTGTTTCAGAGATACATGCATCTCACAAAGCGAATCAGGCACGCGGTCATACCCGTGCTCGTCATGGCGGCCTTGGCGGGAGCGGCAGGCACGGCGTCGGCCATCGACCCGGTGTTTTCAACCTATCTCGGCGGCGCCGTCCGGGGATACGACCCGGTGGCCTACTTCACCGACGGGAAACCGGTGAAGGGCAAGAGAGCCCACCGGCTGAAATGGAAGGGAGCCACCTGGTCGTTCGCGAGCGCGAAGAACAAGGAGTTGTTCGAGACCGCTCCCGAGAAATACGCGCCCCGCTACGGCGGATACTGCGCCTGGGCGGTGAGCCGGGGCTACACCGCCTCCATCGACCCGGAAGCCTGGACCATCGTGGACGGCGCCCTCTACCTCAACTACAGCCTAGGCGTCAGAGCGCAGTGGTCGCAGGACGTCCCGGGCAACATCGCCAAAGGGGACGACAACTGGCCCAAGCTACTGGCAGGGAAATAAGCGCCTCCGGCATTGCCGGATCCAGGCAACGATGCATGTCGGCTGTTTCCTGATCCCGTTCGCGATGATACAAATGAACGATGCCTGCGCGTCAGTTGGATTGGCTCCGCCAGGCGGAAGCGGATCTGCGTCACGCCCGCCACGCCCGCGACCATGCGGAGCATGAATGGGCGTGCTTCGCGGCGCAGCAGGCGGCGGAGAAATCGCTCAAAGCAGTTCTCATGAGCCGCGGCGCCGATGCTTGGGGCCACACCGTAACCGCTCTGCTCGGTCTGGTGACAACGGTGGAGGATGCCGGAGAGGAGTTGGTCGACTGTGCCAAGAGTCTCGACAAGCACTACCTGCCCACACGCTACCCGAACGGCTTCGACGCCGGCGCGCCTACCGATTTCTACACGAAGAAGGACTCCGACGATGCCATCCAATGCGCGGAAAAGCTCGTCAGCTTCGCTCGTCGTCAAATCGAACAATCAGGCGGCGGTTGAAGCGGCCGTTCGACGCTGGGCTCGTGACCTCGCCGGGCTCCGACCCGAGGTGCGGCGCATCATCTGGTTCGGCTCGCGGGTGAACGGTATCCCTGCGCCAGGCAGCGACGTCGACGTTTGCGTAGTGATCGCCGAATCCGACCGGTCTCTTCGTGATCGGGTGGGCGACTACCTGCCGTTCGGATTCCCCGTGGGCATGGATCTGTTTCCCTACACCGTCGCGGAACTGGAACGGCTCCGGAGCGAACACCCCTCATGGTACGAAGCGATCACCGCCGGCGTCGATCTCCTGACCCAGGAGGAACAGGACCCATGAAATACTCGAAGCTCGACGCGAAGGACCATGCCCGTGAGAACATGAAAGGCATCTGGGCCGCAGCCCTGAACCCCTTTAACCGGGATTTCTCATTCAACGAGGAAGGGCTGCGACGCAATATCCGGCACTGGATCGACGATCTGGCGATTCAGGGGCTCTTCATCGCCGGCAAGCAGGGAGAGTTCTTCTCCATGTCGCTGGCGGAGCGCAAGCGCAACTTCGAGATCGCCGTGGAGGAGACCGGCGGCAAGGCCGGCGCCATCATGTCCTGCTCCGACCAGAACTTCGATGTCGTGGTGGAGCTGGCGCGCCACGCCGAAGCCGTAGGGGCCGACTACATCGTGGTGCACGCGCCCATGCTGCACTTCATCACCGACCGGGACGACACCGTCTACAACTACTACAAGGCCGTCTGCGACCGCGTGAATATCGGCATCGCCATGTGGAGCCACCCGGATTCCGGCTACCTGATGAGCCCCGAGCTGTGCGCCCGGGTGGCGGAGCTGCCCAATATCGTGGCCATCAAGTACTCCGTGCCGCGGCCCATGTATGCGGAACTGACGGAGCTCGCGGGAGACAGGATCCTTGTCAGCACCGCCTCGGAAGAGGAGTGGTTGGACAACATCGTGGAGTTGGGCTGGCAACTCTACCTGTGCTCCTCGCCTCCCTATCTGCTCCAGACCCGGAACGACCGGCGCATGCATAAATATACGCAGCTTGCCTTCGACGGCCAGGCCGAGAAGGCCCGCCGGGTCCGGGACAGCCTGAGACCCGTCCGCGAGGCGCTCTCATCGACCCGCCCCGGCGGCAAGCCGCAAGCGCATCAGAAGTACTGGCAGGAGCTCCTGGGCCAGGCCGGCGGCCCGCCCCGGCCGCCGCTGCTTCCGCTCACCGAAGAAGAGAAGGAACGCACGAGAGAGGCGTTCGAGGGGTCCGGGTTGAGGGTTTGAGCGCGGAAGTCATGCTCCAGGGTCCGACTCTCCCATGCATGTCGCATTCGTGATTCTCCACCTCGGCGGCAATGGCGCCGAACGGGTAGTATACCGGCTTGCTCGTAGCTTCAGCGACCGCGGTCACAAGGTTGACATCGTCTTGTTCCGGACCATCATTCATCGCAGCCTTCCGGAGGGCGTTCGCGTATTCGTCTTGGGAGACGCGCCCGACCGGCTCACCGAAGAACGGGCCGCGGAGCAACCAGGCCATCCATGGTTCCTGGACGGCGGTGCGCCAGTGCTCCTCGCTGCGGGATGATTGGCACGGGAAAAGGACTACCCCACTCTCCTCCGGGCTTTCGCCCGGCTTGCCGGACGGCGCTCGTGCCGCCTGGTCATCCTCGGCGAAGGAAGACGAAGGAAAGATCTCGAAGGACTCGTCGGCGAGCTCGACCTCACCGACCGGGTGTCGCTGCCGGGGTGGGTGGAGAATCCCTTCGCGCTCATGTCCCGCGCCTCCCTGTTCGTGCTGTCCTCGATACACGAAGGTTTTGCGATGGTCCTTGTGGAGGCCATGGCCTGCGGCTGTCCCTGCGTCAGCACCGACTGTCCCGCCGGTCCGGCCGAGATACTGGAAGACGGAAGATACGGACCTCTCGTCCCGGTGGGGGACGTGGCCGCCTTGGCGGAGGCCATGGAACGAGTCCTCGACGAACCGCCTGACCGGCATATGCTGCGGCGGCGGGCCGCGGACTTCTCCACGGACCGCGCCGTGACTGCATACGAGAACCTGATTTCATCGGTAATTCAGGAATGCGTATCGTCCTGATCAACCTCGAGCGAGCGTCGGACAGGCGAGCGCAAATGGCCCGCAAATGGCCCGCGAGTTCGACGCTGCCGGCCTGCGCTACGAGATAAAGACAGCTATCGACGCCCACGGACTTTCTCCGGATCAACTCACCCACGTCGACCGGGAGAGTAGGCGGCGTCTCGGCCTTCGCCCACATGACAATGGTTCAATCGCCTGCTGGCTGACGCATCGCGAGGTCATGCGCGACCTCGTAGTGAACGGGCCCGACATGGTGGCGGTGTTCGAGGATGACGCCCGGTTCACACCACGGCTCGCTGAAATCCTGAGCGTCCTGGAAACCAGACCGTTCGCCTTCGACGTCGTTTCCCTCCACAGAGGACATCCTCGACGGCCCTTTATCCCATGCGTTCCGTTGACCGACGACCACTCTGCGGGCCGAGTCCGTTACTCCGACAGCGGCGCTGTAGGATACGTCATCACTCAACCCGCGGCCCGGCATTTTCTCGAGACCACGCCGAAGATGGTCCTCGCCCTGCTGCACTTCTGGATGAGCGGACTCGACACGTTCTACATCGACCCGCCCGTCGTCCGTCACGGCGGCGCGCACGATTCCCATATCGAGGATCACCGCAGGGTGGCAGGACGGAACGAAACGTAACCGACACGCCCGCCATGATTCTCTGGCGACGCGTCATCGCCGGCACCCGGCGGGCTGTAGTAAAGCGTCTTGCCTTCCGACGGCTCTTGCGGGGGGAGATAGGAGTAACGCGATGGTCCTAGTGTCGTGTCCCGTAAATTCGCAAGTACGGGACACGACACTAGTGCAGTGTCCTGAATAAACTGTGGAGAAGACGCGCAGGATTTTTTGTCGTCGGCAAGGCGCGACAACGAGCAGTGGCCGATACCACGCGAGGCGGAGCAACGCAGCCGACGGCGAAAAGGACCAGCAGATTCTCCACAGTTTATTCAGGACACTGCACTAGTTGCCGAGGGTATCGAGGACCGTCACGTCATGGTCGCGCTGCAGTCCGTTCGATGACGGTTTGAAGTCCACCAATGACGGCTTCAAGGGCTTGGCCTTGCTTTTCCAGTGCCCGCATGGCTTCCTTGTGCTGCTTGTCCATCGTCGCCAGCGTTTCCGCGTGTTGCTGGTCCATGCGCTTCTCCTGACCGTCCATCCGCCGGTTCCGTTCCGTCGAAGTCGTCTGCATCTGCCGTAAGCCCCATACGATCAACAGGCACTGCGACACACCGATGAACGCTTGCAGCAACTCGGCTATGGACATGGGTTGAAAGTCGATCATGTCTCCGTCCCTTGAGTCGTTCGAAGACCGCTACGTGTCCGATGAACGATGGATGGATCCTGTCATGTCAGTGTGGCGCTCCATCCGATCATGGCAGTTTGCATAAGGCAAGGTTCGTGCCATGGTGCACTCCTCATCGGCATGATCGTGGAGACCATCGACCTGCGATCATCAGCACCGGCAAAATACCACGGGAGGGGCAGAGGGACCAGAACCACGCCATCTTCCACGGTATTCGGCAGTCTCCCGAGGACCGTCCGGCCCGACGAAAGGAGGTCGAGCCTGTACGGCAACCGCGCGCGCACAGGATACACCTCGCCACCCATCGTCCCCGAGGTCTTTCCCTGCGAGTTCTACAAGATGGCGCCGCCCGGCGTCACTCTCGCGCTCACCACCCTGATGGTGGCCCGGCACTCGACCGAATCCGGAGAGGCCCAGGAGAGTTGGAGCCACGCGGTGCAGGCCGCCCGGGAGATGGCCAGGTCCCAATGTGTCTTGCAGGGGTTGCTACCCCGGTCCACTTGGGGGATAATTTCCGGAACGGATATGAGGCTGGCGGCGGTTGAGGTTCGGGCCGAGGTCCCGGGGGGTTGCGTGCACGGGATCCTGAGACCGGGCTTTCCACGTCGCGCGGGATGAGCTTCGAGGGTGGGCGAAAGACAAAATGGAAACCGGATCATGGGTCGCCTTCTGGACTGCGCACGCACAGGCCGGGCGGGGGCGCGTGGACGGGGAGAAGACAGGAGGGATGACATGAGACTACGAATAGCGGGCTTACTGGCGGCAGCGTTCCTGGTGCTGGCCCTGTGCACCTCGGCTCAGGCGAAGTGCGGCAAGGTGACCATCTCCGAGATGAACTGGGACTCGGCGGCGGTGGCCGCGCACGTGGAGGCCATCATCCTGACGAAGGGATACGGATGTCAGGTGGAGTTGGTGCCCGGTGACACCGTGCCGACGGTGACGTCCATGACGGAGAAGGGGGAACCGGACATCGCGCCGGAGATCTGGATCAATTCCGTTCGTGAGGTGGTGGATAAGGCGGTGAAGGAGGGACGGCTGAAGATCGCCGGGGAGATCCTCAGCGACGGCGGCGAGGAAGGCTGGTGGGTGCCCGAGTACGTGGTCAAGGCAAACCCGGAGCTCACGACGCTGGATGCGGTCAAGAAGCGCCCGGACCTGTTCCAGGACAAGGAAGACCTTGGGAAGGGCCGCTTCTACGGTTGTCCTTCGGGCTGGGCCTGCCAGATCATCAACGCCAACCTGTTCAAGGCCTACGGGCTGAAGGAGGCGAACTTCAACCTGTTCGATCCGGGATCCGGGCCTGGCCTGGCCGGGGCCATTGCCAAGGCGTATGAGCGGAAGCAGCCGATATTCACCTACTACTGGGCGCCGACGTCGGTCCTCGGCAAATACCCGATGGTGAAGCTCGGCGGAATGAAGCACGACCCCAAGACGTATGCCTGCATTACCGACAAGGATTGCGCCGACCCGAAGCCGAACATGTACCCGAAATCCGAGGTGCTGACCGTGGTGGTGGCCAAGTTCGCGAAGGCGGAGCCGGAGGCGTTCAAGTTCGTGTCGAGCGTGTCCTGGCCCAACTCGCTGGTGAACAAGCTGCTGGCGTGGAAGGACGACAAGAAGGCGGATGCGCGGGAGACTGCGGAGTACTTTCTGAAGAGCAACGAGGCGGTGTGGAGGGCCTGGGTGTCCGAGGACGCGGCGGAGAAGCTGAAGGCGGGCATGTAAGCCGGCGCTGGATCCGTCGGGAGCTTCCGGCGCCCCCAGATCGGCGTCGGAGCTCCCGCCTCTTACAGCGGCCTCCGGCGTACGCGCAGGGAATTGCCGATGACGGACAGCGAACTGAGGGTCATGGCGCCGCTGGCCACCATGGGGCTCAGGAGCAGGCCGAAGGCCGGGTACAGCATCCCCGCGGCGATGGGGATTCCCAGGATATTGTAGACGAAGGCCAGCCAGAGGTTCTGGCGGATGTTGGACATGGTCTGGCCGCTCAACTGCCGGGCTCGGGCCAAGGCCCGGAGGTCGCCCTTGAGCAGGGTCACGCCGGCGCTCTCCATGGCGATGTCGGCGCCGGTGCTCATGGCGATGCCCACGTGGGCCTGGGCCAGGGCCGGGGCATCGTTGATGCCGTCTCCTGCCATGGCCACGATGGAGCCGGCTGCCTGGAGTCGTTGGATGACCGCGCCCTTCTGTTCGGGGGACACATCCGCCTCCACCTCGGCGATCCCGAGGTGATGCGCCACCGCGTCCGCTGTCAATTGATTGTCTCCGGTCAGCATGATGATCCGGATCTGTTTCCTGCGTAGCGCGTTCATGGCCTCATACGAGGACTGCTTGATGGGATCGGCCACGCCGAGCATACCGGCCGGCCGGTCGTCGACGCCGATGAACGTCACGGTGCAGCCGTCGCGGCGCTGGGTTTCCGCCCGCCGGTACAGCCCACCGCCGTCGATGCCGTGCTCCTCGAACAGCAGCCGGCTGCCCAACACCACCGAATGCCCGTCCACCTCGGCGACCATTCCCTTGCCCGTGACCGAGCGAAAATCCCTCGCCTGGGACAACCTGAGCCGGCGCTTTCGCGCCGCGCTGACGAACGCGGTCGACAGGGGATGCTCGCTTTCCTGCCCGAGGCTCGCCGCGAAAGCCAGAAGCTCGTCCTCTTGATGTCCCGCAAGCGGCACCACCGACACGAGGTGCGGTCTACCCTCGGTGACGGTTCCGGTCTTGTCCACTACCAGGGTGTCGACCTTGTCCAGGAGTTCCAGTGCCTCGGCGTCCCTGATCAGCACGCCCGTGCCCGCGCCCCGTCCGGTGCCCACCATCACCGCCATGGGCGTAGCCAGCCCCAAGGCGCAGGGACATGCGATGATCAATACGGAGACCGCGCTGATGAGGCCGTGGACCATGCGCGGCTCCGGCCCCACCAGGCTCCAGACGACGAAAGCAGCGACGGCCACGAGCATCACTGCGGGGACGAAGTACCCGGCTACCCGGTCGGCGGTGCGCTGGATGGGTGCGCGGCTGCGTTGAGCCTCGCTCACCATCTGAACGATCCGGGCCACCAGCGTATCCCGGCCCACCCGATCGGCGCGCATGACGAAGCTGCCGGCGCCGTTGACCGTTCCTCCGGTCACCGCATCGCCCTCGGTCTTCGCCACCGGCAACGGCTCGCCCGTCACCATGGACTCTTCGATGGTGGTGGAGCCCGACAGGACGGTACCGTCCACCGGGACCTTTTCCCCGGGCCGGACGCGCAGCCGGTCACCTGGTGTGACGCGTTCCAGTGGTACCTCCTCGCCGGTACCATCGTCCCGCAGCGACAAGGCCGTCTTGGGGGCCAGCGCCAGCAACGACCGGATGGCGTCACCGGTGCGGGCCCGGGCGCGCAGCTCGAGGACCTGACCCAGGAGCACCAGGGTGATGATGACCGCGGCCGACTCGAAGTAAACCGGCACAAAACCCCCGGCGGTCCGAAACGATTCCGGGAAAAGCTGCGGGAACAGGACGGCGGCGAGACTGAACACGTAGGCCGCGCCCACTCCCACCGATATGAGGGTGAACATGTTCGGGCTGCGGTTCACCACCGAAGCCCAGGCGCGCTGGATAAAGGGCCATCCACCCCACAGCACCACCGGTGTGGTCAGCACGAACTGTACCCATATGCAGAAGGTCCGGCTCATGGGCACCGACAACGGGCTGACCGGCATCATCTCCGCCATCCCCAGGAACAGGACCGGCAGGGAAATCACGGCGCAGATCCAGAACCTGCGGGTCATGTCCGCCAGCTCGGGGTTGGCTTCTTCTTCCGTGGATACCGTTTCCGGCTCGAGGGCCATGCCGCAACTCGGGCATGGCCCGGGTTCTTCGCTGACCACCTCCGGATGCATGGGACAGCGGTAGGCCGTGGCGCCGGCGACACCCGGCAGCCGTTCAAGCGCCATGCCGCATATGGGGCAGGCGCCTGCCTCCGCCTGCCGAACCTCGGGATGCATGGGACAGGTGTAGCTATTTTGAGGCGACTTCAAGGCAACGCTTCGGCAAGCTGAGAGGCAACGGGTCGATCAGCGAATGTCCGACGCCGGACGGAAGTGAATGGTCGGGGCGACTGGATTTGAACCAGCGACTTCACGGACCCGAACCGTGCGCTCTACCAAGCTGAGCCACGCCCCGACACCCGGTCCGAGTGAACCTTGGCTTTTATGTTTGGTATCTAACACATGGCTGATACGAGGTAAATCATGGAGCGGGCGTCGGAGGGAGCCGGCACATCCGGGCGGCGAAAAAACCGTCCGTGTCGTGGCGGTGGGGCAGCGCGAGGAAATAGGGTCCGGCGCTCATGGGACGGGCGGTATCCGGTAGATGGACGGCGGCCGCGTCAACGGCGAAATCGCGGTGGCGCTCCAGGAATGCCTCCACCACATGCTCGTTCTCGACGCGGGACAGCGTGCAGGTAGCGTACACGAGAACTCCGCCGGGCCGCACCCGGGGGGCGGCCCGGTCCAGCATGTCGGCCTGCAGCACGGCGAGGCGATCAAGGTCCCCTGCGGTGCGACGCCAGCGGATCTCCGGATGCGCCCGCAGCGTCCCCAGGCCCGAGCACGGCGCGTCCACCAGCACCCGATCGAAGGCGCCGGACTCCCCGGGCAGAGCCTCGGTTGCGTCACGGACCTGGGCGCGGATGCAATCGAGCCCCAGGCGGCGGGCATTCCCGGCCAGCCTGGCGAGGCCGCGCTCCGAGACGTCGCAGGCGACGACCTCACCCAGGCCATCCATCAACTCCGCCATGTGGGTCGCCTTGCCGCCAGGAGCGGCGCAAACGTCCAGCACCCGCATTCCCGGCCTGGGATCGATCAGAAAGCCCACCATCTGGGAGGCTTCTCCCTGCACCTGGCACAGCCCTTCGCGGAACTCCGCCAGCTCCGCCGGCGACGCCGCACCACGCAGACGGATCGCCAGCGGCGACCAGGTCCCGGGCCGGGCGTCGATGCCGCGGGCGCACAAGCGCTCCACCAGCGCGTCGCGGGGGATCCGCAGGCGATTGGCGCGCAGCACCAACGGCGCCTCCTGGTTGTTGGCTTCCATGAGCCGCCGGCTGTCCTCTCGGCCGAACTGCTCCCGCCACATGTCGATGAGCCAAGGGGGGTGGGAAACCAGGGCGGCCGGATCGGCGGCGTCTCCAGCCCCGGGCGGGGACCACGCCTCCCGTTCCCGGCCCGCGATCTGCCGCAAAACCGCGTTGACCAGCCGCGCCTTCCCCGGCCCGGCCCGCCGCTTGGCGAGCTCCACCAACTCGTTGACGGTGGCGTAGGCCGGCACCCGATCCAGGAAGAGCAACTCATAGCCGCCCAGCCGGAGCAGATTGCGGACCAGCGGATCGAGGTCCTTGAGGGGGTTCCGCAGCAGACGGGCGAGTACCCAGTCGATGCGCCCGCGCCAGCGCAGAGCGCCATAGACCATGTGGGTCAACAGCGCGGCGTCGGCGGGCTCCAGGGCCGCCTCCTCGAGACGCGCGTTCAGCAGCACGTCGGCGTACGCCTTGCGCCGGTCGACGCGGTCGATGATGGTGAGGGCAATCTCACGCGGCCTGGAAGGGAGATCGCTCAAACCGCATCCCCTCTCGAAGCCCGGCGCCACGGAGAAAGGCTTCGGCCAGCATACGCTTTCGGCCTTCCAGTTGCAGCTCGGTAAGGAGCAGGGCGCCGGCCCCGGTGGCGACCCGGATGCCGTCCGCGCCCGCCCGCACCACCGTTCCCGGTGTCTCCGTTCCCGGCGCGGCGTCCGCCCCCACCGGCCTCGCACGATGCACCTTGACGCGCTTTCCCTCCCAGTAGCTGAATGCCGAGGGCCAGGGGGTGAAGGCCCGGACCCGTCGCTCGATCTCCCGGGCCGGCCGGGCCCAGTCGATCATTCCGTCCTCCTTCCTGAGCATGGGAGCAAAGGTGACGGCTTCGGGGTCCTGGGGGCGCACCGTGAGGGAACCCTGTTTCATTCCCGCGACCGTCTCCACCAGGAGCCGCGCGCCGAGGGGAACGAGCCTCGCTTCCAGGGAAGTTACGGTTTCGTCCGGTTCCATGGCCACGCCTTCCGCCAGCAGGACCGGGCCCGCGTCCATTTCCGCAACGAGATGCATGGTGGTCACTCCTGTGACCGCCTCCCCTTCGAGGATGGCCCACTGCATCGGCGCCGCGCCACGGTACCTGGGCAACAGCGAATAGTGAACGTTGACGCATCCCAAGGGCGCCAGGTCGAGGATCTCCTGGGGCAGAATCCGCCCGTAGGCCACCACCACCATGAGGTCCGGACTCCAACCCCGGAGCTGTTCCAGCAAGCCGGGGTCTTTCATCTTCCGGGGCGTCAGGACCGGTATCCCGGCCCGGTCTGCCGTCCGTCGGACCGGCGAGGGCGCGGTGGCCTGACCCCGCCCGGACGGTCGGTCGGGCTGGGTCACCACGCCCACCACCTCATCGAGCCCGCCGAGCAGGGTTTCCAGCGAAGCCGCCGCCGAGGCCGGCGTCCCCATGAAAACGATACGCATGAGTGTACGGGTAGAGCCTTGTTGTCCGGGACGATTCCCGCGGCAACGTGCGGCAGAGGGAGTCAGATGACGACGCCGCGGCTCTCCTGCGGCTCCTTGCCCGTGCGAATGGACTTCCTGAGCTTACGCACGTAGATCTCGCGCTTGAGCCGGCTGATGCGGTCGATAAAGAGCTTGCCGTCGAGGTGGTCGATCTCGTGCTGCAGCGCCACGGCCAGGAGTCCGTCCGCCTCGATGTCCACTTCCTCGCCATTCTCATCATACCCGGAGACCGCCACCCACTCGGCCCGCATCACCTCGGCGGTGAAGTCGACGACGCTGAGGCAACCTTCCTCGTAGACCACCTCGCCCTCGGCCTCCCGAACGACCGGGTTGACCAGCTTGATGGCGTTGGGGCCGGGATTTTCGTGATCAAGGTCCAGGACGATGATGCGCCTGGATACGCCCACCTGCGGCGCCGCCAATCCGATGCCCGGCGCCGCGTACATGGTCTCCAGCATGTTCTGCATAAGCTCCGCGGTCTCGCCGGTGACGGCTTCCACCGGCCGGGCCGGCACGCGCAGGACCGGGTCGGGAAACTTGAGAATGTTGAGGATCATGCGGGAACTCGGGTCGGAAACTTCGTATTCGTACAAGGAAATCTATAACATGTTGTACGGATCCACATCAACGTGGATCCTGGTCGCCCTGCCCTTGGGCATGAGCGCCACCGCCCTCCGGGCCAAGGCCAGGAGCGCCGGCCGGCTCCGCCCCTTGAGCAGGATCTGCCAGCGGTAGCGGTTGCGCAGCCTGGCGATGGGCGCGGGCGCCGGACCGAGAATATCCAGCGGCGCCGGGGGGTTCTCACCGCGGAGGGCGCGGGCCAGGTCACGGGCGCCCCGCGCGACCTTGTCCTCGTCGGTCCCGTCGAGACGCAAGTGCACGAGGTGCTGGAACGGGGGGTAGCCGAGCTCCCGGCGGAACCCGGTCTCGGCGGCGAAGAACGATGGGTAGTCGTGGACCCTGGCGTGCTCCAAACAGTAGTGGCCCGGTACCAGCGTCTGCACGATGACCCGGCCGGGCTGCTGCGCGCGCCCCGCCCGCCCGGCCACCTGACTGATGATCTGAAAGGTCTTTTCCGCCGCCCGGAAGTCGGGGAGGTTCAGCGAGGAATCGGCCAGTACCACCCCCACCAGGGTGACGCCGCCCACGTCGTGTCCCTTGGCGATCATCTGGGTGCCCACCAGGACATCGAGATCCCCCTTCTCCCACGACCGGAAGATCCGTTCCTGGGCGCCCCGGGCGCCGGTGGTGTCCCGGTCCATGCGCCCGATGCGGGCCTTGGGCAGCAGCCGTCGCAGCTCGTGCTCGATCCTTTCGGTGCCGAAGCCCACCTCGCTCAGGGAAAGATTGCCGCACTCGGGGCAGGCGTCCGCCTTGCGTTGGCGAAAACCGCAATGGTGACAGAACGTGCTGTTGCGCCCGAGATGGTAGGTGAGGCTGATGCTGCAGCGCGGACACTGCAACACGAAGCCGCAGGACCAGCACTGAAGGAACGACGCGAACCCGCGCCGGTTGAGGAAAATCAGGCTCTGGCGGCCGAGTTCGTGGTTCTCCCGGAGCGCCCGCAGCAGCGGAGCCGAAAAGAGCCCGTCGGGGGCCGATTGTCCGGGGCGGGTCTTGAGGTTGACGACCTGGACCCGGGGCATGGGCCGGGCCTCCACTCGCCGGGTGATCTCGAGCATACGGTACCGGCCGCTGCGGGCGTTGTGGTAACTCTCCACCGACGGTGTGGCGGAGCCCAGGATCACCGGGCATCCGACGATGCGGCCGCGTACCACCGCCAGATCCCGCCCGTGGTAGCGCACACCCTCCTCCTGCTTGTAGCTGTAGTCGTGCTCCTCATCCACCACGATGAGCCCCAGCTCCCGAAGCGGGGCGAAGACCGCTGACCGGGCGCCCGCCACCACCTTCACCGCGCCGTGGGCGATGCGCCACCAGTGACGCCACCTTTCCACCGAGGTGAGGCCGCTGTGGAGCACGGCCACGTCGCCCGGGAAGCGCCCCTCGAGCCGGTCCAGCAACTGCGGGGTCAGGGCTATCTCCGGAACCAGGATCAGGCTCTGCCGGCCCTGCCTGCGCACTTGCTCCATGGCCTGGAGGTACACCTCCGTCTTGCCGCTGCCGGTGACGCCATGCAGCAGCATGGTCTCGAAGCCACCCCGGCTCAGGCGCCGGTCCATGGACCGAAGCACCTGCCCCTGCTCCTCGGTGCGCACGGGAGCGCGGCTGGCCGCCACCGCGCCGGCGGTCGTTTCCGACCGCGGCTGCCGCTTGCGTCGGGCCTCGCGCACGTGGCCTCGGAGCCGGTCCTCCACGGTTACGGCCCCGGCCGCGGCCAGCCGATCCAGGACCGCCTTGACGCCCCGGCGGGGGAACAGGCGACTCAGCGCCGCCGGCGTCGTGGGGCCACGTCGGCTCAAGGCATCCAGGATCTCCCGGTCCAGCTCCCCATGGATGCTGTCCGGTTCCCGGGCGAAGGCCACCACCAGCCGGCTCTCGGTACGCAGGAGCGGCGGCAATGCGGTGGCCAGCACCTCCCCCAGAGAGGCGACGTAGTAGTCAGCCGCCCAGCGGCACAGCTTCAAGAACGCATCATCGAGAAGCACCTCGTCGTCCAGCGCCTCGGCGACCGCCTTCACCCCCGTTACCGGTGATTCCCGCTGGAATCCGACCACCACCCCGGTCACCCGCCGCCGGCCCAGCGGCACCAGGACGCGCATGCCCACCTCGATCCGCCCGTCCAGCGCCTCGGGCACGGCATAGGTCAACGGCTCCTGAAGCGGCGCCGGCACCGCAACCAAAGCGAATTTCCGATTCGCATTCATCTCCCTCGAATTATTGATGAGACGCCGTCGGAATGCCACGTATTTGACGCCAAAGGCCTATTTTACCTACCTGCGAGCCCTCGAATAGGTGTCATTCCCGCGGACTTGAAGAGCTGGCCCCTGTTTTGCTCTCAACCCACCCCATGGTTCGCCTCTTTCCCTTTCGACGGCCACGCAGTTGGTTCGCCATCGACGTGGGTTCCACCTCCATCAAGATTGCCGAGGTCATCGACGTCCGTGGTGGCGCGCGGGTCTTGCGCACCGGAGTGCTCCCGGTGCCTGCGGGGGCCGTGGAGAACGGGTTCGTGCACCGGACCGACGCCCTCGGAAATGCAATCCGGCGGTTTACCGGTCTGGCGCGTGGGAAGCCACGTCAAGCGGTGGTGTCGATCCCGGGCAGAGGGGTCATCATCAAGCGGCTCCAGCTCCCGGGCCGGAACGTGAAGGAGCTTGATCGAGTCATCGAGTTCGAAGCCATGGACGCCATTCCCGGGGACCTGGACAACGTCAACATCGACTACCACGTTGTCGGACCTTCGGACGACGGCAACGGGTTGGAAGTACTGCTGATCGCCGCCAGGAAGACCTTGGTCGAGAACTACGTCGATCTCATGGAGGCCGCCGGCCTGGTTCCGGCCATCGTGGAAGTGGACCACTTCGCCCTCCGGTCCGGCAGCAGCCGGCTCCCCCACGAGGGCGCCGATGCGCTGGTGCACGTGGGCGCTTGCTCCACGACGATCCACATACCCGTGGATGACTCGCCCGGCTATACCACGGACCTGCCCCTGGGCGGGGAACAGTTCACCGGGAGTCTGGCCGAGAATCTGCATGTTTCCCGGGACGAGGCCGAGGCCATCAAGTGCGGCGACCGGTCTCCGGACGTCGGCAGCCTCCTGAACTCCCTGTGCGACGAGTTCGCCGCCAAGGTAGGCCACAGCGTCAACCTGTTCGGCGCGCTGAGCGGCGGAACGGGACCGCGCCGGGTTTCCCTGAGCGGCGGTAGCGCCCTGCTGCCCGGTCTCGGTCCGAGCCTGGCCCGCGTCCTCAAGGGCGAGGTGCGGGTCGTCGGACCCGTTTTCGACGGAAGCATGCCGCCGGAGGACATCCATGCGGGACCGGCTTTCGCCGTGGTGGCCGGTCTGGTCACAAGGAATCCATCCGAGTAGGCACATCGCGGCAAGGCCGCGCAACGGGGACTCTCTCCGTGGGCGCGACCGGGAAGGACACTGTTTCGACCATGATTCGCATCAACCTTCTGGCGACCCGGGAGACACGGGCGCTACGGCGCAGGCGTCGCACGGTCACGGCCGGAGTGGCCGTGCTCTGCCTCGCCGGCGTCGCCCTGGCCGCGGTCAACCTCTCGCAACTGTACCGGCAGACGGCGTTGGAGTCCGGCCTGGCCGAGCGGCGGCGAGCCGCCGCTCGGCTGCGGCTCAAGACCGAGGCCGTCAAGGAACTGGAAGAACGGATCCGGCAGCAACGTCGGCGGAATCACGCCGTCATGACATGGCTCCAACGTGGGGCACGGTACCCGGAGATCCTGCGCGGCCTCTCGGGCGCGGCGCCGGACCGGCTATGGTTGACGCGTTACGCCGAGTCGCAAGGCACGACGGTCCTGGAGGGCCGTGCGACCGACGACGAGTCCATCGCACGGTTCCTGAGCGGCCTCTCCCCGGTCTTCAACAACCGGCAACTCGTCGAAGCCGGCAAGGAGGACGGGGAGGACGGCTTCAGGCGCTTCGTGATCCACGCCGGGAACAGCCCGCCGCCGGGTTCGGTGCCGCCCGAGAAAAGTCGGCAGAGGGACGGTTAACCCCATCGTGCGGTACTACCTGGACGTTCTGCTCGAACGCCCTCTCGCCCAGCGGGTTTTGTATTTCGCGGGGACGGCCCTGGTGCTGGTGGCGCTGGACTATGTCCTCGTGTACCGCCACCTGGCCGGGCGTGTCGTGCGCGCCACGGAAGAGATCGAGCTCGCCCGCCTTGACGAGGCCCGATTGCGTGCGGACCTGGGACGGTTGCCGCAACTCCGTGGCGAGATCGCGGCGTTGCGTCGCGAGTTGCATTCGCGGCTTCCCCGCCGCCCCGGAACGTCGACACCGTTGGAAAATGTTTCCGCCCAAGCCGCCATGGCCGGCCTCGAAGTGATCCGTTTCCATCCCGGGGCGGCCCGCCCCGGAGAGCACTTTGCCGAGATCCCGACGGAGGTGGAGATCAAGGGCGCCTTCCACGACCTCCTGCGATTCCTGGAGCGCGCCGCAGGAGCGCGCGCCCTTCCGAACACGACGAATATGACCATCGACGCGCTTGCCGCCGAGGACGGCCTCGCCATGCTCCGCATCGCCTTGGAGATGACGGCGCTTCGTGTCCAGTCTCCCGAACCCGTTGACGAAGATACGCAGGAGCCTGTACCAGACCCGGCACCGGCCGGCGTCGACGCCGGACCCTTGCCCCGGGATCCGTTTCAGCCGTACCGGGCCCCGACCCCGCCGGAGCCGGAGGGACAACCGAACCCGGACGTGGACCGAAATCATCCTTACGAGCCTCAGCACGCGCCGCCGTTCCGCGCCGTGGGCATCGTCTGGCAGAAGCGCACCGCGGTGGCACTGGTAAAGGACGCCGAAGACTTCGGCCACGTCGTCCGGCCCGGCGCGCGGCTCGGTCGCCACGGCTACCGGATCAAGGCCATAACCCCGTGCGAAGTTGTCATGGAAACGGCCCGCGACGACACCGCCTCCTACGAAACCCGCCTGAAGCTTCCGCGATGCGATGCCTTTGAAGGCGCGGAGCATCCTCGTGCAGAGCCTGCACGTCCACGGCAATGAGAGGGTCCGCGCCTAGTGTCGTGTCCGGTAAATACGCAAGACAAGATGCGCAGGATTTTTTGTGGTCGGCAAGGCGCGATGACGAGCAGTGGCCAATACCACGCGAGAAAGAGCAACGCAGCCGACGGCAATAAAGACCCGTATATTATCTTGCGTATTTACCGGACACCACACTGGCGGCGGTTAGTCCAGCGACCTCCAGGCTACCAGACGGACACGGCCTTGGGGGGTGGCGCCGGCGGGATCATGCTCCAGCAGGGCTTCGAGGGCGGCCCTTGCATTGGCGCGCGGGCAGGGGTCCGCGGCCGGGTAGCATGCGGAGGATCGCAGCCGGAGCCTGGTCGGTGTAACACCGACGACGGGGGTGGCGACGACGGTGTAGCTGCCGCCGTGGAGCCCCCGGCCGTTGAAGAGCGTGGTTGGCGTCAGGATGGCGGCAAAATCGCCGTCGCCGTCCTCGTCCGAAACTTCATGCCGGCCGTGGGTGAGTCCGGCTTCCGCGATGTGGAACACGGCCACGCTCTTGTAGTAGGCGTCGGCGATCCTCAGCTCGGTCAGGGTCGCGGTCATGCTCGTGGCGCTCACCACGGCCAAGACCGCGACCAGCATGAGGACCGACGGGAGGACAATGCCTTCCTCGCCCCCGAGAAGAGACCCCGCACGCCGGGACGTCGACCGTGTATCCTGCCGTTTCACTCCACCATTGGAAGATCGGCAGCCACGGCGAATCCTTTAGCCGGCTCCGCTCCCTCCCCATTCACGGTCGGGAAAACGGTCGGCTTCAGAACTTCTCGACCCACGGTCGCAGCTCGATGAGCGACGCCCAGGCGCTCCGGTGTTGGCGATGAAGCTGCAGATACGTCTCCGCGATGCTGTCAGGGCTCAGCCGTGTGTCCGGGCCGGGGCCGGGGTCCCGCCGGGGCGAATCGATGCCGCCGTCGATGACGATCTGCGCCACGTGGATGTTCTGCGGCTGAAGCTCCCGCGCCATGCTCTGGGTCAGGCCGCTGAGCCCGAACTTACCCATGGCGAAGGATGCGGAGTTGGCATAACCCTTGACGCTCGCCGAGGCGCCGGTAAACAGGATGGTCCCCCCGCCAGCCCGAAGCATGCCGGCAGCGGCAGCCTGTCCCACCAGGAAGCCGCCGTAGCAGCTCACCATGATGGCGTCCCGAACGGCGACGGGGTCGAGCTCGGTAAGCGGGCCGCGTACGCGGGAGCTGGCGTTGTAGACCACCACGTTGGGATCTCCGAGATCCTGCGACACCCGGACGAACAGTTCGTTCACTTCCTCGGGGACAACCGCGTCACACCGGTATGCGTGGCAACCCGTGCTCTCCGACAACGCCTCGAGCTTGTCCGGGTTGCGGGCCGCGATGGCCGCCTTCATGCCTTCACGGGTGAACAGCCGAACGAGCGAAGCGCTCAGTCCCGGGCCGCCTCCCACCACCACTGCCACTTCCTGATCTGCCATGATCTCCCTCCTTTACGATCCATGCGTGTAAACTTCGCCAACGGCCGCCGCGCACTCAATCATACAGCAGCGCCCCGTCGCGTCCGGAGTCGTAGATCTCGGTGCCGCCACAGGCGACGCGCACCACCTCATCGAGCGCCGCACCGCCGTCAATGGCTTGCCTCACGGCCGGGCTCCCGGTCAAGAGGTCGATGGCCGGAACGTCGGCCCGGAACTCGTAAGGCTCCGTTCTCCAGGCAAACGATTCGGGCCACAACTCACGCACCGCCGCCAGAACGGCCAGACCGGTACGATAGGGCTCGAAGGCTCGCCGGTCGCTCACGTGCAACTGCAACGCGCCGCAGCGTTGACCTTTGAACTTGTGGAACGCCGGCTCGACGACGCAGGGGCGGAAGAGCGCCCCGGGCAGATCGTGGCGCCGAAGCTTCTCGGCCAGCCGGTCGCCGTCGATGAACGGCGCGCCGAAGAGCTCGAAGGGACGCGTGGTGCCCCGGCCCTCGGACAGGTTGGTGCCCTCGAGCAGGCACATGCCCGGATAGACCAGCGCCGTCTCCGGGGTCGGCATGTTGGGCGACGGCAGCACCCACGGCAGCCCGCATTCGTTGTAGTAGTCGCTTCGGGACCACCCCTCGCACGCCACCACGTCCAGCTCGCAGCCGATGCCGAACGTCTCGTTATACAACCGGGCCAGCTCGCCCAGGGTCATTCCGTGCCGTTGCGGCACCGGGTACAAGCCGCAGAAATTCTCCAGACCCTCGTCCAGTCCGCCTCCCTCCACCGCCACGCCGCCGATGGGATTGGGCCGGTCGAGGACCACGACCCTGACCCGGGAAGCCTTGGCCGCACGCATGCACAGGACCATGGTGGCGGCGTAGGTGTAGTAACGCGCGCCCACGTCCTGGATGTCGAACAGCAACAGGTCGACGCCGGAAAGCTGTTCCGGGGTGGGTGACAGGGACTCAAAGGTCGTGCCGTAGAGGCTCACCGCCGGCAGGCCCGTGCCCGGGCCGGTGTCGTCTGCCACTCCCACCATGTCCTGGGCCGACCCGCGCAGCCCGTGCTCGGGCCCGAACAGACAACGCAGGTCCACGTCCGGGTGCCGGTGCAACAGGTCGGCGGCGTGAACCAGACGGCGATCCACCGTGGTGGGGTTGGCCACCAGCCCTACCCGCGAGGCCCCGAGCCAGCGGCGCGGTGCGTCGAGAAGCCTTTCCAGTCCGGTACGCACCACGTCATTCTACCGAAGCCGGCCGGGAAAGGACACGGACGCGCAACGGCAGAGGCGTCGGAACGCCCTCCGACTCCCTCTGGGAGCCGGCGTTTTCCCGGTGGCGACAGGGGTTCCCGCAAGAATGGTCGGATCGCCTTCGGCCACCCTCTCCCGGAGGGAGAGGGGTTGCGTCCGCGGCAGGGGAGCTATCCGGCCCTGCCGTAGACCAGCAGCAGGGTCCCGACGAAGGTGAGCGCTACGCCCACCGCAACCCGCAGGTTTACGGTCTCCACGTCCCGCAGGAAGATCGCCGTGAGAACCACGGTCAACACCGGGTTGGTGCTGACCAACGGCTCTACGATGACGATGTCGCCGGTGGAGAGGGCGTAGAAGTTGGCCAGCATCCCGGCGGTGTTGCAGATCCCCGCGCCGACGAACCATGCGAGCACCGAACGGGACATCGGCAACACCTTGCGTGGTCCGCCCCGGCCGTAAACCATCAGGATGGCCAGCACCAGCCCCGTGGTGGCGTTCACGCACGACGCCATGAGCGGCAGGTTGTCGATGAAGAAGCCGAGCTTCCGGACGCTGGCGGAGAAAGAAAACGACAACGCCCCCAGAATGGGGAAGATGAGGTCCGCGCGGCGCCACTCGGCCGTGTGGTCGTGGGTTCGCGAGATGACGATGACCCCGCAGATGATCAGCACGGTGCCGAAGAACGCGCCCAGGGTCCAGTGCTCTCCGACGATGAGCACGGCCAGGACCGAGGCGAACATGGGCGTCGTGCTCACCACCGGGATGGAGCGCGCCACTCCCAGCCGGTCGATGGAGACATAGACCAGCCAGCGGCCCAGCCCGGACGCGAACAGGCCGCCCACCGCGAAATACCAGACGGCGTGGGTCCGGAAAACGGTCAGGGGCAGGGTGGCCGCCGCCATGGACCAGAGGGTCAGCGCCGAGATGACGATGGAGATGGCGAACCCGGCCAGGGGATTGGACCGGGCCAGACCGCGGCGGATCAGGATGTGCGAGGTCGCGAAACCCAGCGACGCGATCAAAGCGTATAATATGCTCATCGGAGAGGGAACCGTGGACGGGACGCGGACTTCCCGCCCGCTCGCGCCCGTATAGAGGAGGCCGTTGGGTCACCCACTCCGGACTTCGCCGCGGAGCCGGCGGTTCGGTCCGCAAGGAGGCGAGCCGGTGGACGGAGCACTTACCGTCCCGCCTCGTACCAGCGCGCGACGCGAATCTTGATGGCCCCGACGGGACAGTCCCACTCGCAGATGAAGCAGCCCTGGCAGTCTTCCTCGTACATGGCGAACGGATAGCCGTCCCTGCCCATCCGGATCACGTCCGTCGGGCAGGCATCATCGCATGCCGTGCAGGAGATGCAGGCCTCCTTGCAAATCTCGACCTTCGGTAGATGCAGATCTCGAGCCATGGCAGCCCTACTCCCCCGCCTCAACCGCCTGACCGGCGATCCTGAAGAAGGGGTGCATTGCCTTCCCGGGCCTCGGCCGGTAGCGTACGTAGAACTCGTCGCGCGGGATGGGTTCATCCCAGATCTTCAGCGCGCCGTTCTCGATGATCGACTTGCTCAACACCAGCCACTTCTCGTTGTCGGTCTCCGGATGATCGCGATTGATCACCGAGCCGCGGCTTTCCTGCCGGTGCAGCAGGTAGTCCAGCACCGCGGTCAGGGCCTCGATGGAGTTCCGCAGCCCCAGAACCTTCACGAGGTCGTGGGGGTCCTTCGCCATGACGTCGTCATACGTTTCCAGTATCTCCGCAAGCCCTTGCCGCACCCGGGCGATCTTCTCGTCGTTGAGAATGATTCCCAACTCGTGCAGCAGGTCGGCGGCCCTGCCGTGGACCTCGGCAAAGGCGGTTCCCTCCGGCTTGAGGTACTGGGTGGTGCTCCTGGTGAGCGACTCCACCTGCCGCCCAACGGCACTCTCGAGGTCCACGCTCCTCGCGTAGTCCGCGGCGTGCAGCCCGGCCCACCAGCCCAGCACCATGCACCAGGACAGGTTGAGGTTCGGCGAAATGTTCATCCCGTCGCTGCTGGCGCCCGCGGCGAACAGGCCCGGCAGCGAGGTCATGCACCGGTCGTCCACCACCGCGCCGCCGCCGTGGCTGGAGCCGTAGGTGGCCGCCAGCACCGGCAAATAGGGGACCCGCTCCTTGCCGACCTCGTATCCCGCGGCCTCGAAGGTGTTCATGATGATGGGGATGACTTCGTACAGCAGCCGGATGTTCTCCGGCGGGAGCCTGGTGCAGTCGAGATACACGGGGCCCTTGCCTTCCAGCATCTCCAGCGCCACCGCGTGGCCCAGCGACAGCCGCCGGGTGAACTCGGCCTCGGACTCCGAGAACCGCTTCATCACGTCTTCCCCCTGGCGGTTGAAGTAGCTGGTGCCCATGGTGGTGAAGTGCTCGATACCGGGAGCGCACATGAACTCCATGGTCTGGAGGTACTTGCTGCCCACCGCCATGTTGCCCATCACCGCGCCCGCCCTGATCTGCATGGCAACGCCGTCGCTGGTGATGTTGAGGGGCATGCCCGCGAACCACTGTCCCGGCTGCTTGTAGCCGAAGTTGAAACCGCCCGCGCACATCACCACGGATTTGGCCTCGCACACGTGGACCTCACGCTCGCGGCCGGAGACCCCCAGCGCGCCCACCACGCGGCCGCCGGTGGGGTGCTTGCCGTCCGAGGTCAGGAGGTCGGTGACCGAAACCCGGTTGAGCACCCGGACGCCCGCGCGCAGGGCCACGCCCCGCACCACCTTCATCATCGCCGTGCCGCCGCCCACCAGGCCCGCGGCCAGGCCGCCGCTCGCGGCGGCCCCGGACCCGCCCTTGCCGCGCCAGATCTCGCCGCGTTCCTTGACGAACTTCACGCCCCAGCCGTCGAGGATGCCGAGCACGTCGTGGGTGGCGTGAATGGCCTCGATGGCCTTGGTCTGGTTGGTGAGCACGCCGCGGCCGCCGAGATGGATCATGATGTCGTCACCCGGCATGTAGGTGATGTACGCCCCCGAGGCCAGCGCCGCGCAGCCGCTCCGGCCGAACACGGACTTGTCCACCAGCAGCACGTCCGCTCCCGCCTCCCGGGCACGAATCGCCGCCATGGCCCCGGCGGCGCCGCCGCCGATGACCAGCACGTCGGCCTGGTGGTGGATGGTCTTGTAGCTCATGCGTGGTCTTGCGGTTTCTCAGGAGTTGTCCGGGTACGTGAACCGGAGCCTGCACGACTGGGCGTCGGGTCCTTCCCGATGCTCCCCTGAAACCCTTGGTGAGAGAACAAAGGTTTGCGCTGGACAAAGAGACGCGGCTCAGCTCCATGAGAAGCGCCTCTTTCCAGGGCTTCCGGCTCTGGTCCTCTCGGGAGACGAGCCTGAAACCGGTATTCTGATGAAAACTCTGTCACCAGCCTGAAGCCTTCCACGGGACACCGCCATCGGTGCTCGTCTTTAATCGGCCACTGACACTTGTCCGGAATGGAAGAGTAAACAACGATCAGTTGATTCTCTTCTTGCTGCAACGTGAACGTGAGCTTACAATCACGACAATGGTAGCCCGTAGCACGGACATCGCGTATCCCTGCTTCAGGGAAATTCCGTGGAACTCCTTTGAGGTCCGGTTCTGCAAGAAATCGAATCAGTCCAACACTGGACACGGAGATTACCGTAAGAATACGGGGATTTCCTCGTATTTGGCCAAGCATGGCCACAGGAGGCCCTCCATGAACAATAGTGACGTAACTTCTATCAGGACTCTGCTTCAGAGCCAAGCTTCACTGGACCAGGATATCACGGCAGGAGACCTTCCCGTGCTCATCCGAACGCGTGATGAACGGGTGGTTCAAGTCACGGATCTTGAAACCGATCCCGGAGCAGACGACTCGGTAATCCTGGGTGGGCACAGGCCGTAACGGTCCGCGTTACTCGACACGCCTTGGACCCTGAGACACCTCCGGACACGTCAGGGGGACTCCCCCGGGACAATGACCATGTCCGGCTTACATGCCTCTTTGATTCAACCTACCGATGGTCTACAAGCGGTTCGGCGGGAACCCCCCTTGATTTCGGAGCAAATCGGAATACCACGGCGTACGAGACAGAGAGAAGCCGTTCCGATAAAGCATGATAAGTTTCGGCGCTCGTCTGAAAGCCGAATCCTGTGTTATGGAGGGGCGGAACAAAATGGACCGGAGGTTTGAGGTCAGAGCGAGCCGATAACACCCGGATCCCCCCATCGCCTGGTGTCGTGAGCATATCGGTGGAGATCAACCAGCAGATCGGACACCAACGGCCCACACACAGCGTGTTCAAGCCAGCCCTTAACCCTGATGCTTGTTCAGGAACGCACCAGACGCTCTTGAAACTCGTCCCGTGAGCGCTGGCTGGGCACCACATCAAACTCGGAGGAAGATTGCTTTCTCCTCTGCCAATCCATCCCTTCCTCGGGGTGGCCGACGCGCTCGATGGGCAACTGCCGCTGGGGCTGATCGTGGTCAAGGCGGGGGTCGAGACCACGGAGAAAGCGCTGGTGCCGGAGTTGGTGAGCCTCGTGCGCGAACGGATCGGCCCGGTAGCGGACTTCAAGCAGGCCCTGCTGGTGAAGCGCCTGCCCAAGACGCGGTCCGGCAGGATCCTCCGGGGCACGGTGCGAAGCATGGCGGACGGCACGCCGTACAAACCCCCGGCCACCATGGACGACCCGGCCATACTGGACGAGATCATGGAGGACCTGGGCCGTTCGGGATACCCGAAGGAATAACGATCCGAAGTTCGGGGGACACCAGGCGCCGCATGATCGGCCACGCCGGGTAGCCCATCCCCGAGCCGTTTACAACCGTTGCCTGTTGCCTGCACACGGTTCTTTGGCGTAAGAATACCGTGATCCCGGAGTCGCGCGTGGCTCGGCAACCAAGAAAGGAGACAGGCACATGCTCAAGATTGAAGGGGTTACGCATTGGTCGATTCCCGTGAACGACCTGGGCGAGGCGGAGAAGTTCTACGGCGGTCTGCTGGGCCTCAAGTCACTGGGCCGACTCGCCAACGACGTCATGGCATGCTTCAACGTGGGCGATCACAATATCCTCCTGTGCGAGCGCAGGGAAGTACCCACGCAGGCGGAGGACGACCGCGTCCATCATTCCTTCACGGTCAGCCCGGAGACCCTGAACGAGGCATGCAAGATCTTCAAGGAAAAGAACGTGCCGGTGGTGGAGCTCTACTACCGCAAGGGCGGCTATTTCCCCGGACGGGAGCTCTACTTCACGGACCCCAGCAGCAACCGGCTTGAGCTTCGCGACCCGACGTGGAAGAAAGGCATGCCCGAGCCGTCGTTCGAAGAGGTCGCCGGTTCCTGAGGGGAGCCGGCAACAAAGGAGAAACATTTCATGGCGAAGGTCCAACCCGATACGAGCTCAGACGATTCCGTCCCTCCCGAGCTGGAGCTCAAGGAATACACCTACGATGACTGGATGGCCTCCGTCGGCGTGCCGATTCACCGGGGGTACTTCATCGAGGACTTGCGTACGGTTGAGCTGGGCTGGTGGGAGGAACGGGGGTGCGAGAGCGCCTTCATCCAGCTCGTGGGGCAGGAAGGAGTCACCTCCGCCATGGTGCAGGAGATCCCTCCCGGAGAGACGCTCCCGCCGCTGAAGTTTGCTCTCGACGAGCTGGTCTACGTGCTGCAGGGCCAGGGCGTGACCACGGTGTGGCTGGGCGAGAGCGGTTCCAGGAGCAGCTTCGAATGGCAGCCCCGGAGTCTGTTCCAGATTCCGCACAACTACCATCACACCATGAGCAACATGCGCGGCGACCGGCCCGTGCGGCTCCTGCGCTACAGCTACCTGCCGCTGGCGATGTCGCTCAACACGGACCCGTCGTTCTTCTTCAACAACCACTATGAGGGCGAGGACCATCTGTCCAAGGGCGACGAGCTCTACTCCGAGGCGAAGCTCGTGCGCGACGGCGACCCGACCCGGACCTGGGGCGGCCGCAGCGGCATCTTCTGGTACGGGAACTTCTTTCCCGACATGGGATCCTGGGACAAGCTGAACCGGAGCAGCCGCAGGGGCGCGGGCGGACACAGCGTGCTCATGACCTTCCCCAACTCCGAGATGTCCTGCCACATGTCGGTGTTCCCCTCCCGGACCTACAAGAAGGCGCACCGCCACGGCCCGGGCCGGGTCATCGTCATTCCCAAGGGAGAAGGCTACTCCATCCTCTGGGAGGAAGGGAAAGAGAAGGTGGTGGCGCCGTGGCACGAAGCGAGCATGTTCGTTCCGCCCGGCAAGTGGTTTCACCAGCACTTCAACGCCGGGGGCACGCCGGCGCGGTATCTGGCGCTCCATCCGCCCCGGCAGTTCCGCGGCCACGCCGAGAAGGTCGAGGACCGCGCCAGGGACCAGATCGAGTACGCCGACGAAGAGCCATCGATCCGCGGGCGCTTCGAGTCGGAACTGCACAAGAGGGAGTTGACCAGTCTGATGCCCGATGAGGTCTACCGCAACCCCGATTTCCAGTGGACCTACCGGGACGCCGAAACGCAGGCGGCGCCGTAGCGACGACCCGTCCGCAGAGTCCTCTCAGCCGTGACGATCATCGATTCACAGGTTCACATCTGGGCGTCCGAGACCCTAGACAAGCCTTGGGACCGGGTGGATGCGGCCAAGCCCCACCGACACGAGCCGTTGGGGCATGAAGAGTTGCTGCGCGAGATGGACGTCGCCGGCGTCGACCGCGCGGTGCTGGTGCCGCCGACCTGGGAAGCGGACCGGAACGATACGTCGCTGGAGGCCGCACGCCTGTATCCCGACCGGTTCGCGGTCATGGGGCGGTTGACCCTCGACGCGCCCGAGAGCCGGGAACGCATGGCAACGTGGATGGACCAACCCGGCATGCTGGGGATTCGCCTGACCTTCCACCGCGGACGCTACCGCACATGGCTCGATGACGGCGCCATCGACTGGTTCTGGGAGGCGGCCGAGCGCTACGACGTCCCGGTCACGGCGCTGGCGCCGCACGCCCTGCCCCGGCTCGGCGAGGTGGCCGCGCGCCACGCCGGGCTTCGCCTTGCCATCGATCACATGGGGCTCAACTCCAGCCTGATCGGCAAGCCGCTGGAACCCATCATCGACGGGCTGCTCAAGCTGGCGGCCTTGCCGAACGTGGCGGTGAAGGCCTCGGCCCTCCCCTGCTATTCCACCGAGAGCTACCCCTATCCGTCGCTCCACCCGCAGATACGGCGGGTGGTCGACGCCTTCGGGCCCCAACGCGTGTTCTGGGGCACCGACCTTTCCCACCTGCCCTGTCCCTACCGGCAGGCGCTGACGCTGTTCACCGAGGAACTGGACGACCTGACTGCCACCGAGAAGGAATGGATCCTGGGACGGGCGCTCGCGGAATGGCTGAATTGGCCGCTCTCCGAAACCGCGTAGCGCGGGCGGACTCTCCCATGACCAGAGCCTACCGGCACGTTTCCGCCGACGGTCACTTCGAAGCGCCGCCGGACCTGTGGCGCCATCGCATTCCCGCCAGGTACCGCGATCGGACCACGAAAAGGATCCGCCTCCCCAACGGCCACGACGCGCTGCAACAGGAAGGCCGGCCCCTGGTGTACGGCGGCACGAGCTACTACGGCGGACGACCGCCCGAAGAGTTCGATCCCGCGGTCATCGATTTCGACAGCACGCCGGGGTGCGGCACCGCGGAGCAGCGGCTGCGCGAGCAGGATCAGGACGGCATCGACGCCGAGGTGCTGTTCGCCCTGGGAATCCGCAATCCCGCTATCCGGGACCGGGAAGCGTTCGTCGGCATCATCCGCCACTTCAACGAGTTCATGGCGGAGGAGTACTGTGCCGTGGACCCGGAGCGGTTGATCGGCGTGGGCATCCTTCCCAACCGCGGCGCCGAGGACGACATCGCGGAGATGGAGCACTGCAAGCGCCTGGGGTTGAAGGCGGCGTGGCTCAGCACCTACCCCAGCGGCAAAGGCTATCCGTCAGCGGAAGACGACCGCTTCTGGGCCGCGGCCCTGGACCTCGACGTGCCGCTGGTGGTGCACACCTCCTTCCCGACCCGTGTCGGCACACGGGAGACGCCGCTGTTCCAGTATCCCCAGGAACCTTCGGGCGAGCGCCGCCCGCCCACGGACTTCGTCCAGCGGCTCGCCCGGCAGGGTCCGTATCACTCGGGATCGGTGGAGGCCAGCCAGATGATCGTGGCCGGGATATTCGACCGGTTCCCGAAGCTGCGAATCTACTGGGCCGAGAACAACGTCGGCTGGCTGCCATACTTCTACGAGCAGATGGACCACGAATACTCCATCAACCGGTTCTGGGCGGAGCGGCAAATGGGCCTGCCGCGGTTGAAGCGGCTGCCCAGCGAGTATCTCCGGGAGCACGCCTACTGGGGGTTCTTCGAGGACCACGTGGGGGTCCGTCTGCGCCACGAAGTGGGCGTCGACCGTATGATGTGGGGCACCGACTTCCCCCACGTCGTCACGCGTTGGCCCCGCTCCCTCGAGGTGCTGGCGTCCCAGATGCATGGCGTGGCCGGGGATGAGCGGGAACGGATGGTGGCCGGGAACGCCGTCGAGTTCTTCCGTTTGTAGCTCTCCGGCCCCTGTCCGGCCTGCGCCTGCTTCCCTTCTTCCGCCAACCGGAGTAGAGTCCACCAGCAAACTTGGACCAACGCGGCTCCTCGGGGAGCCGGAGAATCCGGGAGGGAAGATGCTACCCGACATGTCACGAGATCAACGGCTCGACTTGCTGCGAAAAATGCTCATGATACGGCGGGCGGAAGAGCACGTGGTCCGGTTCAACGAAGAGCACGAGGGCCTCATCCGCGGCCACTTCCACATCTATATCGGACAGGAAGCCACCGGCGTCGGGGTCTGCGCCGCGCTCGCGCCGGAGGATTACCTCTTCAGCACCCATCGAAACCACGGCCACGTCATCGCCAAGGGGGGCGACCCCGGCAAGGTGCTGGCGGAGATCATCGGACGCGAGACCGGCTACTGCCTCGGGAGGGGCGGGACCTTCCACGTGGCGGCCCCGGACCTGAACATCCCGCACACCTCCGCCATCGTCGGCGGCAGCACGGCCTTGGCCTCGGGCGCCGCTTTGGCGGCCCAGTTGCTGGAGACCAGCGCCGTCACCGTAGTGTTCTTCGGCGACGGCGCCATGGATGAGGGCGTGTTCTACGAAAGCCTCAACATGGCCAAGCTCTGGGAGTTGCCGCTGATCTTCCTGATGGAGAACAACTACCGGAGGGCCGGGAGGGTCAACAGCGGACACAGCGCCGACGATCTGGCCAACATTCCTCGTGCCCTCAACGTGGAAACCACCGCGGTGGACGGCGGCGACGTCGGCCAGGTGTACGGCACCCTCCTGGATCTGGCACGGCGGACGCGAGCGGGTCAGGGTCCGTTCTTCGTCGAGGCCCGCACCCATCCCTGGCCGGGGAACGACGGCGACCACCCCGAGTTGGTGGCCGGACTCACCGACATCAACTGGGCCTGGGACCCCGGCCCCGTTCCCGAGAAGGTGCGCCCCTGGTACGCCGAGGGAGACGGCATCCTGGCCTACGCGCGGGAGCTGGCGGACGGCGAGGGATGCGATCGGGACACCATCGTGCGGCTGGACGAGGAGGTACGTCGGGAGGCCGATGCGGCGGCGCAGTTCGCGCTGACCAGCCCGCTGCCCGCACCCGAGGCGGCCCTCCACTATGCGTACGCGGGAAGGAGTGATTGAGCCATGCCGCAAGAGATGACCCTGGGAGAGGCCCTGGTCGAGGGATTGGCCGAGGCCATGGAGCAGGATCAACGGGTGATGTTGATCGGCGGCGGACTGGTAAGCTCGGGCCCCGCCCGGGCGCGGTTCGCCTCGGTGCGCCAGCGGCACGGCCGCCGCATCAAGTCCCCTCCCATCGCCGAGCTGGGCTATTGCGGCATCGCCGCGGGAGCGGCCATGGCCGGACTGCGGCCGCTGGTGGACGTCGGCACCGCGACCTTTTCCTACGAAGCCATTCCACAGATCAACAACGAGGCCGCGGTGGCGTACTCGAACTCGGGCGGCCAGACCAACGTGCCGGTCACCTACTTCATGCGCTACGGTATCCGCGGCGGTGGAGGCGTGCAGCACTCGGGCAGCCCACAGCCCTGGTACTGGAATACGCCCGGCCTGCAGGTGGCCATGCCCGCCACTCCGGCGGACGCCAAGGGACTGCTCCGCAACGCGCTCCTCAAGAGCCGGGACCCGACCATCTTCTTCGCCCACGAGCGGCTGCTGGGCGAACGCGGCCCGGTGCCCGACGGGGAATACGAGACGGAGTTCGGGAAGGCGTCCGTGGCGCGTGAGGGGAACGACGTCACCATCGTCGCCGTCGGCGTCCAGGTGCCCCGGGCATTGGCGGCAGCCGACGCCTTGGCCAGGGACGGCATAGCGGCGGAGGTAGTGGACCCGAAAACCCTGGAGCCGTTGGACACCGAAACCCTGCTGGCCTCGGTGGGGAAGACCGGCCGACTGGTGGTCACCGACGAAAGCCATGACAACTGCGGCGTGGCCGCGGGTCTGGCGGCGCTCATGGCGGATCTGGCGTTCGACAGCCTGAAGGCGCCCATCAAGCGGGTTGCCATCCCGCACGTGCCCGTGCCCTTCGCGGTGCCCCTGGAGGACTACGTCACTCCGACCGCGGAGCGTATCGAGGAGGCTGCCCGGTCGCTGCTGCGGTAGAACTACGCAACGCGTTGAAGGGCGTCCCATTCGGACACTCCCTTCGACTTCGCTCGACTACGCCTCTACGCTCCGGGCGAACGGAGAAGGGGGGTTCAGGCAGTTGCTGCCAAAGGCATTGAGCCGCAAGCCCCTTGACATGCTCAGGACAAACGGTAGTCCCGCGCGAACGCGCACAGCCGCTCCACGCACAATTCGAACAGCTCGCCGCCCTTCTCGGCGCTGGCGAGATTGGGGTCGCCCATCACCCCCGACGGCGACAGGTCCTCGCGCGGCGTCTGGACGTAGCCCCCTACCTTTCTGACGAAGTCCGGCATCTGCGGGCCGAGATGGGTTACGAGGCTGCCCTGGGAGGCCAACTCGCCGCGCAGGTGCAGGTTCATGGAAGTCTCCACCGCGCCGGCGTGGCCCACGCGGCCGCCGGGCATCTTCTCGTCCGCGAACAGCCGGCCCATGTCCTTGTCCACCAGACCGAACCAGTTCAGCACCACCACGCGGATCCCCTCCTCGTCCTGAAGGGCCGACACCACCGCCCGCGACAGCGAGACCTGGCCTCCGTGCCCGTTGAACAGGGCGATGCGGGTGAAGCCGTGCCGCGCCACCGAACGGACGATCTCACGGATGAGCGCCGACCAGGTGCCTGCGGTGAGGCTGATGCTGCCGGGAAAGTTCTTGTTGCTCGGCGTGAACCCGAAGGGCACCGTCGGCCCCACCAGGATCTCCGGATCCCGCCTGGCGGCCGCCCGGGCGATCTCCTGCGCGATGAACGCATCGGTATCCAGCGGCAGGTGATGGCCATGCTGCTCGATGACGCCGATGGGAATGACCACCACGCAACCCTTCCCGGCGCATTCCCTGATCCGCGGCCAACTCAGCTCGCTCCATACGGGCATCGGTGATCCTCCTGACGGATTGGGGTCGGTCGTGGCGGAGGCGGGCCTGAAACCCGCCCTTACACGCTGCTCCCCGAGCTTTGCCGGCGGCGAGGGGTCCCGCGCTTCCCGGCATTCGTATCCGTGCAACGGCCCACCAGCCACTCCGTCATCAACCGTTTGATCTGGGTCTGATAGCGCACGTCATGCAAGCGGGCCTTGGCCTTGAATGCCTCCAGCAGATCCTCGGGGACCTTGAGGCTGATGAGACGGCTGCCATTTCGCCGCGCGGGTGCGTAAAGCCGGCGGAACTCATCGAGAAACCGCAGGATGTCGGCCGGCTTCATCCGCTTGCACTGATCGAGATACTCGTCCGAAAAGAACTGTACAGGTCTCATGAGCCGACCCGTCTCAATACCCGGATGTCCTCGATATCCTGTGCCCGGCCGCTTTTTTCCTTCATGCGGATCAGATCGGGCACTGCTACCACCGGCAGCCGCAGCCTTCCCACCGGGATCAGGTCCACCTGCATGGCCTCCAAATCTTCCGTGAGGATGATGTCCACGAGCTCCGTGGGGTCTGCCGGGTTGACGAAGCTCCAGGCGATGAGGTTCCGGTTCCGGATGTACTCTTCCCGGAAGTCGAACACTTCTTCCGCCTTCAACGGCAGCCGCGACCACAGCCCCATGCGGTTGAACGCCGATTCCGCCGCTACGAAATTCTCCCGGGACGACACCAGCACCAGATCGAGGTCCACTGTGCCGCGCACCGCTCCGTGCAACGCGACCGCATGCCCTCCGGCGATGGCAAAGCGAACCCTGGCCCGTCCGAGAGAGGCCACCACCCGCTCCGTGAACATCGTGCGGTATATACCAAATCCATACTATCGGCGAAAGACCGGCGCCTCGTCAGTCCAGCACGAACACGCATTTGCCGGTGGTCGCGCCGTCGAAGATACGGAACGCCTCGACCGCGTCGTCGAGGTCGAAGCGGTGGGTGACCAGGTCGTCCAGGGGCACCTTCTCCTCCACCATGAAGCGGCAGATCTCGATGAGCTCCGACTTGCTGAAGGTCCAGGACCCGAAGATGGTGGCCACCTTGAAGATGACGTCGTCCCGGAAGTTGATGGTGGACGGGGCGCCCATGCCCACGTAACAGCAGCGCCCGAAGGTGCGCATGGCCTTGAGGATCTGTCCGCGAGCTTCCGGGTTGCCGGAAGTCTCCAGCGCCGCCGTCGATCCCAAACCGCCGGTCAATTCCTTGATGGCCTCCACCGGATCGGAGTCGCCGGCGTTGATGACGTGGTCCGCGCCGTACCCGCGCGCCCGCTCCAGCCGCTCCGGCACCACGTCCACGCCGATGACCCGGGCACCCATGGCCTTGGCGCACATGGTCCCGCTCAGACCCACCGGCCCCTGTCCGAAGATTGCCACGGTGTCGCCGCCGGCCACGTTCATCTTCTTGAGACCGTTCCAGGCCGTACCCGTGCCGCAGGAGATGGCCGCCCCCCCTTCGAACGAGAGCTCCTCGGGCAGATGAACCAGGAGCCGCGACGGCACCAGGATGTAGTCGGCGTTGGCCCCGTGGGCGTCCACGCCGCCGAAGGTCACGTGGCCGTGGGGGCAGGCCTGCTCGAAACCCATGGAGCAGATCTCGCAGATGCCGCACCCGGCATAGTGGTGGACAACCACGCGGTCGCCGACCGCAAGCCCGGCCGGGGCGCCGGCTCCCAGCTCCGCGATGACGCCGCACGGTTCGTGACCGGTGATCGCGTTGATGGCCACGGTCCCGCGGTACCGGTGGAGATCGGTGCCGCACATGCCGGAGGCGCGGATCTTCACCACCGCCTCGCCGGGTCCGGCATGGGGGTCGGGGAACTCCCGTATCTCGGCCACTCGGTTTCCGTTGAACATCACGCCTCGCATCGGTTCTCTCCTCTTTCCTCAAGGATTTTGTCTAACGCCCGTACCACGGCGCCGGTCGGCAAGGCAACCACAGTGCTTCCCGAGTAAGCAGCCAATAAACTGTTCGGTCGTGTCGCGGAAGAACTGTCCTGTTGTTGTGTTTCTGGAGGAGGGGCTTGAGGGGCTGATGGAGAAGCGCTTGCCGCAAATAGAGTTGCTCCGTTCCTGTAGACACTCATCCAGCTCTATGACTATGCCTTCCAGATTTTCCTTGCCGCAAATAGAGTTGCTCCGTTCCTGTAGACACCCCGATACTGCACAAGGAAAGTGTTCAGTTAGCAAAGTCTCATTCAGCGTGCGCGCATTCGGGGCAGGGGTGCAGGCTGCGTTGGGTCAGAAGGCCACACCCGTAGGTGGCGAGATAACTGTCACGCGCCTTGCTGGAGACGCTGACCCTCGACAGCGTGCCGGCAACCGGCGATGTGCTCCACTGCCAGAGCGAAACGGCGTGATTCATCATGAACGCATCATGGCCTGTTCGCGCTCAACGCCAACCGGCCATGCTGCCGACCGATGTCGCAGACTGGCCTCACCGACCCACCCGCACCCTCCGGCCTGTCAGAGACGACGGACGCCGATCATGGCCGCGTTGAGAGGGCCGCCGGGGCATGAAGTGTCGGGTGTGGATTCTGCGCATCATCTTGTGGGCGGCGATATCCGGTCGGAGGATCTCGTCCGGAGTGCGGCATCACCCAGGAACTGCTGCGAAAAGCCCCAAGCCGAAGTGGCTGCCGTATCCGATGGCCAATGGACCTTGAGTCGCTTCCGGCAGCGCGATGCTGAGCAGACTGCCGGCCGTGTCAGGCTGCGCCTCCCGGCCGCGGGAGCGGAAGCGATGGAAGTGGATCGCGCGTCGTGGGGTTCCGCCGACGTCGATCGTTTCCAACGCGGCGACCCGGACATCGGTCGCATCGAATCCGCGGCGTTTCAGCAGCCGGCGCACCTCCCCCGCGTAGCCTGACGCCTTCAGATGGCCGGACGCCAGGAACGGCGTCACGCTGCGCCACTGGCGGGCGGTGGCGAAGATGCGGGCGCCCCCGGCGAAGTCGGCCGGTCGGCCGAAGCCTTCCAGGGCGAGTCGCCACTCCTTCACGGCGCCCGGCTCGGACTCGTCGGCCTCCGGTCGCTGTTTCGGCGCGAGCCAGAGGCGCGTGATGCGATCGAGCGCGGCACGGACGCTGTCGTTCATTCCGCTGGCCATGAACACGGACACGTGGTCAATCCACCCGTCCCCGTCGGCGTCTTCCGGGAGCCAGAAGGCGTGGACATGTGAAGGATCCCTCAACGGCTTCCCGTCGGCGCCGCGACCGGAAATCTCCCACGGCGCCTTCGGAATCCAGCGCCCGGTTGCCTCATCCTGCCGCCAGCCGAACCACGCGAGCGCTGCCCGGCGCATCAGCTCGCCAATCCGGACGCTGTCCTCGATGCGAGGAAGCGGCCGGCCCGCCAGCAGAAAGCGGGCGAGGGTCGGCAGGCTGCTTCCTGTTCGCGAAGGGCGCCGTGAAGCGAAACGCCGGGGAACCACCCCCGGGGCGGCGTCCGGCGCGCGACGGTAGACCACCTCGCGGGCCGCGGGCGGACGACTCCAGCCACAGTCCTGGTAGTCGGCCGTGTCGAGTGCGAGCGCGTCGACGAGGCGCTCTGGCAGCGTATGCGCCTTTCGTCCCTTGCTGCGCAATTCCTTCTCCAATTCCTGGGCCAGCTTGCGCTCGGTCGGTGGCCGCTTGGCAGCGGCGAGAATCCTGTCTCTCATCTCGTCCATGATCCGCTCGCGCTCGTCCGAATAGGCGCTGGCACTGAGCGGCGCCAGCAGGCGCACGGGATCTCCGTCGGCGTGCCCGTCGAGCGGCCGGCAGTTCACCTTGTTGTTCCACTGCGCGAGCGCTTCGGATTCGGTCCCGTTCTGCATCGCACCCAGACCGCCGATGCTGCGCATCAAGTCTGCGACCGATCCGAATGCCTCGCACTCCGTCCAGCTCTCCGCCCGACCGAGGTAGCCGATGGCGCGCGCCAGGTCCGCGGCGAGCGCGAACGGCTCGGGCTCCAGCGTCACGCGCGGCCAAGCGACGACCAGCGTTGCGTCACCGGGCAGTCGAACAAAGGCATCGAAGACGAGCGTGGTCTTCGGCCGGCCCTTGTCGAGCCCTCCCACCGGCATGTAGTGGCGCGTGTGGGCGTGGATTGCGCCGGCGGGCAGGCTGTACTCCGGCAGTGTCTCGGCGAGCGTGTCGATCAGGCGCGCAAGGTCGCCCTCGGCCCAGCGCACGTGATCGCCCTTGCGCCACCAGGCGGCGATGAGCGCGCGCAGCAGGCGCCACGGCTCGGGCGGCCAGGCGACGTCCGCCTCGTTGACGTTGCGGCCCCACGGCGTCGCGTGGTATCGCCCGGCGGGAAAGCGGAAGATGAGCGCGAACATGCGCTCACTTCTCGTACTGGACGGTGAGAATGCCGCTCTCGCCGAAGAGTCCCTTCGAGCCGACGGTCTCGATCAGCCCCGGCAGCTCTTCTTCGACCTTGTCGAGCTCCGGGAGGTCGAAAGCCTCCGGCCGGGTGACCGTGACCGCGCTCACATCGAGATCGCAAGCGGTGCGCAGCCGCAGTCCCTCCGCAAGGAACTTCCGGATCTTGAAGAGCGCGAGCAGAATCAGCAGCCGCTCGACGTCGTCGCCCAGGCCGAAGGCGCGGATCTGGCGCAGGTCGAGATTGAAGTAGGCGGTGATCGTCTCGGCGGTCCATTCGTCCCGTGGGAAGGGCACGTTGCCGAAGCCCTTGGCCGTATCCCCGGATGGATTCACACTGTCGTTCTTCACGCCCCCGCTCGCCGCCACCTTGGCGTTCTCGGCCTCGACGAAAGCGGACAGCGACCTGGGCAGGCGCAGCCGCCCGCCGGCAAGCTCCTTCTTGGCGAGAAAGATGCCGTGGAGAAGGGCATTCGTGTCGAACTCCAGAAGCACCTTCGCCAGCTCGCGCAAATCGACCCGACCGACCTCCATGGCGGCGAGCCGCTTCTTCAGCAGATCGTTGACCGTTTTATCCTTGCCTTCCAGGATGTACGGCGAGTTGAGCCGATGTGCCTCAAGCAGGGAGTTGGTAAGCGCTTTGCCTTCCCCGTCCACCACCTTCACGACCGGCAGGCCCCGGAGCGGAGCCACCCAATCGTCGGCCACGGCATCCCAGCAGACCGCTTCCAGGCGATTTGCCATCGATTGCGCACTTTCCACGAGCACCATTCTTCCCTGCCCGTCGGGCGAGTCGTAGACGGCGTGGCCGAGATTCGGGAAACCCGTCGGCTGGAATCTCGTGCCCTGAACCGGTTTAAGCGCGGCTTCGATGAGAAGGCGGGGCGCATCGTCCATGGAAGTAAAGTCAAGCGGCATTCGTCGTATCCTCCGTAGCCAAGTTGTCGTCTTCAGGGAGAGCGCCCGGGTAGGCGCGTTTTATCAGGGTGGTCAGCGCCCAATCGCCGACCGGGATCAGAAGCGCCGCGGCGAGGCGATCGGCCCGGACGCCAGCGCCCATGCGGCCGCCTTCGGCCGCGGACTTCCGCGAGCCGGAGCGCGCGGCATCGAAAAGCGTTGGCAGGCCGGAGGCACGGGCGCGGACCAAGGCGGTACGCACCGCGGCGTCGGTCGCCCGCCCGTCGAGACTGTCGCCGCCGGCGCGCAGGCGCGCAAGAAGGCCCGGCGGGACCGGCATTCGTGCCGTGCCGGGCAGCGCGCCGATGCGATGGAGAGCGGCGTCCGGCGTGAACACCGGCTTGAGAGCCGCATAGGCGAACGGAACCGGCGAGGCGCCCGTGTGCGCTCGCGTTGGAAGGTGCGTTGGCCGCGCCCACGCGAGACCGGCGAGCAGCGCTGCGCAACGCGCATCGTCGAAGTCGCCGGCGAGGAACGCCGCCACATCGGCAAGCCGTGCGCCCGTGGCGCCCGCAAGCGGCTTGTCTTCCAGTCCGCGAATCGACGCCTCCACCAGCCGCCGTTCCAGCACCGCGATCATGTTCGGAACGAGCGGGCCGGCTCCCCAGACCACCGTGGGCGGCGCGTCGGCGGCGGACCATGCACGACGGGTGCCGATTCCGCCTCGGTAAAAGAAGCGTTTCTCGTCGATCGGCGCGAGATGGGCGGCCATGGGCGGTGCGAGGTTCGACCGTGCGTTGATTGGGTCGCCTGGCGACGCTTCGGACTCCGGCATCTCGCCTGTCGCGGTTGCGTCATCCCTGGCGGCAGCGTCCGCCTGCGCGTTCGCAGCGTATCCGCGGGCGTCCGGAGCCGGCAGCCCGACGCCGGCAAGCGCCGCCGCAATGCGAAACTCCGAGCTGGCGTCGTCGGCTGCTCGGAGCCAAGCCGACGACAGCACGGGAGGTGGCATGCCGACAGTCTGCCGGCCGCTCGGGCTGACGGAGAGCCATGCGACGACGGCACCAAGCGCAACGAGTGCTCTCTCGACCTCTCCCGATGCTCCTGGCTTCGCGACGACATTGAACAAGGCATCTTCCAGGCGCTTGATCGCCCGCCGGGCGGCGCTTGGCTCCTCGTCCTTGCGTCCGACTCGTCGCACCCGGTCCAGCCAACCTCCGGCGTCGAGATCAGCGACAAGTTCAGCTCCAGGAGACGGCGCCGCCGAGCGGCGGCCAATCGGTGTCGCGAGATACGCCTTGCCTGCTCGCATCAGGAAACCGAAGCGTTCGAATGCCCGGAAGCCGCGGCTGACGCCAAGGCTCGTAGCTGCCCGCGCAAACTCCAGACCGTCTCTCGCCGTTCGACCGTTGAGCACGGCGCGACCTTCGCTGAACAGAGAGTCGATTTCGCAGAAGCGGGCGGGACGACTCCATAGCGGGGCCCAGAACTCGGCCCGCGCATCATTCTCGTCGGGGGCTCCCAACCCGCCCCAGCCCGCCCCAACCGTTCGAACAGTGAAAGGGAAGCTCGCCGCTCCGAAGCCGGTAACAGTCTGGTGGCGCCGGCTGGCGGCTCCAGCAAACGCCGTGGCGCCTTCGAGCATCACAACGAAGTCCCACGGATTCACCTCGCCGTCAGCACTGTATCCCGTGGTTGCATTCGGCCCGCCGGCCGCACCGGGTGCGAACTGGCCGACTGCAGCAGAACTCAATTCGGGCGTCGGCGTTGCAAACAGAGCGCTGGCGAGAAGTGTTGCCGCCACATTCGACGGTTCACCCGTCGATGCGTTGAACAGACCCGGTGGCTTCGCCTTGGAGACGAGGCGGCGCGCAAAGTTGTTGGTGAAATCAAGCCGCCCGTCGTTTCCGCCGGTGCCGAGCAGTTGGGGGTAGGCGAGACCGTCACCCGATAACGCGAGGGCCGCGTCGAGCCAGGAGAGCGCAGCGTCCGGAAGTGCAGCCCTCAGCGCGGATACGAGCTCGACCTTGGCCGCGCCTTCGGGCCGTTCGGTCAAAGCTGAGTTCTCAATGGTAAGATGTGCATGCCGAATGGCCGATGAGATGTGCCCGAAACGTTCGGCCACCTGATTCTCGAGGAGGGGGGTGAACCCGTCCTTGTTGTCCTTCGGGTAGAAGCCGCTGCCCCCATTCCACGGCGCGATGATCGGACTCGGCGCGTATTCGTGGAGAAAGAAGTGCAGGAGGGCGTCGCGGCTCAGCGTCGTTCTCAAGTGGAAGCGCTCGTTCTCCCACCAGCCGCGGGCGCCCGGGTCGGCCGCCTCGCCGGAGACGTGGCCTGCCGGCAACGAGATGAGCCGCAGTACGCCGAGCGCCTTCAGATACGAGGCCAGCGGTGTCGGCGCGCATCCGTTCAGTGTGAGCGATTCACTGGTCATGAACAAGCCCCGCGCCGCTCCTTCGCAGACGCCCGCCAGTCGGCAAGCCGCAGCAGGGTTTCCAGCCACGCGAGACGAAACGGCCTGAGTTGCGCGAGCAGCTCGCGGGTGCGCTCGGTCCAACTCTCGCGGCTGACCTCGTCCCAGCCCAGTTCCATGATCGAGAGGCGCAGGCTCCCCCCCGCCCAGTGCTCGCCGCCGTCCAGGTCGAAGGGCGGCAGCTCGTCGCCTTCCCAGACGCCGCGGGCGAAGCGCGCCCCGGACCGATCGCCGTCCTTCGGCGCCGCCTCTCGGGGCAGGGCGCGCAGGTTCAACCGCACCTTCCCGTGGTGAGCGGCGATCAGATAGGCCGTCAGGTCGGCATCCCGCGACCAGCCTTCGTGGGCGAGAAACGCCAGGGCGGATGCGAACTCGTGTCGGGAATAGGCCCGCCCGTGTCGAGACTGTTTCACGGTCTTGGCGAGGAGTACTTCCGGCGGAACTTCTCGTCCGTCGAGGCCGCGGCGCATCGTGTCCTGGAAGACCTCGTGCGCCTTGCCGAGATCGTGCCAGCGCGCCGCGCGGACGACGGCCGCCTGCTGGTCGCTTTCCACGCCGAGGGTGCCGCACAGCGATTCCGCTTCCGCAGAGACGTGCCGCAGATGATCGGCGAGCGGCACGATCGTCCCGATCTGGCTTAGCGAATCTTCGTCGTGCCCCTCGGTCTCGTCCGATGTCATGGAGGCGGAGCCGTACTGCGCCGCACTTGCGCCGTTCGGTGCGGCCGGGTCGGCGACGGGTTCGGGTACGTCCTTCGGGTCGCCGGTGAATCCGACGGTCTCCCGGTAACCTCCGGCGTTCCGGTCCGCGAGCAGTACGAGTCCCGGCCACGGTTGATAATCCGCCAGCGGCGTCCATCCCGGCGGTGCGGTTCCCGTCCGTCCGTCCCGATGTCGCCATTGCGGGTCGCGCCGGAACACGGGAACTTTCTTCTTCTGAACCGCCTTCAGCCATGCTCTGGCGGCGCTGATCGACACCGCGCACAGTTCCTCCCGGCGGGGGTGCGGCGGGTCGTCTCCGACCATGGAGAGATCGCTCCAGAAGACGCGAATGTCCGTGTCGTCGGCGTCGCGGATGTACGGTGAGACGTCGACGTCGAAGCCGGTCAGGTCCGGGTCCGTGTCGAAGAGATCGTCGAGATCCTTGCGGCGGATGACGCGGCGGGGCGGCTCGATGTCGCCCGGCGGGGGCAGATGCGTCGGCGCAACGTCGGCCAATTCCGACAACCGTTCCTTCGCGGTTCGAAGCGCCTCGACGGTGTAAGGGAGCGCATTGTCCTTGTCCGACGCCGTGCTATCGGAGTCTTTGCCTGATGCCGTGTCATCGGAGTCCTTGTCTGATGCCGTGTCGTCATCGGCCGGCCGGAGCAGGTCGATCCAGTGCACATCCGCGCCGCCCGGGAGCTCCGCGTAGCGGTTGGCGCGGCCGAAGCGCTGCACCATCGATGACCAGGGCGCGAGCTCCGTGAACAGAACCGCGGCGGAGATGTCCACGCCTGCCTCGACCGCCTGGGTGGCGACGACGATGCGGCCGTTCGGATTCTCGTCGTTCGTCGCGACCACCTTGCCCATTTCCCGCTGGCGGTCGGCGGGGCGAAAGCGGGAATGGACGAGGGCCAGTGCCGGCGTCGCCGCCGCAGGTTTTCGCTGCGAAAGCCTCTTGTCGAGCGCCTCGTGGAGCGGCTGCGCGCGATCCACGCGATTGACGATCGCGAGTGTCATGCATCCGTCTCGATGTGCGTCCAGGATCGCGTCCGCGAGCTTCCCGATGTAATCGGCGAGATCGGACTTCTTCGACGAGGCCGGCGCTACCTGCGAACGGGTCAGCCTTTTCGAGGCGCGTGAAAGTCGCGCAAGCCGACCATCCGGCGCTGCATTCGGATCGACCCTGACGACCTTGGCGGCGGGCGGTTCGGGGTGATCCACGGTGGCGAGCCATCGTGGTTCGAGTGTCGCCGAGATCCAGAGACTGCGGGATGGATTGCCCGCGGGGCGGCCTTCGCGCCGGGCTCGACCCGCATCCGCCTTACGGAATGCTTCGAGCTGCGCGGAGGTCGCGCGAGCCGCGCCCATGAGCTGCACCTCGTCGAACACCCATTGCGCGTCCTCGTGCAGAAGGGCGAACTCCATCGGCCAGATGGCCCGGGAGGAGGCGTAGCCACGCATCAGGGCGCGACTCAGCAGCATGTCCTGGGTGCCCACGAGCACCGCCGGATGCTCCGGCGTCTCCAGCCAGCCGTTGCTGTCCACGCCGCCCATCAATACGTGTACATCCTCTGGCCTCGGAAGCCGATCCGCATTGTCCCCTTCAGTTGCCAGCTTCCCGAACCAGATTCTGACGGCGTCCGCGGTCTGCTCGACCAGCGTCCGCATCGGCAGGCACCAGACGAGTCGGCGGGGCGTCGTGTCGGGACTGCGCAGTCGGTGTGCGGCCCAGCCGAGCGTCACTGCTGCCGTTTTTCCGGAACCCGTCGGCGCAACCAGGACCCGAGGCCACGCATCGGTCGCCAGCGCGAGCTGCCAGCCGTCGGGCTGTACATCTTCGCCGAACACGACTCGATAGATGATGGCGCCGTCCATATGGAAACCTCTAACCGGAGCCTTCCGAGTTCTGTCAGATCATACCGATGGAACCCGCCTGTCCGTATTCAGTCCAACAGCCACGGGTGTCAGGAACGGTCGGACTTGTCGGGTTCCATGAACCTATCTCAAAATCCCTGACAGAGGAAATTCAGCCGATGAATAGATGTTCTAATTATTTGATATTCATACATTTATATTCTTCTCCTCACAGAGGGAATACCCCGAAATTCGATTTTGAGATAGGTTCATAATACAAGGGTTGTCCCGTTTGTAGTTTGTATCTTGATGGACTGGTGGTTGGTGCTGTCGAGACTGTGGGAGAGAGGCGCGAGGGTTGGGCGGGGCAGGTGTGCGCCGCCAAGGAGCTGCCGGGCTCGTAATCGGTGAGCTTGCGCGGTCCGTGGAATACTGCTAGGCGTCCGTCGGAGTAGCGATGCGCCCGCACCTGAGCCTTGACGGAGCGGCGCCGGTTCACGGGCATCTTCGGAACCGTGCAGGTTCTGTGCCTGGATGTTCCACTTCAAGCCCGGCGATCCTCCCGACATGAACATCATACGGAGCCGGCAACTTCCTGGTAGTCGAAGGCAAGGCCAGCTTCAAGAGAGTTGATGGGCACGGGCCGCCTGCTGCATGGCAACCGGGCCGAAGCCTTCGGCGGCGTCCGCGTCGCCACGAAGCAGCGTCCCGAGCCGTTGGGGCCGGCGGAGTCGGATATTGTACCCGAGAACCTGCCGACTTTGTTGAGAACGACCCGAAATATCCTGGAATTGAAGCATGGCGAACGAAGCTGAACCTGCTCACACGCAGTACCTTGTCGGCTCGGTGTGGCCGACGAACAGGACCGGCGTGCTCGGGGACCAGGAACTGGACCCGAAGCTTCCGCCGAGCATCAGGTTGGTCCACCGGAGCATGGGTTTTACCCAAGGGACCCAGGCCGAGTTCAGGGCATCGATGCCTGGCTACGAGGCCAAGGCAGCCGAGTTGGCGGCCCTCGGGCCGGACCTGATCCGGGTTATCGGAGCCCCGCCGTTCATGCTTCTGGGCTACGAGGGCGAGGGCGCCGCCATCAGCGCCTGGGAGAGCCGGTACGGCATCCCCATGGTAACGTCGGGGCAGAACCACGTGCGGGCGTTCCGGACCCTTGGAGTCCGGAAACTCGTGGGCGCAAGCTATCTTCCGGAGGAACTCAATGCCGTGTTCCGCGCCTACCTGACCGACGCCGGCTTCGAGGTACTGGGCATGGAGGGCATCGACGTGCCGTTCGCCGACGTCCCCAAGGTCCCCTCCTCCGAGATCCACCGGCAGCTCGCGGCGATGTTCACCAGACACCCGGGCGGAGAATGTCTCTATATGCTGGGGTCGGCATGGAAGACGCTGGACATCATCGATCCGCTGGAAGCGAGTCTCGGCGTGCCGGTGGTGCACGCGCTGCCGGCACGCTGCTGGGAGACGCAGATGCGCCTGGGCGTGCGCCAGCCGATTCCGGGCTACGGACGGCTGCTGGCCGAGATGCCCGAGCCCGTCTGAGGACGCGACCATCCGGGACAGACCCGCGGGCACCGCCTCACTCTCCCCCGTCATCCCGGATCAAGTCCGGGATGACGGGGTGAGCTCGTTGCGGCGCATCTCGCGGCCCACCGCCTGATCTGGTACACACTGGAGGCTGATGGACCCTGGAGGAATCTCGTCACGAGACCCTGCCGAAGATGCAGGTCCACCCAAACCTGAAAGGGAGGAATCGAAATGTCCGTCCGACTCATCGTCACCATCAACGCGGTCCGGGGGAAAGGCGCGGAGCTCGCCGAAGGGTATCGGGGGCGTTGCGAGGAAGTCATGAAGGAGCCGGGGTGCGAGCAGTTCGAGGTGTTCCGCAGCGTGGTGAACCCGGACAAGCTGGCGTTGGTCGAACGCTGGGTCGACCAAGCCGCCCTGGACGTCCACGCGCAGGTGAACACCACGCGTCCGCCGCTGCTGCCCGAGCTTCGGGCCGGCGCCACCGAGCGCGAAGACTACGAATACAACCGCACCCGCTAACGCCCCACGAACCGAGCCGCATACGCAAACGTCCTGGCCATACGCCCGGGACACAGAGACAGAAAGGCCCTCGCCCCATGCCCGGAGCACTGGAAGGTATCAAGATCCTCGACGTCACCAACTACATCGCCGGTCCCTACGCGTCTCTGCTGTTGGCCGACCTGGGGGCGGACGTGACCAAGATCGAGACCCCCGGCAGGGGGGACCCGTTCCGCACCTGGGACAAGGAGCCCAAGAATTACAGCCCGAGCTTCTGTGCCCTCAACCGCAACAAGAAAAGCGTGACCCTGGACATGAAGACGCCCGAGGGCAGGGAGGTGTTCCTTCGGCTGGCCCGGGACGCGGACGTCATCGTCGAAAACCTCCGGCCCGGGGTGGTGGACCGTCTGGGCATCGGCTACGACGTGGTGCGCGGGATGAACCCGCACATCATCTACTGCTCCATCTCCGCCTTCGGCCAGGACGGCCCGTACCGGAAGCGGCCGGGCTACGACACCATCGGGCAGTCCCTGAGCGGGCTGCTTAGCGTCCTGACCGAGCTGGACAAGCCGCACGGGCCGGGTGCGGCCTTTTCCGACCATCTCGGCGGCATCTTCGGCTGCTACGGGGTACTGGCGGCGCTGGCCGCCCGGGAACGCACCGGGGTGGGCCAGAAGGTGGAGACGTCACTGCTGGAGTCCACCATCTGCTTCCTGGGGCTCGGCATCACCCAGTACCTGTTCAGCGGGGACGTGCCCAGCATGCGCAGCCGCATCAAAACCGCGGGCGTCTACGCGCTGGTGGCGGGCGACGGCAAACCCTTCGTCATCCACCTTTCGCATCCGCCGAAGTTCTGGATCGGCGTCACCGAGGTCATGGGCCGGCCGGACTTCCAGACCGACGAGCGCACCAGGGACCGGCCCGCCCGGGCGCGGAACTACGACTTCATCTCCGAGACCTTCGGCGCGGTGGTGCAGTCGGCGCCCCGGGACCACTGGCTGAAGGAGTTGGAAGCCAGGGACGTCCCCTGCGCCCCCATCAACAACTTCGCCGAGGTCTTCGAGGATCCTCAGGTCCGGCACCTGGACCGGCTGATGGAGGTGGACCACCCCGAGTTCGGCCCCTTCAAGCTGGTGCGGAACGGCCTCAATCTGCTGGATACCCCCATCACCCTCGAGCTCCGGCCGCCCACGCTCGGCGAGCACAACGAGGAGACGCTCACCGGGTTGGGGTACAGCCCGGAAGAGATCCGATCCCTTCGCGAGAGAAACATCGTATGACGGGCGCCGTGCCCGGGAGCCGCGGCCGGCATCCATGAACCTGGGGTCCGGGACAATCGCGGATCTGCGCCGGAACGTGACGGCCCTGCGCCAGCGCGTGCCGGCCATCCTCACCGCCCTGGCGGTGGGCATTCCGGCGGGGTACGTGTGCGACTCGCTGCACCTGCCCATCCCCTGGATGGTGGGACCCATGGTGGCCGTTGCCGCGCTCAACCTGTCGGGCCTCCCCATGGACTCGCCACCGTACGCGCGACAGATGGGCCAGGTCTTGCTCGGGTCGGCGATATCCCTCTACTTCACCCCGCCGGTGGTATCGGCGCTGGCCGCCAACTGGCTGCCCATCGTCCTGGCGACCCTGACGACCTTCGTGATCGGAGCGCTGGGGGCGGTGATTCTGAGCCGGGTCTCGGGAGTCGAGACCCGGTCGACCTTTTTCGCGTCCATCCCGGGCGGCGCCATGGCCATGGCAAACCTGGCTCAGCGGTACGGCGCGCAGACCGCGCCGGTGGCGGCGGCCCACAGCCTGCGCGTCTCCATCCTCGTCCTCGTCATCCCCTTCGCCCTGACCTACGGCGGCATCCCGCTGGAGACCGGCAACTACCGGCCCGCGGCGCCGCTGGACGTGGGCGTGCTGGTGCCTTGGCTGCTCGCGGGGTTTGCGCTGGGCGAGATCTCCGAGCGCCTTCACCTGCACAACGGCTATCTGCTCATGCCGATCTTCTTCGGTGCGGCTTTCACGGTGAGCGAGGTCCAGCTATCCGCCGTGCCGCAGTGGATGACGCAGTTCGCCCAACTCATGTTCGGCCTGGTGCTCGGGGCGCGCTACGAACGGGAGTTCTTCGTGCGCCACAAGCTGTTCATCCCGTTCGCGCTGTTGAATTCCTTATTCGTGCTGGCCGCCTCGGTGGTGGTGGCCGTCGCCCTGGCCTGGGCCTTCCGGCTCCCCATCGCTACCATGATCATCTCCACCTCGCCCGGCGGTCTGGCGGAGATGGCCATCACCGCCCAGGCGTTGCAGATCGGCGTCCCCGCGGTCATCGCCTTTCATCTGGCTCGGGTGGTGGTGGTCAACATGGGTACCCAGCATATCTACGTCGGCGCCACCCGATGGCTGCGACGCGGCCGCCCGTGACCGTGTCCGGGCGACATCCCCTGCGCGGGCATGGGGCTGCACGCGCAGGTAGAGGAAGGTCTCATGGAAGAAGCAATCCGATTCTACAGCGGGCCCGGATACAGCCTGTCCGCGGTTGTCTCCATCCCCGACGCTCGCGACGGTTCGCAACGCCATCCCGGAATCATCCTGTGCCAGGGTTACGCCGGCCTCAAGGAGGCGCTCATGCCCGCGGTGGCCGCCCGCCTGGCCGCGGAGGGCTACGTGACGCTCCGTTTCGACTATCGTGGTTTCGGGGAGAGTGAAGGGCCGCGCTACCGCCTGATCCCCCTGGAACAGATCGAGGACATCCGCAACGGCCTCACCTGCCTCAGCGTGCGCGATGAGGTGGATCCCGAGCGCATCGGCATATGGGGCACCAGCTTCGGCGGCGCCCACGCGGCCTACGCGGCCGCCGTCGATCCCAGGGTCCGATGCATCATGAGCGCCGTGGGCGTGGGTGACGGCGAGCGCTGGCTCCGTTGCCTGCGCCGGGAATGGGAATGGCGGGCGTTCCTGAAAGAGCTCGAAGACGACCGCATTCAGCGGGTGCAGAGCGGACAATCCCGGCGCGTGCATCCCTACCACATCATGCAGACGACGCCGGAGGGGTGGGAGTTCTGGAAAGAGACCGTAGCCGCCAATCCGGAAAGAGGCGAGGTCGAGATGCCGCTGGAATGCGCCGATGCCATCATCGAGTACAAGCCCGAAGCCATGGCGCACCAGATGACATGCCCGGCCCTGTACGTCTCCGCCGAACTCGACGCCCTGACGCCCCTGGACGAGCAGCGCGGCCTCCACGAGCGTTCGCCCGAGCCCAAGCGCTACGTGGTGCTGCCCGACGTCGACCATCACGGCATCTACAAAGAGCCTCACCTGAGCCGACTGCTGGACCTGTCCGTGGGATGGTTTGGGGAACATTTGATGGGGGGCAGGGGATAGCGGCGGCGCCTTGCCCGCTTTCCCGGTGAGTATAAAGCAAGAGGGTATATCTGCTCAATTTGTACGGCAAGGACGTGAAGGATGATCTGACACCGGAGGAGCGAGCGGCTTGGCGCAAAGCCGTAAAGTAGATTGAAATGGCTGAACCTGATATCACCGCCGAAGAACCTTGAATCATGAACTACTACGCCCATACGGCAGAAACGAAACGCGGCGAACAGCTAAGCCAAAGAGACTGGCACCCGTTGTCCGAGCATCTGCGAAACGTAGGGGACAGAGCGCAGGGCTTCGGTCAACCGTTTGCCTTGGTCGCGAAGTGGACCGGCATGCTCCACGACTTGGGCAAGTACAGGATTCCCTTTCAGGAGTATTTGGCGGGCGAGCGTCCGGGGTCCGCCGAGACTCATCATGCGGTGTATGGCGCCGCACTGGCCTTCGAGCGTTGCTGGTTGGGACCGGCTTTTGCCATCGCTGGGCACCACGCCGGGCTACATAATCTGAGCGATTTGCAAGACTTGGTGGGCAGCGACAAATACGATGCCATGAATCGTCTCGACTCTCTAACAAAGCGGTTTGAAGCGGAACTAGAGCAAATTCCCAACAAACTAGCCGAGCCAGAATTTGCCAAGTGCGCCAAGGATCCTGCCGCCAGAGAATTCTACGTGCGGATGTTGTTTTCCTGCTTGGTAGATGCGGATTTTCTGGATACGGAACACTTCAAAATCGGACGCGAACGGCACCCCATCAAGATGGATGCTCCGTTGCTGCTTAAGCGATTGCAAGCGCATCGGGACACGTTTGATTCGTCCGGCGACCTCAACAAGGTACGCAACAAGGTATTTGAGAACTGTTTGAAGAAGGCGGCAGAGCCGCCGGGCTTCTTTTCCCTCACCGTGCCCACAGGCGGCGGCAAAACGCTGTCAGGCATGGCCTTTGCGCTGGAACATGCGCGACAACACGGGATGCGGCGCGTGATTGTGGTGATACCTTACTTGTCAATCATCGAGCAAAACGCCGCCGAATACCGCAAAGTTCTCGACCCGCAAAACGAAGGCATCGTGATTGAGCACCATTCAGCGGTAAACGCCAAGATTGACGAAGCAGAGCAAGGCCGTGCGCCAGAGGAATTGGCGGCGGAAAACTGGGACGCGCCGATTATCGTCACCACTTCGGTGCAATTCATCGGATCCCTTTTTGCCAGCCGCACATCCAGATGCCGGAAACTACACAACATCGCAAATTCCGTGGTGTTGCTGGATGAGGTGCAGACGCTGCCTTCCCACCTGCTCAATCCGCTCCTGCATGTCCTGCGCGATCTGCAGCGACACTATCGCGTGAGTTTTGTTTTTTCCACAGCTACGCAACCGGCCTTTCGCCGCAGCACATCGCTGCCGCATGGCTTTGAGGCGAATGAGGTGAAGGAGATCGCATCACAGCTTGGCGAGCTGTTTCAGAAGTTGGGCCGGGTAGTTTACGAGGTGCGAACCACAGAGAGCGACTTCTCGGAATTGGCTGAGGAATGGGCGGGCGAGCCGCAAGCCCTGGGCGTGGTGAACACGCGCAAACAGGCCGCCGAGTGGTGGGAACGGTTGTGCGCTCAGGGGTTGGAAGGTGTGCTGCATCTTTCCTCAGCCATGTGCGCGGCACATCGCATGCGTGTGCTGACGGAGGCCAAACGGCGTTTGGAAGACGACCAACCTTGTCGGCTGGTATCCACACAGGTAATAGAAGCCGGCGTGGACATTGATTTCCCGCTGGTTTACCGCGCCTTGGGACCGCTGGATTCGATCGTACAGGCGGCCGGCCGCTGCAACCGGGAAGGACGCTTGCCGGGCAAGGGGCGCGTGGTGGTATTCCGACCGCTAGATGCCAAGCTGCCCGGCGGCGTGTATCGCGTGGCCACGGACATTGCAGCGCGGCGGCTGGGTCAGCTATTCACGGATGATTTGTCTGGCAGGCCGGAGCTGTTTGGCCGTTATTTCGATGAGCTGTTTCGATACGTGCCCACCGATCATCAGCGTCGGCGAGAGACCTCCATCCAGGAAGATCGGGAAAATCTGCGTTTCCGGGAAGTGGCCCGCAAGGCCAGGGTTATCTCCGACGACACGCAGGCCGTCATTGCACCCATGCAGGAAGCCTTAGAAAAGGTGGACGCCATCTGCGCGCGCGCCCAAACCGGCGGCCCGCGTTTTACCCGCGAGGATTTGCGCGATTTCCAACGCTTTATGGTGAATTTGCACCAACGCGATTTTCAGCAATTAGACGCTGTGGGCCTGCTTCATCCGCTGCTGCCCGGCATGGAACTGAGGGTGCTGGATAAAGCGGCCTATCACGACCATCTCGGCGTGCTCATTGACCATCGTCCAACCGAGGACTTCTTGCTATGAAAGACAACCACGTACACCTGCGAGTCTGGGGCGACTGGGCCTGTTTCACCCGCCCCGAAATGAAGGTGGAGCGCGTCAGCTATCCGATCATGACGCCCTCTGCGGCCCGCGGCATTCTCGAAGCCGTCTTCTGGGAACCGCAGGTCTCCTATCGCATTGCGGCCATCCGAGTGGTGCAGCGCGGGCGCTGGGCCTCGATTCGGCGTAATGAAATGCAATCGGTCATCAGCCTGCGCAACGTTGGGCAATGGATGGAGCAGCCGGAGAAAGTCTCGCCGATTGAGGCAGGCGGCGGCGCGCCCGACGGCACACAGCGCAATATGCTGGCGTTGCAGGCGGTGGAGTACATCATCAGCGCCGAACTGCAAATCACGTCTTTGGCCGATGACACCAACGACGTGCCCGCCAAGTACCTGGCCGAATTCAAGCGCCGCGCCCAGCAGGGCAAGTGCTTCCATCGCCCTGCCCTTGGCGTGCGCGAATTCGCAGCGGATTTCGAGTGGGTGGACGATCCCCAAGCCGCCCTGGAGCAGCGCGCCGCTGAGCTTGGCACCGCCTGGCGGCAACCCGAGGAGGATTTGGGCTTGATGCTCTACGATGTCTTTTCGCCTACCGCCCGCGCCCAGGGCTTTCGCTGGAAACGCCCCGATGAACTGGGAGCCAAGCCCAAGAAAAACGCCCCACGTTTTGTCGGCAAATTAGCTCAACCCAAAGCCTGTTTCTTCCGCGCTAAGATCGAGAATTCCACCTTGATCTGCCATCCCGACGCCATCGCAATTCTCGAATCTCAGGGGGGCTGATTATGTTGCTACAACACTTGAATGATTTTGCGAATAATCGAAATCTTCTCAACAATCTGGCCTTCAAACCCAAGGCCGTGCGCTGGATCATTGCCTTGGACACTGCGGGCAATCTCGTGGGACGAGGCCCGGTAGAAACCGAGGGAGAAAAGAAGCGAGGGCCGGAATTCTCCTGTCCGCAAACCACGCGATCCAAGGTCGCCGGCGGCGTGGCCGAGTTCCTGGCGGACGGCATTACCGCCGTGTTCGGATTGGACACAGATCCTGAAAAAGCCATGTCCGAAAAGAAACGACAGGAGCGGGATAAGAATAACCGACGCAAATACGACAACTTTTGGGCACAGATTGAACAGGCCCATCAGGAGACCTTTAACACAGCGCTCAAAACGCTGTTGGCTTTCAAGCCTGAGCCGGGGCAAGTGCCGTCCTTTTTGCGCTGGGGTGTCAGCGCCGACGCCAAGCCAAAAGAAAAACTCGCCTGGTGGATCACCAAGGCCAGCGGCGAGGAAGTGAAACTGGGACCGGATCACTTCTCTTTCCGCGTGGATGAGCAACTGCTGCTGGAAGACGAAGACGACCTCCAGTTCTTTTGGCGGGGGCAGTTCGAGAAAGAGAGCGAAGCCCAAGAAGCAGACGCACCGCGCGGCCTTTGCCTGGTCACTGGCGAAAAGGAGCAAGCCATTGCGTTGACCCACAATCCCAAAGTGCAAGGTGTGCCCAACACCCAATCCTTCGGCGCGGCGATTGTCTCGTTTGATAAAGACGCCTTCGTCTCCTACAGCTTTGCACAAAGCCTCAATGCTTCCACTTCTACGCGGGCGGCTGTCGCCTATTGCACGGCGCTCAATTGGATGCTCGGCCGCGCGGATCATGCTATCCGCCTCGGGCAGACGTCGTGTTGCTTTTGGACGCGGAACAAAACAGACGCCACCAGCGGGTGGGGGGCTTTGCTCAACCAAGCGGACCCTAAGGCCGTGGCGGATTTTCTGAAATCGCCATGGAGTGGGCAAGAGCGCGAGAAGCTGCGGCAGGAGCAATTCCACGCTGTCACGCTCGGCGGCAACGCCGGGCGGATCGTCGTGCGCCACTATATGCAGACGACGCTGGAAACGGCCGCAGAGAATTTGCGGCGCTGGTTTCGCGACCTGGAGTTGGAGCCGGTACGTCTGCCTTCTGGCAAGGAAAAGATGCCGCCGTTGGCCCTATTCCGACTGGCGTGCACGACCGTACGCGATGCAAAAGATTTGCAGACGGAAGTGACCGCGCAGTTGTTTCGCGCCGCGTTGGAAGGTGCCGCGCCCGCACTTAACTTACTGCACCCCATGCTGCACCGTCTGCGCGTTGATATGGCACGCGATGGCAGCGCGGCCTTGTTGAACCATTCGCGGTTCGCGTTAGCCAAACTCATCCTGAATCGCAACAGAAAGGAGAACACGATGGAAATTACCGACCAACAAACCACAGACGCGGACGATGCGGCCTATCAATGCGGACGGCTGCTCGCCGTTCTCGCCGAGGCCCAAGCTAAGTCGCACGACTATCAGCTTGAAGGAGCCGGCGTCACCGAGCGTTACTTTGGCACGGCCATGGCCTCGCCGGCCTCGGTGTTTCCCATCCTCCTCAAGCTCAACCGCCACCATCTCAACAAAATCAGCAAGTCCGATAGGTACAGAGGACACGACCGCTTCCTCGACGAGGCCATTCAGGACGTCTTGTGCAACGTCCGCCAATTTCCCCGCGCGCTGGACCTGCACGCGCAAGGGCGGTTCGCCATCGGCTTTTACCAGCAAAAAGCCGCCGACCGCATCGCCCGCGAGCAGGCCAAGCAAAACAGCAGAAACAAGAACTCATAACGCTTCAACAGGAGATCAAATCATGAATCCAGCCAACGACGTTCTCACGAATCGGCACGACATCCTGCTGCTCTTCGATGTCACCAATGGCAATCCCAACGGCGACCCGGATGCCGGGAACATGCCGCGCCTCGACCCCAACACCAACCGCGGCCTCGTCTCCGACGTGTGCCTCAAACGCAAGGTGCGGAATTTCGTGGAAGCGTTCCCGCCTGCGCGCGTCAGCGCCGACGCCAATGGCTACAATTTGCTCATCAGACAGGGCGCGGTGCTCAACAACGAGATCAACAACGGCATTGAGAAAAGCAGCGCCGCGGATGCCTCCAAACCCCAGAAGCAAGAAGCCGCCATGAAATGGCTGTGCCGCGAGTTCTTTGACGTCCGCACATTCGGCGGCGTACTCTCTACGGGCAACGACATTATGAAAGGCTCAGCGTGGGGTCAGGTGCGCGGCCCGGTGCAATTCACTTTCGGCCAGTCGTACCATCCCATCACGCCGCTGGAGATCTCCATCACCCGCCTGGCAGTCACCAAAGAGGAAGACGCCGACAAAGAACGCACCATGGGCAACAAGCACATCGTGCCCTACGCCCTCTACGCGGCCAAAGCGTACGTCTCGCCCGCTTTTGCCGAGCGCACCGGCTTTGCCAACGCCGACCTCGAAGTGCTTTTCGAGGCGCTCAATCACATGTTCGAGCACGACCGCTCGGCGGCCCGCGGCGAAATGGTAGTGCGCGGCATCTACGATTTTGATCACGTCGGCACCCAGCACGAAAACAACGCCGCCCAAAACAAGCGCGAAGCTCGCCTCGGCTGCGCCCATGCTCACAAGCTCTTCGAGGGCATCGAGGTACGGCTGCAAGCTGGCGTGGAATTTCCCGAATCCTTTACCGACTACGAGGTCACGTGCCGCTGGGATAGCACCGCTCTGCCGGACGGCGTGTGCCTGAACAAACGCCATGCGTGAAACGGTCGTCCTGCCAATGGCTACGAAACGGAGAGGAGGCTGCTATGGGTGCAACGTATGTTGACGCAACGATCCGCAATCCCGCCAACCTGCAACGCAGCTGGGCCGGCAAATTCCTGGTCGATACCGGTGCTTTCGACTCGCTCATGCCGAGGGCACACCTCGAAGCGATCGGACTTAAACCGAGGGGCCGCCGCGGATACTTACTCGCGGATGGAGAGCGCATTGCCTTGGAGATAACTGTCGCTGAAATCGAGTTCGAGGGAGAAGTCGACGGCGGGACCATCGTGTACGGCGAAGAAGGGACGGAACCGTTACTCGGGGTTACCGCTTTAGAGTCCGGTGGCTTCGAGGTCGATACGCGCAACGAAGCGCTGAAACGGCTGCCGGCCGTTCTGTTGAAGACCATTGGAACGAAAGCATGAACAGCGTTCAACCCGATGGCCGAGAAAGCATCATACCCCTCTCTGCCATCAACCAATATCTCTATTGCCCGCGCCGGGCAGCCCTGATCCAGGTCGAGGGCACGTTTGCCGATAACGAACACACCCTCATCGGCAAGCAGATCCACGAGCAGACCGACCTGCCCGGCTATGAGACCGTCAAAGGCGTCACGCTTTTGCGCGCGCTGCCCGTGTGGTCTGAGCGCCTCGGACTCAGCGGCAAGTGCGATATGGTTGAACGCCATCCCGACGGCTCGCTGGTGCCGGTCGAGTTCAAGAAAGGTCGGCGGCGCAAGTTCGACAACGACGACGCTCAGCTATGCGCCCAAGCGTTGTGTCTCGAAGAAATGTTTGGGCTGGATATTTTCCGCGGCGCCGTCTTTCATGCGAGTAGCAAGCGCCGCCGCGAAGTTGAATTGACCAAAACGCTGCGCCACCTCACCGAACAGGCGATTGAGGCCGTGCATCGGCTTATTGAAGAAGCAGCGGTCCCCAACGCCGTCCATAAGCCACAATGTGCAGAATGTTCGCTGGTTGACCATTGTCTGCCCGAAATCACCAGTGCGCCGCCCGCGCTGGCCCGCGCCTATCGGGCCGTGCTCGATACCACCGACTAGGGCTGCCTTTGCTTTCGGTATGAGGGAACGGATTGCAACATGGCCATTGTCCAGAACATCCTCTATCTGACAACCCCGGGAACCGTGGTGCATAGAGACCACCTGACCCTCCGAATCGAGATTGAAAAGCAAACCCGATTGAGCGTGCCCATTCACCATTTGGAAAGCATCTGCGCGTTTGGGCAAGTGGTGGTGACACCGCCGGCCATGGCCTTGTGCTGGGATCATCAGGTGGCGGTGCATTACCATACCGAGAACGGCTACCTGCTGGCGCAAGTCTTGGGAAGCGGCGATACCCGCTACTTGCTGCGCCGGGCTCAGTACGCGGCGGCTGACAGTCCCGTGGACGCGGCTCGCATCGCGCGGCAAATCGTCGCCGGGAAGCTGCAAAACTCGCGCTCCAATCTCTTGCGGTACGCCCGGGAGGCGGACGAGGACTCGGATCGCACGGTGCTGGCCGGCGCCGCGGCCGAGCTTGCCCGGGTGATTCGTCAACTTGCGGCCAGGTCCATGCCTGGAAGCGCCCCACCGGTCGATCAAAGTGACGGCCTTCGGGCGACTCTGGACCCGATCCGGGGGCTGGAGGGCATCGGCGCCAGAGTGTATTTCTCGGTGTTCGAACACATGCTCAAGCAACAACGGAATGACTTCCGATTCGTCATCCGCACGCGGCGGCCGCCGCGGGACAGGATCAACTGCCTGCTGTCCTTCATCTATGCACTGGTCCGCCACGACTGCCTTGCCGCGTTGACAACCGCCGGACTGGACCCATATGTCGGCTGGCTTCATACGACGCGGGCGGGCAGGCCCGCCTGCGCCCTCGATCTGATGGAAGAGTTCCGGCCCTGTCTGGCGGAGCGGCTGGCATTGACCCTGGTCAACCGGCGTCAAATCGAGCCCAAACACTTTCGAGAACGGGAGGGAGGCGCAGTGGAATTTACCGACCGGGGCAGAAAAGAAGTCATCCAAACCTGGCAGCGACGCAAGCAAACGGAGATAAAGCACGCTCTGTTCAAGGGAAACATCCGCCTCGGGCAGGTGTTCAGCATCCAGGCCAAGCTGTTGGCCCGAACACTTCGCGGCGACATTCCCGATTATATCCCGTTCATTCCCAAGTAGCGCCATGTTCGTTTTGATCGCCTATGACGTCTCCACCACTGACAAGGCAGGGCAGAAACGACTCCGCCGCGTGGCAAGGGCCTGCGAAGACTATGGCGTCCGGGTACAGCAGTCGGTTTTTGAATGCCAAGTCGGAAGAACCGAATGGGCTACGCTCAAAAATCGCCTGTTAAACGAGATCGATCCCAAGCAAGACTCCCTGAGGGTCTATCATCTGGATGAAGACGTCAAAGACAGTACGGAACACTACGGGGCAAAAGAGCCCGTGAACTTGAACGATCCGCTGATCTTATAGCTTGCGCGAACGTGCAGCGCCGGATTTTTGCCGTTGCTTTCGCGCGACTTCCAAAGGCTTGTGTAGCAACACCTCACGGCGTTTTTTGACAATTGAACAACGGGCTCATGACGACCAACATCGTGGAATCGCGCATCAGCGCATCTAACCTTTTGATATTCTGCCAGTTATAATGGCCAGCATCTCCCCTCGCTTCGGCGGGGGGAGCGGATTGAAACAAAATGTTTCGAAATTACATGGGTGCCGTCGGCAGATCTCCCCTCGCTTCGGCGGGGGGAGCGGATTGAAACGCGGACAGGTAGGCAGAGATATCCGTACCGTCGGTCGTGATCTCCCCTCGCTTCGGCGGGGGGAGCGGATTGAAACTCTGAATTTACTCATCGTTAGCCTCGTTCACGTGGATCTCCCCTCGCTTCGGCGGGGGGAGCGGATTGAAACAAGTGGTAATATGGAAAAATCGAGATAATCTGCGAATCTCCCCTCGCTTCGGCGGGGGGAGCGGATTGAAACACTCCGGCCGCCGAAGGACCGGCGGGCGGGCTCGGATCTCCCCTCGCTTCGGCGGGGGGAGCGGATTGAAACCGGACATCATCAAGGAGCAGGAGAAGGCGGCGGAGATCTCCCCTCGCTTCGGCGGGGGGAGCGGATTGAAACTCGGCTTGCGATCGCGATTGCGGCCGTAGTAGGCATATCTCCCCTCGCTTCGGCGGGGGGAGCGGATTGAAACCTGGACCATGCGCCGCGAGTAGATGACCCCGTCGGAATCTCCCCTCGCTTCGGCGGGGGGAGCGGATTGAAACACTACGATCCTGTCGTCCATTGCCTTCTCCCGCTATCTCCCCTCGCTTCGGCGGGGGGAGCGGATTGAAACAATGGGGAATGTCGAAAAATCTGGAAAATCGCAAATCTCCCCTCGCTTCGGCGGGGGGAGCGGATTGAAACGCCCCGCAGGGATTGGAGTCGGAGTCCGAGCCGCAAATCTCCCCTCGCTTCGGCGGGGGGAGCGGATTGAAACCACGACGATCCCCCAGAACCTCCAACGAGCTCAGATCTCCCCTCGCTTCGGCGGGGGGAGCGGATTGAAACGCTTGGTACTAGGAGATAGACAGAACTTGCGCCCAATCTCCCCTCGCTTCGGCGGGGGGAGCGGATTGAAACCTCGGTCACGGCTCCGCACTGAGACTTCAGCTCGAATCTCCCCTCGCTTCGGCGGGGGGAGCGGATTTCGCGGCTTGGCGAGACTTACCCATGGAACTCTCATTTTCATGACCAATTTGGTCAAAAGTATTTGGTCAAAAGTAGATGGAACGAAGGGCCTTTCAAGGCCGTGAACCATGTCTCGACAGGCCATGCACAGCAGCGACCTGGCGCGCGGTGCCGTTGGTGTTCGACCCGGTGGCCGACGCCATCATGAACGCATCCACGGGAATGAGCCGCCCGTTCACGGGGTCAATCCCCAAGCTGAATACCTCTCCAAGGTAACGGCGCCCAGCAGCGGTTGAGTGCCTTCATCCCGGAAGACGACAGGTGAAACTCCAGGTCGGCGCCCTCTCACGCCGGACCTGGTGGGGTTGAGTGCCTTCATCCCGGAAGACGACAGGTGAAACGTCTTCACGACCATTGAGCCGCGTCCAGGTTCTCCCGAACCCTTGCTCAACGCGGATCCCGTCAGCGAGAACGAAACTCCGCACGCTGTGCGGAACGACTCCCAAATGCTCAAGGATGGAACCGGGAAGGACCGGATAAATCGCTCCCGAGTCAACCATGGCTTCGACCGTCTCGTAATGGCGACCTTCCGGATCGGCCACCTGAAGCGGAACAGTAAACGTACCCATGATCTTCCTCGTTCTCCGGCTCAACGGATGCCACGATGCGACCGTTGCCGGTGACCAAGTGCGGACCGCAACGGGTGTCTACTACGCTGGCGAAACCGCTTCAAACGAAGGCTGGCCAAAGTAAGCCGCGCATTGCAGCTCTCATGAATTCCCACTGCACGTTCGTTGGTTTCGCGCTCACGCGACGGCCTCGGCCTGTCGAACCTGAAGACGATGCGCCAATTCCTGGATACGCATACGCTCCATTGAGCGGCTTGGTCTCTTTCAATGGATGCGGCTCCCGGCCTCACAGATCCATATGGCGAGGCTCCGTTGCTTCATTGGATGCTATCGTCCGGTCCCTCGACCGCGCACCAGATCCACGATGCGCTCGGGTCGCAGCGGCAAATCCTTCACCCGCACGCCGCCCAGGGCGTTGGCCACGGCGTTGCCGATGGCCGGCTCCACGGGGCCGAGGGCGGCTTCGCCCATGCCCTTGGCGCCGAAGGGACCGTCGGGGTGGGGATGCTCGACCAGAAGGGATGCGAAGGTCTCGGGGTGGTCCTGCATGGACGGGGGAAGATAGCTCAGGAAGGTGCAGTTGATGGGCTGGCCGTTGTCGAAGACCATCTCCTCGAACAGGGATGAGCCCAGGGACATGAGCATGGAGCCCTCGTTCTGCAGGTGGCACTGGCGCGGGTTGATGGCCTTGCCGGCGTCCACGGCCGTGACCAGCCGCATCACCCGCACCTTGCCGGTCTCGGTGTCCACCTCCACCTCCGCGGCGCAGGCGGACAGGAAGAAGAAGGCCGATGCCTTGCCCTTGCCCGTGGCGGGATCGACGCCGCCTCGGCTCTGGTAGCAGGCGCTGCCGAAGAGGCTGCCCACGACCCCGCCGAACCGCACGCGAAAGAGGTCGCTCAAGGCCAGCCGCCGCTCGGGGACTCCGGCCACCTGAACGAAGCCGTCCCGCAACTCCAGGTCTCCAGGGTCGGCCTCGAGCTCTCCTGCGCCGATGTCCAGGAGTTGGGCGGCCACCTCCCGGGCCGCCCCGACGGCGGCGTTGCCCATGCTGAAGACCGTGCGGCTGGAGCTGGTGGACTGGTCGAAGGGCGTCACGTCGGTATCAGGCAGGGTGACGGAGACCCGTTCGCGAGGCAGTCCAAGCACCTCGCTCACCATTTGCGCCAGGCTCGTCTGTACTCCCTGACCGATCTCCACGCTGCCGGACAGCAGCGTCGCCGAGCCGTCGGCGTTGAGCCGGACGCTGGCGGAGGAATGGGACGGCGTCATGGTGGTCTTGATCATGACCGCCACCCCCTTGCCGCGCGCCAGCGGCGCCGGAGGCCGGGGCGCCTGCTCCGCCTTGCCCTGCCACTCGACCGCCGCGGCCGCGGCCCGGAGACAGTCCTCCAGCCCCACCGCCTCCAGGGTATCGCCGGTGACAAAGACGTCGCCGTCGCGCACCAGGTTCCTGAGCCGCATCTCCACCGGATCCAGGTCCAGCCGGCGCGCCATGTCGTCCATCTGCGCCTCGTAGGCCCAGCACACCTGGGGAACGCCGAACCCTCGGTAGGGTCCGGTGGGCGGCGTGTTGGTGTAGACGCAGTAGGAGGTCAGGCGCTGGTGCGGGATGCGGTAGGGCCCGCCTGACACCTCGCCGCCGTTGCGCGAGGTGGAGGGACCGGTGAGGGCGTAGGCGCCGGTATCGTAGATCGCTTCCACCTCCCGGGCCAGAATGGCGCCGTCGCGTTTCACGCCGGTCTTGATGCGCACCACCGACGCGTGGCAGTGACCGGTAAGAAAGACTTCCTCACGTGTGAGCTTCCACTGAACCGGCCTGCGGGCCTTGCGGGCCAAGGTCGCGGCCAAGGGCTCCAGCCGCAGGTGCACCTTCCCGCCGTAGCCGCCCCCGACATAGGGCGCCACCACCCGCACCATGGATTGCGACAGCTCGAACAGCTCCGCGAGCTGCACGCGGATGGACGAAGGGTTCTGCGTGGCGGAATAGACCGTCAGCTTGCCCGCCGCATCCCAGAAGGCGGTGACCACGTGAGGCTCCAGGTGGCCGTGCTGGATCTTGGGGGTGGTGTAGACGTCCTCGAAGACCAGGTCCGAAGCGGCGAAACCCTCCTCCGGGTCGCCGCGGCCGACGCTGTAGAAGGTCAGTACGTTGGCCCGGTCCCCGTAATGGTAGTGGCCCTTGTCCAGACGGCTCTCGGACTGCACCCGGGTTTCATGGAGGATCGGAGCGCCGGGCTCCATGGCCGCTACCGGATCCACCACCGGCGCCAGCGGCTCGTATTCCGCCCGGATGAGATCAACCGCCGCTTCGGCGATGTCCGAATCTTCAGCGGCTACCGCGGCCACCACCTCACCGGCGTAGCGAACCCGGTCCAGGGCCACGATGGGCTGGTCCTTGACCACGGGTCCGAAATGGGAGTTTCCCGCCGAGAGGTCGGCCCGGGTGAGCACCGCCACCACACCGGGCAAGGCTTCCGCGGCGCCGGCGTCTACGGCAATCAGCCGGGCGTGGGGATGGACGCTTCTCAGCGTCTTGACGTAGGTGAGCCCCGGAAACTCCAGGTCGCCGGTGTACTGGGCGGTCCCGGTGACTTTCGCCGGTCCGTCCACCCGCGCCGCGTTTTCGCCGATGTAACTCATGAAGCGAACCCGCCGGCGCCACTAGGCGCCTGTCCGGGTAAAGCAGAAATCTACTGCGAGGCATGGAAATGGGTCCATTTGCGGTTGGATTCTCGTCACATATTCCCGATATTCTCCTCGAATCCGCCCACAAATGCCCTCCAAAATACCCTCCATTTCCATGCCTCTCGCTACGATTCGCTTACCCGGACAGGCTCCCAGGACTCGGCCGCGGCCCGAAGCACGCGGATGGCGGGCAAGCCGAGGAACTGGCTGCTCCGCTTCTGCCGTCCGATGCGCTCCCAGGTATCGCCCCGGTCGCCGCTCCGGTAGATGTCCCCTTCTCCCGGCGGGCCGGTGGTATGTCCTCGGACCACGTCTCCGAAGGGCGCCAGGGTCGCGTTGTCATCATACGGGTCGCGGGCCGGTTGCCGACGCATGCCCGGGCCGGACTTGCTGCTGCAATTTCTCCAGGAAGGTCGCCGAATCCATCACGACACCGAAATGCTTGTCGAAGTTCTTGAGGGTCGCCGCCTGTTCCTCGTCGGAGAAGCAGGCGTTGCCGTCCGAGAGAAAGAGTACCTTGAAGTCGCGCATGGCGCCGTCCCGGGCGGTGCTGTCGCAGCACACGTTGGTGGCCACGCCGGTGATGGCGATCACATCCCGTCCCAGGCGCCGCAGCACGTTCTCCAGGTTGGTGCCATAGAACCCACTGTAACGGAACTTCTTGATGGTGATCTCGTCGGGCTCGGGCTTGACGCTCTCGCAGAACTGCGCGCCGGGAGCCCCCTCAATGTTGGTCCAGGGATCGTCGGTGTGATGAGTCAACGGCTTCAGGTCAGCGAACACCCCCACGTCCGCCAGATCCTTCCGCTTGGTGGTGTAGAGATAGATCACCGGCACGTCCGACGAGCGGCACACCTCCAGGAGCTCCTGGATCTTCGGGATGATGTCCTCCGATGACGGCAGATAGCGGGTCCCCCGGGGGTCCACCCACATGTTCTGCATGTCGACGACGATCAGGGCCGTGTTGTCCTTGCCGATACGCCAGTGGTCTGCCGGGCGTGAGCCGTCCATGCGCCACCTCCTCCAGGATACGAAGAACCCGTCGTGGCGGGCATCGATATCCCCATCTATCACAGACGAAATCGCGGCCACAAGGCAACACGCCGCCTTCGGCTTGTTGGCATCGGTTGACAAAGCCCCCGGTCTTCAATGAAAAGAGAGGCATCATTCCCGTGCGCGGTCGGAAGAGGAGGACAAGATGAAAATGTTCGTATTCGGCGCGTTGGCGCTGGTGTTCCTGGCCCAGGGCGTTCATGCACAGACCGTTAGCATCGGAACCAACCCCCAGGGTTCGCTGGCGTACGCCACCGGGGCCGGGGTCGCTAAGACCGCCATCGAGGCCGGCGGCGTGAACATGCGCGTGGTGCCACAGGGCGGGCCGGTGGTGACCCTGCCGCTGGCCAACAACGGCGAGTTGGACTTCACCATCTCCAACGTTGCCGCCAGCTCGTTCGCCTACCTGGGGAGAGCCATGTTCAATGGCAGAAAACAGGACAAGGTACGGCTCGTGGCCGTGCTGTTCCCGCTCTACAGCATGTTCTACGTGCGCAACGATTCGGACATCAAGACCCTGAGCGACCTCAAGGGCAAGCGGGTGCCGACGCGTTTCACCAAACAGAAGATCGTCGCCCTGAACGCTCGGTCGGTTCTGGCGACGGTGGGGCTGAGCCTCGACGACGTGGTCGGCGTCCCCGTTCCCAACGGCGTGCGCGGGGTGCGTGATTTCATGGAAGGGAAGAACGACGCGGCCTATTTCTCCATGACCTCGGGCATTACCCGGCAGGCCCATGCCGCGGTGGGCGGCATCCGCGTCCTTTCCATGGACAACACGCCCGAGGCGCTGGCGGCGCTACGAAGCGTCGTCCCGGCGGGAAGCATCGCAACCATCCAACCCGCCAAGCTCTATCCGGGCGTCATGGGCCCCATCAACGTCTTCACGGCGGCCTTCGTCGTCAACGCGAGCACGAAGACTCCGGACGAGACCGTTTACAAGGTGGTCAAGGCGCTGCACGGCAACAAAAAGAAGCTGATCGGGTCCCACGGCATGTTCAAGCAATTCAACCCCGCGAAGATGCACGTCGACCTGGGCGTCCCGTACCATCCCGGCGCCCTGCGCTACTACAAGGAAATGGGGATGTAGCGATCGGATGAACGGCTTGAGTCCTCGCCATGACCGGCGGTGATGGAGACACCGTCCATGCCGGGACTGCGTCCTGGACGGTGCGGATTGCCGGGCGGCTGCTCGGCGGACTGTTGACGGCCGCGGCCCTGGCGGAGGCCGCCGACCTTTATCGGGCGGTCGGCATCGTCGTCTTTGCCGAGCAGCGGCTGCTGGCGCTGCTCGGCCTCGCCCTCGGAACCCTTTATATTCTCAAGCCGGCGAAGCCGGGCACCGCACGCTTCAGCGTGCCTTGGTACGACGCGCTGGCGGCAACCGCTGGCGTCCTGGTGTGCGCCTACCTGAGTTGGCACTACGAACGGATCTTCGAGGAACTCTACGCGCGCCCCCGCGATACCTTGGCGGGAGGCACGGTGATCCTGGCGCTGGTGGCGGAGGGGGTGCGGCGCACCGTCGGCCCCGTGCTATTCGTCTTTCTGCTGTCGTTCTTCGCCTTGGGCCTCATGAGCCACCTTATCCCCGGTCAGTTCCAGGGGCGCGACGTGGACATCGACCGCCTGGTGATCTACCTGAGCCTCGACTCCAACTCGCTGGTGGGGATCCCGCTCACGGTAGCCACCACCATCGTCATCGCTTTCATCTACTTCGGCAACCTGCTGGATCTCTCCGGCGGCTCCCGGTTCTTTACCGACATCTCCACGGCGCTCATGGGCCGGTACCGCGGCGGGTCCGCCAAGATCGCGGTCACCGCTTCGTCCCTTTTCGGCTCTATCTCCGGCAGCGCCACCTCCAACGTGGTTTCCACCGGGGTCATCACCATCCCGCTGATGAAGAAGGGCGGATACCCCGCTCATGCCGCGGGCGCCATCGAGGCCGTGGCCTCCACCGGCGGCCAACTGATGCCGCCCATGATGGGCGCCGCCGCCTTCGTCATGGCCGAGTTCCTGCAGATCTCGTATCAGGAAGTGGTGCTGGCGGCGCTGATCCCGGCGATCCTCTACTACTTGGCGCTGTTCATCCAGGCGGACCTCTACGCCGCAAGGGAACGTATCGCGCGCGTCGACGAGGCCTCCATACCACCCCGCTGGCCGGTGTTCCGGGCCGGCTGGCCCTACGTGGCGCCGTTCGCCGTGGTGATCCTGTGCCTGTTCTACCTCAACCTCAGGCCGGAGACCTCGGCCCTGTGGGCCTCCGGGAGCCTCGTCCCCATCGGCCTGTTCATCGGCTACCAGGGCGAGCGGATGTCCTGGAGGGTCATCTTTACCGTCCTTGCCAAGACCGGCGCGCTTTGTGTGCAGCTATTGATGATCAGTTGCATGGCCGGCGTCATCATCGGCGTTCTCAACATCACCGGCCTCGGCTTTGCGCTAACCCAGGCCATCATCCACATGGCCGGGGGGCAGACCGCCATGATCCTGCTGCTGGCGGCGCTGATCTCCATCGTCCTCGGCATGGGCATGCCGACCCTCGGAGTCTATCTGCTGCTGGCGACGCTGGTGACCCCGTCCATGGTGGAGGTCGGCATCCCGCCCATGGCGGCGCACCTGTTCGCCCTCTACTTCGGCATGCTGTCGCTGATCACGCCGCCAGTGGCGGTGGCGGCCTTCACCGCGGCCACTGTGGCCGGCGCCAATTTCATGCGCACGGGGTTCGCCGCCGTCCACTTCGGCTGGACCGCCTATGTCGTTCCATTCCTGTTCGTATTGGCGCCGGAGTTGCTCATGCAGGGTTCGGCGCTTCGGATCCTTCACACCTCGGCCACCGCCGTCATCGGCGTCTGGCTGGTATCAGCGGGTTTCATGGGCTTTTTCGCAAGACCCCTGGGTTTCGGCCACCGAGGTCTCTTCATGGCTGCCGGGGCGCTGTTGTTCTTTCCGTCCGGGGGGGTCAGCTACGGTATCTGGACGGACGTGGCCGGGGGCTTTCTGGTCGGCATTCTGGCCGCCACGGGAGGATTTGGAGGGGAGAGGGGCCGGAGCCGGAGGCCGGCATAGTATTGAACCGCCATGAAGCGGCGGCATAAACCGATCCACCAGCCGCTACCCACGTACCACCACCTGGAGGATCCGTCATGACCGCGGTCATCATGATCGGGACAGGAGTCCCTGCGCCCAACCCAAACCGGCAAGGATCCTGTATCGCCGTCATCATTGACGGAAAGCCCATTCTGCTCGACTGCGGTCGAGGCGCCCTTACGCAGCTCGTGCGCGCGGGCATCGACCCGGCGCAGGTGGAGCAGGTGTTTCTCGGCCATCTTCACTACGACCACATCATCGGGCTTCCGGATATCTTGCTGGGAAGCTGGATGGTGGGGCGCCGCACCGGCGTGGAAGTGTTCGGGCCACGGCTTTCGTGGAAGCGCTCCTGGAGGCATTCAGGATCGATATCCAGGGCCGCAGGGCCACTGGCGCCAACTCCCGATTCGAGGTCTCAACCCGGGAGATCGACGAGGGGCCGATGTGGGAGACTCCGGCATGGAAGCTCGACGCGGTCCGCGTGGTGCACATACCCAACAGCCGTTTCAAAGGAGGACGGCGTGATCAGCGTTGACGAACCGCGAGGCGTGTTGGCGATCATGCCGTTTCGCCGAACTGCGGGAGAAGTACTCCCGACCCCTGGGATGAGCCCGGTCCGGACGCGATGACGCTGATCCTCACCAACGAGGAGATCGGGAGCTGCTTCACCCTGGAGGAATGCTTCAGGGTCATGGATCCGGCGTTCATCGACTTGGGCAACGGCGTTGCGGCCAACCTGCCACGACAGGACCTGCTGGTGCCCGGACCCCTGGAGGGCAGCTATCACGGCCTCAAGTCCGCCGGCGGGTCCATCCCACGGTTCGGCGTGACGGCCGCCCGGTTGACATCCGATATCGTGACCTGGCCGGAGGTGGACGGTGAGAGGCGGCGGGTCAAGGTGCCGCTGGCCATGGGCAACCGGTACGTGGGGCTGGTGTTCCTTTTCAGCACCGCCACCGGCGAGCTTCTGGCCATCTTCCCCGACGGCTTGGTCCAGGCCATCCGCGTGGGCGTCACCAACGCGCTGGCGCCGTTCTTTCAGGCCGGCTGGATTCGCGACGGCATGCACATCGCTACCGTCCGCTCCAGCGAGATGACCGCCGACGCGCTACTGCGTTGCGACCGCGTGGTGGTGTCCAGCCGGGAGGCCGCCCGGCTGGTTACCTTGCCCGGCGAGGAGAAGCGAATCCCGGAGTCGGGCCAGGGCGACTACGGCCGGGAGGAGTTGCACGGCACCGAAGCCGACTGGAGCCGCAAGCCGGAACTGGGGGAGCTCATGGCCGGCAAGGCGGCAGAGCCCGGCGGAGGTGACCTGCATGCTCAACTACGTGGGGCTGGGGCTCCAGTTCGCCGCCGCCGGAGCGCGGATTTACGAATTGGCCAAGGAACGCGGTTTGGGCCGGGAGCTGCCCACGGAATGGTTCTCGCAGGATTTGCACTCGTAGGCGGAGCCGTCGGCTCCGGACGTCCATCCTGTAACGACGGCTCGATTTTTTCCCAGGTCGGGTGGGCGATGTAGCGGTTACGGGATCAGCAGGATCTTGCCGGCGGTCCTTCGGGCTGCCAGCAGGCGATGGGCCTCGGCGGCTTGGGACAGCGGAAGCGTGGCGCCGATGCGGATGGCGAGCTTTCCCGCCTCGACCCATTGCAGCACGTCGCCGGCCCGGGCCAGGATCTCGGCACGGTGAGTCGTGTGGTGTGTCAGGCTCGGACGGCTGAGGGAAAGCGAACCCTTGGCATTGAGCACGGCGGTGTCGAAGGGCGGCACGGGGCCGCTGGACTGGCCGAAGAGCACCATGCAGCCGCGCGGAGCCAATGCATCCAGGCTCTGATCGAAGGTGGTCTTTCCCACCGAATCGTAGACGACGTTGACGCCGCGACCATCGGTGAGCCGGCGCGCCTCGGCGGCGAAGTCCACGCGGGCGTAGTCGATGACCGCATCGGCGCCGGCCTCCTCGGCGATGCGCGCCTTCTCCGGCGTCGATACCGTGCCGAACACCCGGGCGCCGCGCATCTTCGCCATCTGGACCAGCAGCAGTCCAGTCCCGCCCGCGGCGGCGTGGACGAGCACGGCGTCGCCGGGCCCCACAGAGTGGGTGTCGCGGGTGAGATAGTGGGCGGTCATGCCCTGAAGCATGGCGGCCGCAGCCACGCGGAGATCCACGGCGTCGGGGACCGGCACCAGATGGCGCTCGGGCACGTTGGCGAGATCGGCGTAGGACCCGTGGCCGTTGGAAATGCCGTACGCGACCCGATCGTCGACCCGGACCTTGGAGACATCGCGCCCCACCGCCAGCACGGTTCCGGCGCCCTCCGCGCCCGGAATGTAGGGCAGCGCCCGCCGGTGATGTCCGCCCCAGTGGAAACCCGAGCGGTAATAGATGTCCAGGTAGTTGACGCCGCAGGCCGCGACCTTCACCAATGCCTCGCCGGCCCGGGGCTCGGGCGCCTCCGCCTCCTCGTAACGGAGCACCTCGGGGCCGCCCATCTCGTGTACCCGGACGGCCTTCATCTCAAACGGTGCAGCATCAGTCCAGCAACGCCACCACCCTGGCCGGGGCGGATTCGGTCTTCCACTTGGCCGGGAGCGCGATGATCTTCGCCGTGGCGCCGATCTGGTCCAGGTTGATGAGGTTCTCGATCTGGCAGGTAACCCTGGGCAGGATGATGCGATGGACCGTCATGCCGCTATCGAGGATCTCGTCGGCGTGCTGGTAGTCCGTACCCTTCTCCTCCTGGGCGAAATCGTAGCCGATGACTGCGGGCTGCTTGTCCACGATCCATTGGGCCGCGTCCCGCGACAGGAACGGCGAGTCGTTCCACCAGGACGGATCGGTGGTTTGATGCCCCTTGGGCCAGTCCGTGCGGAGCAGCAGCATGCCCCCGGCCTCGATCTTCACTCCCTGCTCCGCCAGCGCCGCCTCCGCCCGCTCCAGATCCTCCGGCGTGATGCGCGCCCCGGGCTGGCACCGGAAGGACAGATCCAGCACCACCGCCGTCCCCATCAAGGGCTCCAGCGGGAGTTGCTCCACCGAGGGCTTGTCCCGGAAGAAATGATGCGGCGAGTCGATGTGGGTGCCCGCGTGAACGGTCATCTCCACGAGGTTCGAGACGAACCCCTTCTCTTCCCAGTCGATGATGGGCTTGATCCTGAAGTAGGTCTCGTCGGGAGCGAAGGGAGCCGAATCGCATTCCTCTACGGTCATGCTGAGATCGACGATGCGCATGGAAAAGCTCCTTTCCGCAAGACAAACGGCTCGTGCCCTTATACCATTGCACGGCGGCGGAAAGTCAACGAGCCGGGAATCGTGCGAGCTCGCTTCCCGCCGGACGGCCTGTACCATACATCACGAAGGAGGTAGCGCCATGATCTACGAAGTGAGGTTTCAAACGGTGGATCCCGAGACTCGAAACGAATACGTGAAGGCCTACAAGGAAGCCATCCAGTCCAGCAAGGAGGCCGGATGCCACGGCGGCCTCATCCTGTGCAGCGATGAGGACCCCGCCGCCGTCATGGTCCTGCTCCACTGGGAAACCCGCGAGCACCACGAACGCTGGCGCGGCACGCCGCCCCACACGAAATTCCGCCAGACCATCGACCCCTGGCAGACCAAGCCCGGCCGTGGCGACTACTACGTGGCGGAGACCATCTGACCAACCGGAGGGTCGCCATGGACGTCGATCCGATCCGCTACGAAATGTTCCTTCATCGCCTGTGGGCGGTAGGTGAAGAGGGGGGCGGTCCGGCCTTCAGCGGGTCACCGCTTCGCCCATCGTGGATCAGCCCGGCGACCGGCCTGGCGCGAGAGAAGCACGGAAATTGCAAAGAACCCGGCTCCTGTGATAACCCCGGCGGGTAAGCAAGTCAGGTATGTGAGACGCGCGTATGGCGCAGGCGTGCGTGACTCGGGTTTGGCAAGTTTACCACGGAGGTGAACCATGCGGAGAAGAACGGGTTTGCGGAAGTCGTTTGCGATGGCCGGCGCGGGCGCGGCGGCGATGCTCGTGTGCCTGCTGGTGGGGTCCACCGTCGGCGCCCAGAAGCTGCCGGGCAAAATTACCTGGATCGTTCCCTTCGGGCTGGGGGGCGGCACCGGGACATCGGCTCTGGTGCTGGCGCCGAAGCTTCAGAAGAAGCTCGAAGGCCACGGCGTCAAGGAAGTCAAGGTGGTGAGCCTGCCCGGCGCCGGCGGCACCGTGGGCACCAAGCGGCTGTATGGCTCCCCGGCGGACGGCAGCGTCATCGGCAGCATGCTTCCTGCGGGCGGGCTGGCGCAGTCCGCGGTACGGGACGTGGGTTTCGACCTCTCCAGGTTCACCTACCTGGCGAAGATCACGACGGCGCCCCGTTTCCTGTTCGTGAAGGGCGACTCCCCCATCCGCACCCTTGACCAGTTGATCGCGGAGGGAAAGAAACGGCCCTTGAAGGTCTCCTCCGTGGGTCCGGCCTCGGCCGGCTCCTTCGTGCTGGCCAACATCATCGACAAGACCGGTATCCAGGTGAAGGACGTCACCGGGTACAAGAGCGGACGGACCCTTGTGGTGGCGGTGGCGCGCGGCGACGTGGACACCACCATCAAGACCACGGGCGGCGTGATCACCTTCATCAAGTCCGGAGAGGTCCGGGGCCTGGTCCAGCTTTCTTCGGAAAAGGACAAGGATCCGTTCTTCCCGGACGTACCGTCCGCGGAGAGTCTCGGGCGCAAGGATCTCATGCCCGGGGGCATCCTGTACATCCTCGTGGCCGCGCCGCCCAAGGTGCCGCAGGCCATTGCGGACGTGCTGAGCAACGCCGTGCATCAGGTCATCGTCGAGTCCCGGACGGAATTGGAGAGCAAGGCCCAGGTCATCCACTCGCCGGCAACCGGGAAACAGACCGCCATGCTGGTCAACAACCTGATCAAGGACTACGGCGACCTCATCGCCCTCTACAAGAAACAGCAAAAGAAGTAAGGGCAGTCGCGGGCTCCGGCCCGGATGGTTCATGGATGCGTCATTGCCGTGAGCGTCCGGGCCGGTATCCGGCACGCGCAAAAGAGCCTGGCGACGCTCGCCGCCAGGCTTCACCTGCCTTCCTGACAGCAAGCGTATCCGGGCTCATGACCCGGCGTGCTTGGGAAGAGACGACCCGTGATTGAGGCCATCGGTGTAGCATTCATCAACGTTTTCCGTTTTCCCGACGTCCTCGTGGTGCTTTTCGGCACCACGGTGAGCATGCTCTTCGGCGCGCTGCCCGGCCTGGGCGGCATCGTCATCCTGACACTGTCGCTGCCCATCATCATGGCCCTGGAGCCGGAGCTGGCAATGATGGTCTTCGCCGCATCCATCGGCGGCATCACCTTCGGCGGCTCCATCTCGGCCATCCTGCTGAACGTTCCCGGCACCGTGGCCAACATCGCCACGGTCTTCGACGGCCATCCGCTGGCACGGCAGGGACGGGCCGGGTACGCCCTGGCGATCTCGGCCACGGCGTCGGCCCTGGGATCGGTATTTGGCTACGTCATCTTTCTGTTGCTGCTGCCGGTGGTGCGCTCCATCGTCTTTTCCTTCGGTCCGCCCGAGTTCTTTCTCATGGCTCTCCTGGGCATCAGCCTGATCGCGTCGCTTACCCAGAAGGAGCCGGTCAAGGGCCTCATCTCCGCCGGTTTGGGGTTCCTGGTGGCCTTTATCGGGTACTCTCCCATCACCGGCGACCTTCGGTACACCTTCGACCTGCTCTACCTCTGGGATGGCGTCCATACGGGGGTCATCGCCATCGGCATCTTCGCCGTCTCCGAGATGTTCTACCTGGCGGTGAAGGGAGACGAACTGGTGCAGCAGACCGACGTGGTCCGGCCCACGGCCAAGGACGTGCTCGACGGCATACGGTTCGTGCTGGCGAACTCCTTCCTGTTGCTCCGCAGCGCGGTCATCGGCTGCGTGGTGGGCATCATTCCCGGCGTCGGCGCCAACGTCGCGGCGTTTCTGGCTTATGCCCAAGCCCAGGCCACTTCCCCCAACCGGGCCGATTTCGGCCGAGGCGCGCCCGAAGGCGTACTCGCCCCCGAGGCTTCCAACGACGCCAAGGACGGCGGCGCGTTGCTACCCACCGTGGCTTTCGGCATCCCGGGAAGCGCACCCCACGCCATCCTGCTGGTGGGGCTGCTGCTGCTCGGGTTGAACCCCGGAAAGGAGCTTTTGACCACCCATCAGGCCACGGTGTTCACGCTGGTGCTGGCGTTGATCGCCGCCAACGTGTGGACGTCCATCCTGGGGCTGCTTTTCGCCAACCACCTGGTCAAGATCACGCGCATCCGGGTTTCGCTGATCATCCCCATCGTGCTCGTCGTCAGCTTCGTGGGCGCGTTTGTCCTGCGGAACAATCTGCTGGATGCGTTTGCAGTGCTGGTGTTCGGGTTCATCGGCTACGGCATGAAGAAGTACAGCTATTCCTTCATCACCTTCATCCTCGCCTACGTGCTGGGAGAGATCGCCGAGGTGTCGCTGTTCCAGACGTTGCTCATCTCGGATACCGGTTTCCTCATCTTCGTCACCCGCCCCATCTCGCTGGTGCTGACCCTGCTCATCGTCCTCGCCCTGGGGCTGCCACTGCTCGCGCCCCTCAGGCGGACGTGGCAGCACCGTCAACTGCCGGACGCCCCGTAGCGGCCTGCCGCTCCGGTCGAGACGGAATACACCCCATGGCCTTCTACGCGGATCTGCACGTCCACTCCCGATTCTCCCGCGCCACCAGCCGAAACTGCGACCTGGAGCACTTGGCCATCTGGGCGCGCAAGAAGGGCATCGGCGTCGTCGGCACCGGCGATTTCACCCATCCGGCATGGCGGGCCGAGCTGAAGGAACATCTCGTGCCGGCCGAGCCCGGGCTGTTTCGCCTGCGGCCCGACCTCGAGAAGGTGGTCGAGCAGCAGCTTCCGCCGGCCTGCGGCGGCACCCTCACCACGGTCCGGTTCATGCTGTCGGTGGAGATCTCGACCATATACAAGAAGGGTGACAAGACCCGGAAGATCCATCACCTGGTCTACGCTCCGGACTTCGACTCGGCGGACCGGCTGGTGGCCGCCCTTTCGCGGATCGGCAACCTGCACTCGGACGGGCGGCCGATCCTGGGGCTGGACTCGCGGCACCTGCTGGAGATGACGCTGGAGTCGGGGCCGGGCTCGTACCTCGTGCCGGCCCATGTCTGGACCCCGTGGTTTGCGGCGCTGGGCTCCAAGTCGGGGTTCGACGCCGTGGACGACTGCTACCGGGACCTGGCGCCGCACATCTTCGCCGTGGAGACGGGGCTCTCGTCGGACCCGCCGATGAACTGGCGGGTGTCGTCCCTGGACCGCTTCCGGCTGATGTCCAACTCCGACGCCCACTCGCCGGAGAAGCTGGGCCGGGAGGTGTGCGTCTTCCACACCGAGACGGACTACTTCGCCATCCGCCGGGCGCTGGAGACGGGCCAAGGTTATGGTGGCACCCTGGAGTTCTTTCCGGAAGAGGGGAAATACCATCTGGACGGCCACCGCAACTGCAACGTCCGCCTGGAGCCGGACGAGACCCGCCGGCGCCACGGCCGCTGCCCCGCCTGTGGCAGGCCCCTGACCGTGGGCGTGATGCACCGGGTCGAGGACCTGGCCGACCGGGAGGTGGATGCCGCGGGGCCGGACACCGCGGGCGACACCCAGGGGCTGATCCCGCTGCCGGAGATCCTGGCCGAGATTCACCGGGTGGGGCCCAAGAGCAAACGGGTGGCGCAGGACTACGAAGGGTTGCTGGCGCGTCTCGGACCGGAGCTCCCACTCCTCAACACCCTCCCGCTGGAGGACATCGGACCGGTGGCGCCTTCGCTGGTGGCCGAAGCGTTGGCGCGGCTGCGCCGGCGGGAGGTATTTCGGGAGGCCGGCTACGACGGCGTATACGGGACCATTCGCCTGTTCCGGGACGCCGAGCTGGAGAGGCGCGCACGCGGGGCGTCGCTCTTCGGAGAGGAGCCGGCGGCTCCGGTCCAGGCGGCCGCGGATCAAGGGACTCCCATCCAGGAGCCGCCTGATCCGGCGCCCGCAGCCGGAGCGCCTACGGTCAGCCCGCGGCGGGATGACGCAACCGCGGGGCAACTGTCGCTTTCGGTGGACCTCTCTACGGGCAGTCGCGATCTGCTGGCCGAGCTTGATGCCGATCAACGCCGGGCCGCGGAGGTCGTCGATGGTCCTTTGCTCATCGTGGCCGGACCCGGCTCGGGAAAGACCCGGACCCTCACCCATCGTCTGGCCCGCCTGATCACGAGCCACGGCGCCGCGGCGTCGGGCTGTCTGGCCGTGACCTTCACCCGCCGGGCGGCGGATGAGATGCGGGGCCGTCTGCGGGTGCTGCTGCCGGACACATGGGCGGAGGTCCCGATCCACACCTTTCACTCCCTGGGCCTCGCCGTGCTCCGTGACCACCGGAACGCCGCCGGGTTGCAGCGAGGCTTCCGGGTGGCATCGGATGCCGAGCGGCTCCGGTTGCTGCAGGACGCGATGGGGATCTCCGAACGGCAGGCCCGGGGCCGCTTGCAGGCCATTTCCCACGCCAGGCGAACGGGTGCGCCGCCGGGAGACAAAATGCTCGCGCAAGCAGCGGAAGCCTACGCGCAGGGCATGGAAACACGCAACTGGTGCGACTTCGACGACCTCGTCATCCGGGCCGCGGACGCCCTGGAATACAGCCTCGAAACCCGGTCTCGGGTGCGGCAGCGGTATCCGTGGGTGTGCATCGATGAGTACCAGGACGTGGACGAGCAGCAGGTCCGGCTCATCAGGCAACTCGTCCCTCCCGACGGCAACGTCTGCGCCATCGGCGACCCCGATCAGGCCATCTACGGCTTCCGGGGCGCGGACCGGCGGTTCTTCTCGGAGTTCACCGAGCACTTCCCCGGCGCCCGGGTGGTGCGGCTCAGCCACAACTATCGGTCCAACCGCAACATCGTAACCCTTTCGTCGCAGGTCATCGCCGCATCGGCCTCCGCGGGACCGTCCATCCCGGTGCTCGACGACGCCCCCAACCGCGTCACCCTCCACGACGCCCCGAGCGAAATAGCCGAGGCCGAGTTCGTCGTGCAGTCGCTGGAGCAAACCCTTGGCGGCCACAGCTTCTTCTCCATCGACAGCGGGCGCTCGGCCGAGGCCCAGGGTCACGATTTCTCGTTCTCGGATTTCGCCGTGCTCTACCGCACCGAGGCCCAGGCCAACGCACTGGTCGAGGCACTGCAGCGCTCCGGCATGCCCTTCCAGCAACGCTCCCACAACCCCCTTCTGGCTCATCCCGGCGTGGCCGCGCTCGTGGACACCTTGCGCCGCGACTCAGGCGCCGGCCCCGTACGGCAGCGGCTCGAAGCCGTCCGGCGCGGCGAGGAAACGCCAGCCGCGGACACGTTGGAAGCTTGCGAGCTGTTGCGGCCTCTGGCCGACGCCTGCGGCGAAGACCTGGAGCGCTTCCTTTCCGAGCTGGCCCTGGGCACCCAGGCGGACACCTGGGACCCCCGTGCCGACCGCATCGCGCTGCTCACCCTCCACGCCGCCAAAGGTCTCGAATTCCCCGTCGTCTTCATCGTCGGCTGTGAGGACGGCCTGCTCCCCCTGACCTGGGGAAAGGGCGAACCGGAGGACGCCGCCGAAGAGCGGCGCCTGTTCTACGTCGGCGTCACCCGCGCCAAGACCAGGCTCTATCTGTGCCGCGCCCGCAAACGACGCTGGCACGGAAGGCTCCGTGAGATGCCCCCTTCTCCCTACCTGGCCGACATCGAGGAACGGCTCCTCGAGCAAAGCCGCACGCGGCCTGTCGGGGCGCGAACCCGGAAGCGGGACAGCCAGTTGAAGTTGTTCTCGTAGGCAGGCCCCAGGACCGCTTGACTCTGCTCAAAGTTCAGGAAAAAATAATGGTTGCAGCCGGATTCCACGCGGACAAGGAAACCGGCAGCGTGTTCCCGACGGCAGCTACCGTGACGGACTGTAGCCCTGGACGCCAGGCTTGCATCCGACAACATGAGGAGACGCCATGCATGCACTAAGAATTTCACTGGTGGGCCTGATGGCCTTGGCTCTGGCTCTTGCCGGCTGCACCGGGAAGGTAGGTGACAAAGAAGCCGTTGGAACGCTGCTCGGTGCGGCCGCCGGCGGGCTCGCCGGCTCTCAAGTGGGCAAGGGCCGCGGAAAGCTCGTGGCTACGGGCGTCGGGACGTTGCTGGGCGCAATGCTCGGCAACGAGGTCGGCAAGTCGCTGGATCGTGCAGACCGGCTGACAATGCAGCGCACAACGCAGCAGTCGCTGGAAAAGGTACAGGCAGGGAAGACCTCCACGTGGAAGAACCCCGATTCCGGGAACCAGGGCACCATAACTCCGCAGAAAACGTATCAACGCTCGGACGGAACGTACTGCCGCGAGTTCACTCAAACCATTACGGTGGGCGGCCGCACCGAAGAAGCGTACGGCACCGCCTGCCGTCAGCCCGACGGAACCTGGAAACTCGTCTCAACCTAGAAACTCCCACCGCAGGAGTTGAACCGGGATCCACTCCATCCCCACAAGGGCGACCGGTCGCCCTTGCGGCCGCTGGTATTCTGCCGTCGACGGGGATGCTTCATCGCGGCTCGCGGTGTGCCCTCACATAGCTTTCGAGCACGCGGTTGATCCGCGTTTGGTAACCCTTTCCCGGCGCCTTGAAATAGTCCAACACCGAACGCTTGACGCGCATGGTGATCTGCTCCGTAGAATCCGGCTCGACAAGCTCCGCGTCCCGCCAGAACGCTTCGTCCAGTTCCGGAATCTCGCTGAAGTCGATGTCTTCGTCCTTTGCGGCGGCAATCTGCGCGGGCGTGAGGGGGTTACGATGTCTTCTCATGGTAGGCCTGCCTTTCCTTGCGGGACGCGGGACGGGCCGATATCAAACGTGTGCGCCTCGCACGGTCGGTGTGGGCTACCACGACCAGCACTGCATTCTCCAACTCTCCGATGCTGACGTAGCAGGCCTCGCCATAGTCCTTGCGACGATCGCGCCGGGTCAACACGGGCCCGTCGAAGGTGCGACTCGCCGTCTGAAAGCCGACGCCGTGCTTGCGGATGTTGGCCTGATTCTTGGGTTCGCCCCATTCGAAATCCATGTACGTACAAGTTATCATGCCAACAATGCCGCAAAAGTCCACTTGCAGTCAACCGTTGGACATCGCCCAGCGATGCAAACCAAGCACTCAATGCACACAGTAATCCGTCTTCCACAGGCTGGGTATTGCTCGTTCCGTCGAAATCGCCAACACTAACGGGCACGGCCAGCACCAGCAGGAACAACGAAAGCACCCCTGATCTCATTGCCATCCATAACAGGCAAGAAAGGACAAATTGATGCCTGGAAATTCCTCTACTGGCCGAAATAAGAAACCCGGCTCACAGCCCCATCACCTTCCACACCACTCCTTCGTGCAGCGGGGCGCCCATGACCACGATGAAGACGACATAGACGAACGTCCAGGTGGCGGCGGTGATGGAGAGGGTCATGGGCCAGCTTTCGGAGGAGCGCAGGCGCATGAACGAGGTGAGGAACAGGGGGATGGCTACTAGGTAGCCGAGGAAGTAGATCAGGGCGACGAGCAGCAGAAGCCAAGCGGCGAAGCTGAGCTCGCGGCGGTAGACGGTGCTTGAGGAGCCACTTTCCCGGGAAGGTTCGACGGCGCGGCCGGTATCGATGCCGAAGAGGTCGTATTCCTGGAAGAAGCTCAAGCGGCGGGCGACCGCGGGGATCATGTCGATCAATAGCTGGAGCAGGGTGAGCAACAGCGTGGGGACGGCGATGATGATGGGCACCAGACGGGCGCGCGGCTGATAGCCCAGGGACAGCACGAGGAAGACGAGAACGAGAACGAAGACGCCGAGAGTGAAAAGGGTCCGGTCGGTCAGTTTCACGGGTGCACCTTACGTCAACAGACGGCCGATTCGGCTTCCTTCAAGCGTCTCTCTGCTCCAGCCGCAACGAGAGGCCGCCTCGCTGGATGTGGACCTGCCGCAGCTCGCGGACGTCCGCGAGCTGCCTCATCAGCTCGGAGACGGGACGGCTGGCGTCGAAAAATTCCTTTGGCGCGCCGGCCGCCAGCATCTCCTTGACCGAGTCGGGGCCGGCGATGACCCGCAACACCAACTCCTCGTCCGACACGCCCGGGCCGCCAAACTTTTGCCGCACCTCATCCAGGGAGGGTTGCGGCCGGGTCCAGTCCTTCCACGCCCGGGCTCGCGGCCGGCTGAGGATCTTGTCCTTGACTTCCTCATCCATCAGCCGCGCGCCCTCTTCGCCCCAATACCCCAGGGCGTACTGGATGCTCTGGTCCGTGACCTCCTTGTAACGCTCTCCCACCATGACGTTGACGGCCGCCTGGGTGCCGACGAACTGGGCCAGCGGCGTCACCATGATGGGATAGCCGTACTCCTCGCGCACGCGCCCGGCCTCCTCCAGAGTCTCATCGATCCGGTCGCCCATGCCCACGGCCGTGAGCTGGTAGCGCAGGTTGGAGATCATGCCGCCGGGGACTTGGTGCAGGTACTGCGCGTGGTCGTACTCCTTGGGAGCGCCGATGGGGAGGTCTTCCTGTCGGGCCACGCGGGTGAAGTGCTCTTCCACCGGCTTGACGGCTTCCAGGTCCACCCTCGGCGTCAGGCCGAGGGCCCGGGCGTTGGCCGCCACGTTGTGGATGGAGGGTTGCGAAGACCCGTTGGCCAGCGGCGGAATGGCGGTGTGGAGCGTCCTGACCCCCATTTTGAGGGCCTCGACGTAGTTCAGGGGCGCGAGGCCGTTGTTGCAGTGGGCGTGGAACTCCAGCGGGACGTCGCCGATGTTGGCCATGACCAGTTGAAGCATCTCCCGGGTGCGCTCGGGCGTCAGCAGCCCGCCGACGTCCTTGAAGCAGATGCGGTAGGGTCGCAGCGCCGCCAACTCCTGTGTCTTCCGCACGTAGTACTCGTTGGTGTGTTTGGGCGAGACCGAGTAGATGATGTTGGCTACCACCTCCATGCCCATGCCCCCCAGGAGCTCGATCTCCCTGGCCAGCACGCTGTAGTCGTTCCACGGGTTCGACGAACGTGTAAGGGTGATGCCGTGGGCGATGACGCGCTCCATCACGAGGTGGATCACGCACGGGGGAATGGGCTCGAACCCGGAACCGAGGCCGCCGTGATAGCGCAGCCGGGTCCTGGAAAACCGCTTCACCCCAAGCCGCACCCAGTCCCAAGGATTTTCCTTGTGCTCCCGCACCTGCTTGATGATGCTGGCGAAGCCGAAGAACTCCATGGACTCGAATCCGCAGCGGTCCATCTTTTCGGCGGCGCCGAGCATGGCGCCGATGCGCATGCCTAGCGCCCACAGGCTCAACTGTCCGTCCCTTATGGTGGTGTCGATGAAACGTATCTCGCTCATGTCCGTCCGTTCATTGTTGTCCGGTCTCACGCGCGCAAGAGGCGCAGCCACGACGCCAGCGAATCGACGCTCTCCAGGGACCACAACGTGTCCAGGAACTTCCGGAGGTTCCTCCCCTTCCCGACCCGCGCGTACTCGGCGCATTCCCGAAACTTTTCTTCCAGCGCGGACCGGCTTGGGCGCTTGGCGGGAGCCCCCGACGCGGCTTCATAGTACCGAAGGCCGTCCATTAAAACCAGTTCCACCTTGGCCGGGGCGCCTTGGCCGCCGAGAGGATTCAGTTCGGGGTCCCGCACCAACTCCACCCGAGACATCAGCGCCCGGATCCCGGCGTCACGTACCCGTGCGTCGGTGTAGTGCTCCAGGGTGACCCGGCCGTCGAGCAGCGCCGCCGCGGCCGTATAGGGCAGGCTGAATTTGCCCTCGAGGCCGCGCTCGGGACGATTGTAGACCAGCGGCCGTGCGGAGTCCGGATGCAGGTGGATGCGCAAACCTTCCACGGTGTCGGGGCTCACCGGGTGACGCTCGACCAACGCCAGCAGTGCATCCAGCACCGGATGCATGACGATGGCACAGGGGTAGCGTTTGATGACGATGCCCGGCTTGCTCAGGAAATACGGGCTGCCGAATTGCAGCAACTCACGGTCGTAGCGGTCTCCGCAGGCGGCCCTGAAGAACCCCATGGCATCCTCGAAGACGCTTGTGGAAGCGGTGTCGTCGGATGGGTCTGCTGGCCGAAGGGCCGACCCGGCGCCGTCGTGAGCTGGGCGTCATCATAGTCCAGCACGTGTCCCTGGACCCCGTTGGCCAGAGCCGCCATCTGGCACGGAACCTTGAGCGCCGTCCCGATGACGCAGGATTCGCCCCGGCCGCCCAGAGCGGCCACGTGCGCGCGGATTCTGCGACCCGCCGTCTCCGGGACTCCACCAGCATGGTGGCGAACCCGTCCAGCAGATGCTCCTTGGCAGTCTCCCGGACGCTCCGGGACACGCATGGCGCGTACCCGCGGGAGGAACCTGTCGATCAGATTCGACAGGGGCTAGGCGGGGGCTGTCTCGTTGCTGCGTTCTTTTCCCACGGCTCGTTGCGACTCAGGATTGCTCTTGCGCACTTGTCGCGCAAATCATGAAACACTTGGCAAGTGTGCTGCAATTGACTGTAGTACGCAGTACGTTGCTGCCATGATCCGGTCTTGGCGTAACGCTGTCACCCACCGAGTCCGGGACGGCGAGCGACTGGAGTCTTCCGTAGCCTGGATATCGACATAGCCATTGATCTGCTGCTTGCGCTGAACGCCGCCGAAACGCTTCGGGACCTGAGCCCGCTCAAGAGCGTCGGGCTGCACAAGCTCAAAGGCGAGCGCAAGGCGCAGTGGGCGATGATCGTAAACGGCCCTTGGCGAATCTGCTTTGGGTTCCGCAAGGGCGATACCTTTAACGTCGAGATCATCGACTATCACAAGGGATGATGTGATGCCCCCTGTTGTCCATCCAGGTAGACTGCTGAAACGTGAGATGGAGGCCCGCGGCCTGAGCGCCAACCGGTTGGCCTTGGCCCTCGGCGTTCCTTCCGGTCGTATCACCGACATTTTGAACGGTCGGCGGTCGATTACCGCCGAAACCGCGGTGCGGCTCGGCCGCTATTTCGGGAATCAGCTAGGTTTCTGGCTCGCACTCCAGAGCCAGTATGACATTGCACTTGTCGAGCGGGACCGCGACGGGGAAATAGCCAGCCAAGTGAGACCTCCCGGCGCATGACTCTTGACGGCAGCTTGCACGCCCCTCTTCTCGCACGACGCAACTCGATTTGATAGCATGGTGCGTCGTTGCGACTCGCCAACCAATCCGGCGGACCGCGGGAAAGGAGATGCCGATGGCCGATCGAGTGACCCTGGAGGTCTTTTCCGACTTCGTCTGACCGTGGTGCTATCTCAGTACCGGGCGTATTGAGAAACTGCGGCAGAACTACGATCTCAATGTGGTGTTCATCCAATTCCCGTTGCATCCCGAGACCCCGCCCGAGGGCAAGCCGCGGAACATGAGCGGCCCGAGCCGGGTCGATGCCATGCTGGCCCGGGAGGGCTTGCCGTTCACCGAACGCAAGTTCAGCTACAACAGCCGGCTGGCCCAGGAGCTGGCGAAATGGGCGGAGCGCGAGGTCCGGGGCGACGCTTTCAACGACGCGGTGTTCCGCGCGTACTTCGTCGACGCGGCGAATATCGGACAACCCGAGGTCCTGCTCCAACTGGTCGAAGATGCGGGGTTGCCGGTGAGGGAAGCGCGGCGGGTGTTGTCCGATCGAACCTTCCAGCAGCCGGTGAACGATGACTGGCAGCGCTGCCACTCCCTTGGCGTATCAGCCGTCCCGACCTATCTGTCGGAAGGTTTGGCCATCGTGGGCGCGGAGCCCTACGAAAGGCTGGAGCGACTTGTCACCGAGGCGGGTGCCGCGCGATTGACGGATGCGGATAACTCACTGGAAACCCATGGTGTCAGGCATACCGGAAGTCGACTTCGGACCGTTCCTGAGCGGTGACGCCGCGGCGCGCCGCCGGGTGGCCGGGGAGATCCGCGCGGCCTGCAGCGAGTTCGGCTTTCTCAACGTCACCAACCTGCCGCTGCCCGAAGGGTTGCTCGAACGGGTGTCGACCAAGGCCAGGGAGTTCTTTGCCTTGCCCAGGGAGGTCAAGGAAGCCATCGGACGATCCGATCGGGACGTCATCTCGGGCTACGTCGGCGTCGCTGTCGAGCACCTCGATACGGAACAGCCCGGGGACCTCAAGGAATCCTTCAGCCTGAACCAGGCCAGTCTGAAGCTGCTCGACCAGTGGCACATTCCGGTCGCCGGTTTCCGTCGGACGGTCCTGGATCTCCACGAGGCGGGCGCCCGGGCGTGCGCGGCGCTGGTGCAAGCCATGGCGCTATCCCTGGGGGCGCCGGAGGACTTCTTCGTGGACAAGCACGCGCCCCACGCCAGCACCCTGCGTTTCTTCCACTATCCGCCGCTGGAGCGTCAGCCCGGCGCCGGCCAGTTACGTGCCGGCACCCATACCGACTACGGCACCGTGACCCTTGTCTTTCAGGATTCGGTGGAAGGACTCGAAGCCTTGGTGGACGGCCGATGGCTGACGGTCCCGGTGGTTCCCGGCGCCGTCACGGTCAACGTAGCAGACCTGCTGTCACGCTGGACCAATGGCATCTACCGGTCGGCGACGCATCGCGTGGCATTGCCCGGTGCGGACGTGATGCAGTCCCGGTACTCCACGGTCTTTTTCTACAATCCCGACAGCCAGGTCACGGTCCGTTGCATGGATTCGTGTTGCGGCGCCGACCGTCCCCGGCAGTATCCGCCCATCGTGGCTGGGGAATTCCTCCGGCGGCGCCGCGCCGCCCAGTATTAATTAGCGAGCCGGAGGGTCGGCCGCAAAGGCCCGTTGGTGGGAGCGCGGGCGGGTTTGAAACCCGCCCGCTGCAACTCGTCCGCCGGCCGGCAACGAGAGATTCGGCGGCTTCAGGAATTTCCGATACGGGACGCCATGTTGCGTTCAAGGAAACCGCGGAGCACCGGCGCCACCGTGACGTTGGGTTCCTGATCGACGCGACGGCGGTCGGGCTCGTCGGGCAGGTAGGTGAACCACGAGTGGCCGGCGCCCGGGACGAACAGGGTCTCGACTTCGGCGCCGGCGGCGCGAAGCGTGGCGATGAAACGCTCGGACTGGTTGTGGTGGACGATGGGGTCCTGCTCACCGTGGATGATGAGGTAGGGAACCCCCGGTGGCACGCCTTGAGCCTCGACTCCCTGAAGCGGCGAGAACCGGCGGTAGTCTTCCGGAGCCTGGGCGGGGGTCCTGCCCATGAGCCTGCCCACGGGGTCGTCCTGACGCCTCCGGGTCACCTCCCACCAGTCGAGGAGGTCGTAGATGCCATAGACCCCCACCACCGCGCGCAGATGCGGCCTCATCCAATCCTCCAGGGAAAGCAGCACCGCCATGTGCCCGCCCGCCGAGTCGCCCACGAGCCCCAGCCGCGCCGGATCGACTCGTAGCGCGGGCGCCTCCTCCACCAGCCAGCACAGGGCCCGTTGCACGTCCTCGTGCACCCCCGGCCAGGAGGGCGAGACATCCGTTGACAGCCGGTAGTCCACCGCCACCAAGGCGTAGCCGCGGGCTGCCAGCCACGGCCCCCACTCCTGGTACTGGCGCGGGCTCCCGTGGGCCCACGCGCCGCCGTGCAGGCAGAGCAGCGCCGGATGCGGCCCCGGCCCGGCCGGCAAATACACGTCGTTGCAAAGCCTTCCGTCCGGCCCGCCGCCGTACGGAACGTCGAGCCGTATCTCCACCTGCGTGCTCATCTCTCGTGCCCTCCCTGTCCGGAACTCCTACAACCAAAACAGTCTCCGGGAAACCCGTGGCGGTTCAAGCAGCCGGTCGTGTGTCATGATCGCGGAGTGCTCTACGACTTCCCCCCACCCGTTCATTTCCGCTATACTGAAATTTTTCCGTGCGGGCGCTGCATCTGACGGACAACAACCCGACAACCAACTCGGCTCTCATGAAAACACATTCCGCTGTACTCATCCCGGGGGATGGTATCGGTCCTGAAATCACGCAAGCCGTGCGTCGGGTCCTCGACGCGGCCGGCGCGCCCGTCGAATGGGTCGAACGCAAGGCGGGCGTCGCCGCTCTGGAAAACGGCCCGGATGTGCTCCCCGAGTCCACCACGGAAGCCATCGAGCATCATGGCGTCGCCCTCAAGGGACCGTGCACCACGCCGGTGGGCGAGGGCTTTACGTCGGTCAATGTCCAACTGCGCCAACGCCTCAACCTGTATGCCGCCGTGCGCCCGGTGCGCTCCCTGGCCGGGGCCCGGACCCGCTTTCAGGACGTGGACATCATCATCGTCCGGGAGAACACCGAAGGGCTCTACAGCGGCGTGGAGAACCAGGTCACGGACGACGTGGTGATGAGCATGAAGGTGGCGACCAAGAGCGCCAGCCTGCGCATCGCCCACTGGGCCTTTCGTTTCGCCACCCGGCGGCAGCGCCGCAAGATCACGGTCTTTCACAAGGCCAATATCATGAAGGTGACGGACGGATTGTTCCTGCAGTGTGCCCGCCGCATCCACCAGCACGAGTACCCGAACATCGAGTACGAGGAGAACATCATCGACGCCGGCTGCATGAAGCTGGTGCAGGACCCCGGCCTCTTCGACGTGCTGCTGCTCGAGAACCTCTACGGCGACGTCATCAGCGACTTGTGCGCCGGACTCGTGGGCGGGCTCGGCGTGGTGCCGGGAGCCAACTTCGGAGACGAGCGTGCGGTGTTCGAAGCGGTGCACGGCTCGGCCCCGGACATCGCCGGCACCGGCGTGGCCAATCCCCTGGCGATGCTGATGTCCGCCGTGATGCTGTTGAACCATCTGGAGGATACCCGCGAGGACGACCGCTGTCGTCAGGTGGCGAAACGAATCGAGGCCGCCTACGACCGGGCGCTCGACGACGACTGCAAGACCCGGGACCTGGGAGGCAGCCTCGGAACCGAAGCCTTCGCCGACGCGGTCATCGAGCGGCTGGCCGACTGACGGCCTCCGGACCGCGACCCGGCGCCACCCCTACCACTTTCCCTTGACATCGAGCCTCCACCGGATTTACTTCTGGCGCGTGGGGTCGAATCTTGAACTCCACGGGGAACGGGAGTCATGGCACGGCCTTTACGGATCGAGTACCCGCACGCTCACTACCACGTCACCTGCCGCGGCAACGATCGCAAGAACATCTTCAGAGACGACGACGACCGGCGGAACTTCCTCGACAGGTTGCGGAAATCGTTGGAGATATACGAGGTGCGACTGCATGCCTATGTGCTGATGAACGATCACTTTCACCTGATCGCGGAGACCCCCGGCGCCAACCTCTCCGACTTCATGCGGCATTTCAACGTCGCGTACACCTCCTTTTTCAACCGGCGACACCGCCGTACCGGTCATCTCTACCGGGGCCGCTTCAAGGCCGTTCTGATCCAGCCCGACGTCTGGCTGCTGCCGTTGAGCCGGTATGTCCACATGAATCCGGTGCGGGCCCGCCGCCGGAAGCGACCCGGGGTTCCGGAGCAGGTCCGGGAACTGTGGCAGTATCGCTGGAGCAGCTTGGGCGGGTACGTATCCGCCCCGCGCCGGGAGCCTTGGGTCCGCTATGACGAGGTGCTGTCGCAGGTGCATTACTCACGGCGGCGGTACGGACGGTTCGTCCAGGACGGCCTGGAGCAGGCCGTGTCGAGTCCGTGGAAGGAGCTTCGGGGCCAGGTGATCCTGGGCGACGACCGCTTCTGGACGAAGGCCAGGGAGCGGTGGGCCAACGCCGCCGACGGTCCCGGAGAACAGGCGCTGCCGAGACGGGCGCAACGGGCGGACCCCGCGCGGATCACCGCCCGGGTGGCCACCTATTTCAGGCTGGCGCCCGAGCGGCTCCAGCGGAAGCGGGGCCGCTGCCGCGACCAGCGGGGGCTCTTGATGGAGCTGCTGTACCGCTACGGCGGCATGACCCAGCAAGCCATCGGCGCGCATCTCGGAGGTCTGGACTACACCGCGGTCAGTCACGAACGGCGCAGGTTCCGGGAGCGCGTGGTCGAGAACGAGATGCTGGCCAACTGGTGGCGAGAGCTCGATGCCACGGTGGAATCCGGCGGCCTGTAGCATACCCATCGGTAGCAACGGGACTCTTCGCCGTCGGCAAGGCCGGACGACCCGGCCTGTTCTCACCGCAAGGCCGGCATGACCTCCCGGGCGAAGAGATCGAGGGATGCCAGGGACGCCTCGCGGGAGATGCCCGGGACGGAGAAGCGGCAGATCAGATGGGTGAGGCCCAACTCCTGCCGGAAGCGCGAGATCTCCCGGACGCAGGTTTCGGGGTCGCCCAGGATGATCCGGTTCTCGGCGAGCCGCTCGATGGTGAGATCCCCGGCCGGCCGCTTGATGATCGGGTGCGGCCAGCGGAAGTACATGTCCTCGTAGGCCCGGATGAAGGAATCCCCGGCCGAAGCCAGCGCCTGCCCGGTGGTGTCGGCGACGAAAATGTAACGGAAGGCGGCGATCTCGCCCGGGTCCTTGCCCAACCGGGCGCGCGTCCGCCGGTATGACTTCACGCACGACGACAGCTCCGACAGCGCCGCCGAAGGTCCCCCCAGCCAGGCGTCGCCCAGGCGTGCCGCCCGATTGATGGCGGGGGCGGTCCAGGCGCCGAACCAGATCGGCGGCGCCGGCCGCTGCACCGGTCTCGGTCCCACCGTGGCGTCTTCGACGTGGTAATAGCGGCCGTGATGGGTAACGTGGCTCTCGGTCCACAGCCGCCGCACCAGGGCTGCTCCTTCATCGAGCCGGCTGCCGCGCTGCCTCACCGACAAGCCGAAGGCGGCGAACTCCTCGGGTGCGTACCCGGCCCCCACCCCAAGGATGAGGCGGCCTCCCGAGATCATGTCCACCATGGCCCCCTCCTCCGCTACGCTCATGGGATGATGGAGGGGCAGCAGCAGGACGCCGGTTCCCAGCGCCACCCGGCTGGTGCGGGCGGCGATGGCGGCAAGTCCCAGGAGCGGCGCCGGATAGAGGACCGGATTGTTGTGGTGCTCGCCGAGCCAGATCGAATCGAACCCCGCGGCTTCCGCCCGCTCGCATTCCCGTATGGTCTCCTCGAAGCTCTCGGTGCCCTGCAAAGGACTCAGTCCCAGTCTCATGATCTCTTCCGTTTCCTGCCGTCGGAGGCCGTTGCGTCGGCGACTGTTCCTGCGTGCCGCTGCCCGGCCGCGCCGGGACGGAGCCGCGCGGCCGAATGGATCAGCCGGACGGACCGGCGAGCGCGGCGAAGGCATCGCCCGATCCGGCCACGAAGGCCCGGACCCGGTCGGGGTCCTTGCGGTCGTGTTCACCCTCGACTCCGGTGTGCGCGTCGACCCCGGCGGGCCTTACCGCCTCTATGGCCTGGGCGACGTTCTCCGGCGTCAGTCCTCCGGCCAGTATGACAGGTCGAGGGCTGAGTTCCACCAGCCGGCGGCTGATGTCCCAGTCGTGGGTCCTGCCGGTGGCCCCGGACGCTCCGCTGACGGGATCGAACGTGTCCGTGATAAAGCCGTCCACGTGCGGTGCAAAGACCGCCACACAAGTCTCCAGCTCTGCCAGGTTATCGTCCCGGACGATCAGGCTCTTGACCACCTGCAGCCCCGGTTTCAGCGCCCTGAGCCCGGCCACCTGGCCGTCACCGATGGGGCCGTGCAGTTGCACGCCGGCGCAGCCGAGCCTGCCGCAAAGGGCGGCGATGGAGCGTGGGTCATCGAGGTAGGTAATCAGCCAGGCGTGCGGACCCAGGCCGAGCGTCCGGATGAGGAACACCGCTTCGTCTTCCGGGAGATCTTCCTGGCGGACGTCCGGGCCGAGGGGAAAGCCGAGCCGATGGACACCGCTCTCCACCAGCATCCGCGCCTCGGCCTCGTCAAGAATGCCTGCGATCTGAATGATGGGGTTCAAGGGCGGGGACTCGTCCCGTCAACCGATCCCGCGTAGCGCCGCAGCACGTACAGACCGTCCGGGGTGAACGGCGCCGTCGCCGCCGCATCGAATACCTGGTCAACCGCCATGAAGGCGCCGCTCTCCACTTCCTCTTCCTGCAACGTCACGGCGCCGTCGTAGACGCATCGGTAGGCCGCGCCCCATACCCTGCTGTCGGCGTCCGCATGGAAGAACTCGAACAGGCTCCGGAGCGGAGCGTCGCGGATGCCCATCTCCTCCTCGAGCTCGCGACGGGCGCCGTCGAGATAGCTCTCGCCGGCCAGCACGACGCCGCCGGCCGCGGGATCGTAGTACCCTGGGAACACGTCCTTGGTCAGGGTTCGCTTCTGCACGTAGACTTCGCCCCGGGAGTTGAACACCAGGATATAGGTGCTGCGATGCAGCAGCCGCCGCGCCCGCATCTCCCGCCGCGCCGCGGAGCCGACGACGTTGTTGTCCTCGTCCACGATGGCCACGATTTCATCGGCAGGGTTCACGTGCGGCACGTTAACGGCCCATCCATGCCCTGTCAACCGAACCTGTCAAAAGGCCGTCAGCACAACGCCGCCCGCGCATATCAGCAACGCTCCGATGACCGCCTTGGACGTGACCCGTTCCTGATCCTTGAGCAAGAGGTGCGTGAAGGTTACCGAAAACAGCGGCGTGGTGGCGATCAGGGGGTCCACCAGCACCACGTCGCCGAGGCTCAGCGACAACATGTAGGAGGTGATGCCGCAGCTCGTGACCACTCCCGAGAGCCCGAACCAGAGCACCGTGCCACGGTTGACCATGACGTCCCGGTAACCGCGCCCGACCACCACGTAGAGGAGCAGGCCGCAGAGGCTCCCCATCAACGTCAGGCAGATGGCCAGCGGCACTGACGTCAGCATCGAGTAGCCGAACTTGCGAATGGGGCTGGCAACGCCCCCCAGAACCGAAGCGCCGAGGGCGAACAGCAGATCCCGCTTTCGAAAGGCCGTCAGCGCCTTGCGGTCGCGCATGCCCAGCACGGTCGCTCCCAGAATGATCATGACGGTGCCGCTGGCGAGCGCCACGGTCCATTGCTCGCCCAGCCATGCGACGGCCAGCAGGCCGGCGAACAGAGGCGAGGTATTCCTGAGCGGCGAGGCCCGGGCGACGCCGACCCGGGAGATGGCCTCGTAGAACAGGAACTGGGTCGTCAGCGGCGCCACCGCCCCGGCCAGCATGAACCACCCCACCGCGGGCGCCGACGCCTGCGTCCAGTCCGCCCACGGCCCCATGACCGCCAGCAACACCGTGCCCATGGTCATGATGTTGAAGGTGATGGCGGTGGTGGGTGAGCCGGTGCTCAGTCCGTAGCGCACCAGGATGTGGGCGGAACCAAAGAAGAACGCAGCTCCCAGAGCGGTCAGTGTTGCCATGTACAAGGGGGACAGGCGGATCGCGAAGCTGTTCCGCGAGACGGCATATTGTACAATACCCGGATGAGATAGGCTAACCTGTGCCGGACGGAGACGGACGACCGTCGCGCGAGTCCCCGCACGGTCCGCAACGAAGGAGAAAAAGACATGACCTACGACGACCGCAGCGTGAAACCCATGAGCTCCAGCCTCTTGCGGGCGCAGATCGGAACCAGGCTCCTGGCCGGCCTCTACGACACGGTTCCCACCATGATGACCAGCGCCATCAGGCTGTCGGTGGAGTTGCCCGGCTCCGCCGCGTCCGCGGGTCCGCCCTTCGCCTTCAACATCGCCATCAGCCCGGCCTGGTGCAGCGGCATCCAGGGCGCCCGCCTGGTGGGCCGGGGCAAGATCGACATCGGCTGGCTCAATCCCTCGGTCATCGCCTCCATGGCCTGCCACGGGCGCGGCGCCTTTCGGAAACCGCTGCCGTTGAGAGCGCTGGCGGTCTTTCCCTCCAACGACCGACTGGTGGTGGCGGTGGCGCGCAAGTTCGGCATCCGCTCCATGGAAGAGCTCAAGCGGCGGCGCCCCGCCCTCAGGGTCTCGGTGGCCACCAACGACTGCGTCAGCTTCGCCATCCATGCGGCGTTGCGGGCCCACGGAATGAGCCTCAAGACCTTCGAGGAGTGGGGCGGCGTGGTGGAGCCGGTGGTGCGGCCGAGCAATCCGCGGCGTCTGGAGGGAATCGTTTCCGGCGACGTCGACGCGGTCATCGACGAGGGGCTGCCGTCCTGGGCCGGGGCCGCGGTGGAGCAGGAGATGGCGTTCCTGCACTTCTCGCCCAAGGCCATGGCGTGGCTCGACCGCTACGGCTTCAGACTCGCGCCTTTGGACGGCCCGCTGTTCGACGGCAAGCTGCCCGAGCCCGTCACCGCCGTGGACTTCAGCGGCTGGCCCATCGTCACCCACGCCGGGATGCCGGACGCGCTCGCCTACAACGTCGTCGACGTCATCGGGCGGATGCGCGAGCACATCGAGTACGACACGCCGGGGATCCCGCCCATGACGCAGTTCTGCTCGGACACCCCGGACGGGCCGCTGGACTTCCCGCTCCATCCCGGAGCCGAGCGCTACTACAGGGAGAATGGTTATCTGTGAAAAAGGGCGGAATCGGGCCTGGACGCCGCCCACCCGGCTACGCCGAGCAGGTGACGTTGACCACCGCCTGCCGCTTTTCCACCTGCACCGCCTTGAGGGCCCGCTCCAAAGCGGGCATGAGGTCGGCCGGGTCCTCCACCCGCTGGCCGTAGCCGTCGGCCACCTCCACCGCCTTCTCGTACTTGTCCACGCTGTCGAGCATGGTGATGGGCTGGTGGGTGCTCCGGGCCGCGTAGCCCTCCGGATTGAGCCCCACGGTGGCCCGGCGCACCGCTTGCCATCTCTGGTTGTTGAAGATGACGGTGAGGATGGGAAGCTTCTGCTCCGCCCCCACGTAATGGCTGGCGACGGGATTGCCGAACATGTAGGAGCCGTCGCCGTGGGTGCCGATGACCAGCCGGTCCCGGGCCGCGAGCTTGGCGCCCAGCGCCACCCCGAGGCCGTGCCCCAGGCCCGACGCGGCGCCGGCATTGAGCAACGTGCCCGGCCGGGTGACGTCGATGTGCGACGAGGCGAGCTGCGATTCCTTTACGATGATGGTGTCGTCGTCCTTGAGTTGATTGATGCAGTGGGTGACCCACACCGGATGCAGCGGCTTGTCGTTTCTGACTTTGTCCAGCCTTGCGGCCCAGCCGTCGCGCTGCTTCCGCCAAGTCTCGGCCAAGACTTTGCGGCGCTGGTCGATGTTCGTCCGGACCCGCGCCTCGTGGGCGGACAGGGCCTCGTTCAGGACCGTGAGGCCGACATCGGTGCCGCACGCCAGGGCGATGTCGCAGGGGTGGCCGCGCAACGGCACGTAACTGTGCAGCGGATCCGCACCCATGTGGATGACCTTGGCGTCGTCGCGCACCTTGTCCGTCGCCGGGAGCCACGGCACCGCCACGTCGATGACCAGGATGACGTCCGCCTGACCGAGCAACGGATTGAGGTCGTATCCGAGATTCATCGGGTGGTCGGTGGGCAGCGACATGTAGCGGTTGCGGTACTGGACCACGGGAATCGCGTAGCGCTCCGCCAGGTCGCCCAGCGGCTGCCAGACCCGCGGATTGCGGCCGGCCCAGTTGGTGATGATCAGCGGGTTCTCGGCGTCGGCCAGCAGCGCCGCCGCCTCGTCCGCGGCCGCCGCGTTGGGATAGGGCGGCGCCGAGGCCTGCTGGCGCCCGGGCGACTCGTAGGTGAACTCGTCCAACTGCTCGCTAAGCACCTCCCGGGGAAGGCTCAGGTAGACCGGACCGGTGGGCTCGCTCCTGGCTACCGCCAGGGCCCGGTCGACGATGGTCTCGGTCTGCTTGCCGTTACGGAGCTCGTAGTCCCACTTGGCCGCCTCGCGCACCATGGCGCCCTGGTCGAACATCTCCTGGGTCCAGTGGATGTCCAGGCTCCGGTGCCCAACCAAGCCGTCCTCGTTGGTGGGCGTCCGGCCCGCGGTGAACAACATGGGGATGTTGCCGCGGGCGGCGTTCAGGAGCCCGTTCATGCCGTTGGCGGTCCCCACGTTGACGTGCACCATCACCGCCTGGGGCCTGCCCGTCACCAGATAGTAGCCGATGGCCATGTGCATGGCGGTGTTCTCATGGGGGCAGGTGACCGGCTCGGGGATCCGGGTCTCCAGTTTCCGGGCCTTGGCCAGCGCCTCCACGATGGGCGCGAAGTCCGTACCGGCGTTGGCGAAAAAGTAATCCACGCCGCGGTCCGCCAGCAGCGCCAGATAGGCATCCGCCACGGTCACGTTCAGCAGGGTTGTCCTGGCCATCTCTTCCCTTCCTCGTTCATGGGTTCCGGATTCATCCCCCGGTCCGCCAACTACCCGTTCGAGGGTATTGGTATATGATTGCGGGGGTCCCGGCAAGGTGATGGACCAAGCCGATCCATTGCAGGGGCCGGTCAACATTCATCCGGGCCGATGCTATACATCAGGGACCGTTTGAACGAACTTCGCGGGACCGGGAGGAACGGTGGCAAAGGGATCGAAGCGCAGGCTTCCAAAAGTGTTCCTGGACCAGTCCACGATTCACGGCGACGGGCTTTTCGCGGGCGAAAAGATCAGGCAAGGCCTGCGCATTATCGAATACAAGGGTGAGAAAATCCCCTCGGGCGAAGGCGCCACCCGGTCTCGGAACGACGAGGAGCTGACCTATATCTTTACCCTCAACGACAAGTACGACGTGGACGGCTCCGTAAACGGCAACGAAGCACGGTTCGCCAACCACTCCTGCGACGGCAATACCTACGTGGACATCATCCGCAACCGCATCTGGCTCATCGCGGAACAGGACATCGGAGAGGGCGAGGAAATCACCTTCGACTACCGGCTCCAGGGCGAAGAGCTCTACGAGTGCCTGTGCGGCGCCAGGCATTGCCGCGGTTACATGAACGACGCCGACGACGAACTGGTAAAGACGGCGAAGGGCAACAAGCGCAGCGTGTGAGGCCGGTCATCTCCAATCCGCGTCGCCGGCCGGCAGTCTCCTGTCTTCCAATGCCTGTTTCCCATCCATTCACCGAGCGGGACTTGAGGCAACTCCGGGAACGGGGCATCCCGCCCGAGCGGGCCGCGGAATATCTGGCCATGCTCGCGGCAGGGATGCCGCACGCGGTGCTGGACCGTCCCTGCACCAGGGGTGACGGCATCACGGTCCTTTCCGGCGCGGAACTGGAGCGGCTGTGCCGGCGCGGTGAGGAGGCGGCATGGGCCGGACGGCTCCTGAAATTCGTTCCGGCATCGGGCGCGGCCACCCGCATGTTCCAGGCGCTGCTGGCGGCCAGAAGCCACGCCGCGGTGGCGGCGACCACGGTGGAGGAACTTCGGAATCTGCCGGAATACCCGGTGTTGCGGGAGTTCATGGCCGGGCTCGAACGCTTCGCCTTCCATCCCGACCTGGAAGCGGCCCTGGAAAGGCAAGGCGCGCGCCTCGATCAGCCATTCGAGGCCGGACGGTTCCGCGAGATCCTGGACTGCCTCCTGGACATCGGAGGGCTTGCCTATGCCGACCTTCCCAAGGGGCTCATCCCGTTTCATCGCCATCCCGACCATTGCCGCACGCCGGTGGCCGAGCACCTGCTGGAGGCCCGGGCATACGTGCGGGACCGGAACGGGACTGTCCGCGTTCATTTCACCGTCTCCCCCGGGCACCGCGCCGCGGTGGAGGGACACGTCGCGGAGTTGCGCCGGCGCTACGCGGACGGCGCCACGCGTTTCGACGTAACCCTTTCCCAACAGCGGCCCGACACCGACACCCTGGCGGCAACGCTGGACAACCAGCCGTTCCGGGAACCGGACGGCAGCCTGTCGTTCCGGCCCGGCGGCCATGGCGCGCTGCTGGCGAACCTGAATGACCTCGGGGCCGATATCGTGTTCATCCGGAACATCGACAATGTCGCCGTGGATGGGGGCGCCGCCATCCGCGGCAGGAAGGCGCTCGCGGGCCTTCTGGCGGAGCTTCAAGCCCGTGTGTCCGAGTATCTGGACGGGCTGCGCCCCGAGGCCGCGCCCTCGTTCGTGGAGGAAGCACAACACTTCCTGCACGCCACGCTGTCCGTGGCGCCGCCCGAGGGCCTGACTCGCGTGCCCGCGGCCGAGCGGATTCGTTTCCTGCGGGAGACCCTCGACCGTCCGCTCCGGGTGTGCGGCATGGTGCCCGCGGCCGGGGAACCGGGCGGCGGCCCCTTCTGGGTCAGGGGCTCCAACGGAACGTGCTCGCTTCAGATCGTCGAGTCGACGCAAGTCGACATGGAAGATCCGCGCCAGAGGGATGCTTTTGCCGCTTCCACCCATTTCAATCCCGTGGATCTGGTCTGCGGCGTCCGCGACCACTCCGGGGCCTGCTTCGACCTCACACGCTTCAGTGATCCGCGGAGTGCCTTCATCTCCACCAAGTCCAGCCGCGGGCGCAGGCTCAAGGCGCTGGAGCATCCCGGGCTCTGGAACGGCGGCATGGCGCGATGGAACACGGTGTTCGTCGAGCTGCCGCCCGAGACCTTCACGCCGGTGAAGACGGTGCTGGACCTGTTGCGGCCGGAGCATCAAACGCCGTGAAGCGGCCGCGGACCGGCTCGGCGCGCGGTCCCCGCGCACGCACACCCCGTCGTACATTGAAATAACGGCTGCGCAAGTCTATATTTCAGATATCTTTCGACTTGGCCCAGCCGACCGAACCCTTCGGAGCCAGCCGAAGCCGCGCACCACGGCAAAGGGAGGAAGGTATTCATGACGATATTCGGCACGCGGTTCCGGCGGCGCAACGCCGACGGAGAGAAGAAGAGCGACATGTCCAGCGTCACTCAGGAAGCCGTTCTCGCAGCCCTGAAGACCGTGCAGGATCCCGAGATCCACAAAGACATCGTCACCCTGGGCATGGTGAAGGAGTTGGCGGTATCGGACGGCAAGGTGTCCCTGACGGTGGAGCTGACGACGCCGGCCTGCCCCCTCAAGGACCAGATCAAGGCCGACGTGGAGCGCGCCCTGGCGCCCCTGGGGGTCTCGGAGCTGGCCCTCGAATTCGGCGCCCAGGTGCGCGGCAGCAAGGCCGGCGCCGGGACCACGGACCTCCTGCCGAGCGTCAGGAACATCGTGCTGGTGGCGTCCGGCAAGGGCGGCGTGGGCAAGTCCACGGTGGCGGCCAACCTCGCGGTGGCGCTCAAGATGCACGGCGCCTCGGTGGGGCTCCTGGATGCGGACATTTACGGGCCGTCGGTGCCCATTCTCATGGGCGTCACCGAGGAGCCGGGCAAGGTGGAAGTGGAGGGCGGTTTCAAGCTGGCGCCGCCGGTGGCCCACGGCCTTCCGGTGATGTCCATCGGGTTCTTCCTGGAGCCGGACCAAGCCGTGATCTGGCGCGGGCCCATGCTCGGCAAGGCGTTGCAGCAGCTCATGTCCGACGTGCAGTGGGGAGAGCTTGACTACTTGGTAGTGGACATGCCGCCGGGCACCGGCGACGTGCAGATCACCTTTTCGCAGCAGCTCAAGTGCAGCGGCGCAGTGCTGGTGGCGACGCCCCAGGACGTGGCCCTGGCCGACGTGGTGCGGGCCAAGTCCATGTTCGACAAGGTCCAGATCCCCATCGTCGGGATGGTAGAGAACATGAGCTACTTCGTGTGCGACGGCTGCAACAAGCAGCACGAAATCTTTTCCCGGGGTGGCGCGAAGCGAGCCGCCGATTCCTTCGGGGTGCCCTTTCTCGGTGAGATCCCGATGGTGTCGGCAATCCGCGAGTGGGGCGACAAGGGCACGCCGATCCTGGCGCGGGAGCCCGACTCGCCGACGGGCCGGGCGTTCCTCGACGTGGCCGCGCGGCTGGCCGGCCAGCTTTCCATCGCGTCGGAGGCAGCCGACAAGGCGCCCGGCCTCAAGATCGTGACGAGCTGACCCGCAGGACGCTCGTGGCTGTTCCCGTAGAGATCAATCACGTCAAGGCCCAGGGCATCGTCCGCATCACCTGGAACGACGGGCACTCGGGCGAGTATCCCAGGGAGCACCTGAGGGGGTACTGTCCCTGCGCCCTCTGCCAGGGGCACGAGGCCGCCATCGAGAAGCGGTTCGTGGAAGTGCCGGATGTGGGCATCGAGGCCATCGAGCCGGTGGGAAACTACGCCGTCTGCTTCCGCTGGAGCGACGGGCACGTCACCGGGATCTATACCTTCGACTACCTGCGCTCGTTGTGTCCGTGTAGCGAGTGTGAGAAGAGTTGACCAGGAGGAAAAATGGTTACCAAAGAACAGGTCTATGAGGCTCTGCAGGAATGTTACGACCCCGAGATCCCGGTGAACATCGTGGACCTCGGTCTGGTGTACGACGTCGATGTCGCGGACGATGCCGTGGCGGTCAAGATGACCCTGACCGCGCCGGGATGCGGGATGGGCGGCATGATCGCCTCCAACGCCCAATCCCTGATCATGGAGATCCCCGGGGTCAAGGAAGCCAACGTGGATCTGGTCTGGGATCCGCCCTGGGACCCGGGCCGAATCAGCGAGGAAGCGCGGGAAAAGCTCGGCATCGGCTAAGGAAACTCTGATTGTGCCTTCGTCTGGAACGGCGTCCTTCGACTTCACTCGCCCTTCGACAAGCTCGGGACTCGCTACGCTCAGGACGAACGTTCCTGGCCCTTTCCTCCGTTCGTCCTGAGCGTGGCGAAGCGAAGTCGAAGGACCCACCATGGATCAGGGCTGGATACACGTCCGCGGCGCTAGGCAGAACAATCTCAAGGACCTCGACCTCCGGATTCCCCTCAACGCACTGACGGTGGTCACCGGCGTCAGCGGGTCGGGCAAGTCCACCGTCGCCTTCGACATCCTCTACGCCGAGGGTCAGCGCCGGTACGTCGAGAGCTTCTCGGCCTACGCCCGCCAGTTTCTCGATCGCATGGAGAAGCCGGACGTCGACGCCATCGAGAACATCCCGCCCACCATCGCCATCGACCAGACCCGTCCGGTCAAGACCTCCCGGTCGACGGTCGGCACCATGACCGAGCTGTACGACCACCTGAAGCTCCTGTTCGCCAAGATCGGCATCCTCCACTGCTCCGGCTGCGACAACGTCATCGTCAAGGACAGCGCCCCGTCCATCGTGCGGCAGCTCCAGGCCCGTGGCGAGGGCGTGCGCCGGGTGCTGACCTTCCCGGTGTCGGTGCCGCCGTCGCTGCCTTGGGAAGACGTCAAGGGAGGCCTGCTGCAGGCGGGTTTCCATCGGCTGCTGCGGGACCGCGTCCTGGTGGAGCTGGAACAACTCGACGCCGCGCCCGGAGGGGTCCTCGACATCGTGGTCGACCGTTTCGCGTACCGCCGGTCCACGCGCAAGCGGGTCACGGACTCGCTGGAGCAGGCCTTTCAGTTCGGCAAGGGAAGGCTCGACCTGCACGACGTGGAGGACGGCTGGCGCCGGGAAGGCTTCAGCAACCGCCTCCACTGTTCCGCCTGCGACCTGTCCTACGCCGAGCCTCAGCCCAATCTCTTCTCCTTCAACAGCCCGCTGGGAGCCTGCGAGACCTGCCACGGATTCGGCCGCTCCATCGACATCGACCTCGACCTGGTGATCCCGGACCCATCCAAGTCCATCGCCGAGGGAGTGATCAAGCCATGGACCACCCGGGCCGCGCGCTGGGAGCTGCGGGAGCTCAAGAAGTTCTGCGAGCGCCGGAGTATCTCGCTGGAGCGTCCGTTCGCCGAGCTCGACGAAGAAGACCGCCGGCTGATCATCGACGGCGAAGGAAGCTGGCGCGACGGGAAGTATTACGGCATCCGCGGCTGGTTCGAGTGGCTGGAGCGAAAGAGCTACAAGATGCACGTGCGCGTGTTCCTGGCGCGCTACCGCCGGTACGTGACCTGCACCGATTGCCGGGGCACCCGACTCAAGCCCGAGGGCCTGAACTTCCGGATTGCCGGGCGGAACATCGCCGACGTGAACCGCATGAGCGTCTCCGATGCCCATGCCTGCTTTCAGTCGCTGGACCTGGAGGCCGGCCGCGACCAGGTGGCGGCACTGGTGCTGCACGAGATCCGCCGCCGCCTGGATTATCTCATGGGCGTGGGCCTGGAGTACCTGACCCTCGACCGGCAGTCCCGCACCCTGTCCGGGGGCGAGCTCGAGCGGGTGGACCTGACCACCGCCATCGGCTCGTCCCTGGTGAATACCCTGTACGTGCTGGACGAGCCCTCCATCGGCCTGCATCCGCGGGACAGCCACCGCCTGGTGGAGATCCTCCACCGCCTCCGCTCCAACAACAATACCGTGGTGGTGGTGGAGCATGACCCGGAGATCATCAAGGAGAGCGACCACGTCATCGACCTGGGCCCGCGGGCGGGCGAGCACGGCGGCCAGGTGGTGTTCGCCGGCTCCTATGACGATCTGCTGGCCAGCGCGACATCCCTCACCGCCGACTATCTGACCGGGCGCAAGGTCATCCCGCTGCCGGTCCGTTACCGGCCCTGCATACCGGGACGGACCCTGGATATACGCGGCGCCCACGCCAACAACCTCAAGCACGTCGACGTGAGCGTCCCTCTGGGCCGGCTGGTGTGCGTCACAGGCGTTTCCGGCTCGGGCAAGTCGAGCCTGGTGGACGAGGTCATTGCCCGGAACATCCGGCGCCTCAAGGCCTCGCCACTGGCGGTCCTGACGGACTGCGACGAGATTCGCGGCATCGAGCGGGTGCCCGAGGTGATCCTGGTGGACCAGTCTCCGCTGGGCACCACGCCCCGGTCGAACCCGGTGACCTACATGAAGGCGTTCGACCCCGTCCGGCGCCTGTTCGCCGGGCTGGACCTGGCGCGGTTCCGGGGTTACACGCCCTCCACCTTCTCCTTCAACGTCGAAGGCGGACGCTGCGAGTCCTGTCGCGGCGAGGGCTTCGAGAAGATCGAGATGCAGTTCCTCTCGGACGTCTACGCCACCTGCTCGGAGTGCGGCGGCGCCCGCTACCGCCAGGAGGTCCTGGAGGTCACCTACCGGAACAGGAACATCCACGACGTGCTCGGCCTCAGCACCGCTGAGGCCATGAAGTTCTTCGGTGACCAGCCGGAGATCGTACGCGGGCTCCGGCCGCTGGCCCGGGTGGGACTCGACTACCTCCGCCTGGGCCAGCCCGTCACCACCCTTTCCGGCGGCGAGTCCCAGCGACTCAAGCTGGCCTCGCACATCGCCCGGGCGACCAAGACCGGAACGCTGTTCATCTTCGACGAGCCCACCACCGGCCTTCACTTCCACGACATCCGCCGGCTGCTCTCGGCGTTGCAGGAGCTCATCGACCAGGGCCACTCGGTGATGGTGATCGAGCACAACACCGAGGTCATCAAATGCGCCGACCACATCATCGACCTGGGGCCCGAGGGCGGCGACGCCGGCGGCGAAGTGGTGGCCACGGGGACCCCCGCGGAGGTGGCCGCGGTGGAGCGGTCCCACACCGGCCGCTACCTCAAGGACCACGTGGGCGCGTCGTCGTCCCGGTTCACTCCGACCCTGACCAGAACCCGCCCGCGCCAGTCCCGGGCGAGACGGTCCAACGGATTGGCGGCCATCCGGATCGTCGGCGCCAGGGAGCACAACCTCAAGGACGTCGACGTCGATATCCCGCGGGACCGGCTGGTGGTGGTGACCGGCCTCAGCGGCTCCGGGAAGTCCTCCCTGGCCTTCGACATCATCTACGCGGACGGCCAGCGGCGCTACATCGACAGCCTCTCCGCCTACGCGCGGCAGTTCATGAAGATCATGGCCCGGCCCAACGTCGACGTTCTGGCGGGCATACCGCCCACCGTGGCCATCGAGCAGCGCCTCAGCCAGGGGGGCCGGAACTCCACCGTAGCCACCGTCACCGAGCTCTACCACTACCTGCGCCTGCTGTATTCCAAGGTGGGCAAGCAGAGCTGCATCCAGTGCGGCGGCGCCATCACCTCGCTGTCCCGCAGCCGGATCCTGGACCGGGTGGGCCGCAAGTACCGCGGCAAGGACATCACCGTGCTGAGCCCGGTGGTACGCGGGCGCAAGGGCTATCACAAGGACGTGATGACGGCGGCTCGGCGGCTCGGCTACGGCCGCGCGCGCATCGACGGCGCCATGACCGCCCTGAGCGCGTCGTTGCTCCAGCAGGGACTCGGACGTTTCCACGAGCACGACATCGACATCGTGGTGGGTACGGCCAGGGCCGGACGCGCAAGCATGGAGACGGCGCTCGGGCAGGGGCTGCGCCTCGGCAACGGCGTTATTCACGTGCTCTCCGAAGGCGCCGAGGAAGTCTACAACGAGCGCCTCTTCTGCCGCGCCTGCGGCGTCGGATACGAGCCCCTGGATCCCCGGCTGTTTTCCTTCAACAGCCGGCAAGGCGCCTGCCCGGACTGTCACGGCGTGGGTTCCTCCGAAGAGTTCGACGCCGGGTTGATCATCCCGGACCCCGGACTGAACCTGACGGACGTGGTGAACCGGCTGTGCGCGGAGGCGCCCGAAGGGCGCGCCACCCTCAAACGGCGCCTGAACCAGTTCCAGGGCGAGCTTCAGCAGAAGCTCGGCATTTCCGGTGACGCCCCCATCGGCACGCTCTCGGCCAGGCAGCGGGAGGCCGTGCTCAACGGGCGCGCGCGGCCGCCGGTTCCCGGTCTGCTCGGTACGCTGTCGGGGCTCCGGGTCAAGAGCGACGGCGCCCTGGCCGGCTATCTGACCTCGTTCATGAGCGAGCACACGTGCCCGTCCTGCGAAGGGGCGCGCCTCAATGCCCGGGCCCGCAACGTCCGCGTCGCCGGGAAGGCCATCTGGCAGATCACGGCCCTGTCGGTGAAGGATGCGCTGGGCCGCTTCGCGTCACTGGCGGAGCGGCTCCTCAGGCACAGCGCGGACAAGGAACGGCTGGTCCTGGAAAAGACCCGGAAAGAGATTCATCACAAGCTGCGGTTCCTGGACGAGGTGGGTCTGGGCTATCTGACGCTGGACCGGCGAGCCAACTCCCTGTCCGGCGGCGAGGCCCAGCGGGTGCGCCTGGCGGCCCAACTGGGCTCCAACCTCCGCGGCGTCTGCTACATCCTCGACGAGCCCACCATCGGCCTGCACACCCGGGACAACAACCGGTTGCTGAGCACCCTGAGACGGCTGGTGGAGGCGGGCAACAGCGTGCTGGTGGTGGAGCACGACGAAGCCACCATCCGGGCGGCGGACGTGCTGGTGGACCTCGGACCCGGCGCCGGGGTGCGCGGCGGACGGGTGGTGGCCATGGGCACACCGGAAGAGGTCTGCGCCAATCCCGCCTCGGTCACCGGGGCGTTCCTGGGCGCCTCCCGGAGGCGGCTCTGGCCCGAACGGCCGCTCAAGGGCGGCGAGTGGCTGATGGTGACCGGCGCCAGGGAGAACAACCTCAAGAACCTCAAGGTGCGTCTGCCGCTGGGCATGTGGACGTGCGTCACCGGCGTGTCCGGCTCGGGCAAGAGCACCTTGGTGAAAGAAGTGGTGTTCAAGGGGCTCAAGGCGAGGCTGGGACAGAGCGCGGGCCGTCCGGGACGGCACGAGGACCTCGCCGGCTGGGACCCCATCGAGCGGGCCGTGGAGGTGGATCAGACCCCCATCGGCAAGACGCCGCGCTCGGTGCCCGCTTCCTACGTCGGGTTTCTCGACGAGATTCGCCGCATCTACGCACTGCATCCGGAGGCACGCCTGCGCGGCTACACCCCGAGCCGGTTCTCCTTCAACGTGAGCGGCGGACGATGCGACGAGTGCGCCGGCCAAGGCAGAATCCGGAAGGAGATGAGCTTCCTTCCCGACGTGTTCGTGAACTGCGACGGATGCGGCGGCCAGCGCTTCAACGAGGAAACCCTGTCGGTGAAGTTCAACGGCAAGAACATGGCCGAGGTGCTGCAGATGACCGTGGAGGAAGCGGTGGAGTTCTTTCGCCCCTTTCCCAAGGCCTACCGCCCGCTCAGGCTCCTGGACGACATCGGCATGGGCTACATCACCCTGGGACAGGCCAGCAACACTCTGTCCGGGGGCGAGGCCCAGCGCATCAAGCTCGCCTACGAACTCGGCAAGGAGTCCCGCGGCAGGACCCTCTACATCCTCGACGAGCCCACCACCGGCCTCCACTTCGCCGACGTCGAGAAGCTCATCGACATCCTGCACCGGCTGGTGGACGCCGGCAACACCGTCATCACAATCGAGCACAACCTCGAGATCATCAAGGACGCCGACTACCTCGTGGACCTCGGCCCCGAGGGCGGCGACAAGGGCGGCCGTGTGGTCGCCTCCGGCCCGCCGTCCAGGGTGGCGCGGGACGGCAAGCGTTCCTACACCGCTGTGGCGCTACGGGAGTACCTTGCGGCGAACGGGGCGGGCTTACGGAAGGTGGGCCGGCAGGACACGCACTCCCGCGGCCAATTGTAACCAGGAATTAACGTGTGAGAACGAAATGGCCGTCTTTGGTCATCAGGAACTCACACTTACACAGCACATCCCTTCCGATGAGGGCCGAGAAATGCCGCGAGTTCGTTACAAATTCTATTACCGCTACCTTGGGTTCAAGATACCGGTCAATCCTTGTGGATGCGGCTGAACTGTACAGCGACTCGCCGAAAAAGAGCATGAGGTCAGCGTAGTAGACGTTGGCATCCTTGACCCCATGTACTGAACTGATGGGCGTCTTTCCGAGGACTCGCAAGCCAGCCCTTCGAGCAACCTCCGCCGTGATGCAAGTTCTGGCGGCGCCTGTATCCAGTAACGCAGCTACCTCAACGACATCCAACTCTGTTCGCTGCGCAAAAGAAGGCTCTTCCGGGTTTTGTGTGGAAGGGATAGCCTTTGCTCACAGCGAGTCAAGGCGCTACGCGCCTCCTCCGCTTCGCTCCGGCCCTTCGGGTGACTCGCTGTTCGCGTCGGCTGAAGATCATCCGTGGCCGGAAGGCGACTTCCGGCCAGCGTGGGACTGGCCGGATGAACGACACTACCGACTATGAACCAGACTTGGGAAGGATTCTGTGTGGAGGAGGTATTGGCGGGTAGGGGAGCGGTTAGTCTACTGCCACTTCGGTGGCCTTGACCTCTATCCTTCCGGCCTTGCCCGATGATTCCGTTCCACACGAAATCCGGAAGCGCCCAAAAGAATATGGCTGGGCTATACCGATCTGTATAATGGGTCCAATTGTCGGATCGAACTTTCTTCTAACCGACGGCATGCGAAAACCACCCGAGATCGCTTGCCGTATCGGTTACTTCCTGGACGGAGTACAGGTCGTCATCGAAGTTGTCCTGACCATACAGAACGGCTTCTTGTACCGTATCGAAAAACTTTATGATTTCCCCGTGATGCAGCAAGGCAAACTGCCCTTGGTTGGTCTCTAACAATCCTGTAAGCTGTTTTCGAAATGCTTCGTAGTTTTGATCTACGGCCTTCTGAAGCCTGTCTTGGTGTGCCATGTCCCCCTCCTTTGCAATGCGACCATGGGGTTGCCACCTATTTGGCTCCCGTCTTTTCATCCCATATCAGTCTTCATGCTGCGAATCCATCCGCTGTATCAACGCCAAGTTCTCTGCGTTCTCGCCCTTGGGCGTGTGAGCGCGCCGTGGAAGCGGTCCTACACCGCCCGGGCGTTGAGGGAGTATTTCACGGCCAACGGGGCGGGGTAGGGTTTGCGTGGACGTGACCTTTCCCCGAGAATCGGGCCGTTTCAGGCCGCTGCGAAACTCTCAATTTTCATTTGATCGGCACACTCGCGCGCCTGCCACAAATCGTAGGCTATCTGCATCCCGAGCCAAGTCTCGGGCGTCAACCCGAACGCCTTCGACAGCCGTATGGCCAAATCGACGGGAACCCCGGCGCGTTCACTCAAGAGATCGGACAGGGCCTGTCGCGTGACGCTCACGCCCCGCGCGGCCCGGGTTACGGAGAGGCCCAAGGATTCCAGGCATTGCCCTCTTACAATCCATCCTGGATGTGGAGGTTTTTTTTCATCGCCATCACAAGTCTCCTCAGTGATAGTCCAGGATAGCATGTCGCCTGTCAACTGACAGCTAGACTTTGCAGGGGCCAGGGAGGGACGGGTGTTGCATTTGCCGGCCAAAACGGAAAGAAAGGGAACAGACTTTACTGGCAGATCTCAGGAGGAAACACATGATCATCGAGATGAGAACCTATACACTCAAGCCCGGCAAGACGCCGGACTTCGAGAAGGCCTTCGAGGAGGGCCTGCAGCACCGCGCCAAGATCTCCCCTCTGGGGGCGTTCTTTCATTCGGAGGTGGGGCAGCTCAACCAGGTCATCCATATCTGGCCCTACGAGAGCTTCGCGGAAAAGGACCGCATCGGTGCCGAGGCCCGAGCCACCGGCCACTGGCCGCCCAAGGTGCGCGAGTTCATGGTGACCCAGGAGAGCAAGGTCTTTCAGGCGGCACCCTTTTCCCCGCCGCTGGAACCCCGTGAGATGGGCAACATCTACGAGATTCGTACCTACACGGTGCACCCGGGCAGCATCCCGACCCTGATCGAGCGCTGGCAGGATTGCATCGAGGATCGGGTGAAGCTTTCGCCCCTGGCCGCCGGCTGGTTCACCACCTACGGCTCGCTCAATCAATGGGTCCACATCTGGCCCTACAAGGACATGGCGGAGCGGAGCCGGATCCGCGCCGAGTCCATGAAGCTGCCCAACTGGCCGCCGGCTACCCGTGAGATGCTGCTCCATCAGGAGAACCAGATCGTCGTGCCGGCGTCCTTCTCGCCACTGCATTAAATCCGAAACCGGGCGCCCACCGGCGCAGAGAGTCAGTCCATGAACACAATAATGGCCATGTTCGGCTGGATCAGCCTGTTCGCCGTGGCTTCAACTTCCGCGTTGGCGCAGCATACTCATGCAATGTCGCCCTATGCGCATACCCAGAGCAGTGAGGTCTCGACCCTTACACCCAAGGAAGTACGCGAACTGCGGAACGGGGAGGGCATGGGTCTCGCCCGGCCAGCCGAATTGAACCAGTTCCCCGGACCAAAGCACCTTCTCGAACTCGTGCCGGACCTCGATCTCAGCCAGATACAGATCACTCGTATCAGGGCGATTCAGAAGAAGATGAAGAGGCAGGCAATCGCCAAAGGGAAGGAAATACTCGAAACGGAACTCCATCTCGCGAACCTGTTCGCTTCAGGACACCCGTCCGTGGCGGAAATGAACCGCATGACCGAGCACTTGGGCATTATGCGCGGACAGCTTCAGGCAATTCACCTGCTCGCGCACATCGAGAGCACCCGCGAACTGACCGCCGAGCAGATCGAGAGCTACGACCGGCTCAGGGGCTACCGGCATTGACTTCGGTATACGCCTTGCCCCGGCCTCCTACCGGTCCAATTGGCCGGGACCACGGCAGACTTGCCGCGAGGTCTTGTTCAGCTCTCCTCCCCTTCCATCAGATAGCTCTGGATGAACCGGTCGATGTCTCCGTCGAGGACGGCGTCGGCGTTGCCGATTTCCACGTTGGTGCGGTGGTCCTTGACCATGCGGTAGGGGTGCAGCACGTAGGAGCGGATCTGACTGCCCCAGGCGATATCCTTCTTGTTCTTCTGGTAGCTGTCCATCATCTCCCGCTGCTTCTCCACCTCGAGCTCGTAGAGGCGGGAGCGCAGGATGCGCATGGCCATGGCCTTGTTCTTGTGCTGTGACCGCTCGTTCTGGCAGGCCACCACGATGCTGGTGGGGAGATGGGTGATGCGCACCGCGGAATCGGTCTTGTTGACGTGCTGTCCGCCCGCGCCGCTGGCGCGGTAGGTGTCGATGCGCAGGTCGGACTCGTTGACCTCCACGTCGATGGCGTCGTCGATCTCGGGGTAGACGAAGACCGAGGCAAAGGAGGTGTGGCGCCTGGAGTTGGCGTCAAAGGGGGAGATGCGCACCAGCCGGTGAATGCCGGCCTCGCACTTCATGTAGCCGTAGGCGTAGCTGCCGGCGATGGTGAAGGTGACCCGCTTGAGGCCCGCCTCCTCACCCGGCTGATACTCCATGATCTCGGTCTTGTAGCCGCGCCGGTCGCCCCAGCGTAGATACATGCGCAGCAGCATCTCGGCCCAGTCCTGGGACTCGGTGCCGCCGGCGCCGGGATGAAGCGTGACGATGGCGTCCCGGCGGTCGTCCGTGCCGCCCAGGAGTCGCCGAAGCTCCATGGCCGCCAAGCTGTCGGAGACCTCCCGGAGCCGGGACTGCGTCTCTTCCAGGGCGTTCGTGTCCTGCTCTTCCTCGGCGAGGTCCAGAAAGAAGCGCGCTTCCTCGATGTTCGAATGGCATTGGCCGTAGTCGTCCACGGCTTCCCGGAGCAGGGACTGCTCCTTGAGGATCTCCTGGGCCTTTTCGGCGTCGTTCCAGAAGTCGGGCCTGGCGGCAAGGGCTACCAGCTCGTCGATGCGCTTCTGCTTGCCTTCGACGTCAAAGACGCCTCCGCAGCAGCCGGAGCCTGTCTTCAAGCTGTGTCAGTTGTTCGCGTGCTTCGTCAAACATGATTGTGCCCAATATAGCCGATGCGGTGCTCGACGACAAAGAACGAAGAAAGCGGCCACCTATCTCTTCCCCGCCTTGAGATCTCTGCGCAGGCGCCGCTCCAGGACGCGCATCTCCCGCTCGTCCGCGGGGGAGCGCTCGTGATCGTAGCCCAGGTTGTGCAGGATGCCGTGTATGAGCAGCACTTCCAGCTCGTCGTCGAGGGACCGGCGCCGTTGCCGCGCCTGGCGGGCGGCCTTCTCCACGGAGATGATCACGTCGCCGATAAGACGATGGCCGGACGGCAGCGGTTCGTCCAGCGGGAACGACAGCACGTCGGTGGGCTCGTCGCGTGACCGGTAGCGCCCGTTCAGACGACGGATCTCCTCGTCGCCCACCAAGGCCACGCTGAGCTCGCAGTCCACAAGGCCCATAAGATGCAGGATCCGACGCGCCTTGGCCTTGAATTCGCGCACCGGCACCCGACGGGCCGGGCCCTGGCGCACTACATCGACGGTGATGCTCCGAGCCGGTGGCCCGGGTCTCGACGTCGGATCGGTAGCCATCAGGCCGGACGCTCACCCATCGCGTTCGCCGCCCTCACGGGTATCGCGCTCGTAGGCGGTGATGATGTCCTGCACCAAGCGGTGCCTGGCCACGTCCTTCTCGGTGAAGGTGACGAAGCGGATGCCCTCCACTTCCTGCAGGATGCGCCAGGCCTCCTTGAGCCCGGACAGCCGGCCGGCGGGCAGGTCGATCTGGGTCACATCGCCGGTGATCACCGCCTTGGAGCCATAGCCCAACCGGGTGAGGAACATCTTCATCTGCTCGGGGGTGGCGTTCTGTCCCTCGTCCAGAATGACGAAGGAGTCATTGAGGGTGCGGCCGCGCATGAAGGCCAGGGGCGCCACCTCAATGCTGCCCCGTTCCAGCAGGCGTTGAGCCTTGCCGAAGTCCACCATGTCGTGCATGGCGTCGTACAGGGGCCGGAGGTAGGGGTTCACCTTCTCGGCCAGGTCGCCGGGGAGAAAGCCGAGCTTCTCCCCGGCCTCCACCGCCGGGCGGGTGAGAATGATCCGGGCGTAGTTGTTCTTCATCAACTCGGACACGGCCATGGCCATGGCCAGATAGGTCTTGCCGGTTCCCGCCGGACCGATGCCGAAGACGATATCGTGGCGCCGGATGGCGTCGATGTAGATCTTCTGGGCGACGCTCTTGGGGGTGATGGTGCGCTTGTGGGACGAGATGTAGATTGTGTCGAGAAAGATCTCCTGCAGGTTCGCCTTGCTGTTGCTGCTCAGGATACGGATGGCGTAGTCAACGTCGCTGCCGTACACCGGATAGCCCCGCTCCAGCAAGCCGTAGAGCTGGCGCATGACCTCCCGCGCCAGTTCCGACTCGGGCCGGTCACCCTGAATCTCCATGCCGGTTCCGTGTACCCGGAACTTGACGCCCAATGCCCGCTGCGCGATCTTCAGGTGCTCGTCCTGGTTGCCCAGAAGCTCCCGGAACAGCCACGGGTCGTTGAATGCCAGATGAGGAGCGGCCAGCACGCTCTCGATGCTCGCTTGATTCACCGTCAAGAAATCCTTGACACGATCTGCCGGGCCAGACGCAACGCGTCATCCGTCTTCTGCGGCTGCTTGCCGCCGGCCTGGGCGAAATCCGCGCGGCCCCCGCCGCCGCCGCCGACGGTGGGCGCCACCTGCTTGATGATGTCTCCCGCGTGATACCGCCCGTCCGGGTCGCTGCCGGCGGCCAGCATCACGTTCTTCTCGCCGGGGCATGCCAGGAAGACGAAGCCGCCGGGCAGTTGCCGCCGGAGTTGGTCCACGGTCTCCCTGAGCTGCCTGGCGTCCAGGCCCTCTACTTTTTCGATGAGGATGCCGGCGCCCGCGGCATCCTTACGCGCCTTCCCGAGAAGCTCCGGCACCCGGTTCTGCCCGAGCTGGCTCTTGAGCTCGGCCACTTGGCGTTCCAGCTCCTTCTGCCTTTCCAGGAGTCGCCGGACCTTGTCCACGGCGTCCTCGTTGGTGCCCCGAAGCAGCCCGGCGACCTCGGCGAGGACCGCGTCAGAGGCGCGCATCACGTCGAAGGCGGTTGGGCCGGTGACCGCCTCGATGCGCCTCACGCCAGCGGACACGCCCCCTTCGGCACTCAGCCGGAACAGCCCGATGTCGCCGGATTGATGGATGTGGGTGCCGCCGCAGAGCTCGGTGGAGAAATCCCCGATACGCACCACCCGCACGCGGGCGCCGTACTTGTCTCCGAAGAACGCCATGGCGCCGGCCCGGATGGCGTCGTCGTAGTCCATCTCCTCGGTGGAGACCCCGTCATTCTCGCGAATCCGCTGGTTCACTTCCCGCTCGATGCGCCCCAGGATCTCCGCATCCACCGGACCGCCGTGGGTGAAATCGAACCGCAGCCGGTCCGGGGCCACCAGCGATCCAGCCTGGCGCACGCCCGTACCCAACTCCTCGCGCAGCACCGCGTGCAGGATATGGGTGGCGGAGTGGTTGAGCATGGCGCACCGGCGGTGCTCGCCGTCCACCGTCAACTCCACGGCGTCGCCCGCCGCGACACGGCCGCTGACGATTTTCCCCCGGTGCACCCACACGTCGGGCGTCGGGTGCCACGTGTCCAGCACCTCCACGGTGTCCCCCCTGGCGGTGCGGATGATGCCCCGGTCCCCCACCTGGCCGCCGGACTCGGCATAGAACGGCGTTTCCGCAACGAGGAGCTCCACGGCGTCGCCCTCGTGGGCTTCCTCCACCGGCGCGCCGCCGTGGTAGAGCGCGGTCACCCGCGACTCGTGGCTCAGGCGGTCGTAGCCCAGAAAACGGCTCCGGGGCAGCGCGTTGGTGACGTTCAGGCTGTCGCCGTGGACGGCGGTCTCCCGTGCGGCCCGGGCCCGCGTCCGCTGCTCCTCCATAAGCCGCTCGAACCCCTTGTGATCGACAGCGATTCCTTCACCGCGCAGAATGTCCTCGGTCAGGTCCACGGGAAAGCCGTAGGTGTCGTACAGGCGGAAGGCCACCTCTCCGGGCAACGACTGACCGTCGGTCTTGCGCAGCTCCGCCAGCGAATCCTCCAGGAGCACCAGCCCCTTGTCCAGGGTGTCGGCGAAGCGCGCCTCCTCGGCCTTGACGGTCTCTTCGATGCGGTCCGCGTCGGTCCGCATCTCGTCGTAGGCCTCTCCCAGCACCCCGGCCACCGGCTCCACCAGCCGGAACAGGAACGGCTCCTCGAAGCCCAGGAGCCACCCGTGGCGGGCCGCCCGCCTGAGCAGCCGACGCAGCACGTAGCCGCGGCCGTCGTTGCCCGGAAGCACGCCGTCGGCGATGAGGAAGCTCACCGCCCGGGCGTGATCGGCGATGACGCGAAACGAGACGTCCGCGTCGGCATTCTCGCCGTAGGTCTTGCCGGCCAACCCCTCGGTGGCGGCGATGACGTTGTGCAGCAGGTCGACGTCGTAGTCGGAGAAGACCCCCTGCATCACCGCGGTCATGCGCTCGAGCCCCATGCCCGTGTCCACGTGCCTGGCCGGCAGGTCATGGAGGTTTCCCTCGGCATCGCGGTTGTACTGGACGAAGACGAGATTCCAGAGCTCGATGTAGCGGGCGCACCCGCCGTTGACGGCGCAGACATGGCCGGCATCGCCCGTGGAGTCGCAGGCCTCGGGACCCCGGTCCAGGTGGATCTCGCTGCACGGGCCGCAGGGACCGGTGTCGCCCATCTCCCAGAAGTTGTCCTTCTCGTCGAAACGCTGCACCCGGCTCGGCGGCAGGCCGCTGATGCGGCGCCACAGCCCCTCCGCCTCGTCGTCGTTGCGGAACACCGTGGCGTAGAGCCGGTCCTTGGGCAACTGCCACTCCCGGGTGAGAAGCTCCCAGGCCCAGGCGATGGCCTCTTCCTTGTAGTAGTCGCCGAAGGACCAGTTTCCCAGCATCTCGAAAAACGTATGATGGTAGGTGTCCCGGCCCACCGACTCCAGGTCGTTGTGCTTGCCGCTGATGCGCAGGCACTTCTGGGCGCTGGCCGCACGTTTGAACGCGGGCCGCTCAACGCCGAGGAAGATGTTCTTGAACTGGACCATGCCCGCGTTGGTGAACAGCAGCGTGGGGTCCTGCTGCGGCACCAGCGACGAGCTCTGCACCACCGTGTGGGTCTTGTCCTTGAAGAAGTCGAGGAAGCTGTCGCGTATCTCTTTTCCGGCTGTCATGAGGCCCATTGATAGCATTCCCCCCGGCGTCGCTCAATCGCTGACTTTGTTCACCGTTCCCCTCATCCTCCTCGTTGTCAGCCGGCACCAGTTCCTCCAAAACTCATCTGGAATCGCGAAGCGAAACCGGATCTGCCGGGTCGCCCTCGGCCCGATATGCCTTGAATACGTGCTCGCGCCCTGCATTCGGATTCGGCACCTTCGTGGTCTCAAGTTGGTTGGTGCACAGATCGAAACGGTAGGCAACAATCATCTGATCGACCTCATGGCGCGTGAGTGAGCCGATCTCCAGCAGGTCGTCATCAACGACATGATCGGCCGGCAGGATCAGGGTGCGCCGGTGCGCTGTCCCCTCGGCGAGCGCGAAGGGCGTAGGACACACGTACATCTTCCTGTCACGCACAAGGATATCGCCATAGGTGCCGAACCCGCGGAAGCTCTTGTTCTCGTGCAGGTAGTCGTTGCCGGCATTCAGAAAGCTGCCGTGGCAAAGAACAAAGTCGAGCACGGGATACCGGTTGCCGTCCGGCTCCTTTGGATATCGGCCAAAGACATAGTACACCTCCCGCCCGTTATGCTCCCCGCAGGGAACCTGACTGTTTGAGTCATAGTTGGCCTCGCGCCCCGGATAGGCGAGTCCCTTGAGTTCGTAGCCCTCTGGAGAATGAACAAGCCGAAAATTCGGGTACGTATTGCGCCCAGGTGAGTCGTAATTGAGCCGCATTTCGTCCAGGCACCGCTTGAACCAGTCCTGAAAATGGAACTCCTTGTCCGTGCGCCCTTCGCGATCAATCAGCTTGCCGTCGCGAATCGCCTGGACGCAGAGTTTGAAGATTGCCGATACGTTCGTCACGAATAGTCCCGTCCTCGATTCCCATCCTTTTGTTCGATTCCGGCGGCGTGCAGTTCGGCAATAAATGCCTCAATCTCCCCATCCACAGCGTCCAACGACGAGAGCGCCGTCTCCATCGTGCGTGAACTTGAGAGCTGTCGAAGCAATTGCGCCATGACGATCACGCGCACGTCATTGCGGCTCAGGCGCCTTGCTGATGCGCGCATGCGCTGTACCTGCTCGGCAACGATCGGTCTGATTGTTCCCCACAAATCGTCGTTCTCGCGATGTCGGGTGGGCTGCGGACGCTTGCGGCAGACGATGATGACATCAAGGTCGATTGGTTCCCGCGCCTGATGCTTGGGCATTGCGACGGACATCTCGGACTTGACTGGATGCGCCGCCGTGATTCCAAAGCCAGACGCCATCAGCCCCTTAAGGACGGCCTGCCATCCTTCCGGCCGAGAGTGGTGGTAGGTGAAGGCAAGAATCCCGTCATCCTTCAGAACGCGGTGTGCCTCGGACCATACCGCGAGCAGACGTTCGGTGAAGGCCCCGACATTAGCATTCTGAACTTCGTCTTTGCTACGAGTGGTGCAGGCTTCCCAATGTCCGTTTGAACCGAGGACATGCCGCTGCCAGACGTGGAAGAAATCGGCAAGCTGCGAGTAGTGCACGTTGTCAAAAAACGGAGGGTCCGTAATGACTGCATCGACTGCCCTGTCCGGCAGATCAGTCGCGCTTGAATCCCCGCAGGACAGGTACACCTGACTGCCTTCGGCAAAGGCCGCATGGCTCTCCGCGACTGAAAAGCCGACCTTCTCCGAAAGGTCGAAGACCTTTTCACTCTCCTTCCTGCCGCTGAGTACACCGGGTCGAACCTCGAAGGGATCATCTGCGTAGTCGAGCGCCCGCCGGATCCTGCCCGCGAACATCGTCGAGAACGAGCCCGAACTCTTCGGCGTTCCCCAAAGGTTCGCTTCCAACGGCACGCGTTCCGGTTTGAGAATGTGGTGGGCGAACATGTGCCGGACAGCGCCGGTACCCTCGCCCTTGTACGACGCGAACATGTTGTTGAATTCGAGGGTGCCCGACAGAAGACAGGTGAATAGCTCGCGCAGAACCGAGTCTTCTATCTCTCTAATCCGGTCCGCCAGAATTGACAGGCAAAGCAACTGCCGGTCATTGAACATCTCGTGCCAATGCCGGTAGTTGTAACCGAGCGCCTGGTTTGTATTGTAGCCAGGGTCGATCTCAACGACCGGATAAGCATTCTCACGCTTGCCCAGAGCTGCCTGTGCCTCGTTGTAGAGCGCCCGGTCGTCATCCGTCGCCGGGATGTATGCCTTGCTGCCGTTCGGCATCAGAGCAAGTTTCGCGTACAGCCGGTGATCAGGCAGGCGGCCTGTGGCCCTGATTGTCTTGGCGATCAGGAAGGTGTGGGTACAGGACGGACAGGTTACCTTCTGCCCGTTGGCCGGGCCGGCCTGCGGATCGTACGCCGTACGGCATGTACCGCAACGTGCTTCCCGGGCACCGTTGCACACCTCGTTGACAGCACCGCAGGCGGGACATACGGCTTGGGCCTGGGGATATCTTTTTGGGTAGGCGTGCCGCGCGAATATATAGGAAGAAAACAAATCCACTGTCGTATCGCAGGCGGGACAATCTACCGTCTTGACCCAAAAGTAATACAGAACGTCAACTTCGCTGCCGTTAGACAAGGTAGCGCGGTAATAGCGGCGGATCTGGTCAGCGACATCGCGCTCGATAGCGAAGTAGGCCGCTAGAATGGCCGCGCGATCATGAACGGCCAGCGCGTTTCTGACAAGAAAATGGGCGACCGGATTGATATCGCGCCCAATAGCGCGCGCGCCAAGCTTGACGGTTTCCCCAATCGTGGTGCCGCTGCCCATGAAGGGATCAAACACCACGGCATCTTTGATGCGGACCGGTTTGTAGAAGAGATCGAGAATATTGGCGCCAGAAGGCGCGAAGGCGCCAATGACCATCGCGCGAAAGACCGTGCCAAGTCGCTGCGCCCACCATTTGTGGATATGGGACAAGGGCCGGTTAATCTCCTTGCGCCAGCTTTCGATTTCGGCGATCTCACTCAGCGCTTCAAAGGGAAATGCTTCATCCTCAAGCGCGCACGGGCCAAGCGCGAGGACGGGAGGAATCGTAGACGGATTCGCATGCGGCAAAGGAAGCGGCAGGGTCGCTGCATCGCCTGAGCCATACCGGCGAGACGGTGCTGAGGGTCTTCCGATCATTGGCAATTGCCGATCCCGTGATGCCCGAACTCACCCGGTCGGGCGCTATCCCGCATCCGGCCCGTTGGCGGGCTCGCGTTGCGGGCTCTTGAGGCCCGCCTTGGCCCGTATCAGCTCCATCAACTGGGCGGCAATGTCGGTGTGGTCGCGCAGGAACTGCTTGACGTTTTCCCGGCCCTGTCCGATGCGGTCACCCTCGAACGAGTACCAGGCGCCGCTCTTGGCCAGGACACCCAGGTCGCTGCCGATGTCCACCAGCTCCCCTTCCCTGGAAATGCCGGTGCCGTACAGGATATCGAACTCGGCTTCCCGGAAGGGCGGTGCGAGCTTGTTCTTGACCACTTTGACCCGGGTCCGTCCGCCGATGATCGAGTCGGCATCCTTGATCGCCCCGGTTCGGCGGATCTCCATGCGCAGGGACGCGTAGAACTTCAAGGCGTTGCCCCCGGTGGTGGTTTCGGGGTTGCCGAACATGACGCCGATCTTCATGCGGATCTGGTTGATGAAAATCACCACCGAATGGGAACGGGATATGGTGCCGGTGAGCTTGCGCAACGCCTGGGACATGAGGCGGGCATGGAGACCCATATGGGAATCGCCCATATCGCCCTCGATCTCGGCCCGTGGCACCAGCGCCGCTACGGAGTCGATGACCAGCACGTCGATGGCGCCGCTTCGGACCAGGGTCTCGGCGATCTCCAAAGCCTGCTCGCCGTGGTCCGGCTGCGAGATCAGCAACTCGTCGGTCTGCACCCCGAGCTTCTGGGCGTAGCTGAGATCCAGCGCGTGCTCGGCGTCGACGAACGCCACCATTCCCCCTTGCCGCTGGGCCTCGGCAAGGATGTGGAGCGCCAGGGTGGTCTTGCCCGAGGACTCGGGGCCGTAGATCTCCACCACCCGGCCGCGCGGCACCCCGCCCACCCCGAGGGCGATATCGAGACCGATGGAGCCCGTGGATATCGTGGGGATGTCCTTGAGCTGCCCGCCCTCCCCGAGCTTCATGATGGCCCCTTTGCCAAACTGCTTCTCGATCTGGCTCACCGCCAGGTCGATGGCCTTCTCCTTGTTCGCGTCCATGAGGTCTCCTTGCCAGACTGCTATCGAATAGTATGTTGCCGGCTGCCAGCCGGTGTTACGTTTTCATGGATACCGCCACCCGGGCGGGTTAAAAAACCGCCCCTACATGGCATCGTGCCTTGCCGAAGACGAGAACTCCCGTCCCGCGTCCAGCGGAACGACCTCCAGGGTGGAATGGACGGCGCCGGCGAGCCGAAGCAGGCTTCGGAAAAGAGTCACCTCGTCGACCCGGACCACCCCGAACTCGCGATCACGCCAGCGGGCCAACTCTTCCCGAAGGGCCAAGCCCCGAGGCTCGGAGCGGCGCCAGCGACCGATGGTGGCGTGCGGCCGGAACCGCGTCGTCGCCCTCTCGATGCCCAGGGGCTCCAGCGCCCGCTCCACCCGCCCTGCCACCTGGCCGAGTTCCGGGGCCGCCAGTCCGATCCACAGGACTCGCGGACGGTGGGAGGACGGAAAGACCCCGAGGCCCTTGGCGGTAACACGGAACCCGGCTGTGTCCGCCAGAGCCTCCCGCAAGGCAGAACGTATGGAAGCAACCCGGTCCTCCTCGACGTTGCCCAGAAATTTCAGGGTCAGATGGAGGTTTTCCGCCGGTACCCAGCAAACCGCCCCGCCGCCGAACTCGTTGCGGACGGCGCAAATCCGCGCGGCCACGGCCGCGCCTACGGGGACGCCGACGAAAGCTCGCAAGGTCGGCACGGTCCTACGAACAATCTCCTTCGGCGGCTGGGAAGATTTCTTTAGCAGCCGTGTTCATGAAGGCTTTGGCGCAGGAAGCGCCGCGGTCTTGCGGTCGGATTCCAATCGCTCGAAGAACAAATTCTTTGTACCCTCGAAGATCTTCATCAGCACGGGGTCGAGTCGCCGTTCGACCGGGATGTTGGCCTTCAAGGGGTCCACGTACCGATTGTCTTGCCACATCTCGAAATGAAGGTGCGGACCGGTACACAGGCCGGAACAGCCCACGTAGCCGATGGTCTGACCCTTCTTCACGGACACGCCGCGCCGGATCCCAGGGCCGTAGCGCCTCAGGTGAGCATACCGCGTCTTCATGGCTCCTCCGTGGCTGACCTCCACCAACCGGCCGTAGCCTCCTTTCCACCTCGCGTGAGTGATGCGTCCGTCGCCCACGGCCCTTATCGGGGTACCTGTTCGAGCCGCGAAATCCACGCCGTAATGCGGCCGGCGTACCTTCAGGAGGGGGTGGAAGCGGCGCAACGAGAAACGCGAGCTGATACGCCTGAATTCGACGGGGTAACGCAGAAACGAACGGGACACCGAGCGGCCGGCGGCATCATAGTAGTGACCGTTGCCGTCAGCGCCCTCGAAGTAGACTGCCGTGTGCGTGCGATCCTTGTTCACGAACTCCGCGGCCAGTATATGGATCTGGTCGGGCCTCGCGCCGCCGGGGCGAAACTTCCTGCGGTAGAGCACTCGATAGGTGTCGCCGGGGCGAAGGTCCTTCTGAAAGTTGATGTCCCAGGCGAGAATGTCCACCATGCGGGAGACGACGGCGACGCCAACGCCCGCGCGCTTGGCGCTGCCGTAGAGCGACCCCTCGGTGATCACGCCGCTTACGGACCGTACCTCCTGCTGGTACGGAACTTCATCCTTGTAGAACAGGATGCCCCGTTTGCTGCGATACCAGGTGAGCCGCAGGTCCGAACGAAGCACGATCTCCAACGCCTGAAGGTTTCCGGCGCCGTTGGACTCGGCGGCGCCGTTGCTGTTTTCAGGCGCTTTGAAATAGAAGTTGATGTTGCTGCCGGTCTGGAGCCTGCGCACGTGTCTCTGCCGCTGGAGGGCGGTGAGCCACCGGCGTCTCTCCTTGCCGTCCAGTTCATATTTCCTGAGCACGCCCCACAGGTGTTCTCCGGATTTCAGCCTGTGCGTCAGCCGTTCGGCGCTTTCGAGGGACGGCACCGGCCGTTTGCCGTTCATCGTCCCATTTGGCGACGGGGTGTATTCCAGCAACCCGTTTCGCTGCCTGATCCGGGCCAACGCGTATTCGGACAGGAAACTCCCTTTCGGCGCTGCTGAAGAGACGCCGTTGGCCGCGAAAGACGACGTCGCGTCCCGGGTCGTGCGCCCACGCCCCGGGACGCGACCCGTTCCGAAACGGACCTTGTCCCCGACCCGCTCCCAGGTCAGCGTGCGCCCCTTCTTCACCACGAGCTCGACGGCCTTGAGGTTGTCCTGTCGGTGTCTTGCCGGAGTCCTTTCAAAATACAGATGCAGGCGTTGGCCGGGCTTGAGGGTCGTGACGGGATACTGTTTGTCGATGGCCTTGAACCACGCTTCGCCTTCCTTCCCGGAGACCCCCAGAGGCCTGAGGATACGCGCCAGAGTCTGGCCCCTTTGCACCGTCCGTATGACCTTCTCCAGCGGATCGAAGGGCCGTGTCGGGAGTAGCGACTTGGGGGTGATTACGGGCGCGTTATCGGCAGCCGGGGTCTTTATCCGCGGCGGTGTGGGCGCGGCCACGACTTTGTCCGCCACCCGATGATTTCTGCCCCGGTATGCGATCCGCCCATCGGTCCATTGCCACGTCAGCAGGTCCCCGCGCCTCGATTCGATCTGCAAGGCCCGCAGGGTTCGACCTTGGGAAGCCGCCTTTGTGAAGTGGAGGACGATCTTCCGGCCCGGATACAACCTTTTCAGCGGATACCGTTTGCCGACGGCTCGGGTCCAGGGCTGGGCCGCCTTCCCGGAAACCCCCTTGGCGCGCAGCACGCGTCCGAGGTTCTCTCCCTTCCGAAGCACGTGCGTTACCCCCTCCACCCCAGAGGGAGCTTCCGCCGGCGCCTTTGCCACGGCCTTTGTGGCGGCCTTCTCCGCCCCACTCTCCGCGGTCCTGGTCTCGGCGCCGCCCCGTACGACAGCCCTCCCTCCGGCCTCCTCCGAAGGCGCCGCGCGCTGCTCCACGGCGGTCACGGGACGCAGCCCCTTGTCCCGGTGGTGGACGATCTGGTCGTGACTCGACTGCCAGGTCAACGGCTTCGAGCCGGCGCGCTCGATCTGAAGCGCCGTCATGCGACCGGGACCGGATGAGCCCCACGGCGCGATGAAATGGAAGCGGACCGTGTCCCCCACCCTCAGGACATCGGCCACGCCGACTTGTTTCGCGACTGCCCGGAGCCAGCGAGTCCTGATCGCCGAAGACACCTTCAGATCCATCAACAGCTTGGGCAGGGTGTCTCCGCTGACGACCCGCTTGGTAAAGCGCTGTTCGCGGATGTCCGTTTCCGCGGCTGCCGATGACGTCGCGTCCGGCTCGACCGCGAGCGAACGGTCTACGGTCCATGGCAGGCCCGTGACCAACGCAAGCGACAGGAACACGAGCGCGCCGCCGAGTCGGTGTCCGACACGCGAGTTGCCCGATGATGGATGACGTGTTACGGCAGACATGGACACGGGATCAAGCACGTGGGAGTAATAATAATACATAACGGCCCGATAAAAAACCGAAACAACGAGGAACCCGGGAACCTGTACGGTACAGTCCGCTATGGCTGACGGTTGGCCTTCCGGTATCCCAACGCGTCCTGGGCAATGATCAGCTTGTGGATGTTCGAGGAACCCTCGACGATCTGATAGGATTTGGCGTCCCGAAGGTAACGCTCCACTGGGAATTCCGTGGAATATCCGTAGGCTCCGAGGATCTTGAAGGCGCTGTCGGCGGCGTGGGCCGCGGCTTCGGCCGCGGCGTATTTCGCCATGGACACCTCCAGGTTGTTGGGTCGCCGGCGGTCCGCGAAATGGGCGGCCCGGTACACCAGCAGGCGTGCCGATTCCTCCTCGACGATCATCCGGGCCAGACTGTCCTGGATCATCTGGAAACGTCCGATCTCCTGGCCGAATTGCCGGCGCTGGTTGGCATAGGCCACGGCCGCCTCCCGCGACGCCCGGGCCACCCCCAGGGCTCCGGCGGCGCAGCTCAAGCGGGTCTGGTTGAGCTGCCACATGCACATGGCGAAGCCCTGGCCCTCGGATCCGACGCGGTGGTCGGCGGGCACCGGCACGTCGTCGAAGTCCAGCGTCCCGGTGGGCGACGCCAGCGCGCCCATCTTGTCCAGGGTGCCGCGGCGAACGCCGGCGCGGTCCAGCTCCACCATGAAAGCGGACAGGCCGCGGTGCGCGGCGGCCGGATCCGTCACGGCATAGACAAGCGCCAGGTCGGCGACGGGCGCGTTGGAAATCCAGGTCTTGGCGCCCTTGAGGATGTAGCCGTCGTCCGTCCGGACGGCGCGGGTGGACATCGAAGCCACGTCGGAGCCGGCGTCGGGCTCGGTGATGGCGAAGCAGCCGATGCGCGACGCATCCACCAGTCCCGGGATCCAGCGGTGTTTCTGTTCCTCGGTGCCGAACCGCGCCAGCGTCACCGCCGGCGCAAGCTGCGTGTTAACGTGCACCCGAACCGAGCTGTGCACCCGTGCAACCTCTTCCGTAAGCAGCACCATGGCCAGATACCCGAGGCCCGTTCCGCCGTAGGCTTCGGGAACGACGCAACCGAAAAATCCCAACTGCCCCATCTTCTCGAAGGTTTCCCGGCGAAAGTGATGGTTGCGGTCGTCCGCCGCCGCGGTCGACGCGATTTCCTTTTCCGCGAACTCACGGCCCAGCTCCTTCACCGCAAGCAGATCATCCGAGAGATCAAAATCCATGGATCCTCCAGTGGGAAAACGGCAATGATTATCCACCCAACAGGTCGCGCGCAATGATCAGTTTCTGGATTTCCGAAGTGCCCTCGTAGATGCGCAACGCCCGTATGTCACGGTAGAGCCGCTCGGTAACGCTCCCTGCCACCAGTCCAAGGCCCCCGTGAATTTGTAAGGCCTGGTCCACGATGCGCTGGGCCGCCTCGGTGGCGAACAGCTTGGCCATGGATGACTGCCGCGCCATGCCGGTGTCGCCCCGGTCGTGAGCCTGCGCGGCCTGATAGACTAGCAGGCGCGCCGCCTCGAGCTCCGTGGCCATCTCCGCGATCTTGAAGCGGATGGCCTGAAAGCGGCTGAGGGTACGGCCGAACTGGCTTCGGCCTTGCGCGTAGCGAACCGCTTCCGCCAGCGCGCGGCCCGCCATTCCCACGGCCGCGGCGCCGACGCTGCAACGGAGCGCTTCCAACGTCGCCAGCGCGACCCCCAAGCCCTTTCCGGGAGCGCCCAGGAGCTGGCCTTCGGGGATGCGGCAGCCTTCGAAAGCCACGGTGCCGATGGGATGGGGTGAGATCAGTTCAAGGCGCTCGGTGACCACCACCCCCGGAGTCGCCGCCTCGACGAGGAAAGCGCTGAGGCCGTTTCCCTTGCGCGCCGGATGGGTGCTGCCGAAAACCACGTAGAGATGGGCCAGGCCGGCGTTGGAGATCAGGCTCTTGCGGCCGTCGAGCACGTAGGTCCCGTCCCGCTTGCGTGCCCGCAGCCTGGCGGCAGCCGGGTCCGATCCGGCAGCCGGCTCGGTCAGGGCGAACGCCCCCATGTCCCGCCCCGCGGCCAGTCGCGGCAGATACCTGCGTTGCTGGGCCGGCGTTCCCGCCAGCGCCAGCGGATAGGCGGCAAGCGCTTGCACCGCGAACAGGGTGTCCGCCAGGGCGGATACGCCCGCCAGGGTCTGACGGATGACGCACAGGTCCCGGGCCTGCACGCGGCGGCGCGCGCCGCCGAACCCGCGCGGCGCCGCGTACCGGAACACACCGCGCCGGGCGAGCTTCCGGAACACCGCCACCGCGGCCGCGTCGCCGGGCGCCTCGGGTGTGTCCAACTCGGCCTCCACCCACGCGGCCAACGCCTGCCGCAAACGAAGCTGCGGTGCCGGCAACCCGCCCTGCACGCCGCCCGCCCCAACGTCCCCGTCCCTGGTTCCCCTCACCTAGCCCCCAACATCGAAGACGTGCCTACCCTCGATTGAATCGGGGTGTCTCCCGTTCCATGAACGCGCGAAAGCCTTCGTGAAAGTCCGACGTCTGCATGCAGTGGGCCTGTGTCATGGCCTCCATCTCCAGGGCCGCGTCGAGATCCATCCCCGCTTCCAGGTCAAGGAGCTTTTTCGTGACCCCGATGGCGAACCGCGGGCCGTCCTGGAGCCGGCGAGCCAATCGCAGGGCCTCCGGCATCAACTCGTCGTGAGGTACGACCTTGTTCGCCAGGCCGATCCGGTAGGCCTCCGCGGCGTCGATGGAGTCTCCCAGGGACAGCAGTTCCATGGCGCGCCCCTGGCCCACGATACGCGGCAGCAGATGGATGGCGCCCATGTCCGATCCCGCCAGGCCCACCTTGACGAACAGGAAAGCCATTCTGGCCCGTTCCGACAGAACCCGAAAATCGCTCGCCAGCGCGAGCGCCGCACCCGCTCCCGCCGCCATGCCGTTGACGGCGGCGACAACGGGTTTCTCCAGCCGGCGCATGTTGCGCACGACGTCGCAGGTGAGCCGCGTGAAACGGTAAAGCCCGGCCCCGTCCATCTTCAGGAGCTCGCCGATGATGTCGTCGACGCTGCCGCCGGAGCAGAAGCCCTTGCCCGCGCCGGTAAGGACCACCACGTGCACCCGGTCGTCCGCCGCCAGGGAACCGGTCAACTCCGCCAACTCCTCGTAGGTACGGAACGTCAGGGCGTTGAGCTGCCTGGGATTGTTGAGGCGGATGGTGGCGATGCCGCCGTCCGGAACGTAGTCGAAACTGTCATATGCCATGCTGCCGTCCTGTTGCGCCTTATGGGCACGGGCAGGTTTGAAACCCGCCCGTACACGTGCGCCTCGCCGACCCGGAACGATGTCCCGCGCCCGTCAAAACATGACGGCGCCGCCGTCAACGTTGACGCCCTGGCCGGTGATGGAATCGCCCGCCGGGCCCGCCAGCAGCACCGCCATGGCCGCAACCTCATCCGGCGCCATCAGCCGCCGTTGCGGCGAGGTCCCCGCAAACTGCTCCAACACCGCCGGGGTCGTGCCGCCGACCCTCGCGGCCATGCGCCGCGCATTTTCCCGCGTGAGATCCGAATCCACGTATCCGGGACAGATGGCGTTGACGGTAACACCCTTGCGCGCGGTTTCAAGGGCCATGACCCTCGTAAGCCCCAGCACGGCGTGCTTGGAAGCGGTGTAGGCGGCGGTGTGAGGATACGCGGTCTTGGCCGTGGTGGAGCCGATATTGATGACGCGGCCCCAACCCGCGCCGATCATCGGTTCGAGAAACCGTTTGCAACAGTAGTAGGTTCCCAGGAAGTTGACCCGCAGCACTTCTTCCAGCAGCGAATCTTCCATCTCCAGAAAGCTTGCGGCGGGTGCGATGCCCGCGCTGTTGACCAGGATCTGCACCACCCCCACCCGGCCGGCGCTCAGCCCCAGTCCGTCCACGGCCGCCCGGGAACCGACGTCGCAGACCACGGGGAAGGCTTCACGCCCGTGACCGCGCACCTCCTCCGCCACGCCCTCGAGGGGATTCCTCCTTCGCCCCGCCAGCACCACGCGGCATCCCTCAAACGCCAACGCCAGGGCCACGGCCCGGCCGATACCGCTTCCCGCGCCCGTGACTAGCGCGATCTTGTCCGTCAGTGAATCCAACGGGCCTCCATACCCTTTCGTACCTGAATTTATCAGACATGACGCGGACGTGTAACGTGACCGCTCACGCGGAGCAGGCCGCTGCCCGTGGCATGTCTTTTGCTTATAGTTCTGTTTACAGTCTCTATTTTCCGGATGCTTTCAAGGGCACGAAACACGGACCGTCCGGCGTTGCGCTTTCCCTTGTTGAACGGGGCGACGCTGATATAGAAGATGGGTTGCAAACCGGGGATTGAAACGTATGCGCGGGGAAGCGCGTCACAAGGAGGTCGTTATGCGATGCCGCAAGAACTGCACCGCGATCCTGGGGGTTGGGGCAGTCGTGCTGCTGTGGATGGTCCATGCCGCCAATGGCCAGCAGACGGGGCCGAAAGTCCTTACGCTGGAACAGGCTGAACGCATCGCCCTGGAAAACCATCCGGGAATCCGTGCCGCCAATGAACGGGTCAAGGTACAGGAAGCGGTGCTAACGAAAGCCAGGGCCGGCTACTACCCCACGGTCGGAGTTCGGAGTTCGTACGAGAACAAGCCCGCCAGCGACAACGCCAAGGCGGACGAGAATCTCTTCAATACCAGTGGCCAGGTGAGTTGGCTCGTTAGCGATTTCGGCCGTCGTGAAGGCGCCATACGGCGTGAGCAGGAAACACTGGAAGCCCGGCGTTTCCTGGAGCAGACCTCGGTGGAGGGTGTGGTGTTTGGAGTGCGGCGGGCTTTCTTCAACTACCTCAGGGCCGGGGCGCTGGTGCGGGTGGAGCAGGATACGGTCAAGGACCGCGAGACCCTGGTGCGCCAGGCACAAGGGTTTTTCGACGTGGGCACCCGGCCCAAGATCGACGTCGCCCGCGCAGAGGCGGGCCTCTTCGCCGCCAGGGCCGGGCTCATCGCGGCGCAGAACGGGGTCAGGATCGCGTGGGCGCGGCTCAAGAGCGCCATGGGCGTGACCCGCTTCCCGGAACGCCCGGTGGCGCCTGACGTCAATGTCCAGGCTCCTACCCTGTCACTGGATGACGCGGTGAAGGCCGCGTTCGAATCGCGCACCGAGATCAAGGAGTTCCAGTCCCGCCTCAAGGCCCAGCAGGAAGCCATCGAGGTGGTCAAGCGCGGCCGCATGCCGAGACTCCGCTTCGACGGACAATACGGCCGGCGGTGGCACAACGACCAGGATATCCTCAGCTCGGTGCTAACCCTGGAAGTTCCGCTCTTCACCGGCTTCATCCTCAAGCCCGAGATCGAGAGAACCGTCCGCGACTACGCGGTCATCAAGGCGCAACAGGAAGAAGAACAACAACGAATCGCCCTGGAGGTGGAGGAGAGTTATCTGAATCTCGTGGAGGCGAGCGAACGGATCAGGGCCAACGAGGCGCAAAAGAAGTCGGCCAAGGAAAACCTCGACCTGGCCAACGGTCGCTATCAGGTAGGGGTAGGCTCGATCATCGAGATTACTGAAGCGCAGGTGATCAACAGCAGGGCTCAGACGGACCATATTCGGTCCATCTATGATCACAAGGTGGCCGAGGCGCGCCTCGCCCGCGCCATGGGCAGGGGTTCGGCATTCAGCCCGTAACCGGCTGCGGAACCGCTATCTTCCCGGGACTTACGGGCTTGCGGGCGGAGCCGGAGGCTCGTTGCGCGCGTCAATCCCTTCCCGCTTGAGCCGCCGGTCGATTCCCTCCAGCAACCCGGATCCGGTTTCCTCGGTGGCCGCCCGTTCCGGGGCGGCGGGCTTGGGCTTCTCGGCCGAGAACAGCGTAGGATCCGCAGCCGGCGCAGGCGGTGCACTGCCCGACACCGTCTCGCCTCCGAGCCGGGCATCGATATCGCCCAGGACCGCGGCCGGATCATCGGGGATCGGCCCCGATTCCTTCTCCTCCAGAGGAAGGCTGCTCACCGGGGGTTTGGGCGCATCGTCTTTCGAAGACTCCCGTTTTCCCAAAGCCTCGTCAACGCCTTCCACCACCGCCTTGGCGGACGCCGTTTCAGCGGGGGCCGTCCTTACCGGTTCTTCCGCCTTCTCCTCGGAGGATGAAAACGGATTGAGAAAGCTGAAAAACCCCCGCTTCTTCCTGGCGGGAGCGGTTGCTTCGGCAGCAGCCGCTCCTTCGGTGGAAACCGACGCCTCACCGGCAGCGGCGACGGATCCCACGGGCTCTTCACTGGCGCCGCTGCGCCAGGAGAACGGGTTCAGGTAACTGGACCAGCTCTTTTGCGTCGCGTCTTCGTAGTCGTAGCCTTGCTTGGTGATGAAACGCACCGGTTCCGGCGTAACACTCTCCTGGGCCGGGGCCTTGACGTCGGCTTGCCGTTCCGGGACCGATCGGCTCCCCGAGGCAGCCTGTTCCACCGTCGCCATCCGGGTCAGCGCGGCCCGCGCCTTGGGCGCCGTCGGCGTGTCCCCATAGTCGCGCAGCACGTTCTCGAAGCGCTCGCGCGCCGCCCGAGTCCGCTCCTCCTTCAAGTAGTGGTTGCCGATGTGGAGCTCACGCTCCGCCAGGTGAACCCGGGTTTCGGCGAGTTTCTTGCGGGCATCCGGCACGTGCTCGGACTCGGGATGGTCCTGGACCACGGATTCGAAATATCCTCTTGCCTCCTTGACCTTCTCCAGGTCCCGGTCGATCCCGGTGAACTGGGCCAGGTTGACCCGTCCGAGTTGATACTTGACATGGTGTATGTGCCTGCCCGTGGGCTGGAAGGTAAGGTAGTTCTTGTAGGTCTCGTCGGCCTGGATGTATTCCTCGTTGAGGTAGTAGGCCTCGGCGATCTTCAGTTCGGCGGCTTCGGCTTCCTCGCTGAACGGATACTCGTCCCGGAGCTTCTGGAAGAACGAGATGGACCGCGCATAGCGCCCCCTCTCGAAGTAGTCGAGACCGTCCTTGTACAGCGCCGCGGCCGTGGGACTGGATTTGGACCGGGGAGCCGATTCGAACAGTTCCGTGACGGCAGCGGTGAGATCTCCCAATTTGGGTAACTTCGGGCGTTCGCCCGTGGGCGAGTTACAGCCGGTCAGGACCAACGCGGCCAGGACCCCGTAAAGGACCTGTTTCAGGTGGTTCGATTCATACATCTCGGAGCCCTTCAACGACATGATGAAAAAATCTATCACGGTACTGACGGGGCCTTCAAGCGACCGGAAACCATTCAAGCCCGGCAACCACAGACTACGCAACCACGGAGCCCCTCCCGGGAATGGCCCGGGAAGACGACCGAACGATTGGCTGGCAATGTCCGGTCTTTCAACATGTTCTCTATACCAAGAGGCGTCGCGATGGGACCGGACGATTCGGAACTGGAAAGCGTCTTGGATCAAGGCGAGAGTTTCCGCGTTGACTGCAAGGAAAACCTGGAAGGAAACGCGCCAACAACCATCCATGAGGCGGTCTGTGCATTCACTTGCCGGGTTCCGGTCAGCCCGGTGTCGTCCTTGTTGGTGTCAAGGACAACGGCGAGCCAGGTCGAATCGACGTTAGCAACCGACTGCCGACCCAACTCAGCGATATCAAGACGGACGGCAACATTATTCCCCCACCTTCCATGCTTGTGGAAAAACGGACGCTGAAGGGGATGGATGTCGCCGTCGTCACCGTGCTGCCGTCGGACTCTCCCCTGTTCGCTACAAGGGTACCATTCACGTACGGAGCGGCCCTCGAAGGAGCATGGCCACGGAGCAGGACGAACGCATTCTCAATGAAAGGCGCCGCAGTCAGTTCCTCCCGTTCGATATTCAGCCGGTGCCTGGAACTACCGTCTCCGACCTGAGCATGAGTCGCTTCGAAGAGGAGTACCTCCCCAATGCATTCAGCGCGGAGACACTTGAAGCGAACGAGCGCAGTGCGAACCAGCGTCTTGCAACGACGAAAATGATCGCCGCCGGCAGGGCGCGGTGACCCGCTCGGGAAGCGCTTCCCGAAGCGCCAGCATGATGGCCTCGCCGGTGTGCTGGCAGAGCTTGTTGTCCATGAACGTGGCCGCCGGATAGCGCGCGTTCAGGATCGATCTTTCCCGAGCGTGGATGTCCACGGCGCGTACCAGCCTGTGGTTGTGGAGCGCTTCGGGGCTCAGCAGGTATAGCAGCGTGGTAAGGGTCGTCGCCGTCGTCGAGGTCTGGGGATCCGTGCCTGAATAGTCGAAGGCGATGCGGTCCCCCCCGGATCGCCACCTTTACGGCGATCCGGGAAGTCGAGGGATTGCCGGGCTCGTCCTGGTAGATGGTGCTCTCACCGAAGTATTCGCCGTCGGGTAACGCCGCGACCTCGTCCCGGACCCGCCGCTCGGTCATGTCGTAGAGGCGCTCGACGTTGGCGCTAAAGAAAGGCCATCAACGGCAGGTGCTCGTCCTGCTCCAGCATCCGCCCCCGGACATCCAGAAATCCCAGCGCAAAGTCGCCGTTGTTGATGAGCGGCGAGCGGCTGCTGCGGTACAGCGCCCGTGCCATCTCGCAGGTGAGGGAATTGAGCCGCCGCTGGAACACCACGGTTCGTGCGGATTGCGTGAGTTTCATCTTCTCACCGCCTGCTCCTGACACCAACCGCCAACAGATCAAATTCCTTTCTCAAAATCAAAGACTTGCTCCCGGGTTTCATCTTTTCCTTCCTCGACAACCGACAGTACAATCGGATCTTGACACGGGCCTCGCGTCCATTAGACTATATATGTATGCGCGGTACCCACGACACTTCTTGAAAGGCTCTGACAGACCATTAAATCAGAACCGCATCAATACACGACCATCAATCGCGAGCTCGGTGAATGGATCAAACGCTTGAGATGCCAGTGGATGCCCCGGAATCCGGACAATTGGAAACGTCTGCAGCGGTTTGTCTACGGGTTTGCAGGTGCCGCAACGGTTTTCGGCGCGTGGACCATCCAGAACAGCGGTCTCTTGACGAGCGTAGACTGGAAAACGATCATTTCGGCAATATTGAGCGGGGTTCTTCCTCCGTTGTGGTTTGCATGGCTCGTGAGCTGGAAAAATTTCAATCACGGTCCTGTCCGACTGTATTTGTCGGGTGTAGCCTTGTCAATGCTGGTGTTGTATGTCACCCGCAACGTAGTTCAAAGGTTCTGATGGGGACTTTGCCGTGAAAGTATACCGTCGCTCTAGTGGCGCTGGGCAGGCCATCATCGGCCTCGCAGCCGTTTTTCTCGCTGTAGTTTCTCCAGGACGCATCCTTGCTCAATCCGAAACAATAGACAAGCCGCAGCTTACTCGATACACAGTGCCGACCGAAACTTGGGCTACCCCGATAATCAGGGATTTTCAATGGGTCTATTATCCAGAAGCCTTTGAGAGGACGCTGCCCTTCTTCGCGTACAAATTCTCCACGCTTGTTTCCGGCCAAGCGTCGGTATGTAGTTCGCTTGGCACCGACAGTTATAGTCAATATGATACGGGGACGGTCGCCCTGGTTTATGAGGGACAAGAATACGTTGGTTTCCCGTTAGGTAGCGGTGTAGATACCAAAACGTTGGAGACATTAGGCAGAAAGGTCGCCATGTCGCGGATTTTGAAGAAGCGGGGCTTTGATATCGGAACCGATTTCCAGGATGCGAAGAAGACAATAGATGATTTCATTGTTGGACTCGGAGCCTCGGACCAGACCAATGTGAACGTAGTCAGCAAACTAGACGACTACTACGACAAGACATGGATTCCGAGCAGCCCTTCCGCTCGAAACTTGATGAAACAAATGATTGACAAGGCAAAAGGGTCAGAGATCGAGTTTGCTACAAAAGAACAGTTGTGGAAGTACTGGCGCGATCAAGCGACGGTCGTAGTCGATGAATTGGACAGCGAAACAGACCGGTCTACAAAGATGCTTGAGTTTGTTGTCAATGCCGCCAAGACTAAAGACAAAACGTCCAAACATACATTGAACCCGCTCTGCGAATCGTCCAACCTTATCGTCTCCCGACGAGAGGCTCTTGGGGATAGCTTGCTACTCGCCACCAAGCGCCCGCTACCGAACGTTGTGCCCGACACTCGCTTGACCGGGGCACAGCCCCTGGGGGTCATGAAAACGGACCAGGATGAAGCTTCCGGCATCGTCGACGCGCAAGGCAAAAACTGACGGCACCACGAGGGTGGTCCGAGGCAGCTCGACGATGGCCGGGGCCTGCGGGCCACACACCGGACCCGTAGATTGACCACATCCAGTACTTCTTCGGGAAGACATGACCGTTGCCTTCTCCCGCCACGGCGACGGTTCCGGTATCCAAATGACGGTGAAGGGCTGGCTCGTACGAGAGGTGGACGCGGACAAGCAGCACAGACGGACACTGCCCAAAAAGGCCTTTCAGCTTTCACGGAAACTGAAATGAAAGCCGCACAGGTTCGGGAGCTCTCCTGTCTTGGAAAGCTCCGGAGCTTTTCCTGCAATACCAAACCTTGGCATAGCGCGTGAAGGAGGTGTGCTCATGCCGCGCAATGCCATCGGGCGTTGTGGAGATCATCCACATTTTGCACCAGAGCATGGATGTAGGACGGCATCCATAGCCCCGCCCCTCATCCGAAATCCCTGGCGAACGCCTGCCGCTGCTCGGTGCTGCCGAGCATGATCAGCTCGCTGCCCTGATGCAGCGACGTGGAGGGCGGGGGATTGGTGACGACGAGGCCGTCCTGCTGGATGCCCACCACGGTCAGGCCGGTGCGCTCGAACACGGCGCACCCCTCCAGATCCCGGCCGACAAGGGAGGACGGTGCGGGGACCACGAAGAGCTCCACGCCCTCGCCGATGACCAGCAGCTCCCGGGCGTGGAGTTGCGCGAAGATATCCTCGACGCCCTGGGAAGTGTAGCTGAGGGCGAAGTCGGCGCCGGCCCGATAGATGGCCTCGAGGTTTCGCGGGTGGGTGATGCGGCTGAGGATGAGGACTTCGGGGTTCAGGCGGCGGCAGTAGACCGCCAGATAGATGTTCATGGCGTCATCGCTGCTGGACAGCACCACGGCCGGAGCCTTGCTGAGGCCCGCCGCCATGAGCAGTTCCCGGTCGGCCGCGTCGCCCAGGAAGAGCCGGTTGGGAATTTCGCCGATGCGCGGCCGCAGGGCTTCGTTGCGCTCGATGAGATGCACCTCTACGTCTTTGCGTCCAAGGGCCCTGGCCGTGGCGCGCCCCACCTTGCCGCCGCCGATGATTACCACCGGGTTGTAGTTGACGTCGTAGATCACCAGCAGCAGGTTGAGCTCGAGGATCTGCTGCTCCGTACCCGCCACCACCAGCAGGCTGGAATGGGAGAGATAGGTGTCGGGCCGGGCCGGCAGCAACTTGCCGCGCTCCCACACGCTGACGATCTCCACTCCGGTGGCCTCCCGAATCCGCGTCTCGCGAATGGTGCGGCCGGCGAACGGCGTGTTGTGCACGGCGAACTCGGCGATGCGGAGGTTCCGGATACCTCCGATGACGTGCACCTCGGCATGGCCGGCATTGATGCGGTTGGCGAGGCGTTCCGCCAGTTGCTGGTGCAAGGGCAGCACGTGGGTGCAGCCGCTCAGCTCCAGCACGTCGATGGAGTCCTCCGTCTCGACCGTGGCCACGATGGGAACCGTTGGGGCCACCTCACGGGCCGTGATGGTAATGTTGGTGTTCACCGCGTCACCGAGGTTGGCCAGGATCAGGCGCGCGTCCGGAGCCCGCAGGTTCACGTAGGTCTCCCGGCTGTCTACGTCGCCGGTGATGACCGACAGGCCTTCACCGTGTTTGCGGGCGGCCTCGGCAACGTCCGGCTCGATCAGGCAGTAGGGAATTTCGTACAGGGCCAGCCGCTCCACCAGACCCGTCGCCAGCGCGTCGTAACCGCAGATGACCACGTGGCCCGCCAGGTCTTTCGGTACCTGGCGTGGCGCGCGGCCCCGTATCTGCGCTTCCAGCCACGGCGCGTAGAACGAGCGGATGAGGGTAAAGGGCAGCAGGATGAGCAGCAGAATGATGCCCGACATGAGAACGAGAATGCTGAAGACTCTCCCGATGTCGCTGTCGAACACGATGTCGCCGAAGCCCAGCGTGCTCATGACCGTGAGAGTCCAGTAGAACCCCGTAACCCAGGAATGGTCCTTCCCTTCCACGTCGACCATGATGACGTGGAAGATCACGGAGTAGAGGACGATGATCGCGACGAGGACGCCGAGAAACTTGAACAGCACGCCCAGGTTGCGCCGGGTCTCCGGAGCTGCGAGGAGGTTGAAGAACAGACCGACGATGACTTTCACGACAAGACCGTAGGGCTGCGAAGTGCCTCTTGAAAGACCGACATCGCCGGATGCGGTTCAGCGCCCGGCCAGCCAGCGGCCGATCCCCACCAGCTCCCGATCCCTTCGGTAGTACCCGACCAACTGAATGCCGAGCGGCATGTCGTCGAGCTCCAGCAGCGGCAGGTTCAGGGCGGGCGTGCCCACCACCGAGGAGAGCTCGCCGTAGCTGGAGTTCCCCACCGGCATTCCCACGGGCGCGGCATCGATGGAGTTCAAGGTGACGAACGCATCGACGCGGCCGGCCGTAGCCTCCCACTGCCGGCGGAAATCCCGGCGCCAGTCCAGGGCCCGGGCGTAGTCCTCGGGCGTGAGGCTCCGGCCCACCTCCACCCGTTCCCGCACCCGCTCGCTCAGGAGCTCCGGGCAACGGTCGGCATACACCCCCAGCGGGTACCGTCCTTCATAAGTCAACATCAGCAGGATGACCTCGGGCAACTCCCGGAGCTTCCGCTCCAGCGCCTCCACTTCCGGGTCGTCGGCCCGTCCCGCCACCTCCACGCCCCTGGACCGCAACTCTTCGACGTACCCCTCGAACACCGCTCGGGTTTCGTCCGGAGTCACGTCCCATCCGGCGGTTTCGAGCCTGACCAACCGGCCCGGCTTCGTCGCCGCCGGCAGCGAGGGCTCGCCCGCCAGACTTGGATGGCCCGGGTCCCCGCCCGCGGTGCAGGAGATGAAGTAGGCCGTGCTCCACATATCCGTCAGGGTGCCGGCGAGAATCCCCAGGTGGGCCAGGCTCGGCGCCGACGGAAATCCCCCCAGCGTATTGATGGCGCCATAGGATGCCTTGATGGCATAGGCGCCACAGTAGGCCGCCGGCCGCAGCACCGAGCCGCGCACATGGGTCCCCGTGGCCGCCGGCACCATGCGTGCTCCCACCGCGGCGGCGCTGCCGCTGGAGGAGCCTCCCGGGGTCCGCGACACGTCCCATGGATTGCGGGTGGGTCCGGGGGCGGCGAAAGCGAACTCCGTGGTCACCGTCTTGCCCAGGATCAGCGCGCCGCCCTTGCGCAGGCAGTGGATCGCGGCGCCGTCCCACCCGGATTGCCGGCCCTTGAGCACCGGGCTGCCCACCTCCATGGGCATGTCCTCGGTCTCGTGCACGTCCTTGATGGCCATGGGCATGCCGTCCACCACCGACAGGGGCTGTCCGTCCTTGTATCGTGCGCTGGACGCATCCGCCGCCTTGCGGGCGCCCTCCACGTTCATCCGGACAAAGGCCCTGACTTCCGGCTCGAGCGCGTCGATGGTTGCCAGGCATCGCTCCAGGTAGGCTCGCGGCGTGTCGCTGCCGTCGAGAAAGGCGGGAACCGCGGATGCATGGCACAAGAGCTCCGCGGTCGCGGGGTCGTAGGGAACTTTCCGTCCAGCCATGGGCTCCTTTCGGGTGCACGGGGCGCCGGTCGCTCAAGTACCCGTGCCCATTCCGGCGCTCTTTCCGTGGGGGCTTCGACCGTGTGGTATTATAGACGACAAAATGCCAAGTAAAAACGACTTTGTTCCCGGAGCCGCGGTGAGAGGGCGCGGGATGGATGACGTGGACAAGAATGACCATGGGTGAAAGCCGGCGGAGCGCCTCGCGGGCGCGGCGCAAGTGCCTGCTCGCGGGGATCCTGATGCTCGCGGCGGCATTCGCCGGTCCGGCCGTGGCTGCCGAACGCCTGCTGGTGTTCGCAGCCGCAAGCCTGCAGGGCACCGTCGATACCATCGCGCGACGGTTCGAGCGGTCGGGCCGGGCTCGGGTGGCGGTTTCGTTCGCGGCAAGCTCCGCCCTGGCGCGGCAGATCGAACAGGGCGCGGACGCGGACGTCTACCTGTCGGCGAGCCCCAAGTGGATGGACCTGCTGGAGCGGGAGCGGTGGCTGCGGCCGGGGACCCGCGGCAACCTGCTCGGCAACCGCCTGGTGCTCGTGGCCCCGGCGGCCCGCCCCGCTCCGGTGCCCATTTACATCCACTTTCCCTTTGCCCGCGTGCTCGGGGACGGACGGCTCGCCATGGGCGATCCGAGCCACGTCCCCGCCGGGCTGTACGCCAAGGCGGCGCTCAAGACCCTCGGCGTCTGGCGGACGGTGGCAAGCCGGGTGGCCGGCACTGCCGACGTGCGCCGGGCGCTGGCGCTGGTGGCGCGGGGCGAGGCGCCTTACGGCATCGTGTATGCCACCGACGCGAAGGCCGAACCCAGAGTCGCGGTGGTGGGCACCTTCCCCGAGCATGCTCATCCGCCGATCCACTATACGGTGGCCGTCCCCGCCGCCAGCACCCATCCGCAGGCCGAGGCGTTTCTGAAGTTTCTGTGGTCGGCCAAGGCCCGTGCGGTCTTCGAAGCCCGCGGCTTTACGGTGGGGGGACACTGACGCCCATGTGGTCCCTGAGCCCGGCCGAGATCGAGGCCCTTCGCCTGAGTGTCCGGATCGCCGCCTGGAGCACGGCCGTCAGCCTCCCCCTGGCGGTGCTGGCCGCGTTCGTGCTGGCGCGTTACCGCTTCTGGGGCAAGGAGGTCCTGAACGGCCTGCTGCACATGCCCCTGGTGCTGCCGCCGGTGGTCACCGGATATCTGCTGCTCGTGCTGCTGGGGCGCCGCGGCCTGGTGGGCGCGTGGCTCGAGCAGACTTTCGGTCTGGTCTTCGCCTTTCGCTGGACCGGCGCCGTGGTGGCCGCCGCCGTGGTCGCCTTTCCCCTGATGGTGCGACCCATCCGGCTCTCCCTGGAAGCCATCGACCGGCGCCTGGAGTCCGCCGCCGCGACCCTCGGAGCCGACCGGTGGTGGACCTGCCTTACCGTCACGCTGCCCTTAAGCCTCCCCGGTATGGTGGTGGGAGCGATCCTCGGATTTACCCGGAGCCTGGGGGAATTCGGCGCTACCATCACGTTCGTCTCCAACATCCCCGGCGAGACCCGGACGCTGTCCCTGGCGGTTCATTCCGCGCTCCAGGTGCCGGGGGGGGAGCCGGGCGCCATGCGTCTCACCATCATCATCGTCCTGGTCACCATCGCGGCGCTGGTGGCGTCGGAAATGCTGGGCCGCTACGTCGCGCGAAAGACGCAGGGATAGTGTCCTGTCTCACGAAAAGGGTTATGAACCTGCTGGTCCTTTTTGCCGTCGGCTGCGTTGCTTCTCCTCGCGTGGTATCGGCCACTGCTCGTCGTCGCGCCTTGCCGACAACACAAATTCCTGCGCAGGTTCATAACCCTTTTCGTGAGACAGGACACGGGACACTCACATGCTTGAAGTCGACGTGAAACGGCGGCTCGGGGACTTGCGCATCGAAGCCCGGTTCAGCAGCGACCGCGGTGTAACTGCCCTCTTCGGTCGTTCCGGCGCAGGCAAGACCTCCATTGTGAACATGGTGAGCGGGCTGCTGAAACCCGACGAAGGCCGCATCGCGGTGGACGGCCACGTGGTGTTCGATAGCGCCGCGGGCATCGACCTGCCGCCCTGGAAACGGCGGATCGGCTACGTCTTCCAGGAAGGGCGCCTGTTTCCCCACCTGACCGTGCGCCGAAACCTGCTCTACGGTTGGCGTTTTGCGCCCGCGGCGGAGCGCTACCTGACGGAGGAGCAGGTCATCGGCCTGCTGGATCTCGGGGCGCTTCTGCGGCGCCGGCCGCGGTCCCTTTCCGGCGGCGAGAAACAGCGCGTGGCCGTGGGCCGGGCGCTGTTGTGCAACCCTCGTGCGCTCCTGATGGACGAGCCCCTGGCCTCCCTCGACGTGCTCATGAAACGCGAGATCCTGCCCTACGTCGAGCGTCTCGACGAGATGGGCGTTCCCATCCTCTACGTGAGTCATTCCCTCGACGAGGTATCGCGGCTGGCGCGCAACCTGGTGCTGGTGTCCGAGGGTCGGGTAACCGCGTCGGGCGGGGCCGACCAGATCCTGAGCCGGCTGCAGCTCTGGTCGCCGGAAAACGAATCGGAGACCGGGACGATGCTGGCCACCCGGGTCGCCCGCCATGATGACGCGGCCGGGCTCACGCACCTCGATTTCCGCGGCGGCGAGTTGCGCGTTCCCTTGGTGGACATCCCCGCGGGCGCAGCCGTGCGGGTATGGATCCGCGCCCGGAACGTCAGCGTGGCCACGGAGCGGCCACGAGGGCTGAGCCTGCGCAACGTTCTCAAGGGTACCGTCATGGAGATCGGCGGCGGGGACGAGGAGCCCTTGGGCGAACTCAAGCTGCGCATCGGCGACGCGACCCTGACCGCCCTGGTGACCCGGCAGGCCGTCCGCGAGCTGGAGTTGGCGCCGGGTCAGGAAGTGTACGCCCTCATCAAGAGCGCCAACCTGGACCGGCGCCAACTGAGCCTGGTGGCCGCCATGGCCGGGCCGGGCGGGCAGACGCCGGACACGGACCCTTCCAACTGATTGCGGCAGCAGCCCAACCGGGATAATGGGTGGTGAGCAGTTCGCGCGCGGGCCGCTCCCGCCTGCCGTTGTTTCCTGTCCCTCGTTCGGAAAGGCCGCGTAGCCCCATGTCCATTTCAGGATCCCGAAGCACCTTCTCGTCCCTGCACAACCGGGATTTCCGTTACTTGTGGGCCGGGACCTGTTTCATCAGCGGCGGATTGTGGATCCAGCAGGTCACCCTGGGCTGGGCGATCTACGAGATGACGCGCTCGTCGATCCTGCTGGGGGCACTCAACGGTCTGCGGTTCCTCCCGTTTCTCATCTTCAGCCCGCTGGCCGGGGTGGCTGCGGACCGCTCGGACCGGCGGCGGCTCATGATCACCACCCAATGGTTCGTGCTGGTGACGGCCCTGGGCATGGGGGTGGTGGTGAGCCTGGAGCTGCTGGAGGTCTGGCACCTGTTCGTGTTCACGCTGGTAACGGGCGTCGTGTGGTCCTTCAGCGAACCCGTCCGGCAGGCGCTCATCCCCGACGTGGTGCCGCGGCCGGAACTGATGAACGCCGTGGCCCTCAATTCGGCGGCCTTCAATTTCACCAAGATCATCGGCCCCAGCGTGGGCGGGGTGCTCATCGCCTTGTTCGGGCTGGCGGGGAACTTCTACATCCAAAGCGCCACCTACCTTTTCGTCCTGTGGATGATCTACCGGATGCACGTTCCGGAGCGGGTGGTGGAGGCCACCGGCTCGTCGGTGCTCAGCAACCTGCGCGAAGGGATCCGCTACGTCTGGTCGGAGCCGGTGGTGTTCTCCATCCTGGCCACCGCCATGGTCCCCCGCCTGTTCGCCATGCCCTACCAGGCGCTGATGCCCATCTTCCAGAAAGACGTGCTGCAGGTGGGGCCGGACGGTCTCGGCATGATGATGGCGGCGCCGGGTCTGGGGGCCATGCTGGTCATGCTGAGCGTCGCCCACTTCGCCAACCGGGTGAACCGGCCCGGACTCCTCATGATCGCGGCGCTGGTGCTGCAGGGGGTCTTCCTCATCCTGTTCGCGCTGATGCGCACCCTGCCGCTGGCACTGCTGACTCTGGTCGTCGTGGGCGGATTCCAGGTCCTGTTCATGTCCGTCTCGAACATGGTGCTGCACATGACCGTGCCCGACCAACTGCGGGTCCGGGTCATGAGCATCTACATGCTCGACCGCGGCATCACGCCCGCTGGCGCGCTGCTGGCCGGGGTCGCCGCCCACTTCATCGGCGCCCCGCACACCGTAGTGGCCATGGGCGCCATCGTGCTGGGCCTGGGGGTTGTGGTGGTTTTGTTCATGCCCAGCCTGCGCAAGGTGAGAGCCTGACCGGCGGCCGGCTGGCGCAAAGTGCGGTGACTCCGCGCTTCTTGACAACCCACGGGTTCCGCTGTTTCCATTGGAGAGTCCGGGATGACGTCCTGAGCGGAGCGAAGTCGAAGGACACGCCACCCAATGGAGCCAACCTACTCTGGAGGCGTCGTGGACAACGGCAAACAACGGAACGGGCCGTGGGTCGATCTGGAGCGGGGCATCGTCAGCAGGGAGATCTTCGTCAGCGAGGATATCTACCGAGCCGAGCTGGAGCAGATCTTCGCGCGCACGTGGCTCTTTGTGGGCCATGAGAGCCAGATTCCCGAGCCCGGCGATTTCTTTCTCTCCCGCATGGGCGACGAGTCGGTCATCGTCACGCGCGACCCGCAGCGTGGCATCCATGTCCTGCTGAACACCTGTCGGCACCGGGGCATGAAGGTGTGCCGCTACGATCAGGGCAACACCTCGGTGTTCACCTGTCCCTATCACGGCTGGAGCTACTCCACGGACGGCGGCCTGGTGAAGACGCCGGGCGACCTCTACGGCGTTCCCCAGTACCGCGCGGGTTACCGCGAGGAGCTCGACAAGTCCGAGTGGGGGCTGATCCACGTGGCCCGGATGGAGATCTACAAGGGAACCATCTGGGCCGCGTGGGACGAGTCCGCGCCGTCGTTCTCCGAATACCTCGGCGGCATGCGCCTTTACCTCGACGCATTGCTGGACGCGCGGGACGGCGGCGAAGGCGGCTCGGAGGTGCTGGGCGGGATGGTCAAGTGGCGGATGCCGTGCAACTGGAAGTTCGCCGCCGAGAACTTCGCCTGGGACACCTATCACAGTCCCACCACCCACAAGTCCGCGGAGATCGCCGGGCTGGGGCCGGGTGGCGAGGGACAGGAGCGCCACGGTTCGGTTCACCGCAACCAGGCCAAACGGTTCACCAGCGGACTGCTGGCGTTCCCCGCGCTCGGTCATGCCACCATCACCGGGCCGCCGGAGGTCGGCGCCGAGGCTTTGTTCCCCGAGTTCCCCAACGACCCGCTGGTGGCGGAATACTTCAAGGAGGTGGAGGCCAAACGGCGGGAGCGGCTGAAGGGGAAGGTTACGGTGACCCCCGGTAACGGCAACGTGTTCCCCAACACCGCGTTCCACCCCTGGTTCCCCCGGACCATGGTGGTGTGGCACCCCGTCGGCCCGGCGCAGACCGAGGCTTGGCGCTGGTACCTGGTGGATCGGGACGCGCCCTGGGAGGTCAAGGACCTGTTGCGTCGCTACTACATGCGGTTCTCCGGTCCGGCCGGCATGGTGGAGTCCGACGACATGGACAACTGGGTCTACGCCACGGAGGCCAGCCGGGGCACCATCGCCCGCCGCTACCCCTATAACTACGGCATGGGCCTGGGCTTCGCGCAACCCGTCGAGAGCCTGCCCGATGCAGTGACCGTCAAGGCGTCGTTTTCCGAGGAAGGCGCTCGGGCCTTCTATGGGCGCTGGGCGGAGATCATGAATGACAAGCCGTAGGACGACATCCGCCAAAGCGGTCCCGGACCCGGAAGAAGACGGGCGTCCGGCCGCGGACGGCGGCGGAAAAGGGTTGCCGTACCTGCTGCTGGCGCAGGAAGTGCACGAGTTCCTGTGCGCCGAGGCGGATCTGCTGGACGAGCGCCGTTACGAGGAGTGGCTGAATCTCCTGACCGACGACGTATCGTACTGGGTCCCCATCCGGAGGAACGTCCAGTTCGGCCGCTGGGACACGGAGAACACCCGCCAGGGCCGGGACATGAACTGGTTCGACGAGGGCAAGGCCACCCTCCGGCTACGCATCAAGCAGATCACCTCCGGAGTGCATTGGGTGGAGGAGCCGTCGCCGCGTGTCTCCCGCATGATTTCCAACGTCCACGCCATCCGGGCAACCCCAAGCCTGGAAGACCCCGTGGAGGTCCGCATCAAATACCGGATACTGATCTACCGCAACAAGCTCGAGGACAGCACCGACATTTTCGCCGGCAAACGCGAGGACGTGCTGCGCAAGGTGGACGGCCAATGGAAGATCCGCCGGCGCACCATGCTGCTGGACCAGAGCGTGCTGCTTGCGGCGACGATGCCGTTCGTGCTGTAAAGCTGGTGTAGTGGTCCCATAGGCTCGACGGGAAGGTGAACCGTAATGGGACTTTTCAGTGCAGGATGCTCGCTCGAAAACCGGCAGGACAGGACCCGCTCCGTCCGCGTGTCGAGAGTCATGGTCGACACGGGCAGCGAGTTGACCTGGATCGGTCACAAGCACCTGGAGAAGAACGGCGTCGAGCCAGAAAAGAAGGACCGGCGTTTTGTCATGGCCAATGGTCAGGAAATAACCCGTTCCATCGGATTCGCCGTCATTCGTGTCGGCAAGGAATTCACCGCGGACGAGGTGGTTTTCGCGCAAAAAGACGACCTTCAGTTGCTGGGTGCGCGTACACGGGAGGGCCTCAACCTGAGAGTCGATGCCCGAAACAGGAAACTGGTGGCGGCAGGCCCTTTTATTGCCGCCGGGAACGTGGCCATCGGCTCATGATATGGTGATATGACCGGAGCCTGCGGCGGCCGGCGGTTCGTCACACGTCCATGAACAGCTCACGCAGATCGGGCCTGCGAGAGATCAGGCCCTGCGCCATGGAGTAGTCCAGGAACTTCTCCAGACCCTTGCGGTTGGCCTCGATGCCGTGGGGCCATGGATCGCTGCCGAGGGTTCCGGCGGTGCTCTCCACGTACTCGGAGAACCAGGGGAGAACCCCGGCGGAGCTTACCCTATCCAACCGCTTGAAGAAGGACTCCTTCTCTTTCCTGAGGACGCGCTCCACCTTGCGCGCGATCCCGAGTCCCTTCTCCAGGTGCTTCTCCTTGATCGCCATCAGGTGCATGATCGGGATGACGCCGTGCTTGACGAAGTACTCCTTTTCCCGCTCCACGGCATCGGGGAAGAGGCGCCGCACGGAGCCGTCGGGCGCTGGCGGCGTGGTCAGGTGAGCGTAGATCACCGCGTCGAGTTTCTTCTCCAGCAGCCAGTCGAAGAGTCTCGCCTCCTTGCCGACGTACTCCACCTTGTCGGCGACGGCCCGCGGCAGCTTGACGCGCTCCACCCGGCCCGTGAACCAGTGGATGTCCTCGGGCTTGACCCCGAACTCCTCCTGGAGAATGCCCCGGACCCACACCGCCGCGGTCATGTGGAAGTCCGGCACCCCTACCCGGCGGCCCTTGAGCTGCTCCCCGCTCACCAGCTTGCTGCCGGCCCTCACGAACAGCGCCGAGTGGCGGAAGCGGCGGGAGGTGAAGATGGGGAACGCCTTGTAGGCCCGCCACCCCTGTTCCCGCATCATCGTGTAGCTCGACAGGGACAGCTCCGTGACGTCGTACCTCGGCGACTTCAGCACCTGTCTGAAGAGCTTGTTCGGCGGGTCCACGTAGTGCCAGCGCATGTCCAGGCCGTAGGCGTGATGGCGTCCGCTCATCAGCGAGCCGAAGAAGGGGTAGTAGTTGCTGGCGAGCTCGATGGTGATCCGACCAGGTCCGGGGGTTACCTTTTTCTCAGCCAAATCTTTCTCCTTCCAGCCGTGGGCGCAGGCGACCGGTTAACCAGGGATTGGCAGCTTCGACCTGGAGGTCGCCGGTTCTTCAATACTATCCCCGAACCACATGTTTCAACGACATGGCGGAGATTCGCACTTCCGGGCCTGGATCGGAAATCCCATCGGTACACCGGGACGGCAAGCAGTTGGCAGTTGGCACGTGATGGTGGGGCTTGACATCCGACACTTGATAACTATATTATTAGAAGTATGGTTATTTTGCCGCCGAGGATGAACCCGTGCAAGAGTACCAGGCAGCCAACAGCCTCGCCGCATTGGGCAACGTGACCCGTTTGCGTCTCTACCGCCTACTCGTGCGTGCCGGGCAGAAGGGTCTGAACGTCAGTGCATTGCGGGGATTGCTCGATGTGCCGGCCTCCACGCTCACGCATCATCTGACGTCTCTGGTTCGCGCCGGACTCGTGGTCCAGGAGCAGCGGGGACGCGAGATCCTCTCCCGCGTGGACTATGCCGCCATGTGCGGACTGATGGACTATCTGACATCCGAATGCTGTACCGGCATCGAGCACAAGGAATGAAGATGACCGGCGTGTAGCCCATTCGGCTAACGAAGCCTTCTCAACCCGTGACCCACAGAAAGTGTGAACCAAAGGAGAACAAAATGTCTCGATTACAGCTTGCGATCAATGTGACCGACCTTGAAAAGGCCATCGAGTTCTACTCCAGGATGTTCGGCGTCGTTCCGGCAAAAGTGAAATCCGGCTATGCGAACTTTGCGATCACGGATCCGCCTCTAAAACTGGTGCTTTTCGAAGGTCCGCAGGGGCGACGCTCAATCATCTCGGAGTGGAGGTGGATACCGTGGAGGACGTGATATCGGCCGAGCGGCGCCTGAGTACGGCCGGCCTCGAGACGACGGGCGTCGACGACACCGCGTGCTGCTTCGCCGAGAAGACGGAGACCTGGATCAGCGACCCCGATGGCGCGCGCTGGGAATGGTACGTCAAATCGGGGGATGCCGAGCAGCTTCACGGCACCACCCTTCGCAGCCACCCGCGCACCGCCGGAAACAACCGCGAATCCACGCCGTGTTGCTCTTAGGCAGCCCGCCGGACAAACCGGCGGATTTGCCGAGGCAGCCACTTGTGGGAATAGTCCACGAGGGCGGCCTTCTGCCGGACAGAGAGGTCAAGCGCTTATAAACGATGTCCGACCCCTAAGCATGATGCTTTGTGGACACCGTGTCGTGCTCGAAGTTGAAAACCAGGACGTAGCCAATCGCGATCTCGGGAGAATGAAGCTGGACGTTCGCAGTATCCCCGATCAGGTTGTCGATCCTGTTGGGGACGTTTCCCGGAGTGTTTTTCAGTATGGATTCAAGGGAGATCCCCAGTCGATACTTGCCGTCGTACTTCCAAGCGACGTCCCATTGCTTTTGGATTCACATTGCGACGCGGGATTATCCGGTCACGGCGTCCTTCTGCGAGATCGCCGCGCTTCCTGCAATCTTGCCGGTGTTGACTTGCACTTCTTTCAACAGATCGTCGGTCTCGTTTCGCAGGCGATTCAGCGCCTTCTCCATGTATAGAGGATCGACTTCAATGCCCAGGCTGTTTCGGCCACAGGACGCGGCCGCGACTTGCGTGGAGGCGGTTCCCGTAAAGGGGTCGAGCACCGTATCGCCCACGAAGCTGAACATGCGGATCAGCCGTTCGGCCAACTCGACCGGATAAGGCGCGGGATGTTCCCGTGTCGAGGCCCCCTTTATGTCGGTCCATATCTGGCGAAAGAGCCTCTGAAAATACTCCTTGGGGAGCAAGCTCAAAGTCCTGGCCGCGGTGGAGGGTTTTCGATATCCCCCGGGTTTTCTCTGCATCAGGATGAACTCGATGTCGTTCTTGATGACGGCGTTGGGCTCGTAAGGTTTTCCCAGAAATCCCCCGGCGCCCCGGTCGACCTCGTAAGCAGCGTTGGCGATCTTGCTCCAGATGATCGGCGCCAGATTGTCGAATCCCAGCTTGCGACATCGCTCCTGTATGGACGCGTGGAGAGGCACGACCGTATGCCGTCCGGAGTTCTTCCGTCTGGAAAGGCAGACGTCACCGACCACGCAGATGAGACGCCCGCCGGGGCTCAGCGCCTCATGGCAGATACGCCAGACATTGTCGAGTTGGTCCAGAAATTCGCCGTAGTCCTCGATCCAGCCCAACTGGCCGTCGGTGCGGTGATATTCCTTGAGCGTCCAGTAGGGAGGAGACGTCAGCACCAGTTGGACCGACCCGGAGGGAAAGCTCGCATGGCGGACATCTCCCAACAACAGCTCATGTCGTGTGGGGAGTCGGCGTATGGCGGCTTCGAGGGCCGCCATCGCGGATGGATCCTTGGCCAGCCGAGGCAGATCCCGCGCGGGATCCTTCAGGGTTCGGAATACATCGGGAACGAAGGCTTCCAGTTGGTTTTCGGAGGTCATTCTGCCCCTGTCGTCGACCAAGGTATCCCTATCAGATCTCACCGCAATGGCAATGGCCTTCATGGGCTTCCGGAACCACCGAAGCCCGAAACGGAAGGCGTCTGCCAAGAACCAGGCGCTAACTTGGCCCGCCGTAACAAAGCACCCGTACCGGGTATCTTTGCTTACCAAGTGTGTCGAGTTGGACAATGCCCTTATATCCGTTGTATCGTGTCAACGCGGTAAGGACGAGGCATCCGAAGAAGGATGTAGCAAGTGCATTGCGTGATGCTGAGGCAACAGGCTGGACGGTCACTACGATGACATCCGGGCATCGTTGGGGTGTTATGCGGTGCGGAGAGACGAGTCGCTCGGGCTGCCAGATGTCCATCTGGTCCACGCCTCGTAATACCGGTGTTCACGCGGAGCAACAGCGCCGCTTCATCAGAAGGTGCCCACACAAGTAGTACGAGAATGACGGAGAAGCCTTGAAATGCCGATACACCACTTCACGCTGATCGTCGACGGTCCCGATTTGCAGGACGATGCCCTTGTCGATGCGGTCTTCGAGGCGGGATGTGACGATGCTGCGGTCGGCCGGGTCGACGGTATCCAGTATGTCGACTTCGACCGGGAGGCCGCCAGCCTCGACAAGGCCATCCTATCGGCAGTGGCCGACCTCGAACGCATCGATGGCGTTGCCGTGGTGCGGATCGCCGACGCAGGCTTCGTCTCCATGGCGGATATCGCTGTGCGCATCGGACGCACCCGAGAAGGGATGCGGCTACTGATAACCGGAGCACGCGGCCCGGGCGGGTTCCCGCCACCGGTCACCGACCCCCGCAGCCGTTACCGGTTGTGGCGCTGGTCGGACGTGGCGCACTGGCTGACCGCGCACCTCGGTGAAAAACCGGCCACCGCTGACGATGAGGTTCTCGCGGCCTTCAACGCCGGCCTGGAGCTTCGTAACCATAAGCGCCGCCTCGCCCGGCCGGACCAGCTCAAGCTTGAAGCCTTGGCCGGACTGTGAGGGAATGGTGGACTTGAGGGACGGATCCTGCAAGGCCGATAGTCGCTCCATACCCTCAAACCAGACAGCAAGGACCGTCCATGAGCATCGAGCGGCGTTTCGACGTTTCCCTGATTGCGGAAATGGCGCTCAGGGAGAAGCAGATCCAGCAGAACTATCGCCCGATCATCGGCGTTCACAAGTGGTTCGCCCGCCGCCCGGGGACCTTGTTTCGCGGCCTGATCCTCTCGGAGTTCGGGGAGGATCGCCTGGAAGACGCCTTCTTCCGGTCGAATGACCTGTCGGGCATCCGCATCGCGGACCCCTTCATGGGCGGCGGGACGCCGCTGATCGAGGCGAACCGCCTCGGGTGCGCCGTTCAGGGCTTCGATATCAACCCGATGTCGGCCTGGATTGTCCGCGAGGAGATAGAGCACCTGGACATTGCGGCCTATGAACGAACAGCCGCCGCTCTCATCGCCAGCCTGCGGACCGATCTCGGCGAGTATTACCGGACATCCTGCCCCCTCTACGGCGACGCCGACGTACCCGTAAAATCCTTTCTGTGGGTCAAGGTGCTGCATTGCGAAGCCTGCGGGAAGCCTTTTGATCTTTTCCCGGGCTACCTTCTTGCCGAGAACAAGCGCCACCCGAAGAATATCCTTGTCTGTCCGGCTTGCGGGGACCTCAATGAGGTCGATGACCGCCGAAGTCCCGGAGATTGCACCGCATGTGGAACCGCACTGACCCAAACCGGACCCGCACGCCGGGGACGTTGCGCCTGCCCAGGCTGCGGACACACCAATGTCTATCCGGGCGAGGCGTGGGACCCCCTTGAGCACCGCCTTTTCGCCATCGAGTACTTCAACCCGAAGCGGAAGGCGGGGCACAAGGGCCGTTTCTTCAAGAAACCCGACGCCGAGGACCTTGCTCGCATGGCTGACGCTACAGAGCGGTGGAGACAGACCGTCCCCCGCTTTGTACCGGATCAAGAAATTTTGCCCGGGGACGAAACCGACCGGCTGCACCGATGGGGCTACGCCCGCTACAGGGACATGTTCAATCCGCGCCAGCTCCTCGGGTTGGAGCTCAGTTGCCGGTTGATCTCCGAAACCAGGAACCGCCGCATCCGCCACGCGCTCGCGACCAACCTTTCCGACCTGCTGCGGTACCAGAACATGCTGTGCCGCTACGACACCATGGCCCTGAAGTCACTGGATATCTTCTCCGTGCACGGTTTTCCGGTGGGGTTGGTGCAATGCGAGTCCAATTTTCCGGGTATTGTCAACGGGAGCGGCTCCAATGTCGGCTCCGGCGGCTGGTCGAACATCGCAGACAAGTACGTGAAGGCGAAGCGCTATTGCAACGCCCCGTTCGAGGTGCGGCGCCAAGGCTCGCGTAAAGTCAGGGTTCCTATCGATGGAGAGGGGATCGGCGAGAAGCTCAACGGCAGTCGCAGGGAAGTCGCCATTAGTTGTGAGGACGCCGCGGATGTCGAACTGGCGCCACGAAGCCTCGACGCCGTGTTCACGGATCCGCCCTATTTCGGTAACGTCCAGTACGGCGAATTGATGGATTTTTGCTATGTCTGGCTACGCCGTCTGGTCGGGAACAAGGCTGAGGGGTTCAACCGCCCATCCACGCGTTCGCAGCATGAGTTGACGGGCAACGTCACCGAGGAGCGCGGCCTGGAGCATTTCACCGAGGGGCTGTCCGCAGTCTATTCACGCATGACCCGTGGCCTGAAGCCGGGTGCGCCCCTGGTTTTCACCTACCACCACAACAAGCTGGAAGCCTACTACGCCGTCGGCGTGGCAATCCTGGACGCGGGCCTTGTCTGTTCCGCGTCACTGCCGTGCCCCGCGGAAATGGGCGGCTCGATCCATATCCACGGGACGGCATCGTCCATCATCGACACCGTCTTCGTGTGTCGAGGGTCGGGGGCGACTCCGGTGCGCTGGTTGTTCGAAACACCCGAGCAACTCGCTGCCATCGTAACGGAGGATTTGGAGCGGTTGGAAAGCGCCGGCAGAACGCCCACCCATGGCGACCGGCGATGCATCGTTTTTGGCCACCTTACCCGCATGGCAGTTTGGAAGCTCCATAAGCGCTGGCAACGCGCTCTGTCCACCAACAAGAAGTTGGCGACCTTTGCCGAGGCGGTTTTCGCTTTTGGAACAGCGGAGCAGCTCGTGGAGCGCGTAGCAACCGGCCGACCAAAGGCGCCGTTACAGGGGACCTTGTACGTGGCGGACGCATCCGGAGAGGAGGAATTCAGTGCCATTCCCTTTTGAGGTCGGTTTCGGTGAAGTCCAATCCAACCTCGACGAGCATGTCAACGCCGTGTTCCGGTGTCTGGAATCCGAGTTTCTGGTCATGCCCAAGGGCACGGGTTTCATCGAGTTCTCGACATTTGAAACCGGATATGAAGCGCTGAAGCGCGCCACTGGCAGTTTCCAGGACTTCACGCCGGAGAAGGTTGCGCCGGTCGTCCTCGAGGTCCCGATCTCACTGTTACCGAAGACGACGGTACAGCCCGCGACAAGGTGACCCGTGTTCAGCATCTCGGCACGCTCGGCATGGAGGGGCAGCCATCGCGGCAGCCCAGGTTCGAAGTGGTGGCCTGTATTGCCGGGCGAGGCTTCGGCGTCCGTCGCGAAGACATGAAGAAGCTGCTTCTTTCGACCCGAGGCAAGGTCTTCACGCTGCAAAACATGCAGCAGCTCGTGGAGCACACGCGCCTTGCGGAGTTCCGCTCTCGGTAATCGAAACGGGATTCAGGCCGGCGGCCCAAACCGGCTGGTCCGCACCTCACCGCCGATGTCGAACTGCATCATGTCTTCGCCGACAACCAGCGGCCCGTCATAGGTGCCGCGCGTTGCCGGAACCAGGTCGGCGGGCGTCGCCTCGCCGAAGAGCAGAAGATGCGTGTAGGCCGCAAGCTTCGGTCTGGTGCGGGCGAACACGACGCCGGCATCTTCCGGAACGGTGTGGTTGCGCCGGATTCTCTCCAGGTTGGCGCGCTGGACACCTTCGCCCATGCCGTGTTGCACCTCGTGCACCAGCAGATCGACATTCCGCGAATGGGCAATGAGGTTTTCGTTGAACGTCGTGTCGCCGGACAGGACCGCGGAGCGGCCGTTGAAGTCGATGCGATAGCCGAAGGCATCGAGTTGCTCGCCGCCGTGATCGACCTTGAAGGTGGTGACCCGGACGTCGCCGGACTCGAAGACGACCCCCTCCTCGATCTCGGTGGATTCCAGCTTCACGCCCTCGGCGGGGTAGCTGTGGCTGCGAACGCGGATATCGGTGGCGAAAGCGAGCGGTAGATGTTCGGCCATCTGGTTCGTACCTCCGGGTCCCCAGACCTTGAGAGGTACGGTGCGCTTGCCCCACGGCATGCCGATCCAGCCGGTGAGCCAGAGATCGGTAAAACCCACCACGTGGTCCGAATGGTGATGGGTGAGAAACATGCCGGTGATATCGCCAAAGGGAATCCCGAGTTGATGCAGGCGTTGCAACGCACCACGTCCGGCATCGAACAGGAGCTTCTCTTCGCCCACCTCGACCAGGGTGCTCGGCCCGAGCCGGTCGAGCCTCGGCGGCGGCGCGCCTGTGCCGAGAAGGGTTACGCGAAAGAGATCGGACGACGGGTCTGACATCATGCGTGCTCCCACCGGGCAGGAAACCCGGAGTCTCTGCGGATCATTCTACCCCGGCATGGATTCGGTCAGCGCCATTCCGGATTTGTGGCGCCTGCATCGTGAGCGACCCGGCGTATGGCAGCCAACGTCGCTTTCGTGATAGCTTGTTTCAACATGCCGTGACCAGTGCGTTCACTTAACCCATAGTATGCAATGGACGAGTCAGTTGCCATAGAGACGCCGTCCGGCAAGGCGGCGTCGGACGAGAATTTCCCCGTCGGATCGTGGCTTTTGCCCGCCCGTCTGCGGCCGCACATCGCGACCTTCTATGCCTATGCCCGGGCCATCGACGACATCGCCGACAACCCCGACCTGAAGCCCGCCGACAAGATCGCCCGCCTGGACGGCTTCGCCAAGGCCGTGAGCGGTGCCGACACGACGGACCGCGCCTTCGGCAAGGCCCATGAGGCCCGCCGCAGCCTGGCCGAGACCGGAGTGACGCACCGGCACTGCGTGGACCTCACCCGCGCGTTCAAGCAGGACGCCACCAGGCTGCGCTACGACGACTGGGACGACCTGATGGGCTACTGCAACATGTCCGCGGCTCCCGTGGGCCGCTACCTCGTGGACCTGCACGGCGAATCATCCGCGGCCTATCCGGCGTCCGATGCCCTTTGCAACGCGCTGCAGGTGATCAACCACCTGCAGGATTGCGGCGCCGACTACAAGGCGCTGAACCGGGTCTACCTGCCACAGGATTGGATGGCCGCCGCGGGTATCGGCGTCGAGGTCCTCGACGGGAATCGCTCCACCACCGCGCTGCGGCGGGTACTGGACCTTTGTCTCGACGGGACTGACAGATTACTGGCGCTGGCGGACACCTTGCCGGGGCGGCTTCGCAACCTCCGTTTCGCCATGGAGGCGGCCGCCATCGTCGCCATCACCCGGAAGCTCGGCGTCGAATTGCGACGGCGCGATCCCCTGGCGGAACGGGTGGTGCTGACGAAGGCGCAGTCTGCGGCCTGTTGTGCGCGCGGCATCGGCCGGGTGTTGTTCCGGCGGCGCGGACGGGGTTTGTCGAATGGAAGCGTATAAGGCCGCGCAGCCTCAAGACACTTCGGCCGGCGACGCCATCGACCCATGGGCCCATGTCCATCGCGCGGTGGCCCGTTCGAGCACATCGTTCCTTTGGGGCATGAGGGTGCTGCCGGCGGAACGGCGGCGCGCCATGTACGCCGTCTACGCCTTTTGCCGCGAGGTGGACGACGTTGCCGACGAGCCCGGGGAAACCGCAGAAAAGAAGCGCGGGCTGGAGGCGTGGCGGGAAGAGATCGCCCGGCTTTACGCGGGCAAGCCGCAACGTCCGACCAGCAGGGCGCTGCTACAGCCGGTGCAACGCTTCGACTTGCCGCGGGAGGAATTCCTCGCCGTCATCGACGGCGTGGAGATCGACACGGCGCCCGCGGTAAGGATGCAGACGCTGGATGACTTGCTGAACTATTGCCGCAAGGTGGCCGGCGCGGTGGGCATGCTGTCCATCCACGCCTTCGGTGTACCCCGGGACCCCGGATATCAGATCGCCGAGGCCCTCGGAAACGCCGTACAACTCACCAACATCCTGCGCGACGTGAAAGAGGATGCGGCGATCGACCGCCTTTACGTCCCGCTGGAGATGGTAAAACGGCACGGTGTGGCCGAGGGCTCGTTGAGCGACGTCTTCATCCATCCGGGCTTCGCCGCGGCCTGCGCGGAGTTGGCGGAACTCGCGCGGGACTACTACGCCAGGACCGACCGGCTCTTGGCCCAGCTCGAATGGCGTCAGATGCGGCCCATCGTGATGATGATGGCGGTCTATCGGGAGACTCTCCAGCGCCTGGAAGAACGGGGTTGGACGAGCATCGAGAGTCCGGTCCGGCTGACCCGGGCGCGAAAATTGTGGCTCGCGTTGCGTTACGGGCTTCTCTGACGGGCCTTCTCTTCGTGGCCCGAACCCACATCATCGGCGCCGGCGTGGCCGGCCTCTCCACCGCGGTATCGCTGACGCGGGCGGGGCATGCCGTTACCCTCTACGAGGCGAGCGGCCAAGCCGGCGGCCGGTGCCGGTCCTATTTCGACGCCAAGCTCGATTGCACCATCGACAACGGCAACCACATGCTCCTGACCGGCAACAAGGCCACCAAGCGCTATCTGGCGGAGGTCGGCGCCGACGACGAGCTGGTGGGGCCTGCTTCGGCGTGCTTTCCGTTCATGGATCTGGGCACGGGCCGGCGATGGCAACTGCGGCCCAATGCCGGGAGGTTGCCCTGGTGGATCCTCGACGCCCGGCGGCGCGTGCCCGACACCCGGGTTCGGGACTACTTGTCGGGCCTCCGTTTTGCCGTGGCCGGCGCGGACCGCACCGTGACCGATTGCGTCGGCCACCGTGGCGCCTTGTTCGAGAGGTTCTGGGAGCCCCTGGCGGTCGCGGCGCTCAACTGCCCGGTACGAACCGGTGCCGCGTGTCTCTTGTGGCCTGTGTTGCGCGAGACCTTCGGCAAGGGAGAGGCGGCCTGCCGGCCTCGAATCGCCAAAACGGGGCTCTCCGGAACCTTCGTGGATCGGGCGGTGGAGCTTTTGCGCCGACGCGGCGCCGCCATTCGGTTCGGAGCCCGGTCGCGCGGCATCGCTTACGAGGGCGGCCAGGCGCGGGGCCTGGACTTCGGCACGGAAACGGTGGCGTTGAAGGACGGCGACAACGTGGTCCTTGCACTGCCGCCGCCGGCCGCGGCAAACCTGGTGCCGGGTCTCACCGTGCCGGAGGAAAGCCACGCCATCGTCAACGCGCACTTCCGCTTGTCCGAGCCCGCCGGCCTGCCGGCGGAGTTGCCGTTTCTCGGGCTGATCGGCGGAACGGCCCAGTGGCTGTTCGTTCGCGGCGAGGTGGCCTCCATCACCGTCAGCGCGGCCGACGACATGGTCGATGAGCAACCCGACGTGATCGCCCGCAAAACCTGGCGCGACGTCGCCGCCGCCCTCGCCCGAGACCCGGACCCGCTGCCGCCGTACCGCGTGGTCAAGGAGAAAAGCGCGACGTTCGCGCAGACCCCCGCCCAGGTGAAGCTCCGCCCGGGTACGCGAAGCCGTTTCGTCAACCTGTACCTGGCTGGGGATTGGATCAATACCGGGCTGCCCGCCACCATCGAGAGCGCCGTCCGGTCGGGCCACATGGCCGCACGCGCGATCATTGGATGAACCCTCACCCCAATCCTCTCCCAAAGGGAAAGGGAGCAGGAGGAGTCGCTCAAACCGGAATTTCCGGTTTTTCTCCTTTTTTTCGTTTTTCTTCCTCTCCTTCCGAAAGAGGTGGGGTCAAGGAGCGATCCATTGACCCTCGGGTGCGACTGCTGCATAGTAGAGTGCTCCGAAGGGCCTGTACGGCGGGATCGGAGGGATTCCAGTGGCAAAGCGACCCTTGCGAGTCATCCTGGCGCAACCGAGAGGTTTCTGCGCCGGTGTCATAAGAGCCGTGGACATCGTGGAGCGCGCGCTCCAGGCCTACGGCGCTCCCGTCTACGTGCAGCACGAGATCGTCCACAACAAGCACGTGGTCAACGCTTTGCGCGAAAAGGGCGCCCGCTTCGTCGAAAAGGTCTCCGACATCCCGAAAGGCGCGGTCACGGTGTTCAGCGCCCACGGCGTGTCCCGAAAGGTGGAGGACGCCGCCGATGGGCGCGGCCTGCAGGTCATCGACGCCACCTGTCCGTTGGTGAGCAAGGTACACATCGAGGCGCAACGCTATGCGCGGCAGGGTTGCGAGGTGGTCCTCATCGGACACTCCGGCCACCCGGAGGTCGAGGGCACCATGGGGCAGGTGACGGGTACGGTGTACTTGGTATCCAAGGTGGTGGACGTGGCGGCGTTGGAACCCGCCGAACCGGCCAAACTATCGTATGTGACCCAGACGACCCTCAGCGTCGACGACACCCACGAGATCATCGCCGCGCTGAAATCCCGTTTCCCCGAGATCCGGGGGCCCGACGTGAAGGATATCTGCTACGCGACACAGAACCGGCAGACCGCGGTGCAACTCCTGGCGGCCGAGTCCGACGTGATTCTGGTCATCGGCGCAGACTACAGCTCGAATTCCAACCGGCTGCGGGAGATCGGCGATGAAGTCGGAACCCGCAGCTACCTGATACCGGATGCCGGGAGCCTGGAGACGGCTTGGCTGGACGGGGTGCAGACGGTGGGAATCACCGCCGGCGCTTCAGCGCCCGAAGATCTGGTGCAGGGGTTGGTGGACCGGCTCTGCGACATGTTCGACGTCACCCTGACCGAACTCGACGGCATCGAGGAGAACATCGTTTTCAAGCTGCCGCGGGAACTGGTCGGGGCCCGTGAATCGACCGTGTGAGGCAACAAGATCCCTTGCAACAAACCGCTGTTCGGGAACCCGTCATAACAGGTCTTTTTTCCAACCGCCCGCCTGCTGAAGACCCCCCATGGTCGATCCCGAGGTCAACGCGTCGTCGGTGACGGTGAACAGAACGGCTGCGACGGTTGGCCCATGAGGTTCCGACCACCCCAAGGGCGCCGGACGGAGCCACGGTCTTGACCCCCGGTGACGCGGGACGCTATACAGATGATTCTGTTTCCGGGCTGCGCGGACGCCGGCCCGTTTTTGTTCCCCGGGTCGATCTCCAGTCACCCAGGAAACCCAGTTCACGCCAATTTCAATTCAAGGAGTTGTCTCATGGGAGAAGATATCAGCGATGCCGTAGTAGAGAAGACCAAGTTCACCTACGACCACTGGATGGAGGCGCTCGGGATTCCGATCCACACGGGGTACTTCATCGGGGACCTGCGCACGTGCGAGCTCGAGTGGTGGGAGGATCGCAAGTGCAAGGCGGCCTTCATGCAGCTCATGGGGCAGGAAGGCGTGACTGGCGCCTGGATCCAGGAGATCGCCCCCGGGGAATCGAGTCCGCCGGTACGGTTCGCCCTCGATGAGGTCGTCTACGTCGTGGAAGGCCGCGGCACCACCACCGTGTGGCGCGACGACAACGGCACCAAGAAGACCTTCGAGTGGCAGAACAACAGCATGTTCATCGTCCCCCGCAACTACCACTACACGATCAACAACATGCAAGGCGACAAGGTGGTCCGCCTGCTGCATTACAACTACCTGCCGCTGGCCATGTCCTCGGTGGGCGATCCGGATTTCTTCTTCGACAATCCCTTTTCCGGCCAGGACGTCATCGCTTCCGAGGAAGGCGAGTTCTACTCCGAGGCCAAGATGGTCACGGATTCCGGCAAGTGGAACGTATGGAACCGGCGCGTCTACTGGTACGGCAATTTCTTCCCCGACATGAGAGCCTGGGACAAGCTCGACGAGAACAAGAAGCGGGGCGCCGGCGGCCACAGCGTGTTCATCGAGTTCCCCAACTCGGAGCTTTCCTGCCACATGTCCGTGTTCGCGGCGCGCACCTACAAGAAGGCCCATCGGCACGGCCCGGGCCGTGTCATCGTCATTCCGGCGGGCGAAGGCTATTCGATCCTGTGGGAAGAGGGCAAAGAGAAGATCGTGGTTCCCTGGCACGAGGCCAGCGTCTTCGTGCCGCCCAACAAGTGGTTTCACCAGCACTTCAACGCCGGCACCACGCCCGCGCGGTACCTGGCGTTCCATCCGCCCATGCAGTTCCACGGCTACGCGGAAAAGGTCGAGGATCGGGCCAAGGACCAGATCGAGTATCCGGACGAGGATCCCTTCATTCGGGCCAAGTTCGAGGAGGAACTTGCCAAACGGGGCACCACCAGCCTGATGCACGAGGAAGCCTACACCAACCCCGACTACGAGTGGTCCAAGGGGATGGGAAAACAGTAGTGTCCTGTCTCATGAATCCGTTTGTGCAGATGCGCAGGATTTCTTGTCGTCGGCAAGGCGCGACGACGAACAGTGGCCACTACCACGCGAGGAGGAGCAACGCAGCCGACGGCAAGAAGGACCAGCAGATGCACAAACGAATTCACGAGACAGGGCACTAACCATGCACGACGACGCCGACAATCCCGAACACTTTCATCCCGGTCCCGATGCCATCGTGGAGGACATCGAAGGGATCGAGATGTTCTCGCTCACCAGCGTGGGCATCGACATCGGCTCCTCCACCTCGCATCTGGTCTTTTCACACCTGACCCTCCGGCGCGAGGGCGCCGGGCTCTCGGCCCGGTTCAGGGTCACGGACCGGGAGGTGCTGTACCGTTCACCCATCATGCTGACGCCGTACAGCTCCGGTACGCTCATCGACACGGCCAAGGTGGAGGACTTCATCCACGAATCCTACCGCGTGGCCGGCTACACGCATGACGACATCGACACCGGCGCCGTGGTGATCACCGGGGAGGCCCTCAACAAGGAAAACTCCCGCCCGATCCTCGAGTATTTCGCCAAGGATTCCGGCAAGTTCATCTGCGCGTCCGCGGGACCCAACCACGAGGCGCTGCTGGCGGCCTACGGCTGCGGCGCGGTGGACCTGTCGAAGTCGGCCAACGCCACGGTGTTGAACGTCGACATGGGCGGCGGCACCACGAAGCTGTCCGTGATCCGCGACGGAACCGTGACGCAGACCGCGGCCATCAGCGTGGGCGCGCGGCTCATCGCCTTTGACGAGGACAACGTGGTAACGCGAGTGGAGCTCCCCGCCAGGTTCATTACCAGGGAGCTGGGTACCCCGGTCGAGGTGGGCCAGGTCATTACCGAAGACGTCAAGACGGCGTTTGCCGCCTACATGGGGACCTATCTCTTCAACGTCATCCAGGCGCAGCCGCTGTCCGACCTGGAGACACACTTGCTCGTAACCGATCAGCTACCCGATTACGACGGCCTGAGCAGCATCGACCACATCGTCTTCTCCGGCGGCGTCTCCGAGCACGTCTACGATCACGAGACCCCTTCCTTCGGGGACGTCGGCCCCTATCTGGGCAGGGAGATCCGCGCGCGCATCGCCGAGCTCAACCGGGCGGAACTGGTCAAGGAGCCTACGGAAGGGATCCGGGCCACTGTCATCGGAGCCGGCGAGTATACGATCCAGGCCAGCGGCAACACCAGCTACATCTCCAGTGAGACGCCGCTTCCGGTCTATGGACTGCAGGTGGTCAAGGCGCTCATCGACGAGGATGCCGACGTGCAGGGCGCCATTCGGACGGCGCTGGCCAAGTTCGACCTGGAAAAATTCAAGCCGGGTCTGGCCTTGGCCCTGGGCCTGGAGGGCGTGCCCAACTACAAGTTCATCCGGCGCGTGGCCGAGGGCATCGCCGCGGTCGTCAACGACGCGGAAGATCCGGGGGACTCGAACCTCGACGTTTTCCTGATCCTGGACATGGACGTGGCCAAATCCCTCGGCGGCATCCTCAAGGAAGAGCTGAAGGTCGCGCCCGAAATCATTGCCGTCGACGGCATCGACGTCGGCGACCTGGATTTCATCGACGTCGGCAACGCCATGGGGGTCACCGAGGTCATCCCGGTCACCATCCGCTCGTTCATGTTCCCGGAAAGTCGGCTGGTCTAGCCCGCGCGAAATCAGTGACAGCGGACATCGCGACACGCATATCTTCAATAACCTTCCAGAGGTGAGCCAATGGCGGAAAAGCACAGCGTGGGAGTTCCCACACCCCGCATCGATGGAGAGCACAAGGTAAGCGGCAAGGCCAAATACGCGGTGGACATCACGTTCCCCGACATGCTCTGGGGCAAGATCCTGCGCAGCCCCATCTCCCATGGCCGCATCAAGAGCATCGACACGAGCAAGGCCATGCAGGTGCCGGGCGTCGTCGGCATCCTCACCGGCAAGGACGTCACCGGATTGCGCATCGGCCGGCGCGTGGTGGACATGCCCATCGTGGCGGACGGCATCGTGCGGTTCATCGGCGAGAAGGTGGCGGCGATATCCGCGGAAACGGAAGACGCGGCCGAAGAAGCCGCCGCCCTCATCGAGGTCGAGTACGAGGAAATGGATCCCGTGCTCGATCCGATGGAGGCCATGGAGGCATCGGCGCCGCTTCTGCACCCGGAGGTCCACACCTACAAGGGTCTGCCGAAGAAGCTCACCGGCCCCACCAACCGGGTGATCTACGTCAACTGGATAAAGGGCGACATCGAGAAGGGTTTCGAGGAGGCGGACGTCATCGTCGAGAACACCTTCACCACGCCCAAGGTTCACCAGGCCTACATCGAGCCGCATTCCTGCGTGGCCAAGACCGACCCGGCCACGGGTGCGGCCGAGATCTGGGCGTGCAGCAAGGTGCCTTTCGGCATCCGCGACCAGGTAGCCAACGCCGTCCGGGTGGACCCCGAGACGATCGTGGTCCATCCCTGCTACATCGGCGGCGACTTCGGCGGCAAGGGCGACTTCATGGACATCGCCCTGTGCTACTCCCTTTCGAAGAAGAGCCATGGGCGGCCCGTGAAGATCGTCATGGACTACGGCGAGGAGTTCATCGCCGGCAATCCGCGCCACGCTTCCATCATCAAGGTCAAGACCGGCGCCAGGAAGGACGGGACCATCACCGCCCACCACATGGACTTCGTGTTCGACACCGGCGCCTATTGCGCGTTCAAGCCCAACGGAATTCTCGGCGGACCGCAGAAGTCCCCCGGACCCTACAACATCCCCAACACCTTCGTGGAAGAGCACATGGTGTACACCAACCAGGTGCCGTGCGGACACATGCGCTCTCCGGGCGACCCGCAGGGATTCTTCGCCAACGAGAGTCAGCTCGACCTGCTGGCCAAGGCCCTGGACATGAACCCGGCCGACCTGCGCAAGAAGAACCTCCTGGAGGGTGTCGCGGACTCGCCCGTGGGCGAGAAGATCGATTACGTCGGCTCCCATGGGGTCTTCGACCGGGCCCTCGAAGAGGTCCGATACTACGAGCCCCGGCCCAGAAACGTGGGCAAGGGCATCGGACTCGTGCAGTGGTCGGTGAACGGCGGCAAGGGGCTGGTGAAGTTCAGGCTGGACGACACCGGTATTCTGACCGTGTCATCCGCCATGCTGGACCAAGGCGTGGGCACCTTTACGCTGCTGGAGCAGATGGCGGAGCAGGAGCTCAAGATCCCGGCCGAATGCATCAGGTTCGAGCACTTCGACACCAGCGCCGGCATCAAGGACTCCGGACTGGGCGGCAGCCGCGGCACCCGGGTCTACGGCAACGCGGGCTACGACGGCGTCATGAAGACGCGGGAGGAACTCCTCGATCACGCGGCCAACGCGCTGGACGCGCCCAGGGACGACCTGACCCTCTCCGACGGACGCGTGGTGCACAAGAGTGCTGACCGGGGCATCAGCTACGCCGACGTGGTCAAGGCCAAGGGCTCGGCCATCGAGACCGCCGGGCTCTACGACGACACATCCAAGGTGCCGGACGCCGCCATGTGCGCGCAGATTGCCGAGGTGGAGGTGGACCCCGAGACCGGAAACGTCGAGCTCAAGCGGCTGGTCACGAGCCACAGCACCGGCACCGTCCTGAACCCGCTGATGCACCAAGGCCAGATCGAGGGCGCCAGCATGACCGGCATCGGCTACGGCCTGATGGAACATCTGATGGTGGACGACGGCAAAGTCACCACCGCCAACTTCGGTGACTACAAGATACCCACCATCCGGGACGTCCCCGAATTGAAGACCCTGTTATGGGAAACCAGACGGGGTCCCGGACCCTACAACAGCATGGCCATCGGCGAGACCGCCAACATCCCCACGGCGGGAGCCATCGCCAACGCCGTCGCCGACGCCATCGGCGTCCGGATCACGTCGCTGCCGATTACCTCGGAGAAGGTGTTCGAGGCGCTGAACCGGAAAAACTAGTGCATTGACTGCGGTTGTCCCAGGACGAACTCGGCGACCTTGGCGTCGAACCGGTCGCCGTCCGCGGTGACCATCTGATAGGTGCCGTGCATGGAGCCGTAGGGGGTGGAGAGCGGGCACCCGGAAGTGTACTCGAAGGACTCACCCTCCTCCAGAACCGGACTCTCGCCCACCACTCCCGGTCCCTTGACCTCCTCCACGTGGCCGGTGGCGTCGGTAATGATCCAGTGGCGGCTTACGAGTTGCACGGTTTTCGAGCCTTCGTTGCTGATCTCCACGGTGTAGAGATAGAACCACCGGTTGTGCTCGGGAAACGAACGGGTCGGATCGTATTCCGTTGTGACCTCGACCCGGACCCCGCACGTTACCGCCTTCGAGCTACCCAAGGCAACCTCCCGCTCCAGTCACTTTGATTCCCCGCACACCGACAGGATGGCGAGTGCGTACACCTTGGTCGCGGCAACGAGATCAGCGATCTTCATGGCGCGGTTCTGCGCCTGGCTGATGGTCTCCTTCTGCCGGGGCGGCCCGTAGCACACGGCCGGAATACCTACCTCGTTGAAGACGTTCATGTCCCGCCACATGCTCATCTCGGCCGAGGAAGGCGCCGGGGGCTCGGCGCCCATGACGTCGCGGTGGGCCTGATCGAGGGCCTCCACCAGGACATCGACGTTCCGGGCCACGTGTCCGCGCGAATACTGATAAACGGAGACATCGGAATCGAAGTCCAGGGTCGCCATCACCGCCTGAATCTCGCGCTTGATGGCCTGGGGATCGGTCTTCGGGACGATACGAACATCGTAGTAGATATCGCAGTAGCCGGGACCGCCGCGAACTCCCATGACCTGGGCCTTGGGAATCATGGCGCCCCCGGGGAACTCGAAACGGGCCTTCTCTTCGTAGGCAATGGCCCATTCCTCCAGCGCCATGACGGCGTGGGCCATCTTGACGTAGGGGTTGGGGTGCTCCCGCAAGGAACCCCCCCGTTCCAGCCGCGGCGTGTACAGTTCGCGCCCCTTGCAGCGGATCTTGAGCCACACCGCTCCGCATTCCCCCATGATGATGCCGAACCCGGACGTTTCCCCCACCAGGCAGTAGTCGGCCGTAACGCCTCGGTCGATCAACCACTTTGCGCCGAAACCCTCACCCGGGAAATTCACTCCCTGGGTGGCGTCCACCGACGGTTCTCCGGTCTCGAAGGCGACGCCGGTGACGTAAAGGTCCCCACAAAGCACGACTCCCGCCTTCATGAGCGCCCTGGCGGCGATCATGAAGGCACAGAGCTGTGCCTTGTCGTTGATGAGGCCCTTGCCGAACACCAGGTCACCGTCGACCCAGGCGCCCTCCATCCGTACGTCCGCCTCGGACGCATCGGCCGGCAACTCGGGGCCGGTGTCCATGTGCGCGTTGAGGATGAGACTCGAGCCGCCGCCGGCGCCCGGAATCACGCCCACGGCGTTGACGCTTTCTTCCGTGATCCATTGGAGGCAGGACTCGATGCCATGCTGCGTCAGCCAGCCCACCACCGCTTCGCCAAGCGCCCGTTCCCTGGCGTGGGGACTCGGGATGTTGCCCAACTCCAGACACAACCGGACCAGATCCTCCCGGTCGGCTTCGATGACATCCTTGAGCCGTTCTGCCGTATCGCTCATGCAGTTATTCATACTCGACCATCACATTCACCGCAAGGAATGCGCTGATCCGACTCGCCGTCATTGGTGCGAAGACGGCCAACCAGCAAAAAGGAATGGGACAGGCACAGGAGGTCGGGCCGTAGTCGCCACGGACCTCCGGATCTGGTACAGAGATAGCCGACCTCGAGAGAGGAGATCATGGCACAACAAAGACCGAATTCACGCATGAAGCGAGTCAAGGCGATGCTGGAGATCGCGGCCGGAGTCTATGGTGGCCGCATGCTCGACCTGGGCGTGGCACTGGACATCGCCATCCGCTCCAGCAAGGAAGAAGACCACATCTTCCCGCCACTCCGGTTCGGAGTCCATGGCGAGATCATGGGCGGCATGAAGGCCCCCATCGAGGTCGGAAAGCGTCGGGTCGACGTCTCCCACGTGAACCCGTCCGTCATCGCCACCATGGCCTACCGTGGCAAGGGCTACTACAAGGAACCCTTACCGCTACGAGCGCTGGCCTGCTTTCCTTCCTGGGACCGCATCGCCATCACCGTGTCCTCGGAACTCGGGGTCCGCTCGCTGCGGGATGTCGTCAAGAAAAAGATGCCACTGGTGGTCTCCACCCGGACGTCGGGCATCGACAACTCGACCCACTACGCCATCTCGACGATTCTTTCGCTCTACGGCCTGTCATTCCGCAAGATCAAGCGATGGGGCGGCAAGGTCGACGAGTGTGCCCATCCCTCTTCACCCAGGCGCATCGAATCGATTCAAGCCAAGCAGGTCGACGCCGTTTTCGACGAAGGGTTGTCCACCCGATGGATCGAGGCCGCGCTGGCCAACGGCTACGAGGTGCTCCACCTGGACGAGGACGTCATCACGGACATGGAGGAGTTGGGATTCAAGCGGGCCCTCATACCCAAGCGGCGATTTCCGGGATTGAAAGAGGACGTCCGCACCGTGGACTTCAGCGGCTGGCCCGTCATCACCCACAAGTGGCTGAGCGACGAAATGGCCTACTCCCTGTGCGAGGCCATCTACCGGCGGCGCCGTGACATCCCGGTGGACGCCCCCCGCCTGAACGTGAGGCAGTCCTGCCGCGACACCGACGCCGGTCCTCTGGGCATACCGCTGCATCCGGGCGCGCAGCGGTTCTACGAGGAAAAGGGATTTCTCTGAGGCATCCGGGGCCTGTGAGATCTCTGAGCGATGACGATGCATGTGTCCGACCAGAGAATCACGGGTCGGATAATACGCCGAGTTCGTGGCGGGGAAGTAATTGGCGCGACCTCACTCCTCGTCGGTAAAGTTCTCGACGAAACGGTCAAACACTCCGTCCGCTGTGGCAACCGCTTTCTCGATGCGTGCCATAGATATCCCCAAGCGCACTCGCCTTTGGCTGCCATGGCCTTTGTATGGGATGTCCTCTACGATGCCTCCTTGCGTCAATCGAGGTAGCAGTTCCTTGAAGAAGTGGTTGGATTTCACGCCGAGATGGGACCGGACTGTCCCCTCGTTTACCGCGGTGGCGCGCAAGAACAACCGCACAAAACGCTGTGTCAGTCGCAGGTCGTCGTCGGCCACGCCATTCAATGAATCCACAGGTGGCTCAGTCTCGGGTTCGGCAGGTCCAACATTGAAGCCCGTGGAGCGTAGCTCGCGAGCGATCCTGTCTGGATCGAATATCGGAACCTGATCGTCCCCCGACTCCTTGAGGATGCTGTCCACGTGAACTGGTTCCAACAACGACTCGGTCACCTCCTCGACCGCATCGAGTTCGATCCTCTCGAAGTGGCAATCGACAAATCGGCAGCGACGGAACGTCGCGTCCGCCAAGGCGGTCGCGTAAAAATACGAGCCGGAGACCGTGAGTCCCGTTAGCTTGCGGCCACGCAACGCATTGGGAGGGAAGCTCATGTTTTGCACTTCGTGAGCTCCGTCTGCGCCATCGAGCAGCACCACAGTCAAAGCGCCGCAGTTTTCCCGAACGAAGGACGCCGGCAGTTCGCCATTGGCGAGCGTCTGGAGCAACTCCAAGGGTTGCCGAAGTCCCTTTCCCCACCTACGGACGAAGCTGCTGGCTTCGGCCACTGCGTGACCGGGCAACGCCGCCTTGTCAAGAATAACCCTCACATCACTTACATCATCGGCCACGAGGGCTCGTCCCAGTGCCTGTCCCAGGTAGAACACGCAGAAGTCCTCGTGGTCGAACGCCATGCGGCCAGGGCGTGTTGGGGCAAGGAGCGAATGCTGCCTGATCCGCTCACCAATCTGTCGCTCGACGGCCGGACTCTTCCCCGTCTGGCCTGCGAACATTTCCACCAAGAGGGAAATGACGTCCATCCCGAGTTCGTCCGTCGCCCCAATCCACATCTCCTGAGCCAGTAGCGACAACAGTTCATGGTGCTCATCGCTCGTCAACAACGCGCTCGGCGGTTCACCCGACTTGTCCAACCACTTCTGGTTGGCTTCACGTTCGACAATACAGGCGACGAAGTCATGGAAGTATTCTCGGGAGTCTCGCCCAATGCGGTCCAGCAATGCGGAAATGTCGTCCTCTTCGACCGCTATATCCACCAACCGCCTGATGAGGACGGCACGGGTCAACACCGGATGCTTTTGGCCGAGCCGGCTGGAGACCTCGCCGAACAAGTGAGATGGATCTGCGACGCCTCTTTCCGTCGAGTATTTTGTGAAGGCATCAGGGTCCCAGCGATTCAATGAAAGGTGAGCGAACGCGACGTGTTCGTCACCAGTTATCGCATCGAAAAGCCTCGCTCGGGACCCGAAACCAGGGTTGTCGAAGAGAGCCCTCCGTGCAGAGACGAGAATGCTCCCCGCTGATCGCAGTTGCTTGAGCAGGTTGCCGAGTGCGGAAATCGCTTCCCCGGACGAACCCTCAATGATCATTTCTTCGAAACCGTCGAATGCCGGCACCAGCACCCCCAAGCGGACAAGCTCCAGAAAGGCATCATAGTACAGGAGTTGAAACCGCAGCCTGTTCACCAGAGACGAGACCACCACGTCATCAAACCGGAGAAAGGTACGCCCTCCCAACGGGATCGGGACGAGCAGCCAGTCCGTCTTCTTCGCTCTGTATGCCTCTGCCTGTTTCACAGCCAAGTAATCAATCAAGGTAGTTTTTCCCTCTCCGGCGTCCGAGGTCAGATAGAGGACGGATGTTGTCCCTCCGGGGCGCCGATCCAGGTTCTGTGTTGCCGTTTCAGACACATCCAACACTTGGGCTCCCTCGGCAGAGGCGTTCTGGTCCGGCTGATCGACGAGCAAACCGGAGGTCTGGACAAAGGGCTTCGGCAACGGCACATATGAAAGGATTCGGTCCGCCAGCAGGGGCACTCTAGCCAAACGTGTCACAATCCACCGTTCAGCAGGCATACGGTCACCGTTCTCTTCGACAAACAAACCGTCTGGTCGGTTGGACAGTCTGGCAGTGATGGTCTCGTCCCGTATCTGCACGAGCAATTCGCCGCCACTGGTAGCGACGTCGTCGACGCGATCGGCAAAGCATGTCACCACGCGCTTGAATTCTTCGAAATGCATGATCTCAGCCGCTCACATAACGACTGACGAATACGTTACCGTCGCCAATCGTCGGTACGGCTCCGAGGGCGACCGCCCATGGCGTGGCATGACATGGATAACGCGGGCGCCCCGAAGCAGTGCATAGCGGATGCCCGGCCAGAGATCGTCGTCCGCTGACACAACAGCGATCGGTTCCTTCGTCGCCTGCGCTAAGTGAACAAGGTCCACCACAAGCATGGAATCCACGAGCTTCTGTTCCTGCCGCATGAGGACCGACCTAGGTGTGACAGAGCACGCGTCTACCGGGCACCGGGTATCGTGCATAAACGCGGAGATGCTTGCAACGGGACATCGCGTTGGCTCTGCACAATCGGCAAACGGTACGGTGGCACACTCAAGACTGGGTGGCAACGATCGTCGCCGGTAGGTATGCGTGATCGTGACCTGCGGATCGCAGATCAGGGAACGCGCCAAGCCCGCATAAACAAGCATCGTACGGTCCATCTTCGCACCGGAAATCGCCACCGGCGTCCGAATCGGAAACTGCCGTCGGAGATCGGACGCGATGCGTTGTGCATTTCTTGACAGAGTAGTGCGCTCAAACCACCCTCCATACAAGCGGCACTCTACCCGGCGTTCGCCACCCAAATGCTTCGCGCCAAGAGTGTCGAGAATTCAAGTAATGGCTTCCCGCACACTGCGACGGCGCATCATCAGATCCAGATTATCATAGTCAACTAACACACGCATGGTTCTGCAAAGGCAAACTAAGCAAATCTCGTGCCATGTCCCCCAAAACGAGGGCGCCACGCCGATGTGGCTGTTAAGTCTCTCCGGCAAGGATTCGCCCAATACCGTCGTAGCAGCTTCGACGGCGAGACCCTTCCGTCAATCCCTCGTCACGGTCAGCGTCATGCGGTGGCCTTGGACCACCCTGACCTCCGCGCCTGCCGGTATCGCGGTCGCGCCGGGCCCGGTGCGGGCACGCCACAACTCGCCACGCACAGACACGTAACCGGTCGGGTTGAGGGAATCGCGTGCAACGCCGCGCAGGTCCACGAGCCGGGCCGCGCCGGAAGCTTCCAACCGGTAGGCCTTGCGCAGGAACGGATAGCAGACTACATCTTTCATCACCACGACGCCGAGGACGGTCAGCGCCGCCCATGCCGGCAGCCCCAGCCCTGAGTGTAGGACCGCCACCAGCACCACGGCCAGGAGCCAGCCCGGGATCTGAAAGAGGTAGTAGCGGGTAAGGGTCCGCACTGCGACTAATGTATCCAGGAGCTACATGGCTCCGGCAAAGAGCCGCAGGGTCTCGCCCCGGTCCGCGTCCCCCACGTCGTAGGGAATGATCGCCATCTGGTTGATGGCGCTCTGCTTGAGCTCCTCGACCTTGGCGTAACACTCTTCCGGCGTGCCGGCGACGGCGAACTTGTCCACCAGCCAGTTCGGGATCACGCGGGCTTGGCTCGCCCGCTGATCCATGTGCTGGTAGTAGTTGTAGGCTTGGCGGATGTCGTCCAGGACCTTCTGCTCGCGCTCGTCCAGGGAAAAGGGCAGCGGGTGAGCGATGACCCGGGCCACGTGGGCCTTGACCGCGTCCTTGGCCCCGGGGCTCTCGGAAACGGCGCACGGGACCCAAAGCACCAGGTCGATGTCGGAAAACTTGCGGCCGGCCGACTCGGCACCGACCGCGATCCGCCCCACGGCCCTTTCCACCGCGCCGGAATCCACGCCCACGAGGATGATCACGCCGTCGGCGATCCCGCCGGAAAGCTCCAGCATCTTCGGCCCGCTGGCAGCCACGTAGAACGGAATCTTTCGGTCCTGCGAGAAATTGAGGCGGATTTTGCCGCTTTCCAGCTCAGCCTCACCGCCCTCGATGACCGCTCGCATCTGCGCCACCGCCTGCTCGAAGTCCGCCAGCCGCGCCTGCTTCCGTCCCATGGTCTCCAGGGAGCTGTCGCCGAGGCCGATGCCCACTGCAAACCGTCCCGGCGCCATCTCGTCCAGGGTCGCGTAGGCGCTGGCCAGCACCGAGGGGTGCCGGGTCACGGGATTCGTGACGCCGGTGCCGATGATCACCTTCGAGGTGTTCAGCGCCACCGCGGCCATGTTCACGAAGGCCTCGCGCCAGATGAGATGCGAGTCGCCGACCCAGACGTGGCTGAAGCCCAGATCCTCCGCCTGTTTGCCAAGCTGGACGATCCGCGAGATGGATTCCGTGGGGAAGAGTCCGACCCCGTACTGTAATGAGCTCACCGAAAATCCTCCTGTTCCTGCTTGCCGCGACGGATGTCTACGGGCTGATGGTGACACCCCGCTCGGGCGGAGGCGTCTGCTGGCTTCTGCCGTCCACGGTGAGCTCGCCGTCGATCATGACCACCGAGATTCCCGGAAGGTCGCCCTTGACGAATGAATCCAAGGCGTCCCGGGACACGGAGCCGGTGATGCGGTCCATGATCACGAGGTCCGCGGGCTTGCCCTCCGCGATGATGCCGAGGTCCAGGCCATGGGCACGCCCGGTGTTGCCCGTGGCCATGGCCACGGCGTGCTCCGGCGCAATGCCCCCCAGGGAGGCGAGGAAGCAGATTTCGCGCAGGATGCCCCGGGGCACTACCCCGGTGCCGCCCGGCGTATCGGTGCCCACCAGCACCCGGCTTTCGGCTCCGCACTCCCTCACCGCCTCGGTCAGCACCATTCCCATACGCAGGTTACCGGAAGTGCAGCTCTCGACGTAGTACCCGGTCTCGGCCACGATGCGACGCAGGTCCTCCTCCGGCATCGGGATGGGGCCGCCGGTGCTGTGGCCGATGATGTCGGGGTCGATGGCCTTGACGATGTCCATGCCCGCCACCTGGCTGACCCCCGAACGGGACACGCCGCCGGAGTGGATCTTCACCTTGATGTCCCGCGCCCTGGCCCATTTCACGTAACGTTCGGCTTCGCCGTCGGGCAGCAGACCGTAGTCGTAGAAGATGAACTTGACCAGGCCGATGCCCGCCTCGGCGATGGTGTCGAAGTCCTTCTCCTCCAGACCCGGCACCAGCAGCAGCGTGCCGCCGTGCACCCGGACGCCAGTGGGCCGAAGGTTGTCCCAGCACCGCTTGGCAACGATGGCCAGCGACACCGCGCAGAGCGGGTCCGGCGGCAGCGGCAGCCCCGGCACGTGCAGCTCCCCCGCGGAAATGATGGAAGTCACCCCGCCGTGCATGTAGTGCGTGATCCATCCCATGGAGTTCTGAGCCGGCGTGAAGTTGCCGAAGGTGGGGTGCGAATGCGAGTCGATGAGGCCCGGGATCACGGTGGTTCCATTGGCGTCGATGGTGCGGTCCGCGCCGCCGCCCAGCCCGTTCCCGATCTCCCGGATCACCCCGCCCGCCACGAGAATCGAGTCGGCGTCGCGGAGAGGGTCCTCGATCATCCCGGTTACCAGAGTCCCAATGTTCTTGATCAGCGTGGCAGACATGCTCCCGGCCCCTTTGCGGCGAAGATTAACCCGGCATACCCGGAACCAAGAATGGCGCGCTTCGACTTCGCTGGCGCTACGCTTGTCCTGAGCCTGTCGAAGGGCTCGGCACGAACGGAAATGGAAAGCCTTATACGGGATTAATAACACAGAAACCCGTGAAATTCAGGCGCCGCGGGCCCACGCGTCAGTGCGACAGTATCTGGCTGAGGAACAGCTTGGTGCGGTCGTTCTGCGGTTTGTCGAAGAATCGATCCGGGGCGTTCTCCTCGATGATCTCGCCGCCGTCCATAAAGATCACCCGGTCGGCGGCCCGGCGGGCGAAGCCCATCTCGTGGGTCACTACCAGCATGGTCATGCCGCTTTCCGCCAGCTCGATCATCGTGTCGAGCACTTCCTTGATCATTTCGGGGTCGAGCGCGGAGGTGGGCTCATCGAACAGCATGATCCTGGGCTGCATGCAGAGCGCCCGAGCAATGGCCACGCGTTGCTGCTGGCCACCGGAAAGCTGGCCTGGATATTTGTCCGCCTGCTCGGGAATGCGTACCCGCGCCAGATACCGGCACGCGATCTTCTCGGCCTCGCTCCTGGGTAGCTTGCGCACCCAAACCGGCCCGAGGGTGCAGTTCTCCAGAACGGTCAGGTGAGGGAACAGATTGAAATGCTGAAACACCATGCCGACCTCGGAGCGGATCTGCTCGATGTTTTTCAGATCACGCGTCAACTCGGTGCCATCCACCATAATGATACCCTGCTGATGGACTTCGAGCCGGTTGATGCAGCGGATCAGGGTCGACTTGCCGGAGCCGGACGGCCCGCAGATGACGATGCGCTCCCCGGCCGTGACCCGCAGGTTGACGTTCTTGAGCACGTGGAAGGCGCCGAACCACTTGTTCATGTTCGTGATCTCCACCATCACCTTCGACGGGTCGATGGAGGATTCGATGCGATGAGTGTCTTCTTCAATGATGTTCATTGCGAAAAGTACTATCGGCCGCCCGTGCTCAGGCGTCCTTCGAGCCAGAGGGAATAGCGTGACATGGCGAAGCAGCTAATGAAAAAGAAAAGCGCGACGAACAGGTATGTCTCGTTGGACAGCCCGTTCCACTTGGCGTCCGCGAGGATCGCCCGGGCCACGCCAAGGGGATCCAGCAGGCCGATTATTACAACCAGCGTGCTGTCTTTGTAAAGCCCGATGAAGACGTTGACGATGCCGGGTATGGAGATTTTCAAGGCTTGGGGCAGCGTTATCAACCAGGTCGTTCTCCAGTAGGAGAGACCCAGCGCATCCGCGGCCTCGTACTGGCCCCGCGGAATGGCCTGCAACCCGCCGCGAACGGCTTCCGCGAGATAGGCTGCGGCGAAAAGCGTCACCATGACCAGCACCCGGAGCAGGAGATTGAAGCTGGTCCCGGGAGGCAGGAAGTAGTTGAGCATGGTCGAGGCGATGAACAGCAACGTGATCAGCGGCACGCCGCGCAGTACCTCGATGAAAGTGGTGCAGAGGATGCGAATCGCGAGCAGGTTTGATTGCCTCCCCAGAGCGAGGAGGATGCCGAGGGGGAGGGATGCGACGATCCCGGTGACACCGAGGATCATTGTCAACAGGAACCCGCCGTAGGAGTCGGTATCCACCACGGGCAGCCCGAAGCCGCCGTAGATCAGCCAGGCGCCGACCGCGGGATAGGCCAGGGAGAACCACAACATCCGGTTGCGAAAGGGCGTGCGGTCGAACAAGACCGGCGCCAGCGCGGGGACCAGCAGGATGAAAGCCAGTATGGGACGCCAGCGTTGGGCTTCGGGGTAGAAGCCGTAGACGAACTGGTCAATGCGCGTGGCTACCACCGCCCAGCAGGCGCCGGCGCCCAACTCGCGGCATTCGGCGCGCGAACCGGCCTCGACCACCGCTTCCAGCATGAACCAATCGATAGCGACCGCAACGAGCTTGTAGGTCAGCCACAACGAAATGAGGGTCAGCGCGGTGTTGAACGGCGACGAGAACAGATTGGTCCGCAACCAGCCGAGGACGCCGGTGGACCCGGGCGGCGGCGGAAGGTCGGGGTGATGGCCGGGCTCGTATGCCGAGGGTGTTGGCCGGGCCATCGTCATCGCTCCACCAGCCGGACGCGCCGGTTGTACCCGTTCATGAGCACGGAAATACCTAGGGAAATGGCAAGATAGACGAGCATGACCAGCATCATGGTCTCGATCTCCCGTCCCGTCTGATTCAGGGTGATCCCACCCAAGGTCGCCACAAGGTCCATGTAGCCGATGGCGATGGCGAGGGATGAATTCTTGGTCAGATCGAGATAGGAGGACGTCAGCGGCGGGATGATCACCCGCAGAGCCTGCGGCAGTATTACCAGGCTCAGAACGCGTCTTCGCGGCAGGCCCAGGGATTGCGCCGCTTCTATCTGACCCCTGTCGGTGGCGAGGATGCCGGCGCGAACGTTCTCGGCAATGAAGCCGGACGTGTAGAGCGCCAGGGCCCAGGTCAGGGCGACGAACTCGGGATTCAGATAGAGACCGCCCTGAAAATTGAAGCCCCTGAGCTCCGGCAGCTCAAAGGACAGGGAAGCACCGGCGGCGATGAAGGTAATCCCCGGCAATCCCACGACCAGGGCAGCCGCGACCCGGCCGCCGGGAAGCTGGCGGCCGGTGGCCTCCCGAACCCGGCGTACGTGGCGGCGCACGAGAAACGCGGCCACGAACGCCACGACCAAGGCCAGCGCTACCCATGCGAACCCGGATTCAAAAACGGGTTCGGGAACGTAGACGCCCCGATTGGTCAGGAAAATGGCGTCGCCCATGACCATGGCCTGGCGGGGATGCGGCAGCGTGTTGATGATGATCCCGTGCCACAGCAGGATGAGCAGCAACACGGGCGTGTTGCGGTTCAACTCCACATAGACGTACGCGAGGCGTGAAAGCAGCCAGTTGTCCGACAGTCTGAATATCCCGACCAGGAATCCCAGGACGGTGGCCAGTATGATTCCGACGAAAGCCACGAGTCCCGTGTTGATGAGCCCCACAAGGGCTGCGCGCAAGTGTGTGTCCCGGTTACTGTAGTCGATGAGGGTCTGGTTGATGTCGTAGTTGGCGGGCAGTCGCCAGAGGAAGCTGAACCCGAACGTCTTGTCGAGCGCCGCAAAGTTGGCGACGACATTCCCCACCATCCAGGCGATGGACGCGAAGACGGCGAGCAGAACCAGGATCTGAATGGCGACGCCGCGCGCGGCCTCGTCGCGCCACAAGCGCCCCGCACGCCGCCAGGGACCGGTGGCGAACTTATCGGGAGATCTCACCACGCCCGGTGTCCGGTAGTGGTCGTGAGCGGCATGGCATCGAGCTTGCTCGATCCATGCCGCTCACGATGATGGAAAGCAACCCCGGTTCTACCGGAAGGGCGGGGAGTACATCAGCCCGCCGTCCTTCCATTGGGCGTTAAGGCCACGAGCAAGTCCGATGGGCGTCTTCTTGCCGAGATGGGCTTCGAACACCTCGCCGTAGTTGCCCACCTGCGAGATGATGTTGACCGCCCAGTCCTTCGACAACCCCAGCGCCTCCCGGCCCTGCAGCTCCTCAGTGCCGAGCAGACGGTTGATTTCCGGATTCCTGGTGCCGGCCGACATCTGCTTCACGTTCTTCGACTTCACGCCCAGTTCTTCCGCCGCAATCATGGCGTTGAGCGTCCAGCGCGCGACGTCTGCCCATTGATCGTCGCCCTGGCGCACCAGAGGCCCCAGCGGCTCCTTGGAAATGATTTCCGGCAGGATGACGTGCGCTTCCGGATTGTCGGTTACCGCCCGGGTCGCGGCAAGACCCGACGCATCGGTGGTATAGACGTCGCAACGACCGGCCAGATAATTGGTCCGCGCTTCGCTGTTGGTCTCGATGGGTACCGGCTCATACTTCATGTTGTTTACGCGAAAGAAGTCCGCGAGATTGAGCTCGGTGGTGGTTCCCGTCTGAATGCAGATGGACGCACCGCCAAGCTGCCCGGCAGATTTGACGCCGAGCTTCTTGGGGACCATGAAGCCCTGCCCGTCATAGTAGTTCACCCCGACGAAGGTGAACTGCAGATCCACGTCCCGGCTGAAGGTCCAGGTGGTGTTGCGCGACAGCAGGTCGATCTCGCCCGAACGCAACGCAGTGAACCGGGTCTTGCCCGTAAGGTTGGTATACCTGACTTTGCTCGCGTCACCGAACACCGCGGCAGCCACGGCCCGGCACACGTCCACGTCGAAGCCGCGCCAAACCCCCTTGTCGTCCGGCGCGGCGAAGCCTACGACGCCGGTGTTGATGCCGCATTGCAGGTGGCCACGCTGACGAATGTCGTCCAAAGTACCCGCCGACGCCACCGATGCAGCCATCAGCACAACTGCGGCGATGCCGCCCGACAACCCACGTAGCAAACTTCTCATCCATCACCTCCCTTGGAGAATTTCCTCAAACGTAGCGTCGAATGCTCAACCGGACAAGCGGTCTGGAAAGATCCGTCTCAACCCCCCAGATAAGCCCGCTTGACCCCGGGGTCGGCGAGAAGGTCCGGGGAGCTCCCATCCAACACCAGGCGCCCGTTCTCCAGCACGTAACCCCTTCCGGCGAACTGGAGCGCCAGTTGCGCATTCTGCTCGACGAGAAGAATCGTGGTGCCTTCCTGGTTGATTTCCCTGAGCGCGTCGAACACGCTTTTCATCAAGAGAGGGGCGAGTCCCATGGAGGGCTCGTCCAGCAACATGAGCTTCCGTCCGCTCATGAAGGCCCTGCCGACGGCCAGCATCTGCTGCTCCCCTCCGCTGAGGGTTCCGGCGTTCTGATGTTGTCGCTCCGCCAACCGCGGAAAGATCGCGAACAGCCGTTCGGTGTCCCGCTTGACCCCACCGTCCCTTCTGGCGAAGCAGGCCAGCCTCAGGTTCTCCATCACCGTAAGGTTCTCGAACAGGCGCCTTCCCTCGGGCACGTGGGAGATGGCAAGCTCGCTAACCACCTTGTCCGCGGAATATCCGAGCAGATCCTTGTCCATGCAGGTCATGCGGGAGCCTGCTTCGACGGCAACCATGCGCGAGATCGCCTGCAGGGTGGTGCTCTTTCCCGCTCCGTTGGCGCCGATGATGCAGACGATCTCGCCCTCGTCGATCTCGAAGCTGATTCCCTGGAGGGCCCGGATCCGGTCGTAGGAGACGCGCAGGTTTTCGACCGACAACAACATCGTCCCTACTCGTTGCTCGCTCCCAGGTAGGCCTCGATCACCCTGGGATTGTTCTGGATCTCCTCCGGCGTGCCCTCGGCGATGACCTCTCCGAAATCCAGCGTCTGGACCCTCTCGCACAACTCCATGACGAACCTCATCCGGTGCTCGATCAGAAAGATCGCGAGGCCCAACTCCCGGTGCACACGCCGGATGATCTCCATGATCTGAACCAGCTCGTCGGGATTCATGCCGGCGGTGGGCTCATCCAGCAGCAGTAGCCTGGGCTCCGTGGCCAGGGCTCGGGCCATTTCGACTCTCCTTTGGGCGCCGTACGGGAGGTTGGGCACAGCCTGATCCGCCAGGTGGCGAATGTCCAGCATTTCCAGCAGACCGTAAGCCTTCTTCTCGATCTGCCACTCTTCACGGTGGCGTTTCGGGGTACCGAGGAAAGCCCCGAGCAGACCGTATCCGATCCTCGAGAAACGGGCCATCTTCACGTGCTCGAGGACGGTCATGTGTCGCCACAACAGCAGGTTCTGGAAGGTCCTGCCGATGCCCAGGGAGGCGATGCGGTGGGGTTGAAGGCCGCTGATCCTCTCACCGTCGAGATGGATGTGGCCGTGGGTCGGCGTATGGATGCCGGTGATCAGGTTGAAGATGGTGGTCTTGCCGGCGCCGTTGGGCCCGATGAGCCCCCGAATCTCCCCGACCTCGATGGACAGATCGTAGTCGTGCACCGCCCGCAAGCCACCGAACTGGCGGGTTACGTTGTCAACCTGCAGGAAAGGCATCGCGATCCCTTTCCGGTTCCGTTCTCGGTTTGAGGATGGCTTCGACGTCGAACTCCTTGAAGGCCACCAGACCCGTCGGCCGGTAGATCATCACCAGGATGAGCAGCAGCGGGATGATGATCCACTTGAAGATCTCGAGAGGCCGCAAGGCCTCCCCCAGAAGACTGATGCCGACGGCGCCGACAATGGAGCCGTAAACCGAGTTCAACCCGCCGAAGTAGACCATGGCCAGGACCTCGGCCAGCTTCTGGATGCCGAAGGTTCCCGGGTTGACGTATCGCAGCACGTGAGCGAAAAGGCCGCCGGCCACCCCGGCCCAGAAGGCGGCGAACAGAAAACCCACGATCTTGGTGTACCGCGTGTCGACGGTCATGGCCGCGGCCGCCATCTCGTTGTCCCTCACCGCGTTGAGCGCCTTTCCCAAGGTTGAACGCACGAAATTGTTGATGACCCACACGCAGGCCACCGTCCACAGGAACACGGTGGGCAGGCCGGCCCAGTCCGGTTGTCCGCCCAGGCCACGCGCCCCCCCGACGATTTCCAGGTTCTCGATCAGGCTCTTGACGATGAACATGAACGCAAGCGAGATGATGGCGAGATAATCGCCCCGGGTCCTGAACGAAGGGATGGCCACCACCAAGGCACTGACCGCGGCCACCATACCTCCGGTCACGAGGATCAGCGGAAACATCAGCGGGCCCAGGGCGGCCGGCAGAAGGGCCGAGCCGAACACCCGATGGTTGGTGAACAGGTGGATGGTCAGCACCGACGCGGCATAAGCCCCAACGGCCATGAAGCCCGGATGGGAGCACGAGAACTCCCCCATGTACCCGTTGATCACGTTGAGGCTCAAGGTGACCATCACCGCGATCAGGGTGAAGCGGAGCACGAGGTCCCGGTAGTCGCTGAGGCCGGACCACATTTCCAGGGTGACGTAGAAGAGGCCGAGATGGACCGCCACGGACACCAGCCGGGGAAAGACGAGCAGCCCGCCCGCGGCCCGGTTGGCGAGGCCGGCTCCCAGCCGGGCGATGACCGCGATGGGCAAAGCGTAGATCAACAGTACATACACCGCCGCGCCGGGAAACAGCAGGGGCTTCTTGAGCGCGGTGACCACGCCGAAAAGGACCGGGGTCTTGGGCAGACCCAGCGAGAGAGCGAGCGGTGTCCCCACCAGGATCTCCAACACCACCGCGATGAACCCGGCGACCAGCCACCCCAGGAGGGGGACCCGTGCGAACCCGCGTATCGTTCCACCCGTATCCATGGCAAAGGCGCCCGCCGGAAGCTCAGAGCCTCAGGCGGGCGCTGTAGGGCTCGCCGAAAAAGCCGTGCGGCCGGACGATCAGGATCAGCAGCACGATGGAGTAGGCGATCAGGTCGCGTAACGTGGAGGGGAAGATCATGGCCACGAAAATCTCGATGAATCCAAGCAGGAAACCCGCCAGCGTGGCCCCCAACACCGAACCTCTTCCGCCGAGGATGGCCGCCACGAAGGCCTTCCAGCCGAACAGGATTCCCATGTACGGGTCCAGGACGGGATAGGCGAGGGCGTAGAGAATCCCGGCCGCGGCCGCCAGTCCGGAGCCCAGGGCGAAGGTCAGGGCGGCGAGGGCGTTGACGGAGACTCCCATCAACGGCACGGCGACGTAGTCGAACGCCATGGCCCGCATCGCAAGGCCCCATCTGGTCTTGCGCACGAACAGGTGCATGGCCGTGGCGAGCAGCAACGCCACGGCCACGATCATGATCTTCTTGTTGGTGATGAAAACGCCGCCCAACTCGTAGACCGTCGTATCGATCAGGGACGGGAAGCTTATCCGCCGGGCGCCGAGCAGGGCCAGGTTGCCGGTCTCCAGTATGATCCCGATCATCAGCCCGGTGATGGCGGCGGAGGCGCGCGGCGCATTTCGCAAGGGCCGGTAGCCGATGCGCTCGACGAGCATGCCGACGAACGACGTCAGCAACATGGCGAACAGGATGGTCATGACGAGGATCAACCAGGGCGGCAACGCGAGAGCGCCTTGCGAGGCCAGGCCGATCAGCAGGGCGGCAACCCCGAAGCCGATGTAAGCGCCGACCATGAAGATGTCGCCGTGAGCGAAGTTGAACAGCATCAGGATGCTGTAGACCATGGAATAACCGAGGGCGATGAGGGCGTAGAAACTCCCCCACTGCAGGGCATTGACCAGGTTCTGGAGAAACAGCGCCATCGCCTTCCCGGTGATTGTTTGGACAAGCTCCTTGAGCAAGGCGGGCCGGGACCTCTCGTCCCGGCCCGCCTTCTCGGAATTGAATCCGGCCGGTATGCGCTACAGGACCGCGACGTGGCGGGTGTCGTCCGCCGCGCGGCGTGGTCCCGGCACCGAGCCTACGGACACACGGACTTGTAGAACTCGAACTGGCCCTTGTCGCTGATCCGGACGATCACGGCGCACTTGATGGGGTCGCCCTCCGGGGTGAAGGTCATCTCTCCGGTGATGCCGGAGAACTTTCTGATCCCGGCCATAGCGTTGCGGATGTTCTCACGGTCCTTCTTCAGGTCGCCGGTAAGCCCGCCGGTGGCCTGGATGGCCGTTGCGACGATACGCAGTGAATCCCAGGTCAGGGCGGCCACGTCGTCGGGCACGTAGCCGTGGGTCTGGTTGTACCGGTCGATGAACGCCTTGGTCGCTCCGGTGGCTCCGGCGGCCGCGTAGTGGGTGCTGAAGAACGACCCGAAGCAGTCCTTGCCGCAGAGCTCCACCGTTTCCGCCGAGCCCCAACTGTCGCTGCCCACGATGGGGTTCTTCCAGCCCAACTGGTGCGCCTGCTGCACGATCAACGCCACTTCGTTGTAGTACTGCGGCGTGAACAGGACCTGGGCGCCCGAGTTGCGGATCTTCGTGAGCTGGGAGCTGAAATCGGTATCCTTGGTGGTGAAGCTCTCATAGGCTACTACGGAACCGCCGCCATGGAGCTTCTCCCACGCCCCCTTGAAAAACTCGGCGAGTCCTTTCGGATAGTCACTGGCCACGTCGTAGAGAACCGCCGCCTTGGTGAACTTGAACTCGTTGGTGATGAAGTTCGCCAACACCGGCCCCTGGAACGGATCCAGGAACGGTGCGCGGAAGACGTACGGACGGTCCTTGGTGGTATTGGGGTTGGTCGACCAGGGACTGATCATCGGCGTCTGTCGGTCCTGGGCCACGCCCCCCGCGGGAACCGCCTGCTTGGAGGACTGCGGGCCGACGATGACCAGCACTTCGTCCTCGGTGATCAGCTTGGTGCTGGCCTTCACCGCGGACTCGGCCTTGGACTCGTTATCCTCGATCACCAACTCCACCTTGTGCTTCTTCCCCCCGACCTCGAGGCCGCCGGCGCCGTTGACGTCAGCCAGCCACATCTGGGCCGCAAACTTCGAGCCTTCACCGACCTTGGGAATGTCGCCGGTCAGCGGGATGTTGAGGCCGACCCTGATGCCCTGAGCCGAAACGCCCGTGGATAGGGCGAAGATGCCTACAAGACATGTAATGACAGGTAACAGAGCTTTTGATTGCATGACTGCCTCCCTTCGGCTCCTTGGGTTTTGCTACGGAAAAAATCCTATCACCGTTGCGGTGGAGGCACAACGACACCCTACCGCCATTGCGCTATTGGTACGAGAACAAGAATTTTGCACAAGAATCAGGCACATCCGCGCGGCCTCACCACCCGTCATCCCAGCGAAAGCCGGAATGACAGATAGAGGTTCCTAGGAGTCTGTGCCGTAGAACTCGGACGCCGATGCAGGTTCCTAGCGCGGTTCTTCGGGGATCAGGCCACGCGGAGCGAAGCGCAGGACCAGCAGGAGAACCAGCCCCATGACCACCAGGCGCATGTGAGCGGCGCTCTCCATCAGGTGGCTTCTGACCGGGCTGTCCAGGGACAGAGGAGAGGTGATGACCTCCATCAGCCACAGGCCCATGGGCTCGGCTTCCACCCAGAAGTACCAGACCACGAAACCGCCGAGGACGGCGCCCCAGTTGTTGCCGGAGCCGCCGACGATGACCATGACCCAGATGAGAAAGGTGAAGCGCAGCGGCTGGTAGGCGTTGGGCGTGAACTGTCCGTCGAGGGTCGCCAGCATGGCTCCGGCGATGCCGACCACAGCAGAGCCGAGCACGAAGACTTGCAGATGTCTGGCGGTCACATCCTTTCCCATGGCGCCAGCGGCCGTCTCGTTGTCCCGGATCGCCCGCATCATTCGTCCCCAGGGTGCGCGCAGCGCGGTTTCGGAAAGCCACATCAGGATAACGAGCACGAGCGCGAAAAGGCCCGCGTAACAGAGCTTCACCACGATGGACGAGAGCTCCACATACGGCACCCCAAGGCTTGCGGCCCATTCCCGGAACCACAGAGCGCTCTGCAGATCGACCTCGTACGGAACCGGACGCGGCAGGCCGGTGACGTTCTTCACCCCCCGGGCGAGCCATTCTTCGTACTTCAGGAAAGCGATGACGATCTCGGAAATGCCCAGGGTCGCGATGGCGAGATAGTCGGAACGCAGGCCGAGAGCAATCTTGCCCACAATCCAGCCCGCACCCGCGGCGAACGCGCCGCCCACGAGCCAGGACAGGACGATGGGAAGGCCGAACCCGCCGAGATACCCGGTCTTGGAGGGCTCCACCGCCTCGACGGCCCGCACCGCGGGCTCGAACACCGTCCGGGCCACGAAGTAGCCGCCGATCAGAACGAGCGCCACGGCGAGCTTCCGGTATCCCGGCTGCTTGAAGAGACGGCGGACGTATGCCGCGCCGGCAATGGCGAGCACCGCAAGAAAGAGGGCCAGCACCACGCCGGCGCCGCCTGCCCGCCAGGCCGCGGTCACCGGAGGCATGGAGACCAGCACCCCGGCCAGTCCGCCGAGGGCAGCAAAGCCCATGATTCCGGCGTTGAACAGGCCGGCATAGCCCCACTGGATGTTCACCCCGAGGGTCATGATGGCCGAGACCAAGCACAGGTTGAGGATCGTCAGCGCCAGAGACCAACTCTGCGCCAAACCCACAAGGCAGAGGAGCACCGCCATAATGGCAAACAGGGTGAGCTTGCGCGGATGGCGCAGGATCCGGCCGATGCGGGCGGGAAACCATCCCCCGACTGCGGAACGATCCGTCATGGAGACTTCCCGCTGAAGATGCCGGTGGGCTTCACCAGCAGCACCGCCACCAGGATGAAGAAAGACACGGCGAACTTGTAGTCGGTGGAAAGAAACTGCACGAGACCTTCCGGCCGCCAGCCCTCCGGCCCCAGATAGGCCAGGAACTTCCGGTAGGGGTACGTCAGCAGCACCTCCGAAAAGGCCACCACGAAGCCCCCTGCGATGGCCCCCAGCGGATTACCGAGACCGCCGACGATGGCGGCGGCGAAGATCGGCAGGAGCAGGGACAGATAAGTGAACGGCTTGAAGCTCTTGTCGAGGCCGTACAGCGTTCCCGCCACCGCCGCAAGGGCGCCGACGATCAGCCAGGTGACGGCCACCACCCGTTCCGGGCTGACACCGGACAGAAGGGCGAGATCCTCGTTGTCCGAATAGGCGCGCATGGACTTGCCGGTGCGCGTTCTGTCAAGGAACCAGAAGAGCGCGGCCACGAGCACCACCGCCACCACGACGCTGAGGACCTGAGTGGTCTTGACGGCAAGCCCTTCGGCGAGTCCCGTAAAAGACTTGAACTGGCCGGCCGTGACCAGGAAGCGCATCCCGTCGGTGAACACCCGATCCCCCGGGCCGATGACGAAACGGATGAGCCCGTGGACCAGAAACATGACCCCTACCGACGCCACGAGAAAGATCACCGACGGAGCTTTCTTCTGCCGGTAGAACCCATAGACCCAGCGGTCCACCAGAAGACAAAGGCCGGCGGCGGCCAGCATCCCCGCGGGCAGGGCCAGCAGCGCCGTCGGCAGGGGACTGATGCCTACGTTCCGGGACTGCAGGAACCAGGTGACGAGTGTGGTGATCATGGCGCCGAACGCCATGATCTCACCGTGGGCGAAATTGGAGAAGCGCAGGATGCCGTACACCAGCGTGACCCCCAGGGCGCCGAGGGCAAGCTGGCAGCCGTAGGCGGTGGCGGGAACGAACAGGAAATTGGTGAGCAGCACTACCGCATTGACGGCGCTTTCCAACGGTCACCCCCCGAGAAACGACTGCCGGACCTCAGGGTTCCCCAGCAGCGTCGCCCCCGTACCGGTAAAACGATTGCGGCCCTGTACCAGCACGTAACCCTTGTCTGCCAATTCCAGGGCCTGCCGCGCGTTCTGCTCGACGATGAGGACGGCGACACCGCTTTGGGCGATGTCGATGATGCGCTCGAAAAGATCGCGGGAGACGATGGGTGACACACCGGCCGTGGGCTCGTCGAGCATGAGCACCCGGGGCCGGTTCATCAACGCCCGGCCGATGGCCACCTGCTGTCGCTGGCCGCCGGACAACTCGCCCGCGGACTGGCGGTGCTTTTCCCACAGCGCCGGGAACAGGCTGTAGACCTCCTTCAGGGTGTCGGAGATGTCGTCGTCTCGGACAAAAGCGCCCATCTCCAGGTTCTCCTGCACGCTCATGGAGCGGAACACGTTGTCCGTCTGGGGTACGAAACCCATGCCCTTGCGTGCCCGGGCCTGGGGCGCCAGCCGCGTAATGTCCTCGCCGTCCAGGCGCACGACGCCCGAGCGAAGCTCCAGCATCCCGAAAAGGGCCTTCATGGCCGTCGACTTGCCGGCGCCGTTGGGTCCCACCACCACGGTGATCTCTCCCTTGTCCGCGGCGATGGCACAACCGCGCAGAATATCCGAGCCGCCATAGCCCCCCGTCAATTCCTCGCCCACCAGCAGGGTCATTGCGTCCGCTCCTCCCGGGTCACCAGCCCCTTGCCGATATAGGCTTCGATGACCCGCTCGTCGGACTGGACCTCGGGGGCCGAGCCTTGAGTCAGCACGGCCCCTCCGGCCATGACGATGACCGGATCGCACAGCAGCGAGATCAACTCCATGTCGTGCTCGATGATGCAGAACGTGTAGCCGTGGTGAAGGTTGAGACGCAGGATGGCGCCGGCGATTTCCTTCAACAGCGTGCGGTTCACGCCGGCGCCGACCTCGTCGAGCAGAACCACCCGGGGCGCCGCCATCATCGTACGGCCGAGCTCGAGCAGCTTCTTCTGCCCGCCCGACAGGTTGCCGGCCCGCTCACCCGCCACCGCTTCGAGCTTCAGGAACTCGATCACCTCGTCCGCCTTGGCGCGAATCACCTTTTCTTCGGAGCGGATCTTCCCGGGCCTGAGCCAGACGTCCGGGAGACGCTCGCCGGATTGGTCGGCCGGCACCGTCATGAGGTTTTCCCTGACCGTCAGCGTGGAGAATTCATGCGCGACCTGAAACGTGCGCAGCATGCCCTTAGCGAAGAGTTCGTGGGGCTTGAGCCCGGTGACGTCCTCGCCGTCGAGGTAGACTTTTCCGGAGGTTGGCTTGTAGACGCCGGCGATGACGTTGAAGAGGGTCGTCTTGCCGGCGCCGTTGGGACCGATGAGCCCGGTGATGGAACCGCGCTCGATGACGAGCGACGCGCCGTCTAGGGCCCGGATGCCGCCGAAGTGCATGTGCAGGTTTTCTACGGCGATCATCAGCGCGGGTTACCTTCCATCCTGTCGTACGGGCGAGAGGCCGCGGCCATGCCATCGCCCCGCTTCTCGCTGCGATCCGCCAAGCCCGACAGGCTACCGGCCGGAAAGGGCACGACCCTGCCGGCTCGTCTACCGGTATCGGACGGTCTCGATCTTGCCGCTCCTGACCATGATCTGACGGTAATTGCCCACGCTCTCGCCCGGCCCGATCAGTTCCACCGCCGAGGCCCCGACATAGTCGACATCGCCGCCATCCGCGATAATCCTGAGCCCCTTGGCGAGTTCTCCCGGATAGATCTTCTCGCCCGGCGCGTTGGCGACCATCAGCACTTTCCCCTTGAGTGCGCCGCTGTCGGCCGACCCCGCGGCCTGCATGGCCAACAGGATCAAGGCCGCCGCGTCATACGACTCGCCCACAAAGGGGCCGGCCGCTCCGGCCGTGAAGCCCGCCGCCCTGGCCATCTTCTCGAACCTGGCCGCGCCCGGGCTATCGGTTCCGGGCACCGCGCCGATGGCGCCCTCGAGTCCCGCACCGATGGCCTGCGCCAAGGCGTCGCCGATCATGCCGTCCGGCAGATAGAATCGGCTGAAGGCGCCGGTGTCGAGGGCCCCCTGGATGATACCCTTGCCGCCCTGGTCGAGGTAACCGGCCACGATCAGCATGTCACCACCGGCCGCGGCCAGCGCGGCCACCTCGGCGCTGTAGTCGCCCTTGCCGTCCTCATGCGGCGCGGAAATCGTGATGCGGCCGCCGCGTTTCTCCACGTTCGCCTTGATGCTGTCCGCCAGCCCCTTGCCATAGTCGTTGTTGGTGTAAGTGAGCGCCGACTCCTTGACCCCCGTCTCCTTCAGAATATCCGCGACGATCTCACCCTGGCGGGCATCGGACGGCGCCGTCCGGAAAAAGAGTCCGTCGTCCTCCACCGTCGAGAGGGCCGGCGACGTGGCCGACGGAGAGATCATCACGATGCCGTTGGCCTTCGCCACGTTCTTCAGCATGGCGATGGTCACGCCCGAGCAGTCGCCGCCGACAATCGCGCTCACCTTGTCGGAGGTGACGAGCCGTTCGGTAACGGCGACCGCGGCCGCCGCGTCGACGCAGGTCGAGTCGCCCCGCATGGAGACGACCTTCGAGCCGCCGAGCAACGCGCCGCTGTCGCTCACTTCCTTCATCGCAAGCTCGGCGCCCGCGGCCATGGGAGGCGTCAGCGATTCGATGGGACCCGTGAATCCGAAGACCACTCCCAACCTGATGTCCGCGGCAAGGGCCGCGCCAACCTGCATCCAAACAGAGACAAGCAGAACAGCGGTCATCGGCTTCTTCATGGCGGTTCCTCCTGGATCGATCTCCTTTTGAGACATGCAGAACTTACGCGACAAGACGACTCCATGCAACAACGAGCGCGGGCGTTCAGGGGGCGAGGTGCTTGACGCCGTTGAGAGCCGCGATCTTGTAGGCCTCGCCCATGGTGGGGAAGTTGAAGACGTTGTCGATGAAGTAGTCGATGGTGCCGTTGTAGCTCAGCACCGCCTGCCCGATGTGGATCAACTCGCAGGCTTGGTCTCCGATGATGTGCACGCCCAGCAGATGCCAGCCGTTGGGCTCGAACAACAGGGTCAGCATGCCGTGCGGGTCGCCGATGATGCCGGCCTTGACGACCTCCTCGTAGGTGGCCACCCCCTGGGCGTAGGGGATGCCCTTGGCGTCCAGCTCCTGCTGCGCATAACCGACCATGGCGATCTCGGGGATGGTGTAGACGCACAGGGGGAACCATGTCCTGCGACCGCCGGCCCGGCGTCCCAGGGCGTAGTTGGCGGCCATGCGGCCCTGCTCGCTGCTGGTGGAGGCCAGGGCCGGGAAGCCGATGACGTCGCCGGCGGCATAGATGCTCGAGATCGAGGTCTGGAACAGCTCGTTGACCTTGATCAGGCCGTGCCCGGTGACCTCCACCCCCACGTCCTCCAACCCCAGCACCTTGGAAGCCACCTCGCGTCCGCTGGCCACGATCACCGTGTCCGCCTCCAGCACCCGGCCGTCGGTGAGATAAACCCGCGCCTTGTCCTCCCACCCGGATATGCGCTCGATCTTCTCGTACCAGGCGCCCCAGACGAACTCCACGCCGTAGTCCTCCATGCGCCGGATCAACCTGTCCACAAGGGAACGCTCCGCGAAGGTGAGGAAGGAATGGTCCCGCTGAATCAGCGATACCTTGCAACCCAGCACCGCAAAGGCCGAGCCGTACTCCGCGCCGATGACCCCCGCGCCGACGACGATCAGCGATTCGGGCAGGGTCTTGCGTTCAAGCTCCAGCGTGAACACCGAGTCAGAATCGAAGATGACCTCGTTGTCGATGGGGATGTCCGGCGTGTAGCGGGGCCTGGAGCCCGCGGCGATGATGATCTTTTCCGCCTGCAGATCGACGGACTCCATGGGATTCTTGAGCACCCAGGCGTGCACCGAGTTGGGGCCGTCCACGGTCGCGTGATAGCCGCGATAGACGTCGATGCGGTTCCGGTCGCGGTGAACCTGCAGTTGCTCCTCCATCGTCGCCACCCGTCGTTCCACCACCTTGCGCACCCGAACGAGCAGATCCGCGAGGGTGATGTTCTTTCTTTCGGTGAAGTCCATGCCGTAGAACGGGCGCTGGCGCACCCCCCGCAGGTAGAGGATGGCCTCGCGCAAGGTCTTGCTGGGTATGGTGCCCGAAAGGAAGGTGATGCCGCCCAGCGTCTGCTGCCGCTCCAGGATGGCCACCCGGGCGCCCAGCTCGCACGCCTGAATGGCGGCCGTATAGCCCGCGGGACCGCTGCCGATGACGATGACGTCGTGATCAGATGCCTGCATGAGTCCTGTGTCCGCGCTGCAGCCTGTTCAACTCCAGGTCCGTGTCCATTCGGATAGCCGGTCAAACCGGATCCGCCATTGAGTGTTTGAAGCATATGCATAGCAGATAGCGCACGGAGATGGCATGGGTGTGACCTTGATTCGGTGTCGCTTTCTCCGGGCCCCCGCACAGGCGCGTTTGAAACCCGACCCATGGTTCCCGGAAACCGGCGTTACGCCGTGTTCAGGGCGCGGTAGACCAGCATCAGCCCGGTGAAGATCAGCAACGCGAGGATAACCCGGTTGAACGTTTGCAGGCGGACGCGGTCCTGTGCGAGCAGGCCCAGGTAGAAGCTCACGAGAATGAACGCGATGACGAACAACGACAGCTTCAGCGCCTCGGCAGTGAACAGACCCCAGGTGGAGATGGCGATGACCTGCCAGAACTTGGCCATGATGAACACGGTGGAGATGGCTTTCACGAAGTCGGCCTTGTCGAGCCTGAGGCCGTGGAGATAAAGCGCCATGACCGGACCCATGGTGTTGGTCAGTCCCAGGAAGAAGCCCCCGGCGAAGCCCATGACCGGGGACATCAGGGGCTCCGCCCGCCGGGAGGTGACGAGGGTAAACGAGAACAGCCCGGACCCTGCGCAGACGACGACGACCGCTCCCAGGATCAGGTTCAGGACCCACAGGGGAAGCCGGGTCAGCTCCCAGGTGCCCAGGAACACGCCTGCCAAGGCGAACAGGAACATGGACGAGAAGCGCCGGAAGATGGCGGTGGGAACGCCGCGGCGAAAGACCTGGATCAGGTCCATCACCACGCCGGGGAGGAGCAGCACGACGATGGCCATCCTGATGTCGAGCAGCAGCGTCAGCATGGGCGTGGCGACGAGAGGGAACCCCATGCCGGTGGCGCCCTTGACGAAACCCGCGAAGAGAAGGGTCAGGGCCACCAGGACCAAGGTGCCGTCAAGCTCCACGGGTCAGGCTCCGGCGTCCGGAACACGGGCCGACGGCCGGCTTGCAGTCTGTCGCCATGCCCGCAGGGAACGCGCGCCGGCCCAGCGGTGCCCCCACCGGGCCGGTCACTCGGGCTTCCACCGCTTCTGCACGTCCTGGAGTCGTTCGCCGCGGCCCACGGGCACGGCGCGCTGGTCCAGCTTGACGCCGATGCGATGGTGCTCGCCCTTCAGCGCCAAGGCGGCCTCGTCATCGAGCTCCGCCGGCCACAGGCCCAGCGAGTAGCCGTGCCACGGGTTGCCGTATCTGAGCTCCGGCATCCCCAGCTCCTGCCAAAGTTTCCGCGCCCGCTCCATGTACTCCCGGGTGGGCAGCGACACCGGCGGGAACTCGGCCTTCCTGGTGGCGTCGATGAGCAGGGAAGAGTCCTCGCTGTCATAGTCTCCGGCATGGCCGTGCATGCGCACCAGATGGATGGGCGAGTGAACCGTCTGCCGGCCTTCGATGATGCGCACGTCCCGGTGGGGCTGCGAGCGATGACAGATGGCCCAGTTGACCGCGGCGAAGTTCTCGGGGTCGATGTCGTCGTCCACTGCGATCACCACCTTGCCGAGGTCGTAGCGAAAGCCCAGCACCGCCATCATGGCCTGCCACGGGTCCAGTTTGTGGGTCTTCCGCATCTGGACCACCACGAACTGGCGCAGGTTCACCAGCGGCTCGTGCATGCCCACCCGGACCACGCTCTTGAGGTTGCAGTGGTTCCGCAGATGGTCCAGCACCAGCGACTCCCAGCCCCGGTGCTTGATCTTGCTGCTTTCGCTGGGCGTCACCTGGCTCAGCACGCCCACGTAGTGGGGGGTTTTCCGGTGGGTGATGCAGGTCACCTCGAAGACCGGGCTGAGGCTGCGGGGATCCATGTACCCGTGGGATTCTCCGAAGGGACCCTCGGGCTCGAGCACGTCCGTGCGGATGTATCCCTCGATGACGATCTCTGCATGGGCCGGGACTTCCAGGTCCACGGTCTCGCACTTGACCAGGGGCATGGGCCGGCCCAGGATGGCGCCGGCGACACCCAACTCGTCCACCCCGTAGGCGATCTTCTGCACCGCCACGTAGGAGAGGCACGGCACCGCGCCAATGACCCCGGCCGCGGGCAGCGGCCGGCCCAGGACGTTGGCCTTGTTCCAGTGGATGGCCAGGTCCTGCTGGGGGCTGATCAGGTAGACGCCGGTCCTGGTCGGAGACTTGATCTGGCCACGGTAGTTACCGACGTTGCGGATGCCGGTTTCCGGATCCTTGGTGATCCAGTGGCACGCGGTCAGGTACGGCCCGTTGTCGAACCCCGGCGTCGAGATGGGCACCGGGAACTCGTCGAGGCCGCCGTGCTCCAGAAGACCGTCGCCGACGTGGATCTCCTCCTTGACCGGGCCGGTGTCCACTACTACCGGCGCCAGCGGACTGGCCACCGCGGCGGACCACTTCCCGAAGCTCTTGCCGGGCTCGCAGCCCATCCCCAGGGCGTAGATGGCCTCGTTGGACGCCAGCGCTCCCAGCACCACCGGAGTCTCGTACCGCCGACCCTTGGCGTCCGTCACGTTCTCGAAGAGAAACGCCCTGCGCTCGTGGTCCGGCAGTCCCAGGAACTGCCACCGCACCAGCGGATGCAGTTCCGTGTCCTTGTCCACGGGGGCGGCAACCCGCATCAGCAAGCCCTGCCGGTCCAGCAGGTCGATGTATTCCCGGAGGTCCTGATACATGGAGAACTCTCTCCCAAGGGCCTGCGTCGCGAACGGTTCAGGAAACGGCGCAGGACGCTAACGGCCCTTGTAGTGCGGCTGCCGCTTCTCGCTGAAGGCCCGGGGGCCCTCGCGGGCGTCGTCTGTCCCGCCCACCATGGCACGGAAACCGGCCTCGAAGCGGATGGCGTCGGCCAGCGGCAGGTCGAGCCCGCGCAGCACCACCTCCTTGACAGCCTGCAGCGCCAGTGGCGGCCCGTCGGCTATGGCCCGTGCGAGGGTCGAGGCCGCGGCCATGAGCTCGCCCTTCGGCACCACCCGGTTCACCAGTCCGCAACGGAAGGCTTCATCCGCCGAGATGGACGCGCCGGTGTAGAGCATCTCCAGCGCCATCCCCAGCGGCACGATGCGGGGAAGCCGCACGGTCCCGGAGCTGCCGGGGAAGAACCCCCGTTTGATCTCCGGCAGGCCGAAGGTGGCGTCCTCGCTGCAGATGCGGATGTCGCAGGACAGGGCGATCTCGAAGCCCCCCGCCAGGCAGTATCCCTGCACCGCGGCGATCATGGGCTTCCACACCGGTTCCCGGCGGCCCGGGTCCCGGGCCAGGGCCGAGGTCCAGAACTCCCGCGCCCGTGGATCGCCGGCCACCGCCCGCTCTTTCAGGTCCATGCCGGTGGAGAACGCCCGGTCGCCGGCGCCGCTGACCACCGCCACCCGAAGCGCCGTATCCGCGGCGAACGCGTCCCACACGCGCCCCAACTCCGCCCACATCTCCTCGTTCATGGCGTTGAGCTTGTCGGGCCGGTTCAGCGTGATGAACGCGATGCCGTCCCTGAGTTCGAGTTCAACGTAGGAAGCCAGTTTCGTTACCCCGGTAAGGTCTTCGGTACTGATGTTCCGAATGGTTCACTCGCTGGCCCCAAGTGTTCATGATTGCCCCGTTCTATCCCGAAGGGCATCGATCAGCCGCTTTGCGTGCGGTGAGGCCGCGACCACCTTTTCAGAGTTCAATTCTGCAACAATTTCAAACGAGTGGTGTCCTTTGTGGTAGGCTCCTCTGCGGTCACATTGGCGAGTGGCCCTCTTCAGTCCCTCCTCAATGTCTCTCTTCGGGATCTCTTCGATGGAGGACCGACCCGGAAGCGCTTTCTCGTTGAAGCCGCGACCGAAAAAGGTCATCAAGCAGTCCTTATCCGCCAGAAACCACGCTTCCATGCACTGTACCATCAAATGTGCGTGGTCATCCGTAGCGCCATCGGGTTTGTCCCAATTGTCGCGATTTTTCAGGTGCAGCCAAGGTTCGGATGTCTCTGCGACGGGACCCTCGCTATCGACGAGTAACACGATGAAGTCGCCCGTGTCGGCGTTGGTCCAGGCAGTGTGAAAATTGTCGTATGCGTTTTTCCGTCCACCGCACGCGACAACTCGCGGCATCCGTCCGGCCAAATGTTTTTCAAAGAAGGCATTGAAAGCCTTTCGACACTTCTTCTTCAGCTCTCGGTGGTCCCCGCCACCTTCCACGTAGATTCGGACGGTCACCACCGGTTCCCTCCGAGTTCTCCGGAACTCCAGAGTTCTCCCAAGCGGTACCGTTCGAGCCAGTGGGCCAGCTTCTCCTTGCTCAAGCGTCGCAATGTCGTCTGTCCCCTGTTTTTTTCGCAGACGACGACGCTCTCAGGGGTCTCGGTCAGGGCATCGACAAGTGCGTCGGAGTGTGTCGTGACGATCAACTGGCATCGTGCGGATGTTTCTCGCAGCAACTTACCCAAGTCCGGAAGAATATCGGGATGCAAACCGAGTTCCGGCTCCTCCAGGCAAATCACCGGCGGCGGCGTCGAGTGGCAAAGAATGGCTAGCAGGCAAAGGTACCGGATCGTGCCGTCCGACAGACGGGTAGCGGGCATGGTTACTTTGCCTTCTTGCAGAAATACCTGAACGGTGCCGGACTCGATGTTCATGTGGCAATCCGATACGCCCTCGTAAATGTTGCGCAAGGCATTGAGGAATCGCTGCTTGACGTCGAACTCCCGCATCAAACGGTTCAGCACCAAGCCGAGATTTTGACCGTCCTCCATCAAGAAGTCATTGGGAAGGTCGGCCTTCTGCGGACGGCGGACTGGCGTCTGCCGTCCGAAAGACCACTCGCGATACAGCCGTATGCGCCGGTACATCCCGCCGAGCCAAGTCAGTTCCGGGTAATGATCGGGATCTTTACGCTGGGCGAGAACGGATTGCTGCGGGTCGAGATCCTCGGGACGCAACTGCCGCTGACTTCCGTCCTTGTAGTTCAGGACGACATGGCTGCCGTGCAACTCGAAGTAAATGTATGGCTTGCCGTGGTGCTTGAGTGAGGTTCTTCGTTTTCTATCTGTTCGTCAGTCAATATGAACCGCTGCTCTCTCTCCGTGAAGCCAAAGCAGTGGCGAAGCGATTGGCTTCCACCCGGGTAATCCAGAATCACTTCGACTTGGGCGGACGGCGTTCCAGGGTCGCCTTGCCAAATCCAGTCGTGGACCCCGCCACCTTCCCGGATGGTAGCCGCGAGATCCTGGGGAGCGGCCTGCAGCAGGCTTACTGCTTCGATAAGATTGGACTTCCCGGAGCCGTTCGGTCCAATAAGCACGTTGAGCGGCTTGAGTTCGAGTTCCTGTGCATCCGGTCCGAAGGAAAGTAGATTTTGTAGTTTAATGCTTCGTATGAGCATGTGCCAACCTCCTCAACTCACTGCAATCAGACCTTGTTGGATCTCGTCCAGCAGTTGCTGCGAGGCGTTGTTCCACCAGAGCACGCTAATCGATGAACTTGGCTAGGGTCTCGCCCCAGATCTCGCGGGTCACGTCCAGACCGATGTTGCCCTTGGCGATCTCCTGGATGCGGGCCTCGTCGATGGGGTAGCTGAACTGCTCGTTGCGCATGCGCAGGCGCTGCATGCCCCGGTCCACCATCATCTCACGGGCGCCGTTCACCGCCTCCCCGGTGGTGAAGGCATCGGCGATCTGGTAGATGTTGGCCGGCCCGTGGCCGCGCTCGTCGTCGAGCACCACGGTGAACGCTCTGGCCAACCGGTCGTTGAGCTCGCTGCCGCTCAACTGGGTGGCGGCGTAGAACAGGCCGCAACTGCCGCCTTCGAGCAATCCCTGGGAGTTGATGAGACGCGCCCAGGGCTCCCGGCGGGCTTCCTGCTCCCTGAACACCTCGGCCAGACGCACCCACTCCCTCATGTCGGGCAGCGAGGGGTCGGGATTCCAGCGGTTGTACCGGCGCACCACCTCCTTGACGTCCAAGGGCTCGCCGGTGAGCCACTCGATGATATCGACGCACCGATTACCGTGGTTGAGTTCCTGCTTGGTGCGGTAGAGATTTTCCTCCAGCCAGTGCCGGTCCACGTCTCCGCCCCACTGGTCCACCCAGTACTGGTCCGATCTCCCCAGATCGCCGCCCACCTTCTCGACGATCTCCTTGATGCCGGTGAACGTGCTCTCGATCTCCCGGCCCGCCTGCTTGGTGAGCCAGATGACCTCCTTGTCGCGGTCCCGCTGATCCCAGTTGAAATAGGTATCGGCGATCTCCGCCTCGCCGGCGGCGAAGACCGCCGCCACCCGCGCCAGCTCCCGCGTCGCCCGTTCGGTAAAGCCGTTCCCCGCATCGCTCATGATTTGTCTCCTGTCCTTTGGTTTTCTCGTTCACGTATCGCCTGCCAGATGTTCTCCGGCTTGAGCGGCAGCCTCATGATCTTCACCCCAGGGGCGCCAGTGCATCCTCCACGGCGCTGGCCAGCACCACCGGCGGGCCGATGGCGCCGATCTCACCCACCCCCTTGAACCCGCCGGGGGTGAAGGGCATGGGCGTGACCATGTGATGGAGCTCCAGGTCCGGCATCTCCGCCATGGACGGAATCAGATAGTCGGCGAAGGTGCCTGACAGGAGCTGTCCCTGGTCGTCGTACACCAACTCTTCCAGAAACGCGCCCCCTACGCCGTGCGAGATGGCGCCGGTAATCTGCGTATCGCCGATCATCTGGTTCACCATGTTGCCGCAGTCGTCCACGCCGAGATACTTCAGAATCCCGGTCTCGCCGGTGGTAACGTCGACCTCCACGTAGGCCACGAGCCCATCCCCTCCGCCGCCCGCTTGACTGCCTTGATGATGTTCAGATAGCCGGTGCAGCGGCACAGGTTGCCGGAGTAGGCCCGGCGGATGTCTTCGTCGGACGGGTGGGGATTCTCGTCGAGAAACGCCACCGTGCTCATCAGCATGCCCGGGGTGCAGAAGCCGCATTCCAGCCCGTCGCATTCCCAGAACGCTTCCTGGATCGGATGCAGCGCCCCGTTCCGGGCCAGACCTTCCACCGTGCGGATCTCCGCCCCCCAGGCCCGGGTCGCCAGCACTTGGCACGACTTCACGGTCAAGCCGTTCATGAGGACGGTGCAGGCGCCGCAGTTGCCGGTGTCGCAACCGATATGTGTGCCCTTGAGGCAGGCCTTGTCGCGGATGAAATCCACCAGCAGGAGCCGCGGCTTGACCTCGAAGGAGTAACCCGTTCCGTTGATGGTGGTGTTGACGGTGATCCGTTGCATCGTCCTTCGGGAATAACCCGCCAATGCTCAACTCGTCATTTGTCCAGCCTGGCCCGGTCTCTTTCCCGCGCCTGGGTCAGGGCCCAGGCGGCCACCACCGGTGTCATCTGCCTCCGGTACTCCGCCGACGCATGGACGTCGTCCACCGGGTCGGTGTCCTTCCCGGCCAGCGCGGCGGCTTGCGCCAGATCGCTGTCGGTCAACCCCGTGCCGCGCAGCGACACGCCCGAGGCTTCGCAGACGAAGGCCGTAGGGCCGACGGAGCAAAGGGCGACGCGGCGGTCGTGGCAGGTACCGTCCGGCGACAGGCTCACCAGCACCGCGGCTCCCACCACCGCGTAGTCGCCGGCCCGGCGCGCGAGCTTGATGTAGGCGTGGCCGCAGACACCGGCCGGATCCGGCACGTCCACGTGCGTCACCATCTCGTCGTCGGCCAGACAGGTCTCGAAAGGACCGGAAAAGAACTCGTGGGCGGCGATGGTGCGGCTTCCGCCGGCCGATCGGGCGGTCAGGGTCGCCTGCAGCGCGAGCACTTCGGGAAGCGGGTCCGGCGCCCGGTACCAGAAGGGAGGAGGGATCATTCGAAAGGGCGCGCGTTACCCGCGAGAACGCGCCAGCTTCCACTCCTCGCCGCGGACGGTCTCGTGAAAGAGCTCGTCCGCGTTCGGTTCCTTCTTGATCATGCCCTGCTCCCGGGAGTAGCGCGCCAGCGTGCCGAAATTGTTGCGGTTTGTATCGTTGAGCCCGTAGATCCACGGGTCGGAGCCGAGCAGATCGAGCTGCTCCTCCCAGGAGTCGCGGAAGAACGCCAGCGGCACAACCCTGGGATTGTCCATCCTCCGGTAGGCTGCCTGCTTGGACTTCTCGAAGGCCACCATCATGTTCATCGGCACCCAGGGATGTCTGTCCACGATCTCCTGCTTGATGACGGTGGTGTGCATGATGGGAAAGATGCCGGTGCGGCGGAAGTACTCAAGCTCGACCTGCTTGGGATCGTCGAAAATTCGCTTTACACGGGTGTCGCCGTCCAGGAGCGGCGAGAGGATATCGGGGTGGATGACAGCGTCCAGCTCGCCCTCGGCCAGCATCTCCTCCACGCGCTTCCCTTTGGGAAGGCGCTCCATCCGGAGACCATCCGGCGGATCGAAGGGTACGTCCTCCTCCTTTTCGGCGCGCCATTCGATGTCCTTGAACGAGACGCCGTACTCGTCCTGCAGGGTGCCGCGGATCCACAGCAGCGCCGTGGCCTGCCAGTTCTTGAGCCCCACCGTCTTGCCGACAAGGTCCCTGGGTTCCTTGATGCCCTTGTTGGCGTTGATAAAGATGAAGCCGTGGCGGAACCGGCGGTGGAGAAAGACCGGGATGGCAGTGAGGTCGTCCGCCTCGCCCCTGTCCTTGGCCAGCAGATAGGACGAGCCCGATTGCTCGGCGACGTCGAACTCGCGGAAACGCGACACGCGCCAGTGCCGCGTGGACGAGTCCATGTCGGTCAGCACGGTGAGCTCGATGCCATCCGGCTGAACCGTCCCCTCCTTGAGCGCACGGATGCTCTCGTAGTCGCCGCAAGCCAGTGTCAGATGCAGTTTCTCGGCCATTCTCTCACCTCCGTCACGCGGCCGCGGAAGCCGGGGGCTCCGACAGCAACGGGGCCAGTGTCTTCAGTCGATGGCGAGCCGTTTCGCTCGCCGCACGAAATAGTCCCACATGCTGCCCAGCCGGTGCGGCGTGTAGATCTGCTCATACTTCTCGCGCGCTTCCTCGTCGCTGCTCCAGGTGGGATCTCCCGAGGCGCTGGCAAGGAGCTGGATGCGGCACGCCTTTTCCAGAAAGATCGCGTACAGGGTGGCGGTCTCCACCGATTCGGCCACGACGGTGGAACCGTGGTTCTTCATCAGCACGGCCCGGTGCCCTTCCAGCTTCTTGGCCAGCTCCACCCCCAGCTCGGGCGTCCGGATCAGGATGGTGGTATGGTCGAAGAGAGGCAACCCCTCGCTGAAGATCGAGCCCTCGTGGCTCACCGGGCGCAGCCTCTGTCTCAGGGAGCCGAAAGCCGTGGCGTAGGGCGGATGGCTGTGGATGACGCAGTTCACGTCCGGGCGCGCTCTGTAGATCTCGGTGTGAATGAACACTTCGGAGTGGCGTTCGTAATCACCCTCGATCTTGTTGCCGTCGAAGTCCACCTTTATGATGTGGTACGGACGGATCTCCTCGAAGCCGTAGCTGTGGGGCTTCATCAACATGGCGTTCTCGCCCGGCACCCGGGCCGACACATGCCCCAGGATATTGTCCCAGTGCCCGTCGATGGCCAGGATGTTACAGGAGATGGCCACCTTGTCTCGCAACGCTACCAAGTCGTCCATGAAACCCCCCATGAGAACCATGACCCGGTGATCATGGATTCCCTTCTCTGAGCTTGAACCGCTGTATCTTGCCGGTGACGGTCTTGGGTAGATCTTCCACGAACTCCACCCAGCGCGGGTATTTGTACGGCTCCAGGCTACCCTTGACGAAGTCCTGCAGCGCCTGGGCCAGCCCGTCGGCGCCGCGGTGCTCGGTCTTGAGTATGACGTAGGCCTTGGGCTTGATGAGACCGTCGCCGTCGGTTTCACCGGTCACCGCGGCTTCGAGCACCGCCGGGTGCTCCATCAGCGCGTTTTCCACCTCGATGGGCGAGACCCACAGGCCGCCCACCTTGAGCATGTCGTCGGAGCGGCCACAGTACCAGAAATAGCCGTCGTCGTCCCGGTAGTAGGTGTCGCCGGTCTTGAGCCACTCCCCGAGCATGGTGCGCTTGGTCTGCTCGTGCTTGTTCCAGTAGTACGGCGCGGTAGCGTCGCCGCTGACGTACAGGTTTCCCACCTGTCCGTTGGGCACTTCGCACCCCTCGTCGTCCACCACCCTGGCGATGAAGGCAGGCGTCACCTCTCCGCTGCTTCCCGCCTTTGCGCGTCCCGGACGGTTGGCGAGGAAGTCGTGGGTCGCCTCGGTGGAGCCCACCACGTCCAGCAACTCCACGCCGACCTTCTCTTGCCACTGATGGAAGAGGGCGGGCGGCAAGGGTTCGCCGGAGGACAGGCAGACCTTGAGGGAACCGAGGTCGTACTCCTTTTCCACCCGCAACATGCGGGCGTAGAGTGTCGGCACCGAGAAGAAGAAGGTTGGCCGGTACCGCTCGATGGTCTGGAGGATTTTCTCCGGATCCGGCCGTTCGGGCCACAGCACGCCGGTGGCGCCGAAGCGAAAAGGGAAGTAGAGGGAGTTGCCCAGCCCATAGGAAAAGAACAGCTTGGACGCGGACAGGCAAACGTCGTCCTCGGTCATGCCGAGCACGGGCTTCACGAACAGATCGGTGATGGTGATCATGTCGTGCTGGAGGTGGACGGCGCCCTTGGGATTGCCGGTGCTGCCCGAGGTGTAGTTCCACATGACGACGTCATCCCGTCCGGTGGGCTCCGCTTCGAGCTCCGCGGACCGGCCCTTCAGCAGGGCGTCCCACCCCGTCGCCTCCCCCCGGGGCGTTCCCACCGCCACCACGTGCCGCAGGTGGCGCGGCCGCTGACGGATGGCCTCGACCTCGGGCAGCGCGGACTCGTGCACCACGACGATGCGAGCCCGGCTGTCGTTGAGGAGGTACTCGTAATCCCCGGCCTTCATCCAGGGATTCACGGGAATGGGGACGGCGCCGATCTTGATAGCGCCGAAGAAGCTGAAAGCAAACGGCGGGCAGTCGGGAAGCACCAGCAGGACGCGCTGCTCGGTGTCCAGGCCGAGGCCGCGGAACGCGTTGCCCGCCCGGTTGACCGACTCCTGGACCTGCCGGTAGGTGAACCGCTGGTCCTCGTACAGGACCGCGGTGCGCTCGCCACGGCCGGCAGTCACGTTGTCGTCGACGAACGTGGTGGCCGCGTTGTAGGGATCCGGCAGTTCGAGTCGCGGAGCGCTCATGCTTCTCCCCAGTCGCGCGGACCCGTTCCCCTGCCGGGCCGCGGCAGCGGGTACCGGTCCGGGTTCGGCCTATTCGCCGCCCACCATCTCCGACCGCTGCTCCGTGGCCACTACCACGGACTTGACCTCGCTGTAGTGCTCCACGGCCTCGTTGCCGTGCTCCTTGCCGACGCCGCTCTGCTTCACACCACCGAAGGGCAGCTCGTCGTAGATGATCTGCGCGGAGTTGACCCAGGTGTATCCGGCGTCGAGCTTCTCCGCCGCGAACATGGCCTTGTCGATGTCCTGGGTCCAGACCGAGGAGCCCAGGCCGAAGATGGAATCATTGGCCTTCGCCAGTGCCTCTTCGAGGTTCCTGACCCGCACCACCGGCAGGGCGGGGCCGAAGACCTCGTCCGACAGCAGCTTGGACTCGGGATCGACGTCCACCACGACCGCCGGATTCAGAAAGTTGCCCTTGTCGAATTCGTCGCCGGCGGGGCGGCCGCCGCCTACCAGCACCCTGGCGCCGCGCTGCACCGCGTCCGCTACCTGCTCCTCCACCTCCTCGCGCTGCGCCTTGGTGTGCAGCGGTCCGAGCATGGTGCCGCGCGTCAGGCCGTTGCCCACTCGCAGCTTGCGGACTTTCTCCACCAGCTTCGCGATGAACTCGTCGGCGATGCCATCGTAAAGGTAGAGGCGCTTCACCGCCAGACACGCCTGGCCGCAGTTGAAGAAGCGGCCCACGGAGGCCGCGCTGACGGCCCGGTCGATGTTGGCGTCGTCACAGACGATCATGGGGTCACTGCCGCCCAACTCCAGGGTTACCCGCTTGACTTCCCGGGAAGCCACTTCCATCACCCGCTTGCCGGTGTCGGTGGCGCCGGTGAAGCCCACCTTGCGGATGGCCGGGTTGCGGAGGATCTCCTCACCCACGGCGCCGCCGGGTCCGGTGACCATGTTGATGGTGCCCCTGGGAAGGCCCGCCTGCTGCACCAGCTCGACGCACCGGGTCGCCGCCAGCGGGGTGGTGCTGGCGGGCTTGATGACCATGGCGTTGCCCGCAAGCAGCGCCGGACCCACCTTGTTGCCCATCAACGACACCGGGAAGTTCCACGGCACGATGGAGCCCACCACGCCCATGGGCTTGCTCATGATCAGCCCGTAGCGCCCGTCGTCAAGCTTCACGTAGCCGCCCCGGAGCGTCTTGGCCATGCCGGCATAGTGCTCCAGGGTGTGGGCAAAGCGGCGGATCTCCAGCACCGACTCGCGCAGCGCCTTGCCCTGCTCCCTGGTGAGCAACTGCGTGAGCTCTTTCTCGTTCTCCAGCACGAGGCGGGCGGCCTCGGACAGGCACGCGCCGCGCTTGGGCGGAGAAAACCTGCCCCATTCCACCGCCGCCTCTTCCGCGGCCGCCACGGCTCTCTTCACGTCCTCCGCCGTACCCTTGGGTACGGTATCCACCATCTCGCCGGTGGCGGGGTCGTGGATGGCGGTGGTTTCTCCGCTTGCGGTGTCCGTGTACTCACCTGCAATGAACATCTGCATCGAACGAACTCTCCTCGTGTATCTTGATTTGCAGCCCGCGGAACTTGGCCGGAATATGCGTCGGAACGGGTCCGTTTTTGGCGAATTTTCGTCAGTCGAAGACTGAACCAGAATGAATCATGTTCGAAAAATCCTGTCAAGGAACGCGGGCGGCGTCAGAACGGGGTCCGGGTCTCCTTGCCGCTCATCTCGACGTAGACCTTCTCCGACGTGACCGGCTTGCCGTCGAGGCAGTCCTTCAGCCAGTCCACGAGGATGGTGCGCGCCGCCGGGTTGCGGAGGGAATGGCGCTCGCCCTCGTAAACGTAGAGGACCTTGGGACAGGTGGCCTCGTCCATGAGCTGGTAGACGAACTCGATGGGACAGAGCTCGTCGTCCTCTCCCGCCGCCACCATGTAGGGGCAGCGGATCCTGGCGGCGACCCCTTCGAGGGTCAACGTCTTGCAGAACTCGTCGAACTTCGCCTCATCGTCGTAGCCGGCCATGTACATGTAGTTGAGCTTGAAGGTCGGGGCCGCGGTATTGAAGATGGTGTACTGGCTGGGCTCCATGCACACGCCGGCTACGGCGCAGGCCTTGAAGCCGGGCTCGGCGGCCGCCATGCGCGTGCCCCAGTAGGAGCCCATGCTGGAGCCGTAGATGGCCATCCGGTCGGCGGCGATCTCCGGGCGGGTCTTGAGCCAGGCGTAGGCCGCCTTGGCGCCGTCCTCGCAGTTGGAGGCGGTGACCGTGATGCCACGCTCCCGGGTCTCGCCCTGTCCCGGGCCGTCGATGGAAAGGATGGCCAGCCCCCGCTGCAGCAACGGGTCGCCCATGAGGGGGGTGTCTTCCTTTACCCCGTCCATGCCCGGCTGGTAGAGGATGCACGGCAGCCGCTCTCCCGGCGCCGGCTTGTGCGGCAGGTGCAGCAGCGCCGCCATCTGCCCGCCGGGCACGGAAAGATCCACCCGTTCGATCGGATGATCGGCGAACCGGATGTAGCGGTCGTAGCAGTCCCGCTTGCTCTCCGCCCAGTCCATCCGTTGCGGGTTGCCGTCCTCGAAAATACCCCACTGGGCCGCGGTGTAGTAGGTGGCCGCCACGTAGTAGTGCTCGCGCGCCTCCACCTTGTGTCCCAGCGCTTCGGCGGCCCGCCCCTGCCGCTCCCGCTTCCGGGCGGCATGGGAGAACTCCCGCGGGAAGTCCGTGAACTTCTGCACCCTCTGTCCGATGCCCCGCAGTTCCCCGGCGATGCCCGGGCCGCAGTTCCGCAGCATCTTGCCCGAGCGGCCCTGATCGAAGTCGAGGCCGCTTACCTTGATGACCTGATCCAGTATCCAGCGCTGCTCCTGCCAGCGTTTCGTCTTTCTTTCCGTACTCGCGCGCATGATATGCTCTCCCCTTGCCGTGTGGTACAGGGCCGATGTTCCGGGTGTGGAGCGGTCGTGGCCGGCGCCTGCCCCGACCGTCCTTGACCCTGTTGCACAGGTCTATATACAATCACCTTCGCCGTAACAATGTCCGACGACGAAAACCCGTGGCCGGGCGGCTTTCAACCGAGGATGCGATGACGGGCTTCCAACCGGACGCGAAACTCGATGAGCGCATGGCGCTGCTCGAAGCGACCCCGTTGCCGTAGTCGGCCGGGGAGGCGGAAGCGGCCCGCACCTGATGCGGTGTCCTGACTCTGAAGCTCGTCCCATAACCAAGCTACTAATTCCGAAAGAGAAAGTGTCCTTCATGATGACCGAAATTTCGCGATCAGGACACTAGACTCAGGGAGGGCCAATGACGAGCACTGATGCAGACAAGATTCCCGGAGAAATCATCGAGGACAGGATCATCGAACCAAGCGGGCATTGCGCCCGGGAAGTCCGGGAAGGAGAGGTGTTCCGAATCGTCGATATCGAGGGGCAGCAGGTGATGGATTTCCTGGCTTTCAATCTGAACGACCTGGATGAAAGACTCTCCCCGGAGAACACCCTGAACCTTAACAAGCAGATTTATCCGAAGGTCGGCTACACCCTGTTCTCGGACAAGGCTGGCAAGCTCATGACGATTGTGGCGGATACTTGCGGCATCCACGACATGCTCGCGGGGGCCTGCTCCCGCTACACCAACGAATACCGCTATGATGTTCCGGGCACTGCCAATTGCCGGGACAACTTCGTCGCCGCTCTCGAACCGTGGGGACTTGCATGGAAAGACATACCCTACAACATGAACGTCTTCATGAATTGCCCCATCCAGGCTGACGGGACGTTCTCCATCGAGGTACCGAAATCCAAGGCGGGCGATTACATCGACTTCAGGGCCGACATGGATGTCCTGGTGGCCGGGTCAAATTGCCCCCAGGTGCTCAATCCCTGCAACTCCGGGAATTTGAAGCCGCTGCGAGTGGTCCACTACAGGCCCGGATAACACTTTCCTGTCAGGTCCCGGTGAGTGGTTTCCCTATGCGGGAGCGGGAGGAGTCGCCCGATCTTGACGGAGTCGTTTTCTTGCTCATGAAGATTTCTTCCGATCCCGGACAACGGTACAGTGACTTGGCGCGCGGTCGTCACGCGGGTCGAGTCTGGACTCTTTCCCCATGACAACGCGAGTATCCATAAGTATATGCGACTGTCAATCATGCAAATCTCGCGTTAAATGCCGCTGTTTTCCGTCACATACCGGATTCTCCGCGCCGGCCTGATAGCGGCCGTGCTGGGCCTTCACGCGGGGCCGTCCGAAGGGGTCTCGCTGGACGACGAGTACGTAAAATCCGACCGTCACTGGGCCGTCACCGAGACGAAGTTCGAGCTCACCGCCAAGCGTTTTCGCCTCAGCAAGCACGTACGGCGGCCGCGACCCGTCATCCTCATCCACGGCCTGCTGGTGGACAGCCGCTTCCTCGACTTCGGCAACGTCAGCCTGGCGGAGTATCTGGCCGAGGCCGGCTTCGACGTCTGGAACCTGTCGCTGCGAGGCACCGGCCGGAGCCTCAACCCGTTGGGTTGGGGCAAAAAGCCCTGGACTCTGGACGACATCCTGAGGGACGACCTTCCCGCGGTCATCGAGTACGTCAAAAAGACCACCGGCAGCGCCGAGGTCTTCGTGGTGGGTTACGAGCTGGGCGGGGCCCTGGCCTTCGCCCATGTCGGCAAGGCTCGTGGTCACGGCGTCGCCGGGATCGTCAGCATCGCCGCGCCCATGTCCTTCGACAGCCGCGAGCAGGACTGGCTCGACATCCTGCTCAAGCTCGACCGACAACCGGTCCTGCGGAACGCCCTTCTCTACTGGAACTCGTCCGGGCTGAACCGGCTTCTTTTCCTGGTTCCCGGGTTCGAGGACTCGCTCTACAACCCCAGGAACATCACGCCGCCGGTCAGAAAGGCATTGCAGGAAACCCTCCTGATACCGGTCAATCCCGGCGTCCTGGAGCAACTGGCCACAACCGTGGACAAGGACGAGTTCGTCTCCGCCGACGGCGCATCCAGCTACCGGGATGGGCTGGCCAACATCCGGATCCCGGTTCTCCTGATAGGGGGCGCGGCCGACTCCATAGCACCGCCGGAGGCCCTGAAGAAGGTCTACTCGGAGCTGGCCTCCAAGGACCGCGACCTCATGATCTTCTGGTCGGATCCCGATGAGGACATCGGCTACGGCCATCTCGACCTGATTCTCGGCAAAAACGCCCGGAACGAGGTTTTTCCGCTGATCCGGCGATGGCTCGAATCGAGAGAGCAACCATAGCTGCTCCGGAACCTCCGGCTAAAGATTAGCCCCCGTGCGCCGACTATTCCTTCATGGCCGGTTCAATGGTCACGGAGGCGCTCGAACAAGCCTGGGGGCCCATTCTGCTTTTCGTTCTCGGATCCTGTATCGGAAGCTTCCTGAACGTCTGCATCACCCGCCTTCCGAAGGGCGAATCCATCCTCTTGCCCCGTTCTCGCTGCCGCGCCTGCGAGACGCCCCTTCGCGGTTGGGCCAACGTTCCGCTGCTCAGCTACATTCTGTTGTGCGCGCGATGCGCTCACTGCGGCGTCCGCATCGCTCCGCGCTACTTCCTGATCGAATTGTGCACGGCCGCCATGGCGCCCGCGTGCTACTACCGGTTCGGTCCGGGTGGAGTGTTCCTCGCGCGGCTGTCCTTGGGCTGCGCCCTGCTGGCGGCGGCGGTCATCGACTTCGAGACGGGTATCATTCCCGACATCATCAGCGTGTCCGGCACGGCGGCGGGTTTGCTGCTGTCGTGCATCGCTCCCGCGCTCTCGATTCCGGACATGCCGTCGCCGCCGAGCGCTGTCCTGGGGGCCTGTCTGGGCGGCGGCATGTTGTTGGCGACGGCCCGAGGCTACCGCGCCCTCACCGGCAGGGACGGCCTCGGCGGCGGCGACGTCAAATTGCTGGCGATGATCGGCGCCTTCGCCGGGTGGGACGGTGTTCCCGGCATTCTGTTCTGGAGCGCCCTCACCGGGACCTGCTGGGGTCTCGGACTCATGCTCCTCCGAAAGGATGTTTCGCTGACGACGCCCCTGCCGTTCGCCCCTTTCCTGTGCCTCGGCGCTCTGCTCCACATGTCTTGAAGACGGATCCCGCCGATGCGACGAGCGCTCAAGCCAACCGCCGGTTTCTCATTGCTGGGTCAACTGATCACCTTGACCCTGGCGGGCATCATGCTGGCCATCGCCGTACCGGGTTACCTGAAGGTCATGCCCAGGCATCGCCTGAACGGCGCGGTGCGGCAACTCACGGGGGATCTCATGTGGACGCGCATGAAAGCCATCCAGAGAAACAACCGGTACCGGATCTTCTTTCTCAACGATCACGAGTATCGAATCCTCGACGATGCGGACAACGACGGCGCGGCGGACCCCGGAGAATGGACCATCACCAGGGACCTGCGAACCGACCATCGAGACGTGGTGATGAGCTCCACGAACAATCCGGTCTTCAGTCCCAAGGGTACGGCCAGCAATCTGGCTACCATTACACTGGCCAACGCCGCGGGTTCGAGACGCATCAGCATCAGCATCGCCGGCCGCGTGCGGATTCAGTGACGGGACAGGCAATGGAGCAGCACCGTCGGTCCCGTGAGGGCTTTTCCGTGATCGAGTTGCTTGTGGCGATGTTGATCCTGTCGACGGGGCTGCTTGGCATCGGCCGTCTCACCATCGCCGTCATGGAAGGGAACATGAGGAGCCGGAACCACGGCGTCGCCACCCTGCTGGCCCAGGATCGAATCGAGGCCGTTAAGGGTCTGGGCGCCGGCAGCGCGACCTCAACCGCGGAGGACTATGGGACGATACCCGGATTCCCGAACTACAGGCGAGTCACCGAGATCCGGCGCAACGTGCCGGAGACCGGCTTGAGCACCGTCACCGTAACGGTGTACTGGAACCGGGGCTCGGCCGTTCTGCAGACCCTGATGGGCCGGTGACGTTGCGCACCTCCGAACCCTTGCGGCCCGGTGTCCGGAAATCAGGTTCCGGAACATCAGGACCGGAGCGCGGCGACCGGGGTTTCACCCTCATCGAGCTGCTCGTGGTGCTGTCGATCCAGGGGATACTACTGGCGGCGGCGGTCACGAGCTTTACCGGCCAACTCACCGCCCACGGCCTCCAGGAACAGCTCAATGCCATGCAACAGAACGCCCGGGCGGCCATGACCCTGGTGATCCGGGACGCCAGAACTGCGGGGTACGATCCCGCAGGTACGGGGATTGTCGGGCTGGTGCACGACCCCGACCGCCTGATCATCGCGGCCGACCACAACGGCGACGGAGACCTGTCCGACCCCAACGAACGGGTCGTCTACTTTCACGATCCCGACCGCCTGATACTCAGGCGCAACACCGGCGGCGGCGGGCAACCTCTGGCGGAAGACGTGCAGGGCTTCACGGTGGAGCTCCTCGACGCCGCGGGCAACGCCACGACCGCGACCACCGATATTCGGCAACTCAGGATCAGCGTAACCGCACGGACCGGCAAGCGGGACCCGCGCTACCCCCGGAACGGCGGTTACCGCACCCACACCCTACGATCGGTCGTAACGCCGGCCAACCTGGGTCCATGAGATTCCCGCTTTCGCGGGAATGACGGGGAAACGAAACGTCCGTCCGATCTTTATTCTTTCGGGTGCGGTTCCGGAGTGCCGTCACCGGGCCGGATCAGGACGTATTCGCAACCCTGCTTCTCCGGCAACTCGCGGAGCTTTGCGATGACGCCTTCCGCTTCCTGGCGGGAGTAGAAGAGCCCGACGGTGCTGACCTCGCCGTCGGGCCTTTGCTCTTGCAGGTAGAACTTGTCCACTAGTGTCGTGTCCCGCAAATACGCAAGACAAGTTGCGCAGGATTTTTTGTCGTCGGCAAGGCACGATGACGAGCAGTGGCCAATACCACGCGAGGAAGAGCTACGCCGACGAAGATAAAAAAGACCAGTAAAACCAGCAACCTATCTTGCGTATTTACGGGACACGACACTAGTACGTCGGAGTCTTGTAGCCCATGCGCTTGCGCTCCTTCATGAAGGTCTTGAAGGTGGTTCGGTGACTGCGCACGTTGTAGGGGCAGACGTCGACGCACAGGTGGCAGTACTCGTCGCGCAAGCGGGAATACGGATAGCATTTCTCGAGGTCGATCAGCCAGCGCTTGATGCCGTCGGTCATCACGTAGTCCTTGGGAATCGCGTCCCCCGGACAGTTCTGCATGCACACGTTACAGTTCGTGCAGAAATCCTGCACGCCGAACTCCCGCGGCTGGTCCTCGTCCAGCGGTAAATCGGTGGTGACGAAACCGGGTCGGAAGTCCGCCCCGTACTTCTCGTTGATAAGACTGCCATGCCGCCCCAACTCGCCGAATCCGACCTGGTAGAATACCGGAATGGCCTGCACTTCCCGTACGCCGTTGTGATGCGCCCAGGCAGGATACCCCAGGTCGCGAATGTAGGCCGCGAGGTCGGTGGAAAGATCGGAGACCACCGCGTATACCCGCATGGCCTCTTCCTCCACCGCGTCGGCGCCGTCGAGGACCTTGTGGTAGTCCTCGCTCACGCAGGCCGCGACAACGTACTCGTGGGGAACCTCTTTCCCCAGGTCGATCATGGACGGCCTGAGCTGGCAGATGCCTACCAGATCGGCGCCCAGCTCGCGGGCCTTGGCCTTGATCCGCGCGGTCATGGCGGAACGGTCGGTCACCTCGACCCGTTGCGGGTTCACCGGACCGTCGCGCAACTCGGCGTTCGCCACACATCGATCGGTGTATGCGACCACCTTCTCCGTACGGCTCGCGTAGTGAGGCACTTGGTCCCGTCCCATGGAATGGACCATGGAGGCCAGCACGGGATCGGCCATTCCCTGCATTCGTCTCGGCGTTGTACCGCGCATGGAGAGCTCCTGTCCCGGGCAAAGCCGCCGTCTCCAGGCGACTGTATCCCGGTGTCTTCGACCTGGTGTCATGTCCCGTACCAGAACCGGCGCCCGTATGGCAACACCGTTTACACGCCCGCCGCCTGCGACGGCCGGTTGGGCAGCCGTCTCATTCTCGTGTAATATATCGTGCTGACACTAGGGCGTGGGATGTTGCGTTTCGTGACCATCGAGGGGGGCGACGGATCGGGAAAGACTTGGCAGGTCGGACTGCTCGACGAGTATCTGAACTCTCGCGGAGTGTCCCGGCTGCTGACCCGCGAGCCGGGTGATACCCCGCTGGGGAAGGATCTCAGGAAACTCCTGCTCGAAGGCCGCCCGGAATCCCTCTCGGACGAGACCGAGCTGTTCCTCATCCTGGCGGACCGGGCGCAACACGTCCGCGAGGTGGTCAAGCCCGCCCTCGGGCAGGGAAAGCTGGTGGTTTCGGATCGCTTCGCGGACTCGACTTTGGCGTACCAGGGTTACGGCCGCGGCATGGATCTGGCGTTGCTGCGCCGGCTGAATCTCATGGCGACGGGCGGCACCATGCCCGAGCTTACTATCATCCTGGACTGTCCGGTGGAAGTGGCGCTGGCCCGTGCAGCGAAACGGCAGGACTCTGACGCCGCGCGCGAAGACCGGTTCGAGGCCGAAGGAGTCGCATTTCATCGCCGGGTGCGGGAGGGATTCCTCGAGCTGGCCGAGGCCGACCCTTCACGCTGCGTGGTGGTCCCAACCGACGGTCCAGTGATGGCGACCCAGAAGAAAATCAGACGGATCATCGAGGAACGGCTTCACGAGAGCGCCTGCATGTAGGACCCGGATGCCGGAAATCTGATGTTGCGGTTCCAGGACATCATCGGCCACCAGGGCCAGATCGAGCTGCTGCGGCGTGCCGTGAACCGCGACCGGCTCCACCACGCCTATCTTTTCGTCGGTCCCGAGGGCACGGGAAAGAGGACCGTGGCCACCGCCCTGGCGGCCTCCATCCAATGCCGGACCGGCGCCGGGGACGCTTGCGGCGAGTGCCCGAGCTGTCTGTGCATTCGCGACGGAAACCATGCGGATGTGCATTGGCTGGAGCAGCGCAAGGGCAAGCGGGACATCTCCATCGAGCAGGTGCGGGAGCTGCAGCGACAGTTGGTGCTGCACCGCTTCACGGGGATGAAGAAGATCGCCATCATCGACCCGTTGACGCTGGTGAACCTTCATGCCCAGAACGCGCTCCTCAAGACCCTGGAGGAGCCGCCGGACCATTCCCTGCTGATCCTGATCGCGGAAAGTACCGGCGGTGTCCTGCCAACGGTGCTCTCCCGCTGCCTACGGCTCCAATTCTTTCCTCTGGCGGTGGAGCAGGTAGCGGCCATCGTGGTCCGGCGCAAGGGGCTTCCCGAGGACCGCGCCCTGCTGCTGGCCTCTCTCAGTTACGGCAGCCTCGGCACCGCGCTGGAAAGCGACGAGGCGGAACTGCTGGACCAAAGGCAGGAATGTCTTCACAAGCTGGCGGCGCTTTCGTCCGACGACATGCGCGGGATCACGGCGCTGGCCGAGGAGATGGGCAGCGACCGGGAGAAGGCGTTGAAATTCCTGGACTGGGTCAAGGGATGGCTGCGCGACGTCATGGTGCTTCAGGTCACGGGCTCCACCGCGACGGTCTACAACAGAGATCTGCTGGAGCAGCTTCAGCGCGCCGCCGCGGCCCGCCGCGTGCAGCAATCGACGTCCGCCCTGGCCGAGATCGACAACGTGACCCGGGCCATTCACCGGAATTTCAACCGGCGCATGGTACTGGAGAGCTTCATCCCCGGTCTACTAGCTTGAAAGGGACCCGAAGACTGTCATGGATCGCATTTATTTCACCACGCCGCTCTATTACGTGAACGCCCAGCCGCACTTGGGGCACACCTACACCACCATCATCGCGGATACGCTGAAGCGCTATCACCGAATGCGGGGCAGGGACGTCTATCTGCTCACCGGCACCGACGAGCACGGCGACAAGATTGCCCAGGCCGCGGCCGCGGACGACACCGAACCCAAGGCGTACGCGGACCGGGTCAGCAGTCTGTTCCGATCCACCTGGGACACCTGCGGCATCGCCTACGACCACTTCATCCGCACCACCGACGACTACCACAAGGCGACGGTCAGCCGGATCCTGCAACACATCCACGATGCCGGCGAAATCTATTTCGGGGAGTACGGCGGTTACTACTGCTACGGCTGCGAGCGCTTCTACACCGACAAGGAGCTGCAGGACGGCAAGTGCCCGGACCATCGGACCGCGGCCACCTACATCGAGGAGAAGAACTACTTCTTCCGCATGAGCAAGTACCAGGACCGCCTGATCGAGCACATCAACGAGGACCCCGGTTTCATCACGCCGCAACGGTACCGCACGGAGGTGCTGTCGTTCCTGCGTGAGCCCCTGGAAGACCTGTGCATCTCGCGGCCCAGGAGCCGATTGCAGTGGGGCATTCCCTTACCCTTCGACGGAGACTACGTCACCTACGTGTGGTTCGACGCGCTGATCAACTACGTGAGCGCGGTAGAGCTCAAGGGCGTGGACTTCTTCAACGCCTACTGGCCCTGCGCCAACCACATCATCGCCAAGGACATCCTCAAGCCGCACGCCATCTTCTGGCCCACCATGCTCATGGCCGCGGGGATGCCGCTCTACCACAGGCTCAACGTGCACGGCTACTGGATCATGGACAGCGGCAAGATGTCCAAGAGCCTGGGCAACGTCATCCGTCCGCTCGACATGAAGGAACGCTACGGCATGGACGCGTTCCGCTACTATCTGCTGCGGGAGATGGTGTTCGGCCAGGACGCGGCCTTCTCCCTCGACGCGTTCGTGAACCGGGTCAACGCCGACCTGGCCAACAACTTCGGCAACCTGGTGAGCCGCGTGCTGGCCATGCAGAAACGGTATTTCGGCGGCGTGGTTCAACCCATGGGCGACGGCGCCCGGTCTCAAGACCGGGAGTTGAAGGAAACCTTTCTCGCGGCGGTGGCGAACGTGGATCGGCATATGGAGGAGTTGGCCTTCCACCGGGCCCTGGAATCGATCTTCGTCGCGCTGGACCGGACGAATCAGTACATCGTGCAGACGGCGCCGTTCACACTCGTCAAGGACCCTGATCAGAAGGCGCGGGTGGGCGAGATCCTGCACCACCTCCTGGAAGGCGTGCGCCTTACGGGCGAGTTGCTGGCGCCCTTCCTCCCGGAGACAGGCGCCGCGGTGCGGAACCTTCTGGGACTCCCCGCCGGTGACGCGCTCCGTGCCGAGTGGGGCGGCTCCTTCCCCGAAGGACACCAGGTCCAACCGCCCGAAATCCTCTTTCCCAGGATCGAGGAAACGGAGGGCGACGGCGACAAGAGTGGCTCGGGGGGATGACGCGCGTGGAACCGGGGCCGGCAACCTTCATTGACACCCACTGCCACATCCAGACCGAGGAGTTCGACGCTGATCGCGCCGACGTGCTGTCCCGGGCCCGGGATGCAGGCGTCGAAACGCTGATCGTCGTCGGAGGCGCGGGGGACCTTTCCACCAACGACGCTGCGGTGCACCTGGCGGAAGAGCACGCGGGTCTCTACGCCACCGTGGGAATGCACCCGCACGACGCCAAGGACGTGAGCGCGGAGGCCATGGACCGGATACGCGCCCTCGCCGCGCACCCCAAGGTCGTCGCCATCGGTGAGACCGGCCTCGACTTCCACTACGACCACTCGCCCCGTCAAGTGCAGCGAGACATGTTCGAGCGCTTCGCCGGGATGGCCGTGGAGACCCGGTTGCCCATCGTGGTGCACAACCGCGAGTCGGACCGCGAGGTGGCGGAGACCATTCGAAGCTGCCGCGGCGGAACGCTGGAGGGAGTGATCCACTGCTTCACCAGCGACGCCGCAGCCGCGCGGACGTTCCTCGACCTGGGCTTCTACCTGTCATTCTCGGGCATCGTCACCTTCAAGAACGCCGAGGCGTTACGCGACGTCGCCCGCTGGGTGCCCCCGGACCGGCTGCTCGTGGAGACCGACGCGCCGTTCCTGGCGCCTGTTCCCAAGCGGGGTCGGCGCAACGAGCCCGCCTACGTCCGTTTCGTGGCCGAGACATTGGCCCGGGTCCGGGGGGTCGGGGTTGACGAAATCGCCGACACCGCCAGCCGCAACACCCGGGCATTGTTCCGGCTGCCGGAGGGCGAGACCACGCGGAAATCATGATCGACGGAACCACCCGACTTCTGGGAGTGCTGGGATGGCCGGTGGGACATTCCATGTCGCCGGTGATGCACAACGCGGCCATCCGGGCGGCGGGCCTGAACGCCTGCTACGTCCCCTTGCCGTGCTCACCCGAGGCTCTGGGCGAGGTCATCGCCGGCCTGCGGGGCATGGGGTTCCTCGGCGCCAACGTGACCATCCCGCACAAGCAGGCGGTCATCGCGCATCTCGACGGCCTGAGCGAGGAGTCCCGCTTCACCGGAAGCGTGAACACCCTGTACTGGGAGGGTGATCGGCTGATGGGGACCACCACCGACGCCTCGGGCGCCGTGCTGAACCTTCGCCAGGCGGGCATCGAACTCGACGGCAAGAGGGTCGCGATCCTGGGGACCGGCGGCGCGGCACGCGCGCTGGCCTTCGTGCTGGCCCGGGGCAGTTGCGCGGGCGCGGGTGGGAGCCGGGAGACTTTCCGGCTACCGGAGATCACTCTGCTCGGCCGCGACCGGGACAAGGCCGGCAGTCTGGCGCGGGACATCGCGGACGGAAGCGTGGCGGACACGGAAGTCCGCTCCGGTCCGCTGGCGGAGTTCTCCGTCCTCGGCAGCGAGGCCGACCTCGTCATCAACTGCACTTCCGCGGGCATGGCCCCGAACATCCGCGGATGCCCCATCGACCCCGCGTTCCTCGATGCGCGCCAAGCTGTCTACGACATCGTCTACCAACCCCGCGAGACCGTGCTGCTCCGGGAGGCAAAGCGGCGGGGGTGCCGGACCGTGGAGGGCATCGGCATGCTGGCGCACCAAGGCGCCGCGTCTTTCCGCACCTGGTTCGGCCGCGACCCGGACACGACGGTGATGTTCGACGCCCTCGGGGCCTTCGGCTACGGATGATCTCCAGGCGGTGGAAACGGGGCGTCCCGCGCTTTGCAGACAAAAAAGGGGGAGGACGCGCGTCCTCCCCCTTTTGGTTGTCAGCTCGGGTGTGGCCCCGCTGATGTCTAGTAGTCTTCCGGCATGGCCGGAGCAGCATCCTTCTTCTTCTCCGGCTTGTCCGTAATCATGGCCTCGGTGGTGATCAGCAAGCCCGCCACGGACGCGGCGTTCTGAAGCGCCGAGCGCACCACCTTGGTGGGATCCAGGATCCCTGCCTTGATCAAGTCCTCGAACTCGCCCCTGGCGGCATTGTATCCGTAGGCATCTTCGCCCTTCTTGATGGCGTCGACTATCACGGAAGCATCCGCTCCGGCGTTGGAGGCGATCCAGCGTGCGGGCTCTTCAGCAGCGCGCTGAACGATCCGGACGCCGAAGGACTCGTTCTCGTTCACCTCAAGGTCCCCCAGCGCCGCGGCGGCCCGAATCAGGGCGACGCCGCCACCCGGCACGATGCCTTCCTCGACGGCCGCTCGGGTGGAGTGCAGTGCATCCTCGACCCGGGCCTTCTTCTCCTTCATCTCGATCTCGGTGGCTGCTCCCACCTGGACCACCGCAACGCCGCCGGCTAGCTTGGCCAGTCGCTCCTGCAGCTTCTCGCGGTCGTAGTCCGAAGTGGTCTCCTCGATCTGCGCCCGGATCTGCTTGATACGGCCCTCGATGTCGGCCTTTTCACCGGCGCCTTCCACCACGGTGGTGTTTTCCTTGTCGACGATGATCTTCTTGCACCGTCCGAGATCGTTCAGGGTCACGTTCTCGAGCTTGATGCCGAGCTCTTCGGCGATCATCCGGCCGTTGGTGAGGATGGCGATGTCCTCGAGCATGGCCTTCCGACGGTCGCCGAAACCCGGGGCCTTGACCGCGATACACTTGAAAGTGCCGCGGATCTTGTTGACCACCAGGGTCGCCAGGGCTTCACCCTCCACGTCCTCGGCAATGATCAGCAGCGGCTTGCCGCTCTTGGCGATGTTCTCCAGCACCGGCAGGAGATCCTTCATGCTGGAGATCTTCTTCTCGTGGATCAGAATATAGGGATCGTCCAGCACCCCTTCCATTCGCTCGGGGTCGGTGACGAAGTAGGGGGAAAGGTAACCGCGGTCGAAGCGCATGCCCTCCACCAGCTCCAGGGTGGTCTCGAGACCCTTGGCCTCCTCGACGGTGATGACGCCTTCCTTGCCGACCTTGTCCATGGCATCCGCCAGGATCTCACCGATGGTCTTGTCGTTGTTGGCGGAAATGCTGCCGACCTGGGCGATCTCGGACCGGTCCCGCGTCGACTTCGACAGCTTTTGAAGCTCGGACACGACCTTCTCCACCGACTTGTCGATGCCCCGCTTCACCGCCATGGGATCGTGACCGGCGGCAACGATCTTGAGGCCCTCGCTGAAGATGGCCCGGGAAAGAACCGTGGCCGTGGTGGTGCCGTCGCCGGCCACGTCGGATGTCTTGCTGGCGACCTCCTTGACCATCTGGGCGCCCATGTTCTCGAACTTGTCCTCGAGCTCGATTTCCTTGGCGACGGTGACGCCGTCCTTGGTCACGTTGGGGGCGCCCCAGGACTTCTCCAGCACCACGTTGCGGCCCTTGGGCCCCAGGGTGCAGGTAACCGTGTCCGCGAGGATCCTGACCCCTTTCAGGACCTTGGCCCTCGCCTCCTCACCGAATCTTACGTCCTTTGCAGCCATTTTCGCCGTACCTCCTTATTCGACGATCCCGAGGATATCGTCTTCCCTCATGATGAGATGCTCGTCGCCGTCCAACTCGATCTCCGTGCCGGAATACTTCCCGAACAGGACCTTGTCCCCTTCCTTGACGTCGAGAGCGATGACCTTGCCGTCCTCCCGCTTGCCCGAACCGACCGCCACCACCATGCCTTCCTGAGGCTTTTCCTTCGCCGTGTCGGGGATGATGATGCCGCCAGACGTCTTCTCCTCCTCGTCGAGCCTCTTGACGATGATCCTGTCGTGCAAAGGCTTCACTTTAGCCGCCATAAGAACCTCCCTTTAAGAGTATGATGATAGGATTCGAACTCGAATTTAAGCACGATTTTCTTGCAGTCAAGGGTTCTCCAGGGTATTTCTGAGGTATTTCTTACGGAGGTAACGCAACGTGTTGAAAATCTGGGGAAGGAAAACTTCATCCAACGTACAGAAGGTCCTGTGGTGCTGCGGGGAACTGGAAATCCCGTTCGAGCGCGTGGATATCGGTGGGGAGTTCGGCAAGAACAGGGAGCGGCCCTATCTGGACCTGAATCCCAACGGCGTGATCCCCACCATCGAGGACGGCGACTTCGTCCTGTGGGAATCCAACAGCATCGTCCGCTACCTCGTCAACAAGTACAACGGCGGCAGGATCGTGCCTGGGACTCCCGAAGGGCGGGGCAATGCCAACCGCTGGATGGATTGGCAGTTGAGCACGCTGAATGCGTTCATGGTGCCGATCTTCTTCGGACTCGTCCGGACCCCCGAGGCCGAGCGTGACCCCGCCGCCATCGAAAAGGCGGTGGCGGCAGCGGTGCCCAAGTGGGAGATCGTCGAGAGTTACCTGGAAGGCCAGGACTACCTCGCCGGCGATTCCTTCACCATTGGCGACATCCCCGTCGGCATCTGGGCCTACCGCTGGTTCTCCATGCCGATAGAGCGCCCGTCGATGCCCAACGTCGAGGCGTGGTACCAGCGCCTGTGCGAGCGCCCTCCCTACCGGGAGCACATCATGATCCCGGTCACCTGAACCCGCGGTTAAGCGACGCCTGACTTGGTCCGGCTTCGCTTCGGGACGAGTTCGTAAATCCTTGCAAACTGTCCATCATATGGATAAATTGCAAGGTATGCGATACCCAATCTCCTTGCAACGGACATCTCGAAAGCCTTGAGTCGCCAAGCAGCAGCGGCAATCATCGGCCCACGTCAGGCCGGCAAGACGACTCTTTCCCTGGAGACCGCAAAGCAACGCGGGGCGCTCCAGGGAAGCTCTGATCAAGTTCCCAAAATTTGCGCAGAAAGGATATAACCTGTTGATCCTGAAACAACTGACTTCGCCCTTCCAGACTTGATCAGAGCTTCCCTAGCTCAACCTTGAAGACCCCGGCGACCGCAGTCGCCTGAACGAGCCCGTCCTGTTCCTTGAAGCCGTGGAAGACCGTTTCGTCGTGCTTGACGAGATTCATCGCGTTCCAGAACTGTTTCAGTCGCTGCGCGGCATCATCGACCGGGGACGGCGCCGCGGCAAAGGATTGGACCGATTCCTCATCCTGGGGTCCAGGTCCGTCGGCCTCCTGCGTCAGTCCGGGGAGTCTCGCGCCGGGCGCATTGCCTATCTGGAATTGACACCTTTCTCCGCGCTCGAAGTCAAGGAAGAACGCGCAGATCGAGAACGGCTTTGGCTGCGCGGCAGGTTTCCGGACAGCTATCTCGCCAACGACGAGACCAGCCTTGCGTGGCGCAAGGACTTCGTCAGAACTTACCTGGAACGAGGCGTAGTCACGTTCGGGCAGCGTGTTCCGGCCACGACGCTCGGGCAGCTGTGGACGATGCTCACGCATCGTCAGGGGGCGTTGCTGAACGCCTCCGCTCTCGCTCACGCGCTCGAAGTGAGCGCCCAGTCCAGTCCGTGACGCGCCACGTCGATCTGCTCGCCGACCTGCTCCTTGTGCTCCGCCTTCCGCCGCCGCATGCCAACGTCGGCAAGCGCTTGGTGAAGTCTCCGAAGGTCTATGTGCGCGACAGCGGATTGCTCCACGCCCTGTTGGGCATCCCGTCGCTGACGGGCCATCCGGTGGTTGAAGGCAGTTGGGAGGGTTTCGTGATCGAGACGCTGCTTTCAGTTCTTCCGTGGCCCGCCTCGACCTCCTTCTATCGTACCGGGGCCAAGATCGACTTGGTGATCGAACACCCTCAGGGTGAGCGTTAGGCATCGAGATCAAGCGCTCGCTGGCCGCAAAGGTCGGTCGCGGCTTCCATTAGGCGTGCACGGACATCGCCCCCACGCGGGCCTTCCTCGTCCACGCGGGATAGGGCCGCTTTCCAGTGTCGGCTGTGGCGGAAGGCATCGGCGTGCGCGAACTGGCAATGGAGCTGTACGTCCGGCGATGAACGGCATCCGTAACCGTCAGCCGCTACGCGATGTCGCAGATGTGGATACGCCAGGAATACCGCATCGCCTTCCAATCTCTCCGCTTCGCCATCGCCGGCGAGTTCCGGCAACACGGCCGGATCATCCAGATCATCGCCATCCACTATCACATGGACTCCATGCCTCTCGCTATGATTCGCTTACCCGGACAGGCTCCTGGGCTGGTGGGCCGCCGCCATCCTGGATCAGGTATCCATCTCTTTCCCGCCTTTCCGTGTGGGCAGGGATTCGATGCTTTCGACAGCTTCCGCCTCCCAACCGGCAACTCGTGGCAAAGAATGTGTTGTTCCAGCGTTGTTCCCAATCCCCTTGACAATAAGCCTGCTTCGATCCAGAATGAACGGAACAACCCAGGAACAAGGAGGTCTTATGACAATACAACACTATTCAGCGAGCCTGAGCCAGTCGCAGGGGCGGTTGGGATACTCCATCATCTTCCGACATCCGGTGAGGCGGGACGATACGGGAAAACCGGGGGTCAGGGTCCGGCGAGGCCTGAAAACCCGCGACAAGGCAGAAGCCGATCGACTTCGGGACGAACTAAACCAACTTCTCGCAGATCCGAAGTACCATACTCAGGCGGCCAAGGCCGAGGCTGAGCGGCGGTTCGATACCCGGGTCGTCACCATCTTCTTCGACAATATGGTTCCAGAGGCGTTTAACTACTACAACTTGCGCCAAGAGGCTATCCCACTCCCTCCAGGTGGTAACCCCGACGGCTATCGACACGTGCTGTTCCTCGGCACAACCGGTGCGGGGAAGACGACCCTCGTTCGACAACTCATCGGTACGGACCCCAAGAGGGAGCGCTTCCCGGCAACGTCCACCTCCAGGACCACCATCCACGACACGGAAATCATCCTGGACGACGGTCCCTGGCAAGCGGTTGCAACCTTTGTTTCAAGTGACGAAGTACGCGCATACCTGAACGAGTGCATCTCCAGAGCGGTTCTTGAGGCTTATAGGAAGGCCGATAACACGACTGTGCTCCAGCGTCTCCTGAACCACGTCGACCAGCGGTTTCGTTTCAACTACGTCTTGGGTAACGGCCCTAAGACCGAGACTGACATCTCTGACTTCGATAAGGAAGAGACCGGGGAAGATGCCGAGCCGTTATCGAACGATAAATCCGTAATCGACTTGGCTGCCACCAATGACTTGCTTGGGCGCACTGTAGAGCAACTGCGAGACTTGGCGACACGGCACGGAGACGAGTTACGCAAGGAACTGGGCACAGAAAACCATGACGACGAGCGCGTCATCGAGGAGTTATTCGAAGAGGAGTTGGACAACCTCTTGAGGAAAGACGAGACCTTCCACGGAATCGCCGATGACTTGATGGACGAGATCGAGAAGCGCTTCGATCTGCTCCCTCCGGGTAAGACCACCAAGAAGCAGGGCTGGCCTCAGACATGGACAGGGGAGTGGCCGGCAGAAAAGCGTGCCGAGTTTCTAAAAGCGATATCACGGTTTTCGAGCAACTACGCCCCTATGTACGGTCAACTCCTGACCCCGCTCGTGAACGGAGTGCGCGTCGCCGGTCCATTCCGTCCCGTATGGGCGGACAGACAGCCGAAACTCGTGCTGCTGGATGGAGAAGGGTTGGGACACACCCCCAAGTCATCCTCCTCTGTGTCGACGGAAGTGGGTCAGCGCATCAAGGCTGCGGACGCAGTGCTTCTCGTGGACAACGCGACACAGCCGATGCAGGCTGCACCCCTTGCCGCAATGCGCGAAGTCGTGACAACCGGTAACGCGCCCAAGCTGATCCTGATCTTTACACACTTCGACGCAGTCAGGGGAGACAATCTTCCCAGCGTCAACGACAGAGAAAAACACGTTCTGGCCTCGGCAGAAAATGTCCTGGCCGCATTCGGTGAAGAACTCGGCCTGTCCGCGGAAAGTGTTCTTCGGAAGCGAATCGAAGGAGCCCGCTTCTTTCTCGCCAACATCCATGAATCGCCATCGGACGACAACAAAGTCGCCCAACCGACCGTGAGTAAGCTCCGAAAGCTCCTTGAAACCGTCGATCAAGTCATTGAGCGGCCGCAGCCTGCAGTGGCACACCCGGTTTACGAACGCATGAAACTGGTACTTGCCGTGCATTCAGCGGCCAAGGCCTTTCACGAGGCGTGGCGAGCTCGGCTCGGCCTTGTGTCCAATCCAGGCTTCGAAAAGGAGCACTGGACACGAATCAAGGCGCTGTGCCGTCGTCTGGCCACTATGGGGGAGGATGAATACAAATGGCTACGGCCGGTCGCCGACCTCAAGCAAGAATTGGCGCAGAAGCTTTATCTGCTCATTCAGAATCCATTGCAATGGGAAGGTCCCGATCCCTCGGAGGAGGAGAAACAGAGCAAGTACGACGTTCTGGCTGACAACTTGAACGGACGATTTCTCGAAATGGCCACCCGTCGCGTGTGGAAGGAGCGCGCGGAGCAGTGGCAGCACGCCTATGATCAGGCCGGATCAGGCTCGACCTTCATTCGTGCAGGCATCATCGATAACGATATCTACGAGCCCGCCGCACCGGTTCCGGACGTCACACCTTCACCGGATCGTAACGAGTTCCTTCGGGAAGTGGTCGCAGAGTTTGAAACTGCGGCCAATGAGGTTGGGGTAGAGCTACGATAATGGACAGAGATCGAAAAGGCGGCGGGGTGGAAGTATGAGATCGTACAACGTTGATCGAGAGAGTCTATCGGGGAACCGGTCAACACACGACGGTACACCGGCATTTCGGGAAGGACCCGGTAGAACGGTAGCCACCTTCGGATTCCTGGAAGATGCCCTTACAAGAGCCTACTTTGCGTTGATGGGGAGCCGCGAACTCGAGGAAGTCACCGAAGAGGAGGTTCAAAAAAGGGTGATCGTGAGGGGCAGTAATCCATCAACCTGGCAGGTAAGTGGCGGCTCATTGTAGCCAAAGGCGCGACGGAGACCACGATTATAGTGAAAGAGGTGAGCAACCACTATGAGTAGCACCGCCGTGACAAGGGCTTGGTCCGACCTGCCCATTCCTCCGGGGGAGATCCTGGAGGAGGAGATCGAGGCGTTGGGGATTAACCAGACGCAGTTGGCCGCGGCTCTCGGGCGCCCTGTGCAGGTCGTGAACGGGATCATCCGTGGCAAGAAGGCCATCACCGAGAAGACGGCGCTGGAACTGGAACGGGTCCTGGGCATTGGCGCGCACGTGTGGGCAGGATTGGAGTCCAGCTACCGGATGACCCTCGCGCGCAACCGAGAACGCAAGCAACTGGAGGCATCCCAAGACTGGCTGCGGGAGTTTCCGATCACGGAGATGACCAAGCGCGGTTGGATCGCCAAGGTTCGCGACAAGCAGGAACAGATGCGCGAACTCCTGAGCTACTTCGGCGTGGCCAACATTGCCACTTACCGCAAGGTGGCGCCGGTGGGCAGCGGGGTGTTCCGCTTCACGGACAAGGCGAAAGCATCCGAGGGTGCTCTTGCTGCTTGGCTACGCAAGGGCGAAACGGAGGCGAAGCTGGTAGAGACCCGAAGATTCGACGTCGACCTCCTCCTCCAGGCGGCACAGGAAGCGCGAGCACTGACTCCCACGGCCTCCGACGTGTTCATGCCACGCCTGGAGAGTCTCTTCTCCGACGCAGGCGTAGCCTTCGTCGTCGTGCCTGAGTTGCCGAAGACGGGCGCCAACGGCGTCGCGCGATGGCTCAACTCTGGAAAGGCTTTCATCCAGCTTAACTTGCGCTACAAATGGGCGGATGTCTTTTGGTTCACGCTCTTCCACGAAGTAGCTCATCTCCTCAAGCACAAGAACAAGCGCATCATCGTGGACGGCAAGGGCATCAGCAAGGATCCCCTCATCGAGGAAGAGGCAGACCGCTGGGCAGCGGATTTTCTCATCCCGCCGGGCGCTTGGCAGGAGTTCGTGAATGAAGGCAGTTTCATGCGGAGCAACGTCGTTGCGTTCGCAGAGGCAATCGGCATTGCCCCCGGCATCGTCGTCGGACGTTTGCACAAGGAGCACAAACTTCCCTACGCCGCACTGGCTGATCTCAAACCCCGGTTCCGGTGAACCGGCTCCACATAGCCTATCCTCATCCGGTTCACCCCCTGCTTCTACGGCATGGTGCCGCTCAGTCCAAGCAATGCTCCAATAACCCGCCTCCACAAAGTGCGCGTCGCTGGTAAGCGCTTCCGCAAGCGATCGACTCATTGGTGAGGGATTCCCCACCGAGCTTGGCGAGAACAGCCTGTCTGTGCGTGAAACGATGAAGATGATGATTACGGACCCCCGTCGAGAAACCCCCTGCGATGGTCCAGCGCCGGTAGCCGGCGCCGCACATCTTCCAGGTAGTCGAGGTCGATGGGAGCAAGGATGATGCCGGGTTCGGTGTTTGCCTCGGCGATGACCTTGCCCCATGGGTCGACGATCATGGAGTGGCCATAGGCGGACATGCTGGCGGGATGGTCGCCGGTCTGGTCGGGGGCGATGATATAGACTTGGTTTTCGATGGCGCGGGCGCGTAACAGGCTTTCCCAGTGCGCCCGGCCCGTGGACACCGTGAATACCGACGGTACGAAGACGACCTTGGCACCAGCGGCGGTGAGACGGCGGTAGAGTTCGGGAAAGCGCAGATCGTAGCACACGGAAAGCCCCATGGGACACAGCGACGTGTCCGCCACGACGGCGGTCTCGCCCGGCCGACGGAACTCGGACTCCCGGATGGGTGCCTCGCCTTCGATGTCGACGTCGAACAGGTGGATTTTCCGGTACTTGGCGATGATCCCCGTTCCCGGGCCAATAAGCACGCTGGTATTGTAGGCCCGGCCGGTCGAATCGGAGAGCTCCAGAACCGACCCCGCCAACAGGTACAACCCGAGCTCGGCTGCCACAGCGATCATGTGCTCCGTCGAAGGCCCGGGGACCGGCTCCGAGTTCACCGCGGTGTCCTTGCCGCGCCCGCGCCAGTTGAACACCTCCGGCAGGACCACGAGCTCGGCGCCTTCGGCGTGAGCCCGGCGGATCCAGCCTTCGGCTTCCCGAAGATTGGCTTCCTTGTCCGATGTGGCCAGCATCTGGACCGCTGCGGCGAGAAATTGCATGGGTCGGGCTTCAACGACGCATGAACACGGGGCGGCGCACAAACAGTGCTTTGCAACACGATAACAGCACGCCGGCGTTTTTCAACCGCGCGAGCTTCGTCCCCTGAACCGGCGTTCCTGGAATCCCGGTGTCTCTCGTCTTCCAAGGCGACGGCCGAATCGGAAGCGCGACAATCCGAAAAAAAGTGCATATATATGCGCAGTGAAGACCAGGACAGACCGCGTCTTGCGCCGGCTGGAGAAGGACGGATGGTTTCTGGCGCGCCATGGATCTGGCCATGACGTTTACAAACACCCCCGCATCACGGGAATCATTGCCCTCCCACGGCACAAGACGTTGTCACCCGGCGTCGCCCGCTCCATCGCGGGGAAGACTGGATGGCCGGAATGACGGGCACGAAAGGAAACCCAGGGTATGGCACGATATCCCGCACTGATCGATGGCAAGAAAGGCGCCTACGGCGTTGCGTTTCCCGACCTACCCGGCATCGTCGCCATGGGGAAGACCATTGACGAGGCAATGGTCAATGCGGAGGAAGCTCTTCGTGACTACGCAACCGAGGCACTCAAGGAAGGTGAGGAGATTACCCCACCGAGCGATCTCGAGCGAGTGGGAACGCAGGTTGGACAGACTCTGGTCTCCGTTCCGCTGATCCGTCTTTCGGGCCGCGGAGCGTCCGCACCCACATGACGCTGGACGAGGGGGTCGCAGCCTTCATCGAGAGCGAGGCGCGAAGGCGCGGCATGACCCGCACCGCATACGTCGAGTGGATGGCGCGCCGCGTTGCCGAAATGGGCGGCTGAATTTTCCGGTATACGCACGATGATGATAACATAGGGCCATGGCAGGAAAGACTTCAGCCAAGGACAACGGTCAGGAGAACCTGTTCCGGGAGCTTCGGAGCTTTGCGGAACAATGCGGCATCGAGGTCCGGTGCGAAAAGTTGCCGCGCGACTTCGGCTATCGCGTACGTAGCGGCGGCTGCACGGTCAGAGGAAAGAAGTGGGTGATCGTGGACCGGACGCTTCCGGCGCGTGACCGGCTGGACCTGCTGGCCGACGAGCTCAGGGCGTCCGTGGGAGGGGAGTTGGAGATACCCGCCAACCTTCGGCCGTTCCTGTAGTCGCAACCTTCATTCCGGCGAAAGCCGGAATGAAGGGACGGGGCGGCACTGCGGACCCTTCCACCCCTGGGTTCGGGCATTCACGGGTTGTTTTCGTGGAAATGACGGAGGGCGAGCGGACCGGACGCTGAGAACCGGAGAAGCGGCGCTGGCCTCGCCTATTTCATGAAGAATCCCAGCGAGCCGGTCGTGTAGTCGAGCAACGGCCCCCAGTAGACCCCCAACACCACGGTCAGCACCATGAGAACGCCCAACAGCGGCACCGCGCTCGCGGTGGCCGCCACCGGTCCGTCCTCGGGAGCCGGGTTCTCCAGGAACATGGTCCGGACGATCCGAACGTAGTAGTAGAGCGAGATGACCGTGTTGAGCAACGCGGCCACGGCCAGCACATAGAACTGGGCCTCGATGATGGCCGCGAAGAGCAGCAGCTTGCCGATGAATCCCGCCATCGGCGGCAGCCCGGTGAGCGAGAAGAGGAACACCGCCATGCAAAGGGCCGGGAACGCGGCGCCCCGCTGGGCCAGGCCGCGGTAGGCATCCATGTCCTCGCGGCCGGTGGCGTTGGCCACCACCATGACTACCAGAAAAGCACCCAGGTTCATGATCAGGTAGACCACCGCGTAGAAGAGCATGGCGGTCAGCCCGTCGTTGTTCAGCACCACCAGACCCATCATGATGTAACCCGCGTGGGCGATGCCGGAATAGGCCAGCAGGCGCTTGACGTTGGTCTGGTTGAGGGCCGAGAGATTGCCCCAGGTCATGGTGATGATGCTGAGGGCCACCAGCAGGTCGGTCCACTGGAGCGCGGGAAACGCCTGGAACGTCCAGATCCCTTCCTGTCCCAAGGTGGACACCGCGGGGTAGAAGAAGCGGATCAGAATCGCCACCCCGGCCGCGTTGGAGGCCACCGAGAGAAATCCGGTGAACGGCGTCGGCGCCCCCTGGTACACGTCCGGCGACCACATGTGGAACGGTGCGAAGGCCATCTTGTAGCCGAAGCCGGCGAGGATGAAGACGAAGGCGATGAACAACCCGGTCTGGTTGCCGCTGGTCTGGGACACGGCCGCGTTGATGGCGGCGTAGTCTAGGCTGCCGGCCATGCCGAACACCCAGCTCATGCCGTAGATCATCGTGCCGGAGGCGACCCCGCCGTAGATGAGGTATTTGAGCGCCGCTTCCGCCGAGCGCCGGTTGTGCGGCAGCATACCGGTGAGGATGTAGGACGTCAGGCTCACCAGCTCGAGGCCTAGGTAGGCCATGAGAAGGTTGTTGGCCGAGGCCATGAAGAACATCCCGAAGCCGCAGGTCAGCAAGACGATATAGTACTCGCCCAGGTGCACCTGCCGGACCTCGCCGGATCCGGTGGACATCCAGATGGCGGCCAGCAATGCCGCCAGCGTGAGCACCTTGAAGAACAGGCTGAAGTTGTCCAGCGCCACCATGCGATGGAACAGCAACGCCGGAGGCGTCCCGTAAAGTTCCAGGGTGGCGACCAGGGCCACGACGGATCCGGCCAGACCCACGTACGCCAGCAGCCGCTTGTTGGCTACCAACAGGTCCAGGATCGTCAGCAGGATGATCGTTCCCGCGATGACGATTTCCGGATGGAACAGCTTGAGGCTTGCGAGGTTACCGAGGTCCATTTTGCGTTACGACAGGTGCGTGATGACCATCTGGTTGATATTGTCGAGGGACGCCTGCAGCAGGTCGAGCACCACCCGGGGATACACGCCCACGATCACCACGATCACCCCCAACGGGAACAGCGTAAAGATTTCGCGGCCATTGATCTCGGGCAACGACCGGTACTTCTCGTTGGGTGGGCCCAGATAGACCCGCTGCATCATCCACAGCATGTAACCCGCGGTGATGACGATGCCCAGTGCGGCGATGATGGTCAGGGCATGGTACTTCGGCCAGGCGCCCAGCAGCACCAGCACCTCCGAGACGAAGCCCGACAGCCCCGGAAGTCCCATGGAGGCGAAGAAGGCCAGCGCCGTGAAGCCGGCGTACACCGGCATGATGCCGGCCAGGCCGCCGAAGCCGTTGATCTCGCGGTGATGGGCGCGGTCGTAGATGACGCCCACGAGCAGGAACAGCATGGCGGTGATGGTGCCGTGATTGAACATCTGGAGCACGGCGCCGTTGATGCCTTGGCTGTTGAACGCCGCCATCCCCAGCATCACGTATCCCATGTGGCTGACGCTGGAGTAGGCCACCAGCTTCTTCATGTCCGTCTGGGCCATGGCGCAGAGTCCGCCGTAGACGATGTTCCACGCTCCCAGCGCCGCGAGGAAGTAGAAGGCCAGGTCGGCCGTGGCTGCCGGCAGCATGGGATAGTTGATGCGCAGGATGCCGTAGGTGCCCATCTTCAGGAGGATTCCCGCCAGGATCACGGAGATGGCGGTGGGCGCCTCCACGTGAGCGTCGGGCAGCCAGGTATGGAACGGAAAGGCCGGGATCTTGATGGCGAAGCCGATGAACAGCGCCATCCACACCACGTGCTGGAAGCCCCAGCCCCACACGTTGAACGGCCACATGGCCAGCGGCGTGGTGCTGTAGAGGCTGCTCCGGTCCATGAGCCTGGTCATGTCGAAGGTGTTGGGCTCGGAGTAGAAATACAGCGCCAGGATGGCGATCAGCATCAGGACGCTGCCGAGCAGCGTGTAGAGGAAGAACTTGATGGCGGCATACTCCTTGCGCGGGCCGCCCCAGATGCCGATGAGGAAGTACATGGGAAGCAGCATGACTTCCCAGAACACGTAGAAGAGCACGAAATCCAGCGCCACGAACACACCGGTCATGCCGGTGTCCAGGAGCAGGAACAGCGCGAAGTAACCCTTGACCCCCTTGTCGATACCCCAGGAAGCGAAGATACAGAGAAACGACAGCAACGCCGTCAGCAACACCATGGAGACGCTGAGGCCGTCGACGCCGATGAAGTACTCGATGTTGAACGCGGGGATCCAGGCGGCCCGCTCGACGAACTGCATGGCAGTGGTGGTGGTGTCGAAGTTGGCGTAAAGCCAGACCCCAAGAATCAGCGGCGGCACCGTGGCCGCGGCCGAAACCCAGCGAATGAGATCATGGCGTCCACTGGGCAGGATCAACACGACCAGCATCCCCGCCAGGGGGAAGAAGACCATGTAGCTCAGCACATGTTCGGTCATTTTCGCATCTCTCCTCTTCGAACTAGCTCCAGTAGCGTAACTTGACGATCAGGGCGACGACCACGGCTCCCACCACCACGTAGAGGTAGCTGTTGATGTTCCCGGTCTGGACCCTGCGGAAGTTGTTGCCCACCGCGAAGGTCACGTTGGCGACGGCGTTGACCAGCATGTCGACGACGTACTGGTCGAACAGGCCGTTGAACCAGGAGATGATGGTGGTGACCTTGGCCGTTCCGTCCACGATGGTGTCGATGATGTAGCGGTCGAACGCCGCTCCGATCCGCGCCAGCACCAAGATGCCGCCGACGAAGACGAACTGGTAGACCTCGTCCACGTAGTACTTGTTGTAGAGCACGCGGTACGAGAATCCCCTGGTCTCCGGCGAATCGTCCCGCGACGGCGTGCGGACATAGTACAGGAACCATGCGATGGCCACGCCCGCGGCCGCGGCGATGATGGACACGCTCATGACGCCGACTTCCTCCAACACGGAGTGGTGCTCGCCGTGACCCACGTGGATCACCGGATCGAGCCAGTGGTCGATCCGGCTTCCGCCCATGAACGCCGGCAGCCCGATATAGCCCACGATGACCGAGCCGGCGGCCAGTATCCACAGCGGATAAGTCATGATCTTCGGAGACTCGTGCAGGTGCTCCTGCACGTGATGATCCGCGCGGCATTCGCCGAAGAACACCATGAAAAACTGGCGGAACATGTAGAAGGCCGTAAGCCCCGCCACGAACACCCCCACGCCCCAAAGCGCCACGTTGTGGCTGGCCCAGGCCTGCCACAGGATCGCGTCCTTGGAGAAGAAGCCCGCCAGAAACGGAGTCCCCGCGATGGCCAGGACAGCGATGGTGAAGGTCCGGAAGGTCGCCGGCATCACCCGCCTCAAGCCGCCCATCTGCCGCATGTCCTGCTCGCCCTGCATGGCGTGGATGATGCTTCCGGAGCCCAGGAAGAGGCAGGCCTTGAAGAACGCGTGGGTCAGCAGGTGGAAAATGCCGGCGGCGTAGGCCGCCACGCCCATGGCGAGGAACATGTAGCCGAGCTGGCTGATGGTGGAATAGGCCAGGACCCGCTTGATGTCGGTCTGGGTCACGGCGATGGTGGCGGCAAAGAAGGCCGTGGCGACGCCGACCACCGCGATGATCTCCAGGGTCGCCGGAGCCGCGGAAAAGAGTTCGTTGAGCCGTGCGATCATGTAGACCCCGGCCGTCACCATGGTGGCGGCGTGGATCAGCGCACTCACGGGAGTCGGACCCTGCATCGCGTCCGGCAGCCAGACGTGGAGCGGGATCTGCGCCGACTTGCCGGTGGCGCCGATGAACAGCAGGATCGTTATCAGCGTGGCCACACCGATACCCCAAAGCTCGGTGTTGGCCAGCAGCCCTACGTTCTCCTGGATCTCACGGAAGGCCAAGGTGCCGTGGCCCTGCCCGGCCAGGGTCCAGTAGAGCAGGAAGATGCCCAGGACGAAGCCGAAGTCGCCGACGCGGTTCACGATGAACGCCTTGTTGCCGGCCCGGGTGTTGGTATGGTCCGAGAACCAGAACCCGATCAGCGCCCACGAGCACAGCCCCACACCCTCCCAGCCCACGAACATGAGCAGCAGGTTGTCGCCGGTCACCAGCAACAGCATGGAGAAGGTGAACAGGTTCAGATAGGCGAAGTAGCGCCAGAAAGACCGGTCCTCGTGCATGTAGCCGATGGAATAGAAGTGGATCAGTCCGCCGATGCCGCTCACCACCAGGATCATGATGGCCGACAAGGGGTCCACCCAGAACGCGACGTCCACGTTGAAGGAGCCCATGGGAATCCAACTGTAGAAGTGGTCGATGAGGAACCGCTCCCGGGCCGGCAGAGACAGCAGCCGGTTGAAGGCCCAGAGAGAGAACAGGAAGGACAGGGTCACCGGAGTGCAGGCGATGACGGCCACCATCCGCTTGCCCGCGCGCTGCTGTATGCGCGCCCCCAGCAGGCCGTTCACCGCGGCGCCCAGCAGCGGGAACAACACGATCCAGCGTAGAAAATCGGTTTGAACGGGGTGATCCATGGCGAAGCTACTCTTGAAGGTGAGGACTAATCCTTGAGCGTTTCGGTGGCCTCGACGTCGATGGTGCTGAAGAGCTGATAGATGGAGAGGACGATGGCCAGGCCGATGGCGGCTTCGGAGGCCGCCAGCATGATGATGAAGACCGTGTAGATCTGCCCATCCACGTTCCCGGTGCTGAAGTGCGAGAACGCGACGTAGTTCAGTCCGGCCGAATTGAGGATGAGCTCCACACCCAGAAGAATGCTGATGGCGTTGCGCCGGGTGAGAACGATGTAGATGCCCAGCGCGAACAGGATACCCGCCACCACCAGGTAATGCTCCAGTCCGACGTCCGCCAACAGTGCAACGTATTCAGCCATTTCAAAAAAACTCTCGCTATTCCTTGATTTCCTTGCGCGACAGCGTGATGGCGCCGATGAGTGCCACCAGCAGCACCACCGCGGCGATCTGGAACGGCAGCAGGTAGTCGCCGAGGAAGAGGTTGCCGATGACCGCCGTGGTGGGCGCGTAGGCCACTTCCTTGACCTTCACCCAGTCGGTCTCGCCGATAGCGTACACCAGGATGCCGAGAAAGACCGCCACCGCCACAAGCGCGGGAATGCGTCCCACCGTACGATTGGTGATCTGTATGTCACTGATCCGGTGAGTCAGCATGACCGCGAACAGGATCAACACGAGAATGCCGCCGACGTAGATCAACACCTGCACCGCCGCCACGAAGTCCGCGCCGAGAAAGACGTAGAGCCCGGCCACCCCGCCGAAGGTCCCCAGCAGCGAGAAGGCCGAATGCACGATGTTCCGCGAGAACGCCACGATGCAGGCCGACCCTGTCACGACAAGGGAAACCAGATAGAAGATTAGGACATCTATGGAAATCTCCATGATCCAAACCACCCTTTTGATGGGACGACTATCGGGTCCGTATCACACGAATCGGGCCGCTAGAGGGTTGTGCCGCGGCGGTGGGGCCAGGAGCTTGCTCGACGAAAAGTCTCGTGAATCCTGCCATGGCCGGCGGGCCGTCATTTTTCCGGTTCGGCCACCTCGTCCATGTACCTCTGTCCGATATCCACCTTCTGAACCATTCGGGGTTCCGTTTCCCCACCCTTTTTCGGCTTGTAGAGAGGCACTTTCTCGGTAACGAAATGCCGCACCAGACCGGCGGGATTGTTGCAGGCGCCCTCGAACTCTTGCGTGTGACGAACGGATCCCGTGGGGCAGGCCTCCATGCACAGCCCACAATACATGCACTTGCATATGTCGATGTCAAACTGGGTGAAATCGCGCTGCTTCGTCTCCGTGTTCATCTCGATGCCGATGGCGATGCAGTTGATCGGGCAGACCCTCTCGCACGCCAGGCAGCCCGTGCAGATGTCCATGTCGACCTCGAGGATGCCGCGATAGCGCAGGGGCAGGGTCGCCTGCACCTGTTGGGCGATGCGGTCGGGATACTGGACCGTCGACGGCTCGCGGACGAAGTGGGAGAAGGTGATGGTCATGCCCTCGAAGATGCTCCTGACCGTGTCTCTGACGTTCTGACAGTATTCGATGACTCCGTTCATGGACGTTTCCCCGGCCGAGCGTTGGTTAGACATACGGCTTGAAATAGAGGGTGGGGCGCGAGTGCATGATCTGGTAGACCACCCGCCAAAAGAAATAAAAGACGACGAGACCCGACCCCGCCAGCGTGGCAAAGGTCAGCACGTCATTCCCTTCGGGCCAGAGCACCAACAGCGAAATCGTTCCGAACAGGCAGACGAACGCGATGGGGACCATGTACTTCCAGCACATGGCCATGAGCTGGTCCACGCGCACGCGCGGCAGGGTGCCCCGCACCCACATGGCGACGAAGGCCCACACGTACGCCTTGACGAAGAAGACCCCGAACTCCAGGACGCCCTTGAGCAGCGGGTGCTCGGCCATGGCGACGCCGAAGACCGTTGCCGGTATCTGCCAGCCGCCGAGGAACAGGGTGGCCGCGATGGCGCCGATGACGTACAGGTTGCCCCACTCCGCGAAGAAGAAGAAGAGGAAGCGCATGCCGCTGTACTCGGTCACGTAGCCCGCCACCAGCTCCGACTCGGCTTCGGGAATGTCGAACGGCGTGCGGTTACCCTCGGCCAGCGCCGACGTGAAGAACAGGAAGAAGGCCACCAAGGTGAACGGGTTGTAGAAGATGAACCAGTCCCATGGCGCCCATCCCTGGGCTTCGATAATGCCCTGCATGCTGAGGGTGCCCGAAAGAAAGATCACCGTCAGCACCGAAAGCCCGGCGGGGATCTCGTAGCTGACGATCTGCGCGGCCGAGCGCATGCCCCCCAGGAGCGACCATTTGTTGTTGGACGACCAGCCCGCCATCAGGATGCCCACCACCGCCAGGGATGTAATGGCCAGGAGATAGAGGATGCCGATGTTGAGGTCCGCTGCGATCAGCCAACTACCGAAAGGAATGACGACGAAGGCGCCGAGAAAGCCCGCGAAAACGATGTAGGGCGCCAGCAGGAAGAGCTTCCGGTCGGCCGACGTCGGGATGATGTCCTCTTTCTGGATATTCTTGACCCCGTCGGCGAGCCATTGAAGCACGCCCTGCGGGCCCACCCGGTTGGGACCGACCCGGGACTGCATGCGCGCCCACACGCGCCGCTCCAACCAACTCGTCACGCCGGCGAGCGGCGCCACGAAGAACGACAGCACGGCGAAGGCCACCAGCACCGCCGCGAGGGCATAGCCCAAAGCCGCCGGAACGGCCCCCGGCAGCAACGCCTGTATCAGATCCTGAACGGTAAATTCCATCTGCGCAGCCTATCGGTCGATCTCGGGAGCGTCCACGTCGAGGCTCGCGATCAACGCGATGAGATCGGCGACCATGATTCCCGGGCTGATCTTGTCGATGATGCTCATGGCGGTGAAGGAGCCGGTGCGGATCCTCACCCGGTAGGGATACTCGCTGCCGTCGCTGACCACGTAATAGCCCATGTCTCCGCGCGGCGCTTCGATGCGCACGTAGGTTTCGCCCTCGGGTGGCTTGAACTTGCGCGCCACCTTGGCGACGGCCGGGCCGTCGGGCATCTTGTCGAGACACTGATGGAGAATCCTGCAGCTCTCCATCAGCTCCCGGATACGGACATGGTAGCGGTCGTAGGAGTCGCCCAGGGTGCCCCTCTCGCCCCGCCCCACCGGAACCTCGAAGTCCAGCTCGGGATACACCGAATAGGGAATGTCCCGGCGAATGTCCCACTGGACGCCGGACGCCCGCAGGTTCGGCCCCACCAGGTTGTACTGGAGCGCGTCCTCCCTGGAGATCACAGCGACGTTGGCCAGCCGCTCGATGAAGATCTTGTTGTACGACAGGAGCCGGTTGTACTCGTCGACGATGGGCTCGAAGTGATCGAGAAACGCCTTGATCCTGCCGCACGTCTCCGGCTTGATGTCGTAGCCGACGCCGCCGATGCGGAGGTAGTTGTAGGTGAGGCGGGCGCCGCAGATCTCCTCCATGAGATCATTGATGGTCTCCCGCTCCCGGAGCGCGTGCAGAAAGGGAGTGATGGCGCCGATGTCCTGCCCGAAGGTGCCCACCGCGATAAGGTGGCTGGCGACGCGGTTGAGCTCGCAGGCGATCACGCGGCAGTACTCGCCACGAGGCGGCACCTCGACGTTGGCCAGCCGCTCCGCCGCCATGCAGAAACCCTGATTGGCGAACATGGCGGCGAGATAGTCGGCCCGGTCGGTGTACGGAACGTAACCGTGCCAAGTGCATTTCTCGCCGATCTTCTCGATGGAGCGGTGCAGGTAGCCGACGTCCGGGATGGCCTCACTGATGACCTCGCCGTCCGTCTTCACCACGAAACGAAGCACGCCGTGGGTGCTCGGATGCTGCGGCCCCACGTTCAGCGTCATGTCTTCCGTGTGCAAGCCGGTGCCGGCGGTAACCTCGCTCATTGTGTCGTTCCTTTGTCAACGCGGGCGGGTTTGAAACCTGCCCTAGCGTCGTGTCCGGTAAATTCGCAAGATGATTTACTGGTCTTTTTTGCCGTCGGCTGCGTTGCTCTTCCTCGCGTGGTATTGGCCACTGCTCGTCATCGCGCCTTGCCGACCACAAAAAATCCTGCGCATCTTGTCTTGCGTATTGACGGGACACGACACTAGCGCATGTTCTCCGGAACCAACGGCTCGCGCTCGGTGCTGATGCCGTCGTACTCTTCCTGCTCCACGAAGTCCTTGCGCAACGGATAACCCACCCAGTCCTCGGGCAGCAGGATACGCCGAAGGTCCGAATGGCCTTCGAAGACGACTCCGAAGAGATCGAACACTTCCCGTTCAAACCAGTTGGCGACCTTCCAGATGCCTTCCACGGTGGCGATCCGGGGCGCTTCCCGGTCCAGGCCGACCTTGACCACGATCTGCTGCCGGGACCCGTACGAGTACAGATGGTAGACGACCTGTATAACTTCCTCCTTCGGGAGGTCCACGGCCGTCAGATCGGAGAGCACGTCGAACTTCAGCGCGGGGTCATCGCGCAGCGCCAGGCATACCTCCTTGAGGTTGGCCGGCCTGACCTTGAAGAACGGGTCCATACACCCATCATCAAGGTCTCCCACGTCGTCGGGACAAAGCTTCCTGGCGTGCTCGAATATCTCTTTTGCCGTCATATCCTCGATACCTGGAAGAATCGTTTATCCGGAAGAAATCCTGTCCGCCCGAGTCGCCGGAAACCCGTCTAGTTCTTCACCCACTCCAGATCGCCCTTGCACCAGTCGTAGATGAGACCCAGAAACACGATGAGGGTGAAGACGGCAACGGCGCCGAACGCGAACAGTCCCGCGTCGTTCTGAAGCCAGTCGCGGAAGACCACCGCCACCGGGAAGATGAAGGCGATCTCCACCTCGAAGATGATGAAGATGAGGGCGATGAAGTAGAACCGGACGTTGAAGTTGACCCAGGCACTCCCGGACGCGGGCTCGCCGCACTCGTAGGTGGACAGCTTTCTGAGCTGGGGATTGGAGGGCCGCAGCAGGCGGCCGATCAACAGGTTCACCCACACGAAGGCCGCCCCCAACAACGTGAATACCAATACACTGGCAAAGTCGAAAAGCATTTTCCCTTCGGTAAGATAAAGAAATCAATAATCTTTTTCAGAGGATCCATATATGCACAAAAGCCTGTCCCGGTCAACAAACCTGCTCTTATGCCCGGTTGACATCCTTATACTACTCTACCATTCCTGTTACTTTACTAAAGAGTCGGGGCCGAGGCACCGGCGGAGCTCTCCGCTTCCGTCCCCGGACAACCCGACGAAATGGAGATTTGAACCGTCATGGCCAATGTACGCATCACCGTCGCCTGTTGGGACTATGACCGGACCCGCCCTTTGCAGGAGGGCCGTGTCCCGGTTGAAGGGGTCGACCTGACCTACCTGCCGTTTCGCGTGGAGGAAACCTTCTGGCGCATGCTGCGCTACCAGGACTTCGACGCCGCCGAGATGTCCATGGGCTCGTACCTGATGTCCCGGGACAAGGGAACCCCGCGGTTCGTGGCGATTCCCGTGTTCCCCTCCCGCGCCTTCCGGCATTCCGGGATCTACATCCATACCGGCTCCGGCATCAAAGAAGCCGCCGACCTCACCGGCAAGCGGGTCGGCGTCCCCGAGTACCAGATGACGGCGGCCATCTGGCAACGCGGCATCCTGCAGCACGAGTACGGCGTAGAGCTCGATAAGGTCAACTGGTTCACGGGCGGGGAAGAGACCCCCGGCCGGGAGGAAAAGCTCCGTCCGGACCTGCCCGAAACCCTCTCCATCACTCCCATCGGCCCGGAGCAGACGCTTTCCTCCATGCTGGAGAACGGCGACATCGACGCCCTGATCTCGGCCCACATGCCGTCGCCGTTCGTGTGCCGCTCGCCCAAGGTGGCGCGGCTGTTCCCGGACTTCCGTTCGGTGGAGGAGGACTACTTCCGGAAGACGCGCATCTTCCCCATCATGCACACCCTGGTCTTTCGGGAGGACGTGTACGAACGCCACCCCTGGGTGGCACAGAACCTGTACAAGGCATTCAGCGAATCCAAGCAGGTCTGCGCCGAGTCCATGTACGAGTACTCCGCGCTCAAGTACATGCTGGCCTGGTCCATCGAGCAGATGGAGAAGGAGAGGGATCTCATGGGGCCCGACCCTTGGCCCTACGGACTGGAGCCCAACCGCCACGTCCTGGAGACGCTGATGGACTACGCCCACGAGCAGGGCCTCATCAAGCAGCGGCTCGAGGTGGACAGCCTGTTCGCCCCCAGCACGCTCAACGAGTTCAAGGTGTGAGTTCTTGTAGCCGGAAACAGGCGAGCATGAGAGTGTAGGGGCGGGTTTGAAACCCGCCCGGGGCGAACGACACCCGGCTGTCCCACTGGCCGAGAAACTGCCGCGAGAACGCCATGTCCGATCCCGACAAACCCGAGATTGAACCCCCTGCCGCCAGGACAGCGGACGCGGGTGGCGACCACGACACCACCGTTCAGGATGTGAAGTGGTGGATCGACACCGGAATCAAGCAACAGTCAGAGACGGATGAACGGGTACCCAAGGGCGTGATCGAGCGCTGGGCTTTCGAGCTCCTGAAGGACTATCGGCAGGAGCGGGCACTGCAGAACATCGTGGATATCAACGGTCAGGCCCTGCGCGAGCTCGGCACCAACGAGGAAAGGTGGGTCTACCTGTCCCTCGGGGTCGGCGAGTTCCCCCTGAAACGCCTCAACTACATCAAGGATTCGCTGAGAATGCCGCGCTACGCCCGGGCACTGGCCATTGACGCGGGCTACTCGATCCGCGCCCTCATCACCGGCAACCCTCCGGGCGAAAAGGTGCTGGACATCAACTTCACCGAAGCGCCGTCCCTGGACTACTGGATCAGCGGGGAACTGGTCGAGGAGCAGATGTTCCGTTCCATCGAGGAGGCCCTCAAGCGCCTCCGGAACTCGATTTACCGGTACCTGCGCAAGAACTCCGTGGACACGCTGGTATAGCCGCTCGCGACCCTTGGCGCGGTCGAGCACGCTTTCGGATGAGAACCCCGATTTCGAACACGATCCGAGGCTCTTCACCTTCCAGTAGTGGCCACGGCGTCAACCCCCGGCGACGCCCCGTCGAATGGTGCCGGGGGGCATGGGGAAGGGAACCGAGTTGGTGATCTCCAGGCCGTAGCCGGACAGACCCACGAGGTTCCTCGGGTTGTTGGTGACGAGCCGAAGCTTGCGCACCCCCAAGTCCCGCAGGATCTGGGCGCCGATGCCGAAGTCGCGGAAGTTCCTTGCCTCTCTGGCTTCGGCCGTGCGCAGGCCCTTGCCCTCGGGCTGGAGGTATAGCAGCACGCCCGCGCCCTCGTTGGCGATCATCTCCATGGACTGCTTGATGACCGACCCGGTGTCGAAGAACTCGAAGCCGAACACGTCGCCGGGGAGAAACTTGGCGCACACCCGCACCAGGGTCTCGCTGTCCTCGGAGATTTCTCCCTTGATGAGCGCCAGATGCTCGGTGGAGTCCACATGGGTGTTGTACACCACCGCGCGGAACTCGCCGCCGTAGCGCGTCGGCAATTGGGCGGCGGCAACCCGCTGGATCAGCGAGTCGTGCTTGAGGCGGTACTGGATGAGATCGGCGATGGTGCAGATCTTGAGATCATACTTCTCGCCGAACTCCTCGAGGTCCGGCAGTCGCGCCATGGTGCCGTCGTCCTTCATGATCTCGCAGATCACGCCGGCGGGCTTGAGCCCCGCCAGCCGGCACAAGTCCACGGAGCCCTCGGTCTGACCCGTGCGTACCAGCACGCCGCCGTCCCTCGCCCGCAGCGGGAAGATGTGACCGGGGGTGCACAGTTCCGCCGGCCCGGCGTCGTCCGCGATGGCGGCGAGGATGGTCTCGGCCCGGTCGGAGGCGGATATGCCGGTGGTGACGTTCTTGACACCGTCGATGGAGACCGTGAACGCGGTGCCGAAAGGGGCCGTGTTGTCCCTCACCATCATGGTGAGGCCAAGCTGGTCGACCTTGTGCTCGGTGAGCGGCAGGCAGATCAGACCCCTGCCCCAGGTGGCCATGAAGTTGATGGCCTCCGGCGTGACCATTTCCGCGGCCATGGTCAGGTCACCTTCGTTCTCGCGGTTCTGGTCATCCATCAGGATGACCATCTTGCCTTGCCTGATGTCTTCAAGCGCTTCTTCAATGGTGGCTACGGGCATGGGTTCCTAACTTAACATTTCAACTGGCAAGGTCAAAAGACAAACGCGGAGTCGCGCGTAGGTAAGGGAAAAAGGAGAGTCAAGCAAGATTGACATGGTGTTCCAAGACCGCTAATCTTGCTCAAGTGTGCCTGCCTGGATAGTTGTCGGTTTATTACTGGGGGTTCTTATGCAAGCAAGTCCTCGCCTCCTGCAACTCACGGGGCAAGATCGCCTCATTGTAGCGCTTGACGTCTCAACGCATGACGAAGCGTTCAGGCTGGTCGATGACTTGACCAATGTATCGTTTTTCAAAGTCGGTCTACAGCTTCTCATGTCGGGCGACATCCTTGGATTCCTGGGCAAGCTTCAACAGCGACGCAATGGGGGGGTTTTCGTAGACTTGAAGTTGTCCGGAGATATCGGGAATACAATCACCGAGTTGGTCAAGGCTTGCATGGCGCTCAACGTCAAGTTTATTACGCTGGTACAGTCAAACCCTGAATCCATTACCATCAGGACTCTCGACACCGCCCGTAAAGCCAGAGGGAGCCATCAGGACCCGCGTCTGCTGATGGTTCCATTGTTGTCCAGCCTTAGTGACGACGATTTACGCGAGCTTCGCATCCTGGATGATCCTGCGGCGTTCATCATTCGTCACGGTGGGAACCTGCTCAAGCATGGGTGCGACGGACTAATCGTCTCCGGCAAGGAAATCGAGCCGTGCCGGAAGATATTCCCGGATATTGATATCGTGAGTCCGGGAATCAGGCCGGCGGGAGCGGGTACGGACGATCACAAACGACACACGACACCCAGGGAAGCAATCCATTTCGGCGCGGATTATCTTGTGGTAGGCCGTCCGATTACAAAATCGCCCAAACCCAAGGACGCTGCACAAAGGATTATCGACGAGATCGACCATGCCTTGGCCGACTGGGACACCGTGTACCGACCACAACACGGCACACCGGGAATTTATCCCACCCCAAGAACCGCCACTCCTTGATGGACCCCGCGAAAGCCGGAACTCCAACTCGGGCTTTCGTCGTATCCGATCAGACGCTGCCTGATTGCGGATCCCCCGGCCGTCATGTCGTCGCACCGGCAAGAGTTGCGGCAATGCGCTCCACGGCCTCGTCCACGGGTACCTCGAAGGTGGCCCCCTCCCCGCGCCACCGGAGCTCCACGCTGCCTTTGGCCAAGCCCTTGGCTCCGATGGTGATCCGCAACGGGATGCCCACCAGGTCGCCGTCCTTGAACTTCACGCCGGGCCGTTCATCGCGGTCGTCCAGCAAGACCTCGTGCCCGGCCTTCGTCAGCCCCCGGTAGATACGCTCGGTGACCTCCCGAACGGGCTCCTCCTTGTAGTTGAGGGGCAACAGCAACACGGAGAAGGGCGCGATGGACCTGGGCCAGATGATGCCGTTGGCGTCGTTGTTCTGCTCGATGGCGGCCGCCATGAGCCGGGTCACACCGATGCCGTAGCAACCCATCTCCATGACCCGCTCGTGCCCCTGGGAGTCGAGGACCGTGGCGCCCATGGCGTCGCTGTATTTGCGCCCGAGGTAGAAGACATGGCCTACCTCGATGCCGCGGTACTCCTCGATGACGCCCGTTTCGCAGCGCGGACATGCATCCCCCGACTTGACCAGGCGCAGGTCGGCGAATTTGGCGGGAGTGAAGTCTCTTGGCTGGCTCACGTGAACGACGTGGGCGTCGCGCTGGTTGGCGCCGGTGACGGCGTCGGTCATGCCCCGGACGGCGTGGTCCGCCCACACCTCCAGCGGCAGGTTCACGGGGCCCAGGAAGCCCGGCGGCGCCCCCACGGCCTGCTGGACCTCGTCCTCGTCCGCCAGCTCCACCGGGATGGGGTCGAGCAGATTGCCCAGCTTGGTCTCGTTGACCTCGTGGTCGCCGCGCACGAGCACCGCCAGAAGCTGCCCTGACGGCGTCCGGTAGATCATGGTCTTGATGAACCGTTCCCGCGGGACCTTCAGGAACCCGGCAACTTCCGGGACCGTCCTGAGGCCCGGAGTGGCGACGGTCTCGGGCAGGGCGCCCGCGCCGCCTTGCTCCCTCTCCCCTTGGGAGGGGATTGGGGTTAGGGTCCCGTCAGCCCCGCCGCCATCGATCGCCGGCGGACGCGATTCCGCCTTCTGCGCGTTGGCCGCATAGTCACACGCGCTGCACGCGGCCAGCGCGTCCTCGCCCGATTCCGCCAGCACCTGGAACTCATGCGACAGGCTGCCGCCGATGGCCCCGGAGTCGGCCTCCACCGCCCGGAACTCCAGGCCGCAACGGGTGAAGATCCGCCGGTAGGTGTCGTACATGTTCCGGTACTCGCGCTCGGCGTCCTCCCTGTCCAGATGAAAGCTGTAGGCGTCCTTCATGATGAACTCGCGTCCCCGCATCAGGCCGAAGCGCGGGCGCACCTCGTCGCGGAACTTGGTCTGGATCTGGTAGAGGTTCATGGGGAGTTCCCGGTAGGAGCGGACGTCGCGGCGCACCAGATCGGTGATTACCTCCTCGTGGGTGGGGGCGAGACAGAAATCCCGCTCGTGGCGGTCCTTGAAGCGCAGCAACTCCTTGCCGTAGACCTCCCAGCGGCCGCTGTCCTGCCACAACTCCGCCGGCGAGGTGACGGGCATCAGCAACTCCTGGGCGCCGGCCCGGTTCATCTCCTCGCGCACGATGGCCTCGATCTTGCGCAGGGTCCGGAGCGCCAGCGGCAGAAAATCGTACACCCCGCGGCTGACCTGCCGTATCATGCCGGCGCGCACGAGCAGCCGGTGGCTCGTCACCTCCGCGTCCGACGGCTCTTCCTTGAGGGTGGGTATGAATGACGTTCGCCAGCGCATGTGATCATGTCCCGTGACGGGATTTCGTGCTGCTTTTCGTGAGACCGGACACCAGGATAGGCGTCAATATAGGAACCCGCCCGGAACCTGTCAAATTCTTCCTGCTGGTACGCTTGCAAGGACTTCCTGAACAGGGGCTGGTCGTGCCGCGTGTGCCGGCGGAACGGAGCTTCGCCGACGAGGCGGACATCCGTCTGGAAGCCGATTCGTCGGTACGGGTGCGGGTGGACATGCCGCTCAAGGTGCAGGCCCTGGAAGGCGGCATCGGAAAAATGAAGGCTGTCGAGCTACGCGCCGGAACGAGCAAGCCCATTCCCGACGAGAACCTTCGCCTCATAGATTGGCAGAATGTCTACCTGGAACTGCTCGAATAAAAGGAGCACCAAGGGCTCGCCAACCTCGCCATTCGTCTGGAAACGCCCAAGCGGATAATGGAGACATACGACCCCGGCAGACTCTACAGTCTTGTCGCGGATGAGTCGGTCGTTGCGCCGAGGTCATTTGTCGACACCGCCCTCCTGCACGAGGCGACCGTCTCCATCCTGAGAAAATACATGGACAGCTTCTATCGCACCCGGCAGGGGCATTGGGACACGGAGACCATGGTCTACAAGGAGGGCGACGAGGAGGACTCGAACTTCCAGGACTTCACAGTCAGGGTCGCCCGGGGCGAGGCCGAGTTGATCACCGCGACCGGGAACCTCATCGACGAAGCGGATGGCATCTACCGAAAAGAAACACAGGAATTGCGGAGCATTCACTTCGACCGTCACCTCTACCAGCCGCTATTGGTCGAGCGGGACGACAAGGTCAGGAGCGAGCCGCCGGGCCTCAATGATGGAGAACGCCGGTTGATGGAGGACCTGCGGGCAAGATACGACGACGGCTCATGGGATCGGCGGCGATTCGCAGAAAGGCACATAACTAGAGGAATGCGAAAGATGGGGTGTCTATTGATGCGAAAGACGCTGCGCAGGGGTTTGGAGTTTGGGAGTGGAATCAAACGGATGTTGAAATAATCAAGATGGGAGCGGAATCAACCGGAAGGACACGGAATGATGCGGAAGGGGGGTGGAATCAAGTGGAACGGGGATGAGTGTTAATAGATCACCTCGTGTTTGTCGTGGGCGGGGTCGTCCAGCACAGGGGGTCAACTCCCGTAGTACAGGCGGTTCACGTGCAGCACCCCCGCTAGAACAGGATGCCGGTCGGAGAGTCGCGTCTGGCAGCTTCGAAGTCGGGCTGGTGAGGTGTGATGCCGCGCAGGGGTTCCGGAAGGACAGCGCGGGGGCTGATCTTGAAGCCATAACGGCCGAGCACGGTCAGGAAATCTTTGGGATAGTGGGCGGGGTCGGTCACGAGCACACCCACAGGGATGCACGAGACGTTGACGGGACCCTTTTTTGTTTCCTCGATCACCTTACGGATGTAGGAGATCCTGCTATGGTCGCCGTCCACGGCGCCGGCGACGTCGTCCCAGATGATGGTCCTGAGTTCACGTCCACGCATGAGGTCAGGATACTGGATGCGGTGGATGGTCATGGGTTGGGATCGTACTTGAAGAGAGCGCCGATGGCAAGGTCGAGCATCCCTGGATCGTCCTGGACGAGTTCGGGGAGGTAGGGATCCTTGACTTGGTAGAGATACTGGTAGGCCATGGTCATGACCTCCAAGGCGCCTCCGTCGTCTTTGGAGTACTCTCTGCCCTGATATTCATCGATGTACTGATCCTTTCTGCCGTATTCTTTGGGGTAGATTTCGATCAACTTCTCGCCCTTGGTGCGGCGACGGTGTTCTAGCCGGAACAACTTGTCGAGGTCGGGCATGGCTTCCTGGAGGTGATGGACGTATTCGTGGACCCGGGTTCCCTGCCAGAAGCCGGAATCGGTGGTGCGGGCATTGATAGTGCTCCAGTCCTTGCCGTAGTGGAGCTTGTTCGCTGCCTGCGTCAGATGACCGCCCCGATTTTGGGCGGAGCGCTTGGCGCGCAGCGGTATGTTATTGCTCATGCGCACCCAGGAGGCGGGGAACAGTCCTTGGATGTCATGTTTGACGGCGTTGGCTACAAGGCTGGTCCTTTTGCGTCTCGGCGGTGATCTCGGCCCTGACCTTGCGCGCCTCGCGGTGAGTCTCCAGGCGGTTCAGCAAGGCGGAGCGGAAGCGGTGGGTGAAGCCTGGGGAATCGGGGTCGCCGGCGAGTTGCACCAAGCCCTCTCGGAGCTTGCGGCCGGCGAAGATGGTGGATTCGAGGCTGCCGTCGTAGGGCATTTCGGCGAAGCGGTCGATGAGGCCGACGTTATGTCCGAAGCCGGGGTCGATGCCTAGGGGGACCTGGACGGTCTGGCCGGTGCGTTTGTTGAGCCAAGGGCGGGTCTTGGTGTAGCCAGCGGGGGGCTTGGCGACCTTGTAGCCGTAGCGTTGGAGGTCGTCGTCATCCATTTGCTGGACGATGCATCGGCAGCCCCAGCGCCTGGTCCAACTCGGCTCCGCCCGCCGCCTGCGTACCATCCTTCGACACCAACCTCCGCGCCTCCTACGCCCGCGGCCGCTGGGAACGCATCGAGCGCCTCAAGACCTTCACCCCGTATCTGCGCTACGTCGCCGTCCTCGACTCCCGCACCCGCCCCGTTCACGCCCGCTGGCACGGCACCGTGCTCCCGGTCGATCACCCCTTCTGGAGAACCCACTACCCGCCCAACGGCTGGGGCTGCCGATGCATCGTCCAGCAGCTATCCCAAGACGACCTCAAACGCTACGACTACGGACTCTCCAAGGCCCCTCCCACGGGCTGGAACCAGACCCGCCCCTAGCTCAACAAGCGCACCGGCAAGGTCCACCAAGTCCCCTTCGGCATCGACCCAGGATGGGACCACAACGTCGGCCTGGTCGGCGAGGGCTTCTCGCTCCGCGACCCCAACGCCATCCCCGAGCTCGACGAAGCCACGGCCCTGCACCGCCGCCTCCAGCGCGCCACCGGAAGCAACCCGGGCGGCCTCTACCTCGGCAGCGACGGCGCCAGGCGCTACGTCAAGCTCTACAACGACCCCGCCCAAGCTTACTCCGAGGCCGTGGCCAACCGCGCCTACCGTGAACTCGGCCTCGAAGCCCCGCAGTCCTCGCTCGTGCGCCTCAAGGACGGCAAGATCGGCATCACCAACGACATCATCGACAACCAGGGGACCGTCGGTACCGGCCGGCGCCTCAACAAGAGCCGCGCTCAGGAGGTCTTGCGCGGCTACACCGCCGACGTGTGGCTCGCCAATTGGGATGCCGTGGGAGCCAACCTCGACAACGTCGTCGCCACCGCAGCCAGACGCTACGGCGCGGCGCGCATCGACCAGGGCGGCGCCCTCATCTTCCGAGCCCAAGGCGCCCGCAAGCCCCCGTCCGTCTCAGGCCGCGGCAACGCAGCAGCCGCCGTCACCGAGTGGGACGGCTTTGCCTCCAGCAGCACGAACCCCGCCTACGCCCGCGTGATCGCCGCCGCCGGCCTCTCCAGCGCCGACGACCTCGGACGCAAGGCCCTGAACCAGATCGCCGCCGTCAACAAGCTCCGCCAGCGCACCAGGAACTTCCAGGACCTCGTGCCCGACACCGCCGGCGTCTCCAAGACAGACCGCGAGGAAATCCTCGGCATGCTCCGAAAGCGCGCCGACGCCCTCGAAAAGGACATCGCCCCCAGGGTCAAGGACGCCATGCTCAGGACTCGGAACGTCCCCGAGCATCAACTGGAATATCAAAGAGAGTTGGGGCCCCGTTACGCTCAAGAACGCACCGGCGTCCTGAATCACCTGGCCAAAAACCAAACCCCGCGCCGCAACGCCACCGATCAGGAACTCGTGTCCATGTGGCGCTACAGCGGCCCCGCCTTCGGGCCGCTGAACCGCACCCTCCGCTCCCGAGGACCGGACCACGCCCCTCGACAACTTCCGCCTCACCCTCAACGATGCCCTCGACAAGCTGGAAGACTACCGGGGCACCGTCAAACGCAAAACCACCCTGCCGGATGACGTGCTGGCCCAGCACCAGCCCGGCAATATCGTCGAAGACCGGGGCTTCAAGTCCACGTCGGCCGAAGGCGAGTCGCCGTTCCGTGGCCCTCATCGCCTGACGATCTTATCGAGGCACGGCAAGCGCATCCAGCCCTACTCGCGCTACTCAGCCGAGCGAGAGGTGCTGTTCAAATCAGGCACCCGTTTCCGCGTCCTCAAGAGAGTTGACAACAAGAAGGCGAAAATCGTAAAGATTACCCTACAAGAGTTGAACGGGGAGTGAGCCAGTGGAAATACCCAACATAGATGAGCTGACTGACGAGGAACTGGTTGCGATCGCTGACCAGGAGTTCGCCGAAGACGACGAGCGATACGACAAAGCCTTGGCCGAGGCGCGCCAAGTCTATGAGGCCATGACCCCCGCAGAAAAGAAGGAGATCGAAGACTACGCCGACGGCTTCAACAAAAGGTGGGAGATCACCGCCGACCCCGAGCGCAAGGAGCAAGATATCCTCGAACATCTCGCCGACCGCATGCACGGGCTAGACCACATGGCCGAAAAGATGGCCAGCCAGGACCACACCGAAAACCTGCTCCTGGACCCTGACCACCCCTACCACAAGATCGCCGCCATGGACCGCGATGAACTCTACAAGACCTTCCCGCAACTCTCCCCCGAAGGCCTCGAAGCCCTCCGGGAAGCCGGCCTGCCCTCGCCTCTCGAACAGACGTTCATCGACGCCAAGAACGATCCCCTGTTCCGCGACTTCTTTCGCCTCTACGGAGACGAAACCGACTGATTCGCCCCCCTTGATTCCAGCCCCCGAACGCCCCCCGGAAGTCAGCCCCTGCGACCGCACACGGACCGCGCAATCGCATCCCTCAAGCCATCAAGCCTATTGAACCCTCATCCCCCCGTTCCACCTGGTTCCACATCCCTTCCACTTGATTCCACCTCCGTTCCGCATGATTCCGTGTCCTTCCATTTGATTCCGCTCCCATCTTGATTATTTCAACACCGTGTTGACTCAGCTCTCACGGACCCCAACCTGCACAACGTCTTTCGCAATAATAGCCACCCCATCTTTCGCATTCCTCTAGTCACTGTCCACCACCACGGGGAAACCCACATCACCATCCATCAACTCCCGGGCGAGGACGCCCAAGCCTTGGCCGAGCGGGTGCTGGAAGAACTGGACCGCCGCCAGGAACAACAGCAAAGAGAGGCCCTCTACGATGGCCTCTAGCTACATGATGCGCCTGGGCGACTATACCTTCTCCCTGAACACCGCCGCCTATCAGCAACTGCGCCGGCAGACAGAGTACCGCTGGCCGGCCCAGCAGCGCATCGGACGCCTCCCCGCCCGGCAGTTCACCGGACCCGGACAGGAAACCCTCTCCTTGAGCGGGACGCTCTATCCTCAATTCCGCGGCGGGACCGGCCAAGTGGACGCCATGCGCCAAAAGGCCGGCCAAGGCCAGCCCATGACCCTGGTGGACGGCGCCGGAAGGGTCCGGGGAAAGTGGGTGATCACACGGGTGGAAGAAACACAGAGGGTGCTGTTCGCCGACGGCGCCCCGCGCAGGATCGACTTCCGCCTCGAACTCGCCCGCTACGCCGAGGACCACTGAAATGACTTACCGCGCCAAAGACGGCGACGTGCTGGACGCCATCTGCTGGAAGCACTACGGGCCAAGGCCTGGAACCGTGGAGACCGTGCTGGACGCCAACCCCGGACTGGCCGACCGAGGACCGCTGCTCGCTGCCGGGGTAGTGGTCCATCTGCCCGAACCCCTCCGCCCCGTCCGAACCGTGAGGCTCTGGGACTGATGACGCCCCTGTTCCAGGTGCTGGCAGACGGCAAGGACTTCACTGCCCAGGTCCGGGACCGCAGCCTCTCTCTGACCATTACCGATGAGGCCGGTTACCGCTCCGACTCCCTCGAACTGCGCCTAGACGACCGAGGCGGCGCCATTGAACTGCCCCGCAAAGGAGCCGAAATAGAGGTCTCCCTGGGCTACCGCGGGCAGCCCCCGGTCCGCATGGGCCTCTACGTCGTGGATGAAATCATCCTCGCCGGCCCCCCGGACACCTTCACCGCCCGCGCCCGCGCCGCAAACATGCGACAAAGCCTCAAACAACAAAAAACCCGCGCCTGGCATGACCTGACCATCGGCCAAGTGCTCGCCGCCATCGCCGCAGAGCACGGGCTCGAGCCCCGGGTGGGCCAATCCCTCAAGACCATCCAACTCCCCCACGCCGATCAGACCGACGAGTCCGACCTCCATTTCCTCACCCGCATGGCCAGAAATCACCGCGCCATCGCCAAACCGCTCGGACCCTGGCTGCTCTTCGTGCCCCGAGGCGAGGCCAAAACCGCCACCGGCCGGAAGGTTGCCCCCGCCGCCATCCCCGGCAAGCCCTCCTTCACCCTTCGCCTGGACTATCCAGACCCCGAGACTGCCCGCGCCGCAGCCCAGGCCGAACTCAGCCTCACCCTGCCCGGAAACCCCCTCATCCAGGCCGAAACCCCGCTCTCCCTGTCCGGCTTCCGTCAAGGCGTAAACGGCCTCTGGATCGCCGCCACCGTGCGCCACCAAATCACCCCCTCCGGCTTCACCTCCCGCGTGCAAGCCCTATCCCCCAAAAACTCCTCATCCCGAGAAATCCTCCTCAAAAATCAAACCGATGTTGAAATAGTCAACACTCCTGCACAGCCTCTTTCGCAATAATTTCCACCCCATCTTTCGCATGCCTCTAGTATACTGTTCCCGGAACGGAGCGAGGACTACGACTACCTGACGCGTGTGATGACGTCCCCGGAGAGCGGTGTGTCGCCAATCGGAACTCGATGAGGCCGCCTTGGCCCTGTCACCGCAAGTGCGCCAGCCACCCTCACTCGGTTCATGACAGGATGCCATCGGATCACGGGTCCGGTTTCGACACATCGATGACGCAGACGCCGATCTTGCGCATTTCCAACGGCGAGAGGCCTGCCGCCGCTTCCGCGACCAGCCGTTCTTCGAGAGCGACAGGGCTTTCAGGCAAGGGTCCCGTGTGGGGCTTCTTGCACCGGTTGCCGCCAAACCAGAACACCAGGTAGATGCCGTACCCGTTCGCTCCCGGGTCGCGCGCGTACTGGCCGATCAACTGCCGGTGGATTGCCGTCCACAGTTCGCGGTGATCGCTCTTCTTGATCTCTACCGGCACGTTGAAGTCTCCGTGCGAGACGCGGATGTCCGCTCTCTTGTCATCTGCACAAGTCCCTTCCTGCCAGGCATCGACACCCAGCGATTCCAACCGTTTCTTCAAGTCGGACAGCAGGGTGTCCCGGCAGGCGTTCTCCGGCCTCGGTTTATCAGGGCGATTGCATGAATCAACGTTCCAGTATTTGCGCCAAGGTGAAGTGTCGCCGTCGCGGATGTCCCTTGCCAAGTCGCGCAGGACGTCCAGGGTCAGCGCGGCCAAGTCCGCGGCGTTGGCCGGGCGCAAGTTGTCCAGAGTTGCCAACGCTTGTTCGACCGTCGGGTGGAGGAAGTCGGCTTCCCGGCACGCTTCTCGCTGCCGATTGGCCGATTCCCGTAACTTGAGTTGCCAAGGCCGCAGTGCAGCTTCTGCGGACAGGCGCTCTAGCGCAGCCGCGGCGTCGCGGGACGGTTCCGAAGACAGTCTGTCGATGAGCCCATCGACGATGAGAGCGGTGTGGATCGAACTGCCCGTAGTCACTGTCCCCGTCCTGGAACCATCGTCGGGCCAACCGTAAGGCCGGTAGGTGTTGCCGAGGGACTCGATGAGAAGCTCCAGAGCGGCGACATCGAGAGCATCGAACGTGCACTCACGCAGGAACTCCGCCATGCGCCTGATGCGCCGTTCACTGCTTCGCCCGGTCAACGCCGATCGCAACCGGGCGGTGAACGACGCGGGGGCTGTAAGCAGGCCCGCGCAGAGCCAGTACAGCCGCTGCGCGGAGTCCATGCTGCTCAAGACGAGCCTGCTTTCGACGATTTGCAGCAAGGCATCATGGTCCACGTGCCGAAAGGCGGCATGGAGCAACAGTCTCAACACGTTCAGTTGCTCGACCTTGCAACGGGTTGGGAAAGACGCCAGCAACGGCGGAGCGGCCAATCGGGCCACCCGTGCGGAGTCGTCGTCGCGAATCAGTTCGGAGAGACCGAGACAGTCGTTCGCGCCGCGTCGCAGGGCAGCGCGAACGGAGCGAATGAGGACGTCAGCCGCCAAGTCGGGGCGGCTGTTCAATACCCGCCTATACCAACCCGGTTTCTGGTTCCAAAGTTCAGGCGCTTCGAAGCGACACGTCAGCGCGCGGCGCATGTCTTGCTCGTTGAGGGGCGGCTCGCCGGGACGGAGCGAGGGCTGCTCTTGGAGACCTACCAGGAACGGGAGCGACAAGAGATGCTGTTCCCGCTCCTCGGCGAGACATAATAACTCGGACTCGTCAGGCAAATCCGTTCTTGTTGCCGACGCGCGAAACGCCTCAATGACGGTGTCGACCAAGTGGTCGTCGTCCAGCAGATATCGAAGCCGGAGCCGGCCTGTTGCACCATGTACGCCTGTAAACCTTCCCAGGTAGGCGGCCGCCAAGTGATGCAACAGATCCGGGGCTGCCCGGTTCTCTCGCAGCGCAGACTCCTGAGCCTTGACGAGGCCGTGCCACTCCTTTCGGCGTTGCCTTGCCTCGGCTTGGCGCCGCTGTCTCATCCCGATTGATCTGGAAGTAGATTCGGCAGTGTCGTGTTTCTGCTGTTGTCGTAGCCTCTGGTACTCGGCCAAGAGCCTCGGTTCATGGGCCAGACGGTCTTCGACGATTTCTTCAGATATCCCTTCGTTGTCTTGCAGGACGACGACGCGTCTCAGGAAGAAATCGGTGGCCGCCTTCGTGCTCGTTGTGGTTCCAGCAGCTTGGGCGAGACACCATTCACCGAAGTCTGCCGGCTCGTCTGCGATGAAAAGGCGCGAGTCTATCTCGCGGATGAGGCAGTTCCACTCGGAATAGCGATCCGCGGCCAGACGGACCACCGCCTTGTAGGACGCAGGATTGCTGCGGAGCCATGCTCTGATCTTGTCCTCTGCGCCAAGGGCTTCATCCTTGGCCGGGAGGCTCAGCCAAGCGAACATCTGTTCGTCGCCTACCGTCGGGAAACGGTCCAGGTATGCGCCCAGGAGGTTGGCCGGGACCGTGCGCAACCAATAGGAGCAGGACAACGACTTGCCGTGCTCGCCGGTCCTCTCCCCGTCGCTACAGGTCTTGGCCAGAAAATCCAGGATCTCGGCGAGTTGCTCGTCCGTGGACCGCTCGGCAACGTCGTACTTCCAGAACCATGCGTACAAACCTATAAAGACTGCTCTATTCGGTTCCCGCAGATATCGGCCCACTTCGGCAGGCGATACTGTCCCCGGATAGAGTTCCCTCAACAGGCGGCCGAGCAGATTGTCGAGAGGGTCGGATATGGACCCGGCATACACCTCGTCCAGCAGCGCCTTCAGCGCGTGAGGCGCGTCACCCGCATCGCGACACTGTTGAATGTAGGCGTCAAGCGCGGCCTCTCTGACGGCGGGCCAACATCCGCCGTCTCTCATCACCTTCGGCAGCCTGGAAACGAGACCAGGAATGACGGCGCCGCGTTCAAGGGATTTGAGCACGGCCAACGCGATTGTCTGCCTTCCCTGGCCTCCTGCCGGAGCCGTCAAGATCTTCAGGATCGTGATCTTCATGTCCGGGGTTGCCAAGTCGCCCCAACGGGAATCCAGGTCGTGCACTGCCGCGAAGATCCGCGGGTCCCGCTCGGCATCCCGTTCCAGGCAGTCCAGCAGCCGGCGTTTCCAATCAGCGGAAAACCCGCTGACGTCGCCGTACAGGACGGTTCCAAGCGGGTCCCGCTCGACGACCTCACCGCGGGCCGCCTCCGAGTGAGCGGCCAGCCAGGCCGCCAAGCCGCGCAGCGCCGAAACGGCGCGGCCGTTCTCGCCGGTCACCAGGGCGAGGATCCGGCGCGCCGGAAGGCCCGCGTCGATGCGGCTCGAAAGATACCGGCCGGCGAGGAACTCGGCAATGTGGCGGTGGACCGGCGCGATCAATCCGTCGGCGACATCGAAAACACTCGTGCGCAACGCCGCAAGCAGACTGGCACAGTTCGGGCTCGGGATGTCCCGCAGGTCGATGCAATCGCCGTCATTCGCGGTGGTCTTGGGCTGGCGATACCCGGTGCAACCGGTCAAGAGCTGCACGGCGCAGAGACGCCCGGCCGTGTCCAGCAACTTGGAGTCCGGGCGATCCAGAGTGCTTTGCCTATGTTCCTGGTTGTGCTCGCGGATGAGCGACTCGCAGGCGATTTCGAACGTCGCTGTCCGTGTCTTCGGCCAGTTGCCGCCAGCGACCGCAAGGGCCAGCAATTCCAGGGTTTGAGGGTTTGACAACAGCGCCCCGATCCCCCGGCACCTGGCCTCGTGGATGAAGCCGTCAACATCGCCGACGGCCTTGCTGCGTAAAATCTCGCGGATTTTGCTGTCCGCCAGCGGGTCCAGGCGCAGGACTTTGACGACGCCATCCGGCGATACTGACTCAAGGCGGCGCCGATCCGTTGCGCCGAACCAGTCCGCTTCCCGGCAGGACAGGCGAAATCGGGGCCGGCCCAGCTTTTCGAGCTTTCCCCTTATAGCGTCCAACGGAAGACGCCCGTCCGTCAATCCCGCCCGCACTTCGTCCAGCGCGTCGATGAACAGTGTCTTGACACCCGACCAGTGCTCAGGGTCGTAGGTCATGAAGTCGCGGGCGTCGCAATACTCTTTCCCTTTTGCCTCGTGCCGGAACGTTCGTGTCTTGCCCGAGCCGGGAGCGCCAAGCAACACGTAGCCACCACAATCGCTAAACGCCGAAAGAGGCTCGGACTCGGCGTTGTCAGAGCCGCGCGCTTCGTTGCCAACTTCGGTGCAGGTGCGGTCGACGAACAGGCTCATGACCGTTCGAACCAGTGTTTGGCCGGGAGCGAAAGGACCTCCGAGAGCGAAATTCCTCCCTCGCCGACGACGAAAGAGGCCGTCACGTCGAAGCGTCTGTCAAACTCTTCCAGTCCGCTCATGCGCGCCTGTCGCGCACCGCTCTTGACCTCGAATGCGACGAGCCTGCGGCCCCGTTCCAGAACGAAGTCCACCTCGTGGCCGTTGTGTCTCCAGTAGTGGAGACGGACCTCCGGCATCCCGGAGTTGAACAGATGCGCGCCGACCGCGCTTTCGACCAGTCGTCCCCAGAAGGTTCGATCCGCCTGGGCCTCCTCGAAAGTGTACCCGGAATGAACCGACATCAACGCGGTGTTGAGCACGTTGAGCTTCGGACTGGAGGCCCTGCGACGGCGGATACCACCAGCGTACTGCGGGAGACCGGCAATCATGCCGGCCTTCTCCAGCAGAACCAGATAGCGCGCCAAAGTCGTCGTGTTGCCGGCGTCCTGGAGTTGGCCGAGCATCTTGGTGTAGGACAGTATCTGCCCGGAATGCCCGGCGCCGACCTCGAACAGCCGCTTCAGCAACGCCGGCTTATCGACCCGCTCCATGGCCAGGACGTCACGCTCGATATTGGGCTCTACCAGCGCGCTCAATATATAGTCGCGCCAGCGGTCCTGATCGCGGATGCATTCCGCGGCACCGGGATATCCGCCGAAGTACACATGCTCCGGGAGATCGAAGCCGAACGCCTCGAACATCTCGGTAAACGACCAGTGCGTGAGCCGGATGGTCTCGAAACGGCCGGCCAAGCTCTCGGTCAGACCGCGTTGCATCAGGAGCGGCGCCGAGCCCAACAAGATCACGTGCAGGCGACGATGCTTGCGACGGTCCGCATCCCACAGCCCTTTCACCACTTCGGACCAGCGCGGGACTTTCTGAATCTCATCGAGCGCCAGCACACTTCCCGACTCCGAGCGGTCGGCGTCCGAGCGAGCCTGCTCCCAGACGCCCACCAACCACCGGGCGTCGCGGCGGGATGGCTCCCGCGACACGGTCACGCCGTCTGGCAACTCCGGGAGGCGCAAAAAGGTCTCCGGATCAGGCTCATCCACGGGCATGATGCGAAAGGGACGGTCAAGTCGGTCCCGAGCCTGTCGAACCAGCGTGGTCTTGCCGGTCTGCCGCGGTCCAGCTACCAATATCAAACGTCTCGGCAGCTCACGCAGCCGACCGAGAAGCGTTTCCAATTGCTGGCGTTCGATCTCGGCCACAAAGATAATGTAGCTATTAAGTAAAATTAGTCAATAAGTGTCTCTCAATCCTTAACCGGGACTTCAGACTGGTCCGTCGTTGGAAAGTACGGTCTTGATGCCTGGAGAGAGTCCGCGCCCCGGATCCCCTCTACCAAACCATCTCCCGGCAATCCCTTTGACGTCGTCCAGCATGGCGTAGAGACAGGGCGTGAGGATCAGCGTGAGAATGGTAGCGAAGGACAGCCCCCAGACCACGGAGATGGCCATGGGCGAAAGGAACCTGGCCTGACCGGTGGCGAAGAAGGCCAACGGAACCAGGCCGCCGACGGTAGTGATGGTGGTGAGCATGACCGGCCTCAGACGCACGACGCCGGACTGGATGATGGAGTCGTACCGCGACATGCCGTTTGTGCGGCTGCGGTTGATGAAATCCACCACGATGAGGGAATCATTGACCACCACACCGGCCAGGGCGATGAAACCCAGGAGGGACATGAAGCTCAGATTCTCGCCCATGACGAGATGGCCGATCACGACGCCGCCCAGGGCGAAGGGAATCGCGGCCATTACGATGAACGGTTGCAGGAACGATTTGAAAAGCGAGCCCAGCGCGAAGTAGATCACGAACAACGTGATCAGAGAGATTTGCGGAAGAGAGGCCAGCGACTCCTCCATCTCCTGCCGTTCGCCCTTGACCACGACCCGCTGCCCCGGATAGCGCCGGCCGACGTCGGCGAACTGCCTCTTCAAGGCGTCGGTGGCCTCCACCACGGTGGTCGTTCCCACCTCCACGTCGGCAAAGACGCTCAACGTCCGCTTGCGGTCATCCCGGTTGATCTGGCTCGCGCTGATGCCGGTGCGGATGTCGGCGACGTCACGGAGGAAGACCCGTTCGCCGGAGGGCAGCGTGAGCTTCATCCGCGATACGGTGTCGACGTGGCTGCGCTTGTCCCGTGGGAACCGGATGACGATGGGCACATCCTCGTCTCCCCGCCGGATGCTCGATGCTTCGACCCCTTGGAAACCTTGCTGCACCTGGCGTGCGATACCCCTCAGGTCGAGACCCAGCGCGCGGCCTTCCGGCTTGAGGCTGATGCGGAGCTCCTCCTTGCCGGCGACAAGGTCATCGCGGATGTCCCGAACCCCGGGCAGTGTGGCCAGGAAGCCCTTGACCTCTTCGGTCAGACGCCGGAGGCTTGCGAGGTCCTCGCCGATGACCCGGGCCTCGATGTCCGGCCCGCCGGGCCCGGCCTGGATATTCAGGAACTGGAGCTTGGTGATGCCCGGTATCCGCTCCATCTTCCCCCGGAGTTCGTCGATGATCTCGGCAGCCTTTCGGCTGCGGTCGTCGTGAAGCTCCAGCGTGAGTTGTCCGACATTGCTTCCCCTCACCACGCGGTCCACGTCCAGGAAGGCGGTGCCGACGGTGGTGGACAGAGACTTGAGCTCTCCAAGGGGCAACCCCAGCGCCATCTCTTCGGCTTGAATGGCCACGGCCTCGGTATCTTCCAGCTTGGCGTTGGCCGAAGTCTCGAAATTCACGAAGAACTGACTCGACTCGAACTCGCGAAAGAGCACGAAGGGCACCCGATACTGGGCCGCGGCGGCCAGCAACACGCTGGCCGCCAGGATCACGGTCACCGCCACGTAACGCCAGCGGAGCGCGACTCCCAGCACCTTTTCATAGACGTGGCGCAGTCGAGTGAGCCACGCGCGCTCGCCGCGCACGTGTAAACGGCGGAGACCGTCCAGCCCCTCGCGACGGCGCAGTCGCGTAAGCCACACTCGCTCGCCGCGGCGCAGCTTTCGCGCATAGGCGGGCGTGATGACGTCTGAAAGATGTGAGGGCAGGACGAACAGAACCTCCAGGAGCGACAGCAGCAGGGCGAAAGTCACCACGATGGGAAGTGGTCCCAGGAAGAAGCCGATGGTTCCCGGCAGCAGCAGGAACGGAACGAAGGCGGCGACGGTCGTCAGCACGGTGGTGACCACCGGCCAGGCAACCTCGCAGGCGCCATGGAGGGCCGCATCCTTGGGAGTCATTCCCTGCTCGACATAGCGGTACACATTCTCGGTAACGATGACGGCATCGTCCACCAGAAGGCCAAGGACGAGGATCAGGCCGAAGGCGGAGATCATGTTGAGGCTGAGGCCGAAAACCGACATCAGGACCAGACAACCCATCACCGCGAACGGAATGCCCAGGGAGGTTAGCAGGGCGATCCTGCCGCGGACGAAGACGCAGAGCGTCGTGAGCACGATGGCCAGGCCGATGGCGCCGCTCTCGCCCAGGGTGCTCAAACGGTTTCGGATGAACACCGAGAAGTCATTGAAGAGTCCGACGGAAACGGTTTCCGGCAGCGTCTTGCGGAGCTCCGCCACGGCCTCCCGGATGCGTTCCGCGACGCTGATGGTATCTCCGCTCCGCTCCTTGATGACCACGAGGTTGATCGAAGGCTTTCCGTCGAAACGCGCCAGGACCGTCGCGTCCTCGAAGGACTCGCTCACCCCGGCCACGTCCCCCACCGTAAGGGCGTGTCCGGTACCGGTGGCGCGCAGGATCATGCGCTCCACGTCGCCCACGCCTCCGGCTACCCCCAGGGTCCGCACCAGGATTTCGCCCCGAGCGGTCTTCAGCGCGCCCCCGGGCACGTTCCGGTTCTGATTGGCCACGGCCGCGCGAATCTCCTCCAGGCTCAGCCGATACTGGTCGAGCCGTTCCGGGTCGATCTCGATGAGTATCCGGCTCTCGCGGATGCCGAAAATCGACACGGTGGCGACACCGTCGACCCGCCCGAGATGATCCCGCAGATCCTTGGCGACCTCCCGCAACTCCTGCTCCGGTATGTCGCCGCTCAAGGACACGGTGATCACCGGGAAGGTGGACAGAACCTCGGTCACCTGCGGCTCCTCGGCCTCCTCAGGCAGACCGACGACCCGGTCCAGGGCGGCGCGCACGTCCCCCAGGGCGCGGCTCATGTCGGTGTCCGACTGCATCTGGAGGCGGATTTCGGACTGGCCCTCGCGAGAGCTGGAGAGCATCCCGTTGACGCCGTCCACGTTGCGGATCCGATCCTCGATCCTGGCGGTGATGAGTTCCTCGATTTCCTCGGGCGAAGCGCCCGGATAGACCGTATCGATTCGGATCACCCGGCGAGAGAAGTCGGGGAACAGCTCTCGTTTGAGCCGAAGGTACGAGACTACGCCGGCCGTGACGATAAGGAGCACCAGCAGGTTGACGAAGACGGGGTTCCGGATGGAGAACTCGACCAGCTTCTTCATGAGGCCAGATCCCGGCGCGTGACCACGCGAATGCGGGCGCCGTCGAGCAGCAGACGCTGTCCCGCGGTGATGAGGAGGTCTCCGGGTTCAAGGCCCGCGGCTATCATGTACCGCGGCCCGAACCGCCCGACGATGCGCACCGCGCGTCGCGTCGCCAGATTCGAACCGGGGTCCGCCACGAAGACGGTGGGCTTGCCGTCTACGAAGATGACGCTTTCCCGCGGGATCAGGATGGCATCCGGATAGTTGCGGACCGGAATGACGGCCCGCGCGAACATCCCGGGAAGAAGCCTGCGGGTCCGGGAGTTGGACATGAGGATCTCCACCGGAAACGAGCGGGTTTGCTGATCCGCTCGCGGGCCGATGTTGGCGACCCGTCCGGTAAATTCCTCCGCCAGCCCGCGCACCCGAACCTCGGCCACGATCCGAGAGTCGATCCGGTGGATGTCCGTTGCGGGAATGCGCACGTCGAGCTTCACCGTCTCGATATCGGCCAGTTGAAAGAGCACTTGGCCCGGAGCGACGCGCTCCCCCAGAGTGACGTTCTTGCGCGCGATGACGCCGGCGAAGGGCGCATGGATCTCGGTGTCTCGCAGGGTTTCCCGCGCCTGCTCCAGTTGAACGTCGGCGAGGGTGAGATCCGCCTCGGCGATGGCGTGTAGAGCTTCCGTCTCCCGCTCCCCGCTCTTGGCCGACTCGAGCTCTTCCTCGATTCGCCGCCAGGCCAGCTCCTGCCGCTCCGCTGCCTGGCTGGAGACCAGCCCCTTCTTCAGAAGCTTCGTGAGCCGCCCGTGTTCCGCGCGCGCCAACCGCAACTGCTCCCGGTTGAGCCGCACCAGCTTGCGCTGCCTTTCGATGTCCACCGCGGCCTTGCGGACTCTTGCCTTTGCACTGGCCACCTGCGCAGCCGCTTTCCGGACGGCGATCTCGAAGTCCCGGGACTCCAATCGTGCCAGTAGCTCACCGGCCCGGACCATGCTGCCGAGATTGATATCCGGAGGAATCCCGACGATCCGGCCGCTGAGCTCCGCGCTTACGGGACCTTCCCGCACGGCAGAGATCGTCCCCAAGGCCTCGATCCGGTGTACGAAATCGGCCGCGACCACCGCGGCCGCCTCCACCGGTACGGGTACGGTCGCCGGCTCCACCCGGGGCTTTTCCTCGACATCGCTGATGATGTACACGCCCACGGCGGCAACGACGCTCACCAGGAGAATGAGCAATATCGACACGGCGATACGGATCTTCATCCCGGACTCCTCATCACCGTGCGTGTAAGGAATTCCGTCATCTCATCCAGGTCGAAGGCCCGCTGGTCGTACAGCCAGTGCAACGCCAACCCGTCGACGCACGCGAGGATGTGCCCGGCCGCGAGCCTCGGCTGGTCGCTTCACCGCTTTACTGATTGTCGCTGGCGGGTCCCGCCTCGGGGGGCTTGCGGTCCCCTTCGGGTATGATCAGAAGCCGGCGGTAGGCGCCTTGGCCGAGGCTTTTGGTGGTGAGCCAAGGGTCGTCCTTGAGGGCCAAGTGGACGATACGCCGATCCCGGGCGCTGAGGGCGTCGATCCCCTGAGTCTTCCGGCTGCGCTTGGCCTTCTCGCCCATGCGCAATGCCATGTCCTCCAGGGACCTCACGCGCCTTCCACGGTAGTCTTCCGCATCGACAACGGGCTGGGGACCGTCCGGCCCGGACTTCTCGGCCACGATACGGCTCACGATATGCTGGAGAGCCTCCAAGGTCTGACCCCTCCGGCCGATCAGAAGGGCGGTGCTGTCACCCTGGATGTCGAGGACGAACTCCGATGGGGCGTTGCCGGACTTGACCACCACCTCCGCCTCCACACCCATGAGCCGGAGTATCTCCGTGAGCACCTCAACGCCAGCCTTGCGAACCTCTGCGAAATGCTCATCGGTGTCCGCAAGCTTCTCGACAGGCTCACCGTCCCCGGGCTCATCCGCGGCAGGCTCCGCCTCCGGCGTTTCGGCCGGCTTGTCCGACGGCGCCACGGCGGCCCGGCTCTCCTCGGGATCTTCGTCCGGAGCGACCGCCACGGCCTCCCGGATGACGGCACGGACCCGGGCATTCTGGCGTCCGAAACCGAGCAGGCCCATCTTTTCCTCTGCCAGGATGTCCAGGGACACCTTGTCCCGCTCGACACCCAGCAAGTTCAGCGCCTTGGTGATGGCTTCGTCAAGGGTTTCTCCTTCCGTCTCCACTTGTCTCATCACGAACATCTCCTCCACGGGGCGCGACGGGCCTGGGGCTAACGGACGCAGGCCGTCAACGCTCTTTCCGGTTGATCATGTATTGCTGAAGGATGCTCAGAAGGTTGTTCACGAACCAGTAAATCGTCAGTCCCGACGGGAAACTCACGAAGATGACGGTAAATATCAACGGCATGAGCATCATTATGCGCCGCTGGTTCGGGTCGCCGACGGCGGGGGACATCCACTGCTGGATGAACATGCTCGCTCCCATGAGCAGCACGAGTACCGGAATGCCCACGTCATAGCCGAAAGCGGAGAAGGGGAGCGATTCCCAGTCCGGACGGGACAGGTCCTTGATCCACAGAAAGCTCGCATGACGCAATTCGATGGGTGTGAGCAGCGCGTTGTAGAAGCCGATGAAAAAGGGGAACTGAAGGAGCATCGGCAGACAGCCTCCCAGCGGGTTCACCTTGTTCCGCTTGTAGAGGTCCATCATCTCCTTGTTGAGTCGGGTCTTGTCGTCTCCGAATTTTTCCTTGAGACGCTGCATCTGCGGCTGGAGCTTCTGCATCCGCTTCATGGATACGAAGCTCTTTTGCGTCAGCGGCCACAACAGCAGCTTGATGATCAGAGTGAGCAGGATGATGTCCAGACCGTAGTTGCCCGTGTACGTCTGGAAGAAATGCAACGCGTGCAGCATCGGCACCGAGATGAAGCCGAAGTAGCCGAAGTCGATGGACTGCTCGAGACCGCGGTCGAGGGACTTGAGCAGATTGAGCACCTTGGGGCCCATGAAGAGCTGGTAGCGAGCGGTGCGCTCCTGACTCGAAATGACCCGGCCGCGGGTTTCCAGGACAAACCCTCGATCCCGGCCTGCACTTGGCGCCACCGTGGCGTCCGCCTCTACTCCCTCCGCGGGGATGAGGGCGGAAACAAAATAGGTGTAGCCGAAGCCGACCCACGAAAGCGGAGCGTTGAGGTTGAGCCGGCCTTCGATGTCGTCCGGCCATTCGCGCGTCAGATCTCCTTCGCGCAGCGCGATCAGTCCCTCGAAAAGCGCATCACCCTTGACACCCTTGTTCTCGCCTCCGGTAGTGAAGAGCAGGGTGGCGCCCTGCGGCGACCCGGCGATGGACACGCCCACCTCCACCTCGTAGCCGGAACCGCTGAAGGTGAACTGCTTGACCACGCGCTGGCCCGAAGGTGTCACGCCGACGAAGGTGAGCCTCCCGTCGCCGCCCGCCTGCAGGCTCAGGTCCGCGCCCCGGACTTCATAGACGATACCTTGATCGGTGCCGGCGGGCGTGTCGGCGAGGCGGAGTCCCAAAGGATATTCCAACTCCGATCCGGAAGATACCATGTCGATCAACGGGCTGTCGGGCGCCACCCCGGCGCGGTACCGCTTCAGACGAAAGCTCTTGAGCCGGGCACCCTGATTGGTGAAGCGTGCAATGTAGTCAGGGGTCTCCACCGTCACCTCCCGGACCGGGACGGACGGGACATTCGGGGCAACCTCGGCAGGAGCGGCCGGCGGCGGTTTCGGCGCTAACTGCGGGACGGCGGGCGCCTCCAGAGGCCGCGTTGCGGTCTCCTTCGCCGGAGGCGGCGCCGGCGGATGGAAACGCCTCATGTACTCCTGGTAGAGGATGATGATGAGGATCGAGAGGACGACCGCTATGAAGGCTTGTTTTTCCATGGAATTTTCACGGAACGGGGTCGTACCCTCCGGCGTGGAGGGGGTGACAGCGCAGAATTCTCAAGGCGCCCAAGCGAAGCCCCTTGACGACGCCGTAGCGGTCCACCGCGTGCAAGGCGTAGGCGGAGCAGGTCGGGAAGAACCGGCAGCAGCGCGGCAGGAGCGGCGAAACAAGGCACTGGTAGGACCGGATACAGATTCGCACAGCGGTGCGGAGAATCGTTGTCATGGGTTCAACCGGACTGCGGATTCGGACCGATCACTTTGCGGAGCTCCGCGGTCATGGTCGCGTGACTCAACACTCCTGCTCCCCTACGGGCAATGATGACCGTATCCTGGTCGGGGCGGAAACTTTCGCGCTCGCGACGGAAGAACTCGCGCAGCCCCCGCTTCAAGCGGTTGCGCACCACCGCGTTCCCCACCTTGGAACTGACCGTGACTCCCAGCCGTTTCCCCAGATGGTCGTTGTCTCTTCGGATAATGATGAAGTGCGGCGTGTAGAACTTCCTGCCCCTGCGGGACAGCAGCAGGAACTCGGAACGTCTGGTCAGGCGGGCTTCCTTTGGGAAACTCTCGCGGACACCGGACAACGGCTCGTCCTAGGAACGAGGACCCTTTGGTGGGATGACAACGGTCAACCGCTTTCTTCCCTTGGCCCTCCGGCGCCTCAGCACGTTGCGTCCGCCAGGGGTCTCCATTCGCGCAAAAAAGCCGTGGTTTCTCTTTCGCCTCAGATTACTCGGTTGATAAGTCCGTTTCATTTCCACACCTTCACTTTTTCAGTGCTTTATTTCAAGCATACAGGGGATGGCTTGTCAATTTGTGGAAGGCGTCCCGCGAACATGGAAGGAAAGGACTGCCGGATTGCCCGGCAACGCCACCACCACTTTTCGGCGCCGGATGCTACGTTGTCTGTAACGACGCGGTGCGTTCAATCAGGACTTCGAGGGCGCGGCGCTGTGCATCCAACGTGACCATGGTTTCGGTGTGCTGACGTTCGGCGGCTTGCATGACTTCGCGGTGCCGTTGATTGGATTCGCGGTGCCGTTGATCCGATGACCGGCGCATCAAGAGTATCCCGGCATAGATCAAGACGCATTGGCCTATCCCGACAACGGCGGCAACGGCGGCTTGTACATATTGTGCGATAAGCGAGGCGTTCTGGTAATCGATGGTGGCGCTCTGAAATGCAATGGTCGCGTTCTGAAATTCAATAGTCGCCGCTTCGAATTCCGTCATGGTATGTGCTCCCCTCAAGGTTTCGTTTCCCATCAGGGAATCGGCTTGAAAGGGCCCTTCTTTAGCTTCGTGGCGGTACATGATAGAAGCGGGTTTTGATTGTGCTGTCAAGCTTCCTGCCGGCGGAGGGATGGGAAAAGCCTCAGTCGGCCTCGGCTTTCTGGGTCCGGGCCATGAGGTCGCGGACGGCCTGGATGGGGTCCTTGTCCTCGTAGACGACGCGGTACATCTGGTCCACGATAGGCATCTCGACGCCGAATCGCTGGGCCAGGAGATGGACGGTGCGGGTGTTGCGGATGCCCTCGGCGACCATCCGGGTTTCCACGACGATCTCCGGAAGCCGGCGCCCCTGTCCGAGCGCGAAACCGACCTTGCGGTTGCGGCTCAGGTGGCCGGTGCAGGTGAGCACCAGGTCGCCGAGGCCCGGAAGGCCGGCAAGCGTGACCGGGTCGGCGCCCATCTTCACGGCTAGCCGGGTCATTTCAGCCAGCCCGCGGCTAATGAGCGCGGCCCGGGCATTGTACCCGAGATCCAGACCGTCGCTGACTCCGGCGGCTATGGCAATGACGTTCTTGATTACACCGCCCATCTGGACCCCCGGGACGTCGGTTGACGTATAGACCCGGAACTCCCTGGAGCCGAGGCTTTGCTGCACTTTCCGCGCCACGCCGGGGTCGGCGCTGGCCACGGTGATGGCGGCCGGCAACCCCTTGGCCACTTCCAGAGCGAACGTCGGCCCGGACAGGAAAGCGTGCCGGCGGGGATGGCCCAGAACCTCCATCAGGACGTCGCCCATGGTCATCAGCGTCGCCTCCTCGATTCCTTTGGAGCCGCACGCCACGATGGTTTCGGGCGTCACGAACGGCGCCGCGCCGCTCATGACTTCACGCAGGAAGTGGGACGGGGTCACGCAGATGAGCAGGTCACGGCCGGATGCGGCGGTTTCCAGGGAACCGGTGACCTGGAGGCGGTCAGGCAGCTTGACGGTGGGGAGGTAAGCGGAATTTTCGCCCGTCTCACGTATCCGCGCGAACGTTTCCGTAGAGTGACACCACAAGGTGACCTCGTCGTGTTTCCGGCACAGCAGCACGGCCAGGGCCGTACCCCAGCCGCCCGCGCCTATGACACCGATGGACACTCCGGGAATCCGCAACGGCTGTGCTCCCTTGGCTCCTCCCCGCCTGGATTCCCGCTTTCGCGGGAATGACGGTTTCGGGGCTTGGCTGCCACGTTTCGCACCAATGACGATTCGGGCATCGTATGCGACGGCCCAGGAGCCTGACCGAGTCAGGCAGGAATCTACTGCGAGGCAGGGAAATGGATCCATTTCCCTGCCTATCGCTACGATTCGCTTACTCGGTCAGGCTCCTGGCTGTCGTCTTCGGCCAATCGGGCGATGGAGACCACCCGCTCGCCGTTGTCGAGGTCGATGAGGCGCACGCCTTGAGTGTTTCTGCCGATGACGCGGATGTCGCCGATGCGTAGCCGGATGATCTTGCCGCCGTCGGTGATCAGCATCAACTGGTCCTCGTCCATCACCTGCTGCACGCCCACCACCCGTCCGGTCCGCTCGGTGGTCTTCATGGTGATGAGGCCCTTGCCGCCACGGCCCTGGAGCCGGTACTCGTCGATGCCGGTGCGCTTGCCCATGCCCTTGTCCGCTACGGTGAGGATCGACGCGCCGGGGTGCAGCACCTCCATGCTCACCACTTGGTCGTCCTTTTCCAGCCGGACGCCGATGACGCCCATGGTCCCGCGGCCGGTGGCGCGGATCTGCTCCTCCTTGAAGCGGATGGCCTGCCCGTCCATGCTGGACAGCAGGATCTCCTGATCGCCGTCCGTGAGCCGGACCCCGATGAGGGAGTCCTTTTCCTCCAGCGCGATGGCGCGAATGCCGGTGGCCCGGGGACTCGAGTAGGCCATGAGGGCGGTCTTCTTGACCAGACCGTTCTGGGTCGCGAACATAACGTAGCGGCCTTCCTGGAACTCCCGCACGGGCAGAAACGCCGAGACCTTCTCGCCGTCCTGAAGCTGCAGCAGGTTCACCACCGGCCGGCCTTTCGCGGAACGGCTGGCCTGGGGCAATTCGTGAACCTTGATGCGGTAGACCTTGCCGATGGTGGTGAAGAACAGGATATGGGAGTGGGTGGAGGCGACGAACAGATACTCGACGAAGTCCTCGTCCTTGGTCGTCGTGCCCACCTTGCCCTTGCCGCCACGGTTTTGCGCACGGTACAGGGTGATGGGGTTGCGCTTGATATACCCCTCGTGGGACACGGTGACCACCATGTCCTCCTCCACGATGAGGTCCTCGATGGATATCTCCTCGGCCTTGTCGACGATGGCGGTGCGCCGCTCGTCGCCATATGCTTCCTTGACCTCCCGGAGCTCCTCAACGATGATCGCGTAGATCTTCTTCTCGTCTGCCAGGATCCCGCGCAGCTCGGCGATGGTGGCCTCGGTGGCCCGGTACTCCTCGATGATCTTGTCGCGCTCGAGCCCGGTCAGCCGCTGCAGGCGCATTTCCAGGATGGCCCGGGACTGAGCCTCCGAAAGGCCGAAATTGGTCATGAGACCTTCCCGCGCGGAGCGGGGATCGGGCGACTCGCGGATCAGGGTGATGACCTCGTCGAGGTGGTCCAGGGCGATCTTGAGGCCTTCGAGGATGTGCAGCCGTTCCTCGGCCTTCCTCAGGTCGTGGGCGGTCCGCCGGGTGACCGTTTCCCGGCGGTGCTCGAGAAACGCATCGAGGATCTCCTTCAGGTTCAGGAGCTTCGGGCGGCTGTCGATGATGGCAAGCATGTTGACGCCGAAGGATTCCTGAAGGCTCGTGTGCTTGTACAGGGCGTTGATGACGATCTGCGGTACCGCGTCGCGCTTGGGCTCGATGACGATGCGCATGCCATCGCGGTCGGACTCGTCCCGCAGGTCGGCGATGCCCTCGATCTTCTTGTCGTTGACCAGGTTGGCGACCTGCTCGAGGAGCCGGGTCTTGTTCACCATGTACGGGATTTCCGAGATGATGATCTGCTCCTTGCCCGTTCGCTTGACGGTCTCGGTAAAGACCCGTGCGCGCATCTGCACGCTGCCCCGTCCGGTCTTGTAGCCTTGACTGATGCCTTCACGCCCGTGAATGAACCCTCCGGTGGGAAAGTCCGGGCCGGGGATGTACTGCATCAGCTCGTCGATGGTCAGCTCGGGCCGCTCCACCAGCGCGATGATGCCGTCGATCACCTCGCTGAGGTTGTGCGGCGGGATGTTCGTGGCCATGCCCACGGCAATGCCGGAGGCGCCGTTGATGAGCAGGTTAGGAAGCCGCGACGGCAGCACCGACGGCTCCTGCAGGGAATCGTCGTAGTTGGGCAGGAAGTCGACGGTCTCCTTGTCGATGTCCGCGAGCAGCTCGTGGGCGATGCGCGCCATGCGGATTTCCGTGTAGCGCATGGCGGCCGGCGGGTCGCCGTCGATGGAGCCGAAGTTTCCCTGCCCGTCCACCAGGCAGTAGCGCATGGAGAAGCCCTGCGCGAGTCGGACGATGGCGTCGTAGGCGGCGGCGTCGCCGTGGGGATGGTATTTGCCGATGACGTCGCCCACGACCCGGGCGGATTTGCGGTAGGCGTTGTTCCAGTGGTTGCCCATGTCGTGCATGGCGAAGAGCACGCGCCGATGCACCGGTTTCAATCCATCCCGCACGTCCGGCAGCGCCCGCCCGACGATGACGCTCATGGCGTAGTCCACGTAGGACTGGCGCATCTCGTCCTCGATGTAGACGGGGACTTTCTGTTGTCTTGTTACGGCTTCCATGAAACGGGGCTGTTCGTTGTCGGCAGGGCGCGACGACACGCACGCGGGCGGGCGGGTTTCAAACCCGCCCGTGCCTCATGACCCTGCGAGGACGGGACATCAAATGTCCAGGTTCCTCACCTTCAGAGCGTAGTCCTCGATGAACTTCCGGCGGGGCTCCACGTGGTCGCCCATGAGCGTGGAGAAGACAACGTCGGCGTCGACGCCGTCCTCGATGCGGACCTGCAGCAGCACCCGGGACTCGGGATCCATGGTGGTCTCCCAAAGCTGCTCCGGGTTCATCTCCCCCAGACCTTTGTACCGCTGAATGTACTGTCCCTTCTTGCCCCGCTCCATGACGAACTCGAGCAGGGCCTTGTGAGAGCGCAACTCCTTGTGGGGGGGCGACTCGCTGGTACGCTCGCCTTCCTCCACAATGAAGGGGGAGTGGCCGGAAACCAGCAACTCGCCGTGGACACGCTTGAGCTCACGGTACTCGGGGCTGGCAAGGAACTCCCGGTCGATGACGGTACGGATGCCGTTGCCGTTGGAGCGGGTCGAGCACACCAGCTTCCAGCAATCGTGCTCCAGGTCTTGCTCGGGCACGCCGGACATCGGTCCCACCTCCGGCGCCAGCAGATTGATGTAGGAGGCGAGTTGAATGGCGAGGTCCTCCAACTCCTTCTCGTCCCTGAGCCGTCCCGCGTTGAAGTCGGGCTGCAGCAACAGCCCCTCGATCAGGGCGCGCTCCTTGTGCTTCCTGGCCATGAGCTGCAGCAGCTTGTCCATCCGCACCACCTTCTTGATGAAGGACTGAAGCGCGGCGCCCCTCACTTCGCCGCCACGGTCCCTGCTGCCGTTGCCGTTCGATTCCGCGGATCGTAGCCGCAGGTTCTCGGTGCCCTTCTCGATAAGGTAGTCCTCGAGGCTGTTCTCATCCTTCAGGTAGCGTTCCTGCTTGCCCCGCTTGACCTTGTAGAGCGGCGGCTGCGCGATGTACAGGTAGCCTTTCTCCACCAGGTCCGGGATCTGGCGGTAGAAGAAGGTCAGCAGCAGCGTCCGTATGTGGGAGCCGTCCACGTCCGCATCCGTCATGATGATGACCGTGTGGTAGCGGAGCTTCTCCGAGTTGTAATCCTCCTTGACGCCCGCGCCCAGAGCCGTCAGCAGCAGGCGGATCTCCTGGGATGACAGCATCTTGTCGAAGCGCGCCTTCTCCACGTTCAGGATCTTGCCCTTGAGCGGAAGGATGGCCTGATTGCGCCGGTCGCGCCCCTGCTTGGCCGAGCCGCCGGCCGAATCGCCCTCCACCAGGAAGATCTCGCTAAACGCGGGGTCGCGTTCCTGGCAATCCGCCAGCTTGCCCGGCAGCGACGCGGAGTCCAGCGCGCCCTTGCGTCGCGCCAGCTCCTTGGCCTTGCGGGTGGCCTCGCGGACCCTGGCGGCCTCGATGCCCTTGGAGGCGATCTTCTTGGCGTCCCCCGGGTGCTCGGCGAAATAGGTAGCCAGCCGCTCGTTGATCAGTGCCTCCACGATTCCCTTGACGTCGCTGTTCCCCAGCCGCGTCTTGGTCTGGCCTTCGAACTGGGGCTCCGGCACCTTGACGCTGATGACCCCGGTCAGGCCCTCGCGGACGTCGTCCCCCTGCAGGTTGTCCTCGTCCTTCTTGAGCAGGTTGGAGCCGGCGGCGTAGTTGTTGATGGTGCGGGTCAATGCCGCCTTGAAGCCGCTCAGATGGGTGCCGCCTTCGGCGGTGTTGATGTTGTTGGCGAAGGAATAGACCGTCTCGGTATAGCTGTCGTTCCACTGCAGGGCGATCTCTACGTCGGTGCCGTCCTTATCGCCGTGCAGGTAGATGACCTTGGAATGGATCGCGGTCTTGACCCGGTTCAGGTGCTCGACAAACGAAACGATGCCGCCTTCGTAATAGAACTCGTGCTTCTTGTCGTGGCGCTCGTCCTCGATGAAGATGCGCAGACCCCGGTTCAGGAACGCCAGCTCCCGGAGCCTTTGGGACAGCACGTCGAAGCTGATGTCCACGGTTTCGAATACGGTGGGATCCGGCTTGAAGGTAACGCGCGTCCCCCGTTCCGTGGACGTGCCCATTTCCTTGAGCGGAGCCAGAGGCACACCCCGCTCGTAGTCCTGCTGGTACACCTTGCCGTCCCGCTTTATCTCTACTTCGAGATGCTCCGCCAAGGCGTTGACTACCGAAAGCCCCACGCCGTGCAGGCCGCCGGAAACCTTGTAGGCGCCCTTGTCGAACTTGCCGCCGGCGTGCAGCTTGGTGAGCACGACCTCCGCCGCCGGGAGCTTTTCGGTGGCATGGAGGTCCACCGGAATGCCGCGGCCGTTGTCCACGACCGTGACGCTGTTATCGATGTGAATGGTGATCCGGATGCGGTCGCACTGGCCGGCCAATGATTCGTCGATGGAATTGTCGACGATCTCATAGACCAGATGATGGAGACCCCGTTCGGACGTGTCTCCGATGTACATGCCGGGGCGCTTCCGTACGGCTTCCAGCCCCTCGAGAACCTTGATCTTGTCAGCTTTGTAATCGGACTCGGAAGAAGCCATCATGTCATAGTGGTTTCGCCACGCTTCACTGCTTGTGAGTCACGAAGTGCACCCGGCAGAACACCGAATATTCCGTATGATAGCACTTCCGAACGCCAATGCCAATTCGCCGGGAGCCCGCCGGAGATGCCCGAGCACCCCCGCCAGGAGCCTGACCGAGTAAGCGAATCGTAGCGATAGGCATGGAAGTGGAGGCCGTTTGTGGGCGGATTTGAGGAGAATATCGGGAATATTTGACGAAAATCCAACCTCAAATGGACCCATTTCCATGCCTCGCTGTAGATTCCTGCTTTACTCGGTCAGGCTACCGGGCGCGGGATTCCGCGGCGCCGCTGCCACGGGACTCCGACACGAATACGGCGATATTCAAGGTCCCCAGCGCCAGCACGCCCGCCAGCGCCTGCCACGCAACGACGTAGGAACCGGTGGCGTCGACGATGTAGCCGAACAGGGGTGTGCCGACCACGGTCCCCATGGCGTTGATGGTGATCATCAGGCCCAGGGCCATCCCGGCCCTGGACTGTCCCGCGATCTCGCTGATCAGTGAATACGATACTCCCTGATAACCGATCATGGTGAACCCGCCGAAGAAGGTCAAGGGAACCAGGATGAACGGCGAGACCCCCTTGTGGAGAGTGCTGAACGCCGCGCACAAGAGGACCGAGATCGTGCCGATGAGCACCAGCACGATCTTGCGCCTGCCGCCGTAAAGCCGGTCGCTCACCGTGCCCCAGCCGACACGGCCGAGAACCGCCCCGCTCTGGGTGATGGAGAGCCATTGGCTCGCGTGGACCGTGGAGAAAGCCAGCTTCTCCTTGAGAAACAACGGTAGATAGGTGAGGAGCGACATCTGCCCGATGAGCAGCAGGGCCGTGCCGCAACTCAAGGCCAGCAGGCTCCTGATCCGCAGCCTCGGGCGTTCGGCCGTCTCGGAACGGCCTCCGTCGGGCCCTTCGGCTTCGGGGGGCTCGCGCCAAAGAAACCGGAAGGCCACGCCGAACAAAACGTTCATCGCACCGAGACCCGCGAGCGTCGCGCGCCAGCCGAAAACCGCCGCCAGCGGCGCGCCCACGAGGGCGGTCAGCACCCCACCGCCCGGCACGCCGGTCTGCTTGATACCCATGGCGGTGGCGCGCTGCCGCCGGAACCACATCAGCACTCCTTTGGTGGAGGCGGGGTTGAGGAAGCTGTAACCGAGGCCGGTCAGAAGAAAGCACGCGAAGGCCAGGCCGAAGGACTGCGCCGACGAAGCGAAGATCACCGCCGTCCCCGCGAACACGTGACCGATGAAGGATGCCCTTCGCACTCCCAGCCGGTCGCTCAACCATCCCGCGGCGAACGAGAAGCCGGCCATGCCGATGTAGAATGCGGTGAAGAACAGCCCTACCTGGGCACGGGTGAGACCCAGCTCCTGCTGATAGAACGGCGCGAAGGTATTGATGCCGTATTGCGCGGAGGCCCCGATGATGTGGGTACCGGTGACTAGGGCGAGGATGAACAGGGGGAAAGCCATGATGTTACGGCGCCGATGGCGCAGCGCCGCCTCTCGGTGGATGCGTTCGGCCTCGGACTATTTCATTGCGGAGCCGGATTCGGCCGCGACCCGCAGCGCCAGAAGATAGCTCCGGGGACCGAATCCCGCGATCTGACCCACGGCAACATCCGCGATCAGGGACGTTCTCCGGAACTCTTCGCGCTTGTAGATGTTGGACAGGTGGACCTCGATGACCGGGAGCCCGCTGGCGGCCAGGGCGTCCCGCAACGCCACGCTCGTATGGGTGTACGCGCCGGCGTTGATGATTACGGCGCGGAATCCCTCTGCGCCGGCTTGCTGGACCCAGGTGACCAGCTCGCCTTCATGATTGGACTGGCGCGCCTCCACCGCCACCCCCAGCTCCGCGGCCAGCGAGCCCAAGCGGGCGTCGATGTCGGCGAGGGTGTCGTGGCCGTAGATCTCCGGCTCCCGGGAGCCGAGCAGGTTCAGGTTGGGTCCGTGGAGGACCAGTATCTTCATGTCGGACATGGTCGCAGGCTCTTGTCATCGGATCACGGGCCGGGCGCCAGATCCCTTACGATTTCGGTTGGTGAGAACCATTGGAAGCGGGTCCTGCCGATGCCTTCGCACAGCACGAACCTGATCTTGCCGGCCTGCGACTTCTTGTCCAGGGCCATGCCTGCCACAAGGTCCTCCAGGGCGATGTCGCCGGGGATACGCCACGGCAGGCCCGCCCTCCGCACCAGCGCTTCGATGCGCCCCAGCGTGGCGGCGCTGCACAGGCCCCGGCCCGCCGACAGGACCGCCGCCTGGATCATCCCGATGGCCACCGCCTCGCCGTGGAGGAAGCGCTCGTAGCCGGTAAAGGACTCCAGCGCGTGGCCGATGGTGTGACCGAAGTTGAGGATGGCCCGGCGGTCGTCCTCCCGCTCGTCCTGTTCCACCACCGCGGCCTTGATCCGGCATGAGGCTGCGACGGCGCTCTCGACGGCCGTGGCGTCCAGGCTCAGCAGCGAGTCCATCCGCTCTTCCAGGAACCCGAAGAACCCGGCGTCCTTGATGATACCGTGCTTGATCACCTCGGCCATCCCCGCTGCGAATTCGCGTGGCGGCAGCGTACGCAGCGTGTTCAAGTCGATGACCACCAGCCGCGGCTGGTGGAAGGCGCCGATGAGGTTCTTGCCCTGGCGATGGTTGACCGCGGTTTTCCCGCCTACACTCGCGTCCACCTGCGCCAGCAGGGTCGTCGGGATCTGAACGTAGCCGATGCCGCGCAGAAACGTGGCCGCGGCGAACCCGGTCACATCGCCGATGACCCCTCCGCCCAAGGCGATCAGCGTCGCGCTCCGGTCGAAGCGGTGTTCCACCAGCGCATCATGGATCAACCCTAGGGACGCCGCATCCTTGTGCGCCTCGCCCTCCGGGATCAACACCAGCGCGGTCTCGTAGCCCGCGCGCCGGAGGGACTCTCGGACCTCCTCGCCATAGAGGTCCGCCACCGGCGGGTTCGATACGATGCCGACGCGGCCGCCAATTCCCCGGGCCTTCAGGATTTCGCCCACGCGGGAAAGGTGCCCCTCGCCCAACTCGATGGCATACGATCGCTGTCCCAGATTGACGCTTACGGTCTGCATAGCTGCTGTTGGATACGCTGCACCACTTGATCCACGGTCAGATCATCGGTTTCCACCGTGAGGTGGGCCTCGGCATAGATGCCTTTCCGCTGCTCCGAAAGCTCCCGGATCCGCTTGAGCCTGTCGGGCCCTTGCAGCAACGGGCGGTCGCCGCTCCCTCCGGTCCGGTTGAGGACCGTCCGGGGCGACACCTTGAGCCAGATGAGGAGGCTGCGCTCCTTGAGCAGCCTCAGGTTGTCGCCGTCCACCACCGCGCCCCCGCCCAAGGCGATGACCTGTTCGGCTCCGTTCAGCACCTGCCCGAGGGCCGCCTTCTCGCGTCCCCGGAAGTAAGGCTCCCCGCGGCTCGCGAAAATCTCACGAACGGCGAGCCCCTCGCCCGCCTCGATGACGGCGTCCAGGTCCAGGAACGACCAACCCAGGACCTGCGCCAGCCTCCGGCCCACCACGGTCTTGCCGGCCGCCATGAAACCCGTCAACGCGATGTTCGCGTCGTCGGTTGTCATGTCCCGCCCACGCGACGGGACACTGACTTGGACCGGGCCTCAGAGGCTCTTGATCTGGTCCAGGTAGCCGTCATAGTTGCGGGTGATTTCAGCCAACGAGTCCCCGCCGAACTTCTCCAGGAACGCCCGCGCCAGCTCGAACGACACGATGGCCTCGCCGATGACCGCCGCGGCCGGCGCGGAGCAGACGTCCGAGCGCTCCACCGATGCATCTTCTGGCTGTTTGGTGTCGAGATTCACCGACTGAAGCGGGCTCATGAGAGTGGAAATCGGCTTCATGGCAACCCGGACGATCAACGGAGCGCCGGTGGTCATACCGCCTTCGAGGCCGCCCGAATTGTTGCTGCCGCGATAGAAGTCGGTGGGCTGCATGCGCGGCTTGGTGTCGGAGATCATGTGCCGCGGCTCGTAGAATATCTCGTCGTGCACCTCCGACCCTCGCCGCCGAGCCATGTCGAAGCCGCGGCCGATCTCCACCCCCTTCATGGCCTGTATGCTCATGAGGCTCTGGGCCAGCCGACCGTCCAGCTTCCGGTCCCAATGCACGTGGCTTCCCAGACCCGGCGGCACCCCGGTGGCCACCACCTCGAAGACGCCGCCCAAGGTGTCGCCATCCTTCTTGCACGCGTCGATGAGATCGATAGCCTTTTTCTCGGCCTCCGTATCCGCCATGCGCACGGGGGAGTTCTCCGCCAGCTCGAAGATCTCATCGTAGCTCTTCCCGTCCACGTCCGCCTCGATGCCGCCGAGGGAGCGAAGGTAACCCCGCACCTTGACCGAGAACGGTTCCACAAGCTGCTTGCAGAACGAGCCCACCGCCACCCGTGACACGGTTTCGCGGGCGCTGGCGCGCTCGAGGATGTTGCGGATGTCCGAATGACCGTACTTGAAGACCCCGGTGAGGTCCGCGTGGCCCGGACGGGGCTTCTTGACCGCTATGGCCTGGCCCGTGTCCTCCGCGTAGGGCGACATCTTCCTGGTCCAGTTCTTCCAGTCGCGGTTGTCGATGCCGAAGCTGATCGGCGAGCCCAGAGTCTTTCCCCATCGAAGACCCGACCGTACCTGCACCTCATCCTTCTCGATGAGCATCCGGCCGCCCCGGCCGTAGCCCTGCTGGCGGCGCCAGAGATCGTGATCGACCTTCTCGATGTCGATATCGAATCCCGCCGGCACCCCCTCGATGATGGTGGTGAGGCACGGGCCGTGGGACTCTCCTGCCGTAAAATAGCGCAACATGTTCCACATCTTAGCCCAAATGCACGCCTCCGGCCAGCATGCACGAATCCGTCGTTCCCGCGCAAGCGGGAATGACGGAGGGGGAAGCGGGACGGATTCCGTCGTGGGCGGGCGATTTTTTTGCAACTACCGGACCGGTCAGCGGTAACCGGCGGTTTCGAGCCTTACGAGGGCACGTTGCAGGGCGGCCCTCGCCGCCACCAGCGCTTCCTCATCGACATGGGCGCTGTCCCCGAGCGTGCGCTCGGCTCTGGCCCGGGCGTTCTCGGCCCGCGCCGGGTCGATCTCGTGAGGAAACTCAGCGGCATCCGCCAGAACGGTGACGACGTTGTCGAGCACCTCGGCGTACCCGCCGGTGAGGGTGATGAAGGAGGTGGCGCCGGACTTCTTGTAGCTGAGCTGTCCGATGTCCAGCGTGGTCATCAGCGCGGCGTGGTCGGGCAGGATGCCGAGCTGGCCCAGAGGACCGGGCGCGGTCAACTCGTCCACCTGCTCTTCGAGCACCAGCCGGACCGGCGTTACGACCCTGAGTGAAATGTCGCCGGCCATGACCTACTCGGCTGCGAGCCGTCGTCCCTTCTCGATGGCGCTCTCCATGGTCCCGACCATGTAGAAAGCCTGTTCGGGAAGGTCGTCGTGCTTGCCGTCCACGATGGCCTTGAAGCCCTCGATGGTGTCTTTGAGCTCGACGTACACGCCCGGCGTGCCGGTGAACACTTCCGCGACGTGGAACGGCTGCGAGAGAAAACGCTGCACTTTCCGGGCCCGGGTCACCGTCAGCCTGTCCTCTTCGGAGAGCTCGTCCATGCCCAAGATGGCAATGATGTCCTGGAGGTCCTTGTAGCGCTGCAGAATTGCCTGTACCTGCCGCGCCACCTCGTAGTGCTCGTCGCCCACCACCCGCGGGTCGAGGATTCGCGAGGTGGAATCGAGCGGGTCCACCGCCGGGTAGATGCCCAGCTCCGCGATCTGCCGGGACAGAACCGTGGTGGCATCCAGATGGGAGAACGTGGTGGCCGGAGCCGGGTCGGTCAGGTCGTCGGCGGGGACGTAGATGGCCTGCACCGACGTGATCGAGCCCTTGCGCGTGGAGGTGATGCGCTCCTGCAACTCGCCCAGGTCAGTGGACAGCGTGGGCTGGTAGCCCACCGCCGAGGGCATGCGGCCCAGCAGTGTGGAGACCTCCGAGTTAGCTTGGGTGAAACGGAAGATGTTGTCGATGAAGAGCAGGATGTCCCGCCCCTCCTCGTCCCGGAAGTACTCGGCCATGGTCAATGCCGACAAGGCCACGCGGGCGCGGGCTCCCGGCGGCTCGTTCATCTGCCCGTAGACCAGCGTCGTCTTGTCGATGACCCCGGATTCCTTCATTTCCAGCCAGAGGTCGTTTCCCTCACGGGTCCGTTCGCCGACGCCGCCGAACACCGAGTAGCCGCCGTGCTTCATGGCCAGGTTGTTGATGAGCTCCATGAGGATGACGGTCTTGCCCACGCCGGCGCCGCCGAAGAGGCCGACCTTGCCGCCGCGGGCATAGGGCGCCAGCAGATCCACCACCTTGATTCCGGTCTCAAAGGCCTGGACCTGGGTTTCCTGGTCGACGAAGGGAGGCGCCTCGCGATGGATCGGGAAGTGCTGCTCGGCTTCCACCGGCGCGCCCTCGTCCACGGGCTCGCCGACCACGTTCAGGATCCGGCCCAAGGTCTTCTCGCCCACGGGCACGCTGATGCCGGCGCCGGTATCCATGGCGTCCATGCCGCGAACCAGCCCCTCGGTGGAGTCCATGGCGATGCAGCGAACGGTGTTCTCACCCAAGTGCTGCGCCACCTCCACCACCAGGTTCCACTCGCGGTCGTCGATGGCCTTGTTGGTGACCTTGATGGCGTTGTAGATCGGCGGCAGGGAGCCGTCGGAAAACTCCACGTCGATCACGGCCCCCAGGACCTGAGTAATCTTGCCCATGTTCATAGCGTCTTCATCCTCCGTTCCAACGGGAATCCCTGGTGTTTTGCCGTCGGCGCGTCGCTCTTGCTCGCGTGGTACCCGCAACACCGGTGGGTTTGAAACCCGCCCCTACAGCGCTTCCGCCGTGGAGATCACTTCCAGGAGCTCCTTGGTGATGGCCGCCTGTCGCGCCCGATTCATCTGAAGCGTGAGGTCGCTGATCAGGTCGGAGGCGTTGCTGGTGGCGGATTCCATGGCCGTCATTCGGGCTCCGTGCTCGCCGGCGCTGGCCTCGAGGAACGCCTGGTAGACCTGAACCTCCACGCTCTTGGGCAGCAGGTTGGAAAGCAGGTCGTCGATACCGGGCTCGAGCAGGTACTCGGTCAGGTGCTGCTCTTCGTCCACCCCCGAGGGCGCCACCGGAATGATCCGGGCCGCCGCGGGGACCTGTGACAGGGCCGAGCGGAATTGGCTGTATATGATGTAAGTGGCGTCGGATTCACCGTTCAGGAAACGCCCGATGAGGCTGCCGGCAGCGGCCGCAGCGAGTTCCTCCGCCGGCGCGTGCCACGTCGCCGGACCGTCGTCCATGGCGGTCACCCCCCGGCGCCGAAAATACTCCGCGCCCTTGCGTCCGACGAACCGGAAAGGGACTTCCTTGTCGCTGTGTTCCGCACGAAAGCTCTCGCCCAGACGGATCACGTTACTGTTGTAGGCGCCGCACAGGCCGCGGTCCGCGGTGACCAGGAGCACGTCGATGCGCTTCTCCTCTCGCTCGATCAGCAGTGGATGGCTGTCCTCCGACACCCGCGCCGAAAGGTTCGACAGCAGCGCCCGCATCTTCTCGGCGTAGGGCCGTGCCTCCACCGCGGCCTCGTGGGCCCGGCGCAGCTTGGCCGCCGCCACCATCTTCATCGCCTTGGTGATCTGCTGGGTGTTGCGAACCGAGGCGATCCGCTTCCTTATATCCTTGAGATTGGGCACTTACGCTTCAAACCGTTGGCTGAATTCCTGCAACGCCTTCTCCGCACTTCCCTTGATTTCGTCGTTGATCTGACGCTTCTCGACGATGGCCGGGAGCAGACCGGGGTATTGCGACTTCACGAACTCGAACAGCTCGTTCTGGTATCGTTGCAGGTCCTCGGGGGCGATCTGGTCGACGAAGCCGTTGGTGCCCGCGTAGATGATGAGCACCTGCCTCTCGACGGGCATGGGTTGATACTGTCCCTGCTTGAGAATCTCCACCAGCCGGCTGCCGCGGGCGATCTGCCGCTGGGTGGCCACGTCGAGGTCCGAACCGAACTGGGCGAAAGCAGCCATTTCGCGGTATTGCGCCAAGTCCAGCCGAAGCCCGCCGGCGACCTGCTTCATGGCCCGGATCTGGGCGTTGCCGCCCACCCGGGAAACCGACAGACCGACGTTGATGGCCGGACGCACCCCCGAGTAGAAGAGGTCGGTCTCGAGATAGATCTGACCGTCGGTGATGGAAATGACATTGGTGGGAACATAGGCGGATACGTCGCCTGCCTGGGTCTCGATGATCGGCAAGGCCGTCAGCGAGCCGCCGCCCTGATCGTCACTCATCTTGGCCGCGCGCTCCAGCAGCCTGGAATGCAGGTAAAAAACATCACCCGGAAAGGCTTCTCGGCCCGGCGGACGGCGCAGCAGCAGGGAGAGTTGGCGGTAAGCCACCGCATGCTTCGAGAGGTCGTCGTAGATGGCCAGGGCGTGGCCGCCGTTGTCGCGGATGTGCTCGCCCATGGTGCAGCCGCTGTAGGGTGCGATGTACTGGAGCGGGGCCGACTCCGAGGCGGTGGCCGCCACGACGATGGTGTAGTCCATGGCGCCGTACTGCCTGAGCTGATCCACGACCTGGGCCACGGTGGAGCGCTTCTGCCCCACGGCCACGTAAATGCAGGTCACGTCGCCGCCCTTCTGATTGATGATCGTATCGAGGCAAACCGCGGTCTTCCCGGTCTGGCGGTCGCCGATGATGAGCTCCCGTTGGCCCCGCCCGATGGGAATCATGGAGTCGATGGCCTTGAGCCCCGTTTGCAGCGGTTGCGTCACCGGCTGGCGCGCGACGATGCCGGGGGCCTTGATCTCGATCCGGCGCCGTTCGGTGGTTTCGATGGGACCCCGGCCGTCGATGGGCTCTCCGAGCGGGGACACCACCCGACCCCTGAGCGCATCGCCCACGGGAACCTCGACGATGCGGCCGGTTCGGTTGACACGGTCGCCTTCCTTGATCAGGTACGACTCGCCGAAGAGCGCGGCGCCGACATTGTCCTCCTCCAGGTTCAGCGCCATGCCGAACACGTTGTTGGGAAACTCCAGGAGCTCTCCGGCCGCGGCGTTGTCCAAACCGTAGATGCGGGCGATGCCATCTCCCGTGGACAGGACGGTGCCGATCTCCTCGACCTTTACAGCCTTGTCGTAGTCTTCGATCTGCTTCTTGATGATGCTGGTTATCTCGGCCGTCCCGATCTCCATGAATAGCTCCCTTGGACTGGTCTGCTTTCTCCGCCACACGGACGGGTTTGAAACCCGCCCCTACATGTCCGCTCGCTAGTAGGTCCGTTCGATGCTCTGTCTGAGGCTCTGAAGCTGCGTCCGCACGCTGCCGTCGTAAACCTTGCCGCCGACCTCGACGATGATGCCTCCGATGATGGCAGGATCCACTTCTTGCGTGAGAATGGCGGTCTTGCCGCTCATCTCGCCGACCACCGCGACAAGGCTTTCCCGTTGTTCCTCGGCCAAGGGTTGGGACACGATGACCCGGGCATTGACACGGCCCCTCAGATCATCCAGCAGGCGGTGGAAATGACGCGCGATGGAGGGCAAGCCATCCAGGCGGTCCCGCGTGACCAGCAGCGAGAGGAAGTTGGTGGTCAGGTCCGACAGCCCCAGGCGCCCCGCCAGATCGACCACGATATCCCTGCGGCGGTCCTGCTCGAAAGCGGGGTTCCCCAACACCCTCCTGAGGTCGGGGTTCTCGTACGCCCCGAGAAATCCGTTGACCTCGGCTCCGATGGCCTCCTCGCGGCCGGCAGCGAGCTCGAAAACGGCTCTTGCGTAACGGCGGCTCAGCTTTCCTTCGATCATCTCTTTATGAACCCGGTTCCCTCGGCGACTTTGCAGGACGGCGGCTTCGTACAGCGCTCCCGAAGCGTCATCGAAGTGTCAGAGCACCTGTATCTGTTGTGAGAAGCTCTCGACCATGCGCTCCTGGTCGGCGGCTGCCATGTGCTGCTGGATGACCCTTTCAGCCGCGGCCTCGGCCAACAGCGCCATCTCTCCGCGAATCTGCCGTCGAGCCATCTTGATTTCCTGCTCGGCCAGGAAGTCCGCATCGGCTTTCAGTTTTGTAGCCGTTTCTTCCGCCTCGGCCACGATTCTCGTCCGTTCGCGCTCGCCTTCGGCCCTCAGCCCATCCCGGATGCGATCGCATTCCCCGTCAAGCCCGTTCAGCAATTCCTGATACTTCCGAACGTACCCTTCGGCTTCGCCCTTGGCCTGCCGCGCCGTCGCCACCGCTTCCGTGAGGGTCTCGCGGCGTTGCTTGAGGTGCTGCCGGATCAGCGGAAGGCCGTAGCGCTTGACCAGAAAGGCAAAGATCAGAAAGTTGATCAGCGGGAAGAGCAACTCCGTGATGGAGGGAACGTGGGCTTCGCCTCCCGAAGCAGCCCATGCCGCGGACACGAGCATGTCGCTCAAAAGGGTCATGTCAGCTTCCGGCCCAGAACTTTTTCCGCCATCTGCTGCGCCAGCGCGTCGGCGTTGGTCGAGGCGACGCGGCGCGCCGCTTCCATTTCCTTCCGGACCTCTTCCCTTATCTCCTGGATCTTCCGGGTCGCGGCGTCGCGTCCCTGCGAGAGGATGACGTTGCGTGCCTTGAGCGCCTCCTCCCTTATCTCACTCTTGATCACTTCCCCTTCGGCGCGCGCCTTGGCAATGGCCGCGTCGTATTGCGCCTGCAGCTCCTTGCCTTCCTCGACCATGGAGCGGGCTTCGGCGTGGGCACCCTCGGTCCTGCGTTCCCGTTCCGCCATCAGACGCCCCACCGGCCCGAACAGGACCCGGCGCAGAATGCTCCAGAGAATCAGGAACAGGACAATTTGGACCACCAGGGAAAAGTCTATGCTGATCATGCTTCGGATTCGGTGCTAATGACGCCGGACTCGGACGGGAGACCAGGGTCAAGGGAAATACGGAGATGGCGTGAACCGGGATGTCGTCAGGTAGCCTCTAGCCTGGATATTATAGTCGTCGTTCCTTCCCCGTGTTTGCTCGATGAAGTCAACCGCAAAACGGTTTGACGCCCTCGGAAAGGGAAAGCCTCAATAGTCTGTCCAGTAGCTTGTTCCACGGGAGCGCAGGCCCTATGGCGCCGCACCGGATGAGTCTCTGTCGCAGTCGAGGAAAGGCACGCCCCTTTCAACTGCCGAGCACGGACAGGTCTATAGCATTCACACTTGTGCTTGTCAAAGCGCGTGGGACGCAACCACTGAGCGGCCAGCTTCTGTATTGGTGCCCATTTTCTGCGTCTTGATCGCGGTCATGTATCCGGCCCGGAGATCGTTTTCCGAGGGCGCGCAGGGCCTGCAGATTATCTTTACGCAGCGAAATCGCTGAGGTGACATGCAGGCCCGAACACCTCGACCTTCCATTCCGAACCAGGATTCATGTGACGTCGCAGGCGGACTGTACCGGCCAAAATGGGCTGCTCACGAAGTCTGGCTTTGGCTTCTCGTAGAGCCCGAGTCACCAGTCGATCCTGGCGCTTACGAGATCGATTGGCCTGCTTCGCATTCGCCGCGGTGAAGGCGTGTCCGGTGTACGTAAGAATCCGCTGAACATCCTGTCGACTCGGCAAGACACGGCCACCTCTGCGCCAAGGCGTGAGCACCGCGAACGGCCCAGGATCGAGCATGTGTCTCCATACACCGTCTTCATGGGCATTTGCCGACCCATGGTGCGGAACCTTGAATACCGATGCGCGGCCGCTTGGCCGCTCGCCACTTCTGAGCCAGTCGATGGAGAATACAGTCAACCGCTGGTGCGCGACCTGCAACTGTGCGTCCTCCTCCGTACTCTTCGGCAACAGGTCATGCAGCGTAAACCAGGCAGGTGTGAAAATCGCAGGGTTAAACTTGCCAACCAAAACAATGCTCACACCACTGATCTCTGGCTCTATGCGCATATGCTCCATCCGTCCGATTCCAAATGTCGCCACCAAGCCTGGCAGATTGCCAACCTTGCCGACGATGTCGCGCGAACCTGCCCTAATATCATTTCACTACCGACAAACCGACGAAAGCAAGCTCGTTTCGGCCAAGAAACCGCTACGGGGTCTCCGTGTCCATCCCATTGCGTGGGGGGAATCACTGCTCCCCGTTCCCTATCATCATGTTCGTGATGCGTTCCAGGTCATCCTGCGAATAGTACTCGATTTCCAGCTTGCCCTTGTCGTCGCGAGCCCGGTGCATGAGTCTGACCCGGGTGCCGAGGCGACGCTGTAGTGTTTCAACCAGGTTCGACAGGTCGGGATCGAGACGGTTTTCGGTCTTTGTCCGTCTCGCGCCATTCAGTCGCTTGACCAGGGCTTCGGTCTCGCGGGTGGACAAATTCCTGGCCATGACCTCGCGGGCGGCCGCTGCCAGCATTGATCGGTCGTTGAGGCCCAGGAGTGCCCGGGCTTGACCGGCGGCCAACTCGCCGCGGGCGACGTGTTCCCTGACTTGGTCGGGCAGGGACAGGAGCCTCAACGAGTTGGCGACCGCGGACCGGCTCCTGCCGACCCTTTCCGCCACCTGTTCCTGAGTCAGGTCGAATTGTTCCTGGAGCTCGGCGAAGGCGGCCGCTTCCTCGATGGGGTTCAGATCCTCACGTTGGAGGTTCTCGATCAGAGCCAGAAGCAACGAGTTCGGATCGGGCGTTTCATGAATGATAATAGGTACTTCCGAGAGTCCGAGCCTACGCGCGGCACGTAGCCGGCGCTCGCCCGCGATCAATTCGTAGCCGCTTGCACTGGTACGCACAACCAAAGGTTGGAGCATGCCGCTGGACTCTATGGAGCTGGCCAGTTCATCTATCTTCGCATCGTCAAAGACTCGCCTCGGCTGGTTCGGATTCGGTACGATCAACGAAGGGGAGACCGCCAGGGGCGGCGTCTCCGAGGGGGAATCCTCCACTACCGGTTCATTGTTCGGGAGCAGGGCATCGAGACCCCGCCCGAGTCTATTCTTCTGCATGACTTCGCTCCTTTTGACCCATCAATTCGGCGGCGAGGCTCAGGTAGCCCCGTGCCCCGGTCGAACGGGCATCGTAGAGCAGTGTCGGCATTCCATGGCTGGGACTTTCGCTCAGCCGAACGTTTCGGGGGATGACGGTCCGGAAGACATTGCCGGGAAAGTGGCTTCGAACGTCTTCAGCCACCTGTGCCGAGAGATTGCTGCGCCCGTCATACATGCAAAGGACGACCCCCTCGAACTGAAGGTGTTGATTGTAAGAGCTCTGCACACGTTTCATCGTGTCCAGAACCGCACTGAGGCCTTCGAGGGCATAGTACTCGCACTGAAGGGGGACCAGCAGCGAATCGGCGGCAACCAACGCATTGAGAGTGAGAAGCCCCAGGGACGGCGGACAATCCAGCAGGATGTAGTCGAAGCGGTACCTGACGGTCTCCAGAGCTTGCCCAAGCCGCCCGATGCGGTTCTCCATGTCGATCATCTGAAGTTCCGCGCTCACCAGATCGCGGTTGGCAGGCAACAGGAACAGCGAAGGCATTTGCGTAGCGCAGAGTGCCTCGGTGACGAAACAATTCTCGAGCATCACGTCGTAGATGCTCTTGTTGAGCGACTTGGGATCGACCCCGAAACCTGTCGTGCTATTGCCCTGCGGGTCCATGTCCACGATCAGGACCCTCTTCGAAGCGACTGCCAGAGACGCGCCGAGATTCACCGCCGTGGTGGTCTTCCCAACCCCGCCCTTCTGATTGGCTATGGCGATGATCTTTCCCAAAAATCTTTTATAATCAATAGGTTATGAGATTTCCAGAAGCCTGTTTTCTAGCACGCCCGGGGCCGAAAAGGAAGGCCCGTGTTTCACGTGAAACATGATTGTGGAGCGCTTGCGGGCCGATCATGATTCCGGCGACGCTTTTTGCGTTTTTTGGAACATCAGTATGGTTCTTCGCTCTCCGCCGACAGGCAGCTCGAAGCGGATGCTTTGTCTCTCCATGAGCCCACACTCTGAAAGGCCACCTCGGAGATCGTCCAAAACCGCGGCTCCTTTGGAACCTTGCATAAGGATGGCGACGCCGCTTGGCGCCAGCAACTCTCCGCTCACCTTCAGAAACCCACGAGTATCAGAAAGCCCGCGGGTAATGGTCTCCTTTATTGGTGGTATTGGTTGTGCAGATAGATCTTCCAGGCGGCTCTCGATCACATGGACATCTGTGAGCTTCAGGATCCGCATGACGTGTCTCAAGAAATTTGCACGCTTGCGGCGCGGCTCCACCAGATACACACTTTTGTCGGGAAGCATCAGCTTGATAGGAATTCCGGGAAATCCCGCCCCGCTACCGACATCCAGAATGCTGCCGTCACGCCTCAAGACGGGCACTACGGAAAGGCAATCCAGAAAATGCAGACGTACGACGAGTTCTGGCTCGCGGACGGCCGTAAGGTTCAGGCGGCTGTTCCAGAACGAAAGGAGCGACCGATATTGGCCAAACGCGCCGACCTGCTGTGGTGTGAGCTCGAAACCAAGAGACTTGGCGCCGGTGATCAGGAGTTCCTCGTTCTCGCCTTCACTGTCGTGTGTCACCTTCCAGGATACCATGAAATCCTGCGCGAAAGGTAAGGGAAATGGTGGTTTCAGCGGCTCAGCCTGCTTTCATCTTGTAAAGGTATAGGGAAAGCGCGGAGATGGCCGCCGGCGTCACACCTGAAATCCTGTATGCCTGGCCCAGTGAACGTGGCCTGACATGGGTCAATTTTTCTCTTATTTCACCGGAGAGTCCGTTGACCCTGGCGTAATCCAGGTCTTCGGGCAGCGTTACGTTCTCCATCTTCTGGAATCGCTTGAGGCCTTGGGCCTGTCGTTCGACGTAACCGCTGTACTTTATGGCGACCTCCACCTGCAACGCCACGTCGGCAGGCACGTCCAGCAGTTCGGGACGGAAAGTCGCCAAATTTTGGAAGGTTAGCTCGGGACGACGCAGCAGTTGCGCCAACGATGAAATGTTTCGGATGGGCGCTGTCCTCAGGGTGCTGAGCTGGGCCCGGACTGATTGCGACGGATTGATACGCGTCGCCTCGAGTCTTTCAGTCAACCCGTTGATCTGGTCCTGTTTTCCAGCGGTCCGCGCGTGCGCCTCCGGGGTGACGAGCCCGATGCTGTGGCCCAACTCCGTCAGGCGGAGATCCGCATTGTCCTCTCGGAGCAACAAGCGGTATTCGGCGCGGGAGGTAAACATCCGGTAGGGTTCGCCGTCCGTTCCCTTGGTTACGAGATCGTCGATCAGCACGCCGATATAGGCCTGGTCGCGTGTAAGCACCAACGGATCTTCCCCGCGGATGCTCAAGACGGCATTGACGGCGGCAATGAGACCTTGGCTCGCGGCCTCCTCATATCCCGTCGTTCCGTTGATCTGGCCGGCCAGATAAAGGCTGTCGAGGGCTTTGGTCTCCAGCGTCGGCTTCAGTTGGGTCGGTTCTACATAGTCATACTCGATGGCATAGCCGGGCCTCATGATCTCGGCGTTCTCCAGGCCTTCGATGCTGTGGACCATCTCGACCTGAACATCGAGCGGAAGACTGGTGGATATGCCGTTCGGATAGACTTCCACCGTGTCATGGCCCTCGGGCTCAAGAAAGATCTGGTGCCTTTGCTTGTCAGCGAAACGCACCACCTTGTCTTCGATGGACGGACAATAACGCGGTCCGCGGCTCTTGATGACTCCGGAGTACATGGGCGAGCGGTGGATGGCCGCTTGGATGATCTCGTGGGTAGTGGGGTTGGTGTACGTAATATGGCAGGGGATCTGTTTCTGCTCGATTCTCTCCGTGCTGAAGGAGAACGGTACGGGCCTTTCGTCGCCGTACTGCACAGAAAGCTTCGAATAATCAATGGTTTGGGCGTTTAGACGCGGACAGGTGCCGGTCTTGAGCCGGCCCAACCGTAAACCCAACGCACTCAAAGATCCGCTCAGGCCCTGGGCGGCAAAATCCCCGGCCCGGCCGGCGGAATAATTGCGATCGCCCACGTGGATAACGCCCTGTAGAAATGTCCCAGTGGTCAATATGGTCTTCTTGGCCTCGAATATCTCTCCCATCTGGGATTCGACGCCCGTGACCCGACCGTCGCCACACAGGAGCGCCTCGACGCTGGCTTGCTTGAGGGTCAGATTCTCGCAGTTCTCCAGCACACGTTTCATCCGCCGGCGGTAAAGGGCCTTGTCCGCTTGGGCACGAGAGGCCCGGACGGCTGGCCCCTTCCTCGTGTTAAGCACGCGGAACTGGATGCCGGTCTCGTCGATGGCCCTGGCCATCTCACCGCCAAGCGCGTCGATTTCCTTGACGAGATGACCTTTCCCGATGCCGCCAATGGCAGGATTACACGACATCTGGCCGATATGGTCGAGGTTCAAGGTCAACATCAACGTATCGAAACCCATGCGAGCGGCCGCCAAGGAGGCTTCGATGCCTGCATGTCCGGCTCCGACTACAATGACGTCGTAGATCCTGCCTTTTGCTTTATCTGGTTGTTTCACGTGAAACATCCTTCGTTGACATGTTGGTCACTATTCCGATTGTGCCCAATTTCCCGACTGACTTCCACGCGCTGGATACAGACGTCGCCCATCGTCTCCAGTCAAAACGCTACTTCCCGATGCAAAACTGTGAGAAAATACGGTCGAGAATGTCGTCGTTGGTTACGGTGCCGATGATTTCCTCCAGACTGTCGCGGGCCTCCTGCAAGTCCACCGCTACGATGTCGGGCGGCATACCCTGATTTATTGCACGATGGACGTCCACCAGGCTCACCTGTGCCCGGTCCAACGCGGCTTTGTGGCGGACATTGGTTACGACCACCTCCGGCTCTTCCGCGGAGTTCAGAAAGCAATCGCGCAAGGCAGCCTTCAATCCATCCAGCCCCTGGTTGGTCAACGCCGACACCTCAACCTGTTGCACACCAGGGAGACAGTCCGAAACGGCCGACCGCTCGATCCTCTGTTGCAGATCAAATTTGTTGATGACGACGAGACCCTGCCTTTCCCGCACTCTCTCCATCACATCCATGTCTTCACCGGTAAGCGGCGACGACCCATCAAGGACCAGTACGCACCCTTGGCTTTTGGCGAGTCTTTCGAGAGTCACGTCGATGCCGATCTGCTCCACACCTTCGGTCCTGTCCCGGATGCCGGCGGTGTCCCACAAAACCATGGGTAACCCGTTGAGGTTCACTGTTTCTTCTATGAAATCACGGGTGGTCCCCGGCGTCGCGGTGACAATCGCCCGGTCCACCCCCACTAGCGCATTCATCAGGCTCGACTTGCCGACATTCGGGCGCCCGACGATGCATACCCGGACGCCCTCCCGAATCATTCGACCCCACTCGTAACTATCGACGAGGAGGGTAATTTTATCAACGATCCCGACAACGTTCCGGGCCAACTCTTCGCGCTGGAGCAGCTCGATTTCTTCTTCCGGGAAATCTATCGCCGCCTCCACTTCAACGAGTGCATCCACCAGATGTTCCCGGAGCCCCTGTACCTCCTGGGACAGGCCGCCCTCCATCTGGCCCAAAGCCACATCGACAGCCTTGTCCGTGCGGGATCGGATCAGATCCAGCACGGCTTCGGCCTGGGTCAAATCCAATCGGCCATTCAAAAAAGCTCTTTTGGTAAACTCCCCGGGTTCCGCATGCCGTGCTCCCCGAGCCAGCACCAGACCAAGCAACCGCCGAACCACAAAGGGGCCTCCGTGGCAGTGTATCTCAACGGTGTCCTCGCCCGTATAGCTTCTGGGTCCCTGGAGAAACGCGAACATTACCTCGTCCACGAGAGAGCCACGAGCCGGGTCCCGAACCTTCCCGTAATACAACCGGTGCGACTCCCACTCGATGTCCTCTCGGGCGAGAATCTCCCGGCCAATCCGCTTGGCATCCGGACCGCTCAAGCGGACCATGGCCACACCCCCTTCCCCCGGGGGCGTGGCCACTGCTGCAATGGTATCTGCCTTGTACATAAGGGAATGTTCGGCTTCTTCACGCCCTGCTCATTATATCCTATCTGACTCCGGTGTGCGTGAGATGCGGTGGTTTCCCACCGCTTGCACCGTTGTCGCACCATGAACCTGCCCCCTTTGTTCGCCTCTCCTGAAAAACTGTGTTAGATACAGTGCTTGAAACGCCATGAAACGAGCTACCGACGACCTCAGAATCGAGAATCTACGTCCCTTGGTCCCGCCGATAATTTTGCTGGACGAAGAATTGCCGATCACCGACCAGGCCACCGCGACGGTCACCACTGCCCGCCGTGAGATCGGCGACATTATCAGCGGTCGCGACCAGCGACTCCTGGTCATCGCCGGCCCTTGCTCCATACATGACTCGAAGGCCGCTATCGAGTACGCCGGCCGTCTGAAGCGGGAAGCCGATCGTCTTGCCGAGGACCTGCTCGTCATCATGCGCGTCTATTTCGAAAAACCTCGCACGACGGTGGGATGGAAAGGCCTCATCAACGACCCCCATCTCGACGGGAGCTTCAACATCAACCAGGGATTGCGACTCGCCCGGGGCTTGTTGCTCGATCTCGCCAACATGGGGTTGGCAGCAGGATCGGAGTTCCTGGATACCATCATCCCCCAGTTCACGGCCGACCTGGTGTCATGGGGCGCCATCGGCGCGCGCACGGCCGAGAGCCAGGTGCACCGCGAACTGGCCTCGGGGTTGTCCATGCCCGTGGGATTCAAGAACGGCACCGGCGGTTCGATCCAGATCGCCATCGACGGGGTGCGGGCCGCGCGTCACCCGCACCACTTCCTCGGGGTCACCAGCCAGGGAATCGCCGCAATCATCTCCACGTCGGGGAACGAAAGTTGCCACGTCATCCTGCGAGGCTCCAACAACGGCGCCAACTTCGACCGGGCCATGGTGGATGACACCGCGCAAGCGCTACGCGACGCCAACCTTCCGTACCGCGTACTCATCGACTGTAGCCACGGCAACAGCCAGAAAGACTACCTGCGCCAGCCAAAAGTCTGCGGCGACGTATGCGACCAAGTCGCCTCCGGATCCGACAACATCTGCGGCGTCATGATGGAGAGCCACCTGGTTGCAGGCCGCCAGGACATCAAACCCGACACCCCTCTGACCTACGGCCAAAGCGTCACCGACGCCTGCATCGACTGGGAGACCACGGTTCCGATGCTCAACGACCTCGCCCGCGCCGCGGCCAAGCGGCGCTCCTGATCGATTCGATCAGAAACTCGACTCTAAAGCTTCACGGCCCGCTCCTCCTCTGACGACGACGCCACCGCGTCGATGAGATGGTGCAAGTCCACCGCGGTGTTGAAATCAGGCTCGCACTGGGTGCCGCCCCGGATGGCGTCGGCGAACCTCACGTACATTTCCCCGACGTTGCGCGGCTCGCCCTCCGGGGTCCCGGCCGGCGCGGTCACGTACTCGGCCGGCACCTCCAGGTCCTGAAGGCCGGACTCCCCGGCCTTGGCGCCCCGAAGACGGACCACCTTGAGCTGCGGCGTATCGTCGGAGGTGGCCACAAGCGTTCCCTCCCGGCCGTAGATCTCCATGCGGTAGCCGGCGCCGATCCAGGGTATGGCGGCGACGTGCACCGAGGCCACGGCGCCGTTGGCAAGAAGGCCGCTCACCAGCACGTTGTCGGGCGAGGTTACGTCCACGTACCGTTGCGTGTCGGTCTCGTACCACTGCCGGGCCTGGGTGCTCACCACGGCGGAAACGGAACTGAAATTCCCCACAATGAAACGCAAGGCATCGATGGTGTGGCCGCTGGCGATGGTGAGAGTGTTTGCGCCCAGGGAGTTGTCCTTCTGCCAGGTTCGGTCAGAGGGGCGCTGCAGGACGCCGCCACGCGACACGCTCACGTGGCACGCCATGACCTCGCCCACGTAACCTTCGGCCACCAGCGCCTTCGCATGCACGATGGCGGGATTGGCCCTGGCCTGCAGGCCCACCATGTGCCTCACTGCCCGGGCCTCGGCCAGGTCGCGAAGCTCCACGGCCTCCGCGCAAGTCTTTCCCAACGGCCACTCCGTGAAGACATGCTTGCCGGCATTGAGGGCATCCAGCGTCACCTGATAGTGCATCGGCACCCGTAGCAGCACCGCCACCGCATCGATATCGGGACAGGCGAGCATCTCGCGGTAATCGTGGAAGGCCATCTTCGCGTGGTACTTCGCGGCCGACTCCTCGGCGCTCTCCTTGCGGGTGGTGCAGACGGCCGTCAACTCGACGTCCCGGCTCGCCACAATGGCGGGGAGGTGAGCTCTCGGCCCCCATCCACGGGTGGGGTTGGCGCCGATTACTCCCAACCTTATCTTCTCTGCCATGTTTAATTCCTCTGTGATTTCAAAAAGTTATAATATATATTCCATAGTCCATGATCCGACCCTAATCATTCAGAAGCGGGCTCAATCCCTCCCAGTCGGTCACCGGCGGAGTGCAGGTGAAGTTCCGGCACACATAGACCGTCGGCTTGCCGTCGATCTGCGTTTTTCCCTCCAGCAGCGGGGAGATTTCCTCCAAGCGTGCGTCCGGGCTCACCCACCGGAGCGTCTTGTTGGGCAGGTAGCTGTCCTGCACCTGATTCACCAACGCTCGCGCCTCCGGGTCATCCTTTCCCGCCACCAGGACGATCTCCGCCGGCTTCGAGAGATGGAGGTCCAGCGCTGCGAGCATGGTGGACATGCCGAACGGCTCCTTGGCCATGACCTCGTAGTGAAGGCGCAGGATCTTCTCCGCACGATCCAGGAGATCCTGTTCACCCCTGTAGTGGTAGAGCCGCAGGAGTACCTGCGCCGCCACCGAGTTGCCCGACGGGATGGAGCTGTCGAAGCCGGGCTTGGTACGGCTGATGAGCTGCTCGTGGGACTTGCCTGTATAGAAGAACCCGCCGTTGGCCTCGTCCCAGAACTCCTCCACCATGGTTCGGGCCAAGGCCGCGGACCGGTCCAGCAACCCGGCCTCGAAGGTGGCCTCGAACAGATCCAGCAAGCCGGCGATGAGGAACGCGTAGTCGTCCAGATAGCCCAGCAGCCTGGCCTGTCCATCCTTGTAGGTGTGGAGCAGCAGACCGTTGTCGAACATGCGCGTAAATATGAAATCGACGGCCCTGGTACCGGCCTCCCGGATACGGGCATCGCCGGTGACGGCATAGGCTGCGGCCACTCCCGACAGCATCAGGCCGTTCCAGGAGACGATCACCTTCTCGTCGCGAAAGGGCTTGACCCGTTTCTCCCGCTCCGCGAAAAGACGCGCCCGGGCCTCCGCCAGCACCGTTTCGATCTCCTCCTGGTCCTTGCTGAAATACTTCGCCGCCTGCTCCAGGGTCAGGACAGGATGCGGGATGTTCTTGCCCTCGAAGTTGCCAAGGTCCGTGACGTCGTAGACCCGGCAGAAGATCTCGCCATGCTCCTTGCCGAGGAGGTCCAGGACTTCCTCGCGGTTCCAAACGAAGAACTTGCCTTCCTCGCCTTCGCTGTCCGCGTCCTGGGCCGAGTAGAACCCCCCCTCCGGCTGGCACATCTCCCGCAGGACGTAGTCCAGGGTTTCCTCGACGATGCGCTTGAAGAATCCGTCCTTGGTGACCCGGTACGCCTCCGCATAGACCTGCGCGAGTTGCCCGTTGTCGTAGAGCATCTTCTCAAAGTGGGGTACGAGCCACTTGTCGTCCACCGAGTACCGGTGAAAGCCGCCGCCAAGCTGGTCGTACATGCCCCCTTGGGCGATCTTCCGAAGCGTCTCGGTGATCATCTCCTTGTACCGCTCGTTTCCCGATAGCCGGTACGACCGCAGGAACAGGTTGTAGACCCCGGCGTTGGGGAACTTGGGGGCCCTGCCGAAGCCGCCGTGGGCGGCGTCGTAGGCGGGCGTCAGGCCGTCCGCCCCCCGGGTGACGACGTCCACGCTCAATTCGTTGCCGGTCTCGCTGAGCACGCTCATGCGGTCCAACGCCGCCACGATCTGATCGACGTTCCTGGCCACGTCCTGCGGCTTGTTCCGGTAGGCCTCCACCACCGCCAGCAACACCCGGGGGAACCCCGGCATGCCTTGCCGGTCCTCTGGCGGGTAGTAGGTACCGCCGAAAAACGGCTTCCCCTCAGGGGTCAGAAACACGGTCATGGGCCAGCCGCCCCTCTTGGTCAGCATCTGCACCGCGTTCATGTAGATCTCGTCCAGGTCCGGCCGCTCCTCCCGGTCCACCTTGATGCTGACGAAATTCTCGTTCATCAACTCTGCGATGGACTCGTTCTCGAAGGACTCGTGCTCCATCACGTGACACCAGTGACAGGCCGAGTAGCCGATGCTGAGGAGTATGGGCCTGTCCTCCGAACGGGCCTTGGCGAAGGCCTCCTCCCCCCAGGGGAACCAGTCCACCGGGTTGCTGGCGTGCTGCAGCAGATACGGGCTCGTCTCGTTGGCCAAGCGGTTCATCGACAGTTTCTCCTATTGCGTTTCTTCCGGGCATCTCCGTCATCCCGGGCTTGGCCCGGGATCCAGGGGCGGAGGGGCCCACCCACGTACCATCCTCGTCTCAATACTTACGGATCACGGCGACCACCACGCCGCGGATTTCCACGTCTTCTTCCTCGGCCACGATGGGGGCGAGCCTTTCGTTGGCGGGCCGCAGCATCACTTTGCCGTCCTGACGATAAAACCTCTTGACCGTCGCCTCGCCCCGGACCAAGGCCACCACCGTGTCGCCGTCCCGCGCCGTGGGCGTGGACTGCACCAGGATGAGGTCGCCATCGTGGATCTGCTCCTCGATCATGGAATCGCCCTTGACGCGCAGGGCGAACCTATCCGGACTTCGCACCAGTTCCCTAGGCACTCCCAAGGTGTCGTTCACCTCCACCGGCTCGATGGGCACGCCAGCGGACACCACTCCCAGAAACGGCAGCTCGACGACGCCCGACGCGGTCCAGGGGGCGACATCCACGACACGGCTCCGATTCCACCGCCGCCTGATGAGCCCCTTGGCCTCGAGGTTCCGGAGGTGTTTGTGAACGGTGGCGCCCGTCAAACCCAACTCCCGGCCGAATTCGACACTGGTGTCGGCGCATGGCCGGCGCGCCGCGAGTAGTCCTCGATGACGTCGAGGATCTCCCTCTGACGCTTGGTGACGGTCATCGAATCCGCTTATCAGCCTTCGGCATCCGCGACACCTTTGGCGACATTGACCATGCCTTGGGCCTTGAGGGCGTTGAGGTCCCCGGCACCGCAAAACTTCTGCAGGTAGGCCGCCACCTTGCGCAACACTTCGTAATGGGCTTCGGCACATGCGCGCCGCGGGTCGGACGGCAGCTCGTTGAACTCCCGCTCGATGTTGCCGAGCCAGCCCGGCAGGTACTCCATATCGATGTCCTTGCCTGTATAGAGGTATCCCTCCAGGGAACCCACCCTGGCCGCCAAGCCGTAGACCCGCTTGACATCGGATGCATCCATGATTGTTTCCTCCCTATCCCTCGGACGCCACAAACCGCCGGACCAGGACCTCGCAGAAAACAGCGGCGCCGCAGCCATCATGGTATACGCTCGCAACGGCTCCGTCGACACGACCACGTTCCCCGCAGGCGGCGTTACCGTATCTTCCGGGTTGATGCTGCCTCCGGTGGTGCGGGCCAGGGAATCCAGGAGCTTCCGATTGAACCGGTCCGTGGGCGCCTCGGTGGCCGGATCGTACGGCTACGTATAACCTTGGGCGGGATAGCGGACAGTCGCGCCCCGCCACGTCCCGATAACCTCGATGCGGTACGCGCGCCCGGCCCCTGCATGGCAAACGCCGCGCAGTAGTGTCCGGGGGCATGGCGTCGCATTGTACTGGACCCGTCCGGTCCCTTGACAGTATAGCGCAACACGCCGCTTCCGACTTCGTCGTAGTCATGGAAATCCGCGACGATGCTTCCTCCGAGGGGTTGACCCGCACCTCGTGAGCTGGCACCGGGTCGCGCCTCGGCGCCAGCCAGTCGAGCGCCCGGCCCCAGAGGGGGACCAGCCCGTCCCACTGAGTACTTGGTTACACTCGAAACAAAAACCGGTCTCTCCTCAGGTTTTGTCCCAGTCGAGTATGTCAACGTGATCGAGAAGCCCAAAGCCTGCATTGAGGGTGTCGTCCGGAAGGTGGACGGGCACGCCGTTACCGTCCAACTACCCGGTTCATTTTTTACCACCGCCATGGGCTTGACGACCTTCCCAATAGACTGGGCCAACGAGAATATGGTCCCCGCAAAGCTGGCCGCAGCGACAGCATAAATCGCTCTCCATACATGATCCTCTCCAAACCCGACATCCAGGAAAATGGTGAAGGACGGCCGTATTGCCCTTTCACCTGCCTTGGCAGAAGACCAAGCTTGAGCATGCATCAAACAGCACCGTGGATTCAGCCAGGATGGCAGAGAAACAGCCCTGGAGACTCTGCCTGCACGTCTCTCTCCTTTACCGCAGACCTCTCACCCGCGGATTGATCAACCATTCCAGCACCAGCAGGAAGAAACTGCACAGGATCATAGTACCAGAGACTCTGATAGCCTGCCGTGTCGCCTGCCATCCCGGCGACGGCTGGTACTCCTCCGCATCCATCAGGAAGTCCGAGAGGACCACGGCATTGCTTGAAAGGTCGATGCTCCCGGGGTGGCACCCAACGGCGGCAGGCAGGTTCAGCGCCCCCTCAGGCGTGAACCCGTTGACGAAATCCAGCGCGTCCGTGATGCCGCGGCGCCCGCGACGCAAGCCCGTCGCCGGTCTCTTGCAGGATATGGAACCGGACGCTCTCGTTGTTGGCCAGGACCACGTGACACGCGGGGAGGAACTTCTCCGAACGGGAAGGGAACAGCATCGAGCTGCTGGCATCGATGAACAACTGGACGGCCAAGTCCGCATCCCGGTGGAACAGCTTCACGTAGAGCCGGTCGAGCAGTTGAGAAGTGAACGGCGGCGGCAGCATCTTCAGTGACCTTGCGCGAAGATGCCACGGTCCAGCACACCGTAGCCGTTGAAGCTGCTCCTCATGGTGAGCCATATGACCAAAGGCACCGTGATGGCGGTGCCGGAGAAAATCGCGATCATGACGGCGACCTGGTACTTGATGGCGGTCATGGGATCGACGCCGGCGAGAATGACTCCGGTCATCATTCCGGGCAGCGAGACCAGGCCGATGGTGGCTATGGAAGCGACCGTGGGCGCCAGCGCGGCCTGGCTGGCGTCGCGCAGGAACGGCGCCACGGCCTCCGTCAACCGCGCGCCTTGAGCCAGATGGTGCAGGAACAGAGGTTCGCCGTCCCGGACGGAACGATAGAAGCGGCTGATCCCCACGATATCCGCGCGCAAACAGTTCCCGAGGATCAAGCCGCAGATGGGAATCACGTACTGCGCCTCCAGCCAGTTGGGCTGGCGGAGAATGGGGCCCATGAAGAACAGCAACGGGACGAGTGTGCCCGCGAGCAACGCGATGAAGACCGGCAGCACGAAGCGCGCCAGCCGCAGGCCACAGCCGCGGACGATGGACGCGTCGGCCACGGCGATCATCACCAGCAGCCACGCGGCGTTGAGCCAGAAGCTGTTCCACTCGAAGACGACCTGCAGATAGAACCCCACTAACAGCAACTGGACCGTCATCCTGAGGACGGCGATCAAGCTGTCCTTGACCAGCGGCACACGATACCAGAGAAGGAAGGCGAGGGGGGCCAGCAGCAGGACGTAGCCGGCGGCGAGCCTGGCAAAGCTGATGTCGGCGGTGCTCATCCCCGATCCCCCGGAAGCGACAGCACGGCTCCGGACAACGGCATATCGGCGGCATCGTGGGCCACCGCCAGCACGGTCAGCGCCGACTCCGCGGACAAGAGAGCCGCCACCGCTGCCCGTGCCGACTTGTCCAACGCCGAGGTCGCCTCATCCAGCAACAAAATGCCTCGTCCCAGCAAAAGGGCGGCGGCAATCGCGACCCGCTGCTTCTCCCCGCCCGAAAGCACCGCCATTTCCTTCTCCAGCAAGTCCGCGGAAAGCAGCAGGCGGTCGAGCAACTCCGGTACACGCGACAGGTTGGACCGCAGCGCGGTGTTGGCACGGTAGCCGAAAGGTCGTTCCAGCACGTCCTTGACTCGTTCGGTTCCGAGTTGCGGTTCCTGGGTGACGTAGGACACGCGCGTGCGCAGCTTCCAGATGGAAGGCGCGCTGACACGCTCGCCGTCGACCAGAATACGGCCCTCGAACGAAGAAACGAACCCCAGGATGCAGCGGAGCACGGTGGACTTGCCGGAGCCGGATTCGCCCGTGATGACCGCCCTTTGACCGTATCCAAGCGCGAGAGAGAATCCGTCGATGACGGTTCTCCCGTCGAAACGGACGGTGAGTCGGTCGATTTGAAGCGCCGGGGCAGCCAATTCCGTTTCCATCGGATGGTGTTCCAGGGAAGCTCCGGAGCGTTCCCTACGGCGTTTTCCGCGTCCCTGCGCGACGGTTCTTCTGATATTTCCTGACCGCCGCGTTGTGCTCCCGCAGGCTTTGGGAAAAGTGGTGACTGCCGTCGTTCCTGGACACGAAATACAGATATCCGACCGCTGCCGGAAAGAGTGCCGCCTTCATGGCCGCCAAACCGGGATTGGCGATGGGACCCGGGGGCAAGCCGCGGATCTTGTAGGTGTTGTACGGACTGGGGCTCCGGAGATCCTCGCGCGTCAGGTCCCCGTCGAAATTCTCCAAACCGTAGATGACCGTCGGATCGCTCTGAAGCCGCATACCCCGCTTCAAGCGGTTGTGGAAGACGGCGGAAACCAGCGGCATCTCGTCACCGGGTCCGGCTTCCTTCTCGATAATGGACGCAAGGGTCACCAACTCGTGCCGGGTCATGCCGAGTTCCCGGGCACGCGCGACCATGTCCGGAGTGACGGTGTCCTTGAACTCCGCGAACATCGTCTTGACGACCTCTGCCTCGGTGGCAAGCGCGCGGAAGTGGTACGTGCTGGGGAACAGATAGCCTTCCATCCTGTCGACCCCCAGAGAGGAGAGGACGGCCGGATCGCTCACCGCTGCGGCAAACCTCGCCGGCGTCACCAATCCTGTGCGTTCGAGCAACCCGCCGATTTGCCGGACCGTGAACCCTTCGGGAATGGTGACCTTGTAGAAGACGGTCCTGCCACGGACGAGTCCGTCGAGCACCGACCGTGGCGATACCGCGCCCTCGAAGCGGTAGAGGCCGCGATGCACCTTCGTATCCAGCCCGCCAAGCCAGGCCCAGAACACGAACAGGCGCGGTTGGGAGACGATCCCTTTCTCACCGAACTCACGGGCCACGGCCGCAAAAGTGTCGCCGCGCCGGATCTCGATCTCCGCAACCGGTGAATGGCCGTGATACGGGGTCCACAGAAACGCGGCCACGTAACCGAGAACGAAAAGAGCGGCGAGAAGAAGGAGACCGCCGGCAACAAGCAGGTCTCCACGACTGGTAAGGGGGGACACCGGCACCGTCAGTTGTCGGTTACGTTCACCTTCATCCATCCTTCGATCTGCTTCAGGAAACCGGAGAATGGATCCTTCTTGGGGGAAGCCGCAAAATAGGCATTGTGCATGTAGTCGAGCGCCCCGGAGAAGTACTCGAACTTCTCGGACAGCTCCTGGAACAGCAGAAAACCGGTCCGGTAAAGCGACAGGTCCACTTCGGAGACCTTCAGGTAGGACCGGCTGCCCTCCTTGAGGTAGTAGTCCAGGTAGCCGCCGCGCTCGACGTGGGAACGGAAGATCCCGCTCATGAACAGCGTGTAGTCTCCCATATACTTCCGCTGCCGCCGTTCCTGCAGGAGGGGGTTCTCGCGCGACAACGTCGCCTCCTCCTCCGTCAGCATCTCCACCACGCTGTCGAGCCTCCGGTTCTTGCGGGAGCGCACGCGATACAGGCGGTCGCTGCGGACGAACTCCGTAAGCACGTCCGCCACGTAGCCCGTCACCTCGATATCGCGGATTCCCAGCTCGCCGAAGCATCGCTGCGTCATATCGAGGGAAAACCCCTGTAAACGCTCTTTTGAAAAGATCTTTGTCATTACATCACCCGTCGCAGAGTATGCCACCAGGAAACGGGGGGATGTCAAACTCTATTTGACCTCATGGGCCATGGCTCGTAATCTGCTGAGACTCGGTTCGGGAACCCTTCGGTGGAGATATACAAGGCACTTACCATCGCCGGCTCGGATTCGGGAGCCGGAGCCGGCCTTCAGGCCGACCTCAAGACTTTCGCAGCCTTGGGCGTCTACGGCACTTCGGTGGTCACGGCCATCACCGCCCAGAATACCACTGGTGTGACCCGGGTCCTCGAGACACCTGCACCCGTCGTCGCCGCCCAGATCGACGCCGTCATGGACGACATCGGAGCCGACGCCGTCAAGACCGGCATGCTCGCCAACGCCCGCATCATCCGCGCGGTGACCGACAAGATCCGGGAGCATGGCATCCAACGTCTGGTGGTGGACCCGGTGATGGTGGCCAAGGGAGGGCACGTGCTCCTGCGTCCGGACGCCATCCGGACTCTACGGACCCGCCTGTTCCCTCTGGCCACCGTGGTCACGCCCAATCTCCCCGAGGCCCAGGTGCTGACGGGCGTGGACGGGACCGACGTGCGCGCCATCAAGGAGATGGCGCGGTGCATCGTCGACCTCGGCGCGAAGAGTGTCGTGGTCAAGGGGGGCCATCGAAAGGGCGCCGCAACGGACATCTTCTACGACGGCGCCGCCTTTTACGAGTTCCCGGCCCGGCGTGTACGAACGAAGAACACCCATGGCACCGGCTGCACCTACGCAGCGGCTCTGGCATGCAGCCTTGCCCGGAACAAGCCGCTGGAAACCGCGGTCGCCGAGGCCAAAGAATTCATTACCCAAGCTATCCGCCAATCCTTCTCCATCGGCTCGGGGCACAGCCCGGTGCATCACTTCCATCGCGACTGGACCGCAGACCACACCCGGTGACCATCAGCACCAATACCGGCGCCAAGCGCCGGACAGCGATGAACTCCATCCAGAAAACGCCACCTGGATACCGCGTGCGGGCGTGTGGCCGTCGATTCCAGCCCATGCGGCAGCAATGCGTTTGACCTTGATCTTCAGTTCCAGGTCACGCGACCGAGCAACCCGGAAATAGGTCGTGCCAAACCGTGTTTGTTGCCGACGATGCCTGCCCACGCCGCCGCGTGCAGTTGACTTCGGCGTTTCCAGAAATATGATAGCTGAAACAAAAAAGTTAAAGGCATGACGGCTATGGTAGGCTCACCCACCGAATGAAGTCCCGCATGGATCAGGCACAGGCGAAACCGATCAAACCGATGGTGCAGTTCATCGAACGGTTGCAACAGACCGGTGGTTTGAAGGGAACCGACATCGCGAATTTTACCGGCGTCTCCAAAGTGACCGTGTCCCGCTGGACGACTGGCCAGAAGTCGCCGCATCCCAATACACAACTGATAATCTCCGATTTGTCCTACGTGGTGATGCGGCTCAGCGAGTACCATAGCCGGGAAGAGGTACGCGCCTGGCTTTACGCGCGGCATCCGCAGTTGGACGGCGAGCGGGCCATCGACCTTGTGCATGGCGAGCGGACCGAAGAAGTGATCGCCATTCTCGATCGCCTCGATGCAGACGCGTATCTCTGAGCGCGGTGCGAAGGAACAAATCTCGGACCCGTCGCCGCATACGCGATTCGCGGTTGCCCGACGCGCTGGAAGCCGTGGAGCAGGCTCCCTATTCGGGAACGGTGTGGCAGTCGGTCCGAGAGGGCCGCGACCCGCTTGCCTGTTGGCGGTCCGGCGGCCGTTGGGACGACGGCACGGTGGACGTGCTGTACACCTCGGAAACGCGGGAGGCCGCCATCGCCGAGCGACGGTTTCATCTCTATCAGGGCCAACCCATTCCGCCTTCCAGGGTCCGCTATGAGTTATTTGAACTGCCGGTATCTCTGCAGGCGGTAATGCGCTTTCCAGACCTTGAAGCGCTGTCTTCCATGGACACGGCGCACTACGGCCAATCGAGCTATCTCGAGCGGGAGAAGGAGTATCCCCGTTCCCAGGAGGTCGCTGAGGCCTGCGCGTTCCTGGGCGACGACGGACTGATGGTCCCGAGTGCTCGCGTCCCGGCGTCAAACAACCTGATTGTCTTCTGCGAACAGGAGACGCGGGGCGTGAAGGATATCGTTCGGAACCACGGGGTTGTCGATTTCAGTTGAACCAAGTTGCGTTGGCATTGGGGAAATCCTTTCGTTTGCCAACTATAGGACCTCTCATTTGAGACACGGCAAGTGTGGTAAGGAGACTGCTGGATCCCGGATCAAGTCCATGATGACGCTGTGGGCGTCCGGGATGACGGTTCGAGCGAGTTGCGGCTGTTTCAGACGTCGGGGCAATACGGACGAACTTCAATCCTTACGATTGGTCTACCCCGCCTTCGGCACCGCCAACGTATTGTTCGCGTCGAAAACCAGATCGACTTCCACGTTGTCGGAAACCGCGAAATCCGCCGCGCCCTTGACCTGAAGGAGCCTCTCGCCAACCTGGACATCCACGCGGCAAGCGTCGCCCAGAAAGGCCACGTTGCGGACCGTGCCCGACAGCCTGTTGCCACCCTCTCTCCGCTCCGCCTCAGCCGCTGACAGCCGGACGGTTTCGGGCCGGATGGAGACGGCCACATCATCTCCCTCCCGCATCGCCCCGTTCTTCCGGCAGACCAGCCTGCGGCCTTCGGCGACCTCCACTTCCGCGGTGTCTCCCTCGGTGCGGACGACCTTGCCGTCCAGCAGGTTGGTGCTGCCGACGAACCTGGCCACGAAGTCGTTGGCGGGGCGGAAATATATCTCCCGCGGCGTGCCCATCTGGATGACGTTGGCCTGGTCGATGACCGCGATCCGGTCGGACAGGGTCAGGGCCTCGGCCTGATCGTGGGTGACGTAGACGGTGGTGATGCCGATCTGGCGCTGCAGGCGCTTGAGCTCGACCCGCATCTCCTCGCGCAACTGGGCGTCGAGGTTGGACAAAGGCTCGTCCAGGAGCAGCAGACGCGGGGTCTTGACGATGGAGCGGGCCAGGGCGACGCGCTGCTGCTGGCCGCCTGAAAGGCGAGTGGCCGGGCGGGACTGAAAGCCGGCCAGATCAACGGTCCGCAGCGCCTCATCCACCATTTGCTCGATCTCGCTCCGCGAATACCGGCGAGCCTTCGAGACCGTCAGCGGGAAGGCCACGTTCTCGGCCACGGTCATGTGAGGCCATATGGCATAGGATTGGAACACCATGCCGACCTCTCGCCGGTTCATGGGCACGTTGGCGCCGGTGGCGGAATCGAACAGTACGTCGCCCTCCACCGCCACCCGGCCTTCATCCGGGGTCTCCAGCCCGGCCAGACACCGCAACGTGGTGGTCTTGCCGCACCCCGAAGGCCCCAACAGCGTGAAGAACGTACCGTCCTCCAGCGAGAAGGAGGCGTTGCGGATACCACCCGCGATGGCGTCCGTGGTGTTGGCGAAAATCTTGGTCAGCCGCTCGATCTCAAGCATGACATGGCTTTCTGTCTACCGCCTGTACCGTCAAGACCCGTACCGGCAAGCACGACCAGGGCGTCGAGGGCGATGCCGCCCCTCCGGCGCAGGACAAAGGGATTGACGTCGATGGATTCAAGCCGGTCACCGAGGTCGCAGGCGAGCCGCGACACCGCCATCAACGCCTTGACCAGCGCCTTTCGGTCCAAGGCCGGCGCTCCCCGGTACCCGTCGATCAGCCGCGCGGCCCTGGTGCGTGCGACCAAGGCGGCGACGCCAGCCTCATCGAGGGTGGGGGCGGCGAAGGCGACGTCGCGATGGAGATCCAGGGCCACCCCACCCGATCCGAACATCACCACCGTTCCCATCTCCGGATCGCGTGAGGCGCCGATAACCAGTTCCAGATCTCCGGCCACCTGCTCGGCCACCAGCACGCCGTCGATGGCGACTCCCTTGGCCTTGCGCGCGACGCTGCGCAGGATCGTGCCATAGCCTTGGCGGACGGCACTCACGGTTCCGTTGTTCAGCAGCACGCCGCCCGCGTCGGATTTGTGGGTCAGGTCGGCTCCCGCGGCCTTCATCACCACCGGAAATCCGATAGCGCGGGCGACCCGCGCCGCCTCCGCTGGGCTTCCGGCCAGCCGCTCCCTGGGGGTCCGAAGGCCGTAGGCCCGGAGCAGCACCTTGGAATCGGGTTCCGACAGCGGCGTCGGGCCCGCGCGGCCGTCGGTCTTCTCCAGAACTCTCCGGACGGCTGCCGGCACGGCCGGCCCGTCGGGCCGCTTCGCGGCCGCCTTCCCCGACGACCGCATCGCGTAGGAGATGACGGAGCGGACCGTGCGTAACGACTTGTCCGCTTCCTGCAGGAACGCGACGTTTCGCAGGCCGTTTCGCAGGTTGCGGGCGTAGTCGTTCAGGCCATGCGAGATCATGGTGACGAAGGCGATGGGTTTCTTCGCCCGGGCCGCCAACTCATTGACCGCCCGCATGTTGGCTTCCTTGTCCCCGCCCTCGGAGTTCCGCAGCAACTCCTCCTGCAGCAGCAGCGCGTCGACCGCGGGGTCGTCCAGCATGGCCTCGACGCAACGGATGTAGGTCTCGCGGCTGGTCAGGGCGGCAAAGCCGGAATCCAGGGGATTTCCGATGACGGTGCCGACGCCGAGCAGCTTCCCCAGGCGCTTGCGGGTTTTGGCGGCAAGCGGCGGAAAGGACAGACCATGGGCCGCCGCCTGGTCGAGCAGCACGCCACGCAGACCGCCGGAGAAAGTCATGGCCCCCAAGCCGTCACCCTTGGGCAGCCGGGCGTGGAGGAAATACTCCGCCATCTCGACCACGTCATCGAGGGTGGCGACACGAACGGCGCCGGCGTCGCCGGCGATGGCGTCGAAGGCCGCGATGGCTCCCGCCAGCCCACCCGTATGGGCCAGGGCGGCCGCCCGGCCGTTGTCCGACGTCCCGAGCTTGACCACGATCACCGGCTTTGCGGCCTCCTTCGCGGCGGCGCAGGCGGCCAGAAACCGGTCCGGCTCGCGTACGGCTTCCAGATAGGAAACGATGACCCGGGTTTGCGGATCGGCCGCGAAATACTCGATGTAGTCGGCGGTCTTGAGACCGGCCTCGTTGCCGCTGGTGACGATATAGCCCACGTCCATGCCGCGCTCTTCAAGCGTGCGCTTGAGCGCCATCACCAGCCCGCCGGACTGCCCGACGATGGCGATGGGGCCGGGTTCCGTGGGTTGCGGCCGGTTGTCGGTCATGGTGACGAATTTGGCGCGGCCGTTGAAGTTGCCGAGGCAGTTGGGCCCGGAAACGGCGATTCCCAACTCCGCGATGGCGGCGGAGAGTTGCCTGCCGCGCTCGATGGCAACGGGATCGGGCGCTTCGTCGAAACCGGCCGACACCACCGTAGCGCTACGCGCCCCCGCGGCCGCCCCCTCGCGCAGGGTCGCCTCCACGAAAGGCGCCGGCACGAACACCGCCAGATGGTCGGGCGGCTCGGGCAGCTCGAAGTAGCTCGTATAGCACCGCGTGCCCCAGACCTCCTCGCGCCTCGGGTTGAGCGGATAAACCGGGCCGCCATAACCGTAACGGCCGAGATTGCGCCAGCAGCGCTGAGCCCAGTTCCCCGGCTTGTCGGTGGCGCCGACGATGACCACGTTGTGCGGGTCGAGCAGCGCTTCCACGTCGGGGCGCGGGTTCAGTGCAGGTCGTGATGATGGGGAATTTCCCGAACTCATGTGCGTCGATGGATCAGTTGCCGTAGGCAGTGGCGCCGGTCTGGCGCGCCGTGTAGTAGAACAGACTCGCGATCACGGTCATGACGACGGTCCAGACCAGTCCCAGGGCAGCCAGCTCGGTACCCTGCCCGTTGGTCCAAAGATCGAACATTTCCACCGCGACCATCTGGGCGTCCGGCCCCGACAGCAGGATCGGCAGCGACAGCACGCGTGCCGCCAGAAGAAAGATGAACAGCCAGCCGGACAGCACCGCCGGCGCCAGCAGCGGCGCGATAATGCGGCGCAGGGTGGTCATGGGGCTGGCGCCGCAAACCCCGGCGGCTTCTTCCAGCTCATGATGGATCTGCAGCATGCCCGCGTAGGAATAGCGCATGCCGTAGGGCAGATAGCGGATCACGAAGGCGATGACCAGGATCCATACCGTGCCGTAGATGGGGATGGGCACCTGGAGGTAGATCTGCATCACCGCCACCCCCAAGACGATTCCGGGGAAGATCAGCGGCATGGTGGCGAGCTGGTCGAGAACCCATGCGCCGGTCTTGCGGCGCGCCGCGAACCACCCGGCCACGAGAGTAATGGCCATGGCGGCCGTAGCCGAGACGGCGGCGACGAACAGGGTGTTCCAGAGCAAACCCAGATAGTAGTCCGCGTTCAGCACCGCCCGGTAGTTCTCAAGCGTAAAGAGGGAGAATCCTTTCAGCCGGACCGGCTGAAAGAACGGCAGGAACGACGCCCAGAGCAGCGCCAGCAGCGGCAACACCAGGATCACGAAAAAATTGATCAGGACGACGGCGGTGGCGATATGCCGGCCCCGGCCGAGGTCGAACATGCGGGCACGATACCCCTTGCCGGTCACCGTGTGATAGCGGTCGGCGCTTTTCGACAGCCGGTTGTAGAAGGCCAGCAGTATGCCCACTATCACCAGCAGGAAGACCGAAAACGAGCTGGCGTGCCCGAAGTCCGGGGGCACCACGTCCGACAGGTCGAGATAGATGTCGGTGGTCAGCACATTGATCTTTCCCGGAAGCCCCACCAGCGCAGGCACCTCGAACGCCTCGATGGCGCGGATGAAGACCAGCAGAGCCAGCGCCAGCACCGAGGGCAACGCCAGCTTGAGGGTGATGCGCCGTATCGTGCCCCACACGCTGGCGCCGCAGATGCGCGCAGCCTCTTCGTATTCCGGGTTGCTGGTGCGGAAGGTGGCCGAGAGCAGCAGGAAGACCAGCGGCGACCAGAGAAACCCCTCGACCAGGATCATGCCGCTCATGGAGTAGACGTTGATCAATACACCTTCGCTGCCGGTGATGAAGCGGTAGAGGTCGTTGATCGGCCCCGCCTTGCCGAGCAGGAAGAGCCACGCGCTCACATAGAGGATGAACGGCGTTCCCAGGGAAATGATCGTCGTGAGGTAGGCCAGCGCCTTGAAAGCGGCGTTGGTGCGCTCGACCACCCAGGCCAGCATGGCGCCGAACAGAAGCGCCACCACCGAGCTGCCGACGGCGAAGACCGTCGAGTTCAGACTGCTGGTGAAGAGCGCGGGCTCCTGGATCAGCCGGTGATAGTACTGGAGCGTCAACTCGCCCCGGCTGAAATCGGCGTTGGTCGTATACAGGCTGCCCTGGACCAGAAACCAGATCGGCGGCAACACGAGCAGGGCGATGATGATCGCCAGCAGCACGCCCGGAATAGCGTATTCGGTCTGTCGAGAGAACCACCCTGGCATCTGGCCGACCTCCCCCTCGGCGGCACGTGCAGGCGGCCCGTGACAGGCCACCGGGTACCGGAGAGGTACGGGATCTTCGGAGAAGGATGGAGAGGAGAGACGCCGTCAGCAGCCTCGCTGCGGCGCCCCGCTCCCCCTAGCGGAACAGGTCAGAGTGGACCTTTTTCCACTTCTTGAGCTCGCGATGCACCATCTTGAGCGGCATGACGTTGACCTTGTAGTTGCCTTCCCTGGGCTTGAGGGTGGGCATCAGGGCCGGGACATCGGCGTGAGCCGGCAGGTAGTTGGCCTGTTGCAGCACCTTCTGGCCATCCAGCGACAGCATGAACTCGATCAGGAGCTTGCCAGCGTTGGGGTGGGGCGCACCCTTGATGACGCCGATGGCCGCGATGTTGGCGGTAACCGGTTCCATCTTGATCCAGTCCACCGGCGCGCCTTTCCTGCCGCTGATCACCGTGTGGTGGTTGAAGATCTGGAGCGCGATGGGATATTCGCCGGCGATTGCCTGGTCGAGCACCTTGCGGGCGCTGGCGCTGACCGGGATGATCTCCTGCTTGGCCAGCTTTTTCAGGTAGGCCATGCCCTTCTCTTCACCCATGGTGATCAGGACGTTGCCGATGAAACCGGCCGCGCCGGAAGTGGTGGACCTCGGGCTCCAGGCCATCTTGCCCTTCCACCTGGGATCGAGAAGATCCTCGAAGGTCTTGGGCGCGTCCGCCTTGGAGACCAGGCTGGTATTGTAGCCCGGCGTCAGGTAGTAGAGGTGCGTCGCCGACCAGAACCCATCCGGATCCAGGAACTCGGACGGATACATGGACGAATTCTTCGGCGTCCACTTCTCGACCAGATTGGCGTCCTTGAGCGCTTCCGCGTTGGAAGTCCCGTCGAACACGTCGCCCAGAATGCGGTTGGCCTTGCCTTCGCTCAGGATCTTGATGGCCGTGTCGGATGAGTTGGCCCGCGAGTAGCGCACCTTGATGCCCGGATACCTCTTCTGGAACGCCGCGACGATGGGCCGAACCGCCTGCTTGACGATCAGCGTCGTATACCAGACCAGCTCGCCTTCCTTTTTCGCCTTCGCGTAAAGATCGCTTTCGTAGTCGGCGAGCGCTACCGTCGCCACCAACATGAACCCCAACCCCAGTGCAACCGCGCGTAGCAATGACCTCATGACGAATGCCTCCCTGTTGTTGGTTTGGTCTTCCCCGTCCCGACTGCGTGAAACGACTATGGGGGGTCCATACGTGGCTGGCGCTGGATTGTCAATCGGCATCGGATCCGGACCCGCCTGCCGGAACAGGCCGCCGGAGGCGCGCCCGGGGTCCTCGCGAAGCAGTTCGGTGAGCGCCGGCGATGGCAGCAGAGGCCGGTTTATCCACCGGAACCGCGCCGGTGCAGCTCGAACCGGGGCTCTTCCCCGACCAACAGGCGACGGATGTTCTCCCAGTGGCGGAGCACCACCAGGATGCCGATGATCAGACTCATCCATGCCACTTCCTGGGGATAGGAGAGTGCCCACGCGACGACGGGAGCCAGCACTCCCGCCAACATGGAAGCCAGTGACACCCGCCGGCCTGCCAGCATCACCAGGACGAACACCCCCAGCACCGCCAGGAGTCCCCATGGCATGGCGGCCAGATAAACGCCGGCGGCGGTGGCTACGCCCTTACCGCCCTTGAAACGCAGAAACACGGGATAGAGATGGCCCGCGAAAGCGGCGAGACCGGCCGATGCCGCGGCGGCGTCCCCGAGGTCCATCAGGTGGGCCGCAAGGACCGGCAGGAAGCCCTTGGCGACGTCGGCGAACAGGGTGACGAGGCCCTTCTTCCAGCCCAGCGCCCTCGCCACGTTGGTGGCGCCGATATTGCCGCTGCCGGCGCTGCGCACGTCCACCCCCGCGGAAGATCCCACCAGAAAGCCGGCGGGAATCGATCCCAGTAGATAAGACAGTATGGTCAGGATGATTGCAGCCATCGTGGCATCGGTCCGGCTCGGGCGCCGGCACATTTCTCCTACCGGGACAAAAAAAGGGAGGAAGCCCCTTGCGCTTCCTCCCTCCGCCGTCGGACTTTGTCCTTAAGCAGCAGGCTTTTCGTAAACGCTCGGATCCATGTTCGTCGTGGTCCCGACTTTCGCGAGATCCTCCTCGAACATCTTGCGGATGTACGCGGGCTGGTCGTAGTACTCGATCTGGTTTCCGCCGGATTTCACGTCCTTGTCGACCTTGGAGATATCCCCGAAGCCCTCACCCATGCTGTGCTTGATGCCGCCGAAGCGCAACGGCAGGTAACGTGCGCCGGTGGCGCCGGTGTTGAAGTGCTGGTGGAACATCATCTCCGGCGGCACGAACACGCTGCCGTCGTGCCAGTCGTAGCGCTTGGGCTCCTCGCCCTCCCGCCAGAACAGCGAGAATCCCTGTCCCTTGATGATGATGACGTTGAAGCCCGGCCCGTGACGGTGGGCCTTCTTGTAGGTGCCTATGGGAAACTCGGAGATGTGTGCCGCCATGACGCCGTCGCACATCTCGAGGAAGACGTTCTTGCCGCCCGCGCCCCGCTCTTTCCACTCCTGAAGGTTGAAGTTCCGGGTGTCGGCGATGAAGTTGGTCTCCCAGATACGGCCGGGATGCTGCGTGCCCTTGCTGGAGAAGTAATCCGGCCGGCCGTCGAAGCGGTCGACGAAGTCGTAGGGCGCGTTGAAAATGAACTCCTCGTTGTGGAACAGGCTGAAGACGATCGGCATGTTGTTGACCGAGAAAAGCCGCGCCGGCTTGTCGCCCTGGCCGTTGAAATGCTGGTAATACACGTTCAACGGGATCGACATGAGGCTCCCCTCCTGCCACTCGAAGGTCTGCTTCGCTTCCTTGTCGTTCCAGATGGTGGTGGCCCCGCGGCCTTGCACCACCAGGACCAGCTCCTCGTAGAGGTGGCGCATGGGGTTCAGGCTCTTACCCGCCGGAATCTCGACGATGTAGGCGCCGGTGGCCTCGCCCGCTCCCTCCATGTTGATGATGGTCCCGTCACCGCCCATGCGGTCCCACCACTTGAGCGGCACGTCCTTGAGGTCCTTGATGAAAAACGTGTCGACGATCGGCACTCCTTCACCCTTCTGCCATTTGTAGAAGAAGGGAATATTGTCCATCGTGGTATCTACCTGTTCCGCCGGCTTGGCCATGTGCTCCTCCAAACTTCTTGCAAAATTCAAGAGCTACCCCTTACATGAGGCATTACGAAAATTCAACAACCGGCCACCGCCCAGGATTCACGCCATGCAGCCAGACTCCCGCCGCGACAGAGCCGTCTTGACAACCTGTCATGCCTTGGACATCTCGCCCGACACGGGAACCCAGGTTTTGAACGGGGCTTTGCCGGAACCGCGAACTATATTACTAATCAAAAACAGATTAGTGGATATTTTGTGCTTGAAGGATGCCATGGGTGCGTCCTTGTTCAAGGAGCTTTCACATGTGGATCAATGAACCACGGGCGCAACGGGTTCTGGCGGAGCGGAACCTCGACGGCCTGTTCGCCGCCACCAACATTCCCAACGTCTTCTACCTGAGCGGGGTGTGGCGCCGGCAGGACATTGCCGCCATCGTCACCCGGGACGCGCTGACGGCGCCCTGGCTGGTAATTCCCCGGGCCGAGGTCGACTACATGGTGGACACGGTCCCGCCCGCAGGGGTGGTCACCTACGGCACCTTCCATCGGGTGATCGAGGACAACGGGCCGCTCACCGAGCGCGAGCAACGCATTCGCGAGATCGGCTGCAACCTGGAGCCGGTGAAGGACTTCTTCGAGGGCATCGTCCGAACGCTGGAGAACGCCGGCCTCGACCGGAGCCGGCTCGGATACGACGAACGGGGCCTGGACCCGGCCTTGGCGGAGCGGCTCGGGGAGCGGCTGCCGCACCTTGAGTTGGTGCCGGCCATGTCGGCGTTCCGGGAGATCCGCATGGTCAAGAGCGCCGCGGAAATCGAGCGCATGACCGAGGCGGCCGGGGTCACCGAGCAGTCCATCTACGAGGCCGCGCACGAGGCCCGGGAGGGCATGACCGAGGCGGAGATGTGCCTCGCCTTCGATCTCGGGCAGGTGCGGCGCGGCGCCGAGCCCAACATGAACCACGTGGGCTTCGGCCGAAGCGCCGCCTTGGGCATGTCCAACGTCCCAGAGGACCGGCTCAAGGTCGGCGACATGATCCGGTTCGATGTAGGGTGCATCTACAAGGGCTACCTGACGGACATGTCCCGGACGTTTTCCTTCGGCCCTCCGGACGAGAAATTCTCCAGCTATTACAACGCCATACTGAAAGGCCAGGATGTGGCCCTCAGCCTCATCAAGCCGGGCAAGATCGCCTCCGAGATCTTCGACGAAACGGTGACCGAGGTGCGCGAGAACGGCATTCCGCACTACGGCCGCCAGCACGTGGGACACGGCATCGGCCTCGGTCTCGGCGGGTACGACCGCCCCACCATCTCCCCCGGGGACCATACGCCTCTGGAGGCTGACATGGTGCTGTGCATCGAGACCCCCTACTACGAGCTCGGCTGGGGCAGCGTCCAGGTGGAGGACATGATCGTCGTCACCAAAGACGGCTATCGGCGGCTCACCTCCGTGCCGCGGCACCTCCAGGTGCTGGAGCCCCGTTCCTGAGCCTGACTTGGCGTTCCCGAACACTGCATGAGCTACCTCACCGGTCTCGTCTGCATACGGTGCGACGCGTCTTTCGGCATCGAGCCCCGCTTCGACGGGTGCCCTGAATGCCGGCGGGAGGCCCCCGCCAATCTCACGCCGCGGTACGATCTCGCCGCCGCTCGGGAGTTCTCCGTCGCGTCGCTGCGCGACCGACCTCCCGGCATGCGGCGCTACCACGAACTGCTGCCGCCGGACATCCAGGATGCCGTCACCTTGGGTGAAGGGGATACGCCGCTGCTCCACTGCGAGCGCTACGGGCGCCGGCTCGGCCTTGAGCGGCTATTCCTGAAGGACGAATCACAGAATCCGTCCGGCTCTTTCAAGGACCGATTGGCGTACACCGCCTTGGCCATGGCCAAACGGTTCAACGCCCGGGCGGTGGGGGTCAGCTCCACCGGCAATGCCGGCGCCGCGGCCGCGGCCTACGCCGCCCGGGCCGGGCTTCCCTGCATCGTGCTGACCGTCCGGGGAGCCGCGTCGGCCATCGTCACCCAGATGCAAGCCTACGGCGCCATGGTGGTGGCCACCCGCACCAAGGCCGACCGCTGGAAGCTGCTGCGGACCGGCGTGGCCGAGTGGGGATGGTACCCGACCTCGCCCTATTCCTCCCCGCCCGTGGGCAGCAACCCCTACGGCGTGGACGGCTACAAGACCCTCGCCTATGAGGTCTGCGAGCAGTTGGCTTGGGAGCCCCCCGACTGGTGCGTCCTCCCGGTGGCCTACGGCGATGCCCTGTTCGGCATGTGGAAAGGCTTCGACGAGCTCGCCCGGCTGGACCTCATCCGCAAGCAGCCGCGCATGGTGGCCGCGGAGATGGCCGGCTGCCTGGGCACGGCACTGGCCTCCGGTGAGGACGCCATCCCCGAGACTGCGGCCCCGTCACCCTATGTGGCCAGCTCCATCAGCGTGAACCAGAGTACCTATCAGGCGCTGCACGCTCTGCGAGCCTCCGGCGGGACCGCGTGCGTGGCGCGAAACGACGAGTTGCTGGGGCTGCAACGGGATCTCGCCGCGGATCAAGGCGTCTACGCGGAGCCATCCTCCCTGGCCGCCCTTGCCGCGGTGGGCCGCCTATGCGATGAAGGGCGCATCGGCCGGGACGACAAGGTGGTGGTCGTCAACACGGCCAGCGGCCTCAAGGACACCGTAGCCACCGCCGCGGCAGCACCCGAGATCCCCACCGTGGACGGCGACGCCGCACAATTTCTGGAGACCCTGAGAGATGCCTACGCCTATCGCCTCGACGCATGATCGCAGGCACTTCCCATCATAATGGTCCGGGAACATGCGAGACCGTAATGATTGGTATGAAACCGGCAGCCGGCCCCGAACTCGTCATTTCCACGAAAGCGGGAATCCAGGGACGGCGGGGCCGAGGAAACGCGGCCGTCTCTAGTAAGGCACTATGAAATTCAGCATACAGCTCCCCACCTGCACCGAGGGCCTGGTCAACCCGGTTCCGTTCGTGGACCCGGAAGAGTTCGTGCGTATGGCACAGGAAGCCGAACGGCTCGGTTACGACGCGGTGTGGGGCAACGACCACGTCACCCCGGCGGCATACGCGAGACAGAAATGGCCGCAGCCGCCCAACTTCTACGAGGTGCTGGTGACCTTGGCCACGGTGGGCGCCCGCACCACGCGCATCCGGCTGGGCACGGCCGTGCTGGTGCTGCCGCTGCGGGACCCGGTGCTGCTGGCCAAGCAGGTGAGCACCCTGGACCGTTTCACCCGCGGGCGGGTGATCCTGGGCACGGGCATCGGCGCCTATCGGGAGGAGTTCGACGCCCACTGGCCGAGACGAAAGGCGGAACGGCGCGGCGACCTCCTGGACGAGAGCCTCGCCGCCCTGCAATGCCTGTTTCGGGACACGGACGCCACCTACGAGGGACGGCACATCGCCTTCAAGAACATCGCCATGCGCCCCAAGCCGCTGCAGGATCCATTGCCCATCTTCGTGGGCGGGCACAACGAGGCCATGATCCGGCGCGCGGCCCGGCTCGGCCAGGGATGGCTTCCGGGCTGGCGGCCCTTCGAGCAGATCGTGGAGCGGGTGGCGCTGCTGCACCGGCTCACCGAGGAGTCCGGAAGGCACCCCCGGGAGGTGGAGGCGTGCTCCCAGTTCACGCTCTGCATCGGCAAAACCGTGGAAAAGGCGCAGGCCCGCTACCGCGGCACCGGCATGGTCCAGCACCGGGTGTCCTTGGCGCACACGGGCCGGGATCCGGCCCTGGCCGAAAACAACAACCTCATCGGCAGCCCGGCCAGCATCCTCGAACAGGTAGCGTTCCTGGAAAGGGCAGGCATCGACCACGTGTGCGCGCTGCAGTTCCCCTCGGATACGGGCGCGGAGATGCTTGAGCAGATCCAGTGGCTGGCCGAGGAGGTGATGAAGCCGTTCAACGGGAGTTGACGCGGATACGGAAGCGGTTGGGAGAGACATTAGTGAAGCCTCATCCGACCTGCACACGATGCCTCTCGAAAGGGAAGAATGACCGAAATCCAGTTCGATCTGGGCTTCAGCTCAAGAACCGTAGCCGCCTATCCGTTGTCCCGGCGCGTCGCCATCATCAAGAGCGCGGAAGCGCTGGGGTTCGACCGCCTGTGGCATTCCAATGAGAAGTTCGGCCGCGACATGGTGGCAAACATGACCCTCAGCGCGACCCACACTGAAAGCATCGGCATCGGCGCCGCGGTCACCGACCCCTACAGCGTCCATCCCGCCCTCACCGCGGCCGCCATGGCCACGGTGGACGACATTTCCTCCGGCCGCATCATCGTCGGCATCGGCGCCGGCGGCTCCGGCTTTCCCGCCATGGGCATCCAGCGGGAGCGCCCGGTGGACGCCATGGGGGACGCCATCGACATCATGCGCGGCATGTGGGCGGGCAAGCCTGCGGTGGTGGACGGCAAGGTGGTGAGTGTCCGGAACGGCGTGTTGGGCTTCTCCGTCCGTCCCGACATCCGCATCGTCATCGCCACCCGCGGCCCGGCCGTTTTCCGGCTGGCAGGGCGCGTCGCCGACGGAGCCATGATCGCCACCATGGCCACCCCCGAGGGTGTCGGCATCGCGTGGGACTTCGTCAGGCTGGGCGCGCGTCAGGCTGGCCGCGACCCCGAGGAGATCGAGATCATCTCGCGCGTGGACACGTGTGTGGACCGGGACCGGGACAAGGCCCGCGCCGGAGTCAGGCAGATGATCGCCTTCCTGTTGTGGAGCAGCTACCCCAACCGCGATTTCGTCACTCAGTTGGGTATGGAGGTCCCCGCCGACCTCGAAGCCATGATCGCCAAGCGCGACTACGAGCTCATGTTCGAGGCAGGCCCCCTGGTGCCCGAGGAGTTCGTAGACGCCTTCGCCTGGGCCGGCACCCCCGAGGAAGTCGCCGCCAAGATCACCCGCATCGCAAAAATGGGCATCCGCCGCTTGGGCACCTGGGTCCTCGCCCCGCCGGGAGGCGGGACCGAGTCGGTCATCCAGCTCATCGCTGACGAGGTCATGCCCAGGGTGCGGGCGGCAGCGGACGACGGCTGATGCGCGAACCTGCGTGAACGTGACGTATGGTTTCCGCGCGATGGCGGTTGCAATTGGTCTGCGGTCCCCGCCCTCGATCGTTCTTCGAGATCGGTCATTGCACGACTGGGGGGCGGCCGTCTTGGGCTGGCGGAGGCCGTCTTATAGTCCCCCGAAACGCCGAAAGAACCATCTCGACCAGAATCCACGGCGGTCGGGTCAGCGCGTCGGTGACGGGGATACCGAGTTCGTCTTCGTACCGCGCGATGGCGGCGCTGACCTCGGCGTCGGTCATGTTCTCATGGTTGATCGTGAGGCCGATGACTTTTGTGTCGGAGAAGGTCTGAACAAGATTGATCTCGGCGGCCGGCGTCGGCATCGCCATGTGTTCAAAGTCGCAACGATGGGCTCGTCCAGGTGCGTGCTGCAGCAGGACGCCGTCGGGGCAGCCGCCACGGAGGATGAAGGCCGAGGTCGGGTAGGCGGGGTGACTGAGAGCACCTTGCCCTTCGACAATGATTACGTCGGGTTTTTCGGCTTCGAACGCTTCGATGATCGTCGCTTCGAGCTCACCGGCGCAGAACTGTGAAGGAACGGCGTCGAGCGCGACCCCATAGCGGGCTCCCTGGATCAGGCCGGTTTGCCCCGTGCCGATCATGACCGCTTTGATGCCACAATCATTGAGTGCCCGGGTCAGGACGGTTGCGGTGGTTCGCTTGCCAACGGAGCAATCGGTGCCGAGAACGGCGATGCGTGGGCAGGTGACCTTTGCAATACGACCGCTGAAGGTTCGCAGGCTCTCCCTGGCAGGGGGCTTTCGGACGTCGCGGATGTCCACGTTTCGTGCGGCACTTGCCGCTACGAACTCCGGGTCGTCGGTCAAGAACTCGTGGAGCCCGTTCACGATGTTCATTCCCAGGTCGATGGCCTCAAGCAGAATCCTCCGATCGCGGGGCGACAACATGCCGCTCGCGGGAGCCATCCCGAAAATAAAGTAGTCGGGCGTAGTTCCGGCGCCGGCCAGTGCATCGGCCAAGTCGCGGTAGACGGGAATGGCGTTTGGCGGTTCACCGAGCACTGCGCCGGCATCGAGTCCGGCCTTCTCGCTGTCGATGACCGAAAGGATTTTATAGAGCTCGGAGTGACGGACGAGGCCGTTTGCGGTCTTTCCGTCAATGGCGCCGAAGTGCGCTTCGCAATACACGATTGCCGTCGCGACTTCGGCAGGCGAATTTGCAGTCTTGTGAGCGACCGGTGCGATAATGTCCTCCTTTTCCGCAAAGCTGGATGAGGCTTCGAGCGCTTGTCCGAGAGGCCGGATTCGACTCGCCTGTATGCCGTGCCGAATGGCGTCCGGCTATCCGTCAGCCACGGCGCGAGGCTTCGCCCGATACCACGCCCACACGGTCATGACGGCGCCCAGGACCAAGCCCGCCAGGTTCCACTGGACCCACGGCAGCACCAGTCCCAGGCTGGCGGCGAGGAACAGGAGCCGGGTGATGAAATCGAGGTTCGCGAAGCAGTAGCCCTGCACGGCGATGCCCATGGCCACCATGCTGCACACGGCGAAGACGACGGTCAGGGTGACCTCCACGGGCGTGCCGATGGTGAGCAGCGCGGAGTTGGCCACGAAGGCGTAGGGGAGCACGAAGGCGGGCAGGGCCAGCTTCACGGCTTCCACGGACGTGGGCACCACCGGCGACTGGGCGATGGCCGCGGCGGCATAGCTCGTGGGCGCAGTGGGCGGGGTGATGGCCGAGATGGCGCAGAAGAAGATCACGAACAGATGCGCCTGGGGCACGATGGCGTCGGCGTCGAGTCCCATGGTCCTCAGCATGACCACCAGTGCCGGGATGGCGATGCCCACCTGCACGATGTAGGCCGACGACAGTGGCAGGCCCATGCCGAGGATGATGGCGGTGATCATGACGAAGACCAGGGCCGGCAACAGGTGACCGCCCGCCAGGTCCACGATGACGCCGGAGAACCTGATGGCGACGCCCGTCAGGTCGAAGGTGCCCACCATGATGCCCGAGGTGATGATGGCCACGGCCACCACGGTGGACTGGATGCCGCCTTGCACGAGAGCATCCCAAATGTCCCTGAGGCCCATGCGTGTTGCCTTGCGGAGCCAGCTCACGATCACGATGCCGATGATGCAACGCACCACCGCGTAGCCCGGACTGAAGCCGGCCACCAGGAGATAGATCAGGATAATCAAGGGCAGCGCCAAGTGCCCCCGGTCCATGATGGTCTTCTTGAGGCTCGGCAACTCGTCTCGAGGCACCGTGGGGATGTTCTCCTTGACCGCGTAGATGTGCACCATGATGCCCACGGCGAGGAAGTACAGCACCGCGGGGACCAGGATGTACTGCATCACGTTGACGTACGGGATGCCGGTGTATTCCGACATCAGGAAGCCCGCGGACGCCATCACCGGGGGCATGATCAGACCGCCGGTGGAGGCCGACGCTTCCACCGCCCCGGCCATGTAGTCCTTGAAGCCGATCTTCTTCATCATCGGGATGCTGAAGGAGCCGGTGATGACGGCGTTGGCCGTGCTGCTGCCGGAGATGGACCCCATGAGGCCGCTGGACAGCACCGCGATCTTGGCCGGGCCGCCCCGGAACCGTCCGGCCAAGGCGGTGGCGAACTCGATGGTGAACTGCCCGAAGCCCGACTTCTCGAGGAAGGCGCCGAAAACGATGAACAGGAAGATGAAGTTGGCCGAGATGTGGGTCGGGAGGCCGAACAGCCCGTCGGTGAGGAAGTACTGGTTGTCGGCCACCTCCGACGGCGTGTACCCCAGGTGGTTAAGGAACCCGGGCAGGTAAGGCCCCGCGAACGCGAACAGGAAAATGATCAGGGCCAACGCCGCCAGCGGCCAGCCAACGGCGCGACGGCAGGCCTCCAGCGTCAGCGCGACCGCACCGAAAGCCAGGAGGAACTGGTAGGGGGCGAACTCCTCCGTGTAGCCAATGTGCTCGATGATCCAGTCATACTCATAGAAGAGGTAGCCCATGGTCACGAGCCACAGGCCAATGACGACGACATCGTACCAGGGAAGTTTCCCGTCATCCGCCCGGCGGAACGCCGGGAAGCTCATCATGGTGATGACGATCATCAACGTGACGTGGAGCACGCGATGCAGGTATGCTTCGGGTTGCCCGAAGAAGCCGGTGGAGATGTAGTAGGCCGAGGTCGCGAAAGCCACCAGGCTCAGGATGATCCCGGCGAGGCCTGTCAGGTTGCGCTGCATAGGACCGCTCTCTGCCACGTGTCCGATGCGACGCGGACACCCGGGCGTTCACTCACGTCAGGTTGGTTGGAGGTGTCGCAGCGGAAAAAGAGGGCCGGCGTGCCGGGGCCGGCCCTCTTTGGCGTAAGGTCCCTCTCTACTTGAGGATACCCTTCTCCCTCAGGTATTGGTCCATGCCGGCGTGCCGCGGCGCGCCCACGTCGGTGGTGGCGTTGGCCATCTTGACCCGCTCGAAGGCTTTCACGGCTCCGGCGAACTCGCCCAAATTACCGTAGATGGTCTTCGTGAGCTTGTAAACGCGCTCTGCCGGAACGTCCTCGTTCGTAATGATGAGCAGGAAGGTTTGAACGGTGTTCACGTCGTTTTTCTGATCGTAGTTCTTCTTGTCCAACGAAAACGGTACGACGCCGGGATTGGCCGCGTTCATTTTCGCCACGTCCTCCTTGGAGAACGAGAGAATGCGGATCGGCGCGTGCGCCGCCAACTGGACGATAGGCGCGTAGTTCTCCTCGCCGGGTCCGAGGTAGGCGTCGATGTGGTTGTCCTTCATCTGGGCCACGGCGTCGTTGAAGCCGAGATAGTTGACCTTGGAGAAATCACTGTAACTCACGCCGAGGGCGCCCAGCATCTGCTGGTTCAGCGCCTGAAACGAGAACCTCTTGGGCATGACGTTGACTCTCTTGCCCTTGAGCTGCTGGTACGACGTGACGTCGGACTTGGCCCATACCAACCAGAACAGGTAGTTCGGGTACAGCACCGCGGCCACGCGCACCTTCTTGGCCTGCGCCTCCTTCCCCTTGAACATCTTCGCCCCCTTGAGGGCTTCCTGAATGCTCGTTGCGCTGGCTAGACCGAAGCTCAATTTGCCGGCCATGACATTCAGCAAGTTGCCCGTACCGCCACCGATCTCCACGGTCACCTTGTCGCCGTAGTTTTTCTCGGCCAACCGCTGCAACACGGTCCCGATGGGATACCAGGAGCCGCCGGGCTTCGAGGCGCCGAACTTGTAGCTCTCCGCCAAGGCCGCCGGCGCAACGGCGAGAGTCCCGATGAAAAGCGCGATAAGCAAGCAACCGTAAAACCCATTCTGTCGATTCATAGCGGTCTCCTTTCCATGTTCACATGAAGCACCTCATGCGCGCGGTGCCCCCGACGGCCAAAGAAGCCGAAACTACTTGTCCTGCGATTAAATGTCAAGAACGGGTTCGTCCTGGAATATCGGCGGACTTGCCTCCTTCAGCGAAAAAACGCCAACCGCCTGCCTCAAGCGGCTTGATGGGGCATTCCGAGACAAGATTACGGTATTGAGAAAATGAATCAACATAGTATTATTTTCCCTGTGAGTGACTTTCGGCGTTTGCAGATATCCATATAAGTTCTGACCGGTGGCAGGGGGTACCCCCTGCCTGCCAACCAAGGCAGCCGTGACTACCCGGGGTTGGAGCAGATACCCGACGGGGACCGGGAAACCTTACACCACGCACTCGGCACCAAGCTGTTCGGGTCTCCCGCCGAAGGTCATCTGTCCCCGATCCACCGGAACATCGCCGAATTTCTCGGCGGAAGATACCTCGCAAGACTTGTTGCAGGCGGTCTCCGGGTCGAACGGATCCTCGCCCTGATGACCGGCTACGACGGCGTCGTCGTGTCGGAGATGCGTGGTCTTTCGGCATGGCTTGCTGCCCACAGCCGGCTCGGACGAACGGAAATCATCAAGCGGGACCCGCTGGGAACCGTCCTCTACGGGGACATCCGCGATTTCTCCGTTGATGAGAAGGATCTGGTGTTGGACTGTCTTGAGCAGCAAACGAAGAAAACCCCTTGGTACAGGGATATCTTTCAACTCGATTCCCGATCAGGGGACTTGGCGACGTCTCATATGAAGGCCTCGATACCTTCATCCATCATAACCACGACGAAAGTGGCGTCGCGGACGGGGAGCTTGAGGCGCTATTGGCAGACGTGTGTAGTGGAGCGTTGTCGGACCCGGACGACGATCTACCGGGGTGCCTGTTGACCGAGCTTTATCCCGCGAAACTCCCTGCTCCCAACGTCTTGCAATATCTGCGAACACCGGGGAACCCGGAGCTTGTATCAACTTATCGTGTTTTCTGGACCCGCCGCATCGCCGAAAATCAACAGACGTCCAACTCGCCGCGATGCTTGGCGCGTTCGTCGATCAATACGACCGATGGTATGGCGAGGTCTCATCCGGTCAAGGAACCGTCAACCTCTTGCTCCGAGTGCCGCTGATTCTGCTGGACCGTTTTCTGAAGGTATCCGAGGAAGACGTTTGCCCGCAACGGCTGTTCGACTGGCTGGGAGTCGCCGCATGGGTCGGAGACCGGGAAGACGACGACACCATAGGGCTGGAAGAACGCAACCGGATCCGTTCCTGGCTGGCCCGATGCCCTGAAGTGCAAAAGAAGATCCTGAAACAGGGACTGGAACGTTGCGCCGGATCGTCCAAATTCGACCACTGCATGTTCATGGAGGAACGCCGACTTTTCAAGGCCAAGCCTCCATCTGATTTCGGACCCTGGTGCCTTGAGCAAGCGCTGTGTGGAACCCGCCCTGATGTAGCCGGGTGGCTCATGCAGGAGGTCGCAGCCAATGTGCATGGCCGTGGCGTGATGACGTCATGTCACAAGAGACGGCGTTGCACGCGAATCAAGGCCTGCCCGCGCTACTGGACAAACGGACCAAAGCATATACGATGCAGGGTTTCAGAAAGCGTTTCTGGAATTGATCGACAGAAAGCTTGCGTCTCGCAGCATGAACATGGCGCAGCGTGTCTGCTGGCTGGCAGCCGGCCTGCTGACCTCACCGGACTCGTACGCCGAGAAGCTGGCATCCTACGTCGCAGGCAATGAACGCCGGCTTCGAAGCTTGGCGGAATTCACCTCTGCCTGGTCACCGGAGAGCACTCAGCGCCCGAGCGTCCCCGTGCTTTTCCTTCTGATCCGGTTGCTTGGTGCCGCCTACCCGCCGCCTCGTTCCCTGTCCGGACTGGTGACCCTGGCCATGAGAGTGACGGATCGTGTGCAAAGCTTCATCGAACGGCTGGTGTCCAGCCCGTCACGGGAATCGACAGAGGCATTGAAGATACTGTCCTCCGACGACGACCTGTCCCTTTGGCAGCCCCTGCTCATGATCGCCCAACATCGGCAGAGCGGCGTGCGACGTGAAGCGGAATTCCGTCCTGGCGACATCGAGAGGGTATGCGCAACCCTCGCGAACGGTGGACCCGCCAATGTTGCCGACTTGGCCGAGCCGACGCTTGAACGCCTGCACGAACTCGCGAAGGAGATCCGACTGGCGCCAGTACCGGAATGTGGACTCGTACAATCGGCCCGTGAAGCCGAAACCGGACATGGAGGGCCTACACGGCGAGGTCAAGAGGGAGGTCCGCAATATCTTTCAGGCGTTTTCCATCGACCATGATCTGAAGCATCTCCCGGGCGTCTGAAAGGTCGAGTTCATCGAGGGTTTCTTGAAGCTCCGGTAGAGCAAAGGAATAGACGCAATCGATGTCGCCGGTTCCAAGCGCAAGAGAGGCCAAACGGCTTGGCAGAGGCTCACCGGTTACCACGACGATATGAGGAAGATGGCCTTTACGATTTCTTACCAGATTGAGGGCTTCTGCGCGGGAGTTCTGCGCCCGATCGCTGCGTAGCGTCCACTTGCATGAAATGCTGGCATGGAGAAGGGGAAGCCCACCATTGATTCTGCGAAGACTTGCAAGCCGCGCATGGCGATCATCGACCAGACACCGATGCACATTGATAGCCGTGTCGTCCTCCGTCTCTCGCGTAATCACCACATCGGGCGTGATGATATAGTCGCTACCCAACGCCGCCGCAAGCTGGGGACTTCGACTCGCGGCGTCTCCGAGCGCCGTCAGGTGTGCGTACTGCTCATGCTCGGCAATCATGCGTGGCGCGCCTTTTCGTATGCTCCAGGTACCCGGGCGCAAATGCTCACACTTGAAGAAGGTGCCTCGGAGAAAGTCGACGCAAAGTTCCTCAAACCGGTTGCCAGACTGCTGACCCGCCAACCGCGGACCTCTTACCTCGGTTCCAATCCGCCTCGCGATGCCGCTTGCAACATTGATGCTGGTTCTATTCTTTCTGTCGGCGTTACTGACAATACCAGAAGCATCAATCCGTAAAACCGAATTGAGCAGCGCGGCATGGAATGCCTTGCGCGACTCCGAAAAGAGAGCCGTATCATCCATTACGCGGTCTGTGTCGGCGGCCAAGGCTTGAGAAGGCCCATGACGTATTCTTCGTGCATGCGTTGTTCGATCATCGAGTGAGATTGCTTTCCGAAACGGGCAGGCATCATGCGCCTGTCGCGATCCAGCCGGCGGGGTACGACCCCGACGACATCGAATCCGACTTGAGCGGCAATGGCAGCCAGACAAGCATGGGTCTCAACATTGATGCCTCGCATCATGGATGATCCCACAACAAGAATGGCGGTGGCCTGGTAGCGAAGCACGCGGTGCATTTCCGTCAATACAGCCGTCATTTCCGTGAAATACTTGCGCAGAATTCTGCTTTTGTTTCCGTCGCGCTGCGACAGTTCCGTTGCGATGCGCTCCGGTTTCTCCGGGAGAGGAGCGAACTGCATACCTTTGAGGCGTTCCGAGCCGATATATGCTGACCGCAACTCGGACAACTCCCCCACGGACCGACCAAGCCAGACGAGGGAGAACTTGTGGGCGCGCATATAGTCGATGGCGTTCGCATAGGGCGGTGAGGTGACAATCAGGTCTATGACCTCATCGGCAAACGGCATCGCCGTGGCGTCGGCAGACAGGGGGTTTGATCCGGGACCACGGGGAAATTCAGCGATGCTGGCGATATTCTTCCGCAGGCGCAGCGAGAACTGCTCAATGGCATTCTTCGGGACCTTGTCACGATCGAGGTGTGGGCGACTGTGGGCCAGATCACGCGCCCGAGTGACGCCTCCGGACTTGGTGATGATGGTGGCGGAAAACGCAAGATCAAGAAAGCGACGTACCGACGTGTCGGCAATGGACTCGATGGCCAACACCAGGGCCATGAGTTCCTGCTGCGTCTCGGGAAGAAACCAATAGTCCACGAACGCTTTGGTACGCTCGTCAAATCGCTGCGCGAGTTGTCGCTCGGCAGCTTTCTTCTTCGCCAGGGAGAGCGCCCGCGCAACCACTTCCTGAGCGACGTTCCGAAGACTTGCAACCTGTAGCGGCATGGTTTTCGCCTGACACAACCGCAACGCCAAGGGGTCGATATCGAGTCCGATCCCTCTGCGTCCTGCGAGCACCGCTTCAACTATCGTAGTGCCCGACCCCATCATGGGATCCAGGACAATATCCCCTGGGGCACTTAAACCACGAATGAAGACGCGCGGAAGCTGCGGGGGAAATTTCGCGGCGAAGGCATGAAGGTGGTGTGACGCATAGTTGCCATTTTCACCATGAAAATTCAGGTCGCCCTGCAAGAGCGCGACAAGCCGCTGACGCCGGCCGCGTTCGTCTTGTTGCGACGGAAAAGCGGGAAGGGAGGGAGAGGAGCAAGGGTCGCCAAAGAATGATAGTTGCTCTTTTGGGACGCGTGAGGACATAATTTCGGCCGAAGGTACGATATTCTCAAAACAACCGCTGCCCACCCTGGTGGCCTGCCCCCCACAAGGAGGGGGCGACAAAGAGGCATTAAACACATTATCGGCAGATTCGGGTCATTCTGTAGTCGGCTTTGGGGGTAGGATAGTACACCGATGGGGTCGGTCGGGCAAACTAGGTCTACGACGTCGCTACGGACACCTGGCGGCTCACGACTCCCTATCCAACTCCTGTCAACCACGCGGCGGCCGTGGGTCTCGACGGCCTTCTCTACGTCATCGGCGGCCAGACCAATGCCGGAGGCCGTAGGGAAAGATCCCGCTACACCATCTTCAGTCTGTGAATCATCGGCCAGCCCGTCGTGGAGGTGTGAGACGAGCTGGCAGGGGACATCTCTTCCGAAAAGACTCTGAGCGCCTCAGCGTAAGTGGAATGGCGGCGCGTCTTCTTGACAAGCCCGGAGCAATCGGCTACGCACCCCCGAAAGACAGCGTCCATCCTCATGAAACCCGCGCCCTTTACCTACTACTGTCCGGGAACCCTTGACGAGGCCATCCGCCTGCTCGACGAGCACGGCGAGGACGGGAAGATCCTCGCCGGCGGGCAGAGCCTGATGCCGCTCATGAGCCTGCGTCTCGCGCGTCCGGCAGTGATCGTGGACCTGAACCGGGTCCCTGGTCTGGACCGCATCAACGGCAACGGTGACGGCGGCCTGAGCATCGGGGCGTTGACGCGCCAGCGGACGCTGGAACGGGACGCCGATCTCGTCGCACGGAATCCGCTGCTGGCGGCGGCCGTGCCCCTGATCGGCCACTTCCAGATCCGCAACCGAGGCACGGTGGGCGGCAGCCTGGTCCACGCCGATCCGGCGGCGGAGCTGCCGGCGGTGACCGTGGCCCTGGGTGCCGACTTCGTGCTCACCGGCGCCTCCGGCGAACGGGTAGTGAGCGCGGAAGACTTCTATCTGGGCTACATGGCCACGGCCATCGAGGCCAACGAGGTGCTGACCGAGATCCGTGTGCCGGCCTGGAAGTCGGGTCGGCTCTGGGCCATCGACGAGGTGTCCCGGCGCAAGGGTGACTTCGCCATGGTCGGCGTGGCGCTCTGGGTGGACCTCGACGGCTCCACCTGCGCGGACGCCCGGATCACGCTGTTCGGCGTGGGCGGCAAGCCCGTCCGGGTCAGGAAGGCGGAACAGCGCCTCCAGGGCGGCACCCTGGACGACGCCACCATCAAGGAAGTGGAGCGCATCGTCTTCGAGGAGCTGGAGCCCGACTCCGACATCCACGCATCGGCGCTGTACCGCAAGGAGGTGGGCGGCGTTCTCACCCGGCGCGCGCTGAGCGCGGCCCGTGGCACGGAGGACAGCGCGTCATGAGCACCAAGAGCATCCTCAACCTGACGGTCAACGGCAAGGCCTACGAGAAGCTGGCGGAAGTGCGCATGACGCTGGCGGATTTCCTCCGGAACGAGCTGGATCTCACCGGCACCCACCTGGGCTGCGAGCACGGCGTGTGCGGCGCCTGCACGGTGATCATGAACGGCGAGGCGGTACGCGCCTGTCTACTGCTGGCGGTTCAGGCGGAGGGTGCGACCCTGGAAACCGTAGAGGGCCTGGCGGACGGCGACCAACTGCACCCCTTGCAGGCGGCGTTCCAGGATCGCCACGCGCTCCAGTGCGGCTTCTGCACCCCGGGATTCCTCATGACTGCGTCGGCCTTCCTCAAGGAGAACCCGCAACCCACGGATGCCGAGATCCGCGAAGCCATCTCGGGAAACATCTGCCGCTGCACCGGCTACCAGCCCATCATCGAGGCCATCGCGCAGGCGGCCCCTGAGTTGGGCGGCGGATCGAAAAAGGCTTAGTCACCCCATCGACGAGGAGAGCCCGAACCTGCGCGACGGGGCCCCTGAACGAGAACATTCGGCCATGGCGGAACAATACATCGGTGCTCCCATCAAGCGGCGTGAGGATGTAAGGTTCATCACCGGTGCGGGCACCTACGTGGATGACATCAAGCTGCCCCACATGGTGCACGCCGCCATCCTCCGCAGCCCCCATGCCCACGCCCGTATCCTGAACATCGACACGAAACGCGCCGAGGCCCTGCCCGGGGTGGTCTCGGTGTTTACCTTGAAGGACATCGGAGAGCTGGACGCTACCGTTCCCATCCGGATGTACAAGATCCCGGGTCTGGAGAAGTACCTTCAGCCGTCTTTGGCGCGGGACGTGGTGCGCTACGTGGGTGAGCCCGTGGCGGTGGCGGTGGCGGAGAGCCGCTACCTGGCCGAGGACGCGCTGGACGCCATCCACGTCGACTACGAGATGCTCCAGGAAGTGATGGACGTGCGCGAGGCGCTCCAGGACAAGGTGCTGGTCCACGAGCCCAACGGCACCAACCTGGCCGCGGTCCACCACGTCTCCATCGGCGACGCGGACAATGCCTTCGAGGAGGCCGACTACACCCGCCGGGAGGAGTTCCGGGTCCACCGCTTCACCGGCAACCCCATGGAGACCCGCGGCACCGTGGCCCACTTCGACCGCGGCAAGGGCGAGCTCAGGGTCTACGGCGCCACCAAGCTGCCGCACCTGAACCGGCAGACCATCGCCGCCTTCCTGCAAATGCCCGAGCACAAGTGCCACTTCGAGGAGAACGACGTGGGAGGGGGCTTCGGCATTCGCGGGGAGCTCTATCCCGAGGACTTCCTGATCCCCTTTGCCTCCGTGCGGCTCGGGGTCCCGGTAAAATGGATCGAGGACCGGCGCGAGCACCTGCTGGCCGCCAACCACTCGCGCCAAGTGACCTGCGAGATGGAGGTCGCCGCGCGCAAGGACGGTACCCTGCTGGCGGTGCGGGCGCAGATCTACGGCGACATGGGCGCCTACGTGCGCACCCACGGCGGCCTGGTGCCCTGCTCCACCGCGGCGCTGATGACCGGTCCCTACCGTATCCCCAACTACGAGGCGAAGATCCACTGCGTCATGACCAACAAGACCGGCTTGGGCACGTTGCGGGCCCCCGGCCGGGTGGAGTCCTGTTTCTATCGCGAACGCATGCTCGACATGATGGCGCGGGACCTGGATCTGGATCCGGTGGAGCTGCGGCGGAAGAACCTGGTGCAACCGGACGAGATCCCCTACGAGGTGGGGCAGACCCGGCCGGGGACCAACCCCACCATCCTGGACAGCGGCGACTACCCCAGCGCCCTGAGGCAGGCCCTTGAACGATTCGAGTACGACGGGATGCAGGGCCTCCAGGGACTCCGGGAGGACGGCCGTTACCACGGCGTCGGGCTGTCGTACTTCGTCAAGAACACCGGTGGGCTGGAGCCCTACGAGGGCGCTCGCATGGTGGTGGGCGAGGGGGGCGGGGTCAGCGTGTACCTGAGCATCGCCCAACTCGGTCAGGGACACGAGACCGCCATGGCCCAGATCTGCGCCGATGCCTTGGGCGTTCCCATGGACGCCATCTCCGTGTTCCACGGCAACACCGACCTCTCGCCCTTCGGCTGGGGCACCTTCGCCAGCCGCGGCACGGTCATGGCCGGCAACGCCGTGCACCTCACCGCGCTGCAACTCAAGGACAAGATCCTGGAGGCGGCGGGACGGCGCCTGGCGGTGGACGCAGCCAGTCTGGCGCTGGAGGACGGCAGCATCGTCCAGCGCGGCACCGAGGCCCCGTCGCTGCCGCTGGGAGAGCTGGTGACGCACATGCGGGAGTCCATCACCCCCGAGCAGGGCGTCCCGGAGCTGGAAGCCACGGCCTATTACAACTCCAACAACATCACTCACACCTACGGCGTACACTTGGCCCACGTGGCCGTGGACCCGGAGACCGGCATGTTGGAGGTGCTCAAGTACCTGGTGGTGGAGGACGTGGGCCGGGTGGTCAATCCCCTCATGGTGCACGGGCAGACGGTGGGCGCCGCGGTCCAGGGCATCGGCGGCGTGGTGCTGGAAGAGTTGGTGTACGGCGAGGGCGGCCAACTCCTCACCACCACGTTCCTGGACTACCTGCTGCCCACCAGCACCGATGTCCCCCCCATCGACGACCTCGTGCTGGAAGAGGCGCCTTCGCCCTACAACCCGCTGGGCGTCAAGGGCGCCGGAGAAGGCGGCATCGTCGGCACCGCCGGCGCCTTGGGCAACGCCGTCAGCAACGCCCTCGGCATCGAGGTCAAGGACCTCCCCCTCAGCCCCGACCGCATCCGCGCCTGGATCCGCGCCCGCGAGGACGGCTAGCGCATCGTTCCTGACAGGGATTCGACTTCTCTCTCGACTGGTTGATGCGGTCGGTCAACACAGGCTGACGGGAGAAGCCCCTTCGGCTATCCGAGTGGAAACCGAGGTCCTGACGATGTAGCGCCTCTGTCGCCGGGAACAGCGAAACCGTTGCGGCGCCCCCGTAGCTTCACGGTGGCGCCGTGCCGTCGCACCGTCACCTTGTCGGGGCCTTCGACCCGCGGAACGTCATGGCCGGCGTGCTTGCAGTTTGCTACTCGGCCACCGTCGGATAGGTGGCGCGCACACATTCGGCGATCATGTCGCCAATCATCGCCGCTTGTGGGGAATCTCCCGGTGGCAGCCCCAGGATCTCACTGTGAGACGGGTCGGCCTCGTACTTGCAATTGGCAACCAACGGCTTATGGACAAATAGAAGGACAGCGTATCCATTCTGAACGTGCCGTTTCGTCGCACCGACGTTCAGTTCAGCAAGACAACCCGTCGGTCTCATATCCAGCCGTGACAGACGTCTCACTTCAGTGAGTTGCTCATCTTTTGAGCGGTCGCGAAAACATTCCAGCCAATTGACGGACAAGCCGCTATCGTCAGGCCGCAAACGGAATTCGGAACCGTCCACACTACCGTCTTCAAGAAGCTTGCGTGGCTTGACATAGCGAACTACGTGAGCGTCATCGGTAAGATCGTCGGCCTTCAAGTTTTCTCCGATCATACGCCCATCATCGCGGTGAGGTCGAAAGCACGAATCTGTTTCTTGATCCCATCCAGCGTGTCGCAGCCCGCCACTCGCGAAATATATTTGGCTGCCTGCCTGCGTTTGAAAATGGCGTACTCTACCAACCGGCCGCCGAGGAACTGAAGCCCAACGTGGCTCCCGTTATCGCCCTTCCAGACGGCGCGCAGGTTCCCATTATCCATAAGCACCAGCCCTGCCTTTTGCGCACAGGAGCTTGCGCCGACAAATGACCAGAAATCATCTTTGGACGCCTCGTTCACCGAAAAGCCATCCAACGCGGCATCACTGCGCAGAGCTTCGATTCGGAGTCTATAGGCATGATAAGCCCGTCGCGCATCTCTCTCCTTTGCGGCAAACTCGGACATGTACCGACTCTGTAGATCGGGCTCGAAGACGGAATCAATGCCACGACCGGTCGAGCCCGTCAAACAGTTCAAGGGCACGTCGTAGATTCTATCGGACAGGCGGAGAGGTACGGCCCGCATATGTTCTGGCTCCAAAAAACGGATAAAAGGATCCGGCTGTTGTTGATCCATATTCCTGTTCGGGCCGGAGGCGGAAAGCGCTTCAGGTATGGACAGTCGATAACTTGAGACGGTAGTGGTTGCTTCCGCGTTCATTGTATCGTCTCCATTGGTTTCCAATATCTGTTTTGGACGTCCTTGCTCGTTATGCTTACGAAGCATCTGAAGATACTGTCATGAGCGCGCTCAAACCATGCGTCCACTCCCGACTTTGCAACTTGACCAAGGCGACCACTTGCCTTGATTTCGAATACCAGAACTGCGACGTTCGGTTGCTGAATTCTGACGCCGTTGCGTATGCCGATATTAAGGTGCAAATCGTTCGGCATCCTGTACCCGTAGTTGCAGACAAACCCTGAAGGCTCTGAAGGATCGCTGTCCGGCGCCAAGATCGAAAGGCGGGCAGGACCTTCTTTGTATCTTGTGGTCCCGTCCAGTATTCACATGGCTCCAGGACATTGATGTAGGTTAGCTCACAGAGGTCAATGAGAGGTTCCGTCATGTTGATTTCCGTTCGGATAAATTCGCTGAAAAGACCATAATATCCGTCGAACGCTGGCTTTATGCTCCTATGGAATCGCGGGTATTCATCGTCTCTGCGACGCCAGTTGAACATGAAAGCGCTTTTCTGAATCTGAATGAGCTCTGTCTCATCCTCTGAGACGATCCAGTATCTGGGCATTGGGAATGGCTCGTCAGCGTTGATGCTCTGTACCACTTCCACCGGGGATTGCTGACTCATGACCGGAGGTTGCTGGCTCACGACCGGAAAATCCTCTCTTATCTTCCCCCAAAACAGACCGATGTGCTCGCTTCGCAAATCGGATAGTGGCGGGTTGAAGTATGTGGATACCACTACCTCATCAACCGGGGGGTGCTTGAAGGCTATGGACTGTGACATCATGGGCAGTCTTTAGCTTGGATCTTGCATGAAAAGGGGACGTCTCCTCCCGAGATATGTCAAGACTCCGATAGATGGAGCGAAACAACACAAGTACCAGACGATGACAGGATGTAACCACAAGGGGAGGAAATTTTCAAGGAACCGGCGGCGTGTGCAGGCGGATGTCCGACCCTTCCCCCTCACCCTTCATCCCTGAGCGCCCGCCAGACCCGCTCCGGGGTCAACGGCAGGTCGCGGATGCGCACGCCGGTGGCCCGGGCCAGGGCGCTGACCACCGCGGGCGCCACGGAGAAGATGCCGCCCTCGCCCATGCCGCGACTGCCGTAGGGGCCGATGCCGTCCCGGTTCTCCACCAGCAGCGTGTGAAACTCCGCGGGCAGGTTCTCGAACTTCGGAACCCGGTAATCGACGAGGTTGGGGTTGAGCAACTGGTGGTCGTCGTGCACCATCTGCTCCATGAAGGTGTGGCCGATGCCCATCATGGCCGCACCCTCCTCCTGCGCCACGCAGTGTTGTGGATGGATGGCCTTTCCGACGTCCGCCACGGAGACGTAGCTCGCCAGGTTCAGCGCGCCTGTGTCCGGGTCAATGTCCAGCTCGGCGACTCCCATGCCCACTTCCCAGAGGACGGGCGTCTTCCACCCGACCATCTCGGGGCCCATGGTGCCGCGCCCCACGATCTCGCCGGCCACCACGCCGAAGCGGCAGGCCAGCGCATCGGTGAAAGACATGGCCTGCTCACCGGCCACGAGACGTCCCTCGGACAAGCGTACCTTACCCGCCGTGACCCCGAACGCCTTTGCCGCAAGCGCGCGCAGTTGGCGCTTGAGATCCCGGGCCGCGGCCTGGACCGCCCGGCCCATGACTGTGGTGGAGCGGCTGGCTCCGGTGGAGTGGTCGTAGGGCGTCACGGTCGTATCCACGGGCACGGCCTGCACCCGATCGCGCGGCAATGCGAGCTCTTCGGCGACGATCTGGGTGAACACCGTCTTGACCCCCTGGCCCATCTCCGTGCTCCCCGCCAGCACCGACACGTACCCGTCGGGGCCAAGACGCACCAGCGCCACGGACACGGGCAACACGCCGCCGGCGTTGGTGGAGCCGCAGGCAACGCCCAGCGGCGCCTTCCCGTCACGGGCGCGCCTCCGCCAGCGGGCACCCGAGACAAGCCGCCTGAGACTGGAACGGAGGTCTACATCCACCGGCCGCAGCTTCGGTTGGAGTCTCTCGCCCCGCTTGAGCAGGTTCCTGTCGCGTAGCTCCACCGGATCCAATCCCAACTCCGCCGCGATCTCGTCCATTTGCGACTCGCAGGCGAAGATGGTCTGGGGGGCGGCCACGGAGCGGAACGACCCCGCGGAGCCGGCGTTGGTGTGGACCGAGTAGACGTCGCTCCTCAGATGCGGAAGCCGGTAGGGTCCCAGCACCCGGGTGGCGGCAAGCTGCGCCACCATCCGCGTGTTCTCGGTGAACGCTCCGGTATCGAGATAGATTTCCGCCTGCCGCGCCATCAGGGCGCCGTCGTTCTTCACCCCGGTCTTGAGCTTGACGGTGGCGCCGTGCCGGCGCACCGTGACCATGGCCTCGGGGACCGACAGGCAGAGCCGCACCGGACGGCCCGCCTTGCGCGAGAGCAGCACCACCAGGGGCTCGAACTTGGTGTACGATTTGCCGCCGAAGCCGCCGCCCAGAAAAGAGACCTGCAGCCGTACCTGGGACCGGGTCACGCCGAAGATGCGGGCGATATCCCCTTGCACCAGAAACGGATGCTGCGCCGAGGACCACAGGTCGATGCCGTCCACGCCGTGGTGAGCCACCGCGGCGTGCGGCTCCATGCTGTAGTGATGGACCATGGGAAACGTGTAGCGGGCCTCGAAGATGCGGTCCGAGGCGGCAAAGCCCTGGTCCATGTCCCCCTGCTCCACCCGTTCATGGGCGCACACGTTGCCCGGCGCGTCGTCGTGGATCAGAGGCGCCCCGGGCGCCAGGGCCGCGTCCAGGCCCAGCGCCGCCGGCAGTTCCTCGTAGTCCACGTCGATGAGCGCCAGCGCCGCCTCGGCAGCGTGCTCGTCTTCCGCCGCCACCGCCGCCACCGGCTCACCCACGTAGCGCACCTTGTCCACGGCCACCACCGGACGCCCGTTGTAGAAGGGGTCCAGGCCCGACAGGTCGCTCGCGGTGACCACCGCGCACACGCCGTCGAGAGCTTCCGCCTTCGAGGTATCGACGGCCCGGATGCGCGCGTGCGGCAACGGGCTTCGCAGGATCCGGCCTTCGAGCATCCGCGGCAGCACGATGTCGCCGGTGAACCTGGCCCGCCCCGTCACCTTGTCGACACCGTCCACACGGGGAACGTCCCGGCCCACGTGCCGGAAGCTCGATTGCGGCATATAATCTCCTGATTCTCCGACTCGGCAGAACTCCTCGCTCGGGCGTCTTTCAGCGGAAGAACCATGGATTCCGCTGCCGGCCCGAGTCGTGCTCGTTGAACGTATATCCGGCATGACCATGGTGCAATGAGTCGACCACGTTGTTGACAAGAGACTGTTCTTGGGGGACTTCAGCGAACGCATGACGATCGCGGACGCCCTTCGCCTTGCCTTGCAAGACCCACACATGCTTTACATTCCGGTCACGATCATGGCCTCCCCGACCCCCATCCGACTCATCCAGTTTCGCGCGGCCTACAACTTGCCGGTGCACGCGGCAGTGGAGAACGGTATCTTCGCCGGCAGCGGATTGGCCGTGGAGATCGAGTATACGCCCGGCTCCGCCTATCTCATGGAAGCGGTGCGCACGGGGCGCTGCGCCGTCGGCCACGCGGCCGCGGACGACGTGGTGGCGGACGTGGAGAACCAGGACGGTTCCGACGCGTTCGCGTTCATGGGGCTCCACAGCGGGCTGCTGAGCCTCATCGGCTCGCCCGGGTGTCCCACGATGGAGTCGTTGCGGGGCAAGCCGCTGGCGGTGGACGCGCGGAACAGCGGGTTCGTCTTCATCCTGGAGAAGGCTCTGCGCGACCACGGCTTCGGCCCGGACGAATACGAGCTCGTGGAGGTGGGCGGCTGGGAGAGACGCTACCAGACCCTAATCGAGGGAACGCTCTACGCGACGCTTCTCACGCCGCCGTTCGTGGGAGCCGCCCTGGAGCGAGGTTGCCACGTCATCGCACGGGGCGAGGAGATGGCGCCCGTGTATCAGGCGACGGTGGGCCTGGCCAGGCGCTCCTGGGCGGAGGAGAACCGGACGCATCTGGTCGACTACATCCGTTGCTACGTGGCCGCCACCGAGTGGTGCTTCGCACCGGAGAGCCGGGCGCGCTGTCTCGACATCCTGGAACGGCACAACGGCCTCACCGGCACTGCCGCGGAAGAGACCCTGGACTCGTTGCTGGACCCCGGGCACGGCCTCTACCCCAAGGCCGCGCTGAACGTCCCCGGCATCGCCGCCGCGCTCGAACTCCGGGCCGGCATGGCCTTTATCGCCTCGCCCACGCCGCCGCCGCCGGAGAAATACATCGACGTTTCCTACTACGAGGCGGCTGTCCACTGATTCAAAACAGCGCTCGGGGGTGAAGCATCATGGAACTTGCGTTGCGGGAAACCAAGGCTCTCCTCTCCGAACTCGTGACCGCAGCACGCAATGGTGAGCGGGTCATCACCACCATACACGGTCAGCCGGCCGTGGAGCTCGTGCGTTGCGACGGAGGCGACCGGGAGCGGTGGTCCGAGGAATTCAACGATCCCGGATTCAGCCGGTGCGTGCTCGGGCTTGACGACGAGTAGTCGGCCAAGATGCGCAGGGTGACCTGTACCGTGCGCGTTTTACGCCGTCGAGGTTAACTGCTCCAACGCGATGCCGATGAGCCGGTCATTAAGTATCCGCAACTTGCGCCGACCTGCCTCCTCGCCCCCTGCCCAGTTGCAGAGCCCCTTCTTGATTCCGGCAACCGTGGGCTCGACTCCTTCCCTCTCCAGAAGCCAATCGACTGTAGCAAGGAGTTCCATGCCAAGCGGAGACTCGAAGCCATCGATAGTACGGGCAGCCCATTCCAAAGCTCCCGCATAAGACTCGCCTCCGCCGGAGGTCAAGTAGGCGTTCACGTGTGCCTTCTTGGCGTCGTTGAACCAGATGCGATCAAACGGACCCGCGTCAGCCAAACGCTTTTCACAGCCCAAATAGCTGCCATCGAGACTGTCGAGCAGTTTGTTGAGCCTGTGCGAGTAAGGGCCATATTTGTTGGCAGTGAATTCAAGCCGTAAGGGATTCTCGATTCGTATGCACTGAACGCCCCGTTCGATGAACCAGGCAAGCTTCTGCACTTCCAGGATGGAGCAGTCTATCCCAAGCAGGCAGTACCGGCGCACTATCTCCGCCACGAGAGAGCGCGCGGGCGTCAATTTCTCAACACCGATCCGCTTAGTAACATTCTGGTACTCAGCCGTTGGCTCGTAGATGATAGCGTCGACACCGTCCACTTCACCAAGTGCAGTGACGATCAATGATCGAACCACGCCCCAATCCAGACCGCCGTTTCCGCAGCCGAGAGGCGGAATCGCAATGGAACGAATCTGATTCTGCTCAATGACCCGAACGAGATCCTTTAGGCCTTCCTCAATCCATTCCAATCGGGTGTTCACTCGCCAGTGTGTCTTGGTGGGGAAGTTGATGATCCACCTCGGTCCAAAGAGTTCGTCACTCTTCGTGACGAACATTTCACCGATACGGACCTCGTGTTTTTTACAGGCGTCCGCATAGGCTTCGAAATTCTCAGGGAATCTATCCTTGAACATGAGAGCGATTCCCTTGCCCATGATGCCTTGAGTATTGACGGTGTTGACCACCGCATCGACATCAGCTTCCAGCAGATTGCCTTGCGTCAAGCGGCTCATGAGAAGTACCAGCTCGACTTTGCAATGACTTTCAGACTCACACCAGCCTCCTCACTGCTTTGCTCAACGATCCTCCGCTCGGTTTCTCCGTGGCAGACGATACCCGCCAAGCACTGCACAGGCATGTGACTAAGAACAAGCGTTTCGGCTTGGTACCGGTCCGTCTTCTCTGGATCGTCTTCATCGCGCTTGAAGTCGCGCCTGTTCAACAGCGGCCAATCAATCTTGTCCAGATCATCCAAAGAGGAGAAAACTTAGAGGTCTTCAAGTATGCGTGCCGATCCGTGTAGATCGCCGAGACCCCCTTCTCGGCGAGCCCGCGTAGAGATGAGACGAGGATCACCACATCTGAACTCTGATGTCGGGCAACTCCCCCATAGCCGGTCTTGATATTGTACATCATCATCGAGAAGGGTGTGAAATAAAATGGGATGTAATCGGCCAGCGTGCCCCCAGGTGCAATTGGCACAGTTCGTGAAGCGCGCTTGTCAATGAGCTCCCGGTTCCCGATGCCGACGAATTCGGGATCAAATTTTTCAGCGTTCTTGCAATGGAGGCCGTTCTTGAGAAGCCACGGCACATTATTGATGTGCGTGATCCGAAAGATCAAGGCCTTTTTTGCAGTTAGTCCGTATACCATTGCAGGCTGCCCACCCTAGCAATTCTGCCATGAGACGCCTAGTGTTGTGTCTCACAACACTAGCTACAACAGCAGGGACAACTGCTCCGGGGCGTTGGATCGCAACACGGGCGCGCGCTCGGGCAGCTCGGCGACCCGCGACTCCAGCCAGCGGATGTAGGTGCGCCGGCGTGAGCGTTGGCGGATGGCCTCCACGCACAAGGTGCGTACCCGGCCGGCGTAGTACCGCCAGTCCTCGCGCACGGTACGCGGCATTCGCAAGTAGGTGGGGGCGTCATCGCAGAAGAGCTCGCTGCGTGCGAGGGTCCAGATGTCGCACTGGGTCTCGCCGCCGGGGAGCGGCTCCCACGGAAGGGTTCTCTCCGGGGACGGGAGTTTCGTCAGTCCCTGCAGCAGATGGGTGAGCTCATGACCGATGGTGTTGTAGGTCAGGCCCCGGACCCGGAGGCGGATGTACAACGGCAGCCGGAGCCGTGTCGGAATGAACGCCACCCCGAGCTTGGTATTCGTATGGCCCACGTGGAGATCCAGGTTCCGCAACTCGGGAAACTGGCGTAGCGACTGGTTGAGCATCCGCATGGCGCGCTTCGTGAGGCGCTTCTCCATCTGCGGCGTGAATGACAACTTCACGCCCATTCCCGCCGATGGCAACATCACTGACACCTCATGCGACCGGTCCGGTCCGTGGTTTTCATGTTCCGTCCCGCGGGCTACCATGTCGGAATGCGGGCTGCCGACAGAAAGACTCTAGCGCAGTGATCGATCGATTTCATCCTCTGGTGCGCGACTGGTTCCGGGACCGCTTCGGCAAGCCGACGCCGCCGCAGGCGGCGGGCTGGAAGGAGATCGCCCGGGGCCGGGACACGCTCATCGCCGCGCCCACAGGCTCGGGCAAGACCTTGGCGGCTTTTCTCTGGTCCATCAACCAGCTCATCGCACCGGCGGAAACGGCCCAGGACCACACTCACGTGGTCTACGTGTCGCCGCTCAAGGCTCTGGGCAACGACATCCGGAAGAATCTGCAGGAGCCCCTGGCCGAGATCACCCGGGCGGGTCGGCGTCAGGGGCTTCCGCTGCAGGATATTCGCGTGGCCGTGCGCTCGGGCGACACCCCGGCCACGGAACGGCAGCGCATGATCGCCCGACCCCCGCACATCCTCATCACGACACCGGAATCGCTCTACATTCTGCTCACGGCCGAGCGCAGCCGCCAGATGCTGAGGCGGGCGCATACGGTCATCGTGGACGAGATCCACGCGGTGGCCGGAGACAAGCGGGGCGCCCATCTGGCGCTTTCCCTGGAACGGCTGGACGCCCTGGCCGGCAGGCCGCTGCAGCGCATCGGGCTGAGCGCCACCCAGAAGCCCATGGAGGACATCGCCTGCCTGCTGGTGGGAGCCCGGAGGCTGAAGCGCGACGGTGCGCCTGAATGCGCCATCGTGGACGTGGGCCACAAGCGGGAGCTGGATCTGTCCATCGAGGCGCCGGACCAGGAACTGGGACCCATCACCTCCCACCCGCTGTGGGCCGAGGTCTACGACCGCATCGTGCAGCAGATCCGGACCCACCGCACCACCCTGGTGTTCGTCCACACCCGCCGTCTGGTGGAACGGGTAGCGCACCAGCTCACCGACCGTCTCGGCGAGGGCAAGGTGCTGGCCCACCACGGCAGCCTTTCCCGCAAGACCCGGCTCGAAGCCGAGCAGAAGCTCAAGGCCGCCGAGGTGCCGGTGGTGGTGGCCACCGCGTCGCTGGAGCTGGGCATCGACATCGGCCACGTGGAGCTGGTGTGCCACATCGGCGCGCCCCGTTCCATCGCCACCCTGCTGCAACGAGTGGGGCGCTCGGGACACTGGCTGGGGGCCGTCCCCAAGGGCATCCTGTATCCGCTGACCCGGGACGACCTGCTCCAGTGCGCGGCCGCGGTGTACGCCGTGCGCCGGGGCGACCTCGACCGCATCGGACTGGCGCGGCAACCGCTGGACGTGCTGGCCCAGCAGGTGGTGGCGACGGTGGCGAGCCTCACGCCGGCCCCGAAGCCCGGCGAGACCCTGCCGCTTCTGACCGAGTCGAAGCAGGCGGCGGGCATCGCCGAGGAGGATCTCTGGGAGCTGGTTCGCGCCGCCTACCCCTTCCGGGATCTCTCGCGGCGGGATTTCGAGCAGATACTGCACATGCTGTGCGAGGGAGTGGCGCCGTCCAGGGGCCGGCGCGGCGCCCATCTCCACCGGGATCGGGTGAACGGGATGCTCCGGGCGCGCCGCGGCGCCCGTCTCGTGTCCATCACCAACGGCGGCGCCATCCCCGACACCGCGGACTATGACGTGATCGAGTCGCCCGGCGAGACCTTCGTGGGCAAGGTCAACGAGGACTTCGCCATCGAAAGCCTGGCCGGCGACATCTTCCTGCTCGGCAATACCTCGTGGCGCATCCAGCGGGTGGCCTCCGGCAAAGTGTGGGTGGAGGACGCCCACGGAGCGCCGCCCACCATTCCGTTCTGGCTCGGGGAATCCCCGGGACGCACCCTGGAGCTGTCACGCGCGGTGTCCGACGTGAGGGAGAACGTCGCCCGGCGGGCCGCCGAGGCAGATGCGCCTGACGGCTGGCTCCAGCGCGAGGCCGGGGTCGGACCGGCCGGCGCCGAGCAGATCGTCGCCTACGTAAACGAGACCCGGGCCATGCTGGGCTGCGTGCCGACCGTGGACCGCGTGGTCGCCGAGCGGTTCTTCGACGAGTCCGGCGGCATGCAGCTCGTGCTGCACACACCCTTCGGAGGACGCATCAACCGCGCCTGGGGGCTGGCCCTGCGCAAGCGTTTCTGCGTCAACTTCGATTTCGAGCTCCAGGCCGCGGCCACCGACGACGGCATCGTGATCTCGTTGACCGACCGTCACTCCTTCCCGCTGGACACGGTCTTTTCCTACCTTCACCCGGCCACGGTGGAACGGGACCTCACCCAGGCCTCCCTGGCGGCGCCCATGTTCACCAACCGCTGGCGCTGGAACGCGAGCCGCGCGTTGGCGGTGGAACGATTCAGCCGGGGCAAGAAGGTGCCCATGCAGATCCAGCGCATGCGCGCGGAGGACCTTCTGGGCGCAGTCTTCCCGGACCAGGTGATGTGCCAGGATAACCGCGCCGGGCCCGTGAGCCTGCCGGATCATCCCCTGACCCGGGAGACCATGGACAACTGCCTGCGGGAGGCCATGGACGTGGATGGCTTCAAGGAGACGCTGATGCGGCTTGGCCAAGGGGAGATCGCCACCGTGGCCGTGGAGACCCCGGCACCCTCACCCATGGCCCACGAGATCCTCAACGCCAACCCCTACGCCTTCCTCGACGACGCCCCGCTGGAGGAAAGACGCGCCCGGGCGGTGGCGCTACGGCGCACGGACCCGGACTTGGCCCAAGGCATCGGCGCCCTGAGCCCGGAAGCCCTGGCCGAGGTCCAGGGACAGGCTTGGCCGGATATCCGCGACGCGGACGAGCTTCACGACCTGTTGCTCACGGTCATCCTGCTGCCGGTGCGGGAAGCGGCGCCGTGGCAGCGGTATGCGGAAGAGCTCATGGAGGCGAGGCGTGCCACCGTAGCGCGGACGATGCGCGAGGACGGCGGCGCGTTCTACGTGGCCGCGGAGCGCCTTGCGGAAGCCTGGGCGGTGCTGGGAGCATTTCGCATGGACCCGGCCGTCACCGACCCATGCGTGGACGACACGGTTGCCGAAGCCTCGGAGGACGAAGCTCTCCGGCGCACCTTGCAGGGCTGGATGGAGATCATCGGTCCTGTCACCGCTGCCGGACTGGCCGCCCGAATCGGCCTTTCCGTGGAGTCGGTGGAGTGCGGCCTGAACGCCCTGGAAGTCTCCGGGGTGGTGTTGCAAGGACGCTTCTCCCCCGGCACCGGGCCCGACACGCCCGTGGAGTGGTGCGAGCGCCGGCTGCTGTCCCGGATTCACCGCCTCACCCTGGGCCGCCTGCGGCGCGAGATCCATCCGGTCTCGGCCACGGACTTCATCCGCTTCCTGCTGCGCTGGCAACACGTTCTGCCTGGCTCGCAACTCCACGGCCGCGACGGAATCCACCAGGTCATCCGGCAGCTTCAGGGGATGGAGTTGCCGGCCCCGGCCTGGGAACAGCACGTCCTGCCGGCCCGGATCGCCCCCTACGACCCTGCCGACCTGGAGCAGCTCTGTCTCGCAGGCGTGGTGACCTGGGGACGGTTGCGACGAGACACCGGCGCGCCCGAGGACGATGCGGCCACCGCCAGGCTCTGGGATGCGGCGCCGCTGGCCCTGCGGCCGGCATCCGGGAAGACCCGCAGGACCACGCCCACCCGGTCCGCGCCGCTGGCCTTCCTGATCCGGGAGAACCTGCCGCACTTCCTGGATTCGGAAGCCCTGGGCTGGCGCGGGATCCAGGGACTGTCCGCCGCCGCCCGGGACGTCGCCGCGTACCTGGAGACCCAAGGCGCGTCCTTTCTGGCGGACATCGCCCGGGGAACCGGACATCTCACGGTGCGCACCGAACGCGCGCTGTGGGAGTTGGTCACTCGCGGGCAGGTCACGGGAGACGGCATCGCGGGACTGCGCATGCTGCTCACCCCGGAGTTGAAGCGAAGGGATTCCAGGCGCGGCAGCCGGAAAGGCTCAGCAGAGCGGGCCATGCCCGTGGGTCGCTGGTCGCTGTGGCGAAACGGAGATCCCGGCACTGTGGACGCCGTGACCGAGACCTTGGCGCGCCAGCTCCTGCAACGCTACGGCTTGGTCTTCCGGGAACTGCTTGCCCGGGAGACCCGATGCCCGCCTTGGCGCCTGTTGCTCCAGACCTACCGCCGCATGGAGGCCCGCGGCGAGATCCGCGGCGGCCGTTTCGTGAGCGGCTTCGTGGGCGAGCAGTACGCCCTGCCCGACGCCGTCGATGCCATGCGCAACGTGCGGCGGCTCGCTCCCGACACGGAGCCGGTGATGGTGTCCTGCACCGATCCCCTGAATCTCGTCGGCATCCTCACCCCCGGCCCCCGCGTCCCCGTGCAGTCGCGTCAGTTCATTGCCTACCTCAACGGCGCCCCTGTCGAGATCGGCCCCTTGGGCAACGTGCTGAGCCGCGTGCAGCCGGTGACGATATCAGGGGTGGAGTGACACGCTTCCGTAAACCGGGGAATGCCTGGGTCCTCCCGTCTGAATGGTGCGATTCGACCCTCCATGCTTCTTGAAAATGGTGCTTGCAGCCCGCATGCTGGTATCGATGGAGACGGCGTTACATATCGACGAGTGCATGGCCGACTCCTTGACCGGTGACGAGCGCGCCGCGGCCATGGCCAGGAAGTATGTCTGGTGGCAACCGCCGGAGCGCACCCTGGAGGACCGGCGGCTTTTTCTGGCGCAGATGATGACCCTCGGAACCGTCGCCGACATCCGCTGGTTGCTCTCGCGGGTTCAGGTCTCCGAACTGTGCCGGATCCTTCGTGACCCGCCGACAGGCATTTTCAACCGTCGTTCCTGGAATTTCCGGCACCTCCGCCTGGGTTTGACGCCAACCCCCAAGTTGCCCACGCGGCGTCCGCCGCGGGAGATGCCACGATGACGTTCAAGCCGTTGGGAGACTCGGAACAGACGGAGGATGGCGTGTTGCGAGTGGCCTCGCTGCTGGATCTCAAGGTATTACAGAGAGGCAGGGAAATGGACCCATTTCCCTGCCTCTCTGTAGATTCCTGATTTACTCGGTCAGGCTCGGCTCCTAGTGTCGCGTGGCGGGCCACCGGCCTTCGACCATGGCGTTGAAGTCGTCGGTGAAGAAGAACTTCTCCTGGCCGAAGGCTGGCCGCAACTGGTCGAACCACGTGGCTTTCGGGTCGTAGGCCGCGTAGAAAGGCCGTCCGACCCAGTCCGGATTCCGTCCCTGGAGAAAGCGGAGAATGAAGACCTTCTCGCCGGCGATCTCCTGCACGTCCTGAATTTCGATCTTGCCGGGGGTCGCGCTCATGCTCGGGCCGCGGACGGTGCGGGCGAGGCCGGACACGTATTTGATGGCGCCCTGGAAGATGCGGCAGGTCCGCTCCAGAGGCACTTCGAAGTAGTTGCGGGCACCGGTGTCGCGCTCCACGAACATGTAGTAGGGAATCATCCCCAACCGCACTTCTTCTTCCCACATGCGGATCCAGACGTCCGAGGAGTCGTTGATGTGGGCCAGCAGCGGCGCCTGGCAGCGGACCACCGCGCCGGCGTCGCGCAAGCGGCGAATCGCCTCCCGGACCACGTCGGTCTCCAGCTCCCGCCAGTGGTTGAAGTGGGCCATGATGGCGACGTGCTTGCCCGCCTTCACGATCTTCTCCAGCAGACGCAGCATGTCGTCCGCATCGTCGTCGCCGACGAACCGGGACGGCCAGAAGGTCAGGGACTTGGTCCCGATGCGGATGTCCTGCACATGCGCGAGTCGGGGATTCTGCACGAACGGCTCCAGGTAGTGGGCGAACACCGCGGTCTTCATGATCATGGGGTCGCCGCCGGTCACCAGGAGGTCGGTGACGTCGGGATGCGCGGCCAGGTAATCGTGCAGGCCGTCCGCCTCCTTGGCCACGATTTTGAGCGTGTTGTCGCCGACGAACTGGGCCCAGCGGAAGCAGAAGGTGCAGTAGGCGTGGCACGTCTGCCCCTGGCTGGGGAAGAACAGCACGGTTTCCCGGTACTTGTGCTGGAGACCTTCAATCGTCTCGTGCGCGACCTGGGGGATGTTCAGCTCCCGCTGCCCGGCCGGGTGCGGGTTGAGCTTTTCGCGGATCTCGTGGGCACTGGCCTTGATCTCGCTCGCCGAAGCGTCGCGTCGCATCAGGTCGGCCATGTGCAGGAAGTCGCCATCCTCGAGCATGCCCTGCTGCGGGAAAGTAATCTGGTAGAGGGGGTCGTCGGGCACCCGGTCCCAGTCGATGAGGTTGTCGATCACGTACCGGTTGGAGCGGAAGGGCAACACGTTGGCCACAACCTTCATGGCGAACCGATCGTCGGCGGAGAGCCTCTCGAGCTGCGAAATCTCGTCGAGATGCTTGGCTGACAGCGCCTTGTAGCGCGTGGACGGAAAGACCGGCGCCGAATGGGCCAAGTGTTCTTCGTCCGTTTGAAGAGACATCCTGCCCGGGTCCCGGGCAGGACCGTTGCCGGGTTCTGACGGAACTTTGCTCATGGTTCACCTCCAACGTTTGTCGCGACTCGTCTTTAACTCACCTTTAATACTCGGCTTCCGATGAAAATATCATCTAACGGCCCGAATATGCAAGACAAATTATCATAAGAGCGGGAGCACCCTTTTGCAAGGGCCGGAACTACTCGACCGTTCTCGCGGGATCGAATTTTTGGGTTTCGAATTTTTTTCTGCTTTACTGTTCCTGGGGGTGATTCGTTAGCGGGTACCGTCTCTCAGGGACCTGAAGGAGACAAACCATCCATGGCCACCGATCTCTTTACCACCGCGCGGGAGCGCCTCGACAACGCCGCCCGCCATCTCGACATCGAGCGCGAGGTCATCGAGCAGCTTCGATATCCCAAGGAAACGCTGGCCGCGACCCTGCTGGTCCGCATGGACGACGGCTCCCGCAAGGCGTTCAAGGCGTGGCGGTGCCGCTACAACGACACCCGCGGCCCCACCAAGGGCGGCATCCGCTTCCACCCCGCGATGAACGTGGACGAGGTGATGACGCTGGCGTTCTGGATGACGTTCAAGTGCGCCGTCGTGAACATCCCCTTCGGCGGCGCCAAGGGCGGCGTCGCGGTGGACGTCAAGACGCTTTCCCGGGCCGAGCTGGAACGCCTGAGCCGCTCCTACGTCGAGGCATTCTCGCGGTTCATCGGACCCGAGCGCGACATCCCCGCCCCGGACATGTACACCAACGGCATCGTCATGGCCTGGATGGCGGACGAGTACGGCACCATCACCGGCCATCCCAGTCCGGCCATCATCACCGGCAAGCCGGTGGCGCTGGGCGGCTCGCTGGGACGGGACGACGCCACCGGGCGCGGCGGCTACTACGTGCTGCGCCACCTGAAGGAGGAACTCGGGGTCAGCCCCGAGACATCGCGGATCGTCCTGCAGGGGTTCGGCAACGCCTCGTTTCACTGCGCGCGCCTGCTCCACGACGACGGCTACAGGATCGTCGGCGTCTCGGATTCGACCTCCGCCATCTACGATCCCGATGGCATGGATCCGTATGCGGTCATGGAGCACAAGAACCGCACCAAGCGGGTCGCCGGCGCGCCGACCCGCGGCACCGCGCGAGAGCTGGACAACGCCGAGTTGCTGGAGGCGGAGTGCAACGTGCTGATCCCGGCCGCGGTGGAAAACCAGATCACCGAGGCCAACGCCGCGAATATCAAGGCGCCGGTCATCCTGGAGCTTGCCAACGGCCCGGTGACGCCGGCGGCGGACGCGATCCTCGACAAGAACGGCGTGGTGGTGGTCCCCGACATCCTGGCCAATTCGGGCGGGGTGACGGTTTCCTACTTCGAGTGGGTGCAGAACAAGGCGGGCTACTACTGGCCGGTGGAGGAAGTGCACTCGAAGCTCAAGGCCATCATGGAGCCCGAAACCCGGAAGATCCGGGAGGTGACCAGGGACAAGGCCGTCAGCATGCGCACGGCCGCCTACGTCCACGCCCTCGAACGGATCGGCCACGCGGTGGAAGCCCACGGCACCAAGGCGTTCTTCAGCCAGAAAAGCTGAGGCCGGAACGGCTTCGGGTCATTTCGGGGGGTAGTTGGGGATCACCGGCGCGACTTTCTTCGTTTCCCGGCAAACAAATTCAAGATCCGTCCAGCTCCGGGTTGTTGCGAACACCTTTCCCTTGGCGCGGGTCGCCCCCCGGATGGCTGCAAGCCGCTCGCCGGTCGGTGGATGGGTCGACAGAAAACGATAAAGGACGCCTCCGCTCTTGCCTCGCTTCGCCGACAACCGGACGAAGAATGCCTCCAGCCCCGCGGGATCGATGCCGGCCGCGTTCAGGCGCTCCATCGCGTATTGGTCCGCTTCGCGCTCCGCCACGCGGGAGTAACTGCTGTTGAGCACCCATTTGCCGAGGCCCGTAACCAGGAGGCCCCCAGCCACATCGCCTATGACCAGGCCCACCAATACCGACACGGCCGCCGTGCGTACATCCCCTGGATCGGGTGGTCAAGTGCGACGTGGCCGAGCTCATGAGCGACGACGCCGGCGACTTCCTCGGCGTTCTCCGCATTGTCGATGAGTCCTTTGGTCACGACCACGATATTGCCCGGCAGGGCGAAGGCGTTGACCATCTGCGTGTTGACAACGACCAGACGCTCCCGCGGCACATCCGTCACGTCGGAGGTCAACCGGACCGTCATCTCCCCAAGGGCATCGAGCCCGTCAGCGTCGCTGCAATACGGGGCACGACGAGCCCTCTCGTGATGACCGTTGATGGGAAGAAGTCGCGTGAGCTGGCGCAGAGTGGCGTATCCGATGCGTTGCCTGACGGTGTCCGGGGTAACCGCCGCCATCTGCTTTGAGAAGGACGGAATGACGACAAGAACGATGGTGGCAATGGAGGCCGTGGCCACGTCGGCCCAGACTGCGATCCTGGCGATGTCGCGCCACGACAGGCGCACCCGCCGATAGAGCCTGGGCGCCAGCGGACGGAGCGTATCCACCACATTGGGGTCATCGACGATCAGCCGCGCGGTGGTGCCGTCGAGACCGAGCCGCACAGGCTCGCCGTCGCGCGGCAGCTCCGCGAGCATGATGCGCTCGGCGGGCCAGGAAGCGGTCACCACCTCCGGCTCGCTGGAAATATCGATCCCGGCTTCCGTTACCGCAACCTCCACATGCTGCGTACGGGCCGTCCTGCCGTCGTAGTATTGCGCTGCGTACCGCATCACGGGTCAGAAGCCGCCCACGTCGAGGGCGTCCGCAAGCCCTTCGCCGTGGCCCGGCAGGGCCGCGCTGGATTGGACCGTCTGCTCCAAAGCCTCGGGCCGCTCCAGCATCAGCGTCGCGCAAAAAGTCTTGAGCAATGTGATCTCGACGAACAGCCTCCTGGCAAAGCCATACAGCGAATAGGCGAACACGGACGAGCCAAGAAGGACCATGGTGGTTGCATATCCGCCCGACAAGCCGCTGACGTGGAGAACCGTCAGGACACCGGCGATAATCCCGAACCATAGAAACAGGACCGCGCCCACGACGCAGATGTAGAACAGAATATAAATGATGTAGACGGTCGGGGTTTCCAGCCGGGAGTCCAACCGGGTCTCCCCGATGCGCACGGCGCCGATCAGATAACGAAATTCGTTCACACGGTACCAGATACCCAGGATGAAACTCGGCAGAAGAAGCCACAAGGGGTAGTAATTGAACCGAAGTACGGCCGCCACGGACTGTCTTGCAGAGGTCCTGTCGAGGTTGCCTCTGAGCCTGGCCAGCTCCTCGAGGAACGCCTCACCGTTGATCACCGCGAGGAGAGCGATTGTTGCCAGGGCCGGCGTCAGGACAACCAGCCATCGCAGGAACAGCCCGATGACACGGCCGTCAAAGGAGACACGGGTGGAGCCGAACCGGGCGTGACTGGCGAAATAGCGCGTGGTGGCCACCCGCAGCCAAGGGTAGGCAAGGCCCAGGGTCGCCAAGGTTGCAAGGCCGTATGCGTACCAGATCAAGGCATACCTGAATGAGGACCCTTCGAGCCCGGAGCGTACGCCGCGCCATGCGGTGCGCGTCAGCCGATAGCGCTGGACACGATAGAGCGCCATCTGGACGACGAATCCGAGGACGATGTAATACAGCGCCTGCAAGACGAGACCCTGGTAGGGAAAGCTGTCCGGCACGAGGAGAGGCAGCAACGAATAGGAACCCGTCAGCGGGACCAGGACCGCGACGGCTGTCAGGAACCCGACAAGCAACTCGGTTCCCGTGCCGAGATACTCCAGCGGCTCGTCGAGAAGCTTGAGGTGCCGCCACAGGCAAAGACGCACGCGCGTCTTCGCCCAGAACCGGTAGATGCCCAAGGTCACGAGGGTGAGGAGCAGATTCCGCAGCAACAACCGGGCGAACTGGCGACGGCGGCAGTCGAACGACAACGCCCTGGGCGTCGACGACGGTTGCGCAAGGGTGTCTGAATCGGAGACCTGACCGTATCCGTCCATGCGAGGGCAACGGATGATATTTCCGGGTCGCCGGCAGGACCCGAGCCCGTCGCCTATGGGCCTTCGGGCTTCTCCTCGGCCGGTTCCGGCGTATCGGCCGGGGCCGCGGCTTCAACCGGCTCGGCGGCGGCCGGGGCCGCCCTCTCTGCTTTCGCCGCGCTCCCTGCGGGCTTTTCCTACTCCGCAGCAGCCTGCGGCTTCAGCTTGGCCTCCCGTGACAGCTTGCGCGTCCGCCGTTTGAGGCGCCGGATCTTTTGCCGCAGGATCTCCCTCTTGCCGGACTCCCGAACCTGGACCTTCTCTTCTCTCAGCGCCTGTATCTTCTCTTTGACGGCGCCAATGCCGGACTCTGCTGCCACGTGTGCCTCCTTTGGACGAGTTGGTGTCCTTGGTGTCCTGTTCCCAAGCGGAAACGGGTATCACGTCGACCGCGAGAACCAAAACGACGCGGCTCTATGGTTCCGCATCCCAATCGTACCAGCGACGCCTGCCTGCGTTCGGGTTGGGATGAGGCAGGACAAAGAGCTCGGTTGCCTTGGGAAGCATCCGGCGGGTGAGCACGAGGCGGGAATCAGGCTGCCACCGCACCGGATAGCGGTCGTCGAGAAAGGTCGCGAAGTACCGGGCCTGGGTCGGGTCGTCGTAGTGCATCGGGAGCACGATGGGCGGCTTCACCTGCTCAATGACCTTGGCCAGATCCTCGAAGGCCAGATTGTTGCGCGCGTCGATGGGGATCATCATCACGTCCACCCGGCGCAGCAGCTTCTGCTGCTTTTCCGTCAGCAGGTGGCCGATGTTGCCCATGTGGGCAATGCAGAGACTGCCCATCTCGTAGACGAATATCGAGTTGGCGATGCGGGAAAAATCGTAGTTCCGCGCGCTCGGCAGATTCACCACCACGATGTCCTTGACCTTCTTGCGCACCGGCTGCCAGCGCTGGTCCAGGGTGATGCCGCGCAACACGAGGGGGTTCCCGCGAACCGCTTCGGTATTGTTGTGGGTGTAGTGGTCGTTGCTGACGGTCACCGCGTCGGCGGCTATCCCCGGCGTGACGTCGAAGTTGGGGTCGGCCACCACCCGGGTACCGGTGCCGGAACGGATGGCGAAGCTCGAGTGGCCGAACCAGCGGACGTGATACTGGCCGAGTCCTATGTCCGGTTTCGCGGATACGCTGGCAAGCGGGCCAATGGATCGGGCCAAGTGAGGACCCGAACCGATGGTCCGGACCAGGTTGGGATTGCAGATGGCTCCGGCGGCCTGAGCGCTCAACAAGGCCGCCAACCCGAGCACAAGACCCGTTACGCATCTTGACATGGCTCCTCCCCGCCCGCTGCCGAGACCCGCGGGCATCATGAGCACGTCTCGCACGTGCCGTAGAGAGATAGCTGGTGGGAGGTCACCGTAAAACCGGTGTCGGGCGAGAGGAAAGGCTCAGCTTTTTCCCTACGGTCGAGGGTGACATCATAGACCTTTCCGCAGCTTTCGCAAATAAAATGAGGATGTCTGTTCAAGATCGGATCGAAGTGCTGCGTGCGGTCGATGTTGAGGATCTGCACCTTGCCGTCGGCGGCAAGCTTCTGAAGGTTCCGGTAGACCGTACCGAGACTGATGTTCGGAATCTCTCTTCGGACCCGTTCGTAGATATGGTCGGCGGTGGGGTGGGACATCTCGTCCTTCAGGACGTCCCAGACGACTTCAAGCTGTCGTGTCCGTCTCGTGGACATGGACGATCCCCGGCAGCGGTACGCGGCAGGCTACCCCAAGTCGCTGAGCAGCTCCGCCTTCGTGGCCGCGGTCAACCGGACCTCGGCGTGGTAGTTTTCGTGGTCGACCACGATGCTGGCATCCCGGTCGTGCAGGGCTTCGGCTTCGTCGGGGGTGAGGCCGAAGGTGATGTACTGCACCGCGCTTATCTTGTCTGCCTTGCTGCGGCCCTCCTCGAAGCTGGCGCGAATCGCGTGATCGGCGCCGACCCTCAGGAAGACCCGTTCGTCGATGCCGAGAAACTTGAGCAGCTCCCCGCGCAAGTCGGTCTGATCCTCGATCTCGAGAAAGAGGGTCGCCCTGAGCTCTCCGGCATCCGGAATGAGCTCGTTGTAGACGTCGATCTCTTCCCGGATCTTGTCCAGATCGCGGATGCTCTCCGCCCGCAGCATCTCCTGTATCTGAAAGATCACCGTGGCCCGGTTCTCGAACACCAGAGAAACCTTGTCCCCCACGGACACGCGCCGGTGCTTCTTGAGATCGATGATCTCGCGGCGAAAGGCGGCGCGCTTCTGCTCGTAGGCGTTGGCGCCGACGATGTCGTTCAGGTTGATCTTTTCCATGTTGCGCCAGATGACGGACCTTCCCGCCCCGTCCCCGCGAGTATATCTCGGGGTGCAGGGCGGGAAGACTCCGAATGACCGGACTAACGACGGATCAACCGGCGTCCGCGGGGTCCTTGCCGGCGACGGCCTGCAGCCCCTTGTTGAAACGGCCGGCATGGGACTTCTCGGCCTTGGCCAGAGTCTCGAACCACTCGGCCAGCTCCTCCAGGTTCTCGTCCCGGGCGGTCTTGGCGAAGCCGGGGTACATCTCGGTGTACTCGTAGGTCTCACCCTCCACCGCGGACTTGAGGTTCTTCTCGGTGCTGCCGATGGGAACGCCGGTACAGGGATCGCCGACTTCCTTGAGGAAGTCCAGGTGACCGAACGCGTGGCCCGTCTCCGCCTCCGAGGTGTCGCGGAAGAGTCCGCCCATGTCGGGGTAACCCTCGATGTCCGCCTGACGCGCGAAGTAGAGATAGCGCCGATTGGCCTGAGACTCGCCCGCAAAGGCGTTCTTCAGATTCTCGTGGCTCTTGGTGCCATTGATGCTTGCCATAGATTCCTCCTTATCAGTAATAGTTATGATTAGTAGACAATCATGTCCCCGGAGTCAAGAGGGATAGACGAGGACACGCGGCCGAGTCGCGGGGCGGCTGGACAGAAAACGCCCCTAGTTGTACGCTGATGCCGTACAGATTGGAGACAGAAAGTCATGGCAAGCACGACAACGTACACACGGGCGAGAGCCGAATTCGCATCACTCTGTGCACAAGTCGCCAATACGCGAGAGCCGGTGATTATCCGGAGGCGCAACGCCGAGGACGTGGCATTGGTTTCCGCGGACGAATTGGCCAGCCTTCTGGAGACGGCCCACCTCCTCAGGTCTCCCCGGAACGCCAAACGCCTTCTCACCGCCATCAACCGCGCCCAAGGCCGTGAACTGGCGCCTTCATCGGTGGAAGATCTCCGCGAGAGCCTCGGCTGAGAAGAGGTCCCCTCGACCCGACCGAGGGCGGGCCGCGAAAGCATTAAGGAAAGTCTGAACAAGTCGGTTTTGGCAGAATGGGTTTATTGATGACGGAGTGGAGAGCGGGCCATGGAGCAAGCGACGTTTGCGGAGCTGGAGCACGATCTGAAGAAGCGTCACACGCGGCGCGAGGCGTTTCTCGAGAAGATGGAGGCGCTGATCCCTTGAGAGCGGCTGGAGAAGCGGGTCGAGCCGTTCTATCCGAAGGCCGGGCGCGGTCCGCGTCCCTATCCGCTGGGGGTTATTGGTGTGGACGCGCAGTCGGGCTTGACGCACAGTCTGGAGACGACGCCAGCCAACGCCTCGGACGTGGCGACGGCGCACGCGCTGCTGCACGGGGGCGAGGAGCAGGTGTGGGGCGACGCCGGCTACCAGGGGGTGGGCAAGCGCGAGGAGAACCGGGACACGGACGTGGACTGGCAGGTGGCGATGAAGCCCGGCAAGCGCAAGCTGTTGGACAAGGCGGGACCGGAGGAGGCGGCGGAGAAGCGCAAGGCCTCGGTGCGGGCCAAGGTGGAGCACCCGTTCCTGTACGTGAAGCGCCACTTCGGCTACGCCAAGGTGCGCTGCCGGGGGCTGGCGAAGAACACCCAGCGTATCGCCGTGCTGCTCGGGTTCACCAATCTGCTCATCGCCCGGCGCTACGACACCGCCTGACCCGGGGCCGTTCCGTCTGCTGCCGCCGCGCGGCGGCGGCAAGCGGGCCGATCGGTCGCAGACCGCGCCTTGATTCGTCCTTGCTTGCGTGTAAACCGACCACAGGCCGCTCTCGGACAGCTTCCCGCTTTCACCAACGGACGCGATGAACCCTGTACCCGTCAATATCGGGTCTGTTCAGACCTTCCCTAGAGTCTCGATCGTCAACCGAAAGAGCGCCGAAATATTGAAGAGGTAGAAAAACCACCTTGACCAGTACTCAAACGGCGCTAGAAATCTCAAGAAAATGTTCCTCTTCCAATCGGGCCAAATGGGTCTGTCTCTTTCCGGAATCACTGGCTATTCCTCTCACGGCGCAGTTATCATTCGTACCAACTTTTCCGTCTTCCACAGATGCCCCGGTCGTGCAGGGCGAAGTCGCGATTAGTGCGCTTCTTCACGCAACCGCCATTAGGCCATTCTTCGCCACCAGCGTCAGGAGCTTCAAAGACGCGCCGCGTGGCCGCTTCTCGCCACGCTCCCACTGGCTGACCAGCCCGGTCGTCACGTTGAGGTAGCGGGCGAATACCGCTTGGCTTGCGTTCTCGCGAAGCCGGAGCGCGCGGATGTCCTCCGGCGCCATCTCCTCGACCGGCGTCAGGCACATCTCGTCGAACGCCCGCATGGTTCGCTTCGACATCAAATCGGCCTCGGCCAGTCCGAGCGCTGCCTCGTGCGCGGCCGCCAGCGCTTCACTCTTGTATTGCTTGGTCATCGCATTTCACCTCGGTTATCGCTCCAACCGCCTGTGCCGCCGCGAGGCCCGACGGCTCCAGTGCCAGATACTCGTCGGCCAGCCGCTGGAAGGTCGCAAGCTAGTCCCGGCGAAGGTTCTCCCGGCCGCTCTTGGCGAACCCATAGACGAAAAACGCCAGCTCGCCCCGGCGAAACAGCACGATCGTGCGGAACCCGCCGGACCGGCCACCACCCTTGCGGGCAACACGCTGCTTGATCACGCCGCCGCCCAAATCGGCATCGACCAAACCGCTCCGGGCACGACCCACGGCCTCGCACAAGGCGGCATCGTCGATTCCCTCGCGATCGGTGAACCGGGCAAACGCCTTGGTCTTGAATGTCTGCAATCCAGATCCCGCCTCTTACTGCCCGTATTCTATAACACCAAGTGCGATCTTTGTCATTCCAGCCTCGCTGCTTCCCGGTTCCTTGTATTGTGCCGCCGCCGATCTGACGAGAGCGCCGGCCGCGATCATGCGCCGCCTCCGCGTATCCGCGTAGCCGTCGAGACAATCGCCGTTAGGGCGCCCCCCGAAAAGCCCCACACCGCCGAGAGAAGAGGTCCGGCCACGAGCGGCGCTCTGGAGGGAGGGGTGCTGCCGCTGTCCCCCTTTCACCTATCGAAGGAGCACGGCACGATGCAGACGGTCCTCGCCCCGCGCGGCGACGCGCGCACGTTTCTTACCCATTTCGTCGGCGGCGGTCTCGAAGACGACCGCTATGTGGTGGAGACTTTTCGCTCGCTCGCCAACGGCGACATCGTCCCCGTCCCCACCGACGGCACGGCCTCAAAGGGCCGGCGCAAGGCGCGCGGCACGATCCTGCCGCTGAAGGCCGTCGAGACCATGCGGCCTGCCCGCGACGAGATCATCATCGCGACCGGGGTCAAGCTGAGGCATTGCGGGGTGCAGCTGTGGGGCTGGCGAAGTCTGGGAATCTTCGCCGACCGTCGCCAGAAGGGCTGAGCGGCGCACTCCGGGGGACATCCTGCCGGCCCGCCACCGGCCGGGCGTCCGCCGGCCCGAGGACGGGTTTGCCTTGTGCGGTGCGTGCTCCGCAAAACGCCGGGCATCGGATCGAGCCCGCGACGCCCGGCGCCGCGCCGCGGGCATCAAGCGCCGCAGGAACCCGGCCAGCGAGCGTGAGCGTGACCGCCGAGCGGATCCCGCGGGGGGTCTGCACGAAGTGCGGAAGGGGGCCTGAGGCGCCGGCCCGCCGCCAGTTCGTCCGGTGCGCCGACAACCGCCGTGCAGCCGACCGCTCCCGATACGCCGAAGCCAGGGCCCGGGGTGAGAAGTACGGGGGCAGGGATCCGAAGGCGAAACGCAAGGCCGGGGAGCCGCCAGCGCCAAGCGCCGGCAGGCCCGCCTCGACGACGGTCGGTGCGTGCGCTGCGGCAGCCGGCCTGCCGGCGATGCCTGTACAGACTGCGGGCGACCGGCGGACGGGAAAGAGTGGGTCCTTCCCGCGCCGGGCGCGGCCCAGACTCAGGAGGCCCGGAATGTTCGACCTGTACCACGACTACGACCCCGTCACACCGGCCGGGGGGATGTTGCTCGCCGTAATCAGCATCGACCTCGCCGACAAGCTCGCCCGGCGCTGTCCCGACCGCAAGGTTCCCGAGAACCGGAGTTGGAGGAAAGCGGAAGAAGAGTTAACGGAGAAGGGGCTGGAGCGAGAGGTTCCGGTACCGCCGTTCTCCAACCCATCGTCATAAGCCAGATCGCAAGGAGATCATCATGAGCTTCGGGTTGAATCGCGCGGAAGTCATCGGTCACCTCGGCGTCGACGTGACCGTGAATCACTTGGTGTCGGGCGGCCGCCTAGCCAACCCGAGCATCGCGACCGACGAGTCGTATATCGACAAGGCCGGCGAGCGCATCGACAGAACCGAATGGCACAGGGTCGTCACCTTCCAGCCCGGGCTGGTCGACATGCTCGTCAAGAACGCGAAGAAGGGCCGCCTGGTCTACGTCGCGGGCAAAATGCAGACGCGGCGCTGGAGGAAGGACGGCGAGGACTCCGACCGGTTCTCGACCGAGATCCTGCTCGTTCCCGGGTCGCGTATCCAGTTCCTCGATCGCGCGAACGGCAACGGCGCTGCGACGGATGCCCATGCGTCCGTGAAAGGTTCGGCCGCGCTGGCGGGCGATGCCGTTTCGCAGACGGCGGACTCCAAGATGCCGTTCTAGTTCCGGACCCTCCCGCATCGGGGGACCGGCGCCACGGCGCCGGTCCCCCTTTCATTTTGTAGCGGGCTTCAAGCCTGCCTGCGCCGGCGCATCCGTACTGGTAGCCGACGTGTGCCGGGCAGGCAGGCCGGTCTCCACTCATTCCCGACGCCGTGCAGGCGGAACCGCAGAAGGGGGCGGTGCAGGTGGAGAGAAAACGCTCTCCTCTGTGCCGGTCCATTGTGCCACGCTTGCTCAGCCCGCCAACCCCGCCTGCGGCGGGGTCCTCCACTCCGCTACGCTCCGTTGCGGCCGGGACTCGGAATGAAACGGCGCTACGCGCCTAGTCCCGTCGCGGCGCGTGACCGTGGCTCAGTCGCTTCACTTCCTGCGTCCGCACCACTCGCGCGCCGCGACCGGTGATGTCTGGCGCCCCAGGCGCGGCAGCCACACGAGCCAGACCGGCAAGCTGAACTCCGCCGCCATCGACGCCCGCGACTTCCGTCGCGCGAGAAAGAACCGCGAGACCAGCGCGTATCTGCCCGGCGGCAAGCACATCCCCGACGCGAACGCGGTGTTCGTCCGGCTCGACCGCGTCCGCGCCAAGTACCCGGACATGGTGCTCGTGCACGGCGGCGGTCCCGGCGTCGAGAAGGTCGCCGCGTAGGCCGCGCGCGACGACGGGCCGTGCCGGTGCGCCGGTACGGGCAGCGCCGCATCGGATTCCCCGCACTGCCTGCCCCGGACCCGATCCGGGGACTGCCCGCGGCTCCAGCCGCGCCGCCGACAGTCCGCGACCGCATCGGCCTTCAGCACCCGCGGCTGACGCCGCGGTAACGGGTCCCCGCCCATGCCTGCGCTCGCGGTAACGAGTGAAAGGAGAGCCATCGCCATGAACTGCATCGCCTTCACCGTCTGCCCGTGCGTTGCGGTAACGTGTGCGCGGCGCCCCTCTGCTCGGCGGAACATGTGCGGCCGCGCGGGTGCTCCGAGGGAACGCTCCCGGCCGCGGTGCGCTATGTGTGATGAACGCCGCCGGCGACTTGCATCAGGATACGCGTCTTGTTATTTTCGTCGCACGGACGACAACGCGGAACGCGCTCAGGTGTTGCGGCCCGGTCGTCTCGCTCAATCGTCGCGACGGCTCCAAACCCTTGCGGCGCCGGCGCTTCAAGCCGGTCACAGTGTGCAGAGCAACCTTGCCAAATTCGACCCCCGTCGAGGTCTTGGTTCTCACACCCCACGCAGGCCCGGCACGCAAGGTGACAGGGGGTCGGTGGCTTGGCAAGCCGGGTTTTGTTATCCTGACACAACCTGTCGGATCTCCCCCTTTATCCATGGACACGATGATCACCATCGACGAATTCCGCACCCTGGACCTGCGCATCGGCACGGTTTCCAGCGCCGAGCCGCATCCCGATGCCGACCGGCTCATGGTGCTCAAGGTGGATCTCGGCTCGGAGGAGCGACAGCTCGTGGCCGGCATTCGCGGCCACTACAGCCCGGAGGAACTCACGGGCAGGCAGCTCGTGGTGGTGGCGAACCTGAAGCCTGCCAAGCTGAGAGGCATCGAGAGCCAGGGAATGATCCTGGCTGCTTCCACCGAGGACCAACTCGTGATCCTGACGCCGGAGCAACACATCGCTCCGGGCGCCAAGGTCTCCTGACACGGCCGAGTGTCCCCTCCCACCAAACCCGCGGAAACCTGCTGCCTCGTTGATCTGTCCGCCTTGCGCGCCAACCTGGGCACGGTGCGCCGCTTGGTGGGCCCCCGGGTGGAGATTCTCGCGGTGGTGAAGGCCGACGCCTACGGCCACGGCGACATCGAGAGCGCCCGCGCCTTGTGCGACGAGGGGGTCCACGGCCTCGGCGTCGCCACGGTGGCGGAAGGCGTCCGCCTGCGAGAGTCCGGCATTGAAGCCGCGATTCTCGTTCTCGGGAGCGTCTACCCCGGCGATGCCGCCTCGCTGGTCCGATATTCCCTGAATCCGGTTGTTCCCAATCTCGACCTCTTGAGGCATCTGGAAGCCTTCGGCGCCGAACACGGCGTCGATATCCCCTGTCACCTCAAGTTGGACACCGGAATGGGCCGGTTGGGGCTCTTGCCCGACGGCATCGAAGAATGGCTACCCGAGCTGGGCCGGCTCCGGGCTGTCAAGCTGCAGGGCATCATGTCCCACTTCGCCAAGGCCGAGGAGCCGGAGTCGCCCTCGTGCCGCGGACAACTGCGCGTCTTCCGGCAAATGCTGGAGCGCATTCGAGCGGCCGGGCGCGGGCCCGCGCCGGCCCACATGGCCAACAGCGCGGCCGTCCTGGGGCTGCCCGAGGCGCATTTCGACATGGTCCGGCCGGGCGGCATGCTGTATGGCGTCTTCTCCCATCCACCCATGGCGAAACATGTTCGGCTGGCGCCGGCGCTCACGTGGAAGACCCGCGTGCTGCAGCTCAAGACGCTCCCGAAGCACTCGGCCGTCAGCTACGGCGGCACCTTCACGACCCGGCGCCAAAGCATCATTGCAACCCTCCCCGTGGGCTACGCGGACGGCTACAAAAGGTCGCTGTCCAACAAGGCCGCCGTGCTGATCCGCGGCCAACGGGCTCCTGTCGCGGGCCGCGTCACCATGGATTTGACAATGGCGGACGTTACCGATATAGCCGGTGTTCTGCCGGGAGACGAGGCTGTCCTGCTTGGGACACAGGCTGGCGAGACCATCTCCGCAGAAGAGATGGCCGGCTGGGCGGACACGATTTCTTACGAGATACTCACGTCCATCAGCCCGCACATTCCACGTTACTACATCCGAAACGAAGCGGCACCGGTCAGCACGGGCAGGCTCGGGACGATATTACCCAACGCGCCCACAAAGTAGCGAACAGGCCACGCTCGCCAAGGCGTGCCGCCCGGAGGTCGAGCGTCTCGGCCATCGGTTGTGAGACGGGTTTCACGAGCCCATATTTGGCACAAGGAGGTACAAGGCACCCGTGGGCAAGATAAACAGAGCGTTGCTTAGCGTATCCGACAAGGAAGGTATCGTCGATTTCGCCGAAAAGCTGGCGAGATTGGGCGTCGAGATCCTGTCCACGGGAGGGACGGCCGCACTGCTGCGGGAGAACCGCGTCAACGTGACCGAGGTAGCGGATGCCACCGGTTTCCCGGAAATCATGGACGGCCGGGTCAAGACGCTTCACCCCAAGATCCACGGCGGCATCCTGGCCCTCCGGAACAAGCCCGAGCACCGCGCCCAGATGGAAGAGCTGGACATCGGCGCCATCGACATGGTGGTGGTGAACCTGTACCCGTTCGAGGCCGCGGTGGCGCGGGAGGCGCCGTTCGACGAGATCATCGAGCAGATCGACATCGGCGGCCCCACCATGATTCGGGCCGCGGCCAAGAACCACCCGCACGTGGCGGTGGTGGTGGAGCCGTCGGACTACCCGGCCGTGGCCGACGAGCTCGTGGCCGGCGGCGGCGAGCTGTCGGGAGAAACCCGGTTCCGTCTTGCGTGCCGGGCCTTCCACCACACGGCACGGTACGACGGCGCCATATCCAACTACCTGGGGCGGCTCGACGGGGAGAGGAACGCCGGCGCCTGGGGCGAGAAGCTGAATCTCCAGCTCTCGAAGCTTCAGGAGTTACGCTACGGGGAAAATCCGCATCAAGGCGCGGCCTTTTACACGCACGCGGGTTCGGCGGGCCCCTCGGTGGCCCGGGCGACACAGGTCCAGGGCAAGCAGCTCTCGTTCAACAACATCCTGGACGCGGACGCCGCCCTCAGCACGGTGCTGGACTTCTCCGAAACCGTGGCCGTGGCCATCAAGCACACCAATCCCTGCGGCCTGGCCACCTCCGACGCCTCGCTGGCGGATGCCTTCCGCAAGGCCAGGGCCGGGGATCCGGTGTCGATCTTCGGGGGCGTCATCGCCCTGAACCGTCCGGTGGACGCGGAAACGGCCAGGGAGATGAAGGAGATCTTTCTGGAGATCATCATCGCGCCTTCCTTCACGCCGGAAGCCCGCGAAATCCTGTCCTCCGCCAAGCGGCTTCTCAACATCCGGCTGCTGGAGATCGACATGGCCCTCGAAGCCGACGGCAGCCATGACCTGCGCCGTGTCCACGGCGGCGTGCTGGTTCAGGACTGGGACCACAAACCCATCGACGTCAGGGAATGCAAGGTGGTGACGGAGCGGCGGCCCACCGACGACGAGTACAAGGCCTTGGGGTTCGCTTGGCGGGTGTGCCGCCACGTCAAGTCCAATGCCATCGTGTTCACGTCGAGCGACCAGTTGCTCGGAGTCGGCGCCGGCCAGATGAGCCGGGTGGATTCCGCCAACCTCGCGGTCACCCGCGCCCAAACCCATGGCCTGGATCTCGCGGGATCCGTGGTCGCGTCCGATGCTTTCTACCCCTTCCGGGACGGAGTGGACGCGGCCGCCGAGGCCGGCGCGCACGCGGTCATTCAGCCGGGCGGCTCCATCCGCGACGAAGATGCCATCGCCGCTGCCGACGAGCACGGCCTGGCCATGATCTTCACCGGCATCCGGCACTTCAGACACTAGGAACCCTCGTCAGGTTTGCGTCCTAAGCGTAGCGTAGCGAAGTCGAAGGACACCAGAGATCCGACCGGAACCATGAAAATCCTGGTCATCGGCAGCGGAGGGCGGGAACATGCGCTGGTTTGGAAGCTGCGCCAGAGCCTTGGCGTGGACAAACTGTACTGTGCGCCCGGCAACGCCGGTATCCACCAGAATGCGGAGGCGGTGGACATCGGCGTCGGCGAGATCGAGAAACTGGCGGAATTCGCCGCCCGGGAGGCCATCGACCTCACCGTGGTGGGGCCGGAGCAGCCGCTGGTGCTCGGCATCAGCGACCTGTTCGAAAGCAGGGGACTCACGGTATTCGGCCCCAACCGCGAGGCGGCGAGAATCGAGGGCAGCAAGGCCTTCGCCAAGGAGTTGATGCTCGAGAATGATATCCCCACCGCGCCCTGGGCTGTCTTCTCGGACCTCGAAGAGGCCAGGAGGTACGTGGCGCGAGATCAACCCTGCGTGGTCAAGGCGGACGGCTTGGCCGCGGGCAAGGGCGTGATCCTCTGCTCCGGCAGGGCGGATGCCGAAGCCGCCCTCGACGACGTCATGGGCCGGAAGATCTTCGGCGGGGCCGGCGACCGGGTGGTCATCGAGGAGCTGCTGATCGGCGAGGAAGCCTCGTTCATGGCCTTGATGGACGGCGACGACTTTCTGCCGCTGGCGGCGTCCCAGGACCACAAGCGCGTCTTCGACGGCGACGAGGGCCCCAACACCGGCGGCATGGGCGCCTACTCCCCGGCACCGGTGGTGGACGCGGCGGTGCACGACGCCGTGGTCGAGCGGGTGCTGAAGCCGCTGTCGGCGGGGCTCAAGCGCCGCGGCCTGGTGTATCGCGGCGTCCTGTACGCCGGGCTCATGGTCACCGACGACGGCCCCAAGGTGCTGGAGTTCAACTGCCGGTTCGGGGACCCCGAATGCCAGCCCATCATGATGCGCCTCGAGACCGATCTTCCGTCGCTTCTGATGGCCACCGCCGAAGGCAGGCTCCGGGAAGTGAACACCGGGTGGTCGGATCAAGCGGCGGTCTGCGTCGTGCTGGCGTCCAGGGGCTATCCGGGAGAGTACAAGACCGGCATGGAAATCAGGGGGCTCGACACGCTGGAGTCCTGGAACGGTGGATACGCATTCCATGCCGGAACAACCCGACGGGAGAACCGCTGGCACACTGGCGGCGGCCGGGTCCTGGGGGTGACCGCGCTGGGAGACACCATTGCCGCGGCGACCCGCGAGGCCTACGAGGGCGTGAGCAGGATCAGTTGGGACGGCATGCACTACCGCCGGGACATTGCCCGGCGGGCCGTGGACCGCAACGGATCCTGAGGCCGGCCGACGAATCGGGCGGGCGGGCGTCAACCACGCCCGCACCGCAGAGCAGAACCACGCAGGGCGCAAGAAAGCGTTCCAACCGGGCAACAAAGGAGGGGAAACACCGTGACGGAGCAGACTCCGAAGGTCGCGATTCTCATGGGAAGCGATTCCGACGTCGAGGTCATGAAGGAGGCCGCAACGCGGCTGGAATCCTTCGGCGTCCCGTACGAGATGCATATATCGTCGGCGCACCGTTCGCCGGAGCGAACCCACGCCTATGCCAAGGGGGCGGCGGGTCGGGGCATCGAGGCGTTCATCGTCGGCGCCGGCGCGGCCGCCCATCTGGCGGGTGTGGTGGCAGCCGTCACCACGCTGCCGGTCATCGGCGTGCCGTTGAGCGCATCGGCCCTCGACGGCATGGATGCGCTCCTGGCAACGGTGCAGATGCCGGCGGGCGTGCCGGTGGCCACGATGGCCATCGGCAAGGGCGGCGCCGCCAACGCGGGGATCTTCGCGGCCCAGATCATCGCGCGCAAGGACCTGGAGCTGGCGGACAAGCTCACCCGTTTCAAGGAGGAGCTGGCCGCCGGAGTGGAAGCCCGGGACCGGAAGCTGCAGGACAGCCTGAAGGCGTAAGGGACCCGTATGCCTTATTGGAGTTCGGCGCAAGACGATAACGACCCTCGGACCGGAGCACTCGGACCGGAGAAATGCGCACATGGCACAGATATTTCCCTTCCGGGGTTTGACCTATAATCCCGGGAAGATCGACGATTTTTCCAGGGTGGTGGCGCCGCCCTACGACGTCATCTCTCCCGAGCACCAGGCGGAGCTGTATGACCGTTCACCGCACAACATCGTGCGCATCGATTTCTGCCGCGACGCCGATCCCTACGAGACCGTGCCTCAGCGGTTCAGGCAATGGCAGGAGGACGGCACCCTGGTGCCGGAGGACGCCCCGGCCATCTATTACCTGAGTCAGGAATACCGGTTGCAGGACGGGGCCCCCAGGGAGCGGCGCGGCTTCATCGCATTGGTCGCCATCGAGGACTTCGGCGGCGGGATCCACGGCCACGAGGCCACCCTGGCCGAGCCCAGGGAAGACCGCCTGAAGCTGATGCTCGCCTGCGACGCCCAGTTCAGTTCCATCCTGGGCCTGTACACCGACGAGAAGCCCACGTTGACCAACGCCTTGAGGGAGCATGTCGGCTCCCGGAAACCCAAGATCGCGGCCGGACTGGGCGAGTTCGGCACCTCCCGGCTTTGGGCGGTGACGGACCCGGGCATCATCGGCATGATACAGGAGGCCATGAGCCGGAGGGCCGTCTTCATCGCGGACGGTCACCATCGTTACGAGGCCGCTTCCGGCTACCGCAACCGGCGCCTGGCGGAACGGCCCGGCGCCGCCGGCGACGGGAGATTCAACCGCGTGATGATGTACTTCGCCAACCTCAAGGAAGAGGGCGTGGTGATATTGCCCACTCACCGGCTCGTCCGGGACCTGCCCGACGTGCCGATCCGGGAGCTGAACGAGAAGCTGCAGCGCCACTTTCACATGAAGGCGTTCTCCCGAAATCCCGACGGACGGCGAAAGTTCCTGGAGACCCTGGAACACCCCGATGGCGGCCAGCGGCTCCTGGGCGCCTCTTTCAAGGACGATCCGCGTTACCTGGTGTTGAGGCTCAGGGACGGGGAGACGATTCAGCAGTTGGCTCCCGAGATGGGCCCCGAACTGCGCGGGCTGGACGTCACCACGCTGCACGTGCTCCTGATGGAGCACATCCTCGGAGTGTCCACCCGGAACGCGATGAATACCGACGCCGTCGCGTACACCCACGACGCGGAGGAGGCCCTGGCCGAGGTGGAGGACGGCGGCTGCAAGGCGGCTTTCATCCTGAACCCGCCCAGTGCCGGCGAAATGATCGACGTCTCCCTCAAGGGCGACAAGATGCCCCAGAAGTCCACGTACTTCTTTCCCAAGCTCGTTACCGGGCTCGTGATCCACAAGGTGGAGGTCTGAATGACAAGATTACATCTGACACTGGCGTGCGGCGACTACGACCGCACCAAGACGTTGCAGGACGGCTCGCTGGATCCTGACGGCATCTCCCTCAACTACCTTCCGATGCAGGCGGAAGAAATCTTCTGGCGCATGGGGAACCATCAGGAGTTCGACGCCTCCGAGATGTCGCTGTCCAACTACCTCACCATGACATCACGGGGCGAGAGCCCGTTCACCGCCATCCCGATCTTTCCGTCCCGCTACTTCCGCCATTCCTGCGTGTTCATCAACACCGACCGGGGTCTCGACAAGCCCGAGGATCTCCGCGGCAAGCGCATCGGCGTGCCGGAATACTCCATCACCGCAGCGGTGTGGATCCGCGGTTTTCTGAGCGACGACCACGGCGTCGCGGCCAGTGACGTCGAGTGGTTCACCGGCGGCCAGGAAGTCCCCGGACGGAAGGAACGCATCGAGCTAAGGCTGCCGCCGGAGATCAAGGTGCAGCCCATCCCCGGGGACCGGACCCTGAACGACATGCTGGACAAGGGCGAGCTCGACGCGCTGGTCACCGCCCGCATCCCCTCGTGCTTCGCCGCCGGGGCGCCGCACGTCCGCCGCCTGTTCCCCGACTTCAAATCCGTGGAGATCGACTACTACCGGCGCACACGGCTCTTCCCCATCATGCACACCGTCGTCATCCGCAACGACGTGTACGAGGCCGACCCGTGGGTGGCCCGAAGCCTCTACAATGCCTTCCGCCAGTCCAAGGACGACGCCATCGCGCGCATGAACATCAACAACACCATGGCCAGCACGCTGCCCTGGCTCCAGGCCGAGATCGCCCTGCTCCGGGACGTCTTCGGGGAGGACTGGTGGCCCTACGGCATCGACGCCAACCGCCGCGTCATCGAGGCACTGACCCGCTACATGGGCGAGCAGGGCCTGCTGGCGGACAGGATCCCCACGGTGGAGGAGCTGTTCGCGCCGACGTTGGTGGGGGACTACAAGCTTTAGGAGCTTGTCCGAGTAAGCGAATCGTGGCGAGAGGCTCCCGACGTGGTGTCGGGTCTCCTTTCGGGGCGCCGCACTCCCACGGTGAGATGATGACACGCAAGGAGGCGGCGTTCATTCGCCAGGCCCGGGTGGGACATCTGGCCACGGTCGATGAGGAGGGCCAGCCGCTCAACCTGCCCTTCTGTTTCGCCTTCGACGGCGAGTCCCTGTACTCCCCCATCGACGAGAAGCCCAAGACCGCGGCGCCGCGGGACCTGAAGCGGATCCGGAACATCCGCGCCAACCCACGGGTATCCGTGGTGGTCCATCGCTACGACGACGAAGACTGGTCCCGGCTGGCCCACATCATCATCCAGGGCAGAGCCAGTGTTCCGACGGACGGGGAAACCCACCGGAAGGCGGTCCGGCTGCTGCGCCGAAAGTACCCCCAATACCGGACCATGGCCCTGGATGAACGGCCCATCATCCGGATCCGGGTGGTGCGGTGTATCCGCTGGGGCAGGATCTGACGCCGGATCGGGGCACCTTGACCTCGACTCTCTCCCAGAGGAAGAGGGAGCAAATTACGCCGCCACCTCCTTGATCGACGCCACCCCCGTGGCCTTCATCATGCGCTCCAGGAAGGCGTGCACGTGGGTATATTTGGAGTCGATCTCGCGGTCGAGGGAAGTGTAGAGGTAGTGGAGCTGGGCGTAGATGGAAATGTCGGTCAGGGTCATGCGCCCGAACACGAAGTCCCTTCCGGAATAGAGCAGATCGAGGTTCTCCAGATGAACCGCCAGTTCCTTCTCGGCCTGCTTCACGGCTTCTTCGTCTTTCGCCCTGCGGATACCCATGACGGTCGCATTGAGGTCCTCGTCGGCCCAGTCTTCCAGCATCATGCAGAGCCCCTTGTCCGAGGGGTTGTCCGGGTAGATGCTGGGCTCGGGGTGCTTCTCCTCCAGGTACTGTGCCAGGACGGTGGAGTCCTGGATGCACTGGCCGTCGAAGTCCATGGTGGGGACCTTCCGCTGACTGGAGAACGCGATCAGCGACTTGCGCTCGTCGGCACGCACGTCCACCGTGTCGTAGGGAACCTGCTTCATCGTCAGGACGATGCGGATCTTCTCGCAGAACATCGAGAACTTGGAGTTGAAGAGCCTTGTTGCCATGGTGATGCCTCCTTGTGTCGCCTGGGCGACGGGTAACGGTTGTTTCTTGCGGGTCGTCTCTACAAATAATCGTGCCGTGCGAGAAATTCGCTCACGTAGCCGTCGAAGGCGGCCGGGTCTTCCAGGCAGCAGGCGTGGCCCGTGGCCGGTACCACGCGATGGACCGCGCCGGCGATCCTGCTCACCATGAATTCGCTGCCCGGCCTCGATTTGTCGAATTCACCGTTGATCACCAGCACCGGCATGCGAAGCTCCCCCAAGCGCCCGGTCTGGTCGCGGTTCTGAAGCGCCTTGAAGATCTGCGCGATGGCCGGGCCGCTGAGGCGAGGGTCCCAGTCCGTGAAGCGGTCGAGCAGGTAGCCGCCAAGCCGGCCCGCGGCGAACTCCGGCGTGACCAGGGCCTTCAGGTGCTCCATGTGAAAACCGGCGACGCCTCGGGAGTACCCGTCGATCCTCTGTTGGTAAACACCAGACGGCCGGCTGCTGCATCCCACCATGATGAGCGCCTTGAACATCTCGGTGTGGTCCAGCCCCATCTGGAGCGCCATGACGCCGCCCACGCTGATGCCGGCGACGATGGCTTCGTGCGCTCCTTCCTGCCGGCACACCGCCACCACCTCCTCGCTCATCTCCGCCATGGACGTCGGGGTATCGGGCTTGTCGGAGTGGCCGTAGCCCCTGATATCCACGTTGATGACCTTGAAGCGGGTGCTGAAGTGCGCCGCCTGATACATCCACAGCCGCCGGTCGAACGGATTGGCGTGGACCAGTACCAGGGGGAACCCCTCCCCCGACACGTCGTAGTGGAGCCGGACGCCGTTGACCGTACAGTAGGGCACCCGAATTGAATAGAACGTCCCCGGCCCAGCGTCAAATGACGTCGATAAACGACGGGGCGACAAGCGCCCCCCACAAATGGCTGGTGTCGTGTCCCGTAAATACGCAAGACAAGTTGCGCAGGATTCTTTGTTGTCGGCAAGGCGCGACGACGAGCAGTGGCCAATACCACGCGAGGAAGAGCAACACAGCCGACGGCAAAAAAGACCGGTCAATTATTTCCCTCCTTGGCAGTAGATTCTGCTTTACTCGGACAGGCCCCCCAGGACATCGCACGGGCGCAGGGAAATCCTGCTCTCGCTCTCGTTTTCCCAGCGGGTAACCGTCTCAAACGCTAAAGGTCGTTGCACGACCACCCCGAAGGTATGAATTGTATCTTCACGGCAAAACTACAAAGAATTGAGGGTTGACATACCGCTGTATACCTGAGGTATGCTGTGTAATATATTTGATACTTGAGCTTGCTATTTACCGGGTTCCATTCTGTTATTCTCTACAAGAGGCGAGCAACCTTACAGGTAAAGGAGGAACACCCGATGCATATCCGCTCCATGGGCGTCAGGTTCGGGCTGCTGACGGCGCTGACACTCGCGATCTTCACAACTCCCCTCAGCGCGTGGGCTGATGTGAGAGTAGACGGCCATCTGGTCAAGGTGCGGGACTACGAAATCTGTTCGAAAGACAGGCGCAAGAAGCCGCCTGCCTGTCTGAACATCGTAGAGGACAAGCATAACATCCGGGCCAAGAGTTCCTGCGTGGGTCCCACAAATCTCCACGTGCTAGTCATGGTAGACACAGGCAAAACAAAACTGAAGAGCATGAAAAGTATAGTGTCAACACTTCTGCCGGGCGACTCCCTTACGCTGGCAATCACCGATGTCGCATCCGACGAGGAGCTCGCCGGAAAGCAGGGTGTTTTTTCCAAGGTGCGTTGCTGTATGGGTGAACGGAATTGCGACAAGCCCGGAGGTTGATCCTGGCCGCGAACGAGATCATTGACGCGTGATGGCACGGTCTTCCGGAGCCATCCGCCAGTGCGCTGCCCAAGCGATTATCCTCGCGGACCTGACATGGGGAAGCTCGCCATCCGGAAGGAAGCATGGCCATGAACGGGATTCACTTTGTGGACACGACGTTGCGGGATGGCCAGATGAGCCTTTGGGCGACACGCATGCGCACCGGCATGATGTTGCCCATTGCCGAGCGGATGGACCGGGCGGGCTTCGACGCCATCGAGATCATGTCCAGCGTATTCCTCAAGAAGTGCGTCCGGGACCTCAAGGAGAATCCTTGGGAGCGCCTGCGGCTGGTAGCGGCAAAGATTCGCAGCACGCCGTTGCGAATGACTTCCGGACGGTTTAACGCTTTCGAGGTCACGCCACATTCCCTCTACCGGCTCTACCTCCGGCGCATGCGTGCCAACGGCATGGCCCAAGCCCGGATATCGGACGAGTGGAACGAGTTCGCGGGGTGGCAACAAAAAGCCGAGGCAGCCAGAGAAGCCGGACTCGAACCCATTATCAACCTGATCTATTCGGTGTCCCCCAAGCACACCGATGCTTACTACGCGGAGCGGGCGCGCCAGGCGGCAAGCCTCGACCTGCCGCGCATCTGCCTGAAGGACCCCGGCGGCCTGATAACCCCGGACCGGGTCCGCACCTTGGTGCCACTGGTGCTGGAGAACGTCAACGGCACACCGGTGGAGTTTCACACCCATTGCACCACCGGCCTCGGGCCGCTGTGTTGCGTCGAGGCCATCAAGCTCGGCATCACCATCGTGAATACGGCCATCCCGCCGCTGGCCAATGGATCGTCCAACCCGTCGCTGTTCAACGTCGCGGCCAACGCCCGCGCGCTGGGGCATGACACCACAGTGGACGAAGCGGCGCTCCAGGCGGTCTCGGAGCACTTCACCCGAATCGCCGAGCGGGAAGACCTGCCCCTCGGGCGGCCGGTGGAGTACGACCACGGCCAATACCTGCATCAGGTGCCGGGAGGAATGGCCTCCAACCTGCGCCACCAATTGGAAAAAGTGGGCTTGGGACACAAGCTCGAGGAAGCCCTGGAAGAATGCGGGCGAGTACGCGAAGAGTTCGCCTACCCGATCATGGTCACGCCTCTGTCCCAGTTCGTAGGGAGCCAGGCGGCCATCAACGTCATCGTCGGCGAGCGCTACGCCCAGGTCACCGACCAGACCATCCTCTACGCGCTGGGGCTATGGGGCGAGGAGGGCAGCCGGCTGATGGATACCGAAGTGAAGGACAAGATCCTGGCCCGGCCCCGGGCAAGAGAGCTGGCCAAATGGCAACCGCCGCAGCCTTCCATCGCCGAGATCCGGAAGAGCTTCGAGCCCGGCCTCCCGGACGACGACCTGCTGCTGCGCTGGCTCGTGACCAAGGAAGAGTTCAACGCCATGCGCGACGCCGGCCCGGTGACGCCGTACACCGGCAACGGCCAGCCGGTGCTGGGGCTCCTGCGGAACCTCCGCGGACACAAGGCCAACCACGTCTACATCCGCAAACCGGGGCTGAAACTGTCGTTGCAGGGGCCGGCGAGCTAGTCTCGTGTCCGACGAGTACGCGTGCCGAAATCATTGCCATACGCAAGACGCGATGACTTGTAGGGGCGGGTTTCAAACCCGCCCGCGCCTGCACCGGTGATCCGCCTGCGGGAGGTATCCGGATGGGAACATACACGGAAACCGAGGCATTCTACCGGGAAGTAGACCAGAAGCATCTGGTGCCGCTGTGGAACATTACCCGGAACGTCCTGCCCGCGGAGCCTCGGACGCCGGTGAAAGCGCATCTGTGGCGTTGGGCCGACCTGCGCCGGCTGGCGCACCAGGCGGGGAATCTCGTGCCCATCGAGCGCGGCGGCGAGCGACGGGTCCTGGGACTGGTCAATCCGGGGCTGGGCGGGAAGCACGCGGCCACCCGGACCCTCTGGGCCGCGGTGCAGATCGTCAAGCCCGGAGAGATCGCGCCCTGTCACCGGCATTCCCCGTCGGCCATCCGTTTCATCATGGAGGGAGACCGCACCTACACCAACCTGAACGGCGACAAGTGCATCATGAGCCGCGGCGACCTGGTACTGACGCCGAGTTGGGACTGGCACGACCACGGCTGCGAATCGGACCAACCGATGATCTGGATGGACGGACTGGATCTGCCGCTGGTGGGGGACCTCGACGCCACCTTCTTCGAGATGTACCCGGACCACCGGTTTCCCATCACGGACGTCAACGAATCGGAGCGGAAGTTCGGCGTGACGCACCTTCGCCCCACTTGGGAGAACCCTCCGGAAGACCGCTCTCCGCTGCTTAATTTCAAGTGGGAGCCTACCTACGACGCCCTCCAACGCATCGGCGAAGGGCCGGCAAGCCCCCACGACGACGTCTGCTTCGAGTACCAGAACCCGGGCACCGCCGGTCCGGTGCTGACCACCATGAGCTGCACCATCCAGATGGTTCGGCCCGGGGTCCGCACGCAAGCTCACCGGCAGGTGCAAAGCTCCGTTTATCTGGCCTTTTCCGGAAAGGGCTACTCGGTCATCAACGGCCAGCGCTTCGACTGGGAGCAGGGAGACTTCTTTGTGGTGCCGCCCTGGGCCTGGCACGAGCATGCCAACGAGACCGACGGCGAGGCCATCCTGTTCGCCATACACGACACTCCGGTGATGAAGGCCCTTGGCCTCTACCGCGAGGAAAGCTATACAGAGAATGACGGTCACCAGGAGATTACGGCGAGCTTCGAAGCTTGAGGCTTGGGTGCAAAAACCTCTGAAACGCGGGAAGACCAGGAAATGGCGAAGTACCTCCAATGCAGTGAGTGCGGCAAACTGGCATTCTACTACGACGGTTACGTCGGCACCGAGAAGCCGTTCTACCTCAAGAACATGATCTACCCGGACGGCAGGCAGCCGGAAACCCCGCGCTGCATCAGTTGCAACGCCGTCCCGCGGATGCTCTTCGACTTCATCAAGGAAGACAAGGAGCCCCTCCCTGCCCTCGCCCCCGCGCCGGAATCGACGTAGGAGCAGGGAGCAGTAGCGAGTCTACACGGACACCCTCTTGAGTCCATGAATTCCTTGGGTATCCGCGTCATCTCGCCATCCGGCCGAACCCGGATTTCTGGATGAACGTGTGCTCCGACGCATTGCCGCCATGGTCGTCAGCCGGGCGAAACAGTGCGCACTCACGCTTGAAATCCTTCAACGATGATCTCGGGAAAACATCGACCCGTCTCTACGGCCCGCACTTCACCAATGCAACCTGGCCGACGGCCCGGTCGTAGGTGGCGACTCCGGTACCCGACTTGCAGCCGCTGGCGACGGTGGCCTTTACCACGAAGGTAGTGGCGTCACCTTTTGTGATGGCCGGCGTTACGTTGGCGCTCCGCACGTAGCCAAAGTCCGTCAGGTCGGCGAGGGTGTCCGCATAGGTGTTGTTGTCCAGGAAGTAGGCCTCCTGGGCCAAAGCCAGGTTTCTCACGTTGGCCTGGACATCGGCGTCGAAGCCCTTGCGACGGTAGCCGCCGAACTGCGGGACCGCCACCGCGGCGAGAATTCCGATGATCGCGATGACCACGAGCAGCTCTATCAGGGTAAACCCGCGGGCCCCCGCCGGTACGCGGCGGTTCCGCGACCGCGCCGCTGCCCCCTCCGCTCCAACGGGGCCATCCAGGACGCTTCTCGCGTCACCAGCCGTCTTCATCCGAAAACTCCTATTGCACCATGCCGCCCATCTGAAAGATCGGCAGATACATGGAGATGACGATGCCGCCGAGCACGACGCCCAGAACGATCATGAGCACCGGCTCCATCAGCGTGGTAAGCCGGACCACGGCGCGGTCCACCTCTTCTTCGTAAAACGCCGCCACACGGTTGAGCATCGTGTCGAGAGCGCCGATGCCTTCCCCCACCGCGACCATGTGGCAGACCATCGCTGGGAAAAGACCGCTGGCCGCCAGCAGCTCCGACAGGGTCATCCCCTTCTCCAACCCGTCCCGGGTCTCCAGGATGGCCTGCTCCAGGACCTTGTTGCCGGTGGTTCCGGCGGTGACGGTCAGACTGTCCAGCAGCACGACCCCGGACTGGAGCAGAAGCCCGGTGTTGTGGCTGAACCGCGCAATGGCGGACTTGCGCAGAAGGTCTCCGATCAGCGGCAACCTCAGCGACCACCCGTGGACCGTCCGCCGGCCCCCATCGGTACGGCAGGCCAGGTGAATCGCCGCTGGAATGGTCGAAAGGCCGAGGAGAAGAAACAGGAGGTAATCGTACAACCAGCGGCTCAGCGCGATGGTCATCTCCGTCAAGGGCGGAAGGGCCTGCCCCATGCCCTGGTAGACTTCGGCGAACACGGGAATCACGTGGAGAAGCAGAACCGACACCACCGCCGCCGCCACGGCGACGATTGTCGCCGGATAGACCATGGCCGTCTTGACCTTCCGCTTGAGCCGGGCGGACCGCTCGATGAACAGCGCCAGGCGGGCGAGGATCTCGGGCAGGACGCCGCCGTGCTCGCCGGCCGCCACCATGCGGACGAACAGGGTGTCGAACAGCCGGGGATGCCTGGCCATGGCCGCGGTCAGGGTCACGCCGTTGGACACGTCGAGCCGCAGGGTCCGGAGCGCCTTCCGTACCACGCCGTTCTCGGTCTGGTCGGCGAGCACCTGAAGACATTCGACGATGGGCACGCCGGCCTCGATCATCACCCCGAAGTTCCGCGTCAGCATGACGATGTCGTCGGCGCCGACTCTGGGCCCAAGGCCCGGAATGTTGAACTCCCGCCTCCATCCCACGCTCTTTTCCCGGATGCCTGATGGCAGCGGCTGGATCCGACGGCGGCGAAGCTCGGCCACGACCTCGGCGCGGTCCGGCGCCTCCATCTCCCCCCGAAGGAGCCTTCCCGCGCGGTTCCTGCCCCGCCACCGGTAAAGCGCCACGGGATCAACCGGCCGTGAACGGTTGGGGAGCAGGGGTCCGGGCGCCGGCGGGGTCCGGCTCCGTTACCCGCAGCGCCTCCTCGACGGTGGTGAGCCCCTGCCGCACTTTCCCGACGGCGGCCTGGCGCAGGGTCCGCATGCCCTTCTCCATGGCCGCGGCCTTGAGCTCCCCGGCGGAACCGCCACGGAGTATCATCCTCCGGAGATCGTCGGTCAGGGTCATGACCTCATAGATGGCCGCACGTCCCCGGTAACCCGTGTGCTGGCATTCGGCACAACCCGCGCCGTGATACCCCTCGACGTCACGCACCTCTTCCGCCGGCCGGTGCGGCGCCGTGAACGTGTCCGGCTGCAGCACCGCCCGAGCCTTGCACGCCTCGCACACCCGGCGAAGCAGCCGCTGGGCCGCCACCATGGTAATGGCGGAGGCGATGAGGTAGGGCTCCACGCCCATGTCGGTGAGGCGGTGGACGCTGGAAGGCGCATCGTTGGTATGGAGCGTGGTCAGCACCAGATGACCCGTCAGCGCGGCGTTGATGGCGATGCGGGCGGTTTCGGCGTCACGGATCTCCCCCACCATGAGGATATCAGGGTCCTGGCGCAGGAACGCCCGCAGGCAGGCGGCGAACGTGAGGCCGATCTCGGCATGGGTCTGGACCTGGTTGATGCCCGTGAGGTGGTACTCCACGGGGTCCTCGGCCGTCGAGATGTTCACTCCGGGCTGGTTGAGCTCCGACAACATACCGTAGAGGGTGGTGGACTTGCCGCTTCCGGTGGGTCCGGTGAGCAGGATCATGCCCGAAGGCTTGCCCATGGCCTCGGTGAAATGCCGCCGGTCGCGGGCTTCCAGACCCAGATGGTCGAGGCTGGTCACCAGGTCGGATCGGTGCAGCAACCGCAGCACCACCTTCTCCCCGAAACGCGTCGGCAATACGGACACCCGCACGTCCACTTCGCCCCCGGCGGCCGTCAGCTTCAGGCGGCCGTCCTGTGGCAAACGGTGCTCGGCGATGTCGAGGCCCGCCAGCACCTTGATGCGGGAGGTCAACGCCTGCTTCATCTCGTGCGGCTGGGTCATGGTCTCCCGCAGTATGCCGTCGAGCCTGAAGCGGATGCGGACACTCTCATCGTACGGCTCGATGTGGATATCGCTGGCGCCGCGCGCCACGGCATCCTTCATCAGCGAGTCCACCAGCGTCACCACCGGGGCATCCCCGGCGGGCTCCGCCGACACCGGAGGGCGCACGGCCGTCCCGGCCACCTTGGCGAAGTCCTTCTTCGGTGTCTCATCGCGCGACTCCGCCCCGTGGCCCTGGGAACCGAAACGATCATCGAGGATGTGCCGGATGGCGGACGGGCGCGCCAGCACGGTTCTCACGTCATGCCCGGTCATGAACCGGATCTCGTCGATGGCCGCCAGGTCCGTGGGGTCGCTCATGGCCACGTCCAGCACGGAGCCCGTGCAGGCGAACGGGAGCATGTGGCGTTTCTGCAACAGCGACAGGGGCAGCAGACCCAAGGCGGCCTCGTCGACATCGGACGGTCTCAGATTCATCTCTTCCAGCCCGAACCGCTCGGCCACGAACGTCATGACCCGGCCCTCATCCACGACGCCATCCTGAACCAGGGCCGCCACCAGGTTGGCGCCCGTGCGCCCTTGAGCCGCCGCGGCCCGGTCGCGCTCCTCGCCGGTGACGACCCCGGCCCGCACCATCAACTCTCCAAGAGACAGTTCCACAAGAAAATCTCTGCACACCGGTCATTGGCGCCACCCGGGCACCGGGGGCGCGCCGCCATAGATGATGAATCGGCCGGCCGGCCAAAAACTATAGGAAAGAGCTACGCGGAAACGGGCGCCGGGCTATCGCCGGTTACCCTTGTTCCGGAGGGTCGCCTGGGCGGCGGCCAGCTTGGCGATGGGCACGCGGTAGGGAGAGCAACTGACGTAGTCGAGGCCCAGATCATGGCAGAAGACCACCGACTTGGGGTCGCCGCCGTGCTCGCCGCAGATGCCCACGTCGAGGTCCCCACGGGTGCTTCGGCCCTTCTGAACGCCCAGCGCCATCAACGCCCCGACCCCCGGCTCGTCGATGCTCACGAACGGGTCCTCCGGCAGGAGGCCCTGGGCCACGTAGCGGGGCAGGAACCTGCCGGCATCGTCGCGGGACAGGCCCAGGCAGGTCTGGGTCAGGTCGTTGGTGCCGAAGGAGAAGAACTGTGCCTCCCGGGCGATCTGGTCGGCTACCAGACAGGCCCGAGGCAGCTCGATCATGGTGCCCACGGCGTAGCGTACCTCGACCCCGTACCGCTGCATGGTATCACGGGCCACCCGCTCCACGATCTCTCGCTGGGCGCGAAATTCCTCCAGGCTGCCCACCAGCGGAATCATCACCTCGGGACGCGGGTCCTTGCGCTCCTTGCGCAGCTCGCAGGCCGCCTGAAAGATGGCCTGGGTCTGCATTTCGGTGATTTCCGGGAACGAGATCGCCAGCCGGCAGCCGCGATGCCCGAGCATGGGGTTGAACTCCTTGAGAGCCTCCACCTTCTCGCGCACGGTCTTCGGGCTGATGGAGAGAACCTTGGCCATGCTCGCGACGTCGGCGTCGGTCTGGGGCAGGAACTCGTGCAGGGGCGGGTCCAACAGCCGGATGGTCACGGGCAGCTTGTCCATGATGCCCAGGATCGCCTTGAAATCGCCCTGCTGCATCGGCAGCAGCTTGGCCAGGGCCTTGCGCCGTCCCTCCTCCTCGTCGGCCAGGATCATCTCGCGGACGGCGTGGATGCGCTCCTCCTGAAAGAACATGTGCTCCGTGCGGCACAGGCCGATCCCCTGGGCGCCGAAGTCCCGACTGATCCGCGCCTGTTCCGGAAGGTCGGCATTGGTCTTGACTCCGAGCCGGCGGGTATCGTCCACCCAGCGCATGAGCTTGGCGAAGCGCCGGTAGGTGGGCGAGCCCGCGGCCTTGCCGTTCCGGTCCAGCAGCACCCGCAGAACGTCCGACGGGTGGGTCAGCAGTCGGCCCTGGATCACTTCTCCGGTGCTGCCGTCCAGGGACAGCCAGTCCCCTTCCTTGAGCGCGACGCCGCCAATGCGGGCTTCGCCGGCACGGTAGTCCACCGAAAGGGCGTCGCAGCCCACCACGCACACCGTGCCGAGCTGCCGCGCCACCAGCGCCGCATGGGAGGTCATGCCGCCCCGGGCCGTGAGAATGCCCTCGGCCGCCTCGATGCCGCGGATGTCTTCCGGGCTGGTCTCCATCCGGCACAGGATGACGCTGTCCCCCCGCTTGCGCCGTTCCTCCGCATCGGCGGCGTGAAACACGACCCGGCCCGTGGCCGCGCCCGGCCCGGCGGGCAGTCCCCGGGCCAGCCCCCGGCCCTCCGCTTGCGCCGCCACCTTTACCGTCCGATCGAAGACCGGACGCAGGATCTGGCCGAGATGGTCAGGCTCGATGCGCTGCAACGCCTCTTCCCTGGATATGGCGCCGGCGTCGGCCATGTCCACGGCAATGCGCACCGCTGCAAACCCGGTCCGCTTGCCGGTCCGGGTTTGCAGCACCCAGAGCCTGCCATCCTCGATGGTGAACTCCATGTCCTGCATGTCGCGGTAGCGCTCCTCGAGGATGCGGCCGATGCGCTGCAACTCACGGTACGCCTTGCGCTGGACCCCGGCCAGTGCGCTGATGGGTTGCGGCGTACGGATTCCCGCCACCACGTCCTCGCCCTGGGCGTTCATCAGAAACTCGCCGTAGAACCGCCGCTCTCCCGACGCCGGATCCCGGGTGAAGGCGACGCCGGTGCCGGAAGTGTCGCCCATGTTGCCGAACACCATGGTCTGCACGTTGACGGCGGTCCCCCAACTGTCCGGGATGCCGTACATTTTCCGGTAGGCCACGGCGCGGTCGTTGTTCCACGATCCGAACACCGCGCCGATGGCGCCCCAGAGCTGCTCCACCGGATCCTCGGGAAACGGAACGCCCCGCTGGCGCCGTACCTCGTCCTTGAACCGGCCCACCAGATCCTGGAGGTCCTCGGCCGTCAGCCCGGTGTCGTCGGTAACGCCCCGGGCGCGCTTCTTGCGCTCCAGCAGCGTCTCGAACACGTCGTGGGCATCCGCCTTGTCGGTCTTCATGCCCAACACCACGTCGCCGTACATCTGCACGAAGCGGCGATAGGAATCGTACACGAACCGCGGATTGCCGGTGCGCCGGATCATGCCGGCCACGGTCTCGTCGTTGAGACCGAGATTCAACACCGTGTCCATCATCCCGGGCATGGATTCCCGCGCCCCCGAGCGGACCGACACCAGCAGCGGGTTGGCGCCGTCGCCAAAACGGCGGCCCATGATCTTCTCGACCCGTGCCATGGCGCGGGCGACTTCCCGTTCCAGACCCTCGGGGTAACTCCCTTGATCTTCGTAGAAACGGGTGCAGACGGCGGTGGAGATGGTGAAGCCCGGCGGCACCGGAACGCCCATGCGCGTCATCTCGTGGAGGCCCGCGCCCTTGCCCCCCAGCAGCTCGCGCATGGCGGCGCGGCCCATGGCCTTGCCCGCGCCGAACGAGTAGACGTGGCGCGCCATCAACGATCCCTCGTGCGCGGGTCCATGCGGCGGCGGATCTCGTCCACCAGACGGTCCACCGGAATCCTGACCTGGGTCATGGCGTCGCGGTCCCGCAGCGTCACCGTCCGGTCCTTCATCGTCTCGTGGTCCACGGTGACGCCGAAGGGAGTGCCGATTTCATCCTGCCGGCGGTAGCGCCGGCCGATGGAGCCGGCCTGGTCATAGACCACCGGAAAATGCTCCTTCAGGATGTCGCGGATCTCCTGGGCCCGTTCCGGGTGTCCTTCCTTCCTGAGCAGCGGATAGACGCCCGCCTTGAACGGGGCCAGGCGCGGGTCGAGGCGCAGAACGATCCGCCGGTCACCCTCCACCTCCTCCTCGTCGTAAGCGTCCACCAGAAACGCCAGCAGTGGCCGGTCCACTCCGGCGGAGGGTTCGATGACGTAGGGGACGTAGCGGCTGCGGGAGGCCTCGTCGAAGTAGGTCATGTCCTTGCCGCTGTACTCCATGTGGCGGCTCAGGTCGAAGTCGCCACGGTTGGCGATGCCTTCGAGCTCCGACCAGCCGAACGGGAATTCGTACTCCACGTCCACGCAGGCCTTGGCGTAGTGCGCCAGCTCGTCGCTGCCGTGGGGACGGATGCGGAGGTTCTCGGCGCGAACGCCGTTGTCCACGTACCACTGGAAACGCGCTTCCTGCCAGGACCGGAAGGCTTCCTCATCCTCGCCCGGCTTGACGAAGTACTCGATCTCCATCTGCTCGAACTCACGGGTGCGGAAGATGAAGTTGCCTGGGGTGATCTCGTTCCGGAAGCTCTTGCCGATCTGCGCGATGCCGAAGGGGAGCTTCCGGCGCGCGGTGTCCAGGACGTTGGTGAAATTGACGAAGATGCCCTGGGCGGTCTCGGGCCTCAGGAACACCGTACTGGCGGTGTCCTCGACCGGTCCCATGAAGGTCTTGAACATGAGGTTGAACTGCCGCGCCTCGGTGAGCTCGCCGCCGCACTCGGGGCACGCCTTCCCCTCCACGTGGTCCTCCCGGAAGCGGAGGTGGCAGGACTTGCACTCCACCAGCGGGTCGGAAAAGCCGGCAACGTGCCCCGACGCCTCCCACACTCTCGGGTGCATGAGGATCGAGGCGTCCAGGCCGACGGTGTCGTTACGGCCCGTCACCACCGCCTTCCACCAGGCCTCCTTGACGTTGCGCTTGAGCTCCACGCCCACGGGCCCGTAGTCCCAGGTGCTGCCGATTCCTCCGTAAATCTCACTGGACGGAAAGATGAACCCTCTCCGCTTGCAAAGATTGACGACTTTTTCCATCGTCGCGTGTTCATTCATGAGTGCTCTGGATCTCCTGTGTATTGTCAGGAACGCGGCCCTCCGGGATGCTATTGAAACGAACCGTCCAGGAAGGCCACGGACTTGAGCTTCTTACTAATCTGGTACTGGATAAACAAGGGCACGACCTGCCGGGCCTCCCTGAGGGCCGGCAGGGAAAACGCCGGCAACTCGCCATCGTCCCAGCCGTGCCTCTGAAAATGGGCCAGGATGCCCAACGCCTCGGAAGACACGGGCACCGCCTCCCGGCGGAGACCGCAACAACTCCTGCACAGGACGCCTCCGTCCCGCGGGCTGAATCCCCACCGGCCGTTGCCCTGACCGTTACCGGGCGGCCGGTCGCCGCAGCGCTGGCAATGCTCCAGGATGGGCTGATACCCGGCCAGCCGCAGCAGCGTCAGTTCGAACGCGGTGAGGAACTCCGACGAGGCCCCGTTCTCTTCCAGGAACCGCAGGCCGTCCCGCAGGTGGTCGAACAGTTCCCGGCAGTCGTCGCCGTCTCGCGTCAATTCATCAGTAATTTCGACAAGATAGGACGCATGCACGATCTTGGCCAAGGTTCGGGTAATGGCCCGGAACACATAGACCCAGTCACAGGCGTGAATGAAGGCCAGCGGGCTGTTCGGCCGCTCGTTAAAACGCAACTGGACGAGCGTGAAGGGCTCGAGAACATTGAGGAATCGTTTGCGGGACCGCTTGGCTCCCTTGGCGATACCCCGGATCTTGCCAAAGTCCCGTGTCAGAAAGGAGACGATCTTGTCCGATTCGCCGTAAGCCCAGGATCGCAACACGATGGCCGGGCTCGACCGTACTGCAGGCACTTGCTACCCCCGCGACATGAACGGCGCCCCCCGGTTGCATACCCTTCGGCTAGCCGCGCCGTGCAATCATCGATATTCGTTCCGTATACGCCAAGGAGCCGAAAAAGTCGCGCGGGAAAGTCCACTTCCGGGGATTCCGGCTGCGATTCAAGGGTCGGCAACGTTTCGTTGGTACCAACCGGAGCAGATGATGCTGATGCTGCGGGATATGCGGGAATGGTTGCCGGAAGGGCATACGGGCGGATGGGGAAGGAGGAGGGACGACTGGCGGAGGAGATCGAAGAGTTGTTGCGGAAGGCGCGGAATACGGACGCCAAGGAGAGGTGGCCGTGGACGGCAAGCGGCAGCTCGTATTCGGTCTGTTGTCTACGGCCGAAGGCTGTCCGGTGGCGGTGTTTGCGGGGAACACCGCCGATCCTGCCACCCTGAGCACCCGGATCGACAAGCTGCGCCAACGCTTAAGCGGATTTGAACCTCCGATGCACCGCTGTCAAACTCTTCCGGCATGGAGTTTACTATGCAAAATCATAGCCTTGCGTAGCCGTTGCGGTTCCTGCGTCGGCAAGCGTACCAACGAAAAAAATTCCTCATCGCGTTCTCGCGTAGTCGGCCAGCGTTACGACCGCCTCGCTATGCTCGGTCGGTGCGAGGGCAGTCACGAAACGACGATCCGCCGTCACTGACAGTCTCGTCGGCGCTCCAGAGCACAGGCATTTCCGGCACCCACGCCAGCATTGCGCCCGCGTCGCCGCGCTCGATCTCGCCCACCCGCGCCTTGCGCCACAGCGCATTGGCGACCTCGGAGGCCATGAGGCGTGGCGCATGCAGGTCTGCACCGTTCGCTGCCAGTTCCCGCGCGATAACCGAATCGGGTTCCGTGATCAGCCACTTGACCGTCACACTGGCGTCAACGACGAGTCGCATCAGAATCCGCGATGGCCGTGGTCGCGATCCTCCCGGATCAGCACTTCCGCCGGGGTTTGCTTGCGACCCTCAGTCTTGTCGAGTTGCCGCACGTTGATGGTCGCCATCGCATGGCCTCCAATCTTTCGATATCAAATTGTCAGCATGACGAGGCCGAACTCGCAAGCGCCTGTATGCCGGGGTCCGGCTCGCGGAAGTACTCGTTTTGTTGCCTCGCGCTCTCTATGCTGACCGACCATCAGGAACCCACACGGTCGATCGCGAGACGGAGTTCATCATGCGTTCGGGAAACTCCGTTCAAGAGCCACTCGGGCTGGATGCCGGTTGAAAAACGGCATCCATCGCCCGGCGGTCTGAGCGGTCAGGAAGCGGAACAGGGACGCCGGCCGGCGCGTAGTTGTCACACCACACGCAGCAGGCTGCGGGGAGCGCCAAGCGCGCGCCTGTCATGCATTTAGATGCAATTTCAACGAACTTATACCGTCAGGGTGTTGTTGGGCCAAGTCGCGCCCGATCGGGTGCCCAGAGCACTTAGATTGACTGCTGGAATTCACCCGTCGAATCAACGCCTTGCAGACCGTGCGCCCGATCGGGCGTTTCGCGTGTTACGGGAGCATACGCGGGGAGCGAGGAGATTTCCTGCCGGGCACTCAAAATGACTGCGCGCACAGTTGCGCCCCCTGTTGACGGCGCTCAGGCTAAATGCCTGGCCGACGCCTTCGCCGGGTCGGGACAGGATGGTCGATGCCGGGCGCACCGGAGAAACCGAAGCGATCGCCGTGAGGCTCGGGTCAGAACACCCGGCGCAGCGAGAGCTCGGCGTGGTTGCGCCGGTAGTCGAAGAGTTCGCCGATGTTGGACGAGCGGCGCTCGTGGACCAGGGACAGCGCCGGGGCGAAGCCGAACAGCTCCAGCTTGTCGTTGGAGAGGGTGAGCCGGGAGACCGACAGCCGGTCGTGGCGGGCATCCGGGCTGATCAGCGTATAGCCCGGCTCGTCGTAATCGGTGAACATGATGTCGTGGGAGAGGCCGGCGACGAACCCCGCGGCGCCGAGCACCGGCGGCAGGTCGGCGCCGGCGAACGCGCCGATCTTGGCCGTGCGGGCGCGCAGGCTCGGGCGCTCCGCGCGGGCTCTGTGCCAGCCGCCGCGCAGTCCCAGCGTGACCGCCGGGGTCGCCGCCCAGGCCAGGTCGAGGTCGAGGTCGAGCCGGGGGCCGTCGCTGGCGGGGCCGTTGCGGTGGCGCCGCTCGATCCCCCCGGCGCCGGCGCCGAGCCACAGGCGCTCGGCGAGGCGCAGCCCGCCTTCGAGGCGCAGGCCGAGACCGTGGCTCGAAGGCTCGCCCGCGTACCAGCGCCGGTTTGCCGTGGCGAGCAGGGCAGCGCGGCCGCGCGCAAACAGCACCTCCGGGCCGGCGTGCAGCGAGGCCGTCATGTCGTCGAAGCGGCTGCCGCCGTACTCGCGCCGCCACAGGCCGGCGCCGAGCCGCAGCCGGGTCGCCGTCTCCTCGAAGGGGCGGAACGCCAGGGGATGGAGATATTCGCCCGAGGCCGAGACGACCACCCCGACCCCCGAGGTCGCGCGGGCCTCCTCGTCGATCGCGAACTCCAGCGGCAAGTGGCGCAGACGGAAGCTGCGCGCCTCGGTGCCGGCGTTGACGTTGCTGTCGGGCGCGACCGCCATGCGGAACTGCCCGGAGACCCGTTTGCGCGCCCGCACGATGGCGAGGTAGCGCGAGACCGCCGCGACGACCGGCGCCGGAAGGTCGCCCGCCAGGGCGCGCCGAAAGTGATGCGCCGCCGCATCGCAGTCGTCGCCCAGCAGATGCGCCAGCAGGTCGTCGGGCTCCTCGAGGCAGCGCCCGCGCTCGAACAGCGTCCGGGCCAGTTCGAGCCTCGCCCCGGCGAGGCCGGGACGCCGGTCCAGGACATGGCGGTAGCTCGCCTCCGCCTCGTCCCGAAGCGCCCGCCGCTCGTCAGCGGTCGCGGTCGCGCCGGGCCGACCCTCCGGCAGGCGCGCCGCGTTCGCGGCCGCCAGGCCGCGGAAGAACCAGGCGTCGGTGTCGTCGGGCGCGCTTTCGGCCAGGGGCCGCAGCAGGCGAAGCGCCTCCACCGGCCTGCCGGCGACGATCAACGCCTCGCCGCGCGCCACCGCGGCCGCCGGATTTTCCGGCGCTTCCGGGCCGGCGAGGGCCGGCGCGGCGATGAGAAGCATCAGCGCGGCGAACGCGGCGGCGCGGAAGGCACGAAGGAACGTCATCAATATCCATCCTCAAAGAAGCACCCGGGCCCCGACGCCGACGGTCACGGCGTTTGCGGTCCGGCAAAGAAAAGACCCGCCGCGACCGAGGGGGAAGCGGCGGGTCTTGAAGGCGCCCCTCCCCGCCCGCCGGGGCGAGGAGGGGCACGTTCCGCGCGAGGGGGCTGCTTAGTCGCCGCAGCCCTCGGTGCACACGGCGCCGTAGCTGCCGATGATGCGGCTGAATGCGGGCTCGTTCCTGTCCACATCAGAGCTGTTGGAAAGCTGCCACCAGCCTGCGGTCTCCGGCTTATCCCTGGGGCCGTAGAAGTTCCCCTCGAAAGTGCCGGGGGCGGTGTAGATCTTGGCGCCCTCCGTATCCGCCGCCGCCGTGCCCTTGTAGGAACCGTCGGCCGCGATTTGACCACCACTCAGCGTCACGTCCGACACCTCATAGCCCTTGTTCCAGCCGCCGCTGTTGAAGTACTCCAGATTGTCGATCTTCCCCGTGATCGTGTTTGCGCCGCCGATCGTCGCCGAAAGGCTGATATCGCCCCGCAGGCTTTCAAACCGTTCGGGACGCCTCTCTTTCGTGTGGAGGGCATGGGCCATGGTGCGGCCCTCGAACGTGCCCGTGATCGGCTTTGCGAGGTCGGTCGTCTTCTCACCCCTGGCACTCGAGAACGCGTCGTAGCCGGCATGGAACGCCTGCGAACGAACATATTCGGGCCGCTTGGCCCAGGGGGTGATGTTGTCGATCTGCTGGAACATGCCGTAGGCCGCATGGGACAGATAGCGGTGCTCGTCGTCATCGGCCGCGCTGCCCTGATCCTTGAGCTTCTTGCCGTCCTTATCCTGCAGCACGTTGCCCTCGTAGAAACCGGCATAGTTCGACAGCCACAGCTCGTACTGTCCCAGATCCTTGTTGGTCCTGTTATTGAGCGCCGCGATCTTGCTGGCGACCTGGCCGGGACCAAGCGGCACCCGCGCCTTCCAGTACCAGGCCGCGCTGCCATCCGGAGCCTGAGAGGGCTCGCCGAAGGTGATCGTCAGGTCGTCATGCGCCCAGTTGCCGCATGTGACGCCGCCGGAGGCGGTCCAGCAGGCGTCCTCCCCCGCCGCGTTAAGCGCCGTAACCTGGGCGGCGGTCAGTGTGTTTGTGCCGTCCGCCTCCGGAATTGCATCGCTCGACGTATACGTCCCCGCCGTCTTGAGCGCTTCCAGATCCTTGACGTGCTGCTCTGTTGCTACCGGGGTGCCGGACAGGGCACTACCGTTGCCCTTGCCTTTTATTCCGTCCGCACCAATGGCGACCCAGTCGTCCACGCTCTTTGGGTCCGCGCTTTCCGAGAACGTCCGCTGCATCTCGTAGGCGACCACATCGCCGCCGGTCTTCATCACCAGCCCGTCCTCGGTCAGCTCGATCGACGTCATTATCGCTCCAGACGTATTGCCGACCCTCCCGTAAGAGTCTTTACCTTGCACCGACATGAACTGACGGGTGGTGAACGCCCGCACCGGCAGCTCGGCCGTGGTGCCGTCGCCGTCCGGGGAGATCACGAAGCTACCCTTGGCATAGGGGACGCCCTTCGTGGCGATCTTGAGCTTGGGGTTGGTGCGCGCGGTCCGGTCGACCGTGATCGTGCGCGCCACCGCGACGCTCACCGCGCCCGGCTCCAACCTATCGCCCGTGGCCCAGGCCAGGCTCTTCCTCAGAACGTCCGCATCGTCCGCGACCTTCGTCAGCGCCGTCTTCAGGTCTCCGTCATCCAGCCCCTCCGCGGCCGTCGCCAGGGCCGCCTGGGCCGTCTTCAAGGCCGCCTTGTTCTCGGCGGAACCGTCCGCCTTCACCGCATCCTCCGCGTCCCACACGGCCACGGTCAGCGTCACCAGCTCCAGAGGCTTCTTCGCCGTGTAATCATCCACGGCCTTCTTGGCCTCATTCGCCAGCTTCAGGGCCGCGGCGTCGTCCCCGGCTGCCTTCACGGCAGCGTCGGCCGCTTTCACGGCGGCATCCAGGGCCTTGTCCGCAGCCTCCAGAGCCTCGCGCGCCTTGTCCTTCGGGGACTTCTGCGCGGTCGCCGCCGAATCGTCATCGGCCTGCGACACTGCCGCGGGCGTCTCGGACGCCGTCACGGCCTCGTTCAGGGCCGTCTCCGCCGCCATCACGGCCACCTTCGCGTCATCCAGCGCCTGGGTCACGGCCTCCACCGGTCCCGCCGCCGGAGCGTCGGGCTCGGGCTGTACGTCGGCGTCGGTCCTCTTGTCGCTGCTGCTCGAGCACGCGCCCAGCGCCAGAAGCGCGCAGCACGCCAGAGCAGCCATCCAGTTCTTCTTCGCCATCGCTCAACTCCCTTCAGTCAATTGCCCACCGGACCCGGAAGCCCGACCTGAGCTTGCAACAAATATGGACTCCCCTCACCCGGAGAACCCACGAAATATTGCATGTTGTACCCCCCTCCCCCGGCAATGTCAACCTGCAGGGCAATTTTATTGTCCGGAGGAGGGGTGGCACGGTCACGGCACGTCCCAACTTGGGACGCGCGGTGAGCGCTGGCGCTGAGAATGGCTGGCGACGGCACAGATGACATGGCCGATCCGGTCGCCCCGTTGTCAGAGACGAACCTCGCCTAATTTTCCATGCACGGAGAGTCTGGCAGATTACGATTACACGGTCGTTGCAGCCCTTTGGGCCATACAGTGTCTTCATCCCAATAGGCGACTCGGAGTTGTTCAAGAGTCAGGTTTTTCGCCGTCTCCAGGTTGGCGCCCTGGAGTTGGGCCGATCTTCCCTGCATGGTAATGGTAACGTCAGATTCTCCAGACACTGTCCGATCTTGATTGCGAAAAATCACGTACGCCATGTCGGCATTTCTCAAATATCTGTACCACGATCTGTACCACGCAAATCGGCCCCATTAAGGGCAGCCTTTGTCAGATTGGCATTCCTCAAATCGGCTCCGCGCAAATCGGCTTCGCTGAGGGTGGCACCAACCATCAACGCGCCGCTCAGGTCAGCGTCTCGTATACTCGCCTTCATCAAACGGCTCTTGACAAGCAACACGTTCTGCAGGTGCGCGTTCGTGAGATCAGCGTTTAGCAGGTCAATCCTAAAGACCCCTTTGCCCTCTTTGTCGATAACCCCACACTCCTTGCCGATGCATTGCCCAAAGCGGTGCACGGCCCACTGCCGCAACGGCTTCAAGTTATGTATTTTGGCACTGACCATTCGGTTCTCGATGTGGCAGTTTGCCGGTCATGGTGAGGCTGCCAGCCGAGGATTGGTCGATTGATCTGGGCGCGGTCAAGGTGCGCCCGACCCGGGGTGCGCGGGAGCACCGGCGCTGGGACCGGCTGGTGGCGACGCACCACTACCTGCCGTTTCACGGCGTCATCGGCAAGGGCCTGCGCCATGTTGCGGTGCACGGCGAGACTTGGCTCGCACTGATCGGCTGGCAGCCTGGCGCGTTCAAGCTGGCCGCGCGCGACCGTTGGATCGGCTGGTCGGCGGAGCATCAGTTCCGGCGCTTGCATCTGATCGCCAACAACTCGCGCTTCGTCATCCTGACGCCCGGCCGGGTGCCCAACCTGGCCTCGCGGGTGCTGGGGCTGAGCCTGCGGCGGCTGTCCGAGGACATCCAGGCGGTGCATGGATACCCGGTCTTGCTGGCCGAGACCTTCGTCGATCCCGCGCGCTTTGCCGGCACCTGTTACCGCGCGGCCAACTGGCGCTCTCTGGGGCTGACGCGGGGCTTTGCCCGCGAGCCCGGAGGCGCGGCACGCTGGCGCCACCATGGCCAGCCCAAGGAGATCTTCGTGTTCGAACTGACCGCAAACGCCACCGAGGCGCTGAGCCAGGTCGGGACGCCGACGCACTGGCACGGCGAGCCCCGAACCGATCCGATGGCCGCGCCCCGGCTGCGCGGCCTGTTCGAGTGCCTGGGCGAGGTGCCCGAGTGCCGCCATGCCCGGGGCAAGCGCTATCCGCTCAAGACGGTCCTCGCAATCGCCGTCGCGGCCCGGCTCGCCGGCTACCGGGGCGTGACCGCGTTCGCCCAGTTCGCCGCCCTGCTCAGCCAAGACCAACTCGAGGCCGTGGGCGCGTTCTACAGCCCGAGCAAGCAGCGCTACACCGCGCCCGCGATCGCCACCTTCCACAACATCCTCGCGGCCCTGCCGCCCGAGGCCCTGGACAACGCCATCGGCCGGTGGACCGGCCAGCACGGCAGCGCGCACGCGCCGGTCGCCATGGACGGGAAGGACCTGCGCGGCGCGTCCGCACAAACCGACGAGGGACGCCGCATGACGGTCGCGGCCGTCGAGCACAAGACCGGCGTGGTCCTCGGGCAGGTCGAAGTCGATGCCAGGAGCAACGAAATCCCTGCCGTGCGCGAACTCTCCGGCAGCCTCGACCTCGCAGGCCGCATCGTCACCCTCGATGCCATGCACGCCCAGCACGAGACCGCGCGCTGCCTGCTCGGGCGCCGCGCCGACTACGTGCTCAGCGCCGTCAAGGACAATCAGGAAACCATCCTCGAAGACCTCAAGGCGATCGACTTCGGCGACGCGCCCTGGCACGAAACCGTCGACAAGGGACATGGCCGCATCGAGCGGCGCGGCGGGATGGCTCTGCCCGACGAGCCCAACACCGGCGTTCCGCCGATCCGCGCGGACCCCATGTGGCCGACCAAGCAAGCGCCGGGAGGACCCAGATCAGCCCAAGCCTGCCTGATCTCCGTCATCCCGCTCCACCAGCCGCGACTAAAAAATGTTCCTGTGTCAACCCCCAATTTCGCCTTGGCGATCCCGGACGGAAGCCGGCCCGGAGACCGGCACCGAGAGCGCTTCCGATGGGGCCGCCGGCCCACGCGCGACCACCCGATCGCCGCCCGAACTTCCGGCATCGCGGCGGCTTCCCGGCGCCCGGTCGCCGCACCCCGTGTCGGACCGGTACAGCGTGAAGCCGCCGTCCGCCTTGCGGTAAAAGACCGCCGCGGCGACGGCGCACCCGCTCGACCAAGGCGCGTATCGCGGGCATCCCGATCCGTCGTCCCCGGCCAGAACCATGTAGTCATCCTCCCCGAGCCGGATGGCGCCCGGCGGCGGGCCGCGGTTTCCGCGCAACCGCAGAGCGCGATCGCCCGGGCCGCCGCCGCGAAGCCGTCGGGCCGCATCGATCCCGGCGCTTCAGAAGGCCAAGCGTATCTTCGCCGCCGCGCCGAACTCCGGCGCGGCCGAGGCGTCGTGGCCGGGCTCGATGCGCGCATAGCCGCCGACCGCGGCCGATACGCCACCGCCGCCTTGCATCTCGTACACCGCCTGCAGCCGGATCTCCCGCCCGTCAGGCGCCAGATCGACGACGCGCGGCGTGTAGCGGACGACCCCGTCGGCCACCTCGCGGTCGGGAACGTCGACGCGAACCGCCGCGCCGCGCGCCCGGAACGGCGACGACGCGGTCAGCGTGAGCCGGTCCGACGCCAGCCAGAGCCGCTCCGCCTCGGCCCCGACCGCGAACGACTCGGCGCGCGCACTACCCCATTCCGAAACCAGAGACGCCCGCTCCGGTGCGCCGCCGGAAGCGACGCCGCGGCTGAGGCTTCCGAACAGCGTCACACCGTCCGATACCCGGCCCTCGACGCCGAGGTCGAGAAAGCGCGTCGCGGCGTCCGCCGCGCCCGCGAAAGCCCCCCCGGCCCGGATCCCCATCAGCGATCCGCTCTCGCGCAACGCGCCGACGCGCGCGCCGAGGACGATGCGGCCGCCGAACCGGCGGACGATCCCGAGCGAGGCCAGCCGCGCCCTCGACGACCCGGAATAGCCCTCTCCGTACGTGCCCGCGAAGTCGATTGCCGTGTCCCCGTCGACCCGCCAGTCGAGGCTCAGTCCGGGGCCGCGTCCGGCGAGCGCCGCGAACGGCGCCGCCGCCCATGCGTCCCGGAACACGGCGCGGCGCACCCGCGCGGCGGCGAAACCGTTCGACGACCCGAGCGCATGGACCCCCGGCCCGACGGCGACCGCCAGGTCCGGAGCCGGAGCGAAACGCAGGCGCCAGTCGCGCACCGTCCCGCGGTCCCGGTCCGCCGCCGTCCCGCGCGGGTCGAACGCATCGTCCTCGTGCGCGAATTGAAGCGCCGCCCTCCGCCCCAGGGGCACGATCCGGGACGGTTCGCCGGGCGCCGACAGGAAGGCGCGCAACGCCCCCTCCGAGGCGCGCCGCCCGGCCGGCCGGAAGAGCGCGGCCAGATCGCGGCGGAAGGGAAACATCTGCTCGTCGTACACGACGGCGCCGGCCAAGGCGGCGCCCGAAGGCGCCCCGAAGCCCGGCGGCAGATCGACGAAACTGTCCGCCAGCGGAACCAGGCCCGCGGCGCCCGCGGGCAGGCTCAGGGACCCGACCGGGCTCAGCGCGGCCCCGAGGTCGAGCGCCCCCCGCCCGAACGTGTCGGAGATCTCCCGCCCGTCCAGCGGGCGGGCCGTCGCCAGCAGGCGCTCGACGACCTCCTCGCCGCCCTTGTTCGGAAACGCGGCCCACACCACCGCGGCCGCGCCGGACACGTGCGGGGCGGCGAAGGACGTGCCCGTGACCAAGCCATACTCGCCGCCCGGGCGAGCGGCGAGTATGCGCTCGCCCGGCGCGAACAGGCAGTACTCCCTGACCGGGCCGCAGGTGTTGCTGTGGGCGGCCTTTCCCGTGCCGCCCTCGTCGAGCGATCCGACCGCGATCGCGAAGCCGGCGATCCCCCGGTCCGCCACATGGGCGGCCGGCGCCCCCAGGGGCCCCCGGCCGTCGTTGGCGGCGCACTCGTCCCCGCCGTTACCGCAATTGCCCAGGACGGCGACCATGACCCGGCCCGCCCCGGCCGCGTCCCGCATCGCGCCGGCGATCCGGGGAACGTCGCGAAAACCGGGATAGGAGAAGCTCATGTTGACGATATGGGAGCTGGCCGCGGGTTCGGACGATACGCCCCCGTAAGTCCGCGCCAGACCCGCCGCGGACGCGATGGAGGCCGCGACGGCGTCGACCGAACCCACATCCGCGAAGTCCCCCGCGCACCCGCCGCCGATCCCGCAGGTCGCGATGCTCCGCAGGTTCGCGTTCCAGGCAACGCCGTGCACGCCGGAGCCGTCGCGCCGCGCCGCGACAATGCCCGCACCGGGCGTCCCGTGCTCGCGAGACAACAGGGCGCTCCGAAACGCGGTCTCCCCGTCGAACCGGCCGGGCGCCAGATCAGGATGCGAGAAGTCGACCCCGTCGTCCAGCACCGCCACCGTGATGCCCCCGCCGCCGGGCCGGCCCGCGGCACGGCCCGCGTACCCCACGCTCGCGTCGATCAGGGCGAGTCCATTGGAACGCCTGTACTCGGCGGTCTCCCACGAGACGCGTCCGCCGGGACGCAGAGGCTCCGGCGACTCACTCCCGTGCGAGCGAATCCCGCTCTCCGGCGGCACGGGCGATACATCCGGCGGAGGGCCGCTCGGCGACAGCACGGGCGGCGAAGAGCCTTCGCCTCCGCCGCAGCCGGACAGGACCGCCGCCAGCAAGCCCGCAGCCGCCAGCGAAGACAGCCTCTCGATCCCGACAAACATCCGGCCTCCGTCGCCCCGTTCCCGTAGAAAGGCTGAGCCAAGGGAGCCCCCGGGTCAACGCGCATCGACTGGACTCCCGCAAATCCCGAGACGCCCGGTGCAGACACAAGCTCGACCGGGTGCGCCGACGTGGACTTCAATAGTTTCGTGCGCAAAATCATCCTACAGCAACCGCGGTCTTGCCGCTACGCATGGCGCCGCCGCGCGATCGGAGGGGGGCGGGCCCAAGCTCATGGCGTCATTAAACTTCCCGGCGAAGCGGACCACCGGACAGGCTGCCGACATCCGAGGCCGGTGCGACCGCACGCCGAACAACCGGCACCGGATCAGATCGAAACCGCAAGAAAATGTCGGCCTCGGATGTGGCGTGTCCCAGATGAAGAGAGCAAAACTGAAGTTGGCGTCATTGATCTGTGCTGTCGCAGCACTCACGTTGCTGTTTCAGGGCTGTGGAGGCAGCAGTAATCCAAAACCGCCCCCACCTTCAAATGATCGGGCGTATTTGAAGTTGCCTGATCACCATGGTCTGACCGACGGCAAGATCGAGGTCGCTGCGGGCAAGACGGAGCAGCACGACAATGTGGATATCGCCTGCCCGGCCGACGGTGCGGCTTGTTCGGTGGACTACAAGGACGGAAAGGCGACATACGATGCCACCGGCGGAACGCCCACCGCAGCCGCTGCGTGGGATGAGATGGAATTGCCCACGGGTCACGGTCTGAAATCGGAAGAACTGAAACTGAGTGCGGGCAAGATGGTTTCTTCGCGCGGGGTCGTCGTCAGTTGCCCGGACGGTTGTGAGACAAAGGTCGATGATAAGGGCAAGTTCACCTACAAGGCGACCGGCAGCGAGCCGACGATTGAGACGAACTACATGATCCTGGTCGCCAATAGCGGACCCAATTACGACTCCGACGGCGAGCATGCAACGGGCCTCATCACCAGGATCGGGACCTCGAATACCACCTCCACCGGCCTCTCAACGGGCGATGCCGTGACGGCTGGCAGCATCGTGCAAAGCACGATGGAGGATGTCCCGACGACGACGGCCAAGGCCAGTCATCCCCATGGTAAAGAAAGGACGTTGGAATTGGAACTGGACGGGTCAGCTTTCCGAGCCGACTCGTCGGGTCCGGTCAAGGTTAACAAAAGGGCCGGTTTCGTAGCGCCGGGGCTTGACGGTTTCAACAGCGTCGCCCTGAAAAGGACGGCCGAAGGCGGAACGACAGTCCATGCCGTCGTCTATTCGGATATCGCGGAGGCCAAAGCCGCCGTGCCTCCGGTAAACAAAATCTTCCGGAATCCGGACTTTAGCAACAACAGCGTAGTGCAAACCCAACTGTCTGCAAAAAAAGACCACGTCATTACCGGTATGACCCTCCCAGTCACCGGATTGAACAATGTAACGGTTACTAAGGAAAGGGATTGGGACGAACAAGTCGCAAAAGGAACTGGCAGTACTAATGGGCTCGATGTAACGTTTGATGACTACGACCACGACGACGACTCTTCAACAGACCCGATAACCAAAGGTCTTCTGCAGTGCGTGGAAGGCCCTTGCCAGTCATCTCAAGAGAGTACCTCAATAGCAAAGTTGTTGGGAACTTGGCAGCTTGTTGTCGAAACAAAGCCGGGAGAGCCCGAAAAACCCGACACGGAATACCTGACCTTCGGCGTGTGGCTGTCGTCGCCTGACCTTCCCGATGGCAGGCACGATGTGGGTGCCTTTGCGGACGGTGCGGGCAACGCGCTCAGTAAGGAAGAACTGAACACGCTCGTCGGAACGGCGACATACGCCGGGCCGGCGACCGGTATATATGTGAAGGGCACCTATAAGCGACCGACGGCTTCCCAGGACGGCCGAGATGACGACCCGGTGGTGGAAGGCTCAGAGGCCGGCTCTTTCGTTGCGAAAGCGAACCTGACGGCAAACTTCGGAACAACGTCAACAGATGGATCAACGGGAAATGTGAGTGTAGTAGGAGTATCCGGGCAGGTCAATAGGTTCGAGGAGAACGGCGAGTCACTCGGCGACTGGCGGGTGACGCTGGACAGTACCCAAGAAGATATGTTCGATGGCGATACCAGAGGCGAGGCAGACGGGCGCCCTCTGGCCGGCAAATGGGGCGTCAAGTTTTTCAAAGACGGAAACGAGAAGACTAACGACGATGCTAAAACTCAAAGATGGACGAGAGGCATCCCGGCTACGCTACTGGAACGTTCAGCGCTTCCACCGTCGATGAGGACACGCCTGTGGATTTGAAAGCATTGCATCTAGTCGGTGCGTTCGGCGCCAGCAAGACACCAAACAAGTAGCCGATAACGAAACAGGGTCGTCCATCGGACGGCAGGCCAAAAGCCAAGAGGGCGGCCCGATCCGAATCTCCACCGACGAGAACGATCATGACAACTTGCCTGACTAACCTCGCGCTCGCAGTCGCCGTCTTCCTGTTGCTCGCGATGCCGGCGGCCGCCGAGAAGGTGCTGCCAAGGGAGGGAAAAGACCACGCGGCGATCCTCTTCCGGACCGGGATGGACGCCATGGCCGCCGCCGGCAAGGACAGCCTTTCGGAAGACGCGCGCGACAAGCTGCTCGACGAGGCCATCGCCGCCTTCCGCGCCATCCTCATTGATCGGCCCGAGCTTGTCCGGGTCCGCCTCGAACTCGCCCGCGCCTTCTTCCTCAAGCGCGAGGACAACCTCGCCCGCCGCCATTTCGAGCGCGTGCTGGCCGGCAAGCCGCCCGTAGCGGTGGCCGCCAACATCCGCCGGTTCCTCGCCGTCATCCGCGCCCGCAGGCAATGGTCCGGCTATTTCGGCCTCGCCATCGCACCCGACAGCAACATCAACGCCGCCGACGACGACGACGTCATCCATCTCGACACCGTCTTCGGCAGGTTCCCCTTCAAGCGCGACGCAGCCGCAGGCGTCCGCTCCGGGGTCGGTTTCTCGGTCTGGGGCGGCGGCGAGTACGAGCATCCCCTGACCGACCGGCTGCGGCTGCGCGCCGGCGCCGATTTTTCGCGGCAGGAGTATGAGAGCAGACGTTTCGACCGGACTCATCTCGGTCTCCATATCGGGCCGAGCTGGCTAGTGGGGGCCCACACCGAGGTCGGTCTGCGCGCCGAGGCTTGGCGCCAGTGGAGCGGAGGGCGGCCCAACAGCGACGCGCTCGGCACCCGGTTGGAGGTCGGGCATCAGACGACCCGCCGGCTCCGTCTCCATGCGGAGGCGGCGTGGCGGGAGCGTGACTACCGTCGCGGCACCGCCTTCGACGGTCCGACGGGGGAGGTCTCGCTCGGCGCGTCCTGGACGGCGACGCCGACGCTGCAGGTCCGGGTGGTGCTGGGCCACGACCGGGAGCGCCCGAGGACCAAGGCTTGGCGGAACGCCACCAACTGGGGGCGGCTGGGGGCGTCGGTCCTCCTGCCTTGGGGCTTCACGGCCGGCGCGAGCGGGGGATTGCGCTGGACCGATTACGAGGGCGGCGGGAGGGGCTGGGCGCACTACACGGAGGACGGTGGCGACCGGTCGGACCGGACGCGAACGTTGCGGGTTTCGCTGCTGAACCGGGGCCTTACCGTGGCCGGCTTCAGCCCGCGGCTCGCGCTGGTCAACGAGGTTCGCAGTACCAACGCGCAACTGCAGGACTACCGGCGGAACCGTGCCGAGATCAGCTTCGTGAGGCAGTTCTGACCGCTGGACCGGCGGGGTGAGATCGGAACCGCGTACCCGTGCCCTCTGGCGCTGCTGCCGACGGCTGCATCGAGAGGATCGCTGGCGAGACCAGCGAAGCGGGTTGTCGCTTGCACCTTGTTGCGCTTGAGCAATCCTGTTCTATCCTGAGCCATTCCCCGCCCGCCAGCAGCCTGGGCCATGCGCCAGCACCACGGCCGCGTTCCAGCTTCCTTGACAAGGTTCACTTCGGTGATTAACTTCCCCCAACCTGTTTCCTGCCCTGCAAAGGCATCAAGACCATGTCTCTGTTCCGGAACGTAAATCATGCGAGGCTTCCACAGGCGTCGCCGGCCACTCCATTCGAACAGAGCCAGGAACAACGACGGCATCATGACTGAAGAAAGCAGAGATCATCCCGAGACGGCTGTGCAAAACGACGAGCTGGCTGCCGAACCCGAAGTCGCAGAAGCATCGGACGAGGCACCGGCGCCGTCGGAGATCGAACAGCTCCGGGCGGAGCTGGACGCCGCCCGGGAGGAAGCCCGGCGCCATCACGATCTTTACCTCCGGGAAGCGGCGGAGACCGAGAACTACAAGAAACGGGTAACCCGCGAGAAGCACGATGCCATCCGGTACGCCAACGAATCTCTGGTGCGGGATCTCCTGCCCGTGATCGACGACCTCGAGCGAGCGGCTCGGCACGCCCGGACCGACGGCAATCCGCAGTCCTTGCTGGACGGCATCGAGCTGGTGCTCAAGGGGTGCCTTGAAGCGCTTCAGAAACACGGGGTTACGCGGGTCACGGCCAAGGGAGAAACCTTCGATCCGGAGAAGCACGAAGCCTACGCCCAGGTGGAGACCGACGAATACGAGGCCAACACGGTGGTGGACGAGGTCCACCAGGGCTATTGCCTGGATGACCGGCTGCTGCGGCCGTCTCTGGTGAGCGTCGCCAAGGCCCCGACTTTACACGAAAAAGATGAAACGCCGGTTGAAAGCGACCAGACCGATGATTAGATTCACACTGAGATCGCAATCGAATGACAAGGAGATGAAGAGATGGCGAAGGTCATAGGCATTGATCTTGGGACGACCAACTCCTGCGTGGCGATCATGGAGGGCAGCGACCCCAAGGTTCTGACCAATGCTGAAGGAAGTCGCACCACTCCTTCCGTAGCGGCTTTTTCGGAGAGCGGCGAGCGTCTTCTGGGTCAGATCGCGCGGCGGCAGGCCATCACCAACCCCCAGAATACCGTATTCGCGGTCAAGCGGCTGATCGGCCGCGTGTTCGGCGACACCATGGTGCAGAAGGCCATGTCCCTCCTGCCCTACAAGATCGCCAGGTCGGACAAGGGCGACGCCTGGGTGGAAAGCCGGGGCAAGACCTACAGCCCGGCCGAGATTTCCGCCTTCATTCTGCAGAAGATGAAGCAAACCGCCGAGGACTACCTCGGAGAGCCCGTGACCGAGGCGGTCATCACCGTGCCGGCCTACTTCAACGACAGCCAGCGTCAGGCCACCAAGGACGCGGGCCGCATCGCCGGACTCGATGTGCTGCGCATCATCAACGAGCCCACCGCGGCCTCTTTGGCCTATGGCCTGGACAAGCAACAGGACGAGAAGATCGCGGTGTTCGACCTGGGCGGCGGCACCTTCGACATCTCCATTCTGGAGTTGGGCGATGGCGTCTTCGAGGTCAAGGCCACCAACGGCGACACCTTCCTGGGGGGCGAGGATTTCGACCAGAAGATCATCGACTACCTCGCGGACGAGTTCAAGAAGGACCAGGGCATTGACCTGCGCGGCGACCAGATGGCCCTGCAACGCCTCAAGGAAGCGGCGGAAAAAGCCAAATGCGAGCTGTCCACGTCGGTGGAGACGGACATCAACCTGCCGTTCATCACCGCCGACCAGACCGGCCCCAAGCACATGAGCATCAAGTTGTCCCGCTCGAAGCTCGAGGCCCTGTGCGCCGACCTGATCGAGCGCACCGAGGAGCCCTGCCGCCAGGCGCTTGCGGACGCCGGATTCTCGGCCGGGGAGATCAACGAGGTGATCCTCGTCGGCGGCATGACGCGCATGCCCTCGGTGCAGAAACGAGTCAAGAAGATCTTCGGGAAGGAACCTCACAAGGGCGTCAACCCGGACGAGGTGGTGGCCATCGGCGCCGCCATCCAGGCCGGGGTGCTCACGGGCGACGTCAAGGACGTGCTGCTGCTCGACGTGACGCCGCTGTCCCTCGGCATCGAGACCCTGGGGGGCGTCTTCACCAAGTTGATCGAACGCAACACCACCATCCCGACGAAAAAGAACCAGGTCTTCTCCACCGCGGCCGACAATCAGCCTTCGGTGACCATCAGCGTGCATCAGGGCGAGCGGGAGATGGCGCAATACAACAAGCTGCTCGGCCAGTTCAACCTCGAGGGGATACCGCCGGCCCCGCGCGGCATGCCGCAGATCGACGTGACCTTCGACATCGACGCCAACGGCATCGTGCACGTGTCCGCCAAGGACCTTGGAACCGGCAAGGAGCAGTCCATCAAGATCACCGCCTCCAGCGGCCTCAGCGAGGAAGAAATCAAGAACATGGTCAAGGATGCGGAAGTCCACGCCGAAGAGGACAAGAACCGCAAGGCGGCGGCGGAGGCCCGTAACCAACTCGATTCGCTGGTCCACTCGACGGAGAAGTCGCTGAAGGAGTACGGCGACGATCTCGAGGCCGAGGTCAAGTCCGGCATCGAGACGGCCCTGGAGAAGGCCAGGAAGGCGCTGGAGGGCGACGACGCCGAGGCCATGCGGGCGGCGGCCGAGGAGTTGAACCAGGCCTCCCACAAGCTCGCGGAAGCCATGTACGCCAAGGCGTCGCAGCAGCAGGCGCAGCAGGGTCAGGCGCAACAGCCGCCGCCGGGGGAAGGTGACGGCAAGCCCGCCGACAACGTGGTGGATGCCGATTTCGAGGAGGTCAAGGACTAGCCTTGGGACTCACCATTGGACAAAAGGGACTACTATGAAATCCTCGGCCTGAGCCGCAACGCCGGCGAGGATGAGATCAAGAAAGCGTACCGCAAGCTGGCGCTCCAGTATCACCCCGACCGGAACCCGGGCGACAAGCAGGCAGAGGAGAAGTTCAAGGAGCTGTCCGAAGCGTACTCGGTACTCTCCGATCCGGAAAAGAGGACCAAATACGACCAGTTCGGCCATGCCGCCTTTGGCGAGAGCGGGCCGTTCGCCGGCGGCTTCGACTTCTCCCACGGGTTTGAGGACATCTTTGGAGACATCTTCGGGGACATCTTCGGCGGGTCTCCACGGGGCCGAGCCAGGTCTCGGGCCCAGCAGGGCGACGACCTGCGTTACAACCTCGAGATCACGTTCGAGCAGGCCGCCTTCGGTACCGGGAAGAAGGTCAAGATCCCGCGCCACGGACCCTGCGACGATTGCCAGGGCAGCGGCGCCGAAAAGGGGACCAACGCCCAGACCTGCCCCGCCTGCAAGGGCTCCGGACAAATGGCCTTTCAGCAAGGCTTCTTCACCGTGTCCCGCACCTGCAGCCAGTGCCGCGGCCAAGGACGGGTGATTCCCCACCCCTGCCCCTCGTGCAACGGCGTCGGGCTGTCCCGCAAGTTCCACACCATCAACGTGAAGATTCCGGCAGGGGTCGACACCGGCTCCCGACTCAAGCTTCGGGGCGAGGGAGAGAATGGCGCCAGGGGCGGCCCGCCGGGGGACCTGTACGTGGTCATCATCGTCCAGGACCACGCGATCTTCGCCCGCGACGGTACGGACGTGATCTGCGAGATGCCCATCAGCTTCGTCAACGCCACTCTCGGGGCGGAGATCGAGGTGCCCACGCTGGAGGGGAAGGTCAAGATGAAGATCCCCGCCGGGACTCAATCGAACGCCGTTTTCCGCCTGAAGGGCAAGGGGATCAAGGACGTGCACGGGAGCCGCAGAGGCGACGAGCACGTCCGCGTGCTGGTGGAGACCCCGACCCGGCTCAACGCGCGCCAGAAAAATCTGCTCAGGGAATTCGCCGAAGATGGCGGGGAGGAAGCCCATCCTATTGCCAAAGGGTTCTTCGAGAAGGTAAAGGAACTGTTCGACTGAGGGTAATGAATGGACGTAACGGACCAGGACACCGCGGAGCTCGTCGCCGATCGGCCTGTGGAAGACGTCCCTGACGTCATCCCGCTCCTGCCCATCCGGGACATCGTCATCTATCCCTACATGATGATTCCCCTGTTCGTCGGGCGGGAGATCTCCATCAACGCGGTGAACGAGGCGCTTGCGCGCGACCGGCACATATTTCTCGTGGTGCAAAAGGACGCCACCGAGGATGACCCGGAAGCCGACGCCCTCTACCGCGTGGGCACGGTGGCGACCATCCTGCGCATGCTCAAGCTCGACGACGGACGCGTGAAGATCCTGGTCCAGGGGATCACCAAGGGAGTTGTCGAACAGGTCCTGCGGGAAAAGCCGTACTTCGAAGTGCGGATCGAGAAAGTCGTCGAGCAGCAGGTCATCGAACTCTCCCTTGAGATCGAGGCGCTCATGCGCAGCGTCAAGGAAAAGATCGAGCAGATCCTCAACCTCAAGAATCTTCCGCCCGAGATCGTCATGGTCACGGACAACGTCGTCGATCCCGGCGTGCTCGCCGACCTGGTGGCCTCCAACCTGCGCCTCAACATCCAGGAAAGCCAGTCCATCCTGGAGATCTACGAACCGGTGGAGCGGCTGAAGAAGATCAACGAGCTGCTCACCCGCGAGCTCGAGCTCGCCACCATGCAAGCGCGCATCCAGAACCAGGCCAAGGACGAGATGAGCAAGACCCAGCGGGAGTATTTCCTGCGGGAGCAGCTCAGGCAGATCCACCAGGAGCTGGGGGAAGGCGACGAGAAGACGGAAGAGATGAACGAGATCAAAGGCCGGATCGACCAGGCCGGAATGCCGCCCGAGGTCAGGAAGGAGGCCACCAAGCAACTCAAGCGGCTGGAGCAGATGCATCCCGAGTCCTCGGAGTCTTCGCTGGTGAGAACCTATCTGGACTGGATGGTGGAGCTCCCCTGGAGCGAGAGGACCGAGGAAAACTTCGACCTCAAGAAGGCCAAGGAAGTCCTCGACGAGGACCACTTCGATCTGGAGAAGATCAAGGAGCGCTTTCTCGAATATCTCGCGGTGAACAAGCTCCGGAAGGAGATCCGCGGGCCCATCCTCTGCTTCGTCGGTCCTCCGGGCGTCGGCAAGACCTCCCTCGGAAAATCCATCGCCCGCGCCCTCGGGAGAAACTTCGTCCGCATCTCGCTGGGGGGGATCCGGGACGAGGCGGAGGTCCGCGGCCACCGCAGGACCTACGTGGGAGCACTCCCCGGCCGGATCATCCAGGGCATGAAACAGGCGGGCTCAAGCAACCCCGTCTTCATGCTGGACGAGCTCGACAAGCTCGGCAACGACTTTCGCGGCGACCCGTCCGCGGCGCTGCTGGAGGTGCTCGATCCGGAGCAGAACCACGCGTTCAGCGACCACTACCTGAACGTCCCGTTCGACCTGTCCAGCGTGTTGTTCATCTGCACCGCCAACCTCCTCGATACGGTTCCGCCGGCGTTGCGGGACCGCATGGAGGTCATCAACCTCTCCGGCTACACCAACGAGGAGAAGCTGGAGATCGCGAGGCGGTTCCTGATCCCGCGGCAATTGCAGGAGGCGGGGATTTCCGGCGACCTGCTGGACGTGTCCAATGATGCGGTGCTGCGGATCATCGAGCAGTACACGCGGGAGGCCGGTCTCCGGAACCTCGAGCGGGAGATGGCGGCCATCTGCCGGAAGGTGGCGCGCAAGGTAGCCGACGGCCACACCAGCCGTACCCGGATCACCCGGAGGAATCTCCACCAGTACCTCGGTCCCGCCAGGTTCCTGACGGAAGAGACCCAGGAACGGAACGAGATCGGCGTCGCCACGGGTCTGGCATGGACCAGCGCCGGCGGCGAGGTGCTGCACGTCGAGGCATCGTTGTCCAAGGGCCGCGGCAACCTGACCTTGACGGGCCAGTTGGGCGACATCATGAGGGAATCGGCCCAGGCCGCGGTCAGCTACGCCCGGGCCCAGGCCAAGAATCTCGGTCTCGAAGAGAACTTCTACCAGAAGCAGGACATCCACATACACGTCCCGTCGGGCTCCATCCCCAAGGACGGCCCCTCGGCGGGCATCACCATGGGAACCGCCCTCATATCCGCGCTCACCCGACGGCCCGTGAGCCGGAACGTGGCCATGACCGGGGAGATCACGCTCCGGGGCCGCGTCCTGCCCGTGGGCGGATTGAAGGAGAAATGCCTGGCGGCCTTTCGTTCCGGGGTCGGGACCGTGGCCATCCCGTTCCAGAACCGAAAGGACCTGGAAGAAATACCCCGTCCCTTGCGGAACAAGATGCACTTCATCCTGGCGCGGGACATGAACGACGTGCTCGCGGCGGCCTTTGGAGACAAGCAGCCCCACGGCCCGTCTCCGGCCCGGCCGAAGCCCGGGGCCGCCGCCAAGGCCAGGAAGTCGGCCCGGCGAAGCCGCCCAAAGGGTTCGGGGGACAGAACCGTGCCCGCCAACGCGTAGGTCGGGTTTCGATCCCGTCCGTGCCCACCAAGACGGGTGGCAAGCCCATGAAACTTCGGGATTTGGGAGAGTTCGGGCTCATCGACCTGATTCAAAGGAAGACCCCGCGAACGCGCGGCGTGCGTCTCGGCATCGGCGACGATGCCGCCTGGGTCTCCACCGCCGAGGACTCGCTCCTGTTCACCTCGGATCTTCTTGTCGAAGGTGTCCATTTCAACCTCGATTGGATCTCGATGCGGGATCTCGGGCACAAATCACTCACAGCGAGCCTGAGCGACATCGCCGCCATGGGCGGGCGGCCGGCCTATTTCCTCCTGTCGCTGGCCCTGCCGGACCTGGACATGCAACGAGCGGCGGCGCTGATTCGCGGCATTCACGCCGTGGCCGCCGAGCACCGGGTGGCGCTGGTGGGAGGCGACACGTGCGCGGCGGACCGCTTGGTCATCGACGTGTTCCTCGCCGGCTTCGCACCCTACGGAGCGGTCACCCGCGGCGGTGCCCGGGTGGGCGACGACATCTACGTAACCGGCACGCTGGGGGACTCGGCACTGGGCCTGACGCTGCTTTCCGAGCCCCGGACCAAGGTCTCGGCGCGGGACCGGAACCACCTGGTCCGGCGGCACCACCACCCCACGGCACGGGTCAAGACCGGCATGCAATTGGCCAAGGATGGGCTGGCCCGGGCCATGATGGACGTGAGCGACGGGCTGGCCCAGGACTTGGGCCACATCTGCCGGGCCAGTGGCACCGGGGCCGTGGTGCGCCAGGAGCACGTGCCGCTGTCGCCCGCCTTCACCCGCGTGGCCAGGCCGGGGGATCTCGCCTGCGCGCTGGCCGGAGGCGAAGACTACGAGTTGCTCTTCACCGCGTCAAGCGATGCCCGCGACGGGGTGGAGCGCGTCGCCCGCCGCACCGGCGTCCCCATCTCCCGCATCGGCGAATGCGTGCCCAGAAAACACGGCGTCACACTGGTGGACCAGCGGGGCGATCGCGTGCCCCTCGCGGCGCCCGGCTACGATCACTTCAAGGGGTGGCTCGCCGCGCCCATGAGGGTTTAGGACACGACACCAGGCAACCATGGACGAAGAGAAACTTGCAGAGCTGCTGGAAGGCGTTCGGCGCGGCGAGGTCACGGTCGACGCGGCGCTGGATCGGTTGCAGCATCTTCCCTTCGAAGACCTGGGGTTTGCCAAGGTGGATCATCACCGGGCCTTGCGGCAGGGCTTTCCCGAGGTCATCATGGGCGAAGGCAAGGAAGTGTCGGACATCGCCGACATTGCCCGGGCCATCCGGAAACGCGGCGACAACGTGCTCATCACCCGCCTGTCCCAGGAGAAGATGGACGTCCTGAAGACGCGGCTCCGGGGGTTCCGCTACCACCGCCGGGCCAGGGCCGCCACTTGGCGCGCCAGGGACGCCCCAGTCACGGGCAAGGGAACCATTGCGGTGGCGTGCGCCGGCACCTCCGACATCCCGGTGGCCGAGGAAGCGGCCGTGACCAGCGAGATCATGGGCAACCGGGTGGAGCGGGTCTACGACGTGGGCGTCGCCGGCCTGCACCGGCTGTTGGGCCACCACCGGCAGCTCACCGAAGCGGCGTTGCTGATCGTGGTGGCGGGGATGGAGGGCGCCTTGCCCAGCGTCGTCGCCGGGCTGGTCCGGAGGCCGGTCATCGCCGTGCCCACCAGCGTCGGCTACGGCGCCAGCTTCCAGGGCCTTTCGGCATTGCTGGCGATGCTGAACTCCTGCGCCGCGGGAGTCACGGTGGTGAACATCGACAACGGCTTCGGCGCCGGCTTCGCGGCCTCGCTGATCAACCGGGACTGACCCGGCGGAACTCGCACGCGAAGGGATGGGAACCGAAGTGGTGGGCACGTCCACGTCTTTGTGCGAGAATGGCCGAATGGGGCGAGAATCCCGCGGGGTGAAAGGGCCCGAGGATCACGAAAATGGCCGATGAGGACAAGAAATACAAGCTGATCAGACGGTCATCGGAGTTGAGCATCCGGCTCTCCGGCGACTCGATGCCGGGGATTATCGCGGACGCCGGGTTCGCGCTGTTCGACCTTTTGGTGGATCTGTCTTCGGTGGAAGCACGGGAAAGCGTCACCCTCGAGGTGGAAGGGGTCGACAACGACGACTTGATCGTCAACTGGATGAGGGAGCTGCTCTACGAGTACCAGGCCAGCGGCTACGTGCTGAATGAATTCGAGATACGCGAGGCGGGCGAGTTCTTCGTGCACGCGGAAGCCCGGGGAGAGAAGTTCGATCCGGACCGCCACGAAGAGCGCGAAACCATCGGGGCTGTGGCGGAACGCCTGAGCCACCTGGGCAAAATGGGCTCCCAGTGGACCGCTCAGGTGGGTTTCGAGCTGTGACCGCCAACGGGGCCCTCCATGCGTGACGAGTACACCGGGTGCTCCCTCATCGCCGACCCGATCCATCGTTACATTCCTTTCACGGTTCCCCAAGACGCCGACGAGGTAACGGAAAAGGACCTGATCGATTCGCCGTGGTTCCAGCGCCTTCGGTACATCTTCCAGCTTCAGAGCGCCCGCTGGGTCTACCCTTCGGCGGAGCACACCCGTTTCCAGCACTGTCTGGGGGCCATGCACCTGGCCGGGACCTTCGCCCGCGGCCTTTACCCCTCGTTGCGCAAGGTGTTGGGCGACGAGTGCCCTTCCCCGGCCTACGTGGAGGAGACCCTGCGCATCACCGGCCTGCTGCACGACGTCGGCCACGGCCCCTTCTGTCACTTCTTCGACCACAACCATCTCAGTCAGCACGGCCTCATCCATGAGGACATCTCCCAGGTCATCATCCGTGACGAGTTGGGGGACCTCATCCGCCAGATCCGGCGCAGCCCGAGCGGTGTGTTCACCGCCGGAGAGGAGCTCGACCCCGAGGAGATCGCCTTCCCCATCAAGAAGGACTCCGCGGACGATCCCTCCAAGCCCCGCTGGCTCCGGTTCCTTCAACCTTTGACCAACGGCATCTTCACCTTCGACAATCTCGACTACGTGTCGCGCGACTCGTACATGTGCGGCGTGGCAGTGGGACCCATCGACCGGGAAAGGCTGATCTACTACACGTTCTTCTCGCCCCAGGGCCTGACCCTGCACCGCTCCGGCGACGGCGCGCTCACCATGTTCCTGAATGCCCGGAAGTACCTCTACGAGAACGTCTACTTCCACCGCACCACCCGGGCCATCGACCTGCACCTGCAGGAGCTGTTTCCGGAAACCATGGAGCGAATCGCCCCGGGAAATCCCCTGGATCACATGGATCAGTACCTGCACCTGACGGACTGGTCGCTGCTGCAGGAGGTATCCCGCTGGCGCCGGCAGGGGACCGCGTTGGGACGCGAGTGGGGCCGCATCCTCGACCGTGACCTGAAGTGGCGGCTGGCTTACGAGAGGACCCTGTCTCCGGCGGAGATGCGCGGCGGGCTGGACGCCATCGAGACCGTTGATTGGGAGTCGCGCATCCGCGACGCGCTGCCGCCCGGCAAACGGGACTTGGTCTTTCGGGTGGACATCGCCACCCGGGATTCACGGCCCGAGAACCCCCTCGCCATGGGCAAGAAACAGATTCACACCTATGATCCATCCACGGGCGCCGTCACCGGGGAGTCCATGGCCGAGCTGTTCGAGTCCATCCCGTCGAAGATCGTCAAGTTCCGCGTGTTCGCCCTCGACCACGCCAACGACAGGCTGCTGGCCCGGCGCACCGGGCAGGTGTTCCGCGCGGACAGGTGAGGATCGGTCACCGGCGGAACTGCCCCCTGATCCACGCCGCCGCGTGGGTGGCCGGCACCAAGCCGCACCCCAATGCCACCATGGCGGGACCCAGCGGCATATCGAACCGGTAGGAAACGGCAAATCCAGCCACACCGATACAGCCCCCACCCAGTGACGCCACGATGAAATAGGGCGCCATGCGCGACACCAGGGGCCGCACGGCAATGGGTGGGAGCACCAGCAGGCCGAAGGTGAGCAGAGGGCCGGCCATCATCACTCCCAGCGCGATGGTGACGCCGGCGAGCAGATGGTAGAGGAGATCCCAAGTGAGGGTACCCCCCTTCAGGAGGAAAGTGAGCTCACGATCGAAAGACGAAATCAGCAACTCGCGCCGAAAGACGACAAGGCATGCCATCACTGCCGCATAGACAGCGCCCAGGGTAACGAGCTCCGCCCAGGACAGCACCACCGCCTCTCCCTTGACGAGACCCAGTATCGCCGCGTCGCCAAAGGGATGGAACGCCACGAAGAGGATCATGAGCGACCCCGCCATGGCATAGGCCACGGCCAAGCGGGTCTCCGATCGTCCGGCGCCGCTTCGATCCATCAGACCGAGGAGCATCATGCCCACGAAGGTGAACAGCAACGAACCACCGTAGGCCAGCATTCGCTCAACCTCGTGAGCGTCGCCGGCCGAATGGTCCGTATAGGCAAACAACGCGAACGCCGCGCCCGCGGCTGCCAGTTGCGGCAGGGTCAGACCCAGCAGCACGCTCCGCCTGAGAACCAGGAACCCGCCTACCACTGGACAGACCAGCCCCAGGACGATACTTCCCATGACCGCCGGGAAGAGCAGGAAGTAAGGATTCAGGATCTCTGCGAACGCGTGCGCCACGTCGGCCGGACGTTACGCGGGCTCGCGCAAGCCGCCTAGCGCGCGACCTTTCGAAAGTCGGATCACGCGTTCACAAGACCGCTCCAGCATCCCGCTATCGTGACTTGAGATAACGATGGCCAACCGCGATCGCCGGTTGATGTCCCCGAGCTGCTGGGCAATGTCTTCCCGGGCATCCCGATCCACGCCGGAAAACGGCTCGTCGAGGAGCAGCAATGCCGGATCCACGGTCAAGGCCCGGGCGATGAGCGCCCGTTGCCGCTGCCCGCCCGAGAGATGGAAAAACACCGCTCGCCGGAGCTGGGCCAGCCCCACCTGTTCCAGAGCCGTATCGACCCGGCTTCTTTCGTGTCCGGAAAATCGTCGCCAGGGACGAAGCCGGCCGTAAGCGCCCATGGCCGCCACCTCCCATACGCTCAACGGAAAGTAGGCGTCAAGGGAAACGCTCTGGGGCACGTAGCCGAGACGCGCACGGGGAAGGTGTCGCTCTACTCTCCCGCCGCGCAACGGGAGCAGCCCCAGCATGGACCGAAGGAGTGTCGTCTTGCCGGTCCCGTTGGCTCCCGCCAGCCCGACGAATTCGCCGGTATCGATGCGGAGATGAACGTCGTCGAGCACCGTCTCGGCACCGTACCCCAGGCACGCGTGTTGGAGCGCAAGGACTGGACGCTCCCGCGTGTCGCACTCGGTCACCGGACGACCGCCTTCGACAGGTGAGTGACGAGGTAGTCTATCAACCTGAAGTAGCTGTCAACGCCGGGCCGGCCGCCCACGTACAACGGCACGTGCACCAGCGTTGCGCCGGTCTCCCTGGCGACGCGTTTCGGTACCCGGCTTGGATGTGTGCCGTAGACCACCAGCGGAACCCCAGCGGCCTTCATCCGTTCGACCAACTGGACGATGTGTCCCGGCGTCGGCCCGATGCCGGGCGCCACCTCCAGGGTGCCGAATAGCCGCATGCCGTAGCGCTTGGCGAAGTAAATCATGTCGTCGTGGTAGCTGACGTACCGGGTGCCGTTGAGGCGTTGGGCCATCCGCTGCCACTCGGGTATGCGCCGGTCCAACTCCGCCAGGTGGGCTTTCAGATTCTTCATGAAGAAGGGGCGGGACTCGGCGTGGACCTTCGAGAGGCCTTCCGCGATGTTTCGTGCAATGAGCTTTCCCATGACCGGATCCAGGTTGTAATGGGGATTGCCCGTCGGGTGGATATCGCCCCCCTTGCGCGAGAGGGTCTTCGCCGGCCCCAAGGGCACGACCCCGGCGGAGGTATCGATATGACCGACCCCTCCGCGTGAGACCCGTGGGTTGGCGGCCACGTCAAGCAGGGCCGGCAGGAATGAATGCTCCAGCGCCAGCCCCATCAGCACCACCGCATCCGCGCGGTTGAGCAAGGTGACCATGCTTGGCTTTAGCTGAATGCTGTGAATGTCTCGGACGCCCAGGGTCAGACTGTTGACTGAAACCCGGTCTTTGCCGATCTGCCGGGCGATGTCGGCCAGATCGGGAATGGTCGTCACCACCCGGATTTTCTGCGCCGCTGCCGAACCCGCAAACATCAAGACCATCGAAAGCGTGACGGCCGCCAGCGGCCAGCGCCGTGTCAATGTACTCGTCATATGAAGTTCTCCTCAAGAAACATCTTCCGGATACGGCGAAGCGGCTTCGCCGAAAAGCTTCGCCCGCGATGCCGGACCTCAGCGGCGCTCACGGAACCCATGCGTATGGCTACCGAGAACAGTGGTCCATTGAAGATAGACTTGACTGCCGTCGTGAGCCGGCGATGCGGTACGATCCCAACCGTAAGTGTACTGGAGACGCAGGCGATTGAATTCGCTCAATGACCATGTGACGTACGGCGACAGGCTCAGCGTCTTGTCTGACGGATGCTCCAAGTCGGGTGCGGAATCGAACAACAGCCCCAGTCCCCAACGGCCCTGGATCTCCGGATTGAAGTCCAACTGCGCATAGGCATAGCCGCCGCGGGCGTGCGTCGATGGCGCATCATGGTGGCTCTGACGGTTGCTCAACCATTCGCCCGCGACGGTGAATCCTTCATACAGGCCCGCGACGAGGGGCCGGTGCCGGAGCGTGACGTCAATGCCGAAGCGAGAGCGTCGGCTCCCCTCCTCGCCCGTCTCCGTCCTTGGCGTCAGCGCCAACGAGGACCCCATTTCGAGATTCCAGGTCTGGCTCAAATCGAAAAAGGCATGCACGCGGCCCAGGTATGTCAGTTGGCTGAGGAAGCGTCCTCCTCCCTCCTCTCCGTGTTCCTCCCCCTCCTCGTGTTCCTCTTCGTGGTCTTCCCCCTCCTCTTCCACCCCTCCCTCCTCGTGGCCGTGCTCCTCATCACCGTGCGCATGTCCGATCTCGTCAAATGCGCCACCCGTCAAGGACAGGAAGAAAGGCGTCGGCAAGAGATAGCGGAACTGGACGCCGGTGCCCAGGGACTCGCCACCGACGATGCGGTTCAGAGACAGCGGCGCATTGACGAACGGAAGCTCGTGCACGTGAAACTGGGCCAAGCGACCGAAATCCGAAAAGAAACGACCGGCACTCAGGTTGACGGGTAAAGACGTCGTTTGCACGGCCGCCTCTTCGATCTCGACCCCCTCGTCCGTACCGGTGATGAACGTATAGGCCCTGGCATACGGATCGATTTCAGCCGACAGTCCGAGCTCCACAGTCCGCAGTCTGAACTCAGCGTGGCTGTCAGGCCGGCGCTCGAAAGTCGAGTCGATCGCCAACCCGATGGAAGGGTTGAGAATCGGAGGACTTTCCTGAATCGACTTCACCGACTGCTCGACCGAAGTCACACGATCGGCCCCGGCCTTCTCCCGTTCGAGCTCGCCGATGCGCTTCATCAACTTGTTCATCTTCTGATGCATCTCGCTCATTGAATCCTGCATCTCCCACAGTTGCTCCTTGAGTGCATCCACTGGCTCTTGCGCCCCCACGGGTCCCGGAAACCCGCATGACAGCAAGAACACGACGCATCCGAGAATTAACCTCTCCATCAACAATAGTGGTCTCATAGAGTCTCCTTCCGGCAGACACGGTTTGGTTTCCAGGATACTATTTAATAGATAATTCTCAATAGTCAAGTCATCCGAGACCATAGGCAGTCTTTAATGGATGATTCTTTAGTTAAAATGATAAATAACACTCATTAAATGGACTCCTACGTGTAGCCCAGGATCACGCGCCGTCGGCGACGTATGCAGGGATGGGAAACCGGGATGCTGCTGAAGTGATGGACCTGCACACAGCTTTGCATGTTGGAGGCGCGGTGGTGTATATCAACGGACTGACGTTCCGGAATGAGGGATGGAAAAGTCAATCATGCCCACCGAGGGCAGGAGTGAGGGATTCACATGGTCGACGACAAGAGCTATTCCAGCGGAGCGTTTGCCGAGAATCGCCCTCGCTCCAAGAGGCGGACACGCCAGCGAAGCGTGATCCAGCGGATGTTGCTGGAAGCCAACCGGCCGCTCAGCCCCCACGATATTCTCGAAGCTGCGCAGGCGAAGGCACCCGGCTTGGGTATCGCCACCGTCTACCGCACGATCCATACCATGATGACCGAGGGCACCCTCGTCACCGTGGATATACCCGGCGAGGCCCCTCGCTACGAGACCGCAGGAAAGGAACACCATCATCACTTCCAGTGCCGCGAGTGCGACGACATCTTCGACATCCAGGGTTGCCCACCGGACATCCAGAAGCTCACGCCCAAGGGCTTCCGGCTCGAAGGCCACCAGGTCGTCCTCTACGGCGTGTGTCCCCCTTGCACGGGAATGCCCACGTAGCCCGAGCTTGCGTTTCCCGTTTCAATGACGTATCGCGGAGGAGGGCCTCGCGGCCCTCTGACTCGCTCTGCCTTGGCGACACCAGCCGTTGGCTGTCGCAAGGCCCCCGTGTCATGAATCCCAACCACAGGAGGAAACCATGGGCGCCCTCCGCATCGAACAGGAAGGAAAACCGGCCCAAGAGCTGGACTTCCGACAGCTCGCGGAACTGGACGGCCAGATCGACGATGTCGCCACACTGATCCCGGGCCGCATGGGCGGCGCGGTGACGCTTCAGGCCATCGTCGATCGAGTCAACCCGAATCCAGAGCTCGACTACCTCACGGTGGAATCCACCGACGGCGGATTCGCCGCCAGCGTGCCCCTGGAGGCGCTCCGCAACGCGGTCATCGCCTACCGCATGGGCGAGGAGCCCCTGCCCAGGGACAAGGGCGGCCCGTTGCGCTTTCTGATACCCGACGACGAGGGCTGCGCCACCGGCGGCGCCGATGCCTGCGCCAACGTGAAGTTCGTGGGCACTCTCCGGTTTACCAAGGGTCAGGGCAAGGACACGCGCCCCGAGACGCCCAGACAACATGCCGGGCTTCACGAGCGCGAGCGCCAGAAAGGGAACTGACCGGAAAGGACACTGGATGGCATCACTCAAGGACAAGTACGCGATCGTGGGCGTGGGGCACTCGCCGCTGGGCAAGGTGCCCGAACTGAGCGACTACGGATTGCAGGCGACCGCGGTCAAGGCCGCCCTCGACGACGCCGGACTCAAGAAAACCGACATCGATGCCGTCATCACCCACAGCCACCTGCTCGGCGCCGTAAGGGTCCATCACCAGATGCTTTCGGAGCGATTGGGCATCGATACGGCCTTTGGCGTTTCGCTGTCCTCGGGCGGGGCGACTTCCTGCCTCATGGTGCAAGTGGCCGCAGCCGCCATCGAGGCGGGCTTCTGCAAGACCGTGCTGTGCGTGCACGGCGACAAGGGCGCCACCCGCAAGACGCCGGGAAGGGGCGACGGCGGCGGCGAGTTCGGCCCGGAGTACGGCCTGTTCGGCGGCGCCGGACAGGCCGTACTCCGGGCTCACCCGGCACATGCACGAGTACGGCACCACCCACGACCACATGGGCGCCGTCGCCGTGGCCTGCCGCAAGCACGCGCAACTGAACCCCGTGGCGTCGATGCGCGACCCCATGACCCTCGATGACTACCACAACTCGCGCTGGATCGTGTGGCCGTTTCACCTGTTCGACTGTTGCCTCCGGAGCGACGGCGCCGCCGCGGTCATCGTCACCTCGTCGGAGCGCGCCCGGGACATGAAGCAGCGGCCGGTGTACGTCATGGGCATGGGCCGCGCCAACAACTCCCGCGGCTACATCTACGGCGACCACATGACCGAGTTGGGCGCCAAGGACTCCGGCGCACGGGCTTTCGCCATGGCCGGCATCACACCCAAGGACATCGACACCGCCCAGATCTACGACTGCTTCACCTATATCCTCATGGCCACTCGATCCAGTCCGCGAGCGTTCGCCAACCCGCCGCAGATCTACGACTGCTTCACCTATATCCTCATGGCCACCCTGGAGGACTACGGCTTCTGCAAGAAGGGCGAGGGGGGTCCGTTCGTGAGCGGCGGCCGCCTGGAGCTAGGAGGCGAGCTGCCCACCAACACTTCCGGCGGCATGCTGTCCGAATGCTACATCGAAGGCATGCTCCAGATCGTCGAAGGGGTGCGCCAGTTGCGCGGCGAATGCGGTCCGCGCCAGGTCAAGGACGCCGAGACCGCCATCGTCAGCGGCAACGGCGGCAACGCCGTGTGCCACTCGACGTTGATATTGAGGAACTAGCGCCGCGTTTTGCGTGATATCCGGACACGGGCGGGTTTCAAACCCGCCCCTACACGGAACACAGGAGACCATGTAGCGGGCGGGTTTGAAACCCGCCCGCGCTGATGTCCGCCGCGAAGCGCGATGAACAGGAGCCTGCCGTGAGCGACTACGCCAAACCCATTCCGACGCCGTCCGAAGATTCCTGGCTCTACTGGGAAGCCGCCCGAAATCACGAACTGAAGCTGCAGCAATGCCGGGAGTGCAAAGCCTTCCGGTTCCCGCCGGCTGAGGTGTGCTCCGAGTGCACCTCCGACGCCTATGACTGGAAACCGGTGTCGGGCAAGGGCAGGGTGTTCTCCTTCGTCATCTATCACCGTGCCTACCATCCCGGCTTCAAGGACGAGCTTCCCTACGTGGTGGGAGTCATTGAGCTCGACGAAGGCGCGCGCATGCTGTCCAACGTCATCGGATGCAAGCCGGAAGAGGTCCGCTGCGACATGCCGGTGGAGGTCTCCTTCGAGGACATCACCGACGACATGTCGCTACCGAAGTTCCGGCCCGCCTGAGCGTTGAGAAGAGGGCCTCGAATTCGTCATTGGTACGAAAACCGCGCAAAGCCCCGCGTCCGTCACTCCGCCCTCGTCCGTCATTCCCGCGGAAGCGGGAATCCAGGGGTTGTGGGGGGCGCTACGGCTGTGTTGCCGCCGCCCCACCCCACCTGGATTCCCGCTTCCGCGGGAATCGTCCATGTCGGCTTGCAGCCGACACACCGTGGGGATGAAAATGGGGCGCCGGTTACGCTCCATATTGCCTAATTTCTGTGCATAATTCTTATTTTCGTATCAATGACGGACGAGGGCGGGAATGACGGAGACGGCGGGAGTGACCGGGGATCCGAGAATGCCGGATTCGGATCCTGAGTAAGCGTTCTCGGGAGAGGAAGGCGATTATGTCCTATAGAGATTTGCGAGAGTGGCTTGACCAGGTGGACGCCATGGGCGAGCTGCGCACGGTGCCGGGCTGTGACTGGAACCTGGAGATCGGCGCCCTCGCCGAGGTGGCCGGACGCGGGCAGGACGCTCCCGCGATCCTGTTCGACAACATCAAGGACTATCCCGAAGGGCACCGGGTGCTGGTGGGCATGGTGGAGTCGCTGAAGCGCGCCGCCCTTACCACCAACCTGCCCACGGACATCACCCGCAACGAGTTCATCGCCGCCTGGAAGGAGCGCCTCAACAGCCCGGCGCTGATCCCCCCGCAATACGTGGACGAGAGCCCCCTCTACGAGAACGTGTTCACGGGCAAGGACATCGACGTGCTCAAGCTGCCGGTGCCCAAGTGGCACGACGAGGACGGCGGCCGCTACATCGGCACCGCCCACGTGGTCATGACCCAGGATCCGGACGAAGGGTGGGTGAACATGGGCACCTACCGCACCATGGTCCACGAGGCCGATCGTCTGGCCGTCTACATCTCGCCGGGCAAGCACGGCCGCATCCACCGCCAAAAGGCCTTCGACCGTAACAAGCCCCTCAAGGTGGCCATCTCCTTCGGCCAGGACCCGTTGCTGTTCCTGCTCTCCTCGCGGCAGATCCCCTGGGGCGAGCAGGAGTTGGACTACGCCGGCGGCATCAAGGGGGCGCCGGTGGACGTGATCCGCGGCGAGTTCACCGGCCTGCCGATTCCCGCCCACGCCGAGATCGCCATCGAGGGCGAGATCATGCCCGACGAGACCCGCGACGAGGGCCCCTTCGGCGAGTGGCCCGGCTACTATGCGAGCGGCTCGCGCCAGGAGCCGGTGGTGCACGTCAAGAGCCTGATGTACCGCAACAACCCCATCCTCACCGGCTCGCCGCCGTTCCGGCCGCTCCCGGGCGCCGACGGCTGCACCTCGCTGATCCGGGCCGCGTTCATCTGGGACTCCATGGAAAAGGCCGGCGTCCCCGACGTCACCGGCGTCGCCTGCTACCAGAACCGCTTCTTCACCGCGGTGTCCATCCGCCAGCGCTACCCCGGCCACGCCAAGCAGGCCGCTCTCATCGCCAGCCAGAACCACACCGGCGCCTACCTCGGCCGCTACGTCGTGGTGGTGGACGACGACATCGACGTGGCCGACCTGAACGACGTGCTGTGGGCCATGTGCACCCGCTGCAACCCCGCCGACTCCATCGACATCCTCCGCAGGACCTGGAGCGGCCCCCTGGACCCCATCATCCCCCGCGACCAGAAGGGCCACAACTCCCGCGCCATCATCGACGCCTGCCGCCCCTACGAGTGGGCCAAGGACTTCCCGCCGGTGTCGGGCGCCAGCCCGGAACTGAAGGAGAGGGTGCTGGAGAAGTACGGGGAGTACCTGAAGGGGTGACCGCCTGCCCCCCGCCTTGCCACATTCCGGCGTTGTTTCTTGCAGAATAGAAATCGAATTCTAAATTGCAAGAGAAACTGGCGAGTTCAGCCCGAAACGGCCGATTCCAGGATTCAGGTTGATATTTTGCAATTAAAATGCATAATGTCGATCCAGTGGTTATCAAGGGAATCGATCAGTGAGTGGGCAGGATTACATTAGACGTTCGCTGGAGCCTGTTCTCAAGAGGGCCGCCTCCGAGTTTCCCGCCGTAGTCCTGACCGGCCCACGCCAGTCGGGCAAGACAACCCTCCTTCAACACCTCTTCGGCGAGCATCACCTCTACGTTTCGCTGGAGCTACCGGACATTCGGGCAGCCGCCCTTGCGGACCCACGCGGATTCCTGGAGATGTACCCGCCTCCGGTGATCTTCGATGAGGTGCAGCATGCTCCCGAGTTGCTGCCCTACATCAAGGAGAAAATCGACGCGAAGCGCCGGGAGAACGGTCGGTACCTGTTGACCGGCTCACAGAATCTCCTGCTCGCCGAGAAGGTTACGGAGTCGCTGGCCGGACGCGCGGCAATGCTTCGTCTGTTGCCGCTCTCCAGGCGGGAAGCGGAAGGAAGGCCGGAGATGGCCCTGCCGTGGGAGCGAGGGCACCCGTCTTCTTTCGGGACATGGCATGCCTTTCGCGGGCTTTGGGAAGGCTTCGTTCGGGGCGGGTATCCGGAACTTGCGACGCAGCCCGACCGGGACCCCTCGCTATGGCATGCCAGCTACGTCCAGACCTATCTCGAACGGGACGTGCGTACGATCCGACAGGTTGCGGACCTGACCCAATATCAGAATCTCCTTCGAGTCCTCGCGGCCCGAAGCGCCCAACTCCTGAATCTAAGCGACGTGGCCCGGGACCTCGGCATTGCGGTCAACACCATCAAGGCATGGCTCTCCGTACTCGAAGCCACCTACCAAGTGATGGTGCTCCGTCCATACTTCGCCAACGCAGGGAAACGTCTTGTGAAGACACCGAAGGTGTACTTCACGGATGCAGGCACCCTCTGCCATCTCGCGGGTCTGAGGGACCCCGAACATGCCGCCTCAGGCCCCATGGGAGGCGCCATCATGGAGACGGCCGTGCTCTCCGAGATCGTCCGCACGTTAACACACCGCGGGATGGAACCGCAAGTCTATTTCTGGAGGACCATGGCGGGAACGGAAGTGGACTTCGTGGTCGAGACCGGGGGAAAGCTGGCACCCATAGAGGTGAAGTTGTCCGCTACACCGCGTCCGGCCATGGCCTCCTCCATCAAGACGTTCCAAAGGGACATGGAGAAGGCCGCGCTGCCGGGATACGTGGTGCATCCCGGTGACGTCCACCTTCCCCTCGGCCCCGACGTGGCGGCCCTGCCCTTTGCGGACCTGTAGGGCCTCGGCCTTGTGTCAAACATAGTATCGTGTATTGTGTTGTCGTCCTATTCTGCCGGTTTCCGTCTCCATGAAACGCGACAACTTTCTCGAAAGGATCGCCGACATCAACGTCTGGAAGGACAGCGGGCAGCGTGCGCCGAACAAGCCTCTGCTGCTCCTGTTGGCGCTCGGGCGCGTCCTGAATGGGCGACCACGCGCTGCGTCCTACTGGGAGATCGAGGGCAAGCTCAAGGAGCTTTTGCAACGCTTTGGTCCGCAACGCAAGGCGCTGCACCCGGAGTTTCCATTCGACCGCCTGCCTGCCGACGGACGCCGGCGGCCCGGATGAGGTGGCAAACGGATTGGCGTTGTGCTGGCTGCACCACAAGGCATTCGACCGAGGCGCCCTTGGTCTTGAAGCCACCGGAAAGGACTTCAAGGTACTTGTATCCAGCGAAGTCCACGGTCTCAGCCATCCGCTCCGATGGTTTCTCGACTTCCACGACAAGCTGCTTCGGCCGCCACGGAACCGTCGGCTCGATCCCAAACCCGAGTTCGTCAACTGGCACCATCGGGAGGTCTTCCGCAGGCCGCCGCTGAAACGAGGTCATTGCGACGTGTGACGGCCCTTCCAAAGATCATGGCCGAAGCAAGTACCCCTGACGAACAAACCTGCGCGCCCGGACCGTCGCCCATGAACCTTACCGATCCATGCAAACCGCTCGCGCCCGCATAGCATGAACTCGTTCCACCACAACCGATTACGCGACCACGCGATGCCCATGAGCACGGCGTGGCTGCTCAATGACATCGCCGAGTTCAAGGGGAAGCAGGAGCTGTTCACTCGTCAGTCGCCCCAAGTCCTCAAGGCGCTCCGCGATGCGGCCATCATTCAGAGCGCCGAGTCGTCCAACCGCCTCGAGGGCGTAACGGTCGCCCTCGACCGCCTTTACCCCCTCGTGCTCGGCAAAGCAAAACCCCGCGATCGTTCCGAGCAGGAGGTCCAGGGCTACCGTCGCGCCTTGAACGATATTCATACCCGCCACGCCGACCTTTCCATCACCCCGAATACCCTGCAACGCCTGCACGCACATTGCCAGTCCGCCAGCGGCGATGCCGGACAGTTCAAGCGCATCGACAACGACATCATCGAGTTCCTGCCCGGACAGGCTCCAGTGGTCCGGTTCCGTTGCGTGACGGCAAGGGAGACGCCGGGGGCCATGGAAGAGCTCTGCCAGCGTTACCGGCACGCGCTGGATCAGGACCACATTCCGCCGCTCATCGCCATCGCCGCGCTCGTGCTCGACTTCCTTTGCATCCCCGTTCCGGGACGACAACGGCCGCGTGTCACGCCTGCTCACTCTCCTGGCGCTCTACCAGCACGGCTACGGGGTCGGTCGCTACCAGAGCCTCGAACGCCTCGTCGAGGAGTCCCGGGAAGATTATTATGAATGTCTCCAAAGCAGTTCCCATCGCTGGCACGACGGCAGACACGAGCTGACGCCGTGGTTCAACTTCATCCTCGCGATCATTCGCCGCGCTTACGTCGAACTGGAAAACCGCGCCGGGCAAATCAAGGCTCCGCGCGGCGCCAAGTCAGCGCAGATCCTCGCCGCCATTCGCGCGCAACCCGGCGAATTCCGCCTGCGAGACCTGGAACACGAGTGTCCCGGCGTCGGACGGGAATGGATCCGCGCCCTCCTGGCCGATCTGAGGAAATCCGGCGACGTCGCGTGTACGGGCCGCGGCCCCGGCGCTCGTTGGCGTTTCCGCAAGAATAAGGGGAGCAACGCTTAAGTAAGGGTAGTAAAGAGGGTATGTGCCGTCATTCGACGAGCGCGTCCGTCCAGAGCCGCTCCAGGAAACGCTCCCACGGCAGCATCTCGATGCCGTCGCTGATGCGTCTGGGGGCGTTCTCGTTGCAGACGATGACGGCGTGACGGGGACGATGTTCGCCGACGTACGCTCGCATCGCCCTGAGATCCCCCCGGGCGGAGGCGGGCGCCGCCCTTGACCTCGACCGCCACCGCGCCGTCCCGCCCGAGAACGAAGTCGCATTCCAGCCCCGATTTGGCGCGCCAGAAGCGCACCGGAAAGTCGCGTTCGCGATAGGTGCGGTAGGCGAGCAACTCCATCAACACGAAGTGCTCCAGAGCGCGTCCGAAATCCGGGCCGGCAGCGCGTTCGATCCGGCGTCCGGTCACCTGCCCGGCGACGCCGACATCGAAGAGGTAGAATTTCGGCGCCCGTGTGATAACGGCGCGCGAGTTGCGGCCGCTGAACGGCTCCACGAAGACGCCCAGAAGGGTATCGACAAGAATCTGAAAGTATTCGCGCACGGTCTTTGAATCGACGCCGCAGTCCCTGGCGACGTTGCTGTAGTTCAGAAGCTCTCCGTGGCAGAACGAAAGTGTGTCAAAGAACCGGGAGAACGCGGCGACATTCCGCGTCAGTCCTTCGTCGAACACTTCCTCTTTCAGGTAGTCATCCACGTAGCGTCCACGGCGCCCGCGTGAACTCCAGCAACAGTCGGGTGTCCAGAAGGTCGAACCGAGCGGCATGAGGGAACTGCTGGTGCAGCAATGTCGTCTTGCCAGGCCCCCACAGGAAGGCGGACTGCCTTTGCGGAAGATCGATGCGGAGAGTGCGGGCGTATTGCATCGATTCGGAATGATCTCCGAACTAGCTGAACCAACTCGGACTATACTCCGAGTTGGAGATTCTGACAAGAGCCTTCCAGCAACTGAAAGACACCCGTCTCGAGGTCTCCCGTCCACAACTCTCCCGTGTCGATATCGAACCACCAGCCGTGCAGGGTGAGGTCGCTCCGTTCTACGCGCTCCCGAATCCACGGGTAGGACCGCAGACTAGCCAAGGACTTGAGCACGGAACGCTGCTCCGCGGCGGCCGCCACTTCCGTGTCCGAGCGGTCGTCCCCGGAGGCTTCCGCCAGCACCTCGCGACAGGCCGCGTCCGCGAGCGCCACCCACGGCCCCAGGCACTCGAACGGCGGCAGTTCCTTCCCGCGCGCCACGTCCATCGCCGCCTTGATGCCACCGCAGTGGGAGTGACCACACACCACCACATGCGAGACCCCGAGCGCCTTGACCCCGTACTCCACCGCCGCCATCACCCCGTGTGCCATCGCGTCACCAGGACGCCACGGCGGTACCAGATTCGCCACCACCCGCACCACAAAGATGTCCCCGGGCCTGACATCGAATACCAAAGCAGGGTCCATTCGCGAGTCGCTGCAGGCGAGCACCAGGACCTCCGGCTCCTGCCCCTGTGACAGGCGCGCCATGAGGGAGCGGTCGCCGTGGTACTCGGTCTGGCGGAAGGCGCGTGCGCCGTCGAGGAGGGTGGAAAGGCTGTCCTTACCTGGGTCGTTCACGGTCTTGCCCCTTTCCCTGCTTGTCGGTCTCCTGCATGCAATTGTAGTCTTCGCTCAAACTGCCGTCACCATCACCATGAACCACGACGAGTTCTCAGGAAGATCGAGGTGAGGATCATTCACGGGCGCGGCCAGGGGGCAGCGCCGCATCGTGCAGTCCGCCCTGAAGCCGCCGGTATCCCCTTACCCGCCGCTCCCGTCCGCCTCCCGGATCAACCTCCGTATCCGGTCCGGGCTGAGCGGCAGGTCCCTGATCTGGATGCCCAGGGAGGACAGGGCGTGGGAGACGGCGTTGGCCAAGGCGGCGCCGCAGGCGACGATGCCGCCTTCGCCGGCGCCTTTGACGCCCAGGGGGTTGAGGGGCGAGGGGGAGTACTCGGTGATGATGCTCTCCACCGGGGGGATCTCCATGCTCGACGGGAGCGGATAGTCCAGCAGCGTGGTGGTCAGGAGCTGGCCGTCCTCGTTGTAGGCGAGCTCCTCCAGCAGCGTACCGCCGATTCCTTGGGCGGCGGCGCCCAGGGCCTGGCCGTGCACCAGCAGCGGGTTGACGGCGCGGCCCACGTCCTCCAGCACCAGATAGCGCAGGATCTCCACCTGACCCGTCTCCGGGTCCACGGCCACGTGCACCAGGTGGCCGCCGTAGGTGTAGGTGAGCCGGTCGGTGTGGAAGTATTCGGTGGCCTCCAGGCCGGGGGCGTCTCCTCCGGTGACCTTGCCGGGCCTGGTCATTTCCAGCAGCTCTCCGAGCCCCAGCAACGGCTGGCCGGCACCTGCGGCATCAACTCCCGGATTCCGGCTTTCGCCGGAATGAGACGAGGCGTCCAGGTTCGACTGGCCGCTCCCCGCGGCATAGACCCGGCCGGAGCGGAACTCCAGGCCGGCGGGGTCGGTTTCCAGACGACGCGAGGCCACTTCCAGCAGGCGGCTCTTGAGCGCCTCGGCAGTCAGGTGCACGGCGTTGCCGGCCATCACCGTGCCGCGGCTGGAGTAGGTGCCGCCGCCCCAGGGCATGAGGTCGGTGTGGCCGTGAAACACGGTGATCCACTCCATGGGCACGCCCAGGGCATCAGCGCAGATCTGCGCCATCACGGTCTCGTGGCCCTGCCCCAAGGTGGCGATGCCCAAGTAGACGGCCACGCTGTCCGGGCCGGTGATGGCGACGCGCGCGCCCTCGGACGGCCCCAGGCCGGTGTTCTTCACGAACCAGCCGATGCCGATGCCGTGGTAGCGGCCTTCCCGCTTCTGCCCCTGGAGCGATTTCAGCTCATCGTAGCCGAACCGTTCCAGGGCGTGCTCCAGCGCCCGTGGATAGTCGCCGCTGTCAAAGATGGTGGAGGCGACGCCTGGGCGGGTGGGTCCCAGCTCGTAGGGAATCTCCTCGGGTTGGATGAGGTTCTTGCGGCGCAGGTCGATGGGGTCCATGCCCAGGTCCGCGGCCACGATGTCGAGCATGCGCTCGCGGAAATAGCAGGACTCGTAGCGTCCCGGCGCGCGGTAGGTCCCCACGCCCATCTTGTTGGTCATGACGCAACGCACGTGGGCCTCGTAGGCCGGGATCCGGTACGGCCCGGGCAGCACCGCCGCGGTGGACGCCGGCACCAGGCCGCCGTGGGTGCGGATGTGTGCGCCCATGTCGCCGTGAATGCGCGCGCGCATGCCCAGGAGCGTGCCGTCCCGGTGCGCAGCGATCTCGAGCTCGCAACGCACCTCCCGCGAGTGGTTGGCCGCCATGAGGTGCTCGCGCCGGTCCTCGATCCACTTCACCGGCCGTCCGAGCTTCATGGCGGCGTAGGGGATCAGGAAGTCCTCCGGATAGAACTCGCCGCGGATGCCGAACCCGCCGCCCACGTCGGGCTCGACGAAGTGGATCCGGTGCTCCGGCAGGTCCAGCAGCGACGACAGCACCGCGCGGTTGAAATGCGGCACCTTGGTGGGGCCCCAGACCGTCACCTCGTTCCGGCCGGCATCGTGCGAGGCCACCAGCCCGCGGGTCTCCATGGGATTGCCCGTATGGCGGTGCACCCGCAGGACTTCCTTGCGGGTGTAGTCGGCATCCCGGAACGCCCCGCCCACGTCGCCCAGCTTGATGTCGTGGCCGCCGGCCACGTTGGTGCCCTGCTCCTCGTAGATAATCACCTCGCCGCGCAGCGCCGTCTCGACGTCGGCGACGACCTCCAGCGGCTCGTACTCTACGTGGATGGCGTCGGCGCCGTCCTCCGCCACGTAACGGTCCACGGCCGCCACCAGCGCCACCGGCTCGCCCACGTAGGCGACCTTGCCCCGGGCCAGCGGGTACTGGAGGAAGCGGTCCAGACCATCCAGCGCGTACATGCGCAACGGCACCGGCTTGACGCCCGCGGGCAGATCGGCAAAGGTGAGGACGCTGACGACCCCCGTGAGCTTAAGAGCCTCCGACGCATCCACCGCCTTGATGCGGGCGTGCGCGTGAGGGCTCCGCAGGACGGCCGCATACAGCATCCCGGGCAGCTTCACGTCGTCGATGAACGTGGCCTTGCCGGTCAGGAAACGAACGTCTTCACCGCGCCGGATCGGCGCCCCTATGTAAGTCTGCGTCATATCCTGCTCCCAGGGTCGCATGTCCACAGAAGGATACTACACTGGTACAACAGTGTCGCATCTCGGAAACAATGTCGATCCTCATCCAACTCGTGCGGCCGGAGACCCTGCTGTTGCTGCTGTGGGCGGCGCAGGTCGTCAGGATGGCATGGCCGGCGGCAACCGTGGAGCAAGCAGGCGCGGTGGTCGCGGTGTTGTATATCCTGCGGGTTCTCGTCTCCCTGCGTCGGCCGACGATCATCCTGTGCAGCGGGCTCGCCGCCCTGGCCGCCCTGCTCATCCTCATCTACGGCGGGCCTGCCGCCGTGCTCGTGGGTTTCAAGGCGGCGCCCCTGTTCGCCGGCTTCTTCGGCACCATCGTGCTGTTGCGCGCCACCGCGGACCAGCTCCGGCAGATCGCCAACGCGCGGGAGCTGTTCGAGCGGCTCGAACCCGACCATCGGCTGGGCGGCTTCCTGGTGGGCAGCCACCTGCTGGCGGTGGTGCTGGGACCGGGCGCCTACGCCATCACCGCCCCCATCGTGGGCGCAAGCAAGGTCGAGGAGGAACACCTCGCGGCCATGCGCGCCTGCCATCGCGGCGGCAGCCTCGCGGGCCTGTGGTCGCCGTTCTGGATCGCAATGGCCCTGTCCTCGCAGTACGTGCCCGGGGTGCCCTTGTGGCAAATCATGACGCTGGGCATGTCCATGGCGGTCTGCGCCCTGACCGCGTCCCACCTGCTCTACTCGAGGGAACCGGGCATCACGCTTCTTTGGCGGGCGCTCCGGAGCCTCCAGCCCATCGTGCCGCCGGTGGCGCTCTGCGTCCTGCTGGTGGCGGTGCTGTCCGGCGTCACCGTGCTGTCGTCCCTGGAAGCGCTGATCGTGAGCGTCCCGGCCCTGTGCCTGCTCACGCTCTTGCTCAAGGGCCGGCGGGCGCTGCGGACGACCCTGGTCAACACCTACCGCGGCGCCGCCCACATCGGCAACGAGATCACCATCCTTACCATCTCGCTGGCGCTGGGCGGGGTGGTCCGGCACGTTTTCGCGCAGACCGGGATCACGGGCTGGATCAGCAGCCTCGACCTGCCCGCCGTGGCCGTCATCGCGATCATCATCGGGACCGTGAGCCTCGGCGCCCTGGCCGGCGTGCACCAGATCGTGTCCGTGACCTTTCTGCTGACGGTCTTCTCGGACCTGCCGGGGCGGGTTGCGGGCGTCGTGCTCATCGAGAGCGCCTTGGTGAGCTGGTCCTGCTCGTCCATGATCGGCCTCTCCGCCATCATGGTGGCCACCGCCACCACCATGTTCCACGTACCCCCGCAAAAGGTCATCCTCGGGCCCAACCTCCGGTTCGCCGCCCTGTTCGCCGCCGCCTCCATCCTGATCCTGGCGGGCGTGAACGCGCTGCTGGGGTAACAGGAGCTTCCTGCGATCTTCGGGGTGCGCGGCGGCCTTCCCCGCTTGGCGCAACCCGCGGAATGTGGAAAACTACGCGGACGGCGGTCCGTCCGCCGCGGTTCGACAAAACCGAAAGGGGAGAACCCGGCATGAGCAGTCTGGCGAAGGACACGAGGGCGACGGTGATTCCGGGGATCCGCTACCGGGACGCGGCCGCGGCCATCGATTGGCTGTGCGAGGCGTTCGGCTTCGAGCGGCATCTGGTGGCGCCCGGCGAGGGCGGCGCCATCGACCATGCCCAGCTCGTGTTCGGCAACGGCATGGTGATGCTGGGCTCGGCGCGGGACGACGCGTTCGGGCAGCTTCAGCAGCCTCTGGCCGAGGCCGGCGGGCCGGTGTCGCAGAGCCTTTACGTCGTCGTAACCGACGTGGACGCACACCACGCCAAGGCCTTTGCCGCGGGCGCCGAGGTCGTAATGGCTCCCGAGGATCAGCACTACGGCGGCCGGCTGTATTCCTGTCGCGATCCGGAAGGCAACCTCTGGAACTTCGGCAGCTACGACCCCTGGGACACGTAGGGATGCTTTCGGACCCCGCCCGAGTTCAGCCGTCCTGCTGATTTGCGGGCACCGGAAGCCTTGACAGAATGGCGCTCACGTTGTTGGCCAAGGCGTCGAGCCTTTGGCTTATGCGGTCATCCATGCGGTCAAACCGCTCATTCATGTGGTCAAACCGCTGGTCCATCCGGGCAAGACGCTCATCGATCCGATCAAACCGCTCGTCGATGTGAGCAAGCCTGACGTCTATCCGGTCAAGACGCGCATCCATGGGGTCAAGACGTGCATCGATTCCCTTGTACAGGGACTCGTAACTGTCGATCCGCCCGTCCACCCGGCCAATCTCGGGCATGACTTGGGCGTTGATGGCCCACAAGCCCAGTGCACCCAATGCGGCAAGCATCGTAACCGCAGCGGTGATCACGCCGGCATATTCCTTCAACGTCTCCATGGGGCGACCCTTCATACGCCAATGATTATAGGAATGGAGAATCGGCCGGTCAATCCGTTTCTTTAGGCCCTCCCGCCCCTGCATCGGCGCGGTGCAAGACATCGTCGCGAGTTCCTCATTTGACTTGTCCCCGGAAAAGCCTGATAAAGGAACGAACCCGAATCGCACGAAATCGGACGTTTTTCAACGGCTTTCAAGCGCAAGGAGAGCATCCATTGACAACCTCCGTCACAGCTCCCATGGTTGGAAAGATTTTGAGGATCGAGGCGAATCCAGGCCAGGCCGTGGAAGAGGACGACGTGGTCATCATCATGGAGGCCATGAAGATGGAAATTCCCGTGGTGGCGCCCAGTGGCGGGACGGTCAAGACGGTCAAGGTCGAGGTCGGCCAGTCGGTGGAGGCGGGGGAGGAGCTCGCCGAAATCGAGTAGCCCCAAGGACTGCGGACGGCTTTCACCCGGAACGGTTGGCATGAACGCTTGGGAATTCGGCGTCACGGTTGCGCTGGTGGGCAGTGTCGGCACGCTGCTGGTGCTGTGGCTGCTGAGCCTTTTGATCCTCCTGATCAGGAAAATCTTTCCCGCCTGACGACACTCCGCTCAGCCTGGAAGGACAGACCCGAAACACATGGAATCCGCGATCCTCTCCGGAGCCCTGGGGCTGCTCGACGGCGTTTCGCACCTGGGGCTCGGCCAAGTGGTCATGATGGCCATCGCGGCGGTGCTGCTCTACCTCGGCATCGGCAAGGGGTTCGAGCCGCTGCTGCTGGTGCCCATCGGCTTCGGCGCCATCCTGGTCAACATCCCCCAGGCCGAGCTCATGGCCGAGGGCGGGACGCTCCGGTTCTTCTACGACTTCGGCATCCGGACCGAGATCTTCCCGGTGCTGATCTTCCTCGGCATCGGCGCCATGACCGACTTCGGGCCGCTGTTCTCCAACCCCAAGATCATCATGCTGGGCGCGGCCGGCCAGTTCGGCATCTTCCTGACGCTGCTGCTGGCCCTGGGGCTGGGCTTCAGCAAGCTGGACGCCGTGGCCATCGGCGTCATCGGCGCCTGCGACGGGCCCACCGCCATCTACGTCAGCTCGCGCTATGCGCCGCATCTGCTGGGGGCGGTGTCGGTGGCCGCCTATTCGTACATGTCGCTGGTGCCGCTGATCCAGCCGCCGATCATGCGGGTCCTGACCACCGCCCGAGAGAAGCGGATCGTCATGGGGATGGTGCAGCAGACGCCAGCGTCCAGGACCACCCGTATTCTGTTCCCCATCGTCGTCACGGTGGTGGCGTCGATCATCGCGCCCCTGGGGGCGCCGTTGATCGGCATGCTGATGCTGGGCAACCTGCTCCGGGAATGCGGCGTGGTGGAGCGGCTCAAGCTGGCCTCGGAGAACGAGATCGCCAACATCGTGACCCTGCTGCTGGGCCTGTCCATCGGCGGCACCATGGCCGCGGAGCGGTTCCTGCGGGTGGAGACCTTGATGGTGCTGTCCCTGGGGCTGGTGGCCATCGGCCTGGATACGGTGATGGGGGTGTTGTTCGGCAAGCTCATGTGCCTGCTCACACGGGGCCGGATCAACCCGCTCATCGGCGCCGCCGGCATCTCGGCCTTTCCCATGGCCGCGCGGGTGGCGCAGAACGAGGGGCAGCGCTACAACAGGAAGAACCACCTGCTGATGCATGCCATGAGCGCCAACGCCGGCGGCCAGATCGGCTCGGTCATCGCCGCCGCCATCATGCTTTCGGTGCTGCGGGGGATGGGGATTATCTGAGGGACGGGCTGATCGGCGCTGGGGAAGTGGCCCGTCCCCGCTCCGTCCTTCCCGCTTTCGCGGGAAGGGGATGCCGCGGGGACATGGACGGGCGGCCACGGGGCACGTGAATGGCCGACAAATCGACAACCCCTGAAGACTCCTCCACCGCGGAAAATCCGTCACTGGAGCATAAGCTCGCCGAGCTCGAGGCGCGGGTGCTGGAGGGCGACGCCCGGGCCATCGACAAGCAGCACGGCGAGGGCAAGCTCGCCGCCCGGGAACGCATCGACAGGCTCGTGGACCCGGGCAGCTTCACCGAAGAGTTCATGCTGGCCGAGACCCAGTGCACGGATTTCGGCATGGCCGAGCGGCGCCAACCCACCGACGGGGTGGTGTGCGGCTTCGCCCGCATCGACGGGCGGTCGGTGTACCTGTTCGCCCAGGACCGCACGGTGCTGGCGGGGGCGGTGGGCAGCGCACACGCCGAGAAGATCGCCAACGGCATCCGTACCGCCCGCTCCTTGGGCATGCCGTGCATCGGGCTCTACGACTCGGTGGGCGCCCGGATCCAGGAGGGACTGAGCGTCACCGCGGCCATCGGCCGGATCTTCTTCGAGAACAGCATCGCGTCCGGCGCCATCCCGCAGATTTCAGCGGTGATGGGGCCGTGCATCGGCGTGGCCTCCTACTCGCCAGCGCTGACGGACTTCATCCTCATGGTCCGGGGCACCAGCCAGATGTTCATCACCGGGCCGCCGGTGATCAAGGAGGTGCTGGGGGAGGAGGTGACCATGGAGGAGCTGGGCGGAGTGCGGATCCACTCGGAGGTCTCCGGGGTGGCGGACCTGGTGAGCGCGGACGACAAGGCCTGCCTGGCGGAGATCCGCAGGCTGCTGGGTTTCCTGCCGGCCAACTGCAACGCGCCGCTGCCGCGCAAGGAGACCGGCGACGACCCGGAGCGGCGGCTCGACGGCATCGAGAAGCTGGTTCCCGACGACAAGCGCAAGCCCTACGACATCGTCAAGGTGATCGAGGCGGTGGTGGACGGCGGCGAGTTCCTGGAGCTCAAGCGCCGGTTCGCGCGCAACCTGGTGACGGGTTTCGGGCGGCTCGACGGCTACCCGGTGGGGTTCGTGGCCAACCAGCCCATGTTCCTGGCCGGCAGCCTGGACGTGGACGCCTCGGACAAGGCCGCCCGCTTCATCCGCTTCTGCGACGCCTTCAACGTCCCCATCGTCACCCTGATGGACGTGCCCGGGTTCTTCCCGGGCAGGCAGCAGGAGGAGAAGGGCATCATCCGGCACGGCGCCAAGATGCTCTACGCCTACGCCGAGGCCACCGTGCCCAAGATCACCATCGTGCTGCGCAAGGGCTACGGCGGCGCCAAGCAGGCCATGTGCACGCGCGAAATGGGCGCCGACCAACTCTGGCTGTGGCCCGGGGTGGAGTTGGCGGTGATGGGCGGCGGCGGCGCCGTAAACGTGCTCTACCGACGCGAGATCGCCGCGTCCGACGACCCCGAGCGCACCCGCCGGGAGAAGATGGCCGAGTTCGCCGAGCGCTTCAACGGCCCGTTCGAGGCCTTGTCCAAACAGTTCTCCCAAGCCGTCATCCGGCCCGCCGACACCCGCGCCCGTCTCACCCGGACCTTGGCGCTGCTGCGCCAGAAGAGAGAGACCCGCCCCGCCAAGAAGCACGGCCTGATGCCGGTGTAGGGAGCAAACATACTCCTACTTTCGCTCGGTCATGATGGCGAGCCGCGTAAGCCCGGCGGACCGTGCGGCGTCCATTACCGCCACCACCAGGCCGTGAGTCACGTGGCGGTCGGCCCTGATCAGCACCTGCGCGTCGCGGCCTTTTGCGGCCATCGCCCCAAGCCGTTCGCGAAGCGCCGGCAGCGTCGCCGGCGCGCCATTGAGGCGGATCTCACTCGCAGGCGTGATGAGAATACGTATGTCGTCGTCCTTGCGCTCCACCTGCGGAGCGGCGGCGTCGGGCAGGTTCACGGTGATCCCGGGATTGACCAGGAAGTTCATGGACAGGGCGAAGAAGATCAGCAGGTTGAAGATGGTATCCACGAACGGCGTCATGTCGATGAAGCCGCCCGCGGGTCTTCTGCGGGACCGGAAGTTCATGTCAGTCGGTCAGGCCCTCGGGGTTGAGAAGGTCCATGAAACGGGTAGAGAGCCGCTCCATCTCCAGGGTCAGGGCATTGGCCTTGTTCAGCAGGTAGCGGTGCATCACGATGGTGGGAATGGCCACGCTCAACCCGGCCAGAGTGGTCACCAGCGCCTCGGATATGCCGCCCGCCAGGGATGCGGGGTTGACGACGCTCTGGGTGGAGATCACCGAGAAGATCCCGATCATGCCCGAGATGGTTCCCAGAAGACCGAGCAGCGTGCTGACCCCGGCGATGGTCCCGAGGGTGTCGACGAACCGTTCCAGCCCGGCCGCCTCCTGGCGGCCCGCCTCCTCCAGGTGATCCTTCATGACGTCGCGGCGTTGCCCCGATGCGCGTAACCCCGCCGCCAGCACCTTGGCGATGGCCGCCCGGCTCTGACGCAGCAACTCCATGGCGGCGAGCAAGTCCTTGCCGGAGACCAGTGCTTCGGTCCGCCGCACCAGGTCGGCCGGGATCACTCGCTGCCGGCTCAGGCTGAACAGCCGCTCGACGAAGATGGCGAGCGCCGTGATCGAGCACAGCAGGATCGGGACCATGAAGAGGCCGCCCTTGCCGAGAAATTCCAGCATGAGCGACCAATATCAATTATTCTTGACGTCAGGTAAAGGCTGAACTAGTGTCGTGTTCCGTAAATGCGCAACTTATCTTGCGCATTTACGGAACACGACACTGGATAGTTCCGGCGGAAGGGTCTCGTTGTTTTGAGCTCCCGCGTTGGAGGAAGGGAGCCAAGTACTTGCATGAGCGAAGTCAACCTGTTCGTGGCCTTTGCGGCCGGAGGGCTCTCGTTTCTCAGCCCCTGCGTGCTGCCGTTGATCCCGTCGTATCTGTCGTTCGTCTCCGGCATATCGCCCCGCGAGGTCCGCGAAGGGACCGCGGACAACGCCCGGGTCATGGGCAACACCCTGGCGTTCGTGTCGGGCTTTTCCATCGCCTTTGTCGCCCTGGGAGCATCAGCAAGCCTGCTGGGCCGCCTCTTGATCGGCTATCAGGACGTGGTCCGCGTGGTCGGGGGCCTTTTCATCCTGGTGGTGGGAGTCTACCTGACCGGGCTCTTCAAGGTCGCTACCCTCGAGCGCTACGCGCAGTTCAATCTGCGCAGCAAACCGGCCGGCTATCTCGGATCGGTGCTGGTGGGGCTCACCTTCGCGATGGCGTGGATACCCTGCGTGGGGCCGATCCTGGGCGCCATCCTGACCCTGGCAGGCACCGCCAGCGAGGTCCAGCGAGGCGTGCTGCTGCTGTCGGCCTACGCCGCCGGCCTGGCGCTGCCGTTTCTCCTGAGCGCCCTGGCCATGAACCAGTTCCTCAGGCTCTCCCGCGCCGTCGGCTCCTGGCTGCCGGCCATCCACGTCTGCGCCGGCCTGCTCCTGATCGCCGTCGGCCTCCTCCTGCTCACCGACACCATGACCGCCCTCAACGCTTACGCCCTGCGTTTCACCCCGGCCTGGCTGGTCGAGCGGCTGTAGCGGCCACGGCGAAGGCTTTCTTGCCGGCGTAGCGGGCGCGGCGGCCCAGTTCCTGCTCGATGCGGAGGAGTTGGTTGTACTTGGCGGTTCGCTCGCCGCGGCAGGGGGCGCCGGTCTTGATCTGGCCGGCGCCGGTGGCTACGGCGAGGTCGGCGATGGTGGTGTCCTCGGTCTCGCCCGAGCGGTGGGAGATGACGGTGGTGTAGCCGGCGGTGCGGGCGAGCCGGATGGTTTCGAGGGTCTCGCTCAGGGTTCCGATCTGGTTGAGCTTCACCAGAATGGAGTTGGCGACGCCGCGCCGGATCCCTTCCTCCAGGCGCTTGGGGTTGGTGACGAAGAGGTCGTCGCCGACGAGTTGCACCTTTTTCCCCAAGGCGGCGGTCAGCATCTCCCAACCTTCCCAGTCGTCCTCGCCCAAGGCATCCTCGATGGAGACGATGGGATAGTCGTTGATCCATCTCTCGTAGAGACCCACGAGCACGGCGCTGTCCATCTTCGCGCCGCCCGACTTCCCGAAGACGTAGACGCCCGCGTCATGAAACTCGCTGGCGGCCACGTCCAGTCCCAGGACCACCTGGGTCCCCGGCCGGTAGCCCGCCTTGACCACCCCCTCCAGCAATAGCTCGATAGCCTCCTCGTTGTTCCCGAGACGCGGGGCGAACCCGCCCTCGTCGCCCACGGCGGTGCTGTAGTTCTTCTTGGCCAACACGCCTTTCAGGGCGCCGTAGATCTCCGCGCCGGCGCGCAAGGCTTCGGCGAACGAACGGAACCCCCAAGGGATCACCATGAATTCCTGGACGTCGACGTTGTTGTCGGCATGGGCGCCGCCGTTGACCACGTTGAGCATCGGCACCGGCAGAGTGCGGGCCTCCTCTCCGCCGAGGTACCGGTACAGCGGCACCTTGTCGGCCGCGGCTTGGGCCCGGGCCGCGGCCAGGGACACGCCGAGAATGGCGTTGGCGCCCAGTCGGCCCTTGTCCGGAGTGCGGTCCAGATCGATCATGGACTGGTCCAGCTTGCGCTGGTTCCTGGCATCCAGTCCCACGACCCGCCGCGCCAGGTTGCGTTTGACGTGACCCGCGGCGCGCAGCACGCCCCTGCCCATGAAGCGGTCGCCCCCGTCCCGCAGTTCGATGGCCTCGTGCTCGCCGGTGGACGCCCCGGAAGGCACGATGGCCCGGCCGTGGGCTCCGTTGGTCAGCGCCACCTCCACCTCGACGGTGGGATTGCCCCGTGAATCCAGCACTTCCCGCGCAACGACACCCTTTATCTTCATCGCTTCCTCCGATTCGCTGCTCCGTCCCCCTTTCGTAGCAGATTTTTCGATTGTCTTTCATGCCGCCATTCCAGTGGCATGGGCAGGGGCGGGTTTCAAACCCGACCCTGCAACCTCACGCCGGGCCGAAAAGGGCTCCGAAACCCGGGCCCGGCGACGTCGGCGGGATGGCAGGGCAGGCTTGCAACCCGGGCGTCCGGTCGGTTGCACTCCGGGCGCCGATCACCCATGATGGTATCGTCCCATGGTCCTACCGAAGAAACTGTCGCAGCACGTCATCAACTACGGCCTGATGGCCGCGTTGGCGCTGATGTTGCTTTTCCTCGTGTTCGGCGAGTGGGGTCTGCTGCACTACCAGCGGTTGGCGGAGGAACGGCGGTTGCTGGAGGAGCGGTCCCAGGCGTTGCAAAGGGAGAACGAGTTGCTGCGGGAGAAGATCTACCGGATCAGCAAGGATGACCGTTATCTGGAGAAAGTTGCGCGGGAGGATTTGGGCTTGGCCAGAAAAGGTGAAATCATCTTCCTGTTCCCGTCCGGGGGCGTCAAGGGGGCGCGCGCCAAGACCGCCGCACGGTCAGTCACCCAGGATTGACATCATTTCCGCGATCCAATAAGAGAGTAGCCAAGAGCGGGCGTAATTCAGCGGTAGAATGCCAGCTTCCCAAGCTGGACGTCGCCGGTTCGATCCCGGTCGCCCGCTCCAACCCCCGCCCCGGCTACGCCGCGCCCGTCAAGCGGTCGCCAGCCAAGGCGTGAACCATCCGGCCCACCGAGATGGCGCCCACGGTCCTGCCCTTGCGGTCCACTACCCGGGCCTTGTCGTTGGGTGACGCCACCACCCGGGGCAGTGCATCCTCCAGCAGCATATTGGAAGGAATGAGGCAACCCTGGCCAGCCTGCCCCTGCACGCGGGGCTGCGTGGGTTCCATGATGGAGCCGACGCGGATTACCCGGCCGCGGTTGATGTTGCGGGTGAAGTTGGAGATGTAGTCGTCGCTGGGCTGGAGCACGATCTCCTGGGAGTCGCCGTTCTGGACCACCTCACCTTCGCGCAGGATGGCGATGCGGTCGCCCAGGGTGATGGCCTCATCGAGATCGTGGGTGACGAACAGGATGGTCCGGTTCAACTCGCATTGCAACTCCAGCAGCAACGTATGCATGTCCGCGCGGATAAGCGGGTCCAGGGCGCTGAAGGCCTCGTCCATCAACAGGGTCTCGGCCTCGGTGGCCAAGGCCCGGGCGAGGCCCACGCGTTGCTGCATGCCGCCGGAGAGCTGGTGGGGATAGGAGCCCTCGTAGCCCGAGAGACCGACCCGCTCGATCCACCGCTCGGCCCGTGTGTCGCATTCCGCGCGCGCGACGCCCTGCATCCGGAGACCGTACCTGACGTTCTCCAGCACGGTCCGGTGTGGGAACAGCGCGAAGTTCTGAAACACCATGCTGACCTTGTGCCGCCGCAGGTCCTGCAGCGCCGCGTGGTCCAGGGTCAGGACGTCCTGCCCGTCCACCAGCACCGTGCCTTCGGTGGGATCGATGAGCCGGTTGACATGCCGGACCAGGGTGGACTTGCCGCAGCCGCTGAGCCCCATGACCACCTGGATGCTGCCGGACGCCACGGTCAGGTTGATGTCGCGCAGCCCCAGCACGTGGCCATGGTTTTCCAGCAGTTCCTGCTTGCCCACGCCGTCCCGCACGTACGGCATCACCGACTCGGGACCGTCGCCGAAAACCTTGTACAAGGAACGGATTTCGATATTCGAAGAGCTTGCCGTCGTCATGAGGTCCGCCTACTCTCCTGTATGCGTCTGCCGTAGCTCTGGGTGATCCGGTCGAACACGATGGCCAGCGCCACGACGGCCGCTCCGTTGAACAGGCCGAGGGCGAAGTACTGGTTGGTCACCGCCTGGAGCACGGGTTGGCCCAGTCCCTTGACGCCGATCATGGAGGCGATCACCACCATGGAAAGCGCCATCATGATGGTCTGGTTGACGCCCGCCATGATGTTGGGGAGCGCCAGCGGCATCTGGATGTCGAACAGCCGCCGCCAGGTGTCCGTACCGAAGGCGTCCGCGGCCTCCAGCACCTCCTTGTCCACCAGCCGGATCCCCAGGTTGGTGAGCCGGATGACCGGCGGCACCGCGTAGATAACCACCGCGATCAGTCCGGGGATCTTCCCGAGCCCGAACAGCATCACCACCGGGATCAGGTAGACGAAGATGGGCATGGTCTGCATGATGTCGAGAACCGGTGTGATTACCGTTTGCGCCCGGTTGGAACGGGACATCCAGATGCCCGTCGGAATGCCGATGGCGATGGCGATGAGGGTGGAGACGAAGATGATCGCCAAGGTCCGCATGGTGTCTTCCCACATGCGGAGATAGCCGATGAGAAAGAGCGCCGCGGCCACCGCGATGGAGAGCCGCCAGCTGCGGCCGGCCGCATAACAGACTCCGGTAACCAGGATGATCACCAGCCACCAGGGGGTGGCCAGCAGGAGCCGTTCGAACCAGACCAGGAAGTAGAGCAGGGGATCGAAAAAGCCTTCAATGGCATCGCCGTAGTTCCTGGAAAATGCCCGGTACCCGGAGTCGAACGATTTCTTGAGGGCGCGCAGCGTGCCCTCGTCAAGGGTTGGAAATTCCCTCAGCCAATCGTTCATGAACACTTCCCGTCCGGCCTACGCGTGCGCGGCCGCCCAGTTGTCCCCGATGTGCACGTCCACCACCAGACCGCAGCGCAACTCGGCGGCACCTTCCATGCACTCCCTGACGAGGCTCGTGGCCCGGTCCAGCGAGGAGCGGGGCACCTCGAAGACCAGCTCGTCATGGACCGTGAGCAGCATGCGCGCCACCGGCTCCTCCAGCAGCGCCCGGTCCACCGCGATCATGGCCCGCTTCATGATGTCCGCCGCGGTGCCCTGGATAGGCGCGTTGAGAGCCATGCGCTCCCCCACCGCCCGCAACCGGTAGTTGGCGGACTGAAGCTCCGGCAGATAGCGCCGCCGGCCGAACATCGTGGTGGTGAAGCCGTCGACCCTGGCCTTCTCCACCTGCGAATCCAGGAACGCCTTGACCGCGGGGAACTGCGCGTAATAGGCTTCGATGAAGACACGGGCCTCGCCCACCTCGATGCCCAGCCGCTGCGAGACCCCGAACGCGGACATGCCGTAGGCGATGCCGTAGGAAAACTGCTTGACGCGGCTGCGCATCTCCGTGGCGACGTTCGCCACGTCCACCCCGAACACCTTGGCCGCGGTGGCGGCGTGGAAGTCGTGGCCTTGGGCGAACGCCGCCAGAAAGCTCTCGTCCTCGGACAGGTGCGCCAGAATCCGCAACTCGATCTGCGAATAGTCGGCGGAAAGCAGCACGCTGTCCCGCGGCGCCACGAAGGCACGCCGGATCTGCCGTCCGAGATCCGCCCGGATGGGGATGTTCTGGAGATTCGGCGACGACGACGACAGCCGGCCGGTGACGGCCGCGGCCTGCTCGTAGGTGGTGTGGATGCGCCCCGTCCGCGGGTTCACCAGGCTCAGCAGGGAGTCGGTGAACCCGGTCTTGAGCTTTGCCACCTCGCGGTACTCCAGCAGCGCGTCGATGATGGGATGGCGGCCGGCCAGCTTGCCCAGCTCCGCGGCGTCGGTGGAGTAGCCGGTCTTGATCTTCTTGGTCTTGGGAAGCCCGAGCTTGTCGAACAGGATACGCGCCAACTGGGGGTGGGAGTTCACGTTGAAAGCCTCGCCGGCGTGCTCCCGGACCTTGGCCTGGAGCGAGGTCATGCGCTCCCCCAGCTCCTGGTTGAGCCCGCCGAGATAACCATCGTCCACCAGGATCCCGGCGTGCTCCATACGCGCCAGCACCTCGGTCAGCGGGAACTCCAGCGTCTGGGCCAGGTCCCAGCTCCCGGCTTCCCTCAAGCGCGCCTCCAGCACCGGGGCCGCAGCCTGGATCGCCGCGGCCTCGGCCGCCAGCCGGCGCCGGTGCGTCGCCTGCTCCCGGTCGTCGTCGCAGGGGTTCAGGAGGTCGCCCTGGGGTTCGCCGTTCGGGCTCTCTGCGTCCGCCGCCTCGCCGTCCAGCGCCGCGTCCAGGTATCGGCTCACGATATCCTTCAGCGCGTAGCCGCCGCTGGCTCCGGGGTCCAACAGGTAGGCCGCGACCTTGAGATCGCAGCGCACGCCCCGCAACCGCGCGCCGTTCCGGAGCATGGCGCCGCACAGCGGCTTGGCCTCGTAGACCACCTTGGCGATGTCTTCGGCCGCCAGCACCTCGTCGGGGCTCGCGGCCACATCGAACGGCAGCACCCCCACCTTGCCGGGCCGCGCGCAGAACGCCGCCATGCCGTCGTCCCAGGCCACCGCCACGGACTCGGCCGCGGGGACGTCCGCGCCGGAGGTCCACTGGGAGATGGACGACGGCCGGACCACTTCCTCCGCCGCCGGCGTGGCGTCGGGGGCGAGCGCCAGGAGCCGCCGATACAGTGTCTTGAACTCCATGGAGGTGAACAGCTTGCGCACGGTCTCCGGATCCCATGTCCGGCGCAAGAACAGGCTCTCATCGGTGTCCAACGGCACGTCGTCCAGCAGCCGGCCCAGAGTCCGGTTGAGCTTCACCTGGTCGGCGCAGGTCTCGATGCCGTTGCGGATCTTGGGGGTGAGTTCAGCCGCGTGCTCGATGATGCCCTCGATGTCGCGGTATTTCTTCAGGAGCGTAGCCGCGGTCTTGTCGCCCACCCCGGGGACACCCGGGAGGTTGTCGGCCTGCTCGCCCTTCAGGGCGGCGAAGTCGGTCCAGCGATCCGGTTCGACGCCGTAGCGCTCCACCACCATCGCCGGATCGTAGCGGATCATGTCGGTGACGCCCCGCCGGGTCATCAACACGGTGACGTCATCGTTCACGAGCTGGAGGCAGTCGCGGTCGCCGCTGACGATCACCACGTGGTGCCCTGCTTCCCGACCCCGCCGGGCCAGCGTGGCCAGCAGATCGTCGGCTTCGTAGCCCTCCAACTCCACCACCGGAATGCGTAGCGCCTCCAACACCTCGCGGATGAGAGGCAACTGCTGCCGCAGGGTATCGGGGGTCTCGCTCCGGCCCGCCTTGTATTCCGGATACTGATCCAGGCGGAACTGCGGCGCGCCCTTGTCCATGCACGTGATGACCGCGTCCGGACGCTCCTCGCCCTCCAGCTTTATGAGCATGGAGGTAAAGCCGAAGACCGCGTTGGTCACTTGGCCGGAGCTCGTCACCAAGGTCTCCGGCAGGGCGAAAAAGGCGCGAAACGCCAAGGAGTACCCGTCCAGCAGTACGATACGGCTCTTGGCCGGCGCCCCCTTGGAAGCGGACTTCGCCGACCTCCCGGACTTGTCACCTTCCGCAGGCATGAAATCAGTCTACTCCGGGGCGGGAAGGGGGGTCAACCGAATGAAAACCGCCCTTGAACCCTCACTGATAAAGACTATACCGATCATGCTGACAGAGGCTCACGGGGAGGTGCAAGGCGGCTCGAAATGAAGCTACTGGTTTGCATATTGCTCCTTTGCTGTTCAATAAGCTGGCCAGACGTCGCGCAGACGACTCTGACCAAGCCCCCCGAACAACTAACTCGATCCTCTTGGAACCCGGAGCAGGCTCGGGGCGAACTCCTCGGGAGGGTAGTAGCCCAGAAGTTCCAGCAGGGTCGCCGCGAGGTTGGCGAGGCCGGCGTTGGGGGGTGGCGCAAGTCGGTAGCTTCGGCCGGAGAAGTCCCGGATCACGAACGGCACGGGATTGATGGAGTGGGCGGTGCGGAAGACGGGCTTTTCGTCCTCGTAGAGGGGTGCGCCGGCCTTGTCCCGCTCCACCATGTCCTCGGAGTTGCCGTGGTCGGCGGTGACCACCAGACAGCCCCCGGCGGTGGCCACGGTCGACACGATCCGGCCGATGGCCAGGTCGATGGCTTCCAGGGCAATGACAGTGGCCTCCAGGTTTCCGGTGTGGCCCACCATGTCACCGCCGGCGAAATTGGCGCGGATGAAGCGGTAACGTCCCGAGGCGATGGCGCGGTTGACGGCATCGGCGGTCTCCGCCGAGCGCATCCACGGCCGCTGCTCGAAGGGTAGCTTGTCGGAACCGATTTCGACGTACTCTTCCTGGGCGTCGTCGAACTTCCCCGACCGGTTGCCGTTCCAGAAGTAGGTGACGTGGCCGAACTTCTGGGTCTCCGCGCAGGCGAGCTGGGATACCCCGGCCGCCGCCAAGTACTCACCCAGGGTGCTGCGGATCTCTGGCGGCGCCACCAGATAGTGCTCGGGTATGCCGAGGTCGCCGTCGTAGAGCATCATGCCCGCGAACGACACATCCGGCACCCGGCCCCGGTCGAAGCGGTCGAACCCGGCCCCGGCGGTGAAGGCCCTGGACATCTCGATGGCGCGGTCGCCGCGGAAATTGAAGAAGATCACCCCGTGGCCGTCCTCAATGGTGGCCACCGGGCCGCCGTCCGGCTTCCGCACGGTAAACGCCGGCACCACCTGGTCGCTGATGCCGGGCTCCTGTGCGCGGAAGTGCTCCACTGCGGACGCGGCGCTGGGAAAGCCCGCGGCCTCGCCCCGGACGTGAGCGATCCAGCCCTTGGCGACGATGCTCCAGTCGGCCTCGTACCGATCCATGGTCACCACCATCCGGCCGCCCCCGGAGGCGATGCGGTAGTCGCGGCCGCCCTTGTCCCGGATGCCGCTCAGCAGCGTTTCGAGCCGCTCGAGGTAGACCAGCGCCGTGCGGTCGGGGACGTCGCGCCCGTCCAGCAGGGGGTGCACGTAGACACGCCCCAACCCATCGTGGTCGGCCCGGCGGATCAGCGCATGCAGGTGAGCCTCGTGGGAATGCACGTTGCCGTCGGAGAGCAACCCCATGAAGTGCAGGACGCCGCCGCCGGACCCCACGCGCCGCACCAGGGTCTTCCAGTAGCCATCCCACAGCGTTCCGGTTTCAATGGCGCGGTCGACGCACTTGGCGCCCTGGTCGAACACCCGGCCCGCGCCCATGATGTTGTGCCCCACCTCGGAGTTACCGATATCGGCGTCGGACGGCAGCCCCACCGCAGTGCCGTGCGCCCGCAACGACGCCACCATTCCGGTGCGGCGCAGCAGATCGAGGTTCGGTGTCCGCGCCAGCGCCACCGCATCGAACTCGTCCCGGGCGCCGACCCCGACGCCGTCGAGAACAAGAAGGACCACCGGGCCACCGGGCGCGGGCAGGACCGGATGCCCGCGCAGCCCGAGAGGCCCGGGGTCACTGCCGTCTTCCACTTTCATCTCCCCGTTGTCGGTTGAGTTTGGTCCTTATCCGCGTTACCCCTATCCTAGTGTCGTGTCCGGTAAATGCGCAAGATGATTGACTGGTCTTTTTTGCCGTCGGCGGCGTTGCTCTTCCTCGCGTGGCATTGGCCACTGCCGACAACAAAAAATCCTGCGCAACTTACCTTGCGAATTTACCGGACACGACATTGGAGGGAGAGGGAGGGCCGTGAAATGAACCTCCTTGATAAGTCATCGCGGCATGAGAGCGCAACACGAGCGGTCCGGTAGCCTGTCGGACCTGGCTCCTGCGATTCGCTAAATCCGACAGGCTCCTGAGGGGTTCCCCTCATGATCGATTACACATCCCCCGTCCGCCGACGCGCCGTGGTCATCCGACACGTGGCGTTCGAAGACTTGGGCTCGTTCACCGAGCCGCTGATCCGGCACGGGTACCGGATCGAATACGTCGAGGCCGGCCTGGACGATCTCGCCGGGGTCGATGCGGCCGGCGCCGACCTGCTCATCGTCCTCGGCGGCCCCATCAGCGCCTGCGACGACCGGCAGTACCCCTTTCTGGCGGACGAGGTCCGGATCCTGGAGCGCCGACTCGGCGCCGACCGGCCGACCCTGGGCATCTGCCTGGGCAGCCAGCTCATGGCTCGGGCGCTGGGCGCTCGCGTGTACGGCGCCGGAACGAAGGAGGTCGGCTGGGGCCCCCTGTCCCTGACCGTGGCGGGCGGCGCGTCGGCGCTACGCCATCTCGCGCCCCATGAGACGCCCGTGCTCCACTGGCACGGAGATACCTTCGACCTGCCCCGGGGCGCCGCCCATCTGGCCTCCACGGACGTCTGTGAGAACCAGGCTTTTCGCTGGGGAGCCCGGGGGCTGGCGCTTCAGTTTCATCCGGAGGCGACCGGCGGCGGGTTGGAACGGTGGTTCATCGGCCATACCCTGGAGATCGAGACCACACCCGGCATCTCGGTGGCGGCGCTCCGGGCCGCCACCGCCGCCGCCACACCCCGGATCGAGCGTCAAGGCCCGGCGTTCTTCGACGAGTGGCTCGCGCACGTCGGCGCCGGCGCATGGTCCTGAACCGGCTCCGTCGCACCATCACGGAGGATCTCCTCCAGCTCGGTCCGCGTATCGATGTCCTTGGCGAAGGAGCGTATCCGGGTGACGACCATCGCCGCCGGATGGTCGAGCCCGCGGGCGCGGCCCGGCACCATGATCTGCCGGTTCAGCTCGGCGGCGAGATCGGGTACCGTGAGCCGTTCCAGGCAGTACCTGAAGTACATTTTGAAGATGCCGTAAGGGGCGCCCACGAATCGCCCCGGCCACTGGAACGAGGCGATTCGTCTCAGATCATCCGCCAGCCAGAGGCGCAACGCCCGGAGCGTAATGCGGATCATGCGCTCGTAAAGGCTGCGGTTGCGAAAGCAATAGGCCAGCATCAGGAACCGGTTGAACCAGTCGAGCCGGACCGCGCCGGCCCGGAGGATCAGCAGATGGCCCGGATACAGGTTCAGCAGCGGCCCCTCGGGTGAAAGCCGCATGCGATAGCTGGGCTTCCAGCCGCTGACGCCCATTTCCGCGGGCTCGGCGGCGATCATCTGCCACCAAAGCCCGCTGTTCGAGTACGGCGCATACGATTCGTCCAGCAGCTCCCGGAAGTCCGCCGCCGTGGGCAGGATGTCGCAGGCGGAGACGGCCACGGACCGGTTCGGATAACGCTCGGTGAGCAGGCGGGTGAACTCCGTGATGGTGGCCAGCAGGTCGCCGGTGGTGTCGGAGATCTCACAGTCCACCAGGTCGCGGTAAATCCGCCGTGGTCCCACGAGAACAGGCTCTTCGAACCGCCCGCTCTCGCAGATCCGCTCGATCAACTCGCCGGCGATGCACCGCCCGGACGGGAGCTTCACCGCGCCCTTGTATCCCCGCAGCAGATCGTCGGCCGTGAATCCGTCGGGTATCGTTTCCACTCGCTCGGTGCCGCCGGCGAGAATGATTATCGGCAACAGGTCGCTCATCCCGGTCATGCTCCGACTGCAAGTATGCCTTCGCGGGCCGCTCCTCTCAAGGCCCTTTCTTGCCACGAGGTTTTGAAAAATCATCGCCGAACTGTTACTCAAAAGGATGACGCTACGAGATGCTTGGAGCCGCGGCTACGCGGACATCCTCCGGCGGCCTGGAGCATGATGCCGACCTTCATCAAGTGCCCCATTTGCCATACCGAGACACCCTGGACCGACAACCCGCACCGGCCCTTCTGCTCGGAACGTTGCCGCTTTGTGGACCTCGGAGCCTGGGCAGACGACAAGTACCGGATCGTCGGCGACGACCGCGAGGACGAATCGCAGCCCGCCGACGAAACCGACCGTCAAGGAACCCGGGCTCGATAGGGCGCCGGAAAACCATTCATGTCGATACATCCTACAGCCGTGGTGGATCCACGGGCCGAAATCCATCCCGAGGCCGAGGTCGGCGCCTACGCCGTCATCGACGGGCCGGTGAAGATCGGAGCGGGAACGCGTCTGTTGCCTCATGCGGTGGTCATGGGCTGGACGGAGTTGGGCGAAGGCAACGAGGTCCATAGCGGAGCGGTCCTGGGCGACGCGCCGCAGGATCTGTCCTACCGGGGCGCCAAGTCCTACGTTCGAATCGGCGAACGCAACGTGTTTCGTGAAGGCGTTCAGGTCCACCGGGGCGTCGCCGCCGAAACCACCACGGTCATCGGCGACGACAACTTCCTGATGGCCAACAGCCACGTGGCCCACAACTGCCGGCTGGGCAACCGTATCATCATGACCAACAACGCGGTGGTGGGCGGCTACGTCGAGGTCGGCGACCGTGCCGTGCTCTCGGCGAGCTGCGCGGTGCACCAGTTCGTCCGCATCGGACAGGTCGCCATCATGCGCGGCATGAGCGCCACCAGCCGGGACGTCCCGCCGTTCTCCATCATCGACTGGCAGCATACCGTGCGCGGTTTGAATGTGGTGGGGCTGCGCCGGGCCGGCTTCGACCAGGCCCGGATCCGCGCGCTGAAGAATGCCTTTCAGATCCTTTTCCGCAAGCGGCGCAACCTCGGCGCCGCGGTGAAAGAGCTCGAGGCGACCCTCGACGAGCCGTCCGGGGACATCGCCGCCTTGTTGGAGTTCATCCACTCATCGCGCCGCGGGGTCTGCGCCGGTCCAAGGTCCCATCCGCTCGGAAGACCCTGACGGAACGGTCAAACCGGTCTGCGGAACTTCGCCACGCAACGCTCGACGGCCTCGTCCGACAGCGGATACTGAAACATCTCGTTCCTCATGTGCACGCGCTGAAGGCTGACGCGCTCGATGGCCCGCTTCATCACCTTACGGTCGCGTTTGTCGGTAACCGCCGAGGCCGCCTCCCGGGCCGCCATCCGGTAGTGGTTCTTCTCATCCTGGTAGACCACATCCATGGCCGAGGCGATCTTTCGTTCGAGGACGCTTCCCTTGAGCTTGCGGCCCTCGCGAAACAGCCTGGCGCCGCCGCCTTCCGTCACCAGCACCGCGGCCTTCTCAACGGCCGACCCCGAGACCAGACGCCGGCGCAGTTCGCCCAGGGCCTTTTCCTCCGGCAACCGGTTGGTGTCGGCGGCGTCGATCTTGCGGCCGAGCAGGTACTCCAGGATGTCGGCCTGTAGGACATAGTGGTTGAACTCCTGCACCATCTGCTCCATGAGCCCGTGGTAGTGATGCCGGTCCACGGTCCGGTCCACCTCGGGGAACATCTCGACCAGATTCGCCAACTCCCGGTGAAGTCCGCTGAAATAACCGTCCACCGGGTGCAACTCCTTCCAGAGCTGCGCCTTGAGCCAGTAGATGTGCTGCTCCCGCGTCGGTTTGCCGCGGAAGAACCGCTTGGCGATCTCCGCCTCGGTCTCCCAGAACGGATAGGCAACGTCGATCAGGTACTGTTCCGTCTGTTTCATTTCACGAAACCTCTCCAACGGTATCGCGGTACCGCACTTCGAGCGGGCCGCTGTCCCGCGGCAAGACGGCGTGCGTCGCTTCCGCTTTGCCGCGCCGTGGCATAGTATTGGAAGCTCACCATGTCGAAGACCGCGGGCATCATCATCATCGGCAACGAAGTCCTTTCGGGCAAGACTCAGGACGTCAATTCCACCTTCCTGTGCCGCGAGTTGCGGCTCCTCGGCGTCGACGTGCAGCGCGTTACCGTGATCCCGGACGACCGGGAGATCATCGGACGCACGGCGGCGCGCTTCTCCGCCAACCGGGACCTCGTCTTCACCACCGGCGGCGTCGGCCCGACCCACGACGACGTCACCATCGAGGGCATCGCGTTGGCCTTCGGAGTCAAGGCGGTCATCGACCCGGGCCTGGAACAGCGGCTTTCCGAGCGCTACGGCGACGATCTCAACCCGGCCCGACTACGCATGGCCATGGTGCCGGAAGGAGCCGAGCTGTTGGGTGCCGGAGCCCTGTTCGCCCCGGTGGTGCGGATGAAGAACGTCTACATATTCGCCGGGGTGCCGCGGATCCTGCAGGACCGGTTCAACGCCATCAAGGAGCGTTTCCGCGAGGCGCCGTACCACCTCAGGAACATCTACATCAGGGACGGCGAGGGTGTCATCGCCGCCACGCTGAACGACCTTCTCGAACGGTTTCCCGAGATCATGCTGGGTTCCTATCCGGTGCTGGACCATCCGGACTACAAGGTAAAGGTGACGGTGGAGTCCAAGAGCGGCGAGTATCTCGACGAAGCCGTGTCTTGCCTGCTGAAGAAATTGCCTCGGGCCGCGGTCTTTCGCGTCGAGGATTCCTAGGAACCGATGGTCGGTGGGGTTGTGAACCGCTCCCCGGTCTGACTGCCGATCCAAACCTCCCCGCCCCGATAGGTCTCCTTCTTCCAGATGGGCACGCGCTTCTTCAACTCGTCGATGGCGTAGCGGCAGGCCTTGAAGGCGTCGTCCCGATGCGGCGCCGACACCGCGATGATCACGCTGGCCTCGCCGATGGGCACGTTGCCGATGCGGTGGACCATGGCCATGCGGGTGATCTGCCACTTCTCCTCCGCCTCTTCTCCGAGCCGGGCCATCTCCTGCTCGGCCATGCCCGGGTAGGCCTCGTAGTCCAGCGACAGAATCGAACGGCCCTCGTTGTTGTCACGGGTGGTTCCGATGAAGGTCGCAGCCGCGCCCGCGGCGGGGTCGCCCACGAAGGCCAGCAACTCGTTCAACTCGATGGGTTTGTCCGTAAGCCGGTACACGTCACCCTCCACTCACCGGTGGTATGAAGGCGACCTCGTCGCCGTCCGCCAAGCGATGATCCAGTGCGACATATTCGCTGTTGACGGCATAAAGGAGTTTCATCTCGACTCCGGAGAGTCCCGCGTGGTCGCGCCGAAGTTTATCCCAGAGATCCTTCACGGTGCTGCCCTCGGGGATCTCCTGGAACGCGTCGCCGGTGCCCGCCCGCTCCCGCAGCATGGCGAAGAGTTTGACCCGGATCTTCATAGTCCGCGGGCCTGTGCCACCATATGGCCCAACTGGGGCAGCAGCAACCGGGTCATGGCCGTTTCCACCGCCCCGCGGGAACCCGGCATCGATACCACCACGCGGGAACCTGCCGTGCCGGCGATGGCACGGCTCAGCATCGCGGCCGCGCCGATTTCCTGGTAGCTCAGGGAGCGGAACAGTTCACCAAACCCGTCCATCCGCTTGTCGAGCAGCCGGCTGACGACCTCGTAGGTCCCGTCTCGCGGCGCAATCCCGGTGCCGCCGTTCAACAGCACCACATCCACGGCCGGTGCCGTCAACGCCCTGGCAATCAAGGCGCCAATATCTTCGGGCTCGTCCTTGACGATCTCGTAACCCGCTACCGTGTGCCCGCCTTCCTCCAACAGCCGCTTGATGGCGGCGCCGCTTCGGTCCGTCGTCTCATCGCGGGTGTCACTCACCGTGATGACGAAGCAGGCTACGGACTTGAGGTTTTTCTCCGAGTGGGATTTCTCCGCCATTCAGATCCGCATCGGCATCACGACGTACAGCAGGCTGTCGTCGCCGCTACGCTTCAACACAGTGGGACTCTGGTCGTCCTTCAGCGCCAACCCGACCTTGTCCTCCTGCTCCAGGACACCGAGAATATCCAGCAGATACTGGGCGTTGTAGCCGATGGAGAGGCGCGCGCCCTGGTATTCGACATCCAGTTCCTCCGCCGCCTCCCCGAGGTCGGGGTTGTTGGCCGAAATGGCCATGTTGCCATTGGTCAACTCCACCCGGACGCCTCGGTAACGGTCGCTGGACAACAGCGACACGCGCCGCAACGCCCGGAACAGGTTGCGTTGCGCCACGCCGGCCTCGCTGGTGCTGTCATTCGGGATGACCTTGTCATAATCCGGAAACTCGCCGTCGATCAGCCGGATCGACATTTCCACGTCCCCGTACCACACGAACACCATGTTGTCGCTCAAGCCCAAGGACACCGTCTCTTCCCCCGAGTCTTCAAGGAGCCTGCGGAGCTCTCCCAGACCCTTCCGGGGTATGATGACGCCCTTCGTCAGACCCAGCGGCCCGATATCCCGCTGCACCAGGGACAGCCGGTGACCATCGGTGGTGACCATACGCACGGTGGCCTCACCCGACTCGTGCAGCAACGCGCCATTCAGATTCGACCGGGTCTCGTCCGTGGAGATGGAGAAGATCGTCTTGTCGATCATCTCCTTCAGGACCAGCGCCGGGCAATTCTTGCGTTCGTCATCCGAGCTCTCGGCAAACACCGGAAATTCCTGCGCATCGAGCCCCACCATCTTGAACACGGACTTGCCGCTCCGGATCTCGACCCGGTCGTTTTCCAGCCGCTTCAACCCGATCATTTCCTCGGACAGCTCGCGCACGATCTCATAAAGCTTCCTGGCGTCCACGGTGACGCGACCCGAAGTGACGATCTCACCGTTGAGGCCCGCCCGGACCCCCACCTCGAGATCGGTCGCGGTGACCCGGATCCGGTTGGTGTGAGTCTCGATCAACACGTTGGCCAGGATGGGCATGGTATTGCGCCGTTCCACCGTGCCCTGGGTACGAGACAACGCGCTCAGAAAATCTTCCCGTCTGGCTTTGATCTCCATTTATCCTCCTGGATCGCCTGCCCCGATTATCTCTTCATGTTAGTATAGAAATACAGAAGTAGTAGTAGGGCTTGTGGATATCGGGATAGACGCCGAAACCTGCCGGTATTTAATCATCTTTTCGGTGGGAAAAAAATCGCGGCAACACGCGTTCTTCACAGGAAGAGGAGTTGGGCGTCGGGAAGGTATCGGAATTTCAACAGGCTGCGCCGGTTTCTCCACAGTGTTTCCACCGGGTTTCTCAGTTCTTGAGTTGGCGTACGAGGCTTTCCATGGCGGCCTTGACGTGGGGGTCGGTCACGGCCTTTTTCTCAATGGTCCTGGACGCGTGAATGACCGTGGAGTGGTCTCGGCCGCCGAACTCCGCTCCGATGGCCGGAAACGACGTGCCGGTGAATTTCCGGCAAAGATACATGGCCATCTGGCGCGCAAGGGCCAGATTCTTGGTCCGACGCTTGGACTTGAGGTCGCTAAGCTTGAGGTCGAAGTGGTCACAGATGGCCTTCTGGATGTTTCGCACCGTGATCTGTTTCTCGTTGTCCTTGAGGGTGTGGCGCAGCACCTCCTTGGCAAGATCGGTGGTGACCTCCACGTTGGTCAGGGACGCGAATGCGCCAAGGCGGGTGAGCGAGCCCTCCAGCTCCCGGACATTCGACCAGATGTTGGTGGCGAGGAAGTTGGCTACATCTTGAGGAAGATCGATCTCCTCGGCCTCGGCCTTCTTGATGAGTATCGCGATTCGGGTCTCGATATCAGGCGGTTGGATATCCGCGGTCAGGCCCCACTCGAAACGGTTTCGAAGTCGGTCCTCCAGTTTCGGTATTTCCTTGGGAAATCGGTCCGAGGTGATGATGATCTGCTTGTGACTTTCATACAGCGAGTTGAACGTGTGAAAGAATTCTTCTTGGGTCCGCTCCTTGCCGGCGATGAATTGGATGTCGTCCAGGATCAGAACGTCGATATTACGGTAATGGCTCTTGAACTCGTTCATACGGTCGCGGCGCAACGATCCGATGAGTTGGTTCATGAACGACTCGAACGTCGTGTAGATCACCTTTTGACCGGGGTTCCGCTTGAGCAGGTGGTGTCCGACAGCGTTCACGAGGTGTGTCTTGCCAAGGCCGACGCCGCCGTAAATGAAGAGCGGGTTGTAGTGATCCGCGGGCCGGTTCGCCACCGCCAGACAGGCAGCGTGGGCGAACTGATTGCTGGTGCCGACCACGAAATCATCGAAGGTATAGCGCAGGATCAGGGTCGACGGTTCGGGTTGCCGCGGTTTCCGCTTGGGACGGGTTTGTTGGCCGTCGCTCCCGTTGGCCGGGTTGACCGAAATGGTTATGGCTACAGGCTTGTCATAGTGGCGCGAAAGCTCTGCTTCAATGGTCCCGAGATAGTTGTCGTTGAGCCAATCCCGAAACAGGGTGCTGGGGACCCCGATGACGACTGTGCCATCCTGGATTTCGGCCATTTGCAAAGGTTTGATCCATGTCTCGAAATTGTGTAAGCCGACTTTTTCCTTGAGGCGATCCTGTATATTGCGGGGAACCGATTTCATCGTTTTCTTACCTTTTCCGAATGCTTGGGGGACACGAGTTATCAACAAATCTATCCACTATTGTGGATAACCTTTCGTCTTCCTGACCGGGGATTCAAGCCATACAAAGTTCCTCTTGGCCGCTGAGGATTCTGATGGCGACGGCAAGTTTTCGGCTTGTTGAGCTTGTGAAATGATGCAAGAAAAGGGGATCGTCTAATGGTTTTTCGGGTGTATTGCAAGGACAAAATGGGTTGTCGGATTTTCTCTAACGAAATCCACGGGATCGCCGTCCCGACGCCGATGGCTTGTTAGGGGCGTCGTATGGGTAGGGGTTCACGGGTGTCGCACGGGCTCTTCGAGCGCTCGAAACGGGTGGTGCCGGGTGGCGTCAACAGCCCGGTGCGGGCCTGGAGCGCGGTGGGCGGCGAGCCGCTTTTCGTCGGCCGCGGCGAGGGCTCCAGGATCTTTGACGAAGAGGGCCGCGGCTACCTCGACTACGTCTGCGCTTGGGGGCCGTTGATCCTGGGCCACGCGCCGCCGGCGGTGGTGGAAGCGGTCGTCAACGCGGTGCCGCAGGGGACGGGGTTCGGCGCACCGACAAGGAATGAGCTGGAGCTGGCCGAGTTGGTGAGTGAGCGGATCGCCGGCATCGAGCAGTTGCGGCTGGTGAACTCGGGCACCGAGGCGACCATGAGCGCCATCCGGCTGTCGCGCGGGTATACCGGCAGAAACAAGGTCTTGAAGTTCGACGGCTGCTACCACGGGCACGTGGACGCCCTGCTGGCGAAGGCAGGTTCGGGCGTGGCCAGCTTTTCCCTGCCGGACAGTGCCGGCGTACCCGAGAGCTTCACCGGGCAGACCCTGATCGCGGGTTTCAACGACGTGGCTTCGGTCCGGAGCCTGATCCGGGAGAACCACGAGGACCTGGCGGCGGTGATCGTCGAGCCCGTGTGCGGCAACATGGGAGTGATCCCGCCCTCCCCCGGTTTCCTGGAAGCGCTGCGGGAGCTGACCTGCCGCTACGGCATCGTGCTGATCTTCGACGAGGTGATCACGGGTTTCCGGGTGGCCCGGGGCGGCGCCCAGGAGCGGTACGGAGTGACCCCGGATATTACCTGTCTGGGCAAGGTTCTGGGCGGCGGACTGCCGGTGGGAGCCTTCGGCGGGCGCCGGGACATCATGAGTTGCCTGGCGCCGGTGGGCCCGGTCTATCAGGCGGGCACCCTTTCGGGAAACCCGGTGACGGTCACCGCCGGATTGGCCACCCTGAAGGCGCTGGAGGCGCCGGGCGTGTACCCGGAGCTGGAGGAGAAGGGGCGGAGACTCGAGGAGGGGCTGAAGGGTGTGCTCGGCCCCGGTGTCCAGGGCACGGTGAACCGGGTGGGCTCCATGCTGACGCTGTTTCTGGGGCCCGAACGGGTTACCGCACCGGATCATGCACGAGACAGCGACCGGGATCGTTTCGCGCGCTTCTTTCATGGCATGATGGCGCGAGGGATCCACCTTCCGTCCTCGCCCTTCGAGGCGTTGTTCCTGTCCCTGGCCCACAGCGAAGACGACATCGCCGCCACCGTGGCGGCGTTTGCCGATTGGGCGGACGAAGACTCGTCGCGACATTGACCGTCCGCGGCCCGCATGTTAAAGAACCTTTCCGGTGAGCAATGAAAGCGGAGACGGCCCGCCTCCAAAGAGTCCCCTTCTCTTTCGAGCCGCCAAGTATACGGCGGTCGGGTTTGAATTCCCCTCGACGGTCGGAGCCGGCTTGGTCCTGGGTTACTACGCGGATCAATACTTGGGAAGCTCCCCGTGGATGGTGCTGGTGTTGGGGCTTCTGGGGCTTGCCGTCGCCTTCTACCGGCTGGTTCTCTTGTTGCGTCACTTCTCGGCGGAGAGCAGATGAGCTGGGAAGCTCAAGGTTTGCCGGTGTTTCGGGTGGAGCTCTGGCATGGGCTCCTGGTGCTGGCGTCGATGGTGCTGGCGCCGCTGGACTGGGTGGAGCCGGTCGGCCTCTTGCTGGGCGGCCTGTTCATGGGCGTCAACTTCCTGCTCCTGGCGGTGGGCATCCGTTGGGTCATCACCCCGTTCGCGAGCAAGGGCAGGGTCCGGGCAGGGGTGGCGTTGCTGATCCTGAAGTTCTGCTTCCTGCTCGGCGCTTCCTGGGTTCTGTTGACCCGGGTCGCGCCGGATGCGGTGTCGTTTGCCGTGGGTGTCAACTGCCTGATCCTCGCGCTCTTGTGGGATCGGCTCTACGATACGAAGTTCGGTGGGTAAGATGGGACATCATCCGTTTACATGGTACGATCTGTTGCCGGTGGCATTGCAAGGCGTGCTGCCCCTGCAGATCTTCTTCTCGCTGGTGACCATGGTCCTGTTGGTCTTTCTCGCGTTGGGCGTCAGGCGCCGGCTGTTGGATACCCATGACCCGGTCATCCCCAGCGACCGCATCACGCTGATGAACGTCTTCGAGCTGCTGATCGAGTTCGTGAGGGGCTTGAGCGATAGCATCATCGGCCGCCAGGGGCGGCAGTATCTTTCCCTTTATGGCACCTTCTTCATCTTTATCCTGATCTCCAACTTCATCGGTCTGGTGCCGGGGTTCTCGCCCCCGACAAGCAATCTGAACATCACGCTGGGACTGGGGCTGATCTCCTTCGGCGCCTATCACTACTTCGGCATCCGGGAGCACGGCGGCGGCTACATCAAGCAGTTCATGGGGCCGTTTCTGGTGATCGCGCCGCTGTTCTTCCTGATCGAGATGTTCTCCCACATGTTCCGGCCGCTCACGTTGGGCCTGCGGCTGGCATTCAACATGTTCGCCGACCACTTGGTGGTGGAGATTTTCACCGGTCTCACCTACGTGGTGATCCCGGTGCTTTTCTATCTGTTGGGGGCACTGGTGTCAGTCATCCAGGCTTTTGTTTTCACCCTGTTGAGCATGATTTATGCGTCCTTGGCCTTGAGCCATGATCATTGAGCGCCACGGCGGCACCCGGAGAGGATGAAGAGGAGAGGTTGGCCAACACGTCCGCAGCGCCGGAAAGGAGAAAAAGGATGAAGCAAATGACAGTCTTTGTTCTGACGGGACTCTTCCTGCTGATCCTGTGCGGGGTCGCCGCCGCGGCGGATGCCGCCGGCGCGAGCACGGCAAGCCTGGTCCCGGGTATCGTTGCGCTGGGTGCCGGTCTGGGCATCGCCATTGCCGCGTTCGGCTGCGCGCTCGCGCAAGGCCGGGTCGGTGGCGCCGCCATGGAAAGCATCGGCCGCAACCCCAACTCCGCCGACAAGATCTTCACCCCGTTGATCCTGTCCCTGGCCCTCATCGAAGCGCTGGGCATCTACGCCCTGATCATCGCTTTTATTCTCGCGGGCAAGGTTTAGGCGCATTCGCGGCGCCCAGCGGAAACCTTCAGGCAGGGGCCGCCCATGGTGGCTCCTGCCTTTCCACATCAAGTCTTCAGGGCATGGCCACCGGGTGCAGGTTGACCCCGGTGTACTCGATAATGTCCCCTACGGTATCGAGCTTGTAGGGTTTCTCGTAGAAGATGTCGCGGATCCCGGTGTTGACGAGGACCTTGAGGCAGTGAATGCAGGGGGTGTGGGTGATGTAGATGGAGGCTTCCTTGATGCTGGCACCGTTCCTGGCGGACTGGGCGATGGCGTTGATCTCCGCATGAATGGTGCGAAAGCAGTTCTGCTCGATCTCCCCGTTCGGGGTCCTGGATTCGTAGATCAGACAGCCCACCCTCGTGCAATGGGGCATGCCCGCCGGCGAGCCATTGTAGCCCGTAGCGAGGATGCTCCGGTCCCGGACGATCACGGCGCCTACCTTGGCGCGGGTGCAGGTGGAACGTTCCGCCACTTGCCGCGTGATGGTCATGAAGTACTGATCCCAGCTTGGCCGTTCGTCTTCCGTGCTCACCTTTCGGGCCTTTCCTTTCAGCCGCGCATCCGCCTTGAAAGGATAACATATCAGGCAGCCTCTTCGTATCGCGGCACTCGTCAAGCCGGTTCCGATGTTCGAAGCCATGGAGCTGGGGCGGGCCGTTCATTGGTAGGGACCCGTTGGGGCGGGGGCTATTGCGCGCCAACGGCTACGGTGTTCCCGGCCACCCACACCGGGGTGCCGACCCGGGCGCCAAGGCCGGCCCGGGCGTTGCCGTCACACCGGGATATCTCGAGAAATCCCCAGCTATTGATGAGGGCGAGATAGTTGCCGGTTCCGGCCGAGGCGTAGTTGGCTGACAGGCCGCGGATCAGCCTGTCGCCGGTACGTACCGAAACGTTCTCCGGGTCGAACCGCTCCAGGTCCTCGCGGCGGATGTTGGTGGTGAGGTTGCCGAAGACGTCGACATGGATCACCTTGCCGGCAATGCGGCCGGCGGCGTGCTTTTCCGGGGCCGGAAGGGTCAGAGCCTTGTAGGCATCCACCGTTTGGCCGAGCTTTTCCGGCGGAACGCCCGCGGAGACGTGGGCGGCCACGGGCGCGAAGATGTCCCGGCCGTGGAACGTCGTGCTGGTGGGCCGCAGGTGATATGCGGGATTGGAAAGGTGGACGATGCGGATCAGCCGTTGCCGGTTCGCCGCAAGACTCAAGAGGCCGTTGTCCGGTCCGATGAAGCAGGCGCGGTCGGTTTCCAGGAGGATGGGCCGCCGGTCCCCGCCGACCCCGGGGTCCACCACCGCCACGTGGATCGCGCCGTCAGGAAAGAAGTCCACCGCGGCCGCCAGCGCCAGCGCCCCACCGCCGACGTCCTGAGGCGCCGCGCCGTGGGTCAGGTCGATGATCGTGGCCGTCGGGTCGATCCCGGACACCACCCCCTTCATGATGCCGACGAAGGGGTCCTGGTAACCGAAGTCGGTGGTCAGGGTGATGACTCTCGACACGATTGCTTGGCCGTCCGGGGCGTCCGCCGGCCATCACCGACGAGACCCGGGACAATCTCCGGAGCCGGTAGCGAGTTCACGGCGTCGTGGGCGACGGTTCATGCTCGATGGGATAGCCTTTTGCGGTCCGACAGGCCGATGGCAAAGTGCCGTGTCCTGTCTAGCAAATCAGCCTCCCTGCCTTTCCGGGGTCCTGATGCCGGCGAAGCCGGCGCGGTCCGCCAGCGCCCCGGGCGACAACACTCCGGTGTGACGCTGGCCCTTGATGATCCACGTGGGATACGAACGGACGCCGGCCGCCAGACACTTGGACAACGTTGGACCGTTGCGTCCGGCGGGGCTGCATTCGATGTACGGGATGCGGTGGGCGGACGCCCCGAACATCTCCTTCTGACTCTCGCAGGCGGGACACCAGAACGCCCCGTACATCTTGGCGCCGCTCTCCTCCAGGTGGGTGGCCAACCCCTTCATCCAGGGGTCCTCCTTGCCCGCCGCAACCACGGTGCCGCCGGAATAGAAGATCAGATGAACCGCCAGCACCGCCACCGCGGCGGCCATGAAGCTCGAGACGAGCCAGGGTCTCCATGCCACGCGCCGGCTCGCCTGCGGTATCTGGAACAGGGTGACGCCGAGGATGGCCGCAAGCAGCCCCAGGGACGTCAGGCAGTACGGGCAGGCGGCCTCGAGCCGGAACACGGAAATGGCCGTGAGATAAAGGCTGTAGGCGACGCCGAACAGCGACACCGCGGCCGTGACCTTCCAGCGCTGGCTCCGGCGCTTGATGAAAGCAGCGCCCGCCAGCACCGTGTAGACGAGGAATCCCCAGAGCGAGGTGGGCAGGCCGAGGAGCGTGGACCAGCGACTGTGCAACACGATGTCGCAGTCGGCCCCGGCCTCGCAAAAGGCGGCCTTCTCCCCCGACCAGGTGGTGCCGGTCAAATATCCCGCCAGCACCAGCCCCACCACCGCCAAGGCCAGAACCGGCCAGTCGGGGCTTGGCGGCGGGGTCGCCGGCGCCTGTTGCCGGGGTCCCCGGCCCCCCTTTTTCCTGGATGCTTTGCCCATGAATTTCCCCCCGATTACGGCCGGCCCTCGGTGGCAGTCCGTCCGTGACGCTCAAGTGGAGTCTAACAGACCCGGCGCTTCCAGGACAAGAAACGGCGCTTCGTGGCAGCGGGTGGCCTACGCCTTGCCGTCCAGGAGGCTCCGGGCATTCTCGCGCAGGCGTTTCAATGCCCGTGGGTCATTGCTGTCGTAGTAGCCGCGGATCTCGCCGTTACGATCCACCAGCACGAAGCGAGCGCTGTGGAAGACCACGGGATCCGGGGCATTGTCGTCAACCGGGGCGGCGCTCAGGCGAAAGCCTTCCTGCACGATCCGGCGGATATCCCGCAACTCGCCGGTGAGGAACAGCCAGCGCTCGGGGTCGGCGCCGTAGCGGTCCGCGTATCGGGACAGCAGGGCGGCGGAGTCCGTGAGCGGGTCCACGGTGATGGACACCGACCGGAGGTCGCCGTAGGCTTTCAGGTCCGCTTGCAGCGCGGCCATGGCGCGGCTCTGGAGCGGACAGGTGTCCTGGCACTTGGTGTAGATGAAGTCGGCGATCCACACGTGGCCCCGGAGGTCGCCGGCGGACAAGGGCCTGCCGCTACGTTCGACCAGTGAGAAGTCCGGCGCCGGACCGTACCGCGCCAGTCGCTCCAGGGCGGGCTGGCGGGGCGGGGCCGCGGGCGTTCGAAGCTGCTGGATGACCAGGCCCACGAGGACGGCGAACAGCACCGTCCCCACGGTGACGTGGATCAGGAAACGCCGTTGCGTCATGTTCCGGACCCCGCGCCGCTCCGAGACAGGCCGCTATCCGGGCGGAATCCGCTGCAGCAGTTTGTCATCCTGGTAGAGCTCGTACCCTTTGATCAGCAACTCGTAACCCCTGCCGGGATGATCGCTCAGGTCGAGCAGCTCGAGATCCAGGATCACCACGGTGGCCACGGCCGGCTTGAGCTCGAAGTCGAGGCGGATGGGGCCCACGGCGTTCCTGACCCGGACCGGAGCCCCGGTCTTCCGGAGAATTCCCTGGATTCCGGTGACTTGCAGGTCGACGGCCGCGAACCGTTGCGGCCGGAGCTCGCCCCGGTACACCGTCGCGGCCGAGGTTCCGTCCTTGTACCGGGTCAGGTCCATCCGGTCGAGTTGCGGCGTCAGATCCAGCCACCCTGGATCGGAGGAACTCAGGCGCCGGTTCGGCGCCAGCCGCAATTTTCCGAGGCTCAGGTCGAGGCTTCGGAAGTCGTCGATGGCGTTCCGGTGGTCCTTGACCCGGACCTCCAGGGTCCCTTCCTGTCGAGCCCGGGCCTCGTGGGCGCCGTCGGGAAACCGGTCGCTCGGATAGAGCTGATAGGTGACATGGAACGCCTTGTTTTCGCGGGGCACGTCCCAATTCATCCGAAACACCAGGGGCAGTTCCTTTTCCTGGCCGGGTTTCAGGGTTTCCCGCAGAAAGCAGAAGCACTGTATGACGCTGAGATACTCGGCGTCCGCTTCCTCGGTGCCTGCCCGGGCGAAACCGGCCCAAAGCACAACGGCAATCACGGCCGCGGCCAACCAGGCCGACCGTGCGCAAAGACGTTTCTTGTCGTTCAAGGGGTTCATGATCGGCCGGCCGCGGGACACTCCCCATTAAAGCATGAACGTACGCCAAGTGCATTGCCCTGCAACCGGACAGGCTTCCGGGGGCCTGTCCGGGTAAAGCAGGAATCTACTGCGAGGCAGGGAAATGGGTCCATGTGTGGTTGGATTTTCGTCAAATTACCATTCGCTTGCTCGGACGGGCTCCTGGCGGCTACCGCGTAGCCACCGGCGGCCACCCACGAAGAAAAAGACCAGCGCGAAGGTGAGGACGATCATGGCGCCCGAGGAGATATCGATGAAATAGCTGAGGTACATACCCGATGCCGCGCACACGGCGCCGACCACCGGCGCCACGATCAGGAGGGTCTGGAACCGCTGGGTCAGGTAACGGGCGATGACGGGGGGGATGACCACGGCCGCGGACACCAGGGTGACGCCGAGGATGCGCGTCGAGGCCACGATGGCGACGGCCAGGAGCAGGATGAAGATGAGCTCGGTGCGGTTGGTGGAGATGCCGTAGACCGGCGCCACCTCGGGGTCGAAGGTCGAGAACAGGAGCTGGTGGCGGATGACGATCATGACGAACACCACCGCGGCGGAAGTCAGCGCGATGACCCAGAGATCCAGCGGCGTGATGCCCAGCAGGTTGCCGAAGAGCGCGGCCTCGAAGTCAAGGGTGAATTTCCGGTAGGTGGAGACCACGGCCACCCCCAGGGCAAAGCTCGACGTGGTCTCCACCCCGATGGCGGCATCGGCCCCCACCAGCCGGCGGTGGCTGATGAGGTGGATCAGCACCGCGCTGACCAGCGCCCAGGCGCCGGCGCCGATGAAGAAGTTGACGCCGACGATGTTGCTCAGGACCGCCCCGCCGAAGAGCGCGTGGGCCAGCCCGTGGCCGATATAGCTCATGCGCCGAAGCACGACATACACGCCGACGAAGCCGCACACCGCCCCCACGATGATCGCGGCGATCATGCCGTTGCGGAAGAACTCGTACGCGAACGGCTCCAGCATCAGCGCCCGTTGGGGGAGTGGGGCCGTTCTCCCACCATGATCATGTCGCCATGCTGGAAGACCACCATCTCCCCCTTGTAGGTCTCCCCCAGTACCTGGGTGTTGAAGACCTCCTGGGGACCGCCTTCGGCGATGACGTGGCGGTTCAGACACACCACCCACGGCAGGTGCGCGGCCACCCAGTTGAGGTCGTGGCTGGTGATGAGGATGGCGACGCCCGAGTGGTTGATCTCGTGGAGGAAATGGATCACCTCGTCGCGGGAGCGGATATCCAGGCCGGAGGTGGGCTCGTCGAGCAGGATCAGCTCCGGCTCCCCCAGCAAGGCGCGGGCAATGAACACGGCTTGTTGTTGACCACCGGAAAGTTCCCGGATCTGGCGGTCCCGCAGATCCAGCAGGTTGAGCCGTTGCATGATTTCGTACGCGCGGTCGCGGTCTTCCGCGCTGGTGCGGCGAAACCATTGCCGGCGCCGGGACAACCCCAGCAGCACCACCTCCTCCACCGTGATGGGAAAGCTCAGGTCGATCTGCTCCAGTTGCGGCACGTAGCCCACCGCTCCGAGGGACGGGCCGTGGACCGTCACCCGGCCTTCCCTGGGTCGGATGTGCCCCAGGATGGTGCGGAGCAGCGTGGTCTTGCCGCCGCCGTTGGGCCCCACCACCGCGAGGAACTGCGCCGGCCAGAGCTTCAGGTTGACGTGGGCGATGCCGAGGGTCTGCCGGTAGCCGCCGGACACGTCGGTGAGCTCCACGATGGGGCTCCCCTGCTCGCTCCACTCGCGGCCTTCGGCATGCCGGTGCCCGTGAAGCCTGCCGTGTACGTGGTGGACCCTGTCGGTATGCTTTTCGGAGGACACCACACTAGATCTTGTACAATCGCTTGGGATTCTCCGACAGGATACGGCGCTTGGAGTCGGCCGAGACATCCTCCCGCGCGAAGAATTCCGGCAGATCCCCGAAGAACTCCGCCCGCGCCCGCTCGTGCGGATAGTCTGACGGCCAGACGAGCTTTTCGTCTCCCACGAGCTGGATGAAGAAGGGCAGGGTCCTCTCCTCGATCTCGAAGGAGAAGTAGACGTTGGGGTCCATCAGGTACTCGCTGGGCTTGCGCTTGAGGTCGCCGGCGCCCTTGCGCTCGAACTGTTCGTCGAGCACGTCCATCAGGTACGGCACCCAGCCGCAGCCCGCCTCCAGATAGGCCACCCGAAGGTTCGGGTAGCGGTCGAACACTCCTTGGGAGATCATGCTGGTGGCATGGCTCATGAGCGGGATCACGTGCTTGAGCGCCCGGACCTCCCGATAGGTGCGCAGCGGATCGGCGAAGTTGTGGGCCCCCACGAAGCCGCCGTGGACGGCGATCATGGTGTCGAGCTCGTGGGCGGTGGCATGGATGGGGTCGAACTCCGGGTTGCCGTAGGCCATCAGGGGCGAGGAGATGGACGGCAGGACCGCGCCCACGAAGCCGAGCTCGCCCACGCATCGGCGCAGTTCCGTGACGCACGCGGCGACGTCGTGCACCGGCAGCAGGGCCACCCCGAGGAGCCGCTCACTCTGGCGCAGGAACTTGTCGTGAAGCCAGTCGTTGTATGCCCGCGCCAGGTCCACCGACCACTCCACCCGGCGCACCATGCCCACGGCCGCGGCGTTGCTGGGATACAGCACGGTGGCGCTGATGCCGGCCTCGTCCAGAAAGCTCAGCCACATGGCCGCGTCCGGGACGTCCTGCTTGTGCGGATCGACGACACCAAAGGCCCAGGAATCCTGGGGAAACAGGGAGTACTCGCGGTTGCCCGGAATGCGCCGGAACCGTTCCGGCAGGTACCGGGCCATCTCCTTGTCGGGCTCCACCACGTGGCCGTCGCCGTCGATAATGGGGTAGTCCACGTTGATCATCGGTACCGTCCTTTCCTCTGCTGCGAATGCGAAGAACAGTACCACTATTCGACGGGCAGTACCATTTTCGTGCCGGACCGGCGGCCTTCGATGTGCCTACCGGTAGCGCGCGTGATGGCCGGCCACCGGCGCCGGGTCCACGGTCTTCAGGGCGTCGGGCGAGCCGCCCAATGCCGAGACGATGGTCCGGATGTTCATGAGCATCATGCCGGTGTAGGAATGGATCGGGTCGCCGGACTCCCCGGGGAGGTCATCGTCTCTAAGGCTCTCGACGAATGTCGTCGTCGCTTCCCGGGCGATCTGTTGAAGGACCGGGCTGGGAAACACCTCGGAGCCGAATACCGCCGGCACCCGTGCCCGGTTCAATTGATCGATGAGCCGGGCCACTTCCCGCGGGCTCGGTTCGGAGAAGCTGGAGGGCTGCACCGCGCCGATGACGCTGAAGCCGTAGCGTTTGGCGAAATAGGGCCACGAGTCGTGATAGGTGAGGAGCCGTCGGTTCCCCGGCGGCACGGTAGCCACGGCCGCGGCAATGGCCCCGTCCAGCGCCCTGAGCTTCGCCAAGTAGCGCTGGGTGTTGGCCTGATACACCGTCCGCCCCTCGGGGTCCGCCCCGGCCAAGGCGTCGCGCACGAGACGCGCGTAGTTCATCACGTGCACCGGATCGGGCCACAGGTGCGGGTTGGGATGCCCCCGGTCCCGGGGAAAGCTGAAGTCGAAGACGTAGTCCCGCTCGGTGACGGTGAGGTCGGCCAGCAGCAGGATCGGCGTATCCGGCCGCTTGTTGGCGCGGGCGAGCTTGAGGGTGGGGATCTCCAGATCAAGGCCGTTCAGGATGATGAGATCCGCCCTCGCCATGGTCCTGGCGTCCGACGGAACCGGCCGGAAAGTGTGGGAGTTTACCCCTTCCGGGACGATGCCGGTCACCTGCGCTCGATCCCCGGCGACGTTCTCCACGATACTGGTGATCGGCGCCACGGTGGCGACCACCCGCAGGGGCGCCGCCGAGAGCCGGGCTGGAAGCGCCAGTATCAGTCCGAGCAGCAGCGCCAGGGCCATGCCCGCGACACTCCGCCCCTCCTGTATTCTCCTTGAAACCGTCCGCAAATGGCCTCCATTTCCATGCCTCTCGCTACGATTCGCTCACTCGGACAGGCTCCTGGTCCTCCGCCATCCGCGCCGGCGCGTTGGCGCTGACGAGCTGGGTCATCACCAGGTCCGCATAGAGGCCGTTGGCCCGGAGCAGGTCGTCGTGGGTTCCCTGCTCGGCGATGTCGCCGGAATCCAGCACGACGATCCGGTCCGCGTCGCGGATGGTGGACAGCCGGTGGGCGATGACCAACGTGGTGCGGCCCTGCGTCAGCCGGTCCACCGCCTGGTGGATCAGCTCCTCGTTGATGGCGTCGAGATGTGAGGTGGCCTCGTCGAGTATCAGCACGGGGGCGTCCTTGAGCAACGCCCGGGCGATGGCGATGCGCTGCCGCTGGCCCCCGGAAAGCCGCACGCCGCGCTCGCCGATCATCGTGTCGTAACCCGAGGGCAGGCGGCTGATGAAACGATGGATGTGGGCCAGGCCGGCGGCTTCCTCCACCTCCTCCCGGGAGGCCTCGGGCCGGCCCAGACGGATGTTGTCGCGCAGCGTGGTGTTGAACAGATAGGTGTCCTGGGACACCAGCGAGACCTGGGCCCGGAGGTGGTCCAGGGTGAACTCCCGCAGGTCCCGGCCGGCCAGCGTTACCGCGCCGTTGGCGGGGTCCCAGAAACGCAGCAGCAAGTGAGCGCAGGTGGTCTTGCCGGCGCCCGAGGGACCCACCAGCGCCACGGTCTGGCCCGGCTCCACGTCGAGGCACACGTCCCGCAGCGCCAAGCCGTTGCCGGCGTCGTAGCCGAAGTTCACGTGGTCGAAGCGGATGGCCGGCGGGGTGTGGCCGTTGCCGACGAGCGCCGGCACCCCGGCGCCGTCCCGCACCGGCACGGGCTCGTCCTTGACCGCGAACACCCGGCGGCCCGACTCCAGCGTCTCCATCAGCTCCTTGACCGTGCGGGCGACGTCGGTCACCGGCCCGAAGGCCAGGAGCGCCAGCACGCTGGCCAGCGGCAGCAGCGCCCGGTCCATCTCGAGCTGGCTCACGAGCCAGACCCCCGTGCTCAGCACCGCCAGGGCGCCGATGCCGGTCACTGCCTCGTTGAAGCTGGCCTGAAAGGCTTGGTCCTTGTGGAACGCGAGCTGGGCCTTGGCGAGCCGCAGGCTGTTGGCCAACACCGCGGCGACCTGGCGCTTCTCGTGGCCGAAGGAGACCACCTCGCGCATGCCCTGGATGCTGTCCACCAGGTGGGCGTTCAGGTGCCCAAGCTCCCGGCGTACCGCTCCGCCCAGCCGGTCCGAACGCTTCTGCGCCAGGAACGGCGACAGCGCCAGCAGCACCAGAAAGGGGGCCAGGGCCAGCATCAGCGGCCAGCCCACCAGGCCCAGCACCGTCAGGATCCCGGCGGGAACCACTACGGCGATGAAGGCCGGGGTGATGGTATGGGCGAAGAAGAGCTCCACCGTCTCCACGTCGGCGCCGGCGATGCTCACGAGATCGCCGGAGCGGCGGCGGGTCAGATAGGCCGGCGCCAGCGGGTCCAGTGTGTCGTAGAAGTCGATGCGCATCTCCGCCAGGAGCTGGTAGGCGAGGTCGTGGGGCAGCCAGCAATCGGCCCAGGAAAGCACGGAAGCCAGCCCCACCATGGAACCCAGCAGGAGCAGGTGGAACGCGATGTCTTCGCCGCGTATCAACTGGCTCACCAGGAGCGCGCCGGCCGCGCCGACGCCCACCACCGAAGCCTGAAAGAGCACCCCGGCGGAGAACGATACCGCGAGCTTCCGGCGGAAGGGCCGTACCAGTTCCGCCAGCCGCCGCAGCACCGTGAGGGCGGCCAGTGGCGCCCGCGCGCGTGCGGTTCGCGTGGCGGGCGTCTCGGCGGCTTCCTCGGGCTCGGCCGCCGCGGCCGGGGCCGCGCGCTCCGCCATCGCCTCGGCGTCGCCGGCCTGGGCCTGGGCGGCCATGAGCCGGGCGTAGGTGCCGCCGCTCTCCAGCAGCGCGCCGTGGCCGCCGGTTTCCACCACCTGACCCCGTTCCAGCACCAGGATGCGGTCCGCGTGGATGACGCTCGACAGCCGGTGCGCGATGATCAGGGTGGTGCGCCCCTCCATGAGCTTGCGCAGCGCCTGGTTGATCACCGCCTCGCTCCGGGCGTCCACGCTCGACAGCGCCTCGTCCAGCACCAGGATCGGGGCGTCCTTGAGAATGGCCCGGGCGATGGCGATGCGCTGGCGCTCGCCGCCCGAGAGGCGCACGCCGCGCTCGCCCACCACGGTGTCGTACCCTTCGGGCAGCCCGGCGATGAACTCGTGGATGTTGGCCGCCCGGGCCGCCGCCGCGATCTCCTCCGGGGTGGCCTCGGGTTTGGCCATGCGCAGGTTGTCGGCGATGGTGCCGTAGAAGAGGTACATGTCCTGGGCCACCACGGCGACGTGCCGGCGCAGGACGTGCAGGGGGATGGCGCGGATGTCCTGGCCGCCCAGCAAGACGCGACCCTGCCGGGGGTCGGCGAAGCGCAGCATCAGCGAGACCAGCGTGGACTTGCCGGCGCCGCTGGGGCCCACGACGCCGAGCTTCTCGCCCGCGCGAAGCTCGAGGAAAACGTCCCGGAGGGCCGGGCGGCTGCCCTCCTGGTATGCGAAGCTCACGTCCTCGAAACGGACGGCGGGCTCGAAGGAGGTCCCGGCCGCTGCCTCGGCCGCCGCCGGCTCCCGCACCATCACCGGTGCCTCCAGCAGCTCGAAGATGCCCTCGGCCGCAGCCATGGCATTGATGCCCTGGTGGTACAGGATCATCAGCTCCCGCATGGGACGGAAGATCTCCGCGCCCATGATCAGGATCACGATCAGCGAGCGCACCTCCAGGTCGCCGGCGCTGACCTGGAGGGCGCCCCAGCCCAGGGCGCAGGCGGTGCCGCCGAGGATGCCGAAGGTAGTGACGCCGACGGAGACCATGTTGACCGCCAGGACGCCCATGGTGGTGCGGTAGAGATGGCGCGCCCGGTCCGCGAGGCGCTCCCCCTGGCTGCGGCTCCGGCCGAAGATCTTGAGGGTGGCGATGCCCTGGATACCGTCGAGGAAATCGGCGCCGAAGGCGCCGTAGGAGGTGCGCCGGCGCCGGCTGCTCTCTTCGGTGAAGAGCAGGAACAGCGGCGTCGCCGCCAGCGTCAGCAGGGCGAAGACCACGAAGATGAGCCCGATGACTAGGTCGAAGGACGCCATCAGGAAGAAGATCAGCACCGGCGCCACCCCGGCCACCACCATCTGCGGCAGGAACTGGCCGTAGAAGACCTGGAGCCGCTCCACCCCCTCGCCCAGCGAGACCAGCACGTCACCCGTTCGCTCCTGGTTGAAGTGCCCGGGACCCAGGTCGAGGGCGTGCCGGTATAGCTTGTCGTGCAGCCCTTCCTTCACCCGGGCGGCGGTCTCCTGACTCACCATATCCCGCAGATACTGGAACAGCGCGCGTAGCGCGATGAAGCCGGCGACGGCCGCCAGGTAGGGGACAAGCGACGAGAAAGCGGCGCCGGTGAGGACCCCGGCGATGATCAGCCCGGAAAACGCCAGGCGCGAGATGCCGGCGGCCACCGCGCACAGGCCGAGAACGGCGGCCGCGGCAATGCGCACGCGCACCCCGCGGGTGTGGGTCAGCAGTCGTCGGTCCAGGTACATGAATTCACCGATCCCGGTGTTGCGTCTCACAAGCAGGTTTACAAATCCGCCGGTCTTTTTGTCGTCGGCTGCGTTGCTCCTCCGCCCGTGGTACTGGCCAGTGCTCGTCGCCTTGCCGGCAACAAAAAATCCCGAGCATCTTCTTAACCCTGCTTGTGAGACACAACACCAGTCCCGTGACATTAGAAGGTCATGGCCGCGAATACAAGGCTGGCCGGCGTACAGGGCCCCTTGATCAGCCGGCATCCTGTTTGCGGGCAAAAGAAAAAAATTGTGTTAGCCTAACTTTAGGTATTGCATTACCGTGATCAATGAAGTATGTAGCCGAAGTAACCCTCCAAGGGGGAGCATGACAATGACTGCAAGAACAAGGGGGAGCATGACAATGACTGCAAGAATGTCGGGGAGCAGTTTTGTCGTGTCCGTGGTGGCGGCCGCTGCCCTGTCCGTGGGCATTGCGGCAAACGCCTTGGCGGACGGGGAAGTCAATATCTACTCGTACCGGCAGCCGTTCCTCATCAAGCCTATGCTGAACGCCTTCACCCAGCAGACCGGGATCAGGACCAACGTGGTGTTCGCGCCCAAGGGGATGATCACGCGCCTGCGGAAGGAAGGCAGGAACAGCCCCGCCGACGTGGTCCTGACCGTGGACATCGGCCGGATCAACGACGCCGTGGAAGCCGGGGTGCTGCAACCGGTGAAGAGCGGGAAGCTCACCGCCAACGTTCCGGCGCATGACCGGGACCCCTCGGGTCTGTGGTTCGGGCTCACCAGGCGCGCCCGCATCGTCTACGCCTCCAGGGAAAGGGTGAAGGCGGGCGAGCTTTCGACCTACGAGGACCTCGCCACTCCCAAGTGGAAGGGCCGCATCTGTATCCGCTCGTCGCAACACGTCTACAACGTGGCGCTGCTTGCTTCGCTGGTGGCTCATCACGGCGAGAAAAAGGCCGAGGCGTGGGCCAAGGGCCTCAATGCCAACCTGGCGCGCAAGCCTCAGGGCAACGACCGAGCCCAGGTCAAGGCCATCTTCGCGGGCGAATGCGACATCTCCCTCGGAAACTCCTACTACATGGGCAAGATGCTCACCAACAAGAAGCAGATCGCCTGGGCGGAGGCCGTCAACGTGTTCTTCCCCAACCAGAAGGACCGCGGTGCCCACATGAACATCAGCGGCGCCGGCGTCACCAGGCACTCGGGGCGGAAGGACAACGCGGTCAAGCTGCTTGAGTTCCTGAGCGATGACCTCGCACAGAAGATGTACGCCGAGCAGAACTTCGAGTATCCCGTGAAGCCCGGCGTGCCCTGGTCCGGCATCGTGGAGTCCTGGGGCAAGTTCAAGGCGGACACCATCGACATGGTCAAGATCGCCCGGAACCGGGCGACGGCGCTCAGGATCTTCGACCGTGTAGGCATTCCCTAGTGTCCTGTCCGAGTAAGCGAATCGTAGCGAGCGGCGTAGGTTTCGCCTTTCAAGCCCGGCGATATTCGACTATGATCCTGGTCCCGGAGCTCTTCGGTCGGGGAAAGGGAGCCCATTGACGGAGGAGGAAGTGACATGAAAGGCGATCCGAGGGTGCTCAAGGCGATCAACGACGTGCTGCGGAAAGAGCTGACCGGGATCAATCAATACTTCATGCATTCGCGGATGTGCCGCAATTGGGGGTATCAGGTCCTGGATGACGCCCTCTTCAGGGAATCCATCGAGGAGATGCAGCACGCGGACCGGATCATCAACCGCATCCTGCTGCTGGACGGCGTCCCCAACGTTGCCGGTTATGACAAGATAACGGTGGGCAAGGCCGTCAAGGAACAGTTGGAGAACGATCTCGGGCTGGAAGAGGCCGCCATCAAGGTGCTGCACGCCGTTATCGCGACATGCCATGAAGCGGGAGACCACGTGAGCCGCGAGCTCCTGGAGCAGATTCTGGCAGACGAGGAGGGTCACGTGGACTGGATCGAGGCGCAGCTCAACCTGATGCAGCAGGTAGGCCGGGAGAACTACCTGGCTCAACAGATTTACAAGGACGGCGGCACGGAAGGCGGCGCGTGAGGGCAGTGGCCGGCGTCATCGAGACAAGACCAAAATGGCCGTAAAACGCTCGGAAGCGACCGAAGACTACCTGAAGGCCATCTACAGTCTGGCCGAGGAAAGCGACCAGGTCATCGCGGCGCGGGTGGCGGAAGAGATCGGCGTGACGCCCTCCACCATGTTCAGCGCCCTGCGGCGGCTCGAGAAGGAAGAGTTCGTCAGGGTGGAGCGTCGCAAGAACATCTACCTGACCCTCAAGGGCCGTGAGGTCGCCGAGGCCATCCTGCGCCGGCACTTTCTGACAGAGCGGCTGCTGACGGACCTGTTGGGGCTGGACTGGGTCACGGCCCACCAGGAGGCGCACCACCTGGAGCACGCGATATCGCCGGTGGTGGAGGAACGCCTGAGCGCGATCCTCGACAATCCCTCCACCTGCCCCCACGGCAATCCCATACCCGTAAAGGGACAGCCGTCTCCGCGCCGGGAGTGGAACCCCCTGAATACGGTGGAAGCGGGCACCGAGGTCATCTTCCGCTGCATCACCGAGACCGGGGTGCGCGACGAGCGGCTGCTTTCGTTCCTCTACGATCACAAGGTCCGTCCCGGATCGACGATCATGGTCGATGACGTCGCCCCGTCGCTGGGTACCATTAGCCTCCGGGTGGACGAAGACCAGACAGACCAGGTCGTCCTTGGCCTGGAAGCCGCCAGGAAGATTTACGTGCAGTGACATCAGGGTAAAGATGGGGGAGAGCCGAATGCAGCCGGTAACCGACATGAGAAGCTTCATCGAGCGACTGGATGACATGGGCGAGGTCAGGCGGGTCGAGGGGGCGGATCTCGACACGGAGGTGGGGGCGCTCACGGAGTACATGGGCGACGTGGAATCGTCAGCGCTCCTGTTCGACGGATTCACGGGATTTCCCAAGGGTTTCCGGATCATCTCCAACCTGTTCCGCACCTGCCGGCGCTCGGCGGTGGCCATGGGCCTGCCCACCGACGTCAAGGGGGTGGACTTTCTCCACGCCTGGCGCAACCGGTCGCTGGAATTCCAGCCGGTGCCCTATGAGCAGGTGGAAGGCGGGCCGGTGTTCGAAAACCGGATGGAAGAGGATGAGGTGGACCTGACGCGGTTTCCCACGCCGCTGTGGCACGACCTCGACGGCGGCCGCTATATCGGCACCGGATGCGGTATCATCACCAGGGACCCGGAGTCCGGCGGCATCAACATCGGCACCTACCGGGTGATGATCCAGGAGAAGAACAAGGTCTCGGTCAAGATGAACAAGGGCAAGCACGGGCGGCTGGCCATGGAGCGCGCCCACGCCCGGGGCCAGCCGCTGCCCGTGGCCATCACGCTGGGACAGGAGCCCACCGTGATGCTGTCGTCCCAGATGCCGCTGCCGCCCTCGGTGAACGAGTACGAGTTCGCCGGATGGATGCAGGGCAGTCCCGTCCCGGTGGTCCGCGGCGCCGTCACCGGCCTGCCCATCCCCGCCAACGGCGAGGTGGTGCTGGAAGGCGAAATCCCGCCGCTGCCGCCCGAGCAGTTGCCCAGGGAGGGTCCGTTCGGCGAGTGGCCGGGTTATTACACCGACGCCACCGAGGGCGACGTCCCGCTCATGACCGTCAAGCGGGTCTACTACCGCGACGACCCCATCCTTCTCGGCGCACCGCCGGTGCGGCCGCCCAACAGCTACCTGCCCATTCCCCTGGGCGCCATCACGCTGTGGGAACAGTTGGAAAAGGCCGGGATTCCGGACGTGACGGGAGTCTGGGGCTTCGTCTACGGCGGCCAGACCGGTCCGTTCACCGTCATTTCCATCAAGCAGCGTTATACCGGACACGCCAAGCAGGCCTTGCTGGTGGCGGCGGGCGCCCGGGCCGGCGCGTACGGCGGCAAGATGGTGGTGGTGGTGGACGACGACGTGGACATCACCAATCCCGGCGAAGTCATCTGGGCCATCTCCACCCGCTGCGACCCGCGCGAGGGCATCGACATCGTGAAGAACGTGTGGGCCTCGGTATGCGAGCCGGTCATCTCCCCCATGGACCGGGACACCAAAGGCTACGTGACGGATCGCGTGCTCATCGACGCCTGCCGTCCGTACCAGTGGATCGACCGGTTCCCGCCGGTGAACGCGTTCAAGCGAGAGTACAAGGAGACGGTCGCCAGAAAATGGGGCGTATGAAGCCGGACCGGTGAAGGGGCGGAGGACATGAGGGGGGTTCTTTTCTCGAGGACGCTGGGAGTTACGGTGCTGGCGCTGGCGGTCCTGTTCATGCCGGGGGCGGACGCACTCACCCACAAGTCCATCCTCAAGGTCAAGTTCGCGGAAAGACGCGAGATGAACGTCCTCATCGGCAGCTTCGTCCTCACCGACCAGAACGGCAAGCGCGTGGCGTTCCGGAAACTCAGGGGCAAGCCGGTGGTGATCAACTTCATGTACACATCGTGCCCGGACGTCTGTCCGCTGCTGACCGCGAGCCTCAAGATCGTCCGAGAGCACATGAAACCCGCGGAGGCCAGGGACATCCGCTTCCTCTCCATCACCACGGATCCCGAGGTCGATACGCCGAAGGTGCTGAAGGCCTACAGCCGGCGGCACAAAGCGGACGCCGTCCGCTGGTCGTGGCTCACGGGCGAGGCCCGGGAGCTGGCCCCGGTGTGGCAGGAGTTCGGGGTGAGCGTGCGGCGGCTGGCACGGGGGCTCATCGAGCACACGACGCTTACCGTGGTGGCGGATGGGGACGGCCACATGCGCTTTGCCTACTTCGGATCCGCTCCGGATCCCGACGTGCTGTTGAAGGATCTGCGGGCGCTCGAAAGGGATCCGGCAGACTGAAGATTCAGGAGGATGACGCAATGATTCAGGAGGATGACGCAATGAAGAGACTGGGAAGCCTTGTGCTCACGGTCATCGCAAGCTGTTGGATCGGTGCCGCCCCGGCACTGGCAAGCGGACAGCCCCTTGGCGTGGTGACCAGCGTGATTCCCGTGACCTATATCGTTGGCGAGTTGGGCGGTGAGCGCGTCAAAGTGGATTCACTGGTGCCGCCGGGCGCGAGCCCGCATACTTTCGAGCCGGTGCCGAGCGATTTAAGGAAGGTTTCGCGCGCCCGGCTCTTTGTCGTCGTGGGCGGAGGCTTCGACGCGTGGTCGGAAAGGCTCCTGGGGGCGGCATCCCACCCCCTCAAGACCCTGGCTCTCATGAAGGTTCCGGACCTGAAGCCCCTGGAGGGGGAGGACCATCATCACGGCGAGGAACACGGTGAGGAGAAGGCAGCCGTCAGGGAGAACGAAGATCACGGCGAGGAACAGGCTGCCAAGGGGGGCGGTGAAAAGGAAGGCGAAGCGTTCGACCCCCATTTCTGGCTGGACCCCATCCGGGTGAGAGACGCGGTGGTCCCGGCCGTGGTCGAGCATCTCATCGCCGCGGACCCGGACGGCAAGAGTTACTACCAGAGGCGTAGCGACCACTTCCGAAACAGGTTGACGGCATTGGACGGGCAGATCAGACGGGAGCTCGGCAAGGCGAAGTCGCGCAAGTTCATCGCCTTTCACGATGCCTGGCGCTACTTTGCCGAAAGGTATGACCTTGAGGAGGTCGCAGTAGTCCAGGAGTTCGGCGGCGAGGAGCCGACGCCGAGGGAGGTCGCCGACTTGGTGCGCAGCGCTCGGGCCGCGGGGATCCGGGCCATTCTGGTGGAACCGCAATTGAGCCCGCGGGTGGCGCAGACCATGGCCGGCGAGTTCGGTGCCGGGACCGTCCTCGTGGACCCGCTGGGCGACCCCGGCGATCCGGAGCGTTCCACCTACGAAGGGCTGATGCTGTACAACGCGCGCGCTTTCGGGCGGGCGCTACAGGGGAAACAGAATTGAGCGAAGGAGACCGGAACGTCGTCGTGGGCTTGAGCGGCGTTACGGTGGAGCTGGACGGCTGTTGCGTGCTGCACGACATCAACTTCGACGTGCACGAGGGCGGTTTCGTGGGGATCGTCGGCCCCAACGGGGCCGGCAAGACCACGCTCATGCGAACGATCATGGGACTCGTGCCGGCGTTGAGCGGGCGGGTGGAGGTGTTCGGCTACCCGCCGGGCCGGAAAGGCTCTCACGCCATCGGTTACGTCCCGCAACGGCAGAGTGTCGCGGCTGACTTTCCGGCAACCGTCGGTGACGTGGTGATAATGGGGCGGCTGCGGCATCTAGGCGCATTCGGGTTTCCGGGCCGGAAGGACTGGCAGCGGGTGGAGGACAGCCTCGAGCTGGTGGGCATGCAGGATCACAGGGACCGTCCCGTGGGCCGGTTGTCCGGAGGTGAGCAGCGCCGGGTCATGCTGGCCCAGGCCTTGTGCGCCAGCACCCGGCTGCTGGTGCTCGACGAGCCCACGGTAGGCCTCGATCTGCCCGCGGAGCATGAGTTCTATGGATTGCTTCGCAGGCTTGTCCGCGACCTGACCCTGACCATCGTCACGGTGTCCCATGATCTCGTGGCCATGGCCGGCCAAACCGATGAGCTGATCTGCATCAACTGCCGTATGCACATCCACGGGAACGCCGAAGACGTGATCCACAGCCACGCCATTCGCGAAGCCTACCGCTGCGAGTTCGACTTCCTGGGTGGCGAGCTCGCCCATCACGAGCAACAGGGCCATTATTATGGGACGTGACACGCCGGTAGCGTCCTGTTTCCCGAAATTCGAGAACCCTCCCTGATGTTCGACTTTGCCTTCATGCAGCGCGCCTTGGCGGCAGCGGTCCTGGTGGGCCTGCTGTGCGGCATCCTGGGTTTCTTCGTGGTGCTGCGCCGCCTGGCCTTCATCGGCGTCGGGATCTCCCATTCCGCCATCGGAGGCGTGGCCATCGGCATCCTGGCGGGATGGAATCCCCTGCTGACCGGCGCGGTCTTCGGCGTGGCCGTGGCGCTGGGTATCGCCCTCGTCACCCAGAGCGACAACATCAGCGAAGACGCGGTCATCGGCGTGTTCTTCTCGGGCTCCATGGCTTTGGGCGTGGTCCTCTTCAGCCTGAAGAGCGGTTATCAACAGGATCTCTTCAGCTACCTCTTCGGCAACGTGCTGGCCATCTCCACCGGCGAGCTCGTGGCTCTCGCCGGCGTCAGTGCGGTGCTCATGGTGATCATGCTGATGACCTTCAAGGAGCATCTGCTGATCGCGTTCGACGAAGAGGTGGCGGCGGCCTACGGCCACAGGGTTCTGGCTCTCAACGTGCTGCTGCTGGTGGTGCTGGCCCTCACCGTGGTCATCGGAGTGAGGCTGGTGGGCCTGTTGCTCATCCAGGCCTTGCTGGTGGTGCCCGCTGCCATAGCGGCGCTTTGGGCGTTGAATTTCCGGTGGCAGGTGTTGCTGGCGGCGTTGATCGGATCGCTTTCAGGTGTGGCGGGGCTCGTGCTGGCGTATCAGTTTGACATCGCCGCCGGCGGCACCATCGTGATGGTCGCTGTTGCGCTCTTCTTCGTCTCTCTGCTGGCACGCCTTCTGGGCAGGCGAGGAGCGTGGAGGTTCGGACGGTGACATGCGATTGATCTGAATGAGCGCGGCCGCCGGCTGGTTCATGGCAGGGTGCGGAGTCATGGTCTCCGGGGTCTCTCTCTTCTTCCTGCTCTCGGTAGAAGTGGGAATGGCGCTCGGCCTGCTCGGCGCCGGTGCGCTCGGTTTCGCGGTGGGCCTCATGCGATCCGCTGCCGTTGACCGTAGGCTCGTCACGGAGATCGAGCAGCACATCGACGAGTTGCGTGAGTGCGATCTGAGAGAGGTCGAGAAGCGCTGGCTCGCTGAGGGCATGTCGCCGGTCGAGCAGGCTTGGCGCGCGCTCCAGTGGTCGCCCGACCCCGAAACGGACGGGGTGCCGTCGGAACTGGACGCACGGCTCGGGAGGATGATCCAGGCCCGCTGCGACCGCGTCTGGGACGGTATCCGCGACCGGCGCTACGTGAAGCAAGAGCACGGGGAGGTCGCCGGCCTCGACGGCCGCGCCATTTTCGAGGAAATCCGCGGCGTTGTGGAGGAAGTCGCCCGCCTGTACGGGAAGGATGCGGAGAGAGCGGAACTCGATGCGCGCATCGGTGATATCGCGCTCGCCGCCCGGTCCGCTATCGGCGACTTCCTGCAAGTGGCGCGGCAGGTGCCGGTCGTCAACGTCTCCGGTTGGACCGTGAGGGAAGTCGTGGCGTGGCTCGAACGGGTGCAGAAGGTGCGCAACCTCCACCGGAAGTTCACGCCCTGGCAGCATTACGTGCGCGGCGCGACGCTGGCCGCACGCCTTGCTCTCGGTATGAACCCGGTCACGCTGGCGGCGGGGACTCTCGGCTGGGAGGCATTCAAGCAGGTCGGCGGACCCGTCCTCAAGAGGTACGCCGAGGGCTGGCTGAAGGAACTGCTGGAAGGTTCCGTTGCGCTGGTCTATCTGCAGGTGGCGCGCACATACGATCCGCGCCACACGTATCGGAGCGCTGACTGGCTGGGGCTCGCCGAGGCGCTTCGCATTCACAAGCTGGTTCCGGGCATCGACCACAACCGCAAGCTCCTGTTGGACCGCATTCTGTGCGCGCAGATCCCGGACGAGTTCGCCAAGTTGGCGCTGCTGCGCGCACTTGCCGACGACGGCGAACCGGACTCCACGCTGACGCCGCCCATCGACTTCGCGTCCCTGCGCCCCGCGCAACGCCAGGCCATTGCCGAGCGTCTCGGCGCGGTCCTGCGGGACATGCGTGGATTGAACGAGCCGAAGGCCAGCAAGGCGATAGAGGAAATGGAGAAGGGGCTGTCGATAGGTCTGCAGGTCGATCTGATCAATGCCGGCAGCCGTGAGGAGATATGTATCGAGGAGGGATTCATTCAGCTCGCGATGCTTGCCCGCGACTGGTGTCGACTCGACATCGAGGAAGCGCAGCAGGTGATCGAAGGCAGCGCATTCGCCATGGCGGCGCACAAGCGCATCGGTGACGCCGACGTGAACCGTGTGCCGTTGGAGAGGGCGATGTCGATCGCCTTCGACGATGGCGGCTCCGACGCTGACCGGGTTGCGGAAAGGGAGCAACGCCTGATCGAGCCCCCGCGCGATCTGATCGGAGACCCCCTGGCCGAGCCACTGCTCTCGTCCTTCGTCGATCTGCTGGCGACGAAGGCTGCGGCGGACTGGCCGGTCGAACACGACCATATGGTGTTGCTCAACGCTTCGGTGTTGCTCCCGGAGCGCAAGCAAGTCACTACGCTCTGGTCGCGATACCTGAAAGCGGTGGAGTCACGGCTGCGTGATCGCCTGGGGTACGGGACGCTATCCACCGTCCCGCCAGGGTCGGCGCCGGGTATCCTGCGGCAGATCGGCGACCGGGAGCTCCCTGCGCCGGCAGGCCGCGTCGTCGTTTCGGGCGTTCAGACCCGGGCCGTCGCGGTGTTCGAGGCGTCTTCCGGCAACGCCCGGGCGCGCTGGGTGCTCCTGTTTGCCGACCGCGTCGTCGTGGGTGAGGTTCCGAAAGAGGATTTCTCACTCGACGACGGCGAACCGAGGACCTACCTGAAAGACGAGGTCCGTTTCAACCGCCTGTCACTCTCCCTGGCGGATGCCCTCATTATCCATTGCGGTGGCGACCAGCGTCTGATTGTCGACGGTTCCGTGACGGGCACCTTCACAGGGTACTTCGGTCCCGCACTCGAATCGCTGGGCCTCGACGCGGCCGCCATCGAGATCGTCGAGAACGCCGGAGATTGCCCGTCGTCGGGACAAGAGCGTTGATACCTGTCTCGTGCAGTCCGCCTCCGACCGCCGTATCCGTCTCCGCGTCGTCAGATGATTGTCGCGACCCCGCCAGCGCCGAGTCTCGGGGCGCGGAGGCAGTTGGTTAGCCTCCGACCGAGGGAGCTCGCCGCGACAGACTCAGGGCGAAGCCGCCGCTTCGAACCTGGATGTGCGAGTACTCGCGCCGTTGTGTGAATCGCTCGACCGTCCGCGACGCCGGCTCGGCCGCGAAGGGGTAGTCCTTCGGGCTGCCGGCGGCGCGCATGGTGTCGATCTCCTCCCGGGTCAGAAAATACCGTAGCAGCAGCTCCTCGTCCGACACCCCGCTGCCGCCGTACTTTGCGTGCAGCTCGCGGACCGTGGGCTCCGGCGGCTCCCACGCGGCCAGCTCCCGGGCCCGCGGGCACGCGAGGATCCTGTCCTTGACGTCGGCGTGCATGGAGTCGCTCCCCTCCCGGCCCCAGCGCCCCAGGGCGTAGAGGATCACCTGGTCGGTGATTTCCTTGTAACGCTCCCCGACAATGATGTTGATGGCGGCCTGGCTCCCCACGAACTGGGACAGGGGCGTGACCATGATGGGATAGCCCAGCTCCTCCCGCACCCGCACCACTTCCTCCAGGGCCCGTTCCATGTGATCACCGAGCCCGACGCGGGCGAGCTGGTGGCGGAGGTTCGAGATCATGCCTCCCGGCACCTGGTGCAGGTACTGGTTGTAGTCGTACTCGACCGGCGCGCCTATCGGGAGCCCCTCCCGGCGGGCGACGTTGGTGAAGTACTCGGACACCGGTCGCAGGATCCCCTCGTCCACTGCCGTCTCGTAGCCCAGGCTCCGGGCATTGGCCGCGACGTTGAAAAGCGATGGGTTGGACGAACCGTTGGCCAGCGGCGGCAGTGCGGTGTTGACCATGCGCACGCCCTGCTTGATGGCCTCCAGGGCGCACAGCGGCCCCAGGCCGGTGGTGCAGTGAGTGTGGAACTCCAGCGGGATGCCGCCGATGTTCTCCATGATGAGCGGCACCAGCGCGCGGGTGCGGTCCGGCGTCAGCAGGCCTCCGGGGTCCTTGAAGCAAAGCCGCGCCACCGGCAGCGTCGCCGCCTGCCGCGCCCGTTCCGCGTAGTAGGCATCGGTATGCCTGGGCGAAACCGAGTAGATGATATTCAGGATGGGCTCGAGCCCAGCCTCCGTGGCGATGCGCAGGGTCTTGCGCCAGCCCGCGGGGTCGTTCCACTCGTCGGAGATGCGGCCCTGGCGGACGCCGTTGGCCGCCATCCGCTCCAGGAAGATCCGCTGAATGGACTCCGGTGTGAGCTCGAAACCGTTCCGGCTCCCGATGATGACCCGCAGCGGCGTCTCCCGGATCCGGCCGGCCACCAGCCGTATCCGCTCCCAAGGGTCCTCGTGCAGCTCCCGCACGCACTTCTTGATGTGGGAGCTCGACATCAGCTCCATGCCCTTGAAACCGGCCCGGTCCATGCGGTCGCCCACCGCCAGCATCATGCCCGTGCGCATGGACTCGGCCCACAGGCTCTGGTGCCCGTCGCGCAACGTCGTGTCCACGAATTCGATGAGTTCCAAAGGGACTCCTTTCCCGGTTCGATCAGGCGGGAAGCCAGTTGTAGCCCTCCCCAACTCTCTCCCTCTGGGAGAGGGGCAGGGGTGAAGGTCAGCGTCGCAGCATCCGATTATGGTGTGCGTTATAGCGTCGATGGCGTTATGGAGACACCCGATGGCCGCAACCCGCGCGTGAGAACCATCTGGATCATTGACAACGGGGATGACGTGCTCCGGCTCGTCACCGCATTCCCGATCAGGATGCGAAATGCTTGAAGAACATGACCAAGGTCCATGCTCCGGCGGTAAATCGCCATACCCTGCCTCTCGCTGCGTTCCTCTGTGCCCCCGAACCGGATCATCGGCTTTCGGCGGCGGCATTGCGGCCCGCGATGCGGCCGAACGCCAGTGCCTCCGTCAGGTTGCTCGCTCCCGGGTAGTTCCGGGACCACATGGAGCCCAGCTCGCCGGCGCTGTAAAGCCCCTTGATGGGATGGCCCCAGGCGTCCAGCACCCGCGCTCTGTCGTTCCGCCGGGGGCCGCCCTGGGTGTTGAACAGGCTCGGCCACAGCGCGGCGCCGTAGAACGGGCCGTGCTCCAGGGGCTTCAGGGTCGCGACGGATCGACCGAAATTCGCATCATTCCCGTCGGCGCAGGCCTTGTTGTACGCCTCGATGGTCCGTTCCAGCGCCGTCGGGTCCAGCCCGAGCGCGGCGGCCAACTCCCCCGGGGTGGATCCCGTCTTGATCCAGCCCTTGGCTATCTCCGTCGCGTTGTCATCACTCCACCGGTACCGTTCGGCCGCCGCGCCGCGACCGGTGCTGGCCACCGGCCCGGCCGTGCGGGTGGCCTCGTCGAAGACCACGAAGGAGGGCACCCGAGGCCGTTCCATGGTTTCCAGGTCCAGCTCCGTCACCAGCGAGCCCACGGCGTGGGCGTCCATGGCCGTCTCGTCCACGAAACGGCGGGCGTTCCGGTCCAAGTAGATGAATCCCGGACCCGGCATGGCGTGGATGACGGCGCCGTCGAACCCGTCCACCCGGTAGCCGAAGCCCGCGGCCACGGCATTCATGTGCCACAGGGACGCGCCCACGTCCGCGGCCAGGCGGATGCCGTCCCCGGTGTGACCGGACGCCCCCAGGGACCAGTACCGTTGTCCCAGGAACTGGAGTTGCATGTCGGGGTCTCGTTCGTAGCCGCCGCAGGTGAGGACCACCGCCTTCCGTGCCTGGATAGAGATTTCTTCCCCGTCGCGGCGCGCCACGAGTCCGTCGACCGCGCCGTCGCTGTTCCGGAGCAGCCGGAGAGCGGGGCTCTCGAACAGCACCGGGATGCAGCGTTCCTCGACGTTACGGGCCAGCAGCTCCCACAGGTCGCTGCCCTTGGCGGTGGTCTCGCCCTTGACCCTGAGCCGCGGCCCGACGCCGTCCGCTCCGGGCTGCTTCGGCGAGGCGGCGCCGGCGGGATAGACGGGATAGCTGGGGGGCGCAGCCTGGAGCGGGTCGACGACCACCTCGCCCCCGAGGGAGCGGAGCCACGGTTCGTTGTCGTGGCTCTCGCGCACCAGTGCTTCGATGACCCCGGGATCGGTGGCGCCGCCGCACAGGAAGGTGATGTGCTCCACGGCCCGATCGAGGGCGCCGAAGGTGCGCACCGAGCCGGCGGACAGCCGCGTGTTGCCGCCGCCCGAGGCCGCTTTCTCGACGATCAGGACCTTGGCTCCGTGGTCGGCGGCGGTGATGGCCGCCGCGGCGCCCGCCCCACCGTAACCCACCACGGCCACGTCGGTCTCGCGCGATGACACCGCCGAACGGCTCATTCCGGTTTCACCAGCCGCCCTTCCCGCACCAGCCGCTCGATGATCTTGCGGGCCTCGGCGCGGGTCTCTACGGTGTCTTGCAGGTTTCGGTCGCTCCAGCCGTCGTTGGGCCAGCGCCTGGCCTTGGCGTACACCGGGGCGTAGAGATCGCTGCGCAGCTCCACGAGGAAGTTCCATACGTGGCCCGAGTCGGCCATGCGCGTCCGTTCCCAGCGCAGGTTGTCGAGGTCCACGGTGCCGGTGACCACCGCCTCTCCGGGAGCGGACGCCGCGGACTGCACGTGCCCCATGTAGTCGATGAGCTGCGTCATGCCGCGATAGCCTCCGGTAGGCCGGTTGGAACCGACGAAAGCCCCGGCATTGACCGAGAGAAAATAGCAGAGATTCTCATACGCCCGGGCCCGCCGCAGCACGTCCCATGCCTCTCCTTCCGGCGCGTAGGGCTCCGCGGTGGGGTGGACCAGCACCTCGGCACCGCGCAGCGCCAGGCAGCGGGCCATCTCCGGGAACACGACGTCGGTGCAGGTCAGACACGCCAGCCGGCCGATGTCGGTGTCGGCCACCGGGAACATGGAGTCCTCGCCGTAACGCTCGGTATACTCGGTGTAGACGTCGCCGGGAATGGTCTCGGCCAGGGCCAGCCACTCGTCCACCGACCGCGGCCGGTACTGCCCGATAATCCCGTACTCCGAGAACACCGCGAGCTTCACGTCGCCCAGACGCATGGCGGTCCAGTCCAGCAGCTCGAAGATGCGGTCGAGATTTTCGTCGATGATCGCGTTACGCTCCTTCGGCTCCACGATCACCCGGGTCTGCTGCTGAATCAAAGCCACACGATACGGTTTCATGACACCTCCCTATGCCCTGCTCTCCAGGTACCACTCGGCCATCTCCTCGCGCTTGGGATACCATACCCCGTCGAAGGTTTTGACGTAGTCAACGAAGTCGCGCAGGGCGCGGATGGCGTAGGCCTGCCCCATGACGTGGGGGTGCATGCCCACGTTCATGATGCGGCCGCTCGTGGCTCCTTCCAGATAGAGCTGGTCGAACTGCTCCTTGAACAGCTCCATCGCCTGGGAGGTGGTGCGGCCGCCGCGGGAGAAGACCGCGAAGTCGTTGACGTCGTTGGAGTAGGGGATGCACACCAGCGGCCCGTGGCGGGTGTCGAGCAGGTAGGGCTGATCGTCGTTCAGATAGTCCGCCTGGAACAGCAGCCCCAGCTCCTTCAGGATGTGTGGGGTCTCGTGGGTGCTCCTGAGCGACGACGACAGCCAGCCCCGGGCCGGCCGTCCCACCGCCTCGGCGTAGGCGTCCAGGGTGCGGCGGATGACCTCGCGCTCCTTGTCGGGCTGGTGCGCGTAGTAGGTCAGCACGTCGTTCTGGGCGTAGTTGTGGGCCAGGATCTCCCAGCCGCGCTCGTTGGCGGCGTCGATGATGCGGCGTCGCTCGATGCCGGTGAGCGCGTTCATGGTGCAGGTGGCGGGCACGCCGGCCTTGTCGAACACGTCGATGATGCGCCAGACTCCGACGCGCTGCCCGTACTCGCGCCAGGTCCAGTTGGCGTAATCGGGGACGTTGCCCGGGAGCACGTGCGGAATCGTCGCCGGACCGCCGGGGTAGAGGGGCTCCGCGCCGTCGCGGGTCATCTCCCAGTATTCGATGTTGATGGTGAAGATCAGCGCCACCCGCGCGCCGTGGGGCCAATGTAACGGCGGGCGGTCGGGAAAGGCGACATAGTCGTAGAGCATAGGGGACAGGACATTAGCACCCATTGCCCCCACCCGGCAACGCGGGCATAACAGCCTTGGCTGTCCGGTGGCGGAGGCCCCGGATCTAGCCCACCGGGCAGCTCACGCCGACGCCGCCCACCCCGCAGTATCCCCATGGGTTTTTGGCGAGATACTGCTGGTGATAGTCTTCTGCGAAATAGAACTCGCCGGCGTCCGGAATCTCGGTGGTGATGCCGCTGTAGCCCGCCTTTGATATCTCTCCCTGATAGCGTCCGCGCGAGGCTTCGGCGGCTTCCTTCTGGGCGCTGCCGTACGTGTAGATGCCCGAGCGGTACTGGGTTCCCACGTCGTTGCCCTGGCGCATGCCCTGGGTCGGGTCATGGGACTCCCAGAACACTTTGAGGAGCTCGTCGTAGCTCACCACCTTTGGATCGAACACCACCAGAACCACCTCGTTGTGACCGGTCATGCCCGTGCACACTTCCTCGTAGGTGGGATTGGGCGTCGTTCCCCCGGCGTAGCCCACCGCCGTGGTGTAGACGCCGTCGAGTTGCCAGAAACAACGCTCCGCCCCCCAGAAACAGCCCAGGCCGAACACTGCCTTCTCCATGCCTTCGGGGTAAGGCGGCTCCAGCGGGTTGCCGTTCACGAAGTGCGTCGCCGGCACCTGCATCCTATCCGGCCTGCCGGGCAGCGCGTTGGCCGCATCCGGCATCTGTGTCTTCTTGCCGAGCAATCCCCGGAGCATTACCGTCTCCTTTCGCAAGGAACCGTGCTGCATCGAATCCCGATCCCTTAACCATGACATGTCGGAGGAGGGTTTCAAGCCGATTCGACTACTCGGACGGGCGCCTGGTCGGTCGGAGGTGATGCGACTCGTGTACCAAACGCCAATAAACTTCATGTAGTAGCACTAAACGCAATCATATTTTGCATATGGTTCAACGAAGTCATTGGATAAAAGCCATTGAGGACCTTTGGATAACGAAGTCCGTGGTCTGGCTCGCGGGTGTCCGCAGAGCGGGCAAGACGGTTCTCTGCCAATCCCTGCCGGATGTCGAGTATCTCGATTGCGAGTTGCCGAGCACGCGCCGCAGACTGGCCGATCCCGAAGGCTTTTTCCAGGACCTGGGGCCCAAGAGGGTGGTGTTGAACGAGGTCCATCGCCTGCCCAATCCGTCGGAGGTCTTGAAGATCGCCGCAGACTACCACCCGAAAGCGAAGGTCATCGCCACGGGCTCATCGTCCCTGGGGGCGTCTCGAAGATTCCGCGACACCCTCACCGACCGCAAGCGGGATCCGTGGTTGACGCCGATGTTGAGGCAGGACGAGCAGGAGTTCGGAGCCCGCGGACTCGATCACCGATTCCGGTTCGGCGGTCTTCCGCCGTTCTACCTGGCCGAGGCGGCGCCCGAGCGCGGGCGGGTCAGAAACCCGCCCTACATGTCTTCACAGGTCACCGACAACAAAAAGGGTCGGGGTGCCTCGCGTTACTTCCGGCCCGCTCCGGGCGGTGCTATCCCCTAGGGATGGACACCGGCGTCGCCTACGCGCTGGCGGCCGCGCTATTCTGGGGAACCTCTCCAGTCCTGGTCAAGCGCGGCCTCAGGCACTCCAACGTCAGCGCCGCGGTGCTGCTGCAACAGGTGGGCTCGGTGCTCATCCTTGTGCTGATCATGGTTCTTCCGTTCAGCGATGTACATCTCCGCATGCCCTGGACCGCGGCCGGGGGCTTCGTTTCCGTGGGTCTGGTGGGAAGTTTCCTCGGCCGCACCTTCGTGCTCAAGGGCATCGACGAGCTCGGCGCCTCCAAGGCCCAGTCCATCGCCAACTCCGCGCCGCTGCTGACCGCCGTCTATGCCATCATCCTGTTGGGGGAGACCGCGACCCCGCTCATCGTCATCGGCGTCGTCCTGATCGTGACCGGGCTGCTGCTCATTACCCGCAAGACCCCCGACGATAAGGTCACCGGACGGCCCGTGAGCTACAAGGCGTTCCTCAACCCGCTCCTGTCCATCGTGTTCTTCGGCTTCGGGCCAATCCTCAAGAAGGTGGCGATCCTTGCCGGCGGCACGCCCGTTCCGGGATCGCTGGTGACCCACGTCACGGGACTCACGCTCGTCATGCTGTTCGGCAGGGTCCTGCGCATCGACTGGCGGGAAGGCATCCGGATCTCCGGGGACAGCTACTTCTTTCTCCTCCTGTCGGGATTCTTTCAGGGCGTGGGCTCGATCCTGACCTATCTCGCGGTGAGCTACGCCCCGGCCATCATCGTCGCCCCCATCTGGAACGTTCAACCGCTGATCACTTTCTCGCTGGCGCGGTTGATCCTGAGAGAAGACGAGACCGTAACCGTCAAGGACGGTCTGGCTGCCGTCCTGGTGGTGGCCGGCGTCTTCTTTCTCTTCCAGTCGCGCGGTTAGTTCAGTGACAGAGGCCGGCCGTATTGCGTCTCTTCGGTCATGACGGTACATACGTGTACTATTCGCGTAATATACGTATTAGGAGTCGCCATGCAAAAGAAGCTGACAATCACCCTGGATGAAAGTGTGTACGCAGGTCTCTATCAGGTCGTAGGCAGACGCAAGATCAGTCGATTCATCGAGTCCCTGGTCAGGCCTTACGTCATATATGGCGATATTCAGGAGGGTTACCGTCGGATGGCGGCAGATACCCAACGAGAAGCCGAGGCGACGGAGTGGATGGAGGGGACGGCCGAGGACATCAGGGATGAAGCGGGGTGAAGCCTGGTGGGTAAGGTTCGGGCCGTCTGTTGGCGGAGAAATCCGTAAACAGAGGCCGGCGGTCGTCGTGACCAACGATTTGGCTCTATCTTACTTGAACAGGGTTCAGGTTTTACCCCTTACGACCAATGTAGGATTTGTCCCTTCCAAAAAGAGTTAGAGGACACGGAGTTAGGGTCAGGTATGAACTTTCGGGGAGGAAAGGAGTAGAAAGGCGGAGATTACAGGATGGAGCGAGGGGACTCCTTTGAATTTGCGCGAGGTGGTGGTCGAGCCGGTGGCGGCTGGGAGGAAGGGCGTTATCGACGCCTGATGCAGGCCCATCACTATCCGGGTTCGGCACCGAAAATCGGCGAGACGCTGTGGCACGTGGCGTGGCAATCCAGGACGGATGCGGTGCCGCCCTTCCTAGCCATGCAACGAACATGCCTTGGGCAGCCGTCCGAGCCGGCCCGGTGGGCTGCATCCGTTCGAGGCATTTCAATAGTCAAGTCAGGCTGAGCACACCGGCTTGGTCTTCGACAATTTCGCCAACGTCTCGTCAATCAGGCCCACAGCCTCTTCAACGTCTTCATCACTTGTACTGAAGCCGAGGCTGAAACGGATAGAAGACTCGGCATCGTCAGTGTTTAGACCAATTGCCCTTAAGACGTGTGAAGGCTCCGGGATACCGGAGGTGCAAGCAGAACCCGTTGAGGCTGCGAGTCGCGGTTGAAGCGTGTTCAAGGTGTCATGCGCGGCAAAACCCGCGAATCGCACATTCGCGTTGCCCGGATGCCGGTCGCGATTTCCAGGGCCATTTACAGCCACCGGCCACGTCAGGCCCTTCAGTTTTTCGACGAACATGTCGCGCCGACGGCTCAGGTTCGCGCGCCTTTCCTCGGCGGTGTCGCCAACCAGTAAACCTGCTGCAGCCCCCATGCCAACGCAGAGCGGAACGGGCACGGTGCCTGAGCGTAAACCGTTCTGTTGGCCGCCGCCGTAGATCAGGGGTTCGAACCTGTCTTGCAACCCGCGCGCGATATAGACGACGCCGATCCCTTTCGGCCCGTACATCTTGTGCGACGAGAGACTGAGGACATCAGCATGCCTTCCAATTCCTTCGACGTTCATTGCAACAGGCGCTTGCGCCGCATCGCAATGGAATAGGGCGCCGCAGTCTCTTACGAGCTGCGAGATTCTCTCGATGTCCTGTATGGTTCCGATCTCGTTGTTCACTGCCATGACCGACACGGCAAGAACACTTTCGTCTAGCTTTGCTTCGAGAGCCGACAGCTTCACGAAACCTTCGCAATCGACGGGGATCGACTCGACGACGAACCCGTAGCGCTCGTCCAGGACTCTTCCCACCGCCAACACGCATTTATGCTCGATGGCGCTCAGCAGAATTCGGCGGCGCTTGCCGCACGCCGCGTAGTGTCCGAGGCCGAGCAGGGCAAAATTGTTCGACTCGGTTGCGCCGGACGTGAAGGTGATTTCGTTTGCGTCCGCGCCGATCAGGTGTGCGACTCGCGCGGCGGCGACCTCGACGGCGCGTGAAGATTCCCACCCGAGGCAATGATCCGACGAGTGCGGATTACCGAACGAGTCGCTGAAATAGGGCGTCATTTCGGCCAAAACACGCGGATCGACCGGGGTCGTCGCCTGATGATCAAGGTAGATCGTGTTTCTAATTTTCATTGTGCTTCAATGAGTTAGAACCACAAAGGCTTGTTGATTGCCGGGGTTCCGGCGACCGTGTGCTTCTAGGTGCACCATCCAAGTATCTGTTGACCATAGCATGACTCGTCGGCTACAGTCGAACTGGAGGCATCATCCAGTGACCGAGGGGAGCATGTCACACGGTCCTTTATATCAAACAGACTACATCCCGCAATTCTCAGGCCACGATACCTTCCCGTTGCGCTACGGGTGGCTGAAGAAGGTGTACGACCGCGTCGCTGAAACCCAAGACCGACCCGGCAACAGGGCCGCCTGTTGGGACAAAGACGCCATCGCGCGATTCGGCGTCGGCAAGAACATGGTCACGTCGATGCGCCATTGGGCGAAAGCCAGCGGAATAATCTCCGAGCCGGAAACGACTTCCGTTCAAACGACGGAACTCGGTGATCTCTTGTTCGGCCCGAAAGGCCTTGATCCGTATATGGAGCACCCCACCACGCTGTGGCTGATCCATTGGCAGTTGGCGGCCCGCGAGGAGAAGACGACGTGGTTCTGGGCGTTCAGCCACTATCCCGCCGTCACCTTCGAGCGGGACGGGCTAATCAAGAGGCTCGACCGTCTTGCCAAGGACCGTAATTGGCCTCAGCCCGCTAACACGACGATAAGAAATGACGTCGCATGTTTCATTCGCACCTATGTCGCGCGGCAACTGTCCGGCAAGACCGGGCACGACGACGCGCTTGAGTCGCCTCTCACGGAACTCGGGCTGATCAAGGCCATCGGCAGGAAGGACGGCTTCCGCTTTGTGCGAGGTCCCAAGACGACATTGGGCGATGCTGTTTTTACCTATGCGCTGATCGACTTCTGGTCGCGCTACGCTCCGAATGTCGCCACGCTCTCGTTCGAGGCCATCGCCCATGCGCCCGGCGGGCCTGGCCGCGTGTTCCTTTTCGATGAGAACGATGTGGCTGACCGCTTGGCGACGCTCGAAGACGTGACGGGCGGCGCGCTCCGCTGGACCGAAACCGCCGGGGTAAAGCATGTTGAGCGCAACGTCGAAATCAGTAAAGAGGCAGCCTTGTTGTGGATTCGAGGCGATTACGGCGGGCCCGCTGAGGAGGATGCGTGATGGTGCTCAACGAACGTGTCTGGATCGCCCGCCGTTTTCTCAGATCGATCCGCATTGATGCCGATCTCGGTGACGCCGCCGCCCTTGAAGGATTCATTTGTCCGCAGTCATCCGCCGATGTTCTGGCAACGATGGCGCGCCACGTCTCCGAAACGGGCCAAGGCGCATTCACATGGACAGGTCCCTACGGCAGCGGCAAATCGAGCCTCGTCGTGGCCCTGAGCGCCTTGCTGAGGGGCAAGGCCGGTTTGCAGAAGGAGGCCGCCGGGGTCTTCGGACAGAATCTGGCGAAAACGATCTGGACCGCGTTACCGACAGGCACGAAGGGATGGCGCATCCTTCCCGTCGTCGCGCGTCGCGACGACCCCGTCGCGGTCATCGGCGAGGCTGTGAAGCGAACAGGACTCGTGGCACGGCAGCCACGCGACGGCTGGACTGAAAGCAATCTGATCGACACCCTGACCGAGGCGGCTGCATCCAGGCCGAAGACGCACGGCGGGCTAGTCCTGGTCATCGACGAGATGGGCAAGTTTCTGGAGGCCGCCGCGCGGGACGGCTCCGACATCTACATCCTCCAGCAGCTTGCTGAAGCCGCGTCGCGAAGCAAGGGGCGTTTTCTTGTCATCGGCGTGTTGCACCAAGCGTTCGAGGAATACGCCCATCGCCTCTCGCACGAAATGCGCGACGAGTGGGCGAAAGTTCAGGGGCGTTTCATCGACCTCGTTGTCAACACTGCGGTTGAAGAGCAAATCGACCTGATCTCACGCGCCATCGAGAGTGATTATCGTCCAAAGAAGCCCGGCCCGCTCGCGTCCGCCGTCGCCGGTTTCGCACGTCGGGAACGCGCTGGTGACGTTGCACGGCTCGCCGCAATGCTGGAAGCATGCTGGCCACTGCATCCCGTTGTCGCTTGTTTGCTTGGACCGATATCGCGGCGGCGATTCGGGCAAAATCAGCGCAGCATATTCGGTTTCCTGAATTCCTCCGAACCGCACGGATTTCAGGACTATCTGAACCATGACGGGGACGGCGAACTGTACGGCCCCGACCGGCTTTGGGACTATCTTCGCGCCAACCTGGAACCGTCCATCCTCGCTTCGCCGGACGGACATCGGTGGGCCTTGGCAGCGGAAGCGATCGAACGATGCGAATCCATTGGCGGCGACTCCCTTCATGTCGGGTTACTCAAGACAATCGCCGTCATTGACCTGTTCAAGGAACGCTCGGGCCTCGTGGCAAATTTTGACCTGCTGCGCACCTGTTTCCACGGTACATCGGACAAGGCGCTTGAAAAAGTGCTCTCGCAACTGGACACATGGTCGTTCACGATCTTCAAGAAATTCCTCGACGCACGCGCCATCTTCGCAGGGAGCGATTTCGATATTGATAGAGCGGTGCGGGCCGCGCTCGACGAGATTGACGAGGTGGATTTCACCGAGTTGAAATCCGTCGCGGGACTTCAGCCGATCCTCGCCAAGCGCCACTATCATGACACCGGCGCGCTGAGATGGTTCGACGTATACGTCGTGCCGATCAGTGGCCTCGTCGAATTCGCCACGAGGCTTGGGCCGGAGAACGGCGCTATAGGACAATTCCTGCTGGCGATTCCGACCGAGGGAGAGAGCGAGGCCTGTGCCGAGGACCTGTGCCGCAAAGCCGCGCGGTATAGCGATGCATGGGACGTCGTCGTCGGGATTTCGAAAAAGTCATGGGTAGTTGTGCCCCTAGCGCGGGAGCTGTTTGCGCTCGATAGTGTCAGCAATGATCATCCGGAACTCGCGGGCGATTTCGTTGCGCGGCGGGAAGTCTCCGCTCGCCTTGCGGCCTTGCAGGCCCTGCTTGAAACCGAACTGCACAAGGCATTCGACAATGCGCTGTGGTTCCGGAAAAACTACCTGCCCAAACGCCTGCGGCAGGCCGATCTGAACGGCATCGCCTCCGAGCTAGCAGACCGCCGCTTCGCGAAGTCGCCGCGGCTGCATAACGAATTGCTGAGTCGGCAGAAACCGTCAAGCAATGCCATCGCGGCACAGAACGCCCTGTTGCGCCGCATGGTCCTGAACGAGGGCGAAGCTCGCCTTGGTATCCAAGGGTACCCGGCCGAGGGTGGGCTGTTCGAATCCGTCCTGGAAGCGACTGGGCTCTATGCCCGGGAAGGCAAGGGGTGGCGATTCGTTGCCCCGACGAATGGTGCAGATCCTTGCCACCTGGCCCCGCTGTGGACTGCCGCGCTCGACCATGTGAAGGAACGCTCCTCGCGCACCGTCGCGGTATCCGAGCTGTTCGAACTATGGCGCGAGATGCCCTTTGGCGTGAAGGACGGTCTCATGCCGATCCTTGCCGTAGCATTCGTTCTGTCCCAGCACAAAAAACTGGCGGTCTACCGGAATGGCATATTTAGGACCAAGTTCGACGACGTGGACGTGGAGTATCTTGCCAAGGACCCGACCTTCATCCAGTTGCGCTGGATGGATCTGACCGATGTTGCACGCCGCTTGTTGTCGGGTATGGCGCAGGTAGTCCGCGATCTCGACGACGCGAACGAGCTTGTTCACCTGGAGCCCATCGATGTCGGGCGCGGCCTTGTCGGGATCTACGACCGGCTTCCCAAATGGACCGGGCTGACGATGCGGCTGTCATCCAATGCTGTAAAAATTCGCGATCTGTTCAAACGGGCGCACGATCCCAACCGGTTCCTGTTCGACGACATACCGGAAACGCTTGGCGAAGACGTTTCGCTTGCCAATGAAGACGAAGACGGTTTGCGCCGTGTCGTCGTAAGCGTCCGCGAAGGCCTGGAAGAACTGGTAATGGCCTATCCGTCGATGCTTCACCGCCTGCGCGATATCATGCTGGAGGAGATGCAGGTTCCTAACGTCTCTCCGCAGTCCCTGGTGGAATTGCGCAAGCGCGCCGAGAATATCAGGCGGCTTGCCGGAGATTTCCGGCTCGACGCCTTCGTCGGCCGACTGGCGCAGTTCGACGGTTCGGACGAGAGTTTCGAAGGGATCGCGAGTCTTGCCGCGAACAAGTCGCCGCGTGAATGGGTCGATCCCGATATAGACCATGCGGCAATCGAGCTTGCCGACATGGCGCAGAAATTCCTCCGGGCCGAGACGTATGCGCGCGTTCAGGGCCGCCCCGACAAGCGACAGGCCATGGCCGTCATCATCGGTATGGACGGCCGGCCGGTGCCGCTGCTCGAGGAATTCGACATCGCCGACGCCGACCGTGTTGCCGTCAATGATCTCATCGAGCGTGTTGCCGCCTCGTTGGAGGCCGCCGACACTAGCCGCCGGAGCATCATTCTGGCGGCGCTGGCGGAACTCAGCACGCGCTACATGCAAAATTATCCGCCTGCACAAAAAAATGGGAAAGAAAAGGCCGCTTCTTGACGACCGGTCCTGTGAAACACGTACTTGGCCTATCCGGCGGGCGCGACAGCGCGGCGCTCGCCGTTTACATGCGACAGCGTCACCCCGAACTCGAAATCGAATACTTTTTTACGGATACGGGCAAGGAACTGCCCGAGGTTTACGAATATCTCGGGCTGCTGGAGGGATTTCTCGGTCAACCGATACGCAAACTGAACCCGGACCGCGACTTCGACTTCTGGCTCAAGCAATACAATGATTTCCTTCCTTCGCCACAGACGCGCTGGTGCACGCGGCAGCTAAAACTCCGTCCGTTCGAGCACTGGCTTCGCCCGCTGCTGGTCGATGGGACGACGGTCCATAGTTACGTCGCGATCCGCAGCGATGAGGAATACCGCGAAGGCTATTCTTCCAAGCACGACAACCTGGTCATCAACTTGCCGTTCAAGCAGGCGGGGATCGACAAGGCAGGGGTCCTTGAGATTCTCGATGGGGCTGGGCTCGGTCTACCCAAATACTATTCCTGGCGCACGCGTAGCGGCTGCACCTTCTGCTTCTTCCAGCAAAAGATTGAATGGGTACGGCTCAAAGAGCAGCACCCTGAGGCGTTCGAAGAGGCCAAGGCATACGAGAAGAACGCCGTCGAGCACGGCTCGCCTTTTACCTGGAGTCAGGGGGAGTCGCTTGAAGATCTGGAACGGCCGGATCGCGTCGAACAGATCAGGCAGGATCATGAACAACGGCTTGCACGGATGCGCTCGAAGGTACAGACCAACCCCTTAAGGCCGGATATCGAGCCGCTGGACATTGACGACCTGTACGGGCAGGCAAAGGTTTGTCTTGCCTGCCACAAGTAGGTCTCAGGGACCGTTTTGGTCCCCGTCATGGCCGGCGATATCCGTCACTTTGACGATCAAAGCCGCTTTCCGGGGTTCGCCTACGATATCACTTCCTTCGTCGAATTTTCCGCCTCGAATGATCGCGGCATAGACCCTATTGTTGTCCGCCTTGATGACCTTCGTGCCTGCGTCGGTGGGCATCTCGATCTCGCCTCGCTCGAACTTGGTGAAGAAGTCGCGGTCCGCCTTTACGGCTGCAAGGCTGGCTTGGGCGGATTGCCGAACGGCATCCTGGCCCAACGCCTGCAAAGCCTGCTCTATGTGATCGCAAGTTTGCTCCGACAGGACCAGCCGGTGTACCGGTTGCGGCCTTTCGCCGCGCCCGACGTAGCAGGCAGCGGAGTCGATATGGTTGACAGCAAGTCTACGCGCCTTGCAATCGATTCCTACGTAGAACAACGAAATGGCAACCGGGAATGGGACCGGCAGGTTCGCGGGCTGGCCGATTCGGCCTAGGTTCGTCAGGAGCATTTGCTGGATTTCGATTGCGTAGATTTCCCGGAGCCGGCCAATGCGCTTTAGACTGACGTCCTCTCCGATCAACTTGTCCAGCTTGTTCCACTCCAGGCTTCTGACATTCTTGAGGTTCCACCTGATCCACTTCCGCCCCTCGTCGGGTAGTATCACAATGGCTGTTCTGATCGGGCCGGCCCTGTAAGACCAATTCTTGGGCTGAAGCTCTTCGAGCGTACCCGAAAGCAGCATGACGCGCTCGGCGCCGTCGCGCACAAGATCACATGCCGGACTCACGACCAGCGAAACAGCACCACCGTAGCCATCGCCCTCATCAGCCTTCCAACGCAGCACGTCGCCAAACTGCAATTGCACCTTGTTTTCGTTCGCCGAAAGACGCAGGCGATCAGGGTGCACAAACACCATGCGGTGCACGAGTTCCTGCAAATCCGGAGAACCGGCCAGATGCGGGGCTGGGTATTTTCTCAAATCGATTTTGTTCAGCTTCAGAGCCGCCGCAATCGTATTGTCGTCATCTTCTATCTCATGCTGCAAAACCCGGTCGGCAACGTCGAGAAGATACTCACCGAGGCGCTGCCCCTCGAAGTCGAGCAGCAGCGCCCGCACCTGTGCAAGGTCCGATAGATCCAGACGGCGCAGTATGCGGACAAAATTCCGCCGTGCCTGGTCGAGGCCGCTGTCCCACGCATGGACAAAGCCAGCAACACGTTTTGCGTCCTCGTAGTGATTCGCCAGCCGCGTCAACAGGGTCTCCAGCGTTCCTTCCCTGGCGAGGTCAGCTTTGCTGACGACGCGAAACGTGGACCCTAAGAGTCCCGCCGTGTCCCGAAACTCGTTTCGTTTTTCCTGAAGCCGGGGACTACGTGACATGAGGACGACGAGCGGCGGGTTCTGAACACGCCCTTCGACCAGTTCACCGACACGTCTGACTGCTCGTTCCATATCGTCTTCGGACTGATGGAAACCCAAGAACAAGTCGACAAAGATCAGCTCTGCTTGCTTCGCTCCCTCGTTAAGTTCGCGCCCCATCGTTGTGCAGGCCAGCCCCAGCGCTCCCAGTGCGCCGACGAGCACATCGAGGCCCGCGCGTTCCGTAGTCTTCGTCTCCTCATAGTCGTGGAACAGGTGATCGCAGGCCGCGTTCGGCAGTTTCGTACGGTTTTCCCAAACTACCGTGATAAAATCCTGAGATGCCTTCAGCTCTTCGGCTGATGCTTCTTCATATCCTTTATACAATTCCTTGAGCAGTTCGTTTCCGGCATCGCCGAGGTCATCGAAGAAATTCGACCAATCACCGTCATTGAGTTCCTCGGGACGTGGAAGGGAGTCAAACACGTCGTCTATGACGAGGGCGCGTGTGATTCCCCGTGCTGCGAGAAGATCCTTCAGCTCCGTCACGAGACCATAACCTCGTCCGGCAGTCGCAGCACAAAACGGTGAAGGCGTCCCGTCTGGCGATTGACGTGATTGTCCAGCGTCAAGCTGCCACCATGATATTCTGCGCATTCGCGCGCGATATACAAGCCAAGCCCCCGGCGCTTCGACTTCTCCTTCAGAGAGAAGAAGGCACGAAAGACGCTTTCACGATTCTCTTGTGCAATTCCGCGGCCATTGTCCTCATAGATGATCGTGAGAGGGTCGTCTTCCATCGCAATGGCAATCCGCGGCCGAAAGTTTGGCTCATGCTGTTTACGGAGGTCGAGCCAGTATAGCGAGTTGGACAAGAGGTTTTCGAAAATCTGCACGAGCATGCCCTTCACCGCGCGGATGCGGACGGTGTTGTCAGGCAAGCTGGCCTTGAGTTTTACGTCATGACGTTCGAACTGAAGCTCGTGCCCGCTCAGTATGTCCTCAATCAACGCGCCGAAATCGAAGCTTTCCTTGCGTTGTCGTCCTGATACGCTCAGCGGGTCGAGCACGCGGACGCGTTTACTGACCGATGTCATCTCCGATCTGAGGGCGTTGAGCAGGCCGCCGATCTGTTCCGGTAGGTCCCTGCCGCGCAGAGCCTCAAGAGCCGCCAGCGCATTCTCGGTCGATCGCGCAAGTTCATGCGCTACAACTTCGACCAAGAGACCCACGCCCGCCATCTGCACCATCTGTCGGTTCTCGCTCTCCACTTCGTCGATTCGGCGCTGCGCCCGGTCGAAGAACTCCTTGATCTCGAAGAAGGTGTGCTGCAATTCCTCGATCGTCTCGGAGGACTGTGGTGCAATTTTCCTGATCTGGCGGAGGGCGGCCTTCGCTCTCTTTTCGAGGTTCGACACACCGGTCTTTGCCTCGGTCATGTCAAGAGGTTGGTTCTTGTGACGGCGCTCGACTTCCCGGATGAAATCGCGAAGCTGAGACTGGATAGCGAGCTGCAACAAGCTGACGAACGCTTGCTGTTCGGAGCAAACCCGCAAGCCTTCACGGTTTGTCTGGTCAATCAGCAACGGATTGCCAAGACGGGAGATTGTGGCTCGTCCGACGAACTGTGTCTTGTTCAAGAGATATCCGGTGCTGGCCAGAGCGCGCCGGTCCAGAGCAAGCCAGTCGTCATCATCTTCCCCATAGGGAAGTACGCGAAACCCGTCGCGGAACAGCAGGATTCCTGACCACCTCCTTTGCAGGTCACGGACAATCTTTCGGTCGCCGATGCTGTCGATGCGACCGAGGCGCTGCCGGTTAAACCAGTAGACCTCGAACTCGAACGGTCCAAGACCATCAAGTGCGGACAACGGAACTTCGCTGGAGGTACCGATGATCGAGCCCTCGAGGTCGGCCCGCACAAATTCTCTCTTCTCCACTTCGTGCGGATGCTCAAACCCAAGATCGAGCGCCTCGAAAGTGCACTGTAACATCGGTCCTGATTCTCTGTATATGAACCGGCCCTTGACGGACGCATGGGCGTGCGACAGCAGGTTTCGATTCATATGAGCAACCGGGATGCGTGTGCCGTTCCAGAAGATCGCGATACGTGGACGCCGTTTCACATCGGCAAACGGGTCGGTCAGCCGCGCAATATCATGCTCGCCAAGATGCTTGACGCGATCATGCGTCCAGTCCGCAGTGAGCGCGGTCATAATCAGCTTCGTGCCGCTCCAGTTCCCATCCGGCTTGGACGTGCCATGCTCGGGCGCGACATGGATCTCGTCCAGCATCGCGTCGAGGTCTTCGAAAACCGACCAGTCGATCCTGAGCAGGTTTAGCCGCTTGTCGCGACGCTCGGCCGTTTCGACCATCAGCCGGTCGCCGAGTCGCATCGCCGACAGCCGACCGATGCCTTTCTCGCCGAGGAACGGGGCGCGCCGGTCTCCCGCGTGGTGTCCCGCAAGGGCCGCGTTGATCGCGCGCTTGCGCGATGCCGTGCCGATAACGAGATAGTTGTCTATCAAATCCTGTCGCGACATCCCCGTGCCCTCGTCGGACACGATAATCCTGTTCTCCGAAGCGTGCGCCGCGTCCAGAACTCCAACAAGCTCTTCCAGATTATCCGCACCCTGTATCGCGTTGCGGAAACGGTTCAGTGAGTCCTTCGGCGCCGACTGGTCGAGTGATTTCTCGATGTCGGATTTCAGATGCTCTATATCTGCAAGTCCTTCGACCGCCCGATGGCGGAATTTCAGGTAATCGTTCCGTCTCAGGGTGATCTCGAAACGAATCTCGGCTCCCGTCGGGGACTCGGCATCGAATGCATTCTTGATCAGTTCATAGAACGCGATGACATCGGAACTGATAAGTTCAGCGCCTAGCTCCAGAACTGTGCGGGCACAAATCTTGAACAAGCCGTTTATCTCCGTTTGTTATGCGGCTTCCCAATTACGCCCGCCCAACTGCTGCCACCAAATTCGGCTTTTCGCCAGGCATTCCCACAAACCGATATCGACATGCACCGGCTCCTACGCTGTCCTCTCTTTGCGCAAGAGAGCGTCAACAGCGTCCGACAGGTTCCAGATCGGTTCCGCATCGCCGTCCTTGAGCATTTCGATGACTTTTGGAAGGCCGGCCACGGCAAGGCCGTTAGCCAGCGTCATCATTTTGCGGGGTTCGGAGACGACCTGCACATCGCCCAATGTGCCAATCGCAATGAGCATGATCGTGTGAACACGCCATGGATCGCTGCCAAATATCGACCCATCAATGATCTTGCGCGTATCGAATTTCGCGATGTCGGCGGGATCAAGCCCGAGCCGACTCGCGACGCATACGGACAGGAACCAGAGATCGACCATGCGCGGAAACGGGCTCTGGTCGATCACCGCGTTGGCGCTTCGCTGGCAGTACCGTATGAACGCCTCATGGAATTCGACTGGCACGTTGATATCGATTGCCTGGAACGGATTGAAATATCGATCCGTCATCATCGCCTCCTATGACGCTATACCCAACTCGACCTCCGCATCCGAGCGGCGCTGGCAGAGTTCACATTCGTTCAAGTGGTCGCAGGCGCAGCGGACCACCTTGCGCTCGACGACCCCCGGATCGTTGATGAGCATTTTCGGATAGTGCGCCGGGTTCGTCAGCGTGAAGACGACGCCCGCGGCCTCGTCGATGATCTCCTCGCAGCCGGCGATTTCATCGTGCGTCAGGAACAGGATCAGTTGCGCACTCTCCCGCACGGCCGTGCGCAGAATAGACCGTTTCACAAAGCCGCTCGTCATGCCGAGCGGCGTATCGATCACATTCGGCGCTTCGACCTCGCTGACCTTCGTCAGCGCCAGAATGAATGCGAGCGTCAGCGCCCGCCGTGACGCACCGTTCAGGTCCCGGTCGGGGTTAAGTGTCCTGTCCTGCGGACCATAGACAATGATATCGAATTCCGGGCTGATCTCAGCGTGCCGGATGATTGCGCCCTGTTCAGGGTCCGCACCGATCATTTCGAGGAATATGCTGTTCATCAGATCGCTGACTTTTTGCAATTCCTCGTTCGTAATTTGCGCATAAGCGCTTTTCAGCACCTTCATCACGTCCTGCGTGACGTCCCGCTCGGCCAGAATACGCGCGCCCTTTTTCTGTTCGCGCAGCCGGCGGTCGCGCTTCGCTTCCATCCCTTCGCGATCGCGCCTCAGCCCCATAAGCTGGGTTTCGATGGCCGACCTTTTCGACAGGTGGCGGTCACGATTGTCCTTGTACTGGCGGCACGTTTCGCGCAGGCCCTGGATGTCCGTGTCGGGAAGCGAGTCGAGCTGCATTTCCAGCGCTCGGAACTTCCGGCCCGCTTTGTCGCGTAGTGCCTGGATGCCGTCGCGACCCTTGACCACTTTCTTGTATTCCTCTAGCCACCCGCTCGATCCGCCGCTGCCCTGTAGCGGCTTTGCGCTGTAGTACAGGTCTGTGATGATTTCCTGGATTTCATCGACGCGCTGGTTGTCGTCGATCAGCTTTCGGATACGCGCGCGGCGCTTGTCGCCACCCGGGTTACCAGGTTCCAGCGTTTCGCCACAAATGCACACTTTTGCTTCAAGGCGGTCATGCAGCACTGGGATCGTCGTGTTCGGAATCTTGCCTTGGTCGTGCAACTCTTCCAGCTTGTCAAATGCGCCCGTGAGCACAGGTGCGAGCAGGTCGGTTGCAATAGACCGACTGTGAAACAGTGCCGAGTGTTCTTTGTTCGCTGCCGCCAGTTGGCTGTCGAAGTGCCTGATTTCGGCCCGTGCGTGGTCGAGGTCCTTGCGCAGCTTCTCCTTGTCACCCTTCTGGAGGGCCGCTGCGATCTTGCGATCGATTTCGTCAATCTTCTCGTCGAAAGCGCCGAATTGCTGTTTCGCGTCATCAAGGTCGGCCTCTAATTTCTCGCGGTTGTTTTCCATCTCTTCGAGGCGCGTAGCGATTGCGTTCAGTTCGCTGCCGCCACCGACCTGTTTCGCCTTCTTGTTCACTTCCGCCGCCGATTTGCGCACATGCTTGATTGCGTCGTCGATCACGCCGAGGCCGAGAAGGGAACGGATCGCCCGCTGCACGCGCTCGCGTTTTGTGGACAGGGCGATATCCGCCTCAATAAAGCTTAGAGCCCGGTCGCCATCGGTGAAAAAGACTTCCCGCAGCTCCGGCGGCAGTTCCTCGTTGACCAGAGCTTCCGGCGCGTCGATAGGACTTGCTCCAGTCTCGTTCAGCGCAAACAGCTTCACGGTCGAGGCGGAACGATGGACCTGACTGTCGACATCCTCGAATGCGGAGCGCACGAGGCGATAGCGCCGGCGCATTTCGCGCATTTCACCTGAAGTGCGACGATACTTCGTCAACTCGAACTTCACCGTGGCTGTGATCGGGACGCGCTGGCCTTCGCTGGCATCCCAGTCGATAGGATGGAGCCGAAAGCCCTCGCCTTTACCAGGTAACGCCCCGTCTCCATAGAGCACCCATTGCAGGCCGTGAAGGATCGTCGTCTTGCCCGACTCATTCGCCGCGCGGATGACCGTCAGCTTCCTGTCGGGATCGCTGGAGAATTCAAGCTCAAGGTCGCGGAGCAGACGGAAGTTCTGAAATTCGGCGCGGAGAAGTTTCATGAGTCCAGTTCCTCCGTGCCGGTGTCTTGGCCGCGCTGCGTCGCAAGGAACCGCGCCGTGGCGTTGCACTTGTCGTTGATCTTCTTCTGGATATTCGTCGCGGAGACCCTGTGGCTTCGTTCGTATTCCAGAATTTCGGAAATCACTTGGATAATCTGTTCCCGGTAGCCTTCGCACCGTTTCTCGATTCCCGAGTACTGCTCAAGGATGATCGAGATTATCTTTTTGTCGTTTAGTGCCATATCTCTTCCTCCAGCCGCTACAGGAACGCGGCGTCAACCATTCTATCGATTGTCACCAGCGGCCCGTCCGGTCGGCCTGCATTTCTCGCAAGCCTCGCAAATTCCTGTGCCCGGTGCAGCTCTGAGCGCACAAGAGCGCGCGCATCGGTATCTAGCCCTTCCTCCATGCCCGGTGGTAGGGCTAGCAGGTCGTGGATGACGCTGTGAGTCTTGCCAATGGCGCTGCATTTGCGCAGAAGTCGCCCGCGCCGCTGCACCCATTGCCGTTCGACCGTCGTGCTCGCGAGGATGAACGCCTTGCATATCTGCGGGATGTTCACCCCTTCGTCTAGCACACGCTTTGCGGTCAGCATCTGGATTTCACCCTCCTGAAAGGATTTGATGATCTGCTTCGTCTGATGCCGGCTTGCTGTCTCCTTGGCTGTGAGCTGGTGGAACAGGATATTCCTGTGTCGCAGCAGCCGGTTCACGTTGTCGAGCTGATCTGGTCCCTTGTCCGACGTGTAGACCAGCGTGTGCCGCAGGTTGCCCGTGTTCTCTTCCTTCAGAAGAGTACCTAGGGTGGCAACCTTGCCCGACGCCGTCTCCAGCAAAGCGCGCCGGTCCCGCAGCAACTTGGCGAGATATTCTTCCGGCTTTCCGCCCTCACTGCGCCACGCGTTCTGCTTGATTTTTCCCGTGAGGTCGAACCATTCGTCCATCTCACTTTTCGTGAGGTACACGGCATGGACGTAGTAGTCGTATTCGACAAGGCACTGGCCGATGGCTTCTTCGAGCGTGAACCGGAAGGCCACAGGTCCGAAGAACCCAAACAACGCTTCCGTTCCGTCTTCGTCATACTGGCGTATCGGCGTCGCCGAGAGGCCAAGACGGTACTCGAAGAATTCGGGCGGATCGTTGATAAAGGATGGCCGCCCGAGGTTGTGCACCTCGTCCGCGATCAGTAGGCGTGCGCAGTCGAACGCCTCGATGGCGGCAAGGAACTCCGGAGTGCACAGCGTGTCGTGGCTGACGACAACCGCTTCAACATCCGACAGGCCGGTGCGCAGCCGTCGTTTCAGTTTTTGCAACTCGCTCGCGCGTTTCGCGGCGCTCCCGGCCGTGGTGAGGTTGACCGGCTTCAAGCCGAACGGCGCGATTTCATCGCACCACTGTTCGATTAGCGGCACATAAGGCGCGGCGACGACGATCAGGAGAGGCTTGTGTCGTTGGCAGAGACGGTACGCGCCGATCATAGAGGTGATCGTCTTGCCCGAGCCGGTCGCCATTTCCAGAACACCGCGATACCGGGCCTCGTCCCATGCATCGACCGCTTTTCCCTGGTGTTCGAATGGTCCGTCTTTGTAACTCAGCCAGCCTGGTATCGCGAAACTCGTCGCCGGTACTGAAACGGCCTCGTAGGGTTCGGGCTCCTCCGATACGCCTGTCGCGCGACCGTAGAGAGCACGCAGCTCGTCTTCGGTCGGTGGGAATTCTGAACTGTACGTCCGCAGCAGGCGCTGTCTGACCGCCTCCGGCATCGCGATGACGATACAGTTCTCGTCCTTGTTCTCCCACAACCGGCCGAATTCGTAGCGAAGCTTGCCAGTGATATAACGCTGATTCGGGTCCTGCCACGACCTGGATATGGCGATCTGTTCGATGTTCTTCCAAATGCCCGCAATGGTTACGTTGCTCGACCCGTGCGCCGCGACGACATCAGACCTGTTCTCGAAGAGCCAGACCTTGGGATGAAAGAGAGCATCCTTCATCAGGGCGACCTTGATTTCGATTCTGCGCTCCCGGAGCAGCCACGACAGGCACTTCAGCGTATGGCGCTGAAGAAGGTCCTCCGTGACGGTCAGTTCTTCGAGAATCCTGTCCGCTACTACTTCCGCCGATTTCAGGCCGTCCTCTATGGCCACCTGGTCTTCGGTCTGTAGCAGGGGGCTTACGATAAGCCGGAAGCTGTTCTCGGAACCGGCGATGTAGGTCGCGAGGCCGGGGGCAAGCGAGGCCAGCACCTCGCTTGAGAAGAACCCAACCATGATGCAATCAACCTTCCCCGCCGCCTGGAAGCCCGGGATCAGGACTTCCTCCGCCAGCGGATCCGCAGGCAGCATGTAGAGTGGCCGAACTCCGTCCAGCAACCGCAGCGTTCCTTCCGCCGTTGCGATAACGGGATCGTCCTGCACCACCGGATCATGCGTCATGCGATCCTCCCGCCTTCTTGCTGCCGCGCGAATCCGGTTCGAGGCGTCGTAGCGGCAGATCCTGAGCGAGGCCGTGGCGGTGCCACGCCACGAATTCCGACATGGTCCGTCGGATCAATCACGCCACAGAAGGTCGACTTCGGACAGGCCAACATTGTGCCTCTCCGACTTTGGCTGTGGCAATTCCTAACTCCTTGAAACGGCCACCAATTTTACACCATTTTGGTGTTTCTCCAACGCTATGGTGTATATTGGACTCCATGCATTCACAACAGCGGTTTCCGGGGAAGGCGGTGACGCACGACAGGCACCGGATCGGTCGTGAAACGGAGCCCGATATACTACTGGCGGACGTAACCAGATCGATTCTCGCAGGCGAAAGTGAAATGCTCTACAGCCCGCCATTCTTACCGTACGGTTCGAATACGCACGAACCGCCGGAGCATCGTACCGGGCGAACATGCGCTCGCGGTCTTCGCGAATGGAATCACTAACGTCGTTCCTTTCAAGACAATCAAGCTCGCCGAACGTCTCATGGACAAGACCGGCGGCCCCTGCGATAGGCCTCTGCTTCTTCCGATCGACAGTCATTGTATCTTTCTCGGCGATAAGACGCTAATAGCCATCCGCGAGAATTGTGGGCGGGAAGTCTACGATGCCGAGCGCAAGCGGTTCTTGAAACGGCGCACGGCCGAGGATCAAGTTTTCTTCGCCGATTCCCGCACCGACTGGTATTCCTCGCTCGATGCGGGGAACTTCGAGAATTTGTTCGTCGATCTTCTCCGCCGGGAACCAGGCGTTTCGCGCGCCAAGCCGGTTGGCGGTGTCAACGACCGGGACAGCAGCAGGGATATCCTGATCGACTGGACGATTCCGAGGCCCCACTTTGCGCGTGGCAACCGCCAGAAGCAACGCATACGCATCCTGGCCTAGGTCAAACGCGCGGGCGCACTGTCGGGAAGGGCGATGTGCAGGATATACGAGATACCCTTGAGCGGCACGATGCCAAGGGGTTCCTGCTGATCGCGCATCCTCGCGTCACCGCTCCCCTCGTCGATCATCTTGAAGACCTGCGAAGACTGACAGATTTCCTGGTCCAATGGTGGGAAAAGCGCGACCTGGAAAGCCGGTTGCTCCGTCATCCCGATATCGCGAGACGCTATCCGAAGTTGGTCAACCTCTTGGTCGAAAACGGCGCATAGCCTGACCTCACATTGCCGACATTTCCGTTCGGACCACGAAAACGGAGCCTGGAAACCCTGCATGTCTTTCCCTAACGACGATGGGAAGACTAGGCGCGAACGCGACCCTTGGCGAGTCATTGTCGCATGCCTCTTCGAACTCGACAGCCATGAGATACCCGGCATCATCGACATGTCCGGCGTAACGGTCGATTGGAGGCTCACGGTGCGGGAAGACTCCTCGCATAAGTACCGCAAGGCAGCGTACCGGCATCGGATCAACGCAGCGTACGAAGCCCTGGACGGGGAGGACAAGCTACGCGTCGCTTTCATTGTTTTCGAGGAACTCGCCCTCGGGGGTCTGGTAGAACAGCTCAACGCCGGTTTGCAGCGGATCTGCTGGCGTATCGACGGCGGTACTCTCGCGCCAGCAACTGAAACCGTCCGCGAATTGTTCTTCCCGCAAGGCACACAGCACGATGCCTACGTGCAGATAAGGGCGATTTTTCGCCGCGACACGCAATCGGTTCGCGTCATCGATCCGTACATGGACGGATCGATCTTCATCATTCTCGGCAGCGTTCAGGGACCGCTGAAGGTTGAACTGCTGGCTGCGAATCTCCCGTCCGATTTCGCCTACGAGAATGAAAGAGGGTGCTGGCATATCGGATGTTCGATCAAGGATGCGGGTAACAGGGCGTTCATGTTGAGCTGGATAGAAGACACCCGGAACGCCGAAGCACTCTTGCACACCCTACACAGCACATGGGAGAGCGCGGACCGCTGACGTGAGCCGTAGTTCCTGCCGTTACGATACTTCCGACGATCCCGCCATTCTGAATTAACTCTACGGTTCCGGCGCTCTGAATGCCCGACAAGATACAGTGGTGCGAATTTCTTCAGATTGCCCGGGAGACCCCTCTGCGTTACCAGGATTGCGAGGTGACACTGGTAGTCATGGTGCCGTCTCCTTTGTGCAGGCGGTTGGGAACAGCGGGGATGCTCTCCCGGATATCCAATCTCTGCCCGCGCTCTTACGGCCCGGCTCTCGTTCTCTGCGGACATGGTGCGTCGGAGGATGGTGGCAGAGGGGTTGTGCAGGGGTGGAACGCGGTGCCGACTGCCGCACCGGCGGGGTGCGTTCAGGGATCTGGCTCACGGTGGAAGGGATGGGGAGAGATGTCAACGGGGCCTGCGGCGTCGGGCGGATGACTATGCCATCTTCCCGAACACGGCGATCCAGATGCATGGCGGCGTCCGGCTGGTGTAGTCTACCCGGTGGTGGCGGTGGGCGGGTATCAGCACGTGGTCGCCGGCGCCGAGCCGCAGCTTCTCGCCGCTCTCGTATTCCAGCACGGCCTCGCCCTGGACCAGCACGACCCACTCGTCGCGGTCCTGGTCGTACCACTCGTCGGCGGGCGAGGTCTGGCCGTGGGAGACGATGCGTTCGATCTTCACGCCCCGGTCGGGAATCAGGTCGGTGAACTCCTCGGCGTCCGGGAGCGGTTCGGGCAGGTTATAGAGATTGACCCACATATTGAATTAAGTCTCCCGTGGCAGGTACAAACGATTCGCCAAGCCAACACTTTGCCTGCGTTATGGACAGTGAGGTCTAGCGTGACGACACCAGGTGGAGTGCAGTGGTGTCCAGCTACGGCGGCGGGTTCTCTGCGATCCACCTTGACTCGGGCGTCAGAATCGTGACCTCGCGACGTGGATTCTCAGGGTTGGCATTGTCGTAGATCCGGGTTTCGTCGGACCGTGCGACAGCCGCCCGAAGGTTCGTTAGCGAGCGAGCAAACCTCCGCCTCACATCCCCTTCCGGCTCAGGCGTTCTTACTTGCGCCCGGCGTGACGATTTCGTCACCATTCTTGGTCCGGGCAACATACGCGCCATCCTGGCGATAGCCGTAGAGTGTGCCACCGGCCTCGACTTGAGCAGCGAGATCGGCCCTGATCCGATCTCGCCATGCAGCTTGCTGAACAGGTTTCCCCTGAGGCCTTGGTATCTTCTTCCTCGACCATGGGCCGGACTTTATGTAGAGAAGGTCCGAATTGCAGCTCCAGGCTAACCCCGATGCTCCGGCGGGCGAAAGAGCGCGAACACCTTGTCGGAGTTGGAGATCCACGACTCCAGGAACACTGCGTCGTCGGGCTTGCGGCCGATCTCGGCCATGGCGCCGGCCAAGGCGAACCAGTTGAGCAGCTCGTGGTGTCCCCGGTCCTCGGCTTCCGGCAGGTTGGTCTTGCGCCAGGTCTCCCAGTCGCCGTCCCTGAGCGCCTGGAAGTAGCGCTTGTCGGATTCCACGTCCGGGTACATGAAGGCGTGTTTGGCGGTGAGGAAAGAATGGGACCAGCTCGACGAGGCAATGAGGGCCACCCGCCACGGACTTTTCAAGAAGGCGCGGACGGTGGCCGCGCCGATGTCGAAACAGCGCCAGGGCTGGGGGCCCGGCGGGTCCCACTGGTCCGCAATGTTCCGGGCGGCCGAAGGCGTCAGCGGGATGCCCCGGCTGCCCACGAGCTTGCGGCCGTAGCTGTTCACCGTGAAAGGCACCAGCGGGTAGGGGAACCCCTGGCGGTCCCAGTCGAGGTAAAGGATGGAGTTGACGAAGGCGTGGCCCAGCCCTCGGTGGAGCGGCTTGTAGGAGTAGGCCACGTCGAAGCCGTTGTCCAGCAGGCTGGAAGCCAGATACTTTCCGCCTTCCTGATGGCCCTGGATGGTGAAGGTCTTGTCATCCGGCTCGTCCCACACGTTGGCGCCCCGGCGGCTATGCATCCAAGGCTGTGCGTCGACCGACTCATAGGCGAGAATGGAGAAGGCCGGCACGCAGTCTTCGTGGTAGTTCTCATACTGATCGTCGCCCCATAGCACGCACAGGTCGGGCTGGAACTCGTCCAGGGCCCGGCGGGCGATGCGGAAGCGGTCGATCATGTCCTGCCGGTGGGCGTCGGAGTGGTCCTGGCCATCGTCCGTGCTCCACTGCTCGCGCATGGGCGCCGGCCAGTTCCCCATGTTGCGCAACCTTTCCGGCAGCGCCGGGTCCTCCAGGCACATCTTGATGCGGCGGGTCATGTTCCCCTGAAACCCGAGTCCGGGATAGTGCGTGATGCCCAGGCCGAGTATCTGTCCCATGTGCTTCCCTTTTTTTCGGATCCCGGTATCCCGTCAAACCGCAAACGTTCGTTCCGAGCCCTTCGGCAAGCTCAAGGCAGGCGTAGCGGAGCGAAGTCGAAGGGCGCCATGATGGCGCCATGTCCATACCTCAAGTCTTCCAACCGCGGACGGCCGGTCACGGCAGCGTCCCGAGCAGCCGTCCGTGGCCGGCAACGGGCTCGTGAATCTTGAGGCGCTTCTGGGTGGCCCACACGTCGGCGTTGAGGTTGGTGACCACCGGCACCCCAAGGTCCTCTTCCAGGGACTCGATGACGGGCAGGCAGTCCCAGCCCGCCCCCAGAAGGTAGATGCACTCCCCGCCGCACTCGACGAAGGCATTCTTGGCCTGGTGGTAGATATCCTCGGCCGGAATCCGGCCGGCGTCGGCGAAGGTCACGCCCCCGATCTCCCTCATGGCGGTCACCTTGAAGCCGGCCTGCTCGAAAAAGTCGGCGAACTTCGCGTTCATTTCGCCCTGGATGTACGAGAGGCCGGCCATCGTCCGCACCTCCAGCGCCCGCAACGCCTCCACCTGCGCGGTGGCGGCGGTGAGCACCGGTACCGAGTACTGCCGGCTGAGCCGCTCGGTCAGCTCGCCATCGAAGCGGTAGCCTCGGAGCATGATCGGGGGCACCCCCTGGATCACCACCAGGTCGACCCCCATCTCCGCCAGCTCGGCCACCCTGGATTCGGCCATGGTGATGGCCTCGTCGAACTCCGCCTCCGTGCCGGTGCGGATGCCGACGTAGCGCGGCACCACGCACACCCCCTCCGGCATCAGCCGGATGAAGGTCTCCAGCGACCCGGGCCGCAGCGTCGGCTTCACCACCCCCACCGTGCCGCGCCAGCAATACAATGCCTGTCCTCCTGATCCCTATGGCCTCTCGTCCAAATGCCGGTGTCCTGCTTTACACGGCGATGGTCTGGCCGCCGTCCACCACCAGGGCGTGGCCGGTGACGAAGGACGCCTCGTCGGACACCAGAAACAGGACGCCGTAGGCCATCTCCTCCGGCCGCGCCATTCGCAGCAGCGCCTTGTTGCTGTCGGCCATGCGCTTGCGCTGCTCGGGGGTGGCGGCCTGCAGCGAAGGTACCGGCGGATGCCCGCGGAAGCGCGGGGTCTCGGTGGCGCCGGGACAGATGCAGTTCACGCGGATGCCCCTGGGACCGTAGTCCAGCGCCATCTGCCGGGTCAGGCTGATCACCGCCGCCTTGGTGGCGCAGTAGGCCGGGTAGTTGCCCGAGGCCAGCAGTCCAAAGGTGGACGCGGTGCTGACGATGTTGCCGCTACCCTTCTCGATGAAGTGGGGGATGACCGCACGGACACTCCTCTGGATGGCGTTCAGGTTGAGGTCCATGATGAAGTTCCACTCTTCGTCCGTGAACTCGTGAGCCTGCTTGCGTATCCCGCCGCCGGCGTTGTTGTAGAGGATGTCCACGTCCCCGTACCGTGCGATGGCGGTCCGGACCATCTCCTCGGGACCGCCGGCCGCGGTCACGTTCACGTTCAGGAAGGTGGCTTCGCCGCCATCCTTGATGATGAGCTCGTCCACCCGCGGCGTCATGGTCTCCTGGATGTCGCAGCACAGAACGTTGGCCCCCTCGCGCGCGAACAGCCGGGCGGTGGCCCGGCCGATGCCGCTGTTGGCGCCGGTGATGATGGCCACTCTGCCTCTCAGCCGCCCCAACCCCTCCCTCAGCATGGGATGCTCGTCGCCGTTCGGTTTCGCCATTGCCTGCCTCCTTGGATTTTGCCCCTTCCGGCTCACTCTCCCTTATCCGATTGCCGGTTGATTTCCAAGCGTGAGATGAAGGATCAAGAGTCGAGGTTGCTGGAAACTACCAGGAATTCGCGCTGTTGGGAGTTTGCCATGTCAACCATACGCAATACTGTTGAAAGCTCCAGGTTCAATCGGAAGGCAGAACCTCCGTATGGACTGCGACAGCAGGATTTCCAGATGGCGATGCAGGACGTCTACGATTTCTTTTACGACGTCAATTCGCATCTTGCCGAGAAGGGTTTGCAGCGGCTTGATGACATGCGATCATGTCGGGCCTGCTTTCCGACATGTTGACGGCGAGCCTCGCCAATCATTCTCGCGTTTTGACGGAAAACAGGTATTTCAATGGTCATCCTGATCTCATCGTGAGAGGGCTTTATGCCGGCAACGCTGGCAAGGCCGGAGCCGAAGGCGTGGAAATAAAAACCACAAGAAAAGCCGGAGGCGCTGTCGATACCCACGGAGCGAGAGACCAGTGGATGTGTGTTTTCGTCTACGCGGTAGATACCGTTTCCGAACCGGCCGTGGACAGGACGCCGATGACTTTCACGGAGATTTATCCGGGCAAGGTGACAATGGATGATTTCAGGAAGAACCCGAGAGGGGAGCTCGGAACACGCACCGCCACGCTACACAAAGACGGCATCATGAAACTTCGGGATAGCTGGATATACATGCTCTAGTGTTGCCGTTGATCTTCAGGCCGGCAAGCTTCGGTATCGACGAGCACGCCAGGGAAAAAAATTCAGGATCCTTCTCTACGCCGATGCTCTCGTAACCGACCGCCTCCGCCGCTGCCAACGTAGAGCCCGCCCCTGCAAACGGATCGAGAATCACACCCTCTCCCAAGGGCAACACGGCATGAACGAGTTGTCTCATGAATGCCTGCGGTTTCAGGCTCGGATGGGGGGCAAGGGCCCTTTCGCTCTTTCTCGTCGGCCCCGATGCGATGACATCGCCGAAGGGCTTGTCCGGTGTGGGGCGGCGAAAGCCTCCCGTTTGCCATTTCCTCAAGTTGTCCTGAACGCGGCCGTCGAAAGGCTTCCTGCATACCACCCACGGCTCCCACATCGAACGCGGCATGACGCTCACTTCGCTGAACTCTTCATGCGCCGCCTTCGGACGATCTCCCCCCCCCGCATGGTCATGGTCAGGCGCGCTATCTCTCCCCTTCTCTCCAGGCCGGCATCGGCCAATGCCCTTGAAATGATGTAGGAAACGAGGGGATTGGAGGCTACTACGACATGTGCGCCGGGAACGAGCTTGGGAAGCAGGGATTTGCCCCAGACGAAGAAAAACGTCTCCAATTGCTCCAGTTGATCCCGGGTCAGAGTAGTGAAACGGGGAAGCGGAGAACGCCTGTTCCCATCGAAGGAGGGCGGGACGCGCCAGACGCCGCCCTTACCCTTGCGCAATTTTTGCTGCTGCTCGGGTGTATACTCGTGCAAACCGTAAGGCGGATCGGTCACCACGGCATGAAGACTATTCGCTTCCCGGCTTTCTATCCAGTCGAAGCAGTCGGCGTTCACGATGGTCGCTTTCCCACAATGGAACGGCGCTTGCCATTGCCGTGGGTAGCCGAGCTCTCTTTGAGTGCCGGTGCCGCGGCTTCGGCGTGTTCGCAAAGCGTATACGCCACGCTCTTCGCGAACGAAAAGCCCCGGCGTATTGAGCCTCAGGTAAGACCTGATTGAGGATGCGGGCGTTGGGCCAGTGATTTTCCGCACCCGGCTTTCGATCTCCTTGGCGGACAGCGGTTGGGACGTCAGCACCAGCACCTGCAAGATGGCGTCTCGTACCTGTCCAGGAAAATTTCGTAATCTGCCTTGTTCCATGAACCACAGTATCGACGTCCGGACGTCACGTGTCAACCCGGGGGAACTGCCCCAGAAGCACGCATGGGTCCGAGGCAAAGGTGGCCCGAAGGTCCGGCGGATCGAGGGAGACGTAGCGGAACCGCGGCTCGAAGAGCCTTCTCAAGAGCGTGGTCTTCCCGGACTGCGGCGACCACGGGAAACGGGAATTTCAGCGCTCCCCTTTCTTACCCTTCATCCGACAATCCGCTACAGTGTGGGGCAAACGACGAAAAGAGCCACGGGGCCGCGGCGCAGAAGCAACTCGATTCACGAGATCCCCGCGGCAGGCTTCCCCGGACAGGGATTGGCCGATCATCGAGGAGGAATCGCATGAACCAGGCGGACGAACGGTTCGTGGACGTGGATGGCATCCGGACCCGCTACTTCGAGAAGGGCAGCGGCGAGCCGCTGGTGCTGTTACACGGCGGCAATTTCGGCTCCAACGACGCTGCCGACTGCAGCCTCGACTGGGGGCTCAACTTCGACGGCCTGGCGCAGTGGTTCCACGTCTACGCGGTGGACAAGCTCGGCCAGGGAATGACCGACAATCCCAAGCGCGACGAGGACTACATCATGGCCGCGGTGGTGCGGCACGCGCTGGCCTTTCTGGAGACCCTGAAGCTCGGCAACGTCCACCTCGTGGGGCATTCCCGCGGCGCCTACCTGGTGGCGCGCATGACCCTTGAAAGGGCCGATCTGGTCAAGTCCGTGATCCCGGTGGATACCAACACCCTGGCGCCCGGCGTCGGGCGCAACGATATCGTGTTCGCCAATGCGCCGAAGCCGCGGCTGGGTCGGGACAGCCAGCGCTGGGTGCTGGAGCGCTATTCCTACAGCCACGACCACATCACCGACGACTGGCTCGACGCCTGCACCGCCATCGCCCAACTGCCGAAGTACCGGGAGGCCGTGGACAAGATGGAGATGCAGGGGCTCAAGACCAACCTCTTCCTGGCCCGGCACGCGCGGCAGAAGGATGAGACCCTGGGCTGGATCCGGGACCGCGGCCTGCAACGGCCCACGCTGCTGGTATGGGGCTACAACGACCCCACCGCGACCCTCGACCAGGGCATGCGCCTGATGGAGATCCTGGCGGGAAGCGAGCGCCGCACCCAGATGCACATCATCAACCAGGCCGGCCACTTCTCGTACCGCGAGCATCCGGCGGAGTTCAACGAGGTGGTGCGGGCCTTCATCGCAAGCCAGCAATAGGAGTGAGGGCCATACGATTCGGGGCGCGGCTTGAAAAAGCACGGTATATCATCCATCATCCAATATCACTGAGTTTGGAGGGAGACCCATGGCAAAATACATGTTCCAATCGAAGTACACCGCAACGGGGCTGGTGGGCCTGTTGAAGGAAGGCGGCAGCCGGCGCCGGGAGGCGTTGGTCCAGACCATAGAGGGCATGGGCGGTACGGTGGAGGGGTTCTATTACGGCTTCGGCGACACGGACCTCTACCTGATCGCCGATCTTCCCGACGACGCCACGGCGACGGCCGTCTCGCTCAACATCGCCAATGCCGGCGCCCTGGACATCAAGGCCACCGTGCTGGTCACGCCGGAAACGGTGGATGAGGCAGTCAAGAAAGAAGTGCCCTACCGGCCGCCGGGAGCCCGGGCCACGCGCTCCCGCAAGTAGGGTTGGAGCGGCGGCACCGGCTTGAGCGGGCGCTGGTGCCGCTTACCGGACCATGCCCCTCGTAAGCTTCGAAGACGTATCCCTCCGGTTGGGCGACCAGCGGCTGCTGGCGCACGCCGAACTCGCCATCGAGCCGGGGGAGCGGGTTTGTCTGATCGGCCGCAACGGTGCCGGCAAGACATCTTTGCTCCGTCTCATCACCGGCCGGATCGAGCCCGACGACGGGGAGATCCACACCCAGAGCCGCATCCGGATCAGCGAGCTGGAGCAGGCGCTTCCCGAAGAGCTCCGGCAGACGGTACGGGAATATGTCGCCACCGGGCTGGCGGACCTCCAGGCCCTCATCGACCTCTACGGCCGCCGGTCCATGGAGACTCTGGACCGCAAGGGCCTGCTGGAGCTGGAGGCGCTGCATCGGGAGATCGACGCCCACGGCGGCTGGCACGTGGACCAGCGCGTGGATACGGTCCTGAGCGAGCTGGACCTGCCGGCGGACCGGCGTCTGGACGAACTGTCCGGCGGCTGGCAGCGCCGGGTGGGGCTCGCCCGGGCCATCGTCGGCAACGCCGAGTTGCTGCTGCTCGACGAGCCCACCAACCATCTCGACCTGAGCACCATCCAGTGGCTCGAGGACCGGATCTACAACTACGCGGGCAGCGTCCTGTTCATCACCCACGACCGTGCGTTCCTGCGGCGGCTGGCCACCCGCATCGTGGAGTTGGACCGCACCCGGCTCACGAGCTGGCCCGGCACCTACGACAACTACCTCAGGCTCAAGGAGCAGACCTTGGCGGAGGACGCCCGGCGCGACGCCTTGTTCGACAAGCGGCTGGCCCAGGAGGAGGAATGGATCCGGCGTGGCATCAAGGCCCGCCGGACGCGCAACGAGGGCCGGGTGCGCGCCCTCATGGCCATGCGGGAGGAGGCGGCGCGGCGCCTCAAGCCTCAGGGCCAGGCGCGCATCCACGTCCAGCACGGCGGGCAGTCGGGCCGCAAGGTGGTGGAGCTCCGCAACGTCACCCACGGCTACGGCGCCGAGCCGCTGATCCGGGACCTGTCGCTCCGCATCATGCGCGGCGACCGCCTCGGGCTCATCGGCAACAACGGCGTCGGCAAGAGCACGCTGTTGCGTATACTCGTGGGCGAGATCACCCCGAACTCCGGGACCGTGGAGCCGGGCGCCAACCTCGAGATCGGCTATTTCGACCAACTGCGGCGGGAGCTCGACCCCGACAAGACCGTGGCCGAGACCGTGGCGGACGGCCGCGACCACGTCATGGTGAGCGGCAAACCGCGCCACGTCGTCGGCTACCTCAGCGGCTTTCTCTTCAGTGCCAAGCGGGCCATGAGCCCGGTGGCCGCGCTGTCCGGCGGCGAGTGCAACCGCGTCATCCTGGCCCGGCTGCTCACCCGGCCGGCGAACCTGCTGATCCTGGACGAGCCCACCAACGACCTCGACATCGAGACCCTGGAAGTGCTGGAAGAGCAGCTCGTGGCCTACCGGGGCACGCTGCTGGTGGTGAGCCACGACCGCAGCTTTCTCGACAACTGCGTCACCAGCACCCTGGTGTTCGAGGATTCGGGCCGGATTCAGCCCTACGCCGGCGGCTACAGCGACTGGGCCAGGCGTGGCAAGGCCCTGAACGTCACCGACGACCCGAAGCGCAAGGCCGCCCGGGAACCGGCTCGCGACCGGCGTGAGACGAGGTCCCGCCCCACAAAGCTCAGCTACAAGCTGCAACTGGAACTGGACGGGCTGCCGGACCGCATCGAGGCCATGGAGCAGGCCGTGGCCGCGCTGGAGGAGAAGACCCGCCAGCCCGACTTCTACGCGCGGCCCTTCGCCAGCGTCCAGCCGGTCCTGGACGATCTCAAAGCCGCCAAGGCCACCCTCGACCGGGCCGTGGAGCGCTGGACCGAGCTGGAGACCTTGAAGGAGGAGACGGAGCGAAGCTCGCCGTGAGGATGGGCGCTAGGCCGCTCCCCGCCGGGGCGTCATTGCCTGACCCCGTAACTTCGGTTAAGAAGGGTGTCGGAGACACCCATGAAAAAACAGCGACTATCAGTGGCCGGGCGCCCGGCGGTGCGCGTCGACGCGATCGAGAAGGTTTCGGGCAAGGCGTTCTATACCGGGGACATCGAGCTTCCGGGGATGGCGTATGCGAAGATTCTGAGGAGCCCCTTGCCCCACGCGCGGATTCTCAAGGTCGATGCGAGCAAGGCCAGGGCCTTGCCCGGGGTCGTTGACGTCCTCACCCGGGACGAGTTGGCCGGCCTGAATTATAACTACGGCGCCACCTACAAGGACCAGGCAGTGGTGGCGGTGGACAAGGTCCGCTACGTCGGCGACCCGGTGGCAGCGGTGCTGTCCGCGGACGAGTTGGTGGCGGAGGAGGCCTTGGGGCACATCGAGATCGAGTACGAGGAGCTTCCGTTTGTGGACACGGTGGACGATGCCTTGGCGCCCGGCGCTCCGATGGTGCATGAGGGCGACATCCCCAAGGCCGAGTTGCGGGGCTCCAAATATGGCGCGCCGGACCGGTTCAAGGGCACCAACGTGTGCTATCACTTCGGTTATTCACGCGGCAACGTCGATGGCGGCTTCGCGCGCTCCGACCACGTCTTCGAGGACGTTTTTCGCTTCAATCGGGTGCAGCACTACTCGTTGGAGCCCCACATCTGCCTCGCCCACTTCGACGGCGACCGGTTGACGGTGTGGAGCTCGTGCCAGGACCCTTTCACGCTGCGGGGGCACTTGGCGGGGATCTTCAAGCTGCCACTCAACCGGGTGCGCGTGGTGGTGCCCTACGTCGGCGGCGGCTACGGCGGCAAGCTCTACGTCAAGGCCGACCCCATCGCCGCGGCGCTTTCGGTGAGAAACGGCCGGCCGGTCAAGCTGGCTCTCAGTGTCAGCGAGAGCTTCAAGACCGTGACGCGCCATCCCGCGCGTATTCGCATCAAGACCGGGGTCAGCAAGAAGGGCAAGCTGGTGGCGCGGGAGCTGGAAGTCTACATGGACACCGGCGCCTACGCCGACGCCGGACCGCGGGTCACCCAGAAGGCCGGTTACCGGGCCGTGGGTCCCTACCGCGTCGCCAACGTCAAGATCGATGCCCACGGCGTCTACAGCAACACGGTGCCGGCCGGGGCCTTCCGGGGCTTCGGCGCGGTCCAGGTGGCGTGGGCCTACGAGTCGCAGATGGACATGATCGCCAAGCGGCTCGGCATGGACCCGCTGGACTTCCGGCTCAAGAACCTGCTGGAGAAGGGCGAGCCCTACACCCCCGGCGACACCCCCGTGGACTGCGACCTGAAGCAGGGGCTGCGCAAGGTGGCCCGGGCGCTGGACTGGAAGAAGGCTTCCCGGCCCAACGTGGGCAAGGGGCTGAGCGTGTGCCTGAAAGACGCGGGGGGCACCTACAAGGTGGCCGGCGCCACCGTGAAGATGTCCTCGGACGGCAGCGCCGTGCTGCTCACCGGCAGTGTGGAGGTGGGCCAGGGATGCCGCACGGCCTTGAGCCAGGTGGTGGCGGAGGAGCTGGGCATCAGGCTGGAGCAGGTATCCGTGGCCCAGTTGGATACCGACGTCACCCCCTTCGACGTGTCCACCAGCGCCAGCAGTTCCATGACGGTCATGGGCCTCGCGACCCAGCGGGCGGCCCAGGACGTGAAGAAGCAGTTGCTGCGGGCGGCGGCCAAGGTCATGGGCGAGAAGGCCGACAACCTCGCGCTCAAGGGCGGCCGGGTGCGCGGCGCCAAGGGACGCGGGGTACCTTACGGCGACGTTATCGCCGAGTACTTCGGCAGCTCCGCCACCGAGATCGTCGGCCGGGGCGTCTACCGCGACAAGAAGAGCAAGACCGCGGTGCTGGGTTCCCCCACCACCTTTTGGGAGGTGGGCTGGGGCGGCGTCGAGTTGGAGGTGGACCCGGATACCGGCGTCATCCGTATCCTCAAGTACGTGTCCATGGCCGACGTGGGACGGGCCATCAACCCGCTGCAGGCCGAGGGACAGGACGAGGGCGGCGTGGTGTTCGGCCTGGGACACACGCTGCTGGAAGAGATGGTGTACGAGGAAGGCCAGCTTCTGAACCCCAACCTCGTGGACTACCGCGTGCCGACGTTCCACGACTTGCCGGAGAATTTCATCTCGGAGCTGGTGGAAAGCGGAAACGGCCCCGGGCCGTTCGGGGCCAAGGGCATGGGCGAGGGCGGCGTGCTGCCGGCCGCGTCCGCGATTGCCGCGGCGGTGGACGATGCCGTCGGCATCCGCATCCGCGACCTGCCGCTGACGCCGCCCAAGGTATGGCAACGCCTGCAGGAGCGCCGGCAAGGCAACGAAGGGGTCAGATCTTGACCATGTACTTTTGCTTAAAGAGCACCAGTACAAGATCTGACCTCTTGTGAGTGAAAGGATCTCCATCATGTCAGACTCGACGCGCTTTCGAGCCATGGTCGTGAGCGAGAACGGGGACAAGACCTTTTCCCGCGCCATCAGCCAGAGGGCGGCGGACGACCTGCCGGACGGCGACCTGCTCGTCTCGGTGGCCTATTCCTCGCTCAATTACAAGGACGCGCTGTCGGCCTCCGGCAACAAGGGCGTGACCCGCAACTTCCCCCACACCCCCGGCATCGACGCCGCGGGCACGGTGGTGGAAAGCGGCGTCGGCGATTTCGCTGCGGGCGACGACGTGGTCCTCACCGGCTTCGACCTCGGCGCCAACACCGATGGCGGCTTTGCCGAGTACGTGCGGGTGCCGGCTTCCTGGGCCGTGAAGCGCCCGGCCGGCCTGACCCTCAAGGAGAGCATGGTGTACGGGACGGCCGGCTTTACCGCGGCCCTTTCGGTGCTGCGGCTCCAGGAGGGCGGGGTCACGCCCGACTCGGGCGACGTGCTGGTGACCGGAGCCACCGGCGGCGTCGGCTGTCTGGCCGTGGGCATCCTGGCCAAGGCAGGCTACCGGGTGGTGGCGTCCACGGGCAAGGAGTCGGAAAAGGATTTCCTCACGGGTCTGGGCGCGGCGGACGTCATCTCCCGCGAGGCGGCGGACGACCCGTCGGGGCGGCCGCTGCTCAGGGGCTTGTGGGCCGGGGTCGTCGACACCGTCGGCGGCAACATCCTGGCCACCGCCATCAAGTCCGCCAAGTACGGCGGCGTGGTCACCTGCTGCGGCAACGTGGCCTCGGTGGAGCTGAACACCACCGTCTTCCCCTTCATCCTCCGGGACGTGCGCCTCGTCGGCGTGGCCACGCCGGACTGTCCCGCGGACGTCCGCGCCACCCTGTGGCAGAAGATGGCCGCCGAGTGGAAGCTGCCCAACCTGGATGCCGTCACCATCGACTGCTCGCTGGATGAATTGGACCCCCACATCGAAAGCATCCTCAAGGGCGGGATCCGCGGCCGCGTGGTGGTGGACCTTTCGCGCTAGAGCCCCGGGCCAGCGTGGGCCAATCGTTTCGGAGATCGCCATGACATCGTGGATGGTCGGCATCGATACCGGAGGCTCGTTTACCGATCTGATCGCATTCGATCCCGACACCGGCGAACGACGGATTGCCAAGGTCCCCTCGATGCCGGATGATCCGTCGGCCGCGGTGATGAACGCCCTCGATGAACTGTTCCGGTCCGGGGTCGACCCGGGCGGGATCGAGTTTCTGGTTCACGGCACCACGGTGGCCACCAACGCCATTCTGGAAAACAGGGGTGCGCGCACGGGTCTGCTGATCACCCGCGGCTTCCGGGCGGTCTATGAAGGGCGCGGCTGGTCACAGCCGGCGCCGGAGGACCTGGCGGATCCCTACTACGTCAAACCGCCGCTATTGGCGCCGCAATCGCTGACCGAAGAGATCACCGAGCGCCTCGACTATCTCGGCAACGTGCAGACACCGCTTGACGAGGACGACGCCAGACGAGCGATTGCACGGCTGAAGGAGAAGGAAGTCGAGGCGGTCGCCATCAACTTTCTCTTCAGTTTCCGAAACCCCGAGCATGAGGAGAGAACCGCGGCACTCATCGCCGAGATGGCGCCGGAGTGGCGCGTGTCGGTGTCGTCGCGCATTCTGCCCACCATCCGCGAATATCCGCGCCTTTCGACCACCGTCATCGATGCCTTCGTGGGCAGGTCCATGGAAACCTACCTGCTGCGGCTCGTGGACAAGCTGCGCGCCGCTGGAATCGAGACGCCGCAGATCTTCCTCATGCAGTCCAACGGCGGCCTGATGCGCATGAACGTCGGAGCCCGCTATCCCAACCAGACGCTGCTCTCGGGCCCGGCGGCCGGGGTCGTGTCCGGCATCGAGTTGGCCGCGCTTCCGGGACGCAGGAACCTCATCACCTTCGACATGGGCGGCACGTCCACCGATATCAGCGTGATTCGTGACGGGCGGTCCGAGGAGACCACCGCGGGCCGGATTGCGGGGCAGGATCTCGCGACGCCGATGCTGGCCGTCCACACTCTTGGCGCGGGAGGCGGTACCATCGCCTGGATCGGAAAGGACGGCCTGATGAAGGTCGGGCCGCGGAGTTCGGGCGCGGACCCGGGGCCGGCCTGTTACGGCAGGGGCGGCGAGCTGCCGACGGTGACCGACGCCAACCTCCTGCTGGGAGCCCTCGGGGACAGCAGCGCCCTCGGCGGACGGCTGCGGCTGGACCGATCCAGGGCGGAGTCGGCCGTTCGCACGGGCCTGGCAGAACCGCTTGGCCTCGACGTTGTGCAGACAGCGGCCGGGATTCTCAAGATTGTCAACAACAACATGGCGGTGGAGCTCAGGCTTGCGCTGCAGTATCGCGGCGTTGATCCGCGCGACCTCGTTCTGGTCGCTTTCGGCGGTGCAGGACCGCTTCACGCCGGCCTGCTGGCCGAGGAACTCCGGATACCCGCGGTTCTGGTGCCGCCGAATCCCGGCCTCAACAGCGCAATGGGGCTGCTCCAGACCAGGGTCCGACATCTCTATCTGCAATCGGACCTCGGCCTGGTGAGCGGTTACGATGTCCAACGCATGAACCGGCGGTTCGAGGAGTTGCGCCTCCGGGCCGTGGACGACATCAGGGAAGAGCATTTCGATCTCTCGGAGGTGGTCTTCCGGCGACAGGTGGACATGCGCTATCTGCATCAGGGGTACGAGCTGTCCGTCGACTGTCCGGACCGGGGGATCGTGGACTCGGACAAGGCCGAGCTCAAGGCGCGCTTCGACGAACGCCACGGTGCGGCGTACGGCGTGAGCGCCAAAGACGAAGACGCCGAAATCGTGACGTTCCGGCTCCTTGCCGAGATCGCGGTGCCGCGGCTCACGCCGCCACCCGTGAAAGCGGGGGACCGCAACGTTGAAAATGCCATCATCGGCCGGAGACCGCTTTTCGACCTGAAGCGCGGAGAGTTTCTGGATGCCGTTGTGCTTGACCGCGGCCGGTTGCTGGGCGGCCATCGGATCGACGGGCCTGCCGTAATCGAACAACTCGATGCGACGACGGTACTGCCCGAATCGCAGCATGCCACCGTCGACCGGTTCGGCAACCTCGTCGTCGAGAGGGCGTCATGAGTCTTGATCCCATCACCACCGAGGTCGTGCTGAGCCGGCTGCGGGAGATCACCGCATCGATGGCGCACGCGCTGTTCCACAGCGGCTACTCGCCGATCCTGCGCGAGTCGCAGGACGGCACCGCCGGGCTGACCGACCGCGACGGACGCGTGATCATGGTCGGCGGAGGCCTGCAATATCATTCCCTGCTGTATTCGCAGGCGGTGGCCGGCGTTCTGGAACGCTATCCGGCAGCGGACATGAGTGAAGGAGATTCGTTCGTTTCCAACGATCCCTACAAGGCGGGAAACAGCCATGTGCCCGACATGGTCGTGGCAACGCCGGCTTTTCATGACGGCAAGGTGGTCGCTTTCGGCGTCAGCGTGGCCCACAAGGCCGACGTCGGTGGTCTGGTGCCGGGATCGAGCGGCGCCGCTGCGCGCGAAATCTTCCACGACGGAATCCTGCTGCCGCCGGTGCTGTTCGCCACGGCCGAGGGAGTCCATCCCGAGGTGGAGGCGATTCTCCGCAACAACAGCCGCATTCCGGACGTGGTGCTCGGCGACCTGCGCGGACAGGTGGGGGCCACAAGACTTGGGGCCACCCGGTTCCAGGCACTGCTGCGCGAATACGGCGCGGACACCCTGTTGGGCGCCATCGAGGAACTGCTGACGCGCACGACGGCTCGGGTCCGGAGCGAGATCGCCTCATGGCCGGACGGAGAGTTCGAGGCGGAAGGGTTCCTTGATCACGACGGCGCGGACCGGTCAAGGCCGGTGCGGGTCCATGTTCGGGCCGTCAAGGCCGGAGAGCGGTTGACGCTCGATTTCTCCGGCAGCGACCCCCAGGCCCCCGGACCCGTGAACACGACGCGGGTTACGGCTCGGGCGGTCTCGATGCAAGCGGTTCTGGCGGCATCGGATCCGAGCATCCCGATGAACGCGGGCGCATTCGAGGCCATCGAGTTCAAGATGCCGCCGGGACTCGTGCTGAGCCCGCAATTCCCGGCAACCGTCAACCATTACTTTCCGACGTCTCACCTGGTCTACAACTGCGTTCTCGCCGCCATCGGACGCTTCAACCCCCACCGGGCGGTGGCGCCCTCCGGCCTCGGCACCGGCGCCATTGCCGTCGGCTACAAGGAAGGCCGCTCGGGCCGGCCGACCGTTCAGTACGAGATCCTGATCACTTCGCTGGGCGGCACCCGTGACCATGACGGTGCGTCCATCGTGATGCCGGTCAATCATTTCGCCCCCGGCACGCCGGTAGAGATCCTCGAGACGGAATATCCCGTTGCCGTTCGCCGTTACGAGATCTGGCCGGACTCGGCCGGTGCCGGGCGCTGGCGCGGCGGCACCGGGTTTGTCCGCGAGTACGAATTCCTGACCGATTGCATGCTCACGGTACGCTCGGCAAACCATCGACAGGCCTCATGGGGCCTGAACGGCGGCGGAGGCCCGCCCACCTCCAGGACCACGATCCAGAACCCGGGCGAAGAGCCGTCCGAAGTCGATATCCTGGAAACCCGGTCGCTGCGGGCCGGCGCCAGGCTTGCCATTTTCCGTAGCGGAGGCGGCGGTTACGGCAATCCCGGAGAACGTCCCGCCGAGCTCGTGCGGCAGGATATCGAAGACGGGTACGTGTCGCGACAACATGCCCGGGAAGCATACGGGCTTGCTGACGACAAGAGTTGAGGGAAACAAAGAAGGGGTACGAGCGGTTGCGGTTCGGAACCCTTGTTCATTTGCTAGTTTCAACACCCGCTAGCAAGTCTAGCATTCATCGTCAAACAGTTTCGCCTTCCGGGCCCTTTCCCGTTCCTGGGAACGCCTGCCGTAAACGAACACGCCGACAAGGCTTGCGAGACTAGCGATGATTACAGCCAATCCGGACGCGTCTTTGTCGTTATAGATCAGCACAGAGCCCAAGCTCACAGCCGCTAGGGTGATAAAAAGGGATGCAAAGACACCCATCTTCTGAACTGCAGCATGTCCCTTGACCACAGTCTTCTCAAGGTCCTGTCGATGCGCGGATTGCCTTTCGGCCATAGCCACAATACGCTCCGCACCGTTTGGCAGCGCCTTGTTGTATGCTTGTAAGATCTCGGGCGGAGGTAATGGTCCCCGGAACTCGACCGTGGTCTGCTACGAGGTTCTTATCGTGAAAGTAGCAGTCTCAGGAGGCTTGGGCTTGATCTCGGGAGGCGAGCCCTCTTTATTGCCCTGCATCACTTACGGGGTTCGCCAGGTCCAAAAAGGCGAAGGTGAGTTGACGATGGTCTACCTGTGCATCCTTATCGGTGGACAAGGATTCTATTGCCTGCTTCAGGTCTTGGCCGATCATCCTGAAGTCAGAATACAGAGCTTTGGCATCTGCCGTTTCCTCAGTTTCGCTGACATTGTAGCTGTCGAATTGGCCGTAGATATCAAGCATCCTCGCCATTCCGGAAAAAAGGGATGGACTCGCAAAAAGAAAGGTGGTGTCCATAGCGTTCCCCGAAACGTACACCGTGCCCAGTCGTGACGTCCTCTTCTCAACCATTTGTCACCTCCATGTACGTCTAGGTTAACACCCGAGCCCAGATGAGGAAAGGTCAGGTACCCTAATCGGGGGAGCATTTTATGTGCCGCTTCATATACGAGTCAACCCCTATGGGCTTGGACACTGTCCGCGCAACAAGCCCTTTTGGAGAACCGAGTTTCAGCCCTCGCGGTCGGTTGTAGCTTCACCCGTCCAGCTTGAACAGCCGCTCGGCGTTGCCGTGGCGGATGAGATCCTTGGTCTCGTCCGAAATGTTCTGGTTGATGGCCAAGAGCTGCACGTCGCGGAACTTCATGCTGCCGCCGGGGTCGTCGTGGGGGTAGTCGGTGGCGAACAGGAAGCGCTCGGGTCCCAGGAACTCGATGGCTTCGGGCAGCGCGGCTTCCTCGGTCTCGATGGTGAAGTAGAAGTTGTTGCGGAAGTAGTGGCTGGCCGGCTTCCTGTTCTTCTCCAGAAACACGTCGGGTCCGTAGAACGCACGGTGGCGCCGCAGCTTGGCCTTGACCCCCCGTATGACGTCGGAATCGGCGTCCCCGTCGTAGTCCACCGGAGGCCCGTTGAAGGCCGCGTCCAGGCGGTCAGCCAGCGGCTTGATGAAACCCGTCCCGGCCTCGGTGAAGATGATCCGCAGACCGGGAAAGTCGTCCAGCAGCCCGCTCGTGATGAGTGACACGAGGCTCACCTGCCCCTCCTGGGGCGCGAAGAAGTAGAGGCCGTCCTTCTGGAAGTTGGGCAGGTTGCTGATGCGATGGCCGTGCTGGATGTTGTGGAGGTAAATGGGCATCTCCATCTCCTCCGCCCGGGCGAAGAAGGGCCAGAGTTCCTTGTGGCTTCCCAGGCTCTCGCCGTAGGGATGGTCCTGAACCGGGAAGACCTTGTCCAGCACCACCGCGCAGAATCCCTCCTTCTGTGCCCACTCCATCTCGCGGATGGCCGCGGGAACGTCCTGGAGCTGCACGATGGCGACGCCGATGATCCGGTCGCCGTAGCGTTCCATCAGGCGCAGGTTGGACAGGTTGTAGGAGCGTGCGATGGCGGACGCCAGCGACGGCTCGATCATGTAGGTCCACCAGCCGGAGAACTGCGGCAGCACGAACTGCCGGTCCACCCCCAGCACCGGCATCTCGTCGAGCCGCACCTGCAGGTCCACCAGTCCCTTCATGCCGGCCCCGGACCCCGGCGCGCCCAGCGGCGTGGTGCCGTGCACCTCGGGCGGTCCGCCGGGAAAGTCGATGTCCACCAGCAGACCTTCCTCGCTGTAACGCGGGATGGGCGCCTTGTCGCGGAACTCCTCGGGCAGGTCGGCGAAGGCATCGCTGGGCATGATGTGGGTGTCGCAGTCGATGATCACGGCCTAATCCTCCTGGTCGAATCAGTATGCTATTAGCGCTGTTGGCCGGTGTTGGCAACCTTGTCGATCTGGCAACGGAAGAGTAGTCGGAATGCCCGCTTCTGAAGGAATGAGCCGGACATCATGCCTGTCATTGTACCAGCCATGAATTAATGAGATGATTCAGACCATGCTTACGCCTCGTCACAATATACACGTTCCTCTTCCAACAAACGTCCATACCCGTCTCAAGGCGGAGGCGAAACGCTCCGGGCAGCCCACGACGGCCTTGGTCCGCGAAGCTGTCGAGGCATGGTTGGCCGAACGGGAAAAAGAGGCTCTGCACGATGCCATCGCCAACTATGCGCAGGCGGTTGCCGGTACACGGGCCGATCTGGATCCGGATATGGAAAGCGCGTCGGTGGATCGTCTTCTCGATGGTGATCGGGGCGACACGTGAAACGCGGGGAGGTTTACTGGGCAGCGCTGACGCCGCGGTCCGGCTCGGAGCAGAAGGGCCGGCGGCCGGTCATCGTCGTTTCTCACGACGGATTCAACCACACATCCGGCTGGCGTTCCGTCATCATCGTCCCGCTGTCAACCTCTCTTTCCCAACAGCAGCGCGGGCCGACAGCCGTTGCCTTGCCTGAAGGCGTCGCGGGGTTGAGCAAAGATGGCACCGCGTTATGTCACCAGGTCACGACGCTCGATCGGGCGAAGTTGTCGCGCCGTATTGGTATGCTGCCGTCGGCGGTCATGGGCGCGGTAGACGCCGGCCTGAAGGCCGCGTTGTCGTTGTGGTAACCCGCCGGTCTGGAGGGGAAATGGCGGGATTTCACACGAACCGGTAAGAAGGGCCCGATGAGCAGGCCACAAGGGGAAATTGTACATGGTCGTCGGCGGAAGGTGAACGAGCGGCCGCCGACGTTTCGGGGCTGGATCTCGACGGACGAGGATGAGATCCGTCGGCGAGAATGGCGCGGCCGGACCGAGATCGATGAGGTTCGCGCACTCGACCCGGAGCACGGCCCCTTCGGCGACTTTCAGGTCGCTTCATCGAGCGGCGGCCGCTATGTCGTCGAGATCCGCTCACTTCGGGAGCGGATCAACTCCTGCGAGTGCCACGACTCGCTCAACTTTCTCAAGCGTCCGCTCTTGCCGTACCAGGTAGAGGGCGTTCTCCATCTTGCGTTCGAAGAGCGCGCGCTGCTGGCAGACGACATGGGCCTCGGCAAGACAGTGCAGGCCATCGCGGCCTGCGCGCTGCTGCGCGAGTTGCGTGGGATCGAGCGGGTGCTCGTGGTGTCGCCGGCTTCCCTCAAGGCCGAATGGGAGGAGCAGATCGCGGCCTTCTCCGATTTCCCCGCCACGGTAGTGTTCGGGGGACCCGCGGCGCGGCGCGCGGCCTACGGGAGGCGCACCTTCTTCACGCTCTGCAACTACGAGCAGATCGTGGTGGACCGCAATGACATCCTCGAAACGTTTCGACCCGACGTCGTGATTCTCGACGAAGCCCAACGCATCAAGAACTGGCAGACCAAGACCGCGAACGAGGTCAAGAAGCTCGACAGCCGCTACGCCTTCGTCCTCACCGGCACCCCGCTCGAGAACCGCATTGACGAGATCTATTCCATCGTGCAGTTCCTGAATCCCGATCTCCTCGGTCCGCTGTTCCGCTTCAACCGGGAGTTCTACGAGCTCGACGAAAAGGGCCGTCCCGCGGGTTACCGGAATCTGGACGTGCTGGCGGAGCGGGTGTCCTCGGTGATGCTCCGCCGGCGGAAGGAAGACGTCGAGAGCCAGCTCACGGGGCGGACGACGAAGACCTTCTTCGTTCCCATGACCGAGGCCCAGCTTGATGACTACGAAGGCTATGAGTACCTCGCGCGGCGGCTCGCGGCCATCGCCGCGCGGCGGCCCCTCACCCCGGAGGAGTTCAAGTCGCTCCAGGGAAATCTCGGCTGCATGTGCATGGTGTGCGATACTCCCTACATCCTCGACGGTAAACGGCGTGACTGCCCCAAGCTGGAGGAGCTTGAACGACTGCTGCCCGACCTGCTGGATGATCCCGGGCGCGTCGCCCGGATGCTCCGCGCTAGGGCGCTGGCCGAACGCGCCGAGCACAAGCTCAAGGCGGCGGTGTTGCTCGAGGGCGGCGGTTTCGCGGAAGAAGCCCGCGGGCCGGCCGTGGAGGCGGCCCGGCTCGCCGCCGGATGCCTGGCCGCCTCCACGGGAACGCCGGAGCCGGAGGACGCCGAAGCCGCGGCGACGTTGCTGCTCGAACACGAGGCCAGCGCCCCCGGCCTGCCGCTGGATGCGATACGTCTCCTGTCCGGCGAGGCGCCGGCCGCGGGGGTGGCGGCTCCCGTGCGGAGCCTGCTGGACGCGGTGTTGCAGCGTACCGGAGACGCCGGAAGAGGCGGGGAACGCGCTTCCACGCCAGCGTAGACCCGGAAGCCATGTGCGGCCGCTACACGCAGACCGCGAAGCTCCAGGACCTCATGGACCGCTTCAGCACCGAGGATCCGGACTTCGATCTCGCGCCCCGGTACAACCTGGCGCCCAGCCAGGACGCGCCGGTGGTGGGCGTCAACCCGAAAACGCCGGAGACGCGCTCCTTGCGGCTGATGCACTGGGGCCTCGTGCCCCATCACGCCAAGGATGCCGCCAGGCCCATCATCAACGCCCGCGCCGAGACCCTCTCCCAAAGGCCCGCCTTCCGGGGCCTGTTGCCGACCCGCCGCTGTCTGGTGCCGGCCGACGGCTTCTACGAATGGCGCCGGCAAGGCCGCTTCCGAACTCCCATGCGCTTCACGCTCCGAAGCGGCGAACCCTTTGCCTTCGCCGGCCTCTGGGACCGCTGGCTCCAGCCTGACGGCACGCCGCTCTATTCGTTCACCATCGTCACAACCAGCCCCAACAGCCTCATCGAGCCGGTGCACAACCGGATGCCCGTGATGCTGCTCCCGGAGGACGAAGCCAGGTGGCTCGATCCCGCCGTTACGGCACCCGACGCTTTGAGACAACTTCTGAAACCCTACCCCGCCGAACTGATGGAAGGATATTGCGTCTCGCGAGCCGTCAACTCCCCCCTGAATGACTCCCCGGAGTGCGTCGCACCGGACGGAGCGCTGCTTGCCTTGCCGCGTACAACATGATTTCCGCGAGGGTGCCCGGGTGCGCGCAACGGCTGGCCTCACGTGGTCTGTCGGGTTTCGTGCAACGGTCGGCGGCGTCTGGACTTGCAGGCACCGTGATAGCGGTATAGTTCCTGAATAGGTCAAGCAGCCTGAAAGGCGGATCTGGAAGGGCGGGTGCGCCCCCTTGGCGCAAACCCCGTCATGGCTAAACGCCGTGGAGTAGTCATTGCTCCTTGCCAGGTCTGAAAGGCAACAGCGGACGTGACTGGACAGGTGACCGTATGAGCGCGATCAGAAAATTTTTCCTGCGCGATGTACGCTGTTTTGAGGGCGAACACTCGTTTGAGATACGCCCGTTGACATTCCTTGTCGGCGAAAACAGCACGGGTAAATCAACCGTCCTTGGTTGTCTCCAGGCACTAGGCAGCTTCCTCGAATACCGTAGTGCCGATATCGATTTCAATTCGGAACCCTATCAGATGGGGGCTTTCGCCGACATCGTCAGGCGTTCGCGGCCTACCAAAAAGGAATTTCAACTGGGTGTCGAAATCGCGCATGACAACCGGACTACACTCCGATTCTTCGTTGCTTTGACGGAGAAAGAGAGAGGTTCTGAGCCGTTCTTTAGCAACGCCCGGTGGGTTTTTGACGACGGCGAAATTGTTCTGTCGACATCTGACGACGGTGAGGGTCAAACAAGGCGCGGTTCCCATGTGAACCAAACCTCGCTAGGCGTCGCTCCATCTGCTCCAGGGCTTTGGAGTCAAACAAGGCGCGGTTCCCATGTGAACCAAACCTCTCCGGGCCATTTTCACATTCAATGGAACGACCGCGAACTGTGGCCTTCCCTCTTGTTTGAGCTTTCTTACATGGGGGGTGGCTCTACAAGTGAGTCACGGCCGGCCTCCGGCACGGCGGCGAGGAACCTCCAGGATTTCATAGAACAGAAATTCTCCAAGGATGAAGGCTTCTCCGGGAGGTCTCGGTTCAGCTACTTGTTCGGTATGCACCCGTTGTGGATTCACAGCATTGCACCAGTGCGTTCCAAGCCGAAACGGACATATGACCCGCTGAAAGAAACGGAAACTCCAGACGGCAGCGAAGTTCCGGTATGGCTGATGAACCTGAGCAGTTCCAGACAAGAGGAATGGGAGTTTCTCAGACAACAGCTCATGGAGTTCGGTCGAGCCTCCGGCCTGTTCTCGGATATTGCGATCCGCAAACTTGGCGGTTCCAGGGGGGATCCTTTTCAGTTGCGAATCAAGGTAAACGGTCCGCGGGCGAACCTGATGGATGTCGGCTACGGCGTCAGCCAGGTCCTGCCTATCCTGGTCCGAATCCTTACCGGCCGCCGCGCCACTTTTCTGTTGCAACAACCGGAAGTGCACTTGCACCCGAAAGGGCAAGCCGAACTTTCGTCTCTGCTGGTTGACGTGCATCGCAAACGCGGCAACTCGTTTGTAATCGAGACCCACAGCGATCATATGATTGATCGCGTTCGCATCGAGATAAGACGCGGCAGGATCAGACCGGAGGACGTTTCGCTTATATGTCTTGAACCTGTTGGCAATCACGTGAAGAGCCACAACATTGGCTTCGATGCGCATGCCAATATGGTCGGCGTCCCTCAACATTACCGTGATTTCTTCCTCCATGAGGCGGATCAGTTGCTCGGGCTGGCGGATTGAATCATGTGTGTGATTCTGGACGCCAATAGCTACGGTGACTTTCTGGATCCGGGCAACACAAGACTCGGTCCACTAAGAGATTGGTTGAACGGCAGAGGAAAACTGGCATATGCGCCAACCGAAAAGATGAGAAATGAGCTCAACAAGTATGGAGCCATGAAGAAACGGTTTGCCGAATACTTTCAGGCGGGCCGGGTCAAGGAAGTGGACAAGAATGAAGTTGTCGCCAAGGAGGCGGAATTGACGGGTTTGTCATCCGATGACGGGCACATCGTCGCGCTCGCAATCGTTGCGAGAGTCGATGTACTGGTTTCACGCGACAAGAATCTACACGACGATTTCAAGAGAATCGCGAACGGTAGGGTGTACCAGAATGAAAGTCACAAACATCTCCTGCGACGCGACACTTGTCCCTGACCGAGCATGACGTAAGCGACGACTCACTTGGGCACCGGCGTTCCAAACCTGGGCACTGAATCCCAAACCCGTCATCCTGGGCTTGACCCGGAATTCAGGCATTGAACCCCCAAGCGGCCATTCCCAATGGCGCCTCCTGCTGACGGCTCGCCGCTCCTTGCCGACCTTTTCCCTGCCCCGCCCCCGGATCCCGGATCAAAGGAGGGATGACGGAGAGGAAGGCGTCCTGTATCCCAAGGCAAGGCCAGAATCGCAATTCGGGCCTTGCCAGGCGATTTGTGCCTCCGGCCCCGCCCCTGCCTCCTACTTGGCCGCGCAGACCATGATCTCCACACGGGTGCCCGGCGTGAGCGCCGCACCGATGGCGGCGCGGGCCGGCGGGTTGTCCTTGTCCATCCAGGCCATCCACGCCTCGTTCATCTCGTCCTTGGCGTCGATGTCGGCGAGAAAGACGGTGGAGGTGAGGATGCGGGACTTGTTTGTGCCGGCGGCGGCCAGGATCTCGTCGATCTTGGCCAGCACCTGTTTTGTCTGGCCTTTCATCGACAGGGACTTGTCGTCGGCTACCATGCCGGACAGGAAAACCAGGTCGCCATGGACGACGGCGCGGCTGTTCCAGGCTCCCGGTTTGATGCGTTCAATGCTCATTTGAGGACCTCCGTCGTGGGTTGGGCACGGGCGTGTTCGAAACCCGTCTCTACACCTCGGTGTCATACCTTGCCGGGGACAAACATCTTCCTCCCGGCATTCGAACCAAACGGACAGGAGACACAACACTAGCAGACCTGGCCGGAGACTCCTACGAAACCGCGTCTCCCGCGTCCCGCCTCTTTCCCCCGCGGCGGAGCAGCGACACGGCCGCGGCTGCGGCGCACAGCCCGGCGGCGGCCAGGAACACGTTCTGGAACGCCACGACGAAGGCGCCCACCTCTCCGAGGCCCGCATGGAAGGCGCGCTGGCGCTCGAACAGGAGGCTGGCCCCGGTGACGCCGAAGACGATGCCGAAGGTGCGCATCATCTGGTTGATGCTGCCGGCGACGCCTTGGTGCTCGCGTGGAATGGCTCCCATGACGAAGCTCATGTTGGGTACCTGGAACGTGCCCAGGCCGAGTCCCACCAAGCCCAGGGCGAGGGCCGCGGTGGGGTAGTCGGCGCCCGCGTCCAGGCCGCTTGCCAGCCACAGGCCGGCGGCCTGGACGGCCAGTCCCGCGGAGCTCAGGCCCGCGGTTCCCATCCGGTCGGACAGGCGTCCGGCGAACGCGGCGGCAACGGTGGTCATCACCGCGGCCGGAAACAGCAGGAACCCGCCCAGGGTGGCGGGGTAGCCCAGGATGTTCACGGCATAGTAGGGAACCAGCAGCCCGATGGGGAACCGGGTGCCGTTGGCCATCAGCGTGAGCAGGTTGGCAAGGGTGAAGGCGGGCCACCGGAACAAGTCGATGTTGATGACGGGTGCGGCCACCCGTTTCTCGGTGATGAGGAAGACCACCAGGCTGCCGGCCCCGGCAATGGCGAGGACGAGCACCTCGGGTGCCGTCCAGCCGAGGTCGCGGCTCCGGCTCATGGCCAGCAGCAGGCCGGCGGTGCCCAGGGTCAGGGTGACGGCTCCCAGCAGATCGAACCGTTCCGCGGAGGCCGTCCGTTGCCCGGACCGGGCATGGCCGGAAGTGAACCAGGCGATGAGCAGCGCGGGCAGCGCCCGGTACAGGTAGACTCCGCGCCAGCCGAAGGCGTCCACCAGCACGCCGCCCAGCAGCGGGCCCATCGCGAACCCCGTGGCCAGGTTCACCTGGTAGAATCCCAGCGCCCGCCCGCGCTCGGCCGCGTTGACGGACAGGGTCACCAGGGCCGGAGCCGAGCCGAACACCAGCGCCACGCCCAGGCCTTGCAGCGCCCGCCCGGCGAGCAGCCAGGCGAAGGTCTGCGCGGAGCCGCACACGACGAACGCCGCGGCGCTGATCAGAAGACCGAGGGTAAGGATGCGCCAGTGGCCGAAGAGGTCAGCCAGCCGGCCGCAGCCCAGCAGCAAGCTGGCGTAGGTCAGCACGTAGCTCACCACCACCCACTGGATGGACATCAGGTTGATGCCGAACGCTTGGGTGATGGCCGGGAACGCGATGTTGACCGAGGTATCGAGGGACGCCAGCAGGCCGCTCAGCCCGGCGATAAGCAGGGTCGGGTGCGCCCATATCCGGGTCGGTGCTGGTGTGGTGTCGGGCAAGGAACCCCGCTGATCTACGATTTTCGCTAGTGGTCCGCGGTAAGGGACCGGACGCTCGGGCCGTTGGCACAGCGCCGCCGCACTCGGGTGGTCAATCCCGGTTTCCCGCCAGCCATTGGTCCAGCCGGGCGTTGTAGTCCTCGGGCCGGGTGCCGCGCATCATGTGCCCGACCCCTTCCCAGAACTCGAACCGGACCTGCGGCGGCGCAATGCTCCGGAGATGGCCGAGCTCCTGCGCGAGGATGGCCCCCGGCTGCGGCGAGACCGTGGAATCCCCCACCAGGATCAACGTGGGCACCTGGACGCGCTTCAGGCGCTCCTCGGACGCCAGCGCCCAGTCCCGGTTGTCGGTCAGGAGCCGCGTCAGCGCGTGGGCCGAGAAATGGCGGTTGCGGTACACTTCCCGGTCTTCCTCTGCCGGCGAAAGGCCGCGTTCCCGGGCCTCGGCGCGGATCTCGGCCTCGGGCCGCTCAAGCCGCGCCAAGGCGCCGGGCAGGGCAGTCACGAAGGCGTGCTGCATGCGCCAGTAGACCGGGTCTTCCAGGAAGGCACGGGAGATGTCCTCGGGATAATCCGATGCCATGAGCGTGCCGATGTTGCCGCCCCAGGAATGGCCGGCGTAGGCCGGCCGCTCGAGCTTGAGGTTGTCGATGAACTGGTGGATGTCTTCCGCGAAGTCGCGCAGACGGTAACCCGTCCGGGGCTTGTCCGATTCGCCATGCCCCCGCAGGTCCGGCGCGACTACATGAAAGCGGCCGGCGAAGTGCTCGGCGACTCCGGCCCAGCCGAGGCTGTAGTTGGTCCAACCGTGGACCAGCAGGAGATCCGGGGCGGCGGGGTCGCCCCACTCGCGGTAGTGCAACCGTATGCCCTGTACTTCGGTGAAACCGCTCTTGGGCTCTGCATTCATGATCGTCCTCCATGCTACTCAGAGTCTGTAGATTCAAGGACATCATAGCGCAAGCATGACCAATGATCTTTAATCGCGGGTTCATGCTATGGCAAGAAAGACACTAAGAAAGCCTACGACTGCGCTGCTCGGCGCACTCGCCGAGAACCTGCGCACGTATCGTCACGCCAAGGACCTGTCGCAGGAAGAATTGGCCCATCTCTGCAATCTACACCGCACTTACATCGGCTCTATCGAGCGATGCGAGCGCAACGTAACGCTCGGTACGCTTGAAACTCTCGCCAAAACGCTTGAGGTTACGGTCTCCGATCTCCTTGCCAGGAAAAGGGGCAACCGATGACCAGACAGGCGGAAGACCCTCTGCGCTTTGTTGAGGCAATACGACATAGCGGGCTGTCCATCTACGACCCCATTGACATCGGCGACCCCGAGTTATGGATACCAGCCCTGGAGCTGGAGCTTCTCCTGGACGAGGGCCTCCGCGGGATCTCCCTTGGAGGAATGCCCTTGCGTACCCGCTCGAAAACTGTCAAGCAGCATGTTTGCCGCATTCTCGGCTATCCTGTTCCATATTCCTTTACCAAGGTGCAACCAGGATTCCCTGGTCAGTCTTTTGACACTTACACGCAAAAATCCAACAATCTTCAAATATGGAATGAGGAACTCGCGCCTTCGCGCCGCTACGTCATCATCCGTATTAGCGATGACGGCGTGATCCTCAAAGCCAAAGTTGTTAAAGGCCACACGCTTGCACTGCTCGACACCACTGGAACATTGACACGGAAATACCAAGCGCGCCTAATACCCGAGAACGCCGCAGCAGAGCTTGTTTCTGATGAAGATACCGACCTTCTCAAACCATTTGTCCGGCGCGGTCTCGGCCTGAAAAGATTCGTCAGCCCCATCAACAACCCTGCTGCCGGTGAATTAATACCTATTGACGATCTGTTTGGACGCCTGAAATCGCTCGTGGATCAAGTATTTCCCGATCCCGGTTCCGACCAGGAGCGTAACCGGGGAGCTGATCTTCACCGCCTCGTCTGTCAGGCACTCGGTTATTGACGATTACCGCGATGACGGTCAGTTCCCGGACGTTCCTCATCAACTCCTGGAGGTCAAGCTGCAAACCTCACCGACCATTGACCTCGGTCTTGCCTGTCCCGACAGCATCGAACCCCTCGATGTTCCAAAGATCCACGGCCAACAGATCCGCCATTGCGATGTTCGATATGCTCTATTTTACGCGGCTGCCGACGGCACCCATGTAATTTCGAAACATTTTTTCCTTACTACCGGTGAAGGGTTTTTTGCGCGATTTCCCCAGTTCCAGGGCAAAGTTCTGAACAAGAAGCTGCAGATTCCGTTACCCACCGACTTTTTCGACGACTAGGCCGAACGCTTCCCAGACCATCGCGTCCAGCCCCTTTTCCAGATCTTCTGCCTGAGAGGATGGTATGCAGCCATATACTTTCCGGGCGTTTGCGATGATCGCTTGACCGACCTCGTCATCGGGGTTCGGCAAGGGAAATCTCTCGACATACTGTGTAATAAAGCGTCGTCGCCCGGCATAGAGCTTGTTGTGACAACGATAGTCATAAAACTGTTCGATAAATGTCGAATTCGCCACGGCTGCCGCCAGCCACAATAGATCCTCCTTTGCTTTATCCTGACTTACCAGCCAATAGCAATCTCCGTTCACCACAGACCCATCGAGATCCAGCCAGAAGGTCGGCCTTTCCGAGATATCCCGGAATACCAGCTTAGGTTGGTCCCAAGCCGCCGGATCTTGCGGCACCCATATCTCGTACCATTTACGGCCAGCTTCGATCACATATTTGCGACCCGACAAAGCGTCCCGGTTCGCTTCCAGGTAAGCTTTGCTGACGGGGTAGCGGGACAGGTCCACGGCTCGACGTGTCCCCTGCTCCACCTCGTGCGGATAAAGGATTTCCTTGGGATGCTCTGATACGTCGGCCTTAAACCGTCGCCCTATATGGTGCGTCGTCAGCGGCCTGAGAAGTTCCGGCCTCCCTTCCTCCGAATCATCCCAGTTGTCGCGTATGAACGTCTTGTCCGCGCAGGTCTTCACCCCGACACGAATTTTCCCGATATCACGGAACGTACCCCATGTGTGCTCCTTCACGGTCGCCAGCCACGTCTCAACCGCCTTTGTCCCAATTCGCCATACACCATCCGAAGTGCCGCTCGTGCTCAGCCTTCCATGCTGCACGAGAAACAGGCCCCTGTCGTCTGTCTGCACGATACCATCTTTTGACAGGGCGTCGATTGGATCGGCAGCCTCTACCGTGGCCGTTCCTGCCGTCCTGTAAATCGAAGTGAACTTGGCTACGTAGCGCTTGCGGCTGTTCTTCCCTTCTACAAGCAAGACCGACGGAAGAATAGCCGCATCAAAAAGCTTGGTATCGCCAAGATCCCATACATGCTTAATGTTGAACTGCTCCAAAATTTCGCGACGAACCAGTGCGCCGGACTTCGTCGTCATAAATCTATTTGAGACGATGATTCCAGCTATACCTTTGGGTTTCAGAACCTTGGCAATACCGAGAATAAAGGCGTAATACAGGTCGATACGGCCAGTAAGGGCAAACTGCTTGGCCAATAACCGTGCTTGGTTCGCCCCCATGATCTGTGTTCTCACATATGGCGGATTCGCGATGATCAGGTCGTACGCTTCAGGAACGGTATTGCGAAACAGGTTCCCTTTCCCGCCATCACCAAATTCCTCCACCACGAATTCAAGGAAGTTGCGATGATCAAACCTTACCGGGATATCTGAGTCGAATTCATTTACCCTTCGCTCGGCAACGTGTAGTGCGTCCCGATCAGTCTCGAAACCGCATACCTCTGCTCTCTTCTGCGCATCGGCGTCCAATCGTCCCAACAAACTTATGAGTAGTTCTCCGTCACCAATCGCTGGGTCCAATACTCGCACCGTTTGGTCTGTTCCCAAGCCCTTGGCAGTTTCCACGATCTGCTTCGCTACGAAATCCGCCAGGATTTTCGGAGTGTAGGTCGCTCCTCCGGCCTTCTCTTGGGTGACTACCGAATATCGGTGTCCTGTGTCTTTCGTTAGCCGAGCTTCCATTACGCCTGCTCCTCCATACTGATTGTCTGCCCCACGCCTTGAGGTGTGCTACTTATAGACATCTGGCGCGTTCTGTAAGTCAATCACCAAGCCGCGAATAATTTTGACCCGCCCGGTGTTTCCGTAGCGGACTGCCAGAACATCCAACCGAACACCGGGTTGGTCCGTGAGCGATATACCCCAAGATAGTGAAAAATTTCCTTATCCACCTCATCGTTATTTAAGGGTAAGAAGCAAATACCATGCCTAAATATGTAGTTCCACCGGAGACAGAATGACAAAGTCGACTGGCTAAGCATTGCCTGGCCAGGGCGTACCTATTATAAGGATCGTATGAGCCAAGCCGCAGACTCGTTCACGCTGCCGGAGACCACCATCGAGGACATCCACGCCGCCTACGCCGCCGGCAGCCTCACCGCGCGCCAACTGGTGCAGATGTATATCGACCGCATCGAGTCCTATGACCGGAGCGGTCCCGGGATCAATTCCATCATAACCGTCAACCCGGCGGCGCTGGACGAAGCGGACCGTCTGGATGCGGCGTTCAATGCCTCTGGCAAGGCGGGTCCGCTCCATGGCATCCCGGTGCTCATCAAGGACCAGGCGGACTTGAAGGGGACCCCTACCACGCTAGGCTCCCTGCTCTTCAAGGACTACTACCCGGACCGGGACTGCCGGGTGGTGGAGAAACTCAAGGAGGCCGGCGCCGTCGTGCTGGCCAAGACCACCCTTGGCGAGCTGGGTGCCGGCGACACCCACGGCTCGTTGTTCGGGTCTACCCGTAATCCCTACGACCTGGAGCGCACCGTGGGAGGCTCTTCGGGCGGCTCCGGGGCCGCGGTTTCCGCCAATTTCGGCACCGTAGGCATCGGCCAGGAGGGACTCGCGTCCATCCGCCGGCCCTCCACCTGGAACTGCATCGCGGGCATGCGTCCCACGGCCGGTCTGGTGAGCCGTACCGGCGTCTACTCCGGCTGGCCGCAGGAGGCCGGGTCCCTGGGGCCCATGGCCCGCACGGTCCGGGACATGGCCACTTTGCTGGATGTCATGGTGGGCTACGACGGCGAGGATCCGCTCACCTCCAGAGGGACGGGGCACGCGCCGCCGAGCTACACGGATTTCCTGGAACGGGACGGCCTGCGCGGTGCCAGGATCGGTATCCTCCGGGAGCCCATGGGGTACAACACCGACCCCGAGGCGGACGATTTCAAGAGCATCACCGCGGTGCTGGACAATGCCGTGGAGGAGTTGAAGGCAGCCGGCGCCGAAGTGGTGGACCCGGTGGTTCTGGCGAGGCTGAACGAGTTGCTGGCCAAGCGCTGTGCCAGCCCCACCGCCGGAGAGACTGCCTTCAAGATATACATGTCCCGGAGCGCCGACCCGCCGTACCGCACCCGCGCGGAGGCCATGCAATCGCCGGAGTTCGCCCGCCTCCCGGAGCAGGCGAAGGCCCGGCTGAGGGTTACGTCCGACCCGGCCGACCACTACCGGTATCTGCTGGCCCGGGACCACCTCATGATCCACCTGCTCAAGACCATGGCCGAGCACCGCCTGGATGCCATCGTCCACAAGGCCGTGGAGCACCAGCCCACGCTCATCAGCGACGGCGTGAAGCCGCCCTACGTGAACCACAAGGGGGCGCCTCACGTGAACACTTTCCTCGTATACGTGCCCACGGTGACGGTGCCCGCGGGATTCGACCAGGACGGCCTCCCGGCCGGTATCAGCTTCCTCGGGCGACCTATGAAGACGGCCGCATGATCCGGCTCGCCTACGCCTACGAGCAGGCCACGCACCACCGCCGGCCGCCGGCGAGCGTGCCGTAGGGTCACGTCCTGGCGCGAGCCGCATCCGGGAGCGGGAGAAAAGTTCCGCAATCCCTTGATGTACCGAATCCAGGGGCGGTATAAGGTCCGAAAACGGGCACACGCATCCGCTGACCCCACAGTTCAGGCTCCACCATTCCACGCAGGAGGTACAGGAATCATGTCCGGTCAACTCAATACACGCATTATCGATGGCGACGGCCACATCCTGGAGGACAACCCGGGAATCCTCGAGCACATGGACGGGCCGTACCGGGACATCGCCGGCAAGAAAGGGATCATCTTCCCGCCCATCGACCATCTTCACGACGGCCGCGCGGTGGAGACGCCGCCGTTACGGGACGGGCGCGCCAAGGTGGGTCCCGAGGGTTGGCTGGAGTTCCTGGAGGACGTGGGCATCGACTGGACGGTCATGTACCCGACCCAGGGGCTGGGCTACGGCAAGATCGTCAGCCTCGACTACGCCGTGGCCGCCACCAAGGCGTACAACGACTGGACCTACCACACGTACCTGCAGCGCGACCCGCGCTTCAACGCCATGGGGCTGATCCCCATGCAGGACCCGGACGAGGCGGCCAGGGAGCTACGGCGCGCCGTCACCGAGCTGGGCATGATGGGCGCCATGATGCCGTCCAACGGCCTGCCGCTGCCCTTGGGCGCCAAGGCCTACTGGCCCATCTATGAAGAGGCCGACCGGCTGGGCTGCTGCCTCGCGGTGCACGGCGGATGCCACGACCGCTTCGGGCTCGACCAGATGAACATGTACGTGCCGGTGCACGCCCTCGGCCACCCATGGGGCATTGCCCTCAACTGCGCCAACATCCTTTATAACGGTATCTTCGAGCGCTTCCCCAACGTGCGCATCGCTTTCCTGGAAGGCGGCGTCGCCTGGCTGCTGATGCTGCTGGAGCGGTTGCACGCTTCCCACGAGACGCACTTCCAGTACATTCCCGACAGCGAGTTCGGCATCGGGGAGGATCAGGACCCGGCCAAGGTCATCAAGCAGCTCATCGAGGAAGACCGCTTCTACCTGGGCGTCGAGGCCGAGGAGTTGACGCTGCCCTTCGCCATCCAGACCGTGGGGCACCGGCCGTTCCTGTACTCCTCCGACTTCCCCCACGAGGTCACCACACAGAGCTGCAAGCACGACCTCGGCGAGCTGATGGAGAGCGACGAGCTCACCGGCGACGACAAGGCCGCCATGCTCTATCGCAACGCGGAGCGGTTCTACAAGCCGGAAACCGCGGGTTCCCAGGCGGCGGCCGCGGCCAAGGCATAGTCTGCTCGAACGGCTTTCCTGTAACTGAAGGGGTAGGGCGTGGGTCACGTCCTACCCCCTTTCACGATGAACCCACCGGCGAGACCGAACGCCGCCAGCCATAGGAGCCTGTCATGAACGAATGCCGCGCAGCCGTGGTGGTATCCCACAACGAGCCCCTGGAAATTCAGAAGGTGCCGATTCCCGACTTGGAGCCGGGCGCGCTGCTGGTGCGCATCGAGGCGTCCACCATCTGCGGCACCGACGTGCACCGCTGGCACGGCCCCCTGGGCGGCGGCGACTCGCTGCCCATCATCACCGGACACGAGCCCTGCGGCTACATCGAGGAGATCAACGGCGAGCGTACGGACATCCTCGGCAACCCGGTGAAGCCCGGTGACCGCATCGTGTGGAGCTACGTCGCCTGCGGCCACTGCTACTACTGCACCGTCGCGTTGCAGCCGTGCATCTGTCCGGGGCGGGCCTCCTGGGGGCACAACCGCAGCGACGAGTATCCTTACCTGCTGGGCAGCGTCTCCGAGTACATGTACGTGCCGCCTCCCTGCGAGATCATCAAGGTGCCCGAGGACGTGACCTCGGCCTCCGCCGCGGCCTCGGCCTGTGCCTACCGCACGGTGATGCACGGCTACGACCGGCTCGGGGCCATCAAGAGCCACGAGACCGTGGTGATCCAGGGCAGCGGACCGCTGGGCAACTTCGCCACCGCGGTGGCCAGGGACCATGGCGCCAAGCAGGTGCTGGTCATCGGCGCGCCGGCCGCGCGTCTGGAGGTAACCAAGCGCATGGGCGCGGACGCGGTGCTGAACCTTGAGGAAGTCACCGATCCCAAGGATCGCCGCCAGTGGGTGCGCGACCACACCGACGGCCGCGGCGGCGACGTGGTGGTGCAGGTAGCCAACAACATGGCGGTGCCCGAGGGCATCACCCTCCTTCGCGGCGGCGGCCGCTTCGTCAACATCGGCGCCGGCGGCAAGGCCGACATCGGCGTTCAGGACCTGCCCCAGGAAATGATCCTGCACACCATCCGGTCCGGCGAGCCCCGTCACTGGCTGCAAGCCATCGATTTCCTCTCCTCGCGCAAGGACACCTTCCCGTTCGAGGAGATGATCACCGCCGAGTACAAGTTGGAGCAGGTGAATGAGGCGCTGCAGGCCATGGCCAGGTACGAGATCGTCAAGGGGGTCATCCACTTCAACTAGGAGCCTGCCTCTCGCTACGATTCGCTTACTCGGACAGGCTCCCAGGGGCTGGTAGGGGTCGAATCTTGGTAATCCATGATTTGCGATCCAGCTAACTGATTATAAGGAGGATTCATGAGATCGGTCGTGATGGGCGTCGGTCCCATCGGCGGCATCATCGGGGGGCGTCTGGCTCGGGCCGGGCAGGACGTGACGTTCGTCGACGTGGACCGCGAGCACGTGGCCGCCATCCGCGAGCACGGGCTTCGGGTGGACGTGCCCGACGGGCCGTTCAACGTGAAGGCCACCGTTGTCTTCCCGGACGAGATCGAAGGCGCGTTCGACGAGGCTTTCATCGCCGTCCGCTGCAACTACACGGGTGCTACGCTGGCCACGGCGCTGCCACATTTGAACGACGACGCTCTGGTCGTGTCGATGCAGAACGGCATCAACGTCCCGCTTCTGGAGGAGGCCGTGGGCGCGGATCGGACCGTGGGTATGGGCATCCGCATGGGCAGCCGGCGGGTGGCCCCCGGGCACGTGCACACCGCCACACGAGGCCACCTCTACATCGGCCATTCCCACGGCCGCACGACCCCGCGGCTGGAACAGCTCAACGCCATGCTTGACGCCGTGATTCCCAGCGAAATCACGGACAATATCTTCGGAGTGCTCTGGAGCAAGCTCACCTATACCTGCTTCGGCTATTACGGCTCGCTGGCGAACACGTCGATGGTGGTGAGCTGCGCCGGCCCCGACGACCGGCGGCTGCTGACGGATTTCTTCGGCGAGGTCGTCGCCGTGGGTACGGCCGCCGGCGCCTGGTTCATCCCCCTGGCCGAGTACGACCCGCCGGATCTGCATCCCGACAAGCCCGTGGAAGCGCGCATGGCCGTGGTGAACGCCTACGCCGAGTCCTGGAAGTCCGACGACCTCAAGGGTCCGCTACGGCAACTGCTGGCGGGGACGAAGCTCGAGGTGGCGTTCATCCTGGGTCACGTCGTGCGCGAGGGCGCCCGTCTCGGCCTGTCCACCCCGCTGTGCGACAAGCTGCTGGAGATGTTGCTCGACCTGGAATCGGGCAAGCGCCGGCTCGGCCTCGACAACTATTCCGAGCTGGCGGCCTGCCGGAGGTAAACCGCACGGAGAACCACAATATGGAATACCGCCAATTCGGCACCACCGATTGCAAGGTGTCCCCCATGGGGCTCGGCTGCCTGAGCATGTCCGGGATGTACGGACCCGGGAACGACGAAGAGTCCATTGCCACGCTGCACCGGGCCTTCGAGCTGGGCATCAACTTCCTCGACACCTCCGCCAGCTACGGCAACGGGCACAACCACGTGCTCATCGGCAAGGCCATCAGGGGCAGACGTGATCAGGTGGTAATCCACTCCAAGTCCGGCAGCCCGCGGGCCTCTGACGGCGCCGGCCTCAACGGCGGCAGCTCACCCGAGTATCTGATCCGTACCTGCGAGGAAAGCCTCCAGCGGCTGGGCATCGACTGCCTGGACGTCTACTGCATGTCCCGCATCGACCCCGCGGTCCCGGTGGAGGAATCGGTGGGCGGCATGGCGCGGCTGGTGGAGCAGGGGAAGACGCGTTACATCGGCCTTTCCGAAGCCAGTGCCGCATCCATCCGCCGGGCTCGGAAAGTCCACCCCGTCGTCTCGCTCCAGATCGAGTACTCGCTCTGGTCACGGGATCCCGAGCAGGGCAACATCGAGGCCTGCCGCGAGTTCGGCATGGGATTGATGGCCTACTCGCCCCTGGGCCGGGGCTTCTTCGCCGGCGCCGTTCGTGACTTGAACGAGCTTTCCGACGGGGACAACCGGCGCAACCAACCCCGTTTCCAGCCCGGCAACATCGAACAGAACCTGGAACTGCTGGCCCAGGTGGAAGCCGTCGCCAAGGGGAGGGGCGTTACCACCACACAGCTATCGTTGGCGTGGCTCATGGCCCAGGGGCCGGACATCATCCCCATCCCCAGCAGCAAAAGCCGCGACCACCTGGAGGAGAACGCCAAGGCCATCGACTTGAAGCTGACCGACGACGACCTCCGCCGTCTGGACGCCATTCTCCCCTACGGCGCCGCCGCCGGCAACCGTACCCGGGACATGAAGCGGGTGAACGTTTAGACCAGTGTAGTGTCCTATATAAAGCGTTGATAATCTGCTGGTCCTTTTCGCCGTCGGCTACGTTGCTCCGCCGCGCGTGGTATTGGCCACTGCTCGTTGTCGCGCCTTGCCGACGACGAAAAGTCCTGCGCACCTTACCAACGCTTTATATAGGACACTACACTGGTTAGTCCGAGCCATGGGCGGGTTTGAAACTCGCCCGCGTGCTCAGTGCATCAACCGCCCGCCGGAGACGTTCAACGCCTCGCCGGTGGTATGGGACGAATCGCTGGAGGCGAGGAAGAGGGCGGCTTTGGCGACTTCTTGGTGCTGGGCGTACTTCCGTAGCGGGGTCTGCGCCAGGACGCTCTTTTCCAGATCCTCGAAGGAGACGCCGAGGCCCTTGGCGCGGTCACGGTACATGTCCCGCAGGTCGGCTTCGTCCATGCCTCCGGGGCAGATGACGTTGGCGCGCACGCCGGAGGGGCCGGCTTCCTTGGCGATGGTCTGGGTGAGTCCCAGAAGGCCCCACTTGGCCGCGCACAGGGAGCCGCGGAGCGCCATGCCCTCCCGTCCGGCGGTGCCGGAAATGCTGACGATGCTGCCGCCCTTCTGCTCGATCATGACCTTCAGCGCCGCCTTGCAGCAGAGAAAGATCGCCTTCAGGTTGATGTTGAGGACCGCGTCCCACTCCTCCTCGGTGATCTCGTGCACCTGAACCATGGGGCCGCGGAAGCCGACGCTGTTAACGAGGATATCCAACCGGCCGCACCGGCTCACGACGTCGGCCACCATCCGGTTCACCTGTTGATCGTCGGTGGCGTCGGCCGTCATGGCCACCGCCTCGCCGCCCTTCCGGCCGATGTCCCGCACCACGCCGTCGAGTTGTGGTTTCATCTTTTCAAGGTCCACCAGGACGATTTCTGCGCCCTCGGCCGCGAAGGTGTGGGCTATGGCCTCGCCGATGCCGCGGGCGCCCCCGACGATGACTGCGACCTGGTCTGCCAACTTCATGGAATTCCTCCTCAATGCTTATGGTCGTTGCACGACCACCCCGAAGGCATGAAAACCGTATTTCATAGCAAAGCCTTTGTTCTCCGTGACCACCTCCACGTCATTCCCGCACCCCACGCACCCATGACGGTCTCGGGATGTCGAAGGTACCATCGTGCCCCCGGCGGCATCAAGCCGCCCCCAGCGTCGTCACCACGGCGATGACACCGGCCACGGTGACGCCGGAGAAGACGGTGGTCCAGAACACCACGTCGCCGGTAAGCTCGGCGTCGCCGTCAAGCTCGACGGTGAGGATGAGGGTGTTGACCGCGGTGGGTGCGGCAGCGCCGATGATGAGTTGGGCGCCGGGCCAGGGCCAGAGGCCGAAGGCGTAGACCGCAGCCGCGGTGGCCGCGGGCACGGCCACAAGCTTGATGAAGGCGATGGGCGCCACCGCGCGCCACCGGTGCCAGCGGGCGCCGTTGGCAAGCTGCGCGCCCAGGGCGATGAGCATCATGGGCACGAGGGCGGCGCTGAGTGAGCGCAATGGAAAGCCGGCCCAGGCCGGCAGGAAATCCGCGCCGCCGAACATCCGCAGACGCGCCTCCCGCAGCGCGAAGGAAGACACGAGCGCGTAGGGCATGGGAAGCTTGAACAGTCCCAGGGCCTCGCGCGCGCGTCCGCCCTTGGCCACCGCCAGCACCACGTACCCCAGGCACCAGATCAGCAGGTTGCTGAACATCACCACCAAGGCCTGTACCTGCAGGCCCGCCTGGGGATCGGCCTGTCCGCCGAACAGGGTGCCGCCCTCGACATAGAGCAGATGGGCCACCGGGATACCGAAATTGCCCGCGTTGAATACGACCCCGCCCAGGACGGTGGCGGCCACGGTCTCGTTGGGTGCGCCGCCGGCGCGTCCGCCGCCGAACAGCAGCAGCCCCATGGCGCCCAGGGAGATCAGGAAAACCAGGGCGATGAGCGAGATCTCGCCCCAGGGGATGTCGCTGTCGTAGATCTTGACGAACAGGAACGACGGCACCAGCAGCCAGATACTGACGCGGGTAAGGGTCTCGACGCTTAACGGCCGGTACCGCTGAACGAGGGAGCCGGTGCCCGCCATCAGCAGCAACGGCAGAACGATGTCGTGAAAGATCCGGCCGGTGTGTTGCAGCATGGCTGTGGGGAAACGGGTGCTACCGGCTGGTGTGGTGTCCTATATAAAGCGTGGATAAGATGCGCAGGATTTGCTGTGAAAATACAATTTTCATGCCTTCGGGGTGGTCGTGCAACGACCATGAGCGTTTTTGTTGCCGGCAAGGCGCGACGGCGGGAGCTTTGGGGCAGGAAGGCTCCGGCGCTTCGAGGTGCCTGCGGGGTGTGTCCCCGAAGCGCCGGACAATGACTACGGGATTACCCCGCGGATTCCGCGAAGAACTTGCCGGGCATCTCGATGGGAGGAAGGGTCTTGTTCTCCCCGGAGTTGGACGGCAGTGGCTTGCCGTCGGGGCGGAGGCGCGCATCTTCACCCCTCTGGGGCTTGGCGTCGATGCCGCATCCGATGCGCAGCACCACGAGATTGCCGTCGCCCGTATTCAGGTAGCGATAGTAGGCGCCCTTGGGGATCATGACCCCTTGGTACTTCTCGATCGTCAACTCGTTGCCCTTCTCGTCGAACACCGACATCCGGCCTTCCAGCACGACGAACGAATGGTCCTCGTCCAGGTGGCAGTGAACTGCGTTCTCGCCGCCCTCGGAGTTGATCTTGGTGTGGATCCACATGTTGTCGGTCTGGGCCACGAGCTGGGTGACCCGGCCCTGCTGCATGTAGGGGGTCTTCAGCGAGTACTTGTAAGACTTGGGCCTCTCCCGGATCTCTTGCTTCTCCGCGACTGCTTCCATGGTGAACTCCTTTCGGAAACTTCGTGTTCCCTCGTCAACGGCGGGTTCCCGTATCTCCCGTGCTACGCGTTGATGCCGTCCAACTTGAGATCGTAGAGCCGCAGGACGTTCTCGCGCACGACCCTGCGGAAGACATCCGTGGGCAGGTGTCCCAGCTCGTCGGCGATGACCTGGCGGGAATGCGGCCAGGTGGACGCCGCGTGCGGATAGTCGTTGGACCACATGCAGGTTTCGCTGCCCCACCAGTCCAGCAGGCGGCCGCCCGTGGGATCGCTGAAGAAGGTCGCGTAGAACTGCTCGTTGCAGTACTCGCTGGGAAGCTTCTTCATGTACGGCAACGGCGCCTTGGAGGCGTGGCGCTTGAAGTACTTGTCCCATTCGTGGAGGTAGAACGGAATCCACGAGATCTCGTTCTCCACGTAGACGAACTTGAGGTCCGGATAGTTGGCCATGGGACCGCCGAAGACCAGCTCGAACAGCGTATTGGCGGCATCCGCCAGCTTCTGGTTGACGGTCATGCGGTAGACGTCCAGGCCGTGCCGCTCGAACCGGCTGTAGTTGAATCCGGTCAGGATGTGGAGATTGACGGGCATCCGGAGATCCTGGGCCGCCTCCCAGAACGGATTGTAGTGCTCGCTGGTGAAAGGCAGGTGCGGCGGCGGGACCTGCCAGATCAGGCAACCCACCAAGCCTGCCTTCTTGCAGCGTTCCAGCTCCTTGATGGCGTGGTCGATGTTGTACAGCGAGATCGTCGGCACACCCACGAGCTTGTCGGGGTGGACCTTGCAGTAGTCGATGAGCCAGTCGTTGGCGATCTCGAAACAGGCTTCCTGAAGCTCGGCGTCTTCGAGAGCGAACAGGCGGAGACCCAAGGTCGGGTACAGCACCTCGGCGGACACGCCGTCCACCGCCATTTCCTGGACCCGCGCCTTGGGGTCCCAGCCGCCGGGCTTCTCGCCGATGGCGTTCCGGGGCGGAAACTCGGGATACTTGCCCTTGAAGCTCGCCGGCAGGTTGTTGATCCACAGGTCCGTGGGCTCCATGATGTGGGAGTCCGCGGATACGATGATCTCGTCGGCGAGGTCCTTCTCGGTGCTCTCAAGGGTTGGTGCACTTGTACTCACTAGCGATCCTCCTCTTTTCCTTTGGTTCAGCTACTTCTTATGCGTGTTTTTCGCCGTTTTGTCCACCGTGTGCCGGTCCGGTGTCTACCTGTCCGGGAGACCGCTGCTGCGGCATCCCGGATCCCGTCGGACTTCGACCGGGCGGGACGACGGGGGCCGGTGCACTCGTGGGTGCATTGTGTTATGAGGATGGCTGCAACGCGGGCCGGGGCAGACCCGCCGCGAAATCCATCACCGGAGGCATCTCATGACGACCATGATCACCGGCGCGGGCTTGGTCGGCTCCCGGATCGCGCGCATCCTCGTGCAGCAGGGAGAGAAGCCGGTTCTGTTCGATATCGCACCCAGTCTCACCGCGTTGGCGGACGTGGTCGAGGTGGACAAGGTCACCCTGTTCCGCGGCGACCTGTTGAATCCTTTCGACCTCGGGAAGGTGATCAAGGAGCAGGGCGTCACGCGCATCGTCCACACCGCCGCCTACCCCAATCTCGGCACCGGCGCCCAGGAGAATCCCTACGGCGCCATTCAGGTGAACATCATGGGGACGGCCAACGTGTTGGAGGCGGCCAGGCTACACGGCGCGGAACGGGTGGTGATGATCAGCACCGCGGCGGTGGCCCGGGGCGTGGCCGGCGGCGAGGACAACGGCGACCGCAGCAAGGAAGAGGCGCTGCCGCGGCCAAGCTCCTTCTACTCGGCCACCAAGCAGGCCGGAGAGAACCTGGGGTACAACTACGCGCGATCTCACGGCGTCGACTTCCGGGCCGTACGCTTCCCCAACGTGTGCGGCCCCTGGATCCCGGGCGGGGGCGGCCGCCCCAGCGCCATGTTCCGCACCCTGGTGGAACGGTCGGTGGACGGCGTCGAGCACACCATCCCGCCGGGCACCATGGAGTGGCTCTACTCCAAGGACGCGGCCCGTGGCGTGGTCATGACCCTCCAGGCCGAGGGCATCAAGAGCCGCGTGTTCAACCTCGGCGTCGGCCGGCCCTATGACAACCAGGAACTCATCGACATATTCAAGCAGGTCGTCCCCGGCGCCAGGCTCAGCATCGACGAAAGCGTGCCCACGTCGCAGACGTCCTCGGTCTTCCTGGACATCACCCGCGCCCGGACGGAGCTGGGCTTCGACGCTGAATACGACATACCCGCCGCGGTGACGGACTACGTCTCCTGGTATCGCCGCATCAAGAAGGCGAGAGGGGGCTGAGGACGACGCCATGAGTGACAAATCTGTCTACGAACCTCCGAAGGTCTGGAAATGGGAACGCGAGAACGGCGGCCGGTTCGCCTCCATCAACCGTCCCGTTTCCGGCCCCACCCACGAGAAAGAGCTGCCGCGCGGCAAGCATCCGCTCCAGCTTTATTCGCTGGCAACGCCCAACGGCGTGAAGGTCACGGTGATGCTGGAGGAATTGTTGGCGGCCGGGCACACGGGCGCGGAGTACGACGCCTATGTCATCAACATACGCGAGGGCGACCAGTTCGGATCCGGGTTCGTCGCCGTCAATCCGAACTCGAAAATCCCGGCGCTGGTGGATTACTCGACGCCCACGCCGACGCGGGTGTTCGAATCGGGTTCGATTCTCCTCTATCTGGCCGACAAGTTCCGCGCCTTCGTCCCGGAGGACCCATCGGACCGTGCCGAGTGTCTGTCATGGCTGTTCTGGCAGATGGGCGCCGCCCCCTATCTCGGCGGCGGCTTCGGGCATTTCTATGCCTATGCGCCCTACAAGATGGAATATCCCATCGACCGGTTCACCATGGAGGTGAAGCGCCAGCTCGACGTCCTCGACAAGCGTCTGTCCGAAACGCGCTACGTGGCGGGCGATGCCTACACCATCGCCGACATGGCCATCTGGCCGTGGTACGGCGTGCTCACCACCGGCAGGCTCTATGACGCGGCCGAGTTTCTCGACGTCCAAACGTACACCAACGTCTTGCGCTGGCATGAGGAGATCTCGGCGCGGGACGCGGTGGTCCGTGGACGCAAGGTCAACCGCACCAACGGCCCGCCCGAGGATCAACTCCACGAGCGCCACGATGCGTCGGACTTCGAGCTTCGGACGCAGGACAAGGTCGAGGCGGCGGAGTAGCGGCAGAGAAGGCCGCCGACCTCAGAGGTTGTACAGCGCACGGGCGTTCCCGCCGGTGATCTTGGCGGCGACCTCCGGGGTGAGGCGCGGGTCGTTGGCGACGCCGTCCAGGGCCAGCAGCTCGGTGGCGCTGTCGGCGTGGCCGTAGTCAGTGCCCACCACCAGGTGGTCCTCTCCTGCGGTGTCGATGACGTAGGGCAGGTCGTCGTTGGTCTCGCACCCGACCCAGATCCGGTTGTGCGCCAGGATTTCCTTCTTGTTGAACTCCGCACCCTGCATGTGCCGGCGCTTGTAGAGGTCGCTGAGCGCGTAGGGCAGCCACTGGGAGCCCACCTCCAGGAACGCCATCTTGAGGTTCGGGAAGCGCTCGGGGATCTTGTCCATGATGATGGTGTGGAACGCACCCACTACCACCAGCTTGAACTTCGAGAACCCTACGGTTTCGTACTTGTAGTAGTCGTACAACACGGGGCTGCCGTTGGAGGAATGGATGCACACCGGGATGTCCAGCCGTTCGGCCGCGTCGTAGACGGGATGGAAGTGGGGGTCGCTCAGCAGCCGCTCGCCTTCGGATCCGCGCATGTAGATGCCCACCGCGCCGTTCTCCCTGGCCAGCCGGGCTTCCTCGTACACGTGGTCCGTGCCGAGCAGCGGCACCACCGCCACCCAGCGCAGACGGTTGTCGGACTGTTTCCAGCAGTCTCCCATCCAGCGGTTGTAGCTGCGGCACAGCGCCAGCTCGATCTCGGGCCGGGGCGTCAGCGGGATGATGAAGATGGTGGGAAAGATGACCTGGATGTCCACCTTGAGCTCGTCCATGTGCCGGAGCCGCACCGCCACGTCTCGCAGCTCGCGCGATTCCAGCGGCGTGTCCTTGCCCACGTTGCGGGACTTGAGCCGCAGCGTGCCGTCCACCAGCCAGTACTCGTCCATGGACCCGGAGCCGTTGATGGTGCCGACGATCTCGGGCCGGTACTTCCGGTCGGCGCCGTCCATGAATTCCCAGGTCTCTTCCGTTTCGAGGACATGTGCGTCCGCATCGATTCTGAGCATTTTCCGATTCCTTTATCCTGACTCCGTGAACACGCGGGCCGACGTGACGGCGCTTCGTTTCCGACCGATGTAGGGGCGGGTTTCAAACCCGCCTGTGCCCCGTTGGGCGAAGAATTCGCATCCGTGTCCTCTAATCGAACTCCGGTGCCGAATCAACGACCCTGCCACACGGGCGGACGCTTTTCGACGAAGGCCCGCGGCCCTTCCTTGCTGTCCGCGGTGATGAGCACGAGGGTGGCAAGGTCGGACTCCAGCTCCAGCGCCTGCTCCAGCGGCATGCCCGCGCCCTTGTGGACGGATTCCTTGATGTACCGAAGGGCCAGTGGCGCGCCCTTGGCGAAGGACGCTGCCATTTCCTCGCCGGTACGCGTCAGCTCGTCCGCCGGGACCAGCCTGTTGACGAGCCCGATGCGGTAGGCTTCCCGGGCGTCTATGAGTTCCCCGGAAAGGCAGATCTCCAGGGCCTTGGCGATGCCCACCAGGCGGGCCAGCCGTTGGGTCCCGCCCGACGCAGGCATGAAGCCGCGCCGGACCTCGGTGACCCCCAGCCGGGCGTTGTCCGCGGCGATGCGGATGTCGCAGGCCATGGCGATCAACAATCCCGCCCCCACTACATAGCCGTGCAAGAGCGCGATGGTAGGCTTCTGCAACGACGCCACCGCGTCGATGGGCGAGTGCGTACCCGGCGCCTGCTTGGCCTGTCTGGCTTCCAGCGGTGAAACTGATGCCTCCTCGGGGTCGGCGTTGCGCTGAGCCCGCTCCTTGAGGTCGCCGCCCACGGTAAAGGCTTTCTCGCCGGCGCCGCGGAACAGGACCACCTGGATGTTCCGGTCGGCCTGCGCCCGGGCACAGAACTCGATGATGTGGTGGCGCATCTCCTCGTTGATGGCGTTCAACGCCTCCGGGCGGTTCAGCGTGATCCAAGCCGTCTGCTCTTTTGCTTCGTAGAGAACCTTGTCGTTATTCATCCGCGTTGCCTCCCTTATGCAATTTCAGGAAAGTCCGATTATTGGCGTCCTTCGACTTCGCTACGCCTGTCCTGAGCCTGTCGAAGGGCACCATTTGCAGCATGCTACACCAGCCGGTAGACTCGTGCGGCGGTGTCGTGGAACAGTGCCTTTCGCTCCTCCGCGGAGTATCCTCGGCTCATGATCTTGAAGGCGTTCCACACGGACACGTAGGAATAGGATATCCGGTCCACCGGGAAATTGCTTTCGAACATGCAGCGGTCGGCGCTGAACTTCTCGATGCAGAATTCGAAATACGGCCGCATGGCCTCGGCCAACTCGGTGGAGCCGGGCTTCAGCGCGCGCTGGTGCCAGTCGTACCCCGATCGGAGGGAGCCGACGCCGCCGAGCTTGAGCACGATGTTGGGGCACGACGACAACGCGGTCATGTCGCCGCTCCAGGTCTGGAACACCTCGGTGCGCCGGCCCTCGTAGGGTCCGAGCCCCAGGGGGCCGCCGATGTGGTCAAGGATGATGGGTACTTCCGGAAAATTCCGGGCCAACTCCACCAGTTCGGGGAGTTGCGAATGATAGAGCCAGGCGTCGAAGCTCAGCCCGTGGGGTTGCAGGCACGCAAAGCCCTTGCGGACCGCGGCTTCCCGGAGAAGGCCGGGCCGCGGCACGCTCCGGAACGAGTCGGAAGCGTCCCACATGGTGGAAAACCGGATGCCGCGCAACCGGCCGGGGCTCGCCTTCCGGTGCGCTTCCAGGACTCCGGCCACGCCATCTCCCAGGGTCAGATCGGCATAGGCAACGATGGAGGCAGCCACCGCGGTGTCGCTGCCTGCGCGTGAATTCTCGGCCGCGATGCTCTCCAGAAACTCCGTCTCCCCAACCGGCCGGAGTTCCGGCGGCCCGCCGTCCCGGTACATGGCCCCACATTCCACGGCCACGCTCGATACGATGCGATGGCCGCCCGAGGCGTCGCGCAGGAAATCGTCGCGCAGGTACGGGTTGTTGGGACGCCGCCACAGGTGGTGGTGCGGATCGCAGATGGCGAGGTCGGGCTCTAGCAGGGTCTCGTCTGCTACATCCTTTGTCGGATCGGTCAACTTCTCAACCTCGACTCTCCGTCTGGTCCGGATTCGACCCGGAATCCAGGGGTGAACCGGAAATCTTCGCCTGGGAGGAGGGCAAGCAGGCTTCGGCGCCGGCATCCGGGTAGGCGCTGCCTCGCTCGGCACGTTACCGCGAGCTGTCCATCGAGTTCGTTACTCACTCGTTGCGCTCCCTTGCCCCGTTCGGGTGCCGGCCCCGGGAGTGCTCGGAGCGGGAACTGTCACCCTGACGCCAAAGCGAGAGAATCGGTAGGCGGGCCAAGGTGGTGTCATGCCGACATGTTCTCACTCAGGAAGCGCGTGATTCTCTCGCGGTTGGCGGTCAAGCTTGAGAACTGCTTTTCGCATACGTCGCTGAACCGTGCCAGCACTTTGCGATTGATCGTTTCCTCATCCTCGAAGATGGCGGGAGACCGGAACGGGAGTCTCCACTTCTCGAACTGGAGCAGCATGACCTTGCGGTTCGACCGGAACGTCGAAGCTCGCGTCGGCTGGCAGGCGACCAAAGGCATGGTGGAAGGTCCCGTAACGATTCGTCGGCTCGGCGGCGTATGCGTCCTCCCGCGCGCCGGTCTCCTGATCGGTGTACGTCACCACCATCGTCCACTCCGATGTGTCGGGCGAGTCACCGCCTTGCCAAGTCCGCGCGATATCTATCCAGTCAATGACTATCCAGTCAATGGCGCGGGACTGTTTGCCGGTCCAAACGTCCCGGAAGGCTGGATCCGGAGAATGCGGCCGAAAGCTCTGCGGAATGGTACGGCGGCAGTGGTTTGGTCCGGTTGGCACGGGCGAAACGTCATCAACGTATACAATGACACCGTAGAAAATCCGGTAGATCGTACCTGTACCCTATACTGCTCTGAAACGAAATTTCCGTTCACGTTTCTGCGGCGTAGGCTTCTGGCACCATGTCCCGTTTCGGTATCGGAGAACACTGGAGCCAAGCGGATACTGTCCGGACGGGCCACCCCACACGTGTTCGGGAGACCCGTCCCTTGACGCGGATGAAGAGCGCCGGTTGCGGCGGCGCCTGCTGGAGCAGGCGCTGGAGATGTTGAAGGAGCAGGAGGGCGCGGCGTGAGTGACGGCGGGGCGGTGTTTTTCCGCGTCGGGTTCTTGACATGCTCGCCGTAAAGTCGGTTAATCGCAGGATCAAAACCGGGAGGAGGCATCGCATGGTTAAACGAATTCTCGTTGTGACGGCAGGGTTGCTGCTTTTGGCGGGCCCGGCATGGGGCGACGCGGTGGCGGATTTCTACAAGGGCAAGACCATCCGCATTGTCGTCGGCTATGGTCCGGGCGGCACCACCGACCTCACCACTCGGCTGATCGCGCCGGTTCTGCACAAGTACATTCCCGGGGGTCCCCGGATCGTGGTCCAGAACAAGTCGGGCGGCGGCAGCATGCTGGCGGCCAACACGGTCTTCAACAACGAACGCAGGGACGGCACCGTGATGGCGGCCATCAGCAGCAGCCTCGTGTTCAAGCAGGCTCGCGGTGTGCCGGGGATCAAGTTCGATGCCAGAAAGTTCCAGTGGGTCTCCAGCGCGTTCCGGGCCAATTCCATGTGCGCGGTGCGGACCGATGCGGGCGTGAAGAGCTTCAGCGATGCGGTGAAGACCAAGAAGAGGCTGATCATGTCGAGCTTCGACAAGGGAGGCCTTTCCCACCTCGAACCGATCATCTTCAATGCCGTCTTCGGCAGCAACTTCAAGGCCGTTACCGGGTTCCCCAGCGGCGGCGCCCAGCGCTTGGCAGTGAAGAACGGTGAGGTCAACGGTTTCTGCACGACTTTCCAGACGGCCAAGAGCACCGAGATCGCCATGTTCGAGGGTGCGGCGAAGTGTTGCCGAGTCCTCATCATCGCGGGCGCCACCAAGGAAGATCACCGTCTGCTGAAGGGCGTCCCGGCGGCCGAGGCGTTGGCCAGGGAGTTGGGCAAGAGCGCTGAAGAGCTGGCCATGCTGAGGGCGATGAACGCCACCAACCAGATCAGCATCGTCCACACGCTCCCGCCCGGAGTGCCGAAGGACCGTGTCGAGGCCATGCGCGACGCGTTCGCGAAAGCGTACACCGATCCGCAGGTCAAGGCGCTGGCCGAGAAGCAGAAACGGGATCTGCAACCAAGGCGCGGCGACAACGTGGCCCGGATCGTTGACCAGTTGCTCGGCACTCCCGAGCCTGTCATGAACAGAATAAAAGCGCTCATCGAGAAGGGCTGAAGACCGGCGGCATACCGTCGAATGAACCGTGGTTGATTCCGGGGTCCGGCTCGCGTCCGCCGAGGGCGGTCTCGGGCCGGGCCCCGGAATCCCCGAACTCGCACCGATGACCGCGAACCAACCGTTCGCGCTACCGTAACGCCATGCTCGGAGCCTTCGTCGAAGGTCTGATCCAGGTATTCAATCAGACCACGTTCCTGCTGATGTTGGTTGGCATTGTCCTGGGGTTCATCGTCGGGATCCTGCCCGGCATCGGCAGCCCCGGCGCGGTGGCCCTGATGCTGCCGTTCATCTTCAGCATGGACCCGGTGCAGGCGTTCGCCTTCCTGCTCGGGATGTACGCGGTCACCGGCACCACCGGCGACATCACCTCGATCCTGTTCGGCGTGCCCGGGGAGGTGGTGTCCACCGCCACCATCATCGACGGGCATCCCATGGCAAAGAAAGGACAGGCCGGCCGGGCGCTGGGCGCGGCGCTCATGAGCTCGCTGGTGGGGGCCATCGTCGGCGCGTTCTCCCTGGCGGCCGCCATCCCCATCGTCACGCCGCTGGTGCTGTCCTTCAAGTCGCCGGAGTTCTTCTCGCTGGCGATCCTGGGGATCTGCTTTCTCGCGGCGCTGAGCGGCGACAACAAGCTCAAGGGGGTGCTGGCGGGGGGGCTGGGGCTCGTGCTTTCCACCGTCGGCCTGGACTACCAGGAGAACATCGAGCGCTATACCTTCGGGCTGGTGAATCTCTGGGAGGGCCTGGGGCTCATCGCCGCGGCCGTGGGGCTGTTCGCCGTGCCGGAGATCGTGGAGCTGTGGGTCAGGGGCTCCAGCATCGCCGAAGCCAAGGTGGGCAAGCTGGGGGGCGTGTGGCAGGGGGTCAGGGACACCTTCGTCCACATCGGCATCACCGTCCGCTGCAGCATGATCGGCACCTTCTTCGGCCTCGTGCCCGGCGTGAGCGCCGCCCTGTCCCAATGGGTGTCCTACGCGCACGCGGTGCAGAGCGCCAAGGATCGCAGCGGCTTCGGCAAGGGCGACGTCCGCGGCGTCCTGGGGCCCGGCGCGGCCAACAACTCGGGCATCGGCGCCGCCATGATCCCCACCGTGGCCTTCGGCGTGCCCGGCAGCGCCACCACCGCCATCCTGCTGGGCGCCTTCATCATCCAGGGGCTGCAACCCGGGCCGAAGATGCTGACGGAGCACTTGGCTCTGACCTTCTCCTTCGTCTGGCTCATCGTCATCTCCAACATCATCACCGTGGCGCTGTGCCTGCTGTTCCTGAACCAGTTGGCGAAGATCACCCAGATACGCGGGTCGCTGTTGATTCCGGCGCTGTTCATGCTCATCTACCTGGCGGGCTTCGCCAACACCAACTCCTACTTCGCCATGACCACCACGCTGGTGTTCGGCGTTGCCGGCGTGGTCATGGTGAACCACGGCTGGCCGCGTCCGCCGCTGGTGCTGGGACTGGTGCTCGGACCCTTGGTGGAGCGGAACCTGTTCATCTCGTACGAGATCTACGGACTCTGGTTCCTCTTCAGGCCCATCGTCATGGTGACCTTCGGGATTGCCCTTGTCGTGATTTTCCTGCCCGGGCTGCAGGACTGGATGACAAAGCGCGCCAAGCCCAAGGAGGAGACCGGTGCGGAACCGGACTGACGTCGTGATCGGCGTGTTGCTGGTGACGCTTCTGACATGGGCGGTGTGGGAAGCGCAGGACTGGCCGGCCCGCACGCGGTTCTTCCCCCTGGCCATCGGTTATTCGGTCCTGGCCATGGCGGTGATGCATCTCGCATACAGCCTGTGGCTCGGGCTCCGGCCGCCCATCCCCGGGCAGGTGTCGCAAGAGGCCGAGTCGGCGACGGAGGCCGGACCTCCTCTGGAGCCGGCCGTGGTGCGCCTGCGCACGGTCCAGATCTCCGCCTGGGCCGTGGCCTTCGCCGTGGGCCTGTGGCTCCTGGGCTTCAAGGTGGGCGGGTTGCTGATCCCTCCGGTCTTTCTGCGGTTCCAGGCCCACGAGTCCTGGGGTACCAGCCTCTTTTACGGCTTCGTCGTCTACCTTTTCTTCTGGGGCGGCCTGGAGATGGCTCTCGCGTTCCCCCTGCCACCGGGCCTCATCGCCAGGTCCCTGGGCCTCTACTCCTTCGATTCCTACCTGACGGACCCGATCTTGAACCTGTTTTGGTGAGGTCTTGCGGCGCCGTGTCGCGCCGTTCGCCGAGGCGTATGGCTGGCTGACCGACGAGGATGTCTTCGACGAAGTCTCGTGAGGATCCTGTTGGACGCCAACGTCCTGGTCGCGGCCTTCGCCACCCGCGGTTTCTGTCATGACATCCTGCATCTCGTGCTCGTCCGGCACCGGCTTCTCGTCGGTGAGACGGTTCTCGAAGAGCTTCAACGGATTCTCGCCGACAAGCTCGGCATACCGGATGCGCATGTGAGCAAAGTCGTCGGTTTCCTTCGTGAGCATGCGGACGTCGTGGCGCCGGTCGAACCGGCGACCTGGCCCGCCACGGATCCTTCCGATCGATGGATAGCGGCCACGGCGCTCACCGGAGCGGCGGAGATACTGGTGACCGGAAACAATGACCTTCTCGAGGCCGAACCCGTGGCGGGTTTGCGGATTGTGAGCCCCCGCGGGCTGTGGGAGTTGCTGCGCGAAGAAAAATGACTCGGTGCCCGCCTGTTCCTCCTCGCCTATTCATGGGCCCGGGCTGCGGCCTCCGCCGCCTCCATCACCCGCAGCAGATTGCCGCCCCACAGTTGGGCGATCTGCTCCTCGCCGTAGCCCCGGCGCACCAGCTCGACGGTGACGTTGAGGGTGTCGCGCGCGTTGTCCCAGCCCGCGATTCCGCCGCCGCCGTTGAAGTCCGACGCCATGCCCACGTGGTCGATGCCTGCGAGGTTGACCGCGTAGTCGATGTGGTCGGCGAAATCCTTCACCGACGCCTTGGGCCACTTGAGATCGATCTCTTCCCTGCGGGCGTGACAGGCGTTGCGCTTCTCGTCGCCTGGCTGCTGGAAGTCGGCGAAACCCTTGATACCCATCTCCGTTCCGAGAGCCCGGAGCGCGGCCTGCCTCTCTCCGGACACTGGCCGCAGGTAGTAATCGAAGGCCACCATCTGGGCCACGCCGCCGTTGTCCCGGAGCGCCGTCAGTGCCTCGTCGGACAGATTGCGCGGGTGGTCGTAGACTCCCTTTACGCTGGAATGGGACGCGATCACCGGCGCCCGGGATACGCCGATGGCGTCCAGGGCGGTAGTCATGGCCGCGTGGGAGATATCCACCATGATGCCCAGATCGTTGGCGCGGCCGACCACGGCGCGTCCGAAATCGGTGAGGCAACCATGCTCCGCGGCCGGATCCTTGAGGCGGGAAATGGGCACCGCGGAGTCACCGATGTCGTTGTGGCCGTTGTGTGTCAGACCCAGTAGCGTGCGCCAAAGTCATAGTACGTTCGGAGGATCTCCAGGTCGCCGCCGAGGGCATGGCCGTTCTCGATGCCGATGAGCGCCGCCAGCCGCCCCTCGCCGTGGATGCGTCGCACGTCCGCGGCCGTGCGGGCCAGGGCGATGGTCTCCGGATACTGCACGTCGGTCATGTGGCGTATGGCTGCGAACTTGGCGAACGCGTCCGCCAGGGCCCGGGCGTAGCCCGCAGCATTGCGCTCGCCTTGCCCCACGTAGACGATGAAGAAGACCGCATCCAGCCCCCCGCGCTCCATCCCCACCAGGTCGATCTGCCCGCGGTTGGGCTTGGCCTCCCTGGGGTCGTAGCTCTCGGTGCCGAAGTCGGGCGGGATGTCTACGTGCGTGTCCATGGTGAGGACACGCGCGTGGATGTCGGTGGCGCGGGCGAGGATGTCGGCGTCGGTGTCCGCTGGTAGATGTTTCACCAGGAGCGTCCGCGAGTCTCAGGGTTCATCCGGGAGTTGGGCGCCGTGCAACACGCCTACGATCCGGACCGTGTTGCCTTGGCGGTAGAAGAAGCGGTAGGGAGCGATGATGACTTCCCGGTAGGGTAGCTCTGGAAACTCGGAAATGACCCTGCCAGAGTCGGGAAATTGCTCGATCCGGCGTAAGATTTCCTCGGCGCGTTGGCGAAACCGTCTCGCTGCTTCCGGGTTGTCGCGCCTGATATGGATGATTGCGGCAAGGGATTGTGTCCGGGCGGATGGCGTGAATTGAACGCTCACGGGTCTTCAGCCATGAGCAACGCGTCCGCATCCGCCAGCACTGCGTCCAGGTCGCTACCCTTCCTCTCGGCAATCTCCTTCTCTCCTTGCGCCAGCAGCCGGAGCATCTGCCGTTCGGCCTCCGCACGTTGGTATGCTTCCGCACTCAATAGCACCGCCGCCGCCCGTCCCCGCTGGGTGAGGATAAGAAGCTCGCGCGAACGGCTTACCTGTTTCCAAATGGCCGCTCTGCATCCTGGCGCAGGTCGGCCCCAGTATGGTGCCGGGCCATTTCCCCATCCGCTATTCCTTCCAGGACGTCCAAATATATGTATCAAACTATCAATGAAGGAGGTGCCGGGCAATCGGGCGTCGTGTTGCCGCAGTATCGGGAGGATGGGGACACCAGGCCACGTCCTGACACGGCGTCGGTGACTTGCTCACCAAGGGCTTGGTTTTCGTTGTTCAAGGGTTCAAGCTGAAAGGCTTGATGGAATGGGTCGAGTCGTCGAGCGGGAGCGAGCCGCTGGGTTACGTTTACGTCCGCGAGTCCGCGGTGCTGGAAAGGGTGATTCAGCGCATCACGGGCGACGAATGGATCGCGCTCGATATCGAGGCCGACAGTCTTCACAGCTATTTAGAGAAGGTCTGTCTGATCCAGGTCTCCATCGGGGGAGAGCATTTCCTTGTCGATCCCCTTTCCCCACCGGACCTGATCGGCTTCCTCGACGCGTTGGCGGCAAAGCCGCTGATCGTGCACGGCGGTGACTACGACCTGCGCATGTTGCGCGCCTGGAAGGACTTCAGGCCGCGCGGTGAAGTCTTTGACACCGTGATCGCGGCGCAGTTGCTCGGCCTGGAGCAGATCGGGCTGGCCGCCCTCATCAATAAGTTCTTCAACGTCACGATCGAAAAGGGCGAGCAGAAGTCGGACTGGTCGCGCCGGCCGCTCAGCAACAAACAGCTTCGGTACGCCGTCAGCGACACGTGCTTTCTCGAGGGGCTGGCCGAACGCCTGCACGGCGAGCTGCTACAGCGGGGGCGAGTGGAATGGCACAGGGAGAGTTGCCGCGCCATGGTGGATGCCGCCGGACGCGCCAGATCACGTGACCCACAGGAAACCTGGCGCATCAAGGGGTCCGGTCGGCTGACGCGCCGCCAACTGGCCTATCTGCGCGAGCTCTGGTGCTGGCGCGACCTGCACGCCCGGCGCTTGGACCGGCCGCCCTTCAAGGTCTTTGGCAATCAGCAACTACTGGAATGGGTCCATTGGGCCGAGTCCCATCCCGGCGAGTCCCTGGACCAGGGACCGAAATTGCCCCGCAACATCGTGGGCTCCCGCCTGAAGACGTTCCGGACGGCCATCGCTCGGGCAGAAGGCATGACGTCCTCGGAGTGGCCGGAACCGGTCGGAAGCGCGCGCTCTCACAAGCCGCCCATCGACCAGCGGGAGCGGATCGACACGCTGCGTAACAAGTGCGCCAGGATCGCCGAGGAACTGGAGATCGCCCCATCGACCCTGGCGCCCAGAGCCGCCGTCGAGGCCATCGTCCGGAACCTGCCCCGAACCGTCGATGAGATCATGGCGAGTGGGGGTCTGTTGCGCTGGCAGGCGGAACTCGTGAGACCCGCGGTGGACAAAACCCTGCATACGACCCGGGCAGCGTCGCACCATGAAGCCTGCGACAATGGCCCGGCAGCCCGGGAAGACGGGAAGGAATCCGTCGAGAAGGCCCCGGTAGATAGACCGGGCGCCGGCAATGTGTCATAAGCTGGATCAGTTGAGCGCAGGGGATGTACCCTACCGGGAGGAGTCGTGATCATGGCGAATCGAGCGGCAGCGATACACGACGGACTGAAACACCCGGTGATCGACGGCGACGGCCACTGGATCGAGCCGGTTCCGGTCTTCCTCGAGTATCTGAGCGAAGCGGGCGGCCCCGAAGCCGTCGACAATATCCGGGCGCTGTGGCGCCGGAATCAGGGTTGGTACCGGGCTACCTGGTCGGAACGCCGGCACCATCGCATGCGCCGGACGATCTGGTGGGGCGTGACCAGCGATACCTTCGACAAGGCCACGGGGCTGTTGCCGGCCCTGATGAACGAGCGGCTCCCGGAGCTGGGGATCGATTTCGCGATGATCTATCCGAGCTTCGGGCTGAGCGTCAACGGCATTATCGACGATGACCTGCACCGGGCCGGAGTCCGGGCCTACAACATGATGACCGCCGACATGTTCGGGCCGTACACCGACCGGTTTGCGCCGGTGGCCATCATTCCCGCCCGTACCCCGGAGGGCGCCCTGGAGGAGCTGGAATACGCGGTGGTGCAGAGCGGTTTCAAGGCGATCATGCTGCGGGGCAACCAGGAGCGGAAGATCCCGGCCGCGGCAGAGGGCATCGATCCGCGAAAGGCCGCCTGGTACTGCGACAACATCGCCCTCGACAGCCCGTATGACTATGACCCTTTCTGGCAGCGCTGCGTCGAACTCGGCGTGGCCGTGACCCAGCACTCGGGCAGCGGCCGCTGGCACGATCGCGCCTCCATCAGCAACTTCACCTACAACCACGTGGGCCACTTCGCCGAATCGAACCACGCCTTCGCTCGGGGCGTCTTCCTGGGTGGCCTCGTGCGCCGCTACCCGAGCCTCAATTTCGGATTCATGGAAGGCGGCGTGAGTTGGGCCTGCCAGATGTGCTTCGACCTCATCGAGCACTGGGAGAAACGCCGGAGCGACGGGTTGCAGTATCCCGGCGTAACGAATGTCGAGGAATTGCGGGGTCTCATCGACCGTTACGGTGATGAAAGACTGAAAGCCAACGCCGGCGCCATCATGGACAACCTGGACGCATTCCGCCCGGAGTGCAGCCTTGAAGAGTTGGCGAAGCCCGAGCACGTGGTGGACGATTTCGAGGCGGCGGGCATCAACTCGAAGGACGATGTCCGGTCCGTTTTCTCCGGCAACTTCTTCTTCGGCTGCGAGGCCGACGACCGCGCCACCATGTGGGCGTTCGATCCCCGGATGGGGGTTCGTCTCCAGCCGGTCTTCAGCTCGGACTTCACGCATTTCGACGTGCCGGACTTCAAGGACGTGATACCGGAAGCGTACGAGATGGTGGAGAAGGGTTACGTGACCGAGCAGGATTTCCGGGAGTTCACCTTCACCAACGCCGCGCGCCTGCACACCCGCAACAACCCGGACTTCTTCAAGGGCACCGCGGTCGAGAAGGCCGTGGCCGAGGAGCCTGGATTGTAACCCGGACCTCTACCGCCTACGCCTCCAGCCCCAGCCCGTAGAACCGGTTGCAGTTGTCGAAGAAGACCTTCCGTTTCTGGTCTTCGGTGATGTCGGTCCGTTCGCGGACTTCCTTGGTGGCGTTGGGCCAGATGGTGTCCCAGTGGGGGTAGTCGGCGGCGAACAGCCACATGTCGTCGCCGAAACGGTCCATGCAGTACGGCAGCATGGCGTCATCCGGGTCGAAGCTCACGTATACCCGCCCGCTGGCGACGTAGTCGCTGGGCTTCGCCTTGAGCAGCGGCGCTTCCTCGCTGCGCCTCTCGTAGTGCTCGTCGATGCGGTCGAGCCAGTAGGGGAGCCAGCCGCACCCGGCCTCGAAGAACCCGAACTTCAGGTCCTGGAAGCGTTCCATCAGTCCGGAGGTGACGACGCCGAGAAACGCCTGCATGATCTCGAAGGAGAAGCTCACGGTGTGGGCCTGCAGAAAGGTCTCCCAGCGCTCCTGGCCCTCGGCTCCCCAGGAGTTGCCGTGGAAGCAGACCGGGATGCCCAGGCGCTCGGCCTCGGCGTAGATGGGCCAGAACTCTTCGGCGCCCAGGTTCTTCTTGTGGCCGTGGGTGTGGATCATCACGCCCGGGTGGCGCCACTTGGTGACCGCGCGGTTAAGCTCTTCCACGGCCGCGGGAACGTCCTTCAGGGACACGGTGGCGATGCCCTTCATGCGGGGGTTCTGCTGCTGTATCTCACCGATGTAATCGTTCCAGGCCCGCGCCAGCGCCTTCTGGAGATCGGTCTGGGGCACCAGGCTCAGGTTCAACCCCATGGTCGGGTAGGTGACGGTGAGGTTGATGCCCTCCACGTCCATGTCTTCGGTGTACCCGTCCACGCCGATGGTCTGCTTCCCCATGCGTCCGAGAAAGCGATCCCAGGTGTCGCTGGGAAAGAGCCCTTGGCGGATGCGGCGGAACTCCTCGGGTACGCGTGAGCGGTAGTCATCCACGGTTTCGCGGATGTGCGAGTCGGAATCCAGAACGGGATAGGCTGCCATGGCGTTACCTCCGCAAACAGGCGTTCATCGATCGTGGCCAATTCCATACGGCAAGAGGTTGCCTCGTGTCAATCATGGCGGGGACGCGCGAGAACCGTCACCCGGCCGCGCCGTAGGCCTGGTCGGTCTTGGCGGCCATGATGAAGTCGTTGCGGTGGAGGTTGCGGATCTTGTGGGTCCACCAGGTGACGCGGACCCGGCCCCATTCGGTCACGATCCTCGGGTGGTGGCCCTCCGCCTCGGCGATGGCGCCCACGGCCGCGGTGAACGCCAGCGCCTGCGTGAAGTTCCTGAACTTGAAGAGCCGGTCCAGCCTGGGAATGCCGTCCTCCTCGATCATGGCCCACTCCGGCGTCTGCGGCCTGAGCTCGCGCACTTCCTCGTCGGTGACCACCGGGGCATCGGCCCGGCACGCCACGCATTTCTCCTCGGTCAACCGGTTCATGAAATCCCTCCGGAATCGAATAACGGGTACGGGGGCATGGGCGTCGGATATTAGCTTATCGGGAATATCGAGGGTAGGAAACGGGATCGGGGCTCCGAGCTCCGGGACGGGAGGCGTCATGTCGGGAGATCGGTTTCGCGTGGTGGTGCTGGACGACTACGAGAGGTTCTGTGCGACGGTGCCGGCTTACGAGGAAGCGGCCGGACTGGCCGACATCGAGGTGGTGGAGCGCAAGCTCACCACCGATGAGGAATGGTCCGCGGCGGTGGGCGAGGCCCATGCGGTGGTGCTCATGCGCGAGCGTTCGCGGTTCCGGGAGCGCGAGTTCGCCCTGGCGCCGTCGCTTCGCTTCGTCTCCCAGATCGGCCGCGGCATACCGCACCTGGATCTGGCGGAGGCCACGCGCCGCGGCATCGTGGTGTCGTGCACTCCCAACGACTCCGGCGCCTCCACGGTGGAGATGACCTTCGCGTTGCTGCTGGCGCTGGCACGCAAGGTCCCGGAGGTGACCCAAGGGATGCGCGAGGGCGTCTGGCCGCCGGCGGTGGGTATGCTGCTGGAGGGGAGGACCTTGGGCGTCATCGGCCTGGGACGCATCGGCGCCAAGGTGGCCCGCATTGGACGGGCCTTCGACCTGGACGTTCTGGCCACCGGCAAGACCCTCACCGACGAGAGGGCCGCGGAGGCGGGAGCGCGGCGGGTTTCCCTGGAGACGCTGCTCGAAGAGTCGGACATCGTCTCGGTGAACTGCCGGCTGAACGCCGAGACCACCGGGCTCATCGGCGGTCCCGAGCTCCAACGCATGAAGCCCGGCGCGCTGCTCATCAACACGGCGCGCGGACCGATCATCTCCGAGGCAGCGCTCGTCGAGTCGCTCGGGCGGGGACATCCGGGCGGGGTCGGTCTCGACGTCTATGATGAGGAGCCGCTGCCGCCGGACCATCCCCTGCGCGGCCTCGACAACGTCGTGTTGGCTTCCCACCGGGGCTACGCGGTGGACCGGATCCTCCACCAGCGCTACCAGAGCGCCTTCACCAACTTGATCGGGTTCATCCAGGGCGCGCCGGTGAACGTCATCAATCCGTAAGCATGGAGCGTCACCCCGGGCTTGAGCCGGGACCCAAGGGTGGCGACGGGGCAGGATGCCGGTTTCGGCCACCCTTGGGTCCCGGCTCAAGCCCGGAATGCGGAGAGCGAGGCTGCACCGCCGCCTCTTACGACTCCGCCAGTGCCTTGCGGAAACGATCCCGGTAGTCGGGGCTGTACAGGCGGGGAAAGTTTTCCGGGTAGTCTTCCCCCGGCTCCACCTTGAGGTCCACCATGATGGGGCCGTCCTCCTTGAGAAGCGCGTCGAGGTTCCGGTCCCAGTCATCCGGACTGTTGAAGGTGTAGGTATTGGCATAGCCGGCTTCGCGAGCGAGGCCGGTGAAGGTGAAGCCGTCGTGGCGCGGGATGGGGACGGCGCCGTTGGTCTCGTAGGTGCCGTTCTCGCATACGCAGTGCACGAAGTTCCTGGGCGAGGCGTTGGCGATGGTGACGAGGCTGCCCAGGTTCATGAGCAGGCTGCCGTCGCCGTCCAGCACCACCACCCGCTTGTCGGGCCGGCCCAGGGCCAGGCCGAGGGCGTGGGACGAACCCTGTCCCATGGCGCCGGTGAAGGTGTAGTTGAGGTCACTGGGTGCGATGTGAATCCATTCCTGGGCCGCCTTGTACACGGCCACCACGATCTCGTCGGTGCGGTGGCGCGCCAGAATCTTGAGGCATTCGTCTCGCTTCATCATCAGACAGGCTCCCGTCCGATCAACATGGCCACCGGTCTCAACTCCGTATAGGCCGCTTCCACCGTGGGCGCCACCTTGTCCTCCGTGCCCGGCGCTTCGATGAGATGGTGCTCCACCTGCATGGCGTCCAGTATCGGCTCGACGATACGCAGCCCGTAGCGTTTGGACTGCGTGGGCGGGACTCCAGGCTCCTTCTGGAGCATCCCCACCATCATGCACACCGGGTTCTTCCCCTGCATGGCCACGCCGCGGACCGCGTTGATGGAGTCCAGCAGGCCCGTGTACTGCATGAGGAGCAGCGCCCGGTGCCCGGCGGCATGGAGCCCGCTGCAGATGGACACTCCTTCGTCCTCCTTGCACACCTGCACCACCTGGAACTCGGGATCCTTGATCATCGTCTTCAGCAGGTGCTCGCTGGTGGTGCGGTCCGGCAACGCCACGATGAACCGGATGCCGGCGCGTTTGATCTCCCGGATGAGGTTCCGGGCCTTGAGCCTGTCGGCGTCTTTGTCTCCGGCCACGCTTCGCTCCTTCCGTCGTTTGCAGGGCCCTGCAACGGCCTCCGTTCCCTGCCTCTCGCCGTCGGTCCCGAGCGTAGCGACGCGGAGTCGAAGGACGGACGCCAATGCCGACCTCTATACTATGGGGCTTCCTTCGAGGAAAGACCTGAACGTGCGGATATCCGCCGGGGAATCCGGTCGCAGCTCGCACCAAGGCAAGGCGCCTTCGTACAGGCGGACGGTGGGCCCGAGCCCGTGAGCGACCGGCAAGATGTCCCTGAGGCAATCGTACCAGGCCCGGCGCTCGTCCCGGTCCGGCGGGTCCGGGTCCTTCGCGTCAAGCGCCCCGCACAGCCGGCGCCACTCCCCGGTGGAGAAGCCCATGCGGAGACACGCGGGATAGAGGTCCAGGGCCATGGCGCGGGGTTTGGTGAAGTGCTGGCGCTCGTCGAACTCCAGAATGAATCCCGGGCTTGCTATATGGATATAGTAGTCGCACGGTGGCATCCGCGGCGTTCGTATGAAGTCTCCATGGCCCCTGTGGCTCCGTAGCGCTTCGAAGATGCGTTGCAGCACCTCTCCGATCCGGGTACCGCGGTACGCCTCGGGGCTGCTGGGCCAGGGAAACGAATGGTCTTTGCGGCACGCGTCCGGATACAGCGTCGTGAGGAGCTGATGCAATCGGGTCTTGCAGTCGCGGCAGTGCCCGGAATGAGGCCTCGGATTGGGCATCACCGCGCTATTGTTGACAATATCCGGCACGGAGGCAATGCGTGGTCACGGTCCTGGTCATGGGGTTGAGCTTCTTTTTCCTGACGCAGGCGGTGAAGACCCTGCCGGTGGGAACAGCCTACGCGGTCTGGACCGGCATCGGCGCCGTGATGCTCGGTATGATCCCGTTCACGGGACCGGGAGAACCGCTCCGTCTGGTGTGCATCGGCCTGATCATCGCCGGCATCGTGGGGCCCGGACCGGCCTTCGGCGATGGATGAACGCAACAATCGACAATAATGGGAGCTTGAATGAAACGGATTTGTGTTTTTTCGGGGTCCAGCAGGGGTGCGTTGGACGAATACGCGCGGACGGCGACGTCACTGGGCCGCGAGCTGGCGCGACGAGGCATCGGGGTGGTCTACGGCGGCGCCTCCATCGGCCTGATGGGATGCGTGGCCGACGCGGCCCTGGAGGAGGGCGGCGAGGTGATCGGCGTCATCCCGGAGGCCCTGATGGAGGACGAGGTGGTGCACGCGGGTCTGACCGAGCTCGAGGTGGTGGGGTCCATGCACGAGCGCAAGGCTCTGATGGCCGGGCTGTCGGACGGGTTCATCTCGCTTCCGGGCGGCTACGGCACGCTGGAGGAGCTTGCGGAGATGATCACGTGGCTGCAACTCCGGATTCACGCCAAGCCCTGCGGCGTTCTGAACGTCCGGGACTACTACGGTTACCTGATCCGTTTCCTCGATCACGCGGTGACGCAGGGGTTTCTCAAGCAGAAGCACCGGGACAAGCTGCTCATCGCCGATACGGTGGATGACATGTTGGGCGCTCTGGCGAGTGTCCTGCACCCGCGACTGCCGCCACCGTGATCAGCGTCATGAGCCAGGCGAACCAGTCGCCGTAGCGTACGTACACCGTTTCCAGCTCCATCAAGGGAACCGTGGCCGTCAGCACTCCCTCCGTGAACAGCGGTAGCGCCGCTGACATGCGGCCCGCGGGATCGATGACCGTGGTCACCCCGGTGTTGGTGGCGCGTACCATCGCCCGCCGGGTCTCGATGGCGCGCCATCGGGCCAGCCGCGCATGCTGCCAGGGCGCCACGGTGCGGCCGTACCAGGCATCGTTGGTCAGGTTGACCAGCAGGTTGGCGCGCTCGTTCCGCACGAAGCGGCGCGACAACGCCGGCATCAGGTCCTCGTAACAGATGAGCGGCGCCACTCGCGCCCCTTGCGGCAAGACGAAGGCGCTCTCGATCCCGCCCGGTGTGAAGCCGTCGCCGATGGGAGGCATGCCCGGCACCGCGCCGATGAGCCATGCCAGGGGGATATACTCGCCGAAGGCCAGCAGGACCCGCTTGTGGTAACGGCCCAACACGGCGCCGGTGGGGTCCACGGCAACGGCGCTGTTGTATCTGTGGAAGCGGTTCCCAGGTTGCTGCTGGTAGCTGACGGCGCCGACGATCATGTGCGGATGGCGCGCCGGGAGCAGGTCCCGGGGAATACGCCTGGCCCTGTTCGGCAACCATTTCTCCATCGCCGACTCGGGCCAGATGACCAGATCCGCGTTGCGGTGTTTCTCGGAGAGCTCCCTGTAGGTTTCCTGGTTGGTCTTGAGGAACGCGGCCTTGCCCTTCCGCTCGATGGCGATGTTCCCCTGTATGACCGCGACGTCGAGCCTTGCGGCCGCCTGCGTCGCGCTGTCGACCTGCGCCGTCCGCACCTGTCCATACGCCACGGCAGCGGCAAGGACGGCGCACGCGGCCCCCACGGCCCACGCCGCCGACCGCATCGTTTCCTCCCCCCGGCGCGCGCGCAGGACCTTGTAGAGGGCGGTGCCGCACAAAAGAAGTACGAAGGTGGTGCCGTAGTGGCCCACCAGGTCCGCGGACTGGTTCAAGGAAGTGAACCGGGTCTGGCCGGTGGCGAGATACCAGGGGAAGAGGTTGGGGAACCAGAACTCCACGGCGACCCAGAACGCCGGAGGAAAAAGCCCGAGGGGACCCGCCCCGCACAGGCGCACCAAACCCGCGAACGCGACGAACGGTATCGCCGAATAGAGCACGAACAGGATGAACCCCACGGCGGCCAGGGCATGGTTGACCCCGCCGAACACATGGATGGTGTAGACCAGCCAGTGAAAACCCAGGGCGATGGTGACCATCCCCGTGAGCGCCCCTGCCCAGAGGGCCAGCCGCCAATCGCGGGCTCGCTCCAGCGCCATCAGAAACGGGACGGGAGCAAACCAGGTCAGAGGAAAAAGGATCGGCCAGAGGAAAGGGGAGGCAACAAGCGCGGCGCTGAGGATCGACAACGGGACTAGCGACCTGAACCCAGCCATGGGGCCGGAAGTGTACGTCCGCGGCGAGCGGGCGTCAACGTCGGCCGAGGTTGGGAGTGTGGGAGTGTCCCGGTCAGAACCGGGCCGCTCCCAACGCGTTGACAGGGGAATCGGCGAACGATTAATGTGGGGCACGGCCGATTGCCGTAGTCGGCATGGACGGGCGCGATTCATCGTCAGACCGTTTCGAGAAAAGGTTATCCCGAAATCATCGGAAAGGGGGAGAGAAAATGGGTCAGGCATTCGTAGATGCCGATGGGCACATCATGGAGCGCGAGAACGAGATCAACGAGTACGTGGAAGAGAGGTACCTGGGCCGGGGCAGCCTGAGCTTCCGCCAGATGCTGCCGAGTCTGGACAAGTTCCACACTCCGAGGAGCCGCCACATCGAACCGGAGGGGATCTTCGACGCCTCCGTGGGACCCGAGCGCTGGCTCGAGTTCCTCGACAAGACCGGGATCGAGTGCTCGGTGCTCTATCCCACGGCCGGCCTTTCCTACGGCCAGGTGCACTTTCCCGAGTGGGCGGCGGCCTACGCGCAGGCGTACAACGACTGGCTGTCCGAGAAGTACCTGAAGGTAAGCGGCCGTTTCAAGGGGGTTGCGCTCATCCCGTTACAGGACGTGCCGGCGGCGGTCACGGAGCTGCGCCGGGCGGTCAGGGACCTGGGCATGGTCTGCGCCATGCTGCCGTCCAACGGGCTGGATCGGCACTACGGCTCCGACCAGTTCTGGCCGCTCTACGAAGAGGCTGAAAAGCTCGATTGCGCTCTGGCCGTCCACGGCGGTTGCTACGGCGATCTGGGCTTCAACTCGTTCAAGGTCTTTCCGGCGACGCGGGCGTTGGGCATGCCGTTTCCGCTGGCCATCCACATGACCGGGATGATGTCGGAAGGCGTCTTCGACCGGTTCCCCAATCTGCGGATGGGCTTTCTCGAGGGCGGTACTTCCTGGATTCCACTGGTGCTCGACCGGCTGAACCGCGAGGTGGAGTACGGCGGCCTGCAGCTCGAACGGGATCCTCTTGACTACTTCCGCGGCGGACGGGTCTTCATCGGATGCGAGGGTAACGAGGACGTGCTGGTCTACTGCGTCAACCGGGTCGGACACGAGGCGTTCATGTTCTGCTCCGACTTCCCGCACGAGATCACCATGGACAACTGCATGGAGGAGATCGACGAGATCCGTGATCGGGGAGAGCTCACGGACGAGCAGAAACAGGCGATCCTCGGGGACAACGCGAGGAACTTCTACAAGCTCTGAGCCAAGGCAGCGACACTTTCGGGTCCGGGGTGCGGGTGTCGACTCCGACGCTTGACGCCCCCGGACCGAAGGGTTAACATGAACGGGTCCCATGGGGACAGACCATCGTGAGTCTCACCTTGCGAAGCCTACTCGAAGGACCGACCGACCGGATCGTGGTTCAGAAGAAAATCTTGCCATGTTCGACTCCCTTTGAAGTTAGCGCACAGGGTGTACGGCCATAACGTTCAGAAGGAGAGAACATGGAAGGCAGAAAACTCTACGTTGGCGGGTTGCCATACTCGACGACGGACATGCAGCTTGAGGAAGTTTTTTCGGCCCACGGCGCCGTTGAATCCGCACAGGTAATCATCGACAAGTTCACGGGCCGCTCGAGGGGCTTCGGCTTCGTCGAGATGGGCACTTCGCAAGAGGCCGCGGCCGCGGTCAACGCCCTCAACGAGACCCAGCTCGAAGGCCGCACCATCACCGTGAACGAGGCCCGGCCCCAGCGCCGGGATTTCGGAGGCCGTCGCTAGCAGGCACGGGACACCGGTCCCGTCGCTGCGGCGCAACTTGTCCCAACATATCGGGGCGAAGGGTCGGTCGCCCTCCGTAACCCGCGAGACGTGGGGCGTGTGCGCCCCACGTCTCGGTCTCACCCCCTCACGGCGCGAATGAATGTTTTCACGCCCTTTCACTCCCTATCCTTATTCCATACCAACCACAGGCGTCGTTGCCATTTGGCTGTGAAAATACAATTCTCATGCCTTCGGGGTGGTCGTGCAACGACCATGAGCGTTCAGGACACTACACCAGGGACCCAAGAGCGAAAGGAGAGTCGAGATGGCGACAGGCAACGGATTCGGCACGGCCAGCAGGATCAAGCAGGTGGCCCGCATGGACCTGCCCGGCGGCGGCAAGATCGAGGTGGACAAGGGTTTCGCCTACGTCGGGCACATGGACCCGCCCCACGGCACTTCCGTCATCGACGTGCGCGACCCCAGGAATCCCAGGCTCGTGGCTCGGCTCGACGTGCCACCGGGGATCCACTCGCACAAGGCCGCGGTGCGCGACGGCGTCATGATCGTCAACCACGAGCGCTACGAGAACAACAACGACGCCCAGGGAGGCCTCAAGGTGTTCGACGTCTCGGATCCGTCCAACCCGCGTGAGGTGTCGTTCTTCAAGGCCGCGGCCAAAGGCGTCCATCGGTTCACCTTCGACGGCCGCTACGCCTACTTCTCGCCCGTCATGGAAGGATACGTGGGCAACATCGCCATGATCCTGGACCTGGCGGATCCGGCGAATCCCCGGGAGGTGGGCCGCTGGTGGATGCCGGGGCAGTGGGTGGGCGGCGGCGAGGAACCGACCTGGCCCGGCACCATGCACCGCTGCCATCATCCCATCCGCCGGGGCGACCGCCTGTACGTGAGCTACTGGCACGGCGGTTTCGTCATCCTCGACATCTCCGACATGAGCAACCCCACGCTCGTGAGCCATCTCGACTGGAGTCCTCCCTACCCGTCGCCCACGCATACGACCCTGCCCATGCCGGAAAAGCTCATGGGTCGCGAGATCCTGGTGGTCACCGACGAGGAAGCCCAGAAGGCCGCGCCGCTGCCTTACGCCTTCATGTGGGTGGTGGACATCTCGGACGAAGCGCACCCCGTTCCCATATCGACGTTCATTCCGCCTGCCGACGGAGAGCCTGCGGACCGCTACGGTGCGCATCAGCCGGCGGAGCAGGTTTATGGCAACGTCCTCTACGTCACCTGGTTCAGCGGCGGTCTGCGCGCGGTGGACGTGTCCAATCCGTATCAGCCCCGGGAGGTGGGGTACTACGTGCCCGAGCCCGGCAAGGGACAGAGCACCGTCCAGAGCAACGACGTGTATCACGACGAGAACGGCCTGCTGTACCTCATCGATCGGCTCGACGGGTTGGAGATCCTCGAGCCACAGGTGTAGCCCGAGGGGCCGAGGCCGCACCGCCATGCCCGATCTTGAGAACGGCCCCGAGCCGCTCGCCGCGCTGGGCCACCTTCGGGTGGTGGAGCTGGGAGACGTGCCCGCGGCCTACGCCGGCCGGCTGCTGGCCGATCTCGGCGCCGACGTCATCAAGGTGGAGCCGCCGGGAGGCGCCCGCGAACGGCGGCTTCCGCCCTTCGCGGGCGGCGTGGAGGACATCGAGCACAGTCTGCCTTTCATCCACGCCAACACCAACAAGCGCGGCCTGGTGCTGGACCTATCGACCGCCGGTGACCGGGATACGTTCGCGAAGCTGATTCGGTCCGCCGACGTCTTCATCGACGCCACGCCGCTGGGCCGGCTGGAGTCCCGTGGCTTCACCGACGTGTGGCTCGAGGAAACCTGCCCCGCGCTGGTGACGGTGTCCATGACCCCCTTCGGCCGCACCGGTCCCTACCGTCACTACAAGAGCAGCGACGCCATCACCAACGGCGCCGGCGGCTTCCTCTTCGGCCAGGGGGATGACGATCGCGGGCCGTGCACCGCACCCTCGCACCTGGCCTACCAGGTGGCCGGATGCGTGGCGGCGACGCTGGCGGTGTCCGGGGTGCGGCACCGGCGGCGCAGCGGGTTGGGCCAGCGTCTGGACGTCTCCCTGCAGGAGGCGTTGACCTTCACCAACAGCAGCTCCATCGCGCGCTACACCCTGGAAAACCGCATGCAGCGCCGGCCCGGCGCCAAGACCTACGGCGGCGCGGTGACCAACATCTACCGCTGCAAGGACGGCCGCTACGTCCATTTCACCGCCAACCTGCCCCACATGTGGCGCGAGCTGACCCAGAGCTGGATGCCCGGCACGGTCCTGTCGGAGCCGCGCTGGGAGGACGTGGCCTACCGCGACGCCCGGAGCGACGAGGCCTCCGCAGCGGTGGCGGAGTTCATCAGCGGCTTCACCGCGGACGAGTTCGTGGCCGAGGCCCAGCGACGGCACCTCTCGGCCGCTCCGCTCAACACCGTGGGCCAATTCGTGGACGGCGAGCAGTTGGCCGCGCGCCACTGGCTCCAGGAGATCGAGCACCCGGTCATCGGCCGTTACCGGGCGCCGGGCGCTCCCATGCGCCTGTCGCGGACGCCGATGCGGGTCCGCCGCCCGGCGCCGCTGCTGGACCAGCACCGGCAGGAAGTGCTGGTCGAGTTGGAGCAGGGCCGTGAGCCCCTCTCCGTTCGCCCAGAGCGTAGCGAAGCGCAGCGGAGTGCAGTCGAAGGGCGTCCGCCCGCAGTTACCCGGGAGGCGGACGCCGGCGACGGCATGCTGTCGGGACTCCGCATGGCCGATCTGACGCAGCAGTTCGCCGGCCCCCTGGGGACCGAGATCCTGGGCTACTACGGCATGGATGTATTCAAGATCGAGTCCAACACGGTGGCGGCCCGGGGCCGGAGCGGCGCCACCCACGCCGACATGAACCGGGCCAAGCTCGGCTGCACCCTGAACCTGCGGCATCCCCAGGGCAAGGAGTTGTTCCGGCGGTTGGTGGAACGGTCCCAGGTGGTGGTGGAGAACTTCAGCGTGGGGGTCATGGAGCGGCTCGGGTTCGACTACGAGTCGCTGCGCCAGGTCAACCCCGGCATCATCCAGGTGTCCATGCCCGGCTGGGGCCGGGAAGGGCCGCTGCGCTCGTGGGTGGCCTGGGGCTGGCAGCTCCTGGCCTACACCGGGCTCATGCGCCTGTGGGGCTATCCCGAGTCGCCCATGCGGGCGCGCTGCAAGATCGCCTGGCCGGACCGCGTGGGCGCCGTCACCATGGCCCTGGGCGTGGCCGCGGCCGTGGAGCACCAGGAGCGCACCGGGGAAGGGCAGTTCATCGAGGCGTCCATGCTCGAGGCCCAGGGCGCCATGATGGGTCCCGCCATCCTCGACTACACGGTCAACGGCAACGAATGGGATACGCTGGGATACCGGGAAATACTCGGGGACCCCTACGCCCCCTACGGCTGCTACCCGTGCGCCGGGAACGACGACTGGATCATCATCGCCTGCGAGACCGACGAAGAATGGCGGGCCATGGCCGGGGTCATCGGCGCGGGCTCATGGGCCGGCGCCCCGTGCTTCGCGGACAGGGACGGCCGGAGACGGAACCGGGAGGAGCTGGACCGCAAGCTCTCGGAGTGGACCCGGACCCAGACCGCCCGCCAGGCCTTCCGTCGCCTGCAGCAGGCCGGTGTGGCCGCGGGCATCCCCATGTCCGGCGAGGACCTCTACCACGATATCCACCTGCGTGAGCGCGGCCACATCGTGGAGATCGACGAGCCGCCGTGGGGCCGGGTGGCCCACCACGGACTGCCCGGCATCCCGTCCCGCTCCAAAGCCAGCGCCGCGCTCCCGGCGCCGTGGATCGGGGCGCACAACGCTTATGTCCTGGGCGAGGTGCTGGGGCTGACCGAAGAGGAGATCGCCGCCCTGGAGGAAGCGGAGGCGGTGAAGTAGACCCGCGCCGCCCGCATCATCATCGGGCATCGTGGAAATTGCCGTGCGTTACCGGACCGATGCCTACCGCGTGACTGCAACATCAGGGTCACGGTCCATTCCGGTCCACTGGAGGCCCCGGCTCCACCCAGCCCCGATCACTCCCTCTTGGAATGGGGCCCGAAGGGCTCGGGCCGGAAGGGCCTGTCCCGGGCTTCGAAGAAAGCCCGCAGGCCGCCCTGCTTCCGGGCGTCCTCCAGCCGCTTGTTGAACTCTTCCCGCTTGGACAGCCGGGCCATGGCGCTCAACTCGGCGTTGAGCAGCCACGCCTTGTGGAGCCCCATCATCTCCAGCCCCTGGGTGGCGATGGCGAGGTTGATCTTGACCGTCTCCGGCGGCACCAGGGCCACGCGCTCGACCATGCGGAAGCACTCCTCCAGGAGCCCGTCCCGGGGCACGACCTTGTTGACCAGGCCGATGCGGAGCGCTTCCGCGGCGTCCACATGGTCGCCGGTGAGGGCGTAGCGCAGGGCGTTCTTGGGACCGGCCAGCAGCACCCAGATGAAGTCCGTGCCGGCGGCCTGCCGCACCTGCGGCTGGCCGAAGACAGCGTCGTCCGCGGCTACGGTCAGGTGGCAGGTGAGGGCCAGCCACGAAGCTGTGCCCAGGCACCAGCCGTTCACGGCGCCGATGATGGGCTTGGGGTATTCCCAGCGGTAGAGCCGCCGCCGCAGGATATCCTCCCGATCCTTGTCCCGGAGCTGATCGAACTCCTTGTAGAGCGGCACCCCTTCCGGCAGGGCCTGGGGCCACACGGTCTCGGGGACGTCCTCCCCGGACATGTCCTCGCCGGTGGAGAAGCATCCGCCCGAGCCGGTGAGGATCACGCCCCTCACCTCGGGATCGGCCCTGGCCTCGGCCAGGGCCGCGTCGAGCTCCGCCAACAAGGGCTCGTTCAAGGCGTTGCGCCGTTCCGGACGGTTGAGGGTGAGGAGCGCGCCGCGGCGCTGTTTTTCATAGAGTATGTTCTGATAGGTGGACATAGGGGTCTCCTTGCCGAACTGTCACTCACCGGCGGGCGGGCCTACTCCCTGGTCTTCGATCGCGGTCCGAAGGGCTCGGGCTGGAAGGGGCCGTCGCGAAGCTGCAGGTACTCGCGGATGTTCTTCTCCCGGGCCTCGTTCAGGGGGCGGCGGTGCTCCTCGCGCAGCATCACGTGGGCCGGCGCCGAGAGCTGCGAGTCCAGCATGAGGGCGTCGCGCAGGCCCATCATCTCCATGCCCAGGGTGGCGATGGACAGATTGATCTTCACCGTCTCGGGCGGCACCAGCGCGATGCGCTCCACCAGGTCGAAGCACTCGTCCAGCAGCCGGTCGTGGGGCACCACCTTGATGACCAGGCCGATGCGCAGGGCTTCCTGGGCGTCGATGTGGTCGCCCACCAAGCCGTAGCGCAGCGAGTTCTTTACCCCCGCGAGCATGGTCCAGAGGAAGCTCGTGTTGGAGCCGTGACGCACCTCGGGCTGGGCGAAGACCGCGTTCTCCGACGCGATGGTGACGTGGGTGCACAGCGCCAGCCACGAGCCGGCGCCCATGGCCCAGCCGTTGATGGCGCCGATGACCGGCTTGTCCAGCTCCCACAGGCGCAGGAACTCGTTGCCCTCCCGGCCGCGCCAGGAATCGATCCAGTCCGACGCGGACTGCCCCGCGGGGACGCCGTAGGGCCATTCGAGATCGCGCCGCCGGCCCGGCTTGGGCCCTTGGTCCATACCCGCCGAAAAGGCGCGCCCGGCGCCGGTGATGACGATGGCTCGAACCTCGGGGTCGGCCACGGCCTCGTCCAGCGCCGCCGACATCTCGTGCTGGACCGTGGGGCTGATGGCGTTCATGACCTGCGGCCGGTTCAGCGTGATCAACGCTCCACCGCGGCGTTTTTCGTACAGGATCTCGGTGTAGTCTCCCATGAGGGCTTCCTCTCTCCTTATCTCTCCTTCTTCCAGACGATGCGGTAGATGCCGGCGATCTCCGAGAGCGGCATGATGATGGGATCGTGGCCGTGGGCGATGCTGATGAGGACCAGGTTGCCGTTCTCCTTCTTGACCCGCTTGATCAGGTACTCCCCGCTCACGGTCTTCACGACGCAGTAGTCGCCGGAGTGCCATTCCTTGCCCGGCGAGCACACTACGGTTTCCCTGTCCTCGTAGCGCGGGCTCATGGAGTCGCCGCGAACCTCGACTCCGAAGGCATTGGCGTCCTTGAGGTCGTAGGGGCGCGATACCCGGCGCCAACCTTCGCCCACCGGGAATCCGTCCTCGGAGAACTCGCCCCGGCCCGCGCCGGCGCGCCCCACCACCGGAAGGTCGTCCGGCACGTGGCCCGACACGTCCCGCACCTGATCGCTGGCGGCCAGCAGCCATTCCAGGGAAACCCCGCACACCGAAGCCAGACGATGCAGGATGGCGGATTGCGGCGCCCGGTCCCCGGCCATGTAGTTGTAGACCGCGGTCCTGGAGATGCCCGCCCGTGCGGCCACCTCCAGGGGATCTCGATCCGCCAGGGCGAGGGTGAGGCGGCGGGCGAGATTCGTCTTGGGACGTCTTGTTCTTTTCCGCGGCATCGTGTATATATTTCTCGAATGAATAAAAACTTGACATTATAGTAATCGACTGATAACTTCCCGTCAAGACGCGACTCTCGACGAGAAGGAAGGGCAACGATGGCAAGTGATACAAGACGACATCTGAAATCGGTAACCGGAGGCCGGGATACCAAGAAATGGGTCGAGGTGGATGCCTCGCTGGTGGGGCTCTCCGTGCTTTCGGCCCTGCACAAGCTCGACCACGGCGAGGAAGGCGAGGCCGACGTGGAAATTGGTGGCCGCACCCTGCGGATCCGTTTCGACCCGCTCAAGAAGCGCGTGCTGATGTTCGAGCTCAAGAAAACCCGGACCCGCAACCCCCACCTCACGGGTCCCCGCACCAAAACCCTCCACTGAAACCGGCGGGTCCCTTCCTTTTCATCGTGATGCGCTCTTCTCCAGCGCCTGCATGATCCAGCCGTTCAGGCTCATGCCGCTCTCTGCCGCGGCGCGTGCAACGCGTTGATGCAGATCCGGACCGAGGCGGACATTGAGCTTTCCGGAGAAAGGCTTTCGGGGCTCGATGCCGTCCTCTTTGCAGGAATCGAGGTATTCGTCGATGGATCGGTGGAACTCGCGGCGAAGCCCTTGGACGTCGGTTGCTTCGAAGGTGGCGATGGGATAGGTGCCGCTGTTGGCGACCCGCCCGTGAAGACGGCCTACGGATTCATCGAACTCCACTGTGGCAGTGTATCCCTTGTATTCCATCATGGCTTGACTCCTACGGCTTCGAGAAACGTTGCGATGTCGCGAACCGTCGCCCTTCCGGTGTTCGGATCAGGGTGCGGCCGGTGAACCACCATCCGTTCTCTTCCCCTCTTCAGAAGCACACGCGAACCTGAGCGCTGAGAGATCTCCACACCTGCTGCCTTGAGCATGGTGAGGATGTCCTGCCACCGGATGTCCGCCGGTGTAGGCACCTCGAACATGCGTTTCAGAGTGCGCTGATGCTTCGTCCTCACGACGTGAAATATAGTACCAAGGGAAGTACCACCATTCAAGCGTTGATGGCCGTGTCCTGAGCCAATCTCAACGCTAGCGCACTTAGGCCCGGCTGTGTAACTTCAATGAGGCCGAGGCCATATGACCTCGGCCTCATTGAAGCGCCTCTTCATGCCTCGTAGCCCTTGCCCAGGCTTTCGACGCGCGGGTCGACGCTGTCGGCGGGACCCAGGTCGACGATCAGGATGTGATCCTCCGACGGTCGGATCGGGCCTTCCAGGCGCATGGCCATTTCGGCACGCTGCCGGGCTGTCAGCCTACACTGAAAAACCGACAACTGGAGCCAGTGGCCATAACCCTTCATGGTTTTGAATATCCGCTGCCAACGCTTCGGCTCGGCTATGTCATAGGTCACGATGTAGAGGCGTTCATTGGCCATGATATTCACCGAGGGAGATAGTGGGGATAGGCGAGGATCTCTCCCTGCAAGTGCCGGGCGAGCAGCCGTGCCTGGACGTCGATCAACCGGCGCATGGAGACCCGGTAGCCGAAAACCGGATGGGCGGTTTCCTGTTCCATGCGTCGCTCGAAGGCTGCCATGAACGCTTTGCGGCCGCCGGGCTTGAGCGCACAACTCGGTCCGTTGAAGACGAAATCGCTCGGTTTGACCTCGCCGTTGTTGATAGCCTGGATCACGTATGAATCGGTGATAATGGGTCGGAATGGCTCCATGAGGTCGAGGGCCAAAGCCGGACGACCATGGCGCGGTCGGTGGTACAGCCCCATGTATGGATCCAGCCCGGTGGCCGAGATGGTCGTGGCGAAGGTCCGTGCCAGAAGGGCATAGCCCAGCGACAGCATGGCGTTTACCGGGTCCGTCGGCGGACGCCGGTTGCGCGTCGAGAACGAGAAGGCGGCCACGCCTTCATTCGCATTGGGTGCAGGCATGTTCTCGAAGCGGGCGAAGTAGATGGCCGCAGCCTCGCCTTCGATACCCAATAGCTGCTGGGCATTTTCGGCATAAGCCGCACGTTGGGCTATCCGTCTCAGCCGTTCCAACGCCTCCGCCTTGTCGTCGGCGTCCCGGTCGGCGCGCCAGTTGCGGCGCAACAGAGTGCGAGAGTTGCGTACCTTGGCAGCCACCAGATCGCGCGAGAAAGCGAGACTGCGCCCTTCATCGAAGGCGAACCGGTACTGGACCTCACGCACCGCCACGTTGCCGTTGCCGGTCCCCACCGTGTGGCCGAGGAACCATCCCCCGGTGGAGAACCACGAAACCGGAATCTCCGCGCGCATCAGCGCGTGAAGCGCCGGCGTGGTCACGGAGACCGGGCCGAACAGTGCCACCTGGGACACGTCGATCATGGGCACCTCGACCTTCTCTTCTTCCACCTCGACGATCAACTGTTCGCCGCTCTTCCGCAGCCTTGCTCCCGGCGTCTGCACGTAGAGCGGCAGCGCCGGGTTGTCCGAGGGGTTGAGTTGGCGTGGTGGATAACCCTTTCGGAACAGGTTGGTTTCGTCCGGTAGACAGATGCCGGCGAGGGAGCAGCGCGGGCACTTGGGGCTGTTTTGCAAGGGGGGCGAACGGCGGCCCGCTGTCGTCGCGGCCCGGAGCCCCGATATGGCTTCCAGCGTCTGCGCCCGCAGTTCCGCGTCGAGCACCACCGGCACTCGTTCCCGCGAGCCGGCGTACCACAGCGCGCCCCGCTCCACCCGGTAGCCGTTGTCCTCCAGGATCATGGCCTGGGCGCAGACCTAGGGAAAATCTGAACAAGTTGGTTCTGGCAAAATGGGTCCATTAGATGGCGGAGGGGAGCGTGGGCGATGGAGCAAGCGACGTTTGCGGAGTTGGAGCACGATCTGAAGAAGCGTCGGACGCGGCGCGAGGCGTTTATCGAGAAGATGGAGGCGCTGATCCCGTGGGAGCGGCTGGAGAAGCGGGTCGAGCCGTTCTATCCGAAGGCCGGGCGCGGTCCGCGTCCCTATCCGCTGGGGGTTATTGGTGCGGGTGCACTGCGTGCAGTTGTTCTACAACCTGAGCGACCCCGGGATGGAGGGCCTGCTCTACGAGGTGGAGTCGGTGCGGCGGTTTGTGGGGCTGCGGCTGTCGGGTGCACTGCCCGACGAGACGACGGTCCTGCACTTCCGCCGCCTGCTGGACAGGCACGGTCCGGGGGAGACGCTGTTCGAGGAGATCAACGCGCATCCGGCCTCGCTCGGGCACCGGTTGAAGACGGGGACGATCGTGGACGCGGGCATCGTCGCCGCGCCGTCGTCGACGAAGAACCGCAAGGGGGAGAGGGACCCGGAGATGCACCAGACGAAGAAGGGGAACCAGTGGTACTTCGGGATGAAGGCGCATATCGGTGTGGATGCGCAGTCGGGCTTGACGCACAGTCTGGAGACGACACCGGCCAACGCCTCGGACGTGGCGACGGCGCACGCGCTGCTGCACGGAAACGAGGAGCAGGTGTGGGGCGACGCCGGCTACCAGGGGGTGGGCAAGCGCGAGGAGAACCGGGACACGGACGTGGACTGGCAGGTGGCGATGAAGCCCGGCAAGCGCAAGCTGTTGGACAAGGCGGGACCGGAGGAGGCGGCGGAGAAGCGCAAGGCCTCGGTGCGGGCCAAGGTGGAGCATCCGTTCCTGTACGTGAAGCGCCACTTCGGCTACGCCAAGGTGCGCTGCCGGGGGCTGGCGAAGAACACCCAGCGTATCGCCGGTCGCTGGAGGGGGCGGAAGGGGGAGAGTGAGTTGCTGGTCGGGGGTCATGCGGGGGGTCTTCCGAGCAACCGGGCAGCTACCACTCCCACTCCGTGGGGTTCCATCGGGTAGCCGCCGACGATTCTTCATCTACCAACGAGTCATCATTTTTCTCGCGCATGAGGCAAAAAGCGTCATCCCAAGCGTGTCGACCGGCTTCCGCGTAACGGCGGAGCTTGCGCTCTGCGTCATGCGGGTGTGGCTGCTGTGAAGTTGCGGTACTTGTCCCTGGTAATCCGTTCACTGCGATAAACCTCCACGATACCCATCGCCAAAAGTCTGTCACGGTTCGGCTTGGGCTCTTGCAACTCGGCCAAGCTGAGCACGGACCGAACGGTATCGATGTTCAGGGGGCCGTCCCATATGGGCCATGTGAATGATACGCCTTCGCCGCTCCGCTGTGAAAAGCCTGTTGTGTGAAGTCTGCGCTCCCCGGCTGCGGTGGGGAAAAGAGGGAGAGCTTCCACCGCTAGACGGTTGGCGCCCCGCATCGTACGTACCGGGTCGCCTGAGGGCTTCTTCCAACGCAAGGCGTACCGGCGGTCGTCCACGGGGTCCCATCGCAGGTTCGGTCTGTCGTCCGAGTACTGCCATGAAAGAAACAACGAAGCGCGTAGATGGTCCGGCTCCGTCGTTTGAATCAGTTCCCACATGGAGCCAAGAAAGTGTTGATGGCCGGCGCCGCTCATGGTTCTCAGTGCGGTGTCCTGGATGGTCGGGTCCTTGCGGGAAATCGGCAGGCTCTCGCAGCCGAATGCGGCCACAAAGTCGGCCTCTTGCCGATCGGTGAAGGTTGACGCCTCTTGGGCTCTTTCGGTTACGGCCCTGAACCGTTCACAACCGACGTTGAGATTCTTGGCAAATGTCAGCGCGGGTTGGTCCTTCGCTTTCTTGGGGGGAGGCATCAGGATGTCGATCAGGTCGTCTTCCGAAAGTGGATCGTTCCCGAGCAGTTTGGGTGTCCACGTCCCATCACAAACCTGCCACTGAAGGTGCCAGTTGGATGAGGGGGACACACAAGTCACCACCCTCAGCGTTCCGACGGCCGCAAGAAAACCGAGCGGGTTGCTCCCGTCAATCCCGCGCAATAGAAGCCCCGGGGGTAATTCACTCGTTGGCACTGTGCGTCTCCTCCCATTCGCTTCTTCGCCAGTCGGCCAGTCGCAACAGGGCTTCCAGCCAAGCCAGGCCCCACCAGCCATAGTGCCGCACCAACCTCCAGTAGCGGTCCGCGATGCCGGAATCGAGACGCTCGAGGCCGGTAGGGCCAGACCAGCGCATCTTCGATCCGTTCAGTTCATACTCAACCTTCACACCTTCGGGATCAACCACCACCGGAGCGAACGGCCGACAGTAACCGTGATGGCTGGCAACCAGATGTAGAACCAGATCGCGCGAGTCCTCGTTCTTGGGCAAAAGCGCCGAAGCGGTCTCGGCCATACGCACCGAGAGCAGTTCGTGCCGGCCTCCTCGTGGATAACCGGATTCCGCAAGCGCGCGACCGCGTGCCGCGCGGGTCTTCGGCATTCGTGATGATTTCGCGATAAACACCCCGTCAGCCCAGGGGGCGCCGCCGCGCAACATGGACTGAAAGCGTCGGTCGGCCTTGCCCAGATCGTGTAGCAACCCTGCCCGCGCCACGGCGTCCGCCAGATCATCCGGCAGCCCGCAACCCATGGCATGACGCCGGGCGAACGTTTCCACCCCGGGAAGATGTTTGTCGAGCAGGACAGGTTGCCCGTCTCGGTGCGAAATGCCGGATGCGGCGGCGTCATCCTCGTCGCTGAAGCTGTCGGCTTCGTGGGCGAGGTGTTGCAGGCGGCGATGCCCGACGAGGACGATGCTTTCTTTACCGACAACCCGATAGGCGCGGTCCAACACGGCGCCTCGGTACTCGTCCGCCAGCTCTTTCGCCGCTTGCGGCAACCAGGCCCAGCGTTCCGAGATCGGTTCCGAGTCGGCCACCTCCGTCAGCAACTCCCGCAAGGCATCGCCGAGCTCGTGCGGATCATCCTCGTACCTCTGCTCCAGATTCTTCAACAGTCCGGATGCAGCGGCCTTTGCATTGATGGAGTCCGGCCAATCGTTCACGAGCGCCGGACTCAGCCTAAGGATGGGCTTGGCGCGGGCGCGGCGATAGGCCTCGTCACCTACGTCGAGGACAGCGTCCTGCGGCACGTCGCCGAGTCGGCGCGCTTGTCCCGGATGGCGGGTCGGAATCACGATCACGTCGCCGGGCCGAACCAGCTTGGGGTCATCCGTGATGTCGTCCCCGTCGGTCCCTGCCCCGCGCCACCGGACTACCGGCGCACTCCTCCCGCTGCTGTCGTCTTCTGTGCCGATTCCCTCCACATCGGCGCTGTCGTCTTCGATGGCTCCCCCGGCCAGCCAACGCCGGAATACGCCGATCGGCACCGGCAGCGTCTCGTTGCTGCTCGGTGGGCACAAGGACAGCAGCTCCAGCACTGTTTCCTTCTCCTCGATCAGATCCAGGTCCGCGCGCCAACAGACCTGCACGTCAGCCACGCTTTCGCGCGGACCATGCAGGAACAGGCCGACGTCGGGGGAAGGGCATGGGGCTGGGGCCGTCTGCGCCCAGCAATCGAGGTGGGCGGGAAGCATCACCGCAGCGTCACGGGTCGGGGCGTTTAGTGCTGCCAGGGAATCGCCCTCCGGCAATTGCGGGCCGAGGGATGAGATTCCGAAGTCGACCTCGCCCGTCTCGGCGTTGTGCGTATTGAGCCACGTCCACGTCCGGGTCAAGGCTCGACCGTAAACAGGGTCCTCGTTCTCTCCCGTCTTCACTTTCGTCGCCGCCGGCTCGTCCGCCGTTGCTCCGGCCTGATCCCCACGGACAAGGATCACCGCTCGCGCCTCTATGGGGCGCCCCATGCGGTTCAAGCGGCCGAAGCGTTGACGCAGGGCGTCGAGACTTGCGCACTCGGTGACGAGACCATCGAAGTCGAGGTCGGCCCCGACTTCCAGGGTTTGAGTAGCCACGACCATGAGCGGCTCTTCCAGAGCGCGTTGCCCGGACTGATTCGAGTAAAGGAGCTTCAAACGCTGTTGAACGATGGCGTCCTTGTCCACGGGGCGCATACGGCCGGTGAGCAGGACCACGCGGTCTCCGTGATCGGCCGTCAACAGCCGGTGAGTCTGCCGCGCCGTCGCCACGCGGTTGGCGAATATCACGATCGCTCGACGTTGTTCGTTGACCAGTTCCACTCCTGCATTGGCTAGAGCCCGAGCCAATACATGTGTGGCTTTTGGTCCCTTGGCGTTGTGGACTGCCTTGAGGACCGCGGGTTTGTGCGCCGATTGGCGTCGGCCAAGCGGATGGCGCGGATCGAGCCGTTCGTCGGACTGGTCCTCGAATACGTCCGTCATCCCTAGCGGTGGCGTGGCGGACATGACCACGGGAAAGAAGCATCGCTTGAGCGGATTGTGCCCCCAGGTCCGGAAACGTCGAACCGCCCGCAAGGTCTGAAGAAACGGCTGAGCGCAATGCGCCTCGTCGAGGAGGATGAGGCTGTCGTTGGCGATGAGTCCGGCATGGATCGGCCAAGTGCCGAAGCCGCGTCCATAGGCGCGGAACAGCAGACGAGAGCCGATCTGATCAACGGTGGATGCCACCACCGTCGGTTGTAGCGGATTCCGCGCCCAGGCTTCGGAGCGGTACATGCCGCCGCGCAACAAATGGGCAGCCAGCGGTCGTTCGCGATCTGAGTTCGTCGGTTCGCCGTGGGCGATCTGTCGAAGATTGTCCGCGACCCTCTTGACGATGCCCGCATCGGCTTCATCCAGTTTCTTTGCCAACCGCTTGGCGCGCTCGTATGCCTCGTCCACGATCACGCGCCGGTCCACTACGAAGAAGATGCGGCGAGGCGCGGTGATGGTCTGCTTTCGCTCCATCCGCGACGCTTGGACCGCCAACGCGAACACCGCTATATCCAGGCAAGCGGTCTTTCCGGAAGCCGTCGGTAGAGCGATCGCCTCGGGCCAGGGAGACTCTGGATGTTCCAGCACCCTCTCCGCCAATGTCTGCTGCCATGCAAAGGGCTGATAGCCCCAAGACCCCGCAAAGAAGTCGGCGAAGTCTGTCGCGGTCAGGTCAGTCACGGGACTCACTTTGTTAGTCAGGGACATTGTTCAGCACGCGGGGCGGTCGTCTATGACGCTTCGCCCCGCAGCCAGCGTATGACGGTCAACGTGTCCTGGTAATCCCGGTCCTTGGCAGGCTGTTTCTTCCGGCTGGTTTCTTTCCACTTCTTCGCTCTGGTCATCCGGTCCTTCAGACATCGTGCGGCTTCGATTTTGGCGTCGCCAGTCCAGCGACCGCTCTTGACTGCCTGAATGATGGCGGTGATTTCAGGCACGTTTCTGTCCCGACGCGTATTGAGCAATTCCTCGATCTCGCGCTCCGTAGGGCTGAGAGCCGCCAACCGCTCTGCACGCTCCCTTGCCGTCCTCTCGGCCTGCATCAACGTCTCGCGCGCTTCTTTGCGCTTCCGTATCCTGTCCGTCAGGCTGGTCGTTTCCCGCTCGTTGCTCTCGAAGCGGCCGTATCCAATCGCCGTCTTGGAGCCAGCTCCGCCCCACGCGAGGGCTGCGCGCAGCCATTCCTGGACGGCACGCAGGTCAGCGTCTGAAATGTCACGGACCGGAGTCACACCGAACAGGAAGGGGGTATCCGCGGCCGTGGTCAGGAAGGGGATGGGCGTCGGCGACCGCCAATCTCCCGGCGGGTCATCCACACTCCAGCCTGCGTAGTGAGGCGTCATCACGTCTGCTTCGAGCTGCACGGGGGCAATAGGGATGGCATCGAGGAAACACAGGCTACCCGCTTTATCAGGCGTTCCAAGCAGGCGTTCCCGAAGCTGCTTGTCCGGACGCGGGTCAGCCTCCAGCTTGGCCCAGGAACGAACCAGACCCTTCACCGAGCTTCCCGGCACATACGGTGTTCCCAGTGTCGGATGCCAGGCAAAGCCGTTCTCGATGGGATGGCTGCGGCCCAGGCCCGTGACGAAGCGTGACGTCGTGGTGAACACTTCAACGTGTCCTTTACGGCTCTCGACCAATGCCGCAAGGCGCAGCGCGGTCTCCTGGAGGTGTGGCGCCGCACCGACTTTTCCCGTCGTCAGGGTCTTGATCCATTGGAGCTTGGGGTTGTGCTCGTCGCGGCTCTTCATGGTCCAGGTGGACTTCTCATGGCGCCACTGGTTGCAGAACTTGTCGAACCACAGGCCCGCATGTCCCGTAACCTCCCGGCTTGGCGGTCGGTCAGCCACGGCCTTGTAAAGCGGCAGAGTCACGGCTTGTCTCCTGGATCGCTTTTCGGGAACGAGGCTCGGCAGCATTTCTTGTGCCACTCAAGCCATGCCAGCGCTTCGGCCTGGGCGCGGAGGTAAAGCACTTCGTCCTTCTCCATGAGAACCTGCAAGAGATCGTTGCCGGGCGGATAAACGCCATCGTCGCGGCAAAGCCAGCTCTGCAAGCTGTCATAAAGCATCTGGTGCGCCTTTTCGTCCGGTTCCTTCGGTTCTGAGCCGGCCGTAGCGCGCTCGGTAGCCAGTGCCTGGCCCAGACCGTTCAGCACGATGGTCGGTCCGAGGCGGTCGACATAGCTTCTGTATCGCTTTTTGAAGTCGTTGGTCTCACTACTCAATTTGTTTACACGTCCAAGGGCGTTTGCCGCACGTTCCTGCTCGATGGTCCTCATTGCGATTCCTCCGCATCCGGTGCCACGGGCTTAAGGACCCTGACAGCGAACCAGCCCTGGCCCACGGTCTCGTTGCCGCCGGCTTGCAGGTAGGGATCGCTGTCGGGGAAGAGGGAATCCAGGGTGTCGAGAGCCGCGTCGTTTCGGCCCGCGACGAGAGAGTAAAGCAGCGTATCGGGAGGCAGAGTTTCCTCGTACCACAGGTTCTTGCTCTTTTTGGTCTCGTCTTCCAGATGGTTGCGCGCCTGAATGGAAAGGCCATAGCGGACAAACCAGGCGAAGTCGTCGTCACACAGCACGGCAATCTGTCCATGCAGCCGTTCCCGTGTTTCCTGGTGGAGCAGCAACGGCGCGATGGCGCGCGCCAACTCGGATGCAGGTTCGCCACAGATAGGGAATTGTCTTTCTTCGAGGAACAGATCGCCTGAACCGGACGTCAGAACTTCCCCCTCCTTCACATCGGGAGGTGCCAGAGATTCCGTTCGCCTGCCCGCCCGGGCGCAATCGCGAACGTACCGTTCGACGAGATGCGGGCATGTGGCCCAGCGGTACGCGCCGGTCAGACTACGCACGGGCAGCAACAACAGACGCGCGTCCGAGACGAGCAGGTCGCCCGCCTGCTCCGGTTTCCCGAACCTCTCGTTCGCGGCATTTTCGTCCGCATTCTTGCCCGTCTTGTCCCGCAATGCGCCCTTCAAGCTCGATCCGACGAGCACGGGGTAGTCGGTGGCAGCTTCTCGCGCCACGGGCAGGTCCACCACACCCATGCCGCGCCCGGAGCCGGGATGGATGGGCGTCTCGGCCAAGAGACCGAGCATCGCTGTTCTCATGAATTTTCCTCCTGTTCATCCGGCCAACTGCCGACAGCGACAAGGCCAAAACCCCATTCACGGCGCGACCCGATGCGTGCCAGCGCATTGCCTGACGTCATGCGTGGCAACTCATCGCCGGCTGCCATGCTCTCCGCGAAGCGTTCCGGGTCGTCGACCTCGCAAAAGAGGACACTGCCCGATGGCAACACGGATCGCAGCGGCAACGGACGCCGTGCCAGGGAATTCCACCCTCCGATTCGTAGCGGCCGGTCCAGGCAGGCCGATACGACACGGGCGCCGCCCAGATCGTCTATCGGTTTGGCGCCGCGACAGATTTCCTCCGCCAGTTCCATCGGTGAAAGAGCCATGACTGTGGCCTTCCCGGTTGCCTTGATTTTCTCCATGTCCGTCTCAAGAGCCAAATCCGCGTTCCACGCCTGACACTCGGCAAGTCGGCTCTCGCCGCCCAGTGGTATCAACTCTCCAAAGGGCGGCGTCCAGCCTTGAGGCAGGCCGGCAATCTGCACGCCGAGTGAAACTCCCCGCAGCGGACGAATGTGTCGGTTACTGTAGAGCATACCTTCCCTGGCCGTGCGCTTCGTGTTGTCGCGTTCCAGCCCGACGCGCGATTCGTCGGACCACAGACAGCAGTCCGGTATCATGTCGTCGGGACACGGACGACGACCGTGAAGCACCGCGCTCATGCCGGCCCGTGTCAGCCAACAGGCATCGCCGGTCTTGAGCTTTTCGATTTCTCCTGTAGTGCCGGACACCTCCGGGATCTGCGTCGCGTCGTCCAGATCGCACATCACCGGAGGGCCGGGCCGGAGGAATATGCGCGGGCGCCAGCACGCATCGTCGGTCGAACCCAGCAGATGACGCGGCGCGCGAAAAAGCGGCGCGTTATCTCGGAGAAGGACCGGGCCGACAAAGGAAAGAAGCCCCAGGTTCTCGGGGCCGTCGCCGAGCACGTCGCAAATTCCCGGCGGCCATTCCCCTTGGCCAGTCCAACCGTTGCCGCGAGCTGATGCTAATGCGGCCCGGAGTGCGCCCACGACCGTCGGCGGATGCGGTGGGAACAGGCTGCTGACGTTCTCCTGTGGCGCGCTCTCCTTGGTGAACGGCGTCCCATCGCGAAAGAACCAAGTGTCAACCGGCTGGAGCTGGACGCCAATCATCGGTTTGACTCCTGTTCTTCAGGGTCCGCGAGAAAGCGGGCGAGCAAGAGCGAGTCAACGCCGGCTTCGGTAACAGGTGTGTTTTCGCTGCTCCCCGGCACCGCGTCGGGCTTGTCGCCTTGTGGATTCCGCGCCGGACCCAGGAGGTTCCAGACGCTGGCAGTCATTCCGTTGGCGCGAGCGTCGGCACCGCTATCCATCCTCACATCCAGGCTGTGGTGTATCTCCGCCCGCAGGAATGCGCGAACATCCAGACCTTGGGGGAGCGTGCCCCAGTTGCCGGGGCGCCATCGGTCCCAGCCGCAGAGCCGGGTGAACGTGTCCCGCATCCGGTAAATGAGTGACGAGGAGAGGCCCGGTTCCGTTGCGCTGCTTTTGAGTTGTCCGATCAGATCACCGAGCGATCCCACCGCGCGCACCTCGCCTTCCGGGCCACTGCGAGCCCACGTCGTCACCCATTGGCACTGCATTCCGCCGGGTTTGAGGACCGCTGCGACCAGGGAGTTGCGGCCATTACCATCCTTGGCAACGTCGTCCAGCAGCCGATGCGCTTGGCCAACGACGTGGTTGAGCGGCAAACGAACGTGGGCGAAGACCACCGCCGCGGAGAGGGTCGCACGGGCAGGCGCCTCGGTGTCCTTGAACGTGGCTCGATACGCCTCGGCGAGGTTGTCCGCACAGTCCAGCGCGCCCACCACGGGCAGCATGGCGAGCACGTCGTCTCCACCCGCGTAGACCGTGACACCGCCGGATTCTCTCACGATCTGTGGAACTTTGTTTGTGAAAGCTGCCAACGCGTTGCTTACCGTCTCGCCCCCGAGTTCACCCACCAGCTTGCCGAGGCGGTCGCCGTCAGCAAGGAGAAGGGCGTAGAACGTCGGTGGTGGACCAAGTATGTGACCGGCTTCGTCGGACGTGTCGTAAATGGCTTTCAGCAGTTCTTTCAACTTATCGCGAGCACCGTCTACGGCCAACGGACAGAGTCGTTCATTGGCGACGAATTCACGGTGCATGTAGTTCGCGTCGAGCTTGGCGAAGTCGCCGGCATTCTTCTCCAGGCTGGCGAACAGAGGCTTATGTTCCGCCAGAACGTCGGTTGTGCTCTGTCTGACAGCTTCAGCGTATTTCTGTGCCAGTCCCGGTTTGGTCTGCACGACTTGGCAAATCCAGGGAACGGCACCGACATAAACGGTTGACGGCCAGTGCGAGGCGTCGACCCGCCAGCCCAAGGCTTCGCGGGCGACCTTCGGGAACAGTCGCTTCACCAACGCGACGGCGCACAAACGTTCGTCGTCTCGCAAATCCAGCGGTCCGAGGCGTTCACCAACGGTCTTCCAAAACCGATTCTGCAAGTCCCGGCTTGTTCGGTGTTCCCCTCGAACATGGCCCGACAACTCCTGCAAATCGTGCATGACCGTGCACTTGTCGCCGGACTCCTCGGGTGGACGGTGGCTGCGCCAATGCTTGCGGCGGCCGAGCAAACCGCCCTCTGTACGCACGTCCCCGGCCGTCCACGTGACCTCCCAGAATCCACCAACCTGACGGTTCCAGATTTCATCCGTTGCGTTGCCCGATGGACAGGCACGTTCAACAAACTGCTTCCACACGGCCTTGTACGCCTGCTTCCAGGCATCGTTGAACGCCTGTTCGCTCGCGTCAGCAACATTCCGGGCATCTCCCTCGACTTCTACAGCAAAATGGTTCGGCAACGAACCGATTCGCGGCGGTTCTCCCTCTCGTTGGCCGCGAACCCAACGGTAAAGCCGGTCCTTCTCGACAACCCCGGCAACCGGTTGGATGAACCTGGCGCCGGCCTGTTCCGCACCACGCATCGCGTGGGCACAAAGAAAAGACAGCAGATAGGAGCTCCCCCAGAGATCGCGTGTGCGGCGTGACTGGGCGACGAAGCCCTGCACGGGTCCGATGGAGATGTCGAGACGCATCGTCACGGTTGCACCTCCTGAACATCCGTAAATTGTTCCTTCCGCTTGTTTTCATCGAGCAGGCGGTCAAGAAAGTCGTGAATCGGGCGGTAGAGTTCGTCCTCTGGACGGTGAGCGATTCGGGTTTGCCCGACGGAAACGTCCGATCCATCTTTGCGCAGAAATCGGGCCGGGAGGAACGACAGTAGGGCGACCGGTGTACCACCACATTCGTGAATGTGGACAAACAGCGGACTGGCGCGACGGTCCGTTTTCTTGTCATACGGGCCAACCTGTTGGTCCGGTCTCTTGCCGTAGTTGTGAGGAAGGCCGAAGGCGATGCGGCGAGGATGTGTCTTACGCTCTCCAGCCGACTTCTTCATCAGGTCGTGATCATCCTTGAAATTACGCTCTGATGGTTGACCGAGTACCTTTCCGTTGTGGCCCCAGCTACGATACCTCATCAACTCGCGGCCAACGAGATCCAGGAGATTCATGGGTTCCTTCTTGTCGCTTGACAGCAGTAGGTGACGCGCTTCCACGGACAATGCGGTGAACTCGGGCAAACCGGTTTGAGCCGTTTGCCCCCCACTATCGGGCTGGAGCTTCTTGATTGCGTCATGCAGCCCGGTCATGTCCTGTGGCTGACGGTACTGGTTGCCTCCACCAACAAGCAAAGACTGAAGGACCAACGAGCCGTACCCCCTGCGGTTTTTGGCTCCCACACTGCCGAACGTTCCCAGAGCGACCAGAGCGTCCTTAAGTGATGATGATTCCGCCTCAGTCAGGTTACGACCTCGCATTTGAGCAGTGAAGTCGAAAGGGGCATGGAGACACGAACGCGTGAGTTGCCCTGCCCGCGTATTCTTCGGCTTGCTCGTGAACGCTTCCATGACGCCGTAGCCGAGATAGCGGGCGCCCTCCCCGACAGGGGTGCGGTTTTTTTCGGAAACAGTAAGTACTGTGTTCTGCGGGACTGTTTTCTGACGCGCGTCCATCTCCACACGCATCGACACCTTCGAACCACCGCCGCTCGCGCTTCCAAAGAGCCTGTCTTCCTCTTTCTTGATGGCTTCCAGGTCACCCTTCAGCCGCGACCATGCCAGCGCCCGCCACCAGAAGCGCAGCACGCCTTTGAAGGAGGGCGCGCGAACTTCGGCGTGAGAGGGAGTGGCGCCTGCGCAGAACATCGGCGTGACGACACGATAGGTTGCCTCGATTTCAGTCGGCATTCTTGTCTTCTCCCGGGTCCAGCCAGAATGGTTCGCCGGCCCGGTAGGGGTCGGCCTCCTGCTCTCTCGGCGGCCGGCGGTCGATCAGGCCGAACCGGCGCACCGGGCAGGCAAGTTCACGTCCCGCGTTGGCAAGGTCTTCGGCAGCAAGGCCCATGAGCGTCGTGCCGCCGGTGACGTTCACGAAGACGGCCTCGGCACCGATGAGATGTTTTCGCCCCCTCGCCACCACGCTCCTGATTTCCCCGGAGCCGCCGCCGAAAGCGTCTTTGATTACAAGCGGCTCAACATGCCCTTTGTACCCCGCGTTCTCGACCGCCTCGTCGATCTTTCCTCGGGTTTCGGGCGAGCAGATGACGAGGCATCGCGACAACCTGCTGTTACCGTTTTCGTCCCTGCAGGCGCGCAACGCACTGTACAGCACGCCAGGGCGCTTTCCGATGGGACTGACCAGAACCCGGCCTCCAGACGTATCGCCGAGCGAGAACCCGAAATTCTCGGGGCATGAGCGGAGCGTTGTCGTCCAGTATTCCCGCACACCCTGAAGTTTTTTCCCGGTTTGCGCGTCGCCGACCAGAACCTGCGGGCGCATGCCGTGGTGGTGGTATCCGTTGCGAAGGTCACACAGTTCTCCCCAGAACACTCCGAGCGAACGCTGCTCATCCGTCAAGAGACAATGCAGTTCAGGGTCGTTACCGATGGCCCTCATGGCGCCGAGAAGGCTCGCGGCGCCGCGACGGACATTGTGATAGTCGAGCCATTCGCTGTTGCGCCCGTCGCGGACCCGGACTACCCACGACACGGTCCACTCGTTCATGAGACCCAATGCGGCTGTGACGCTTCCATGGCGCAGCAGGTTGTCGATAACTGCGGCCTGACGTTCCAGTTCTTCCTTCGAGAGCGCGACCTTTTGCTTCCACCCGCTCCCTGAAGCCTGTGATCCCAGGGCCAGCGGCTTGAAGAACTCTGCTATTTGATCGGCCAACTCGCCCCCGAGGGGTAACGCGTGATCGTTCTGGAGCAGTCTCTTCAACGGCTTGATCGACTGCTGCGTGAACTCAGCCGCGTGCCGGCCGAGTTCGAGCGGGAGACCGGACAAGTACGCTTCCGAGAACTGCGATAGACACTGCGATAGACACTGCGATAGACGCCTTGCGATTAGCCGCGGTCCCCGTCCTTGGGAACCCTCATCGAGGATACTGGCAATGGACACGGCGCTCCCCGTATCGTTCAACACCTGCAGCGCGTGAAGCCAGCGGGGCAGTTCCAGAAGCGGACGCAGATCGAGAAACGGACTCGCCTCATTGTGATTCAACATACCGTAGTAGGCGCCGCGTACCCGTATGCCGCGAAGCGCCGATACGTAGAGAACGGCGATGTAGGTGAGGAACGAGAAATGCCGGAACCCGTGGGTGACGTCTACGGTGAGATCGGCTCTCTCCGGTATGGCGGCGGCAACCGTAGCCAAGAAAGTATGGACGTCCGCCTGAGAGTTGCCGGCAGGAATGTCAACCGGTTTCACAACGCACCGACCGCATAGCCCATCTTCAAGGAGCGGCAAACTGTTCTGCTTTGCCTCTGGTGTGCAGAGTGCCAATACCCGGTCAGGCCGGTCTGCTTCCGGCGACAAGTCATACAGGGCGATCGGGGCGAGGATGGCCTCCGCCTGCCTGTCCTTGAAGCGATAGCATGCCTTCTTCGGGTTCGTGCCGAGCACTGTCAGTAGCACGTGTTCCCGTGCCGTGCCGTTCGATTCAACCACGGTCTTGGCCACCCCCGTCCATCGGCCGGCACAACCCATACCCCCGGAAACGCCCGGCCCCGACAATTACCGGCCCGCGCACGGGTTCGTCGAAAATGATCGCCGCGTGACTGTGGCTGCGCGCGCCACCGGCGTTCTTGCGGGTCAGTTGCGGGTAGTCCCTGGCGTGCGGTGCGCCTTCAACCAGCGAGATCGGGTGGAGCAGCACTTCTCGGGGGCGCGGCAGGCCGATATGCCGGCAGGCGTCTTTCACGCTGTCGGCGGCCTTCGCCCACTTGTCCTTGCCGTCGAAGTGTCGGTTCAGGACGATCGGAGTCACGCTTGCCCAAACGCAGGATCTCCGCGTCCAGGTTCTCGGGTCGAGGTTCCTCGGCGGTCGTTCGCGGGTTTCCAACTCGATAGCGCACTCGAACCACTGGCCGTCGAACAACGGATGTTCGCGTGGCAAGCCGGTAGCCGACTCGTGCAAGAACGGTTCGAGACAATGGCCGGCCGCCAATGAGTCCAAATCCGCAGGCAGTACGAGACCCAAACCCATGACGCGACCGTCTGCATGCTCGGCGCCGACAAAGGGAAGCGGTATCAGGGCGAGATGCGGGTTGGCGCTTGGCTTGCCGTCCGTGCGATGGCCGCTGAACCACTCGGGTGGGGGCTGGTCGGCACACTCTCGCATCAACAGCCCACGCAGGGCCGCGGTGAGCTTGAGCGTGGCCGGCAAAGACACCCGCCTGCCCTTGAGGTCCAGGACAATGAGCCGCGGGGCGAAAACCGGGCCCGGTGCTTCAGGGTCACCATCTTTCGATGCCTCTGTGTACCCCTGCCAGCGGCCCGGTACAGGGCGCAAGCTTACGGGTTCACCATCGGGGAAGGTGTCTCTTAGACGTGTCTTCATTTCCTTTATGTATTGTCTTTGCTCGCCAGGACTTCGCCTGTTACTCGATCCACTTCCACCTTGCTTTGCCGCAGCAAGGCGATTTCGGATGGTGTCAACATCCGGGGAGCGGGCGAGGTACCGAGCTTCCGATTGAGTAAGGCAATCGAAGGCGTGGCCGAAGTGCGCCTGCCACCACTTTTCAAAGTCTGATCCGTGCTTTTGTCCGAGTTCATGGAGTTGCTCCTTTGAAGGGTTCAACTTGGCGGAGTACGATTTGCCGGTCAGGGCAACGGCTCCGACGACCTGACCGCCTTGTTTTTCCATCCAGCCGCGCAGATTGGCCAAGGTCCCGCCTTGGCCAACGAAATCGTCCACCATAAGATACTCTCGACCTGCTTCGATGCGGCCGTCGAAACAGGCTTGTCGCGCAAGGCGACCATAACCGTCTGCACCCGTGTGGGAGACAACGTTCGTCTGCACAACGGTAGTCTCGCGCGGGATGCGGAGTCGTTCGCTCAGCAATCTCGTCAAGGCAGCGGGAATGGCATTGAGCCCCTGCCGCTCGAATGCATGTGCGCTGACCAGGATCGGCTCACCACTTTCACTGACTGTGGCGATCAGTGTCCGCACCGCAGCAATCCCCGCTTCGTCAACCAGGCTGTTGACGAGGTTGGCCGCGGCCACAGCATCGTCGGTGGCTTTTGCGTCAGCGTACTCGGGATGCCGCCTGGTTCGGGTTTCGCCGGCCAGCAAAATCACGTCCGGGAATGCCTCCCAAGGCGCCCTTGGCGGGCGCTTCATCGCCTTGAGGTCCGCCTCGGCCTGCTCGATTTCGTGGCGAAGGTCATGGTAGGCGATCCACGCTTCGCGGTTCATGCGCCCTTCCAGAGTCCTCAAGCGACCAGGGCTCGTCACGCGCAGGCGCTGACGCGCGACCCCGGTCCCCGGGACCCACGCGGGCGGCGATGGACTGGTTTCGAGCCACGCTTGCACGAAGGATGCGGAATGCCCCACATGGGTGACCTTCGCGGCCAGCCGGTCCAGGGCCTCGCGATGCACGCCCACCTGTGCCTCCGGCCAAATCAGGTGTACCGTCGGATCCCGAGGGATGGCCACGGGAAACCCGCGGGGCTGGGGCGACCGATGCTCCGGCAGTTGGCCCAGTCCGGCATCCTTGAGCTTGTCCAAGTCTTGACCTGCGGGCATCTTGCGACCGAGGCTCGGGTCGTTGACGGGTACGTAGCTGACGACAGGGGTGCGACTCTCGGCATCCGACGCGGCAATTTCAGGGGGCGGCAAGGTTTCGAGCCAGCGCAAGGCTTCCCCTTCGGAGCCGTCTGCATCGGTCTCGAACCAGGCCGCGGCCAAGGCCATGAACACCCGATCCGGATGCGGCGGCCATTCGGCCTTCTCCTTTCTCGCTCCGTCCGCAGCGGCCATCGACCACCCGTTCAGGTAGCGGATGCCAAGAGCGAACATCAGCCTTGCTCCGCCTCCGAAGCGCTTGCCATTTCCTGGCTACGCCGAACCAGTTCGACCAAGTCGGGCGACGGAGTCAATTCGACCTCACCCTCCCACGGCAGGCCGGCATCTTTGGCCACCTTGATCGCCTCATCCAACAGTTCGAGCGCGTCTTCGGGACCGTGTTCGAATTGCCGTGGCGGTTCACCGGGGTGGTCGAGCAACTCCCATGCGGGCGTTTGCTCCGCGAACAGTTGGCAGCGAGAGCGAAGGTCGGTATCGACGCGCGCCAGGCTCCCGGCGGCGAGACCCAGGGCAGCCAGAGCGGTGCGTGCGGCAAGGTCGGTAGCGACGTTCGAAGTGGCGGCTCCATCGAGCGGAAAACGAAGGCGTCGCAAGACTGCGAGCGACAAGGTAGTCGTCTGTCGGGCTCCCGACAGGGTGAATCCGCCATCCGCGATGGTGGGTACAACGTTTCCGTGATTCGCTGCCGATGGCCTTCCCGTCTTGAGCTTCCTCTTGCCGTCCCCTTCCTTCAAGGTCCAGCGCGGCACGTTGTCGCCTTCAGACTTGCGCTCGTAGAGCGTAGCTGCATCACGCATGATCTCCGCAGGGTCAATGCGGCCGGACGTTTTCTTCCCCGTCACGGCATCATACCCAACTATTTCAGACACCAGCGCCCGCTGGAACTTGCAACCCGAACCGCCACGAGGTCCGGTCGAGTCCCACAGCCCGAATACCAGGGCGGTCGGACACAGGCCAAACAGACCGGTGGCGTTCCGCACGTCGGCGGTGTCAAGTGTTCGCCCCTTTTCTGACCGGCGAAAGATCATGCCATCGAGGAGGCTGTCTCGGAAAAGGGCATCCGCTACGCGGTGAGGCGCCTCAAGGCTGGTCACGGTGAACTTCTTGAGCAGTTCCTCCTGATTGAAGCGCGCGACCAGCAAGGGAAGGCTCACCTGGCTGGCGCGATGCGCTTCCAGCAACGCCAGTTCCATGCGGTTGGCCTGCGACTGCACGGAATCCAGGAGAACACAGGGTCGGCGTTCGCCGGTTTCGGGATCGACTCGCTCCTCGGTGGCGTATTTCCCGCCTTTGTAGGTAGGGGGAAATACCTTGTCGCCGGGACCTCCTGCCGGCTGATAGGTGGTCACGCACCGGAACGCTGCGGCCGTGCCGGCAACAGCAGTTTGTAATGTCTGTAGGTCAATGGTCATACGGGTTTTCTCCTGTTGGTCCGGGCCGAAAGGCCCGGCCTCATTGCACGATCGTTAGTGGGCGCGGGTCCGGCCATGTCTGGATGGATCACAGGGAGCGCTGGACATGGGCATGTTCGCGGTGGACCGACAAGCTCCAATGCCTACGCCATCATGAATGCGTCGACAGTAATGAGCCGCCAATTCACGGAGTCGATTCCCAAGCTGAATGTCTCCAAGGCAACGGCGCCGAACTGCGGCTGGCCGAGTATGACCTGCAAGGGAAGTCTACCATGCTGGTAGACCGCTTCAAATACAGGAGCCTCTTGACGAACCCGGTGTCTCCCTGGCTCCTCCTGCCCCTCTCGCTTCAACCCCGCGCCACCTCTACCGACGCCAGGTTGCGCCTCTCCTTGCTGAACTGGACGGCAACCAGGTGGATGGGCTGGTTCAAGTGCCGGTACTTGTCGGCATATGCTCTCTCTTTCAGTTGCGCCATTGCCCCGCCCTTGGGCGCCAGCTCCACCACCTTGAACTCGAAGAGGTAAACGTTGCCGTTGAAGCGCACGGCCATGTCGAGCCGGCCGTGGCTGCTGCTGTCCTCCACCGTAACGTCGAGTCCGAGAGCGGCAAACCAGGAATAGAACACGCTGGCGTAATAGCCGAACACGCTGGCGTAATAGCCTTCGTAGTTGGCGATGTCGTTGTTCGTATGCCACTCGTACGGGATGCCGGCGAAGAACGAGCGGAACAGCGTTTCCAGTCCGGCGAAGTCGTTGGCCGAAAGCAGTTCATGGAGACGGATGTCGTGCCGTCCCTGCCGTGAGGCGTCCGGTCCCATGGCGCGCAACAGGTGCTCGTTCAGGCTCTGCTTGACCTCCCTGTTCGGATAGCCCAGGCGGTAGAGGGTTTTGCCGCCCAGGTTCCTCTCCTCCAGGATGGTCAGATAGCCGGTCTGGAAGAGCAGCGCCTCGGTCGTCATGTCGTCCACATCGAACTTCGACAACAGGTCGTCGGTGCCGATCATGTCTTCGAGGGCCGGCGCGCCCAGCCGCCGTTCGAACAGAGTCTTGATCAGAAACGATGGAGACCCGGTTTCGAACCAGTGGGCTTTGTACTCGCGGCTGTCGAACAACAACAGGATGTCGAACGGGTTGTAGACTTTCTGGTTGCCGCGCCAACTGTATCCGTTGTACCAGTCGCGGATCTCGTCGCGGTGGAGTCCGGGAAGCTCGGGTGCGAACACGGTGTCGAGGTCGGCGTCGGTGTAGCCGCATATGGCTGAATAGCGCGGGTCCATCGTGAGGTCGGCGAGGTTGTTGAGACCGGAGAACAGGCTCACCTTCGAGAACTTGCTGACCCCGGTGACGAAGGTGAACCGCACGTGCGCGTCGTGGTCCTTGATGGCCGAGTAGAGGCCGCGCAGGAAGTCGCGGTTCGCTTCGGCCGCTTTCGGCGCCTCCAGGGCGTCCAGGATGGGCTTGTCGTATTCGTCCACCAACACCACCACCGGCTGCCCCGTCTGAAGATGCAACGCTTCCAGCAGAGCGCCGAGCCGTCCCGCGGCGGTGGCGTATTCCAGAACCACACCGGCCCGCCGCTCGATTCCGGCAAGCTGTTCCATGAGGCTCGCTTCGACGTACCCCGGTTCCTTGTAGCTGCCGGCGCCGAAGCTGAGGCGCAGAACAGGGAAGCGCGTGGACCAGTCCCAGCGGTCGTGGATGTAAAGCCCCTTGAACGGCGACTCGTTGGCCTCGAAGAGTTCCTTCAGCGTATCCAGGAACAGGCTCTTGCCGAATCGCCGGGGCCGGGAGAGAAAGTAGTGCTTCCCCGAGGCCGCGAGCCTCTCGATGTAGGCGGTCTTGTCCACATAGTAGCAGTCCCGCTCACGGACCTCGCGGAACGTCTGCATGCCGATGGGGAGCCGGCGTTTCATGGGTGGTTATTCAGGAGCGCACGAAATCGGCACGATGATTCATTCCTCGTATCTTCACTACCCGGTTCGGTGGGAAATGCAATCATGGACGGCCCGTCACGAAACGCCGTCTGCCTCTCCGACCATGACCGTCCGCCCCGTGGCCCGCGACTCCGCCGCCGCATCCGCGATGGCGAGCGCTGCCAGACCGTCCTGGCTGCTCGGGTACGCCACATCATCACCCCGGACGACGGCGCAGAACGCGGCGATCTCTTGCCGGTAGGCGTCGGCGTAACGGTCCATGAAGAAATGGTGGTGTCTCCGAAGGATCTGCAAGGGCCTTGAAAAATGAACGGTGACCGTTCATTTTTCAAGGCGCTGATGGGGAGGAGCGACGCTGGCCCGACGCTTATCGAGGTGACGGCAAGCACCCGATTGCGCCGCGGTCAGCGAGCCGGGTTCCTGCATTCTCTGTAGCGAAAACAGTCGAGGGTGTGGTCGTTCACCATGCCCGTCGCCTGCATGTGGGCATAGACGATGGTGGAACCGACAAAATTGAAGCCGCGTTTGTTCATGTCCTTGCTGATGGTATCGGAGAGGGGAGTGGATGCAGGCATCTCTTCCGTGGATTTCCAGCGATTCTGGATGGGCTTGCCATCGACGAAATGCCACATGTAGTCGGAAAAGCTGCCCCACTCTTCCTGAACCGCCAGGAAGGCGCGGGCGTTCCGTCTCGCGCTGTATACCTTGAGCCGGTTGCGGACGATGCGGGGGTCCCGCAACAATCCATCGAGCTTGCGGTCGCTATAGCGGGCGACCTTGCCGGCGTCGAACCCGTCGAAGACGGCGCGATAGCCCTCGCGTTTGCGCAAGATCGTGATCCAGGCCAGGCCCGCCTGGGCGCCTTCCAGCACCAGGAACTCGAACAGGGTCCGATCATCGTAAAGCGGCGTGCCCCATTCCTCATCGTGGTACGCTACGTAAAGCTCATCGGCGCCGCACCAACTGCAACGTTTGACCATGATCGAACACCAAGCCTCCTTGAATGAGTGGAGTCGGTTGTAACACGGCGTCACACCGTCGCCAATCGGGCGGTGTTCGGAATTGCATGAACCGGCCAAGCAGGTGTTGACTGAAAAGGCATCAGCGATGCAGTTGTTTCAAGGGGATTTTTCCAAGTCGAGCTCCATGATTGGAGCTGCGTTGCACGCCTGCGTGGCCATCGCGTATGCGCTCCTGCTGCCAGGAGCCGCCGGCGCCCGGTCGATGGAGGAGGTGCGGGCGGTGTACGCCGAAGGCCGGTTTGCCCAGGCAGCCGAGCTCGGCGCGGCCCTCAAGACCTCCGAGAGCCATGCGTTGGCGGCGCAATCGCTCGCGATGCAAGGCCACTTCTTTGCCAGGGAGGAGGAGAAGAAGGCCCTGTTCCAACGCGCCATGAAGTTGGCGGAAGAGGCGGTCCGGCTCGATGCGGCCAATCCGGATGCCCACATCCAACTGGCCCATACCACGGGCCGATACGCAAAGGCCCTCGGCTTCCTGCAGGCCGTGGCCGGGGGATACGCCGGGAAGGTGCGGGAATCCATCGAGGAGGCGTTGCGGCTGGACCCGGACAAGCCCGGCGCTCATCTGAGCATGGCTACCTGGCATGCCGAGATCGTCAACGCCGCGGGCGGCATGGCGGGATTCCTTTACGGAGCCACGGAAAAGAAGGCCCGCAGGCATTACGACCGGGCCATCGAGCTCATGCCGGACGCCAAGGTGGCTTGTGCGGAGTACGCCTTCGGCTTGTTGCTGATGGACGAGGAACGGAACCGGGAGGAGGCCCGCCGCCTGCTCGATCGCGCCATCAGGAAGCCCGCCGAGGACGCCGTCGACCGTCTCTATCACGAGCAGGCGGTGGCGCGGCTAGCCGCCCTGGGCGACGGCTAGCCTCCGTTCCACACGGCTCCAGCCTCATCCTCCTCACGCGGCGTCGGGTCACCCCAAGGCGTTCCGCACGCCTTCCGCATAGGCCGGGTCGGCCTTGGCGAAGTGCTCGAGCTGTTTCTCGACGATCTTCTGCCCGACTCCATGCATGGCCTCGGCGATGTTGCTGAACAGACGCTGCTTCTGGCCGTCGTCGAACAACCGGAACAGGTTTCCCGCCTGGGTGTAGTCGTCGTTTCCCGCCTGGTGGTCGTAGCGGGAGGCGTCGCCCGATATCTTGAGCGGCGGCTCCGCGTAGCTCTCGTCCTGCGCCGGACCGTCGAAGCTGTTGGGTTCGTAGTAGGCGTCAACATTGCCGTGCCGGGGCTCGAAGAATCGCATGGGCCCGTCCTTGTGATAGTGATGGACCGGGCACTTGGGCGCATTCACCGGCAGCGCCTCGTAGTGGGTGCCCAGGCGGTAACGGTGCGCGTCGGCGTAGGAGAAGATGCGCGCCTGCAGCACCTTGTCCGGTGAGAAGCCGATGCCCGGTACGATGTTCGAGGGGGAGAAGGCTGCCTGTTCCACCTCGGCGAAGTAGTTCTCCGGGTTGCGGTGCAGCTCCATCACGCCCACGTCAATCAACGGGTAGTCGCCGTGGGGCCAGACCTTGGTCAGGTCGAAAGGGTTGTAGGGCGTCCTTTCCGCCTCTTCTTCCGGCATGATCTGCACCTTGAGATCCCACTTCGGGTACTCGCCCCCCTCGATGGCGCCGAACAGAGCCTCCTGGTAGGACTCCCGGGTCCGGCCGATGACCTCGGCGCTTTCCGCGTTGGTGTAGTGCCGGTGCCCTTGCCGGGTCTTGAAGTGGAACTTGACCCAGAAGCGCTCGTCGTCCCCGTTGATGAAGCTGAAGGTGTGGGAGCCGTAGCCGTTCATGTACATGGGCGCCGTGGGGCAGCCGCGGTCCGACATCAGGATGGTGATCTGGTGCAGCGACTCCGGCGACTGCGACCAGAAATCCCACATGGCCACGGGGCTCCTCATGTGCGTCTTCGGATGCCGTTTCTGGGTGCGGATGAAGTCCGGAAACTTGTAGGGGTCACGGATGAAGAACACGGGCGTGTTGTTCCCCACCAGATCCCAGTTGCCTTCCTCCGTATAGAACTTCACCGCGAAGCCGCGCACGTCGCGCTCGGCATCCGCCGCGCCGAGCTCGCCGGCCACGGTGGAGAACCGGACCAGCACGTCGCATTTGGCGCCGGGCTGGAGGCATCTGGCCCAGGTGTAACGCGAGACGTCGTGGGTGACCGTGAAGGTCCCGTACGCCCCCCAGCCTTTGGCGTGCACCACCCGCTCGGGAATGCGCTCGCGGTTTTGGTGCGCGAGCTTCTCGATGAGATGGTAGTCCTGCAGCAGGATTGGCCCGCGTTCTCCCGCGGTGAGGGCGTTCTGGTTGTCGGCCACCGGCGCGCCGGCGCTGGTGGTCATCACGGGGCGTCGTTTCCGGGACATGGCGCTCTCCTTTCTCGTGAGTCAACTTTCTCTCCGACTTGCAGTATAGGAGATATCGGCGCGAAGTAAATTTGATAATATTTCTTTTGGTGATAAAGAAAACTTATGAATGTCTCGCTACGGCAGCTTGAATACTTCGTGGCCGTGGCCGAGCGCTTGAGCTTCCGGGGCGCGGCCGAGGCCTGTTTCGTCACCCAGCCCGGACTGAGCGCCCAGCTCAAGGACCTGGAGCGCATGCTCGATGTGCAGCTCTTCGAGCGTAGCCGGCGCAAGGTGCTGCTCACGCCCGAGGGGGAGACGCTGCTGCCCCTTGCCCGGAACATCCTTACCCGGACAGGGGATTTCGTGGACACGGCTCGCAGCCTGACCCGGCCGCTCTCGGCAACGCTGCGGCTGGGGGTCATCCCCACCGTGGCGCCCTACCTGCTGCCCAGGGCGCTGCCGGCCATCCGCTAGCGGTATCCGGAACTCCGGATCCTGCTGCACGAGGACTTTACCCACCGGCTCCTGGCGCTGTTGGCGGAAGGCAAGCTGGACCTGCTGCTGGTGGCCCTGGAGGCGAGCCTGGGCGACGTGATCACGTTGCCGCTGGTGTCGGACCCCTTCGTGGTCGCGGTGCCCGGGGACCATCGGTTCTCCGCGCGCAGGGGAGTGACCGAGGCCGATCTCGCCGGAGAGCAGGTGCTGCTGCTGGACGACGGCCACTGCCTGCGGGACCAGGTCCTTGAGGTGTGTCAGACCGGCGGCGCCAGCGAGGTGGGGGACTTCCGCGCCGGCAGCCTGAACACGCTGGTGCAGATGGTGGCGGGGGGCATCGGCATCACCCTGCTGCCGCGGATCGCTCTCGAGGTGGAATGCCGCACACCCTCGCCCATCATCATCCGGCCCTTCCGAAAGCCCGAGCCCAGCCGCACCATCGGTCTGGTCTGGCGGACAAGATCGCCCCGGGAGCACGAATTTCGTCTGCTGGCGGAGTTACTGGCCCCGTAGTCGGCCCATTCCGTTTTCGGTCCGGGAATGGAAACTCCGCATCCAGTTTGCGATCTGCGGCCGCGAACCGGCCGCTCATCCGGAATTCGGTTTCGGGTGTTGGCGCCTGTTCTCGTACCGAGGATATCGATGCGGTGGATGGTTTCCAGCTTGTCCGAAGGGTCTACACCTCGTAGTACCCGTTCATGATGGCGTCGTGCCAGATCCTGGTGATCACCGGGCAGACGCCCAGGGGCAGGCCGTCCTCGGTTTTCCAGTAGGAATGGATGCCGGCGCCGATCTCGATGACCCGCACCTTGGGGGCCGGGTTCATGGCCGCGTACTCGGCCTTGACGATGTTGTTGTACTTCTCGGGGGTGTGGTCCCGGCTGAACTTGTTGATGCCGTAGAGGAGCGGCGGGACCGGCCTGGCGTCCGGGCCCGGGAGCGGCCGGCCGTAGGCCAGGTAACGGTCCACCAATGCCTGGGTCTCCTCGGCGTTCATCTTGAGGCGCTCGGCCGTGACCCTGGCGGCTTCGGTGAGGCAGGGGTGGCTGTCGCTGTGGAGCCAGTTCTCGGCCTTGAACTGGGGGAAGCGCTTGGCCTGCTGCCACATCTCGAAGATCTCCTCCATCAACCACGCCAGCCTGAAGAGCGGCTTCTCCCCTTCCTGCATCGCCACTTCGGCGCCCTTGTAGCGCGCCAGCTCGCGCCAGTTCCGGATCAGCACGTGATCGAAGGGGGTAGGCCAGTCGTGGCCGCTCATCTTGCGGAAGATGAACGCGAACGGCGAATTCTCGATGCCGATGAGCCCTTTGCCGTTCTCGATGCGTTGCAGCAGGTAGTGGCTGAAGGGTCCGCCGGTGGAATGGCCGTGCGTGAACACCGAGTACTCGCCCACGGGCAGGTGCCGGCGGCAGATGTCCAGCATCCCTTCCTCGAACGCCACCGGCCAGGCCGCCATGCGGTAGTAGAAGTTGCTCCCCTTCCTGGCCCTGGCGTACGCCCGGGAGCCGTAGATCTCGCGCAGGGCGGTGTCGTTGACCACCTCGTACTCGTCCCTGGCGATGAATTCGCCGTCCAGCCAGATGGGCGTGCGCACGCCGCCGTCTTCGTGGAAGGTATCGCCGGGCCAGTCGCGGCTCGGGTCCGGGAGGTAGAGCCGGCCGGGGTAGGTCATGCTGCATACCTTGTAGCCGCGCTTCCCGGCGAAGGTCCGCGCCAGCCGCTCGATGGAGCGCCAGTCGCTGGCGCCGCCGTGGGTCATGAAGATACCGAGCTTGTTGCCGTCCGGCCCGGTGGGAACCCTGGCCGGGTCCCTGGGCTCGTAAACCATGCAGCCGATATCCCAGTCCATGCCGTTGGCGTGGATGCGGAAGACGTCCTCGGTCTCGGTGTAGGGGATGTCCGGCTCCGCCAGGATCCCGTCCGAGATCCTGACCAGCTCCTCCTTGGTCAGGCTGGCAGGCGGCTCCCAGGAATCGGCAGTCTTCCGTGTCTTGGCCATGGCAACATCCCCCCTTGTGCCTGATCTGGCGGCCTGCATCCCGTGCCGGCGTTCGGCACGGTACAGGTCACGAGGACTCTACCACGCCTTGCCGAGCCGGACCATAGAAGCCATAGCGGCGGCGCTTGGACGAATACCGGTCCGATCTTTCCATTCATGAAGGTTGGACGCGAGTGTAGAGAAAGTGTCAGAATTGAATCGCCGGTGTCGCACCCGAGGCCGGTCTGATAGCGATCAACGTCTTTAACCGCGAGGGTGGAGCGCGCAACTCGAACATCCTTGGAGCGCTCGACTGGCTGATAGGGTTGGCCTGGACCCGGCGCATCGATATCGCTTCGGTCAACATGAGTCTGGGGGGACTGCCCCATCGCGCGACTCCGTGCCGGGACCGGTTCTTCGACATGGCCACGAGATGGCTTGCGTGGCAAAACGTCGCTGTGGTGGCAGCAGCAGGGAACGAATCGAACAAGCGGGGAATATCGCGCCCGGCCTGCGTCACGGGCGTCATCAGCGTCGGAGCCATCGATAAGGGTTCCCGAGTGGCGAAGTTCTCGAACAGCGCGCCGATTCTGGACGTGCTTGCGCCGGGTGTTGCCATCCGTTCAGCAGTGCCACGGTCCGAAAGCGAACGGGCGCCGTTCAAGGAAGACGCTGGAACGTCCATGGCGGCTCCTCACGTAGCAGGGACTTACGCCGTGCTGCGACAGGCTGCGCCGCATCGCTCCTTGCAAGATCTTCACCACGCTCTGGTCCGCAGCCGCCGCCCTCGCGGCGGCTGGTCTCCGGCACACTGACACAGGCGCCGGTGCGGTTGTTGCAGGACCTGCCGCTTTATCTTCACGATTCCTGGTCGTGGCAACTGACCATTGTGTCGGCTCCGAGCCCGTCGGGGGACGTGGCGCGGCTGCTCGCGGCCGATGGTGCCGCCCCGGCGCTCGCGGGCCTGCAAGAGCTTGGCGTTTCCGTTCTTCGCCACCGGATTGCGCTTGCGCGGTGAGAACGGGCGGTTATACTTTTCCCTGCCGGACCGCCGTCAAGGAGAGATGAATGAAATTCAGGATTCTGCCGTGTCGCTTCGCGTGGGCCATGGGTTTCCGTGCCGTCCTGGCCATTGCCCTGTGGAGTCTCGTCGTCGGCTCGTTGGCCTTGGCGGAGGTACGGAACCCGCACGGCGTGGCGGTGATCATCGGCAACAAGCATTATCCACACAGGGGCGTTCCTGACGTCGACTATGCCGATCGCGACGCCGAGGCGTTCAAGCGCTACGTCATCGACGTCATGGGCTTCGATCCAACGAAGATCATCTCCCTGAAGAACGCGAAACGGCGGGAAATGCTCAACGTCTTCGGAAGTCGCGACGCCCCGATGAGCGATATCTTGGCGAAGCTCGACCCCAAGGGGCGCTCCGCCGTGGTCGTCTATTATTCCGGCCACGGCGTGCCCGGACTGAAGGACGGGATGGGTTATCTCCTGCCTGTCGATGTGCCGCCGCGGGAGGCCCGGAACGAGGGCTACCCGCTGGAACTCCTGTACAAGAGGCTGGACGAGTTGAGCAAGGCCGACCGCAGGCGCCGCGCGAAGTCCGTTCAGGTATTTTTGGATGCGTGTTTTACCGGCAACAGCTATGGAGGTTTTCTGATTCAGGGCGCGTCACCCGTGATCATTGCCGCGGCGTTGCCGGAAGCGATCGCGGAGCAGGTGACGGTGCTCACCGCAGCGGGTTCGAAGCAACTCGCCAACTGGGATGAGCAGGCGCAGCACGGCCTGTTCACACATCATCTGTTGGACGCGCTTTATGGCAAGGGTGATGCGGACGGCGACGGCAGGGTGACGGCTGTGGAGGCGAAGCAATATCTCGACGACTACATGACGCCGGCGGCGTGGCTTGCGCGCAGGACCGAGCAGACGGCCAACCTGTTGGCAGGAACACCGAAGGTCGTGCTGTCAGCGGCCGCCGGCGAGGGTTTTCCGAAGCGACCGGTTCTTGGTGGGGAGGTCAGGAGAGAGGAGAGGGAAGTCGTTTCACGGTCTCCGACGCCGACGGATCATGCGGGGGTGGAGAAGGGGCTGGGTCTGGACCGTGGAGCGAAGGTGCTGGTGCAGCGCGGTCTGAGTTCCCTTCGATTCGATGCGGGACCAGCGGACGGGCTGTTTGTCGGCAAGACCCGTGCTGCGGTCGGTGCATGGCAGAAGGCCAAGGGGCTGCGGGAGACGGGGTATCTCACCCGTGAGCAGGCGGACACACTGATGGCTGCGGGGCGGGCGGAGCGGGAGCGGGTGGATGATGCGGCGTTTGCGCGGGCGAAGTCATCGGGCACAGTGGCGTCCTATGAAGCGTACCTGTCGTCGCATCCGGGGGGGCGTCACGCGGGCGAGGCGCGTATTCTGAGTGCGAAGGCGAAGGAGCGGGAGCGAATAGCTGTGGGGAGGGTGTTTCGTGACTGCGAGGAGTGTCCGGAGCTGGTGGTGATTCCAGCGGGGTCGTTCATGATGGGCTCGCCGTCTCAAGAAGAGGGCCGGTTAGATAGGGAGGGGCCGGTTCATCGGGTGAGGATACCGAAACCGTTGGCAGTGGGGAAATACGAGGTGACGTTCGAGGAGTGGGACGCGTGCGTTTCCTCCGGCGGGTGCGGTGGGCATCGGCCGAGTGATATGGGTTGGGGACGTGGGGATCGCCCGGTCATAAAGGTAAGCTGGGAAGACGCCAGGGCGTATGTTGCCTGGCTGTCGCGGAAGACGGGAAAGAGATATCGTTTACTATCGGAGTCGGAGTGGGAGTACGCGGCGAGGGCGGGGACGATGGGGCCGTTTCATTTTGGAGAGACGATCTCGACGAATGAGGCAAATTACGATGGGAACTACACCTATGGTAGAGGCCGCAAAGGTCGGTATAGAAAGGAGACGACACCGGTGGGGATTTTCGCGGTGAATGGTTTTGGATTGCACGATGTGCACGGGAACGTATGGGAGTGGGTGGAGGATTGTTGGAACGGGGAGAACGGGGACTATGAGGGAGCGCCGAATGATGGGAGTGCGTGGGACACAGGTAATTGTGGCGAGCGCGTATTGCGCGGTGGTTCCTGGGGCCTCGAGCCGAGGATCCTCCGGTCCGCGTTCCGTAGCTGGCTCCCTGCCTTTATCCGGAGCCACTACTCCGGGTTCCGTATCCTCCGGACGCTCACCCCATGAATCGTTACCTCTTTACCTCGGGGGTCCAGGGGGCGAAGCCCCCTTGGACGATTTGGCGTGAATCGGTGCGGCGAAAAGCCGAAGAACAGACCCCGGTGAATAGAGAGAAGCGGGCATGACTCGTGAGAAGTGACGCGACCACCGAGGGAGGCGCGCCGTCGGAAGAAACCGTCAGGGATGGCGCACGCAACACGGGTCCCGCGCTGGAGGCTCACTATCGCTTCCTCCTCTGGCTGGTGCCGACGGTCGAACGGTTCCCCCGTAGCCAGAAATTCCTGCTGGGCGACCGCATTCAGGGGACTGCGCTGGATTTGCTGGAATCTCTTGTCGAGGCGACCTACACCCGGCAGCGCAGCAATCACTTGGCCCGGTCCAACCTGGGTATCGAGAAGCTGCGGTTCCTCTTTCGGCTGGCCCTGGACTTGCGTTGTCTGGACTAGCGGCGCTACGAGCACGCGGCGCGATGTCTGGACGAGACCGGGCGCAAGATCGGAGCCTGGAGCAGGGTGCATCATGCCAGAGAAAGCACACGATCTGTTTGACGCCATCACGTCGTTCCCCGCCTTGCGGGCAGCGGCCTTGCGCGCGGCCACGGGCAAGCGGGCCAAGCCGGGTGTGGCGGCCTTCCTCGCCAACCAGGAGAAAGATGTGCTACGGCTGGAGCGGGAACTCCGAAACGGGAGCTACCGTCCGGGCCGTTACAAGACCATCGCCATCTTCGACCCGAAACACCGGGTTGTTTCTGCCGCGCCCTTCCGCGACCGGGTGGTGCATCACGCCTTCTGCGCCGTATGCGAGCCGCTCTTCGAGCGGGGTTTCGTCCATGACAGCTACGCCAACCGCAAGGCCAAGGGGACACACCGGGCCGTCGCCCGTTACGAGCGGTTTCGCGACCGTTTTCGCCACGTGTTGCGTTGTGATGTTTACCGCTACTTCCCGGCCATCGACCACAAGATTCTGAAGCGCGACCTGCGACGGCGCATCGCCTGCCCCCGCACGCTGGCGCTGGCCGACCGCATCGTCGATGGCTCCAATCCACAGGAGCCGGTGCTCCTGTACTATCCGGACGATGACCTGTTCACCCCGTTCGAGCGCCGACGCGGCCTGCCCATCGGCAATCTGACCAGCCAGTTCTTCGCCAATCTCTACCTGGATGGACTGGACCACTTCTGCAAGGAAGTCCTGAGGGCCAAGGGCTATGTGCGTTACGTGGACGACTTCGCACTGTTTCATGATGACCCTGAGTGTCTCGAAGATTGGCGCCGCCGGATCGCCCGGTTCCTGGAGGGCCGTCGCCTGCGTCTTCATCCGAACAAGACTCGGATCATGGAGACGAAGGAGCCAGCGGAGTTTCTGGGGTTCGTCCTCCTGCCCGACGGAAGCCGCCGTCTGCCTGAAGCAAACGTGCGCCGCTTCCGTAACCGATTGCGGGGGCTCCGCGCACGCTGGCGCGAAGGCCGCGTAACGCGCGCAGACATCGAGCAACGGGTCGGCGCTTGGGTTGCCCATGCCAGACATGCGAATACTTGGCGCTTGCGCCAAGCGATCTTTCGGGACGGGTGGTTCGACCCATCTCGAGAGCCTGACCGTCCCCCTGCCGGCGCGTATTGCGCGGTGGTTCCTGGAACAACAAACCGAGGAACCTCCGGTCCGCGAACCGTAACAGGAACACTGCCGGAAACCGGAACAACAACTCCGGGTTCCGTATCCTCCGTACGCTCCGCAGCCAGAGCCGGCGTCCCCACGGGGCCGCCGGGCGCGCCCGAGAGCGTCCAGGGGCGGTCATGATGAACATGGCTTCGCACCCCTCCTGCCCCGCTGCCGCGGGGGAGGGGTGCGGGCGGAGGTGCGCTACCCCCGCATTTGTCCGGATAAAACCATGGAAATCCTGCCGCTGGCTTCAGCCAAGTCGTTTCCCTGGAGATCTTTCAGGGGCGATGGCGGCGCAAGCAGGACAGACGCTCGACGTAACGTCGGCATGGGACGACCTTGGATGTCTTGTGGTTTCTCGAGTGTGTTCGACGTATCACTTTCGATGCTGTGGGTAGGACGACACGCGGCGTGAGAACGGACGAACAAAGACGGCCAAAGGGGCTCCTATGGGCCGTAGGGCTGTGCCTGGCGGTAGCGTCGGTGAATCCGTCCGTCGCCGTTTCGGAACCGTTGGGCCGCGCCAAATTGACCGGACGGCTCATTCCCGTTACCGGTGAAACGGCGCGTTCGGTGGATCTGGTGGTGCCCTTCGCCCGCGGCTCGGCCGATCTCACCGTTGCGGCGCGGCGGCAACTCGACGAGCTTGGCGCGGCTCTCTCGGGCGAGGCGTTGCGAGAGTTCGATGTCGGTGTTTACGGTCATACCGACGCATCGGGCCCGGCTGCGTACAACCTTGCCTTATCCGAAAAGCGTGCAGTGGCAGCGGTGGCCTATCTAGTCGAACATTTCGCCCTCGACCATGAGCGGTTTCGCCACGAGGGCCGTGGCGAGGAGCACCTGCTTGAAGGAGTCTCTCCCGATTCTCCGCGGCACCGGCGTGTCGAGATCGTAGTCTTCAGTCCCGAGTACGGGCACGCGGGCAAGGCCGATGCAGATGGTACTGACGCCGGGAAGATGGGCCAGCCCGATGCGGGCGAGCAGGGCAAGGGCGTCACTGGCCTGCAAGCCATCCAGTAACGGGAGGAAGTGGATATGCACAGGCGATGGCGCCACGTCGGGTTGGCGGCGGTCTTGCTGGGCGGCATGATGGCGGATGCGGCTGTCGCGCAGACCGGCGACGGGGAGGCGTGTCGAGAAACCTGCCTCGGGCAGGAGTTGATCCGGAGATTGCCAAAGAACGAGGAGCGCAAGGAGCGCATCGCCCTGCTCCCCTTCGGGCCTCCGAAGACCGCTATTCCCGACGGTGTGGCAGCCCATCTTTACGACCGTATTTTTAGAGCCATGTATGACGAATCCAAAGGAAAGTATAACCTCGATGCGAGGGACCGCAGAGAAGATATATGGGAAAGCTGGCAAAGTGAGAATGAGAAGAGCGACTTCCATGAGTTCTTAAAAACCCGGGGTGTCAACATCGTAGTGTCTTGCGAAGACAGGAAATTGAAAAACCAGAAATTGGAAGACCAATTGGAAGACCATGGCATAGCACTTAGCTGCGTGGCAGCTCCCGTCCGCAGAAATAGCAAACTCGAGAGTGACGTGCCCGGCCCGCTGGCGGTGTTTCCCGTGGACGCGCGGTTCCGCTACGAGTACACACTGGCCCGCTTGGGTCTTGAGCTTGCGAAGGAGGCGGCCGAGCCGAATCCGATTTCGAGGGTATTCTTTGCCGACGCGGGGACAGGCCAACGAACCAAGCTTACCGAGGCTATCGGGTGGGAGATAAGAAGAGTCGCCGAGAAGAGGCTTGAAGGGCGCCGTCGCAGTCTTCCGACCGCCATCACGGGAGGTAGCGACGGTGGCGCCGTGGCGCCACGCGGTAGCTACGAGTTGCGCGGCGAGGTTACACGGACAACGGAGACCGTCTTCGTGTCCGCAACGTTGCGGGACGGCGGCGGCGAGGTAGCAAGGAATAAGGCCACGATCAGAAAAGAGTGGCTGCCGGCGCACTTGACCGAGCAGGATTCAGGCACAAGACGCTACAGGGCTTCCGCACGCGCCGCGGTGTCGAGCACCCTCGGCCAGAACAGCGCGAAGCGGGCGGTGAGGAACCTGGCCCGAGCGCGGGTGGTAGCAGAGGCGCTGGGTCTCGAGGTGCCGGGAATCGACCAGATTCGTTCCGAGGCAGAGGGGGTGGAGATGCTGCGCTTGACTCTCGAACATGGCATACCGGCGGACGAACAGTTCATGGGCCGTGGCGGGACAAGGATGGGGGGCTGGAAGGGTGAACTGGACGCGCGTGTCGTCAAGGTCGGTACGGACTCGCGGCCGGAATTGGAAGCCAGGCTCGAAAAGGATGCGCTGCGCGCGGGAGAGGAGATCCGCATCAAGCTGTCGGCGAAGGAGATGGTTTATGTAGCGATGTTCGCTTGGGGCGCAGACAACAAGGTGATTCGCCTTTACCCGCACTTCATTGAGCCGGACCCGACCATCCCGAAGGACGGGCATGTGACGCTGCCAAGGGACCGTCGCTGTCCCGTCACATCGGCGCCGTTGCGCGGCAGCACGGTCAGTCACGAGGCGATCATCGTGCTCGCTGCGGGCAAGCGTCTGGATTTCGAGAAGCTGGCCCCGCCGTTCTGCTACGATCCGAGGAAGGAGACGGGAAAGCCCGCTGCCCCGGACAGCGTCTTTCTCGACGCGCTGGCGAAACTCGACCTGACCCGGGCCGCTGTGACCGTCCTGCCCTATCGGGTGGCGCGGGGAGAGTGACATGAGCGGCGGGCTCGTCAGAAGTGCGATTCCATGTTCGGCTCATATCAGCCCGATACCATGAAGCCTCGACCGACCCTGTCGTGTGGCGAATACAAGCGGACCCGTGCGTTGCTTGACGGACGCGTTGCGGTGGCGGGATACGACATCGAGATCATACCCGATCCGTTCCCACCCACCGGAATCCTGGGCGACTACCAGTATCCACGCACTCTGCGTATGCTCGATGACAAGGCCTTCGACATCTGCGAGATGGGCATGGCCCCGTTGGTCACCGCGCGCTCCCAGGGCGTTCCGCTCGTCGCCATTCCCGTCTTTCACTACCGCCGCTTCCGGCATCCCCACATCTTCTGCCGGGGCGGGGCGGGCATCGAGTCGCCGGAAGACTTGGCCGGGCGGCGCGTCGGCGTGCGGCGTCTCAACCTGAGCGCCGGCCTGTGGGCGCGGGCGCTGCTGCAGCACGAATACGGCGTCAACCTGAACGACATCACCTGGGTGGTGACCGTGGACGTGCCGTTGCGTGACGCGGTCCGCAACCACCTCGAGGTGGAGGTAGTGCGTCCCGGCGAGAGTCTGGAGGAGCTGCTGGTGCGGGGCGGTATCGATGCCATGATCGAAGCTTCCAGCCTGGGCCCGGCGGCGTGGGAGGCGGTCGGCGTGCAGTGGCTTTTGGGCGAGGACACCCGCCAGCTCGAAGTGGACTACTACGCGCGCACCGGCTTTTTCCCCATCATGCACACTATCGCGCTGTGGCAGGATGTCGCCGAGAGGAATGAGGATCTGTGCCAGGCGCTCTACGACGCGTTTATTCGCGCCAAGGCTGTGGGGAACCGCGGCGAAGAGCCGAGATCACGCTACATCCTGGCTTTGGAGGAGGAGCAGTGGTGGGAGTCCCTCGCCCCGGAGCAGACGGAGATCCTGTGCGGCGGCCCGGGGCATCTGAGAGACCCCTGGAGCTACTCCCTCGATGAAGATGGCAAGACCGTGGAGGCGTTCCTCGACTATGCCCATGAGCAGGGCCTCACTCCGCAACGATACCGGACCGGGGATCTCTTCATCGTGCCTGAGAGTTCACGCGCCTGGTAGTCCTCCATCATAAATTGAGTGGTACTTGATGTATGCTTCCAAGTGTTCTGGTGATCATTGGGTCATGGGATTGAAGGTCGGGAGGATGATCATGCCGGCAAAGAAGTACCGAGTCAGGTTGAGTCCACAGGAGCGAGAAGAGTTCAAGGCGCTGGTGTCGCGTGGACGCAGCGCCGCGTACAAGCAGACCCATGCCCGGAAAGTCCCTCTACCCTTCCATATGGAATTGCCGGACTCCTAGCCGCCTTCCGGCTCCCATTCCACGGTGTCGCCCACGCGGATGGTGCCGCCGGTCAGCACTTGGGCGCGCAGACCGCCCCGGTGCACGAGGCCTTGCAGCACATTCTTGCCCGTGAGCCTCGCGAGGTTGGCGCAGGGCTCGCACACGCGCAGCCCGCGCAGCTTCACGTCTCCCACCGTGAACTCCCGCCCCTGCACCAAGTGATTCAGGGGAACGCCGCGCGTGGTAATGTTGCGACGGCTGTCCTTGGAGTCCAGCCTCGTGCCGTAGTCGTGCTCCATGGCCTCGATGGCTTCGACCTCGATGAGCGTCACCTCGCGGTCCGGACCGGGGTTGTGCGAGTAGCTGCCCACCTGATTACCGTAACGGTCCCCTTCGAGGCCCTTTCCTTCCACCGCGCGGGCTTTCTGGACGTTCTCCATCGCGCCCTTGGCGTCCTTGGCGATCTGTATCGAGACAACCGATCCCTTGGCCATGACGGCTCCTCCTTGACAGGACAAATGAGGGTCGAATCTTGTACTATGTTATCTCAGGTGAAACAGCCCGGTTTTTCTGACGAAATGGCATGTACACACGACGTGTAAATCGCTTGCCATAGTCTCCAACCTAGAGCCGGTCCTGCATCCAATCCAGCATGTACGGCACGTTGTGGCCCCAGTAGTCGTGGCTGCAATGGATGGCGCCCCCGCTGGCCGGGTCGTCGTAAATCTTGAGGGTCTTGTCCGTGCTGCCGATCTCTTCGTACAGTCGCTTGGCGCCTTCCAGGTTCATCAGCCGATCGTCGGCGCCGTGGGTGATGAGCGTGGGGCAGGTGATGTTCCGGGCGGCTCCCTCCATGGTGAAGTCCTTGAGCCGCTCCCGGGCGACTTCGTCGCTCACGCCGCCCAGCAGCCGTTGCACCACCGGCTGGAGGTGCTCGCAGAAGAGATAGAGGTCGTCCAGCACGCTGTAGCAGCCGCTCCAGCCCACCAGCGCCTTGATGCGCTCATCGAACGCCGCGGCCCGCGGCGCGTAGTAGCCGGCCATGCTGATGCCGATGAGGCCGATGCGCTCGGGATCCACCTCCGGCCGGGACACCAGGTAGTCGATACACGCTTTGGCGGGCACCTCGTAGTCCGCCCGGGTGGGGATCCCCTTGACGTACATGGACGAGCCCCGTCCGGGCGTGTCCACCAGCAGCAGCGCCCAGCCGTACTCCAGCACCTGCCGGCCGCTGAAGAAGATCTCCTCGGCAAAGGCGTCGGCGCCGCCGATGAGGAACACGGCCGGCCACTTGCCCGGAGCCGGATACTTGGGGTGACAGAAGTAGCCGTCATATTCTTCGTCGCCGCAACGGACGCTGATGACTTCCATGGCCGGCCTGTGCAGCGCCGCGGCCGCCCGGAAGCTCGTCTGGGACATCCGGAACCGCTCGGCCTTGACGTCGTTCTCGGCGATGGTCAGGAATACGTCGGACATGCGGAAATACTGGTTGGCCTGGAAGAAGAACTGCATGGCGGTGTGCTCGTGGCCCGCCGCCAGCGCGTCCATGGCAGTGTCCTCGGTCCTCCGGGCCAGATCGAGCCAGGCCTGTTCCCATCCCTTCCTGTCGTTGGGGTCCAGGTCGCGGCACAGGCGCGCGATGTCGAAAACGTCCCCGCCTCCCTGCTGGGCTTCGGCCACGAGCCGAAGCGTCTGGGTGCCCATGACGTTGTTGGGAAAGAAAAAGTCGATCATGAATGTCTCCGTCCGTCCGCCTACGGCCTGCAGGGACGGGGTTCAAGCCCGCCCGCTCCGGCCACGCAGCCGATGCAGGGAAGGGCCAATGCGTTTGTCTATGGCAACCCGTAGAGCCGCCTGGCGTTGCCTTCGGTGATGTTGTAGCGGTCTTCGTCGGTCAGGCCCGGGACGGACTCGAAGATCGGTACGACCTCCTCGAAGTTGCGGCCGGTCCGGGGGTCGGTGGCGTTCACCGCGCCGAACATCTCGGTGGCGAACAGAACGCGGTCGGACCCGACCCGCTTGATCAGCATCTCCATGCCTTCGGCGTCATAGATGGCCATGTCCCAGTAGACCCGGCGGGCCGCCTCCTCGAACGGCTCCAGCCCCTCCTTCACGTGCATCCCCCGGTGGCGGTTCCACTGGTAGGGCACGGCGCCGCCGCCGTGGGGAATGACGAGCTTGAGCTTCGGGAAGTCCTGGAACACGCGGGAGCTCAGCAACTCCACGGCGCCGTTGTGGTGCTGGCCGATGTAGTACGAGCTCGTGGTGTGGAAGGCAGGGTTCAGGGACGCGCTGGCATGGATGGTCCCCGGTATGTCCAGCTCCACCATCTTCTCCCACAGTGGATACCACCACTCGTCTCCCAGAGACGGCGTCCACGGCTCGCGGCCGCTGCACAGATCGGGGTTGATGTTGCACGCGATGAAGCCCTGTTCCCTGACGCGGCGCTCGAGTTCTTCCACCCAGCTTCCGGGGCTGACCCCCGGCGACTGGGGGAGCTGGCACACCGGCGAGACCTTGTCCGGCCACAGCCTGGCGATGCGTCCGATGAGGTCGTTGCAGGCCTCGCTCCAATAGCGGCTGATGAGCTCGGAACCGAAGTGGTGGCCCATGGCCGAGGCCTGGGGCGAGAACAGCAGCCGGTCGATGCCGGTGTCGGCCATTCGCTTGAACTGCGAGCGCATGGACTGTTCGAGCTCTTCATCACTGATGTTGAGCTTGCCGGGCGCCGGCCGCGCCTGGTTGACGATCTGCCGGGCGCGAAAGGACTGAAGCTTTGCCGGCGCCGTGGTGTAGTGTGCATGGGCGTCGATGATCACGAGCATACCCCCAACGAGTCTTGTCCACGGTTTATACAGGACACCACACCAAGCGTGTTCCAGTGTCGTCTCCCGACTCCAAGTCTCCCGACTCCAAGGGAAATTACACTAGCAAAGCCCGGAAGGACAGGCTATAGGCTTGGCAAAGCTCAGGACCATCTGCCGTTCGCCCTGAGCGTAGCGGAGCGAAGTCGAAGGGCCAAGGAGTGATTCATGGCGGAAATCCCGCGTCTCAACGGTGTCGTCAAAGCGCTGGAGGAAGGCAGGACGGCCTTCGTGAGCTTCACCTCCAACGACGTCGAGACCGCCATCGCCATGGCGGGTTCCCGGCTCGACGGCGTGGCCTTCGAGATGGAGCATGCGCCCCTGGACATTCCGGGGCTGCGGCACGCGTTGCAGTACATGCTGGACCGGCGGCAGTTGGTGGACCGCGGCACCCTGACCCCCGCGGTAACGCCGATGGTGCGCATCCCTCCCAACGGCAACGAGATGAACCAGTGGCTGGCGAAGCAGGTGCTGGACATCGGCGTCTACGGGATTATTTTCCCTCACGTCAGCTCGGTGGAGGAGGCGCGCAACGCGGTGTCGGCCTGCCGTTATCCGCGGCTTTCGTCCGCTCCGCTCCATGATCCTCCGGGCATCCGCGGCGACGCGCCCACCCGAGCCGCCCGTTACTGGGGGCTCTCCCAGCAGGAGTACTACAAGCGCGCGGACGTGTGGCCGCTGGCGCCCGACGGCGAGATCCTGGTGGTGATCCAGTGCGAGGAGGTCCGCGCCATCGAAAACCTGCCGGCCATGCTCAAGGATGTCCCGGGCATCGGAGTGGTGCTTGTTGGCGAAGGGGACCTGAGCCAGGAGCTGGGCCACCCACGGGATTACGACCATCCGGTAGTGGCCGACGCCATCAACCGGATCCTGGATATCTGCAAGGAGCAAGGGGTTCCCTGCGGCCATCCGCATCCCGGCGCCGACAACATCGAGCGCCTGGTGGAGGCTGGCTACCGCTTCCTCATGCCCAGCGCGCCGCGTTCGTTCGCCGTGCTGAACCGGGCGCGCGAGCTGACGGGACGTTAGTGTGCCGTCCCACGTATTCTTTCACCAGTCTGCGCAGGATTTCTTGTGGTCGGCAAGGCGCGACGACGAGCAGTGGCCGATACCACGCGAGGGGGAGCAACGCAGCCGACGGCAAGAAAGACCAGCAGATTGGTGAAAGAATACGTGGGACAGCACACTCGTTCCCCGGCGCAATCTTGCGAAGGAGAAAGGGGACCGGAACGATGGCGATGGTGAGACTCGATCCGCCCGAACATCTCGATATGAGCCTTGGGGAGGTCATGTTCACCCAGCGGGCCATCCGCAGGCTCAGGCCGGATCCCATTGGCGATGATGACATCCGAACCTTGATGGATGCGGCGTCCAAGGCGCCCAACGCGCGCAACGAGCACAGAGGGCGGTTCCTGGTAGTGCGTAACCGGGAGAAGATACGGAGATTCGCCGAGCTGTATCGCGAGGCGTGGTGGGCGAAGCAGCCGGAGGGCTGGAGCCCCGAGAACGCTCAGCCGGGCGACCGGCATCTGCCGCCCATGCGGCTGGCGGAGGCCATGAAGGACGCGCCCGTGGTGGTGCTGGCGGTCTCCACCTCACCGGGACAGGCCGGTTCCGTCCTCCCCGCGGCGCAGAACCTGATGCTGGCCGCACGGGCCCTGGGCATCGGGTCGGTGTTGACCACACTGCATCCGTGTGTCACCGACCGGATTCACGAACTGTTCGGGCTCCCGCCGGAAGCCGAGGTCCACTGCTGCATTCCGCTGGGTTATCCGGAAGGCCGGTTCGGCACCACCGCCCGCTGTCCCACCTCCGAGACCACCTACTACGACGAATGGGGCAACCCGCCGCCGTGGAGGTGAGGTTTCCTTGACCGCGGAGTCGCTTTCAGAGTCCGTACAACGCCCGCGCGTTGTCGCCGAGGATCTTGTCGATGATTCCGGCCGGCACCGAACCGTCGCTGCGGAGCATGCGCAGCGCCTCGATCTGACTCGATGTGTCGTTGTGGCCGTAGTCGGTGCCGATGACGAGATTGTCCTCGCCCGCGTCCTTGAGGATGACCGGAAGGTCGTCGCTGGTCTGGCAGGCCACGTACATGCGGTTCTCGGCCATGATGTTGTTCGGGACCGGCCTTCCCAGCTTCTGCAAGCGGAGCCGGAGGTCGTTCAGGGCGTAGGGCACCCACTGGGCGCTCACCTCGACGAAGCCCCAGCGGAGCTTGGGGAAGAGCGCGGGGGTTCCGTCCATGAGGAGCGAGTGGAAGGTCCCCACTACCGGCAGCTTGAAGCGCGAGAACCCGGTCTCGCCCTCGTAGAGGTCGTGGATGGCGCTGCTGTTGGTGCCGGCGTGGACGCAGATGGGGAGATCCAGCTTCGTGGCGATCTCGTAGAGCGGGAACAGGTCGGGATCGCTCAGACGCTTCTCGTACTCGACCCCGCGCATGAAGATGCCGCAGGCGCCGTTGTCCCTGGCGAAGCCCAACTCGTCCCGTAGCATGTCCATGGAGAGCAGTGGAGGCATGGCTACCCACCGCAGCCGCCCTCGACCCTTCTTCCAGATTTCGGCCAGCCAGCGGTTGTAGCTCTTGCACATGGCCAGTTCGGTGGCTCGGCTCCGGGTGTAGGGGCGCAGCATCAACGTGGGGTAGAGCACCTGCACGTCCACCTCCAGCTCGTCCATGTGCTTGAGCCTGGCGTCGAGGTCGCGCAACTCGCGCTGATCGGCGGAGGTGTTGGCGCCGATGTTGTTGTTCTTGGGATGCAGCCGGCTATCCACCACCCAGTACTCGGTGCCGCCGTCCTGCGTGACCGGGAAGGGCGCGTACCTTCGTTCGGCCTCGGTCATGAATTCCCAGGTGAAGGGAATCTCGATGACGTGGGCGTCCGAATCGATGGTCTTCGGGATCATGGCTTGTCTCCGTCCTGTCCGGGTTCAGCCCGACGCGATGTTGTAGAGCCTCCGCGCGTTTCCGCCCATGATCCTGGGCAACGAGTCGGCCGCGATGTCGTCCCGGTCCAGTACCTCTTTCACCACGTTGGGGAACTTGCAGTCGCCGTGGTTGTAGTCCGAGGCGAACACCAGACGGTCGTCGCCGATGAAGTCCATGACATAGGGCAGGGTGGTCTCGTCCGGCTCGAACGAGAAGTAGACGTCCCGCTTGCGTATGTATTCGCTCGGAGGCATGGTCAGGAGCGGCACGGCCGCTTGCATGTACTCGTAGTGCTCGTCCAGGCGTTCCATCCAGAAGGGTACCCAGCCGGCGCCGGCTTCGAGAAACGCCACCTTGAGCTTCGGGAATTTCTCCAGGACGCCGCCGCCGATGACGCACATCACGCCGATCATCTGCTCGAAGGGGTGGGTGGTGGCGTGCACGAACAGCGCGTTGTCGAAGCGATCGGCGGCCGCCGCCGGCCTGCCCGAGCCCACGTGGACGCACACCGGAACGCCCAGCTCCTCGGCCGTGGCGTAGAACGGGTCGAAGTCGGGATGGTCGAGATTGCGCCCGGCGGAGTGGGCCGAGGTGGCCGCAGCCACGAAGCCGAGATCCGTGACGCAGCGCCGCAACTCGGCGGCGGCCTCCGCCGGATCCTGCATGGGCACGCACGCCACGCCCTTGAGCCGTTCCGGAGCGGTGCGGCAGTACTCGTGGAGCCAGTTGTTGTAGGCCTTGGCGACGGCGCAGGCGTAGTCCTTGTCTTTCAGGAACGGCAGGCTCAGGAAAACGGTGGTGCCGAAGTTGACCGAGATCTCGATCTGCTCGAGGTCCATGTCCTTGAGCCGCTGTGCGGGGTCCCACATGCCGGTGGTGGGCTGCGGCGAGCGGTTGTGGGGCACGGCGCCGATGCCGCAACCCACCCCCGAGGGCTTGGCCCAGATACGGCCCTCCATGAGCAGTTGCTGGCGGCCGTCGGAGTCCACCACCCTTGGCGCCCTCTTCTTGTAGTGCCCCTCCAGCAGATCCTCCCAAGGCGCGAACTTCTCTTGTACGTGACCGTCGGCATCGATGATGGGGAAGGTTGCCATGGCTGTCTCCCTTTCGTCATGACGGGAACCGGCGGCCTGTTACGCGCGGCAACATGTGCGGGGCTCCTCACTGTCGGCAGGCCGCGACAACAAGGTGCGGGGGCGGGTTTCAAGCTCGCCCCTGCCACAGGCCCCGAGCCGGTTACTTGAGGTGTCTGGCCAGGAAGTTCGTGCTCCTCTCCCACGCCAGGTTGGCGGCATCGGCGTTGTAGGCTGCCCCGGTTTCGTTACCGAACGCATGCTGCGCCTGGTAGCGGTAGATCTCGTGCGTGACGTTGCCCTCCTTGAGGCGCGCTTCCAGGGCATCCACCTTATCCGGGGTGAAGAATCCATCCTCCAGCGCGAAATGGCCCTGGAAAGGAATCGAGATGGTGCGCGTGTCGGCCGCTTCTTCCGGGGGAACCCCGTACCAGCAGCAAGCTGCGTCAGCGGCCTTGGCGTACACCGCCGCCAGCACCGTCAGAGCCCCGCCCATGCAGAAGCCGATGACCCCCACCTTGGGACAGCTTTGCTTCAGATGCTCCACCGCTCCGCATACATCGGTGGTCGCATCCGCGAAATCGAGGTTCTGCATCATGTGGCTGGCTTCTTCCGCTTCGACGGTCACTTTGCCGCGGTAGAGGTCGGGTACCAGCGAGGTGTATCCTAGACCCGCCAGCCGGTTGGCGACGCCCTTGATCTGATCGTTCACGCCCCACCATTCCTGGATCACCACCATGCCCGGCGCGTTGTCGCCGGCCGAAGCGCAATAGCCGGATGCCTCGTTGCCGTCGGGCCTTTTGAACGTGATTGTGTCTCCCATGACTTGCCTCCCACGATTTTGTCCGGCGTTGGACGCCGACGGGCAGTCAGAATAGTACGTCTCCATTGAAGAGTCCAGGGTTCTGTTTCGTCGATGTACGACTCGGCCGACAAGGTCCATGTGGTCCGGAACAGTGGACCGGAGCTTTGGAGACGGGTTGCTGCGGACGGCGATAGGATCAATCCTGGCGCGTCGTCGAAAATCGTGGATGACCGGTTCAGGTCGATTTCGAGCGGGGATTCGGGCTTCGCAGGCCGGCGCAATGGCGCAGATCGCTGGAGGTGGCGGCGTTGCCTTCAGGGGCGTATCAATCACAAAGCAGGAGAACGATCGACAATATCCGGCGCATCGTCGGGATCAATACGATGGTGATTTACCAGTTGAGTCTGAATGGTCATGGACGAAACCTTGAAGTATTCCGCGACTTCGTTTTGTTTCTCTTCTGAATAGTCGCCGCTCATCATGTCGTCCATGTCCGCGAACGGACTCAGAAGTTCCGCAGCGAATGCACGCTGCATCTTCTGCCGGTAGGTAGATGCGCGCGTCACGGGAAGTAGTGATTCAGTGGACCCGTTCAGCCGTATGCGCAGCAAGCGATCGCCGATGAGTCGGGCGAGGTCGAAACGTCGGCCCGTTTCCCATCGCGACCGGAGCCATACGTGGGAACGACCGTTTCCCCCATCCAGAGCGAAGGACACTTTACACGGATTACCGTTTTGTCCCGAAATTGCACTGTTCGTCGTTCCCGCGAAGGCGGTTAAGGTTCTGTCGTCAATCGGCAGCCCGTGCCGATTTTCCTGATCGCGAATGAGCTTTGCACAACGCTCTCCCAAACGCCAAGCTTCGACCTGTCCCGGTTGGGGTACGCCGGTCATATCGTTCAATTTGATCGCATCTTTCGGGTTGGCCTCGAAACCGTGCTGCTCGGCGATCTCCGCGAAATTGCTTGCTCGGATCATGCTGTTTGTATCGCCATCGCCATACATCGCGTCAGCGGCAATTTCCCCCAACGCCTCTTCTCCCAGTTTCGTGGCGTCGTTGAGGTACATGCAGAACCGACCCTCATCGGCTTCGCCCGGCTCGTGGCCGAGTTGCGCTTCTAGTCGTCGGAAACGCGTGAGTTCGGGATTTTCCCTCTCCGTTTGGAGCTCTCTCCACAGACAATGAAGATTGCCTTCGTGAACTTTCGCCTGCTCAAGCCGGTTCAATACATCGTCCACGAATCCGTCTATCGCAGCCTCCAGATTGACCGCCGGAACCGCTTGGCGCCTCTGTGCTCCGAAGTAGGGGAAGTGAACTGATTCAGGACCCGACGAAGGTTGGGAGTCGAGAAAGGATTGCACCCCGTCGGAAAAAATCGTGATGTTGGGCCACGCATAGCCTTCGCCGATGGTTGACATCCGATGCGCGAATTCCCAACGCGACAAGGCGTCTTCGTTCGAAGGACGACCGGTCTCCCACCGAATCCGCCACCAGTTCCACACCAGCCATTCCGCGATAGGATACCCGGAAACATACGGACCATGACGAAGTTCCTTGTTTCCCACATCTTCCCCGGCGGTCAGCAGGCGCCCGTTCGCCGTCATCGCAAACAGACCGAATGTCGCTCGTTCTTCCGGCGATCCAAAGTCAAGAGACTCGGAGGACAGCGACACTGTGAGTTCGCCGCTCATCTGGCGTGCCACTCCTTGGCGACAAGTTTCTTCATGGCGCTTTCGTCGTCGCCAAGCTCATATCCGTGATAGGTCGTCCTGTCTCCGTCACGCTTCGCCTCGTATACGCGGCCATTCCCATCCACTGCCCAGACGTATTTCGGTAGCTCTCCTTCACAATAGGTGCTGATCATGCCTCGCCTGATGCCTTCCCGAAAGGGCGATGTTGCCTCGGCGCGCTTGATCACTCGGCTGCCGTCGCATATCGACTTGTTCGGACGCGGATTCACCGGCGGTTGAAACCCGTAGTCGGCGGGAAAGCGCTTGTGATGCGAGCTGCCAATATAGACCGCTTGGCCCGCGAGACGATCCAGAAACTGCCGATCGGTTCCGTTCTTCGGAGCGATTCGACGCTTGGGGTTGTTGCCTTGACGCTTCGGCATCGAAACCGCTTCTTTCCTGTGATTCGCCGGGTTCACGGGCACGGCTCAACCGAGCCTTACCAAGAAATTGTCTTTATCAGGTTTCCGAGCCCCCCACAAGTTTTTGCACACGCCGGTTCGTTCTGCCGGCGACGGTCCGTCGGTTTCGTGGAAAAGCCTCGACGATGCGGAAGTTCCCTGACACGGGCCTCGTCGCCGCCGGTCGGCAAGCAACGAGCCGGCCCGTGTCCCGGTTGACGCCCGATTCGGATTCTTGTTAAGAATAGCCGCGCATTCAGGGCTTTCGCGTCTTCATGCCCACCGCGGCAGGACACGACAATCCAGCGGAACAGGAAGAGAGGGACACGCAATTGACCGAGGATGAAGTACTGCAGATATTGGACTTGGTGGAGAAATCGAACTTCGATTATCTCGACCTTGAGATTGGTGATCTGAAGCTCACGGTCAGCAAGTCCGGAGTTCCCGCCATGCCTGCAACGGTCAGCGTGGCACAGGCTGCACCCGCGGCGCCGGCTGCGGCGGCAGCCCCCGCGGTCGAAGCGCCGGCCGCCGCAGCTCCGGCCCCCGTGGCCGAGAGCGCACCGGATCCCCGGCCGGTGACCGCAAAGGAAGGCACCGTTCCCATTCCCGCGCCCATGGTCGGCACGTTTTACGCCACGCCGGAGCCCGGCGCCGCGCCGTTCGTCAAGCTCGGCGGTCACGTGGATGCCGAGACCACGGTGGGCCTCGTGGAGGTCATGAAGGTCTTCAACGCCGTGAGCTCCGGCGTCGACGGCATCATCGACGAGGTCTGCGTGGAAAGCGGCCAGTTCGTCGAGCACGGCCAGACCCTTTTTCTGGTGCGGCCTGATGGCAACTGAGAGCCTGCCCCATGGCCGTTAATCGTCTCCTGGTCGCCAACCGGGGCGAGATAGCGGTCCGCATCATCAGAGCTTGCCAGTCACTGGGCATCGAGTCGGTGGCGGTGGTTTCCGAGGCCGACCGGGACAGCATGCCGGCGCGTCTTGCGAACCGTACCGTATGTATCGGTCCGGCCCGGTCCACCGAGAGCTACCTCAAGGTCGACGCGCTGGTGGCCACGGCCCTGGGCACCGGTTGCGACGCCCTCCATCCGGGCTACGGTTTTCTGGCGGAGAAATCGGAGTTGGCCGAGGCCTGCGCCAGGCACGGGATCACGTTCGTGGGCCCGCGCGCCGACAGCATTCGCCAGATGGGCAACAAGTTGCTGGCCCGGGCCACCGTGGGAGCGTTCGGCGTCCCGCTGGTCCCCGGCTCCGACAACGTCCGCGACTTCGAGGAGGCGGCGGGGGTAGCCGCGGAGGTCGGCTACCCGGTGCTGCTGAAGGCGGCGGCCGGTGGCGGCGGCAAGGGCATCAAGATCGTCCGGGAGGACGGCGAGCTACAGACCGCCTTCGGGACCGCGGCGGCCGAGGCCCGGGCGGCCTTCGGCGACCCTACCTTGTACATGGAGCGCTACATCCCCAACGCCCGGCACATCGAAGTGCAGGTCATCGGCGACCGGTTCGGCAACGTGGTGCACGTGGGCGAGCGGGACTGCTCTTTGCAACGGCGTTATCAGAAGGTGGTGGAGGAGGCGCCGGCGGCGTGTATCCCGGTGGAGCTCAGGGAACGTATCCGCGAGGCCGGGCACAAGGTCGCCAGGGAGATCAAGTACGAGAACGCCGGCACCGTAGAGTTCATCTATGACGAGGACCGGCAGGATTTCTTCTTCCTCGAAATGAACACCCGCATTCAGGTGGAGCATCCGGTCACCGAGATGATCACGGGCCTGGATCTCGTGCGGGAACAGATTCGCGTGGCCGGAGGCGAACGGCTGTCGTTCTCGCAGGAAGATGTGCGCTTCAACGGACACGCCATCGAGTGCCGCATCACCGCGGAAGCACCGTGGCAGGGGTTCATGCCGTGCCCCGGGACCCTGACCGCGTGGCGTCCGCCCCAGGGACCCGGCATCCGGGTGGACACCCAGTGTTTCCCGGGCTATCGGGTTCCGCCGTTCTATGACTCGCTGCTGGCCAAGCTCATCGTCCACGGCGATGACCGCGAGCAGGCGGTGGCGCGCATGAAGCAGTCCCTCACCCGGTTCGGCGCCGCCGGCATCGACACCACCATCCCGTTCCTGGCCGCGGTCATGGAAGAGCCGGACTACGTCAGCGGCAGGGTCAGCACCCGCTGGCTCGAAGGGCGCCTCGACGAGTTGGCGGCCCGCCACGCGTGACGGACGGGCATTGAGTCGTCGTTCGACAATCAATCCTCGATAAACTCCCGAATGGCCTTGTGCGAGGCGTCCGGGTTCGAGAAGAAGTAGCTGTGGCGCTCTCCCGGCAGGATCACGAGCTTGGCGTCGGGGATCCCCTCGGCCAGGATTTCCGCGCCCTTACGGTGTGACATGTCGCTGACCACCGAGTGGTCGTCCTCGCCCACAAGCACCAGGGTCGGCGCCGCGATGTCCTTGAGCCGGTCACGGGTGTCGTGCTCCTGCCGCGCGATGACGTGTCTGAAATAGCACTCCACCGAGGACATGTTGGGCATGCGCACCTTGAGGAAGCTCTCGATCTCCTGCGGGTGATCCTTCACGTACTGCTCGGTCCAGCCCACCTCGATGGAGTGGTCACGGACGTATTTCTCGTAGCCCATCTCGACCATCTCCGTGGCGATCCGGAGCGGGATGCCGTGGGCGCCGGGATGGGCAGCCCCGGACGAGGCGAGGATGAGCTTCTTTACCCGCTCGGGGTGTTCCAGAGCCAGCAACTGCGCCACCCTGCCGCCCATGGAATGACCGCATACAACGGCCTGGGTGGCATCGAGGTGGTCCATCACCGCGGCGATGTCGTCGGCGAACATGCGGGTGGTGTAGCGCATGGGGGTCCGGGTCGAGCGTCCGGTGCCGCGGAAATCCGTGGTGATGGTGCGATGGTCCCGGGAGAACTCGGGCACCTGGAACATGTTCCACACGTCCCCGTCGCAAGCCGTTTCCGCGATGAAGACGAAGGGGGGACCGTCTCCTTGAACCTCGTAGTGGATGTCGGCGTCGCCGACGTTCAGTTTTGGCATGACAACCTCCGAAGTGGCTCTGATTGACCCGGGAGTTCCGTGTCGCCGGGCGGAGCACTGGCCCGGACATGATGCCTGCATGAAGCCATTAGCACAAAGCAGTAGCCGGAGACAGTGGCCGCCGGCACCGTTGACCCGCAACCGGGAACAGGGTTGGCTTTAATCCGATGGATGTGTAGAATATCCGGCTTGCTCTGGAACAATAATACCTAAGGGGGATTCATATGATCAGAAAAACAGGATTGGCGGTCGCTCTCGTGGCGGCTCTCGGTCTGACGGCAGGCAACGTCGCTGCCGCGGATGACTTCTTCAAGGGCAAGACCATCCGGGTCATTGTCGGCTACTCACCCGGTGGTGGCTATGACACCTATACGCGCCAGGTCGTGCGCCACATGGGCAGGCACATTCCGGGAAACCCGAGTTTCATCGTGCAGAACATGACGGGCGCGGGAAGCCTCGTGGCCGCCAACTACATCCAGAAGAGGGCCAAACGCGACGGTACGGTTCTCGGCGTCTGGAACAGCGGCCTGGTGACCATGCAGGGGCTTGGCGACACGAAGGTTCGGATCAAGGGCGAAGAGTTGAGCTGGATAGGCGCTCCGGTCAAGGGCATACCAGCCTGTGTGTTCATGGGCTGGTCCGGCGTGACTACGCTCGAGGACATTACGGATCCCGAGAAACCGGTCAAGGTGGGCGGTACCCGGACGGGATCCACCGGGATCGACCTGCCGAAGATCCTCAACAAGACCATCGGCACGAACTTCGATGTCGTGGCAGGCTATTCCGGAACCGCCAAGTCGCGGCTCGCCATGCAGGCCAAGGAAATCGCCGGCGCCTGCTGGGGCTGGGAATCCATCCGGGTTACGGCACGGTCCATGCTCGATGCCAAGGGGCCGGACAAGTTGACCCCCGTGCTCACGCACCGGAGGATCCCCGACCCGGAACTCAAGAACTCGCTGATCATCCCGGATTTGATCGCAAAGCGGGGTGGCAAGAAACACACCGAGACCTACAAGGGATGGGTCAACCAGTATGAGTTTCAGCGTCCGTTCGTGGCCCCGCCCGGCGTCCCCGCGAAGCAGCTTCAGCAACTACGGGACGGCTTCAAGAAGACGTTGCAGGATCCGCGGTTTCTCAAGGAGGCCGAGGATGCCAAGCTCATCATCGACTACGTCTCGGGCCGGGATATAGAGGAGTACGTCAGTCAGATTCTCGGCATGTCCGCGGAGTCCAAGGACGCGCTGAGCTTTCTGGTGCGGAAAAAGAAGTAGGAGACCTTCCTCAGGTCCACCCGTTGACGCTATCCGGGGAGAGGGCATCCGCCCTCTCCCCGTCATTTCATCCACCCTGTTTGACGCCTCCTCCTCATACCGCCCATCGACCTTGCGCTCAGGCTTTGCAGAGCCGTGATGGAAAAGACTGAAACTCTGTCACAAGGGAAGGAGCGAGTGGTTACACCAGCCGCACTCCGTGTTCCTCCCGCCCGGTGACTTGCCCGACGATGGTGGCGGAGGGGACGTCGCGGTCCACGAGCGCCTTGACCAGCGCCTCGCCGTCTTTTCCGGCCACGGCGATGAGCAGGCCGCCGGAGGTCTGGGGGTCGAGGGCGACCTCGGCGAGGGCGTCGGGGACGCTGCTGTCGATGACGGTCTTGTCGCCGAGGTACTCGCGGTTGCGCTTGCAGCCGCCGGTGAGGTTGTCGCCGACCTCGGCGAGTTGGGCTACGTCTTGAAACACCGGCAGCCGTGCGGCTTCGAAGACGATGCTGACGGAACCGTCGCTGGTCATCTCCAGGCCGTGCCCCAGCAGGCCGTAGCCGGTGATGTCGGAGCAGGCGTGGACCTCGTAGTCCTTCATCACCGCGGCGGCGTACATGTTGAGGGTGGCCATGGAGGCCACGGCTTGCTCGATGCCGGCCTGGGAGGCGTTGCCTCGCTTGAGGGCGGTGGTGGCGATGCCGGTTCCCAAGGGCTTGGTGAGGATCAGCACGTCGCCCTCCAGGGCGCCGATGTTGCGCAGGATACGGTCGGGGTGGACGGTGCCGGTCACGGCCAGTCCGTACTTGATCTCCTCGTCGATGATCGAGTGGCCGCCGACGATGACCGCGCCGGATTCCTTGACCTTGTCGGCGCCGCCCCGCAGCACCTCGCCAAGGACCTGGATGTCCATCTTCCCCTTGGGAAAGCAGACGATGTTGAGGGCCGTGGCGGGCTCGCCGCCCATGGCATACACGTCGCTCAGGGAGTTGGTGGCAGCGATCTGGCCGAACATGTACGGGTCGTCGACGATGGGCGTGAAGAAGTCCACGGTGTTGACGATGGCCAGGTCGGGGCGCAACTGATACACGCCGGCGTCGTCGGCCGTCTCGGTGCCTACGAGCAGCTCCGGGGATGCGAACTTGGGAAGTTGGTGCAGGACCTGCACCAAGTCGGCGGGGCCGAGCTTGGCTGCTCAGCCCGCGGCCTTGACTTCCTGGGTCAGCCGGATGGGTTCCATGGTCATTTCACGCTCCTTCGGATCGTGGTTTCAGCTTCTTCCTGTCTTGAGCTTTCTTACGTCGCCCACCCTCACGGTGAGGCCGGTGCGGTCGAAGTGCTCCAGGACCGGGATGGTGTACTTGCGGCTCGACTGCAGAATATCCCGGAACGTGGCCGCGCTCATTTCCTCGTGGTTCTCGAAGTAGCTATATAAATCGCTCTTGATCCTGTCAATGGAATCCTTGAGGTAGTAGAGCTCGGTGGTCACCCGGACGATCTCTCCCTGCCGTTCCATCACCCGGATCACCTCGTTGAGCCTGGGGCGTTCGACCCCCAGGGCCTTCTCGATCTCCTTCAGGTAGGGCGGGCTGAGGGGCGCCTTGGCCAGCACGACAGTGATCTTGCCGGACAGCGACTTCTCCTCCGCACCGAGCTCGACGCGGTGGTCCGGCAGGCGGACATGGTTGCCGTCCCGGACGCAGGCGCCCTCGGCCGCCAGCAGGTCCGTCAGATCCCGGAACAGCCTCACCGATACGCCGGCGACGAGCCGCCTCCGAACCTCCTCCAGGTCCATGCCCGGCGCCAGTGGATGGCTCGTGTGGAACGCTTCCAGGGTCGAGCGGAGACGCTCCCTGAAGCCGTTCCACTTGTCTTCGGTCATGTACACGCGCTCCCGTTCGGAATCGAAGGAGCGCAGTCCCTTGGTCCGTTCCAGCCAGATCCGCGTTTCTTCTCTCTTCCGGTTGAGGAACTGGCAGATGGAATCGACTCCCGTGGCAAGGCTCGGGTCGCCGTCGAGGAAGCTCCGGATCATCTCCGGCGTGTCACCCGCGTGCAGCGTCCGGAGTCTCTGCTCGGTGTCTTTTTCCCGGCGCCGGTGTCGCGGCGCCCGGGGGTCCACGACCTCGCCGCCGCCCAGGGTTCTTTGCGCGGTTTCGTCCCTCACGATGAAATGATCGCCCCGCATCACCAGCAGCGGTTCCGTCAGCAGCACCTGGCAGTAGGCTGTCTCCTTGGGCTCCACCTTCTCGGTGTCGCCCAGGAAGATGAGCTTGCCCATGCGCTCGGCGGTCCCCAGGTGAATCCGCACCCGCTGGTGGTTGCGGATCCCCTTGGCGGCCGCAGGGCGCACCTCCAGGTGCGCGTCGAACCGCGTCGATACCAGGGTCAACTCCTCGTGGCTGATCATGTGGCCGCGTTCCAGGACGCCGCGCTCCTGGCCCGTCAGGTTCAGGGCCACGCGCTGGCCCCATTCCGCCGCTTCCACCGACTGGCCGTGGACCTGAATGCTGCGCACGCGGAACTTCCGGCCGCCGGGAACCGCGTGCACGTGATCGCCGGTGCGCACCTCGCCCGCCAGGGCGGTGCCGGTGACGATGACTCCATGCCCCTGGAGCACGAACACCCGGTCCACCGGCAGCCGGAAGAAGCCGCTGGGGGCCGGCCGGTCGATGACCCCGAGCAGTTCGAAGATACCTTTCCGGACCTGCTCCAGGCCGGCTCCCGAAACCGCGGAGAAGTGCACCACCGGCGACCCCTCCAGCGCGGTTTCGAAGGTCAGGATCTCGATCTCTTCCTCCACCTCCCGAACTCGGGACTCGGACACCAGATCCACCTTGGTGATGACGAACAGGGCCGTCCGCACCCCCAGGAGATGGACGATGTCCAGGTGCTCCTCGGTCTGCGGCATGACGCCGTCGTCCGCGGCTACGGTAAAGAGCACCAGATCGATGCCGTGGGCGCCGGCCAGCATGTTGCGGATGAAGCGTTCGTGGCCGGGCACATCGACAATGCCCGCCTCGGCGCCATCCGGCAGCGCCAGGTGGGCGAAGCCCAGGTCGATGGAGATGCCGCGTTCCTTCTCTTCCTTGAGGCGGTCCGTGTCCTTGCCAGTGAGGGCCTTGATCAGGCTCGTTTTTCCGTGGTCGATGTGGCCGGCGGTTCCGATGATGTACGGCATGGCGTCTCCTGCCCGACTGGGAGCCTGTCCGAGCAAACGAATGGCAGCGAAACACGTCCTGGGGAGCGAGGGCAGGACGCCCTAGCTCCCGCGGCCCCGGTCACCGGCGGTCCTCCGGGCCCTGGAGGTTGGGCGCCAGCGACTCGGGATCGCCGGCACTCCCGAGATCCAGGATGAAGCGGTCGCTCTTGATGCGTCCGATGATGGGTGGGTCGGCGCGGCGGAAGACCTGCGCTACCTGGTCGGGGCTCATGTCGCGGCCGCTGACCGCGATGCCCTTGCTGGGGATCTCCTCGGTGGGAAGGGCGCCGCTGCCGATCTGGCAAGTGGAGTCCACCAACTCGATCTCGTAGTCCGGTCCCAACCGTTCCCGCAGCAGCGGCAACACCTTCCTGCCGCCTTCCTCGATCTCGTCGAGGGGCCGGCTGAAGGCCCGCAGGGTCGGGATCTCGCGGAGCAGGTCGGGGGACTGGATGTAGCTCCGGAGGGTGGCTTCCAGGGCCGCCAGGGTGAGCTTGTCGCAGCGCAGGGCGCGCTTGAGAGGGTTGCGGTTCATGCGCTCGATCCAGCCCTTCCTGCCGGCCACGAGCCCCGCTTGGGGTCCGCCGAGGATCTTGTCGCCGCTGAAGGTGACCACGTCCGCTCCCATGGCCACGCGCTCCGCCACCAGCGGCTCCCGGGGCAGTCCCAGTTTCCCGAGGTCCACCAGGGCGCCGCTGCCCAGATCCTCCATCACCGGCACGCCGCGCTCCCGGCCGATGGCCACCAGGTCCTTCAACTCCACCTCAGCGGAGAAGCCCACTACCCGGTAGTTGCTGGTGTGCACCTTGAGCAGCAGCCCGGTGTTATCGTCGATGGCCTCGGCATAATCTCGCGGGTGGGTGCGGTTGGTGGTGCCCACTTCCCTGAGCATGGCGCCGCTCTTGGCCATGACCTCCGGGATACGGAACGATCCGCCGATCTCGATAAGCTCGCCGCGGGAGACGATGACGTGCCTGCCTTCCGCCATGGAGTTGAGCCCCAGCAGAACCGCCGCTGCATTGTTGTTGACCATCGCCGCGGCCTCGGCCCCGGTCAGCTCTCTGAGCAGCGACTCGATACCCGCCTCCCGTTGGCCTCGCTTGCCCCGGCGAAGGTCGAACTCGAGGTTGACGGGGTGGCGTGCGGCGAGACTCACGGCCTCGGCCGCGGCCTCCGAGAGCAGCGCCCGCCCGAGGTTCGTATGGAGGATCGTCCCGGAAGCGTTCACCACCCGGACCATGCCGGGGCGGAAGGCTTGAGCGAGCTTCTTTTCCAGATCCGTTATGATAGATTCGTCCTGCAGCCGGTCGGGCGGAAGGTCGTGGCCGGATTTGATGACCTGCCTGAACTCGTCGATGAGGTCGCGCAGGGTCTCGGTCACGAACGGCCGGCTGAACCGCTCCAGCAACGGCGCCGCGGCAGGGTGAGTCATGACGCGGTCCACGGAGGGCAGCTCACGCAGCAGGTTCGTTTCCGGTTTCATGCGACGCGGGATATCAAGTGTGCTGTCCGGTCAAGGCATGCGAATCAACCGGACGGGACGCCAAGTGCTGAACGACACACTAACCCGTCGGCAGGGTAGACGCAAATCTCACCGTACCGCTCTCCCGGAAGGGAGGGAATGTTTCCACGTGCGGCCGCTGAACACGGTCTCCGCACTGCAAGGAACGTGACACTGACATCAGAACCGGCACCACGGCGTTGGTTTTATCTGTGCATTGCCACGCTTTCACAAACGGCGCTGGCGACCATCCATATCGGCATACCGACGTTGATGCCCCTCATTCAGGGGGAGCTCGGCCTGAATCTCACCGAGGTGGGAATCCTCGTCTCCATGGTCAACATAGGGGTCGTGGCCGCGGTCCTTGGCGCGGGCAAGGCCGCGGATCGGTTCGGCGAGCGGCTTGTCATCGGATACGGCACCGTGGCCGCCGGGTTCCTCGTCATGACGGTCCATTTCGCCGGGAGCTTTACCGCGCTGCTGGCGGTGTTCCTGCTTGTGGGGGTGCCGGTGGCCACGGGCACGCCGGCCGGCAGCAAGGCGGTGGCCGGGTGGTTCCCGGAGCGGGAGCGGGGAACCGCAATGGGCATAAGGCAGACGGGGATTCCGCTGGGCGGCACCATCGCGGCCCTCACGCTGCCGTCCCTGGGCCTGGCTTTCGGCTGGAGGCCGGCGCTGTCTATGGTCGGCGTCATCACCGCGTGCACGGGCGTGGCGGTGCTCCTCTGCTACAAGGAGCCGGAGAGACATCCGGTGACGGGCAGCGCGGCGTCCGTCGGCGGGCTGAGGGAGATCGTCCGGCGCAAGGATATCTGGGCCGTGACGTTTTATGCTGCGGTGCTCGCCGGGTGCCAGTGGTGCTACCTGAGCTACATCGAGCTCTATCTCACCGAAGACATCCTCTTGTCTCTCGTCTTCGCAGCAGCCCTGCTGGCCGTGGGTCAGGTATGCAGCGCCGTCGGCCGCATCGCTTTCGGCATGGTAAGCGACAGGCTTTTCTTCGGGCGGCGCGCGCCGATGCTGGTGATGTTGGGCGTTCTGGGCGCCGGCATGGGCATTGCGACGGCTCTCCTGTCACCGGCGATGCCCGCGTGGCTGGTGGCCGTGGTCGCATCGCTTCTCGGTCTCGGTACCATGAGCTGGCAGGGACTGTATCTCGCCCTCGTGTCCAGGATCGTGGGGATCGGCGTGGCAGGCGTCGCCATCGGACTGACCAATACCGTGGTGTTTCTCGGCGTGGTCGTGCTGCCTCCGATCTTCGGCTTCATCGCAGATCACACCGAGTCCTACGGGATGGCGTGGACCGCCCTTGCCGTGGCCATCGCCTTGCCGCTGCCTTTTCTTGCCAGGGTGAGGGAATCGCACCTGTGAGGGCGGACCGTAGTCCGAGGGCATGGAGCCAACCACTCCATCCGCCCTCAACCCGACAGAGTACGCAAGACCCCAGGCGGTCGGTGATGGCGAGCGCATCACGGTGTGGGGGACGCGAGCGCCCGCTCCACCGCGAAGGCCGCCAGGTTGCGGGTCTCGCTGCTGAACACCACCGCCATGTCCAGCCGGCCGCGGCTGCCGCTGTCCTCCACGGTGACGTCCAGCCCCAGCCCGGCGAAGCAGGAGTAGAACACGCTGGCGTAGTAGCCTTCGTAGTCCGCGATGTCGTTTTTCCTATGCCACTGGCAGGGAATGCTGGCGAAGAACGCCCGGAACAACTCCTCCAGGCCGGCAAAGTCGTTGGCCTTGAGCAGCCGGACGCCGTGCTCTTGCCGCTTGGATGGATTCCCTGTCAGGCGGTTCAGCAGGCTTCTGTTCAGGCTCTGCCGCACCTCCCGGTTCGGATAGCCCAGCCGATGGACCGACTCCCCGCCCAGCTCCTCACTGTCCAGAATCGTCAGGGTGCCGGTCTGGAACAGCAGCGCCTCCGTTGCCATGTCCTCGACGTCGAAGCTGGACAGCAACTCGTCGCTGGCCAGCATGCCGTCCAACTCCAGGGCGCCGACCCCGCGCTCCACCAGCGTCTCCACCAGGAACGTCGGGGTGCCGGTCTCGAACCACCAGGCCTTGAACTGGCGCGTGTCGAACAACAGCAGCGCGTCGAAGGGGTTGTAGACCTTCTCCTCTTCCAGCCAGTTGTAGCCGTTGTGCCAGTCGCGGATCCTGTCCCGGTCCAGGCCGGGAAGCTCCGGCGCGAACACCGTGTCCAGGTCCGTCTCGGTGTAGCCGCACAGGGCCGAGTAGCGCGAGTCCAGCGTAATGCCCTTGAGATTGTTCAGGCCAGAGAACAGGCTGACTGTCTTGCACTCGTGGCACCAGTGTGTGCGTAGGAGCACGGCACGGGAATCAAAGAGATTATCCCAATAGGTATTGGGGCAAAGGATTCGATGGTCGAGCAAACAGTTGTTCAGGTGATGCTGGTTGCTGTTTCACATGTCCGGCGCCGACCGATACTGAGGTATACGGGTTTGGTTGTCCAAGGTGAGGGCGGCTTCGGGACAGCTTCCCGGATAAGAAAGATCGGGACATAGAACGCAGACTCGAAGGATCCTGTTGAACTGCCTGAGAAAGATGTTGGGTAGGAACGGCGCGTTGTCGCGCCATTCTCCCTAATGCAGCGCGCGGACCGCGTCTGGTCATTTCTCCGCCGCCAGCGAATTCACCAAGACCATGGCCCGGACCTTTTGCCGCTCCAGGATCTCCGGAATTTGCCAGGTCCCGGCGTTGCCGCGGTAATTCGCGTGGGAGAGGGAGTTGAGGTTCACGTCGATGCGTGGGTCCATCTTGAAGCGGCCGGTCTTTCGGAAGGCCTCCAGGGCCACGCTGAACGTGCAGCAGACAAGCTTGTCGTCGGGCCACTGGATGGTGCGTCTGAAAGCGGAGCCGTTGGCCATGGTGAGTTCCCTTTGCGGGATGGCTGTCGCCGTACGGTCGCCTTCCCGTCATTGACAGGAAAACAGCCCGTCAATGTCCACACCCGTCATTCCGGCGAAAGCCGGAATCCGGAGGGGCCGGGGCGGCTGCTCCGTCACGCCGCCCCGGCCGACAGTCGCGCATAGCGTTTGCGGTGCCAGGCGGCATTTCCGTGCTGGGCCGACAGGGCCATGGCCCGCCGCAGATAGAGGCTCGCGTCGTACTCGTCGGTGAAGCCGATGGCGCCGTGCATCTGCACCATGGACTTGGTCACCGAGAGCACGGCATCCGAGGCCCGCGCCTTGACCGCGGCCACCATGGCGCGATTGCCCCGTCCCTCGTCCAAGGCCGCGCATACCTGATAGAGCAGCGAGCGGGTGAGCTCGATATCGACGTGGTCGTTGACCGCCCGGTGCTGGAGCGCCTGAAAGGAGCCGATGGGTCGGCCGAACTGCTCCCGCGTTCCAAGGTAGTTCACCGCCAGCGCCAGACCCTGTTCCATGATGCCCAGCATCTCGGCGGATGTCCCCAGCAGCACCAGGTCCAGCGTGGCCGCCGCAACCGCCGTGCCCGGCGCGCCGCCCGCGATCACCGCATCTGCGGAGACGGCCACGTCTTTCAAGGCCAGGGTTGCGTGCCCGGTGCCGTCCACCCGGCCGCGTTGCACGATCTCCAGTCCCGCTGCTTCCCGCGGCACCAGACAGACGACCGTGCCGTCGCCGCTCCGGGCGTCGATGATGAAACCCGAAGCCGCGGCCGCGCCGGGAACCGTGCTGGTACCCCCGGTGAGGCGGAAGCCGCTGCCTGCGGCAGTGGCCTGGACGCCCGCGCCGGCGGGGTCGTCGGCTACCGGGTCCTGCAGCGCGGGCAGGATGACGGAGCCGCCGCCCATGATCTCCTCCAGGGGCGCGCCCATGGCCTCGGGTCCTGAAGCGACGGCTCGCGCCGCTGCCATTGCCGCGGCGACCGGCTCGGTCATGAGGCCCCGCCCGGCCGATTCGAGCACCAGCGCCGCCTCGGTGGCGCCCAGGCCCAGGCCGTCCCGGTCTTCCGGCACCAGCAGCGAGAGCCAGCCGGCCTCGGCCACCACGGTGAGCCGCGCCGGGTCGAAGCCGAGCCCGGTCGTACGCAGCTCCCGGAAACGGGCGGGACCCGCGTGACGTTCGATGAGCTTGTCCGCGCTCTCCCGAAGAATGGTCTGTGCCTCATCGAGGACCAGTTCCATCGAGTCACCTCTCCCGCGCTGGGGCGATCACCGCCAGCGCGTCCAGCGCCAGCCCTCCGGCACCCTTGCGGCACACCAGGAAGGGGTTGATGTCCAGGCTTTCGATGGCGTCTCCGGCCGCGGCCGCCAACCGGCCCAGTGCCACCAGCGCGTCTACGACCGCGTCGCGGTCGTAGGGTCCCTCGCCGCGGTATCCGTCCAGCAGCCGGCCGATGCGCGTCGAGTCGATGAGCCGGGCGGCGCAGTCGCGGCTCAATCCGGGCGGGCCGAAGGCCACGTCCTTCATGAGCTCCAGCCACACTCCGCCAGCGCCGAACATGACCACGGCGCCCATCTCGGGGTCCCGCTGCATGCCCAGTACCAGCTCGAGCCCGGGCGGGGCCATCCTTGCCACCAGCCATCCGTCCAGGTGGATGCCCGGATCGTGAGCCGCTACGTTGCGCGTGACTTCCTGGCAGGCCCGTCGTACGGCTGCGGCATCGCCCAGGTTGACACGCACGGCGCCGGCGTCGCTCTTGTGGGTGAGGTCCGCGGCGACTCCCTTGACCACCACCGGATAGCCGATGCGCTCGGCGATGTCCTGCACTTCCTGCTCGGTGCGCGCCAGCCCTTCTTCGCTCAGGGGAATCCCGAGGGCGCCCAGCAACTCCTTGGACTCGGGCTCGGTCAGGGGAAATTCCGCGGTCGCCGCGGCAGACTGTCCGCGGAGCGTTTCGATACGGGTGGTCAAGGAATCCGGCAGGGCCGTCGTCGTCACGGCCTCGGCCTCCCGGGAATTCCGCCGGTAGTCCAATACCGCGCGGATGGCGCGAAAGGCCCGTTCGGGCTCGTTGAGACACGGCACGTGCGGAAAGCGGCGCCGGGCGGCGCGGCTGAAATCCGTCAGATCGCAGGATGCCGGAGACGTAAGCGCGAAGGGCTTCCGGCCGGGTCCGAGGAACCGGTTGTCGATGGCCTCCAGGGTCGTCAGCACCCGTGCGGCTCGCCGCCGGTTGGCATCGTTGGCGCCTTCGTGGGGCGGCAGGTCTTCCTGAAAAACGACCATGTCCACGCCGGGGTCGTTGTAGACGGCGTCCACGACGTTCAGCACGTCGTCGAGGGGGCGGTTGAGATAGCCGTTGGCGTCCAGGGGATTGCTGATCGGCTGGCCGTCGCCCAGGAGTTCCCGTATTCGCGCGCGCGTTTCCGGCGCGAAATCCGGCAGCGGCACCCGGTGCCGGTCGGCCGCGTCCTCGGCCAGGCCGCGCACACCGCCGGAGTACACCAGCGCCCCCACGCCCTCGCCCCGGGGCTTGCTCGCGTGCAGCAGCAAGTCGATGACGTCCACCGCGCCGTCGGCGCTTTGCACGCGGATGACGCCGGCGGGACCGGCGACGGCGTCGAAGGCCTCCACCCGACCGGCCAGGGAGCCGGTGTGGGACAGGGCGGCGCGGCGGCCGCCCTCGGACACGCCCATTTTGAGCACCACCACCGGCTTGCCTGCGTCACGAGCGCTACGGCAGGCGGCGAGAAAGTCTTCGGCCCGGCGCACCGCCTCCACGAGACAGAAGATCAGCCGGATCTCGGGGTCGGTGACGAAGTATCGGATGTAGTCCGCGGTGACGAGCCCGGTCTCGTTGCCGCTGGTGATCACGTAGCTCACGTCGATGCCCCGGTCCATGAGGGTCCGTGCGATGCTGGGCGTGGTGGTGCCGCTCTGACCTACCATGGCCACGGGACCGGTGACGAGTTCCTGCACCCGGTCGTCCGGCAGGGTCAGCACGCGGGCGCGGGCCGACAGGTTGCCGAGACAGTTGGGTCCGGAGACGGCGAGCCCGGTCTCCTCGATGGCGTCTCGCAGTTCCGCCTCGAGCGCGCAGCCGGCGTCGGTGCCGGCCTCGGAGAAGCCGGTGGCGTACAGGGTGGCGCTGCGGGCGCCCATGGCCGCGGCTTCCCGAAGGATGCCCGGGACGCTGGCCGCCGCCCGCATCACCACCAGGTGGTCCGGAACCGCGGGCAGGGAGCGCAGGTCGGGAAAGCACTCTACCCCCCACATGCGCTCGTGGTTGGGGTTCACCGGATACACCGGCCCGTCAAAACCGAAGCGGGTCAGGTTGGCGAAGATGCGCGCCGTCCATCCGGTGGGGTTTTCCCTGGCCCCCAGGATGGCGACGCTCGTGGGATTCAGCAGTGTCGCGACCTTTTCGGTGCTCATGGCAGTGGAGCAGTGTCCTGTCCGGCTCACCCGGATGTCAAGTCGTGCAGGGATTTTGGTTGTCGGCAAGGCATGACGACGAGCAGTGGCGGGCGCCACGCGAGGGGGAGCAACGAAGCCGACGGCGACAATGACCGGTAAGTTGGCATCCGGGTGAGCCGGACAGGACATACGGTACAGGTTTACCCTTCTCTGACATGGCAACTTTCGGCGCCGGTTCCGGCTTCTCGCGCGCCCCGGCCGGATCTGGTAGGGTGCGCCCCATGAGCACCATCAGCTTCACCGCGGACACCAAGGACGACGCGGCGTTTCGGCTGGAAGTCCGGGATTGGCTGGAAGAGAATCTGCCGCAGGAACTGAAGGGATGGTCCACCCGGCCGCCGCCGGAGATGATCCGGCCGTGGCAGCGCAAGCTCTACGACCGCGGCTGGATCGCCCCCAACTGGCCGAAGCAGTACGGTGGCATGGAGGCCACCCTCAACCAGCAGTTGATCCTTCAGGAAGAGTTCGGCCGCGCCGAGGCGCCGGTGTTGTCGCGGCAGGCGGTGGGGCACATCGGGCCGATCCTGATCCGCCACGGCACCGAGGAGCAGAAGACCGAGCACCTGCCCAGGATGCTCTCGGGAGAGGTGTTGTGGGCACAGGGCTACTCGGAGCCCGGATCGGGGTCCGATCTGGCCAGCCTGCGTACCCGGGGCGAGATCGACGGTGACGAGCTGGTCATCAACGGTCACAAGATCTGGACCACCGGGGGCCACCACGCCGACTGGATGTACGCGCTGATCCGCACCGACCCGGCCGCCCCGCGCAAGCAGTCGGGCATCTCCATGGTGCTGATCGATCTCAGGACGCCGGGCATCACCATCCGTCCCATCAGGACGCTGGCCGACGACGAGGAGTTCGCCGAGGAATTCTTCGACAACGTGCGGGTGCCGCTCACCAACGTGGTGGGGAAGCTGAACGACGGCTGGCGCGTGGCCAAGGCGCTGCTGGATTCGGAACGCCTCGGCAACGCCAATCCGCAACTGGCCCTGGACATGCTGGAGCGGGTGCGGAAAGTGGCCCGGGCCACGGGCGCCGCGGACGATCCGGTGTTCCAGGACCGGCTGACCAGGGCCGAGCTGGACGTGCTGGCGCAGTCGGCCGTGTTCGCCCACGCGGTCCGGATCGCGCGGGCGGGCAAGGAGATCGGCGCCGACTCGTCCTTCATCAAGATCGTCTCCACCGATATCGTGCAGCGTATTGCCGACCTCTTGCTGGAGGCGGCCGGTGAGCACGGCGCCGAAGCGGGGGCGCTGGAGACGCCGGACGGTCCCGTGGACGTTTCGGTGCTGTGGCGCGAGGTCCGGCGCATCTCCATCTACGCAGGCACCAGCGAGATCCAGCGCAACGTCACCGCCAAGAGAGTCCTGGGCCTGCCTTGGGAGCCTGTATAAACCATGGAAGTCCTGCGCAGATTATCCACGGTTCATATAGGACACCACACTGGTTGAAGATGCCGGACACCGGCTACCGCAGCTTGATCCCTTGCCGGCGTTTTTCTTCCGCCACTTTCCATCCCCCTTGGGTGTACCACTCGATCTGCCGGAACAGTCCGCTGAGGATTTTGACGTCCCGCTCCTCGAGGCCGGCGCGGCCGAGAATCCGGCGCAGCGCGAGCAGGATGTGTTCGGGGTTCTGCGGGTCGAGAAAGCCCACTTTCAGGAGAGTCTCCTTCATGCGGTCGAACAGGGCTTCGGCCGCTTCCGCCGGCGCACGGTGAATGCGTTCCGCGGGTGCGGGGCCGACCGCGGCCGCCAGGTAGACTTCGTACAGGCAAACCATGACGGCCTGCGCCAGGTTCAGGGACGGCTGCTCCGGGTGGCTCGGAATGGTGATGAGGCGTTGGCAATGCTTGAGGTCGCTGTTGCTGAGCCCGTGATCCTCCGGCCCGAACAGGAGCGCCGCCGGTCTGGCTTCATCACCTCGGACGGCCGCCACCAGATCTTGCGCCGCTTCGCGCGGGAGCTTTACGTGGTCGCGATACAATCCCTTGCGGCAGGTGGTCCCCACTACCAGCCCGCAGTCGGAGACGGCTTCGCGGATGGTCTCGAATCGGCGCGCGTTGTCGAGGATGTCCCGCGCGTGTACCGCCATGGCGCGCGCGGACAGGCTTTCGGTGCGCCCGCCGCCCACCAGCGCCATATCACCGACTCCGGTATTCTTCATGGCCCGGGCCACGGAGCCGATATTGCCGGATCCCTTGGGCCGAACCAGCACCACGCGAATCTTTTCGAGCGTCTCCGTCAAGGGGCAACCGGGGAAACCGGACAAGAGCCGAAGCGCCGGCTCTTGGTGGATTGGCCGCGGGTCAGGAGCCTTTGGCCCTGGCCCTGGCGATCATCGCCGTGAGCTGCTCCAGAGGGACGGCGCCCCTCGCGATCTCGTCGCCGACGATCAGCGTCGGGGTGCCGTCGATGCGCAACGCCTTGGCCAGACGGTGGTTGTTGTCGAGCACGTTGAGGACGTTAGGCGTCTCCATGTCTTTCTTGAGGCGGTTCGTGTCCAGGCCCACGGAGCGCGCCACGGTCGTGATGGCGTCGTCGGTCAGCGGGCCCTCGGCGCCCATCAAGGCATCATGAAACGCCAGGTAGTATCCCTGGTTCCGAGCCGCTAGCGCCGCCTGGGCGGCCCGGAACGAGTCCGGACCCAGTACCGGGAACTCCTTGTAGACCACCCGGAGCTTCGGGTCTTGCTTCGTGATCCTCGCCAGGGTCGGCGCAAAACGCTTGCAGTAGCCGCAACGGTAGTCGAAGAACTCCACCAAGGTCACGTCACCGTCGGGATTGCCGCCCACGAACGAGTCCGGGTCCGTCAGAAGCGCCTTCGCGTGTTCCTTGAGGGCAGCGCGGTCGCGCTCGGCCTGCTGCTGCCGTTGCCTCTCCTGATGGCGCTGCACGGCCTCGAAGAGCACTTCCGGGTTCTTCAGGATATACTCGCGGACGATCTTCTCGATCTCTTCCACCGAGCGTGGACCCGCGGCCTGTTCGGCGCCTGCAGCCGACCCAGCACCCGTGAGAAAAAGCAACAGACACCCTGCCGCGACACGCAAGACATGTAACATTGCGCACTCCTTGTCCGAATATGTTCTGGATGGATGCGGCCAGTCTACGCGAGATTGTCCACCCGCGCCAGCCTGAGCGATGTTCTCACACCGCCGGTCCGAGTCGCCCGCGACGGGATTTGGGAATGGGTTCCGTCTGATTTTGGAACAGGTCGGCCGGGTCCGTTCCGTAGAGTTCGGATTCGGGCAGCGGCTGGGTTGTTTTCGCGAGCAGGAGTTGGGCGGGTTTATCAACACCCGCTCGCAGTTCTACGGGTATTTTCCCGAAGTTTGCCATTTCCAGGGTGATGTGACCCTGGAACCCAGGATCGACTTTCGGTGCGGTTACATGGACCGTCACGCCAATTCTTGCGTAGCTGCTGCGCCCCTCGACAAGCCCGATCAAGTCATTCGGCATGCAGACACGTTCCAGAGTCTGCGCCAGGACGAATTCATTCGGCTCCAACCGGAAGGTATCGGCCTCTTCGTTCTCCCATAGGTCTTTGGAACTCCAAAGCGAGGGGTCCATGCGTACGGAGGTGAGATAGCCGGGTACATCCTTCTTGAACCTCGTAAACCGCTTCCCGAGCAGGAGGTCAACGGAGACCTGGGCTATCCTGTCTTCGGACACGGCAGGCTCGAAGCGAAGACGGCGCTCCTGAAGATATCCGATCAGGTCAGGGCGCGAGAGGAACAAACGGTTCCACCTCTGAGGTTGATGCCTGCACATATCGGGCATCGATGGCATGTCCCTGGACGATGGCGGTTGCGCAGTCGTCATCAATGGAGGTCAGGATGGCAAGGACATGTGTCGGGCCTGTTTCTATTTCATCTTTCAGGGCGCCCGTATCAACGAATCCGATCCATTCACGGGTGGAGAGCTTGACCCGAACAAGCCGCTCGTTCGAGAAAGGTCCTGGTTTCACCTCACAGGGAAGCCATACCCGATTGCCTACTCGTAAAGCCATACGTTTTTCCTGGAATGTCTTGGTTTCCGAGACGGTCCGCTTGCCTGGATAAAGTGCACTTCGATGTGTTGATGGTATCCTCGACAACCGGGACTTTGCCCGGTTCGCAAATGGATGTCAACGCCAAGTTCGTCCAGTGCAGAATGACAAAGAAACAAGATTCAAGCCGGTGTTGCTCCTGGAAGGCGCCCGTCAAGTGGGAAAGACCACGCTGGCAGAACGCGTCCTGCAGCAATCCCCAAAGTGCGCCGTGCACGTGAATCTGGAGCGAGACGCGCTGATTCGGTCGGTTTTCGATGATTGCCGGGACTTTGCCGAATACGAGGACGTGCTGCGTGACCGCTTCGATTTCCAGGGCGATGCAGACCAGGTTCTGTTCATCGACGAGGCGCAGGAGAGCCGCAAGCTCGGAGAGTTCGTGCGCTTCATGAAGGAAGAATGGCCGAAGGCCACGGTCATCTTGTCGGGCTCCACCCTCACGCGTCTTTTCCGCCCCAAGGCCCGCTATCCCGTAGGCCGTGTTCGCCGTTTCATCCTGGGGCCATTCTCGTTCTCGGAATTCCTGCTGGCCCATGACAAGAAGCACCTTTCCGACCTCGTGCTGAGCGAGTTGCGTGAGTCCGCGGTGCCGTTCATCAGCGCCGTCAACACCCTCTCCGCCGGGGCTCGAACGACTCTCGGCGCGGTGATCGAAAACCAGACCGCCATCGAGCTGGCGCGCTCCGGTACGGCTCTCTCCGGTTGGAAGCGAACCCCGTCAGGGGTGGAGATCGACTTCATCGTGAAACGGGGCGATACTGCCCTTCCGGTCGAATGCAAGGCGGCGCTGACCGTGAACCGCAAGCACATGCGAGGAATCGCCGGCTATCTGCGGCTGCACGGGCTTCGTACCGGGTACTTGGCGAGTCTGGCGCCATACTTCGTCACCACAATGGACGAGATCCGGATCGTGAGTCTGCCAGCCTATCTTCTGGAGCGCTTGGGCCATTCGCCCGACCGGCGGTAGCGACGGAAAATCTCTTCACGAGGTCTTCGCCATTTGTTGATTTCATGCAATATTTTCCATAATACTGGAAATATGGAACATAAGCACGCGGTGGGCGCGCTGGCAGCGCTGGCGCAGGAGACGCGGCTGGACATCTTCCGCCTGCTGGTGGAGGTGGGCCCCGAGGGGTTGCCCGCGGGGCAGATCGGGAAGCGGCTCTCCCTGCCCCCGGCCACCCTCTCTTTTCACCTGAATGCGCTCAGGCAGGCCGGGCTCGTGGAGTTCCGGCGGGAGTCGCGTTCGCTCATCTACCGGTCCAACTTCGAGGTCATGAACGAACTGCTCGGCTACCTGACGGAGAACTGTTGCGGCGGCAACGTTGACGCCTGCACGGTCCCCGTGTGTGAGCCGGCTCGGGACGGTCCATGGAGCAAACCGAAAAAAACCCGAAAGACTTCCCGCGTCGCCTGACCGCGGAAGCCGTCGGTACGGCGTTCCTGCTGGCCGCGGCGGTGGGGTCGGGCATCATGGGAGAGCGGCTGGCCGGCGGCAACGTCGCGGTGGCCTTGCTTGCCAACACGGTGTCCACGGGCGCCGCGCTCACGGTGCTGATCCTGACCTTCAGCCCCATCTCCGGCGCCCACTTCAACCCGGCGGTGACCGTGGCCGAAGGTTTCCTGGGCGGGTTGTCGTGGCGCGACGTTCCGGGCTACGTAGCCGTGCAGGTCATCGGGGCCATCGTCGGAGTGATCGTGGCCAACCTCATGTTCGACGAACCCGCGGTGTTCTTCTCGCAGAAGCATCGCTTCGGAGCGGGACAGTGGCTGGGCGAGTTCGTCGCGACCTTCGGCCTGCTTTCGGTGATCCAGGGCTGCGTGAGGCTGCGGAGCTCGGCGGTGCCGTTCGCCGTTGGCGGCTACATCACCGCGGCCTACTGGTTCACCTCGTCCACGTCATTCGCCAATCCTGCGGTGACCGTGGCCCGGACGCTTTCGGACACCTTCGCGGGGATATACCCGATGCACGCCCCCGCGTTCATCGTGGTGCAGTTCATCGGCGCGGGCGCGGCCACCGCGTTGTTCCGGTGGCTGGTGCCGCCCGGACGTCCGGCCTCGGCCGTCATCGAAGCCGAAACAGGCGACGGTGTCCCCGATCCGTCATTCCGGCGAAAGCCGGGATCCACGTCAGTCCAATAATCACGACCCAGAAGGTCCATATTATGAGTGACGACAAACTCTTCAACGTGCTTTGCCTGTGCACCGGGAACTCCGCCCGCAGCGTCATGGGCGAATGCATCCTGAACCGCCTGGGACGAGGGCGGTTTCGGGCGTTCAGCGCCGGCAGCCACCCAAAGGGCGAGATCAACCCACACACCATCGAGACGTTGAAGAAGCTCAACTACCTGACGGACGATCTCCGCTCCAAGAGTTGGGACGAGTTCGCGGCCCCCGGAGCCCCCGAGATGCAGTTGGTGTTCACGGTTTGCGATCAGGCGGCCCAGGAAGTCTGTCCTCTGTGGCCCGGCCAACCCATGTCCGCCCACTGGGGTATTCCCGACCCGGCCGCGGTGGAAGGTAACGAGGCCGAGCAACGAATGGACTTCGCCGACGTCTACCGGATGCTCTACAACAGGATCTCGATTTTCGTGAGCCTGCCCCTGACCTCTCTCGATCGGTCGGCGCTTCAGCGGCGTCTGGACGAGATCGGCCAGGAAGGCAGGTCACAGAACGAGACCGCGCCTTCCGCCTAAACGCTCATGGTCGTTGCACGACCACCCCGAAGGCATGAAAATTGTATTTTCACAGCAAAGGAAAGACGCCCGCTTCCCGCCGCGTCGCTGCCTTCTCGATCCTTGGGGCTTCCTTTCCCCTGCCTTCGTAACAGACTTGTAACAGTGGTTTAATTTCTCTGTGATGTCGCCGTCATAGACTGATAATTACCGTCGGTGAGATTCCTGCCAACACTGGCAGGGTCATGGGACCCTTCGCTCGGTGATTGAGCCCAGCGACAAAGGTATAACCAAAAAGGAGGGTTTCCCCATGTTTCGGCAAGCCGTGTTAATGGCAGCAGTGGTTGCACTGGCCGTGGCAGGTCTGGCGACCTCGGCGGCGGCGCAACAGCGCGACTACATCCAGATCGTCGGATCGTCCACGGTGTATCCGTTTACCACGGTGGTCGCCGAGCAGTTCGGCAAGACCACCAAGTTCAAGACCCCCAAGGTCGAGTCCACCGGCTCGGGCGGCGGCCTCAAGCTCTTCTGCGCGGGCGTCGGCGTGGAGCATCCCGACATGACCAACTCTTCGCGGCGCATCAAGAAGAGCGAGGTTACGCGGTGCGCCAGGAACGGCGTCAACCAGATCGTCGAGCTCAAGGTCGGCTACGACGGCATCGCGGTGGCCAACTCGAAGAAGAGCGGAGCGCTGAGCCTCACGCCGCGTGATCTCTTTCTCGCCCTGGCCAAGGAAGTGCCGGCCAATGCCAACGGGAGCAAGCGCAAGGCCAACCCCTACAAGACCTGGAAGGATGTCAACTCCGAGCTCCCGGCCGTGAAGATCGAGGTGCTGGGCCCTCCGCCGACGTCCGGAACGCGGGACGCGTTCGTCGAGTTGGTGATGGACGCCGGCTGCAAGACGTTTGCCGCCATCAAGAAGATGTCGAAGAAGCCCGGACGGGCCGCTTGCCGCACCATGCGTGAGGACGGTGCGTTCGTCGAGGCGGGCGAGAACGACAACCTGATCGTGCAGAAGCTGGACGCCAACCCCGATGCCTTCGGAATCTTCGGCTTCAGCTTTCTCGACCAGAACACGGACAAGCTCCAGGGCGCGTCCATCAACGGCGTCAAGCCCGAGTTCGAGACCATCGCCGACGGCAGCTATCCGGTTTCGCGTCCGTTGTACATCTACATCAAGAAGGCTCATCTGGACGTGATCCCGGGCATGCGGGAATTTCTCGCCGAGTACACCAGTGAGAAGGCTTGGGGCGACGAGGGTTATCTGTCCGACAAGGGGCTGATCCCCATGCCCGAGAAAGAGCATGCGCAGTTCTCTTCGGACGTGAAAAACCTGAAGAATCTGGCTCTGTAACTGTAACGTCATGCGAGTCCCGGCTGCGGTGAGAGCGATCCGCCGCAGCCGGACTCGCAACCCGACCGCGGGACGCGGTCGGCGTGAACCGGTAAAGGTTCCCCGAGGCCATGGGATCCCCAAGTTTGATCCTCGCGTTACTGGGCTTGAGCTCCGTAAGCTACTACTTGGGGTGGCGGCGCTCCATTTCCCTCGCCCGGGGGGCCGTCCGCAATCTGCACTCCCTTCCCGGCTACCACGGCCTCTACACCGCCCTGTGGGCGGCGTTTCCGGCGCTCCTGCTGCTGGCCATCGGAGTGTCTCTCAAGGGTCCCATCGTCACCCGGATCGTGGTCACCGACCTGCCTCAAGAGGTTCAAAGCCTGCCGCCGGAGCGGCTCAATCTGGTCATCAACGACATCAGGAACCTGGCGTCGGGCAACATCGCCTCCCGGAGGAGCCCGGCCATGTTGGCCGCGGCGGACCGTTACATGCGATTGCAGGGCTATGGCGCCATCGCCGTCACCGTGGCCGTGCTGGCGCTGGGTGCGTTCTGTGGAGCCATGGCATGGCGCACCATCAAGCCCGGCAAGCGCGCGCGGAACGCGGTGGAACGCAGTATCCTGGGCTTCCTGATGGCGAGTTCCACCATCGCCATCCTCACCACCGTGGGAATCGTGCTGTCGGTGCTGTTCGAATCGCTCCGCTTCTTTCAGGCGGTGCCCTTGACCGAGTTCATCTTCGGCGCCGAGTGGAGCCCGCAGATGGCCATTCGAGCCGACCAGGTGGGAGCATCGGGAGCCTTCGGCGCCATCCCGCTGTTTGCCGGCACGCTGCTCATCTCCTTCATCGCCATGCTGGTTGCCGTTCCGGTTGGCCTGATGTCGGCCATCTATCTCGCCGAGTACGCCCGGCCTGGGGTGCGGGCGGTGGTCAAGCCCTTGCTCGAGGTGCTGGCGGGTATCCCCACCGTGGTCTACGGATTCTTTGCGGCCCTGACGGTGGCGCCGTTCATCCGTGGATTGGGCGAAAGCGTCGGTCTCGATGTAGCGTCCGAGAGCGCCCTGGCCGCAGGCCTGGTCATGGGGGTGATGATCATTCCGTTCGTCTCCTCGCTTTCCGATGATGTGATCAATGCGGTACCGCAGGCCATGCGTGACGGCGCCTATGCGCTGGGCTCGACCCAGTCCGAGACCATCAAGAAGGTGGTCATCCCCGCCGCCCTCCCCGGCATCGTCGGGGGCGTTCTGCTGGCGGTCTCGCGCGCCATCGGGGAAACGATGATCGTCGTCATGGCTGCCGGACTGGCCGCGAACCTCACGGCCAATCCGCTCCGGGCGGTTACCACCGTAACGGTACAGATCGTGACCCTGCTGACCGGCGATCAGGAGTTCGACAGTCCCAAGACATTGGCCGCATTCGCGTTGGGCCTGGTGCTTTTCGTCGTCACCTTGGGCTTGAACGTCATCGCCTTGCAGGTGGTGCGCAAATACCGGGAGCAGTACGAGTAGTCATGGCAACACGCTCGAAAAGCGCCATCGAATGCGTGCGCGGCACCCTTGCCCGCCGGAATCGGGCCGAACGGCGCTTCAAGAACTTCGGGCGTGCGGCGGTTCTCCTGGGACTCGCGTTCCTGGTGGTGATGTTCGTCAACATCATCGTCACCGGCTACTCCGCCTTCTGGCAGACCCATGTCAAGCTGCCGGTCTTTTTCGATCCACAGGTGATCGACCCCCAAGGGACCGGTGATCGTGAAACCCTCGGGTCGGCCGACTACGGCGCCGTGGTCAAGGCGTCGGTGCGTTCGCTTTTTCCCGAGGTGAGGGGAAGACGGAACCGGCGGGATGTCGCCAAGCTGGTCAGTCGGGGAACCGTCTTCCAGCTTCGCCGTATGACCCTTGACGATCCCTCGCTGGTAGGTGCGAAAACCGAGATGTGGGTGCCCGCCAACGACGACTACGATATGCTCCACAAGGGAAACGTGGACCGGACGCGCCCGGAGTCGGACCGGCGGCTGTCCGACAGGCAGATCGAGTGGTTCGATCGCCTCGCGGCCGAGGGGCGGGTCGAGTCGCGTTTCAACGTCACCTTCTTCACGGCCGGAGACTCCCGGGAGCCGGAGCTTGCCGGCATCCGGGGGGCGGCCATGGGCTCGTTCTTCACCCTCTTGGTGACGTTGTCGTTGTCGTTCCCGCTCGGCGTGGCCACCGCCGTCTACCTGGAGGAGATTGCCCCCAGGAATCGCTTGACCGGCCTGATCGAGGTCAACATCAACAACCTGGCGGCGGTGCCGTCCATCGTCTTCGGCCTGCTCGGTCTGGCCGTGTTCATCAATCTGTTCGGTCTGCCGCGCTCCGCGCCCCTGGTGGGAGGACTGGTTCTTACCCTGATGACGCTTCCCACCATCATCATCGCCGGCCGCGCGGCGCTCAAGTCCGTGCCGCCGTCGATAAGGGAGGCGGCCCTGGGGGTGGGCGCGTCCAGGATGCAGATGATCGCTCACCACGTGTTGCCCCTGGCCATGCCCGGCATGTTGACCGGGACGATCATCGGCATGGCGCGGGCTCTGGGAGAGACGGCGCCTCTGCTGATGATCGGAATGGTTGCGTTCGTGGTGGACGTTCCACGGGGCGTAACGGATGCAGCGACCGCGTTGCCCGTGCAGATCTTCCTTTGGCTGGACAGCCCGGAACGCGCTTTCGTGGAGCGGGCGTCCGCGGCGATCATGGTGTTGCTGGCGTTTCTCATCCTGATGAACGCCATGGCCGTCGTGCTGCGGCGGCGCTTTGAAAGACGCTGGTAAACTGGCACAAAAGAGGTGCCGTGCCATCGCGGGATGGGGCCCCGGCACGGAAACAGTTCGGGAGACTCCGATCATGGCCGACCAGGTGGGTGTAGCAGTTATGGAAACAGGTGCGCTGGAGTTCCGGGCGGCCGAGACCGTCGACGAGCGGCGGCAAAGCCGTGAGACCGTGGGCACGCCGTTCGCGGACGATCCGCGCATGACCTGCCGCAACGTGGACGTCTATTACGGCGACAACCATGCCATCAAGAACGTGAGTCTGGATATAGGCCGCGAACAGGTGCTCGCGATGATCGGTCCATCCGGGTGTGGCAAGTCCACCTTCCTCCGGGCGCTCAACCGGATGAATGACACCATCGATGGCTGTCGCATGACGGGTGAAATCAAGCTCGATGGTCAGGACATCTACGACAAGGGGATGGACGTGGTGCCGCTACGGGCCCAGGTGGGAATGGTGTTCCAGAAGCCCAATCCCTTTCCCAAGTCGATCTTTGACAACATCGCCTACGGCGTGCGTATCCACGGATTGGCGGCGTCCAGGTCGGAGATCGAAGAGATCGTCGAAAGCAGCCTCAAACGCGCCGGATTGTGGGAAGAGGTGAAGGACCGGCTCGACCAGCCCGGCACCGGCCTGTCCGGCGGCCAGCAGCAGCGGTTGTGCATCGCCCGGACCATCGCGGTGAGCCCGGAGGTCATCCTCATGGATGAGCCCTGCTCGGCCCTCGACCCCATCGCCACCGCCCGAGTCGAGGATCTGATCAACGAGCTGGGACGCGACTACACCATCGCCATCGTCACCCACTCCATGCAGCAGGCCGCCCGGGTGTCGCAACGGACCGCGTACTTCCATCTGGGAGATCTGCTGGAAGTCGGCCCCACGGACCAGATCTTCACCAACCCCATCCACCCCCTGACCGAGGACTACATCACCGGGCGTTTCGGCTGATCAGCGCGTCGACCGGTACAACTCCAGGAAATCTCTCGGCGAGACTACCCGGACGCCTTGTCGGTTGCGTTTCGGGTAATGCTTGAGATTTCCCGTCGGCAGGCATGAGAACTTGCCTGCCAGAGCCACAGCCAGAAAAACTTCGTCGTCAGGATCCGGAAGACGCCTGGACAGAGGGAGCGCCTCCACCGGGTCGCCGTCTGCCTGAATCTGATCCAGCAGGTATTCGACGCGGACTCGGCTGAACGGAAACACCGGTCGCAGGAGTACTTGACGGTATTCGCCGAGGATACGGGCGTCGTAGCAAACTCGAACCGCCCGGGTGGTTATCAACTGCACGATCTCTCCCGGGGGACCAAATGCGGAGAGTAAACCCGATACGAGGATGTTCGTGTCGAGCACGACCCTCATCGGGTGCGTCTCGGCGCACCGCGCTGATTTCCGCATCGATCTCTTCCGGCGACATGCGGTCGGCGCAGGCCTTCTGGGAGGCTTGTTGCATGGCGATTACGGCAGCCTGAGAGCGTGCGCGACGCACGATGCTCAGCGATTCTTCCAGAGTATCATCCGATGTTGCGGAGAGTAGAGCAACGGGCTTGCCATTGGAGGTAATGACCAAGTCCCTTTCTTCAGCCAGTGCCTTCCATACGGCCTCTGACCGGCTACGCAACTCGCGGATGCCTACAAAGCGCATGGCGGTCTCCTAATCAAGGTATACATGATAGTGACCGTGATACATTGGTCAAATGACCGGTGGCGTGGCTCGGCCCATTCCGAAATCAGTTGCCGGTCACCGAGTCCACGTTGCCGAAGAGCGTTTCGAGCCTTTCCATGGCTTTGGGCGGGAGCGGCGGCTTCAGCGCCGAGGCGATGTTGGCTTCCAGGTGCCGCTCGTCGCCGGTGCCCGTCAGTACCACGTCGACTCCCGGCTCGTGCACGCAGAAACGGTAGGCCGCCTCGGTGAGGCTCTCGGCGCAGCCGTTCTCCGTGAGAAACCCGAGGGTGGCGCCGGGTTCCAGGATGCCCCGCCGCTCCATTTCCCGCAGCAGCTTGTCGAGCTGCCCCGGCTGGCTCAAGGCGCGCCGGACGGCGAACATGACCAGGGTGCCTACGCCTTTCTTCAGCGCAAGTGGGAACACGCTTCGGCGCGCGGACGGATTCAGCAGATTGAAGCCGACCATGACCACGTCCCACCCAGGGTCGTGCAGGCCCCGTTGCAGCATCTCGTGACGCGGGTTCGCCGGGAACTCCTCGGTGATGCCCACGGCGCGTATCTTTCCCGCTTCCCGCAAGCGCATGAGGACAGGCGCCAGCACCCTCGCGGCGGAGTCGTAGCGCACGTCGCCCACGCCATGGAGATGATAGATGTCCACGTAGTCGGTGCCGAGCCGTTTCAGGCTCGCTTCGAGCGCGGTCCTGATGGTAGCCGCCGGATCGGGATCATCCGGCTCGGGCAGGGGTTTCTTGGTGGACACCACCACGCGGTCGCGGGGAATCTCGCGGATCGCCGCGCCGACGAACTCCTCCGTCTCGTAGGTCTCCGCGGTATCGAGAAGGTTGACCCCAAGATCCAGCGCCCTTCGCACGAGGCCGATGGAATGCTTCCGGCTCTTTCCGGCGCGCTGTCCGAGCCGGCTCGCCCCGCCGCAGCCAAGCCCGACGACGCTCACCCTGAGCCCGGTGTTGCCGAGATTTCTGTAGTTCATGGAATGCTTTGGGGTCTCGACGATTCAGCCTGTATCTCGGGTCTCCGACACTCGGCTTCAGTTCGAGAAGCGCGCGCCGAAACGGTCCCGCTGGCGCAGATATTCCCGGAACGCCCGCAATCCGGGGAGCGACTCATGATCCTTGGCGCGGTTGGATGCCACCTTGCTTGCGATGATGTCGTCCATTGAGCAAGGCCATACCCGAGTCAACCAATTCGGATCGATACCCAAGTTTTCAGTCATCGTATGCAAGGCAGTCACCTGCTCGCCGACAAATATGGCAGATGGCAGGGCCTCGCGCCACCAGGTTCGGTGTCGAGACGCAGCGGATTCCGTTGATTTTCCAGCCGTTTGTTGCAATGTTTGGCGCCATGCGACGTGATCGAGACGAGGGGAGGAACTCATGGCGCGGCTAGTGGGATGCATGGCCATGTCCCACGGACCTCAGTTGATGATGCCGCCCCATCGTTGGCGCCTGCTGGCAGCCAAGGACAAGCGGGAGCACGGTGCGACGCTGGCTTCGGAGCCGGGCGCGGGGGGCGAAGGTGATGAGGTCAGGTGGTCCAGGTGGCGGCGTTGCATGGAAGCCATCGACGAGCTGCGGACCACTCTCCACGAGTGGGCTCCCGACGCGCTGATTCTGGTAGGGGACGATCAGCATGAGAACCTGCTCGAAGATGCCATGCCGCCGTTCACGGTATACGTGGGCGCCGAGGCCGAGGCCAGCGTGAGCCTGCGCTACCTGAACGAGTCCCCGTCCGCCAATCGTTCCCGCTACGAGGTGCCGCAACGGCTGGGAGAGACCGTCGTGGAGCGGCTCATGGAGGAAGGCTTCGACGTGGCCTACTCCAGGAAGCTCAGGTATCCCGGTGGGCTGGGCCACGCCTTTGCGCGGCCCCTCAAGTTCCTGGCCTCGGACGGTCGTTTCCCGATCCTGCCGGTGATGGTGAACACCTACTTCCCGCCGGCGCCGTCGGCCCGGCGCTGCGTCGAGTTCGGCAAGGCCTTGCGGAGGGCGGTGGCCGCCATTGGCGATGTCGGCAAGGTAGCCGTGCTGGCTTCCGGCGGCTTGAGCCACACGCGGATCGACGAAGATCTCGACCGCAAGGTGATCGGCGCACTGGAGGCCAGCGACATGGAGACCTTGGGGAACATTCCCGCCAGCGTGCTCGTGCGAGGCACGTCGGAGATACGCAACTGGATGGTGGTGGCGGCTCTGGCGGAAGGACCCGCGCGAATGATCGACTACCAGCCGCTCTACCGATCGCCGGCCAACATCGGCTGCGCCATGGGCTTTGCGATGTGGGGAGGATGAAGAGGCCTCCCACACACCGGAGACCGGCAACGGACCGAACCCTTGTAGGGGCGGGTTTCATACCCGCCCATGCCCGTACCGCCACCGCACTGGGGATCGGCAGTTGATCGAAACCCTCTGAAGGAGTGGCAGAGCCATGATGACCGCGGAAGAAAACTCGCTGTTGACCTCCACCGAGCCGGGTTCGGCCTGCGGCGCGCTGATGCGGCGTTACTGGCAACCCGTGGCCCTGTCCGAGGATCTGAAGCCCGGAGGTGCGCTCTTGCCGGTGCGCATTCTCGGCGAGGACTTGGTGCTCTTTCGCGACGACCAGGGCCGGCCGGGCCTTTTGGGCATCCACTGCTGCCACCGGGGGGCCGACCTGAGCTACGGGCGGGTGGAGGACGGCGGGCTCCGGTGCATCTATCACGGCTGGCTCTACGACGTCCACGGGAACTGCCTCGATCAGCCCGGCGAGCCCGAGGGGGGGGGAACACAGGGAATCCATTCACCAGCTCGCCTATCCTTGCCAGGAACGCGCCGGCGTGGTTTTCGCCTATTTCGGCGGCGGCGAAGCGCCGCTGCTGCGCAACTTCGAGTTTCTTGCCGCCCCTTTGGACCACCTGTTCGTCAGCAAGATCTACCACGAGTGCAACTACCTTCAAGGCAACGAAGGCAACATCGACCCGGTGCACCTGTCGTTCCTGCACCGGAACCTCCAGGAGAGCGAGCGCGACAAGAACCGGGTCGTGCGAGGCGGCAAATCTTCTCCCAACAGCCTCTTCGGCCGGGACATCGCTCCCACCATCGACCTCGAGCTCACCGAGTTCGGGGTGCGGATCCATACCACGCGGCGGCTTCCGGACGACCAGCAGTATTTGCGGGTCTCCTATTTCGTCATGCCCAACCTGAGCGCGTTCCCGGGCCAGACGGGCGGCGACGGCTGTTCGATCAATTGGCACGTGCCCATCGACGATACCCACCACTGGAAGTTCGTGTTCGTGTATAGCCGCAGCAAGCCCATCAGCCGGGAGGGGGCCCTCAGAGACCGCTCGGAGATGACCGATGACTACCGGCTCGTCCGGAGCAAGGCCAACCGCTACATGCAAGATCGGGATTGGATGCGGGACAAGTCCTTCAGCGGCATCGGCTTCAGCTTCCAGGCCCAAGACCTCTGCGCCACCGAAGGAGAGGGTCCGGTTCAGGACCGCACCCGGGAGCACCTGGTGACCTCCGACAAGGCCATCGTGGCGGCGCGCAAGCTGATCCTGAGCGGCATCCGGGACATCCAGGACGGCGGCGAGGCTCCGAGCGTCCGGCGGGATGCCGCGTCCAACCGCTTTCCCGAGTTGGCGGTGTTGTCGGAGGTGGTGCCGGCGTCCGTGCCCGTCAGGGAGCACACCAGGAGAAGAGCCGCGGAAACGGCTTAGCAGCCTGCCGGACCGTCTCCTTGGAATCATCGGGTCCGGAGCCGTCTCGTCGTCATACCAGCGCCCCTTCAATAGCCTGAAAGACAACGTGACTCCTGTCCGGAATCCGGAGCCGCCTCAGCAACCCAATGTAATCAAGATCCGTAAAGCTGGAGTTCACCAAACACGCCGTCCATACAATGGCGGAACGGGCGATTCCCGTCGGGTGGCAAGCGTATTCTTTGACCGTGGTATGAAGGGAAAACTATGAAACTGCACGTCGATAAGGAAGCCGACGCGCTCTATCTTCGCCTTGACGAGTCGACCATCGTCGAATCCGAAGATGTCGCGCCGGGAGTGGTGCTTGATTACAATGAATCGAATGAGGTGGTGGGCGTGGAAATGCCCCATCTCTCGAAACGCTCGTCCAGACTCAAGCTCTCTGACTTAAAGTTTGAGACGGCGTGAATACGAGGCTGCTTCGACGAGCCCTCGTCCGCCAACCGTTATAGAGTTGTGGGCCCATGGATGAGAAAAGCCTGAGCGGGCGCGACATCTGCACCAAGTTCACAACTCTGGCCCTACGCAAGGCCGGGTGGGACGAGAACGAGACGTCTCAAATCCGCGAGGAGGTCAGTTTCACCAAGCGCCGCATCATCGTACCATCCCCTTCATCTTCCTCCGATTCGGAGGTCGTGGGCGATCTACCCAGCTTTTCCTGGTCGTGACGCGCTGCGCAACGGCGTAGATTCTCTCGTTACGAGTCGTCAAGTCGGACAGAGTGCGAACCCGCATTTTTCAGGGCCGGCCTCTTGCCTTCCGGGCCGCGGCCGTCAGGAGCGCGTCCAGTTCATCCACGTAGGGGCTGTTGGTGCCGGTATTCATGTAGCGCACCGCGCCGGGCTGGTAGTCGGCCATGCTGCCGCGGTCTTCCATGGACAGCCGGATGCATTGATTCTCGTCCGGGTCGCGGAACGTGTTGATGGGATCGCCGTCGTCCCGGACCACCTGGATCTGCTCCCGCAGGAGCTGGCGGAACATGACGATGCCCCGGTCCGATTCCGTCAGCCGCTCGGCGGTGCGGTCGAGGCACTGGCCTTGGGACGCCCACACCATCAGGTCCTGACCCGCCACGAAGTCGGGCAGCTCCTGGATGGGAACCTCGAACGTGGGCACCGGGTCCTGTCTGGGCGCCGCGGCCTCCGGGCCGGGGAAGTAGACCTGATAGCCCAGATGCCAGGTGTGGGTATCGTCCACGGGAGCGCGCATCTGGAGCTCGGCGTATCCGAGCTGTCCGATGCGGACGTAATTGGGGAACACCAGCGGGTGCCCGACGCGCCAGCCCACCGCGTCCTCCGTGTCGCCCTCCAGCAGCCGGTATTTCCGGATGCCCACCGGAATCCGCTTGAAGTGGACCTTCACGTGGTGCCGGCCGACCCGTTTGAACCGCTCTATCTGGCGTTCGTCGGTGCTTCCGAGCCGTTCCAGCACGTAGGCGCCGAAGCGGCCGTGCAGGTGCTCGGTATGGATGGTGTCCACCGCGTTCTCCTGGCATTGAAGCCAGTTGCAGGGCAGCAGGGTGGCGCCGATCTGCCGGAAGACGTTGTCCAGGACGAACAGGTCCCAACGGGGCAGCAGTGGGGCGGGACCGGGTCCCAAATACCCCCAGACCAAGCCCCATAACTCTTGCACCGGGTAGGACTTCAGCCGCACCGTTTCCTTGATCTGGTGCTCGGGGGCTTCGCCGGGCTGCTCGATGCACTGTCCGCTGGTGTCATACATCCAACCGTGGTACGGGCAGCGCAGGCCTTCCTGCTCCGGAATGCCGTGCTTGAGGTCGACGCCCCGGTGGGCACAGCGCTGGGAGATCAGGCCGAGGCGCCCCTGGCGGTCACGGAACAGCGTCAGCGATTCCCCGAGGATGCGCGTGCCCTTGACCGGGTTGGCGGCGAGTTCCCCGCTGGTGGCCACCGGGTGCCAGTAACGCCGCAGCAACTCGCCCGCGGGGGTCCCGGGGCCCACCCGTGTCAGCATCTCGTTCTCTTCGGCGCTCAACATGATCGTGTGCTCTCCCGACCGGGACTTGTCTGCGTGGATCCGGACTCACTCCCGGCCATGATCTGGGTCGAGGGCGTAAGCATGAGCCCGTTGGCGTTCCTGCTCATCGCGGGCACCATCCGGCGCATGGACCCCTCCCTGGAGGAAGCGGCCCTGGGCAGCGGCGCCTCCACCTGGACCACCTTCTCGAAGGTGCTGCTGCCCTTGCTCAAGCCGGGCTTGGCGGGAGTGGCATCCTGCTTTTCGTCCGCGGCATCGAGGCCTTCGAGATCCCCATGCTGCTGGGCTTCAGCTCGGGCATCTTCGTGTTCAGCACTACCATCTACTACTCCATACGCGGCGCCTTCCCGCCGGACTACGGTCTGGGATTCGCCTACAGCATGACCCTGGTGGTGGTGACCCTGGCCGCGGTCCTGCTCTACCAGCGCCAGCTCAGTCACTCCGAGCGGTACACGGTGGTGGTGGGCAAGGGCTACCGGCCGAGGTTGGTGTCCCTCGGCAAGTGGACCTGGCTGGCATGGGGGTTCGTGGGCTTCTACCTGATCTTCGCGGCCGTGCTGCCGCTCCTGATTCTCATCTGGAGCTCGTTGCTGCCCTACTACCGGCCACCCTCGATGAAGGCGTTATCAGCAGTCAGCCTGGAAAACTACCGGGAGCTGTTCGCCTCCCCCGCGCTTCTGAACGTCGCAAGCAACACCCTGTTGCTGGGAGGCATCAGCAGCGTGGCCATCATGTTCCTGGCCATCGTGTGCTCGTGGTTCGTGTACCGCACCCGCATCGCCGGCCGGAAGGTGCTGGATGTGGTGGTGTTTCTGCCCTACGCGGTCTCGGGCATGGTCATCGGCGTCGCCTTCCTGGTGGTCTTTCTGGCCTTTCCCAACCCGCTGTACAACACCATCTGGATCATCGTGCTGGCGTACATCGTCAACTACCTGCCCATCGGCACCCGCTTCACCAACGCCGCGGTAGTGCAGGTGCACAAGGAATTGGAGGAGGCCGCCTGGGGTAGCGGCGCGGGTTTCTGGACGACGCTACGGTTCGTCTGGTTCCCGCTGCTGCTCCCGGCGCTGGTCAACGGCTTCCTGTTCGTCCTGATCCTGAGCTTCAAGGTCATGTCCATCGCCATGCTGCTCCGCGGACCCGACAGCATGTACTGTCCGTCTACCTCTGGCATCTGTGGGACACCGGCAACCCGGGCGCCTCATCGGCTCTCTCGGTGCTGCTGATCGTCGTGGTCACGGCCCTGAACGTCGTTGCCCGGCGGCTCGGCGGAAGCGTGGCGGGAGGGCGCGGGCTGTAGGTATCCGTGTCTTTAGCGCTTGGTGCTCGCGCGGGGGCAAAGCCGCGCCGTGAGCCCCTGATTTGCCCTTGAAGGCCCCTTATGAACTGCTATGCGGACGGGATATGTCCGCGCTCTCAAGGACGCCGCGAATGATACGAGTCAGCAGCCTGGAAAAACTATACGAGACCGCGGAGCGGGACGCCGTCCGCGCGCTGGCGGGCATCGACTTCGAGGTCCGAGAAGGAGAGTTCTACGTGTTTCTGGGCCCCCTCGGGGTGCGGCAAGAGCACGACCCTCCGCTGCATTGCGGGTTTCGAAGAGCCTACAAGCGGCATGATCCAGATCGGCGATCAGGTGGTCTTTTCAGGTGCCGACGGCATCAATGTCCCGCCGGCCAAGCGGGACTTCGGCATCGTCTTCCAGTCTTACGCCATCTGGCCGCACATGGACGTGTTTCACAATGTCTCGTTCCCGCTGGTGCACGGGCAGGGGAGCCGGCCGTCGCGCCGGGAAGTGAAGGAGCGGGTGACAAGGGCGTTGGAGCTGACCCAGCTCCAGGACCTGGCGGACCGTCCGGCGCCGTTCCTGAGCGGCGGCCAGCAGCAACGGGTGGCTCTGGCCCGGGCCCTCGTCCGCGAGCCCAGCGTCCTCCTGCTCGACGAACCCCTCAGCAACCTGGATGCCAAGCTGCGGGAGGAGATGCGAGTCCAGATCCGCGAGATCACCAGGCGGCTCAACATCACCAGCATCTACGTCACCCACGATCAACTCGAAGCCCTCACCATGGCGGACCGGGTCTCGGTGATGAGCGCCGGCGAGATTATGCAGGAAGATTCGCCGCTGGAGATCTACAAGCACCCGGCGAGCCGTTTCGTGGCCCGGTTCATCGGCGTCGCCAATCTGATCCCCGGCCTCATCGAGGCCGGGGATGACGGCCACATGGGGCGGGTAGCCACGGCCGTGGGTGTTTTCGATTGCACCCTGTCCCCGGGACTGCGCTCGGGAGACAATGTCGCGCTGATGATCCGGCCGGAAGACGCGGTGGTCCAACCGGAGGACGGACAGGATGCCGCCAACCTGCTCCGCGGCGAGGTCGGATCGGTGGTCTTCGTGGGCGAGATGCTGGACTGCACCCTTTCGCTGTCCGGCCTGGACCTGCGCATCAAGGTGCATCCCTCCACGACGTTGACGGTTGGGGAGATGGTGGCGGTCCACGTCCCGCCGGGACGCTGCCACGCCATCGCGGAAGCCGGCGAGACCATTTGAAACGTAAAATGGCTTGCTGGAGCTTCTGGATTTGCCTATGGATGACGTGCGAATTCAGAGAGCATTGGAGGGTAGTTGTTGTGGAACAGGCGGGGAGGCCGGAATAAGAATTTGTGGCTGCTGTTGTTTAACCCACATTTTCCCTCTATCGCTGGCGACAAATTTCAACGAAGGTGTCATTTCAAAAATCAAGGTCATCAAATGGTATGCAGTGAGAACATCATTCTGTAAATCCTGGTTGTCTTCAAGGAACTCCCTAACTCCTCCGGAAGTTCACTCCATGACGCCATGGTTGCTCCCTTTTACGTGGTGCGAATTGTATTTGTCGTCAGAGGATGTTCCAGGCCGGGAGGGTGATATTGTGCTTTTTCCTCGGCCTTCTGAAGCGGCAATTCATAAATCATGGCCGTGGCCGTCTTTCTCTTGTACAATCCCTCTCCGGTATCACCCGGAGCGTCAACGATGGTGGACTCGCCAATAACATGGCAAACGCGTCCGCGGCTCGTTATCATGCAGAGGTCTTGCATTGTGGCTTCTGCCTTACGAAACGGGGCCTGTCCGAAGCTCCTCTGGATTCCAAACGAAAAAGGAGACAGCTTGTGATCATCGACATCCACAACCACATCGTCGCGGGCGAGGAACTGAGCCGCTATCAGGCCAGCCTCATCAACAGCCGGGGCTTTCACGGCAAGCGCAAACCCCCCGTAACCGAGGAAAGCATCAAATCCGCCACTTGGCAGGGCCACAAGCACACCGAAGTGCTGGACCAGGTGGGCACGGACATGGCCTTCATCTCGCCGCGCCCCTACACCATGATGCATTCCGAGAAGCCCGAGAAGATCGTCCACTGGTACTGTGAGGCCGTCAACGACGCCATCGCGCTCCAGGTGAAGGTCGAGCCCACACGGTTCCGCGGCATCGCCGGACTGCCGCAAAACGCCGGCGTCGGTCCCGAGAACACCTTCGACGAGATCGACCGCTGCATCAACGAGCTGGGCATGGTGGGCATCATGATCAACCCGGATCCCGGTGAGGGCGATGGGCTGACCCCCGGCATGGGCGACGAGTACTGGTACCCTCTGTACGAGAAGATGGTGGCCATGGACATTCCGGGCCTGGTCCATTCCGCCAGTTGCCGGAATCAGCGTGAGTCGTTCCACGGCCACTTCATCACCGAGGAGAGCATCGCCATCCTCTCACTCCTGAACTCCAACGTCTTCTCCGACTTCCCCGGCCTGAAACTCATCATCTCCCACGGCGGCGGCTCGGTGCCCTATCAGGTGGGCCGCTGGCGCTCCCAGCTCCGAGGCCCCGACAACACCGAGAACTTCGACGAGCGCCTGCGCCAGCTCTACTTCGACTCCGCCCTCTACAACACCGAGTCCCTCGATCTCCTCTTCAAGGTGGTCACGCCCGACCGCTGCCTGTTCGGTACCGAACGCCCCGGCGCCGGCTCCAAGCCCAACCCCCGCACCGGCCGCTGGTACGATGACGTGAAGCCGCTGATCGACGAGATGGGCTGGCTGAGCGACGAGGAAAGGGCGGGCATTCTCGGAGGGAACGCGGAGAAGGTGTTCACGCGGTTCACGCCGTAGAGCGTCCTGAGCGCCACACGAGTGCCTGTCCCGTCAAGCTGGAATGGCGGTGACGGCCGCATACCCGTCGGGGCATTACTCGTCGGCCTTCCAGGTCAACCTGACCTTCAGGCCATTCAGGTGCGTCCAGGGAAGGAGCCTTTTGTGCTGAAGCATGCCGACGACGATGCCGGGAGCAATTCCCTGCGCATCAGCAAATGCCCGAACGGCGCGCTCACTCCTTGGTGATGTGGAAACAAACTGTTCCCAGGCACCTTGAGGGACCAGAATGTTGGATGCCCACTCGTTGGCTTCTGCCTCCAGCCCGGCGTCGTCTCCGTTAGCCTCGTCCACAAAAACGCTTTTCTTGCTGTGAAGCAGAATATGCGCCGCTTCATGGAAGAAACTGAACCAGAGATGGTCATCGGACTTGTGTCGCACGCTTAGCTGAATAACGGCCTTCCTTGGCGAGAGCCACCAAGCCGCTCCGCTGAGGGCCGTCTTCGGCAGTGGTGGCACCAGCGCCAGCGCAACGCCCGCCCCATTGCACAGCCTTGCAACCTGCTGCAATGCCTCACCAACCGGCGCAGTCGTCAGGCCGCGGACGTTCCGGGCCGCATGCTTGAACCGGCTCTCGTTGTATTCCGTACATTCCTGGCGTTCGGCCTCCATTTCACCAAGCCGCAGCCAGGTAGCCACTGCAGCTTCGCTGCTCTCGAAGCTTGGGGAGTGCCGAAAGGCCACGTTCGCGAGGCCGTAACGTTCGCTCCAGGCATCGACTGAACCGACACCGAAGAACGCGAGCAGCTTCGATACTGCATCGACACCCGATTCCGGGTGCTGGAAACACCTTCGTTTCACCAGATGTCGAACCGGAAAGCCCTTGCCCCACTCCACCGCAGCCGTCGCTTCCCCAGCCTCGGCCTCCCGCGCCCTGTGAAGCTGATATTCAGACTCGATCCCCATCCAGATGCTGGCATCGACGCCGAGCACCTTCTCGAACTGGAGTGCGGTTTCCGGTTCAAGCGACGCCTTGCCTGCGATGATCTCACTGATCAGCTTGGCAGAGCGTCCGCACCTGCGTGCGAACTCAGCATGCGAGATTCCCTGGACTTCCAGGCGCTCATCGAGGATCCATCCCGGCGGGACCGCGTAGTCCGGCCTGTATGGGTTGGTTGCTGTCGTCATCCGTCTCTCCTCCATCAGTGATAGTCCACCACGTCCAGGATCGTGATCGCGGTCACCTGTTTCGTGTCGATCCCCCCGTCGTCTCTGCGCGGAAGCGGCTTGTGATCGGGTTCGAAAACGAGTCGGCTGGGGTGAACAAGATCCACCGCGAACTGCGCCTCTCGATCGCCACCGAGTTGATGCAGCCTATCCGGTGGCGTAGTCGGCACCAGTGTCAGGTGGCGGGATGCCTTGAGGACCGCCATTCGCATCATGATCACTTTGGCCATCTGCGCCCCATGGGTTTTCTGGAGAGCCGTTGCCGTGTTGAAGGTCTTTTCGAGCTTGCGGGTCCGGAAGGCGACATCCATTGAGGTGACTCGTTACCGTTACGTTATAGGTAATGAAATAACCTCTACTTGCCAAGCGGAGCAAACAGGTATGTAGGGAGTCGCGTGTCATACGGACCTTCCTGCTCCTTTCCTTTCAATCAAGTTCATCCCTCACGATGACTCCTTGTCCCTTGTCACCTTTTTCGATGGGACAAATTGGTCCTGCCGAATGCTGTCTCACCAGCTCGGCTACTGCCCAATCAAGGTGTATGATAGGTGTATGTCACGCACCAACATAAACATTGATGATGAGGCGTGTGCGGAAGTCATGCGCCGCTACCGCATGACTTCCAAACGCGAGGCGGTGAACTTCGCACTCCGGGCCCTCGCAGCGGAGCCCTTCGATGTTGATGAGGCCCGGCGTCTTCGAGGGTCGGGATGGGAGGGCGACCTCGACGAGATGCGGACCGGCCGCTCGTGATCCTGATCGACACCTCCGCGTGGGTCGAGTTTTTTCGTGATACCGGCTCAGCGACCTGCAATCGCGTCGACGCGCTACTCGAAAGCGACATTGCGATCTGCGACGCGGTTCGGATGGATGTGCTCGCCGGTGCGCGCGACGAGCGGCATCTACAGGATCTCCGGCGGTTGCTTGCGCTTGCGACCGTGTTGCCCACGGAACCGGCACATTACGACGATGCCGCGGCCCTGTTCCGCCTCTGTCGCCGAGAAGGCGAGACCGTGCGCAAGTTGATCGATTGCCTTGTCGCCGCCGTTGCCATACGCGCCGATGCCCCTGTCCTTCACCAGGACAAAGACTTTGACGTCTTGGCGCGTCACACGAACCTGAAAATTGCGTCATAAAACGATCGTTGGCGTCGAAGCCTGGATTGCGACGGTTGCAACCAGGGATTCAACGTGCGCTGACGTTGTAACGCGTTCGCTCCGCTCACGGCTCGCCCGCCCGCTCGAACGCATACGCTGCCCGATACAGCGTCATCTCCTCGAAATGCCGTCCCACCAACATCAATCCCACAGGCCGCCCGTCCGCGGTGGCACCGCATGGCAGGGAGATGGCGGGATGGCCGGTGACGTTGAAGGGGCCGGTGTTCGTCAGCATCTCGTGCGCCCGCAGGGAGCGCTCGGCGGGTCCGGCGTCGGGTCCGGGCAGGGGGGTGGCGGCCATGGGGGTGGTGGGCATGAGCAGCAGGTCGTATTCGGAGAGTACCTCGTCGTAGGCCCGGCGGATGGTGCGGCGCAGGTGCTGTGCCTTCACGTAGTATCGTCCGGGGTGGCGGCTGCGCACGAAGGCGCCGAACAGGATCATCTCCACCAGGTTTTCGGGTAGATCGCGCCAGCGCGGGCGCCAGGCGGCGAATCGCTCGGCGAGGCCCGATGAGCCGAGACCTTCGGCGTCGGGCATGAGGCCGCATTCGGCCATGGAGTGGGCGAGGCTTTCGACGTAGATGGGTTGGGCCAGCGGCCAGGCCCGTTCGTGGACGGGCACGGATACTTCCTCGACGTGGACGCCCAGGGTGGGTAGGGCGCCGGCGGCAGCCCGGACCCGTTCATCGACTTCGGCTTCGGCGTTGTGCTGCCTGAAGCCTTCCTTTACCACGGCCACGCGCAAGCCCTTGGCGCCGGCCCTGCGCGCCCTGGTGTACTTCACCGGCTGCCAGGAGCTTGGCTGGCGCGGGTCCGTGCCGTCGCGTCCGGCGACCACTTCCAGCAGGAGGGCGTTGCTGTCCACGTCGCGTGTCATGGGGCCGCAGTGGTCCACGGCCGGGTCCACACCCAGGATGCCGGTGTACGGGACGAGTCCGTGGGAGGGCTTGAGCCCCACGATGCCGCACCAGGCCGCAGGCACCCGGATGGAACCGGCCTGGTCGCAGCCCAGGGCCATGCCCGTGTCGCCCACGGCTACGGCCACGGCGCTCCCGGACGACGAGCCGCCTGCCGAGTAGCCCTCCTTGTGCGGGTTGATGACCGGTCCGTTGGCGCAGGTATGGCTCCCGCCCGAGAGGGAAAGAAACTCGCAGTTGGTCTTGCCGACGATCTCGGCGCCGGCGTGGAGCACACGGGTGACGACGGTAGCGTCCACGTCGGGCACGGCGCCCTCCAGGAACGAGGCACCGTTCATCATCGGCAGGCCGGCCACACAGATGGAGTCCTTCACGGCCAGGGTCTTGCCCGCGAGCCGGCCACGGTATTCTTCCCGGATCGACGTCTTCACGAACCAGGCGTTGCAGCGGTTCTCGGCCGGCCTCGGCCGGCGCACGGGTGAGCGCCGGTGTCCAGCTCCCGGCGCCGGGTCGGGCGCCTCGTCCACCAACGCATAGGCGCGGGAGAACCCCTCCATCCGGTCCAGATACCCGGCCAGCTCGTCGTCGGACAGATCAATGCCGAGATCGTCCGCAACGGCCCGCATCTGATCGCCCGTCGGATTCTTAAAGGACATGGACCGACTTCTCTGGTGGTCTGGTTCCCCGAATGGTGCCCTTCGCACGGGCGGGTTTGAAACCCGCCTCTTCACGCCCCGGCTGCGTCAGCCTCCGGTGCGGGGCTGGACCCGTACAACTCGTCGATGAAGCCGGAATCGTCCAGGTCCCGGAGGTAGTGCAGGTCCCACAGCGACATGGGGCTCAGATCTTCCGCCTTGGCGGCGTCCATGCAGCACAGCTTGTAGGCGTTGGCGACGCCCTGGATGTCAGGGTAGGGCCTGGAGGCGAGCCTGGTGACGCTTGCGTAGCGGCCTCCCGACGCGGGGATGCGCTCCTTGAGATCGGCCAGGATCGCTTCGGTTCGGGCGCGTTGCGTCTTGGCGAAGTGGATGCCCAGGACCATGGCTTTCACCAACCGCTCGCCCAGCCCCGGCCGTTCCCGGAGCACGTTCATGCCGGTGGTGATGGTCGGTCCGTTGATCATGGGTAGGGGGTCCAGGGGCAGCACGTGCAGCCCCGCCTGCTCGTAGGCGTCGGTGTTCCCGGTCACCAGTGCCGCATCGATCCGGCCGGTCTTGAAGGCGTCCGGCAGCACGTCGCGCAGTGCATGCGTGTCCTCCGCCAGGGGGACCCACTCCACATCGTCCGGCATCAGGCCCGCCCGCATGAGGTACAGCATGTGGTTGCCGCGCGGATGATGGTAGCCGCCCGCGGCATCGCGGATGGCGGTATCGCCGATACGGCCGCCCTCGATCTCGCCCGCGAAAAGGGCCTTCTCGGTGGTGGCCGAGCTGTTGCAGAACTCGAAGCCGGTGACCTCGATGCCGACTTCGCGCCAGATCCCGGTCTTTTCGAGAACTTCCCAAATGGGCAGATGGGTGGGGGAGCGGTAGATGCCGCGGATGGGTTCGGAGTTGCTCATGGCCATAGCTCCTTTCGATCAGTTGTTTGGCCATTCCAGGAGGACAACCTCTTCTCGAAGAGCGTTGTGCCGGTGCCACAGAACGGGTCGAGGACCGTATCAGAAGGCTGGGTGTTGAACCGTTGGAGATAGGCTTGGACGAGGTGGGGTGGAAACGAAAGAACGAACCGGTACCAGTCATGGACCGCTCCGTCTCCGGACCGCACCTTGTTTTCGTTGGTTCGGGTACCGACGTTGTTGGGGAGAACCCCGGTATGCATTGGCGTCTTCACGATAATCCGTTGCGTTCCGCATGTTGGTCGATGAACGCGACCCTCAACCTCCGTCTTCCTCGCCCGCCAGCGTGCGGTAGTAGCGCCACGAGGACTCCGTCGCGTTGCCGCGCTTGCGCTTCAAGCGGGTGATGACCGCGATTTCTTCGTCGGGGATGGGATGGGGGGTTCCCAGCAGCGCAGCGCGGTAGTTCATCTCGGCCAGCTCGTTGAGCTTGATGGCGGTGATGGCGGCTTCCTCGACGCTCGGGCCGGCGGTGGTGATGCCGTGGCCGCGCATGAGACAGGCGGGCTTGTTCCCCATGCATTGGGCGAACTCTTCGCCGAGCTTGTCGTTGGATACGGTGATGCTCCGCTCGTAGGTGGGGATTCCCTGCATCAGGAGCCGGATGCTGGTGGGATCGTAGGCGCCGTAGATGGGCAGCAGGGGCTTGCGGCAAATGGTGAAGAGCACGACCGTGGCGGGGTGGATGTGGATGACGCTCTGCACGTCTTCGCGGGTGCGGTAGAGCCAACTGTGAATGTAGACTTCCTGCGGCGGGTCCAGATCGGCCGATCCCTCGATCTTCTTTCCGTTCAGGTCCACCAGGATCACGTCTCCGGGCCGGGTATACCGCACCCCGGTCTCGGCGGGGCCGCGGGCGCGGATGAGGAAGGTGTCGGCACCCGCCACCCGCGCGCTCACATGTCCGCTGGTGCTCTTGGTCAGGTCGAGCTTGCCGAGAATACGCGAGGACAGGGCTACCAGCTCGCGCTGCTCTTGCAACGATTCCATGGACGCAGTGTTGAGTGTGCGGTTTTGCGTGTCAAGCGGCAGGGTGGGCGCCAAACCCGCGGCAGGGCGAGCTTGAACCCCGCCCCTACCGGTTTGCGGCCGCGGCGTCGCGCAGTTGTTTGCGCGTCTCGGGACCGACCAGAGACTGCGCCAGCCGGGTGTCGAGCATCTTGTTCTCCGCCGGGTTCCGGACCACGCCCTTGGGGTCCCGTCCGGCCTCGACCCGATTGATCTCCCGGTTCATCAACTCGCGCAGCATGACGATGCCGCGGTCCGAGGTGGCCAGCCGCTCGGTGGTGCGGTCGGCGATGGGTCCCTGGGTTTCCCAGGCCATGTGGTCCTGGCACTGGACCGCGTCCAGACGGAAGCGCGCAAAGGGGTGCAGCTCGTCGGGCGGGTCCTTGTACGGCGCGATGTACTCCACCTCGGGCTCGTCCTCGTCCTCGATGCGGCCGTCCTCGTTGGCGAAGAAACGGACGAAAAAGATCCGCGTGTGGGTATCGTCCATGGGCACCCGGATCTGGGTGGAGTTGGCCTGCCTCAGGATGTTCGGAAAGATCAGCGGGTGCTCGTCGCTGTGGCCGCTGGCATAGTCCCGGTGCTTCATGATCCCCAGCTCGAACTCGTAGAAGTCGAAGCCGGCCACGTCGTCGGTGAATCCCCGGGTGACGTTCACCGGGGTCCGGTGCCGTAGCGCGGTATCCTGGTGGAGCACCTGGAGGTGGGCCGGGTCCACGGAGTTCTCCATGGCCTGAAACCAGTTGCAGTCCAGCCGGGGCTGCACGAAGATCTTTCGTTTGCCGTCCCGGCGTACCCAGACGTCGTAGTTGGGGATCAACGGTTGCGGTTGCGGCCCCATGTAGGTCCAGTAGAGCCCGATGAAGCGCTGTACCGGATAGGCCTTCTGCTTGACGGTCAGGTGGAACCGGCTTTCCCGCGGCTCCGCCGGGGTCTCCAGGCAGTTGCCCTCCACGTCGTAGAGCCACCCGTGGTAGGCGCAGGCGAGGCCGCGCTCCTCGACCCGGCCGTAGGAGAGCGACACGCCGCGGTGGGCGCAACGGTCGCTGATGAGACCGACCCGTCCGGTGGCGTCGCGGAACAGCACGAGGCTCTCGCCGAGTATCCGCACGAACTGCACGGGATTCTCTTCGGTGAGATCCTTGGCCACGGCCACGGGCAGCCAGTAGCGCCTTAGCAGGTTGCCGGCCGGCGTTCCCGGACCCACACAGGTCAAGCGGTCATTCTGTTCCTGTGTCAACATGGCTCGCTCCTTTCAGTTTCGTCAGAAAGGGCAGGGCGTCTGGTGCTCCAGGCGGATCTCCCGCCGTTCCTTCGACGACCGCAGCATGGCGAGGCAGACCTCCAGGGTCGCCTTGCCCCAGCTCCCGTCCGGGAAGACCGGGCGTTCTTCGACCAGGCCGGCGCGCAGCTCGATCAGCTCCGCGGCGCGTCCGTACCGCGGCCCGCACGCGACCGCTTCCCTGCCGTTCCGGGTGTACACGTAGAGTCCGTCCGGGGACTGGCGTATCGCTCCCCGTTCGCAGCTCACGATGGTGAGGCCGAAAAAGGGCTGGTGCATACGGTCCTCGGGGGGTGCCGTTCTTGCGGCGAGCTGATACTTCTCCTGGGCGGCGATGGGGCCGGCGAGCCGTTCCCCTCGGGCTGCCCGTTCCACCAGATAGCCGCCCTCGCCGATGTCCCAGGTCAGCTCGGTGACGTCGAAATAGCCGTAGCCGTTGAAGCTCATGCTGGCAACGGCGCCGTCCTCGAATTCCAGCATGGCGGCGAAGTTGCCTTCGGTGTCGAAATTCGGGTCCCATCGCCCGGTGACCGCGCGCACGCTCTTGACCAGCCCGCCGCCCAGGCACCGGACGATGTCGGTCTGGTGCGGGCCCTGGCGGTAGACCAGCCCGCCCCCCCGTGCGGTGTCCACCTCCGAGGCGATGCGCGGCCGCTGGAGCCAGTTGTTGTAGTTCATGGTCTGGACGTGAATGACCCGGCCCAGCCGTCCGGAACTGATGATCTCGCGCATGCGTTGCACCGGCGGATCGTACACCTTGGAGTGGCCCTGCAGCAGCTTGACCCCGTTGCGCGCGGCCGCGGTCACCATGCGGTCCGCTTCCTCCAGCGTCACCGCCATGGGTTTCTCGGTGATGACGTGCTTGCCATGCTCCGCGGCCGTCACCGTGTGCTCCGCGTGAAAGACATTGGGCGTGGCGACCCACACCGCGTCCACCGCGGCGCTGCGGCACATGGCCTCGACGTCGTCGAACACCGCCGCCCGGTACTTTTCCGCGAACTCTTCGAGCGCTTCGGGACGGATGTCCGCTCCCGCCGCCAACGCGACGCCCGATGCCTTGTGGATCACCGAAAGGATCTGGCGTGACGCGGCGCCGAGTCCGGCGATGCCGAGCTTGAGTTGATTCAACGGCTCCATCCGCAGACGTATTGCACGGCTTGAGGACCAAACGCCGAATCCGACCTGTCAAATGATAGAATCAGGGATTTATGGCGTCAGTTCGCCCGCCTGTGTCAGCCGCGCGTTGACGAACCGGTTCAGGCTTATACCTTCCTCTGCTGCCCGTAGCGCGAGTTCGCGGTGTATTTCGGATGGCACTCGCACCACGAACTTTCCGCTGTAAGCGCGGGTTGCCAGTGGCTCAGGAGGGGTTTCTCCGTTGGCCTGCATGTCCGCGAGGACATTGGTCACCAACTTTCGGATTCCCGATAAAGCCTTGTCGGGAGTGGGGGCCAGCCAGCTCAGCGATGGGAACTCGATGCATAGAGCCAAGTGCTCGCCGTCCTCCGGAGACCAAGTGATACGATACGTATAACGGTCAGTCATTTTGAGACTCCAATTTTTCAATCGACTTGATGACTTGACGCACCTGATATGACTTGGCCATGCCCTTGTCGTTCTGGATGTTTACTCTGGGGTCGCCCGGCCACGGAGTGCGGTATACCCGATGACTCGTGCCCTTCTGGCGCTACCCTCCGAAATACTTGTCGCACACTTTGGCCAAGTCTGCGAACCTGACTGCTTTCGGTTTACGGCGGAATCCTTCGAGGGTCGATACAGCAATAGTATCTATAATAGTACTAGTTAGCTCAATTGTCAACTCTTCAACCGGGCGGTCCCTGGTTTGGCTTGCCGGAAAGTATTGGGCGTTCCTCAACCGCGCCGCCGGCGGTAGCGCCGGATCAGCGCGTTAGGGAAGGTCTGAACAAACCCGATATTGACGGGTACAAGATTCATCGCGTCCGTTGGTGAAAGCGGGAAGCTGTCCGAGAGCGGCCTGTGGTCGGTTTACACGGAAGCAAGAGCGAATCAAGGCGCGGTCTGCGACCGATCGGCCCGCTTGCCGCCGCCTTGCGGCAGCTCCGGACGGAACGGCCCCGGGTCAGGCGGTGTCGTAGCGCCGGGCGATGAGCAGATTGGTGAACCCGAGCAGCACGGCGATACGCTGGGTGTTCTTCGCCAGCCCCCGGCAGCGCACCTTGGCGTAGCCGAAGTGGCGCTTCACATACAGGAACGGGTGCTCCACCTTGGCCCGCACCGAGGCCTTGCGCTTCTCCGCCGCCTCCTCCGGTCCCGCCTTGTCCAACAGCTTGCGCTTGCCGGGCTTCATCGCCACCTGCCAGTCCACGTCCGTGTCCCGGTTCTCCTCGCGCTTGCCCACCCCTTGGTAGCCGGCGTCGCCCCACACCTGCTCCTCGTTTCCGTGCAGCAGCGCGTGCGCCGTCGCCACGTCCGAGGCGTTCGCCGGCGTCGTCTCCAGACTGTACGTCAAGCCCGACTGCGCATCCACACCGATATGCGCCTTCATCCCGAAACACCACTGCTTCCCCTTCTTCGTCTGGTGCATCTCCGGGTCCCTCTCCCCCTTGCGGTTCTTCGTCGACGACGGCGCGGCGACGATGCCCGCGTCCACGATCGTCCCCGTCTTCAACCGGTGCCCGAGCGAGGCCGGATGCGCGTTGACCTCCTCGAACAGCCTCTCCAGCAGGCGGCGGAAGTGCAGGATCGTCGTCTCGTCGGGCAGCGCACCCGACAGCCGCAGCCCCACAAACCGCCGCACCGACTCCACCTCGTAGAGCAGGTCCTCCATCCCGGGGTCGCTCAGGTTGTAGAACAACTGCACGCAGTGCACCCGCACCATCACCCCCAGCGGATAGGGACGCGGACCGCGCCCGGCCTTCGGATAGAACGGCTCGACCCGCTTCTCCAGCCGCTCCCACGGGATCAGCGCCTCCATCTTCTCGAGAAACGCCTCGCGCCGCGTGTGACGCTTCTTCAGATCGTGCTCCAGCTCCGCAAACGTCGCTTGCTCCATGGCCCGCTCTCCACTCCGTCATCAATAAACCCATTCTGCCAAAACCGACTTGTTCAGATTTTCCCTAGTGGAGCTGTCGTGGTGGAGCTCCGGCGCATCCGTGCTTTCCAACTCCGGAACGATGAGTTGGGCCAGGGCCTTGCCGAGCTCCACGCCCCACTGGTCGAAGGAGTTGATGCCCCAGACCGCGCCCTGGACGAAGACCTTGTGCTCGTAGAGAGCGATGATCTTGCCGAGGGTCTCCGGGGTCAGTCTTTCCGCCAGGATCGTGTTGGTGGGGCGGTTGCCCTCGAAGGTCCGGTGCGGCACCTGGAAGGCCGGCATGCCCTCGGCGGCCGCTTCCTCCGCGGTCTTGCCGAAGGCCAGCGCCTCGGTCTGGGCGAAGAGGTTCGCCATCAGGAGGTCGTGGTGGTTTCCCAGGGGATTGAGGGTCCGGCAGAAGCCGATGAAGTCGCAGGGGATGAGCTTGGTGCCCTGATGGATCAACTGGTAGTAGGCATGCTGGCCGTTGGTGCCGGGCTGTCCCCAGACGATGGGGCCGGTCTGGTAGTCCACGGCCTCGCCGTCCAGGTTCACGTGCTTGCCGTTGCTCTCCATGTCGATTTGCTGGCAGTAGGCGCTCAGGCGCCAGAGGTACTGGTCGTAGGGCAGGATGGAGTGGGTCTCGGCACCGAAGAAGTTGTTGTACCAGATGCCCAGAAGACCCAGCAGCACCGGCAGGTTGCGCTCGAAGGGCGCAGTGCGGAAGTGCTCGTCCAGGAAGTGGAGGCCTCCGAGCATGGCCCTCACCAGTCGCTCGCCCAGTCCTGGCCTTTCCCGGGGAGCGTTTATGGCAGTGGTGATAAGCGGTAGATGTCGGTATGCGGACGGGTTCGGGGTCGCTCATGGCATTGTATCCTTTCGGTGGGATCAGACTCGATCGGGTCTGTCCGATAAACGTTGCCTGTATCTGGCCAAGTCCTCTTGGGTCACAGCGTCCGGCGGCACGAGTTGGTAGTGCTTCTCCGAAACCACCTTCAAGCCGTCCCCTTCCTGCTCGAACTCAAAAAGCGCCACCAAGTTCTCCTGCATGAGTTGGGTTCCAACGGGTCGACAAAGCAGGAACGGCAACTTGTCGGCGCAGAGCGCGATGTCCTGCTCGATTTGCACTCTATTGAGTCGGTCTCTTACGCTTTTGGCTTGGACCGGTACGACATAGTGGCATCCGCCCTTGTCTACACCGATATAGATTTCATCGGTCTCAACTTGTCCCATACCCTGGACTGTCGTGCGAAAATGATTCTGGAGTGAATAGCATGCAATTCCAAGGAAGATATCAATCAACCGATTGTAACGAACACGCGCTAAAACCGCTTGCTCATCATTGAAGGCATACTTGGAAATTATCCCGGGGGTTGAGTCAGGTATCTTCGTGACTGCAAGGTTCGGGTTGGGTATCAGCGGCGCATCGCTGACGAGAACGAATCGGTATTTGCTCCGTCCCACTGGACGGATGATCCAGGTTTCCCCTTCGGGCGCGTTTTCCAGGATGGTGGCTGGAAGGTCTGTTCTGTAACGAAAGGAGTAGATAAGATCGCCCAGATTCTGGGGTAGGCGTACGTTCAACTCCGATGCGAACCGGACGATATCCTCCCGTTCAAAGTCCACCTCATGTTGTCCGGGCTGGTGCTTGGCGTGGAAAATCGCATCGATGATCAATTCATAGCGGTTTGGGGAAGGAATAGTCGTCTCCTTTTGATCAGTTGCCCGGCCATTCCAGCAAAACAACCTCTTCCCGAAGTTGCTCGCCGGTAGCGGTGGACGGCCTTGTCCGAAACAGGTCGATACCGGTGACTTTGTAGTTCAGCGACCGGGCCAAATCAGCGAGCAGTTTTCCTGTGCGAATCATGATTCTTAGATAAGATGCCTGGTCACCCACGACATAGGCAAGCCGTGCCCCTGGTCTGAGGACAGGCCGAAGCGAGGCGAGATGCCGCGCCATTCCGCCAAAGTACAGCCGGGTTACCCGCGGGTACAGGCGCTCGAAGCCGGAGGTCTTGCCTAACTGGAGACGGCGGTTCTCAATGGCTTCGGCTATATTCCGTATTTCGATATTGTCCGCTATCTCAAGATCGTCCGTGTCCGACTTGTACACGCCCCTCGTGTTGGACCTGATCAAGTCCTGCTTCAGTGAGCGCAACTCCTTTCTGTCACGGATCAATCCGAGGATGACGGACTCCAATCGCGTTGTGCGTGTATAGTCCTTTTCGTTGGGATACGGCGGAGAAGTAATCACCGCATCGACGGATTTGGGTCCCACAATCTGATCGACTTTTCGAGCGTCGGCCTTGATGACATGGGCAGGTACGGCTGCCTGGCTTTTGACGACGGCAATATCACTGACGATTTCTTGCAGGCAGTCAAACCAGGCATCGAGAACCGGAGCGTTGTCTTTGATCTGACCGACCCCAACCTCCGGACCGAACTTCAAGTTGCCGATGCGATACACCAGTGCTTTCGCGAGGGCGAGCCGTCCATAGTGTCGCACCTGATGACAACCGTTACGGTCTATCTCTGTCAGAAGAACCAATGTCTTGTGCAGGGGCAGCGGGCTAATGGAATCCTTCAACAACAACTTTGACTGGCTTGGATCAAGTCCCTGCATGGGGATATCCGGGCCTCTCGTCGATGCAAACAGTGGAAGATCGTTCCACTCGTCGATGCCCTGTTGCGCAAGCTGTTTTTTGGCTTTTGCTACAACGGTGTTTGCATAGTCCAAGAGCCGGATGTGATCGACGGACCATTCGATCTTCACCGAGCTTGCGAAATACGCTATAGGGTTGGATTCTATTCCAATGCTACTGATGCCGAGTTTCTTACACTCGACCAGCGTTGTGCCGGTTCCGCAGAACGGGTCCAGGACCGTATCGGATGGCTGAATGTCGAATTGTCGGAGATACGCTTGGACGAGGTGGGGTGGGAACGACAGAACGAACCGGTACCAATCGTGGACCGCCTTGTCTTTGGGCCGCACCTTGTTCTCGTCGGTTCGAGTACCGAGGTTATGGGGGAGAGTTTCGATCTGCACGGGCATCTTCACGAGAATCGGCTGCGTTCCGAATGTTGGTCCATGAACTCGATCCTCAACCCTCGTCCTCCTCGTCCGCCGGCGTGCCGTAGTAGCGCCACGACGATGCCGTGGCGTTGCCGCGCATGCGTTTCGTCCGTGATGATGGCGATTTCTTCGTCGGGAATCGAGTGGGGCGTCCCCAAGAGCGTCGCGCGGTAGTTCATCTCCACGAGATCGTTGAGCTTGATGGCGGTGATGGTGGCCTCCTCGACGCTCGGGCCGGGGGCTCGGATGAAAAAGGTGTCGGTGTCCGGCACCCGCACGCTTACGTGTCCGCTGGTGCTTTTGGTCAGGCAGAGCTTGCCGAGGATCCGCGAGGACAGAGCTACCAACTCGCGCTGTTCTTGCAACGAGTCCATGGGAGCAGTGTTGAGTGTGGGGTCTTTCGTGTCAAGGGGACCCGGCTGCTGAACCCGCGGCAGGGTGGGTTTGTTCGATGGAGGGTCCCAATTCACACAATGCAGGTCTTCGGCCTCAGACCTGATCTTTTGAGACCATTTCCAGGAACGGATGATTGCCGATGAATGTATCTTCTATATCGTGTGGTGGATGAATTATGCCGATGTCGAAACTGTGAAAGCCAAGGCCGTAGGCCACGTCAAGCCGCCCGATCATCTCATCCGAGATGCCCGTGTTCGTCAAAGTATCGAGCGTGGGAAGCTGCATACAATTGATCCCTCCCTGCGGGAGGATGGCCTTGAGAACGGCGCTCACGGGATTGTTCCATGGCTCTGGTCACCAGACTGAAGTTGGCGCCGCCGCCCGCCACGAAGACCGGCAGCCCCGACTCCCAGTGGGGCGACTTGGGCTCTCTGCTCATCCTCAGAGCCATGAGCACCTTCATGATCGCATTTGTGCACTCTTTAACATGGTCTTCATCGATTTCGTGCAATCCTTTAACAAGCAACCAATTCGACGGGTCATCGACATACGTGGACACTTCGTCTGGAATCGCACTGGACGGATCGGGCACAGTCGTGACGCACGAACTCAACTGTGCGCCTGCATCTTTGACCGCACGCTTTCTTTGCAGATGAAGCTCGTGCAGGCCAAGCCGTTTCACAAGAGCAGTGAGAAGACAGCATCCTGCAACGCTCAAGCAGATCAAGTGGATCGTCGCCGTTCTCCGCAATCAGTTCGATCGGGTCGCCTGGAACGTACCGCCCTCCCTCGGGAAATTGAACCTGCCAACTGCGGACGCCGCCGCGGTCACGAGCCTTGCCCGTGACGACCCCGAAACGGCCCGGGTCGTGCTTCAAGCGAACCCGCTGTCCGGGTTCGAAAACTGGGTCATTCATTGAGCGCCTCCAGCCTGTCGAAAAGTCCCAAGATCATTTCAGCCCCGCAGCCGGCGGTAGCGCCGGATCAGCGCGTTGGTGGAGCTGTCGTGGTGGAGTTCCGGCGTGTCCGTGCTTTCCAACTCCGGGACGATGAGCTGGGCCAGGGCCTTGCCGAGCTCCACGCCCCACTGGTCGAAGGAGTTGATGCCCCAGACCGCGCCCTGGACGAAGACCTTGTGCTCGTAGAGAGCGATGATCTTGCCGAAGGTCTCCGGGGTCAGTCTTTCCGCCAGGATCGTGTTGGTGGGGCGGTTGCCCTCGAAGGTCCGGTGCGGCACCTGGAAGGCCGGCATGCCCTCGGCGGCCGCTTCCTCCGCGGTCTTGCCGAAGGCCAGCGCCTCGGTCTGGGCGAAGAGGTTCGCCATCAGGAGGTCGTGGTGGTTTCCCAGGGGATTGAGGGTCCGGCAGAAGCCGATGAAGTCGCAGGGGATGAGCTTGGTGCCCTGATGGATCAACTGGTAGTAGGCGTGCTGGCCGTTGGTGCCGGGCTGTCCCCAGACGATGGGACCGGTCTGGTAGTCCACGGCCTCGCCGTCCAGGTTCACGTGCTTGCCGTTGCTCTCCATGTCGATTTGCTGGCAGTAGGCGCTCAGGCGCCAGAGGTACTGGTCGTAGGGCAGGATGGAGTGGGTCTCGGCGCCGAAGAAGTTGTTGTACCAGATGCCCAGAAGACCCAGCAGCACCGGCAGGTTGTGCTCGAAGGGCACAGTGCGGAAGTGCTCGTCCAGGGAGTGGAGGCCTCCGAGCATGGCCCGGAAGTTGGCCGGGCCGACCGCGATCATCAGCGACAGGCCGATGGCGGAGTCGTAGGAGTAGCGGCCTCCGACCCAGTCCCAGAAGCCGAACATGTTGTCCGTGTCGATGCCGAAGCGCCGAACCTCCTCGTGGTTGGTGGACACCGCGACGAAGTGGCTGGCCACCGCGGCCTCGTCCTTGAGCGCGCCGAGGCACCACTCCCTCGCCGTGTGGGCGTTCTTCAATGTCTCCAGGGTCGTGAAGCTCTTTGAGCTGACGATGAACAGGGTCTCCGCCGGGTCCAGTCCCTGGGTGGTCTCGGCGAAGTCGGTGGCGTCCACGTTGGAGACGAAGCCCATGTCGAGCGACCGGTCGCTGTAGTGCCGGAGGGCCTCGTAGGCCATCACCGACCCCAGGTCCGAGCCGCCGATGCCGATGTTGACGACGTTGCGGATGCGTTTGCCGGTGTACCCCTTCCATTCGCCGGAGCGGACCCGGTCGGCGAAGGACGACATGCGGTCCAGCACCGTGTGCACGTCGGGCACCACGTCCTGGGCGTCCACCAGGATGCTCTGGCCGAGGGGCGCCCGTAGCGCCACGTGCAGCACCGGCCGCCCCTCGGTGACGTTGATCCGGTCGCCGCCGAACATGGCGTCGATGCGTTCCCGCAGGCCCGTGGCCCGCGCCAGCTCCAGCAGCAGGCTCAGGGTCTCGTCGGTGATGCGGTTCTTGGAGTAGTCGAGGTAGAGCCCCGCGTCCTCGACGGCGAAACGCTCGCCGCGGCTCTCGTCCTCTGCGAACAGCGTGCGCAGATGCACGTCCTTGAGCGTGAGGTAGTGCTCGGCGAGGCTCTGCCACGCCGGCAGTCTGGTCAGGCGATGAATGGCGATGGTCGTATCCTCCGGCTTCAATTTGTCCGGTTCAGCGTCACGGAAACGTCGCCCTTGGTCACGCTGACGTGTCCGAGGGCGGCCCTCCTGGTGAGTTGCTCCACCAGCGCCACCAGCGGTGGGCTTGTGCTGACGTAGGCCCGGGGCGGCGCGGCCGCGCGCATCTCGGCGATCTCGGCTTCGCTCAGCAACCATCTCAGCAGCAGCTCTTCGTCCGAAACCCCGTCGCCTCCCAGCCTGCCGCGCATCTCGGAGAGGGGCGTCTCCTCCGGCTCCTGCGCCGCGATCTCCCTGGCCCGGGGCCGGTCGAGGATCTTGTCCTTGACGTTGGGGTCCATGAGCCGGCCGCCTTCCTCTCCGGCCCGTCCCAGGGCATAGCGGATCACCTGATCGGTGACCTCCTTGTAGCGGTCCCCCACGATGACGTTCAGCGCCGCCTGGCTGCCCACGAACTGGGACAGCGGCGTCACCATGATGGGATAGCCGAACTCGGCCCGGACGCGGATGGACTCTTCCAGTGCCCGTGGGAACCGGTCCCCCAACCGCACCTTGTCGAGCTGGTGCCGGAGGTTGGAGAGCATGCCGCCGGGAACCTGGTGCTGATACTGGGCGTAGTCGTACTCCACGGGCTTGCCGATGGGGAAGCCCTCGCGCCTGGCGACGGTGGTGAGCTGCCCGGCCACGGGTTCGAGTACAGACTCGTCCACGAGCGGGTTGTAGCCCAGGGCGCGGGCGTTGCGCGCCACGTTGAAGACGTTGGGGTTGGAGGAGCCGTCCGCCAACGGCGGCACCGCGGTATTGACGCTGCGGATCCCCAGGTCCATGCCTTCCAGGCAGCACAGAGGCCCCAGCCCGGTGGTGCAGTGGGTGTGAAGCTCGATGGGGATGCCGTTGCAGTTCTCGAACATCACCGGCACCAGCGTGCGCATGCGCTCCGGCGTGAGCAGGCCGCCGGGATCCTTGAGACAGATAAGCGGCACCTCGAGGGAGGCCGCCTCGCGCGTTTTTTGGGCGAAGTATTCATCGGTGTGCTTGGGGGACACCGAGTAGATCATGTTGATGATGGGCTTGATGCCTACTTCCCGCGAGACTTCCACCTTGCGCTTCCATCCCGCGAGGTCGTTCCACTCCTCGGAGATACGCGCCTCCCGGATGCCGTTGGCGGCCATGCGCTCCATGAACAGGCGGTACATGCACAGCGGGTTGAACTCGAACGTATTGACGCGGCCGGCGATGACCCGGAGCGGCGTCTCGGTAATGCGCTCAGCCACCATCCGAACCCGTTCCCACGGATCCTCCTTGAGCTCCCGCACGCACTTCTTGAGGTGGGAGCCGGAGATCAGCTCCATGGCCTCGAACCCCGCCCGGTCCATCTGCTTGGCCACGGAAAGCATCATGCCCGTGGTCATGTTCTCCGCCCACAGGCTCTGGTGTCCGTCACGCAGGGTGGTGTCGACGAAGGTGATGTCCTTGCTGCTCATTGTCGTCCTCCATACATGCATCCGACCTTATTGCGGCAGGCGACAAATCTCAAGCCTCCCGTCGCCACAGCCACAGAGTGCCTGAGCGCAGGATCGCGGAGCTTGATATCGTGTGGGCCTACGGTAGCGTTCGAGATCATCGGAGGGCCAGGACTATGATTTGGCCGGATGGTCCTCATTGTCCAGAGCCGCAATTCCGGTCAGTGCAATCGGTGGACGGTCGGGGAATTCCGCCACAAGGCTTAATTTTCCGCCCATGGCCTCGACATAGCCGCTGAGTGTGGAAATCAGAAGATCGCTGCGTTTTTCGATTCGCGATACGTTTTCCTGTTTGATGCCGAGTTCCTTGGCCACACGTGCCTGCGTCTGTTTTCGGGCCTTGCGCAGGTCTCGCAGAGACATCTCTTCGGCAATCAGCGCCTGCGCCCGCTCATTTATTTTCTTCCGGCGTGCGCTCGGAAGCCTGTTCATTCTTTCAGCCAGAGTGGTCATTTAATTCACCAATATAAAATATAGTTAAAGGAATGAGTGAAATTGCACGAGTCTTTACTCCGTCAGCGTCGTTATTGCGGCCTCCTTCCCTGTTTCAGCCGATCCGGACGCGCATCCGACCTGTCGTCTGCCTTCTTGACCAGCGTTTGGTAAAAGCGTCTTTCGCTGACATCCGATTTGTTGCCGGCCGCGAGCACGATGGCTTTCCACTCGGGACCGAATACAAAAGCGACGCGCCAGACCCCGCCTCGGCCTGAAAGCGAAGCTCCTTCATGTTGGCGTAGCGTGGTCCGTTCAGGGTGTCTACGCGAGGTCGCCCCAGCGTCGGCCCAAACGCTTCGAGGACTTGCAACCGTGCAAGCATCTCATCGTGTACCGAACGGGGATAAAGCCTCCAATTCCGGGTCGAAGGCCGGATCAAATGCGATCTGCCACGCCATAGAAATCGAAGTATGCGCCAAAGCACATATGCTGTCAAGCGCATGTCGCAGGGAAGCGTGAGTTTCTGCGGCGCGACCTTTCAGGATAGGCCCTCTACACGAGCCCGTAGAACCGGCGGGGATTGTCGCAGAGTATCTTCTCCACCACATGCGGAGCGATGTCCTCTTTGCGCCGCATGACCGCCACCATGCCGTCCTCACGGGACTGGTCCTGGTGGCCGTAGTCGGACCCCATGATGACGTGGTCCTCGCCGATGTGGGTCAGCAGGTAGGGCAGGTCCTCGTCCGCCTCCGCGGCCACGTAGAGCCGGTAGTCGCGGAACAGGTTGGGACCCCAGTCGAGGGTTGCGTCCGCGTCACCGCCGGCATTGAGCCGGGCGCGGCTGGCCCGGCTCAGGTGGTGCAGCACGTAGGGCACCCACGAGGCCGATGCCTCGATGAAGCCGATGCGCAGCTCGGGAAAACGTTCCGGGATCTTGTGCGCCACCAGATCCCGGAAGGCGAACAGCGGCAGCGAGCGCACGTGGGGAAGGTTGTGGCTGAAGTTCCGGTCGAACACCTTGGTGATCTCCGGGGCGCCGGCCCCGGTGTGGATGCAGATGGCCATGCCGAGCCGGTTGGCTGCCTCGTACACGGGAAAGAAATACGATTCCGCCAGCGAGCGGTCGCCCTCGACGCCGCGGAAGAACACCCCCACCGCGCCGTGATCCCGCGCCGTCTCGATCTCCCGGACCGAGGCGTCCATGTCCCGCAACGGCGGCACCACCACCCAGCGCAGCCGGTCTCCGGCGGTCTTCCAGGCCGCCGCCAGATAGCGGTTGTAGGCTTGGCAAACAGCCGCCTCCAGAGCCACGTCCACGTCGAGGTAGCCCAGCAGCAGGGTGGGGTACACGACCTCGGCATCCACCCCACGCTTGTCCATGTCCCGCACCCGCGCTACCGGGTCCGTCACGTACCGTACCGAGGCCGCGATGTCGGTCCGGGCGTTCTCGATGTCCGAGCCGCCCACGGCCACCAGAGCGCTGCCCTTGCCGAAGCGCTTGGGCACCGCCGTGCCGTCGATGAGCCAGACCTGGTTGTGCCGGCCGTAGACGCTTTCTTCCGTAGTCGACGCCAGCACCGGGCGCCGCTGATACAGCTCGGGATCGAAAAGCTCCCACATCCCCGGATGCTCGATAATGTGCGTGTCCGCATCGACGACGCCTGCCATGGGTTCCTCCTTGGGGCGATTGCATTCCTGCATGACAAGATTCGGGTGGCAGGTCAATGCGGAAAAGCCCCGTGGCGGCTCTCGATGGCGGGAGAGCGATGAACAATGAGTACGGGACGGGCCGATGCGTCACGGCGCGAATCCGGTTGACTGCCTCGCTCCAACCCGGATAATCTCGAAACGTGTTTCACACGCATCCACGGAAGGAGAACAGTCCCATGGGATGGGTAGATGCCGACGCGCATGTAGTCGAGAGCCCGCGTACGTGGGAGTATCTCACGCCCTCGGAGCGGAAGTACCGGCCTTCGCTGTTCGATCCGAATGACGGGACGCAACGGCAGAACTGGGTCATCGACGGGAAGATCCGGGGGCTGTTCCGGTTCGCGTTCACCGAAGAGGCGCTGGTGGAGCGGTCGAAGCGGGTCGGCAGGCAGATGACGACCAGCATGGCGACCCGGGACGTGGCCAACGTCGCGGCGCGGCTGGCCCACATGGACGAGCTGGGCATCGACGTTCAGATCCTCTATCCCAGCATCTTTCTGGACCAGTGCACCGAGCGGCCCGACGTGGACGTGGCGCTTTGCGGCGCCTACAATCGTTGGCTGGCGGACATCTGGGAGGAAAGTGACGGGCGGCTGCGCTGGATGTGCGTGCTGCCGTTCCTCAGCATGCCGGACGCCCTGGACCAGTTGCGCTTCTCCAGGGAGAACGGCGCCTGCGGCATCTTCATGCGGCCCCTTGAGGGTCCGCGCAGCGTGGATGACCCGTACTTCTTCCCGGTCTACGAGGAGGCTTCGAAGCTGGACATGTGCATCGGGCTGCACCAGTCCAACGGCAACGCCAACGTGGTGGACCTGCTGGCGAACCCCGACGGCACCCGCGACTTCTTCAACCAGTACCGCATCTTCAACGTCGGCGCTTTCTTCCGGCTGGTGAACGCGGGCCTGCCCAAGACCTTTCCCAAGCTGCGGTTCGGCTTCATCGAGACCGCGGCATCGTGGATACCGTGGGTGGTCTACGAGTTGCACCGCCGGCTGGACACGGTGGACAACAAGCTCCCGGACGACCTCCTGCAGGAATACAGCCTGTACGTGACCTGCCAGATCGGCGACGACGTGCCGTACCTGCTGCAACACGCCGGGGACGGCGCGTTGATGATCGGCACGGACTACGGACACGCGGACTCCTCCACGGAGCTCGAGGCGCTCACGTCGCTCAAGGAGACCGGAGGCATCAGCGCGGACATGCACACGAAAATCGTGGATGACAATCCGCGGGTTTTCTACGGGCTATAGAAACAACGGCAAAGGGACGATGCCATGATCGGATATCCTGTCATCGACGCGGACGGCCACCTGACCGAACCCATGACCGCCTACCGGGAAAGGATTCCGGAGCCCTATAGCTCGGCCCGCGAGCTGTTTCCCCAGGACGGCTGGGACCGGGACCTGGGGCGCATGGGTCATCGGGTGGCGGACCCCGAGCGGGAGCTGGCCGACATCGACGCCGAGGGCATCGATTCCGCGGTGCTGTTCCCGACCGCCGGGCTGAGCATCGGTAACGTGCGTGACCCGGCCCGGGCCCGGGTGCTGGCGAGGGCCTACAACCAGTGGCTCCACGAGTTTTGCAGCGCCGCTCCCGACCGCATCAAGGGCGTCGGCATCGTGGCGCTGCAGGAAGTCGAGAGCGCGGTGGAGGAGCTGGAGCGGCTGGTGGAGCTGGGCATGGTGGCGGTGCAGGTGCCCACCTACGTGGCCTGGCGCAAGCTGTCGGACCGGGAGCTGGATCCGTTCTATGCCGCGGTGGAGCGGCTGGACGTGCCCATCGCCGTGCATAGCCAGCCGCGCGACGCCGCCGGCACAGACCGGTTCGACAAGTTCCTGGCGATCCATGCCGTGACCCATCCGTTCGAGCAGATGATCGCCATGACCCAGCTCATCTTCGGCGGGGTGCTGGAGCGCTATCCCAGGCTGCGCGTCGGGTTTCTGGAGTCGGGCGCCGGCTGGGTGCCGTACTGGATGGACCGGCTGGACGAGGAGTGGGAGAAGCGCGGCGACGTGGAGGCGCCGCTGTGTGCGCGCCGGCCCAGCGAGTACGTGCTTGGCGGCCGCTGCTACTTCGGCGTTGAGTGCGAGGAGCTCACCATCCCCGACGCCATCCGCCACATCGGCGACCGCTGCCTGCTGTACTCGTCGGACAACCCCCACTGGGATACGGACTGGCCCCACTCGGTGGAGAAGCTGCGCAACCGCGACGACCTCACCGAGGAGAACAAGCACCGCATCCTGTGCCGGAATGCCGCTGATTTCTATGGAGTGCCGGTGAGCGGGATCGCCGCCGTGCCGGCTCGGACGTAGAAGAGAGAGTGTTGGGGGGGGCAGCCCTCGGTGTCCCATGCGGGCCTGAAGGCTGACCCCCAGAAAAGCGTTGTTGGTGCCCCGGTCTACAGGGTTCCCGAGCTCTTGACCGCGGGCATGTGGACTTCCGGCCCTTCGTCCTCGTCAACCCAACCGCCGTGTTCGGCCTCGTTCAGCACATTGAGGATGGTGTCCACCAGGTTCCGGGCCGACTCGACGCTCAACTCCACGGCCACGCGGGCGCCCGGTCCCTCGGCCTCGTTGACGAAGTCGATGTTGAGGGAGTGCTCCCTGAAGACATGGTACGGGTGGTCATAGGCGATGTTGGCCTGATTGACCCTGAACCAGTCGTCGGAGTTCTTGCCGCTTCCCTCCATGGCGACCTTTTTGGCGATCATCGTGCACATGATGGTCTCCTTTCGTGTCGTTCGGAAATGGCCGGGGTGATCCGGAGCGCGTCTCACGCGCTCCGGATCACCCGACAGCACTCCCTAGGCGAGTTGCGTGCCGAAGAAACCGAGTAGCTTCTTCCAGCCGTCCACGGCCTGCTCCTGCCGGTAGTTGGGGCGGTCGTGGTAGAAGAAACCGTGGCCGGCGCCGTCGTAGCGATGGAACTCGTAGTCCTTGCCGTGCTTCTTGAGCTCGGCCTCGTGCTGGTCCACCTGCTCCGGCGACGGGCTCTTGTCGTCGTTGCCGAAAATGCCCAGGATCGGACACGAAAGGTCCGCGGTGTAGTCGATGGGGGCGACGGGCTGCTTCTCGTTGAGGTCGTCCTTGCCCGCCACCACGCGACCGCCCCAGCACTCTACCGCCGCGTCGAAGCCCTTGGCCCGGCAGGCGGTGAGAAAGGCGTGGCGCCCACCCGAGCAGGTGCCCCAGATTCCCACCTTGCCGTTGTGGTAGGGCATGGAGCGCAGGTAGTTCATGGCGCCCACCAGATCCCCCACGACCTGGTCATCAGCCACGCCGCCGCCGGCCCGCACCTTGGCCGCCACGTCTTCCGGGGTGCCGTGGCCGGCCCGGAAGTAGAGGTTGGGTGAGATGGTGGCGAAGCCGTGGTGTGCCAGCCTGCGCGTCGCCTCGCGATACCACTCGTCCCAGCCGGGCAGATGGTGGATCGCCACCACGCCCGGGAACGGCCCCTTGCCCAGCGGGCGCGCGTAGTAGGCGTTGATGGTGTCGCCGTTGTGGCCCTGGATGGTGATGGTTTCCGCCAGCATGCCTTCGTATTGGTCGGTCTCGTACATGTCCTTGCCTCCTTGAGATTTCCTTCCTTCGGATCCGACTCCGGAACGCCGCGACTCCCTCGTCCGACGTTTCCGTTCACTGCCAGAGCTAATACCAAGGCGCGCGGAAATTCAACCCCGCGTATCTTGACGGAGTGCCGGGACCTTCAGTAGGATGGACCCACAAGGCGCGGCCGCGGGTTTCAAACCCGCCCGTGCCGGCGACACGCGGCGAGGACACGAAACGAGAAGCAAGTTGACATACCGCTACATACCGCCAGTGCGAAGGAGGACTGCTCATGTACGTCTGTTTATCCCCTGGAGGCCAGTTGCTGACCCAAGGCGAAACCGCCTGCGACAAGCTGCTGGTGGGAACGGTGGAAGGTGTGTTCTCCTTTCACAAGGAGAACGGCTCGTGGCGGCGCGACGCCGTGCACCTGCCCGGAAAGCACGCCAGCTCCGTCATCTTCGAGCCGGTGACGCAAACACTGTTCGTCGGCACCTACGGCAGCGAGATCCACGCCAGCGCGGACCAGGGCCGCACTTGGGAGAAGCGGGACAGCGGCATCGGCGACAGGGAGATCTACTCGCTGGCCACCCAGGTGGTGAACGGCAAGCCCAGGGTCTACGCTGGCACGCAGCCCGCGCACCTCTATTTCACGGATGATCTCGGCAAGACCTGGACCGAGCTGCCGGGGCTGCGCCAGGTGCCGGGCGTCGAGAAGTGGACTTTTCCCGGCCCGCCGCATCAGGCCCATGCCAAGAGCATCACGTTTCATCCCACCGACCCCGACATCATTCACGTGGCGGTGGAGGTGGGTGGCTTCCTGCGCAGCACGGACGGCGGCGAGACCTGGACCACCATCGCCAACATCAACCCGGACGCGCACAGGGTGTTCGTCCCGTCCAACGACCCGGACAAGGTCTACGGCACGGCGCCCACCACCAACTGCGGACCGGATGTTACCGCGGGCTTCTGCGTGAGCGGCGACGGCGGCGCCACCTGGAAGAGCATGACGCCGCGGGATTTCCGGATCGGCTACGTGGACCCGTTCTTCGTCCACCCGCAGGACTCCAGGCTGCTGTTCGTGGCCGGCGCCAGGACCGGCCCCGGAACTTGGCGCAAGCTGCACACCGCGGACGCCCGGGTGGCCCGCAGCCGTGACGGCGGCGAGACCTGGGATATCCTGGGTGAGGGCCTGCCCGAGCACATCCGTGCCAACATCGAGGGTATGTGCATGGACGCGTGGAACGGCGGCTACGCCATCTTCGCCGGTACCACGGACGGCGACGTTTTCTACAGCGACGACGAAGGCGAGCACTGGACCACCATCGCCAAGGGCATCGGCCCGGTGTCCAAGTCGCACCACCACGTCAACCTCGCCCTGGAGGGCGAGGCCGCGCATCCCTAGTCTGCCGTTCCCTCCGACCCCCTGCCTTCGGGCGAGGGTCGGAGGGGTTCTCTTGCCCCCCTTTGCTCATCCTTTCATACGTTCGGCTTGCGGTCCTGAGCCTCATTCTGCTGCTCGATCAGTTGGGCGGTGAGGGCTTGAGGAAGTTCCTGTGGAGTTGGCGCAGGCGGAAGCCCGCCGTGCGTACCCTGAACATCGCTGCCGGTGACCGGCAGATGGTTGCGGACCTCTACGCCCCCGGGGATGCCGGGCCTCGCCCCGGCCTGGTTCTGACCCACGGGGCGCTCGAAACGGGCAAGGACGACCCGCGTCTCGTTGCGCTGGCGAACTGTCTGGCAGGCTGCGGATTCGCCGTCCTGGTACCCGAGCTCGACGGCCTCAAGTCCCTTCGTCTCGTGATGGACGAGGCGGAAGACCTCGTGGCGGTCTTTCGCTTCCTGCTGTTGCTGGAAGACGTGGACGAGACCCGCGCCGGCCTGTTCGGCATCAGCTTTGCCGTGGCCCCGACGCTGAAGGCCGCGTCAGACCCGTCCATCCGGGAACAAGTGAAATTCGTGGTCTCTTTCGGCGGCTACTACGACACCGTCAACATGATCCGCTACCTGACCACCGGGCAGGACGAGTACCGGGGCCACCGGCATCCGGAGCCCCCCGAGGACTATGCGCGGGAAGTGTTCGTGAAAAACCTCATACTCCATGTGACGGAGGAGCGGGATCGCATGATCCTGCCGGGCCTGCTCGGCGCTGGCGCCCGGAACCCGGAAGGGGAAGCGGCTTCGTTCTCGCCGGACCAGCTCACGGAAGGCGGACGCGCGGTGTACGAGCTCATCCGTAACCGGGACCCGGCGCGGGTCCCGGGCCTGATGAAGGCCACGGAACCCGCCGTGCGGGACTATCTGGAGAGCCTGTCCCTGCGTCCGGTGGTTTCCCAGGTCAAGGCACGGGTGCTCATCGGCCACGGTGACACCGACCCGCTGATTCCCTTCACGGAGAGCCTGCGCCTGGCGGATGCGCTGCCGGACCCGAGCCGGGTATACGTGGCCATCTTGAAGGTCGTCAGCCACGTGGACACGCGGCTTCCTGTCCGCTCGATCCGCGAGTTTCTGACCGTCTCCCTCCCGTCCTGTTGGCGGTTCTATGGGCTGATCTTTCGAATACTGAAGCAGCAGCTCGAATCGTGACATGGGATATTGCTTGTGGCCTTAAACGACACATGTCTCTCTGTTTGTTCCGATCTCACGAGGCGTGGGCAATGCCTCCAGCCCGGATTTTGCAGATTGTTTCTCGCTTGGGTATTTTTATGGTAGATTATTCTGTTTACTTAATTTAATTATAAATATAAATTTATGTAAAATGATTGATCGGAGTAAGTATTGATATGGCCGAGTTCTCAAACCCGTTTCGTCCAGGTGCAGGACACAAGCCCCCTTACCTGGCAGGGAGACGGGCAGAGCGTGAAGAGTTCCTGCGGTTGCTTCAGCAAACCACGATTCTGGAAAACATGGTTTTGACAGGGCTTCGAGGAGTCGGAAAGACGGTGCTTCTCGACTCGTTCAAGCCTTTGGCGATGAACCGGAGGTGGATTTGGGTGGGGACCGATCTCTCGGAGTCCACGAGCGTGAGTGAGGACAATATGGGAATCCGGCTCTGCACGGATCTGTCTCTGATCACGTCAGGCGTCGTGATGGAAACGGTGGAGGTGCCAAACGTCGGATTCGCTGCCGCCTCCGATCAAATCCAACGCACCCTCAACTACCCCGCTCTCATGGATCTCTACAGGGGTCTGCCCGGCCTACCCCTCGACAAGGTCAAGGGTGTCCTGGAGATTGCCTGGAGTGCATTGTCGAGGGAACACGACGTGTCCGGAATCATTTTCGCGTATGATGAGGCACAGAACCTCGCTGACCAATCGGCAAAGGAAGAGTATCCTTTGTCTCTCCTGCTCGATGCCTTTCAGTCGCTGCAAAGAAAGGGACTTCCTTTGATGCTCGTCCTTACGGGTCTCCCAACCCTGTTTCCCAAGCTGGTGGAAGCTAGGACTTTTTCCGAGAGAATGTTCAGGGTCGTCTTTCTGCAAAGCCTTTCCAGGAGCGAAAGTGAGGACGCGGTCCGCAAACCCGTCGAAGACGCGGAGTGTCCCTTGAAGCTTGGCGACAGCTCCGTCGAAACGATCATCGACACATCCGGCGGGTATCCCTACTTCATCCAGTTCATTTGCAGAGAAGTGTACGACGCATTCATTCAACGGATCGATAGAGGAGAGCAGGCGGTCGTACCCACCGAGGAGATTGAGCAGAAACTCGACACGGACTTTTTCGCCGGGCGATGGGCTCGCGCCACCGACCGGCAACGGGAGTTGTTGTTCGTGATTTCGCGGCTTGAGAGCTGCGACGATGAGTTTACGGTCCAGGAAGTGGTGGAGGAATCCAAACGATCCCTGGACAAATCGTTCAGCAGCAGCCATGTCAACCAGATGCTTGTCGCGCTGGCGTCCCAGGGCCTGGTGTTCAAGAACCGGCATGGGAAGTATTCTTTCGCGGTGCCGCTATTGGGCCGATTCATCGGCCGTCAGGCGCGTGGATAGGGTGCCCGTGGCGCGCGGTGCTTACTTTTGCCGCGGGAAAATCTTAAGATCACGTTGCGCACGCGGACGAGACACACACTACACGGGAGGGAACGACACTCATGAGCTTTGATCCCGAATCGCCGGATTTCTGGGACGAGGGCGCCACGCGCAAGGAGCTCGAGCGGGTATTCGATATCTGCTACGGCTGCACGCTTTGCCACACCCTCTGTCCGTCCTTCGTGAGCCTGTTTCAGATGATGGACCAGAACTTCGGTGACGCGAGTTCCCTGAAGGACGACCAGATGAAGCTGGTTGTCGACCAGTGCTACCAGTGCAAGCTTTGCGATCCCATCTGTCCGTATGTTCCGCCTCACGAGTGGGACATCGATTTTCCCCGGACCATGATGCGGGCCAGTCTCGTTGAAGCCAGGAACGAAGGGGTGAGCTGGGCCGACCGCATGATGGGCGACACGGACCGGGTCGGGCGGTTGGCCAGTTGGATGGCGCCCATCGTCAACCGGGCCAACCGGAATCCCTTTCTGCGCCGTCTGATGGAAAAGTATCTGGGGGTGCACCGGGAGCGCTTGTTACCCACGTACCACGGACAGACCTTTGCGAAGTGGGTCCGCAAACGTTCGGCCGCCCCGGAGGGCCAAGGCGAGGAGAAGGCGGCGCTGTTTTACACCTGCACGGTCAACTACAACGAGCCCGGGATCGGCAAGGCGGCGATGGGGGTCCTGGAAAAGAACGGCATCGAGTGCGTCGTCCCCGAGCAGCAGTGCTGCGGCCTTCCGTTCATCGACGTGGGGCTGTTGGACGAGGCGCTGAAGAAGATCGAGGCCAACGTGGCAAGCCTGAGCCGGATGGTCCGCCAAGGTTACAGGGTCGTGGCGCCCAGCGCGAGTTGCAGCTACATGCTCAAGCAGGACTATCCGCGCATGCTGCCCACCGACGACGCGAGACTGGTCTCGGAGAACACCCTGGACCTGTCGGAGTACCTGGTAAAGGTCCACGAGAGCGGCAAGCTGGACCTGCATTTCTCTCAGGAGGTCGGGAAGATCCGCTATCACCAGCCGTGCCATCTCAAGGCGCAGGACATTGGCTTCAAGGCTCAGGAGTTGATGCAGCTTATCCCGGGGTCGGAGGTCTTCCGCATGCAGTGTTGCAGCGGACACGACGGAAGCTGGAGTGTCAGGAAAGAGAACTTCGAGGCGTCGATGCAGGTGGGGAGGCCGCTGTTCAAGTTCATGCGACCCGAGGACGCCTGTACGGCCACCGACTGTCCGTTGTCGGCGATTCAGGTTGAGCAGGCCACCGGCAGAAAGCCGGTGCATCCCATCGTGGTGATGGCGCGGGCTTACGGGCTCGATGTGGAGATCTAAGCGCGCGCCATCACGGGGTTACCTCGGGTCGAGAATCCAGCCGCCTTCCTTTTCCAGGCCGATGACGTATTCGTCGTCGGCCTTCGAGGGAAGGACCTCCGCCAGGTGCTTCTGGTAATCCCCTTCCGCAAGCAGTTCCCCGCCCACGCTGTAGGGTTTGCCGGCGTAGTTGCCGATGTAACGCCGGAATTTGTCGCTGGGAATCGTCAACTTGGGCTGATCTCCGGCGACGTTGTGATTCAGGGCGTCCACGAGGGCGGTTACTTCCTTGAAGAAAGTCTCTCGTGAGAGTTCGTTCAGCCGTTCCATGTCCGCCGGCTCGTCGAACAGGTGCTCGTCGTAGCGCCCCTTCAGTCCCCAGACGTAGGCCCAGTGGGCGGAGCTGGATTCGTCCTGCCCGAACAGGTCGTAGGCGGTGGAGACCCATTTGTTGAAGTACTTCTGGATGATGGCCATGGGGATCTTGCCGGCCTTGACGATGCGCATCAGGCCGATGTTTCCCTGGGCCAGGTGATACGCTTCCTCCTTCAGCATGGGCAGGGTGCTGCGGCCCAGTGGTGCGAAAGCGCTACGGCTGAGCATGTTCAACTGGTACTTGCCGTCACGGTCGATGAAGCTCGTGTAGGTGAAGAAATCCAGCCAGTTCCGCACGGGTTGGTTGAAGGAATCCAGCAGACGGCTGCCCTCGGACGCCCGCCGCTCCAACAGCCGTTGGGACTGACGCTTGCCGGATTCACCGAACTGGGTCACCAGTACGTAGGCCATCTGCCAGCCGTGCCGCATCTCTTCCCGGTTGATGCGGATCAGATTCTTGAGGTCCACCTCGGTGGGGGCCCGTTCGATCAGGTTGGTCTGCTGCTCCACGGAGGCGAACTCCGTGTCGCCCTGGAACTCGATCAGGTGGGCCAGCGCGTCCTGAATACGCTGGTCGGGAATGTCCGTCACCTTCTCCCACTTGGGCCGGCCGGCGTATTCGCCGAACTCGATCTCGTTGCTCTCCACCTCGTCGAGCTTCGTCTCGAAGGTGTAATCGCCTCCGATGAGCTCCATGGGGTAGCCGATGTCGTCGTGCCACTGATGGAAGGCGTCCACCCAGTCGTCAAAGGTGTCGATCTTCTCCTTCTTTATCAACATGACTCGCTCCTTCCGTGCCCGATGACGGCGCCCGGGGGTCGATGCGGCCTCCTGTGGCGAGACCGCATCGACCCCCGGCACACTGCTTGATACTTGTGAACAGTAGCTCTAACAGTGGCTCTCCTTGAAGGTGTCGCAACGGCTCTCGCATACATCGCGTGCTTCAATCTGCACGTCCGAGAGAAATTTGTCGCAAAATTTTCCCGCATCGTTGATATCGCATAGCTTGTATGGGCGAGCCAACTGGCCAAAAATCAGTGAACGGCATTCCCCCTTGCAATCTTTCATCGCCGAGGGGCATAGGAGACTGCCCAGAATGGGCTTGTGTTGTGTTTGGTGAACGCTCTCCACTGTTTGAACAAAAGACTGTTGTAATTCCAACCCATGCAGGTCATCCAGTCCGACAGGCAGTTGTTGCGGTCTCGCCCGCCGACACACTCCGCCTTCCAATCGGCGTTGCACTCTTTAGCGCCCGCCCAGGTCTGCCAGGTCAAGGTCGTCTGGCCCGCGGTCTGGCTCGCAGGAAACAGAGTGAGCGCCAGAAACGCCGCCACCATCAGTCCCGTGCAGGTGGGCCGAAGCCAATTGCATGTTCTAGGATTTGTCATCACGCTCTCCTTTCCAGCTTTTGTTAATGGGTAGACATAGTGCTCAAAACCGGGGCCGGATGTCAAGCTGCTCCCCGTGCTACCGTATATCCATCCCCGTTTTGGGCCGGGGCATGGCGGTCCATGGCAAGCCCCGGCCGCACGCCGCCGTCGAGATGAGGAGGGACTTCCGAAATGTGCATGCAGCTTGCTACACGCTACGCTCGTGGTTCAATCGACGGTCCGCCAGAGTCGGACCATTCGGTAACGCCGGTTTTCGACGTTTTTTCAGTTGGACTTTCGTCGAACAGATGGGATATTCTCGTGCAAATCGCCTGGAAATGGCTTCCCGGCTTTTCGTTGGGATTCGCCAAGTCCGACGGGGTGCCGACGTGAAAGGTCGGGTGCTGGTTCCTCCAGTGCGCGGGAAGGATGGAGTGCGCGGGTGACGGGTCGAGACACCATGCTGGGGACGGCGTCGCATGCTGTTTTCGACGTGGCTATCATCGGCGGCGGCGTCAACGGCGCGAGCCTCTACCATCGGCTGCGCCGAGCGGGTTACAACGCCGTCGTGCTCGACCGTGGCGATTTCGCGTCCGGTACGAGCCAAGCCTCCGGCATGATGATCTGGGGCGGCCTGCTCTATCTCAGAAACTTCGATCTGCCGGCGGTCTTCCACTTTTCCCGGGCGCGGGACCGCATGATTCACCGCCAGCCGGAATCCGTTTCGCCTCTTGTCCTGCGCTTCGTTCCGGCCGCAAGGGGGAGACTCGGCAAGGTGCCGGGAATGGCAGCGCTCTACTTCTACTGGCTGGTCAGCCGCGGGCGCCGGCGGCGACCCCAGGTCCGGACGATCTACCGTGAGGCGAAGCTTCTCGCGAGCCCGCGCGAGGCGCTCTGCTTCGAGGAAGCCATGCTCCGGCACTCCGACAGCCGTTTCGTGCTCCACTGGCTCGCGCCCGGCGACGACGCGGGGGATGCGGCGAGCCTGAACTACGCGGAGGTGCTCGGCGGAGCCTGGTCCGCTGCCGATGGCCTTTGGCGGATCGAGGTGCGCGATACTCTGACGGGGCGAGAGCTCGAAGTGCGAGCCCGCGCGATGGCCAACTGCGCGGGAGTGTGGACCGATGGAGTCAACGCCCGGTTCGGCGTCCGATCGCCCTGGCGACACGCTTTCAGCAAGGGCGTGTACCTGGTCTTCGAACGCGAGCCCGAGCAGCAAGCGGGACTGGTGATGGAGATGGGAGCCGAGGACGACGTCATCACGAGCATCCCGTGGGGGCCGGTCGAGATGTGGGGTCCGACCGAGACCCCGATCCTTGACCTCGAGGAGGGTTGGCGGGCGTTGCCGGAGGACGTGAGCCTGCTCCTCGACTTGCGGTCGCGCAGGTGCGGGACGTGGGCTCCAAGGAATCGATCGTGGCGTTGCGGAGCGGCGTTCGGCCGCTCGCCGTTCCGGTGACCCACGAGGATGGCGGCTATCCGCTCGACCTTTCGCGACGGCCCCGGATCGTGGTGGATGGTGAACGGCCGTGGGTGTCCGTGTACGGCGGCAAGCTGACCGGGTGCGCGGAGGCGGCGGGCCGCGCGATGCGGGGACTGGCCCGATATCTCCCTCCGCCTCGGCCGCCGGCCCGTCGGGGCAACGGTGGCCCCGGCATGAGTCACGGCCGCTGCAGTGGAGCTTCCGTGGGTGCGGGAACGGAAGTCCCCGCCCCGAACCGGGGTGAGGCCGCCGCCGGCGCGCGGGCCGGGGCCCTGACCTTCGACCGCTCGGCCGGGTACGATTCGCCGGTCTTGCTGCCGGGACTGAAGGAAGGGATGCCGGCGCCCGCCTGGTGCCGCGACCATGAATTCGCGTGTACGCTGGAGGACTACCTCCGCCGCCGCACCAACGTCGCACAATGGATCCCGCGGGGCGGACTCGGCCGGCGCGATGAGCATCTCGAACGCCTGCGGGCACTCGCCGTCGAGATCACGGGCGGCGACGTCGGGCTTGCGGAGGGCCAGCTTGACCGCTATCGTTCGCGGGTCGCGGAGGAGTTCGACCAAGTTCTCGCACGGGTCTAGTGTCGTGTCCGGTAAATTCGCAAGGTAAGTTGCGCAGGATTTTTTGTTGTCGGCAAGGCGCGATGACGAGCAGTGGCCCGTACCACGGGAGGAGGAACAACGCAGCCGACGGCAAAAAAGACCAGTAAATTATCTTGCGAATTTACCGGACACGACGCCGGGACAGGCTCCTGGTGTGTATGGAGCAACAAGAGATGACGCTACCCGCCATCCTCGGGGGACCGCACGCGGTGACCGCGGATCAGGAAGAGGCCAATCGCTGGCCGCGCCTGGACGAACGAGACGAGCAGGCGGTGCTGCGGGTGCTTCGCGACGGGAACCTGTCCACGCATCCGGTCATCCGCGAGCTCGAGGCCGATTACGCCACCCTGACGGGCATGCCCCATGCGCTCGCCCATGCCAACGGCACCACTGCCTTGCACGCCGCCTTTTTCGCCCTCGATCTGCAGCCCGGCGACGAGGTTCTGGTTCCGTCCGCCACGTTCTGGGCCTCGGTGCTGCCCATGGTCTGGATGGGCGCGGTGCCGGTGTTCTGTGAGAGCGAGACCGGGCGGCTCGGCATCGACCCCGCGGACATGGCGCGCAAGATTACCTCGCGTACCCGGGCCGTGGTGGTCGTCCACCTGTGGGGGTTCCCGGCGAAGATGTCCGAGGTTCGTGCGCTCGCGGAGCGCCACGGCCTGCGGCTCGTCGAGGACGCCTCGCACGCCCATGGCGCCAAGTGGCGCGGACAGCCTTGCGGCTCTCTCGGTGACGTCGCGGTCTTCAGCTTGCAGGGGCACAAGCTGGCGCCAGCAGGGGAAGGCGGCATGCTGCTGTGCCGGGACCCGGAGCTCTACGAACGCGCGATTCTCTTCGGAGACGTGACGCGCATCATCGAGTTGGATACGCCGGCGAAGCGATTCGCCGGCACCAGCTTCGGCGTCAAGAGTCGAATGGCTCCGGTCTCGGCCGCCATCGGCCGCTCCCAGCTCGCCCGCTTGCCCGAGCACAACGCGGAGCGCAACGCCAACGTTCTCCATCTCTCGACGAAGCTTGAAGCCCTCGGCATCCATACTTTCCTGCCCCCGGCCCACGTCGAGCGCACGTATTTCGAGTTCATCGTGCGCTGCGAGCCGGAACGCACGGGATTGCCCCTGCCGCTCCTCGTTGCCGCCCTGCAGGCGGAAGGATGCCAGGCGTTCCCGCTACGCTATCCGCTGGTGCACCAGCAGCCGTTCTTCACCGAAGGTCATTTCGCCCGGATTGCGCGGCTCCCCGAGGGGGTGCCGGCTCCGCGCTATGATCCCGAGGACCTGCCTGCGACCCGCGCCGGCCGCGAGGTCCTCATGGGACTGCCTGCGTTTCCGCAGGCGACGCACGAGCTCCTGGACCAGTATGCCGAGGCGTTCGAGAAGGTGATCGAGCACGCGGACGGCATCCGGTCGAGCGAAGCCGCCCGCGCGTACGCGGCCGACATGTTAGCGCGTCCGGAGGCCATGACGGGGTCCGGGGCTGCGTTGCGCGGGGTCTGAAAACAGGGTGGAGGGGGAGACGGCTCAGCCGTCCACCAGGGCCACGGCCCGGATCGGTCCGCCGTGTGAGCCACGAAGCCTCAAGGGGAATCCGATGAACGTAAACCGCTTCCCGACCACCTCGGTGAGGATCGGATTCTCGTAGTGCACGATCGTGGCAACGCCTGTTGAGCAAGCAACGCAGGCCCTTGGCCTGCGCCTGGTCCATGGCGAAAGTTCCGGCTGCTCCAGCATCCTCCGGTAGCCGGTGTACGCGTGGGGTATGTCCAGGCTCGCCGCCGCCTCGCGCGCCTGCTCCTCTCTCCGGGAGCAGGTCGCCACCATCTCGAACGACGGGCGAAACCGCGAGGACACCGTGGTGCGACTCCGGATGGCGCGCGTGTTCGATGAGATGCCATCGGTCCCGGTCCGTTTCGCCGGCAGCACCGGGTACGGATCCGCGATCGCATATCTCTTCCGGGCGAAGCTGGACGCCGGCGGACTGAAGCGAGAGCTGCGTCCAAGCCACGGCAGGAAACGCCGGCGTTAGCTGAAGTCCACCAGGATCCCGTATCGCCCGACCGCGCGGTGCGGGTGCAGGCGGGTTTGAAACCCGCCCCTACTCTTTTCTCAGGAACCATGTCACCAAGTTGTTGAAGTCCTCGGGCTGATCCAGGCCAAACGAAATGGTTGACCTTGTCGAAGATGTGCATCTGCGCATCCTGCCACGCCTGGCGTAAAAACCTCCCTTTCCCATGGGAGGGGGTAGGGAGCCGCGGGTTATCGCGACATCCCCGACTTCTGCAAGAACGCGCCATGGAGGCAAATCCGAAGGGACCGGGGTTTGAATGACACATTATTTTTATGAGGAGGAAGAGCAATGATTCGGCCAACTGAAGGAGAGCTGCGAGACGGCTACCGTACATGGCTTCGGTATCAGGATGGCGCCATGGGCAAGATCGACCTGTCCCATCTGGCCGGGCGTGGCGTGTTCAAAGCCTGGAACGACCGCGCCTGTTTCAGGGTCCATTAACGAACAACGCGCCATCGCCCCACTACGCAACCATCCGATGCCCATGCTGCGTCGCGCATCAACGGTGGCTTTCCTTGCGTGTCTCATGGCGTTCCACACGTCCGCGGGAGTCGCCGCCGACCGGAATTTCTCGCAGTATCCGGGCTTCGCCGAGTATTTCGCCGCGAATCCGCCGGCTGGAGTCGCCGGACCGGCCGATCAGGCCTTGGCCCGCCGCCACGCACCGCGCTTCCACCTGCCCGCCGGCCACGAGGGGCCCATTGATTTCTACCGCGACTACATCGCCCACGGTTATCTGGTGACCGGGGACGGCGTCCGCATCGACGGTCCGACCCCGGCGGATCTGAACCGGTACCGTGACGACGTCCGGGCCGAATTCGTGCACGTGCCGGGAACCGCCAAGCCGCGCCCGGTGGCCTACGCGGCGGTCGAGCGCACCGGCCTGTGGGCGCCGCGGGAACCCGGCCGGGCGGGCGAGGAGTTCACCGTCGTAGCCTACCATCTGGCGTTCCGGGTGAGCGGTCTGCCCGCGGCTTTGTCCCCGGCCGCGGCCATTCCCCTCCGGTTGGTGGCGGACCTGGACGACTGGCATCAGCTCGACCACTACACCGCCGCGTTCGTGGTGCTGGACGGGTCCGAGCGTCCCGTCGCCCTGACCCTGCAGCAGCACAACTACCTGCGCACCTACCTCGTCGGAGAAGGGGTGAAGCCGGGACGCGACGGACGGTTCGACATCGACGTGGCGATCCGGTCGAACGAGCTCTATCCGCACGCCACGGCGCGAACGGTAAGGCGCGCGGTGCGGTTCCCGGATTCCGACGCCAGGGCCTTCATGCTGGGATACGGCAAGCGGCCGATGATGTCCGCGGACGACATCACCGATCCGGTGGAGACCGTTGACTACGATCTCGCGTTCCTCCCTGGTTCCGACGCCTTCTATTCCTTTCACGGCTTCCTCGGCGAACGCCGCCGGTTGCCCGGCCGCGACGGTCCGCCCGGCGCACGTTACAATACGCTCCCGCAGCTCAAGCCGCTGCCGGCGCAAATCCTCGACGGCTACTGGCGCGAGCGCAACGACGGCGACTGGGCACGGTATCGACGCAGCCACGAAGACGGCGCGGGCCCGGCCGGGTTCGCCCGCGCGCAGGCGGCGGTCTTCCATCGCAACCTGGCCTGCCTGCGCCGCCACCGGAAAGGCTGCGCGCTGCAGTAGGATCGGGCTGTTGCGGGGCGCAACGACGTTTCTGCTGATGGAGGTGCCGCCGTGGGCGGGCCTTCCAGGCATGGGTCAACACTGCGCGGCATGGCGGTAGCACTGATGATGGCCGCTGTCGGTGTCCGACGGATGATCCAGCAGGTGGCTGATCTCCTCCGCCAGCTCCGACGGCATCTCCGCCAGCACCGTGGAGGCGCGCTCCTCCGGCAGGGTTTCCAGCATGTCGGCGGCATCGTCGGTATCGAGTTCCTCCACCAGCCCGGCCAGTTCCCGGTCCGAGAGGTTCGTCGCCAACTCGTCGCGCACCGTCGGGGAAACCAGACTCAATACCGCGGAGGCCGATTCCGGGGGCAGCAGGCGGAAGACCCGTTGCCGGCCCCGAGGCTCGTCGAGCTGGTCCGGCAACTCGGCAGTGTCGGCGGGGTGAACGTCGGTCAGCAATTGCCGCACATCGTTGTAACGGCCCAGGCCCGTCACCATGACGATGTTCTCCAGCGTCACGTCCCGCGGCAACAGGCCTCGCAATACGTTTTCAGGCCGTTCTCGTGAAGGTGTTTCCGGGTTCTGCATCCTGGTTCACGGTAGCATGGACGGGCCGCCTCGTGTCCTCGATCCGCGGCTGCAGCGCCGCGTCCCTGCTGGCTTTCCTCCGTTCGGTGGAATGCGAATTTTTCTATCTCGGCGGTGACATCATCGACATCTGGTCGGTGATGGGCGACGCAGTCCTTGGGATCAAGCTTCAGGGCGCCGAGGACGGCAGTGCGAAGGTCCCGGTCCAGCACGCCTGTGGCGCCGTTCGCACCACGTCCAACGGTCCGGTGACAGGAAAGGCAGCCACCGGAACGCCACAGGCCATGGCCTCGAGCAGGGGACCGGGCTTGAGCAGGTTTGCATCGACTCCTCGTGTCCAGATGGCGAGGTTGTCGAAACCATGATTCCGAAGGCGCTCGGCCAGGGAGCGGGTCGCCGCGAAGGTACGGGCCGCGCGGCCGTGGTGCCTTCGCAAACAGCCATAGGACCAACTCGTGGGAAACGGAACGCGCGCGCGAATGTATTCGGGGAAGAGGGTGTGGAACGATGTGGTGAAGAGGATGCCGAGGCGGCAGCAAGAGGAACGGGCGGAATGTCCGATGGGTCCCTCGGTGGCCATGTGGATGGAGTCGGGCCGGAACTCACGCAGGATTCTTCCGACGCCTTTCCCTGGAAAAAGCGCCAGTCGGATGGACGGGTAGGGAGGGCAGGGGCAGGTGGCGAAATCCGACGGCGTCACGAAAACGGTCTCATGCCCCAGTTTCTCCAGGCACGCACGGGTCTGTTGCAACGTACGTACCACGCCGTTGCCCTGCGGTTTCGGCGGCCGCCCGGACACCGCCAAACGGGGTTCCCGGGCGGCCTCGGCCAGTGCCCGTCATCGTGAACGCTCACGGCGCACCACTTGTCCTGTCCCGCGCAACGTAGATCAAAGTTGACAGGCAACCGCCGGAAACCTATATAATCGCCACGGAACCACCCGACATGAGATCGAACGACGGGTGCGAGCCGAACGGCCCAAGCCTATGGAGTGAATCGCATGAACGAATTCGTTGACGCCAAAGAGGGCTTGCTGAATCGGCAGGTCTTCGTCTCCCGGGACATCTACGAGCAGGAGTTGGAGCGGGTCTTCGCGCGCTGCTGGCTCTTCCTGGGCCATGAGACCCAGATCCCCAATCCCAACGACTTCCTGGCCACTTATATGGGGGAGGATCCCGTGCTGCTCTGCCGGAGCGCGGACGGGAAGGTCCGGGCGTTCCTGAACATGTGCCGCCACCGGGGCAACCGGGTGTGCCGCGCCGACCAGGGCAACGCCACGTCGTTCATGTGCACCTACCACGGCTGGTGCTACAGCAACGACGGCAAGCTCATCGGCGTGCCCGGCATGAAGGAAATCTACAGCGGCGAGTTGGATGTGACGCAGTGGGGCCTGGTTGAAGTGGCCCAGCTCGACACTTGCAGGGGCCTGATCTTCGCTACCTTCGACCCGGACGCGCCGCCGCTGCTGGAATATCTCGGCGGCCAGGACCAGGAGCTGAGCTTCATGTTCGACCGTCGCGCCGGCGGCACCGAGGTCATCGGCGGCGTGCACAAATGGGTCATGAACGCCAACTGGAAGTACGCCGCGGACAATTTCTTCGGCGACGACGGTCACCACACGGTCACCCATGCGTCGGTGCGCCAGGTTCCCGTGGATGTTCGATACTACCCGCGAACCAACGACGATGCGCGCCCCGATACCGACCGCGGGCTCGCCCGGGTCGCCGAAGGCATCATACGGGACTACCACTTCGAGCATTTCGACGAGTTGGTGCAGCGCATCGGCCCCGACCGCGCCGAACGTCCCGGGCTGGTCACTACCGTATTCCCCAACCTGTCGCCGAATTTCAGCCGGCACATGATCCGGCTGTGGCACCCCAAGGGTCCGGACAAGACCGAGATCTGGTCGTACTGCGTGGTGGACAAGGACGCGCCCCCGGAGGTCAAGACCGCCATGCGGCTGCACCTCACCCAGACCTTCGGCCCGGCCGGGAACCTGGAGCAGGACGACATGAACAACTGGATCCAGTGCACCGACACCGCGCGGGGCGTGGTGGCCAGACGGTACCCACAAAACATCCAGGCTCACCTCGGACACGAGGACCGCTGCCCGCCCATAGGCGGCGGCAGGCGGCTGCGGGCGTTCTACTCCCGATGGGAGATGATGATGGCCGCCGAGAGCTGGTCCGACGTCGATTTGGAGACCCGGTACTGGTGACGGCCCCGCAGGCTCCTGCGTACGGGACACCACGGCAAGGCGGAGGCAACGTGAACGACCACGATCTTTGGCATGAGATCCATGACTTCCTCGTCCGTGAGGCGCGGCTTCTGGATGATCGCGCCTTCGAGGCGTGGCTGGAGCTCTTCACCGACGACATCGTCTACTGGATGCCGGAACGAACGAATCCGTGGGAAAGCAACGATCCGGCGGACAGCATTTCCAAGCCCGGCGAACTGGCGCTGTTCGAAGAGACCAAGGAGACGTTGCGCACCCGTGTGGCGCGTCTGGCCACGGGCATGGCGTGGTCGGAAGTGCCGCCGTCCCGCACGCGCCACCTGGTCACCAACGTACAGGTGGAATCCGGCGAGAACGAGTCCGAGTTGCGGGTCCGCTCCTACTTCATGGTGTACCGGACCCAGCTCGAGCACAGCCGGGACGTCTTCGTGGGCGAACGGGACGACGTGCTGCGAAGGGTCGGCGACCATTGGAAGATCGCCCGCCGTACCATCGTGCTGGACCAGGTGGTGCTGCAGTCGCCCAATCTGAGCATCTTCTTTTAGTGTCGTGTCCCAGAAATACGTGCGCCGACATGCGCAGGATTTCTTGTTGTCGGCAAGGCGCGACGACGAGCAGTGGCCGATACCACGCGAGGAGAAGCAACGCAGCCGACGGCAAGATGTTCTACTGCCGCGTCTACAACCGGATATTCAAGGAATCCAGGGAACCGTAACGGCCTGGAACACCGTTTCCCGTGTCCCGGTCACGACGGCCTTACAGCCCTCGGCTCGTAGTCGTACACGAGCTCGAGCAACTGCTTGACCATCCGCGCCGTGGCCCCCCAGATATCCCACTCCTGATACTGAAAGTGATAGATAGGCTCCGACCTCCTGGACAAGCGGAAATCCAGGGTCAGGGCGTTCTGCTTCAACAGCGCGGCCACCGGCACGGAGAACACCGCGGCCGTTTCCCGGGGGTCGGGGCGGAACTCGTACGGATAGGGAATCAGTCCCACGAAGGGGGTCACCAGAAAGTTGTAGCCGGCCATCACCTGGTCGAGCTGGCCCAGGATGCGCACGTGGCCGGGATCGACGCCGATCTCTTCCCGGGTCTCCCGCAGCGCCGTGGCCACCGCGCCGTCGTCTCCCGGATCGACGCTCCCTCCCGGGAACGCCACCTGACCGCCGTGAGAACTCAGGTCATCAGCCCGTAGCGTAAGGACGAGGTGGTCTCCGTCCGGACGTTCCTGGATCGGCGCCAGGACGGAGGCCGGCCGGAAGTCGTCTCCGGCGATGGCCTTCGGCGTCCTGGTCCGGAGGATCTCGAATCTGTCAGCGCGGGCACGCACGTCTGCCGCAGTCAGGGAACGGTTGGCAATGAGATTTGCAAGCCTGTTTGTGGGACCCAACACTAGTGTCGTGTCCGGTAAATACGCAAGATGATTTACTGGTCTTTTTTGCCGTCGGCTGCGTTGCTCTTCCTCGCGTGGTATTGGCCACTGCTCGTCATCGCGCCTTGCCGACCACAAGAAATCCTGCGCATCCTATCTTGCGTATTTACCGGACACGACACTAGCCATCCCGCTTCAGCGACTCCGGGAAGTAGCGCGACGGGGACCAGACTTGGGCGTCGAAGTTGGTGCATCCCAGAATCCTCAGCTCGCGCATGATCCGGATGTAGTCTTGTGATTCGATAAACCCCTCCCACGCCTGGAGGGAGTCGAACTCGATCATGATTGCGACCTGGGGGCTGACCTCCAGTGGGTTCCGGAGATTGCGAATCTCCCTGACCCCGGGGGCCGCCAGCGTCATGGGCAGCCAGTCGTTCTTGGCCTTGTTGCTGTATATTGTCAGGTTGGCCTTCTGATCCGGCAGGTCCCATTGAACGATATAGTAAACCATGGCTCCTTCCTTACATGAGTGTCCTGACGAGACCGCCGTCGATCAGGAGCGTCGTTCCGGTGATGTAGCTCGCACGGTCGGAGCCAAGAAAGACCACCAAATCCGCAACTTCCTCGGACTGCCCGAAACGGCCCAGAGCAATCTCGGCCTTGCTCTGCTTCTGAACTTCTTCCAGGGGCAGGTTGAGCCGCTTGGCCCGGGCCACGTTGAGGTTGTGGTGGCGCTCGGTGTCAATGCGTCCGGGCAACACCGTGTTGATGAGGATGTTGTCGGGCGCCAGCTCACGGGAGAGCGTCTTGGCCCAACCCACCACGCCCGTGCGGAACGTGTTGGACAGGATCAGTCCCGCGATGGGCTCCTTGATGCCGTAGGAGGTGATGTTGATGATGCGTCCCGCACCGACCTCCTTCATGTGCGGCACCGCTTCGCGCGTAAGCCTTACCGTACCCATGAGACTCAGATTGTACGCCGCGGTCCAGTCCTCTTCGCTCAGCCCGTCGAACGCTCCGAACGGAGGCCCGCCGGCGTTGTTCACCACCACGTCCACTCGTCCGAAGGCCTCGACGCTCCTGGCCACGAAGTGCCGGATATCGTCGTACCTGGACATGTCCGCCACCGTGGCGAGGACGTCTCCGCCCGTGGCCGTGCGAATCTCACCCGCGGCGCGTTCCAACGCTTCACCGCCTCTGGCGCAGATGCTCACCTTCGCGCCTTCCCGCGCGAAACCGGCGGCGATGGCCCGCCCCATTCCCTGACTGGCGCCGCCCACCAGCGCCACCTTGCCCGTCAATCCCAAATCCATCCAAGGCTCCTCGTGCGGGATTCCCCGCCGGGCTCACCCGAAGGCGGCGCCCCGGCGGACATCCGTCTTCACTTCTGCGTCCAATAAATGTTGTCGTCGAACTCCGAGTCCAGCCGCATCAGGTAAAGCGACAACATCCCGTGAGCGCCCAGCGGCCGCAACTGCCGCGGATCCCGTGTCTTGATGGCCGCGATCTCTTCCGCGCTGAGGTCATAGGCGGACAAGGCCCCGTCCAAGTCAGCGAGTGCCCGGCTCAGGGTATCCGGTTTCATCTTCAGGTCAAACAAGAAACGGTTCAGGTGGTAGCGGCTCATGTGATGCTTCCGTGGACCCGTGCTCGTGCAATCGGCGCGTCCTTCCACACCCGCGCGTCAAATTCTCCAACTCGCGAACCCCCACCCGGTGGCCACGTGGTCGGGCATGTAGAAGGTCTTGGCGGCGGGTGTATCGCCCACGGCCCCGATCGTGACCATCCAGTTCAGGAATTCGGAGTTCCCCGACTGCCGCAACTGCTCGAGGGTCAGGCCGGCCAACGCGGAGCCCTGGCCCGTGCGCATCTGCTGGAGCAGCCCTTCATCGAAGCCGGTATCGATCTCACCGATCCGGGGGGACCCGGGGAAGTGCGACAGGCCGCCGGTGGCAAGCATGGCCACCCGGTCGGTGGCGGCGTCCGCCACCTGCCGTATGAGGTTCCCCAGCGCATGGCACCGGGCCGGCGTCGGCAACGGATCGATCCAGGTGTTGACGAAGATGGGCAGGATGGGGATCTCCGGCTCGGGCAGAAGAAAATGCAGCGGCACCATCTGGGTATGTTGAAGCTCGATGTCCTCTCCGAAGGACAGGTCCAGCCCGGCGGCGACCCCGGCCCGGAGGATCGCCCGGCCCAGCTCCGGGTGATTCCGGTAGTGGAACTTGTGCCGGGTGAACTGGCCGTCGACCTCGTCTGCCAGCGTAACGAAAAATGTAGGTATGTTGTCGAAGAAAAAGTTCACGAACTGATCGTTGGCGACCACGATCAGCACGTCGGGCCTGGCGGCTTCGAGGTCGGAACGCAGCACGGCAAGGGCATTCTCCGCGTCCTGCCGCAACTGTTGCTGCACCTCCAGAGACGGCCTGGTGCCGGCCGCCTGCGGCGCCATGCGGTAGTGCAGCGTCATGAACTCTTCCCACTCGGCGCCCGGCTCGAGCAGCATGTTGGGTGCGTGGCTAGCGGCCAACGCGGCTACAAAAGGCATTTTTGCGTTCCTTTATGAACTGTTTGGTGAAAAGATGTTATAATCCGGCTTAAGAAATTTCAACCGAGGGAACCCGGGTGAACTCGGGTAGATTTCACCCGGGTTCACCCAACCGGCGCTGCCCGTGTCACGCAGGCCGGGGTACGGCGATGATGGAGACGGTCGCATGAGGTTCATGTTTTGCGCTACGTTGATGGTCTGTGGGTTGGCGGCCTTAACCCCGCCCTCCATGGGGACCTCGTGGAGACCCGGCACCACCGTCTTCGAGTATCGTGAGTCCTTGGAAGGCGACGCGGACCGGAGTCTCGATTCCACCATCATCGGAAGCCCCGTGACATACGTCGCCGAATTCAAGGACACCCTCCTCGACATCGCCCGCCTGAATCACCTTGGGTATCAGGAGTTGAAACGGGCGAATCCCGGTGTGGATCCCTGGCTTCCGGGGAACGGCACGCGGGTCACCCTCCCCTCCCGGTGGATTCTTCCGGAGGCGCCGCGAGAGGGGCTGGTTCTGAACATTCCCGAGATGAGGCTGTACTACTATTTGCCCGGCTCCAGGGTCATGACGTTCCCGTTGGGAGTAGGCGTGGAAGGTCAGGAGACGCCGGCGGGAAGCTATCGTATCGGTCAGAAGCGCACGAACCCGGTGTGGTACGTGCCGGTCGCGATCCAGGCGGAGATGGAACACCCGCGCAAGATCGTCCCTCCGGGGCCGGACAACCCGTTGGGGATGTACTGGATGCGGTTGTCCCACACCACCTACGGTATCCACGGCACCAACAACCCGTGGGCCATCGGCCGCCGGGTGACCCACGGTTGCATCCGGCTGTACCCGGAGGACATCGCCTTCCTGTATCCACGGGTGCCGAAAGACACGCCCGTGCGGGTCATCTACCAGCACGCCAAGGTCGGCGTCCGGGAGGGGGAGGCCTACTTTCAGATCTACCGCAATGGAGTCAAGGTGGACGCCGAGCTCATGGCGGACCTCATGAGGCAGATCAACAATCTGGACCTCCGTGCCGACCTGCGGGAGGTCCGGCGACTGCTGTTGGACCTGCCCGACGGGACCATGACCCCTCTCCCGCTTAGGGAGAGCCTCATGTCCGGTACTTCTCGTCCAGAGCGTACTTCTCCTCGAGCCCCACGATCTCGTGAAACTCGTCGAACGGTAGCAGCCGGTCCATGAGGGCCTCCGCCGTGCCCTTCTCCCTGAGGTTGGAGTAGTAGTTCTTGAGCGCCATGGCCGCGGAGTAGAGCGGACCCACGGGCCAGACGATGAGTGCGAAACCAAGCTCCCCGAGCTCCGCTGGCGTCATCAGCGGCGTGGTCCCCCGTTCGATCATGTTGGCCACCAGCGGTCCCGGAACGTTGCGGGCGATTTCCTGCATCTCCCCGCGGCTCTCCGGCGCCTCGATGAACACCGCGTCGGCGCCGTTCTCCTTGAAGGCGTTGCCGCGCCGGATGGCCTCGTCGAGGCCGAGGGCCTGGCGCGCGTCGGTCCGGGCCACGATGAAGAGGTCTCCGTCCCCCCTCGCCGCCACCGCGGCGCTGAGCTTCTTGAGATACTCGTCCAGGGGCACTACCTGCTTGCCCCTCATGTGACCGCAGCGCTTGGGCCAGACCTGGTCCTCCAGGAACATGCCCGCCGCTCCCGCCCGTGACAGCTCGGTGACGGTGCGGACCACGTTCACCGCGTTGCCGTAACCGGTGTCCGAGTCCACGATCACCGGCGTCGGCACCGCGCCGCAGATGCGGTAGATGGTGCTCAGCATTTCGGTCTGCGTGAGGATGCCGAAGTCCGGCTCCCCCAGCAGCGTCGCCGAGATGCCGTAACCGGTGGTGAAGATGACGTCGAAGCCGGCGCGGTGGGCGATGCGGGCGCTCAGGGCATCGAATACCCCAGGCATGACCAAGGTTCCGTTCCGGTCGAGAGCTTCCTTGACTCTGCTCATTTTGGGCCTCCAGCTTGAAGGTGGGTTTGACGGAAAGGCCCGACGTCAGTGGCCTGACGACGCGTATCCGGTCAACGCGGGGAATTACTCGGCGGGAATCTCCACGATCACGTCGCCGATCAGCTTGGCAACGCATCCCAGACGGTCGGCGGCATCCGAATCGAGCATGGACAGCGTCAACTCCTCGTTGTCGTCCATGGGGCTCAGGTTGTTCTCTCCGGCCAGGATCCTCACCTTGTCGGTGCCGCAGATGGCCTCGGTGCAGTCGTGGCGAAGCTCGACGCCGTTGCGAATCGCCGCCACCAGGATGGTGGTGCCGTCCTCGACCTCGAAGCTCTGCCCCAGTGGCATGAAAGTGACTCTAGGCATGGCGGGTTTGTAGGAGACGCTCGCCGGCATGTCAAGCCGCAGGCCCTGCATCCGCTCCCAGCAGCGCCGGCACCGGCGCCTCCAGGGGATCGGTCCTGGCTCTTGTCCCAAGGCTTGCGCAAACTCCACACCCGCGTCGGATGCGCTGCGTGCACGGCCATCTCCCCTGCCCTCAACCGCTCTGCAACCCCGCCTTCGTAGCCCCCGTCGTCTCACACACCACCTGTGTGACTCTCCCGGCCCGAAGCCAGTCCCGTAGCGCCCTGATGCCGTCTGCCCGGTTCGCAAAGCGCTGTGCCCCCGGCCCGACACCCACGCCACCAACTCCCGTTTGCCCACATCGATCCCTGCGACAACCTTCATACCCGCCTCCTCATCTGCTAAGAGGATGCTGTCCTCCACACTTGCCACACACACTTGCCACAATATGGACCTTACCCCCCTTACGCTGGCGTTGCAGCAGGGCCAACTCTGGGCCGCCGCCATTCCGGTCGTTGCCGGGGTGGTGGGCTTGGCCCAGGCCCGTGCTCATCGTCTGGGGCTTGGACCTCATGAGCCAAGCCAACCGCGCCCGCGCCGCCGACCAGCGCCACGCCGAAGCCACGCGGTCCTCGAAGCGTTGGTCCAAGGTCTCGAACGCCAGAGCGCCGCGCTTGAACGCCAAGGTACGGCGCTCGAAGCCGCGTTGAAGGGACACGACACTCCGGGGTGCCAGGGTGGCTGATCCTCATCGACTCCACTACGCCGTCCGTGGCAGTGATGGAGACACGGATATGGCGCTGCTGTTTCTCCACGGCTTCATGGGCTCGGGGCGGGACTGGATGGAGACGGCGGAGGCGTTTCCTGACCATCGGTGTATTCTGATGGACCTTCCCGGTCACGGGCCGAGTCCCGGATGTCCGCCCAGCCTCTATCCGATGCCGCAGGCGGCACTCGCATTGCTGACGGTGCTGGACGATCTGAGCCTGGAAACGTGCGTGCCCGTGGGCTATTCCATGGGCGGGCGGTTGGCCCTCTACCTTGCGTTGACCCATCCGGACCGTTGCCGCGCCGTGGTCCTGGAATCGGTGTCGCCCGGGCTGGCGTCGGAGCACGAACGCGAGGGCCGGCGCGAGTGGGACGAATCCAAGGCGTCGGAGCTGGAACGGCGGGGCCTGGATGCCTTTCTGGAAGACTGGTACCGGCAACCGCTGTTCCATTCCATCCGCCGGGACGGGGCGCGCTTCGCCGCGCTGATGGAGCGGCGTCGGCATAACGACCCCGCCGGCCTCGCACGCTCCCTTCGCCTCATGGGCACGGGCTCCCAGCCCTCACTGTGGCCGCAACTCCCGGAGATACGGTTCCCGTGGCTGGCCGTAGCCGGCGCGCTCGACTCGCGCTACAGAAAAACCATGCAGGATATGGTAAGTCTCTCGGAAAAGGGCAAGCTGGTGACCATCCCGGACGCCGGCCACAACACGCATTTCGAGAACCCCGAGGCGTTCTCCCGCACCTTGCGGGAGTTTCTGGTGTCCTGCCGCTGATCAGTTGGCAGGTTGGGTTTAAGCAGTCGGCCCCATCCCCACCCCTGGATTCCCGCTTTCGCGGGAAAGACGTATTCGGGGTGTCGCTGCCTACTCGTATCGATCTCGTATCGATCCCTTTCGGGCTGCGAAGCGGCCGGGGTCGTCGGATAGAGGTTGAATCATGGCCATGATCGAATGGACCGAGGCGGGACAATACACCGACATCAAGTATCACAAGACCGACGACGGCATCGCGAAGATCACCATCAACCGTCCTGAAGTCCGCAACGCCTTCCGGCCGCTGACGGTTGAGGAGATGATCCGGGCGCTGGACGATGCCCGGAACGACCAGACCATTGGCGTGGTGATCCTCACCGGCGAAGGCAGGGAGGCATTCTGCTCCGGCGGCGACCAGAAGGTGCGGGGAGATTCCGGGTACAAGGACGCGGCTGGCGTGCACCGGCTGAACGTGCTGGATTTTCAGCGCCAGATGCGCAGTTGCCCCAAGCCCGTCATCGCCATGGTGGCAGGGTATGCCGTGGGCGGCGGCCACGTGCTGCACGTCATGTGCGACCTCACCATCGCCGCGGACAACGCCATCTTCGGGCAGACCGGTCCACGGGTGGGCTCGTTCGACGGCGGCTACGGCGCCACCTATCTGGCGCGCATCGTCGGGCAGAAGAAGGCCCGCGAGATCTGGTACCTGTGCCGCCAGTACAATGCCGCCGAGGCCCTCGATATGGGCTTGGTGAACGCGGTGGTCCCCTACGAACGGCTCGAGGCGGAGACGGTCCAGTGGTGCCGCGAGATCCTGGCCAACTCACCCATCGCCATCCGCTGCCTCAAGGCCGCGTTCAACGCCGACTGTGACGGCCAGGCCGGCCTGCAGGAGCTTGCCGGCAACGCCACCATGCTCTTCTACATGACCGAAGAGGGACAGGAGGGGAGAAACGCCTTCGTCGAGAAGCGCAAGCCGGACTTCTCGAAGTTCCCCCGGCGCCCCTGAATCCAGGAACGGAAGGCAAGGGGAACCGGTGAGACAGGACATCCGCCCGGAGTCGCCAGGCGCCGTCTCCGTCTGGTTCCTGGCGGCAAGACCCAAGACCCTCTGGGCATCCATCGCCCCGGTTGTGGTCGGCACCGCCATGGCATTCGGCGACGGCGGGTTCCACGGACCCGCGGCGCTGGCGGCGCTGGCGTGCTCGGTGCTGATCCAGGTTGCCACCAACTTCGCCAACGATCTCTTCGACTTCGAGAAGGGCGCGGATACCGAGGCCCGCCAGGGTCCGTTGCGGGTCACGCAAGCCGGACTGGTGACCCCCGGGATGATGAAGCGCGGCATCGTCGTGGTGCTGCTGCTCACGTTGCTGGGGGGCCTCTACCTGATCTGGCGCGGTGGCTGGCCGGCGGTCTTCATCGGCGTTTTCTCGGTGACGGCCGGGATGCTCTACACCGGCGGACCCCGTCCCCTGGGCTACATGGGTCTGGGTGACTTTTTCGTCCTGGTGTTCTTCGGGCCGGTGGCGGTGGCCGGGACCTATTACGTGCAGGCCCTGACCGTCAACGCCACGGTGGTGGTGGCCGGGCTGGCCCCAGGGCTCCTGTCCGTCGCCATCCTCGCGGTCAACAACCTCCGCGACGCGGACGAAGACCGCCGGACCGGCAAGCGGACGCTGGCGGTGCGCTTCGGCCCGAGCTTCGCCCGCGGTGAATACATCACCGTCGTCGTCGCGGCCTGCCTGCTGCCGCTCCTGCTCTACCTCACCTCGGGCCAACGCCTCTATTCGGTCGCCACCGTCCTCATCGTCGTGGTGGCGCTGCCCGCCTTCCGCCGCCTCTTCGTCTCCGAAGGCCCGCTCCTGAACCCCGTCCTCGCCTACACCGCCAGGCTGCTCCTGCTTTACAGCGCCGTGTTCTCCATCGGCTGGATTCTGTGAGAGGCATCGCGATGTCGGATGGCGCTGGCGGGTGGCGGCGGTCCGTCATGCCGGAATCCGGGCCTTGAACCGCCATCTCACGACACCAGGTTCCCGTTAGAGTCGCTGGAGCAAAGAACGAAAGCCGGTTTTCGACGGTTTCCATGTCCCTCCGCGCGTCGGTGACACTGAGCTTGTAGATATTGGCTTGCCAAGCTGAAGGTAGCGCAGCCGTACCAATGTGCGCTCAACGAAACCGCGTAAACTTCCTTGCACGCTGCTGTCCACAAACCCCCCGCGCCTGTTCCACCGTCTGAAGCCCCTCGGTCTGTATGCTCGAGATCATCCTCCTGTGATCCCGGATTTCCTGGCTTCAGGCTCACTTCTCATTGAACAACGCCGGGAGTCCAAATCCCGGTTACATAGTGATATCAAGAGTGGATACGAGCCAATCGAGGGGGAAGCACCCAGCACACCATACACAGAGCACGGTAACTTGCTCCCGTGACCATCTCAAGCTTTCGGAACTTTCGCTATCGCCTGCCACTGTCGGGACCGTTGCCATTCGCCGGCGGGGTGTTACACGAGCGCACCGGCATCCTTGTGCGGCTCGATTCGGACTCCGGCGCCGCCGGTTGGGGTGATGTGGCGCCGCTTCGGGGGTTCAGCCGTGAGAGCATCGAGGAGGCAGAGGCGGAGTTGACGGCCTGGGCGGGGCGCCTGCAAGGTGCAAGGTTCGATCCACGAGGCGGTGATTTCGGCCCTTGGCCAAGGTTCGAGCCGGCGGCCGCGATGTCACCCTCGGTGCGGTTCGGGCTGGAGACGGCGCTGGCCAGCTTGTTGCGACGGATGGAGGACGGGGCGGGGGCCGAACTGGCGTGCTTCGACGGCGCCCTTCCCGTCAACGGGTTGCTGGCGGGTTCCCGCGAGCAGGTGCTCGCGGACGCCAGGCGGCTCCGGGATGAGGGTTGCCGCGCGGTCAAGCTCAAGGTGGGGAGCCGGCCGGTGGCGGAAGACGTGGATATCACGGCCGCGGTGCGTTCCGTAATCGGAGACGGCATGGGCCTCAGGCTGGATGCCAACCGGCGTTGGAGCCTGGAGCAGGCGGTGGCATTCGGCCGGGAGATCGGCGCCGTGCGTGTCGAGTACCTGGAGGAACCCCTGCGCGACCCTGGGCATCTGCGAAAGCTGTTCGATGTCACCGGCATTCCGGTGGCCTTGGACGAGAGTCTCCTGGAGCTTCGGCCGGAGGATCTCGAAGGGCGCCCGGAGGTGGGCGCCGTGGTGTTGAAGCCGACTCTCCTGGGCGGTATCGCAAGGGCCCGGGAATGGGTGGTCAAGGCGCTGGCGCTGAAGGTCCGCCCGGTGGTGAGTGCCTGCTTCGAGAGCGGGGTCGGGCTGCTGGCGCTGGCGGGATTCGCCTGGGCTTCCACGAGGGACGCGGTGCCCGCGGGCCTCGACACCTATCGCTGGCTCGACGCCGACGTAGTCCGGCCGCGTATTCCGTTCCGTACGGGAGCGATTCAATGGAGCGAAGCCTTGGCGCGGGGCCACCGCATCGACGAATCGAGGCTGTGCGAGATACTTCATGACTGAGGTCCGCTGCCCCCTCGAAGAAGCCGCCGAACGCCACGGCGCCCGCCCCGCGGTCGTCAACGGCGCCCGGGTGGTCTCCTACTCGGAGTTTCGGCGTCGCGTGGCGCAGATGACCGCGGCGCTGCGGCGGGCCGGATGCAAACCAGGCGAGCGCATCGCCATATTCGCGCCCAACAGCCCGGACTACCTCGTCTGGTTGCTGGCGATCCTTCGCCTGGGCGCGGTCTGCTGTCCCATGAACACCCGTCTCCCGAACCGCACGGTGGCGGACCTCCTGCGGCGTGTCGATTGCCGGAAGCTGGTGGCGCAGGCGCCGGAGGAGGATCTCGGCGAAGTGACCAGCGGCGTGCAGGTGATCCAGAGCCGTGACCTGGTGCCGGCCGGGAAGCCATTGGAGCAGGACGCCCAAGGTTCGACCCTGCCGCTCGGCCGTCCCGCCACCATCGTCTTTACCTCCGGCAGCGCCGGCGTCCCCAAGGCGGTGCTCCACTCCTACGGCAATCACTACTACAATGCTCTGGGTTCCAACACGAACCTGCCGCTGACCATCCGGGACCGCTGGCTGCTGGACCTGCCGCTCTACCACGTGGGCGGCCTCGGCATTCTCGTCCGTTGCCTGCTGGCGGGGGCCGCCGTGGTGATGCCGGACCGGGGAGAGACCCTGGATGCGGTCCTGAGCCGTCACGAAGTCACGCACCTGTCGGTGGTGGTGACTCAACTGCACCGCCTGTTGCAGCAGCCCGAGTCCGTGCGCTACCCTTCGCTCCGCTACATCATCCTGGGCGGCAGCCCGGTGCCGCTGAAGCTGCTGCAACGGGCGGCCGCCCGCGGCCTGCCGGTCTTCGCCAGCTATGGGTGCACCGAGATGGCCTCGCAGGTCGCCACCACGGGGCCGGATTCCACCACGGCCCAGCGGCTGACCTCGGGGAAGCTGTTGCCGCACCGAAGGCTGCGGATCGGGGAAGAGGGGGAGATCCAGTTGGCCGGAGAGACCTTGTTCATGGGCTATGTCGAGGGTGAGGGGGGCGAGGGTCTGCGGCGCCCCCTGACCCCCGACGGCTGGTTTGCCACCGGAGACCTCGGGCGTCTGGATGGAGACGGATACCTGACGGTCATCGGGCGTCGCGACAACCGGTTCTTCTCCGGAGGCGAGACCATTCATCCGGAAGAGATCGAGCGTGTCCTGACGGATCACGACGGAGTCGAGCAGGCGGTGGTGGTGCCCATCCCCGACGAAGAGTTCGGCCAGCGGTGCGTGGCGTTCATCCAGGCGCGCGAGGAGCATCCCGACGGCGACGCGCTGGCCGCGTGGCTCGGTCGGACCTTGCCGCGCTACAAGGTGCCGGACGCATTCTACCAGTGGCCGGCCGCCGATCCGAACAGCTTCAAGATCGACCGGGCGCGGTTTCGCCGGTTGGCCCTGGAGGGGCCGACGGCGCCGCTGGACGGGCGGACGGAAGGACCAGGAGGAGGCGCATGACGGCAGTGAAGCAGGAGAGAGCGAAACCGGCGGCGCGCCGGCCCGGCAACCGCGAGTTGGTGTCGTTGCTGCGGCGCATGTGGGTGATCCGCGCCTTCGAGGAGAAGGTGTCCGCGCTCTACGCGGCCCGGGAGATCGTCGGACTGCTCCATCTCGGCATCGGGCAGGAAGCCGTGGCGGTGGGCGTGTGCAGTCTGCTCGACACCGATGATGCGGTCTTCGGCGGCCACCGCTCCCACGGACACGCCATCGCCAAGGGTGCGGACGTGAACCGGCTCATGGCCGAGCTGGCCGGGCGCGCCACCGGCTATTGCCGCGGCAAGGGCGGGTCCATGCACGTGGTGGCCGCGGAGTCCGGTTTCATCACCGCCAGCGGCGTGGTGGGGGGCACCGTGCCGCTGGCCCTCGGCGCGGCCTTCGCCGCCCGGGAGAAGGGCGCCGGGCGGGTGGCGGTGGTGTTCTTCGGCGACGGCGCCGGCCAGACGGGTCCCTTCCACGAGTCCCTGAACATCGCCAGCCTGTGGCAGCTCCCGGTGATCTTCGTGTGCGAGAACAACGGCTACGCCGAGTTCACCCCGCTCTCCGCCCACACCCGGGTGGAACGGCTGGCCCGACACGCCCGGACCTACGGCATCCCCAGCGCCACCGTGGACGGAAACGATATCCTGGCGGTCCGCGAGGCCATGGACGGGGCCGTTGGCAATGCCCGCGCCGGCAAGGGTCCGACCTTCCTCGAGTGCCTGACCTATCGCCTCCGGGGACACTACGAGGGCGACCCCGGCAAGTACCGCGAGCTGTCTCAGTTGGCCGACTGGAAGAAGAAGGACCCCATCGCGCGCTTCACGAGAGTCCTGAAGCGAAGAGGGGCGGCTTCGGCCAGGGATTTCGAGAAGGCGGAGAGCGACGCGCGCGAGCGGGTGGAAGAGGCCGCCGAGTTCGCGCTTTCGTCTCCCTGGCCCGAGCCCGAGGAGACCGGGACGCAAGTCTCCGCGTGAGGTGGATATGCCGGAGCTGAGCTATCTGGAAGCCATCCGCTCGGGACTGCTGGCGGAGATGAGACAGGACCCCTCGGTCCATGTCTTCGGCGAGGACGTGGCGCTGGGAGGCCCGTTTGGGGTCACCCAGGGCATTGCCGAGGAACTCGGCGGCCACCGGGTGGTGAACACGCCCATCAGCGAAGGCACGGTCATGGGCGTGGCCATCGGTGCGGCCCTGTCGGGCCTCCGACCGGTGGTGGAGATCATGTTCGTGGACTTCATCACGCTGGCGATGGACCAGCTCGTCAACCACGCCGCCAAGCTCCACTACATGTCCGGCGGACAACTGAAAGTGCCGCTGACCGTGCGGGTCCAGTGCGGCGTCCAGGGCAACATGGGTGCCCATCATTCCCAGAGCCTGGAATCCTGGTTCCTCCACGTCCCCGGACTGAAGGTGGTCATGCCGTCGAATCCGACCGACGCCGAGAGCCTCGTGAGGGCTGCCATCCGCGACGACAACCCGGTTCTGTTCGTGGAGCACCGGGGCCTGTACTTTTCCCGGGCCGACGTGCCCGAGGGCGGGAGCGGCTTGCCCATGGGCCGGGCGGCGGTGCTTCGGACGGGCGCGGACGTGACCGTGGCCGCCTTCTCCAGGATGGTGGCGCCAGCGCTGGATGCGGCCGAAACGCTGGCAGGCGAAGGAATCGCCGTGGAGGTTATCGACCTCCGCGGTCTCGTGCCGCTGGATGTAGAGACCCTGGTGGATTCGGTCAGGAAGACGTCAAGGCTGATCGTGGTCCATGAGGCGGTGGAGCAGGGAGGAGCCGGAGCGGAGATCGCCGCCCGGGTCCAGGAGGAGGCGATCTACTACCTCGACAGTCCGATCCTCCGGGTCGCCGCGCCCAACGCGCCGGTCCCGTGCGCCCCGCCGCTGGAAAGTCGTTTCGTTCCGGATGAGGAACGGATCGTGGAGGCCGTGCGCCGGACATTATCCACCGAGCCGGGCTGATCCCGGGCATATCTATCCTTCCAAAAAGGAGAGATATGCATCTATTTCTCCTTGTGACAAGGAGAAGAATGGGCCATATTCTCCTTGTCACAAGGAGAATATGCTGTTGGATGCTCTTCCTGCAAAGTTCCGGCACGTTCTGTCCGAACAACTCAACGAGTCGTTGCGCCGGTCTTCTCGTCCTTGTACGCGCCGGCGTGTGTCAGGACGGCTGCGTTTTCCGGGCAAGGCGACGGCGGTTGTCGGCATGCGCCGGGCCGGCAAGACCACCTTTCTGCACCAGCTCCGGCAGGAGTTCACGGCGACCGGCGCACCACCGTCCCGGGCGCCCTGCATTTCATTCGAGGACGAACGATTGACCGGCCTGGAGGCGCGTCATCTGGACTTCCTCCTTGATGAATATTACCGGTCGTCACCCTCCGGCCGACACGCATTGCCCGTCATGTGGTGCTTCGACGAGATCCAGTTGGTGCGCGGTTGGGAGCGCTTCGTGCGCCGATTGCTCGACACCGATGCCGTGGAAGTGTTCGTTACCGGCTCTTCGGCGGCTTTGCTGTCTCTCGAGATCGCCACGGCGTTGCGCGGCCGGGCGTGGCAGGTGCTCATGCATCCGTTCGGTTTCGACGAGGCCCTTCGCCATCAGGGCGTGGATCTTCCGGAACGGACGGATGTCTTGCCCCGTGACGAGCGCCTGCGCCTGGAACGGGAATTCTCGACATGGCTGGTCGCAGGCGGGTTCCCGGAAGCCCAGGGGCTGGACCCCGCATCGAGGCATCAATTGCTGCGTGACTACGTGGATGTCGCGGTGCTTCGCGACGTGGTGGAACGTCACGGAGTCGGCAATGTCGCAGGGCTCCGGTGGCTCGTGCGCCACTTGCTCGGGAACGCAGGCGCTTCGTTCAGCGTCGAGAAATTCCACGCTGCGCTCAGGTCTCAAGGCATTGCCATCGCCCGAGACTCGGTACACCAATTCCTCGGCCACCTCGAAGACTGTTTTCTGGTGCGTGTCGTCTGGATGGAGTCGAATTCCGAGCGCCAGCGCATGGTCAATCCACGCAAGGCCTATCCCGTGGACGCGGGTCTGATTCCGGTGTTCGACCGCACGGGCCGCGCCAACATCGGACACGCGCTGGAAACCGCCGTGCTCATCGAGTTGGAACGGCGACGGCTCGGCGTGACCTACGTTCGCACCCGGCAAGGATACGAGGTCGACTTTCTGGCTCGCTCGGCGGACGGACGCCGGGAATTGATTCAGATCTGCGCCGATGCTTCCGATCCGGCCACTGCGGAACGCGAGCTCCGCGCCCTGACAGCGGCGGGGCGGCAGTTCCCCGATGCAGGGATGCGGCTGTTGACCTGCACCCGTGACGGCATCCCCGAAACTTTGCCGGACGGCGTCGTGGCGCAACCCGCCTGGGTCTGGATGCTTGGGTGTGGCGAGACCGGTTGATGCGAGGGTCAGCTTAGCGGTGCAGCCACTTCGGCTTGCGTTTCTCGAGGAAGGCGCGTACGCCTTCCTCGACGTCTTCGGTCTCCAGCAACTCCTTGAGGTAGATTTCTTCGGACCGAGCGAGGGTGGTGGAGAACTCTTTGAGGCCGATCTCCCGCAAGCCCTTGAGGGTGATGCGCAGCACCGCGCGGCTCTTGTCCAGCAGCTCTTTCCGAAGTTCTTCCAGCGCCTGATCGAGCTGATTCCGCGGCGCGAAACGGTTGACCAGCCCGATGGCCGCGGCTTCCCGAGCCGACAGGCGGCGGCCGGTAAGGATCATCTCGGCGGCCCGGTGGTACCCGATCTGCGAGGAGAAACGCGCCAGCGCCACCGGCGGGAAACAGCCCACGGTGATCTCGGGTGTGGCGAACAGGCTGTCCTCGGAGGCAAGGACCAGGTCGCAGGATGAAGCGAGCTCGCAGCCTCCGCCCAGACAGACGCCGTCGACCACGGCGACGGTGGGCTGCTGCAGACTCATCAGCTTTCGTATGACCCCGTGCACCAGGTCGAGCATCTCGGGTACCTGCGCACGGGTGTGGTCCTTCACGTCCACGCCGGCGGAGAACGCCCGCTCGCCCGCGCCCCTTATCTCGACGAGCTCCACTCCGTCGTCTTGGTCCAACTCGTCGAGGATCTGCCGCAGCTCGCGCAGCAGCGTCAGGTCGAGGACGTTCAGGGGCGGCCGGTCGATGACCAGGGATGCTGCCCCGCCGTTCTTTTCCAGAAGAATTCCCGCCATCGCAAGACTCTAGAACTGGAACACCAGCGACTTGATGGTGACGGGTACCGTGCCCGACGGCTCCAGTACCCTGCCCAGGTCGATGAAGTCAAAGTCGTGCAGGGTGACACCGTCCAGGGCCAGGACGTCCCCCTGGAGTCCGAAGTCCTGCTTGAGAATTGTGCCTACCAAGCCAGCCATGTCGTGATGGAATACCACGTAGATCGGCCGTTCCCGTGCCACGGTCCGCGGCAACCCTGCCAGCAATCCGCGGCAGAACGCGGCGAGGCGAAAGGCCGCGGGCGGTCCTTGCCACACGAACACCAAGGCTACCTCGGCTTCGCCTTCCACCAGGTCGAAGGCCCGAAAGTGGCTCTGGATGGTTTGACCCATGACGGCCGGGTCGATGTCGGTCTCCAGATCCACGGGCGGACGCAGAACCTGGAGGTTCTTGCGCGGCAGCAGCCCGTCGTCGGAGCGGTAGATGGTGTTGCCGGACACCTGCACGGTGTGCTGCGCGGCCCCCATCACCGTGGCCCGGATGCACTCGCGGGCGCCGACCAGGCCGCCGGGCAGCTCGCCGTCGTCGATGCGACGCCGCAACGCCTTGCCCAGCGGCGCTCCCAGGTCTCCGTACGATTCATTCTCGTTGCCGTACACGTACTCGCTGACGCCGCCGGAGAAGACCACGGCGTCGCACTCGCCGTTGGGGTTCAAGGGAGGGCTCAGCCAGAGCCGTTCCATCTCGGGGCCGGCGTCGCCGCCCCGGGCGAAGGTCAGGACGACGTCCGCCAGGTGGTTCGCCAGCCGCTCGACGTCGGCGGGGCTTGCCCGGTCCCCCACGTTCCAATTCAGCCCCACGTGGCTCGCCAGGGTCCTGCCGCCGGGCTCCAGCACCGTGATGGTCCCGTCGCCATCGGTGGCCAGCAGTCGTCCGCCCACGTGGAAGGCGGCGGTGCCGAGCACCCGTCCGCCCTCGGCCAGGGCCAGCTTGGTTGTGCCGCCGCCGATGTCGATGTTGAGGACGCGGCACCGCTGCTCCGCGGAATGGGCCACGGCGCCCGAGCCGTGGGCCGCCAGCAGGGCCTCGAAGTTGTGGCCGGCGGTGGCGCAGACGAAGTCCCCCCGCTGGTCGGCGAAAAGGTCGGCGATGGCCCGGGCGTTGTCCCGCCGTATCGCTTCGCCCGTCAGGATGATGGCCCCGGTGTTCACGTCATTCGGGGTGAGCCCTGCCTCGTCGTATGCGGCGTCCACGAGGCGGCCGAGGGCCGTGTCGTCGATGCGCTCGCGGTTGGGGGTGTAGGGAGTGAAGCGTATGGGGGAGAGATAGAGCGTCTCCCGGTCCGTGACCACGAAGCGGCTGGACAACTCCCGTCCCAGACGCCGCAGCACCAGGCGCGAGAACAGGATCTGGGACGTCGCCGTGCCCACGTCGATGCCGACGCTGGTCAGGGTGATGGTATCGAGCTTCCAGAGAGGGTGGTCTTCCTCTTCCTCGGGTGCGACTCCGTCGTGATCGTGATCGTCCGCGATGTCGTGCATGGCTTGCCGCTTCAGTCGATGAAGCCTCCCTCCTCGTCCGGGAGGTTACCATGCTCGCCCGGCAGGTTCCCGTGCTCGTCCGGAAAGACGACCTTGACGGCCTCCGCCCCGGACTCGCCGGTGCACCAAGGCACCATGTTCTTCATCTTGCAGGTGAGCCCGCGCCGTCGCAGCTCTTCCTCGAAGATCCGATGGATCTCGGGGTCCTCGTCCTCGTACTCCAACTGGTAGCCGCCCTTCTTGCCGCTGACCTCGCCGGTGCGGAGCACCGTGGACTCCTGGGCCTGCCAGCGGTTGACCGCGTACTTGCGCGACAGGCCCTGGTTCATCACCAGGTAGGTGGCCGGCGTCGCGCCCACGTTGAAGTGCTGGTGCAGCCACAGACCCTGCCCGGCGCCGGAGAGGTAGAGGCTGCCTTCCTTCCAGTCGCAGCGGATGCGCTCCTCGTCGCCCCGCTGGGCGAGCACGTAGCCCTCGCCCTCGATGATGTAGAGATGGGCTCCCGGGCCGTGGCGGTGCGATTTCTTGTAGTAGCCCGATTCGAAGCGGGACACGTGGGATTCCATCATCCCCGCCCCCATGACCATGAACGCGTTGGTGCCGCCTCCGCCGCGGCTCTTCCACTCGTAGAGCGGCAGCTTGCGGATGTCCGGGATGAAGTTGGTCTCCCACACGCGGCCGCGGTACAGCCTGGCCTCGGCGCTGAAGTAGTCGGGCTCGCCCCGGTAGCGGTCGTTGAAGTCGTAGTTGTTGTCGAAGATGAAGTGCTCGGTGTTCCACTGCCGAAAAAGCTGGGGCAGGTCGGTGACGGAGAACCACCGCGCCGGCTGCGACAGGCTGGCGTTGAAGAACTGGTGCCAAGTGTTGGTGGGGGGCACGAAGTAGCTTCCGGGGCCCCATTCGAAGGTCTGCTTCTCGCCGCCCTCGCGCCACACCGAGCAGGAGCCGTGGCCCGACACCACGTAGACCGCTTCGGTGTACATGTGGCGCAGCGGCGCGGTGTAACCTCCGGGAGGCAACTCGACGACGTGCTCGTCACCGCCGTTGTCGCCGTCAAGGTAGCACAAGGCGCCCTTGACGCCGTCGCCCTTGCGCGGCCACGGACCCACCTCCACCGCCTTCATGTCCTCGATATAGACCCCGCCCACGAGCGGGACCCCCTCGCGGTTGCGCCACTCGGCGTAGGAGTCCATGCGCACGAGCGCGGGTTGCTTTTCAGGGTCCGGAGGGGTGGTGGGTATGGTCACGGCGGCACCTCTTGTTGGTTTGGTGCCAAACGGTATGCGATAACGGGGCCTTGTTGTCAATCCGACCGAGAGTTCCGGCCGTGCTTGCGGGTGTCTGTGACGGAAGGACGGCGAAGGAAAGGAGCAACCCATGTCTGGCCCCTTGAACGACATCCGCGTGGTGGATTTCACTCACGCCTTGAACGGCCCCTTCTGCACCATGCTGCTGGGGCACTTGGGAGCGGAGATCATCAAGATCGAGCCGCCCCAGGGCGACAACTTCCGCCGGTCCTGGATGGCCCCGGACGCGGGCAAGGACGGCTACGAGTTCCTGTGGATCAACGTCAACAAGAAGAGCGTGGTCCTGAACCTCAAGACCGAGCGCGGCGTCCAGCTTGCGCGCGAGCTCATCGCCCGGGCGGACGTGCTGGTGGAGAACTACCAGAAGGGGACCATGGAGCATTTCGGCCTCGACTACGACTCCGTCAAGGACATCAACCCGCGGCTGATCCATGCCTGCTCGCGCGGGTACGGCGAGTGGGGTCCTTACGCCGACTACGGCAACACCGCAGCCACCAACAACAGCATGACCGGCTGGACCCACACGGCCTGGGAGTACGCCGGGGCAAAGGGCACGAAATCCCTGGGCATCGGCGACGAGGCCGCGGGGGTGAGCATGACCGTGGGCATCCTGGCGGCGCTCCACGCGCGCGAGCGCACAGGGGAAGGCCAGAGGATCGTCGTGTCCATGCAAGAGGCGGTGCTGGGCTTCATGGTCAGCTCCATGCACGAGTACTTCACCGGCAACATGGTAGGCAACACGCCCATGCAGGTGGCCGACGGTCACTTCACGTTGCGGATTCCCCATCTGGGCGACGACGGATGGAGCCGGCTGACGGAGAGGATGGGGCAGCCGGAACTGGCGACGGCCCCGCGCTTCGCCGACACCGCCGCCCGGCGGGAGCACAAGGACGAGCTGGATCAATGCGTAAAGGACTGGGCGCGCACCCGCACCCGGCAGGAACTGTGGAACGCCGTGCGCGATCTTGGCTACTTCGGCGCGCCGGTGCTGTCCAAGGCCGAGGTGCTGGGCGACCCCCACATCAAGGAGCGCAACGCCTTCATCGAGCGCGACCATCCCACCGCCGGCCCCACCACGCTGCTGGCGCCGTGGATACACCTGTCACGGACGCCCGCGGCCATCCACGACGACGCCCCTGCCATCGGCCAGCACACCGACGAGGTGCTGGGCGGTCTGCTGGATCTGACCGGCGAGGAGTTGGCGGACCTTCGCGCAGCCGCGGTTATCCGGTGATCGGAGTGTTTTGTTGCACTCTACTACCAGTCATCATAAACAGCATTCGCATGATCAACGAGGATGAGGGCCGGTTGGTTGCCTTGCGCTTAGGCAAATTATTCGGAAACCTTCTTTCGTTGGAGATGGCCGCACGTATGGCCATTGCCAAGTTAGACACAAAGCGTTCACTTTTGTCTTTCGTTTTCCCAGTCGCATGTTGAGTCCGTATGGATGATATCGTCATGGATAGCCATCATGCCCTTGAGTCCTCCGAGCTGTTTGCTCGTCGGAAGTTCTCCGAATGGCTGAATCGTGACAATGGGTTTCCCGCGTAGGGTCACGATCATGGGCTCCCGTGAGCGGTGCACTCCCTTGAGCGCTGCGCTGCAATTTGCCTTGAATTCAGACACGGGCATTGTCTTCATAGCTCAGGACTCCTGTGTCTTCTCCCGGAACTCGCAGAGGTCGGCGATGATGCAGGTCGGACATTCGGGCTTGCGCGCCTTGCAGACGTAGCGGCCGTGCAGGATGAGCCAGTGGTGGGCGTCCTTGCGGAACTCCGGAGGCGTGAATCGGGTCAGGCGGGTCTCCACCTCCAGGGGGTTCTTTCCCTTTGCCAAGCGGGTGCGGTTGGCCACGCGAAAGATGTGGGTGTCCACCGCGATGGTGGGCTCGCCGAAGGCGGTGTTGAGGATGACGTTGGCGGTCTTCCGGCCCACGCCGGGAAGCTTCTCCAGGGCCTCCCTGGTGCGCGGCACCTGGCCGCCGTGCTCGTCGATGAGTATCCGGCAGGTCTTGATGATGTTCTCGGCCTTGCTGTTGAAGAGCCCGATGGTGCGGATGTAGCGCTTGAGCCGGGAGACGCCCAGGGCGAGGATCTTCTCGGGAGTGTTGGCCACCGGATACAATTGGGCGGTGGCCTTGTTGACGCTCACGTCCGTGGCCTGGGCCGACAGCACCACGGCGATCAGCAACTCGAACGGGTCGACCCAGTCCAATTCGGTCGAGGGGCTGGGGTTGCGGGCCTGAAGCCGGCTGTAGATGGCGACACGCTTCTGCCGGTTCATGGGAGTACTCGGAGACCCTCCAACTCCGCTGCTGATGCGGGCCTCGAGTCCGGACAGACAAACGCCAAGGGCTCCGCCAGTTGCTCCTGCACCAGCAGCGCGGCGCCGAGCTGACCCGCATCGGCGGCGTGCAATGGATGACGGGCCAGCAACCTGTGCGCCCGGAGACGTACGGCAAGCATGTCCGTCACTTCGTCCCAGTTGCCGGCAAGGGTTTCGAAACGTCCGAGCACCTCGCGGCGCTGGGTCTGCGACAAAGACCCTTCCCTGGTTCGATGTTCAATTGCGCCGACGATTTCAGTCCGGGTCCACGCCCACGTAATGAACCTCGCCACCGCGACGGACCTGGCGGACATAACGTGAGAGATTCGCTTTCAGCTCGGAAATTGAGACCGTCGTCATGATGACTAATATAGTCAGTTCTCTCGGACCGATCAAGTCCACGAAGAAGAAGATGGTGATCATGCCGGACGTCCCCTCACTTTGCTTTACTCGCATGATCTAGTTCAAACTGCCACCGCCGAGCTTGTCGGATTCCTCCTGGCGCATCTACCCGCGCTCGGTGACGATTGGTGGACGACTCACGTCGAAAAGCACCTGAGCTTCGATCAAAAACGCAGGGTGAAGGGAGGGGTCGGAACACTGGACCAACTGGATTTCGCGGCCCTGCTGCGGGTCTTTGACCGGAACTGGTATGAGCTTTCACAACCACTCAACCTGCCCCGCGAGGGTCGTAATTGGGTACGAGAACTCCAAACGGTGCGCAACAAATGGGCGCATCGGTCAGCCCGGCCGATGCCGGCCAGCGACGTTTACCGCGATATGGACACCCTCGGCCGGTTTCTTGTCATGTTGGGCGCCAAGCGTGAGTCCGTTGCCGCGGTCGAGGCGGCGAAGACGGCTGCTTTCGACGACATGGCCGTCGCCCACGGGGTACCCGGTTCTTCCGCGCCAGTGGGAGGAACCAGCGCGCCTGCCGATCAGGAGATGACTCAGACCGATGCCGCGGTCTCATCGGTGCCTCCTGCGACGGCAATGGGACGTATGAACAAGAGTGCGGCGATAAAGCGAGTGAACTCGTGTCTACAGCGTGACGTTCTGGATGGGACCAATACACGTTTTTCGAATGTTAACTCGGCAAGGGATGTATGGTGGTTCAACATTCCTCTGAAAAAGTTCGAGCAGGAGTTGCATTTGCTGTGTGCTGGAAAAGCCGGCTTGATTTGGTTGACGATTGAAGCAAACTCGGTTCCAAATCCTGAAGGAACCTTTAGGTTGAGGCAGGACAAAGGGCTAATTGATTTTGAAATATCTTGCGCCCCGGAGCGGTACATGCGTGACGTCAAAAGCGGGGGGAGCGGATACGATTTTCGTCCGCACATTCGACGAAAGTGGTCTTGGAATACGAAACCCGAAGAGATCATTGAGCGACAACGCGATCGACGAACCCGGGAATGAAAGTATCTGATCCGTGGTGACGCCGGCGATGGGCGCCGCGTGGTAGCCCGGATCCGTCATGCCTCGCGGAGCCATGGCTCCGGCAAGGGCCTGCTGGTGATCGAAGGGATTCCCCTGATCCTGTGCTCGGTTTGCGGTGAAAGCCGTTTCACCGCCGACACGCTCCAAGAAATCGAACGCATCAAGCTTCATCACAAGGGATTCGCGGAGACAAGGCCGGTTTCGGTGGCGAAGTTCCATCGTGTGGCCTGACTCGCACGAGCCGCCTTTCCCCCAACCCGTGTCGGCAGCGCGGTCGTCAGTCGCGTCGACCGATCCCCCGAATCAATCAACGGTTTGATGAGCTGAGCGGCCGTGACCACGGAGACCGCCACCAGGAGCCTGTCCGAGTAAAGCAGGAATCTACTGCGAGGCATGGAAATGGGTCCATTTGCGGTTGGATTCTCGTCACATATTCCCGATATTCTCCTCGAATCCGCCCACAAATGCCCTCCATTTCCATGCCTCTCGCTACGATTCGCTTACCCGGACAGGCTCCCAGGGATCAGGGTATGTATTTCTCGTCCTGCAAGAACAGTTCACCGGGAATTTCAGTCCCCAAGCCCATTGCCTTGCAGTGACTATAAATGAGATGGCTCACCGCGGTAAACTGCACGCCGTCTCCGCGCAGGACGAGCCCCGTGATCTGGCTGTCGGACGTGCGTCCAGGGTGGTTGCCCGCGATCACGTCGCCCAACAGCGTCAGCTTGTCCCACTCGATACGCGTCGGCCGCGTATACTGATCCTTCGAATGCTCGGGGATCGCTTCGGCGCCGCCGATGGCATACCTCATCCAACGCCTGCCATGACGGTTCGTGGTCAGCACGTCGCAGCGTTCCCAGCCCGCGAGCTCCAACTCGACGTCCGAAACGTTGCTGACGAACTGACCGGGCTCCAGCCAGTCGGCCATCACCACGGGATCCTTGGAGTTGGTCGCCATATAGACGATATCCGCGCCCCGAACCGCCTCGCGGGCGGAAGAAGCCGGTACTATTTCCATTCCCGCCTCTTTGGACATCCGGTCCGCGAAGGTCTCTTTCTTGCCGGGAGTCGGACTGTACACCTCGATCTTTTTCAGGTTGCCGAGGGCGGAGAAACAATGCACAGCGCCCTGCGCCTGCCAACCCGTTCCGATAAGCGCCATCGTACGGGAGTCTCTTCGGGCCAGATATTTGGCTCCCACCGCTCCCGTGCCCGCCACCCGGAACTTCTGAAGATAACCGTCGTGAATGATGGCCAGGAGTTCGCCGGTACGAGAGCTATAGAGATAGATGAGACCGCAGAACTTTCCATCCTTGCGGCCCGGCACCCGCCTTTGAAGCGTTCTCCCGTCTTGTTCGAAATAGGTGATGATATCGGAGTCGATGCGGTCCGTTGCCGCATCCAGTTTGGCAATCGCGCCGCTCAGTGAGGTGTATGAGTGGTGTGTAGGATTTCCTCCACCGTCGGGAAACCTCGGGTGATCACGGTAATCCTCGGCGTCCCTCGGCGTAAAGACCCGATACGGGGGCGCATTGATTGCGCCGCCGGTTGCCAGCTCCAACGCCGCCAACTCCAGCGCATCGTTTACTTCTGACGGGTTGAGCACTTTCTCTACAGTCGGATTGTCGATAATGAGTGTCACGTAACCTCTTGGGCCGGCATTCATCGTAGGAAACCCTGATCGAAGCGCAGCCGAGCGAAGTCGAAGGACCCCCCAATGAAGCAGAGCCGCCACGGTTCGCACAACCGCCCATCCGGCCTTCAGTGGCGCCGTCCGACTCCGCGGGTCCAGGGTCTGATGAGCAGGGCCGTCGTAACTCCGGCGGCCCCCACCAGGCCAAGGAGGAGCCACAGCACATACGCGTAGCTCTTGAAGTGGTCATCGATGACGCCCGCCAGGGACGGACCCAGTACGCTTCCCCACATGTAGAAAAAGCTCATGTTCCCGCGGATGGCGCCGAAGCGGGAGCGACCGAAATAGTCGCCCACCGCCGCCCATATGACCGGTATCGAGGCATCCAGCACCGTGAACAGGGCTGCGAACAGAAACATGCCCCAAAGCGCGTCGCTCCATATCAGCGGCAGGATCCCGATAAAGCTGAGCAGCATGCACCAGGCGACCAGGCGGATCTTGTTGGTCTGGTCGGCGATCCAGCCTACGATGAAGTGCGCGACCAGGTTCATGGCCGCGAAGCCGGAAAGAAGAAACGCGGCGCCCTCCGGGCTCAACCCCTTCCACACCATCAGCGGGACGAAGTGCGCGATGACGAGGCTGTAGGCGGCGCTCCGGGTGGTCATCCACAGGATGAAGAGCCAGAAGACCGGGCTCCGCATGGCCCGGCGCACGGTGTGATCGGAATCGCCGGTCGATGCCGGAGCATGTTGTTCCTGCGCAGATTCTTGTCCGGCCCCGTCCGCCGGCCCCCCGTCGGGTTGCAGTCCCATGCTCTCCGGCGAGGATCGGATTCCCAACGCCAGCGGCGCGGCCAGCAAAAGAAACAGGCAGCCGGCAAACACCGCGGCGTTGCGCCAGCCCCAGGTTGCAAGGACTACGGCGAGCAACGGAGTAACGAGGAAGCCGCCGAGGGGCATGGCGGCGCTGAGGCAGGTCAAGGCCCGGGCGCGATAGCGGGTGAACCAATGGGTCGCGAGCACCGCCGGCGCGTGCACGAAGCCGGGCTGGAAGGTGAGGGAGATGACCGCGATGTAGATGATCAGGAAGCCGGCGTAGTCGCTGATGGTGGACAGCAGGATGTAGCCGATGCCGCACAGCAGCGATGCGATGAGGATGACGGGCTTGGCGCCGAAGCGGTCGATGAGATAGCCTGCCAGCGGACCCTCGATGGCGCCCTCGGCCCGGGCCAGGGAGAAGGCCAGCGAGGTGGCCGCCGAGCTGATCCCCAGCTCGGTCTTGATGGGCAGGAAGAAGACCGTGAAGCCGAAGCCGTGGACCCCGCCGCCGACGGTGCGGATGAGGGCCACGAGCCCCATCATCCGCCAGCCATAGTAGAGTCCGGACAGCCGGCGGTTCAGACTCTTCATCAACGGCAAGGGGACTTACTTGCCGGGCATAGTGGCCTGGACCATGGAAATGCGCAGCAACCGGGTCCTTTTCCTGTTGGCTGCGTTGATCTTCGCATGGCAGGGGCGCGCGGGCGGGTTTGAAACCCGCCCCTATACCTCGTCGTCACTTGTTGCCAAATCCGGCGGGCCGCCAGTCAGCCTCGATGCTATTTCCCGGCTTCCCGGAGCGCCCGCAGCACGTTCTCGGGGCTCAGCGGGAGCCTGCGGACGCGCACGCCGGTGGCGTTGCAGATGGCGTTGGCGATGCAGGCCATGGGTGGCACGGAGCCGATCTCGCCCGCTCCCTTGGTGCCGTAGGGGCCGGCGCCCGGGTAGCCCGACACGGTGATGGCCTCGATGCGCGGCAGCATGTTGATGGTCGGCATCAGGTAGTCGACGAAGGTCGGATTCAGAGTCCGTCCCTGGCCGTCGTGGACCACCTGCTCACACAACGCCTGGCCCAGGCTCATGGCCGCGGCGCCTTCGATCTGACCCTCCACCGCCTTGGGGTGGACCACGAAGCCCACGTCATGCACGGCCACGTACTTCAGCACTTTCACGTTGCCGGTATCGGTGTCCACCTCCACCATGGCCGCGTGAGTGGTGAAGGGCTGGGAGCTGCCGCGCTCCCGCTCATCGGCCTGGGATGCCTTGGAGTCGAAGTAGCCCCGCCCGATGACGTCGCCGATCTCGTTGTGGGCCGCGGTGCATACCGATGCCAGCGACACGGACCGGGACGGCGCGCCCTTGACCTGGATCCGCCTGTCCCGGATCTCCAGGTCTTCCGGACTCGCCTCGAGTTGGGCCGCGGCCATGCGCAGGATCTGGTTCCGGGCATCCTCGGCCGCCAGCTTGACGGCGCTGCCGGACACCAGCATCGAACGGCTTCCCACCGTGCCCGCGTCCCAGGGACTGGCGTCCGTGTCCACGTTGAGCACGGTGACGTCGTCGGTGGGGATCCTCAACTCCTCGGCGACGATCATGGGGATGCCGAACCGGGCGGCGGTGCCGTAGTCCACCTTGCCGATGTGCACCGTGGCCGAGCCGTCCTCGTTGACCTTCACCACCGCGCCGCCGCCGGGGCCCGAGCCCTCGATCCACGCACCGGTGGCAAACCCGATGCCCTGGTTCTTCCCGAGCTTGACCTTGCCCCAGCCGATCTTCTCCCTGGCGACGCGCAGGGTCTCCGCCAGCGAGCTGTCACGCAGCTTGGGAACGCCGACGATGCCGTCGCCCTTCTCGGGCGCGTTCTTCAGGCGGAACTCGATGGGGTCCATGCCCAGCCTGGCGGCGATGGAGTCCATGTGGGATTCCATGGCGAAGGTGGCCTGGGGGCCGCCCGGACCGCGGACCGGTCCGCAAACCTGCTTGTTGGTGTAGACCGTGAAGCCGTCCATGTGGATGTTGGGCAGGCGGTACCAGCCGCCTACCATCTGGGTGCAGCGGCCGCCGGCCTGGTTGCCAAAGCCCGAGTAGCCGCCGGCGTCGTACACGACCTTGCCCTGGCGCGCCACCAAGGCGCCGTCCTTCTTGACGCCGCTCTTGATCCAGATCTTGCAGCCAGAGCGGATGGTGGTGGAGATGGTCTCCTCGGCCTTGTCCAGGACGATCATCACCGCCTGACCGGCGGTCAGCGCCAGGAGCGCGCAGATGGGCTCCAGGCCGGCGCTGGAGGTGACCCCGCTGCCCTTGCCGCCGAAGCCGCCGCCGATGTCGGTGGAGATGACGCGCACCCGGTTGAGGGGCAGTCCCGTCAGGTTGGCTACCTCGGTGCGTACCGGGAACGGCGCCTGTGCGTTGGCCCAGACCGTGATGCGGCCGTCCTCTTCGGGCCGGGCCGCGGCGATGCGCGGCTCCAGGTACTGGGGGTGGATCATCCGGGTCTCGTAGACCTCATCCACCACCACGTCCGCTTCCGCCATGGCGGTCTCGGCGTCGCCGATGTTCACCGCGGCGTAGCCGCAGACGTTCTTGACCTTCACGCCTTCCGGCAGGTTCTTTGGCAACGGCATGTCGTCGTGGATGGTCGGCGCCGACTCCTTCATGGTCTCTTCCGGATCCACCATCACCGGCAGCGGCTCGTAGGCGACCTTGATCTTCTTGAGGGCCTCCTTGACCAGCGCCTGGCTGTCCGCCGCCACCGCCGCCACGGGGTCGCCCATGTAGCGGACCTTGCCCTTGGCGAGGATGTAGCGGTCGATGTAGGACCGGCCGTACCGCACGTCCGGCGCGTCCGTCGCCGTCACCACGGCCCGCACGCCGGGCATGGCCTTGGCCTCGCTGGTGTCGATGCCGACGATCTTCGCATGGGCGTGCTCGCTCCGGAGCACGCCGCCGCTGAGGGCGTCGGGGAGGTTCAGGTCGATTCCGTAGATGCCCTTTCCGACCACCCGCTCCACCCCGCCCATGCGGGGCATGTTGGTTCCCAGGACCGTGTGTTCCGCCTTTGCCATGGGTCCTAACTCCTTCCCGATCCGTTTACGAGATCTGCTTCGCGGCCAGTTCCACGGCGTCGAAGATCTTCGTGTAGCCGGTGCACCGGCAGATGTTGCCGGAGATGGCTTCCTCGATCTCCTCGGCGGTGGGGTTCTTCGAGCGGTCCAGCAATGCCTTGATGGAGACGATGAAGCCCGGCGTGCAGTAGCCGCACTGCACCGCGCCGGTGTCGATGAAAGCCTGCTGCACCGGGTGCAGCTCGTCGCCGTCGGCGATGCCCTCCACCGTGACCACGTCGGTCCCGGCCGCGTCCGCTCCCAGGACCACGCAGGAGTTCACCGGCTTGCCGTCCATGAGGATCGTGCACGCGCCGCATTCACCCGTGTTGCAGCAGAGCTTGACGCCCTTGTAGCCCAAGATGTCCCGCAGGAAGTCCACCAGCGCGGTGGCCGGCTCCAACTCGGCCGTATGGCTCTTGCCGTTGACCGTCAGTGTAATCTCCAGGCTCATCATGCCACCTCCTTAGGGTCTGTTCCCGGCCCGGCCCGTCGTCGTCGCTTGCCAGCACTGCGCCAGCCCCCGGCGAGTCAGGGCGTCCACGATCCAGCCGCGATACTCGCCGCTGCTCCGCTGGTCGGTAATCGGGCTCGATTCGGATGCCGCGCTTGCACCGGCTTCCTTCAAGAGCGCCGCGTCGAGCGCCCTGCCACTAACCAATGCCTCGGTCCTGGCGGCGCGGATGGGCGTAGGCGCCACCGCCCCCAGGCCGATGCGGACGTCGTTCAGAACGGTCTTGTCCTGATTGGGCGTTGCCATCACGGCAACTCCCACCATGGCGATGTCCATGGGACCGCGCACCGCGTGCTTGAGGTACGCGGCATGGCTTCCGGCCGCCGGGAAGGGCACCGTGACGCCCGTCAGCAGGCCCTTGGAGCCGAGGCTGGTCTGACCGGGGCCGCGAAAGAACGCGCTGAACGCCTCGGTGCGGGCGCCGTCGGAGAAGGCCATCTCGGCCTGGGCATCCAGCACCAGCAGCGGCGCCAGCGTCTCGCCCGAAGGAGAAGCCCGGCAGATGTTGCCGCCGATGGTGGCGGTGTTGCGGATCTGCAGCGAGGCGAACTGGTGCGCCGCCTGCCACAAAAGCGGCAGCCGCTCGCGCACGAGGTCGCTCTCCTCGATCTCGTGGATGGTGGCCAGCGGTCCGATGCGGACGCCGCCGTTGCTCTCGCCGATGGCGGCCAGGTCCGGGATGCGCTTGATGTTCACCAGGCATCCCGGCTCGTCCTTGTACTTGATGTCCACCATCACGTCGGTGCCGCCGGCGATGACCTCCGCCTGATCGCCGTACTGGTCCAGCAGCGCAAGCGCATCGCTCACGGTCTTGGGTTCGAAGTAGTCCATGGGTTCCTGCTCCCGGCTTTGGTGTTGAGAATGCCCTTGGCCCGTGTGTCTGACGCTTCTCTTAGCCCAGTCGCATGGCAGATGGCAAGACGCGGACGGGGAGGGTTCCAGTTGTCCGGCCGCGGTGTTATTGTCGTGGCGGGTCTTCGGCGTCGGTAGGCGGCGCCGAGACAGCGATTCCGGAGGAACGGCCATGGCGAAGGAAAGCACGGAGTACCGGGAGCACTGGGGCAGGGAAGGCTTCGCGGGCACGGGCGTGAACGTGACCCGTACGCACCACAGCCCCGACTATATTTCGGTCACGGGCCCGCACGTGCCCCACCGGCTCAACGTCGGCGCGGTGGCGCTGCCCGACCGCGAAGACGCGGAAGCGCTTCCCGTGCCGTTCCACGCCGGGCGCACGAGCGTACAGCTCAGTGTCTCCGGGCGTGCGCACCCCATGCCCTTCGTCGTGTCCAACGTCGAGGCCGACGAGGTGCACTTCGTGCAGGAGGGAGAGCTGGAGTTCCGCACGGCCTACGGCACGCTCACCGGGGCGCCGGGCGACTTCGTGGTGATCCCCCGCGGCATCCCCTACCGTGTCCGGCCTCTGGAAGGGTCGAGCCTGTCCGTCATCGTCGAGACTCCCGGAGCGGTCCGCTTCGATCCGTCGCCAACCTTCGGTTCCGGTATCCGGCGCGCGGTGATTGGCGAGGGCGAAGCCGAAGACGTGGAGACGGTGCTGCTGCTCAAGTCCTTCGACGGCGTGACGCGGTACGTCAAGCCCACGAACCCGCTGGCCACGCAGGCCCTCGCCGACGGCCCCAGCCCGGTGTGGAAGTTGAACCTCGGGGACGTCCCGACCGATGAAAACGGTCCCCCCGTCCAGTTCATTTCGTCGCCCGGCCGGGACGAGTTGTTCTACAATCTGAGCGCCCGCCACCGGCGCCGCCCGCCCATCCACAACAACGTGGATTACGACGAGTTGGTCTACTATTTTGCCGGCCCGGGCGCCTGGGGCGGTGTGGACGAGCCGGGCATGCTCACCTGCGTGCCCAAGGGTGTGATGCACCACGGCCCCTCCGAGGACGTGCCCGAGGGCTACTACGCGTGGATGCTGGAGTCGCGCTGCACCCTGCGCCTCACCGACGCCGGCGCCGCCGTCGCGGAGCTCATGGAGACCGACCTGTACGGCCCCCACGCCGCGAGCCGGGGCGCCAACGGCCGGTAGGCCTTTGCGGTGGCGCTTCCGCCGGTCCACGAAAACCGGCCGTACCTTGGCCGCGCTGGACGTTCGTGACTTCCGGCTGCTCTATATCGCCCTTTTCGGAACCTCGGTCAGCTATCAGCTCCAGCGCACCATCGAGCTCTGGCTGGTCTACGATCTCACCGGCTCTCCCCTGTTGACCGGTCTCACCGGTCTGGTCCGCGGCTTGGCCACGTTCGTATTCCAACTGGCCGGAGGAGTCGTGGCCGACCGTATCGACCGGCGGCGGTTCGTGATCCTGGTCCAGGGCGTGATGCCCTGATCACCCTGTCCCTGGGAATGCTGGCCCTCACCGGGCTCATCCAGGTGTGGCATCTCTACCTGGCGGCATTCGTGAACTCGACCTTGACCACCGCGGCCGGACCGGCACGGACCGCCATGGTCCCCGGGCTCGTGCCGCGGGAACTGCTGGTCAACGCCTTCGCGCAGATCGCGTCCGTCCGCAAACTGTCGCAGCTCGTCGGCCCTGCGGTGGGCGGCGTCCTGATCGGCGCCGCCGGCTCCGGGTGGACCTACGGGGCGGCCTGCCTGATCTATATCGGGTCCGTCCCGATCATGGTCCGCATGCACTACGAGTCCGGGCCGCTGGACCGGGAGCAGTCCCCGGTGAAGAGCCTGCTCGAAGGGATCGCCTTCATCCGGCGCAACTCGCTGATCGTCGTCCTGCTGGTGACCGAGTTCGCGGCGGTCTTTTTCGGCAGCTACCGGGCGCTGCTGCCGATCTTCGCCGTGGCCATGGGCCTCGGCCCGGAAGGCCTGGGCATCCTCTTGGCCGCACCGGCGCTGGGTTCGCTCCCCGGCGTGGCCGCGGTCATGCGGCTGGGGAATTTCTCCTACAAGGGCCTGTTCATCGCGTTCAGCGTCATGGCGTACGCCGGCTGTCTCTTCGGGCTGTCGTTCTCGACCTGGTTTCCCGGGTCGGTGGCGATCCTGTTCCTGGTGGGCGTCTTCGATGCCCTGCAAGCCGTGGTGCGCCAAGTCGTGATCCAGGCCCGCACCCCGGACAATCTGAGAGGGCGCGCCGCGAGCTTTCAGCGCATGCTGGGCGTGGGCGCGCCGTCCCTGGGCGAAGCCCACTCCGGTGCCGTCGCCGCATGGATCGGTGCTCCCTGGACCCTGGTGGTCACCGCGGCTGTGTGCATCGGGCTGACCGCGGGGCTGGTGGTGAAGCGGCCGGACCTGCGCGACCGGGACCTGTGATCCGGTATTTTCAGATCATCGAAACGGCCGTCTTTGGCCGCGGTTTCTCCGATTTTACCTTGTACCTTGTAAATCGAGCGCGCGATTCCGGATTTGCAAGGTCAATCGCCAAAGAGTGATCTTCGCGCGCGTGATGCGGGCAACGCCGGGACGCACCGTGTAGTTTTCTACCAAGCCGCTGCCGGCGATGTGAAAAGGTCGGGACTCCAGGACCTCTGCCGATCTCCATGCCGGTTACCCTTGATCTTCGACCGGACTGGGCCCGGATGAGATTGGAGCCGAGTTCGAGGCGGCGAGTGAATCCCTGGAGCTGTGGCACTCGCTGGCTGGCGACAGCCAGGCAAATCGCCTAGGATCAGGCATGATCTGACCGAAGATGAGGAGCTATGTCGTGTCCCGTCAAACTTGCATCGGGAAAACTCCGAGGTGCCTGGAAGACATGATGCCTGATCATCGGCTGAGCCCAGACCACGGCTACTTCGCCAACCTGATCTGGCAGATCGCCGACCTGCTGCGCGGCCCGTACCGGCCCCCGCAGTACGAGCGCGTCATGCTGCCCATGACGGTGCTGCGGCGCTTCGACTGCGTGCTCGCCCCGACGAAAGCCAAGGTGCTGGCCGAACACGCACGGCTCAAGGGTGGCAAGGTCGAGGGCGAAGCCCTGGACCGGCGGCTAAACCGGACCGCGGGTCAACGCTTTCACAACCACTCCCCCCTCGACTTCGAGAAGCTCAAGGGCGATCCCGACAACGTCAATACGCACCTGGTCAGCTACATCCAGGGCTTCTCGAGGAACGTGCGCGACATCTTCGAGTTCTTCGAGTTCGAGAACGAGATCGAGCGGATGCGCGAGGCGAACATCCTCTATCTCGTCGTTTCGCAGTTCGCCGCCGTCGACCTGCACCCAAGCATGGTTCCGAACGAGCAGATGGGGCTCATCTTCGAGAACCTCATCCGCCGCTTCAACGAACTGGCCAACGAGACCGCCGGCGACCACTTCACGCCGCGCGAGATCATCCGGCTGATGGTGAGCATCCTGTTCATCCAGGACGACGAGCTGCTCGCCACGCCGGGTGCCGTCCGCAAGCTGCTCGACCCGGCCTGCGGCACCGGCGGCATGCTGGCACAGGCGCAGAGCTACCTGCGCGAGCACCACGGCGCGGCGAGGCTCTTCGTCTACGGGCAGGAGTACAACAGGCGCGCCTTCGCCACCGCGGCGTCCGACATGCTGATGAAGCAGGTGGACCACAACGGTGGCGGCGACAACGTCCGGTTCGGCGACAGTCTTACGGGGGACGAGTTCAAAGGCGAGACGTTCGACTATTTCCTCACCAATCCGCCCTTCGGCGTGGACTGGAAGCAGCAGCGGAATGCGCTCAAGCAGGAGCACGACCAACGCGGCTTCGACGGCCGCTTCGGCGCCGGGCTGCCCCGGGTGAACGACGGCTCGCTGCTCTTCCTGCAGCACATGTGGGACAAGCGCGAGCCCGTGCGGCCGGCGGAACACAAGCACGGCTCGCGGCTCGCCATCGTCTTCAGCGGCTCGCCTCTCTTCGCCGGCGGCGCCGGCTCGGGCGAGAGCAACATCCGCAAGTGGATCATCGAGAACGACTGGCTCGAGGCCATCATCGCCCTGCCCGAGCAGATGTTCTACAACACCGGCATCGGCACCTACATCTGGATCCTCACCAACCGCAAGGAGAAGCGGCGCAAGGGCAAGGTTCAGCTTCTGGATGCGCGTAGCGTGTGGACCGCGGGCGGCAGCGAGGACAGCAAGCGCAGCCTCGGCGACAAGCGCCGCCATCTCTCCGGGAAGCAAATCGACGCGATCGTGAAGCTCTACGGCCGGCTGACCGACGGCGAGACCTCCAAAACCTTCGACAGCGATGACTTCGGCTACACACGGGTGACCGTGGAACGGCCGTTGCGCCTGCGCTACCGGATGACCCTGGACGACAAGGCCCGCTTTCTCGACGCCTGCCCGCACCTGCTCGACGACGTGCAGGCCATCTTGAGGCCCGGCTCCACGATCTTCGGCGTCGAAGCGCCCCAGCTTCGAGAGACCGCCCGCGACCAGTTCGCCCAGACGGACCTATGGAGCAAGCAGCCCGGATTGGACGATACAGCGCTTGATCTGGTCGCTCGGTCGATCCGGGAGATTCGGATGGAAAGCCCCGTTGGTGACTACTTCGACGGTTCGGTTCTCGACGCGATCCTCATGTTTCCGATGGCCGCCGGCATTGCCGGGGTGCGCTATGAAATGATTCCCCAGGGAGCGGCCCGCGGGCAATTCGCACTGGACGATGAGACTTGGGCATGCGCCAGAGATCGCCTGAACAACATTCCGGCCCCACGATCGTTTGTCGTAAGCGGTCGGCTCGATGAGATCAAACACGGCAACGGCCGTTTCCGCCTCTTGGTGAACCCGAACTCCGCGCTTTTGGGACGACTGGACGCTGCATCATTGCATGTGGAAGCTCTGCGTTCTCTGTGGGGCAGGCAGGCGACCGTCGAGGGAACGGTGCATTTCAAGCCCGATGGGCGGCCGAGATTCATCGAGGCTCGCCGAATCAGTGCTCGGCGGGACGGGGACAGCGTTTTTGAAGATATGCCATCGGTGGAGATCCGGCAGCCGACTGACCTGTTTCCGGCCCAGTACGCGCAAGCCGGGGCCTTCGACCCCATCGATCTCGCCGGCTCGTGGCCCGGCGATGAATCCATCGAAGAGCTCCTGGCCCAGCTCGATTGAGCGACCTGCGCATGACGCGTTTTCTTCTGGACACGAACCTGCTGCTCGGTTTCATCCGGGAAGCGCCCTGGGCCATTCGTGCCCGTGCGGAGTTCAAACTCGGAAATAGGGAAGCAATGGTCTTTACCTCCGTTATCTGCAGAGGAGAGATCCTGGCACTCGCGGAGAAGAATGGTTGGGGCAGCGATAAACGAACACGCCTTAGTCAAGTCCTCAACGAAGTGCCGACACTCGACATCGACAGACAGTCGATTCTGGAGGCCTACGCTCGGATCGATGCTTGGACCCACGGCAAGCCGGTGGCTTCTCCTGGAAGCTGGGGCCAGATCGACATCAGGAGTTCCAGCGTATCATCAGGGGAGCTTGTAATAGCGCCAAGATCAATTGGCTTGCACCCGACTGCAGGCGGAATGCACTCGTGATCGAAGACAGGAGTTAGTGTCCCATGCCTTTAGAGCAGGAAGTCGTTCATTGGGCCGCGACCAGGCCGCAGTGGCAGCGGCATCTCCTTCACCGGATCGCTCGGGGCGACACGCTTACAGACAGCGACTACGAGCAAGTCTTGGAAGCTACCCTTGCCTCGGGTCATATCGGGGACGATCAGCTTGCGATAGAGGATCTCCCTATAGCAGTGGAGGGAGATGACCCGGTTCGGCTTGTCTCCATCGCTGACCCGAAGCATGTGAACGCCCTCGCGTCGGCTCAATCTCTCACTATCGCGCTCGATGGGATCACGATATCGCGCTCGATGGGATCACGATCATCTATGGAGACAACGGAACCGGCAAGTCGGGCTACGCGCGCCTGCTGAAGCGCGTCGCGCGAGCGCGACATCAGGAGGAAATTCTCTCCGACGTCTTCCGGGACACGGGCCGCACCGAGCCGAGCGCACGGATTACCGTTCGGATCGGTGATCGCGAGGAGTCATTGGACGGGCCGGTGTCGAGCTTGCCTGAGCTTCAGCGCATGTTGTTCTATGACAGCGAGTGCGGCAGCGCCTACATCAGCGCTGAGTCCGACTTTCCTTACCGACCCGCGGCCCTCTTCGTCATGGATAGACTCATCGACGCTTGCACGGCGGTGGGTCGCCTTATAGACGCAAGGTTGGCAAAGAACGGCGCGGTCAGAAGAACGCTACCAGTGATCGACCACCTTGTGAGCGACACCGCGGCGGGTCGCTTTCTCACCAATCTGTCCGACAACTCCTCTGTTGACCGTCTTGACGCCTTGATCGGCAGCCTCGACCAATCGGACGAGACGGTGGAAGGCCTCAAGAAGCAGGAGGCTCGACTGAGCGCTGGCGATACGACCCAGGAAAGGCAGCGCCTCAATAGGAACGCCGGCAAGCTCGCCTCGCTTGCGGCGCACCTCGAGAAGGTTCAAACGGCACTTGCTACCGACGCCATATCCAAGCTCAAAGTGCAGCGAGACCGCGTTCGGACGCTCAATGAGGCTACATCCTTGCTGGCACGCGCCTTCGAGTCCGAGCCGCTCGCAGGTGTGGGCACATCGGCGTGGAAGAAGCTGTGGGAGGCAGCGAGGCGCTTCTCGGAAACTCACGCGTATCCCGGTGATATGTTCCCAGTCATCGGCTCGAACTGTCGATGTGTGCTGTGTCAGCAAGCTCTCAATGACGAGGGTCAAGGTCGGCTTGGACGCTTCGACGAGTTCGTCAGGAATGACACCCAGCAGCAGCTTGCAGAAGCAAGTCGGCAGTTCAATACCTCCCGCGATCAGGTAGCCAATCTCTCTGTGCAGTCCGAGGCTGTGGAGACAAACCTATTGGACCTGGAAGCATCGTATCCGGAGCTTGTATCCGAGACGCGGTCGACGTTAGCCCTCGCGGATGAGGTGCCAACTGTACTCGTCAAGGCGCTTTCCGACTCCGGTGATCTCCCCAGTGTCGGAGTTGAGTGTGCCTCGTTAACAGTGCGGTTTCGTGAGACCAGCGTTCAAGCGACGGCGGATGCTCAGGAGCTCGCCGACCCCGAGGCCGCCCAGAAGCGTCTCCGTATAGCCACGAAGAGGAGGATGGAGATCGAACTCTTCGGCGCAATGAAAAAGCAACGCAGTGTGATCGTCGAAGAGAGCAAGCGGCTAAAATTGCGTGCAAAGCTGGAAGACTTGAAGAACAGTGCCGGGACGGGAGCGATCACGAGAAAGATCTCCGAGCTATCCGCGGCGGAAGTTACCGAGGTCATTCGTGATCGATTCACCCGCGAGGCCGATCGTTTGCAGCTCGAGAAGGTTACGGTTGTCAAAACCCGCGCCCAGCGAACCGCCTTGTTGCATCAGCCCAAGCTCGTGGGCGCACGCCAGCAGGTCACACTGCCACAGGTCTTTAGCGAAGGAGAGAAGACGGCTCTCGGCTTGGCCGCCTTCTTCACCGAAGCGTATCTCGACGTATCGAAGTCCGCACTCATCCTGGATGACCCCGTGAGCTCGTTGGACCACGTACGACGGGGGCTGGTGGCCAACCGCCTCGTCGAGCTGGGTCAGGATCGACAAATCATCGTGTTCACCCACGACGTGTCCTTGGTGGCGGATCTCAAGCGAGCGGCGAAAGGAAAAGGCGTCGGTGTGGCTGACCGGTCGGTAGCCAAAAGCCGCGCCGGAGACCGCAAGCCGGGCACGTGCAGCACGAAGCACCCTGGAAGGCCAAGGATGTGTCTGAACGTTTGAGAGAGCTCCGCGAAGAATTCGCTAGGATCAAGAGAGACTCCCCGGGCTGGGAGCAGGGTCAATACGAGACAGAGGTCGCCGTCTGGGCGGGGAATCTCTCGGAGACATGGGAGCGCATTTTCAGCCAGGAACTCGTCGGCCCTATCCTCGCCGAAGGCGGGCTCGAAGTGCGGCCGACAATGGTGAAAGTTCTCGCTCGATTCTCCGACGAAGATAACGCGGAATTCCAGGCAAGCTACAGCCGCATCTCACAATGGGCAAAGCGCCACGACAAGAGTGGTATGGTCAATTACGTGGCTCCGGAGGTGAGTACGCTTGAAAGTGAGTTGGCCGTCGTGAACCAGTGGTTCAGGAGAATAAAGGCATATAAGAACTAATGAACGGTATCGCAGTCTCGCCAGGATACAGCGGGAGTCCTGCGAGCGGTTTGGAATGGCGTTTGCAACGTTCGTTGAGGGTATGACACAGGATCCTTGCCATGGGATTATCCTGAGGGACGTTCGCACGAGCCAGATGGCGCCCTGGCTTGCAACAGTCCTGGCGTATGCCAGTCATTAAGAGGAGAACAACAATGGATTGGCGCAATCACATCACGGTGGATCCTGAAATCTGCCACGGCAAGGCGTGCATCGCCGGTACGCGAGTCCTGGTGACCACGGTTCTGGATAATCTGGCGGACGGTCTGGATGCGGAGGAAATCACGAAAAGTTATCCGTCGGTTTCGCGCGATGCCGTCCGAGCGGCGATCTCCTATGCCGCGGTGTTAGCCAACGAACGTGTAGTTTTGTTGTGACAGTAGGGAATTCGGCATGCGACTCAAGCTGGATGAGAACCTGTGAGAACCTGCCAGTGGAACTGGCGGATATGTTTCGCGAGGCCGGGCATGATGCGGTGACAGTGCTCGACCAGGGTCTCAGGGGAGCGCGGGACTCTGATCTTGCATCGGTCTGCAGGCGCGAGGGCCGAGTGGTCGTCACATTCGATACGAATTTTGCTGACATCCGGACATACCCGCCCGGTGCATATCCCGGACTTGTCGTGTTTCGGCTGGACAGCCAAGCGCGCAGCCATGTATTGAAGACTGGAGCGCGGTTGCTCAAGGCACTGTCCGACGCCGTGCTCGATGGTCAGCTCTGGATAGTGGAAGAGTCGTGCATTCGAGTGCGGCAGTGAAATGCAGCGCACGACCGAAACCGCGTTCGAAACCGTCATCGAAGCGCATCTTCTGGACAACGGCTATGCGCGGGTTGCCAGCGACGGCTTCGACCGCGAGCGCGCGATCTTCCCCGAGACCGTCCTCGCCTTCATCCGCGAGACCCAGCCGAGGGAGTGGGCCAAGCTCGAAGCGCTGCACGGCGACAAGACCGGCGAGCAGATCCTCGGCGATCTGTGCAAGTGGATGGGCATCCACGGTGTCCTCGCGACGCTTCGCCATGGCTTCAAGTGCTACGGCAGGACGCTTCGCATCGCCTTCTTCAAGGCGGCGCACGAGCTGAACCCGGATCTCAATGCGGGCTACGACGCCAACCGTGTGGGGTTGACTCGTCAGCTTCGCTTCTCACCGCGCTCGCAGCAGTCCCTCGACGTTGCCCTGAGCGTCAACGGGATACCCGTCGCCACCCTGGAGCTGAAGAACCCGCTCACGGGACAGACCGTCGAGGATGCCCGCAAACAGTACCGACAGGACCGCGACCCGCGCGAGTCCATCTTCGAGTTCAAGCGGCGTGCTCTCGTCCACTTTGCCGTGGACACCGAATCCGTTCTCATGACCACGCGGCTCGCCGGCGCGGCGACACGTTTTCTTCCGTTCGACAAAGGCTGCGACGGCGGGTCCGGCAATCCGCCCGATCCGAAGGGGCGCGCCTACCGCACTTCGTACCTGTGGGAAGAGGTGCTGCAACGGGACAGCTTGCTTGACCTGTTGGCGCGCTTCGTACACTTGCAGGTGGAAGAGAAACGCGACGATCAGGGACGCAAGGTGAAGGTCGAGACGATGATCTTCCCGCGCTACCACCAACTCGAGGCCGTGCGCCTTCTCGTGGAAACGTCGCGCCGTGAGGGCGTCGGGAACAACGCCCTGGTGGAGCATTCGGCCGGCAGCGGCAAGAGCAACACCATTGCATGGCTCACTCACCGGCTCTCCTCGCTGCACGACACGAACAACGCCCGCGTCTTCGACAGCGTAATCGTTGTAACGGACCGCGTGGTGCTCGATCAGCAGCTCCAGGACACCATCTACCAGTTCGAGCACAAGCGCGGTGTGGTGCGGAAAGTCGACGAAAGCTCGCGGCAACTCGCCGAGGCGCTGGAGAACGCGGTCCCGATCATCATCACCACTCTACAGAAGTTTCCCTTCGTCTCCCGTCAGCTTCTCGATATGGCACAGGAGCGGGGTACGGAGGCGACGGGCGCGTTGCCGACCCGCCGCTGCGCAGTCGTGATCGACGAGGCGCACAGCTCGCAGGGCGGCGAGACGGCGACTGCTCTGAAGGAAGTGCTGGGAGGCGAGGGGCTGCGGGAGGAAGCGAGGAGACGTGCAGCAGAGGAAGGCATGGAAGATGAGGCCATGGAAGCGCTGTTCCTCAGCATGGCCAAGCGCGGCCGGCAGGCCAACTTGAGCTTTTTCGCCTTTACGGCGACGCCGAAACACAAGACGTTCAAGGTCTTCGGCCGCGGCGGCCAGCCCGCGCACCGCTATACCATGCGCCAGGCGATCGAAGAGGGCTTCATCCTCGACGTCCTGAAGCACTACACAAGCTACGCCACGTACTACAGCCTTCTCAAGGCGTGCGAAGACGACCCGAACGTGGAGCGGAAGAAAGCCGCCAGTACACTTGCCCGCTTCCTGCGCCTGCATCCACACAACATCGCACAGAAGACGGTGGTCATGGTCGAGCATTTCAACACGGCCACCCGTCACAAGATCGGTGGCCGCGCCAAGGCGATGGTCGTGACCGGTTCTCGGCTCGAAGCGGTTCGCTACAAGCAGAGCTTCGACCGCTACATCCAGGAAAAGGGGTATCCGATCCAGTCTCTGGTAGCGTTCTCGGGGATCGTCGAAGACGACAAGCTTCCCGGCAAAACCTACACCGAGGTGCAGATGAACGAAGGCGTGCGCGAGAAGGAGCTGCCCGAGCACTTCGCAACCCAGGAGTATCAGGTGCTGCTCGTTGCCGAGAAGTACCAGACGGGCTTCGATCAGCCCCTGCTGCACACGATGTACGTCGACAAGCGGTTGGCCGGTATCCAGGCCGTTCAGACCCTCTCCCGGCTGAACCGCACCCACCCCCTCAAGGAGGACACCTTCGTCCTCGACTTCGTCAACGACCGCGACGAGATCCGCGAAGCCTTCAAGACCTATTACGAGGGAGCCGAGATGGGCGAGGAAGTGGAACCGGCGCGGATGTACGCGATCAAGGGAGAACTCGATGCGTCCGGCATCTACCTCGACGAGGAAGTCCAGCGCTTCTGCGCGGTGTACTTCAAGCCCAGACGGCACCAGAGTGCCCTGGATCATCAAGCCATGAACGCCGCGCTGGATCCGGCGGTGTCACGCTTTGACGCACTTCGGAAGGACACTGACACTGAAGAAGAAGCGGAGATCTGGCGCGGCAAGCTGCATGCATTTCGCAACCTCTACGGTTTTCTCAGCCAAGTGATTCCGTACCAGGACTCGGATCTGGAACGCCTCTACGTCTACCTTCGGCACTTGGCCGCGAAGCTGCCGCGGCGGCACTCAGGCCCCGCCTACGACTTCGACGACGACGTGCAACTCGAGTACTACCGCCTGCAGAAGATCAGCGAAGGCTCCATCTCACTCGGGGACGGCACCGCGCGTGCCCTGGATGGGCCTACCGAGATCGGCAGCGGAACTGCGCACGAACAGTCGGTGCCACTCTCTCAGCTCATCGACATCGTCAACGAACGCTTCGGCACGGATTTCAACCAGGCCGATCAGCTTTTCTTCGACCAGATCGTCGAGGCGGCGGTGGTCGATGACGAGCTGCGCCAGACCGCGGGGGTCAATCCCGAGAGCAAATTCGAGCTGGTGTTCAAGAACCTGATCGAACGCCTCTTCGTCGAGCGCATGGACCAGAACGAAGAGATCTTCGTCCGTTACATGAACGACACGCCTTTTCAGAACGTCGTCACGGATTGGATGGCATCAGAGGCTTTCCGGCGGCTGCGCAGCGAATCGGACAGAAAAGCACCGCAGGAAGGCCGGCTCCGGCAGGAGGCGCCGTTCGTTGTGGTCGAACCAACCCCCGAGAACAAGTACGTCACCTGCGTACCGCTGGTTCCCCTCGATGTCGCCGCAGGCACCTTCAGCGACCCCCAACACGTCGAGGACAACGAGTGGGAATGGGTCTCGACGGACACTCGACGCCGCCTGCGTCCGGGTATGTTCGTCGCCCGGGTCATCGGCCGCTCCATGGAGCCCGCCATTCCGAACGGCGCCTACTGCCTGTTTGCGGCGCCTGTGACCGGCACCAGGCACGGCAGGACCGTGCTCGTTCAACTCCGCGACGCGCTCGATCCCGAGACCGGCGAGCGCTACACCGTCAAACGTTACGAGAGCGAGAAAGTCCGGAAGGGCGATTCCTGGCTCCACAGCACCATCACCTTGAAGCCCCTCAATCCCGACTATTCACCCATCGTTCTCGCTGACGTGGAAGAGCGGCAAGTACAGGTCGTTGCGGAGTTCGTGGAAGTGCTGATGTAGCTCCCGTTTTCGCCGACTTGGTTGTCGTCATGTTTCCCGAGCCGCCGGACTGGTGGAGCCCTTTGAGGTCCCGACCTCGCCCGTGACCTTTCCCTTGTGTGTTTTCGAATCGGTCAAAGGGCATGGGCTTTCGTTCCTGGATTACTGAACACCTCCTGGATTTCCTTGGAGGCATTTGCCTCCTCAAATACCTTTCAGCATCCGCTGGTCGCGGGCCTTTTTGCGACAGGGTGGATGCCTGTTTAACGTGTGTTCCGGAGTTCCGTGCCTACGCCAACGTTGGCTTCCTCTCATACCACCCCGCCGCCTTCTCATACGCATGGGCCACCTGAAACACCTGGCTCTCCTCGAAGCAGGCCCCGGCGATCTGCAGGCCGATGGGGAGGCCGGAGGCGGTGAACCCGCAGCACAGGCTTACGGCGGGGTGGCCGGTGACGTTGAAGGGGATGGTGCAGCGGGTGCCGAAGCTGCCGCTGGGGTGGCGGAACGGGATGCGGCGGCCGTCGATGTCGGCGAAACCCTGCTTGCATTCTTCAATGGTGGGCGCGGCCATTCCCACGGTGGGGGCGACGATGACTTGCACGTCCCGGAGGGCTTCCTCGAACTCGCGGCAGATGAGGCGCCGGACTCGCTGGGCGGTGACGTAAATCGAAGCGGGGATGGTGAGGGAGGCGATGTTCCGGGCCAGCAACTCGAAGCTGTAGTCCCGGGGCTGTTTCCGGAGGTAGGGCTCGTGGGCCACCAGGTTCTCGCACCGGCTGGTGGCGGTCTGCACGGCGGGGACCATGTCCATGTGGGGAATGGTCACGTCCGTCACCTGCATGCCCAGGGATTCCAGCGCGGCGAGGGCATCCTGGAACGCCTTGGCGACTTCGTCCACCATGAGCTCGTCGAAGTAGCCTTTGACCACGCCGGCCTTCATGCCGGCAACGGCGCCGCTCAGGCTTTCCCGGTAATCGGGCACGGGTTCGGGAGAGCTCAGGGGGTCGCCGGGGTCCTCCCCGGCGATGGCTCCCAGCACCAGGGCGCAGTCCTCCACGGTCTTGGTGAAGGGGCCGAAGTGGTCGGACGAGAAGCCGCCGGTGCCGGCGACGCCGCCGGAGCGGCTCACCCGGCCGTAGGTGGCCTTGAGGCCCACGGTGCCGCACCAGGCCGCCGGGTTCCTGACCGAGCCGGCGTTGTCGGTGCCGATGGACGCCAGGCACAGGTCGGCGGCCACCGCGGCGGCCGAGCCGCCGCTGGACCCTCCGGGCACCCGGCTGGTGTCCCAAGGGTTGTACGTAGCGCCGAAATAGGGGTTCATGGTGGTGCCGCCACCGGCCCATTCGTGCATGTTGTTCTTGCCGAGAATGATCGCGCCGGCCTCCCGCAGCCGGGCCACCACGGTGGCATCGAAGTCGGGCTTCCAGTCGGCCAGGATCTTGCTTCCGGCGGTGGTGGGGTGACCCTTGACTGCCAGGTTGTCCTTGATGGACACCGGGATACCGTGGAGCGGTCCGCGATAGCGGCCGCGGCCGATCTCCTCCTCCGCATGCCGCGCTGCCGCCAGGGCCTCATCCTCCATGACGGTACTGTAGGCGTTGAGCACGGGGTTGAGCCGCTTGCCCCGGTCCAGGTAGCTGGCGATGAGTTCCAGCGGCGAGATTTCGCGGGCGGCGATGCGCGGGGCCACGCCCGCGATGGTGAGAGTTGTGGGATCCAGCTCCGGCATGGGCCTTTCCTTTCGTTACCTGCCAGAATGGCGTCCTTCGACTTCGCTCCGCTACGCTCAGGACGAACGGAATAGCGCCACGGCAATTGCTCAGAGTTTCCCTGGTTAGTCGAGGTCGGCGCAGGCGGGGATGACCTCGCGTCCCCAGAGGTCCATGACCTCATCGAACACGCGCATGGGGGGCGTCAGCAGCACGTGGGAGACGCCGGCCCCGGCCAGCTCGCGGATGCGCGCCGCGCATTCCCGCGGCGTCCCGGCAATGGCGAAGCGCCGCAGCATATAGTCCGTGATGAGGGCAGGGTCCGCCCGTTCCTCGAGCGGCTTGCTGATGTCGAACCCGGCCATGAACCGTTTGACGCCGGCAAGCTCGTCCGGCGGCACGGTCTCGCAGGTAAAGCGGAAGTTGTGGTGGGCACGGTTGGCCAGACGGGCGCGCACCAGGTCGCGAGCCCGGTCGCCGTCCTCGTGGACGCAGATCATGCCGGCCATGGCGATATCGATGTCGGACGGCTCGCGGCGGCCTTCCCGGGCGCCCGCGGCGATGTGGGCTTGCGCCCACTCCAGCACGTCGAGGTCGAAGCCGGTCCCCAGCATGATGCCGTCGGCGTAGCGTCCCGCAACCCGCAGGCTCCGGGGCCCCACCGAAGCGACGTAAATCGGTACAGGGAGCGCGCCGACGTTGAGGGTGACCGCGCCGGCGCCTTCCTCGCCACGGGGCACCTCAATGGATCGTCCGCCGAGCAGCTCGCGGATGGTGGCCAGCCCGTCGGCGAAATCGGCCAGGCGAGTGGCCTTCCGTCCGAGCCGGTAGGTGGAGCCATCGCCGGTCCCCAGCCCGAGGATCGCCCGGCCGCCGGAGAACTCGTTGGATGTGGCCGCGCACAAGGCCAGGGTCGTGGGGTCGCGGTAGGCCATGGTGGTGGCGGCGATGCCGAAGCGGAGCCGCTCGGTTCGCAGCGCGCACGCGGTCATGGCCTGGAACCCGTCCAGGTTGTTCAGGTGGCCGTCGGCAAAGAAAAGGGCGTGGAAGCCTAATGCCTCCGCGGCCATCGCCCGGCGCGTGACCTGATCGGCGTCGCGTGCAGGGCTGTGGAGGGAAAAACGCATGGGTGACTCCTTGCCGAGAACGGCCGGCTACATGGCGAACAGCCGCATGGCGTTGCCGCCCAGGATCTTTTCCTTGTCCTCGTCCGAGATGCCTTCGAGCTCCTGCACCATCCTGACGGTGCCCTCCTTCCAGGTGCCGGAAGGATCGTTGTGCGGGTAGTCGCTGCCCACCGTGAGGTTGTGGCCCTTCCAGAAGTCGCAGGCGTAACGGATGGAAGTCTCGGCGGCGAAGGCCGACACCCAGATCTGGCTGAAGAACGCGCTGGGGGCCTTGCCGAGCTTCTTGCGGGCGTCGGGGTCCATATCCAGGCGGTTCATCAACCAGGGCACGAAGGCGGCCGAGCCCTCCACGAAGCAGATGCGGAGGTCGGGGAACTCCTTCAGCGCGCCGCGCAGGATCAGGCTTCCCATGTCCACGATGTAGCGGAAGGGGAACGCCAGGAGGAAGGGCAGGGCGTTGTTGTCGGCCTCCAGGAAGAGCTGCTCGATGCCCACCAGGGCCGGGTTGGGGTGCCCCTGGCGGTCCGATGCCGTGTCGTGCACCAGGATCGGGACATCGAGCTGGCACACCTTGTCGTAGAAGGGCCAGAGACGTTCCGCCCCGAGGTTGGCGTCCTCGAAGCCGCCCATGAACTTGACCGCCTTGATGCCCAGGGTACGGACCATGCGGTCGAGCTCTTTGCAGGACTCTTCCACGTCCGGCAGGAACACCCAGCCGACGCCGATGTAACGCTCCGGATGGGCGCATTGCGCCAAGTCCTGGGCCACCGCGTCGTTGTAGCGCCGGGCCAGCTCGCATCCCAGGTCCCGGTCCCACGTGTACAGCAGTTCCCGGTTCTCGGGGATGAGGACGTGCTTGTCGAACCCCTCGAAGTCCGCCTGTTGCACCCGTACGTCCAGGTCCCAGCGGCCCTTGGGGGCCTGGTTCTTGATGAGGGTGCCGTCCGGCAGCACGGACTTGACCTCGTCGCCGTTCCGCACCACCCGCGGGGAGTCGGGGTATCGGTCGCTGATGCCTTCCAGGAACTTCACCGGGAAGTAGTGGGTGTCGCAGTCAATGTACATCAGCCGTCCTCCGTGGTCGTTGATAGCGTGCACCAGGTTTCCGTTCGTCCCGAGCATGTCAAGGGCCTCACGGCCCAAGGGCAACGGCAATAACTGCCTAGAATTGTGCAGCTACCTGGAAGCCTAGCGAAGCGGAGTCGAAGGGCTCACGAATACGTGAAGATCGCCCGGCCCAGGATCCTTCCTTCTTCCAGGTCGGCTACGGCCTCGTTGACCTGGTCCAGGGAGTAGCGGCGCGTCACCAGATCATCGAGCTTCAACTTGCCTTCCCGGTACCAGCGGACGAAGGTCGGGAAATCGCGGTCCGGGAGGCAGTCGCCGGCGTGGGTGCGGGTGAAGTAGCGCCCTCCGGCGAAAAGATTCGTGTTGATCAGCGGCGTCGCGCCCGGCGGCGGCAGGCCGATCAGAAGGGCGGTCCCGCCGCGCTCAAGCCCGGGAGCGCCGGTGCGCACGGAGCGCAGGATCTGCTCCTGGGTGGTGGGATGCCCCACCGCGTCCAGGGCGTAGTCCGCGCCACCGCGGGTGAGATCGGTGATTGCCTCGACGGGGTCCACCTTGCCGGCGTTGATGCAGTGGGTGGCGCCGAAGCCCTTGGCGAACTCCAGCTTCTCGTCGTCCAGGTCCACCGCGACCAGCGGGTAGGCGTCCACCACCGCGGCGGCCGAGATGGCGCACATGCCGATGCCCCCCACGCCGTAGACGGCCACCGATTGCCCCGGCCGCACTTGCAGCGTGTTGATGATGGCTCCCGAACCGGTGGTGACCGCACAGCCGATGATGGAGGTCACCTCCGTGTCCACGTCATCATCCAGGGGAAGCACCACTCGTTCGGAGGCCACCAAGTGCTCCGCCCAGGTGGACGCCGATGCCCAGATGGATTCGCCGCGCCAGACGGCCGGGATGGGCGGCCGCATGTTGAGGGCATGGGACACGGGCGGCAGCGGCGACTCGGGGGCGTTGCGGTCGACCCAAGTGGTGAAGACCCGGTCGCCTTCCTTCACGTGGGTGACGTCCCGGCCCTTGGCCACGACGACGCCGGTGGACTCATGGCCCAGCAGCGCCGGCAGCTTGGACCGCTGCTCCTCCGGCGTTCGGTGGATCTGGTGGAGCTGGGAGTGGCAGATGCCGCTGGCGAAGAGCTTCACAAGAACCTGATCAGGTGCGGGATCCGGGAGCGTGACCTCGTCCACCACCAAGGGCTTGCGGGATTCGACCAGGACTGCGGCCCGGGACTTCGTTGGCATGGCGCTTCCTTTCTCTCGGAGCTCTCGGAGGGTGCCGGCCTGAGCATCGATTCCAGTGGCCTGTCCCACCTGTCTGGTGAGTAGTTGCCGGCGTGTTTTTTGTCAAGGGAATCGGGAGCCGCCGTTTTCGCTGGATTCTGCCGTGGAAAAGGTGTTAAGCAGGCTACGTACAACTCACCGGCGAACCTGCATCGAACTCTGTACACTCTATACATTCAGGAGGAATTGACTATGCCGATCATCGATGCCGATGCCCACGTGGTCGAATCCGAACGCACCTGGGACTATATGGATGAGGCGGACCGGAAATATCGCCCCATTGTCGTCAAGCCGAGCGGCGATCAGGGAGGCGAATACTGGTTCATCGACGGGAAGATCCGCGGTCTGGTGCGGATCGTCATGACCGCTCACGATCTCGACGAGGTGGCGGACCGCACCGGCCGCGTGATGTTCACGCCCCAGGAGACCCGCGAGATGGAGAACGTGGACGCGCGGGTCAAGCATATGGATGAGTTGGGCGTCGATATCCAGGTGCTCTATCCGACGATGTTCATCGAGCAGATCACCGAGAAGCCCGAGTGGGAGATCCCCATCTGCAAGGGCTACAACCGCTGGCTGGCGGACATCCACCGGCAGGGCAAGGGACGGCTCCGGTGGATCTGCGTCCTGCCGTTGCTCGACATGAGCGCCGCCCTGGAGGAGTTGCGGTTCTGCAAGCAGGAGGGCGCCTGCGGGGTCTTCATGCGCGGCATCGAAGGACGCCGTCTGTTGACCGATCCCTATTTCTATCCCCTCTACGAGGAGATGAGCCGGCTCGACATGGCCGTAGGCGTCCACGTCGGCAACGGCAACCCGCAGGAACTCGACCTGGTGTCCCAGTACAACGGCGGCGGCAGCTTCTGGAAGTTCCGTATCCCCGTCATCGGCGCGTTCCATTCCGTGATCATGGGCGAAGTGCCGAAGATGTTTCCCAAGCTCCGGTTTCACTGGGCCGAGGCCGCGGCGCTCTGGGTACCGTACGTGGTCAAGGACCTGAAACGCCGCTGGGGGGCCCAGGGAAAGGACTTTCCGGACAACCTGCTCAAGGAATACCGGCAGTACGTGTCATGCCAGACGGACGACGACGTGGACTACATCTTCAGATATTCGGGAGAGGACAACATCGTAATCGGCACCGACTACGGCCACAACGACCAGTCCACCGAGATCGAGGCGTTGCGGAATCTGAAAGAGCAGGGCGGCATCACCGCGCCCCAGTACGAAAAGATCATCGATCAGAACCCGAAGACGCTGTTCGGACTACAATAGAGGCTGGTCTCATACAAGCGGGTGCCGGTCGTGCCGGCCCGTCAGCCGTTTGGGCTGTCCGTAGTGTTGCTCCCGCCCGTACGGCAGGCGCCGCTGTACGATGACAAGGTGTAGGGGCGGGTTTCAAACCCGCCCGCGTTCGGCTGGCCCAGACTAATCGGCTTTGCTGCGCACCCGCCAGCGCTGGTACTTGGCGCGGCCTTCGTCGCAAGGCTCCAGGGTCAGCCGGCGCTTGAGATGCACCGGCCTGCCGCCTCCCCCGGGGGCGGCCTCACCCCCCGCCACCGTCACACACAGCTTTGGTGCGCTCCTGGAGACGATCTCACCCTTGGCCGTCAGCGAGAAGCCCTGCTGCGGAGATCCGTCGCATTTCGCCAGACCCAGCCGCGTCCCCGCCTGTGCCGCGTCCGCGGTCATGCACACGTCGAAGCCGGGCATGTGGAACCGCCCCGCCTTGATGGCGTCGCTGTCGAACCCTTGGTCCACGCCGATCGCACCCTGATAGCTGTAGCAACTGTGACCCTGAAGCCCTCTGTCGAGCCTGGCCCGCTGCTTGTAGCCGAGAATGTCCAGACAATAGCCCCGAGGATCGTCCAGGCGGTCGATGAGCACCACTTCCACCACCTCGTCCGCGTGGGCCGAACCGGAAAGCGGCGCGGTGGCGAGGGCGAGCGTGGCCAGTAGAATGAGTCCGAGGAATTTCATGGGACCTCCGTGTTGGAGTGGAATCTGCCGTGAACCGTCAATCTTCCATACCGGAATCGACAAATCCAATGAAAATGTCCTGACTGCCCTGTTGTGCTGTTGTGCTATAGTGGCTGGAAACATGAAGAAGTGAGGGGTGATAGTGAGGAACGACTTCAAAGGAAAGTTTGAAGAACTGCTCAAGTTTTCCCCGTTCAGGTGGCAGCAGCGTCTCTTCTTCGACTATTTCGCCAAAGGCAACAAAGGCAATATTCCTTCCGTGCTGAACATCCCGACGGGTCTCGGCAAGACCTCGGTGATGGCGATCTGGTATTTGGCTCTGAAGGCCGAAGCTGCGGTGCCGCGGCGTCTGGTCTACGTGGTGGACAGGCGGGCGGTGGTCGATCAGGCGACGACGGTGGCCGAAGAGATCCTGGAGAAATCGAAAGACTCCGAATTGCGCGTGAGTACGCTGCGTGGTCAGCACGTGGACAATCGGGAATGGCTCGAGGATCCGGCTGCGCCAGCCATCGTCGTCGGGACTGTTGACATGATCGGCTCGCGGCTCTTGTTCTCGGGCTATGGCGTATCACGCAAGATGCGCCCTTATCATGCGGGGCTGCTTGGTGCAGATACGCTCATCGTGCTCGACGAGGCACACTTGGTTCCGCCGTTTGAAAAACTCCTCAAAGCAATCACGAACGGCGGCGATGCGTTTGGTCCACGCGGGGACAAGGATCGGAAGATCATCCCGTCTTTCAAGTTGCTTTCGCTGTCGGCGACGGGGCGGGAAGACGGGGCTGATGAGAAAAGAGTGTTCAGGCTTTCTCAAGAGGACAAAGAGGAGGACGAAGTTGTCAAAGAACGCCTCTCGGCTCCCAAGCGGCTTGAAATCAAAGTACTTGACGATAGGCCGGCTTTGGTGTCGAAGCTTGCCGAGCGGGCATGGAAACTCGGCAATGGCCCAAAGCCGGCCCGTGTGCTCGTGTATTGCGACAGCCGAGACGACGCCGTGAAGGTGAAGGAGGAGATTGGCAAGAAGTTCAAAAAAGAAGGACGCGAAAAAGAAAGCTGCAAACTCGTGTCCGAACTCCTGGTTGGCGGGCGGCGGGTGTACGAGCGTGAGAAATTGTCAAAGTGGCTGGAACAACATGGTTTCCTTGGTGGCGCCACAGAACCGCCGGAGCAGCCGACCTTCCTGATTGCAACCTCGGCGGGCGAGGTGGGGGTCGATCTCGACGCGGATCATATGGTCTGCGATTTGGTTGAATGGGAGCGCATGGTGCAGCGGCTCGGTCGCGTGAACCGACGCGGCAAGGGAGATGCCCGTGTTGGAGTCGTCGCCGCGCCTCGTGAGAAGAAACCTGGTGGTAGTGATAATAAGAAGGTGGAAAAGTGGGAAAAGGACTGGAAGGAGCGCCTGACCCGTCTGCGCAAGCCGTTGGACGCTTTACGCCCAGTCTGTTTGGAGGATGTTGAGCCGGACGGCCAACTTCGTTTGTCCTTTGTGGAGAGCGATGCAAGTTCCGAAGAGGTTCTTCAAGAAGAATCGTTGCAGACCGCTGGCTGCGAGAAGCCACGTAGCGCAAGCCCTGGCGCGATTCTGGAACTCAAGGAACGCGCAAAAAATGATCGGAACTTGCAAGAAGCGATCAAAAAGGCAACGACACCGGCGCCATTGCACCCGGCATTGACCCGAGCGTTAGTCGATGCTTGGTCAATGACCTCGCTGGATAAACACACGGGACGACCGGACGATATTCAACCTTGGCTGCGTGGCTGGGAAGAGGATCAACAGCCGCAAACCACGGTCGTCTGGCGCAAGTATCTGCCGGTGCGTCGAGATGGTTCAGAAGCGCCGAAGAAGGACATTGAAGCGTTCTTTGAAGCCGCGCCGCCACACGCCAGTGAAAAACTCGAAACCGAGACCTATCGAGTCGTTGACTGGCTTGTGGAACGCGGAGCGAAAGCCATCAACAGCCAGGTGCCAGATAGAGTTAATGGCGAAGATTCCCCGTTGAGGCAAAATGACGTTGTTGCTTACGCTTTGTCGCCTGCGAGGGATTTGCGCGAAACGTTATACGGACGCGAGATCAAGGAAAAAGATGGTTTGAAAGAAAAACTCGTTGGCGCAACCTTGATTGTGGACGCGCGCTTTGGCGGTCTTTCTGATGGCATGCTTTGCAAGAAAGATTCAGCCCTGCGGCACGTCATTGATGATGGTAAAGACTGGCTGCCTGCCGAGGATGGAAAGCCGACAATTCGGTTCCGGGTGCGTTCCGTGACCGGAGAAGAAGCGGACCCGCAAACCGATGGCGATTGGCGGGAGCGATATCGTTTCACGACTGCGCAATCGGATGAGGGCGAAGTCCAAGGTTCGCTTGTTATTGAAAAGTGGCGGCACGATGCGGAGACAGAGGATGACCGGTCCGTCGGGCGGCTGCAAACATTGACGGAGCATCACGCCTGGACCGAAGGCAAGGCGCGCGCTTTGGCTGACGCAATCGGTTGGCCGGATGTTTATACCGACGTGCTCACCACGGCGGCCCGACTGCACGATGAAGGCAAGCGTCATGCAATCTGGCAGCGAGCGGTCAAAGCCCCACGCGACGAACTCTATGCCAAGACAGATAGCCGGATGAATCCCCGGTTGTTGAACGGCTATCGCCATGAATTCGGCTCGCTGCCCTATGCCAATAAGGATGGGGGGTTCAAAGCCTTGTCTCCGGACCTCCAGGAACTCGTCCTTCATCTCATCGTGGCGCACCACGGCTGGGCGCGTCCGAACATTTCGACAAGCGGCTGCGACGAGCCGCCATCCGGTCTGGAAGCACGCGCCCGCGATGTCGCGCTGCGGTTCACGCGACTACAGAAACGTTGGGGACCTTGGGGCCTAGCTTGGTGGGAGGCGCTGTTGCGCGCTGCGGATCAACAAGCCTCGCGCGATAACGATGAGCGCGGGAAACGTCTTGAGCACGACGCCGAGAAGGATGGCTGATGGCTGAAGCGTCGATTCCCGTAGACCTCTTCAACCCGGGCCAAGTCTTTGCCTGCCTTGGCTTCCTGGAAGCCGCCGACGTGCTGTGCGGCAACGCTGAAGGAGGTTTCGATTGGAGTGATAATACGGATGTAAAGTTCTGCTTGCGAGCGGGTGGTGATAGGAATCCATTCTCGGAGGCTTTGGGGTTTTTGGCGCGGGCCAAGATGAGAGTCGTGGCGCCTACAGGCTGGCGACCCAAGAAAGAACCAACAAAGGAGAACGATAAGAGAAAATTGGAGGAAGAGTTGCGTGAACAGGAGAAATCCGAAGTATTTCCCAGCGTCTATCCCGACACAAGCTCAGCTATGCCGGTTCAGATTAGCAGCAATGGAAAGCAGATCATGCTAAGTCATTGGGCGGATTGTTCCTGCCGAAACGAGTTCAAGCTTTATACTGGTTATCGCTCCGCACTCGACATTGCAACGGCGATGTTGAAGGGGACCTTTGAGAAGCCCAGGAAAGGGCAGAATATCGGAGCTCTAAAGACGAAGGGCATTGCCCAACTTTGGAGAGAACAGAAGGGCGACCTTATTGAGCGGCCTTTCGATGTCCTGGCACCCATGGGCGGCAGCTTCAACTTTGACCCAAGGGGGGCGTGGACAGCTCTTGACGCGGGTTATTCTCCGAATAAGCATAAGCACCAAGTTGCAGCTTCTCCAGTCGTCGAAATTCTTGCGGCGTGGGGTTTGGAAAACGCTCGACCTGACGAATATCAGAATCGTAAAGTACGTTATTCGGCATGGGAAGTATTTCTCCCTACGATGCTGGCCCGGGCTGCTCTTTTCGGTGGTGTCGCTGCAATCCCCATGCAGCACTTCCATTTCGAGCTGCATTTATCGGGTAAGAACAAAATTGTGACTTTCGCAGAACAGGAGACTCGACTATGACCAACCTCGCACACGAAACCATCAATGCCTGGGCTGAAGATGAAAAAGGCCCCGTAGCGCTGCATCTAAAGCAGAAGCTTCTGCCCGTCGAGGGCGAGGGCGGCATTATCTTTCCACCCACCTACGCCGATATCGGCTACAACATCGACACGCTTTCCGACGGGACGAAGGTTGCGCTCATCGACAGCGTTGGTTCACAAGCCAACCGCATGGAACCGATTTTCATGCGCGAGCCGTATTCAGAACTTGTTCCTCAGATTGAAATCGAACTTCACAGAGAAAAGGCCGGCGAAGAAGAGCATGTTGAGATGCGTTCTCTTCTCGATCTCGCTCACCGGAGCGCCGACGCAGTTGTTCACGCCTCTCCAGATCTGGCAAAAGTTATTGCACCTGCTTTTGCTGCACTTCGAAAACGGGACAATGCCGTGCCGCTTTGTCAGGTGGCGCCAACCTCTCTTGTGTTCGGTTTTTGGGACTCGCGTGGTGAATCGAACGAGAAGCGTCCCCGGTTGGTGCGATCAATCATCCGCGCCTGGAAGGTTGAACCGCTTCATGCGGCGGCGCAATTCAATTCCGTGTGGAAAGCACTTGATGAGAACCAGCAGGATGAACTGAAAAAAGAAGAGAAAGCGAAGGGAACGAAACTGTCCGAGAAGGGTTTCGCAGATGCTCCAGCTACGTTCCGAAAGACCAAGGTTGCCCAGTACCTTGATGGTTCTCCTAATCCGGAGGCGAGAACTCTCGGCGGTGTGCTGACAAGCGGGTCGATTGAGCGGGATGTTACCGTCAACCTCGTTGCTCTGCGTGCGATCAATGGCGCTGACGAAGAAGGGACGCAACAGGTGCGTCGGTATCTTCTGTCCCTTGCGCTGATTGCAGCAACAGCCGAAATCGATTTGTTTCTCCGCGAGGGATGCCACCTTCGCTACGCTGCCGATGATCGCTGGAACGCTATCCCTCGGCGAGGCGAGATAAAGCCCATTGATTTGTCATCGGAAGACACCCAGAAAAGGCTGCTTGGGTACGCGAAGGATGCCGTCAAACCTTTCAGTGAGGAATGGCCCCAGGAGTTGATTTACAAGTTCGACTTGAAAGAGGCCAAGAAGCTTCTTGCTAAGAAGACGGAAGATGAGGAAGGTGCGGCCTGAACCATGAGGCGCGCACTTCTCCTCTCAATCCGCTTCCATGACGGGCGGTATCACGGCGCCGATGACTGGCCGCCCGCGCCAGCGCGTTTGTTTCAGGCATTGGTAGCCGGGGCAGCCAAAGGCGCCACGCTGGCGGATGAGGACGAGGCCGCGCTCGAATGGCTGGAAAAACTTGATGAAGCGCCGGTAATCGCCGCGCCAGCCACTCGTAAAGGCTGTTCCTTCATTAACTATGTGCCGAACAACGATCTTGACGCGGTCGGCGGTGATCCAAGGCGGATAGACAAGATTCGGACTACAAAGAACGTCCGCCCGCATATCTTCGACGCGAAAATCCCGTTGCTGTTCATCTGGACGTTCAATGGCGGCCCGTTTAGTGAGGCTCATGCACGAACTGTCTGCACGATGGCAGATCGACTGTATCAGTTAGGACGGGGCATTGACATGGCTTGGGCCTGGGCGGAGATTTTCGATGAAAGCGAGATTGGAGACTGTCTGGCACGTTATGGCGGCGTCGTGCATCGTCCGAGCAAGGGAATCAAGGGCACGGCACTCCTTTGCCCGCAGAAAGGATCGCTCGCAAGCCTTAAAGAGCGATATAACGCAAACAAGACGCGCTTCACCTATGTAAAGGAAGGCAGGAAGCTTCAGCAACTTTTCTCTCAATCGCCTAAGCCCCGCTTCGCCAAGGTCGCCTATAACGTGTCACCCCGCCGCCTTTTGTTCGAGTTGCGTGCAGCTACAGGCGATGAATCCTTTATGCCGTGGCCGTCGGCGCGGATTGCGCAACTTGTCGTGAAACTTCGGGACAAGGCAGTCGGACGGCTGAAGGATGCGCTGCCCGAAGAAGCTGGCAAGATCGGCTGCGTACTCATCGGTCGCGGAGCCACGGAACCGGATAAGGCGGCCCGGGTGCGGATTCTACCGCTTCCCTCCATTGGCCACGAGCATGCTGATCAGGCGATTCGCCGTGTGCTGGTCGAGGTTCCACCGAACTGCCCCTTGCGGGCCGATGACATCGCATGGGCATTTTCCGGGCTGGAAGAAACCGATCAGTCAACCGGAGAAATTCTGTGGAACCTCGTTCGGACCGAAGAGCGGGGAATGCTGGACCACTATGGTGTCGGTAACACCGAGCAGAACGGCTTCCGTGTCTGGCGCACAATCACACCGGCCGCCCTGCCGGTCATGCGAACGGGACGCGGGACAAACGGTGCCAAGCGCGTGGCAGGCGAGGCGAAGGTGGCTCGTGCGGTCAGACAAGCGTTGCGTCACGCGGGAGTGACGGCACAGTTAGCATCCATTCGCGTACAACGCGAGCCGTTCGACCGCAACGGCGCCCAAGCGGAGGAATTTGCCGTACCGGACCGATTTGCGGCGCGTGGTCTGCATCACGTGCAGATCGCCTTTGCGCAAGCCACGCGTGGCCCCCTCGTCATCGGCAATGGACGCTACCTTGGCCTGGGCCTGATGGCGCCCCAAAAGGATGCCCTCCGCGACATGCTGGTTTTCTCGATAGCGCCTGAGACAAATATCGGCAGCGCCAACACCACACCGCTGCTGCGTGCGGTTCGACGTGCGCTGATGGCGCTGTCGCGGGACGATAACAATCACGTGCCCCGGCTTTTCTCCGGCCATGAACCTGATAGTACGCCGGCGAGGTCGGGCGGACATGAGCATGTCTTTCTCGCCGCGGATGACACCGACGGGGATGGGCGCATTGACCGGCTGGTCGTGGCCGCGCCTTGGGCCTGTGACCGCACTGCGCAAGGAAGTCGAGAGGACCGTGCCTGCTTTGACCGCGTGGTCGCGGAACTGGCCGAAGTGCGGGCAGGCAGGCTCGGCGTCATCACTCTCGGCCCCGCGTGTGTCTTGACGGCCGGCGACCCGCTCGTCGGTCCTGCCCGCGTATGGGAAAGCCGCACCCCCTACCGTCCGACGCGCCACGCAGGACGGGGCAAGGAGTTGGATGCCGTTGTTGTGTGCGATGTCATGGACGAATGCAAGCGTCGCGGCCTGCCCAAGCCCGAGGCCGAGTTGTTGGAACTCGACGCCGGTCCGAACGGCGGCAACTTGGCTGCACGTGTACGCCTTCGCTTTGTCGTGGCGGTTGAGGGACCCCTCATGCTTGGTCGAGACAGCCATAGTGGTGGTGGTCTTTGCTCAGCCGTGAATGAATAAACGATTCCCGCCAAGTGCCCGAACACTTATATGGCGCACATCTTTCCTTGGTCGAGCTTTCTTTATACAGGTGTAAAAGTTCTTATCCGGATCGGGTCTTCATGGCACTGGCGGCGACATGGTTCGAGGCGAGTGAAGACGTTGATACCCAAGGGGACGTGCACGCGCGGTGGTGGCGCGAAGAAGGCACCGCGTTGCGTTGGTTGGAAACCCTGCCTCCGCCTGCTATCGACGCATCAAAAGCCATGTGTCGCAGCATCGTCACGAGCTACGTGCCGGTGAACGACCATGGGGGCGGTCAGAAGAACAGTCCCAAGACCGAATTGGACAAGCTGAGGAACAAGGGTCTCGCGGTGGTCCCGGAACATCGGCTGCAGCAGTCACGCGGCTTTCCAGTCGCCATCCCGCACGACCCCACTGTATATCTGGTCTGGCGCCGGGCAGAGTTGGACGACCACCACGCGGCATTGGAGCGGCTAGCCGCCAAGGTCACACATGTCGGCCATTCCGCGTCTTTCACGCAGATGTGGGTGGAGCGGGACTGCGACATCGCTGCGAAGTGGGAGCTCACGGACGGGATTGCCACACATCACCTACGGGTTCCCTCGGCAGGGCGTCTTGGTCAACTTGTCCGACCATACCAGGAGGCATGGACCATTTACCGCGAGATCCAACAGGCGGAGACCGACCTGAATGCTATGATCCCGCCTCCGAGGATGTCATGGCGACGGGGCTTCCCGGATGCGGTCCTGCTCGCCGACGAGACACAGACGAAGCGGCATCCCGCCTACGCTACCGCGAAGGCGGGCGACGATTCGGCTGCCGCCACACTGGTTGACGCCTTGGTCAGCGGATCCGGAATCGGCGCCGTCGGCTTGACCGGCAAGCCTTATTCGGCCAAGTTGAAGCCGTCACAGGAGCAACTCCATGAACTCGGAGAAAAGCACGGACGAAACTTCGAACAGTGGTGGAAACGGCATTTCGGTCACGCCTTCGACTGCCTCACTCAATCGGAAGCTAGGTACCTCGCCCGCTCCCCGGATGTTGACACCATCCGAGATCGACTTGCTAAGGCAGAGCGCCAGAGAGATCGCCCAAGCCACGCGAGGAGCCTTAAGGAACAGAAGCAATACATCAACGAGTTGAGAGACCAGAAGTCGGTGCCGCCTTTGCGTCCTGTGCCCGGTAAGTGGCAGGGATACACACCGCGCTTGCAGAAGGTATCATCGGAGCCGGTGCCCCAATCCATCTTCGGCCCGCATCTCGTCGTTCTCGGCATCGGCGGCAGGCGCGTATCGCTGCCAGCCACGCTCAAGCTCACAGCGGCGTTGCGCGGCCTGTTGATGGCAAAGTGTCCCGGACAATCTCCGCGGGAATGGTTTAGCGGCCATGGTCCGGACGGTAAACCCACGCTCACGCCGCACTTGGCCTTGGCGCCCTTGCCGTTCGTCGGTTCGCAGCATGCGGACGGGCGGATCATGGAATTGGCTCTCGTCCTGCCCAATGAGTTGGACGCCCGAGAGGCCAGGCATTGCCTGGAGCCGATTATTCGAGATCACCGGACCGGCCTGCCCCGCGAGCACCGGTTATTCAGCGGCGACTGGCTCGATTGCGCCGTTGAGCTCGAAACCAGCGAAAGCCGGCCGACGAATCTCGATCCCGCCACTTGGACAACACCCTTCCGCGTCTGGGCCAGCGTAACGCCGGTGGTCCTGAACCGGCACTTCGACGGCTCGGACAAGTGGGAGCGAGCCGCCGAGAGCGTGAAGGACATGTGTGGACACGTCGGGCTCCCGCGTCCACACGAGGTTTTGCTGCATCCGGTGTCGCTGGTCGAAGGTGTGCCCCATGCAAGAGAATTTCCTCGACTGACCCGCAAGCGCGACCGCGGCCGGCAGAGCCACAGCCACACCGTCGTCATCTTCGACGAGCCGGTGCGTGGTCCGGTGCTGATCGGCGCCGGACGATATCGAGGGTACGGACTGTGCCGGCCGATGACACGGGACTATGGTAAGGCCAAAAGATGGTGAAACAACGGGGTGGCGCTGACCGGGTGTCATGCTGGTGGGTCGCATGAGCAATGAACAGCAACTCACGCTTGGCCTGCCGCCGCCTCCGGCAGCGGGCGATACCCCGTTTATCCCGGTTCGCATGATCAACGAATGGGTCTATTGCCCGCGACTCGCCTATCTGGAATGGGTCGAGGGCGAATGGGCCGATAGCGGGGACACTGCGGAAGGGCGGCGCGCTCATGCACGGGTCGATGAAGGCGGCGGACGTTTGCCCGCACCCGAAGACCTCGACGAGGAGATGGCCCGGGCCAAGGCGGTCACCATGTCCTCGGAACGCCTGGGCATCATCGCAAAGATGGATGTGGTGGAGGCGGACGGGGAGTCAGCCACGCCCGTGGACTTCAAGAAGGGCAAGCGACCGCATGTCGCCGCTGGCGCGTACGAGCCCGAGAGGGTCCAGGTCTGCGCGCAGGCCATGATCCTGGAAGACAACGGCTACACAGTCAACCAGGGTGCGCTCTGGTACGCCGGCTCGCGCGAGAAGGTTCCGGTCGTTCTGGACGGGGAGCTGCGCGCCCGGACCCTGGAGGCGATTTCGGGTTTGCGGGCGGCTGCGGCGTCCAGCTACCGGCCGCCTCCGCTCGAAAACAGCCCGAAATGCCCGCGATGCTCACTCGCGGGAATCTGCTTGCCGGACGAAACCAACCTGTTCCGAAAAGGTCATCCGCCGCGCCCCCTCAATCCGTCCGACGACCCGGCACTGCCCCTGTACGTGCAGACACCGGGTGCGCGGCTGCGCAAAAGCGGCGAACAGTTGATCGTCGAGGCAGACGAGGAGAAGGTCGAAGTCCCGATGATTGACGTTTCCCAAGTGGCTCTGTTCGGTCGTGTCTCCGTGACGACGCCTGCGTTGCACGCCTTGATGAGCGCCGAGGTTCCGGTCTCCTGGTTCTCCACCGGAGGATGGTTCCTCGGCCATACGGTCGGAACCGGGAACGGCAATGTTGCCGTCCGGGAGGCTCAGTACCGGGTTGCCTTTGATGACCGCCGCTGTCTTGCTTTCTCGCGCGATCTGGTCGCGGCCAAGGTGCGCAACTCACGCACCCTGCTGCGCCGTAACTGGCGCGCGGACCGGGACACGGACAAGAAGGCAGAGGTGTTGGAACGGCTCAGGCGTATAGCCCAGCGTACGGCTTACGCCGAAAATGCCCAACAGCTATTGGGTATCGAAGGCGAAGCTGCGGCGATCTATTTCGCCCGCTTCGAGAGCATGCTCGCGTCAAACGCAGACGAAGGCGTGGCGACTTTCTCTTTCTCGACGCGCAACCGGCGGCCTCCCACGGACCCCGTGAACGCCATGCTGTCGCTGGCCTATGCTCTGCTGACACGAACCTTCGCCACCACCATCTCGGCAACAGGGCTGGACCCCTACATGGGCCTGTACCACCGTCCGAGGCACGGCCGTCCTGCCTTGGCCCTCGACCTCATGGAGCCGTTCCGTCCCATTATCGCCGACTCCTGTGTGATCCAGGCCGTGAACAACGGCGAGGTCAAGCCGGGCGACTTTGTCTTTAACGGACCAAGCTGCGCGTTGAAGCCCGGCGGTCGCAAGGCGTTCATGGCAGCATTCGAGCGTCGCATGGAGCAGGAGACAACCCATCCGGTTTTCGGTTATCGCGTCTCCATGCGCAGGCTGATCGACGTCCAGGCGCGGTTGCTCGCCCGGCACTTGCAGGGTGAGGTTCGCGTCTATCCGCACTATCTCCCTCGGTGAACATCATGGCCAACGAGCGCCTCTATATTGTGACCTATGACATAACCGAGCCGAAGCGTTGGCAGAAGATATTCAAGACCATGAAGGGCTATGGCCACTGGCTCCAATTGTCGGTTTTTCAGTGTCGGCTGACCGCCCGGCGACGCGCCGAGATGGCCATGCGTTTGGAAGGCCTGATCCGGCCCTCGGAGGATCACATCCTGATCGTCGACCTGGGTCCCGCCGACAGTGTTGACCCTCGCGTCGAAAGCTTGGGCAAGAGCTATGACGCGCCAGCCCGGCAGGCTACGATTGTATAGGCCCCGATGTGCCGAACCGCCTGCGAGTGCTTCGGTAACCACGACATGACGGGCAGCGCTCGCATCACATTTTTCTCTTGTAAAATAAGGAGATACCCGAAGTTCATGTGGATCTCTCAAGAGGAATGTTGTATCCGTGGAGACAGTAGAACGCAGCACTCGCAACGCAGCGAAATAAGCCAAGTCACATAAGGAGATGTAAGGGGATGGCATTCCGGGGCGAGATCGCCCCGGCCTCATTGAAGCAGATTGTGCACGTTGAATTTCGTGGCGCCTGGGATATGCATTCCGGGGCGAGATCGCCCCGGCCTCATTGAAGCTCGAGATTGCCCTCCGCATCAACTACGCCCTTGATGAGCATTCCGGGGCGAGATCGCCCCGGCCTCATTGAAGCTCCACGTAGTATACACTACTGAACAGAGAAGAATTCATTCCGGGGCGAGATCGCCCCGGCCTCATTGAAGCGCACCTTACGGGGTTCGGCATTTACCAACCAGTGTTGCATTCCGGGGCGAGATCGCCCCGGCCTCATTGAAGCCGGTACGGAGTCACGCTTCGCGGCTTCGGTGATTGGATTCCGGGGCGATCTCGCCCCGGAATCATATGGGCCGGAACTACTATGCGCCGAAGTACAGCATAGCCGCGGGCGGGGAGCTGGCGCTCAAGAGCCGGGACACCGAGCAGCAGATCACCTTGACCTGCACGATCCTCGACCCTGGAGAGGGCAAGGCCGCGCTGTACATCGACGGAGAGGCGGCATGATCACGAACGGCGCGGGGGTGTTCCGGCTGGTGAAGCCGGAAAGCGTGGAAGTGAGGGTCGAGGTGGAGCCTCCGGACGGCAGGGCGCCGGGGACGATGACGCTCAAGGTGCGCTATCTCGCCATGAGCGGGCGCAAAGCGCTCCTGGAACGGCTGTCGAAGGAGCGGGTCACGGACGCGGCGTTGGCCCAGGAACTGGTGGCGGGCTGGCAGGGCGTGGCGGACGAGGACGGAGAGCCGATTTCGTTCTCGCAAGACGCGCTCGCCGCGGCCATGGACATTCCCTATGTGCATGACGCCGTCCGTGACGCGCTGATTCGGGAACTGTTCGGGCGGGGCTGGAAAAAAAACTCTCTGACGCCGGACGGCGATGGGCCGCTGGCAAACGGGGCATAGAGGTATGGACGGACGATGCTCCGGTGGTGGAGGCTTGGGGGCTCCTCTCGCGCTGCTGGAGACCCGTGGGCATGTCGTCCTTGCCAGCCCTGGACTGGGCTCAGGCGCAAGCGCTGCTCAAGATGGCGGGCATCAGGCCGGAGTCCGAACCGGGGCTGCTGGAAGGGCTCCTATGCATGGAGGACGGGGCCATGAAGGAGTTCAGTCGTAGGGGCCGGAGTCAATCGAGGACATGAAGTACTCCAGGCCGAGCCGCCCCATGATGTAGGTTCCGATGAGGAGGAATATGCCCACGAGCACGTTCAAGCCGCCTCCGGCCAGCAGAGAATGCAATCCCAAGTATCCCAGGAAGACACTCACGCCCAGACAGGCCGTTCCGAGGGCTCTTTCCGCCAGTGCCATGATCCACATGCGGCCGATTCTACCATCAGCAGCGGGGGGTTCAACTCATGGCCGATAGGAACCTCGATACCGCAGTACGCATCCGGCTGCAGGACCGGACCGGTCCTGGGGTCCGGTCGGTGCGGGGCAACATTCGGTCGATTTCCGATCAGTTGAGACGGATGCAGGCGATCTTCGTAGGCTTCCAGGTTCTCAGGCCGGTGTTCGGCGCGCTGAGTCGCGGATTCAGAGCGATTCTGAGCGCGACAGTGGGGCAGGAGCAGGCCCAGGCGCAGGTGGCGGCGCGGCTGCGGGCTACGGGGGGCGCTGCGGGTTACGGGGCGGCGGAGTTGGCGCGCATGGCGTCGGCGCTTCAGGATGTGACGACCTACGGGGACGAGGCGATTCTGGAGATGCAGGCGCTGCTGCTCTCGTTCCGGGAGATCAAGGGCGACCGGTTCCGGGATGCCACCGAGGCGGTGTTGGACCTGTCGGTGGCCACGGGGCAGGACTTGCGGTCGGCGGCGGTCGAGTTGGGCAAGGCATTGAACGATCCGGCGCGGGGGCTGGACGGGCTCAGCCGTTCGGGCACCACCTTCAGCGGGGCGCAGAAGAAACTGGTCAAGGGATTGGCCGAGACTGGCCAGACAGCCAGGGCGCAAGGGGTGATCCTCCGGGAGATCCGCCGTCAGTACGGTGATGCGGCGCGGGCGGCGCGGGACACGTTCGGGGGAGCGTTGGAAGGGCTGCGGAACGCTTTTGGGGACCTGTTGGAGGGCCGGGACAGCCTGCCTGGAGCGCGGGAGGAGATCGAGAAGCTGACGAGTGCGCTCAAGGATCCGTCGTTGGCGGGCGCGGGCGACAGGGTCATCGCCGGCATGGCGGGGAGCGCCAGGCTTTTGGCGGAGAATTTCACTCTGGCCGCAAGCGCCGCCGGCGCCTTGGGGGCGGTGATCCTGGGCAAGGCAGCGTCGGCGGCAGTGAGCTTCGCGGCCGCTCAAGTCCACGCGCGGGCGGCGGCGCGCGCGCACGCTGTGGCGGCGACGGGTCTCAGGGCGGCTTACGCTCTTCTCGGAGGGCCGACGGGGATGATCTTTTTGGCGGCAACGGCCTTGGCCGTGTACGCTACGCGGGCGAGCGAGGCGGAGAAGGCGTCGCGGCGTCTTCGGGACGTCAAGGAAAAGGTCCGGGAGATCGACCTGCTGCTGGCCTCTGCCTCGGGCGAACGCGCGGAGAAGCTGCGTGAGGAGAGAGGGGAGCTTTTGGCCAAAGCCGAGGCCGAAATCAAGGCGGCCGAGGCGACGGTCGAGGTGGCAATGGCCACCGCGAGGGCGCCGGGCCGCGAGTCGAACCGCATGCGTCGGCAGCACGGACTGCCGGAGATCGAGCACGACCCCGAGGACGATCCCCGGGTCCAGCAGGCGCAAGCGGCGCTCGCCGAGTTGCGCAAGCTGCGGGAGGAGATCTAGGCTGAGTCCGGGAAGGCATCCTCTTCTGCCAACGCCGACGGGTCGGGTGACGTCACCGATGCCGCGGCGGAGCGCGGCCGGAGGCGGGCGGGAAGGCCATCGAGCAGATGGAGCGGCGGATCGCGCTGACGGCCCGTGCGACTCATGAGGACCGGGTGCTGTGGGAAGTCGAGCGGGGGCGCTACAGGGACCTGGATGACGCCGCCAAGCGGCGGATCGTCGGGCTGGCGCGGGTGCTGGACGCGCAGGCGGGCATCCGGGCGGAAATCGGGAAGGAGAGCGAGGCCCGTGAGGAGTCGGCCCGAAAGCACAAGGATGCGGTGGAGAGCATCGGCTCGGCCCTCCTGGATATGGGGTCGGCTTAAGAGCGGGCGGTGGCGGAAGCCCGGCGTTGGCGCGAGGGGGCGTTGGAGTCCCTGGAGCGTTCCCGGGAGGATTACGAGGATTACGCCGTTCAGGTGGAGCGCATTTTCGAGGAGCGCATTGCGCGGGCTCGGGCCGAGGCCGACCGCAAGGCGCGGGAGGAGTCGAAGCGCTGGCAGGACGGAGCGGTGCGGGGGCTGAACGACTACGCCGGGGAGGCGGAGGATGCGGTGACGAACGCCATGCAGGGAATGGAAAACGCGCTGGCGTCCTTCGTGACCAGGGGCAAGGCGGACTTCAAGAAGTCAAGGCATCGCCGGACAATTTCCCGCTGCGAAAGCGACGTGGTCGTGCTGATGTGCCTGCACCCGGCCAAGTTCGGCGGGAGCAGCCGGTTCACGAGCACGGTCAAGGTCTACAACGAAATGCTGAAACGCCGCCCCGAGCTGGTGGCGGAGTTGGCTGGCCCCATCTACCGTGACCATCGTGGGGAGATCCCGGAGGGCAAGGACCCGTGGTGGCAGCTTCCGATATTCAACTTCCACGAAGACTATCTGACGGTGAGCGCGGGAGGCAGCTACATCCGCTCCGCCCAGCGGTTCGAGCAGTTGCCGTGCCACTCGGAGGCCCTCAAGGAGGCCTTGGCCCTCTTTGCGGGGCTGTGCGACGAGCTTTCGTACGACATGGAGTTCCTGCAGGGAGATGTGCAGATATTACACAACCACGTCACGGCCCATTCGCGTACGGAGTTCGAGGACTACTCCGAGCCCGAGCGCAGGCGCAACCTGTTGCGTCTCTGGCTCGGCACCCCCGGAGGGCGGCCGTTGCCGCCGGCGTTCCGCGACCGTTTCGCCCACCTGAAGGACGGGGAGCGCCCGGCGGGCGGCGTTGTGGTGCCGGGAACCGAGTACAGGGCGCCCTTGTATCCGGAGTAGGGGAGGGTTTGAAGCACGCCTCTGATTGGCGGCGGCGAGGCAGCGGTGTGATAAACCCGTCACACTCCGAGTCCGTCGTCGCTGTAGCCACTCTGTGACGATGGGGCTTCGATCTCGCTAAATAACGAAGAACTTTCGAACTCGCGCGCCAATTTCGACATGAGATATACAATTCGCTCGGTCATACTGATGGTCTGGTAAACATTCCATCGAACAGCGTCTTCGAGCGGGGCGTCTCGGTTCAGGTAGGAGTCTCTTACCTCCCGTATCTGTTCGATGCGATTCTCCAGCAACTGACTGGGAAGCGAACGCAGATCCTCGTCCTTGGTTTCCAGTGCGTCGAGCATGATTAACAACATCGCGTCGATTCCTTCGACCAGGCTGATCTGCAGATTGCCGACTATCGGATGGTCGGCCAGGTCTTTCAACACTTCGCACAGGGCTGCGGTCTGCTCCTCCAACCAAACCAACAGCTTGTGGCGGCCCAGCACCGCCTGGAGGTCGTCGGCGCTGTGGCCCGGATGGTGCGCCGCCAGGGCGGTGATGAATTCATCGATCCGTGACAGCAGCTCCTGAGTCGCTTGGTGATACGGAGTCGCGGACTTTCCCTGGCGCACCATCTCAAAGTAGCGCGATAACATCCCCAGCACACGGTGCTGTTCGAGATGGACCAGCACCAGCGAAGTATCGACATCGCTGATTGCACGGTCATGAACAAACTTGGTCTTCGATAGCTGCTCCACATCCGTCTCCGGCCACCATTTTCGAGAAGCCGTGTACACGGACGCGTGATTGCGAACATCACGGGGAGACCGGGCAAGCAGGCGTAGAGGACGATGAGCGCCAGTTGCTGAGACACCGGTAGATCGATGGCGAGAATCAAGGCTTTCATGAACGGTACATCGAAGTACAACTCGATATAGAACATCGGAACCATGATGAGGCACACCACCAAGACGTACATCAGCTGGTACATGGCGACCTGCCGGGAACGGCCCGTGAGATTCATCGCCAGCGCGCACAGGACCACGCTCGCTCCAAGCCAACTGCCATAGATCAACATGATCGTCTGGTCGATGCTGAGCAGGCCGCCCGCGGCGAGGCCGATGCCGAAGATGGAGACCGCGCCCGACGACTGCACCAGAAACGCGAGCAGCGCGGCGCCAAGGAACGCGAAAATGAGCGTACCCTTCGACGACCCGACGATCATATGGAACCAAGGGTGGCCGATCAGCGACGAGGCCGATTCCTTGACCAGGAAAAGGCTGAAAATCATCAGGGAAATTCCAAAGAGGAACCCGGCGAGAGGCCGGTAGCCGGACATTTTCCCGGTGGCCATGACCATGCCGGCAATGCCCATAACATACAGCGCCGCCAGCTTGATATCCAAGGTTACGACCAGCACGATCAGCGAGTTTCCGAGGTTTCCTCCAAGGATGAGCAGAAGCGCCCGGTGAATCGGCACGAGTTCGGAGCGCAACAGGCTTACGATGATGAACGTCATCGCCGTTGCGCTCTGCGTGGCTGCACCGATGATCGCTCCCCACGAGTACGCAGCCATCGGATGACCGACCCACCGCGCGACCGTCATGCGTAGCCGGCGACCGGTCAGCGTCTTGAGGTTTTCCGTCAGGAGCCACATTCCAAAGAAGAAAAGCCCCAGACCTCCTGTGATACCGCCGAGGACATTGATCATCCGATTCTCTCCTCCCGCCCAGTCTCCGCTAGCCAGTGATTTGTATGTTACAGGCCATTGGTCCAGCTAGTGTAGTGTCCTGAATATACTAGTGAGTAAAACCAATGAATAAAAGGATTAGGAGAGGCGGCAGACGCGGTCGCGTCCGCCCCAGATGTCGATGCCGCCGGCGATGACGTCCCGTGCCTCGAGCGTCAAGGGCTCGCTGGCGGCGACGTAGGGGGCTCCGGGATAGTTGATGAGTTGGAGCCTGTCATAGGCGCCCACGACCCGGTCCGCTGCCGGCAGCTCCACCACCGTGTCGCGGTTGCCGGTGCTGATCACGGCGTCCGCCGCCTTCTCATAGTAGAGCAGCGGCGCGTCGGTGCCGTCCTTGCCGCCGTACTCGTAGGTGACGAGGACGGTCTTGATGTCTTTCTCCTCGCAGCCCCGCACCGTGAGCATGACCTCGATGAAGGCGTTGCCCGAGCCCGTGCGCGTGATCACGGCGGCGTCGGCGCCCAGGGAAGCGGCCACCTCGACGGCGTTGTGGGCCGCGATCTCCTTTTCGCGGGAGGTCTCGAAGCCGATGCGCTCCAGGATGACCCCCGCGAACCGGAACCGTTGGTCGCGCAGGAGCTCCAGGGCCAAGGGCTGGTTCTGCCAGTTCCAGGTGATGGGATGATAGCTGACGGTGCGGATGGTGCCGGGGGTAACCGCGCCGTCGGTGAGCTCGTTGGGATGGATGACGGTGGATAGCGACTCCTGGACCGGGAGGCCGTAGTAGGCCACGTTGGAGGGCTTGTGATCGGGTTCGGTGAAGCAGCCGATGATGACGACGGCGGACGGGAGATCGTCTGCGCGAGCGTCCGGATCATGGACCTCCACGTCGTCCGGTTCAAGGCCCGTGGTGGTCTCGGCGAGCCGCAACGCCACGCCGTACTCCGCGCGCTGGATGGCCTGATGCGCCTCGTACGCGGACAGTCCGTCTTCCAGATCCAGGGTCAACACCAAGTTGACGAGGGAGCTGAACGGGGTCATGTCCCCGCCGGGACCCCACATGTCCAGGATGGCGCTCCGCTGGGCCGTGGTGCCGGTGCGGACGGTGCCCTCGTAGGCGACGGCGGTGACCAGCGCCATGCCCGACAGCCGGTGGGTGCGTCCCTGGCCCACGGGAGTCACCGGCCCCAGGATTCCCGGAAAAACCTGTCCGGTCCCGGAAGTCTTGATCCGCGGCTCCACCACGTCACGAATGCCGGTGACCCGCGCCTTCTCGCCAGGGCGCACCACTTCAAAGCTGGCGGAACGCACGCGCGGATCCTCCCGGGCGAAGGCCGCCAACCCTTCGGCATCCACTTCCAGGACACCAGAGGCATAGCGCGTCTCCCGCCCGAGCCGGAGCTCACGCACGCGGTACTCCGCCAGTTCAAGCCCGGAATGACGGGGAAGTGAGGCCATGGAATTTGCGTGGTTCTCGCGTGTCATTGCTGTTTCGCAACCAACCTGTTTACGAGTCGTGGCTGCCCCTTGCCAAGTGATGCGGTTCACGGCCGTGTCAGTGCATGTGCTGGCCGCCGTCGACATTGATGGTCTGGCCGGTCACGAAGTCGCTGTCGTCGGAGGACAGGAAGATGACCGTGCCCACCAAATCGTCCGGGAACTGATCCCGCTGGAACGCCCGGCTGCGGCGGCGCGCTTCCAGTTGTTGGGGGGTCGTGACGCCCTGCTGGTTGTCGCTCGATATGGTGAGGCCGGGAGTGATGGCGTTGACGCAGATGTTGTCGGAGCCGATCTCCCGCGCCAGCGCCCGGGTGAATCCCAGCACGCCGGCCTTGGACGAGACGTAGTGAAGGAACATCGGCGTCCCGCCCAGGATGGTTCCCGAGGAGATGTTGATGATCTTGCCTTTGCCCTGCTCCTTCATGGCCGGATAGACTGCCTGCACGCAGAGAAACAGACCCTTGACGTTCACCGCCATGACCCGGTCCCACTCGTCCTCGGGGATCTCCATGAAGGACTTCTTCGTGAGTGCCGTGTACAGGCCCGCGTTGTTCACCAGCACGTCGATGCGCCCGTAGGCCTTCAGCACCGCGTCGGCCATCTCGCGGGTCTTTTCCGGCGAGGTGACATCCACCGCCACGGGCAACGCCTCGCCGCCGTCCTTTTTGATCTCCTCCGCCACCTGCGTGGCGGCCTCCACCTGGATGTCGGCCACGGCGACCTTGGCGCCTTCCCGCGCCAGTCCCTTGGAGTAGGCGCGGCCGATGCCGATGCCGCCGCCCGTAACGATCGCGACCTTCCCGTCCAAACGCATGATGGAATCCTCCTTTACCGGTACCTGGTGTTGTGTCTCACAAACAAGTTTACAAATCCGTGGGTCTTTGTCGGGTGCGTGTCTCCCTTGTCCTTTCGCACCCATGACAGTCACGCAGATGTGTCAATAAACAGTTCCCTTGCAACCCATAAAGCTCCACCGCGGTCTTCCACGGCACCTTCCGGACGTCTTCGTCCGAAATGACGGACTCCTCGACGACCTTGAGCCTTGCCGGATACAGCGGCTCCGGCACCTCCACCCATCTCCAGGCGGGTGACCAGTCGATGCCGAACATGATGCGGTCGGCGCCGATGGTCTCCACGACCCTGCGCAAGTGCCCGGCTGTGGTGGAGATCGTATCGAAATACACGTTGAGGTTGCGCGTGGCAACGATCAGGGGATCCGCACCCGCGGGTGGTCATGATGAGCGCCTTCGCCACGCCCTACCGGTCCATGTCAGCGATCAGCTCGTCCACGCGGTCCACCAGCGGCTGGGTGTCCCGGGCACGGAATGGACCTCGACGATCACGCGCACCGGTAGCCGCCAGCCGGCCGTACCCGGATGTCCGTCACCGTTTCGGCGCCAAGTGGTAGCGAGAGGCAGGGAAAGGAGGCCGTTAGCGGGCGGATTTGAGGAGAATATCGGGAATATTTGACGAAAATCCAACTGCGAATGGACCCATTCCCCTGCCTCGTAGCAGATTCCTGCTTTACTCGGACAGGCTCCCGGTACGACACCCGCCGTTGGCCAATCGGCCGGCTCAGAGCCATTCCACCGCCTTGAGGGCGACCTCCATGATTCGCTCCTCGGCTTGCAGGAACGACGGGTCGCGGAATCCCAGCTTGCCGGTGAGGCATTCATCCGAGACCGCCAGGATGGCGCCGGCCCGGGCGTTCCTGACCTGGGCCACGGTCAGGAAGGCGGCGGTCACCATGTCGATGGCCGTGACCCGCTGCCGCTCCAGATCGGAAAGGAGCTCCGGGGTCTCCCGGAACAGCGCGTCGGTGGTGAACACCCGGCCTCGGTGCACCGGCACACCGAGGCTGTCGGCGGCACGCGCGAGGGCGTCGGCCACCCGCGGGTGGGCAAGGGTGGCGAAATTTTCCGGTACGTAGCGGGGGCTGGCGCCGTCGCCCCGGACCGCACCGGTGGCGATGACGATATCCCCGAGCTTCACTGTCTCCTGGAGCGATCCGCAGCTTCCCACCCGCACCAGCGTCTCCACGCCCCCGGCGCACAGCAATTCCGTGGTGATGGCGGTGTCCGCGGAATAGCGCCCGCCGTTGCCCACGGTGACCCGTTGAGCACCCAGGGTGCCCGTGTGCATCTCGTAGCCCTGGAAGGCGAGGGTTCTGCGGGGGTTCTCCATCGCGCACCGCAGCTTCGCCGCCCGGTCCCGGGGACCGGGAAGCAGCGCGACTCTCCCGAAGGCGCCGGGCTTGCCCCCCAGCCTGGACAGCATCTTCTCCGCGGTGAAGTGGGCCTCGCTTCTCATGGCGTCCCGCCGTCGGCCTCGGCCGGCACGTCCACGCCGCGGCCCAGCCGCAGGAGGATCAACCGGAACGCGGCCACGTCCCGGTTCAGGCCACGCCTCACGGCCTCCGTGTAGATCCGCGCCTGGTGACGGTAGTCGTGCATGACTCCGGGGATCTCCCGGTCGGTCACCTGGTCCGTCTTGTAGTCGGCCACGTAGATCTTTCCCCGCCGCTCGTAGACCAGGTCGATGCGGCCCTCCATGATCCGACCTTCCCATGGCAGGACAAAGGGCATCTCCCGGCCCAGGATACGGGCGCCACACAACTCCTCATAGACCGGGGAGCCCGTCAGAGTGGCCCAGATTGCCTTCAGCTCCCGCACCACCACCCGGTGCTGCGCCGCCGGCAACTCGGGGGCATGCCGGGCGATGGCTCCGTCGAGATCTTCCTCGATCCGTGTGGTCCGGAAGTCCCAGTGCTCGAGCACTCGGTGGGCCAGCGATCCAAGAGCGAGCGCGGTGTCGCGTTCGAGGCCGCCGGCGCGGGGCCGGGCCTCGGCCGCCTCGCCCGCGGCCTTGAACCGGGTCGGTGTCAGAAAGAGCGGGGTTTGGCGGCGGGCTTCGTAGTCGCTGCGCCGGCGGGCCCACAGGTCTTCGTACCATGACCAGTCAGTGGTGTCCGGCGGCGGTGCCGACAGGCCGTCGCCGTGTTCATTCGCCGCCGGATCCTCCTCCGCCACCTCTATCGCGATCTCGCCCTTGCCGCAGGCCACGGCGGGCGGTGTTGCCTTGTCGAGGGCGCCGCCGATTGCCTCGTCGATCATGGCGACCATGCTGTCCCTGTCCTGCCGTTCTCGTTCGGCAAAGGAAACGATGAGTTGTTGACGGGGCCGGGTCATGGCTACGTACAGCAGCCGGCGCCGCTCGTACGCCTCCCGCTCGCGCCGTTTCGCCTGGAGAAAGACGCCGGGCAGGCTCCACAGGTCGTCGATGTGGATTCCCACGAGACCCGTGGCCCAATCCTGGCGGACTTCGGCCAGCGGCCCCGGCCGGTTGTTCACGCCGGCTAGGGCGTCCACCAGCACCACCACGGGAAACTCCAGGCCCTTGGCCCGGTGAATGCTCATGATCCGTACGGCGTCCGGGGTCTCCTCCTCCAGGGCGTTCTCGGACTCGTTTTCTTCTTCCCGGACCCGGCGTTCCAGCTCGGCCACCACGTCCTTGAGCGTGCCGCTGCCGTTGGCGCCTGCCTCCTCGGCAACCAGGCGCACCTTCTCCAGATTGGCGACGGCCTGCTGGCCCGATGGTCTGCTCGCGGCCAGCACCGACAACGGCAGTTCCTTGAAGACCCGCTCCACCGCTTTGCCCGCTTCCAGGAAGCGTACTTCACCGTGCAGCCTGAAGAGGCGCTGATAGAGGTCCATCACGCTCCGGGGCAGGTCCATCCGCCGGTGGTCCGCTGCCACGCGGTAGTCCAGCAGGTTTCGTCGGCTGAGCGCGAAGATCCCGGCATCGTCGTACCCGCCGACGGGCGAGCGGAGAACCCCCACCAGCGCCAGCCGGTCGTGGGGGTTGTCGACGACCCGGAGCAGGTTGACGGCTTCGATGACCTCCTGGGCGGCGTAGAAGTCCCGCTCGCCTTCCACCACGTAACCGATGCCGTGCCGGTGTAGCGCTTCCAGGTAGACCTGTACGTTGCTCAGGGCGCGCATGAGAAAGGCCACGTGGCCGGGCTTCACCCGCACGCGGTTGCCATCCCGATCCTGGAAGGAGGTATGTCCCAGTACTTCTTCTTGCAGCCAGCGGGCCAATGATTGCGCCTCGAGCCGGCGCGCTCCCTCCGCGTTGGGCGTCCCGTCCGGGCTGGTCACCAGGCGCACGCGCACCCTTCGACCTCGCTCCGCTGGCGCTCCGCCACGCCTGTCCTGAGCTTCGTCGAAGGGCTCAGGGCGAACGGTTGCCTTGGCGGGGGTGTCGAGGCCGGGCAGGAGGGCGCTGTACTCCGGCTGAAGGCCGGGCTCTTCCCGGATGAGCCGCTCGAAGACCCCATTCACCACGTCCAGGATCCGCGCGTCGCTTCGGAAATTGGCGGTCAGCACGCATTCGACGCCGTTCTGGGCCAGGATCACTTCTTTGACGACCTTCAGATAGGCCGCGATGTCGGCGCCCCGGAACCCGTAGATGGATTGCTTGGGATCCCCCACCACGAACAGCTTGCCGCGGGCGAGGTCGATCTCGCGCCAAGTTGCGGCCCGCCGGGAGCGTTCCTCGCACAGCCACAGGAGGATCTCGTACTGCAGCGGATCGGTGTCCTGGAACTCGTCCACCAGGATGGCCTTGAAGCGTGTCTTCATCTCCTCCCGGATCCGCGGGTGGTCGCGCAGCAGGTCCCGCGCCCGCACCAGCAGCCCGTCGAAGGTCACCAGGCCATTGCGGGCGAAGTCCTCGCGGCACTGCCGGGCGAACGGCGCCAGGAGGGCGCACAGTCGGTCGATCTCCGCGGGGTCGACCTGGGCGAGCGCCCGCGCGTCGGTCACGAGGTCTTGGGCGCGTCTGACGTCCTCCCGAGGCCAGTCCTTCGGCGCGGAGGAAACCCGCAGGAGGCTCGACTCTTCGTCGTCGAACGTGGCACCGCCGGCGCGAGCGGCCTGAATCACCTTCCGCGCCACCGCCACCGCTCGCTCGAATTTTCGTTGTTTTGGATGCCGGCGGATGAGATCCGTAACGGCATCCTCCAGCCCGCGCAGCCACTGTCCAAGGACGCCGGCCGGATCATCCGGTCCGTCCGGGCCCTGGAGTCCGTCCAGGTCCACGTTCTCGGCGCAAAGGGCCAGCGCCAGCTCGCCGAGCCGGTCCAACGAAAAGCGGCCGAGGATCTTCTTCCATTCCGCGGTCCTGGGCCCCGTGCCCGACAGCTCTTCGTCGAGCCATAACCTCCACCCGACGTCGAACTGTCTTTTCCGCAGGCTGCCGTCGTCTTCCCGAAACTGTGGATCCAGTCCGGTCTCCAGCGGATGGAGCCTGAGCAGCGCGGCGGCAAAGCTGTGGATGGTGCCGATCTGGGCCCGCTCGAGCTGCCGCAGCGCTTCCCTGGCGCGGCCGTGGATGTCGTCCGTGGTGATGGGATAGCGCTCGCGAAGGGCGTCTATCGCCGCGGTTTCCGCCTCTTCCACGGCCGGTCCGCCGGCCCGGTGTCCGGCCAGCACTTCCAGGCGATCCCGCAAGCGTACCTTCATCTCGTTGGCGGCTTTGTTGGTAAAGGTGAGGGCCACGAGCTCCGTCATCTGCACCGGATCCGGCTGGCGCATCAGCAGGTTCACGCACCGCTCCACCAGCAGGGTGGTCTTGCCTGTGCCCGCACCCGCGGTCACCACCACGTTGCGGTCGAAGGTCGTGGTGGCCCGCCGGCGTGCCGGGTCATCTGCGGGCAGTGCAGTCATGAGAGGTCAGTGGCCTTTCGTTTCCGTATCCGCGACAATGCGGCCGCGGCCGGATGCCGCCCGGCGCGAGTGGCGGAGGGGAAATGGTCCTTGCGGCAGATCTCGGATACCTCGCAAAAGCGGCAATAGTCGCCCGGCACGATGAAGAACTCACCGGAACGGATGCCCCGCAGGAGTCGCGCCACCACGTCGCGGATACGTTCGCCGGAAGATTCCCGCATGACGCGGCCCGGGAATCCGCGGGGGACCAGCGGGCCGTCCTCCCAGCGGTCGGCGAGAAAGTACCAGGCCGCTTCGACGGCCGTGGGCGTGGTGGGACTTCGGGCGCTCGCGTAGTCGGCGGCGAGCAGGACATAGAGAGGGAGTTGCAGCTTCTGTCCCCGAATCGCCGCGCGCAACGGATCCTTGTCCTCGGTATCGGGTCCGCGGCCGGTCTTGTACTTGTAGTCGATGACCCGATAGCGATTGTTCCGATCATCGTGGTCGACGCGGTCCAGGCGGCCGTGAACCGGCAGTTCCCGAAGATCTTCGGGCCAGTCCGCGTCGAGTCGTCCGGTCAGGTCCCGTTCGAACTCCACGGGACGGAAGCCCGATCGCGCCATCTCGTCCAGGTCCGCCCGGACCGCCTCCCGCAACATGCCGACAAGCTCTTCCCTGGCCACGTCCCACGCCGCCGGGTAACCCGTGGGACAACTTTCCTCAAAGGCGGACAGGATCCCGGTCGCGGCGTCGTCGAGCCATGCGCTCCAATCCTCGCCCCATGCGCGGTCGGCGTCCTGGTAGAACCGCTGCAGGATCTCGTGACAGATCCGTCCCCATTCCAGGGTCCGGACCGGCGCCGCCGCCTCAGGGCGCTCCAGTCGCTCCAGCCGGAGCACGCGGCGGGCGAAGTATTGGAAAGGGCAGCGACCGTAGGCTTCCAGCGTCGTGGGAGAGACGCCGCGATCCAGGATCTCGTTCCACACGTCCTCCAGGGGACCCGTAATACCGTCGAAAGACCCCGGCGTTCCGGCGCCGTCCTCCAGCGCGTGGACGGCCGCCGTGCTTTTTGCGAAACCTTCCACCGAGGCGCCGCTCATGCGTACCAGCGGGGCCGGGTCCTCACCGCCCAGCGCCCGCCGCACCGCCAGCTCTTCCGGCAGAAGCCACCGGGGGTCGTCGAACGGCGGCACGCGTTGCTTGTCGAGAACGCTTTTGGGAATCCGGCGGGTGTCCATGCCAGGGCCGTCCGCGCCGGCGCCGGCGTCCACCTCGCGGAGGTACCCGGACGGGGCAAGCGGCCTGCCGGCCGCGTCCGAGCGTTGGTAGCTGCAACAGAGGCGATCGGTGACCGAGCCCGAGAGCAGCGCGAACAGCAGCTTCTCCTCGTCGTAGCCAGCCAGCTTCGAGGAGACCTTGTAGCCCAGGTCCGTCTCCAGCACGCGCCTCGCGCGGTCCCGCAAGAACGGGTCTTCGCGGATGGTGCGGGGGAACACCCCCTCGTTCATGCCCACGAGAAAGAGGGCTCGGAAGGGGATGCCGCGGGCCGACCCGGCGTCCAGGACCTGGACGCCCTGCGCGACCTCCCGCGCCGCCGGCGCCGCGGCCCGGTCGAGGCTCCTGCGCAGGGCCCGGGCGAACGACTGGAGTGACACCGTCGGAGTAATCGCCTCCAGGGCGGCCAGCCCGTCGAAGGTCTCGTCGATGGCTTGCGCCACTCCGGCCGCGGCTTCGTCCCGGCCGGGGTTGAGGAACCGGTCGATGACGGCGCGCCAGCGGGTGCCCAGGTCCGTCCATGTGCCCTCTTCGGGCAGTTCGCTCAGATGCTCGTGCAAGGCGTTGACGGTATTCAGCAGCGCGGCGATCTGCTCCGGCCAGATGCGCAGCGGGCGGCCCTCCTCATCATCCATGAAGCTCAGGTTGAGGCCTTGGTCCAGATGGCGCTCAAGACGGCGCCATTCGGCCATGCCCCGGGTGATGCGCAATGTCCGGGTGGCGACGTCCCAAAGCTCCGGCCTGGGGTCGACGCCGGGGCCGAGCACGGTTTCGAAGTTGAAGTCATGGGAAGCCACGAGATCGATGACGGCGGCCCGCGGGTAGTCGTGGACCGGCAGGTCCAGCAGGGTCAGCACCGCCCTGACGCGATTGAAGCGGCGCAGCGGCTCCCGGGCCGGGGTGTGGAAGGGGATGCCGTGGTCCGGAAAGACTTCCTTGATCCACGGCAGGTAGGCGTCCAGGGTTCGCGCCACGACCCCCACGCATTGGAATTCGATCCCTTCTTCCTCCACGAGCCGGAGCAGGTTCTTGGCCACGGTGAGGACTTCGTCCCGGGGCCCCGCGCAACTGATGATCTCGCGACGGGGGGACCGGTCCGCCGGCGGGAGCGACGTGTCGGGTCCCGCGCCGCCGTCGAACAGGTCCACTACCTCGTTACCTCCGGCGAGGCCCCGGAGGTAACGGTCGTAGAAGTCCTGCGCGAAGGACCAGTCCGGATGCCCTCGGACAAGGGGATAGAAGAGGGTCATCGGATAGTTGACGGCGATGCTCCGGAAGAGATCCAACTGGCTCTGGGTCAGTTCATAGAAGCCATAGTAATAGATGCGTTCGAATTCCCCGAGATGGGCCGAGACAGGCGCATGCCGCGCCATCGTCGCGTCGAGGTCCTGGTGGTCCCCGGCCTGCCACTCCGGGAAGCGGCGCCTCACCTCCCGGTACAATTCGAAGAGATCGCCCAGCGCGTTCCGGTCCCTGTTGCCGAAGAGTCCCTCTTGCAATGCCTCCAGAGCTGGCTCGGGATCCACCATGCCGTCCTTGATGTCCCGCAGGCTCTGCCACAGGGCGGCGCAGGCGCCGTCGTTCTCCATCATCCGGGCGAATCGTCCACCGGTCGGGATCACGCGCTTCAGGGCCTCCTCCATGAACGTCTGGTCCCGCAGTGTCGGTCCCGCCGGGCCGTTCGCTTCATGGAACAGGTTCAGGCTGAGCTGGAAGAAGGTGAGGACGTGGAAGTTCAGCAGGTTGAGGCCCCGTTCCTGGGCCAGCAGGACCTTCACCCGGCGGCGCAACGTCTCCGAGGGCACCACCAGCAGGAGCGGGGCCAGCGGGTCGTGCGCCCGGATCTCCTCCGCCAGGGCGTCTTCGAGTTGGGGATGATAGGGACCGAGAACGATCTTCATGGAGCAGCCGGAATCAAGTCCTTCGACAAGCTCCTGGCGAGCGAAGTCGAAGGGTCTCTCGAACAACCAGAGCCTCCCACGACTTTGGCAGACCCCGCACGCGTTGCCAATGTCAACCCGGCGCTGCTAATGTCGGCTGAGTGAGAGTCCATTTTCTCGGATCCGGGGACGCCTTCGGTAGCGGCGGCAGAAACCATACCGCTTATCTGTTGGAGGACCGCTCGCGCCTGTATCTCCTCGACTGCGGGCCTTCGACGCTGCCGGCCTTCAGGCGCGCGGGTCTGGACCCGGCGGACCTCGACGCGGTCATCCTGAGCCATCTCCATGGCGACCACTTCGGCGGCCTGCCCTTCTTCTTCATCCACTACCTGTACAACAAGCCCCGGAGCCGTCCGCTGGAGCTGGCCGGCCCGCCGGGCGCCGAGCAGCGGGTACGCGATCTCATGAGGCTCATGTACGGCGAGAAGGAGCTGCCCTTCGCCGCCTTTACGGTGTTGGAGCCGGATACCGCCACCATGGTCGCCGGTGCCGAGGTACGGGTCTTCCGGGTCCCGCACCAGACCGACGCCGTCTCCCTGGGGCTCAGGGTCACGGTCGGCGGGCGCACCGTGCTCTTCTCCGGTGATTCGAGTTGGACGGATCAGTTCATCACCCACAGCCGGGACGCCGACCTGTTCATCTGCGAGTGCTGCCATTACGACGTCCCGTCCCCCTCGCACATGAGCTACGGGGAGATCGCCGCGCATCGGGAGCGCCTGGAATGCAAGCGGCTGATCCTCACGCACATGGGAGAGGAGATGCTGGCCCGGCGCCGGTCGTTGCCGATCAGCACCGCGGAGGACGGACTGGTGTTGGAGCTGTGAGGGAACGCACGCCCCGAAAACGTCATTTGTGAGGTGGTCCCGGTTTCTTGGACAGGGTGGCGGCAGAGATAAGGTGTATTCCAGTCCACTCCTTGAAATCGCTCCGACCCCTCCTTCTCCCCCTTCTCCTTTTTTTCCTTATCTTACCAATTCCACTCTCCAAATCCGACAGACCCCTAGCTCTTTTGGGGTGCGGCCTCAAGCGCCGCCTGCCTGGGCGCGTGCGGGCGTTCCGGGGGAGTGAATTCCCTGCCGACGATGCCGGACGAGACGATGAACTTGAATGCTTCCTCCACGTTGTAGTCGGTCGCGATGACCTCGTCCTCCGGAACCAGGACGAGAAAGCCGGAGGTGGGGTTGGGGGTAGTGGGTATGAAGACGGACAGCAACGTGTCCGACGAGGAGACGTTGAAGGTGTCCGCTCTGCGGGTTGCCACGAGCCCCATCATCCACACGCCCTTTTTGGGGTACTCCAGCAGAACCACCTGCTGGAAGCTTCGGTGGGGGCCGTGGAGGGTCTCCACCATCTGCTTTACGGCGCCGTAGACGCTGCTCACCAGCGGCAGACGCATGACCACCTGGTTGAGCGTTGCCAGGATGCGCCGGCCGACGATGTTGGTGCCGAACAGCCCCATGAAGAAGATCAGCATCAGGGCGAGGAGCAGGTTGATGAACGGAACCAGCGGCGTCAGCCAATGGAGGTCATCCAGGTTGAGGAAGGACAGGACGCCCAGGAGGATGGGTGCGCCCGCGTTGTGGAGCAGGTTGAACAGGAACGCGATGAGGATGTAGGTGACGAACAGCGGGATCAGGATCAGGAACCCCGTGATCATCGTGTTACGCAGAAAATGAGGCTTCCTGGCTTGCATGGCTGGGGGTCGGCGCGCGCCGGTTGAGTCAAAGGATACGTGAACCCTCCGCCTCTGGCAAGGGACTCCTTCCCGGTACGCTCCGTCCTGTTGACATTTGGTTCTAACTCATTCTAAAGTCTGCGAAATCGTTGCCTGATTTGACCGCACAGGAGGGGATATCTTGACATTCTTGAACGATACCACCGACGCTTTGGAATTCCCCCCGTCGCCCGAAGCCGGCAACGGCAACGGCCGGAACGAGACCGTTGCCGGCCTGGAAGAACACCGGCCGGAGGGATCTTTCGACCTTGCCGATTACGAGGCGGTCATCGGCAGGTCGCGGGTGGACGACCTCAAGCGTCTGGCGGAGCCGTTGACCGGCCACGGCTGGGTGAACGTCAATTCCACGGCCGTGGGCGGCGGGGTGGCAGAGATGCTCCGCAGTGCCGTTCCTTTCGCCCGGCTGTTGGGCGTCGATGCCCGGTGGTGCACCATTCGCGGCAACCGTGAGTTCTTCCAAATCACCAAGAAGTTCCACAACCTGCTCCAGGGAGCAGGGTCACCCGTTTTCCTTGAAGAGATCTTCGGTGCCTACCTCGATACTATCGACGAGAACGCCTGCAACACCTTCATCGCCGCGGACCTCACCGTCCTCCATGACCCGCAACCCGCGGCGATGATCATGAATGCGCCGATTCTCGGCAACGTGATCTGGCGTTGTCATATCGATACGTCAGCTCCGGACAAGACCGTTTGGCGGTTCCTGTTGCCGTATATCAACCACTGCGACGGGGCGGTCTTTACCATGCCCGAGTTCGTGGGCCCGGGGCTCAAGATTCCGGTGTACGAGATCATGCCCTGTATCGACCCCTTGGCGGAGAAGAACCGGCATTACACCCGGACGGAAGCTCTGGATGTGTTGAATCCGTTGTTCAAGGCACACGATGTGGATCCCGAACGGCCCATATTCGCGGCCATCTCCCGTTACGACCGCCACAAGAACCAGGGCACGATACTGAAGGCCTTCCAACGCTTGTGCGAGGCGCGGTGTTGGGACCCGAAGCCCTACCTCGTGTTCATCGGGAATACCGCCTCCGACGACCCCGAGGGCGACGAGGTGTTGAATGAGCTGAAGCAACGGGCCGACGGCCACCCGGATGTTCGGTTCTGGGTCAACGTGGAGGACAACGACCGGGTCGTGGGCGCGTTGATGCGCGTCGCCCGGGGCTTCGTCCACGTGTCGACCCGGGAAGGATTCGGGTTGGTCGTGACCGAGGCCCTTTGGCAGGGCGCTCCGGTCATCGGATCCCGTGTAGGCGGCATCAAGCGGCAGATCATCGACGGCGTGACGGGATACCTGGTAGATCCGCTGGACACCGACGCCATCGCTTCGCACATGGCGACGGTGCTGGACGACCGTGACGCGGCGGCTGCTCTGGGCCGGCAGGGAAGGGAGCACGTTCGCCGAAACTTCTTGTTGCCGGAGTTGCTCAAACGGTACCTGATCCTCATGAGGTACCACTCCCGGGTCAGCTCGGAGTTGCCCTCGTTCAGGCACGACGATTTGACCCATAGCGATATCATTCACGCATTCCGCCGGCCTCACCCGCGGCTGCCCGACTGGCGTGGTTCCGATGGGGCGTAGGAGGCCGGTGCGTGCTGCCCTTTTCTTTACAATTCGGTGAAGCCCGCTTATACTGTTAATAATTCTGGTACTTGCGCCCCTTTGACCAGTGGGCATTGGAAGGGAGAGGCATGGCAGCAACCAAGGTGAAGATGACTCAGGCCCAGATCGTGACGGATCTGGCAGCCAAGTGCGACCTCAACAAACGCGTCGCGAAAGATTTCCTGGACAACCTCGCGGCGCTCGCTGTCAAGGAGGTGAAGAAGACCGGGGTTTTCATCGTACCAGGCATTGGCCGACTGGTGAAAACCAACAGGAAAGCCCGCATGGGGCGCAATCCCGCTACCGGGGAGGCCATCAAGATACCGGCGAAAAGAGTCGTCAAGTTTCGCATTGCCAAGGCCTGCAAGGAAGCCATCGTTCCACCCAGAAAACCCCGAACCTGAAGAGCGTAGGGTTGGGGGCCATGAGAGCAGCGGCCTCCAATCCCCACCCTGACAACCTGTCGGACTTGGCATAGGCTCGAAAATGGGGGGCGAGTCCGCACGGGGCAAGGTGATGGCGGTCTATCACCTGAAGGGTGGCGTCGGGAAGACCGCCACCGCCGTCAACCTGGCCTATCTCAGCGCGGCGTCCGGACTCAGGACTCTGGTTTGTGACCTCGACCCGCAGAGTTCGACGACCTACTACTTTCGCGTAAGGCCCGAGCTCAAAAACGCCAGGAAGGTTTACCTCAAGGGGCGGGCCAGAGTCTCCGACAACATCAAGGGAACCGACTACGACCGTCTGGATCTGTTGCCCGCGGACTGGTCGCACCGGCATCTTGCGTCCGCGCTCGGTCACGTCAAGCGATCCAGGAAACGATTGCAAGAGATACTCGCTCCGTTCCGCGGCGAGTATGATCTGATCGTGTTGGACAGCCCTGCAACCGCTACCTTGCTGGCCGAGAGCATCTTCGTCGCGGCGGATCTGCTATTGGTACCGGTGGTCCCGTCGACGCTGGCCGCCCGCGCCTATTCCAATTTGCGGGCCTTCATCAGGCGCAAGGGCTACGACGAAGACAAGGTATGGGCGTTCTTCTCGATGGTGGAAGCGCGCAAGAAGATGCACCGGGCGACCATGGCCACCATGAAGGAGCAGTTCCCGAGGTGGTTGCGGGCCACGATTCCCTACGCCGCCGACGTCGAGAGCATGGGGCTGGCGCGGGCGCCGCTTCCGGCCTTCCAGCCTGCGGGTACGTCGACGAAGCGCTATCGTGAGCTGTGGGAGGAGCTGGCCGGCCTGATGCTTTACCGAGGAGAGTAGACCCGCGCCCAGCCGTATTTCGGGGAGGGGCCTGCTTCCCTGTTCCTTGCCGGCAAACGGATGATGACGCTCTCACGCACATCGGAGCTCTCGGAGTTGACGTTCGATGTTCCCCAGGGTCGAGCGGGTCAGCGATTGGTGCGTGAGCTGTGCCAACGGTATGAGCTTCACGAAGGCTCCCGGCGCAGCAGGGAAACCGTCTATCTCGACACTTTCGACGGGCGGCTCTTTGCCCGATCACGGGTTCTGTGGAGCTCCGACGGGATGCTTCATCTAGAGTGTCCGGACCGGCCAGATACGCAGCAGCGCATCGGGCTGGAGGGTCTTCCGGTGTTCGCCCACAGATTGCCGCCGGGGGGACTGAGAGACGAGATGCTGCCGCTGACCAGGAACCGGGCGCTGCTCAGGATCTTTTCGGTACGGTCGGAGATCAGAACCTGGAGCCGGTGGAATCGCGACCAAAAGACCGTTCTGCGCGTCTCGTTGAGCGACGACGAAGTGTCGGACGGGAAGCGAACGGCGCGGCTGGACCCCTGCGTCGTGGTCGGGCCGGTACGGGGCTACCAGAAGATCTTCCGGGAAGTCTGTGAGTGGTGGGAGAAGCGGGGTGCGCGCGTCGACGGCGGCATCCGCTATCGGAGGGCGATCGAGGCACTGGGCATGGACCCGCTGCGCACGGCGTCCATGCCCAAGGTGACGATCAACGCCTCCATGACCGCGGCTGATGCGGTGCGCTCCATGATTCGCGGTCAGTACCAGGTGGTTCGCGGCAACGAGGAGGGTATCCTCAACGATACCGACACCGAGTTCCTGCACGACTTCCGGGTGGCGGTCCGGCGCGCCCGGTCCTTTCTGGGGCAACTCCGGGACGTCTTTGCGCCGGAGCCGGCGGCCAAGCTCAGGAAGAGCCTGTCATGGTTGGGCAAATCCACCAACGTGTTGAGGGACCTGGACGTGTATCTGCTTCAGCGGCCCGACTACCGGCGCATGCTCACGGGCGCCTTGGCGGAGGACATGATACCGCTGTTCGAGTTTGCCGCGCGGGAGCGGGAAGCGGCCCGGCGCGCACTGGTGGATGTCATGGCTTCCGGCGACTATGACCGCGCGGTGCAGCGGTGGCGCTCATGCGTCGAGGACGAAACCGGCCTCGGCGTGGGGCCGCGAGGCTCGGAGCCCATCGCGTCGCTGGTGGGATCGCGCGTGGCGAAGAAGTGCAGGGCCGTCCTGGAGCAAGGGTTCCGGCTCCAGGAAAGAACGGATGCCGCGGCCTTCCACTCCCTTCGGATCGAGTGCAAGCAGCTCCGTTACCTCATGGAGATCCTTGCGGATCCGATGCCCGAGGCCAGGAGCGTCGTCCAGCGCTTGAAGAAGCTCCAGGACGCCTTGGGCAGGATACAGGATCTCACGGTGCACGAGGCCCAGACCCGGGACTTCGCCCAGGCCATGTCCGTTGCCGGGGACGGCCGGGCGCTGCCTGCCGTCGAGGTGCTGGTGTCACGCATGCGGGTGGAGAGGGAGTTGCAATGCGCCAAGGTGCCGAAGTTGTTTAACCAGTTCAGTCGGGGCCTTCGCGAAACCGAGCCCCCCTACGTGATCCTGCTACCTTGGCTTCGGCGGATCACACGAAACTAGAAGCCTGTCCGAGTAAAGCAGGAATCTACTGCGAGGCAAGGAAATGGGTCCATTTCTCTGCCTCTCGCTACCATTCGCTTACTCGGAAGGCTCTTGGCGCCGCGGGAACATGGCCGCGCCGATGATGCCGGCGGCGTTTCCAAGGCGCGCGGCTTCCACCCGGCAGCCGACATCCCGGAGGCAAGGGAAGAACTTCTCGGGTTTCTTGCTGACCCCTCCGCCGATGATGAACAGGTCCACGCCGAGCAGGTACTCCACATGGACGAGGTAGTCGTCAAGCCGCTTCGCCCACTTCTTCCAGCTCAGGCGCCGATTCGTGCGTATGCTGGCGGCGGCCCGCTTCTCCGCCGCCTTGCCGCGCATTTCGAGATGGCCGAGCTCGGTGTCGGGCAGGAGCACGCCGTCACGGAAGACGGCGGATCCGATGCCGGTTCCCAGAGTGATCACCATCACGGTTCCGGTCACGCCCTGGCCGGCGCCGAACCGGAACTCCGCCAGTCCCGCCGCATCGGCATCGTTGCCGATGGCCACCAGCGGCACCCCCAGTCGGGCCCGGAGTTGTTCGGTCAGGTCATAGCCGATCCAGGATGAATCGAGATTCGGGGCCCGCTGAACCCGGCCGCTCTTCACCAGGCCCGGGAAGCCGCAACCCACCGTTCCCTGCCATTGCAGTTGTCGCTGGAGCTCCTTGATGGCCTCCATGACCGCCGCCGGCGTCGCCGGTTGGGGCGTGGGCAGCCGTACACGTTCCGTCGTCATCCGTCCGGTCCGGGTGTCCACCAGTGCCGCCTTGACTCCGGTGCCGCCGACGTCGATGCCCATGACCCTGTTTTCCTCGATCATCATCTCCTCGGTTGCTATTCATGCAATCGTTAATCGACTATCATCATTGAAGCACAGGTGGAATTCAACACCCGGTGCGGTCAGTCCATCCGCTCGCACCTCCAGACACGAACTTCGGTTCCAGCAGGCGCGCAGGCTTCGATACGGGACGCGGCATGCTCAACGTTCTCACGAGTCTCGTGGCCGTCCTGGCCCTTACGGTGGCCACGGTCTTTGCCTTCCACAAGCTGAGGCTCCCCACGGTCATCGGTTTTCTGGCGGTGGGCGTCGCCATGGGACCTCACGGCTTCGGCGTCATCGGCCATGGGGCCGAGATCGAGCTGTTGGCGGAGATCGGCATCGTATTGCTGCTCTTTTCCATCGGCCTGGAATTCTCCTTCGAGCGGTTCCTGTCGGTAAAGGGATTGATCATCGCGGGAGGATCCCTTCAGGTGGCCCTGACCGCTCTGGCGGTGACGGCGGCCGGCGTCTACCTGGGCCATCCCCTCCGGATCAGCTTCTTCTTCGGCATGCTCGCGTCCCTAAGCAGCACGGCCATCGTGCTCAAGATCTACAGCGACCGCGGCGAGCTGTCGGCCCTTCACGGCCGTCTCGCGGTGGGTACGCTGCTGCTGCAGGACATCATCGCCGTGCCCATGATGCTGTCGGTGCCGGTGCTGGGCGAGACCGATGCGTTCTCCCTTCAGGTCGTGGGCCTCACGGCGGGAAAGTCCGTGCTGGCCGTGGCCCTCATCTTCACCGCCTCGCGCTTCATCGTGCCCTGGTTCCTTCATCAGGTGGCGCGGCTGCGAAACCAGGAGATCTTCGTCCTGTTCGTGCTGCTCATCTGTCTCGGCACCGCCTGGCTGGCCTTCCAGTCCGGCATCTCGCTGGCGCTGGGGGCATTCGTGGCCGGTCTCCTGATATCCGATTCGGAGTACAGCCATCAGGTGATCGCCGACATCCACCCTCTGCGGGACAGTTTCGCGGGCATCTTCTTCATTTCCATCGGGATGCAGGTGGATCTGGCCTTCGTCGGAAACGAGCTTTCCCTGATCGGCGCCGCATGGCTCCTGCTGGTGCTCATCAAGGGGGGCCTGATCACCGCCATCTTTTCGTTCCTGCAGCGTTCGTTCCGGCTCGGACTGCTGCTGGGTCTGGCGCTGGCCCAGGTGGGCGAGTTCTCGCTCATTCTGGCCCGCATGGGCGGCGCGTTCGATCTCCTCTCGCCGGATCAGGAACAGATCTTTCTCGCCACCTCGATTCTCAGCATGCTGGCAACCCCTCTGCTGATCCTTGGCGGGGGCCGGCTGGGATTCGCGTTGCGCCGCGGCGCCGCGGCCGAAGGGCCGGCCACCGATGATATGACCGGGCATGTCATCATCGTGGGCTACGGGCTCAACGGGAGGAACCTGGCTCGGGTCCTGCGGGAGGTGGACATCCCGCACAGGATGCTGGACCTCGACCCGGAGGTGGCGCGACGGGCGCGAAACGAGGGGGAAACGATCGATTTCGGCGACGCCACCCGTCCGTCGGTTCTCGCGGGAATTGGCGTGGCGCAGGCGCGCGTCATGGTCGTGGCCATCAGTGACCCCATGGCGACGTCGCGCATCGTCTGGCACGCGCGGCGGTTGAATCCCGATCTCTACGTCATTGTCCGCACGCGGTACGTGGCCGAGATCCCCCGCCTCACCCACCTTGGCGCCAACGAGATCATACCGGAGGAGTTCGAAACCTCGGTGGAGATCTTCGCGCGGGTCCTGCAAGAGTACCACGTGCCGCGCAACGTCATCAGCCTGCAGGTGGAGCTGGTGCGCAGGGAAGGCTACAGCATGTTGCGCGGCCTGAGACTGGAGGACCAGAGTCTCGCCCGGTTCAGCCAGTTTCTCACCGGCGCCACGGCCGATACGTTCCTGGTGCAGCAGGATGCCCCCGGGGCGCACTATACCATCGGGGAGCTGAAGGACCACTTCCAGGGCAGGACCAGCGTCCTGGCGCTGGTTCGAGAGGGGGCGTCGGTGGAGAGTCCGCCCATGGACCACCCGCTAAGGCCGGGCGACATCCTGGTGCTGCTCGGGAGCCATGCGGACCTGGACAGGGCCGTACAACTTCTCACGGCGCCGACCCTGGATGAGGGTGAAGGTTAGACAAGGGGACTGTCTCTGACAGGGACGCGGCAGGGGGAGGGTTGTCGGCTGGATGTCGTAGTGAAGGGCGAACTCGTAGGGATGGGGCCTGAGCCTCATGGGCTCCACCTCGTTGGCCCGCTTGTAGTCCAGCCACGTCTCGATCACGTTCTTGGTGAACACGTCTCCCTTGAAGAGAAAGGCGTTGTCCCGTTCCAGGGCGTCGAGCGACTCATCGAGGCTGCCGGGCAGCGACTCCACCTTGGCCGTTTCCTCCGGCTCGAGGTCGTAGAGGTTCTTGTCCAGCGGCTTGGACGGCTCGACCTTGTTGGCGATGCCGTCGAGTCCGGCCATCAACATGGCCGAGAAGGCGTAGCAGGGGTTGCAGCTCGGGTCCGGGCTGCGGAACTCCGGGCGCCTGGCCTTCTCGCTGGTGGAGTAGGTCGGGATACGCACGGCCGCGCTCCGGGAGGGTATGCATGCCCGAGCCGTTGTCCTGGAAGATCGGCTTCGGCATCATGGTGACGGTCTTGCCGTTGCGCATCCCGATTTCTTCTTGGCAAGGTCGAGCACTTGTTTCACTGTCATGACATTTTTCTTTCAAACCGCGTATTTTCCGAGGCTGTCTGGATACAGACCACTTGCAAAACAATCTTCGTGCCAAACAGAAAGGCGCCGATTCGTACCGTAAAGGTCACCATCTCCCCCATGGCAACACGCGAGCGTCCTTCCATCTGCGCAAATTTTGTTCAGGCAGTGCTCAACGATTAAGCACGAAGGCTCAAGTCAACCGGGCCATCCTGCATCCGGGGAAGATGCCGTCGTCGTGTCAGGGCTGCGGTTTGGCAGGCTGAGAGAATCGGCCGGAGCCGGTAAAGCCCAGGCTGAGGCTGATGACGGGGGCCAGGCCCGTGAGCACGATGGCGAGGGCCGCGACAACGGCCTGGTCGAACGCTTCGTAAGAGGCGTATTCGTAGACGTGGGTCGCCAGCGTGTTGAAGTTGAAGGGTCGCAGGATCAGCGTCATGGGCAGCTCCTTCATGGCGTCTACGAAAACCAGCATGGCGCCCGTCAGGAGACTGCCTCGTAGCAGAGGAAAGTGGATACGGGCCAGCACCCCTCCGGGGCGGTGTCCCAGGGATCGGGCCGCGGCGTCCATGTTGGGTGTGATCCTGGTCAGGCCGGCTTCCAGCGAGCCGAAGGACAAGGCCAGGAACCGCACCGCGCAGGCGAAGATCAGGGCGCAGAGCGTGCCGCTGAAGATCAACCCCGTTGCGGTGTTGAATTGCGTTCTCATGAACCCGTCGATGGCGTTGTCCAGCGTGGCCGCGATGATCAGGACCCCCACCGCCAGCACGACGCCCGGGACGGTGTAGCCGATGCTCGCGACGCGCGTGGCGCTCCTGATCAGGGCGGTGCCGGACAGGCGGGAGCCGTAGGCCAGAAAAAGCCCTCCGCACAGGCAGACCAGTGCCGTCAGGCCGGCTACCGCAAGACTGTTGAAGGCGAGACGCAACGTGCCGACACTGGTCGAGGGTCCGTAGCTCCCCGCGGCGGAAACGGCCATGAGCCCGGCGGGAATGACGAAACCCAAAGTCAGCGGCGTGGCGCAGGCGAGCAGCGCCAGCAGCCCGCGGACGCCGCGGAGTCTTGCCAGGGGGCGTCGTCGCGGCGTGCCGTGGCTGAACTGGAAGCGTCGCCGGCCCCGGGCGATTTTCTCCAGGGTGGCCATCACCAGCACCAGGGCCAGCACCAGGGATGCCAACTGCGCCGCGGCGGGTGCGTTGTTCATGCCGAACCAGACCCGGTAGACCCCGACTGTCAACGTCTGTACCGCGAAGTAGTCCACCGTTCCGAAATCGTTCAGTGTCTCCATCAACGCCAGCAGCAAGCCTACGGCAATGGCTGGCCGGGCCAGCGGCAGGCCCACTCGCATGAAGCATCCCCAGGTTCCGAGCCCAAGCCCGCACGCCGCGTCCCACAGGTCCTGGGACTGTTCGACAAAAGCCGCTCGGGCGAGCAGATAGACGTACGGGTAGAGAACCAGCGACATGAAGGTCACGGCGCCGCCGAGGGAGCGAATTTCGGGGAACCAGTAGTCGCCTGGGCGTTGCCAGCCGAACAGCCCACGCAGGGCGGTCTGTACCGGACCGGCGAACTCGAGCACGTCGGTGTAGGTGTATGCGGCGATATACGCGGGCATGGCCAACGGCAGCAGCAGCGTCCATCGCAGGACCGACCGTCCCGGGAACTCGAACATGGTGACCAGCCAAGCCGTGCTGACGCCGATGATCAGGACACCGGCACCGACACCGACAATGAGGCCGAGGGTCTGGTTGATATAGGCGCCGAGAACGGTCGAGGCGAGATGAGCCCAGGCGTCACCGCTGCTCTCGAGGGCGATTCCCAACACCGCCAGGACCGGGCTGGTGAACAGTGCCGCCAGCGCCATGACTCCAAGGGTCCAGCGGTCGACCCGGTGGAATCGTAAAGAGGCGGGTGTTGTGGGGGCGGGCGTCACGCTTGCGGAACTGGTCTGCATGTCCTGCATCTGCCGGCTGCGGGGCGGGTCGAAGCCCGCCACTACATCGGATGCAGAAACCTAGCACAGGTGTTCCTGCCGCTCAAATCAAAAAGGTTCGAGCCGGGAAACTTTTCAGGAACCGCTTGCCGAACGTGTCTGTTTTGTCCCGTCTGAGGTCCCTGCAGGGGTCCTGCGGGTATTTCCCAAGGGCGCGTCGGCTTCTCTGGAGGCGGCCTTCACCGCGTGCCGGTCCAGGTAGGTGCCGCCGGTTAGAACCCGGGTCATGATCCTGTCCAAACGGGCGGAAGGCGAGTCGGGTCGTGCCGGGCGGGGTAGAGCGTGGATCTCCCCCGGAACGTACGCCTGTACGAAGTCGTCGAACCCCCACCGTGCCAGCATGTCCGCGCAGGTGTCGGGTTCGCGTACGTCGAGGATATTCATGGCGTTGTCGCCGTCCGTTTCCACCGTGACCTCGGCCGGCCGGCCGAAGAGGTTGTGGTCGCTGCTGAGGGCCTCCTGATAGGCGCCCAGGAACAGGATCGCCAGAGTGTAGGAGTCGTCCCAGGGCAAAGCGTGGAGCTCGAAGGTGGACCGGGGCTCGTGGGGGTCCGAGAACTTGTCGATCACGCCGTCCGAGTCACAGGTCAGGTCCGCCAGGATGGCCTTGATGGCGGGCTTTTCCTTGAGCCGGCAGGTGGGCATGACGGGAAACAGCATGTCGAGGACCCAGCTATCCGGCAACGACTTGAAAATCGAGAAATTGAAGGCATGCAAGCGGGCCGCGATGCGTTCCAGGGCTGCCTTGTCCTCGCCGTCGAAGCGTCCGTGGCGCGAGAAACGGCTCGCCATCTCCACGATCCGGGAGAACGCCGATTCCGCCTGGGCCCTTTGCTTCAAGGACAGGAAACCCAGGGAAAAGGCCGAGAGCATCTCGTCCTTCTTCTGGTAGGCATCGTGCAGATATTCGCGCCAGTTCTTGCCGTTGATCTCCACCACCATGTCGTCGAGCTCGTTGACGGCGTCCACGTTGGAAGCCCGGCCTCGGGTACGGCCCGGTTTCGGGACCATCCGCGGCTGCTCCAGGGGGTCCACGAGTAGGGCGACATGGTGCGTAACCAGGAACCGGCCGGCTTCGGTGATGATGCGCGGCTCCGCGATGCGCGCCCGGTCCAGCACTTCCTTGGTGGTGTAGATGATGTCGTTGGCGTACTCCTGGACATTGTAGTTCACACTGGAATCCGCCGAGCTGTTGCTGCCGTCGTAGTCCACGCCCAGGCCGCCGCCGACGTCCAGGGTGTCCAGGGGGACCCCCAACTCCTTGAGCTCGACGTAGAACCGAAGCGCTTCCTGCAACGCCTGCTTGAAGTTGCGAATGTTGGTGATCTGGGAGCCCAGATGGAAGTGGAGCAGGCGGAAGCGGTCCAGCAGCTTGCGTTCCTTGAGCAGCCGGGTGGCGTCCAGCAGGTCGGATGCGGTGAGACCGAATTTGGACAGGTCTCCGGACGACTCCTCCCAGCGGCCCATGCCGCTGGCGTTGAGCTTCACCCGCGCGCCGAGCCTGGGGCAGGGCAGTCCCTTGGCACGCAGCTCACTGACCAGCTCGTACTCTCGCGGCCGTTCGAACACCACGATGACGTTGTAGCCCGCTTCGCTCGCCGCCGCCGCCAGCTCGATGTAGGCGTTGTCCTTGTAGCCGTTGCAGATGATCGGGCCGCGGCTGTTCCCGAGCATCGACAAGGCGATGCACAGCTCGGCCTTGGTGCCTACCTCCAGGCCGGCGCCGTAGGGGCGCCCGGCCTCGCAGATGCGCGACACGGTGGCCCTGCGGCTGTTGACCTTGAGCGGGTACACGGAAGTGTAGGCGCCGCGGTAGTCGAAGGTTTCCGTGGCCGTCCTGAATGCACTTTGGAGGGTTCCCATCTGCCGGTCGATGAGTTGCGGAAAGCGCACCAGCACCGGCGGGCGTACCCCTTGCCGCTGCAGCCGGGTCACGAGCTCGTCCAGGTCGACCCTGTCCCGCGTGGCCGGATTCGTGATGATCTCGAGATGTCCGGCGTCGTTGACGTTGGCGAACCCTTCACCCCAGGACCGCCATGCAAACGGCTCGCCTGCTCCCAATGGCAGTTTCTTCATCCTCCCGGCCTTCCCTCCTTGTCCCGTCCGGGGCTCATCGTGCCAGGCGCAGCCGCACGGTGTGTGGCGTGTGAAGTTCGTTCAGGTAGGCGTAGATGGCTTCCTGGGCGTGCGTTCGCTTGCCGCCGGCAACGGTCCTGTACCGGTTCTTCAGGTCCTTGTCCAGCACCCTCGCCTTGACGTTGTCGTTCCACAGGATGGTCAGCAGGTCCGTGATCTGTTTCTTCAGGGACGGGTCGTAGATGGGACAAGCCACTTCCACCCGGTGGTCGACGTTACGTTCCATCCAGTCACCGGAGGCGATGTACAATTTCCCGGCGCCGCCGTTGGCGAAGGCCATGACCCGTGAGTGCTCGAGGAAGCGGTCGAGAATGGCCGTGGCCTCGATGCGCTCGCTCACCTCCTTGACTCCGGGAACCAGCGAGAACATCCCTCGCACCATGAGCCTCACCTCGACGCCGGCCTGGCTGGCCTCGTAGAGCTTCTGGATCAGGCCCTGGTCTTCGAGGTTGTTGATCTTGAGAATGATATGGGCGGGCCGGCCCTTGCCGGCGTTCTTGATCTCGGCGTCGATGAGTTTCGTGAGCTTGCGGCGGGTGTCGTAGGGCGAGACCATCAGGTGCTTGAACGTTGCCCGTCGATAGTTGCTCTCGAGAAAGCCGAACACCCGGCTCACTTCGCTGGTGATCCGCTCGTCGGCGGTGAAGAGACTGTCGTCCGTGTACACCCGCGCGGTGGTTTCGTTGAAGTTCCCGGTGCCGATGTTGGCGTACAGCATCGTCTTTCGATGCGACACCCGGGTGATGAGGATCAGCTTGGCGTGCACCTTGAGTCCCGGTACGCCGTTGATGACGCGGACCCCTTCTTCCTGGAGGCGCTCCGACCAGTAGACGTTGTCGGCCTCGTCGAACCGGGCCTGCAGCTCCATGACCACGGTGACCCGCTTGCCGTTGCGGCTGGCGTTGATCAGGGCATTGACGATCTTCGAGTTGCGGGCCACGCGGTAAAGCGTCATCTTGATGGAACGTACCTTGGGGTCGATGGCCGCCTGGCGCAGGAACTCGATGACGTAGTCGAAGGTCTGATACGGGTAGTGCAACAGGGCGTCACGGCGCCGGATGGCCTTGAAGAATGTGGCGGCCGCGTCGATGTCCTTGTGGGCCAGCGGCGGCCGCGGCGCCGCCGAAAGCTTCTTCGGGCCGATGCGCGGGAAGCCCATGAAGTCCTTGAAGTTGTGGTACCGTCCACCGGGGATGAACGGGCCGGACTCGGCGTCGAGGCCCATCTTGCGCTGTAGCAGCTTGAGCAGCCGCCGGGGCATCTGGTTGTCGTAGATGAAACGGACCGGAGTCCCGGACCGTCGCTGCTTGAGACCCTTGGAGATCTTCTCGATATAGCTCCCGTACAGGTCGTCGTCGAGGTCGAGCTGCGCGTCTCGCGTCAGCTTGATGGTGAAAGCCTCGAAGTGATCGAACGGGAAGATGGAGAAGATATCCCTGAGGCAGTAGCGGATGACGTCGTCCAGCAGGATGACGTGGCGCCGGTCGTCCACTTCGGGCAGGATGACGAAACGCGACAGCACGTCGCTGGGTATCTCGATCAAAGCATACTCCGACCGGCGGGAGTCGCTGTTGTAAAGGCAGATGGCCAGATAGATCGCCTGATCCTTCAACTGCGGAAACTCCGTCAGGTGATTGATCATCAGGGGAATCAGGGTGGGCCGCAGCTTCTGCTGGTAGAATTCCTTGATGAAGGTTTCCTGGGTCGGGCTGAGCTCGTTTTCCTTGATGATGGAGATGCCGTGCTCCTGGAGCCCCTGGAGGATGCTCCGATACGTGTTTTCGAACTGCGCCTGCTGTTTCAGGACGACGGCGTGGATTTCTTTCAGGACCGCGGCCGGGTCCTCGCCCATCAGCCGCCTCGCGCCCGCGCCAAACTGCTCGAGACGCCGGAGTTGGGCCACCCTGACGCGAAAGAACTCGTCGAGATTGGACGAAAAAATGCCGAGGAAGCCGAGTCGTTCCAGCAGCGGGACGGAGATATCCGACGCTTCCTGGAGGACGCGGCCGTTGAACGCCAGCCAACTGAGTTCCTTGTTCCGCAACGGCAGGGTGGATTTCTGTTTACGGCTCGGCATGGCAACGGGAGCACAAGAAGCTACTACAAACCCGGCCGGGCTTCAATCACGGATCGTGGCGGGTGACACGGGTTGCCGGTCGTCGCGCGGAATCAACGACTAGTGTCGTATCCGGTAAATACGCAAGACAAGATGCGCAGGATTTCTTGTTGTCGGCAAGGCGCGATGACGAGCAGTGGCCAACACCACGCGAGGAAGAGTAACGCCGCCGACGGCAAAAAAGACCAGTCAATTATCTTGCGTATTTACCGGACACGACACTAGGAGGTGGCCTCGACGTGGTATTGCGGGTCGCAGTAGGCGGAGAGATTCGTGCCTTTGCCCGGCGCCATGTCGAACGAGACGCGCAGATCCAACGGCACCTGCAGCCCGGGAAGATTGAGATCGGTGGTTTCCGGCAGTGAGCTCAGCTCCTTGGCCGCGGTTGGGTCATCGAGCCCCTGAGCTTCCCGCAGCAGTTGCAGGGCAGCGGCGCGGTTGGCGGGATCGTTGCCCCACCCGACGGCCTCAATGAGGCACTTGAGAAAGCCGACGAGCTCCGCGCGATGAGCCGCCGCCCACCGGGTGGTCACGGCGAAGACTCCGCCCGGGTAGTCCGGCAGAACCTCGCGGTAGTCGGCCATGCGTCTCAGGCCTGCGTCTTCGGCTTTCTTGTCCCAAGGTGGGTTCAGAATACCGGCGAAGGTCTTGCCGCTCTTCATGGATTCGAATCGGGGTCCGGTGGCGCCGACCCCGTCCAGCCGGTAGTCGCCGCGGTTCAGGTCCAGTCCGTGGGCCTGCAGGATCCGCCTGAGCACCAGGGCATAGGCCGTGTCCACCGCGTCTACCGCCAGCAGCCGGCCGCGCAGGTCGTCCCATTCGTGGATCTCGGGCCGCACGTACACCGGCAGCGACATGCGTTGGGACGCTTGGGCAACCGCGTGAATGTCAGCGCCCTCGCGCCCCGACCACGCCATCACGTTGTCAAAGGCCGTGGACGCCACGTCGTAGGTTCCGACGCTGAGGCCACGCATCTGCTCGGTGGAACTGCGTGTGATGGTGGTCTTCACCTGGAGCCCGTGCGAGGCAAAGAGGCCACGTTCGCGTCCGATGACGACCGCGGGGTTTTCTCCGAACGTGATGAAACGAATGAGCATGCGGGCCTCCATGGTGTCGGGCACGGTTCCTTGATGGGTTCCTACACGAACATGCCAGGACCCGCCAGCGCTATTCCGGTGCTCCCGCCTTCCGCCGCTCGTGGCGGCCACTTCCTCAGCGGCTCGCCGCGGGCGGGATGTATTTATCGGATGGCTTCGTCGCCCCGTTCGTTGGTACGGATGCGGATCACCTCATCGACGGTGGTCACGAAGATCTTGCCGTCGCCGATCTTGCCGGTCTGAGCCGACTCCAGGATGGCGTCCAGGGCGCTCGACAGCAACTCCTCGGGCAGCAGCACCTCAATCTTCACCTTGGGAAGGAAGTCCACGGTGTACTCGGCCCCGCGGTAGAGCTCGGTGTGGCCCTTTTGCCGCCCGAAACCCTTCACCTCGCTGACCGTCATGCCCGAGACTCCCACCGTGGTCAGCGCCTGTTTGACCTCATCCAGCCGGAACGGCTTGATGATCGCTTCTATCTTTTTCATGAGACTCCTCCTTACGCACTGGAGCGGAAGACGTGCCTACCAGCTATAACCCCGCTCCTCGTGTTGACTCAAATCCAGGCCCATCTGTTCCTCGTCGTCGGACAGGCGAAGACCCATGGTTGCCTTGAGAATACCAAGAATGATCAGGGTGCCCACGAAGGCGAAAACGATGGTGGCCACCACGCCGACGAACTGGATCCAGAGTTGCCCGGGATTGCCGAAAAAGAGGCCGTCGGCGCCGCCCGAGTTCACCAGCGTGGAGGCGAACAGACCGGTGGCCAACGCACCCCAGATGCCGCCCACGCCGTGCACGCCCACCACGTCCAGGGAGTCGTCGTAGCCCAGGCGGGCCTTGAGATTGCACGCCGCGTAGCACAGGATGCCGCCGCCCGCGCCGATGATGATGGCGGAACCGGGACTGACGAAACCCGCGGCCGGGGTGATGGAGACCAGGCCCGCCACCGCGCCGGTGGCCGCTCCCAGCAGGGTCGGCTTGCCGCCGGTGGCCCATTCCGTGAACATCCAGGTCAGGGCCGCGGCCGCCGCCGCGGTGTTGGTCGTGACGAACGCGACCGCCGCCAAGCCGTCAGCGGCCAGCGCGCTGCCGGCGTTGAAGCCGAACCAGCCCACCCAGAGGAGTGAGGCGCCGATGACGCTGAATGGCAGGTTGTGGGGCATCATGTTCTCCTTGCCATATCCGCGCCGTGCGCCGTAGACCATGGCGGCGGCCAGCGCGGATATGCCCGAGCTGATATGGACCACGGTGCCGCCGGCAAAGTCGAGGGCGCCCATCGCCCCCATCCAGCCGCCGCCCCATACCCAGTGCGCCAGCGGCGCGTAGATGAAGGTGGCCCACAGGAGCACAAACACGATGAACGTGCTGAACTTCGCCCGCTCGGCGAACGCGCCGGTGATCAAGGCCGGCGTGATGATGGCAAACATCATCTGAAAGACCATGAAGGCCAGGTGTGGAACACCGGCGACAAGGTCCGGGTTGGGCGCGGCGCCGACCCCGTTGAGGACGAGCCAGTCGAGGTTCCCGATGAGGCCCCCCACATCGGGCCCGAAGGCCAGCGTATAGCCCCAAAGTACCCACATGATGCTGATCAGCCCCACCACGATGAAGCTCTGCATGATGGTGCCCAACACGTTCTTGCTGCGGACCAGGCCGCCGTAGAAGAGAAACAATCCCGGGATGGTCATCATCAGGACCAGAGCTGAACACGTAAGTATCCAAGCGGTATCACCGCTGTTGATCTGCGTCACTTTGCCCCCCGTTGAAACAGTGTTTTTCCTTTCCGGCGGTTCGTTACGCAGGGAAGGATGATAACGGAAGAAGCAAATAGAGTGCCAACGCGTGGAGGGGCAGGACTGTTGTGGCGCCCTCACCCGGCCTTCGCCATACCCCGCCTTTTTTCCATGGGAGAGGGGGTTCATGCAGCGCCGACCGCAGTGTAGGGGAAGGGGGTGACGAGGCTGCCAACTGCTCAACAAGCAGGCAACTGCGTAATGAATGGGCAGGAAATGGGCAGGAGGAGTGCGGTTACCCGGCTCTGAGCCTTTGCCTCAAACCATCGTGCTGCTCGCGAATCCCTGCCGGCAGCCGGTCTCCGAACTTCTCGAAGAACTCCAACTGGCTCCGCAGGTTGGTGCGCCAGCCGTCACGGTCCACGTGCAGCAACCGGCTCATGACGCCGCCCGGCAAGTCCGCACCGTTGCAGTCGATGCTCGATGGCTTGGGTAGGTAGCCGATGGGGCTCTCGTCCGCGGTCCCATCGTTCCGGGAGCGCTCGATGACCCACTGGAGCACGCGCAGGTTCTCTCCGAACCCCGGCCACAGGAACCCGCCCTGGTCATCTCTCTGGAACCAGTTCACGCGGAAGATCTTGGGTGGACGGGTCAGCCGCCTGCCCATGGAGAGCCAGTGATTCCAGTAGTCGCCCATGTTGTAGCCGCAGAACGGCAGCATCGCCATGGGGTCGCGCCGAACCACTCCCACTGCTCCGGTGGCGGCGGCAGTGGTCTCGGACGCCAGGGTCGCGCCAAGGAAGGTCCCGTGGGCCCAGTCGAAGGCTTGGTACACCAAGGGAACCAGCTTCTGCCGCCGTGCGCCGAAGAGGATGGCGCTGATGGGGACGCCTTTGGGGTTTTCCCGTTCGGGGGAGATGGACGGGCATTCGCTGGCGGGTACCGTGAACCGGCTGTTGGGATGCGCCACGGTCCCCTCGTTGGAGGCTTTCCACGAGCGGCCGCGCCAGTCGGTGACGCTTCTCGGCACGGGATCGTCGTGCCCTTCCCACCACACGCCGCCGTCGGGCTTGAGCCCCACGTTGGTGAAGATGGTGTTCCGCCGGATCGTGCGCATGGCGTTGTGGTTGGTCCTGGAGTTGGTGCCCGGAACCACGCCGAAAAATCCCGCTTCCGGATTCACCGCCCACAGCCGGCCGTCGTCGCCCATCCGCAGCCACGCGATGTCGTCGCCCACCGTGAACACGCGCCAACCCTTCATGGACCTGGGCGGCACCAGCATGGCCAGGTTGGTCTTGCCGCAGGCGCTGGGCAGCGCGCCGCAGACGTAGGTGGTCTCGCCCTCCGGGCTCTCGATCCCGACGATCATCATGTGCTCCGCGAGCCAGCCTTCCCGCGCCCCCAAGGCACTGGCCAGCCGCAGGGCCATGCATTTCTTCGCTAGCAACGCGTTGCCGCCGTAGCCGGACCCCACGCTCCAGATGGTGTTCTCCTCGGGAAAGTGACAGATGAACCGCCGGTCGATGTGAAGATCCGCCTTCGAGTGGAGCCCCCGCGTGAAGTCATCCGAGTCGCCGAGGTGCTCGAGGGCGACGTTGCCCATGCGGGTCATGGCCCGCATGCTCAAAGCGACGTAGACGCTGTCGGTGAGCTCGATGCCGACCTTGCTGAAGGGAGAGCCTGCGGGTCCCATGAGGAAAGGGATGACGTACATGGTCCTGCCGGTCATGGAACCGTCGAATATCTTGCCGAGCCGGTCGTAGGCTTCGTCCGGCGCCATCCAGTTGTTGGAGGGACCGGCGTCGTCCCGTTCGCGCGAGCACACGAAGGTCAGGTGCTCCGTGCGGGCCACGTCATTGGCGGCACTGCGGTGGAGGTAGCACCCGGGCAGGCTCTGCTGGTCCAGGGGAACGAGGTCTCCGACCCGAATGGCCACCTGGGTCAGCCGCTCCTTCTCCTCTTCCGAGCCGTCACACCAGACGACATCATCCGGGCGGCACATGGCTGCCGCTTCCTTGACGAATTTCCGAACCGACTCATTCACAACCATGCGTTCCCCTTTACTTGCTCCGTTTCTTCCTGGATGAGATTCGGCTGGAGTCCGGCTTGGCCGGCCGCGCGGCCTCCCGCTTCGAGGGCGTCGTCTTCGCGGCCTTGGGCTTTGCGGTTCCCTGCTCGACGGCCGTGGACTTGGCTGCCTTGGGCGACTTGCCCGTGGGGTCGTTGGTGATGAAATGCCCGCAGTTGATGCAGTAGACCGTGTACGCCGGCTCACGGCGATGGTGGACCGTGTGGAAGTGCCCTTGGGAGCTGTTGATGGTGCTGTCTACCTGATAGAGATGAATAACGACGTTGTGGTTACAGTTCGGGCACACTACCGTTTCGGGTACATCCGTCTTGGCCATCCGAACTCCAGAAGGGCGGGAACCCTGCAAAACCTGATGTCTGAATCGGGCTTTATAGCGTAGGGGCCGGTATCATACAAATGGCGGGCAAGATGCGGCTCACGTCCAGTAATCTTCCCGGCCGCCCTGAACCCACCAGTTCTCCCGCGGCCGGATATCGAGCTCAAACCCTTTCCGGTGCTCTTGCGCGAGATCGTACAGCTTCCTGGCCAAAGCCAGGTCGACGATGCCCTGACCGCCCTGATTCTTGTACAGGATGATCTGGTCGTCGCTGGTGCGCCCCTCGGCTTTTCCGGTCAGGATATCAGCAATATCAACTACTTTGTCCCAGGTAATGACGCCGTCCTGGACCGGCCAGTAGATGTCGCCCTGCTGGGAGTCCACCGCCTGCTCCCGGGACAGGGCGACGATGAAGTCGCACCGCCTGAGCGTCCCGTCGTCGATTTCCCGCCGGGGCTTGTCGAGGTTGCCGCTCTTCACCAGCTCGATGTTGCTGCCGATGACCGAGATGATGTACTGACCCGGCTCCAGCCAGTCGCCGTCGATGACCGGGACGTTGGTGTTGGTCATGCACAGGATGATGTCCACGTCCTGGGCGGCCCGGGGGCCTTCCTCAACGGGCTCCACCGGCACGCCGGTGACCTCGGTCATCTTCCTCGCGAAGGCCTCCCGGTGTGCTTTGGTGGGGCTGAACACCTTGGCGCCGTCGATCTGCCTCAATTCGGTCAATCCAACGAACGTGGAGTACGCCTGGTTCCCGGACCCGTAGATTCCCACCCTCCGGGCGTCGGCCTTGGCCAGCCGGTCGAGGCCCACGAGGCTCGTGGCCGGCGTCCTCAGATCCGCGACCCCCGCGGCGTGCTTGGGGCGATGCGCCATGATTCCCAGCAGCGTCCCGGTATCGGCGTCGTAGATCACCGCCAGCTCGGTCTGGTCGGGATTGTACGGTGGACGCCGCTGTTGGTCGCCGACGATGGCCTTGCGATGCAGCGCCACCTGGGCGCCCACGGCGCCGTAGCTCGCCGCCCCGCCGGCGTAGATGTTGAGCACCGTGTCGAACGGAGCCTCTCCTACATTCCTGTGTAAATTCAGTCGCTTGCGAGGTGCGTTCACACCCTCGGGGGTGGCGATTTTCTTGAGCGCCGCTTCAGTGATGGAAACGGCTTCCGGGAAGGGAACCAATTCATCCACGTCTTGAGAATGGAAAAACAGCGCCATGATACCTCCAGGTGTGTATACCGTGAGATTGCGGGGACACGACCCTAGCAGATTGCTGGTGATTTGTTAATTACAGCACCATTTCGACCCGGGACGCGCAGCGAAAGCCGTAGTATGCGTGCCCCCTTGCCTGCCTGCCGGGGTCCACGATGTGCCGGGAGGTGGCGGTGAGTCTTTCGTAGTCGCTGCCGCCCCGGGTCGCCCTCGGGTACGGCGCCGACAGATCCTCCCGCCCGTCCTTGGGGTCGTAGGGATACTGATTCGCGGTGGAGCGGGTCCACTCCCAGACTTGGTCGGCCATGTCCAGCACCCCGTAGGGACTGCGCCCCTTGGGATACCGGCCCACGGGTACGGATTCACCTCGATAGCCGCCGAAGAAGGCGAGCTCCGGCGTCGGCGGCCCGTTGCCCCAAGGGTACAATCGACCGTCGGTCCGGCGCGCGGCCTTCTCCCACTCCGCCTCGCTCACGAGCTGCTTCTCGAGCCACTTGCAGTATGCGACGGCGCCGTGCCACGCCATTTCCGAGGCCGGATAGTCCTCCCAGCCCGGTTCGACCTGCCAGGTATCCCCGATCCGGTGGATGCGATTGTCTTCATCCGCCACGTCCAGATACATCTCGCCTTTGGGCCCGATGGGCCCCTTGGCCTGGATGAACCTGGCGTATTGCTTCATGGTGACCAAGTTCCGGTCGATGAAGAACGCCGGCAGGAAGACCTTGTGGGCCGGCCCTTCTCCGGGCGGTCCGTCTTCGCGCCCCATGGTGAACTCTCCGGCGGGGATGAGGACCATGCCGGCATGCCTGCCTCCCGCGGCGGCGGCCGCAGCGAGGATGAGGGTTCCGGCCACCACGAAAGACGCCGCAAGGGAACGAAGGATACGTGCCATATGCGTCACCTCCAGCTTTGCTTGGACACGTGTCCGGGGCGGCAAGAGTCCAAGGAAGGTCTGAACAAACCGGATATTGACGGGTACAAGGTTCATCGCGTCTGTTGGTGAAAGCGGGAAGCTATCCTAGATAGTGTCGTCACGAGTGATATTCATCTATGCTATGTGTCGATATCACTCGATGGCTCAAGGAGGTGACCCATGGGATTGGCTCATCGGCGTCACGACATCTCGGATAGGGTCTGGCGGTTGCTGGAGCCTCATCTGCCTGGCCGGGCGGGAAGCTGGGGTGGGGTGGCACGGGATAATCGACGGTTCATGAAAGCGGTTTTCTGGATTCTGCGCACCGGCGCCCCTTGGCGTGATTTGCCGCCGGACTATGGAGACTGGAAGAATACCCATCGTCGGTTTTGCCGCTGGCGGGACAAGGGGGTCTGGGGGGCGCTGCTGGAGCATCTGGTGGATGAGCCGGACTATGAGTGGCTGATGATCGACGCCAGCCATCTCAAGGTGCATCCCCATGCGAGCGGTGCGGTTGGTGGCAATCAGGCGATGAGTCGCACAAAAGGGGGCTAAACACGAAGCTGCACTTGGCGGTGGACGCGCATGGGATGCCGGTGCGGGCGTTGGTGACCGAGGGGACGGCAGCAGATTGTAGTCAAGCGGTCGGGTTGATTGAAGGGATGGATGCCGAGTCCTTGTTGGCGGACAAGGCCTATGACACGAATGCCATCGTGTCTTATTGTGAGGAGCATGAAGTCATTGCGGTGATTCCGCCGAAGCGCAGTCGCAAGCACCCCGGAGCGTATGATGTCCATCTCTACCGGCAGCGGCATTGGGTGGAGAACGCCTTTCTGTGGCTCAAGCGCTGGCGTGGGATTGCCACACGATACGCCAAGAATGCCGCGTCGTTTCTGGCCGCTGTGCAGATTCGGTGTCTCGTGCTCTCGGCTGGTATCTCGTGACGACACTATCTAGCCTGATCAACCCCAGTTGAAATGATGGACGGATACACCGCCAGCTACGTCAACCTGATTGCCGACAACCTTCGGGACCGTTATGAGAACGGGTTCCCCATCCTGAAGGAATTGATTCAGAACGCTGATGACGCCAAAGCCCGCACGTTGATCTTCGGACGCCATGCCGGTTTCGCGAACTCGTCTCATCCGTTGTTGCGAGGTCCCGGTCTCTGGTTCTTTAACGACGGGGGGTTCCAACAGAGCGACGCACACGCCCTTCGTTCCTTCGGGATCACCAGCAAGACCAGCGACACGAGCGCTATCGGCAAGTTCGGCCTCGGTATGAAGAGCGTGTTCCACCTGTGTGAGGCGCTGTTCTATGTGGCATGGGACGGGAAGGATCTTCACCGGAAGGGGCTGACCCCCTGGAGGCAGGACGGTGACTGGCCCCATCCCGAGTGGGACGAAACCCGCGACGCTGATTGGGATCACCTGACAACTCTAGGCAAGGGAATCGCTGCCCAGGAACATCTGCCTTGGTTCCTGCTGTGGCTTCCCCTGCGAATGAGGAAGCACCTGCAAACCCCCTCAGGCGAGGAGTCGGGGGCGATTATCAGCCGTTTCCCGGGTGACGATCCGTCCGGCGAGCTTGCCTTCCTGAACGACGTGACACTCGCTCAAGACCTGGCCGAGTTGCTTCCCTTGTTACGGCACCTTGAGCGCGTGGAGCACAGGGGGCAGGAAAATCCTTTTTCCCTCAAGCTCACCGGCGCGTTACGGCTCATGGGCGATCCACCTTGCACCGATGTTGATGGTCAGGTGCTCCACAATGGAAGACCGTTGCTCTCCTTCTCCGGGAGAAGGACCACGACCTCAGATGCGGACGGCCGGTTCGCGGACATGAAGGCACGTGAGGAGTGGCCCCGCACTTGGTATCGCGACGAATTGGGACGAGAACATCAGGCTGAGGACAAAACTTCACCGGAAGCGGCCGTTCTACTCTGTTCGAGTCCCGGTGACGCGACGCGTTCTCGTCTTCGTTGGGCGGTATTCCTGCCAGTAGAGGACGGCAGCGAAGTTCTCAGGGTCGAGCAGGGGAAATGGGTACACTCACTGGTCCTTCACGGTCAGTTTTTTCTGGATGCGGGACGAAAAAAGATCCACGGGTTGGAAGATCTGTGCCGAGACCCCGAGACTCTCGGCGATGGGTCGATCGACGACAGTTTGCTGCGCAGGGTTTGGAATCAGCGATTGGCCCAGGATGTCACGCTTCCGCTCGTGCTGCCAGCCTTGAAGCGTTACGCCGTGCAGCAGAAGTTGGCTGATGATGAGTGTGGGGCACTGACCAAGGCGCTTTCGGAGTCTCGGTGGTTCAAGACACTCGGGCGTCACGTCTGCAGAGACGCCATTTGGATACGAACCTTGCAACCGGGTAAGGCGCCGCGTTGGCGTTTGATCAGGGGAGATTCCCGAACTCTGCTGCGTCCCGTTCCCACGCCCCCTCACTCCGGTCCTGAGCGGCCGTTGAAGGTCTTCCCGGAGATGGTCAACTGCAACGTGATACCGTTCGACGCGGAAGCCCCCCGCTTGGGGGACTCTACGAGTCGCTGGCAGGAAAAGGAACTCGTGGTGTTGTTGTCGAGGGTCGATGGCCTGTTCATGGAGGCCCCGGCCATGGACTACCTGGCAGACTTCCTGGGTTCATACGCAGAACCCTCGCTGTCCAAGGGTGACCTGCAAAACCGGCTGCTTAATTTGCTGAGGCACGGTCTGCGCATGGCGGGACCGGAGGCGCGGCGTCAAGTTGCCGCGAAGGCGCGCCGGGTCATCGGCTTTGTGCAACCGAAGAGACGGCTGACTCTCTCGACAGAGTTACCCGAGTCGGTTCTCAAGGGACTTTGGAAGATCGATGCACCTGTATTGGTGGTCCCCAAGATATATGAACCGGACGAACCCGGCGGCGCCTCACCGGATGAACGCACGTTGGCCAATTGGTTGGGGGAGTTGGACCGCGCCCTCGACTCGACGGACAGGCAGGGAGTTCAGGGACCTATTCTCGAGGCAGTGCAGGGACTGCTAAGGACTCTGCCTACTGAAGCACGGGGACGCTTTCTACGTGAGTGCCGAGACCTGCGGGTCATTGAAGTACGGGATGCGCGGAGTAAAGTGGAGAAGCCCGTCTCCTTCAAGTACGTAGAACGGTTGCGGAAGCAAGGGACTCTGTTCTGCTTTGCGGAAGGGCTGCGTGGCGTGGAGATGGGAGTTGTCCCATTGCTTGCCCGTGTGATTCCAGACGCCGAAGTCTGCCTGGTCCGAACACAGACTTATCGTGAGCTCTTTTCTGACGGAGACCAAGGCATCCCTGTCGCGAGCGATGGCTGCGCCTGTCTGGCGACGGTGGGTCATCACACCGGCGAATTGGGAGACCTCGCCGCACGCCGCGAACTGCTTGGACTGGCGAACGACCCGGGCCACGACTTCAACGCTCAGCGCGGCCTGCGGCTATTGCTACACGGCTTGGTGGACCATCGCACGGACGATGCGGCGAAGTTGTGGGTTGGCCGGTACCACCAGCATCCTGCCTGGAAACGGCTCTGGGCCGCGATGCATAAGGGCGAGCAATGGAGCTTGGTACCCGAGGAGCTTGCTGACGCCCTACCCCGCACCCGTTGGACCCAAGCAAATGTCGCTGAGTTCGACGCTCGAACCTTGATCGACGACTTGTCGAAGACGGGCTGGGACATCGAATCGCCGGAGGAGTTCTCCGAAGAAGAACGCGAAGAGATCTTGACTCGCATCGAGAATGAGGACCTCTGGCGGCGTCTGCCGCTGCACACGACCGTGGATGGGAATCTTGTTTCGACGAACGGTGAACGGGTCTATCTGGTTCCTGGTGGGGAGGTCCCCGAGGATACTTTGACCCTTGATGCGACTCTGATCGCCCCGAGCGGGAATGCCTGCGTTGCATCGCAGCAGCGGCGCTGGCTCCGCCCCCTGGACTACCGGGCCACGATCGAAATCGCGATGGGAACCGCAGAGGCTTCGCGTCACTGGCGCCGCATCATGGATGCGTTGAGCGCTATTTCAAAGGACGACATCGACGATCATCTCTGGGCTACGCTACGGAGCACGACGTGGCTACCGGCGATTGGCGCCGAGCCGGTCAAGCCCGAGGACGTCATTGACTTCCAGGGGTCTCTGGGCGACGAGGCTCTCCGGCTCGTCGCCCATCACCGAGCAGCCCACGGTTTCTGTTTCGCGGTGCCCGCCGAGTTCGATGCTGCTGTACGGGAACACGAAGCGTGGCAACGGTTACGAGAGGAGGGTTTCTCGTCCCGCATCGAAGGCATAGAACGTCTGGGCCTACTGCTGAAGGACGTGCAGGACTACCGCGTCGGGCTGTGGCCGCGTCGGCCACAGCCCGAGGTAGTGGCCCTGTTGGCTGGTCACAAAGACCTCCCGGGCTGGCGCCTGTTGGAAACGGCCGCGGCCGAGCCCTTCGGTCCCGATACCCCCGATACGGTGTGGGCCAAGTTGGGGCCGGCGCTGTCGAAAGGGATTGATGTCCAGCGTTTGAAGCATGTGCTGGGTTGGCTCAGCGGAAACCAAGACCAATGGAGTCTCCGCAAGTCCGTCCATGATGAATATCTGCGCCAACTGGCCGAGTATGGCAAGGCAGCCGCGGAAGTTATCCCCAGCCTGCATTTGGCTGCCGCTACGGGGCAGTGGCGCGAGGCGGCCAAATTGTGCTTCGACGCCCACGGCGTGGTGGGTGAAAGTCTGCTGGATAAGGGACAGGCGGCCATCCTCGGAAACCTTGTTGCCCGATCAGGTACGGGCGCGGGAAATGGTCAGACAGGCACGCTTCCTGTTTTTCCCAAGGCGGAGTTCCAGGTTGTCCGCGATACGACGCCCAAGATCTTGGGTGACTTCTTCCAGGAGTGGAACCCAAGTGTCGTGCCTACGCCGATGATCGGTTGTTTGTTGGCGCTGCTGGGACCTGATCTGCGCGACTTGGCCGAAGAGTACCTGCATCCGCACAGCTTCGACTGGCTCGTCGAGCAACTACCGTGGAGCGACCCGGGCAAAATCCCGGAGCGTTGGGAGTGGATGGGGGGTAAAACTGTAGATCAAGCGCTGAAGCTCATCGAGGCTGGCGTCAAGGTGGAGACCGGAGAGGATGTGGCCGTAGTGAACCTACTGGGCGAGCCGATGCGGGTTGCGCTTGAACAAGAACCGCACACGCTGTTGGGCGGGGCCTTGAGTTGGCAAGGGGGTTACGGGGTGATGATCCCGCTACGTCGCATCGAACCCCGCAGTCTCCAGGCGGAACGGTTTGGTCATCTGCTGCGTGCGACGGCCGAACGGCTCTACGAGGCCCTTTACAACCAGCCAAACGCGGACTTCGGGGCCTTGTGGCAAGAGTTGGACCGGAGTGATCAACTGAAGATCGGGGCTGCCCGCCGTCTTATCCTGGACCACCTTCCGTTCTATCTCCGGCAGCTCTCCGTGAAGTGCGAGGGGATCGAGAACCAATTGTCGATCTGCGATTCGGCGCGGCGCCGGATCGCAGAGGCCGAGGCGGGCGGACAGTCGTCCGAATCGGACAGGCAGGAGTTACGCCAAGCTCTGGAAGAACTCGCCAACCGAATCGACTGCAGCCCGGATGAACAGCACGCCGTCGTGCAGGCGGTCAAGAGCAGGCTCGAACAGTATCAGTATAGGCTCTCCGGTGTCCCGCTGGAGATCTTCCAGAACGCGGACGACGCGGCCGTAGAACTGGGCCAGTTTTGTGCCCATTCTTCCGTGGTCTGCGATGTGCCTCCGGCGGCGCGGCGTTTCGTTGTGGACGAGCGGGAGGATGGACTCGGGTTCTTGCACTGGGGGCGACTGATCAACGCTGGTGGTCCCGTCGGCTTCGACGGCGAACGGCGTGGTTACGACCGCGACCTGGAGAAGATGCTCATCCTGTCTGCCACTGACAAGCATGGCGACGAAGGCGTGACCGGCAAATTCGGACTGGGATTCAAAAGCGCATTGCTGGCCTGCGAGCAGCCCCGAATCCTCAGCGGGCGATTGGCCATACGGGTCGTGGCGGGTGTCCTGCCCGAACCTTGGGAGGATGAGGATGCCGAAGCAGCAAGGAGGCGACTGTCCGAACTCGGCACGGACTCCAAGCTGCCGGGAACGCTAATCGATCTTCCAGGGATCCGGGAGGAACTTCGAAATGAAGTCCTGGGACGATTCCGGCAGCTTGCGGGGATACTCTGCGTCTTCGGGCGGGCTGTTCGATCCATCACCGCGGAGGAGTCGAATTGGTGCTGGCAGCCGCGTCAAATCTGCCCGGGAGTAGAAGTTGGCGATTTGGACCTGAAAGGCGAATGGGGCGCGCGCACTGCGGCGCTCTGCGTGCGCACCGACAGCGGCAGCCTGCTCATGGCCCTTGGCCCACAAGGATTCCGCCAGTTGCCCGACGAGGTCCCTGCCCTGTGGGTCACGGCACCTACAAGCGAATCCCGAACTGTCGGCTTCGCCATCAACGGCAACTTTGACCTCGACGCGGGTCGCGGGCGGCTGGCGGGCAGCACCAAGAACATTGAGAAGGCCAAACAAATCGGGCGCGAGGTCGGCGACGCCCTTGGTGCGCTGCTGAAAGGCTCCCGCAGGGATTGGGATTCTGTCCGAACCGACTTGGGGTTGGCGGCGAACATCACCGCGTTGGATTTCTGGGAGAGCATCTGGCTTGGATTGGCGAAGGGGTGTCTGCGACCCGGTTACAGCGACAGAGCGGATTTGGCGCGACAGGTCATGCTGGGTGCACTCGCTCGTCTGAAGTTAGTCCCAAATGGTCTGCCCGGGCCACTACGCAATTTCGTGGATGCAGGGGAGATTGGCTACCAACTAAGCGGGGTCCTGTTGCGAGAGAAAGTCGCTACCGAATTAGGCGCTTGGACACGCTTCACCAATCACTACCCTGAGCAAATCTGCGTCTCCAAGGATATTGGGGACATCCTGCGGCAGGCCGACCTGAGCCATCCTCAGACCCTCGGCCTCTCAGCGTTGGCGGGGTTGTTGGATCATTCCAGGACAGAGCCAGCCGATGCCGAAGTGCTGGGACGGTTGAGGCTTCTGACGGAGGATGCGTCCGATTGGAGTTCGGACGATCTGACGAAGCTGCTGTTTCGTTCCAAAACGGACGAGTGGGTGGACACCCGCAATCTGCTGGTTCTTTACGGAGGCCGGCTCGACGGCGAGGAAGCGCGACGGCATGAGTTGGCGCCTCCCGAATTCCGCCTGCACTCGGACTACTACATCGAAACGGACGGTGTGTGGCCGGCCGTGGCCTTTTTCCAAGTCTGCCGACGACGCATGGAGGCACCAGTAGAAAGGCTTGCGCAATGGATACAGGATGCGGATTCGGTCGAGGCAAAGTTCGTTGCACTCAAATACCTCGCAGACGGCGAGATCGGGGAACGGGTCGCGGAACAGGTGCGAGAAAAGGGTTGGCTTCGGTCCACGCTCAACGTTTCCGAGCTCATGGAACGGCTCACGGCGGAGCAGGAGTACAGGCTGCGCCGTCGGCTGGCATCGGACAATCAAATTGAGCAGGCCGTCACTCACGTCGACCAAAGTCCGGAGCCGGGCGAGGAAATTATCCCCAGTGTCGACTTGCCGACGGCGCTGGAAAATCTCTACGACTGGTGGTCGGGGGAGCGAGATCAGAGGGTGACAGCGTACCGCGATCGTCTGTACCCTTGGGCTCTGAACCATGAGACGGATCAGGAAACCGGTCGAGTCGAACTCGACCGTCAGTCATGGTTCCTGCTCCTGGCGTTGGGGAGCTTTCAGGGCATGGGGCGTACTCGGGAGGAGCAGCACCGCAATTTCGTCCGGGAATGTCAAGAACGCGGCTGGTGGGAGATCTTTGCAGGAAGCGACCCGCAGGAAAAGCCAGAGCGGTGGATGAACATCATTGAGGAGTACGCTGAAGCCCACGACGATGAGGAGTGGGCGCAGTGGCTGGCGCAATTCCCCAAGCTCTACCGGCTGCGCCGTTGGCTGGACGATTATATAACGCTGTTCTTGTCGATAGACCGCTTTCAGGAGCAGTTCACTCTCGACACGATCCTCGCTCCACGGACGAACCCGTATTTCCAGGGTGGCGGCATAGACGCCCCGCCCCTGACCAGAACCCTCAAGGTTGGTTCCCACCTCGTCATTCGGGAGCTTCTGCATCACGGCGTGCTGCAGAAGCCCCTTGCCGTGGCTCATGCGTACGCGCCGATAAGCCGTGTTCAGGAATTCTTTGGTGCGTTTGATGTATCGATCGAAACATCAGAGGAAATCCACCAACTCCTCACGGAACACTTGGGCGAGGACCGGGCAACCTTCGGCGGGGACTACGACATCCCCTTGCGCATCATTTCTGCGGATGATTCCTTGTACCGCCAACTGCTGGAGTAGGCGGCGGCAATGGCCTACCGCCCGGTGTGGGGAGATCGGCAACTCGTCGTGTGGCGCGGATCAGAGAATGAGGTTTTGACGGTGTTTGAGGCGGAGAAACAAGTTCATCATCCACGCTTCGGAACGGGAAGCGTGATCCTCGACCAAGGTGACACGGTCATCGTTCGCTTCGGCGGTCACATCCAGTCGTGCGAAACAAGCAGTCTGACCCTACGTTTGGGGGTCGCGGACGCGGTGAAGCTGGGCCGGTGGTCGCCGTCCCTGGATGTGACCCTCAAGGCCCAGGCGGCGGCCATAAGGTCATTGAACGACGCGTGGGGGGTGTTCTCCCGTTCCCGCATCGACCTCCTGCCCCACCAACTCTGGGTCTGCCATCGCGTCCTGCAGAATTGGCCCATCCGGTTGCTGATCGCCGATGACGTGGGGTTGGGCAAGACGGTAGAGGCCGGGTTGATTCTGTGGCCCTTACTTTCCAACGGCAAGGTCAGGCGATGCCTGATCCTGACGCCCGCGTCCTTGGTGGAGCAGTGGCAATATAGGCTGCGAACGCTCTTTGATATCCGTATGTCCATGTATCGCCCGGAAGTGGACCGGCCCAAGGCCGATTTCTGGAGCACCCACAATCAGGTCGTTGCGTCCCTGCCGACCATGCGCATGGATCGCGCCGGTCGCCACGACAGGCTTCTGGACGCGCCCGCTTGGGACATGCTTATCGTTGATGAAGCCCACCATCTCAACGCCGACGAGCAAACGGGCAAGACGCTGGGTTTTCAATTCGTCGAGCGTCTGGTGGAACGGGACCGTGTTCAGTCATGCCTCTTCTTCACGGGCACGCCGCACCGAGGCAAGCCATACGGCTTCTGGTCCCTGATGGGACTGCTTCGACCCGATGTCTTTAGCCCCAACCGCCCGGAACACGAGCAGCTACCCCTGCTGAGACAGGTGTTGATCAGGAACTTCAAGCAGAAGGTGACCGATATGGCCGGGAACCGGCTGTTCCAGCCGGTGAACAACCATCCCGAGACCTACGGCTACACGGATGCAGAACGTGACTTCTACCGGCTCCTCAGTGAATTTATCCTGGCTGGCAACGCCTATGCATCAGGACTGCGGCAGAGCGAGCGGCGGCAGGTGACCCTGGTCCTGATTGCCATGCAGAAGATCGCCTCCAGTTCGGTAGCGGCGATCCGCGCTGCGTTGGGGAGGCGACTGAACAAGCTCAAGCAGGAAGTAGCCGAACTCCGAAATCACCACGGGTCGGACTTCCCCTTGAGCGACGAGGATGATCCGGACGTCTCGGAGGCATTCACCCGTTGGATGAATCAAATCCGCTTCCAATTGCTGGAGGATGAGATACCTCATCTTGAGGAGTTGCTTCGGGCAGCAGAGCAGATAGCGGAGGAAAGCAAAGTCGCACGCATTGGCGAGATCATCGATGGCCAGTACAGTGACCGGTCGATTCTGCTGTTCACGGAGTACAGGGCAACTCAAGCTTTGGTGGTGTCGACACTGATGGCACGCTTCGGCGAGGGCAGCGTGGGGTTCATCAACGGTGACAATTGCCTGGATGGCGTGCAGGGACCGTCAGGGGAGTATGTTGTGATCAAGGCCAACCGGGAGACGACAGCGGAGGCTTTCAACCAGGGCCGGATCCGGTTCCTGGTTTCGACTGAGGCGGGTGGGGAGGGAATCGACTTGCAGGAACGTTGCCACACCTTGATCCACGTGGACCTCCCGTGGAACCCCATGCGGCTTCATCAGCGGGTTGGGCGCTTGAACCGTTACGGCCAGAAGCACCCTGTTGACATTGTGACCATACGGAACCCGAACACGGTCGAAGCGAGGATCTGGGGCAAGCTTGAAACAAAGCTCAACCACATCATGAAGGCCCTCGGACATGCCATGGACGAGCCCGAGGATCTGATGCAGATGGTCCTGGGCATGGCTGGTCCGAGCTTCTTCAATGAGTTGTTTGCAGAGGGGCAGTCCGTTCGAGGGGATCGTTTCGATGAGTGGTTCGACGCAAAGACTCGGAGCCTGGGCGGACAGTCTGCCATTGCAACTGTGACCGACTTGTTAGGGCATTGTCAGAGCTTCGATCTTTCCCAGCTTGACGATGTTCCCCGGAAGGACCTTCCTGACTTGGTGAATTTCTTCTACGGAGCGCTGCTGAGAAACCGGCGCAGACCTGACAGGAAGGGAGGAGCTTTCAGCTTCAGGACGCCCAACGCCTGGCTCGGTACCCCCGGGGTGCAGCCGCATTACAATGGTCTAATCTTTCACCGGCATCCCCGCGATGCGGAGGAGTCCAAGCGCATCGTGGGGGTCGGTCACCAAGTGTTCGACCAAGCATTGCTGCAGGCGGCAGCGGAAGAAGGAGGGCTCGCCCCGTATAGGGAGTCTGCAAACCCACTGGCGCTGTTTCATGTCCAGGACGCGGTGACCAGCCGTGCCGGTCACCTGCGTCAGGTGGTCGTGGGAGTCGCCATGGATAATGCCGGAGCCCTGATCCTTCTGAGGGATGACCAAGTACTGGACGTGCTCAACCGACGCAACCCGGGGCAGGCCGAAGCGGACGGGTCAACGCGACCCGGAGTCGGCCAATCAATGCTGGCTTGGCTGGAAAGCGCTCGTGACCATGCCCTCAGGAACATGGGTGGCTTGCGGTTGCCGTTTCAAAAACCGTTACTGAGCGATTTGGCCCTGTTCTGGCCGGAGTTGCGGTAGCGACGGGCACGGTTGCACTGCTCATTCTCCCCATGTGGTGCCCATTCGACCGCCGTGGTACGAGGACGTGAGCAGTAGCCGTCGGGAGAGCGTGAGGAGAAACGTCATGGATGCAGTGCAGATGGAAGTGGTCTACCGGGCCACCGCGCAGATCGCCAAGGAACTTGCGCTCAACATGCTCCGGACCGGCTATTCCAGTGTGATCAAGGAGAGTCAGGACTTCACCTTTGCGATCTTCGACGGCGCCGGACGCATGGTGACCCAGGGACTGCCGCAGCCGCTCCACATCGGCGGCATCTCGGCCCAGGTGGGTGAGGTGATCAGGGTGTTTGACGACGCCATGGTGGAGGACGACGTCTTCATGCTCAACCATCCGTACTTCGCCTGTCAGAATCACGCCACGGACGTGACCGTGGTCTCTCCCGTCTTCGACCGGGGCCGCCGCGTGGCCTTCATCGCCAACACCGCTCACAAGCCGGACCTCGGTGGCAAGGTGCCGGGCACCAATTCCCCGGACGCCACCGACGTCATCCAGGAAGGACTGTTGCTGCCCGCCCTCCGGCTCTATCGCGCGGGCGCGCTCAATGAAGACCTCAAGACCATCGTCATGGCCAACACCCGGACGCCGGAGATTACCTGGGGGGACATCCAGGCCCAGGCCCAGACCAACTTCCATGGACTGAAGAAGCTCGCGGAGTTGATGGATCACTACGGCTCCGATCAGGTGAACGCGTGCTGGGCCGAGTGGATGGACATCTGCGAGGCGGAGGTGCGGAAGGCCATCGAGAAGATTCCGGACGGGAGCTACGGTCCCTCCGTGGATTTCCTCGACGACGACGGGCTGGACCGGGAGCGCTGCTACCGCATCGCCGCGTCCCTGCGGGTGGCCGGCGACGAGTTGTACTTTTCCCTGGAGTCGTCGGAGCAGGCCCGGGGTCCCGTCAACCTCCGGCCCTGCGTCATCAGGAACTTCATCGACTGCCTCGTGGTGGCGGTGCTGTGCCCGGACCTGCCGGTGAACCAGGGCATTTCCCGGCCCATCCACGTTTCCTTTCCGCCCGAGGGCTCGATCCTGAACCCGCGTTATCCCGCGCCGGTGAACATGTACGTCCGTCCCGCCCAGATGGTCACCTCGGTGGTCCAGATGTTGCTGGCCGAAACCCTGCCCGAGGTCGTGCCGGCGCCGGACAGCGGCGCCGGGGGGTCGGTGTCCATCTCGGGGCAGGATGCCGGCCGGGGGCGGTGGTTCTCGCTCTACGATCTCAACTGCGGCGGTGGAGGCGCGCGCGCCGACGCCGACGGTCCGGCGGTGCTGAACTCGCTGGTGATCAACGTGATGAACACCCCGGTGGAACCCCTGGAGACCGAGTTCCCCATCCGCATCGAGCGCTACGAGCTGTTCGAGGAATCCGGCGGCGCCGGACGCTTTCGCGGCGGCCTGGGCATGGTCCGGGACTGGAAGATGCTGGCGGACGAGACCTTCGTCAACCTGCGCAGTGATCGGTTCAAGTACTCCGCCCCGGGTCTGCAAGGCGCCCGGCACGCGCTGCCGTCGTCGGCCTTCCTCAACCCGGGCACGGAGAAGGAGGAACGGCTTCCGTCCAAGGTGAGCCGTCTTCGGCTTGGAAAGGGCGACGTGTTCCGCATTCGATACGCCGGCGGGGGCGGTCGGGGCGACCCCCTGGAGCGGGAACCTTCACGGGTCCTGGACGACGTCCGGGACGGCTACATCAGCGCGGAAACCGCGCGGGAGATCTACGGCGTCGCGCTGAGCGGCCGCCCGCCCGGGATCGACGAGGCGGAGACCCGCCGCCTCCGGCGCGCGGCCGGGACGGCGCGCCCCGGACCGGGACAGGCGTAGCTCCCTCGTGGAACAGCAAGCTCCCGCCCCGCGTGGTTGGTTCCGTGACTTCCTGTTGACCAGCGGCGCCCGCTTCGGGCTGTTCTTCGCGCTGTTCCAGATCGAGCCGGTGTTTCCCCTCTACCTCAAGGGTATGGGGGCAAGCTCGTTCATGATCGGGCTGGTCATGGCCGCATTCCCCTTTGGCGCCACCGTGGTGCGGCCGCTGGTGGGGGCCTACATCGACCGCCTCGGAAGCAAGCTCTTTCTCGTGGGCGGCCTGACCATCTTCATCACCGCGGCCATGGGCTACATCTGGACCGCGTCGGTCTTCGTGACGCTGCTCCTGCGGACGTATCATGGCTTCGGCTGGTCGGGATGCACCACGTCGGTGGGCACCCTGGTGGCCGACATCGCGCCGGACCACCTGCGCGGTACCCTCATCAGCTACTCTGGAGCGGTGAGCACCGTGGCCTACGCCATCGCCGCGGCCATCGCCTTCGATGTGGTGGCGTCCCTGGGTTTCCCGGTGTTGTTTCTGAGCGCGGCCGCGGTGGCGGCGCTGGGACTGCTGGCGGCAGTGTTGATCCGCGAGCCGGCCCGTGTCCGGGCCGAGGCCCGCACACGGCGCTGGTTCGACAGCTTCATCCTGCCCGAATCCCTCATGCCCGCGGTCAGCATGTCTTTGCTGGGCGTCTCCCGCGGCAGCGTCATCGCCTTTCTGTCACTGTACGCCCTGGATGTGGGGCTTGAGAATCCGGGCCATTGGTTCGCGGTCTTCGCGGTGGCGGTGGTGGCCGGCAGGCCCATTTTCGGCCCGCTTTCCGACCGCAAGGGCCGACCCTTCGTGATCATTCCCTGCTACATCCTGGCCCTGGTGGGCATGGTGGTGCTGTCGCTGGCGGGCTCACCCAGGATGCTGCTGGTCTCCGCGGTCGTCGTGGGTTTCGGCTACGGCTCCGCTCATGCGGCGCTCATGACCATGGCCATCGACCTGGCCCCGCCCGGACGGCGAGGCCTGAGCATGGCCCAGTACCACCTCTTCTATGATCTCGCCATCGGCCTGGGCGGAGTCGTGCCCGGCGCCATGCTCCACTTTACCGACAACAACTATCCGGCTATGTTCCTTGCCACCACGGTGGTGGGGCTGGTCGGATTCGTGTTGTTCATGATGCGGTATCGGGCGAGTGCGGCGCGATGATCGTGGGTCCTCGTCTCTCGACGGCACATATCGGATACGGAGTCGAGACGACGCGAATGAAAGCATTCAGGAACAGAACGGGATGAGCCTCCGGATCGGCATCGACGTCGGCGGCACCTTTACGGATGTCACGGTGCTTGACGAGGACACGGGGCAGATCCGGGAGGTCCGCAAGGTGCCGTCCAATCCCGCGGCGCCTCTGGATGTGCTCGACGGCGTGTTGGCGGACATGCGCGCCAAGTGGGGCTCGGAGGCGATCTCCTATCTGTTGCACGGCTCCACCCATGCCCTCAACACGGTGCTGGAGGAAAAGGGCAGCCGCACGGGCCTTCTCACCACCCAAGGGTTCCGCGACGTGTACGAGATCGCGCGTCAGTGGAAGGGCGAGGAGGTCTTCAACATCTTCTATCCCGGGGGCAAGCGTTTTGTCCCGCGCCGCCGCATCGCCGAGGTGCCCGAGCGCCTCGACAAGTCCGGCAACGTGATGGTGCCCCTGGATCCGGACACCATCGACGAGGCCGTGGCCGGTCTTATGGAGCAGGGCGTCGACGCCCTGGCCGTCGCGTTCCTGTTCTCCTACGTGAACCCGAGCCACGAGCGGTTGGCCGCGGAGCATATCCGTTCACGCTACCCGGACCTGTTCGTGTCGCTGTCGTCGGAGGTGAATCCGGTGTGGCGCGAGTACGAGCGCACCGCCACCACGGTGCTGAACGCCTATCTCGGACCGCGCATGGAACAGTACTTCGCCGGCATGGAGGAGACCGTGCTGCGCCATTTCCCGCGGGCGCACGCTTTCCTGATGAAGTCCAACGGCGGCATCGGCGCGCCCAGGGCCATGGCCCGGTTCCCGGTCCAGACGCTCATGTCCGGTCCGGTGGCGGGGGTGGTGGCCGCCCACGAGATGGGTGCCCGCACCGGGGTCTCCAACCTCATCTCTCTGGACATCGGCGGCACCAGCAGCGACATGTCGCTGATACCGGGAAGGCCGCTCTTCCGCACCGAGTGGCAGATCGGGCGCCATCCCGTGCGCGTCGATTCAGTGGAGGTGGAGAGCTTGGGGGCGGGCGGCGGCAGTCTGGCGCAGGTGCGTTACGGCAAGGTGCTCCAGGTCGGGCCGCGGAGCGCCGGCGCGGTGCCGGGACCGGCCTGTTACATGCGCGGCGGCGACCAGCCCACCCTGACCGACGCCTTGGTGCAACTGCACCATCTGAACCCTCGGGCGCTGCTCCAGGGTGAGATGTCCATCAATGCGGAGCTCTCGGCCGAGGCCATCCGGCGCGCCGTGGCGGGGCCGCTGGACATGTCCGAGGACGAGGCGGCCTTGGGGATCCTGCGCGTGCTGGTGGCCAACATCGTCTCCTCCATGCGCACCATCACCATCGAGCGGGGCTTCAATCCCGCGGACTTCGTCCTCGCTCCCTTCGGTGGCATGGGGCCGACGCTGGCCACCGCGATGGCCTCGTCTCTGGGCATCGGCCGGATACTGATCCCCGCCGATCCGGGTAATTTCAGCGCCTTCGGCATGCTGCTTTCGGACCTGCGCTCGGACGTGGTCACAACCCGGGTGGTGGCACTCACCCCGGATTCCCTGAGCGACGCGGTGGCGGCCCTGAGCGACCTCGAAGACGCGGTGCGGCGCGAGCTCGCTTCCCAGGGACCGTCCCCGGACCGGATACGTGTTGATTGGCTGCTGGACATGCGTTACCGTGAGCAGGCCTACGAGTTGACGGTCCCCATCGCCAAGGATCCTGCGAAGCTCAACGTCGAAAAGATCTGCGATCGGTTCGGTCAGGCCCACGAACAGCGCTACGGCCACCGGGCGGACGACGAGGTCGTCGAGGTGGTCAACCTGAGGGCGTCCGCCTACGCTTCGCTGGGCAAGCCGGAGTTGTCCCGGGGGCCGGAGGCCCGGGAGCGGCAGCCCGCCCCGGAGCGCCGCCGGACGGTCATGCTCGACGGTGCGCACGACGTGCCGGTGTTTCGCCGGGACGCTCTCGCCCCGGGTGCGGAATTGAGGGGCCCCGTCATCGTCGAGGAGAAGACCTCCACCACGGTGGTGGAGCCGGGCTGGGCGCTACGCGTGGATCCGGAAGGGAATCTGGATCTGACGCGCGCGTAACCTGACACAACATGGGATCAATCGGCCTGAAGGAAACGGGCGGCGTGGAGGCAAGGCATGAAGATATTGATCACGGGCGGCATGGGCGTGAACGGCGCGGTTACCGCGAGGCACCTGATCCGGGCGGGTCAACGGCCGGTTCTGCTGGACAACCGGATGGACCTCTCGCTGATCTCGGACATCGAGAAGAGCGTCGATCTTGTAGTGGGGGACATCCTGGACCCCGAGAGCCTGGACAAGGTCGTTACCGATCATGAGATCACCCACGTCGCCCACCTGGCGGCGCTGATGCCCGGTCCCGCGGAAGCGGACCCGGCCCTCGGCATCAAGGTCGGGGTGGACGGCACCCTGAACGTTCTGGAGATAGCGCGGCGCCGCGGACTGGAAAGGGTGGTGTTCACCAGCTCCAAGGCGGTGTACGGCGAGATCCACGGCCGTCACGCCTATCCGGAGTACGTGCCGGTGAACGAGGCGCACCCTCAGAACCCGGCGGACCTCTACGGCACCATCAAGGTGTGCTGCGAGACTCTGGGCACTTACTACCGCAAGAAGTACGGCGTGGACTTCGTGTCGCTGCGCTTCGGCTCCATCTACGGTCCGGGCAAGGAGGTGCGGCACGGCGCCCTCTCGCTCTATGGCCAGATGATCGAGAACGTCATGTCGGGCAAGGGCTTCTCGGTGGAAAGCGGCGGGGATCAGTTCAACGAGGCCCTGTACGTCGGCGACGTGGCCCGCTCCATCATCCTGGCGCTGGAGGTCAAGGACCCCGTCGAGCGCGTGTTCAACATCGGCACCGGCGTGGGCGTGACGCTGCACGATTTCGAGCGCATCCTCGGAGGGCTCTACCCGGACAGCAAGATCGAGATCGGCTCGGGGCTGGACTTCCGCATGGGCGAGAAGAAGAGCTACTGCATCTTCGACATCGGCAAGGCCAAAGAACACCTGGGCTTCACTCCGGCCTACGACCTGGAAGCCGGCATCAAGGACTATATCGAGACCATCGAACGGCTGCGGCCGTTGTAGTCCGTCGGAGCGGGAGATACCGTTGCGCCTTCCGGCCACGCTTCCGCTCCCCTGGAGGGATGTAACGGCCCTGGCAGGGCCGTTACCGTGGGAGGCTTACATCCCCCACACGGTGACGGCGCGTCCGTCCAGGGATTTTTCGCGGCGGAATATCTTGTCCTCCCACGGTTTTTCCACCGTCCGGTCGAAGACCACGAGATGGCCCGCCTGCGCTGCGCAGCGGTCCATATAGCCCGAGGTCTGCTCCAGCCCCTCGCGGATGGTCCGCTCCAGCCCCTTGTGCAGCACCTTGCACTCGATGACGAACCTGGCCGCCGCAGACCCCGGTGCCCCACGTCCTGCTTGCGGCCGGATGATCAGCAAATCCGTGCGTCCCCTTCCCAGGCCGTATTCCCGCTCGATTCGTCCGCCGCTGTTCACCACCCGCTGCAAGAACGCCTGCAACAGGAGTTGCGGGCCGGCTTCCGTGTAGTCGAAACGCGCCACCCAGTGCTCCGAGTGCTCACGGAAGAATGTCTGGAAGGCGGCGAGCAGCTTCTCCACGTCGAGGCCGCCGTCGGGGTCCACGTACCATGCGGTGTCCTGATTCAACTTCTCTTGGATGACGCAGGTGATCTCCCGCGGCACGACCTCGGCGTAGATGGGGTTGGCCATGCGCACAGGAGCGTCGCGGGCGATCAGACCAAGGTCGCGCACGTACTCAAGGTCGCGGGCAGAGGCTTGGTCCTCGCTGGCGCCGCTCAGCATTGGCTCGACCACGCGCCGCACGCGGTCCTCCCGGAGCTTGTCGGCAAGCTGGTCGAGATGGACTTGTCGGCTCAGGATGAGATGCTCCCGGGCGTCGCGGATGTCGTTGGCGGTAATAGCGCGGGAGCGGTCGCGTCCGGCCGCGCTGCCGAAGCAGGCTCTGCGGCACAGCGCGTTCACCAGCCACGGCTGGCCCTGGGTCTGCCGCCACACCGTCTCCAGCGCCTCCGGGGTGAACATCTGGCCGGTCTCCTCGGTGTGCTGGGCCAGCAGCGCACGCATCTCGGCCTCGGTGAAGTCCCCGAGACGCAACGATTCGGCCCGGACGTTGAAGGCGCTGCCGCCGGCAATGGCCGCGTTCTCGGAATGGGAACGAATGCGGTAGTCGCGCACGCCGCACAGGACCACGGTCTGGGGGAAGCGCGCGGGACGCTGGTCGTAGCCGGCCCGCAACTGCCGGAGCACGGCAATCAGCGAGTCGCCGATCAGGGAATCGACCTCGTCGATCAGCAGCACCAAGGGTTTCGGGTCGGCCTCGCACCAGCGGGTCAACGCCGCTCCAAGGGCGCGGTCGGGGCCGAATCGCTCCAGGACGTCAGGCAAGACCTCGTCCAGAAACCCATCGCCCAGCACCAATGCCCGATCGGCCAATTCGCCAAGAATGGCGTGCATGGCGCGCCCCACGTCTTCCCTTGCCGTCTGAGCGACCTCGATGTTCACGTAGACACAACGGAAGCCGCCCTCGGCGCCGCTGTTCAGCAAGTCTCGCAACGCCAACAGTGTGGATGTCTTCCCCGTCTGCCGGGGCGCGTGCATCACGAAGTACCGCTTGTCCCTGATCAACTCCAGGATCTCGCCGAGGTTCACCCGTTCCAGCGGAGGGATGCGGTAATGGTCCTCCATGACCACCGGGCCTTCCGTGTTGAACTTGCGCATGGCCCTCAGTATGCCACTTCGGCGGTCGAATTGCGCCCCGAGGCCATGTGTCCGGCGGGCCTGTCTCTATATCACCTCCGGTGACGAGGGCCCGAGAATACACTCGACCGAGGCATCAGATTATAGCCGCAAACTGTTCCGATTCAGAGGCTGTCCCGACAAGCCCCTGCCGGATCAGGTTGGCGAGGTATTCCTTCACAGTGAAGGGCGGTTTTCTCAGACGGTTACGTACTCCCGGTCGATCGCGTTCTTGCATGTCATTACATCTTCCACCCGGATACGGCGGTGCTTGCCGACCTTCCGGTGTGGGATCGTCCTGTCCTCAAGGAGTTTGATCAGGTAAGGGCGCGAGACGTTCGGGACGTCGGCGGCTTGAACGGTGGTCAACTCCGAGTTCTCGGGGAGGAGCGTCACGCCTCGTCCCAGCGCCATGGCTTCGAGGACACGCATGAGCAGAGCGACCGCGCCAGCGGGAAGCTCGATGGGTCTTGCTCGCCCATGCCCGGAAGTGTGCTCTGAAACAGTCCGTCCCTCAGGCTTCAGAGTGCCCCGCTGCCGCCTGACCGGCGCCCTGCCGTTGAATGATGTGCGCCATGTCCACCTTGGCGCCGGAGCGGCCGCACGCGTCCACGAAAAGCTGGATGACGTCGTCGTCCTCGTCCTCGTGCTCGATCTGCCAGCCGCCCTGGTTGAGGGGGACGTCGGACTGGATCGGTCCGGGCGCCAGCTTGAACATGCGGCTGAGCATCTTGAGGGCCAGATAGCGGGCGGGCTGGGGGCCGGAGTTGAAATGCTGGTGGAACCAGCCCTCGGGGGGTACCACCAGGGAGCCGGGCTTCCAGATGAACTGCTGCTTCTCCTGGCCTTCCGGCCACATGAGCGAATAGCCTTCACCGGAAAGGATCATCACGTGGGCGCCGGGCCCGTGGCGGTGGGCCTTCTTGTAGCGTCCCACCGGAAACTCGGAGACGTGGGCGCCCATGTGGCTCGCCACCAGCTCGAAGAACACCGTCCGGCTGCCCTTGCCCCGCGCCTCCCACGCGATGGGCTCGATATTGCCCACGTCGGGAATGAAGTTGGTCTCCAGCACCCGGTCGTTGTAGAGGCGCGCGTGGCCGCGGAAGTCCTGGTCGTCGTCGAACCGGTCCCTGAAGGTGTAGGGGTTGTTCATGACGAAATCTTCGTTGTGGAAGATGTTGTAGACCAGCGGCGCGTTGGTGACTCCCAGGAGTCTGGCCTCCCGGTCACCCGCGCCGTTGAAGTGCTGGTAGGTGGCGTTCACCGGGATGGCGAACAGGCTGCCCTCCTGCCACTCGAAGCTCTGTCCCTTGCCGTCACTCTGCCATAGGGTGGTGGCGCCGCGGCCCGACAGCACGTAGACCATCTCGTCGTAGATGTGCTTCTCCGGGTTGAGGCTCCTGCCCGGCGGAATCGAGACCACGAAGGCGTCGTCCAGATAGCCGGCGCCCTCCAGGTTGATGTAGACGCCGTGGCCGCCCTTGCGGTCCCACCACTTCATCGGCACATCCTTGAGATCCTCGACGAAGTAACCCCGGATCACGTCCATCCCCTGGGACTCCACCCACCGGTCGTAGGGCGTGTCCATCACCTCGGCATTTTGGTCGACGCGTTCGAAGTTGCCAAGACTCTCGATCTTCATTCCGGCTTGTCCTTCCGCGAGGTGCCCAGATGGCGGAACAGTGGTGAGTCTTCCGACAGAAGGGCGGTGCTTTTTTCCGGCAGAAACTTCTCGTAGGCTTCGAGGCTCCGGACGAAGCCGTAGAATTCCGGATCCTGTCCATAGGAGGAGGCATAGATGGCCGTGGCTTCACCGTCGCCTTCCCCTCGCAGCTTCTGGCTTTGCCGGTATGCTTCCGCCAGCAGGATGGTCTTTTCCTTGTTGGTCCTGGCGCGAATCTTCTTCGACTCCTCCTCGCCTTCGGAACGGTAGCGTTTGGCGATACGTTCACGTTCCGCCCGCATGCGCTCGAAAACGCTCATTTGTACCTCGGAAGGAAGGTCCGCGCGCTTGACGCGGACGTCCATGACCACCACGCCGTACTCGCCTTCGGCCTTGTCCGCGGAGCGTTTGGCCACGGCCTCCATGGCCGCCTCGCGCTGCCCGGCGATGATGTCGGCAAAGTTTCGTGACGCGAGCTCCTGCCGCAGCTCGGAAAACACGATATCGTCCAGCAACAGCCGTCCGCGTTGCTGGGTCAGCGCGGTCTTGAAGAACTTGAGCGGGTCGCTGATCTTCCACCGGGTCACGTGGTCCACCACCACGCGCTTCTTGTCCAGGGTCAGATAATCCCTGGGCTGGGCGTCACTGGCGAGAATACGCCGTTCATACATCGTGATGTCCTCCACCAGGGGCGTTTTCCAGTGAAGGCCCGGCTCGCGCACCGCGCGCTTGAACTTGCCGAACTGAGTCACCACCGCCTGCTGCCACTCGCCCACGACGAAGAACGGCCGTATCGGTGGAAACAGGAGGATGACCAGGATGATGCCGACGAGAGTTCCGGTGATGTAGGATCGTTTCATTATTTTCCTCCTGCTCCCGGAAATCCCGCCATCCCTTTCAAGGGCAGCAGCGGCACGACATTCTTCGCGCCTTGTGCATCGACGATGATCTTGTCGACGTTGGGCAGCACGCGTTCGATGGATTCGAGGTACAGTCTCTCACGTGTTACCTCGGGGGCTTTCTGGTATTCCTTCAATACCGAGTTGAACCGCGCCCCGTCTCCCTTGGCTTTCAACGTTCGTTCCTGCTTGTAGGCCTCGGCTGCCTGGATCATCTCCTGAGCCTCACCCCGGGCCTTGGGGATGAGGTCTTCCCGGTAGCCTCGGGCCTGGTTGATGAGCTTCTCGCGATCTTCGCGCGCCCGGACCACCTCATCGAAGGCATCCTTGACCTGGCTGGGAGCTTCCACGGTCTGCAACTTGACCTCGGTTATCTGTATGCCCGATTCGTAGGTGTCCATGAGCTGCTGCAGGAACTCCTGGGTCTCGTTCTGAACCCGATCCCGACCCACCGTCAGGACCTCCTCGATGGTTGTGTTGCCGACCCGGCTACGCAGCGCCACCTCCGTGGCCGCCTGCAGCGTGTTCACCGGATCCCGGAGCTTGAACAGGAACTGCTCGGGGCTCCTGACCCGATATTGCACGGTGAGCTGCGCGCTGACGATGTTCTCGTCGCCGGTGAGCATCAGGGACTCGGCCGGAATGAGACGCACGAGATTCGGCCGTAGCGGATTGCTGCGGAATCCCACCTCCAGCCGGCGGATCTCCGCCACATTGACCTTCCGCAACTCTTCCACCGGCCAGGGGATGTGATAGTTCAGACCCGCGGTGGCGATGCGCGTCACCTTGCCGAACCGCGTCACCACGCCTTCCTCGCCGGGTTGGATGGTGTAGAGGCCGCTGGCCAGCCAAATGACGGCGATGGCCCCGGCGATGAGAAAAGGCACGCCGGACTTCAGGAAACCGGGCAATTCCGGCAACCGGGAGAGAAGGTCCTCCCAGTCCGGCCCGCTCTGCCGCCGGCGCCCCCAAGGGCCCTCGGATCCGCCTTGCATGAAAAGCTCCTTTGTCTTGTTGTTTTCGCGCCCCTCCGTCATTCATTCCCGCGAAAGCGGGAATGAATGACGGAGGGGCGCGAACGCTCTAAGGGGACTCTACCATTGCCCTCCGGGGTGTCAAGCAACGTCCTTTGGCGCCGGCGACGTGGCGTTCGTTCCTTCTTCGTGAGACAGGACACTGGCTTGCCGCGCCAACTTGACCGTGAGCCAGTACCATTGATCCGGGTAGCGGCGGACCAAGTCTTCCAGTGACCTCATGATCCGGTTGGTGTTGGTGACGCGATCGGCGTCCGGCTCCCCGGTTCGGACCATTTCCATTTCCGGTTCGATGACCAGTTGCAACTCGCCGGAATAGCCACGCACCAGGTAGACCGGCAACACGGTCGCGTGCGTGCGGAGAGCCAGGCTTACGACCCCCCGGGCCGTTCGAACGGGCTGCCCGAACAGAGTGGTCTCCAGCTCGCCACGCTTGAGGTTGTCCGCCAGCATCAGGACGATGCCATTGTTCCGGAGCGCGGCCAGGATCCTCTTGACGGCCTCCCGCCGGGGCAGGGAAGGGATGATCTCGGTGAAGAACGACCGGCTGTGGTGGAGCACCAGGTTCATGAGCCTCGCGTCGTCGAGAAAACGCAGCAGGCTGTGAACCGGATACCCGGTGACTCCCAAGGCAGCGCTGAGCAACAGAAAGTTGCCCAGATGGAAGCCCAGGGCGATGACGCCCTGCCCCTTGGCCAGGGCCGCGTCCAGATGCTCCCGGCCCTGGACCTCGAGAACTCCCCGCAGCCGCTCGGGATAGCCCATCTGCACCAGACAATCGAGGACGTTCTCCAGGATTCGTCGTTGCACGCCTCGGGCCAGGCCGCGCTTGGCCGCCGGAGTGTATGAATCGCCGAAAGCCGCGTCCATGACGGCGACGATGCGCCGGCGCGAAACCGCGCAAAGGACCAGCAACTTGAGGACCGGCGTGCACAGACGCTTGAACCGGTCCGGCGGCATCACCCGCAGAACCTGGACGAGCAAGCGCCACAGCCCCTCGCACACACGAAAAATCAGCCGTTGGGTAGTCGTGACGGCGCGAGTCGCCGGTTCCGCGACGGGGCCGTCGGAGGGCTCGCGGGCGCTGTCAGCGGACGGTGGCAAAACTCTCTCCGAAGGCCGGGGAGCACCTGTCTGCGCGCAGGAAAACAGGGCTTGGAGTCGCGAAGGACGGCATAGAGGTTTCCAAGCATTTTGTGGCGCTGAGGGCCAGAGTCGGAGCGTCTCCGAGTTGTTCGATCTTGTGCGCCACGTGCAGGCTCAGGGAGGCCAGGGTCGCGTCACGCCCAAGGCCATTGGCCTGCCCGTCGAGAATGCGCCGTCCATTGACGCCGAAGATATCCGAAAGCACTTCGCCGACCCGAGCGCCGCTTCGGTCGAGGACCTTCTGCCCCCTGTCAATGGCTCCCATCCCCTTTCATCCTCCGGGGTGCTCGTCTTGGCCGCCCACGAAGGTGAAGGTTTGTGCAGATTCTTTGTTGAGCCGGGAGCAGCCGAAGGGTCAGGGAAAGAAAGTCGGCTTGACCAGCAGGGCCAGGATGGCGGGGCCCATGGTGAAAGTGCCCGGTTTCACCACCGCCAACTCGCGTTTCACGTCGGCGACGTCGTCCTTGGTGGCCAGTCGCTCGATAATCGGCATTGCCGCCGCGGTCGCCCGCGCCTTTTCCCCGGACGCCCCGGCGTCCATCAGCGCATCGTAGAGTTCCGTCACGGTCAAGCTCATGCCTTCATCTCCGAACCGGTTCTTCCGGTGGATGGCCGGTACCAGGGTATGGCACCAGGAAACCCCGGAGTTGTCAACTCAAATGATCGGCTGTTCCACTTTGTGCTCCATACTGTGTAGTATCGGCGTCCCCGGGCGAATCCCTGGTTGGTCGATCCGGTTGCCCGTTCGCGCGGCCGCGCCCCGGCGTTGACACGCGGCGAAGCCGCATGATAGCTTGGCGGCCCTCAGTGGCGAAAAAGAGTTTGATTTCAACATATTTTCAGGAGGTTTACATGATGCGCCAGTGCTTTTTTGCCCTGCTCGCAGGGTTGTTTCTCGTAGTGGCGGCGGCCCAGGGCTCCTTTGCGGCCAAGGACGACAAATATCCCAACAAGACCATTACGTGGCTGATCAATGCCAGTCCGGGCGGCGGGTTCGACCTGCACAGTCGGGCGGTGGCCCGGGTCATGAGGAAGAAGCTCGGCGTCAACATCATCATCCGGAACGTGCCGGGCGCGGGCGGCGTGATCTCGTGGAATCTGCTGACCGCGGCGAAGCCCGACGGTTACACCATCGGCATCGTCAACCTGCCCGGCGCCATCGTCAGCGAGCTGTTCAAAAAGACGCAATACAAGCTCAAGGAGTTCAACTGGATCGGACGTATCTCCGCAGGGAGGTACGTCTGGGCGGCCGGAAAGCAGTATGATCTCCGCACGCTCAAGGACTTTCAGCAGGCAAAGGAAGTGCTCATTACGGAATCGGGGGTGGGTACCACCGGCTGGGTCACTGCCACGCTGACGGCCGCGACCATGAAGTTCAAGCCCAAGTTCATCATGGGCTACGGCGGCGCGCCGGCGTCGAACATGGCAATCGTGCGGGGCGAGGGGCACGCCCGTGGCCTGGGGCTGGATTCTCCGGGTCAGATGGCCTACGTCAAGGATGGCAAGTTGATCCCGACGTGGGTTTATCTCAAGAAGCGCGACCCCAGGTACCCCGACGTGCCCACCGTGGGCGAACTGGGGTTTCCCCAGTTGAGCGTCCTGGCGGCTAGCCGCGTGGTGGCCGCGCCGCCGAACACGCCCAAGGATCGTATGGAGGTCCTCATCAAGGCCTTTCGTGCGGCCATCGAGGATCCCGAGACCCAGAAGGCATTCAAGGCCATGAAGGCCATGACCCTGCCCATCTACGGTGACGACTGGCTGGTCGAGATGAAGACCATGTTTGACCTGATCCAGGCCAACGCGGACGTCTTCAAGAAGGCCCTGAAGTAGCTCGTCCGCTCCGGGACGTCCGTCACGGGTCGTGAACCAGGGAGGGGCAAGTCCGGGCTGGACTTGCCCCTTTTCTGTCGCGACCGAAATGTTATTAAGAATGAAGAATGTCGCGCACGCAATCGTTCCAAAGGAGGAGAGTGCATGAAGATCGAAGGGAGCTATCAATTCAACGCCCCGCGTGAACGGATCTGGGAGATCCTGCAGGACCCCAAGGTCATGGCCAAGTGCATGCCCGGGTGTGAGAGCATGGAGGAGATCGGTCCGGATCAATACGAGGCCAAGGTCAAGGTCGGCATCGCCGCGGTCAAGGGCAGCTACAAGGCCAAGGTCGCCATCAAGGAAAAGCAGGCCCCCAGCCACTACGTGCTCAGCGGCCAGGGCTCCGGCGGTCCCGGTTTCATGCAGGGCGACCTGATCATCGACCTGGAGGAGAACGGCGACTCGGGCACAACGTTGCGCTACGTCACGGACGCCAGGATCGGCGGCCTGATCGCGGGGGTAGGCCAGCGCATGCTGGGAGGCGTGGGCAAGATGATGGTGGACCAGTTTTTCAAGAAGATGGAAGGGTTCGTCTGATCCCCGCATCGGATGCCGGCGGCTCCACGCCGGCATCCTTCCTTCATCGGCCATGTCTTGTCGCATGCCACGATTTGTGGTGTAATCGCGCCCCATTTCAGAAGTCTGTTCACAGGGAGGTCGATGATGTTGAACCTGCGTCCGGGTCTCTCTTCCGCGGCCGTGATCCTCACGGCCTGCCTGCTGCTCGCCGCGCCGGCGGCCGCGCAACCCATCACCATGAAGATCGGCCACGCGACCACCAAGGGGGCGTTCGACAATTGGGCCGACACGTTCAAGGCCGGCCTCGCCAAGAGGATCGGAGACCGCATCAAGGTGGAGGTCTATCCGCTCAGCCAACTCGGGGCGATTCCGGCCATGGTCCAGGGAGTACAGCTAGGCACCATCGAGATGACGATGACTCCCCCGGCGTTCCTGTCCGGGGTGGATCCGCGTTATGCGGTGCTCTCCGCTCCGGGTATATTCGACGATCTCGTGCACGGTTTTCGCACCGTGCACGATCCGGCGTTCAAGAAGGCGTTCTGGTCCATCGGGGACGCCAAGGGTCTCAAGCTCGTCAGCATGACTTGCGACGCACCCACCGACTATGCCACCTCGATGCCCATCCGCCGGCTCTCGGACTTCCGCGGGCGCAAGCTACGGGTGTTCGGCAGCAGGCTGGAGATCGAAGCCCTGCGCCGGCTCGGCGCCGCGGGCGTGCCGATGCCCCTGTCCGAGGTGGTCCCGGCGATTCAGCAGAAGACCATCGACGGCAACAAGGCGGGCATCACCATCTTCGTGCCCTTCAAGTACCAACGGATCGCCAAGTACGTGCTGAAGCCCAGGGAATCGCTGATCTGCGTCGGCCGCTTCGTGAGCAAGGTGTGGTTCGACAAACTGGCTCCCGACCTGCAAAAGGCGATCCTGGACCAGGCGCTGGCCACCGATCCGCTCAACCAGGAGTGGTCCGTGAAGTTCGTGGAGCGGATGTACCAGGTCTGGGTCAGGAACGGCGGAGAGGTGGCGGAGTTGCCGCCCGAGGACCGGGCAGAGTTGCGGCGGCGCCTTTCCACCGTGGGTGACGACGTGTTGAAGGACCGTCCGGCGGTGCTCGAGACGTACCGCGTCATGAAGGAGGCGGCCCAGCGCACGCGCGGCGACTGAGGCCTTCGTGACGGGCTGAGGGGTTGCGTCCAACCATGAATCATGTCCCACCGTGAACTTCCGAGGCCTCTCCGCTTTGTAATCGAGACGGTGCCGAAGGCCATCGTCGGCGTCCTGATCCTCGCCGGCATCGCCGTCAACTTCGCCAACGTCATCGGGCGCTACGTCTTCCTCCAACCCCTCATCTGGGCCGACGAGGCCATGATCTACATCATGGTCTGGACGGTCTTCATGGGCGCGGTCCTGGTGTCCTTCGAGGGGCAGCACCTGAAGATGGATTTCTTCTCCATCATGCTGCCCTCGCCCTGGAAGCAAATCATCAACGGCATCGCCACGGTCTCGTTCCTCGCCGTGTGCGTCTTCGTCATTCCCCAGAACTGGACCGTGGTAGCGCTGATGTGGAACTTCGGCCAGCGAAGCGTCGTTGGCGAGATCCCCATGGTGATACCGCACTTCGCCCTATTGCTGGGCTTCGTGCTCATGTTCCTGGCGGTGGTCGTCCGCATCCGTTCGTACGTGAAGGGCGAGTTCGCCGGCGAGATCGCGAAGAAATATGGCGGCAGCGGGTCGGATGGCTTGTAGGGGAGGGCTTGAAGCCCGTCCGTGTGGCATCCAGGTTGCAGGCAGCCGGCTGAAAGGGGCGAGCGCGTGGAATGGGTGATGGCCGTCGTGCCAGTGGTCCTGCTACTGCTGGGATTTCCGATCTTCGTCATCCTGCTGGCAACTTCCGCCATCGTGTTGCTGCTGTTCGCGCCGGTCCCGCCGATGGCCGTGCACATCAGCATGTTCGGCAGCGTCGACAAGTTCGCCTTGATGGCGGTGCCCTTCTTCATCTTCGCCGGCGAGTTGATGGGCCGGGGCGGCATCTCCCGGCGCATCGTCGCCTGGGTGCTCGCCGTCATCGGCGGCGTCCGCGGCAGCCTGGCGCTGACCGCGGTCGGGACCTGCACCGTCTTCGGCGCCATTTCCGGTTCCAGCCCGGCCACCGTGGCCGCGGTCGGGCGGCTGCTCTACCGGCCCCTGCGGGACGCCGGCTACGACGAGAAGTTCTCCACCGGCCTGCTGACGTCATCGGGCGCCATCGCCATCGTGATACCGCCGTCCATCGGCATGATCCTTTACGGCGTCTCGGCGCAACAGTCGGTGGTGCTGCTGTTCGTGGCCGGCATCGTTCCCGGCCTGATCATGGCGTTGCTGATGGCCGCGTACATCTACGCGTTCGCCGTAAGACACGGCATCCGCGAAGCTTCAGGCTTCTCGCTCCACGGGTTCCTGGCGGCGAGCAAGGAGGGCGTCTGGGCCCTGGGCATGCCCGTCATCATACTCGGGGGCATCTACGCGGGTATCTTCTCGCCCACCGAGTCGGCCGGCATCGCCTGCGTCTACGCGATCGTGGTCACGCGCTTCATCTACGGCGACATGGGCTGGAAGGGGATCTGGGAGGTGTCCGTCAATTCCATGTACCTGACGGCGCAGGTACTGATCATCGTGGCCGCAGCGGGTGTCTTCTCGCAGCTCCTCACCATCAGCGGGGTGCCCCAGAGCGCGGTCGCCACGATCCGGAACATGAACCTTCAGCCGTGGATGGCGCTGCTGGCGATCAACATCTTCCTGCTGTTCGTGGGATGCCTGCTCGATCCCGGCTCCGCGATCCTGGTGCTCACGCCGCTGCTTGCGCCCATCGCGGTCGCCATCGGGGTGGACCTGATCCACTTCGGGATCATCATGACCGTGAACCTCGCCATCGGCATGTTCACGCCGCCCTTCGGACTGAACATCTTCGTCACCCAGGCGCTGTTCAAGGCGCCGCTGGCGAGCATCTATCCGGGGCTGGTGCCGTTCATCATCATCAACATCGTCGCGCTGGTGATCGTCACCTACGTTCCGGAACTGTCATTGTTCCTGACCCGCTACCTGGGCTGACAATTCAGGCGGACTGCGTGCGACACGACGCATCGAATCCCCATTCCCATGGGCGAGGGTGGCCGAAGGCCGGGTGAGGGTCCGGGTTTGCTGGTCAGCGTTGTCGTCCCGACCTGCAACCGTTGGCCGATGGTCGGCGAGGCCGTCGAGTCGGTCCTGGCGCAGACCGTGAGCGACTACGAGTTGATCGTGGTGGACGACGGGTCCACGGACGAGACGGGTCGCCGACTCGCCGGCTACGGGCCGCGACTCACCGTGCTGACACAATGCCGCCGCGGAGTTTCGGCCGCCCGCAACCTGGGGGCCGGCCGGGCCTCGGGCAGGTATCTGGCCTTCCTGGACTCCGACGATCTCTGGCGCCCGTGCAAGCTCCGGCGGCAGCTCGACTTCATGGAACGCAGCCTGGAGGTCGGGATCTGTCAGACCGACGAGATCTGGATACGCAACGGCGTGCGCGTGAATCCCCGGCGCAGGCACCGGAAGCCGTCGGGCGACATCTTTCGCGCCAGCCTCGAGCTTTGCCTGGTGAGCCCTTCGGCGGTGATGATGCGGCGGGAGCTGTTCGAGCGGGTGGGAGGATTCGACGAGTCGCTGCCCGTGTGCGAGGACTACGACCTGTGGCTCCGCATCGCCAGGGATACCCCGATACCTTTGATTCCCGAGGCGCTGGTCACCAGGCGGGGAGGACACGCGGATCAGCTTTCCCGCTCCACGTGGGGTTTCGACCGTTTCCGCGTGATGTCCATCGCCAACCTCATCGAGTCGGGTCTGGACGCGGAGAAGGCCGGATGGGCCTTGGAGGCCATGGCGAAAAAGGTTACGATTCTGGCTCAGGGTTTCCGCAAGCGCGGCAACGAAGCCATGGCGTGGCAGTACGAGGAGAGGCTGCGCCTTGCACGTACGCGTGTCGCACATGTAAAGGATGTCGCCTCAGGACGAATGGAAGGAGTCGCTACAGACTCCTTCCATTCGTCCTGAGCATGTCAAGGGCCTCACGGCCCGGGGCCTACGGCAGTCAAAGACACAGGCCGGATCAGTGAAGCGCTCGCGGGATACGGAACACGTGACGCTATCGGAAGAGATTGCAAGCTACGGCCGGGAGCGGGGCATTCACGCCCAGGCGGTGCAGCGCTGGCTGGCGCTGGGCGAGGCGGACCAGCGGGCGCTCCTCGGGCTCGCGCGCAGCCTCAGGCTCGGAGGCAACCACTTCAACGATTTCCTGGACTGGAGCGTGGAGATATCCCTGCGGGACCGTTGCTCCATCGCGTCCGTCATCGACGGGGAGGAGCTTGCGCCGACGCTGTCGGACAGCCGCCTCGGCCGCAACGACAGGCTCAAGCACGCCAAGGAGGCCCTGCGGCGGCTGCGTTATCCCCGTCTGACACGCATCGAGGACGAGGTCCGCAGCCGGCTCCGGACCCTGAAGCTCGATCCGCGCATCCGCATCACCGTGGCACCCGGGCTCGAAGGCGGCCTCAAGGTGGAGTTGCAGGCCGGCGGAGTGGAGGCACTGGTCCGGCTGGCCCGCGAGGTGGAGTCGCTGGCCGGGAACGCTACGGCAAGGGAGGTATTCGCGCTCATGGAGGGGGAAGAGGGTGCAGGCGTATCGACCTGACAGGGTCGTCGTGGAGAGCGGCTCCGAGGAGTCGGCCATCTTCGACAACCTCCGGAGGGCCCTGCCCGACGTGCCGTTCGTGACCGTCCCGGATCCACAGCGCTACCGGGCGGCCCGCGACCGCGGCGCCGACCCCATCTCCCGGGGCAAGCGCGACCTGCTGCTGACCCGCCACAAGGGGAAGTTCCTGAAGAAATGTCCGGGTAGCGACGGCCAGGTCTGCTGCAACTACTTCGTCATCAACTTCGCCAGCAACTGCCCCATGGACTGCAGCTACTGTTACCTGCAGGACTATCTCGCCGAGAACCCGGCGCTCAAGGTGTTCAGCAACGTCGAGGACCTCATGGCGGAGACCCGCGATCTGCTGGCGAAGCACCGTGGCTTTCTTTTTCGCATCGGCACCGGCGAGATCACCGACAGCCTGGCGCTGGAGCCGCTCATCGGCTTCGCCGCCGCCACGGTGCCGTTCTTCGCCGGGCAGCCCAACGTGCTGCTGGAGCTCAAGACCAAGAGCGACCACGTGGAGGGTCTGCTCGACCTCGACCCCAAGGAGCGGGTGGTGGTCTCCTGGTCCATGAACCCCCAGGTCGTCATCGACGCCGACGAAGGGCTGACCGCGTCGCTGGAAGAGCGGCTCGACGCCGCCTACCGTTGCCAGCAGGCCGGCTACAAGCTGGGTTTCCATTTCGACCCCATGGTAGAGTACCCCGGCTGGGAAGAAGACTACCGTGACCTGCTGCACCGGCTCTTCGCCCGCCTCGACCACCGCCGCATGGCCTGGGTGAGCATGGGCGTGCTCCGCACCACCCCCTCGCTCAAACGCGTGATGCGCCAACGCTTCCCCGCCACCCGGATCCTGTCCGGCGAGCAGGTTCCGTGCCCCGACGGCAAGATGCGCTACTTCCAGCCCCTGCGCGTGGCCATGTACCGAAAGATGCGCCAGTGGATCCGCGAGGCCGCCCCGCTGGCGCCCATCTACCTCTGCATGGAGACCCGCGAGGTCTGGGACCAGGTGTTCGGTTACTTCCCGAGCTGCGGCAAGGAGTTGGGGAACGAGCTGGTGGGGAGCGAGACCGTCCGCCTGGCCTAGGCTCCCCTCGTTGGAAAGGATCAATGCCTTCCTTCCCTGGTCGTTGTTTGGGAGAAGAAATGATCTGCGGTAAGGAGTTGGGGGAAAAGGTGGAGGGGTTGTTTGCGCGGCGTCAATTGGGTTCAAGGGCGGCTTGGTGACCGTAGGGGGATCGGTTCCACGTAGCGATTGACGATAGAAAAACCACGGTATCATGGCCCGCTGGTGTCGAGATCGGTGTCGAAACCGCATCGCCACAGCATCCCATGGCATAGCAAGCAGGTCCTTAACGCGACTGTGGTGTTCGATCCATACACGGGTCACGGGCGAAAACCAGCCGGTAACCTCCAGAATGCACTGATGATCTTTGGCCAGGTCCCGTGCGAAGATTGGCTCGTGATGGGCGATTCGGTTTCGTAGAGTTCGCAGAGAGCTCAGGGGGCCATACACCTGCTTTCGGGTCAAGGGGCTGCGGTGTGGAAATGCTCCGCGGAGCGCGGGTCGCCAGAGCGCCATCTCGTAGTTCGCCTTGCGTCCCGAGTCTCCAATCCGGCCACCAGAACCCGGTAAGGAGACCCGGAATCCAAAAGAAAGGGAGGCCACAATGCGAGGTGCCTCAACCGTGTACTTGTTGCCCCTAAGGCGTGCCTTGGCGCTTGCGATTCGCTCTAGCCCACCTCTGTCCAAGACGGCAGCGCGGTTGTCATACCACGCCAAGCCGTACTGCGCGGCAAGTTGGACATGCATAGCATTGCGCAAGGCCACCTCCAGTCCCTGCAATGAGCCATAGAAAGCCGCGCTAACCGCAATGTTCCACGTGTAGAGCCGGGCCGCTTTTTCTCTGTTACCCCTAGTCGTCACAAGGTATGTGCCCATGCGCTCGGGCGAGAGCGATGTCTCCATCTCTCCAAGAATTTCCTCCGTGTACGAGAAGGTATTGATTTGTCCCCCCAACCCTGACATTATTACCTCGTAAACCCCGGATCCGCCTCTGCCCCCTCGGTATGCGCCCGGGGTTCGGTTTTTCTGGAGTTCTCTGTTCGGTTTGTATCCTCGCCGCGACACTGCCTTGCGGACGGATTTGATCTCTTTCTCTACGTCCCGAAAATCTGGTTCGAGCTCCTTCAGGCGACTCACGAGACCACTAAGGTCATAGAGATTGGTCGGCTTTCCACCGTGACTAGCTCGCCGTTCCTTCCGTTCGACGAGTCCGGCGGCCTCGAGTTCTGCGATGTACCGCTGTACTTGGCGGGGGCTCAGGCGTGACGCCAGCGTTCCTTTGCTCGGATACGGCTTGCGCTCGTTGTCCCACCAAAAGTCACAGAGTTGCATCAGAACCGCGAGCTGTGTTGGATTGAGCCCGAGGCGATGTTGCGCCCGCAGCAGCAGTGAAGGCACGATGCAGAACCCAGGTGCCATGACGCTTCCCCCCACTCCTTCCCGGTTGCCCGCTGCGTTGCTTGGTGGCGCGTATCGGGATCACTTTGCGCGTCGTTGCCGTTTCGTCTTGGACCATGGGACTGACCTCCTTGGTATGGATCTTGTCAATCCAGCCACGAACGCGATTACTTCAAGCCATGGGGACTAGTCATACACGATGCCACCTCAGGTCATGTGGGACGTGGGTTGTGGGCAAACATGTCCTCCCAATAAGGACGCCAGTTACATACGCATCGAAAGGAGCATGGAAAACAGGTCCCATAGGCCCTGGTCATTGGTGACTCGTCCTTTCAAGGCATCCGTCCCCGAAAATTGCATGTCGCCTCCATAATCGCTATCCTGAACCAATGCTCGGCAATCTCGTCAAGAAGGTCTTCGGCACCAAGAACGACCGGGAGATCAAGCGCTTCATGCCCTTGGTGGAAGAGATCAACGGGCTGGAGCCGGACTTCGAGAAGCTGACGGACGGCGAGCTTCGGGAGAAGACCGACGAGTTCCGGCGCCGTCTCGGTGACGGCGAGACCCTGGACGATCTCTTGCCCGAGGCGTTCGCGGCCACCAGGGAGGCGTCCCGTCGGACCATCGGCCTGCGCCACTTCGACGCGCAGCTCATGGGCGGGATGGTGCTGCACCAGGGCAAGATCGCCGAGATGAAGACCGGCGAGGGCAAGACCCTGGTGGCCACCCTGCCGTTCTACCTGAACGCGCTCACCCGCAAGGGCGTTCACCTGATCACGGTCAACGACTACTTGGCGCGGCGGGACGTACAATGGATAGGCCCGATCTACCACGCTCTGGGGCTGTCGGTGTCGTCCATCGTTCACGACGCCAGCTACCGGTTCGACCCCGCCTACGTCACCAAGGACTACCGCTACCTCAACCTGCGGCCGATCTCGCGCCGGGACGCCTACGCCGCGGACATCACCTACGGCACCAACAACGAGTTCGGCTTCGACTACCTGCGGGACAACATGAAGTTCGCGCTGGAAGAGTATGTCCAGCGAGAGCTGAACTTCGCAGTGGTGGACGAGGTGGACAACATCCTCATCGACGAAGCCCGGACCCCGCTCATCATCTCCGGGCCGGCGGAGGAGTCCACCGACAAGTACTACACGCTCAACCGCATCATCCCCAAGCTCCAGCGCGGAGCGGTGACCCAGGGCGACCCGTCCCAGGAAGACCGGGAGGCCATCATGGCCCTGGGGGACTACACCATCGACGAGAAGGCCAAGACCGTGTCCCTCACCGAAAGCGGCGTGGCCAAGGTGGAACGTCTGCTGGGGGTGCACAACCTCTACGACCCGCGGCACATCGACACGCTGCATCACGTGAACCAGGCCCTCAAGGCCTACAACATCTTCAGACGCGACGTGGACTACGTCATCAAGGAAGGCGAGATCATCATCGTCGACGAGTTCACCGGCAGGCTCATGCCGGGGCGGCGCTGGTCCGACGGGCTGCACCAGGCGGTGGAGGCCAAGGAAGGGGTGCACATCCGGGAGGAGAACCAGACCCTCGCCACCATCACGATCCAGAACTACTTCCGCATGTACGGCAAGCTGGCGGGCATGACCGGCACCGCCGACACCGAGGCCCCCGAGTTCAAGAAGATCTACAACCTCGACGTGGTGGTGGTGCCCACCCATCGGCCCATGGTCCGGCTCGACCACGCCGATGTGGTGTACCGTACCGAGCGGGAAAAGTATGAGGCGGTGGTGGAGGAGATCGCCGAGTCCTACGCCAAGGGCCAACCGGTGCTGGTGGGCACGGTGACGGTGGAGAAGTCGGAGCTTCTCTCCCAGATGCTCAAGAAGAAGAAGATCAGGCACAACGTGCTCAACGCCGTCAACCACGAGGCCGAGGCCTCCATCATCGCCCAGGCGGGCCGGTACGGCGCCGTCACCATCGCCACCAACATGGCCGGCCGGGGCACCGACATCCTGCTGGGAGGCAACCCGGAGTTTCTGGCCCGATCCGACATGGAGAACGAGTGGATCACCCGGGCCGCCAAGCTGCCGCTTCAGGGAGCGCAGCGCTACGAGGACGCGCTGCGGGGGCTCAAGGAGAAGTACGACGAGGAGATGCGGCAGGCCGCCGAGCGTTACAAGTCCGCGTCGGAAATGTACGAGAATCAGCGGAGCGAGGCGTTGCGGAGCTTTACCGGGATTCAGGGCCGTCTCATGGATCTGTCGCCGTTCCGGGATCTCCGGCAGGAGTACGAGCGCGTGTCCTCGGCCCAGCTCATCGATGCGTTGCACAGCTTTCGCACCATCCCGGAGTCGTACCTCGAGGTGAAGGACGATCTCGACGCGGCGGTCTTGGACCACGACGTGGACGATGCCGGCGCCCGGCGCGAGTTTCGCGAGGCGTGCGAGGCCTTCGGCGCGTTCGTCGAGCGCTGGCAGAGCGCCGATGGCCAGCGTCAGGGTCTTTTGGAGACCATCGACGACAGCCGCCGGATGTACGAGCAGCGGCTGGAGGAGTACGAGTTCGTGGTCACCCGCTCGGTGGTGGCCAAGGGCGAGGACGCCACGCTGGTAAAGGAGTTCGAGGCCAACCGCGTGGCCTTCGAGGAAGCGGAAGCCCATTGCGAAGCCCTGCGGATCCCTTACGAGAAGGAGACCCAGGCGTCCCATGATGCCTACGAGTCCAAACGCCAGGAATACGTGCAGGCGGTGGAGGAGGTGCGCGAGGAGCTGGAAAAGGCGCCGGAAGCCTACAGCCACCGCTACGACGAGATCCTGGATGGTTACCAGACCACGTCTGCGGACGAGCGGGAGAAGGTCGTGGCGGCCGGCGGACTCCACATCATCGGCACCGAGCGGCATGAGAGCCGCCGCATCGACAACCAGTTGCGCGGCCGCGCCGGGCGCCAGGGCGACCCCGGCGCTTCCCGGTTCTTCCTGTCGCTGGAAGACGACCTGATGCGGATCTTCGGCGCCGACCGCATGCAGGGGATCATGAACCGTCTGGGCATGGAGGAGGGGGTCCCCATCGAGCACGGGCTGGTGAGCCGTGCCATCGAGAACGCCCAGAAGAAGGTGGAGGCCCACAACTTCGACATCCGCAAGCATCTGCTGGAATACGACGACGTCATGAACAAGCAGCGCGAGCTGGTCTACGGCCGCCGCCGGGACGCGCTGGCGGGCGACAAGCTCAAGAGCGACGTACTGGAGATGGCCACCCATCTCGCGGAGGACACCGTGGACCGCTTCGTGGACAAGCAGGCCATGGCGTCGGAGTGGGACCTTGCCGGCCTCGCGGAAAGCCTCCGGGGCCGCTTCAACCTGCGGCTGGAGTTCACGCCCGAGGAGATGGAGGTCATCAACGCCGAGGAGATCGAGGAGAAGGTCGTCAACCTGGTGAGGGGCAGCTACGAGTCCAGGGAGGATCGGCTGGGCGAGGAGCTTCTGCGGCAGCTCGAGAAGATCATCATGCTCCAGACCATCGACGTGCTGTGGAAGGACCATCTCCTGAACATGGACCACCTCAAGGAGGGCATCGGCCTGCGCGGTTACGGCCAGAAGAACCCGCTTCACGAATACCAGCGGGAAGGGTTCGATCTGTTCCAGGAGATGTCCGACCGGGTTCAGGAGGACGTGGTCAGCAAGCTCTTCACCGTGGAGGTGAATCAGGAGCAGACCGCTGCCGGGTTGGAAGAGATGGAAGCCCGGCAGGCGCCCCGGCAGATGATGCTGAGCCGCGGCGACGGCGAGGGGCCGGAACCCGTCTCCACGGTGCGGCGGGACGGTGAGAAGGTGGGTCGAAATGCGCCCTGTCCCTGCGGCAGCGGCAAGAAGTACAAGCGATGCCACGGCAAGTGAAGCCGCCGTCGGGGGTGCCCGGCTTCCGCTTCGCCGGCCTGGCGTGCGGCATCAAGGAGAGCAGCCGGAAGGATCTGGCGCTGATCGTGTCCGAACGCCCGGCCGCCGCGGCCGCGTTGTTCACAAAGAACCGCATCAAGAGCCCCAGCGTGGTTGCGGGCAGGAAGCGCGTGGCCCGGGGACTCCTTCATGCGGTGGTGGTCAACAGCGGCAACGCCAACGCCTGCACCGGCCCCGGGGGGCTCCGGGACGCCGAGGCCACGTGCGCCGAGACCGCCCGGCACCTGGGCATCGACGCACAACAGGTGCTGCCTTCTTCCACCGGCATCATCGGCGTCCCCCTCCCCATGGACAAGATCGCTCGGGGTATCGCGGAGGCGTCGGCGGCGCTGTCGCCGGACCGCCTGCAGGACGCGGCCGAAGCCATCATGACCACCGACAACGCACCCAAGACCGCGGCCGCCCAATGCCGCATCGGCACCCGTATCGTGCACGTCGCGGGCATCGCCAAGGGCGCCGGCATGATCGCTCCCAACATGGCCACGATGTTGTGCTACGTGCTAACGGATGCGGGCATCGCCCCGTCCGCGCTCCGGCCCATGCTGCGCCGGGCCGCGGACGGGTCGTTCCACGCAATTACCGTGGACGGCGACGCCAGCACCAACGACACCCTGTTGGTCCTGGCCAACGGCGTCGCCGGCAACCCCCGGATCACCCGCAACGGCGAGGACGGGGAGGTGCTGGAGGGGGCGCTGACACGGGTCATGAAGGAGCTTGCGCTCAAGATCGTGGCCGACGGCGAGGGTGCAAAGAAGGTCGTGGAGATCCGGGTGGACGGCGCCCGCACCGTGGCCGAGGCCCGGAAGGTGGCTTTCACCGTGGCCAACTCCAAGCTGGTCAAGACCGCTTTCTTTGGCGAGGACCCCAACGTCGGCCGCTTCATGATGGCGGTGGGCAACGCCGGCGTGCCGGTGGTGGAGGAGACCATCGACGTGGCCCTGGGCGCGGTCAGGGTGGTGCGCCGGGGCGTGGCCGTGGGCACCCGCGAGGCGGCCGCCGCCAAAGTCATGCAGCGCCCGTCCTTCACCGTCCGGATCAGCCTGGGCATGGGCGACGCCCGCACGTCGGTGTGGACCTCGGACCTGGGCCACGAGTACGTCCGCATCAACTCCGACTACCGCACCTGAGGGCCTTCGAGGAACGCGACGCCTCAAGGGCGCATCGCAACGCCGCGGAGATGAGGTGTCCGTCTGAGTCAGCCCTGAAGCTTCCGCCTCAGAATCTCGTTGACCATCTGGGGGTTGGCCTTGCCCCGGGTGGCCTTCATCACCTGGCCCACCAGGAATCCGAAGACCTTTTCCTTGCCGGCCCGGTACTCTGCCACTTGGGCCTCGGACGCCGACAGCACCTCGTCCACCGCAGCGTCGAGCGTGCCGCTGTCGGACACCTGCTCCAGGCCCTTCTCCTCCACGATGGCGTCCGGACCCTTGCCGGTTTCCAGCATGTCGGCGAAGACGGTCTTGGCGAGCTTGCCGCTGATGGCGCCCTCGTCCACCATCTGCACCATGCGGGCCAGGTCCGCGGCCTCCACCGGCCATCGCTCGATGCGTAGCGCGGCGTCGAGCTTGCGTTCCTTGAGCACCCGGAAGAGGTCTCCCATGAGCCAGTTGCCGATGGCCTTGGGGTTGGCGTGGGCTCGGACCGCAGCCTCGAAGTAGTCGGCCACGTCGCGCCGCTGGGTGAGGATGTCCGCGTCGTAGGCGGACAGCCCGTATTGTTCCATGAAACGGTTCCGGCGGTCTTGAGCCAGCTCGGGCAGGGTGGCGCGGATCTCCCCGACCCACTCGTCGTCGATCTCCAACGGCAGCAGGTCCGGGTCGGGAAAGTAGCGGTAGTCGTGGGCCGACTCCTTGGAGCGCATGGACCGGGTGACTTCCGCGTCCGGGTCCCACAGGCGGGTCTCCTGGGCCACCGCGCCCCCTTCCGACAGCACCCGCCCCTGACGCCGGAACTCGTATTCCAGCGCCTTCTCCACCGCCTTGAAGGAGTTGAGATTCTTGATCTCCACCTTGACGCCCAGCTCGTCGTCGTCCGCGGGCCGTAGCGAGACGTTGGCGTCGCAACGGAAGCTGCCTTCCTCCATGTTGCCGTCGCACACCTCGAGGTACTCCAGGATCGACCGCAGGGTCCTCAGATACTCCCCGGCCTCGTCCGGGCTGCGCATGTCGGGCTCGCTGACGATCTCCATGAGCGGGACGCCCGCCCGGTTCAGGTCCACCAGGCTGTGGTCGCCGCGCACGTCGTGGATGTTCTTGCCGGCGTCCTCCTCCATGTGGATGCGGGTCAGCCGCACCCGTTTCGAGGCGCCGTCGACGCTCACGTCCACGTGGCCTCCGGTGCACAGCGGCAGCTCGTACTGGCTGATCTGATAGCCCTTGGGAAGATCGGGATAGAAGTAGTTCTTGCGCGCCCAGCGGCTACTCCGGGCGATGGTGCAGTGGGTGGCCAGTCCGGTGCGGATGGTGTGTTCCACCACCTTGCGGTTCAGCACCGGAAGCACCCCCGGGAAACCCATGCACACCGGGCAGGTGTTGCGGTTCGGCCCTTCGCCGAAGCGCGTGGAACAGCCGCAGAAGATCTTGGACTCGGTCAGGATCTGCGCGTGCACCTCCAGGCCGATGACCGTTTCGTAGCTCATGCCACGGCACGGGTAACAAAAAGGCGGGGGTTCCGCAATCGCGTTCCGGCGGGCCGCCAACTCCATCCGGCTATCTTGACGGCATTCGCCGTTTGTTGTTACGGATTCGGAATCACCCGGCGGCTTGAGGGGCGCTGCCCCGGCAAGGAGGAATCATGGCCAATCTCGGGGGCAAGTACACCATCGTCGGCGTGGGCGAGACACGGGTGGGCAAGCGGCCCGACGCCACCACCCACTCGCTGCATCTGGAGGCGATTCGGGAGTGTCTCAACGACGCAGGCGTCGGTGGCGCCGCGGTGGACGGGTTCGTCACCAACCAGCCCCTGAACGATGCCCACCGCAGCTACGCGGTGCGGCTGGCGCACATGGCTGGGATCACGCCGGTCTACGCCACGGACCTGGCCTTGGGGGGCGCCACGCCCATTGCCATGGTGCAGCACGCGGTCATGGCCATCGAGGCCGGCATGGCCACCTCGGTCCTGTGCGTCCACGCGCGCAAGCGCTCCACCGGGGATTCGACCCCCGGCTTCCCCATCCGCAGGGGGGACGAGCATTGGGAGCGGCCCTGGGGGCACTTCGCTGCCGCCGCTGGCCACGCGCTGGCGGCCCAGCGGCACATGTACGAGTTCGGCACCCGCAGCGAGGACCTGGCGGAGATCGCCGTCTCCACCCGCCGGCACGCTTCCCTGAACAGCAACGCCACCATGAAGAAGCCCATCACGGTGGAGGACCACCAGCGATCCCGCATGATCGTCGATCCGCTGCACCTGCTGGACTGCTCGCTGGAGTCCGATGGCGGCGGCGCCGTGCTGGTCACCAGCCTGGAACGCGCCAGGGACTTCCCCAATCCGCCCGTGGTGATCCTCGGCATGGGACAGCATCATCCCCACTTCAGCCTGCTGGACGCGCCCACCCTCACCACCCTGGGCGGACGCAAGTCGTCGCGCATGGCCTATGACATGGCGGGACTGGAGCCCGGGGACATGGACTTCGCCGAGCTCTACGACTGCTTCACCATCACCGCCATGATCACCCTGGAAGACTACGGCTTCTGCGAGAAGGGCGAGGGCAAGGACTTCGTCAAGAACGGCCGCATCGGCATCGGCGGCGAGATCCCCCTCAACACTCACGGCGGGCTTCTGTCCCAGGCCCACCTGGAGGGAATGCTCCACCTCACCGAAGGCGCCAGGCAACTCCGCGGCAACGAGGTCGAGCCCGAGCGGCAGGTGCCCGACGCCAGGGCTGGCATCATCAGCGGCCACGGCGGCAGCCTGGCCATGCATGCCACGCTGATCCTGGGTGCCGCGTGAGGCTGTAGACGGGAGTGTGTGTTCGGTGTCGCCCGTCGGCGCAGGATGGCCCGACCGCTTCCCGATCACGCGGCCCAAAGTGCCCGCCCGCCGCAGACCGGCGAAACAGATCTCCACGGCTGTTGCCAGTAGTCCATCAGCGCACAGGTCACCTTGATCCCGAGTTGCGGCTCGATGGACGGCAGTCTTGCCCGGCTGCCTTGGTCAACCAATTCTCCACCCTCAACTCCGGCACGCGCCTGAACTCTCCTTCGTTGTTCGTGACGAGCGTGGCGCCGGCGCTCCGGGCGTGCGCGGCGATCAGCAGATCGTTCGCGCCGATCATCCGCCCGCGCCGTGCAAGCGCGTGGCGAATTTCTCCGTAATGGGCGCCCGCACCAGTATCGAATGGCAGGATGTCGAGGTCGAGACGGAAAGCTTCAAGTGCCCGCGCGTTTTGCTTGCGACGCGTCGAATGAGCGCCGCCGAAGCAAAGCTCGGCATACGTGATGGAGGAAATACGGATGTCGGGGGCGTTTGCCTCGAAGTGCTTCCGCAGTACTTCATCCCGCTCGTTGATGAGGTAGATGCATATATTCGTATCCAGCATGAACATCAACGAATTTCATCCCGTTCATCGAGTGGCGGTTGAACTCGTTTCGACAGACGACCGCGGGGTTCCGCATCGAAGTATGCAGCCCAGTTCTTGCCGCGCGGGCGTAACGTGAGGCGGTCTCCCTCCTTGACCACCTCGACCTCGGATGTCTCGAACCGGCACGCGGCCGGCAGGCGGACCGCTTGACTGCGGCCGCTCCAGAAAACCTTGGCGACCCCTTTGTAGTCCGGCGTCTGTTTCATGGCGCCTCCCCCCTCTCCTTGGCAAGGTACTATCCCATGATATATACTTGAGTGATTATCTCAAGAGTCCTACCGTCTGCCGATGGTGACCGACGGCGCAGGGATGGTCGTATCCACTACCGACTGACGATCAGGTCATTTCGAGAACACGGAGATTCCTTCGCCAACTCGGTCTACCTTCTCATGCCCATGAAAGAACCCGCCTGCCCATCCGGACGTAACCGTGCCGTCCACCTCGCAAGCTGTAGGGCTGGTGGAGTTTTCGCCGCCGTCCTGCCTGCAAGCGGGCAGCACGCTACATTACGGGCCTGCGCGTATGCCACCCCGTGGCCTGCTCGTAGGCATAGCCCAGCCGCAGCAGCATCGGTTCGTCAAAGTGGCGGCCGATGATCTGCATGCCGATGGGGAGTCCGGCGCCGTCGAAGCCGCAGGGTAGCGACAGCGCGGGCAGGCCCGCGAGGTTCACGGAGATGGTGAGGATGTCCGAGATGTACATCTGCAGCGGGTCGTGGGTCATCTCGTCAAGCTTGAAGGCGGTGGTGGGGGAGGTGGGCGCGACGATGGCGTCACAGCCGCTCAGGACCGACTCCATGTCCTGCTTGAGCAGCGTTCTCACCTTCTGTGCCTTGAGGTAGTAGGCGTCGTAGTAACCGGCGGACAGCACGTAGGTGCCCAGCATGATCCGCCGTTTCACCTCGTGCCCGAAGCCCTGGGCGCGGCTCTTCATGTAGGTGGAGGTCAGGTCGTCGGCCTGGGCCCGGGGTCCGTAGCGCATGCCGTCGTAGCGGGCCAGGTTCGAGCTGGCCTCGGCCGCGGCGATGATGTAGTAGGCGGCTACGGCGTAGTCGTTCCGCGGCAACGATACCTCCGTCACCACGGCCCCGGCCTTCTCCATCTCGCGGATACCCTCCCGCACCGCCCGCTCCACCTCGGGCTGGATCCCGGCCGCGAAATACTCCCTGGGGACGCCGATGCGCAACCCCTTCACGTCGCCCGTCAGCGCCGCGGCGTAGTCGGGCGCCGGCACGTCCACCGAAGTGGAGTCCGCGGGATCGTGGCCGGCGATGGCCTGGAGCACCAGCGCGCAGTCGGTCACGTCCCTGGTCATGGGCCCTACCTGGTCGAGGGAGGAGGCATAGGCCACGACGCCGTACCGGCTCACCCGTCCGTAGGTGGGCTTGAGCCCCACGACGCCGCAGAACGACGCCGGCTGACGGATGGATCCGCCGGTGTCGGTGCCCAATGCGGCGACGCACTGACCGGCCGCCACCGCAGCCGCGGAGCCGCCCGAGGATCCGCCGGGCACGTGGTCCAGGTTCCAGGGGTTGCGGGTGATGGAGAAGCCGGAGTTCTCGGTGGAGGAGCCCATGGCGAACTCGTCCATGTTGGTCTTGCCCAGCACGACCGCCCCCGCGTCCTTGAGGCGCTGCACCGCGGTGCCGTCATAGGGCGGCGTGAACCCCTGCAGGATCTTCGATGCGCAGGTGGTGGGCACGCCCTCGGTGAGGAACACGTCCTTGAGCGCCACGGGGATGCCCAGGAGCTTCGAGGACACGTCGCCGGCGGCGAGCCGCGCGTCCGCCCGTCGCGCGTCTTCCATGCCCTGGCCGCGGCACACCGCGAGGTAGGCCCCGAGGGTTCCGTCCGTGGCCTCGATGCGGTCGAACAGCGCTTCTGCCAGCTCGACTGCGCTCAGCTCGCGGCCGCGCAGCCGGTCGTGCAACTCGTGAATGGTGAGGTCGTGAACTTTCATTCAGAGACCTCTGCACAACCTGGACTGTCCTTCGACTTCGCTACGCTCAGGACGAACGGAAAGAGGGGTGTTATGCACGCGTCTCATTCAATGATCTTCGGCACGCTGAGAAAGTCGTCATCCCGGGCCGGAGCGTTGCGCAGCAAGGCCTCGGTCCGGGGCTGGTTGACGGCGCGGTCCGGACGCAGGACGTTGCCTACGTCAACGGCATGGGACATGGGCTCAACGTTGCGGGTGTCGAGCTCGTTGAGCTTGTCCATGTATTCGAGGATGCGGTCGAGCTGGCCGGCAAGCCGTTCCTGTTCGTCCGGAGTGAGATCCAGACGGGCGAGGATGGCCACGTGCCGGAGCTCTTCGCTGGTGATTTTCACGCCGGTTTCTTATCATATGCCTCGAATGCCCGGCAAACGAACTCCTCTTGACCCGTCCCGGAACGGCCGGTTGCTCGCCCCTGAGCCCCGGGGACCCGATGGCACCGCCCATGAGGCGGACGCCCTCTCCCGCGGGTTTCGGCGCATCGCCGGCGTGGACGAGGCCGGGCGGGGCCCCCTGGCGGGCCCGGTGGTGGCCGCGGCGGTGGTGTTCGAGCCGGGCGCCTTCCATCCCGACATCAAGGACTCGAAGCTCTTGAGTCCGAAGAAGCGCGAGCGCCTGGTTGGCTGGATCAAGGAATGGGCGGCTTCCTGGGCCGTGGGGGTGGCCGATTCACGGGAGATCGACCGTCTCAACATCCTGCGGGCGAGCCTCCTGGCCATGGCCCGGGCGGTCGGGGGGCTGCGGGTCACGCCGGACTACCTCATGATCGACGGCCCCTACGGCATTCCCGCCGCCACCCTGTTGGAGAACGGCGGGCAGTGGTCCGCACCGCCGGCGCAGCGGGCCGTCAAGGGCGGCGACCGGGTGTGCTTCTCCATCGCCGCGGCGTCCATCATCGCCAAGGTGGCCCGGGACCGCATGATGGTGGAGCTGGACGCCCTGTATCCGGAGTACGGGTTCGCCAGCCACAAGGGGTACCGCAGCCGCCGCCACGCCGTAGCCCTGGACCGGTTCGGTCCGTGCCCGATCCACCGCCGCAGTTTCAGGCCGGTGAGGGAGTCCTGCGAGCAGCGGGCGTCGTGCGCCGGCCAGCCCACGCAGGCAGGCTTGCCGGCCCCGCTCTTTGGTGCCAGAAATAGGGATGGGTGACGGGCGGAAGTCCTTGGGTAAAGCGGGAGAGGATCTCGCCGAGCGCTACCTCAAGCGGCAGGGTTACGCCATCGTCGAACGCAACTATCGGTGTCCGCTGGGTGAGATCGACCTGATCGCTCTCAGCAAGCGCGTCGTGGTGTTCGTGGAGGTAAAGACCCGCAGGGTGGACACATCGGGCACGCCGCTGGAATCGGTCAATGCCGCCAAGCAGCACCGGCTGAAGCGCGCCGCCCTTCACTATCTCGGCCAGCACCATCTGCATGACCGGGACGTCCGGTTCGACGTCGTGGGCATTTCCCTGCGTTCGGATCCGCCGGCGGTTCGCCATGTCCGTCATGCGTTTGATTTCTCCGAGCCGTAGGGCCGCACGGGCCGCACACGGGGGCTTGGCCCGACCCCCGGCTACCAAACGGGTCGGTACGCCATCGGAAGGGATGACGGATGATTGACGTCAGGATCTTGCGCGAGGACCCGGAGCGCGTGCGGGAGCGCATGGCGGCGAGAGGGACGGGTATCGACTGGGAGACGGCGCTGGCCGCGGACCGGGAACGCCGGGAGACCCTCGCCCGGTGGGAGCGGCTCAAGGAGCAGAAGAACAGGCTCTCGGGGGAGATCGGCCGGCTCAAGAAGTCGGGCGGCGACGCCTCGGGACTGATGGAGCGGGTCGGCGCCGTCAGCGCCGAGCTCGACGCGCTGGATCAGCCGTTGAGCGAGACCGAGCGCCGGTTCACCGAGTCCATGCTCGATATCCCGAATCTGCCGGACCCGGGGGTGCCCGTGGGCGAGTCCGAGGCCGACAATCCCGTGGTGCGGCACTGGGGCGAGGCGCCGGCTTTCGGGTTCACTCCCAGGAATCACTGGGAGATCGGCGAGGCCCTCGGGATCCTCGACTTCGCCCGGGGTGCAAAGCTCACGGGCGCGCGCTTCACCCTCTACCGGGGGCAGGGCGCGCTGCTGGAGCGGGCGCTGATCGGTTTCATGCTGGACCTGCAGACCCGGGAGCACGGCTACGAGGAGATCCTGCCGCCGTTCCTGGTGAACCGGGACACCATGACCGGCACCGGCCAGCTCCCCAAGTTCGAGGCGGACATGTTCCACACCGTGGACCCCGACTACTTCCTCATCCCCACCGCCGAGGTGCCGCTCACCAACATCCACCGGGAAGAGGTCCTCGATCCAAGCGACCTGCCCCGAAGCTACTGCGCCTACACCCCCTGCTTCCGCAGGGAAGCGGGCTCCTACGGCCAGGACATGCGCGGGCTGATCCGCCAGCACCAATTCAACAAGGTGGAGTTGGTGAAGATCGTCGAGCCGGAGCGATCCTTCGAGGAACTGGAGAAGCTCACCCGGGACGCCGAGGCCGTGCTCCAGCGCCTGGGACTGCACTACCGGGTGGTGGAGCTATGCACCGCGGACCTGGGCTTTTCCGCGGCCAAGACCTACGACATCGAGGTCTGGCTCCCCGGACAGGGAACCTACCGGGAGATCAGCTCCTGCTCCAACTGCACGGATTTTCAGGCCCGGCGCGCGAGCATCCGGTACCGTCCGGCGCCGAAGCAGCGCCCCCTTTTCGTGCACACGCTCAACGGCTCCGGCCTGGCCGTCGGCCGCACCCTGGTGGCCATCCTGGAGAACTGCCAGCAGGAAGACGGCGGCATCGCCGTGCCCGAGCTGCTGCGCCCCTACATGGGCGGCTTGGAGAGGATTCCCTCGAAACCGTGACCGCAGTCCCTGTCCGTCCGTCATGCCTGTCCGACTTGGAATCCCCGACCCGTCATGCCGGGCTTGACCCGTCATCCAGCCATTGAAGACCATGGTCGTTTCGAAAGATGCCGTCTCGTCTTCAGGTCTCCCAGAGTGCACTGATCGGCATGGCGAACAACTTGGGCCCCGTCTGTTGAACCCGGTCGCCGTCGTGCAGGATGATACCGCAGGCAAACCGCCGGCCCGCGGCCTCCTTCAGTCGTGCCAGCCCCTTGAAGTCGCCGGGGCGCGCCGTCGCGCCTGCCTTGACCTCGATGCCCACAATCTCGCCCGGTAGCCGCTCCAGGACCAGATCCACCTCGACCTGATCCTTGTCCCGGTAGTGAGAGATGAACAGCGCCTCACCAGACAGGGTGGCAGCTTTCACGAGCTCGGAATAGACGAAGCATTCGAGCAGCGGCCCGAGTTGCTGCCGGTCCCTCTCGATGGCGGCCGCGTCGACTCGGCGGACCGCGGCAAGCAGGCCTGAATCGAGAAACTGGAGCTTGGGCCGTTTGATCAGCCGTTTGAGGTCGTTGCGATGCCAGGCATGGACCCGCCGGACGAGGAACATGTGCTCGAACAACCAGAGCCAGCGATCGACGGTCTTGCCGTCTGCGCCCAGCCGGGATCCGATCCCGCTCATGTTGAGCAACTGACCGGACGAAGCGGCCACGTGGTCGAGTAGCCGAGTGATCGCGTCGCGCTTCCCAATGGTCGCGATATCCGTTACGTCCCGCTCGGCGAGCGAGCGGGCATAGGATCGCAACCAACTCCCGCGCCGTGCCGGAACCGAACGTGAAAGAGCTTCGGGAAAACCTCCGGCGAGAATCCGTTGGGTCAGGCTGGTTGCCGGCCTCGCCCTGGCGAGGTTCGGAAAATCTCCCGCGAATGCCCGGTCCAGGAAACGGGGCGCGCCGGACCGGGCGATCTCGGACTGGGAAAAGGGCAGCAACTCAACGGTCTCGACGCGGCCTGCCAGCGAATCGGGGGACATGGAGGCCCTGAAGAGGTCCACCGTCCGGTGATCAGATACGTCCGGGCCGCGGGTCTTCATCGACGATCTGCTTGATGGCTAGGATCAGTCCGGGCGCGCGCTGAATCTCGTCGATGATCGCCGTCGGGTTGCTCCGCACGAAACCGACGGGATCGTCTTCGGCGAACCGCCGGTACTGATCGTCGTCCAAAGTGATGAAGGGGCGGCCGTCGTCACTGGCGATGCTGCGAGCGAGCGTCGTCTTTCCGGACTGCCGTGGACCGACGATGGCGACTATGCGAGTGTCCGTGAGCGCGTCGCGGACTCGCGTCTCCGAATGTCGGGGCACATAGTAGCCGGGGGCTGTCGTCCGGTTCGGCATGGTGAGCGTCTCAATCGGATTCCTGTCCCGTCCAACTCGGAATCTAGCACCGTCCAACTCGGAATAATAGCCCCGGCCATCTTTGACGCAAGCCGCTCCCGCCGGTTCTCGCTCTGCGGGATGGGATGTTCTCTTCACTCGCCTGCGTCGAATTGCGCACTCCATCCATGGGTTACGGAATGCTAAATCAACGGAAATTCCATGCCGTCCATTTCGGCAACGCCATCTTCCATTTTCACGAAGTTGCCAACACGCCACGCGGCGGAACAGGACCATTTTTTGTCCCGCGTCAGGAGCGGGATGAGGAAGAGCGCGTCCGCCGGAGGGGACCCGTCTCGTCCCCGGGCTTGGCGGGACAGCGTCAAGGGGAGCGCTCGAACCCGCCGAACGGCACTTTCGCACTCGGCGGGCACAGGTATCCAGCGGCGTGTCCCGGCGCGTCCGGCGAGGTGGAGGCCGCTGGACAGGTCACGCACGACGGGGACCTCGTTGGTCTTGTCGTCGATCTCTTTCTGTCCCAGGACCAGGCCGGTGCCATGCTCGACCGCCGCGACTATCATCCGGCGCCCTTCGTTGGTCTGCTTCGAGGCGCCGCGCAGGTCCTTCCCGTCCATGGCCACCGGGGCGTGAGCGGTGCCGTGCTGGCCGGTCCACTGGCGGATGGCGTTGTCGAGGGTCTCGGGCGGAAACGCCGCGAGGATGTTGTGGAAGGTGGTGATGGACAGTGCGGTGTAGCGCTGCTTGCTCTCGCTGTAGAACGCGCCCACGGCCTTGATCTGGTCCTGTCAGAGCAGACGGGCGAACTGCGCGAACGCGGTGACGCCGCGGTACCCGACCAGGCGGGCCGCGGCGGCGAGTTGGCCAGCCTCTGGATCAACCTGGGCTCCCCAGACCCGCCGAACGAACAATAAAATTGCCCTGCGCGGCGGAAATTCGTATTTGACAGTGTACATGGTTGAGGATACAGGGGCGCCCCGAGTTGGACAGTCCAGAATTGTTCCCGGTCCCATTGGAGCGGGCTTGGCCCCCAGAGGAAGTGGTGATGAAATTCTCGTACACGCACCACATGCCCTATACCGGCATCAAGAAGGTGGGTCAGGATTGGCCGGTCGCCAACAAGCAGTTCCGCCCGGATGAAGGCATGCGGATCTTCCGGGCGGGGATCGACACCAAGGTCTTCGCCGAGGAATGCGGCTTCGACTGGATCGGCAACAACGAACACCATATGAGCCCCTACGGGCTGATGCCGAATCCGAACCTGATCGGCGCTTGTGTCGCGGAGCGCACCAGCAAGTCGATGATCCTGCAATCCGGGAACATCGTGCCCATCGTCAACCCGATCCGTGTGGCCGAGGAATATGCGATGCTGGACATGATATCCGGCGGTCGGCTCGTCGCCGGGTTCATGCGCGGCATTCCCCACGAATACGTTGCCTACAACGTTGCGCCGAGTGAGTCCTATGGGCGCATGAACGAGGCAATCGAACTGATCAAGAAGGCGTGGACCGAACCCGAACCGTTCGGCTGGGAGGGCGAATACTATCAGTTTCGGGCGGTCTCGATCTGGCCCAGACCGGCCCAGAAGCCACACCCCGAAATCGTGATGTCGGCGAGCAGCGAGGCCTCCTCACGCTTGGCCGCCGAGCACGGGGCAACGATGGGCGTCTTGCGCATCCAGGACTACGAAACCGCCCACCACTCGATCGACGTCTACAGGGAACATGCGCGAAAGCATGGATGGGAGCCGCAGCCCCGCAACGTCATCCTCGCCATGAACTGCTGTGTTGCCCCGAGCAAGGATGAGGCGATCCAAACGTTGCGCCGGGGCTATGACTACTTCTTCAACGTGTTGGGCGGGGGCATTCGCACGGCACAACGGCTGGTCGTACAGAAAACACGCTATTTCAAGGATGAGCGGGACGCCAGGCGCCAGACGTCAAAGCTCCGGACACACAACCAGCTCTCCCTCGAGGAGCGGATGGACCGCGGTCTGGTCATGTGCGGAACACCCGACATGGCCATCGAACAGATCACGCGGCTCCACCGGGAGTTCGGTCATGGCGTGACCAATCTCAGTGTCAAGATCGGAAACGTGCCCGACGAGAGTGTCCGGCAGACCATGAGGCTTCTTCGAGACGAGGTCTTTCCCGCGGTACGCGGTCTTGGCACGGAAGAACGGGCGGCGGCCGTATAGAACCTGAAAAGGGTGTGGATGGTAATCCCCGGCAACCGCGGCGGAGGGAGCGTGGGTTCGAAATGATGGACAAATACACGGCTGTCGCCGTTCAAACGATTATCCGTCACGTCCGGGAACCGGAATGGCGCGACGCCATCATCCGCGAGAACGTCAATCGCTATCTTTCCCTGATGGAATACGTGAGTTGCCGCTGGGGCCAGGCCAGGCTCTATGTTCTGCCCGAGTTTTCCCTGACCGGGGTCGAGCATCTCCGGTCGGTGGAGGAATGGACGCGTATCGCCGTTCGCATTCCCGGCCCCGAACTGGAGCCCCTCGCCAACTTCGCGCGGTTGAACAAGGCCTACGTCGCCGGGGGCACGATGGAGTACGATCCGGCCTATCCGGATCGATGGTTCAATTCCGCCTACCTGTTCGGACCGTCGGGCGACCTCTTGCTGCGCTATCGCAAGGTCAATGGAGCCGACGTCCAGGGCCACACGACCTATTCGACGCCAACCGGCCTCTATGACCTGTATGTCAGGAACGAGGGTGGGGAAAACGCGCTCTTCCCGGTGGTGGACACCGAGATCGGACGGCTTGCGCTCATCAACTGCTACGACATCAATTTTCCGGAAATGCCGCGCATCTTCGCGCAGCACGGCGCCGAAATCCTGCTGCACTGCACGGGTGAACCCTACGGGCCGCACCGGGAACCGTGGGAGATGAGCCGGCGGACCCGCGCCTACGAGAATTGCATGTACGTCATCTCCTCCAATCACGGCGGCTACGCCGCGCAGGTGTCGGGGGACGTGTTCGCCGATTCGCCGGGTCTGAATTTCCAGGAGCGGCGCGACGGTGAGATCTCGCCCCTGCACCGTTCCCACGGCGGCTCCGAGATCGTTGACTTCAACGGCAAGGTCGTCGGCCAGGCGCCGAACCCCGGTGAGGCACTGGCTATCGGTCCGGTCGATCTGCGGGCACTGAGGGAAAGGCGCACGGAAATACGCGACAATATCCTGGTCCAGTCGCGGACGGAAATCTATGCGCGCGAATACGCGCGACACAGGGCCACGGGGATCAATCGCTGGCTCGAACAGCCCATCGCGCACAAGTCGGAGGCGCGGCACAGCACGGAAGCCGTGATCGCGCGCTATCTGCGCGACGGGGTGTACGCGCCGCCGGAGGGCCATGAGCCGCCGTCCCGAACGGAAGCACGGAATTCGGCCCTGACCTGACCATGCCGAAAAAATTCCAGATCGCCTGCATCCAGGCGTCCATAGAGATCATCGACGACCCGACGTGCAGGGACGACGTCATCGCCCGCAACATCCGCCGCGGACTGGAGATCGCCGAGGCAGCGATTGTCCGGGACGAGGCGCGCGTCCTGGTGTTTCCGGAGGCTTGGTTTCAGGGCTTCAACCACAGGCGCACCGACGACGACTGGAAGACCGTCTGCATCGAGATACCCGGACCCGAGACCGACGTGATCGGCGCGTTCGCCCGGCAGCATCAGGTCTACGTGGCGGGCGCCGCCTTCGAACGCGACCCGGAGTGGCCCGATGTCTGGTTTACCTCGGGCTTCATCGTCGGCCCGTCAGGCGCGGTCGAGCTGCGTTACCGCAAATGCCACGAGCACAACGTGGAAGGGCTGATTCCCAGCGTCTGTCCGGCCGACGTCTATACGGAGTACGTCCGGCGGTACGGAGAGGACTCCCTGTTTCCGGTGCTCGAAACGCCGTATGGACGGCTTGCGACGATCGTCGAGCACGACGTGAATTTCTTCGAGTTGTCACGCTCCCTCACCTTTCGCGGCACGGAGATCCTGCTGCATCCCACCGCCGAGACCAACGGACCCCTGGCCGAGACGCGGGACCAGGTGCGCCGGTCGCGCGCCTACGAGAACCTCGTCTACCTGGCCTCCGTCAACGCGGGTGCGCTGAGCGGCAGGTACAGCGCCGCGCAGGCCACGCGCGGCGGCTCGACGGTGGTCAATTACCTCGGCCATGTCGATGCCCGCATCGACGGCGCGGGCGAATCCGTGCTGGTTTCAACCCTCGACCTCGACCGGCTGCGGCGACGGCGCACGGAGGTCTTCATGAACTTCCCGGCACAGGTCAAGTCCGAGTTGTTCGGTCGGGAATTCGAGAAGCAGATCTTCATGCCCAGGGACGCCGGCGGCGCGCGCGCAACCGCCGAAGCCACCATCCGGAGACTGCAAGACGAAGGCGTGCTGGCGCCTCCGGACCCTGCCGGAAGGTAGAGTGTCGCGTCCCCCAACACTGGAAAGCCAACACGTGGCGATGCTGCAGACGAGGCGTCTCGAGGCCAGGTTCCCACTGCGGGACGGCGTCGTGCATGCCCTGCGCGGCATCGACCTGGACGTCGCCACGGGCGAGTTCTTTGTCCTACTGGGTCCTTCCGGTTGCGGCAAGACCACCATGCTGCGTTCCATTGCCGGGCTGGAACGGCCCAGTGCGGGCGAGATCCGCATCGACGGGCACCCCATCTTCGACGCCGGTAACGGCGTTTTCGTCCCGCCCGACCGGCGCCCGATCGCCATGGTGTTCCAGTCCTACGCCATCTGGCCGCACATGGACGTGTTCGAAAACATCGCCTTTCCCCTCCGCCGCGGCCGCCTGAAGATGGCCAGCGACGCGGTGCGCGTCCGGGTCGGCGAGGTGCTCGAGATGCTCGGCCTCGATGCCCTGGCGGAACGGCCGGTCATCACGCTGAGCGGCGGCCAGCAGCAGCGGGTGGCGCTGGCGCGGGCGCTGGCCCTGCAGCCGCGCATCCTGTTGATGGATGAACCGCTGAGCAACCTGGATTTCAAGCTCCAGGTCCGGCTCCGCGCCCAGATGCGCGACCTGATGCACCGCCTCAATCTCACGACGGTCCACGTCACCCACAACCAGGCGGAGGCCCTCGAGACCGGCGACCGCATTGCCGTGATGGCAGAGGGCAGGATCGTCCAGATCGGCAATCCGCAAGCCGTATATCATCGGCCGGAGAACGAGTTCGTCGCACGGTTCATCGGCGACATGAACATTTTCCCGGCGGTCTATCGGGGCAGTGACGCGGGCACGGCTCACGTAGAGACACCCTTCGGAAACCTGGACGCGCGACTCACCAGTCGTGACAGTCTCGCGACGGGCGCGACCTGCATGTTGGGGATTCGACCGGAAGACATCGAGACCGGTGGCGACATCCCGCGGGACGCGGCCAACCTCGTAACCGGCACGGTGGCCGCATCGAGCTTTGTCGGCGAGGGTTTCGTGCACACGGTCATGACCAGCGGCCAACCGGTGAGGGTGCGGCGGCATCACAGCGAGGCCATCAGCCGCGGGGATTCGATCCGGCTCCATTTTCCTCCGGCGCAGACCGTGGTGGTCGCGCCGTCCGCCGGTTTGGACATGGAAGGCCTCGAAGGCGGGCTCGTCGGCGAGGAAGCCTCTCGTGCGGTTTAGTGTTGCAGGACACAACGTCAGGTGGCCGGGTATCGGCTGGATCTACCTGCTGGCAGGCGTCGGCCTGGCGCTGGTATGCGTCACGGTCGGCGGCAACATCCTGACCAGCTTCACCGACCAGGATGCCGGCGGACACTACACGTTCGCGAATTATGCCGAGTTGCTCACCCAGAAGAGGCTTGCCAGCGTCACCGGCAGAACCGCCGTTCTCGGCCTGGGCACCGTTTTCTGGATGTTCCTCTTCGCCTTTCCCTTCACCTGGCTGCTGTCCCGCACGGATTTCCGCTACCGCACCGGCCTGTTCACGCTGCTGACGGCGAAGCTTGCGATCCCCGGTTTCATCACCGCAATGTCCTATGTGTGGCTGTTCAATCCCACCTCAGGGCTCGTCAACACCCTTTTCGGGATGACCCGGTTCACCGGCGGCGCCCTGTTTGACGTCTATCAGGTATCCTGGATCTGCTTTCTGCAGGGCATCGTGCTGGTCCCCGGCGGGGTTTTCATGATGCTGCCGGCCTTCAGGAACCTCGATTCGTCGCTGGAGGAGGCCGCCTGGGTCAGCGGAGTGTCCAAATCCTTTACGGTATTTCGGGTCGTTCTGCCGCTGCTGGGCCCCAGCATGGTTGCGGTGTGCATTTTCTATTTTGTGCTCGGGGTCGAAATGTTCGACTTCGTCGCCATCATCGGCATGCCCGGCGACGTGCTTGTCCTGTGGATCTATGACGCCATCGCGGAGACGGACGGTCCGCCCAATCTGGGCTTCGCGGGTGCCGCGGGTGTCGTTCTGTTCGCCATCTGCGGCGCCGCCATTCTGTTCTACGCCCGGTTCCTGAAGCAGGCGCGGAAATACGCGGTGGTCGGCGGCAAGGTGCGGGCCTCGGCGCCCCAGCCGCTGGGCCGCTGGCGCTGGGCCGCCTATTTCTGGGTCTGCGCCTGGGTGACGGTCAGCATCGCGATTCCCGTTGTCACGATTGTCTGGGTGGCGCTGGTGCCTTTCTTCCAACCTCCCTCCATTGCCGCGCTGACTTCGCTCAGTCTGGACGGTTTCCGGGACGCGTTGGCGTGGACCGGTGAACCGCTTCGCCATACGCTGATCCTGATGGCGGGTGCGGTGGTGGTGGCCGCATCGCTGGCCACCAGCATCACGTGGGTGGTCACACGCAGCCGCAACCGCTCGGCACGCCTGGCCGACAATATCGTGTTTCTGGCGCCGGCGGTTCCCACCATCGTCACGGGCGTCGCGTTCCAGTTCATCGGCATCGGGATCTATCACTGGCTGCCGCTGTTCGGGACCATCTGGCTCGTGGCCATTGCCATGGGAACCAGGATGCTGGCCTATTGCACCCGGACCATGAATGCAGCTTCCCTGCAGGTCCACTTCGAGCTCGACGAAGCCGCCCTTGTCTCCGGTGTCTCGATGTTGGAGACTTTCCGGCGCATCTTTCTTCCCTTGATGGCGCCCGCCATCTTCTATTCCGCCCTGATGGTCGGCATGCTCTCGGCGCGGGATCTGACCTTGCCATTGGTGATGAACACCGGGGGCTCCGAGGTTGTCGCCACCCTCATTTTCAATCTCCAGACCAATGGCGAGCAGAATGCCGCCGCGGCCGTGGCCCTCTACATGATATTCATTCTCGCCGTCCTGGCGCTGTTCGCACGGCGCATGACGGGAATGCAGGAGATCCGCGGCCACGACGTCGGCCGCCGGAATGGTCTGCTGAGCCGGCTGTCCGGTTGGACAGGCGGCTTTGCAGCCCGGCAAAGAGCGACCCGCAAACGGAAGCTCGGATACGGCAATTGAACGAATCCGGTGAGAAGACCGGATATACCGTTGGCAACGAGAAAGGAGCGATCCGGATGAAACATCCAATCACGAAATGGGCCGGGCTGCTGGGCATGGCAGCCGTGTTGACCGGCGTACCAGCAATGGTCTCCGGCGCGGATCTGCCGGAAGCCGTGAAAAAGCTCATCAAGCCGGCACAGGCTGAAGGCGAGGCGACCGTCTTCGGCACCACCATGAACCCCCGCCAGGTCGCCATGATGAACAAGGGGTTCAACTCGTTCTATGGCACCAACATCAAGCTCAACCAGATCGGCGGCCGCCATACGCGCAAGAGGGTGGAGGTCATCCGGGCGCTGAAAAACAACGTGCCCACGGGACTCGACCTCTTCTGGACGTCGAGCCCCCGCGCCCTGATCCAGGGCGACGCCATCGTCAAGTTCGACTGGGCCGGCGAGTTCGGTCTGCCAAAGAGCCTGATGGAGGGTGAGTACGGCATCAAGACCCACGACAGCTATCTCACCCTGGTGACCATCAACACCAATCTGGTGAAGGCCGCAGACGAGCCCGAGAGCTACGACGACCTGCTCGACCCGAAATGGCGGGGCAGGCTCGCCATGCCGCGCTCGCCGTCACCCTGGGTGTATTTCACCTATGCATTCGGCGAAGAGAAGGCGCAGAAGTACCTGGAGACGCTGCTCCGGAAGCAGCAGGTCAAGACGCTGCCCCGATACCCCGACGTGCGGTCACGGGTCATCGGCGGCGAATTCGCCATCGGTCTCGGCACCGATGCCTGGGCCGAAATTGCCAAGGGCGCGCCGGTGAAGCATCCGGACGTGGATACCGTGATCCTCGCCGCCAGAGGCGCCTACATCGTGAAGGATGCCAAGGCGCCGAACATCGCCAAATTGTGGGGCTACTGGGTGGTGTCTCCCGCGGGCCAGAAGACCATTCATGATGTCCGCGGCTATTCGCTCGTGAGCTCGAAGAGCGGCTACATGTACGACTACATCCAGGGAAAGAAGGTCATCGATGTTCCCTTCGACTGGCGGATGAAGAACGAAGCACCGTTGTCGAAGAAATTCCGCGCGGTTTTGCGTGACAAGTAATCAGTCGGTCGTGACGGCCGGACCGGAGAGGCAACCATGATCAGGATCTCGGGCCCCGCGGGTGAGCCCTTTCAGCGATGCGCCGCCGATCTCTCGTCCGGTCCGGTGACCTACCATGTCGCGGGGGAGGGGCCGCCCGTGCTGTATTTGCACGGCGCGGGCGGCATTCGCTTTACCTACGCCCTCGACGAGCTGTCACGTGATCACCGGATTCATGCCATGGTTGTCCCAGGATTTGACGGGACGCCGGCCCATGAGAATCTCGACAGCATGCCGGCGCTTGCGGACCTCGCCGGCGAGTTCGTGAATTCAGTAGTCGGCGGGGAATGCGATCTGATCGGCCAGTCGTTCGGCGGGTTCCTGTCGGCGTGGGTGACCGCGCGCCATCCGGAAAGAATCCGTTCCCTCGTCCTCCAGTGCCCGTCGGGTTTCCGCCCGCCGCACATCCCGCAGAAACCCCCCGGCAGCCCGGAAGAGATGCGTACGAGAATGTTCGCGCACCCGGAACGCCTTCCTCCGGGGGAAAAGACTCCGGACCAGCTTGCCCAGAGCCGTGGATGGGCCCATCACTACCACCAGTCCGTGGGACTCGATGAGGCGCTGGTCGCCCGATTGCCCGAAATCGGGCAGCAGACACTGGTTCTGCAGGGCACGAAGGACGGCATGATGCCGCGGGAGAGCGGACAGCTTCTGGCGCGTGAGATCCCCCATGCCAAGCTCGTCTATGTCTATGACGCCGGCCACAACATCGAGGTCGACCAGCCGGAACGGTTCGTCGTCCTGGTCCGTGATTTCTTCTCGCGGGGCGAAGCCTTCATCGTCAATCCGGGCGACGAACATGCGGGTGTGACGGCGACGACCCGCCAACCGTCGGCGTAACCATTCGGTTGGTTTGCCGGCGGGCGCCCGTGCCCATTGTCGGGCAGAATCACCGACTATTTCATTTCATTTTCGCCGCAAGCCCGGATCGGTGAGGCTGATGTCCTGTCCCGGCGGCGCTTCATCGAGCGCCTCTTCGAGCGAAGGTCTCGGCGTCCACTCCTCAGGCGGGCGCGCTTCGCCGTCCCAGTCCACCTTGTCGAGTCCCCAGAATATTTCCAGGCTGTGCCCGTCGGGATCCCGGAACTCCACCGACACCTGACAGCCCGCTCGTCTCCGGCCGTGGAAGTCGATGGGCACGCCGTGCTTCTCGAGGTGGTCCCGGGCGCGGAAGACGTCGTCGAGGGTAGGGACCTCGAAGGCCAGGTGATGCAGTTCCCGTCCCACGGAAACCTCGCTGCCCTGGCCGACGAGGCCGAGGCCGTGATGGTCCTCGTTGAAGCGCATGAAGACCATCCGGCCCGGGACCATGCTTTCCGGATAGACGTCGGAAACCTTGAAGCCGAGCACTTGGGTGTAGAACCGGACCGACGCGTCGATGTCCCGGACCACCAGCACCGCGTGCCCCATGTTGCCGATGCGGAAGGGCATGTCCGCCGGCGGCTGAACGCCTCTCATCGCCTGGACCTCGGGACCGTGCAGTCCCTCCAGATCGACCTTGCCTCGTTGGGTCATGTTTCGCGCCATGTCCGATTCCCTCCGTGACGGCAACCGCGTTCCGCGCCGGCGCCTTGGGCTTGATTTGCGCCATACACGCTATACATATAGCCTAATGAGCCCACTACGGGCGAACACGCGGAGCGGGACGCGTACCTCGGTTGCCCGGCAGGTGCGATTGTGAGACGATCCGGCCATACTTCGCGCCCGGTTCGACGCGGCCGGGTAGCTGGTGGAGATCAAGAAACATGGGAGGCTGACATGACCGCAATTCCTCGTACAAGATTCATGGCGTTTGCCGCGGCTTTGGCGATGTTGCTGGCGGCGGGTGCCGTTCCGGCGCAGACCGTCAAGCTGGCGGTTCCGACGTTCCTTACCGGGGGCGGCGCGCCGACCTACGGCGTCCCGGCCAGGAACGGCGCGGAGATGGTGGTCCGCGCCATCAACGAAGGCACCCTGCCGGCGCCCTACAACAGTGTCGGGCTGGCCGGCCGCAAGGTGGATCTCATGGTGTACGACGAAAGCGGCGGCGGCACCAAGCAGGTCACGGAGTTGCGCAACAAGGTGCAGAAGGAGGGCGTGGACGTCGTGGTCGGCTACATCTCCTCCGGGAGTTGCGCCGCCATCGCCCGGGTGGCCGAGGAGCTTCGGGTCCTGACCCTGCTGGCGATATGCGGCACGCCGCGCATCTTCGAGGAGTTGGTGCAGGAGCCGAAGTACCTCTTCCGCATCATTAATCACAGCACCGGCGGCAACGTGGGCGCGGCGCACTACGTCGTCAAGAAGCTCCGGAGCGAAGCCAGGGACGGTTACATGGGCATCAACCAGAATTACGCCTGGGGCCAGGATGCCTGGCGCGATTTCGACCTGGCCATGCAGACCCTGGCGCCGGAAATCAAGCCGGCCAAGAAGCAACAGTTCCCCAAGCTGTTCTCCGGCCAGTACGGCACCGAGATATCGGTTCTGCTCAGGGCCAAGCAGAAGCTGGTGCACTCGAGCCTCTGGGGCGGCGACCTCGAGGCCCTCATCGCCCAGGGAACAGCCAGGGGACTGTTCAAACGCAAGAAGTTCATCCTCACCGTGGGCGAGATAACGGCCCACCGGCTCGGCAAGAAGTTCCCGCAGGGACAACTCGCGCGCGGTCCCTATGGGATGTACGCGGCGGGTATCGACACCCCGATGAACAACTGGTTCCAGAGCGAATACCGCAAGGCGTACAAGCAGCCGCCTTCATCGCCGGCCTATCACTACGTCGATGGTATCCTGGCGGCCAAGTACGCCTACGACAAGGCCATGAAGGCCAACGGCGGCAAGTTCCCGTCTACGGATCAGGTGATCAAGGCGCTGGAGCATGCCACCTTCGACATCGTCGCCGCCAAGGTCGAGATGGCCCTCGGCAAGGGGCATCAGGCGATCACCTCGGACCGCTGGGGCTCTGCCGAGTGGGACGACGCCAAGGGCGAGGTGGTGGTCAAGGACGTGGTAGAGTTCAAGGCCGAGTGCGTGAACCCGCCGGAAGGGGTCAATGCGGCGGACTGGGTCAAGGGCGGCATGAAGGGCGCCAAGTGCGACTGAGCGGCGCTCTGGTCTAGTGTCTTCGTGACCCGGGCGCCGCAGTGCCGGCGCCCGGGTCTGTTTTCATCCATTCCCGCGCACGGGGGAACCGTTGGATCCCGAGCTCCTACTCATCATCCTCGTCGATGGACTCGTCTACGGTTCCTACCTGTTCATGGTAGCCGTGGGCCTGACCGTCATCTGCGGCGTCCAGAAGCTCCTCAACGTCACCCACGGCTCCCTCTACGCGTTCGGCGCCTATCTGGCGGCCACGCTGCTGATTCTCTATTTCCGGGTGGACTGGCCCCAGTTCGGCGCGTTCGCGGTGATGCTGTTCGCCGCGCTCTTCCTCGGCGTGGTGTTCGGCGTCATCATCGAGCGCGGCCTGCTCCGGCACCTCTATCACGAGGATGAGCATATCATCGTGCTGGCGACCTTCGCGGCCTTCCTGGTGCTCGAGGACGTGCTGCTGCTGATCTGGGGAACCGACCCCTATCTCGCCCCGGAGCCCCTGGGTTTGCTGGGTCAGACGGAGATCGCCGGGCTGCCCTTCGACAACTACAGCCTGTCCATGGTGCTCCTTTCGGCGGTGGTCGCCGCGGTGCTCTGGTACGGACTCAACCGCACCAACTTCGGCAAGCTGTTGCTGGCGGTGATCCACGACCGGGAGCTGGCGCAGGCCATGGGCATCAACGTCAACCGGGTCTTTCTCCTGACCTTCATGGTGGGCTCGTTCCTGGGCGCGCTGGGCGGCGCCTACCAAGCGCCGGCGATCTCGGTCCAGCCGGGGATCGGGGTGGAGGTGATCGTGCTGGCCTTCGCCGTGGTGGTCATCGGCGGCATGGGCAGCATTCCCGGCGCCCTCATCGGCTCGGTGATCGTGGGAGTGGCCCGGGCGTTCGCGGTGCACCAGGAGCCGGCCCTGGAGCTGTTCGTCATCTACATGATCATGGCCGCGGTGCTGATCGTGCGGCCTCAGGGGTTGTTCGCGCCCGCCAAGGCGAGAAGCATATGAGCTGGCGCCGGGACAAGACGCTCTGGGGCCTGACCCTCGGCCTCGCCGGGCTGCTGCTGCTCAACTTCGTGATGCCGGAGTGGTTCCGCAGCATCCTCACGCTTTCCCTGGCACGGGGGTCGGTGGCGCTGGGCCTCCTGGTGCTCTGGCGCTGCGGGCTGATCTCCTTCGGCCACGCGCTTTACTTCGGCTTCGGGGCGTACACCGTCGGACTCATGGGCCGGTACCTGGGCATCACCGACGCTTTCCTGACCATCACCTGCGGGGTGGCGACGGCCGGCTTGCTCGCGTTCCTGCTGGGTTTCCTGCTGCGGCAGTACCGGGGCATCTTCTTCGCCTTGCTGAACATGGCGTTCTCCATGATCCTCTACGGTGTCCTGGCCAAGCTCGAGGAGCTGGGGTCCACCGACGGCATCAGCCTGGAGGCGACGACCTATCTCTGGTACGCGCCCCTGGGCGCCGAGAACAAGACGGCGCTGTTCATCTTCGCGACGATCCTGACCTGGGGGGTGGCGGTGCTCGTGCACCTCTACCTCCGCTCCACCCTGGGCAACATGACCACCGCCGTGCGCGAGAACGAGATCCGGCTGGGCTATCTGGGGTACTCGGCCGAGCAGGCGATCCACGCAAAATACGTCATCTCCGGGCTCGTGGGCGGCTTCGGCGGTGCCATCGCCGTGCTCACCATCGGTCACGTGGACCCGGACTCCATGGTGTACTGGCCGGTGTCCGGGGATTTTGTCTTCATCGCCATCCTGAGCGGCACCGGCAACGTCGTCGCGCCCTTCATCGGCGCGCTGATGTACGAATTGATCCGCACCTATGCCTTTGACCAGTTCCCGGGTATCTGGCAGTTGATCATGGGCGGAACGCTGCTCGCCATCATCATGTTCCTGCCCAACGGGCTGTGGTCGCTGGTGGACCGGCGGCGAAGCAGGGCCGGGGCGCGTGCGCTCCCGGCTGAAAGGGAAGAGGGATAGCTGGCCATGTCCGTGGTCCTGGAAGTCCACGATCTCGAGAAGTCCTTCGGTGCGGTAGTGGCCGCCCACGACATCAACGTCGTGGTGGAGGAAGGCGAGACCGTCGGTGTCATCGGCGCCAACGGCGCGGGCAAGACCACCTTCGTCAACCTGGTGACCGGTCATCTCCCGCTCGGCGGCGGCACCGTGGAGTTCATGGGCCGCAGCATCCGCGGTCTTTCCGTGCGCGCCATCGCGCGGATGGGCCTCTGCCGCTCCTTTCAGGTCCCCCAGGTGTTCCTCTCCGAAACGGTCTTCGACAACCTGATGATGGCCTTCGGCGTCGCCGAGGAGGACGGGGCGGGCCTCTTGACCCCGCTCATGGAGGACCAGCGGGCAGACCGGGTGGAGGCCCATATGGCCCGCTATCAGATCGCGGGATACCGCGACGTCGGCGGCGCTGCCCTGCCCCAGGGCATACGCAAGCTCCTGGACATCGCCATGGCCACGGTGCGCAAGCCCAGGCTGCTCATGCTGGACGAGCCCACCAGCGGCATCAGCGCGGAGGAAAAGTTCGCCATCATGGACATCCTGATGCAGGCGTTGAAGGAGGAGCGCACCACCGTGCTGTTCATCGAGCACGACATGGAAATCGTCGAGCGATACGTGGACCGTGTGCTCGCCTTCTATCAGGGTGAGATCATCTGCGATGCGCCCACCCGGGAGGCGCTGCGGGATGAACGGGTCCTGGAATACGTGCTGGGCCGGGAACATGGCGCCGGCGCCGAAGCATCGGCGGCGCCGAAGCGCGATTCTTCATCCCGGCACGACGCGCTCGCCGTCAGCGATCTCGCCGTGAGCATCGGCGCCACCGGGATCCTGCGCGGAGTCCGTCTCGACGTCCCGTCGGGTTCCATGTGTGGCCTCATCGGGCGCAACGGCGCGGGCAAGACCACCTTCATGCGCGCGGTCATGGGCCTGCTATCCATCTCGCGTGGCAAGGTGCGGCTCGGCGACGCCGACCTCACTGCCATCCCGGCCCATCGCCGGGCGCACATGGGCATCGGGTTCATGCCGGAGGATCGCCGGCTGGTTCCCGACCTGACCGCGGAGGAGAACATCCTGCTCCCGGTCTGGGCCACCGGCGCGGACAACGCTGGGGAACGCCTGCGCTGGATCTATGGCCTCATGCCCGAGGTCGAAGAGTTCCGACACCGCGGGGCCACCACCCTGTCGGGCGGACAGCAGAAGTTCGTCGCCTTCGCCCGGGCACTGATGTGCGGCACACGGCTGTTGCTGCTGGACGAGCCCGGCGAAGGCATCGCTCCCATCTTCGCCCAGCGAATGGTGGAAATCCTGGATGACCTCAAGAAGGAGGGCTTGTCCGTGCTGGTGGCCGAATCCAACGACGCCCACGTCGCCCGCCTGCTCGATCGGGCCTTCGTCATCGAGCGTGGCAGCATCGTGGAGGGCGGGTAGCCTCGCGCCCGCTCCTGGAGCCCGGTCCCGTACCGGAATTGCGGTTTTGCATGTGGACAGACACCCCTTTGATTGCCAACGGTTCGCCGGTCTGATATGAGTGCTGCCGGTCTTCGCCAATGTCGATTGGCGCCCACTCAGCACTCGGAAATCGCATCCGTCTCTATGGGCCGTAACGGCATGGACGGATCGCAAGGAGGACTTCAAATGGCCATCGTTCGCTTGATCCACGTCAACGTCGACCCCAGCCAGGCATCGGACGCGGAGCGAATCTGGAAGGAGGATTGCGGCCCGCTGATGATCGATCAGAAGGGTTGTAGTTCCGAGCAGTTGCTCAAGTGTGTGGATTCGCCGGGTGAATACATCTCCTACTCCGAGTGGGAGACTCAAGAGGACATCGATCGCTATCGCCAAAGCGACGACCACCAGAAAATCCAGTCGCACGCCCGCGCTCTCCAGGGCGCGCGCGCCGTGGTCAAGCGATACCAACCCATCGACTGAGCAGCGCGGGGGAGGCAGGGTCCCCGAGCGCCGGCCTCCGAGGAGAGCGCGTGACTTCACGAGAAACCGGGGGCGATGCACTGGCCGCCGCATCTTCCCTGGACGACCTCCTGCTCTACGATGGCGAATGCATCTACTGTCGGACGTATGCGCGGAAGTCCAGGTTCAGAACCCCGACCGGGAAGCGCCTGCGGCTCATTGACGGCAGGAAGGCGCCCGAGCTTGTTGCCGAGTTGCGACGCGCCGGATGCGATCTCGAGGACGGTATGGTCCTCGTGCTCGACGGTCGGCGTTACCAGGGCGCCGACGCAATGACGGTGCTCGGGTCCATGACCACCGGAACCGGCTGGGTCGATCGGTTGACGAGATGGCTCGGGTCGAGTTCCGGGCGGGCGCGCTTCTTCTATCCATGGTTCCGCCGCCTTCGTCGGGCGGGCCTCCGGGTCGCTGGCAAGTCCGGCTTCCGGGAGTGAAGGCCGGCGTCAGCTCGCGAAGTCAGCGAGAAGGATCCAAGCCGTTTCCGGTCGTCAGACGCCATCCATCAGGGGAAGTCAAACGTGACCTGTACGGCCTCTTGTCAAGTGTGACTCTACGGCAAGACCTGCCTTCCCGGACCCGGAAATTATCCAACCCAATGGGGTTTCCGAAAGCGAGCCGCCTTTGTCTGATTTGTAACCTCCGCCTACATCGGAATGACATCCAACGAACCACATTTACTTCAAGTCCAGATCTTTTCGTGGCTGTAAAATAGTTGCCTTAAAGTCATAACGCCGCTCATCGATAGCGAGGGCATGACGCGCGAATCGCACGTTTGGTCCTGTCTCCGAATCATAAAACTCAACCTCGGCGTTGAAGACTCCTAGGCGCCGGGTTCGCTGCTCCACCGAGCGGAACGTGCTGTCGAGCGAAGATGAGACGGCGCCGCCGATCACGAAGCCCAAAGCGAGGGACTTATCGAACATGGTCTATCTCGTGTTCCTGGCTGTCTATCTGGCGGAGTTTTCCTGGTACGCTTGGACGGGCGCCGATGACATGGACGCCGCCAACGTCACCGCGCTCTTTCATGGCTTTCTGGCCGGCGCGGCGTACTTCATTCCCGCGCAGACCGTGGCGTCCCGGGCCGAGAGGCGCGAGATGCGCCGGGAGCTGAAAGAGCAGTTGGACGCCCAGCTCCACGAGAAGTATCCCGATGTGTTCGGCAAGGACCCCCCGAAGACGTTTTCGGACTTGAAATCCAAGTCTCCCTATCCGTAGATCGCCTTGAGCAGTTCCCGGACGTTATCGTTGAGCTCCATCAGCTCATCCACGTCCACGTCGTCATTTCCGAGAAGGGCTGATGGAACACGTGGGCTACGAGGGCGCGTGCGTTTCGGATGTCTCCGGCTCGGACAAAAGACCCTGGTAGTCTTCCTGGAGCCGGGCGTAGTCGGCCAGGGTCGAGTTGCTCGATGGTCTCGGCGCGGCCTCGCACAGGTTAGGTGGGTTCGGGCAGGTTGGGGAGCGGTCGTTGGGGCGGTCAAAAATAATTGCGAATTTCAGTGGATAGATGGGTGGAAACGGCTAGAAAAGGCAGTTTTCCAGGCGTTTCCAGGGGCCGTTTTGGCCTGGAAAGCTTGATGGTTTGAGGGATGCGACCGCACACGGACCGCGCAATCGCATCCCTCAAACCATCAAGCCTATTGAACCCTCATCCCCCGTTCCACCTAGTTCCACATCCCTTCCACTTGATTCCACCTCCGTTCCGCATGATTCCGTGTCCTTCCATTTGATTCCGCTCCCATCTTGATTATTTCAACATCCGTTTGATTCCACCAATTCCAACTCACACCTGCGCAACCTCTTTCGCACAACATTCCCTCCCATCTTTCGCATCCCTCCAGTGTTTATCGAAACTGGCATGGCGGATGTGCATCGTCGGACCGTGGCGGCGAATTGCTTCCAGGGAGCCGGGAGCAGTTTGCTACAAACGCCGGATCCAGTTCGAGAACCCCTTCGACGAGAAGATCGAAGCAGTCTACATGTTCCCGTTACCCGAGAGAGAGGAGCGTTGACGGGGAATCCACGATTGCTTCCTGATCAGGAAGTCCTCGCCGCTGCCGTCTCCATCGGCGCCGCCACCGGCGCGGTTTTCTCCTGGTGCCTTCGGAGTTTCAGCAGCCATACCATCACCACCAAACCCAGGTACATGAGGCCGATCATGATGAAGAGTTCGTGGTAGGCTTGGGTGACGCCTTCTCTCAGCAGGCCGTATCCGAGGAGTGACTGGGCCCGTTCCTCCAGGGCAATCCCGTATTGACCGGCTTGCTGGAGCAGGGCACGGAGTTGGACCACCACGTCGTCGCGAAGGGTCTCGGTGAGGCGGGCGCCGAGTTGGGGAGTCATGGCCTCGACCTTGTAGAAGATGTGGCGTTCGAGGAGGAAGCTCAGGGTGGCGATGCCGAAGGCCTCGCCCAGGCCCCGGCTGAGTCCCAGGATGCCGCTTCCCATGCGCGACTGACCCTCCGGTAGGGCGCCCAGGGCGATGGAATTCAGCGGCGCGTTGATGGTGGACTGCCCGATGCTCTTGAGCACGACCAGGAAATAAATCAGTCCCACGCCGGTCCAGATGGTGATGGTGGAGAGCCCGAAGAGCGTTACGGTGAGGAGCGCCAGCCCCGACACCAGCAGCACCCGCGGCCCGAACCGGTCCGAAAGCATGCCGGCGAAGGGGGACACCACGCCCACGGCAACGGCGGCGGGAAGCATGAAGATGCCTGCCTGCAGCGGCGTGTAGTGAAGCGCTTTCTGCAGGAACAGGTTGAGGATGAAGCTCGTGCCGCGGAAGCCCATGACCCGGATCAGCACGATGACGTTGGATATGCTGAAGTTGAGGCTCTTGAAGTAACGGATCTGGACGTAGGGATGCTCGGCCCGGAGCTCGGCGAAGATGAACAGGGCGATGAGCAGTGCGCCGGAGCCGAACAGAGACAGGATCCGCTGGCTGGTCCAACCCGCCTCCTGTCCCTGGGTCAGACCCAGGAGCAGGGTGACGAGTCCACAGGTCAGGGTAAGGAACCCGAGCAGGTCGAAGGCCGGGGGCCTGTGGGACGAAGACTTGCGGGGGAGGATGAAGGCGGCCGCCACGATGGCGAGGGTGATGGTCGGAAGCGGCAGATAGAAGATCGTCCGCCAGCTTATGTACTGGGCCAGATAACCGCCCAGCGGCGGGCCGAAAAAAGGTCCCAGCGACCAGCCCGTCATGAACAGTCCCATGGCCAGACCGCGTTCGTTGCGGGGAAAGGCCTCGTACATGATGGACATGGACACGCCGATGAGCGGGCCCACGCCCACGCCCTGGACGATGCGGAAGAAGATGAGCGAGTTGACGTCCCAGGCGACGGAGCACAGGAACGAGCCCAGCGCGAAGGTGGCGGCGCTCAGCATGAACAGGTTGCGGTCGCCGATGCGTTGCCCCAGCCAGCCCACGCAGGGAATGAGCACGGTGCGGGTGATCATGAACGCGATCAGCACCCACTGGATCCGGTCCAGCGACGTGCCCAGGGACGACATCATGGCCGGGATGGCGATGTCGATGCCGGTGATGCCGAGCCCGACGCCGATCATCCCCAGGGACAGGGTGATGGAGATGGGCCACTTTTGGGCTGGGTCGTAGAGCTGGACGGTGGGCGCCGCGGGGCTCATGGCTTTGCGGGCCGGCCGCTGGCGTGCAGTTCGTCCTGCTGCGCTTCCGGCTTCTCGATCCGCACCACCGCGAGCATGCCCACCCGAAGGATGCCGTCGGCGTTCTCCACCGCGATCTTCACCGGCAGCTTCTGCGTGGACTTGATGAAAACGCCCGTCAGCTTGTGAGGTGAGAAGAGGGAGAACTCGGAGGTAGTGGCGCCCCCCACGTCCACGACCTCGCCGTCGAACTGAACGCCGGGATACGAATCGATCTTCACCGTGGCCTTGTTGCCCGGCTTGACGAAGCGGATCTCGGTCTCGTCCACGTTGGCCTCCACCCAGTAACGGGTCGAGTCCACCACCATGAAAACGGGTTGGCCCGGCTGCACGAACTCCCCCCGGTGAGAGTTCTTCTGCACCACCACGCCCTTCACCGGACTGCGCAAGGTCATCAGCCCCAGCCGGAACTCGAGCTCCTGCAACTCCGCCTCGGCCTCCCGCACCCTTGCCTTCTTCGCCAGCAGGTCGGCTTCCTTGATCTCGCGTTGCTGCTTATCGCTTGCCTGGCCCAGCTCCCGCTCGACCTGCAGGAGTTGACTCCGGGCGTGGTCCACCGCGGCCTTGTGCTGCTCGATGCGGATCAGGACCTCCCGCTTGTCCAACTCCACCATGATCTCGCCGGGCTCGACCTGGTCCCCCTCGTCCTTCAGCAGGGCGCTGATCCTGCCGGGAGCTTCGGTGCTGATGGAGACGATGTCGGCCTTGACCCGGGCGTCGTCCGTGGCGATGTAGCCCAGCGACAGCCACACCCAGAAACCGAAAACGGCCGTAGCAAGCAGCATGAGAACCGCGGTTCCCACGAGCCATTTCTTCTTGCTCGATTCCGATGTGGCCATGATCGTCAGTGTCTGTCGCGCGGGCGGTGAGGGCTAAAGTCCTGTCTCACAAACAGGTTTGCAAATCTGCTGGTCTTTCTTGCCGTCGGCGGCGTTGCTCCTCCTCGCGTGGTATCGGCCGCTGCTCGTCGTCGCGCCTTGCCGACAACAAGAAAATCCTGCGCATCTTGCAAACCTGTTTGTGAGACAGGATTTTAGTGTGCCACGGCCCGCGCGGCAACGCCACAGGGCGTCCGGCTGTCCATCGCCATCCGAATTCTATATGCTGCCAAGCATGAAAGAAGTGTATTTCGTGGACACGACCCTTCGGGACGGTCCGTCCAGTCTTTGGGCCATGGGCGTCCGCACGGACATGATGCTGCCGGTGGCCTCGAAGATGGACGAGGCCGGCTTCCTGGCTATCGAGATCATCGCCTCGGCGTTCTTCAAGAAATGCGTGCGGGAGATCAAGGACAATCCCTGGGAGCGCGTAAGGCGGGTCAAGGAGCTGGCGCCCAAGACCCCGCTCCGGCTCATCCGGAACCGATACATGGCCGCGTTCCAACACACCCCGCCCGCCGTGCAGCAGCTTTGGCTCGAACGCCTGGCGGCCAACGGCATCAGCGAAGCCCGCACCTCGGACCCTTCCAACACGCCAGCGGTGTGGGCCGAGCAGGTGCGTACGGCCACGGCCGCCGGCCTTGAAACCATCATCAACCTGATATTCTCCATCTCACCCAGGCACACCGACGAGTACTATGCGGAGCGCACCCGCGAGGCCGCGAAGTTGCGGGTGAAGCGCATCTGTCTCAAGGACCCCGGCGGCCTGCTCACGCCGGAGCGCACCCGCTCGCTGGCTCCGGTCGTCCTGGAAAATGCCGGGGGCCTTCCGGTGGAGTTCCACACCCACTGCAACAGCGGCCTCGGGCCCCTGTGCACCCTCGACGCCATCCAGGCGGGCATCCCCATCATCAATGCGGCGCTGCCGCCGTTGTCGGACGGATCGTCGAACCCGTCTCTATTCAACATCACCCGGAACGCGCGCGCCCTGGGCTATAACCCGGTCCTCGACGAGGATGGCCTGATGGCGGTTTCGGAACACTTCACGCGGGTGGCCAAGCAGGAAGGCCTGCCCATCGGCGTACCCCTGTCCTATGACGCGTATCACTTCATGCACCAAGTGCCCGGCGGGATGATCTCGAACCTGCGGCACCAACTCGCCAACATCGGCATGGGCGACCGGCTCGGCGAGGTGCTGGAAGAGGCCTGCCGGGTGCGGGAGGAGTTCGGTTATCCCATCATGGTCACGCCGTATTCCCAGTTCGTCGGCAGCCAGTGCGCCATCAACGTGATCCTGGGCCGGCGCTACGAGCAGGTCACCGACGAGGTGATCCAGTACGCCCTGGGTTTCTGGGGAGAGGAGGAATGCTCCTCCATGGACCCGGACGTGCGGGATCGGATCCTGGACCGGCCGCGGGCGAGGCAGCTCCGGAGCTGGCAACCGCCCGAAACCTCAACAGAGGAGTTGCGGGAGAAGATCGGCGGCGCGGGCGTGTCCGACGACGACCTGCTGCTGCGCTACTTCACCTCCGAGGATGACGTGCGCGCCATGAAGCAGGCGCCGGCCCGGGCCGGCAACGGTGGAAACCTGGTCGGGCTGATCCGGTCTCTGACCGAACGCTCCGAGGCCAGGCAGATCTTCATTCGCCGGCCCGATCTGTCGGTCCGCCTGGGCAGTGCTGATGCCGGGTGATCCGGAGCCGGCATGTGGATCCGGGCACGGGCGGGTTTGAAACCCGCCGCTACGAGAGCCCGTAGAACCGCTTGGCGTTGTCGTACAGGATCTTCTTCTTGAGCCCTTCGGACAGGTCGGGGCGCTCCAGGAACTCGGGAATGTCGGTGCCGAATTCCCCCACCGCCTTCTCGTGGGGGAAGTCCGATGGGTACATCAGGGCGTCCTCGCCGAACTCCCGCGCCACCACGTCAAGGATCTTCTCGTCCAGCTCGCAGGTGACGAAGATGTTGCCTCCCTTCATGGTCTCGCTGGGCAGCTTCTTGAGCGGGAAATGCTTGCGCTTGCGGTCCACGTGGAACTTGTCGTCCATGCGGTCCATCATGTACGGGATCCAGCCGGCGCCGGCCTCCAGATAGCCCACCCGGAGCTTGGGGAAGAGCTCGAACACGCCGTCGAGCACCATGCTGGCGAGCTGGATCATCTGGGCGATGGGGTGCTCCAGGGTGTGGATCATCGACATGGTCTTGAGGTAATCGAACCCCAGTCCCTGGCTCGGGGCGCCGTGGATGGCCAGCGGGCAGTCCAGCCGTTGCGCCTCCTCGTAGAGTGGGTGGAAATCGGAGTGCCCGAATCCCTTGTTGAACACGTTGACCGCAGGCAGTAGCCCCCCCACCATTTTCTGCTCGGTGACGGCGTGGCGCAGCTCGATGACGGCCTGCGGCACGTCGTGGACCGGGAGCATGGCCACCCCTTTGAGGCGCCGGTTGGTCCGGGTGTACTTGTCGTAGAACCAGTTGTTGTAGGCCCGGGCCAGCGCGCAGGCCCAGTCGGAATCCTGGATCAGGCCGAAGGCCAGACCGGCGGTGGGATAGAGGACCGCCGCGTCGATACCCGCCGCGTCGATGAACTCGGTCCAGCTTTCGGGTGAGGTCTGCGTGGCTTTCCTGAGTCCCTTGACGGCGCCCCGGGGCCAGCCGTCCAACGACGGGAACAGCGTGAACACCTTGTGCCGGCGGTGTCCCTCGTACGGGCCTTCGAAGTAATCCTCGATCTCGTCGTTCTCTTCGAGAATGTGTCCGTCGGCGTCGATGATCGGAACCCTGTTCATGGATCGCCCCTCCTTTCCTGCTCCGAATGCCTACTCCGGTTGCGACAACGTGTCAAAGCGTCTCCTTGACATTGCGGGAGAGTCTTTCTAACTCTTCGCAAGAGACTGCTGCGTCCGTCGTCTCGCGTTCGATCCGGAAATCGCACAAGAGGAGTGAATGTGAGTCTCAAACTTGGAATTACCATCCCCACCTACACTTGGCCGGACATGGACTACCGGATGGCGCACACCGTGGTGCAAGAGTACGCCAAACGGACGGAGGAACTGGGGTTCGAGTCGCTGACCGTGTGGGACCATCTGACGGACGCCCCTGGTCTTTACGGCGGCTCCTGGATGGATCCCCTCATCTGCCTCTCGGCCGCGGTGGCGTGCACCGAACGTATCAAGGTGGGCACCCACATCCTCGTCGTGCCGTTGCGGCATCCGGTGCTCCTGGCCAAGGAGGTCGCGACACTGGATTACATTTCGGGCGGACGCTTCTTCTTCGGCGTGGGGCCGGGGTGGAGCAAGCCCGAGTTCGACGCCATGGGCATGGACCTGCGGGAGAGGGGGCGCCGCACCGACGAGATCCTCGATGCGGTCAAGCTGCTGTTGACCGGGAAGAACGTTTCCTTCAAGGGGGAGTTCTTCCGGTTCGACGACGTCACCATCGACCCCATGCCTCCCAAGTATCCGGAAGTCTGGGTCGCCGGGGGCTCGCGCATTCCCGACAAGCTGTCGCCGGACAAGCCCTACATGGTGAAGACGGTGATGCGGCGCATCGCCAAACACGCCGACGTCTTCACCTGCCGGGCCTCGGGAAAGCTCGAGTGGGTCAAGCGTGATTTCGAGACCGTCAGCGAGTTCCTGCAGTCCGTCGGCCGGGATCCCGCCACCTTGGGCTTCGCCCACGTGCAGGCCATCTACGTGGTGGACACCCAGGACCCCGAGGAGGCGTTGCGGATTCAGCAGCCCCACATCGAGCGTATGATGGGGAGCAACCGGAGCTGGGACCATCTCCAGGAATGCTACATGGTTGGCAGCGTAGACCAGATCGTGGCAAAGCTGAAGATATTGGAGAACGCGGGCATGGAACACGTGACCCTGCAGCCCGCGGCGCCGGACATCGAGCAGGTGGAGCTGGTTGCCGAGAAGATCAAGCCGCATTTCGCGTAGGGTGCTCGCCTTCCGTCGTTCCGGGTCAAGCCCGGAACGACGGAAGACGAGGCGCCGCGGCCTGGAACAGGAGAGTTGAACGTGCGTACCTTGAATCTCACACTTGTTGACGCCGCCGGAGGCCGGTCGGACCTGGAGTTCCCGGTAGCGCGGATCCTGGACGCGGGGTTCACGGGCCGGAACCAGGCCGGGGCCTTGAAACACGTGGAGGAGCTCAAGGCCCACGGCGTGGCCGCGCCGGACCGCATCCCCGCCTACTATGCGGTGACCCGGGAAATGGTCACCACCGATGACGAGATCGAGGTGCTGGGCGATACCACCTCGGGTGAGGTGGAGGTGGTGTTCCTGTTCAAGGGGGATCAGGTCTGCATCGGAGTCGGCAGCGATCACACGGACCGGGAGTTGGAGAAGGACAGCATTCCCAAGTCCAAGGTGATCTGTCCCAAGGTGGTCTGCGGCCAGGTGTGGAAGCTCGCGGACGTGAAGCCGCACTGGGACCGGATGAAGCTCCGGAGCTGGGTGGAGCTGGACGGGGAGCGTACCCTGTACCAGGAGGGTTCGCTGGCGGACTTCCTTCCCGTCGATGATTTTCTCGGCGGCGTAAAGGCCGTGGTCCGGGACGGTTCACTGGACGGTATGGTGCTATACATGGGGACCATGCCGACCCTGGGCAAGGAGCTGCTGTTCTCGCCCACCTTCGAGGGCTGCCTTTCCGACGACGTGCTTGGGCGGGAGCTGTCGTTCCGCTACCGCATCCGCCCGATGGACTGGCTGACGTAGACGCCGGCATCCGCGACTCCGGCATCCGAGGTATGCAATGACAGAGGATCGAGACCGGCGCATTCGCGTCGCATCCATCCAGATGGGCATGGACGATGGAGGGAAGGCCGCTAACCTGCGTCGCGCCGCGGCCCTCATCGACGGCGTGGAAGGGGCCGACCTCATCCTCCTGCCGGAGATCTGGAACGTCGGCTATTTCGCCTTCGACGCCTATGGAGCCGAAAGCGAGGGCCTGTCGGGTCCCACGGTGTCCATGCTGCGGGAGAAGGCCGCGGCCAAGGGCTGCTTTCTCTTCGGCGGCAGCATCGTCGAGGCGGACGGCGGCGCTTGCTACAACACGAGCGTCCTTATCGACCGGCAGGGCGGCATCGCCGGGACCTATCGCAAGATCCATCTCTTCGGGTACCAGTCCGAGGAAGCGCGGCTCTTGACCCGGGGCGAGGCGCCGACGGTGGTGGACACCGAACTGGGAAAGTTCGGGCTGTCCACCTGCTATGACCTGCGGTTCCCCGAGCTGTACCGCAGGATGGCCGTCATGGGAGCCGAGGCTTTCCTGGTGGCTTCGGCCTGGCCGTATCCCCGGCTTGAGGCCTGGCTCCTGCTGAACCGCGTCCGGGCGCTGGAGAACCAGGTCTTTCTGGTGTCCAGCAACTGTACCGGCAGCAACCGGGGCAAGGCCTTCGTCGGGCACAGCACGGTGGCGGATCCGTGGGGAACGCCGTTGGCGGCCGGAGGCGACGGCGAGTGTGTGGTGCGGGCCGAGATGGATCTGACCCAGGTCCCGAAGGTCCGGTCTGTCTTCTCGGCGTTCAACGACCGGGTCCTCATCGATTAGTGGACGATCAGACCCGGATTCAGATTCAAAGGGAGGAAAGAGATGCCGAAGGAAGAAAGAGAGTTTTTCGATACCGACACCATCGGCTGGCGCCCCGTGGGCGCCGACTCGGGCGCCGCGGCCGAAGGGATCACCGAAAAGATCCTGAGCGAGGACAAGGAAACCGGCAATTACACCCGCATGGTCAACTTCGCGGCCGGCGTGGAGACCACCGAGACCATCGAGCACGACTTCTGGGAAGAGGTCATCATCGTCGAAGGCAGCTTGATCGACACCCGGCTCAACCAGGAGTTCACCAAGGGCATGTACGGCTGCCGCCCGCCGGGCATGAAGCACGGGCCCTACAAGAGCCCCAACGGCTGCATCACCTTCGAGTTGCGCTACTACAAGAAGTAGTCCGCCCGAATACGGCCAGATGGCGCATTTCACCACCGTCGGCCGATTCATCCGCCGCGGAAGGGGTGGAGAAGGTCACCGGGAAGGCCCGGTTCACGGCCGACCTGGAGTTCCCGGGGCTACTGGAGGGACGGGTGCTCCAGAGCCCGTTTCCCCACGCCTTGATCGAAAGCATCGACGTGCGCGACGCCGAGGGGCTCACGGCGTTCTGACCCGTGAGTCCGTCAAGGACATCGATCCCTACTACGGCCACTGTCTGCGGGACCGGCCGCTCATTGCCACGGACCGGGTACGCTATGTCGGCGAGCCAGTGGCGGCGGTGGCGGCCGAGCGCGGCGATATCGCCGAAGATGCGCTGGCCTCGGTGCGCGTGTGTTACCGAGAGCTTCCGATGGCGGCCGACATGGATCAGGCATTGGCGCCGGAAGCTCCGGTGCTGCATGACGCCAATGCCTCGGCAGGGTAGTACCATGATCTGCCCGCGGTCGAGGAGGAAGCTCTGCGGAACGTCTGTCACCACGAGTAGCTCGAGTCCGGCGACGTCGCCACGGGCTTCCAGCAGGCCGACGCGGTGTTCGAGGATACCTTCGAGTTCCCGATGATCTGCCACTATTCCCTCGAGCCTCACACCGCGGTGGCCCGGTTCGAGGGGGACGAGATCTCGCTCTGGACCTCCTCCGCTCACCCGTTCCTCGTCCGCGCCGAGATCGCCCAGATGTTCAGGGTGCCGATGCCCAACGTGCGGGTGACGGTGCCCTACGTCGGCGGCGCTTTCGGCGGCAAGTCGTATTTCAAGATCGAGCCCTTGGCGGTGGCGTTGGCCCGGACCGCGGGCGGGCGTCCGGTCCGTCTGGCCCAGAGCGTGTCCGAGTCCATGCTGACGATCCGGCGCCATTCGGCCCGTTGTCGCGTGAGGACCAGGGTTCAACGGGACGGTACCGTGGTGGCGCGTGAGGCGCAGGTGCACCTGGACACCGTGGTCTACGTCGACAACGGCCCGCGGGTGGCCACACGGGTCCACGGCCCTTACGGGATCCCTCATTACCGCATCGGCGTCTACGCCGTGTACACCAACACCGCGCCTGCCGGCTCCATGCGATCCATCGGCGGACTCCATGCGATCTTCCCGCTGGAGTCCCACATGGACGACGCCGCCGGGGGCTGGAACTCGACCCGCTGGCTTTCCGCCTCCGGAACCTGCTACGCCGCAACGAACCCCTGAAGCTTGGTGCCAAGCCCATGGGCGGACCTGCACATGGACCTGCGAAAGTTGGCCTTCATGGTGGACCGGGATGAGAACCAGGGTCCGCCGGGAGACAACCTGGGCCTCGCCGTGGGCGTCACCGACTCCGAGGCCATGCCCGTATCCATCGCCATCCTGCGTCTCCTGAGCGACGGCAGTGTGGTGCCCATGGCCGGCAGCACCGAGGTGGAGCAGGGGGCCCGGACCGTGCTGAGTCAGGTGGCGGTCAGGGGCTTCGCCTTCCGCCGGAACGAATCGTCATGTGGGCCACGGATACCGACGTGACGCCATTCCACCGGCGCCAGCCGCTCCACGACGGTGATGGGCACGGCGGTCAAGTTCGCTGCCGAAGATCTCCTTGAGCAGGTTCGGCAGGCCGCCGCCGAGGTCATGGGCTGCGACCCGTGCAACGTGACCCTGGAGGACGGGCGGGCCAAGGCCGGCGGGCAACGCATGGACTACGGCGCCGTCGTGCGGGCGTACTTCGCCATGCCCGGAGGCGAGTGCATCGGCCGTGGCTACGTGCGTGCCGGCGGCAGGATTCCCTCGCACTTCCCGGTGTTCTGGGAGACCGGCATGGGGGCTGCTGCGGTGATCGTGGACGAGGAGACGAACAAGCTACGGGTACCACACTACGCCATCGTCGCCGACGTCGGCAAGGCCATCAACCGGCTCCAGGCCGAGGACGCGGCCATGATGGGTCTGGGCCACATCCTGTGTGAGAGTCTGCTCTACGACAATGGCCAGTCACTCAATCCCAACCTCATCGACTACCGGGTACCGGCTTTCACCGACATGCCGCGCCGTTTCGAGGTCGCGTTGATGGAAAACGCCGATGGGCCGGGGCCTTGGGGCGCCAAGGGCATGGGCGAACCGGTATCGTCGCGGTGGCGCCGGCGGTGGCCAACGCCTTGGCTCGGGCCATGGGAGTGGGGATCCGCGAGCTGCCCCTCACGCCCGAGCGCGTCTGGAGGGCCCTCAACCGAAAGGGTTGAGGAGCGCGTGACACGACAGACACAGGAGCACACCATGAAATTCGGTATCCAGTTCAATCCGCAGGTTTCCATCGACAAGCCCACCGAGAGCCTTCTACCCACGTTGGCGGAGCAGACACGGGTCGCCGACGACGCCGGCTTCGAAGCCATCACCATGGGCCAGCACTACAACATCCCCGGCTTTCAGCGGCTTCATCAGGTGCCGCTCCTGGGACGGCTTTGCGCCGAAGCCAAGCGGGCCGGCGTGGGCACGGCCACCACGCTGCTCGGCCTCCACGACCCGGTGATCATCGCCAAGGAGCTGGCCACCATCGACGTCATGAACGAAGGGCGTTCCTTCTTCTCCTTCGGGCTCGGTTACCGGCAGCAGGAGCTGGATGCCTTCAACCTGACGAAGCAGCAGCGATTTCACCGTTTCGTGGAGGGCGTCGAGATCGTCCAGTGGTTGTGGACGGAGGAGCACGTCTCGTTCTCGGGCAAGGCCTTCGAGTTGAAGGACGTAACGATTGCGCCACGACCGCTACAGCAGCCGCGTCCACCCGTATGGATCGCGGCCAACGGCGACAAGGGAGTCCGGCGCGCCGCCCGCATCAGCGACGGCTGGCTGGTGGCACCCCACTCGGCCATCGAGGAGCTGCGGGACCAGATCGCGCTGTTCCGCCAGGCGTGGGCTGATACCGGCAAGCCGGGCGCTGGCGCCGTCGTCATGGTCCGGGAGTGCTTCGTGGCTCCCACCCGGGAAGATGCCGTGGCCAAGGCCCGCCCCTGCCTCGACAAGCCCTACCGCGACGTCTACGTCAGGTGGGGCCAGGACGATGCCATGAGCAACCCCGACGAACTCACCTGGGACTTCGACCGCCTGGCGCGCCATCGCTTCATCCTGGGTTCCCCCGTGGACTGCATCGAGGAGATCCGCTCCTACGAGGAATCCCTCAAGCCGGATCTGCTGTTGCTGCGATTCGACTGGACTCCGGGGTTGGAGCAGAAGGACATCCTGGCGGCCATGGATCTGTTCGGCGCGGCGGTGCTGCCGCGGGTGTGACGGCTTACGTTCGGACCCAGTGCGTGTGAGACAGCGTCAGGCAGCCTCTTGCGCGTGTCTCGACGACGGCAGCCTGCCGCACGTCGAGTGCAGCGTGGTTACCCCCAGAGCCAATCCAGTTCGGAAAAGGCCAACGCCTTGTTGAAGTTGTCGATGTTGTCGCGCACGTTGACGATGAGGCAGCGATCATTGCCTCCGTTTTTCGGCCCCCGCAACCCTCTGCCGATCATCTGGAAATAGAGGTTCGGGCTGTAGACCGGCCGCGCCACGATGATGACCCGTGTCCTGGGCGCATCGAATCCTTCGCGGAATACACCGTAGTTCACGAGAACGTCGATCTGGCCCGCTCGAAACCGCTCGACAATGTCTCGGCGAACGGATGTCTCTGTCCCTCCACTCACGGCTCTGGACCTGACGCCTGCGGAGCTCAACAGCGCTGCCACCGTCTTGGCATGTTCCACGGAAGTGGCAAAGATCAGCGTGGGCCACTGCTCCCGGTGAACATTACCAACGAAGGTCTTGTAGGCACCGACAATGCGTTTGGTTCGGTCCGCGTCCCGGGCAATGCGGTCCTCCATGCTGCGTGGCAGCCATGCGGGATGGGGCATTGCCTGCATTTCCGTCAACTCATTCTGGCTCAGGGAGAAGTCGCCGCCTTCGATGGTCTGGTGGTCGGCGTGCGCGAGTACGCTCATTTCCTGCAACTCGCCAATGACCTCTGAGGGTTCGTCGTTGGCGAACGCCCCGGCGTCCAGGCGATTGCCGCCGTAACGACGCACCAGCCTGGCGGTTTCCTCTTCATCGTGCCCTCTGTAAGGCGTCGCGGTGAGGCCAAGCAGGAAGGGTTCATTTCCTCGCTGCCAGCGGGTCAGTCCGATCTCTTGCATGACAGAGGTGTAGGTCGGCGCGACGGAACGATGCGCCTCATCGAAAACGACCAAGTTGAAGTCAGCCAGGAACCGGTAATCTTCGGGTTGCTTCGACAGCTTGGCGTTGAGCGTCTGTATCGTCGCCACAATGACGTGGAGGTCGCTTGTCGGCAGAGGTCGGGGCTGCCCGGCCCACATCCTGGAAACCCGCAGGCGCTTCCCTTCCGCGCCAACGCTCGACCAGACCTGCCGCCATGCTTCCACGGCCTGTTCGCACAATTCGTCACGGTCTGCGACCCAAAGGACACCGCCGGTGAAACCGCTGCAAATGGCCTCGACGATGGCCTGCACCGCGATGCGTGTCTTGCCCGAACCGGTTGGGAGACTGATCATGCCGCGCCGCCCGCCACCGTCCATACGTCCATTGCAGAGCATCTCTCGCACTCTGGCAACGATGCACTTCTGGTAGTCGTGCAGTTCCGGAAGCGAGTACGGGCCTTCTACCTCCAGGAACGGCGGATGGCGTGAACTCCGTTGTCCGGCCCACTCCGCGGAGAATCCAAGTGATTGGACGAAGCCAACCGCGGGCTGCGACCCTGCCCAACGCGTGGGCGGGGCCAAGTGATCCAAGGCCCGGCGATATTCCATGAGAGCCGCCGTGTGATATGTGGCCATGGCCGCTTCCGCAAGTTCAACGCCAGTCAGCGGCGCACGGCCGCTCTCAAGCACGGCCAAGAGCGATCCGGGTAAATATGAACGCAGACGGACGTCGCCTACTGCGTGGAACAGCCTCTCGGCGTCCGTTGTCAGTTCCCGGATAGCCGCGCGTTGTGCCTCGACTTCCTGCGGCGTAACGTATCGCAGGATCTCTTCAAGCTGGTTGTCATTCAGGTCGATTCCGAGCTCCTGCGAAACCAACCGCAGGTCGCAATCCTCATCACCCGTGCCAGCCAAGTATATGCTGGCATCGACCCGCATGCATTCGGCTCCACTTGTACCGCCGCCAGCAGCAAGTTGCTGGCAACGGATGAGAGAGAATGTCCTTGAGTGCGCGGTCAGGTACGGCGCCAAACCGGGCCACACATCCGTCAAAGGAACCGAGTCCTCTTCGCCGACGGGTTCCACAACCGGTTCTGCAAGGTCGAAGGCTTCCCTGATCCGGTTCGCCATCCGGTGTGACAGCAAAGCTTGCAGTGCGGCAGGGTTGGCCGGTTGAGGACCGAGCACATCCGCTAAAGGTACGAATTCACCAGCGCAACGGATACGGCCATGCTTGCGCAGCAACGCGATGGCAGGACTCTGACACGGGAGTGGCGGGTAGATGCTCTGGGTTTCGTGGCGCATTGTCCACCGGACAAAGGAAGTCTCCAGCGACAACAAGGCGTCCGTATAGCATGCCTTGCCTTCGTTCGAGAGCAGTGGCAGAACTTGCAGCGGCCCACTTCCTGTTGTCGAACCAAAATTCAGTTTGCCCCAGTGCGGGTCCCTCGGAAGGTCTCGGGCGACGAACTTAAGGCGGCATTCGACCAAAAACGACTTGAAACAAGGGTCGGTCGACAAATCCTGGTCTTGCCTCGGCGTGGCTGTCGCCCCCAGTCTGTCGAGCAATTTCAAGTCCGCACCATGGAACTCGGTGTCCACTGTGACGCGACGGTCACGGCCGCCTTCGTTCGGCACGATATCGCCAGGCAACAGAACCGAATGAAGGGGTTGCCAATCGCCCGACCGGGCACGCGCATGAATCGACGGGTTCCAATCGACGTGTCCCTTGTCGGTCTCTTTCTTGATGGTCATGACGACCTGCTCGTGCCAGGATGTGGCGGTCGTCATCGACAATGCGTGGTCGGTCACTTTCTTGACGATCATGTAGGCCTGATCCGTTTCCACTGCACGCGACGCGCTCCAGAAGTCGGCCCACAGCGTCTCGTCCGGCTCGCTTGTGCATCGAGTAAGCAATGTCCTAGCAAGGGATCGAAAGCGGCCTTCGGGAGATACGTGCTTAATACCCAGCACGTTCAGAGCCGCAGCAGTCTCGGAATCAGACACCAGCGCCCTGTGAACCAAGCGGTCGTCAACTCCTTCGCTATCATCGAACGATGGTAAGAACACGCTTTCCGGGTCAGGCGCGTACCAGTCGTCGCTTTGCGTCAGGAGAATGTTGCCAAGCGGCTCTCCTGTCCTCTTTCGCTCGGGTATCGCTGCCGCCGCCTGAAGAGCCGTCTTCGAGGCTATGATCGTCGCTTGACCCTCGCGTTCTACTATGAGAGCTTCCAACCACTTAGCTATGGATGCGCGAGGCGCCTCTTGTTGCCACGCAGGTTCCTGGGCGAAAAGTTCCTGGGCGAAAAGTTGGTTGACCTTGGCCATTCGATTACGCGTCAGTGTGCTGTGGTGAAGCCAATCCGTTGGACGCAGATCAAAGCCTGCCCACTTCTTGAGCGACGCTTCTCCCGTTTGATCTTGAGTCAGAGCTGTGGGCGCATAGGAAATGTCCTGGATTTTGCGCAAAGTTCCGGTCTGATCGGGGACAACGGGGCCTTTTCGCAGTTTCTCATACAAGTGATCACGGAGGCGCTCACTGTGCTCGGTGTCGCCGGCTTCATGCCGACGCGGCAGGGCATCCAAGTGCAACGCGGGGTCTTGGTCAGTGGCAAGCTCGGGCAACCGCTTGGCCACCATGCTCGTCGCGACATCGATCAACTCGTCGTTGTATGGTCCCGGCAACAGGTTCTGGCGATCTTCGTTGGTCTTCCAGGGTGCGTTCAGAATACCTGCCAGAAGACTTGCCGTCTTCGTTGGGAAGAAGTGCCAGTAGTAGCCTGGGTAGTCCAATCGGTCCAGGGGTGCCGCCCACCAGATCGGCACGTCACCGCTGTCGTCGAGCGAGCGCCGGTCTTTGAGGGCTTCAACAGAGAGTCTGTGGTAGGTCTTGAAGCATTTCCAGCGCGAAGATCCCTCGTCCGTGTCGAGTCGAAGCTCGCCGTCTAATCTCTGGAGGACGAAGTCCCGCGTTCGCTCCCTGTGTTCCAGGCTCAGAAAGCGGACATGGTCGACGAACAGCAGGAACTCTGGCGGGAAATCCTGAACCTGTTTAGCGAAGTCCTCGCTAGCACCCGGTTTGAGCGGAAGCCGCACGATGTTAGTTGCCCAGGTCATGAGTTCACGAAGGTCTTCGTCGTCCTCCGACACTTCACGGGCATCGATGGGGATGGGTAACCGGAGCACCGGGTAGCGTTCCGCTTGCGCGACCTTGGCGATGCGCTTGGCCGCGTGGTTCTTGTCGAAACGAAAGGAACCGGGCCGACTGAAGAACTCCGGGGCGTTCGTGACTCCCAGCACTGACTTGAAGCCAAGCCCAAACCGCCCGATCTCGCTGGTGTTTCGTTTGCTCGACATGTGGGAGAACATCAACGCCTGGATACCTGGCTCGTCGATCGCTCTGCCGTCATCGGCACAATAGAGGTAGTCGTCGGTGAGGCGAACCAGGATGCCTTTGCCATCGGGAGCGTTGGCGAGAGCATCCGCGCTGTTCTGGACAAGCTCGAAGAGCTGCCGGTGGGCATAGCCGCCGTGGGCCGTGTCATGTTCGTGGTTGGCATGCTCGGTCACCAGACTCGGTTGTTCCCCGTAGGCCCGGAGGGTCTTTTCCGTCTCCGCGGTCATGAAATCGCAAAGATGGCCTTCGGCCCCGGCCCAATCAGGCTTGTCGGTGGAGCGTGGGATATTCAGCTTGGCGTTCCGGCGGTAGAACTTGCCGCGTTCACCTTTGGAAAAGTCGTACTCTCGTTTCATTTGCCTGACTCGTACTGGCGTCGTTCGTTGGGTGTGGCCCGTCGCGCCGAAATAATCCGCACCGTCGTGCGGTCGTCGGTTTGACGTGAAGTGTAACACACAACCACAACTCAGTGTTCCGGGATTCGCCTACGGTCACCCACCGGTCCTCGGACTCGCTGTGGTCTTCGTCGCGCACCGTCGATGCGAGTCGGTCCTCGGACACCGTGGCTGCGAGATTAAAATCAAGCCCGTGTTTGCGCAAGTTGCTGGCGGCTTTGGCGGGATGCCACTCGAAGTCGTACACGTGGTGAGGTTCTCGCCGTGGCTGGTGCGGGACGATTGTGCACTTGGTTCAGGGTTTCAACTCCGCCCCGTCGAACGGAATCGGCTTGATGATCGGCTTCACCCGATCGCCGTCCTTCTCCACCTTGATCCAGTTGAGGCAGTTCTTGTCGTCCCTCTCCGGGTAGTCGTCCCGTGTGTGCTGGCCGCGGGATTCCTTGCGTTCCAGGGCGCAGCGGGCGACCATCTCGCCTACCCAGGAAAGGTTGGAGCATTCGAGGGACTTGATGAGGGCGCGGATGTTGTCCGCCTTGAGCCGGGGGACCTTTTCGCGGCGGATCTCCTGGAAGCGCTCCAGTCCGGTGGTGAGCCCGCGCTCGTTCCGCACGACGCCGGTGCTCTCCCACGCGATCTCCTTGATCTCCTGTTGCAGCTCGGTGGGATCCAGCCCTTCGTCACCCTTGAAGGCCTCGATCCTCGCGACCTCCGCGGCGGTCTCCGCCGGGTCCACCTCGCCCAACTCTGCGTCCGCCCCGTAGATGGCCGCGAACTTGCCCGACCGGGCGCCCAGCGCAAAGGCGCTGGCGATGGCGTTGCCGGACAGCCGGTTGGAGCCGTGGGTTCCGGTGGCCGATTCACCCGACGCGTAGAGACCCTCCACCCCTGGGACCTCGCACCGCTCGTTGATGTCAAGCCCGCCCAGGAAGGTGTGCAGCGCCGGCACCCACTCGAACCGGTCGGAGCGGCAGTTGACGCCGGCCTTGCCAAGCTTGGGGGAATACTCGAAGCTGATTTCGTCATCCCACTTCTCGTCCGGGATGTAGGACGGGTCCAGGTAGACCGGGCCGCGTCCCTCGAACATTTCCTTGTAGGTGGCGCCCACCAGGATGGCCCGGGTCGTGCCTTCCAGCCGCTCGGGATCGTACCGCTCCAGGAACCGTTCGCCCAGCGAGTTGAAGAAGCGGCCGCCCTTGCTGGTGAAAGGGGACAGGCCGGCCATGGAGATGGCTTCGCCGCCGGGCGCCGGGATCAGCGTGAACTCCAGGAACTCGAGGTTGGCCAAGGGCGCGCCGATTTCGAAGGCCGCGACGTAGGCGTCGCCCGTGGTCAGGAAGTTGGCGCTGGTGTACTTCTGGATGGCGATGGCGCTGCCCCCGGCCAGCACCACGGCCCGGGCGCGGTATGCTTGGTAAGCGCCGGTCCGGACGTTGATGCCGAAGGCTCCGGTGATCCGGCCGTTCTGCCGCAGTAGCTTCGTGATCATGGTCCACTGGCGCACCTGGACCTCGCGGTTGAATACTTCTTTCCGCAGCGAGCCCAACATCCCCACGCTGCCGCCCACCGGCGGGCAACTGCGGGCGTAGGAGCTGCCCAGACGTTTCTCCTGATGGAATTTCCGGCCGTCTGGCGTCTTCTTGAAGTGCAGCCCCATCTCCTCCAGCTCGATGACCCGATCGGTGACCTCGTTGACGATGGCCCGGACAATCTTCTGGTTCGGGATGAAGTCGCCCCCGACGATGGTGTCCTTGAAGTGCATCTCCTTGCTGTCGCGGGGGTCGGCGTGGCCGAAGGCTGCCTGCGGGACCCCGCCGGAGGTAGGGCTCGAGCCGCTTCGCCCGAGCCGTCCCTTGTCCACCAGCACCACGTCCATGTTGCGCTTGGACGCCTCCAGCGCCGCCATGCAGGCAGCCAACCCGCCGCCGATGATGAGGACGTCGCAGTCGGTGGTCGGGATGGAGTCGGTCATGTGTCCGCTCAGGAGCTTGCGGCGGCGCGCTTCATCTTGGGCCGCAGCACCACCTCGATGGCGTCTTCGGGGCAGACGAGCTCGCACAGGAAGCAGTTGACGCAGTACTTGTTGCCGAAGGGAAAGACCTTGTCCTTCTTGTTGGTGAAGCGGAAGACATCGGCGCCGCAGTCGTAGACGCAGATGCCGCAGCCGTCGCATTTGTGGGGGTCGACCTTTATCACGCGCAACTCTCTCCGGGCGAAAGTCGAATCCCGTGCTCCATGATGCGTGATTCAAGGCCGAGATGCTTCGTTGACAGCGCGTCGTGCCCTTTGATACGGCGTTGCTCAACTGCAACCTGGCACTGCACGCCGGAATGCCGAGACATAAGGGGGCTACCTATAGCCGAAATCACCGGGTAAAGCCAGATTGAAGGGCGAACGCCACAAGGGAGAGGAGCGACGGATCATCTCCTTGGCCAACCGGCGGCCCATCCTGCCGCAGCTTATGATGGCGCTCCCGTACACGCGGCCCTCGCGGTCTCGGGGCTGGCCTTGGAGCTGTTGCCGGGCATACCGCTACCCCGAGATTCGCCTGGATCGCTCGGGGCTTCGCCATCTCTCTGCGCGAGCGGGACTTCATCCAGTGATAGGGACGAAACCGCTAGCCGGCAGGCCACGGCGGAACTCGATGCCAGCTTCTTTCACGCCCGCTTCGATCGTTTGGCGCCATCCCAAAAGCGCTACCTGCGAGCCATGGCCGAGCTCGGTAGCGGCCCGCACCGCTCTGGCGAGATCGCCCATGTCCTCGCCCTGTCCGTTCGCGTGGTGGCCCCGACCCGTGCCAAGCTCACCGGCAAGGGCATGATCTACAGCCCCGCCCACGGCGACACCGCCTTTACCGTGCCGCTGTTCGACGCCTACCTGCGCCGCGTCATGCCGTTTCCCGAGGGATGACGCGGCAGGGGAAAACTCCGCGTCAGAGGCTCTTCCAACGTCGGGGCGACGAGCGGTGCAACTCGCTGTCGAACACGCTGCGCTTCCCGCGGAGGAGCTCCATGGCGTCCGTCCAGGCCCGGGCTTCGGCCGGTGTGATTTCCTCCCGCGCGCGGTGGTCGTTTTTCTCGATGAACTGGTCGAGGGTGTCGTGCAAGGCCCGCGTCTTGAGGAGCTGGAGTTCCCGGAGCCGCGCGGAGTGTGGGTGGCCCGGGTGGGTTTCCTCGGCCAGGAGGAAATGGGGCAGGCAGATGCCGTCGGCGGCCCGGTACTCGTCGAAGAAGTCCACTTCGCCGAAGAGGTCCAGCAGTTGCCGGAGGCGGATGGACTCGGAACGCGCGGCGTGCACGCAGGCGGGGCAGCGGCTCCTCTTGAGCCTGGTGCGCAGGCGTGATCGTGTGCGCCCAAGCCAGGCTTTCAGGGTACGCCATTCTACAACAGGGGGCTCTCCGGCCAAACGCTGGAACCGGCTCAGCAGGTCCTTGGCGATGATGGCGAAGCCTAGGTCCGGGGCGCTGGATGCCGGGACGTCGCGCAGTTGCCACGTGTGCAGGTTGCAGAGTCCGAAGGAGTCCCGCAGTCCCACGCGCGTAGGCACGTCGGTAACGCGTTCGTAGAGGACGCTGTCCAGATAGGCGCGGCTGTCTTCGATCACGATGCTGCAAATGGGGCAGCCGGGCGCGTCGAGCCGGTCGAAGAGCTTGAAGTAGAAACGGTCCTTGCGCACCGGTTCGTTCACGTTGCCTCGGCGGGAGTGCCGGCGGCCTCTCCCGGAGCCGCGCTCACTTCTTCAGCGCGCGCCAGATCTTCTCGCCGGTCACCGGCAAGTCGGTGATGCGCACGTCCACCGCTTGGGCCACGGCGTTGGCGATGGCCGACGGGACGGTGAGGATGCCGCTTTCTCCCAGTCCCTTGGCGCCGTAGGGGCCGGCGCCGTTGCCGTTCTCGAAGATGATATTGACCAGGTCGTCCGGCAGGTCGGAAATTTTGGGCAGCCGGTAGGTCAGGGCGTCGGGGGTCAGCATCAGCCCGTTCTCGTAGATGGTCTCCTCGAACAGCGCCTGTCCGAGCCCCTGCAGGAAGGCTCCCTGCTCCTGGGTGTGACATTGCTGAGGATTGATGGCCTTGCCCGCGTCCGCGATGGAGACGTACTTGAGAACCCGCACATCCCCGGTGTCCCGGTCCACGTGGACCTTGGCGGCGCCCCATCCCACTTCCCAGAACGGCGCCCGGGCGCCGAGGGGCGCGTTGGGGTCCCGCCTGCTTTCCTGCCGGCCCTCTCCCACAAGGACGCCTCCGGCGCCTTTGACGTGTCGTACCAGGGCCGAGAAAGGAAACGCGACCTCGCCCAGGCGCACCTCGCCGTCCGCGAGCGTCGCGGCGGAGTCGGGGCTCTTGCCCAGTGACCGGGCTGCCTCGATGAGCTGACCGCGCACGGCCTGGGCGGCCCTCTGCACCGCCAGGCCCATGACCGTGGTGGCGCTGCTGGCATAGGTGCCCATGTCGAAAGGCGTCGAATCGGTGTCCAGGGGCGCCACGTGGACGGCCGTGGGCGGCACCCCGAGCTCATGCCCCGCGATGCGGGCCATGGCCGTATGGGACCCTTGGCCGATTTCCACCGTGCCCTCGTGCAGAGTGATCCCTCCGGCGTCATCGACCTCCACCCGCGCGCATGAGATCTTGTAGTTGCCGCCGCCATCCTTGACGCCGCAACTGAAGCCGATGCCGCAATCGGGGCCCGGTTCCTCCGCGCCCCAGCCGATTTCCCTGGCGGCGCGCAGGAGACCCTCCTTGATGTCGCAGTCCAGGGGCGTCTCACCGGGCGCGAACTCCTCGCCCTTGTCGAGGAGATTCCTGAGCCGGAACTCCACCGGGTCCCAACCCATCTCCCGGGCGATCATGTCCATCTGCGATTCGTAGGCCCACACCACCTGCGGCGTGCCCATGCCGCGGAACGCGCCGGCGGGCACGGTGTTGGTGTACACGGTGTACGAGTGGGAGCGGAGGTGCGGGATCCGGTAGGGGCCGGGGGCCCGGTAGCCCGCCTTCTGGGTGACTCGCGGACCCGAGTCCGAGTAGGCGCCGCCGTCCACGTGCACGAGGCAGTCCCGCGCTACCAGCAGTCCGTCGCGGTCCACACCGGTACGGAGCCGTATTCGCATGGCCGGCTTGCTCACCGTGCGGGACTCTTCTTCCAGCGACAGGTGCAGGAACACCCGCCGTCCGGCCTTGCGCGCCAGCGCCACCGCCAGCGGCTCGAGCTTGGTGTGGTTCTTGTTGCCGTAGGTGCCTCCCACCAGCGGCACGACCAGCCGCACCCGCTCCGGCGGCACCCCGAACATCTCCGCAAGCTCCTGGCGGATGATGAACGGGTGCTGGGTGGAAGACCACACCGTGAAGCCGCCCTCCTGCCACTCGGCCACGGCGAGTTGGGGCTCCATGGAGTAGTGGGCGATCTTGGGAAACTCGAAGGTGTGCTCGAAGGTTCGCTCCGAGGCGGTGAAGCCGTCGTCGACGTTGCCCTTGCCGCGCTCGTAGTGGAAGCTCACGTTGGCGTATTTCCTGGCCTCGTCGTCGACGCCGGGATATCCGGGAAAATTCGTGCCGTGCTCGCTCACGTAGTCGTGGAGCGGGGCGGCATCGGGATGGAGTGCGTCGTCCATGGTCAGGAGTCCGGGGAGCGGTTCGTACTCCACGCGAATGAGCGCCGTGGCGGCCGTGGCCGCCTCCAGAGTCTCGGCGGCCACGGCCGCCACGAGGTCGCCCTCGTACCGGACCTTGTCCGTGGCCAGCACGGGAATGTCTTTCACCAGCGGGCCGTAGTAGGCGGGGATGTCCCGCAGGTCGGCGGCGGTAAGCACCGCCACCACGCCGGGGTGGGACACGGCCGCGGCCGTGTCGATGCCGAGGATCCGGGCGTGGGCGTGGGGGCTGCGCAGAATCCGTCCGTAGAGCATGCCCGGGTGCGTCATGTCGGCCGTGTACACCGGCTCGCCGCGGACCTTGGCGGCGCCGTCGAGGCGGCGCTCCTCCGCCGGCCGGGAGGGGGCTGCATCCCGCCCGTGCAGCAACTCGACGGCCCGGTTGACCGACCGGATGATGGAGAGGTAGCCGGTGCAACGGCAGATATTGCCGTCCAGGGCGGTCTTGATGTCCTCCTTCGTGGGCTCCGGATTCTCGTCGAGCAGGGCGCAGACGGCCATGATCATGCCCGGGGTGCAGAAGCCGCACTCGAAGCCGCCTTCCTCCCAGAACGCTTCCTGCACCGCGTGCATCGCATCCGCCTTGCCGAGACCTTCGATGGTCGCCAGCGAGCGGCCGTTGATCTCATGGGTGAGGGTGGCGCAGGCGCTCACCGGACGGCCGTCCAGCAGCACCGTGCAGGCGCCGCAGACCTCCACCTCGCAGCTCGTCTTGGTGCCCTTGAGCCCCAGGGAGTGGCGCAGGAAATCGGCCAGCAGCAGCTCGGGTGTCACGTTGGCACGGCGCGTCTCGCCGTTCAACTCGAATTGAATCTCGATCTTGCTCATGGGTTCCTGATACGTCAGTGCTTACGTGTCGCACAGGAGGCGGAGTCACCGGAAAACCGGAACGATGCAGGCCATTCCTGCCCGACCGTAAGGCACGGTGCCGGTGAGGCGAAGGGTGGTCTCCTGCCCGGCCTGCGCCGCAGGCTTGGCCGGGTCCGGCAGCCGGGTCAACCGGTCCTCTCGGGATGGCGGTCGCTTGCATTCCTTGGGGACCACAGACGCTCCTGCGGTTCCACCACCTCGGTGATGCGTTCGATGACGTCGTCCAAAGTGCTCTGGGCAAGCATCATCCGCGTCTCCGGCATCGGCTTCTTCATGGCCCACCCTTCTCCCCGTATGAATCATGGGCCTTCTCCATGGGAACGGGGCGGAGTGATGACTTCACAGACTGGGCCACTGGCGCGGCTGAGCTTTCGGTCAAGGGTCATCAAGGGGCAACCCAGCGCCTCGGCCAAGGCCACGTACCAAGCGTCGTAGCTGGTCAGGTTGCTCCGCAAAGCCCATACCCGCTCGGCGAACGGGATGAAAGGGAACAACTCCAGGTCGAGACGTAACAAGTCCTTGTGCGCGCTGGTAGCCTCGAGCCGTGACACCTGCCCTGTCAACTCCAACCGGCGCAGGATATTGCTGGCCTCGACCAGCGCCAACTCCGGACTGGTCAACGGCCCTTCCGCCATTATGGATTCTGCCCACTTGCCCTCGCGTCCCGAGTCGACCAAGGCCGCGACCAGCACGGAGGCGTCAACGACTGCGGTCACGTCCGGTCCGCGTCACGGGCGTGCAGGATGCTGGAAGGCGAGACCCGAGTTCCTGCCGCTTCCTTGCGGCGACGGATTTCTTCCAGCAGAGGGCCGATGGAAGGCCGCGATGCAATGCGCTGCAGCTCAAAGCGGAGGAACTCCTGCATCGACTGGCGTTGGAGCGCGGCACGAGCGGCAAGCTCGTCCCGCACTTCTTCGGGGACACCTCTTATCGTAATCTGCACCGGCATGAACGCACTATGCCATCAGTGACATCGATTTGCAATAACTACAGCTTCTTGGCGGTTGGATTCCAGGGAATGTCGTAGTTGAAGAGAATGTGGCGGCACTGGAGGTTGATGCCCTCGTCGTCGGTTTCGGTGGCTACCGGGACTTGGATCCGGTGGGGCAGCGGGTCCGCCCGCGAAATGGACAGCCCGGAGCAGGGGACGAGCTCGTAGGCGATGCCGAGGGAGTATGCCTGGAGGCCGAGCCGGGAAATACCATGGAATATATGAAAATCCGGAGCACTCCGCCCGGGGAGCATGGGATGGGTCAGGGCCGGTAGGTGGTGCGTTCCACGGGAATGTGTTTCAGGATCTCGCCGGGGATGTAGTCCTCTACCTTCATCCGCGGCCGGCCCGGCGGCCGATCACGGTCGGTGAATCTTTCTCGTGCTGCCATATGCTCGGGGGACCCTCGGGCGACACAGCGAGGCATCAGCGGGCGGGAATCCCGAAAGCCCGTCTATTCGATGTCCGAGTGGCGCCTTGGAACAACCAGGAGATTTGCCGTTACCTCCGAGACTTCGGGAATGGCCTTGATGACCGCCACCACCCCGTCCACCGTTATCGGCGTGGAGACCATGCCGGAGACGGTGACCATCCCGTTGTGGGCCTTCACGTCGATGGGCAGGTCACGGTACAACTCGGACCGGAGCAGCGTCGTCTGCGTCTTCCTGGCCAGAGCCAGGTCTTCCAACGACTGCTTGGATGCCGGCGTCTCCGTGAACGCCGCGAGGCGGGCGGTGGTGCTGATCACCTGGCTTGCGGCTTCGGCGCCCATGTTGAGATTCAGCACCAGGTGATACCGCGTGGGGTCCTGCCAGTCGTTGCCGAACAGAGACATGAGCCGCCGGCTGCGGGCTCTGTCGGTGTGCTCAATCTGCTTGCGGATGGCGCCCTCGTCGAGCGCGTGGCGCGACCGGAGTTCCGCAACGCGCAACTCCATGGAGCCGGTCAGGAGGACTTTCAGGACATGGCCCACTCCGGGAAGCAGCTCGTGTCCGACGTGTCCGTGGTAGACCATCGACCCGGCTTGAGCCATCTCGCACATGGCGGCCTGAAGGGCTATCCGATAAGGCCGCAAGTCCTGGAGCCACTGTTCCCACCAGTGGGGCTCCTTCTCGGTGATCTCGTCGAGCTTGGCTCGCGGTATGCCGTAGTGCTCGAGAGTGGCCACCAGCTCCTGCCGGCCGACGCATTGGTAATCGAGGGACTGCGCGACTCGTTCCGCGACACCCTCAGCCCCGGCGATGCCCTCGTAGATCACGATAACAGACATGACAATCTCTCCTTTCCGTAAGGAACGGTACGCCAAGCATGACCCACATCACGTCTTGAGCATACTACAGGACAGGTAATAGGCAACGGTCCCGAAGGAACAGGTGAACCCGGCCTCGCCGCCCCGTCATCCCGGACTTGGTCCGGGATCAAAAAAGGGGGCGGCCCGGGTCAGCCGCTGGTGAGGTCGTCGCGACGCGCCGGCCATGTTATGTGGGATGGGCGATGGCGGGGAACCTGATCCGAATAATTGTGTCGTGGACCTGCCTCGCGGGGCTTTGCGGTCTGCTGCTCGCGGGGTCGGCGGAGGGTTCCGGCCGCGCGGGGTCGGCGTGTCCGGGTCGGCTGCCCGGCGTTTCTGCCATGACCTCGGTCGGGACGGTCCAGGGCGCGGCGCATACCTCGCCCTTCCGGGGGCGGACGGTCGCCACAACGGGTATCGTAACCGCTGTCGACACGGATGGTTTCTACCTGCAGGACCCGGTGGGGGACGGTGACGCCCGTACCTCGGACGGCCTGTTCGTCTTCACCGGAAGGAAGCCGGCGGTGGCCGTGGGCGACCGGCTCTGCGTGCGCGGGCCGGTGGACGAATATCAACCCGGCGGCGCGGCCACCGGCAACCTGACGATCACGCAGATCACCCGCCCAACGCTCACACGTCTGTCCCGCCGCAACCGGCTTCCCGCCCCGGTGACGCTGGGGGCGGGCGGGCGCGTTCCCCCACACCGGATCATCGACAACGATGGTTTCGCCGTCTTCGACCCGGGTGAAGACGGCATCGACTTCTATGAGACCCTCGAAGGCATGCGAGTCACGGTAGAGGACGCCGTTGCCGTAAGCCCCACCAGCCGCTTCGGCGAGATCTTCGTGTTTGCCCGCGGCACGGTGCCGACGGGCTTGAGCGAACGCGGCGCCCTCACCATCCGCCCGGACGACTTCAACCCGGAGCGGATTCAGATCGACGACGACTTCGGACTCAGTCCGATGGCGACGCCGCATGTCAAGGTGGGCGATTCCCTGGGTGACGTCACGGGAGTGGTGAGCTACGGGTTCGGCAACTACGAGATCCGGTTCACCGAGCCCGTCACCCCCACGCGAGGTCCACTGGAACCGGAGACCACGCGCCTGAGCGGCGACGGACACCTGACCATCGCATCCTTCAACGTGCTCAACCTCGACCCCAACGATGCGGATGGGGATATGGACGTGGCCGGCGGCCGTTTTGACGCCGTTGCGGCCATCATCGCGCGGAACCTGCGGCATCCCGACATCGTCGCCCTCCAGGAAGTACAGGACAACGATGGCTCGGCCAAAACGGCGGTGAAGGCCGCTGACGCCACGCTACGGTTGCTGGTGCACCGCATCGCCGCCCTGGGGCCGGTCCGTTACCGTTTCATCGATCATCCGTTCATCGGCGACGACACCAACGGCGGCCAGCCCGGCGGGAACATTCGCGTGGCGTTCCTTTACAATCCGCGCCGCGTGGAGCTCATTCCGGGCTCGGTGGCCACGGTCACCGGCCCGGCGGACCAGCGAACCAATCCGGGAAACCCTTTCTTCAACGGCCGCCTGCCGCTGATCGCCAGCTTTCGATCCCGCTCTCCGGGTCACGCTCCCGTGACCGTGGTCAACAACCATTTCAACTCCAAGCGCGGCAGCAGTCCGCTGTTCGGACGGATTCAGCCCTTCACGGAACTTCAGGAGTCGCCCCGGGCCAACAGCGGAGTGGATCACCGCCGGAGGCAGGCCCGCGCCGTCCACGATTTCGTCGCCGGCCGGCTCGCGGCGGGTAGCGACGCTCGTATCGTCGTGGTCGGCGACTTCAACGAGTTCGCGTTCGTCTCGCCGTTAAGCACCCTCGAGCGAAGCCTCCGTAACCTCACCCGGAAGCTGCCTCCGAGCGAACGGTACACGTACATCTTCGAGGGCAACGCGCAGTCCCTGGACCATATCCTGGTCAGCCCGTCACTGAGCCCATCGGCGGAGGTGGACATTGTGCACGTCAACGCGGAGTTCGCGGAAACCGCGGCGCGCGCGAGTGACCACGATCCGATCCTGGTGCGGCTGCGCGTCCGGTCGGCGCCTTGATGGCGGGAGGATGGAGAGCCAGCGTTGCGCCGTGTGATACGTGATACCGAGTTCGCGCCCGAGCCGACTGTGATTGATCTCCTGGCCGGAAAGGGCGGCGCCCAGACCGACGAATCGGGCGAAGAGACCCGCGTTTTCGACTGCGGCCACCCGTCGAACGTCGCGCTCGATGTAGGTGCGCATGTAGGATGCGAACAAGTCGGGCAGAATCACGTCGTCGTTATCCAGGTGACCGGGAAACCCACCACGCCACAAGCGGCTTGCCAGAGTCGGCTCGACGCTCCGGGGTATCAGCCTTCCGCGGCTGCGTAACCGATCCACCGGGTCGGATGCGAACAGATCCTCAACCCATGTGCTGTTGGTTGCCGCTCCATGGCAGCGTTCCGCCAACGACAGAAATGGAAGGTCCGGTACCACCACGCGCCCGGCCATGCTCTCGCTGACGGAGCTGAGCAGCATGAGGTTCCGAGAACCGGTGAGCAGGTATTGGCCGGGGCTGGGGTCTTCGTCGACACGCCGTTTGATGACCCCAGGCAGGTCAGGGGAATACTGAACCTCGTCGAGAACCAGCGGTGGCTGATACTGGTCCAGGAACAACTCGGGATCTTCCCACGCATTGTTGACGTCGATGACCGGGTCGAATACAACACGGGAGGCTTCCGGCGCCAAGTGAGACAGTAGCGTGCTCTTGCCGGCCTGCCTTGCGCCCAATACGAGGACGACCGGCACCGCGTGACACAGGCGCGAAATCTTCGCTTCAAGGTGACGCTGTCGGTATTCCATCCAGGAATAAAGCTTTGAGGCTTCTATTTTTCAATATTCTCTTCCGAGGACCGTGACATGACGGTACCCAGAGTTGCCCTGATCATCACCGGAGGCACCATCGATTCCGTCGGCGCCGACCGCCTGGATCTCGCCTGGTACATCGAGAGCAACAAGCGGCTCGACGACGGCGAGTTGTTGGGCTCCGTCCCCGAGCTTGCCGACATCGCCGAGGTGGAGGAAGTGCCGTTTCGGCGGTTGCCGAGCCATGCCCTGGTGGATCGGGACTGGCTCGACCTGGCGGAGTTGCTGCACGGGCTCTTCGAACGCGGCGGCGCCGACGGCGCGGTCATCACCCACGGCACCAACACCCTCGAAGAGACGGCTTACTTCCTCAACCTCGTTCTCAAGACCGACGGGCCGGTGGTGCTGGTGGGGTCCATGCGCCCGGCCTCGGCGCTGGGCGCCGACGGCTATCTCAACCTGCTGAACGCCGTGCGGGTGGCGGCGGATACGGGTTCCCGTGGACACGGCGTATTGGCGGTGATGAACGATCGGATCTACGGCGCCCGGGATCTGACCAAGACGGCCACCTATCGCGTGGAGGCGTTCCAGGGACGGGATCTGGGCCCACTGGGCTTTGCCGACGCCGACGGCCGGGTGCGCTACCATCACCGCACGGTCAAGCCGCACACCACCGAGACCGAGTTCGACGTGTCGGGGCTGGAATCGCTGCCACGGGTGGACGTGGTGGTGTCGCACGCGGGTGCGGACGGCGCCATGATCGACGCCAGCGTGGCCGCGGGCGCCAAGGGCATCGTGTGCGCCGCCACCGGCGCGGGCCGCCCCACGCCGGCTCAGGACGAGGCCTTCGAGCGCGCCCGTCAAGAGGGGGTGGCGCTGTGCATCGGCAGCCGGGTGGGTTCCGGCCGGGTGGCCCGGAGCCCGAAGCTGCGCGACCGCGGGGTCGTCACCGCGGACAATCTCCAACCCTGGAAGGCCCGGGTACTGCTGGCGTTGGCCCTGAGCGTGACCGAGGATCCGGACGCCATTCAGCGGATGTTCGATACATACTGAGATTGGGCCGGCGCTTTTCCATGGCGTCGGCTGGCAGGCCCCATCCCCCGTCCGCGTCAGCCCGGGACGACGCGGCTCTCTTCTTCCTCGCGGATCTCGACGGCGTTCTGTATCAACGCCGCGTAGCGGTACACGGCATGGGCGAACTTGCTGTAGGGCAGGGTGAGGAAGAGCCCGGCCACGACGCCCAGGTGGATCACCAGCAGCGTTCCCATGACCGCGGTTTCCCGGAACACCAGCAGCAGCAAACCGGTGAAGCTCGTCAGGAACAGCATCACGAGGAAGCTCCTGTCCAGGCTGAGCATCTTCTCCTCGGCGGGCTCCAGGTCGCTCCTGGACTTGAGATAGAGCAGCCCCACCGTGCCGATGCACATCATGACGCCGCCCACGGTCCCGAACGCCACCGGTACGCTCAGGTAGGGATAGGGTGCGTCCCAGTGCATGAAGTGATGGTAGAAGGCCGCGGTGGTGGTGGCCGCGAAGTCCAGCAGGAAACCGTAGAACACCAGATGGTGGTGCCACATCCGGCTCCTGGAGAACTTCTCGTCGGGGTAGTTGCAGCCGTCGCCGCCGCCCTTCATGTACTGGAGGCCGAAGGCGTCCTTCATGGCTCGGGCGAAGGCGGGCGGGTTGACGAGGTCGGAGATGCTGCCGCGGGTGCGGCGCCAGAAGCTCACGAAACCCGCCAACAGTGCGAAGATCGCGTAGAAGAACATCACGGTAGCCGGGAACACCATGGCGCCGTAGGGCACCACCGCGTAGAACGCGCCGGCGCCCTGGTGGGCCGAGAACAGCGTCGCGCTGCCCTGGAACGCCAGAGTCAGCACGAAAGCCACGGCGATGCACACCGTGGTGATGAGCCCCACCAGAAAGGCGTTGTTCTTGTACATGCCTGACAGGACCCGCGGCCAGGCGTAGTCCTCATAGGTGTCGGCCCGCAGCCGGGACAGGGCCTTGGGCACGTTCACCGCGAACTCGTGGGGCGGCGCGTACTGGCACGCGTAGAAGCAGGCGCGGCACTCGAAGCACAGGTTGGACAGATAGACCAGGTCCTTTCCGTCGAAGGTGCGCCGTCGCTCCATGGCCGGGAACACCGCGCAGAAGCCCGCACAGTAGCGGCAGGCGTTGCAGATGGTCATGACCCGGTCGGCTTCCCTGAGATGCTCAGACGACGGCACGCGCGGCCTCCCTTCCGGCAATGCGGCCGAACACCGTTCCGATGGTCATGCCGAATCCCGCCAGATACCCTTTGCCGAGGATGTTTCCGGACATCATCTCCCCGGCCGCGAAGATGTTGGGAGACGGCTGGTCCTCGCCGAACAGGACCTGCGTCTCCTTGTTCACGGCGACGCCCATGTACGTGAAGGTGATCCCCGGCCGCAGCGGATAGCCGTAGAACGGCGGGGTGTCGATGGCACGCGCCCAGTGGCTCTTGGGCGGGTCCATGCCCTCGGTGGCGCAATCGTCCAGCACCGTGGCGTCGAAGGCGCCGGGCCTGACGGAGCGGTTGAAGGCCGCCACCGTCTCCTCCAGCCGGGCCGGGTCGAGGTCCAGGGCCGCGCCCAGTTGCCGGATGGAGGCCGCCTCGAAGGGCGGAAAGACCGAGGGCAGGAACATGTCGATGGACTTGGCGTCCACGATGCAATAGGCCTCCTGCTCCGGCTGGCCGGCGATGAGCGTACCCCAGATGGCGTAGCGCTTGGGCCAGAAGTCCTCGCCCTCGTCGTAGAAGCGCTCGGCGTGCTTGTTGACCACGACGCCGAAGGGGACGCAGTCGAGCCGCGTCACGATGCCGCCGTCGAACTTGGGCGCGCGCCCGTCCAGCGCGATGGCGTGGAACCCCTTGGCCCGCCCCGCCGGCTTCGCGCCGGCGTCGAGCAACTGCCGCAGCACGCGACCCTTGTTGTAGGGCGTGCCGCGGATGATGAAATTGTCCGCCGCGTCGCCCCAGTATTCCTTGAGCCACGGGACGTTGGCCTCGAAGCCGCCGGAGGCGCCGATGAAAGCCTTGGCCGCCACCTCTCGGGTCTGGCCGTGGTGTTCCACCACGGCGGAGCAAAACATGCCGTCCTCGACGTTCAGGTCCCGCACCTCGGTCTCGTACTCCACCCGCACGCCCATCTTCCCGGCGGTGTCGTAGTAGGCGTTCATCAGGGCCTTGCCGCCGCCCAGGAAGAAGGCGTTGGTGCGCGACAGTTGCAGCGTGCCGCGCAACGACGGCTGCCAGCGGATCCCGTGGGCCGACATCCATTCGCCCGCGTCCCGGGATTCGCGGATGCAGAAGCGGGCCAGCTCCTCGTTGGTGTCGCCGCCGGTCACGCGCAGGAGGTCCTCGTAGAACTCGTCCTCCGGATACGTGCCCGTGAGGAACCCGTCCTCGCCCTCGTGCATGTAGCGAAGGTTGCGGGTATGGCGGCTGTTGCCGCCGCGAAACGCTTTGGGCGCCGCCTCCAGCACCAGTACGCTGGCGCCGCCGTGACGGGCCATGATGGCCGCGCACATCGCCGCGTTCCCGCCCCCCGCGATGAGCACGTCCACCTCGGGAGCCTGCCCCGAACCGCCTCCGGTGGATGATGAAGCCATGACGCTACCTGTTAGTGGACGCACGGGATTCTGTCAACTTCACCCCGGACCGCAGTTAGTCATCCCGGGCTTGACCCGGGATACAGGCATTGGACCGCCGGACGGCCATTTTCAATAACGACGTCCGATCCTTTACCGATATCTGCCCCGCATGGCCGCAAGTTGACAAGGGCGGCCCTTGCTTGCCATGAAGTAGAGGCATCCTTTCGACCCTGTTCGCCGAAACTTGCACCGTATTCATGGCCCAGAGGGAGGAGCGCAACGCGCGAGACTCTACCGGGGCCATTTCTACACATTCCCGCCCCAGGAGGACACCAGTGGAACTCGGCATCTATCTTCGTTCTTTCTTCACCAATCCCACGCGGCCGCTGCACGAGCAGATCGACGACGCCGTGGAGATCTGCCACGTGGCGCGGGATTGCGGCTTTGCCGCCGTCACCATGCCGCAGCACTGGGTGTCGCACCCCACCATCTGGCCCCAGCCGTTCCCGATGCTGGCGCGGCTGGCGCCTGAAGTGGGCGAGATGCGGCTGCAGACCGGCATCGTGCTGCTGCCGCTGCACAACCCGCTCCAGGTGGCGGAAGACGTGGCCACCCTGGACCACATCGCCAAGGGCCGGTTTGTCTTGGGCGTCGGCCTCGGCTACCGGGATACCGAGCTCGAAGCCGTGGGTTCCAACCGCAAGCAGCGGGTCTCCCGCCTCACCGAATCCATCGAAGTGATGAAACGGCTGTGGACCGGCGAGGAGATCGACTACGAGGGCAAGTACTGGACCGTGCACGGCGCCAGGATGGGTTTTGCGCCCATTCAGAAGCCCCATCCTCCCATCTGGATCGCGTGCCAGAGCGAAGGTGCGGTGCGCCGGTCCGCCCGCATCGCCGATGCCGCGTATCTGGCGCCCCAGGTGGGCTTCGACGACGTGGCCCATCTCATATCCGTCTACCGCGACGAGCGCAGCGTGACCGGCCAGGACCCCGGCCGCATCACCATCTCCCGGGGGGTGGCGTTCGCCGGCGACCGCGAGACCGCCATCGCCCAGGCGCGGGAGTCGGCGGCGTCTTCCTACAAGATGTACAGCAGTTGGAACATGCAGGAAGACACCATGGTCAAGATCAACATCGCCTCGGACTCCGAGGTCAGCGCATGGGCCGTGGCAGGCAACGGCGACGACTGCCTGGAAGGACTCGGCCGGCTGGCCGAGGACGGCGTGGAGTACGTGGGCATGACCCTGCTCAACATGCCCAAGGACCTCTCCGGCCGAAAGGAATACCTGCAGGCCCTGGCCGAGAACGTCCTGCACCGGATGTAGGGGCGGGTTTCAAACCCCTCGTGCTGCCCCGCTACCAGCCCGTTCGGCCTTCTGATGGTCTCCAACAGCCACTTCGCACGAGCGGGGCGCGGCAGCGAGGATCCCACATGGCGCTGGAGATCGAGCGCAAGTTCCTGGTCACCGGAGACGAATGGCGCAACGCCGAGGGCGTGGTCCTCCGTCAAGGCTACCTCAGCACCCAGCCGGAGCGCACCGTGCGTGTGCGCATCGAGGGCGACAAGGCCCGACTTACCATCAAGGGCATCACCCGGGGCGCCACTCGCGCCGAGTTCGAGTACGATATCCCGCCCGAGGACGCCGCCGAGCTGCTGCGGCTGTGCGAGCCGCCCCTCATCGAGAAGGTGCGCCGGCGACTGGAGCACGACGGCCTCGTCTGGGAAGTGGACGAGTTCCTCGGCGACAACCAGGGCCTCGTCGTTGCCGAGGTCGAGCTCGACCGGGAAGACCGCCCCCTGACCAAACCCCCGTGGGTAGGCGAAGAGGTCACCGACGACCCCCGCTTCTACAACGCCAACCTTGTGGCAAATCCCTTCACCAAGTGGCACAATTCCGATAAGCGCCCCTGACACGGGGCGCGCCGGGTCTTCCCGAAAACGGAGGGGTGGCCGAGTGGTTTAAGGCACCGGTCTTGAAAATCGGCGTCCGCTTAACGGTGGACCGCGAGTTCGAATCTCGCCCCCTCCGCCAGTACCTGGTCCGACGTGTTACACCATGGCGAGAGTGCGTAAGCATGGACCGGGCGTAGGAAGGTAACGAGACACGCCCGTTGGCTCTGGCTCTGGGGTTCACACCGGTGGCGCCGCCGTTGTCCACCCGAGTCCACCCTTGGAAGTACCATCGCCGCATGTACAAGCGCCGCAACGAGATCGAGAGGTTGTTTCGTCGTCTCAAGGGATTCCGGCGAATCTTCTCCTGCTTCGACAAGCTCGATGTCATCTTCCTCGGCTTCATCCTCTTCTCGCTCATCTCCGAGGCTTTACGCCAGTGTTATCAGACCCTGGACGACTCGCCAAAGCACGCTTTGCACATCGTTCCCGGTGTCCCGCGGGATTTGGTTTGACCCATGTGGCTCCCTCTACGACAGCAACTGATTCCTCCGGGGTAAGGCCGTAAAGAGCGTACACCAGCCGGTCCATGTCCGTTTCCCGCTCGCTGGTGTCCACTGACGGGTCGGAGGCTTTTGCCTTCAGGATGCAGTTGACCCGACGGACAAACGGGCGTTGCTGCACACCGGATATTTTGGGGATGGCCTCAACGGAAGCATTGATCCATCGCGTCACACCCATTCCAGAATTCAGAGCCGTGTTGCTCATAAACCATGTCATCAGTTTCGAGTTTGGTAACGCACACAGGTATCTGATTGATGGACCAGATATCATAAACGCCGTGTTCACGCAGAACATTCCATCCGTATCGTACTGCCGAACGACAGTAAATGCCTTTTCACTGCTGGATAGTCATCGATAGCCCCGCGGCGGGTCAAGGCATTGCGTGAAGGGCACATGCAAGCCATGATCGCCCAATGTCCCGACTCGGTGATCGGGTTGCGTGACGCCGCTCTTCTCGCGCTGGGTTTCGCCGCAGCCTTGCGGCGATCAGAACTCTGCGGGCTACGCGTGGACGATGTGACCGTCATCCCACGGACCCGGGGTTACGCCCGGCGGATGTTGCTGACCATCCGCCGATCCAAGACAGACCGGAACGGCAAGGGTCGGACGATTCCCATCCCGGAAGGCCGCCTGATTGCTCGTGTGCAGGCGTGGTTGGCGGCTTCCGGCATCACACAGGGGCCGCTGTTCCAGGCGATGAAACGTGGCGGGTCGGTGCAGGAGAGACCGCTTCACCATTCGGATGTTCCATGGTTGGTCAAGCGCTACGCTGCATTGATAGGCATGGACCCGAAGGAGGTGGCGGGGCATTCGTTGCGGGCAGGCTTCGTGACGAGTGCAGCGGCGCACCGTGCCCGCCTCGACAAGATCATGGCGGTTACCCGCCACACCAACCCGGCCACGGTCATGAAGTACATCCGCGACGTCGACGCCTTCATCGACCACGCCGGCGCCGCGTTCTTGCAGGATGTCCCCTTATCCAAGTGGGGAACGCAGGGGCGGCGTCCAACATCGGATCGGGACATGGTGCCGCGCATCTGCTCGATCGCGCGGACTTGGGGAGCGTGTTCCGGTTGGCGTCACGGTCCCGTGGGGTTTCCCTGCTTGCGCTGCGCGTCTGCCCATTTCAATGCAGCCTCCCGCGTTGTACGCAAACCGACCTGAAAGATGTGCTCCTTTTCCCTACCGCTCTCACGCCGTGCTCCGCTTCCCGACGCTCAGGGCCGTATGTGATGCCCATATGTACGATCTTGTTGCCTGGTTTGACAACCCCTGCCCGATGTTGTTTCTTGGGGAACTACGAAAAATCGGGTAGATACGGCGCTTACGAACAGGAGGACCGTTATGAGAAAGTGGGTTGCCATCGCAGTGTTGCTTACTCTGGTGGCCTTTGCGCAATCGACCGTTGTCTCGGCAGCGGACTTTCCGAAAAGGAACATCATCATCGTCGTCGCGGGATCTCCCGGCGGCGGGTTCGACCGGCTGGCCCGAGGCATCGGCAGGACCATGCGGAAATACCTGCCCAAGGGCGTCCATCTCGTGGTGAAGAACATCACCGGCGGCGGACTGGTCATCGGCACGGTGGCCATGTACAGGGCCAAGCCCGACGGCTATACGCTGGGACACCTTTTCACCGACGGCATGCTCGGGAAGCAGTTGATCAGCGGCGTTGCCAAGACCGGCTACGACGTCACCAAGTTCACCCATATCGCACGGGTTGGAGCCGAGCCCTACAGTCTCATCGTGGGCAAGAACTCCCGTTTCCATACGCTCGAAGATCTCCAGAAGGCGAAACGGGTCAAGTGGGGCGTGGAAGGCATCGGGGTCTCGCGCTGGATCCCGACCTTCGTCGCAGCCAGGGAACTCGGCATCCAGATGGACGTGGTGTCGGGTTATCGCGGTACCAGCGAGGGCATACCGTCCATGATCCGGAATGACTTCGACGTGTACCTGCAACCCATCGACCATCCTACCACTGCCTCCTACATCAAGTCGGGCGACGTGAGGCCGGTGCTCCACCTGCACGACCAGCGGCCGGTGAACGCTCCCGATACTCCGACTGCCAAAGAGAAGGGGATCGACCTCCGCCTCTACGTCGGCCGCAGCATCGTGGCGCCGCCGGGTCTGCCCGATGACAGGAAGAAGATCCTGGAGGACCTGTTCATGAAGACCATGAACGATCCAGAGTACCGGGAGTTCCTGGCGAAGTCCAAGAGCCCCATCGTCCCCGGCGACTCCAAGGCGGCGCAGGCCGACCTGGACAACTACGTGAAGAGCTACAGCAAGTACACCCAGGCGATGCGCGACGCGTTACCGAAGTAGCAGGAATCGGGGAACAGGGGCCGGCCTTTGGAGGCATCCCCGTTCCCCCGCTCCCACAGAAAGCGAGATCGGATGAATCATCCCGCCAGCCCGGATGCCGGGCCGCGTCCCCCCATCCCGTTGCCCTTCCACTATGCTTGGCTCATCGTGGCCGTGACCTTCTTCGCCAGTTTCAACGGGGCCGGCATCCGTGTGGTTCCCACCGTGCTGATCCATCCACTCGAGGCGGACTTCGGATGGGCTCGATCAGCGATCACATTCGGGATTTCAATCAATCTTCTGCTCTATGGCGTCGCCGCCCCGGTGGTGGGTTGGATTCTGGACAAGTACGGGCCGCGCCGGGTCATGATGACCTCGTTGACCCTGCTCTCGACGGGTCTTCTGGGCACCACTCTGGTGAGCGAGCTTTGGCAGTTCTGGCTGACTTGGGGAGTCATGGTCGGTCTGGGGGCCGGCGGCATGTCCGGAGTACTCTCGGCTTCGGTGGCGCATCGCTGGTTCAACGCCCGGCGCGGACTCGCGGTGGGCATTCTCAGCAGCGGCAGCTCTTCGGGACAGATCGTGTTCGCCCCGTTGATGCTCCTGATCATTGGATACATCGGCTGGCGCATGAGTTCTTACGTGCTGGTCGCCTGCACCGCCGTGGCGGTGACGATGGTCTGGCTGCTCATGCGCGACAAACCCGCGGACGTCGGTCTGGAGCCCTACAACGAGGGGCCCGGGACCGACAAGGCCCCGGCATCCGGGAAGCCGGAGCCTGCGAAGCCCGCGGGGCCGGTGATGGGCATCGGGGACGCCATCAAGACCCCTACCTTCTGGCTCCTGTGCGGGGTATTTTCCATCTGCGGGGGTACCGCCAACGGGCTCATCGGAACCCATTTGATCCCCCATGCCCTGGAGCAGGGATTCGAGGTGGGGACCGTCAGCGTGGCGTTCGCCCTCATGGGAACCATGAACGTGGTCGGGACTCTGTTCTCCGGCTGGTTGACCGACCGGGTCGATCCCCGAAAGCTGATTGCCGCGGTGTTCACCCTGCGGGGATTGGCGCTCTTCTATCTGACGCTGGTGGACAACACCAGTGGACTCCTCATTTTTACCGTCATCTATGGACTCGACTGGTTCGCCACGGTTCCGCCGGTCGTTACCCTCGCTGGCCAGACTTTCGGCAAGCAGTCCATCGGCCGGATCTACGGCTGGATCTTTCTGTCGCACCAGATAGGCGGGTTCGCCATGGCCAACGCCGGCGGCCTGCTGTACGACTACGTCGGCAACTACGAGATGGCGTTCTTCGCCGGCGGCTGGATGGGACTGATGGCCGCGGCGTTCGCCCTCAGCATCCGGCCCAGGAAGACAGTGCCGCCGCTGGGACCGGCACCCGCGGGGGCGACGGCGTAGGTGGCCGTGTAACGAACGAGGGTGGTTCGGAGTCGGACGCGCGGAACCGGCGTTACGACCGCTTGTCTTTCGCGGCGGTGTCGTAGTCGTAGACGGCCTGCCAGGGCACGGAGCAGTGGGCCCAGACCAGGGGCTCGAACTTCTCCCACCACTCGACGTCACGCCCTTCCATGCTCAGCACCCGCACCATGCGCACCATGTCCTGGATCTGGTATTTCTCCAAGGCAGGCTGGAAGGCGGGCATGATGCCTTTGCCTTCCTTGATGATCCGGCGGATCTCGAACACGTCGCGGTTGTCCACGGTGTGACGAAAATCCGGCACGTTGGCCGAAAGCGCCTTGGCGATGGGGCCGTCGCCCCTGCCCGCCGGGCCGTGGCAGCTCGCGCAGCGTTGCGCGTAGACGAGCTTCATCTCCTCCTCTCGAATGCAACCGGAAAGGACCGTCAGGCCCAGCAGTACCAGCCAACCCTGGAAGAGAAGCCTGCGGTAGCGGGACTTCGTCAACATCACCATTTTCCTACCATCTTCGATGCTTGAACGAAACGGACCCTACAGGCCGTCGGGGGCGCCAGACGATTGGCTTTCTTTCGCCGAACCCGATACGCTGGTGCGCATCGATCTGCCATGAACGAGGGTCTTGAGATGGCCATCAGGATAACGCGCGTGTACACGCGGACCGGTGACGACGGCGCCACCGGTCTGGTGGGCGGGGAGCGGGTGCCCAAGGACTCCGCCCGGGTCGAGGCCTACGGCACCGTCGATGAGCTCAACGCGGTGGTGGGCTTGGTGCGCGCCTGGAACGAGCAGGGGAAGGGCCAACGCGAGCTGCACCTCAAGCTCGACGACACGCTTCAGGAGATCCAGCAGGTGCTCTTCGATCTGGGCAGCGAGTTGGCGACTCCGGAGGGTTTCACCTACGACGGCATGCACCGCGTGGGCGAGGAGGAAGTGACCCGCATCGAACGGCTGATCAATGAATGCCAAAAAGAGCTGAAGCCGCTCAAGTCGTTCATCCTTCCGGGAGGCGGTCCCATCAGCGCGCAACTCCATCAATGCCGTACGGTGTGCCGTCGGGCGGAGCGGGAGATCCTCCGGCTGTCACGTGTCGAGAACATCGGCGAGGGGCCCCTCAAGTACGTCAATCGGTTGAGCGATCTCTTCTACGTGCTGGGACGATGGGTGGGAAAGAATCTCGGCGAGACCGAGTACCTCTGGCAGAGGGGCTTGACGGAGAGGTCGAAGTAGGGCGCGCACAAGGCGCGGGTTGGTTGTCGGGAAGGCCGCACGGGAGTGGAAAATGTCGGGAATCCTTGCAGGCAGGAAGGCGTTGATCTTCGGCGTGGCCAATGACCGGAGCATCGCCTGGGCGGTGGCGCGGGAGTTGCATGCCCAGGGGGCGGAGCTGGCCCTTACCTATGCCGGAGAAGTGTTGGAGAAGCGCGTCCGGCCGCTGGCCGAGGGCATCGGTTCCACCCTCGTTCTGCCGTGTGACGTCACCCGGGACGAGGAGATCGAAGCGGTCTTCGACACCGTCGGCCGCGAGTGGGGGGGGCTCGACATCCTGATACACGCCATCGCTTACGCCAGGAAGGAAGACCTGTCTCAACCCTACGTGCAGACCGGACGGGAGGGGTTTCACACCGCGCTGGACATCAGCAGCTATTCGCTGGTGGCGTTGACGCGCCACGCCGCCGGGCTCATGAAGGGGCGCGACGGCGCGGTGGTGACGTTGACCTACATGGGATCCGAGAAGGTGGTGCCCAACTACAACGTGATGGGGGTGGCGAAAGCGGCGCTGGAGGCCAGCGTCCGTTATCTGGCCCACGATCTGGGTCCGGAGGGGATACGGGTCAATGCCATCTCGGCCGGTCCGGTGAAGACCCTGGCGGCCGCCGGCATCGCGGGGTTCCGGGACATGTTGCGCTACGCCGGCGAACGGGCGCCGCTCAAACGCAACGTCGAGCCCGCCGAGATCGGCAGGACGGCGGTCTATCTCGTGAGCGACCTGGGAAGCGGAGTGACCGGGGAAACGATCCACGTCGATGCGGGCTACAACGTGATGGGCATGTGAGGCCGGCGTCCTTGAAAGAGGCAACCGTTCGACATGCGAGGGGAGAGACGGTGAACGATATTACGCCGCAGGAAGCCTACGATACGTTACGGCAGGACGCCCAGTCCGTGTACATCGACGTGCGCACGGTGGAGGAGTTCACCGCCGGCCATCCGGAAAGGGCGGTCAACATCCCCGTCGCGGTTCACGATCCGGCGCAAGGCATGGTCTACAACCAGGACTTCGTCGAGGTAGTGGAAAGCCATTTCGCCAAGGACAGGAAGCTGCTGCTGGGCTGCAAGGCGGGTCCGCGATCCAACACCGCGGCCAACCTCCTGGAGCAACGGGGCTACCAGGACGTGGCCAGTGTGCGCGGCGGCTTCGGCGGGATGCGCGATCCCTACGGGCAAGTCGTGGTCGAGGGCTGGGCGGGCCTGGGTCTTCCGGTGAGCCAGGACAACGGCGAGGGCACGAGCTACGAGTCGCTGGCGGCCGGAAAGAGGTGAGCCGGCCGGCATGACCGGCGTTGCGCGTGTGCGCGTATCCGTCGCTTGACAGGTCCCCGGTTTTGAGCCATAAAGGCACGTTCAAAACGGACCTTCTCTCGATATATATCAAGAAGTTACCACCAAACGGCCCTTACCTGACACGGGGGCGGGGCCGTCCCTTTCGGTTCGAACACCTATCGTTCAGAGATCAACCCTATGGACACCTTTCACGCATTTTACATCGGACTGGCCAACATCCTGCCGTTCTCCGCCGCCGGACAGGACCCGTTCCTGTTCATGCTCATCGGCATCGCCATCGGGTTTGTCGTAGGCATTCTGCCGGGGCTCGGGGGCGCCACCACCTTGGCGCTCATGCTGCCCTTCATCTACAAGATGGACCCCACCACCGCGTTCGCGTTTCTCCTGGGTTCCAACGCGGTGACCGCCACCACCGGGGACATCACCTCGATCCTGTTCGGGGTGCCGGGAGAGGGCATCACCGCCGCCACCATTGTGGACGGCCATCCCATGGCGAAGAAGGGAGAGGCCGGCCGCGCCTTGGGAGCCGCGCTCATGAGCTCGCTGGTGGGGGCGGTCTTCGGTGCGTTCGCCCTGGCTCTGGCCATCCCCATCGTCCAACCGCTGGTGCTTTCCATCGGATCCTCGGAGTTCTTCATGCTGGCGCTCCTGGGGATCACCTTCGTGGCTTCTCTAAGCGGCGGCAACATCCTCAAGGGGTTGTGCACCGGCGCCTTCGGGCTCGTTCTGGCCACCATCGGCCTGGACCCCATCGAGAGCGTCCCCCGGTTTACCCTCGACCCCGTCATCGGGGAGGATGCCGCGCTTTTCTTGTGGGACGGCTTGTCCCTCGTGTCGGTGACGGTGGGCCTGTTCGCCATTCCCGAGATCATCGAGTTGTCGGTCCAGGGGTCGAGCATCGCGCGCCAATCATCCACCGGCAAGCTGGGCGGCGTCATGCAGGGTGTCATTGATACCTTCCGGCACTGGAAGCTGGTGCTGACGTGCAGCGCCATCGGGTCCTACATCGGCCTCATTCCGGGACTCGGCGGTGGGCCGGCCCAGTGGGTGGCCTATGCCCACGCGGTGCAGAGCTCCCCGGGAGACAAGGACCGTTTCGGCAAGGGAGCCATCGAGGGTGTCCTCGGCCCAGGCGCGGCCAACAACTCCAAGGAAGGCGGCTCGCTGGTTCCGACCATCGCGTTCGGCGTCCCGGGCAGCGTCTCCATGGCTATCCTGTTGGGAGCCTTCATCATCCAGGGGATCGTCCCGGGACCGGACCTGCTCGATCCCGCCAAGCACCTGGACCTCACGTTCTCGTTCGTCTGGATCATCGTCGTCTCCAACATCATCACCGTGGCCGTCTGTCTGCTGTTCCTGAACCAGCTCGCCAGGATCACCTTCGTCAAGGGAACCTACCTGATACCGTTCCTCCTGCTGCTGATCTATCTGGGGGGCTTTGCCGTCAACAACGCCTTCGGCGACATCGTGATGGTGCTGATATTCGGCGCGGTGGGATGGCTGATGGTCCGGTTCGACTGGCAGCGGCCGCCGCTCCTGCTGGGGCTCGTTCTCGGCGGCATCGCGGAAAACAACCTCTTCATCGCCACCAAGGTCTACGGCGCCGCGTTCGTGCTGCGGCCCGGGGTGCTGTTGATTGCGCTGCTGATTGTCGCGGGGCTGTGCTACCCGATGTTCCAGGCCTACCTGGAGCGCAAACGTCTCGAGCGGCACGAAGCCAGGTTCGAGGTGCCGGGGATCACCAAGACCGTGGAAGCGATCTCACGCAACGAGCGCATGGCCAATGGCATCTTTGCCTTCTGCTTCGTCGCGCTGTTCGCCTACGTTCTGCGCGAATGTTTCTTCGGCTTCGGTGCCGACGAGGAGCGCGCGGCCCTGTTCCCGCTGATCATCGGGCTTCCGGCCTTTTTCATCAGCGCGGCGGTGTTCGTGAAGGAGATCATGAAGACCTCCAGGGAGGTGATGCACGGAGAGGAAGGCGTCGAGGAAGTCGAGGCAATATCTCCGGAGGAAACCCGGTGGCGAACCCTGGTCATCAGTGTCTGGGTGGTGGGTTTCTTTGTCTCCATATGGCTGATCGGGTTCGTGTACTCGTCGCTGGTTGCGACCTTTCTCTACCTCAAGTTCGGCGCCGGGGAAGGCTGGCGCATCACCATCATCCTCACGGCGGTGGCCTACCTTTTCTTCGCCGGCATCTTCGACATGATCCTGCATCTGCCGTTTCCGCCGGGCGACCTGTTCGTCTGGCTGGGGCTCGAGTGAGACCTGGCGGCCCGGGCCGCCAAGGTCCATTCCGCTGCCTCCGACTCCCCCTCGCTGGAGGAGGGGATCGGAGGCGCCACGGACTGCTGCCCGCCGGCGGCTGATGGCGTATTATTGACCCGGTATGGGGCGTCGGATAGAGTTCAGGACATGCGGAGAGCCTTCCACTGTTGCGCTGTGACATTGCTGCTCGCGTGCTACGCCACGGCGTTTCTCCGTGTACCCGTTTCCCATGCCCTTTCCCAGGACGAGGAGATCCGCGTCAGCCGCCAGTTCCGGCGGGAGGCCCGTCTCCGGCTCAAGTTCATCGAGGACCCGGAAGTCGAGTTGTACGTCGACCGGATCGGCCGTCGGATCCTCGAAGCGATAGGCAACACCCGATACCCGTACCGCTTCTTCGTCATCGAAGACTCCTCGTTGAATGCGTTCGCCGTGCCCGGCGGCAGCATCTTCCTGCACTCGGGACTCATCCAGAGGGTGGATACGTCCGACGAGCTGGCTTCCGTGGTCGCCCACGAGATCGTCCACGTGAATGCGCGGCACTTCGCCGCCCTGTCTTCCAATACGAACGCGACCATGCTGATCGGAATGCTTGGCGTGTTCCTGGCGCCCGTCCTGGGGCCAGCGGCGCTTGCCGGCCCCGCCGTCGCCATGACCCAGCAACTGGAGTTCAGCCGACAGATGGAGGAACAGGCGGACAACCTGGGCGTCGTCTACCTGGCACGCGCGGGTTATGATCCCGAGGCCGCGGTGGCCTTTATGAAGAGGATGTATCGCGAACGTACCCTGAACCCCGTGGGCAGACCCTCCTACCTGCTGACGCACCCTCTGACCCGGAAACGGATCGCCAATCTGACAGCATCGATCCGGGCCCTTGGACTCGCACGTCCCCGTTTCAGGGATGTCGATGATATCGAACGGGTCAAGCTTCTGATCGAGCTGCGAAAAGAGCCGGAGGTAGCGGTCGAGCGGCTGAGGAAGGCCCATGAACGGCGTCCCGAAGCGCCCGAGCCGGCGTATTCCCTGGGCATCGCCTATGCCGCCACCGGCCGGTGGGCTCGCGCACGGGAAATGCTGGAAAGGGCGGCACGATTCAAGTCGGTCAGGCCGGGCCTGGATCGGGATCTGGGACTGATGTACGTACACACCGAAGCATTCGCCAAGGCCCACGCCGCCTTCGAACGCATGTTGGCGCGGGAGCCTGACGACCCCATCACCCACCTGTACCGGGGACAACTCCTCGAAAAGGAATCGCGCTTCCGGCAAGCGGCGCGGTCGTATCTGAGGGTGCGCCAACTTGCGCCGTTCTGGCCCGAAGCCGCCCGGCGGCTCGGCTACGCCTACCGGAAGCTGAATCAGCCCGGGAAAGCCCACTACTACCTGGCGCAGTCGTACCTGCTTCGGGACGAGACCCCCAAGGCCATCGACTCCCTGGAGCGTGCCGCCCAGCAGTACGCGGAGGATTCGCCGAGGAGGCAGGTGATCAAGGACGAGATCGCCGCCATACGGGCCGGAGGCTGATGGCCACTAGGGCAAGGTCCGGCGCTCAATCGCCGAGCGCCTTCCGCAGGCGTTTGCGCGCTTGCACGTAGATCTGACAGATCCTCCCTTCCGTCACTCCCAGTCCTTCTCCGATCTCCCTGAACTTGAGCTCCCGGTAGTGGCGCAGGGTCACCACCAGACGTTCACGTTCCGGGAGCCGCGCCACGGCGCGTTTCAGCTTGTCGACCAGGTCCCGGCGCTCCACTTGCACGACCGGATCCTGATAGAGATCCTGTCCCGAAACGTTCCCTTCGGGGACCAGGTCAGGCCCGCCGCAAGACGGGTCATCGAGGCTCAACCACCCGTGCTCTCTGATCCGGTAGTTGATCTTGTGATAGGTCTCCAACGGTAAATCCAGCTCCTTCGCCATCTCCTCGGAAGTGGCTTCGCGGCAGAGGTGTTCGGAGAGTTGTCTGCGCGCGACGGTGACCCGCCGTCCCCAGGCCCGGATCGAACGGCTCACCCAGTCAAGGGAGCGCAGGCACTGGATCATCTCCCCGTAGATGCGGTGTCGGGCGTAGACGTGGAACGATACCCGCCGGTCCGGGTCGTATCGCTCCAGGGCCTCGAGCAACCCCACCACACCGGAGTTCACCAGCGAGTCGAGATCGTGGCCGGGCGGCAACCGGCGATGGAGTTGGCGAGCCATGTGTTGGACGAGCGGCAGATAGGTGGTGACTACGTCCGCCGGGGAGTCGTGTTGCTCCACCACCGGATACGTTGCCGGTCTGGTCCTGGACGGCGGCTCCTTCATGAACGAACAAGAGAGCAACGGCCGTGCCAGCGGATGGAAGGGATCAGGAACCGAGAGACCACCGGCACTTAGCGATGGCCGAGGGCGGGAACCAAACGCCTTGAGTGTCAACAGTGAGGAACGGGCGTCATTCGGTCGGCGGCCCCGGAGCGGAAATCATCCCCGCTAGCGGTAGATCTCCATCAGTTCCACCAGACCGAGGGCACGCATTTCGCTGAAGAGATAGCGTTTGATCTGATCGACCCTGTGCATGCGCAGAGCCGCCTGGCCGATGGCAAAGGCCCTCTCATGGCTCACGGAGCGCACCAGCTTCCGGACCACGGGAATGGACAGGGACTCCATGCTGAACTCCTCGAGGCCCATGCCCATCAACAACAGGGTCGATAACGGGTCCCCGGCCATTTCGCCGCACATGGCGACGCGCTTGCCCTTGTCCTTGGCGGCCCGGATGACCTGGCTGAGCGCGGAGAGGACCGCCGGGTGGAAGGGCTCGTAGAGAGACGCCACCTTGCGATTTCCGCGGTCGACGGCCAACAGGTACTGGATCAGGTCGTTGGTCCCGATGCTGACGAAATCCACTTCCTCCATCAGCCGCTGCGCCATCTGTACCGCCGCGGGCACCTCGACCATGATTCCCACCTCCATGTTGGCGTCGAAGGGCAGGCGGCTGCGCGCGAGATCGGCCCTGACCTTCCGCAACATGGTCTTGACCTGCAGGATCTCCTCCAGACTGGAGACCATGGGGATCAAGAGGCGCACCGGGCCCAGCGCTCCCGCCCGCAGGATGGCCCGGAGCTGCATTTCGAAAGTCTCGGACACCTCCAGCGAGACGCGAATGGAACGCCATCCGAGGAACGGATTGGGCTCGGAACGGGCAATGCTCACGTAAGGGGGATATTTGTCGGCGCCGATATCGAGCGTCCGGATCGTGACGGGTTTGCCGCCCATGCCCTCCACTACCTTTTGATAGAGCGTGAACTGCTGCGCCTCGGTGGGAAAGTCATGATACGCCAGAAACGGAATCTCGGTCCGGTAGAGGCCGATGCCTTCCGCTCCATGGGTCTGCGCAAACCGGATATCCGTGAGCAGTCCCATATTGGCGAGCAGGTGAACCCGGTGGCCGTCGGTGGTTTCGGCCGGCAGATCCCGCATTTCGTCGAGTTCGCGGTTGACGGCGAGATAGTGACGCTCCAGTCGGTCGTACTCGCCCACGATTTCCTTGTTGGGGTTGATGAACACGACCCCGGAATTGCCGTCGACGATCAGCAAGTCCTCTTTGCGGATGCTTTCCAGCAGCCCCTCCGCCGCAACCACGGTGGGAATCTCGAAGGATTTGGCCAGCAGCGACGCGTGGGAGGTGACGCCCCCCGTGGCGAGCACGATACCTTGAAAGCGATCGCCTTCGATCAGGACCAGGTCCGCGGGAGAGAAATCTTCGGCGACCAGGATGGCGCCTCCGTCCGGAACCACGAGCCGCCTTTCCTCGGAGCCCGAAAGGTTGTCCAGTAGTCTCTGGGCGACGTCACGGATGTCCGCCGTCCGCTCCTTCAGGTACCGGTCGCCGACCTCGCTGACGGTTTGCATGTGTCCGCGGAATGCGCTGCTGACGGCATAGTATGCGGTCAGGTGTTCTCCGAGGATCCGGTTTTCGATTTCGTTCTGCAGCACCGGGTCCTTCAGCACCAGTTGGTGCACGTCGAAAATCGCCCCTGCCTCGTCGGAAATGAGGGCGATCATGCGGGTCTTGATCTCTTGCACCTGGCCCACGGCTTGTTGCACCGCGGCACGGAAACGCTCGATCTCACCCTCGGGATCGGTGGTGTGGGTCTTTCCGATGGCGTCCAGGTCCATGAGGCGCTGCATGATGTAGGCCTTGCCGTAGGCAAAGCCGGGGCAGGCCGCAAGCCCGGTCAGACGGGTGCGAAACTTTCGCGTCGGCTCGCTGGTTCGTTCCTTTCCCTTTCCCTCGTAAGACCGCAGCCGTCGCAGCGCGCTGACCATGCGTTGCCGTGACCGCTTGCGTTCACGCTCCTTGTCCTTGAGGGAATCCACCAGCCGGGCATGGACGATGATGGTGGAAACCTGGGCGGAAATGGCCTTGAGGAGCCGGACCTCTTCGTGCATGAACTCACGCGGGCGGGAAGTCTGTACCACCAGCACGCCGATGGGCGTCTTCTGGGCGCTGACGGGAACGCCGAAGAAGGAATGGTAGCGTTCCTCGCCGGTCTCCGGGAAATACAGAAAGCGTGGGTGCGACGGAGCGTCCATGACCATCACGGGTTCCCGTGTTTCCACCACCAGCCCGGCCAGGCCCTCGCCGACCAGCATGGACACGCGTCCCACGGACGCCGGGTCCAGGCCCTTGGTGGCGCTGAGAGTCAACTTCCCGCTCTCGGCATCGTGGAGATAGACCGAGCAGACTTCGGTTTGCATGCGCTTGGCCACGATACCCGCGATGCTGTTGAGGCAGCCTTGCAGGTCCTCGGCTTCGTCCACGAACCGGCTGATTTCTTCAAGGGTTACGAGATGAGAGGTGTCGTCCTCGGTGATGATGTCGGGTATGTGGGCCATGGCTGTATTTCCGTGTCTGAACCGGAGTTCGTGGACAGATATACGCAGATATACTCAGGATTTCTCGTTATCGGCAAGGCGCGGCGGTGCTGCGGAGGTCGATTTGACCCGCTTTCGGGCAGATGTTACGTTCCCTTGATGCCCGTTCAGCAGCCTGCCGAGAGCACGGAGAAACCGCCGGATTCCCTGGAAGTACACGTTAGAGCCATCCTCGCGTCCCTCGGAGAAGCCCCCGACCGGGAGGGGCTTGAGAAGACGCCGGAGCGAGTGGCCACGGCCTGGAGATTCCTGACCGGCGGCTATCGGGAGGATCCGGATACCATCATCAACGGCGCCCTGTTCACCGAGGACTACGAAGAGATGATCGTCGAGAAGGACATCGACTTCTATTCTCTCTGTGAGCATCACATGCTGCCCTTCCACGGCAAGGCCCACGTCGCCTACATCCCGCGCAAGAAGATAGTCGGCGTTTCCAAGCTGGCGCGGCTGGTGGACGCCTATGCCCGGCGCCTGCAGGTCCAGGAGCGCCTGACGAACCAGATCGCGAATACCATCATGGATCGCATCAAACCCCTGGGGGCGGCGGTGGTCATGGAGGCAGAGCACATGTGCATGCGCATGCGGGGTGTTCAGAAACAGAACTCCACCATCATAACGAGTTCCCTGTTGGGAGCCTTCCGCACGGAGGAGAAGACTCGCGCCGAGTTCATGACCCTCATCCGCGGTCATCGCCCCTGACCGATGTTCATGGACATCAAGCTGAGAGAAATCGCCCCATCGCGGGTCCATACGGCGCTACTGGCCGTTCCGGTGACGGACAAGAGCCTCAAGGATGGCTTGGTACGGCGCCTCGACCGCCAACTCAAGGGCGAGTTGGGCGGGCTGGTGAAGAAGAGCCGTTTTGTCGCCGGGCGCGGGAGCTCGCTGCTGGTGGCGACCCACGGCGCGATGCCCGCGGGCCATGTGTTGCTGGTGGGACTGGGCAAGCATGAGGAGGAAGGACTCCACGACTGGCGTGTGGCCGGCGCCGTCACCGCCAGGGAGGCCGGGCGGGTTTGGGCCGACGAGGCGATTTTCATGCTGCCGCCGGACCAACAGACGGGACCCGTCGTGGCCGCGGTCACCGAGGGTGCCCTGCTCAACGCCTACCGCTTCACCAGGTATCGGTCCAACGACAACCAGAAGAGTCGGGTTCGCACGCTCATTCTCGGCCGGACCGCGTCGGGCAGAAGCGTCGCACTGACTCGGGCGGTGAAGAAGGCCAGGCTGTCGGCGTCGGCAGTCTGCCTGGCACGGGATCTGGTAAACGAGCCGCCGTCCACGGCCACCGCCAGCTATCTGTCGGAGCAGGCCACGGCTCACTGCCGCGGCGAGGGGCTGAAGGTGGAGGTGTGGGGCAAGAAGAAGATAGAGCAGATGAAATTGGCGGGACTTCTGGCGGTCAATCAGGGCAGCCGGGAGGAACCGCGTTTCATCCACATGCGCTACGAGCCCCAGGGCCGGCCGCAGAAGAAGATCGCTCTCATCGGGAAGGGTATCACCTTCGATTCCGGCGGACTCTCCCTCAAGCCGCCCCGCTCCATGGAGACCATGAAGCTGGACATGGCGGGGGGCGCAGCGGTCATCGGCGTCATGAGCGTGCTGCCCGAGCTGGCGCCCAACGTCGAGGTGCTGGGCATGGTGCCGGCCACGGACAACCTGCCGGACGGGGGCGCGCAAAAACCGGGGGACGTCATCCGGTACCTCAACGGCAAGACCGTCGAGGTCATGAATACGGACGCCGAGGGGCGGCTCATTCTGGCGGACGCCTTGGCCTTGGCGGCCCGGGAGAAGCCGGACTGCATGATCAATCTCGCCACCCTCACGGGTGCCTGTATCGTCGCTTTGGGGAACGAGCTGGCGGGGCTCTTCAGCAACGACGGCGATCTTGCCGGGAAGCTCATCGAATGCGGCCGCGATGCCGGAGAGAGTCTCTGGCAGTTACCTCTGGCAGCCGAGTATCGCGAGGACATCAAGAGTCATGTCGCGGACATCAAGAATGTGGGAGGCGGCTCGGCCGGCGCCATCACGGCGGCATTGTTCCTGCAGGAATTCGTCAGCGGAGTTTCCTGGGCGCACCTGGACATCGCGGGACCGGCATTTGCCAGCAAGGATCACATTACGTGCCCGAAAGGGGGAACCGGGTTCGGAGTCCGGACCCTGTTGAATCTTCTCTCCGGAATCTGGTAGGGGCGGGTTTCAAACCCGCCCCTACCAGGGTGCGAGGGCATCCTGCCCTCGTCGAGGGCGCTTGGAAAGGGAGGCACGTCCTATGGACATATCCCATGTAGCGGACAACGAGTTCGAAGCAGAGGTCATTCGCGCGTCCATGCCCGTGTTGGTGGATTTCTGGGCTCCCTGGTGCGGCCCGTGCAAATCCATCGCGCCGGTGCTGGAAGAGCTTGCGCGGGAGTATGACGGCAAGCTCAAGGTGGTGAAGATCAACGTCGACGAAAACCCGGAAACACCCAGCCGCTATGGCATACAGGGGATTCCGAACCTGATGATCTTCAAGGAAGGCGGCCTCTCGGGCCAGATCGTGGGCGCGGCTTCCAAAGCCAGATTGGTGAGCGAGATCGACAAGGCCCTGGGTTGAATGTCCCACGGCGCGATGTGCGGGCACGGGCGGGTTTGAAACCCGCCGCTACGGCCGCGTGTTGCGCCTCATGCTGATGCTGATCAGCAGGCCCACCGCCACCAGGGTCGTAACCAGGGACGATCCGCCATAGCTGATGAGCGGCAATGGAATCCCCACCACGGGCAGGAGGCCGGTCACCATGCCGATGTTGATGGTGAACTGCCAGAACAGGATGGCGGTCATTCCCGCGGCCAATAGCGCTCCGAAACGGTCCTGAGCCCGTCGCACCGCCCGGAGCGCGAGCAGGATCAGCAACACATACCCCGCCAGCAACAGCACGCAGCCCGAGAACCCCCATTCTTCGGCAAATACGGAGAAGATGAAATCCGTATGCTGCTCCGGGAGAAACTCCAGCCGGTTCTGGCTGCCCTGAAGATATCCTTTTCCCCAAAGACGCCCCGAGCCGATGGCGATCTTGGACTGGACGACGTGATAGCCGGCGCCGAGAGGGTCCGACTCCGGATTCATGAAGGTCCAGATGCGGGTTTTCTGATACGGCTTCAGAAACTGCCAACCCGCCGGCAGGGCGGCAACCGCGGCAAGCGTGAAGTAGAGCAGGGACCGCAAGCGCAGTCCGGACATGACCACGACCACCATGGCGACGAGAAAGATCAGCACGGCCGTCCCCAGGTCCGGCTGCAGCAGCACCAGCGCCAGCACAGGTGCACACAGCATCAGAGGCACCCCTAGAGCCGTGAGGGAATATCCGGGCTCGTAGTAGCACAGCGTCTTGGCCAGCACGAGCACGAGCACGAGCTTGGCGAGCTCCGAGGGCTGGAACGAGAAGAATCTCAGGTCCAGCCATCGCTGGGAGCCTCCACTGGTGATGCCGATGAACAGCACCAGGGCGAGGAGAATGACCACCGCGGCGTAGATGGGGTATGCCCAAGGGTTCAAGCGCTGATAATCCACGGAAAAGGTCGCGATCATCAGCACCAAGCCGATGACGAGCCAGTAGGATTGCCTGGTGGCCAAATAGCGCGAGCACTCCTCGTCGACGTTGCACGTGGCGCTATAGATGGTCATGATACCCAGCAAGGCCAGCCCGATGGACAGGACGAACAGAGGCCAGTCGAAGCTGGACAGGAGCCGGCGGTCGATTTGCATGATCTACCCTTGGGGCCTGTCGCCGGTCGAGACCGCCAGCGGACCGTGTGTCCCTTCAGGGTCTTCCGCCTCATCGTCTTCAAGGCGAAAATAGGCTTCGATGATCTCCTTGGTGATGGGCGCAGCCGTGGCGCCGCCATGTCCGCCGTGCTCCACGAGGGTGGCAACGGCGATCTCGGGATTCCGAGCCGGAGCGTAGGCCACGAACCACGCGTGATCCCTGACCGCGTACGGCAGGTCTTCGCTCTTGACGGCTTCCCCACGCATCTCGGCCACCTGGGCGGTGCCGGTCTTTCCGGCAATGTCGACGATACCCGATCGCGCCCGCTTGCCCGTACCTCTCCTTCCGTGGACCACGTCGAAAAGCGCCTTACGTACGATGTTCAGGTTCTCTTCTTGCAGGTTCACGGTGCCGGTACGGACCGGGCCATATTCTTCCATGACCTCGCCTTCAGACGAAAGAACCTGCTTCACGAACCAGGGGCGATACACCGTCCCCCCGTTGGCCACGGTGGCGACCATACTTGCCATCTGCAGCGGCGTCACGCCGAGGTACCCCTGCCCGATGGCCACGAGGGGAGTTTCGCCGGGATACCAGCGGACCCCCAAACGGCGCCGCTTCCACGCCCGGTCGGGAACCAACCCGCCGCTTTCGCCGTCGAGCTCGATGCCCGTGGGTGCGCCGAATCCGAAACGCCGCGCGTGCTTGGCAATCTTCTCGACACCGAGCCGCTGGGCCAACTGGTAGAAGTAGACGTCGCACGACTGCACCAAGGCCTGGTGCATGGCGATACGGCCGTGTCCATACTTCTTCCAATCCCGGAGAACGCGATTGCCCACCTTGTACGAGCCGTCGCAGAACAGATGTTGATCAGGAGAGATGACGCCTTCCTGCAATGCGGCCAAGGCGGTGACGATCTTGAACGTCGAACCCGGCGGGAAGTGCCCCTGCAACGTCCTGTTGTGCAGCGGTGTTCCGTCGTCGGCCGCCAGTTGACGCCACTCCTCGGGCGTCATGCCCCGCGCGAACGAGTTGGGGTCGAACGCGGGAGTGCTCACCAGGGCAAGGACGGCGCCGGTATTCACGTCGAGGACGACGATGGCGCCTTCCTTGTCCTTCAACGCATGGTACGCTACTTGCTGAATGTCCACGTCGAGGGTCAACACCACGTTGTGTCCAGGGGTCGCCTTGAGCCGATCGATCACACGCACCTTGCGGCCGGTCGCGTCAACCTCCACCTTTTCGCCTCCGCTACGGCCGGCCAGATGCAGCTCCCATCCCTTCTCGAGGCCGGTCTGTCCGATCTCGTCTCCGCGCCGGTAGCCCCTTCTGCGAAGCTGCCGCAATTGCTCGGTGTTGATCTCCCCCAGGTAGCCGAGCACGTGGGCCGTCATTTCGTCGGTCAGATATCTGCGCCGGGCTCTGACGCTGACGTACACTCCCGGGAGATCCAGTCGATGGGTCTCCACGGCCACCACGGACGGCCAATCCACGTCGCGGATGAGCGTGAATTCTCTCGATCCCTTGCTGTGGTTAACTGCTTCGAGGAATCGTGCCCCGTCGCCCTCGACCATGTCCGCAAGGCGCCGCAGGGTGGTTTCCCGGTCTTGCGAATCGTTGGCCAGATACCGCACGTCAAAGGAGGGGCGGCTGTTGATCAGCAGCCGGTGTTTCCGGTCGAACACCATGCCGCGGACGGCGGGGACGGGTTCCAGCCGGATCCGGTTGTGTTCGGACATCACGGTGTAACGCTTGCCTTGCAGGATCTGGAGAGTCCACAGGCGGTACGTCAGAAAGGCGAAAACCAAAAGGATCAACAGCCCGAAGATACGTATTCGCCCGCGGAACTCCGTCAGAGCACGGGAGGTGGAACTAAGAGGAAGCATTGGCGAGGAAGGACGATTTTTTCACGGTCTCCATGCGGGTCTGGATGTAGCGAAGCATGGGGAACAGCAAGGGTGCGATACAGGCAGAGAAGAGGGCTTCCCGCAAGATGGCGTCGGCAACGACGACCCAACTGCCCGCGGACAGCTCGAACAGCGGGAAAATGACGATCAGCGTGCCGACTTTCAGCCATACGGCCACGAATACGGTCACGGCGCTGACCAGGGGGCCGTTGGCCCAGACGTAGCGAAAGACGACGTATACTACCAGAAAGACGGCGGAGAAGGCCAAGGCGTTCAAGCCCGGTTGAGGACTCGACAGGATGTCGATGGCGTATCCCAGCAGAAACGTCGCCCAAACGGCCTCTACTCGTGGGCGGTTGAGTGCCCAATAGACGCAGAGGATCAGGGTCAGGTCGGGGGTGATGGGCGTCCAGCTTGCGAGGTGCAGGAGCGTGGACTGCAGGACAACGAAGACCAGGCCGATGCCGAAGAAGCTCAGGGAGACGTTCATGGCATAACCGGGAGCGTTTTCTCCCCGTCCTCCCTCGATGCGGAGGAAACCGCCGGTCTGGGTTTGTCGGAGATGAAAAGCACCTCTTCCATCACCAACGGATCCACCGCCAGCGCGACGCGAACCCGCCGGAAAAGCCCGGGACCGTCATCCGTGATGTTGACGATGGTGCCAACCAGAAGTCCCTTGGGAAACGTCCCATCCAGCCCCGAGGTGATGAGTCTGTCGCCGGGACGGACGTCCTCGTTATGGCCCATGTACTTGACGATGGGCTCTCCGTCCACCGATCCGGAGACGATGCCGCGCACCCGAGTCCGTTGCGTGATGATATCAAGCCCGCTCTTGTAGTCCGTCAACAGCATCACCTTGGCGGTGTCGTCTTCCACGGACACGACCCTGCCGACGACGCCCTTCGGGGTGATGACCGCCATGCCCTGATGGATGCCCGCACGCTTGCCCTTGCCTACCGTTATGGTGCGAAACCAACTGCTGGCGCTGTTGCTGATCACCGTGGCCGCCACGGATTCCCTCAATATCCGCGTTCGGATCTCCAGCAGCTCGGTCAGGCGATCATTGGCGAGCTTGGCTTCGAAGAGCCGGTTGCGTTCGGCCTCCAGGGCGGCGACCCGTTCCTTCAGGGCCTGGTTCTCGTTCCAGATGTCCTTGAAGGCCACGTAGTTGAGTTGCAGGTTTCGCATCGCCGCGCCCAGGGCGTGGAGTGACATCTGCAGCGGTCTCACGGATTGCGACAGGAACCTGGTAACCGGGTCTCCCTTGTCAGGGACGGTGGATGAGACGGTTACGACGTAGAACGCCAAGGCCAGAGCGCACAGGCAGTGGATCGGTATCCGATACCGGCGAAGTGTCGTGATGGCCAGAAACCCGGTTCTGCTCGAGCGGGTGTCCGGCTGGCGGTTTCTGGATGGATGCTGCGTTGACCGGGGCGAGTCCGCAGTTCTCCCTGTCCTGGCTGCGGGCAAGTTCAGCCTCTGTCCTTTCAGTTGATCGTTACATCCTTGAGCAGGTCGATCTCGTCCAGAGCCTTGCCGGCCCCCAGAACCACGGAGGTCAAGGGATCGGTCGCGAGGGTCACCGGAAGCCCGGTCTCTTCGCTGATCAGCGAGTCCAGGTTCTTGAGCAACGCCCCTCCGCCGGCCAGAACGATACCTCTGTCAACGATGTCCGAAGCCAACTCCGGAGGCGTACGCTCCAGAGAAACGCGGACGCTGTCCAGGATCTGGTTGATGGGCTCCAGCAGGCAATCGCGGATCTCCTCGTCGGAAATCAGCACGGTCTTGGGTACGCCCGCCACCAGATCCCGTCCCTTGATCTCCATGGTCCGGATTTCTTCGCCGGGATAGGCCGAGCCGATGGTTATCTTGATCAGCTCCGCCGTGCGCTCCCCGATCATCAGATTGTGACGTCGCTTGATGAATTGAACGATGGCTTCGTCCTGCCTGTCGCCTCCCACCCGGATCGACTTCGAGTAAACGATACCGGCCAGGGAGATTACCGCCACCTCGGTTGTCCCCCCGCCGATGTCCACGATCATGTTCCCGGTGGGTTCGGTGATGGGCAGCCCCGACCCGATGGCCGCGGCCATCGGTTGCTCGATGAGGTAGACCTCCCGGGCTCCCGCCGATTCCGCGGACTCCCGAACGGCGCGCTTCTCGACCTCGGTGATGCCGAAAGGAACCCCGACGATCACCCGCGGCCGCACCAGCGAGCGACGGTGGTGCACCTGCTTGATGAAATACTCAAGCATCGCCTCCGTGGTCTCGAAATCGGCGATGACGCCGTCCCGCAACGGCCGAATGGCGACGATGCTGCCGGGTGTGCGTCCCAGCATCCTTTTTGCAGCGGTGCCGACGGACAGGATCCTCTTCTCGCCGCGTCCGTTCTTCTGCACTGCGACCACGGATGGCTCGTTACACACCACGCCCTCGTTCTTGATATAGATCAGCGTGTTCGCAGTGCCCAGATCAATGGCCAGATCGTTGGAAACGAGGCCATAGATCCTGTCGAGAAACCTCATGCCACCTCTCTTCCATGCCCGATACAAGGTGCTAGGATTCGAGTAAAGGTATCAGAAGTCAATCCGTGGTACAACAAACGAGAAGGGTAAAGAAGCGTTGGCTGCCGCGGCGCCGCTGCTGCCCTTCATTTCATCACCAGGGCTACCTATAATGAGCTTTGGTTCGTATCTCTGCCGCGTGCCGGGCGGATCGCGAACGAGTTTGCCAAACAGGTTGTCGCGCTCCGAGGAGAGTTTCGAATATGCTTGACGCGCTACGAAAGAGAAAACGGTCGTGGTTGGTGCTGCTCTTGCTTGGGGTCGGCGTGTTGGCGTTCGTCATGGTCGGCGTGGGTCCCCAGGGAGGACAGGAGCAGGTGGTCACCATCGCGGAGGTGAACGGGGACAAGATCACCTACACCGAGCTCGAGGGCCATTACTACAGGATGCTGCAGACCTACCGGCAACTGGCCGGAGGACGGCTCTCTCCCGCCGACATCGAGGCGCTCAATCTCAGGGGCCAGTTGCTGGAGGAGCTGATCCAGCAACGGTTGTTGTTGCAGGCGGCTCAGGATCTGGGGCTTCAGGTCACCGATGAGGAGTTGGTGCGGGGAATCGCGCGCAACCCGGCGTTCCAGGCCGCGGGCCGGTTCAACAAGAATGTCTACGAGCAGGCGCTTCGCGGACAGGGGCTGACTCCGGGAGAGTTCGAGGCCCGGCAGCGCGAGGCCCTGGTGATCCGGAAACTCCAGGATCTGATCCAGGACTCCATCCCGGTCACGGCCGACGAGGTCGAGCAACGTTATCAGGTGGACAATCAGGAGATCGCGCTGAATTTCGTCCGTCTCAAGACCGAGGATTTTTTCCAGGACATCGAGGTCGAGGACGAGGAGATCAGGGCCTACTACGACGGCAACGGCGCGCTGTTGCGGGAACCGCTCAAGGTCAAGGCACGGTACCTGGCGTATCGCGTGGAAGACTTCGCGGCCGATATCGAGGTCTCCGACCAGGAAGTGCGGGCCTACTACGACGTCTACCGTGACCGCCGGTTCCGCAGGCGGGATGCGGTGAAGTTCAGCCAGATCTTCATCCCGGCGCCGGCCGAAGGTACGACGCCGGAAGACAAGTCGGCGGCGCGCAAGCAATTGGAAGACGTTCTGAAGCAGGCCCGTGAGGGCGCCGACTTCGCCGAGTTGGCCAAGCGGCACTCCAGGGACGAGAGCGCCGCGCAGGGTGGCGACATGGGCTTTGTGGGCCGGGGTCAGCTTGTGGCGGCGCTGGATGAGGCGCTTTTCGTCCTGAAGCAAGGCGAGGTGAGCGAGATCGTCGAAAGCGCGCTCGGGCTGCACCTGTTGAAGGCGGTGGAGAAACAGGAGGAAGGGGTCGTGGAGCTCGATGAGGTGAGGGAGGAGATCGTCGAGGCGCTCAAGCGTGAACGCGGCGCGGCCAAGGCGGCGCGGGCGGCGGAGGAAGACCGCGAAAGGGCGCTTGACGGTTCGCGGCTGGCCGAGGTCGCCCCGAAACGGGGGATCGCGTTGTCGGAAACGAGACTGTTCAGCGCGGGTGATACGCTGGACGAGATCGGCGACGTGGAGGACTTTTACCGCGTGGCCCTGTCCCTCAAGCCGAGTCAGGTAGGGCCCATCGTCTCGGCACCCGACGCGCTGTACCTGATGGAGGGCGCCGAGCGGATGGAACCCGTGGTCCCGCCCCTGGAGGACGTGAAGGACGGGATCACCGAGACCCTCACCCGAAGGAAGGCGCGAGAGATGGCCCGCAAGAAGGGCGAAGAACTTCTTGCGGAGCTCAGGGAAACGCCGGATCTGGCCAGGGTGGCGGCGTCCGATGGGCTCGACGTGGGAGACACCGGATTGTTTCCGCGCGGGCAGGCCGAGATCCCCGAGATCGGGATTCTCCCGCTGCCACTGGGACGACTCACGGTGACGAAGGAGAAACCGGTGGTGGAGACCGCCTACCTCCAGGACGACACGGTTTACGTCATGGTGCTGAGGAAGACCATAGAGGCCGATCCGGCCGGCCTGGCCAAGGAGAAGAAGGACCTGACGCAGCAGATACGGGAAGAGAAGCGGCAGCGAGCGTTGAGAAGGTTGATCGAGAACCTGAAGGCCAATGCCGTGATAGAGATCCATCCGGAATTCATCTGACGCGCCACCCTTCCCATGCAGATTTTTCTGTTGCGTCACGGCGAGACCCGCTGGAACCGGGAAGGCCGGTGCCAAGGGAGCTCGGACATCGAGCTCAACGAGCTCGGCCACCGGCAAGCCAACGAGGTCGCCGAGCACCTGAGCCGCTGCCGTATCGATGCGATCTATTCCAGCGACCTCCAGCGAGCCCGGCAAACCGCCGAGATTGTCGGCGGACCCCATGACGTCGCCGTGAAGATCGAGCCCGACCTGCGCGAGCTCGACCATGGCGAGATGGAAGGCCTCACGTTCGTCGAGGTCCGTGAGAGGTTCGGAGGATTGATCGAACGGTGGCGCTCGCAACCCGTGGCCGTGGACCTGCCGGGCGGAGAGCGGTTGCTCGACGTGGACCGCCGGGTCCGGTCCGCGCTCAACCGCATCGTCGAGAGTCACGACGACGGGGACACCATCGTCGTGGTCAGCCACAGTTTTCCCATCCTTTCCGTACTGTGCCGCATCAGCCGGACGCCGCTGAACGAGTATCGCGCCTTTCATCTGAAACCCTGTGAATTCAGCCACGTGAGCTTCACGCGGTCAAAGGGCTGGGAGATTCGGGAGGCGGTGGCCGATCCCTCACAAATTTGCGAGCAAGCCTGAGAAGGAGAATCTCATGAGAATCGTTCACACCATGATTCGGGTCAAGCACCTGGATGAAAGCCTCAACTTCTATTGCGACGGATTGGGGATGGATGTCTTGAAGAAGAAGGACTATGAGTCCGGCCGCTTCACCAACTGTTTCGTGGGTTACGGCTCCGAGGACGACAACGCCGTCATCGAGCTGACCTACAACTGGGACACCCACGAGTACGACGTGGGCGACGGTTTCGGCCATATCGCCATCGGAGTGCCCGACGTGTACGCCACCTGTGACGACCTGCGGAAGAAGGGAGTCAAGATCACTCGCGATGCGGGTCCCATGAAGCACGGCGGCGGGGTCATCGCCTTCATCGAGGATCCCAACGGCTACAAGATCGAGCTGACCACGCGGAAACAGTAGAGGAGGCTTTCAAACCCGCCCGCACCGCACCGTCGGCCGCTACAGCCACCTTTCGGGGGAATCCATGAAATTCGGGGTCTGTCTTACGCACTACGGCCGGGAGACCGGGCGCGCCGAGCTGGTCGAGGCGGTGACCGAGATCGAGCGGTTGGGATTCGATTCCATCTGGGTCACCGACCACATCGTGATCCCGGAGGGCGTCCGTGAAGCGCAGTTGATCTATCGCGAGCATATGCTCGAGGCGTTCACCGTGTTCAGCTTCCTGGCCGCGGTTTCGCACCGGGCGCAGCTTGGCAGCAGCATCATCGTTCTGGCCTACCGCAATCCCATCGTCATGGCCAAGATGCTTGCGAGCATCGACGTCCTCTCCGGCGGGCGAGTCATCTTCGGGGCCGCGGCCGGGTACATGGAAGGGGAGTTCAACGCCCTGGGGGCGCGCTTCGAGGATCGCGGTGACGTAAGCGACGAATACCTGCGCATCATCCGTGAGATGTGGACCCACGATCAGACGGGCTTCACCGGCAGGTACTTCAACTTCGACAAGGTCCATGCCTCGCCGAGACCGGTGCAGCAGCCGGGACCGCCGATCTGGATCGGCGGCAGAAGCAAGCGCGCCATGCGGCGGGCCGTAGAGCTGGGCGATGGGTGGCACCCCATCGGGCTTACCGCCGAACAGATGAAGGACGGAAGAGCCTACATGGCCAGGTTGTGTGAACGGCGGCAGGTCGCCCGGGTCCCGAGCATGTCGCTACGCGCAAACCTGCTCATCGAAGGCGTCTCGGAGCCGGTGGGGCCTTACGCGGGCCGGGCCGGCAACACGCCGTTCAACGGGACCCCTTCGTTGATCCGGGACCGCATCGCCGAGTTCGGGGAAGCTGGCGTGGAGCACGTCGTCCTGGACATGGCGACCCTGTCGCACCCGAGCTTCCTGCGCACCCTCGAGGTTTTCGCCGCCCAGGTGAAGCCGGGTGGATAGCACCTTGCCCATGCCCGCCCCTCCCCATGCCGCAGAGACGGGTTTCACCCCCGCCTGTCTTGGCAGGCCACTACGACCAAGGATGTAGGGGCGGGTTTCAAACGTTTCAAACCCGCCCGCGCCCGGTTCCGGCAGACCACGCGGCCGACTACAGGTGCAGCATCTCGCGGGAATTCCGCTCCGTCCAGGAGCGGATCTCCGACGCGTTCCGTTGCTCGTCCACGACCGTGAGCGCCCTTTTGAGGGGCCCCAATCCGCCGCAATAATCCGAGCCGAAGACGATGCCCCCGGACCCCATCACGTCGGTGAGGAAGGGCAGCGCGCCGGGCTTGACGCTGGCCGTGTCGATGAGGAAGTGCTCCAGGAAGATGTCGGAGTAGCGCCTCTCGCCCCGGGACCCCTTGTGCTTCCAGGACATCCTCTGGACCAGGAGGGGGAGGCCGCCGCCACCGCTGCGTATCACCACCTTGAGGTTGGGATGACGGTCGAAGACACCGCCCGCGATCATGCGCATGACGCACTCGTTCACGCTGGCATCCGACAGCACGCTGTAGGCGACCCCGGCGCCGCCGTCCTCCAGCCGCTTGAGCGTCGGATCCTTGGCGCCTCCGCTGCCGTGAAGGAAGAGGGGCAGGTCCAGCTCGGCCACCTTGGCGAAAACGGGATCGAGCTCCGGCAGGTCCACCTTCATCGCGCCGTCCACCCGCGGGTAGATGAGCACCGCCTTGAAACCCCGGGAGTCCATGCGCTGGATCTCCTCCACCGACTCCCTCACGTTCTTGAGCGACAGGGCGGTGATACCTCCGAACCGGTCCGTGTGCCCGGCAATGCGCTCCGCCAGCACGTCGTTGGACAGGCGCGCCATCTCGATGGCGTCCCCCGCCTCGAGTTGGTCCGCGTCCTCGCTGGCTCCCTGACAGACGAGCTGGAAGTCGATCCCCGCCTGGTCCAGCTCGGCAAGTCTCTTGTCGAAGTTGCCTGAATCGTAAGCGTCGACCTTCGGCGACTTCCCGGCCTTCTTTCGAAACGCGTCCACCACCTCCGGCGCCGTGTGGTGTGAATGCCAATCGATCAACATGGTTTCCTCCGTGGCGCCGGTACGGCCGGCCGCTCGATATTCAGGCGGGCAGTATAGGACCCGAAACCGAGCCGGGTCAATGACCCGTCCAGCGGCCGCCGTGGCGCCGGGAATTTGACTACTCCACACGGTTGGGCTAATCGTGGAAAAATATCATGGACGCCCTGTTTGCGCGCGGTCTGCATGCGCTCATGGGCCATTCGGGAGGAGCTTCATGCCGACTGCCGTCATCGACGGGATCGAGATCCACTACGAAACCTACGGCTCCGGAACGCCGCTGCTGATGTTCGCGCCCGGAGGTTTCGATTCCACCATCGAGAAGTGGCGCGTGGCCAGCGCCTGGACCGGCATCGACGCTCTGGCGAAGCTGGCCTCGGAGCATCGGGTGATCGCCTACGACCGGCGCGAGTCGGGACAGTCCGGCGGGCGCGTGGAACGCCTGACCTGGATCGCCTACGCCAGCGAGGGCAAACAGCTTCTCGACCATCTCCGGATCGATTCGGCCTTCGTCATGGGCGGCTGCATGGGCTGCTCGGTGGCCCTTTCCTTCGGCGTCAACTTTCCGGAGACGACCCGGGGCATGATCCTCCACTGGCCGGTGGGCGGATACCGCTGGAAGTCCGCGAGCCGGGCGCGCTTCGCCAACCATCTCGACTTCGTGCGGGAAAACGGTCTCCGGGGAGTGGTGGACCGGGCGGCCAAGGGGACGACCTTCTGGACCGACCCCGCGTCCGGTCCCTGGGCGTCGGTGATCGCCCGGGACATCGCGTTCGCGGAGCAATTCGCGGCCGGGGATCCGGAGCGCTACGCGGGGATCATCGCCACCAGCGGCCCGGGTCTGTTCGACCGGGATACCGCCACCGGCGCCGAGCCGGAAGAGTTGATGGGCATCAAGGCGCCGGCGCTGGTGATACCGGGTGACGATCCGTCCCACGCCACCTCGGGCGCCCACTACCTGCGCGAGTGTCTGCCTCAGCCGGAGTTCTGGAACGTCATGCCGCCGGATCAGACCACCGGGAACGTGTGCGAGCGCACGCTGGAGTTCACCCGGGCCCACATATAGCGCTGCGGGGCAAAGCCCATGGCACTGTTCATCAGGTCCGAAGATCTCACCGGGCTTATCTCCATCACCGAGGCGGTCGACGCCGTCGAGAAGGGGTTCGCCTCGCAGGAGGACCATCCCGTTTTCAGCCTGCCGCGCCAGCGGATGCTGGCGAACGACCGTCGCATCACCGTTCATTCCGGCGGATGCGTGCCCCTCGGGGTGGCCGGGACCTTCGTCCACTACGAACGGCACAACTACACGGCCCAGGACCAGAGCTACGCGGCGGTGGGAACGCGGGTCTACGTTAGCTATGACAGCGAGACCGGCGCGCTGCTGGCGATCATCGCCGGTTGTCCGCCCTTCTACCGGCGGCAAGCCACCGGGGACGAGTTCGCCACCGAGACCGCCATCACCAGCGCTGTCGGCACCCGGCGCATGGCCCGGGAGGACGCCACGGTGCTGGGACTCTACGGCACCGGCCGCCAGGCGCGCCGCCACGTCGAAGCCATGTGCGCCATCCGACCCATCCGGGAAGTGCGGGTCTACAGCCGCAGCGCCGACAACCGTCGCACCTTCTGCGACACCATGCAGCCCCACGTGGACGCGGAACTGAAGCCCGTGGACCAGCCCGAGGACGCCGCCCGGAACGTGGACATCATCGTTTGCGCCACCGGCAGCAACGTGCCCGTGGTCTTCGGGCGGTGGCTGGAGGAGGGAGTCCACGTCACCTCCATCGTGGGTAGCAACAAGGAGCTGCTGATGGAAGGGCTGGTCAGCCGGCCGCGCCGGGAGCTGGACGACGAGGTGCTGGCGCGGGCGGACGTGATCGTCGCGACCCTGGTGCAGCAAGGCATTCAGGACGAGCAGGGGGACCTGCTCGAGCCGGTCCGGAACGGCGTTCTCGCCTGGAATGACGTCAAGGACCTGAGCGCGCTGGTGACCGGGAAGACCCCCGGACGCCGCAGCGACAAGGACGTCACCCTGTTCAAGCAGAACAGCGACCAGGGCGTGGGGTACATGGCGCTGGCGCGGTTGGTCCACGACAAGGCCCGGGCCGCGGGCATCGGGATGGAGTGCTAGCGTGGCGTCCTGTGAGACCTCGCCGGTCGTGTTTCGTTTCCCATCCCTGCGCTACATGTTAATCATGATTGGCAGGTAGCCTGCGAGTGCCGTCTCCGACGGGCGACGAGGGTCCAGCGAAAGAGAGGCGTCCGATGCGAAAAATTCTGGTGTCATTTGCCGGCCTGTTCCTTTGCGCCGCGTTGTCCGCCGTCCCCTCGGGCGCGCAGGTCACCGAGGAGGACTTGGCCCAGAGAGTGACCAAGGCCCAGTTCGCGTTCAGGGATTTCCAGAGGGATGCCCGGATGACGTGGTTCCGGGAGAATGTGCGTTACGCCAAGGGACTGCTCATCATGCCGGTGCTCCTCAAGGGAGGGTTTTTCGTCGGCGGGTCGGGGGGCAAGGGCGTGCTGCTGGCCCAGGACAGCGCCGGCACCTGGAGCTATCCGGCCTTCTACGATGTGGCTTCCGGTTCCTTCGGCCTTCAGTTCGGCGCCGCGGGCGGGCAGGTCATCCTCATGATCATGACGGAAAGGGGCTTGAGAAGATTCCTGAGGGACAAGTTCCATCTCGGCGCCGACGCAAGCATCGGTGTAGGCCCCATGGGGATCGGAGCCAAGGCCGAGATCTTCGACATCTTTTCGTTTTCCCGCATCAAGGGACTGTTCGCCGGTCTGGCCATCGAGGGCGGCGGCGTGGTCATCAACCGGACCGACAATCAAACCTACTACGGGCAGCCCAAGGTCTCACCTCGAGACATCCTGCTCCGACGAAAGTTCAAGAACAAGCAGGCGGATACCCTCATCAAGACACTCACCGAGGCGTCGCGGTAGTGCGGGCGCTGGCGGGCTTGAAACCCGTCCGCACAAAGTCATCGAGTTTCGCCGACAACCAAAGTCCGGTGCAGCCTCATCGACGAATTTTGGGGACGGGTCACCAGGCGGGCTTGAACTTGTAGAGCGTCGCGTCCTCGGTCACGTCCTCGAACACCACCTCCACCGGAAGGTCGCACTCGAGCTTCTCCGGCGACTCGTTCACCACGTTGCTCACCAGCCGCGGCCCTTCCTCCAGTTGAATGACGGCGAACACGTAGGGCAGCTCGCTTTCGAAGCCCGGGTGGTACATTCGATGGTAGACACCGAACGAGTAGATCTTGCCGCGGCCGGAGGCCTTCTTCCAGTCCCACTCCATGCTCCAGCAATGCGGACAGGTTGAAGCCGGCGGGAACCAGTACTTGGCGCATTGGCGGCATTGCGGCAACAGCAGTTCGTGGCGTTTGCAGCCCTCCCAGAAGGGCTCGGACTCCACCGTGGGAACCGGCAACGGTTTGGCATACTCGCTCATGATGCTTCCCTTGCCAGAATCAATGCCGATTGGCAGGCGGTGTTGCCGCCGTGGCCGCTAACCAGGGCCACCTGGGCGTCCTTCACCTGCCGGTCCGGCCCATGCTCGTGCCGGATCTGCCGGACGCCCTCCACAATCTGCAGCATGCCCTCGGTATGCCCCTCCGAAAGCTGCCCGCCCGAGGTGTTGGTGGGCAGGGCCCCGTCGAGCAACAAGGCCCCCGAGGCTGCGAAGGGGCCGCCTTCGCCCTTTTTGCAGAAGCCGTAGTCCTCGAGCTGGAGCAGCACCATCTGCGTGAAACAGTCGTAGAGCTGGGCCGTGTCCACGGCCTCGGGGCCGATGCCGGCCATGCGGTAGGCCGCCTCGCCCGCCTCTCTGGCTCCCGTGGTGAGCATGTTGCTCTGTTCGAACCAACCACTGAGACGGTTCCCGAAGCCGAACCCCATGATATAGGCCGGAGGGTTCTTCAGTCCCTTGGCGCGCTCCGCCGAGGTCACCACTACCGCGGCCGCGCCGTCGATGTAGACGCTGCAGTCATAGAGGCATAGCGGATCGACGATGAGCCGTGCCTTGAGGTACTCCTCCATGCTCAAGGGCTTCTGGAAGAAGGCGTTGGGGTTGCGGCTTGCGTGGTCCCGGAACGCCACCGCGATGCTGCCCAGTTGGGCCTTGGTGGTGCCGTAGATCTGCATGTGCCGCCTGGCGGACACCGCGTAGTTGGACGGCGCGCCGAACCAGCCGAACTCCGGGCCGAACTCCCCCTGGTTCTGAATGCCGATGTTGACCCGCTTGCGCGCCGTCTCGTTGCGGTGAGTCCGGGACCAGGTATCCCGCCCGAACCCGACGATGACTGTGTTGCACAGCCCCGCGGCGATGGCCATGCAGGCCATCGCCACCCCTAGCACCTGACTCGCCCCGCCGTTGTCCGTGGAGGTACTGTAGGTCACGTTGAGCCCCAGCGCCTCGCCCACCCGCTGGTGGTGGCAGTAGACGTCATCCGGCCCCCGCGTGATCAGCCCGTCCACGTCCGCGTTGGTCAGGCCCGCGTCCGCAATGGCGTTCCTCGCTGCCACTGCGAACAACCCGATGGGCCCCATCTCCGGTACCTTGCCCAGCGCGCTGTGTCCCACTCCCGCGATGGCGTATTGGCCTCGAAGGTTGTTGCGCATGGGATTCCTCCTGGTTGTCCTTGAGGTCGTTCCGTCGATCCGACAGCCACGATACACGAAACGGGAGAGTTGGGCGAAGGGTGTTGAAGGTCGTCATGCAATGGTATGAACGAGTCAGTCCATGATCGGAAGCGAGATCAGACCGTGAAGCTGGAAGATCTCCAACCCAACACCGCCGTACGCGGCATTCTCACCGACAGCCTCGTAACCGTGGATTACGCGGAAGCTCCTCCCTTTGGCCATGCAAGCGGGAATTGGACAGGCGGTATTGAGTGGGTTTGCAAGTCGCTTGCAACGTTACCTACCATGGAATGGGGCTCGTCTACCCAAGCTGACGCATCCAAACAATTTACCTCTGCGGCGAAGATGGTCTCCACCGATCCGCTCTACTACGACAACGTCCGCTACGCAGATTTATCGAATTTTTTCTATGTTTGGTTGCGTCGCACGCTCGCGGTGCTCAAGGCCGAGGTCCCCGACGCTTTGGCTAACCTGCAGGCCGGCAACATCGCCCAACGCCCTTGTCCGGATCTGGCCCGAGACCGCCCGACTAAATCGACGAAAGCTGGCTTGATGGAAGCAAGGGAGAGATCGGACACGGGATATCTCGGGTGCATGCCTCCGATGGTCACCACCTCGATCTGTTGGGCCGACGCTTCACTTGGGTGGAGATGACGCATCCGAACCTGGAAGGACTTTGCTTGGCATTGCTGGACGGCACAGCTTCCCTCCAACAGGATCGCTACGTGATTTGTTCGGGTGATATTCGAGAGCGTTTTCCAATCCGTATCTACAGTCAAAAGCAACTCTTCGCTCTCGCTCAGGATCCGAATGCATCATTGACGGTCATCGACGATAGTCAAGCTGTCCGCGGTACGGAAGTGCCGAGAAATTGGACAAAGAGGCGCCCGAAACTCTTGCCGAATTTCGGGCGCGACGCCGCAAACTGAGTACTAGACGACAAAGTTTTGCGACGGACACATCGAATGCAAGTATCCGGGTGACAATAGCAGGTGGTTCGAGACGAAGTTTGCCGGGTGATGGAGGGTGGCCGTGATGCGTTCGAGAGCCGCTACCAACGGATCATGCGCCGGCAGGGAATGGGACCATGATGGGACGTGACGATTTGATGCGGCGTATTCGCCTGGGCGAGGATTCAACCTTGGAACTCAAGCGCGTGCTGCTTGCCATCTCTAAGGTAAGGGCTCCCAAGCGAAAGGAATTTGCCGACGAATTGACCGCCATGGCTAATGGTTGGGGTGGAATTGTTGTGCTGGGGGTTGAGGAGAAGGGTCGGGACGTTATCGGGATACCGATTGACCAGCTTGATGCGGTCGAGACTTGGGTCCGGGAGATCTGTAACGACTCCGTGATCCCCCCACTCGACGCTTTGATCCGAAAAGTTGAGCTGTCTGCGACGAGGGGACGGCGTGCCGATCATCCTGCGGGAGAGTCGGCAACTGTCGGGACGTCGTCCTGAATACATGCTCATCGACGAGAGCCAGTTCCAGCTTGTCATCTGGGCAGCGGAATAGACGCCGGTAATTGGAAGGAATGGTCCATGGGGTATGCAACGACACCGGCGCCTGCCACCGTTAGCAGAAGCATGGGCGTGGCAGTCTGTCCCGTTCTCACCATCGGGCAATCCACGCATCCGCTGGAGGCATTCGTTACGTTGTTGAGGCGTTACGAGGTGGCCAAGTGCTGGATGTCCGCTCAAGATCGTATAGCCGCTTCAATCCGCAGTTCAATCGTGAGTTACTGGCACGCGGCCTCGCGGCTTGCGGAATCGAGTACGCGTTCCTGCCATCACACGCTGCTGATAGCCCAGGTGCTCGCTGCCCGTGAAGTCGGGGTCGGCCACATCCTGGCGGATGGCGGATTGGAGACCCACGAGGCGGCCATGGAGAGGCTGCTCGCCATTCACGGGGATGCACAACAAGGGGAATTGTTCCTCGCCCGATGCCCGGGTTGAATAGTCTGTTGCCCGGCAAGCAAGGCACATCGGATACAGAAGGCGAGGGCAGCAAGGGACCAGCGATAGAGGTAGGTCGTAATTGGCAATAACGGCAGCCATTCAATATAATTAACCTTGAGGGTTAATATAATTGACATCCTCCGTGCATGGAAATATATTTCAGGAACACAAAGCTCAGGAAGCAACTGACGACCAAAATGACGATGATGGCCACGCATGGCCCTAGGCGAGCAAAGCTGCTCCAGCAGAGGCTTTTGGAGATCGAGGCATCACCGAATCTCCATGTCCTCGGCCAGCTTCCTGGACCGCGATTGCATCCACTCAAAGAAAACCGCCGGGGCCAATTTTCTGTCGATCTGGACCACCCCTATCGGTTGATCCTTGTTCCCGACCACGACCCTGTTCCCCAGCTTCCTTCAGGGGGAACCGACCTACGGGCAGTTGTGAAGGTCATCATTATCGAAATTGCGGATACCCATGAATAAGCAAGAATTTAACCCTGATTACGCCGTGCCGCCGGGCGAGACGTTGCTTGAAACCATCAAGTCGTTGGAGTTGACGCAGAAGGAACTGGCTCTGCGTATGGGCCGCCCGGTCAAGACCATCAATGAGATCATCAAGGGGGTGGCGGCCATTACTGCCGAGACGTCCCTGCAACTGGAGAGAGTAACGGGGGTCCCGGCTTCTTTCTGGAACAATGCCGAGGCCAACTACCGCGAGCGCTTGGCGCGGTTGAAGGAACGACACCGCATCGAGACGCAGACCGAGTGGCTGAGATGTTTCTCGTATAGCAGGATGGTCAAATTGCAATTGGTTCCAGCATCCGCTGACAAGACCGAGCGGGTCGAGAATCTGTTGCGGTTCTTTGGTGTCGACTCGGAAGCACAGTGGCAAACCACTTATGCCAGTCTGACCGGATCTGCGCGAGAGGCCGCTGGGTTGAAGAGCGAGACGGGCGATCTCAGCGCATGGCTGAGAGCTGGCGAATTGGCCGCACGGGAAAGCGTTTGCGAGAGCTACGATATGTCGCGGTTCAAGAAGACGCTGTCGGAAATCCGGTCACTGACACGCCAGCACCCCGCAAGTGTATGGAAACGGGTCTGCCGGCTCTGCGCAGAAGCGGGTGTCGTGGTTGTGCTGATGCCCGAGTTTCCCAAGACCCATGTCTACGGGTTCACCCGCTGGTTGACCAAGAACAAAGCGCTCCTCCAACTCAGCCTCCGCTATAAGACCGACGATGTTCTGTGGTTCACTTTTTTCCACGAAGCGGCCCACATCCTTCTTCACGGCAAGAAGGATGTCTTCTTCGAGTTTCGTGGCTCGGAGGACCCAAAGGAAGATGCGGCCAACCGCTGGGCCGGGAACTTCCTCATCCCAGAGAAGGACTGGGGTGGTTTCGTGGAAACACTGCCGCTAAGGGTCTCCGAGAAGATGGTAAGGGCCTTCGCCGACGACCAAAGCATTGCCCCGAGTATCGTCGTGGGTCGGCTCCAAAAGGAAAAGCGACTCAGTTATTCGTTCTTGAACACACTGAAACACAGACTTGAAATCGACTGGCCGCATGCCGGCTGATTCACCTTCCACCAAACCCAGGCTGATCGGGTTGCCGCACAATACAGGATCCATCGCGGTCACGTCCCGACGAAACGAGAAATCGACCGAGGCGACTGATGGCGATCACGAATCACGAACGGATCGGCAAGGCGATGGACCTGCTCCGAGAGGGTCTCGTGCCCTTTGTCGCGCGAGAGTTGAGGGCAAAGACGTAACCAACTGGTCTTCCTCGCCCGGCAAGTCCGTGGCGGAGCAGGATGCGGCGAGGCTGCTCAAGCTGATCTGGGACAACTGGAGGTCGAAGCAGAAATCCCGGACGGCGCTCCCGATCACGTGGTCCGCACGGTCACCGAGAACAGCCGCACGCTCAGGTTTACAAGCCAAGGCTTCGAAAAGGAATAGGCGGCAGGAAAGGCCGGCGGCGGATGGAAAAACCCCGGCTCCCGACGGCTTGGAATGGGTTGTTGGTGGAGCCGATGGGGATCGAACCCACGACCTCTAGATTGCGAACCTAGCGCTCTCCCAGCTGAGCTACGGCCCCATGTGTCTCGCAGTCCTTGAAAGGTAGCACTCCGCAACCCACAAGTAAATGCATGCACCACCGTGGGCGGGTGATCTACCCCCGCCCTTGACACGGCACCGGCGAGTTTCGTACGCCTGCCTTCAGCATGAGAACGGCGTACTTCGATCTCATCTCCGGTATCAGCGGGGACATGACGGTTGCCGCGCTGCTGGACCTGGGGGTTCCGGCCAAGAGACTCCGGGAGGAGTTGGGGAAGCTTGAGGGTGTCAGCTTCCGAGTCCGGGTGGGCGGGAAGACCGTCAACGGCATCCGGGCGACCCGGTTTCAGGTGCTGTCCGGGAAGGCTCCGTCGAGGCGGAGTTGGTCCGGCATCCGCCGGCTGATCGAGCGGAGCGGGTTGTCGCCGGAGGTGAAGGACCGGGCCATCACCGTCTTCTCGAAGCTGGCCGAGGCCGAGGGGAAGGTCCACGGGGTGTCGCCGGATGAGGTCCATTTCCATGAAGTGGGAGCGGTGGACTCCATCGTCGATATCGTCGCCGTCGCCATCGCTACGTATCATCTGGACGTCGACGGCTTCGCCTGTTCCGCCGTGCCGCTGGGGCGGGGCCTGACCCGTTCGATGCACGGGGTGCTGCCGGTGCCGGCCCCGGCGACCCTGGAGCTGTTGAAGGGGTTTCCGGTCGAGGACGCGGGCCTCACGGCGGAGAACGTGACCCCCACCGGCGCCGCCATCCTTTCGGCCCTCGTCGTGCAGAGAGGCGGGGCCCCGGCCATGCGCATCCAGCGGACGGGCTACGGCGCGGGTACGCTGGAGTTTCCCGACCGGCCGAATGTCTTGCGGATCGTGCTGGGGGAGGGTGTCCCGGCCCTGGGCCATGACCGAATGCTGGTGATGGAGACCCAGATCGACGACATGAACCCGGAGATCTACGACTACGTGCTGGAGCGCCTGTTCGCCGCCGGCGCCCGTGACGTCACGCTTTCGCCCGTCCAGATGAAGAAGAACCGGCCGGGCACGCTGTTGCGCATCCTGGCGGAGCCGGGGCTCCGGGACACGCTGGCGGAGGTCGTGCTGCGGGAGACCTCGACTCTGGGGGTCCGTTGCTACATGGTGGAACGGCTGGTGTTGCAGCGGAAGATACGGAAGCTCAAGACCCGTTTCGGAACCCTCACGGTGAAAGTCGCCGAGGAGCCCGGCGGGGGTAGGAGGGCGACGCCGGAATACGACGAGGCGCGGAAGCTTGCGGCGTCGAAGAAGGTACCGTTGAAGGCTGTCTACGACGAGGTCACCCGCTGTTTCATGGACGGCGCCGGGTAGGCGCGGTTCACATGATCCGTTTCAGGTAGTCGAGTTGAGCGTGGCGCGCGAACAGACTTCCCAGTTCGGCTTGCGCCTCGGGCGGTGCGCCTGCGGGCCCTCTCTGCGGCCGCAGGAACGGGATCTTCCCGACGCACGGCACGCGGGTCATTTCCTCAAGGGTCTGCGCGTTGGTAGCCGTGGCCGGTGTGCTCTCGCTTTCGATATCGTTCAGGAAGTAGCCGGAGACCTTGAGATTGAGACACGCGGCGTGTTCGAGGGTCAGCAGGGCATGGTTGATGGCGCCCAGGCGGTTGCCCACCACCACCAGGACCATGAGGCCCAGCTCCCGGGCCAGGTCCGCGTAGGTGTAGTTGGAAAGCAGGGGGACCAGCAGGCCGCCGGCCCCTTCCACCACCATGAGATCGTGGGTGGCGCCCATGTCGCGGCACAGCCGCACGAGGAAGTCCGGCCGGATCTGTATGCTGGCGTGGGCGGCGGCGACGCTCGGGGCCACGGGAATTCCGAGCCGGTAGGGACAGATCCGCTCGATGGACTCGTCGCTGCCTGCCGCGGCCTTGAGGAAGGTGGCATCCTGGGGCACCAAGTGCCCCTTCTCGTTCCTGCACCCGGACTCCGCCGGTTTCATCACCCCGACCTTGAACCCCGCGTCCCTGAACGCCGCGGCCAGGCCGCAGGCCACCAGGGTCTTGCCTACGCCGGTGTCGGTGCCGGTGATGAAAAAGCCGCGGCTCACGAAGTTCCCGTTACCTGGTCGATGGAATCCCGTACAACGTCCACCAGGGTATGCATCTCGGTGTCGCTGATGGTGAGGGGCGGCAGCATGATGAGGGTGTCCCCCAGCGGACGGACGATGACGCCCCGCCGCCGGGCTTCCAGCACCACCTGGTTGGCGACCCTCACGCCGGGGTCATAGCGTTCCCCACGCTCCTTGTCCTTCACCATCTCGATCCCCACCATGAATCCGCGCTGGCGTATCTCGCGCACGTTGGGGAGGGTGAGGACGTCTTGCCGGAGCCGGTCCTCCAGCAAGGCGATCCTGGCCGGGATCTTCTCCATCAGCGCATCCTTCTCGAAGATGTCGAGCCCCGCCAGCGCCACGGCGCAGCCCAGGGGATTGCCGGTATAGGTGTGGCCGTGGAAGAAGCTCTTGAACTCCCCGTAGTCTCCCAGGAACACCGAGAAGATCTCCTCGGTGGTGAAGGTCGCGGCCAGCGGCAGGTAGCCGCCGGTGATGCCCTTGCCGATGCACATGAGGTCCGGGCCGACGCCGTCGTGCTCGCACGCGAACATGCGTCCGGTGTGGCCGAAACCCGTGGCCACTTCGTCGGCGATAAAGAGCACGTCGTTGTCCTTGCAGATGTCCCGGATCGCCTTGACGTAGCCGGCGGGCTGGGGCCACATGCCCGCGGCTCCCTGCATGACGGGCTCCATGATGAACGCCGCCAGACGATCCCTTTCCCCGGTGACCGTGTCACGGGCCTCCTCGACCGACCGTTCCATCGCCTCGGCCTCGCTCACGCCCAGCTCCCGCCGGCAAGCGTAGGGAGGCTTCACCGCCAGGGTGGGGAACAGCAGGTCGCGGTGGAAATGGTGAAACAGGTCGCTGTAGCCCACGCTCATGGCCCCTACGGTGTCCCCGTGATAGGACTCCTCCAGGCGCGCGAACCGGGTCTTTTGTGTGTTCCCGAGGATCTGCCAGTACTGGACCGCCAGCTTGAGGGCTACCTCCACGGCGGTGGCGCCGCTGTCCGAATAGAACACGCGGGTGAGGCCCGTCGGCGCCATGGCCGTGATACGCGCGGCGAGCTCGATGCCCGGCACGTGGGTGAGCCCGAGAAACGTCGAATGCGCGATACGGTCGGTCTGCGCCTTGATGGCTTGGTCCAATTCCGGGCGGCGGTGGCCGAACAGGTTGCACCACAGGGAGGATACCCCGTCGAGGTAACGGTTGCCGTCCACGTCGATGAGGTAGCTGCCCTCGCCCTCGGCGATGATGCAGGGATCTTCTCCCATCCACTCCTGCATCTGTGTGAAGGGGTGCCACAGATGCGTGTGGTCCATGCGCTTCAAGCTCTCGTACTTGTCACTCGTGCTCATGATCCTTCATTCGTTGTTGGTTGAGTCGTTGTCAGACGTCGCGCCCGGCCCGGGCGAAGGCGTCGAGTGCCCGTTCCATCTGTTCCACGGTGTGGGTCGCCATGGTGGTGACCCGCAGCCGCGACGTACCCGCCGGCACCGTGGGCGGCCGGATGCCCTGCACGTAGAGGCCTGATTCCAGAAGCCGCGCCGCAAGCTGCATGCACGGCTGCTCCTCTCCCACCAGGACGGGAATGATCTGGGTGCCGCCCGCTACCGTGTAGCCCAGCCCCTGAAGGCCGTCTCGGAGCTGTCCGGTGTTGCGGTGCAACGCGCATTGCCGCGCGGGTTCCTTCTCCACCAGGTCCACGGCCGCGCCGGCCATGGCCAGCACCACCGGCGGCAGCGACGTGGTGAAGATGAAGCTGCGCGCGCGGTTGATGAGCAACTCCTTGAGCCTGGCGCTGCCGGCGGCATACGCGCCGAAGGCTCCCAAGGCCTTTCCCAAGGTACCCATCTGCACCAGGACCCTGTCCCCGAGGCCCATCTCCGCCACGACGCCGGCGCCGTTGGGACCCCGCACCCCGGTGGCATGGGCCTCGTCCACCATCATCATGGCGTCGTAGCGCTCGGCCAGCTCCACCATTTCCCGCAGCGGCGCGATGTCGCCGTCCATGCTGAAAATCGACTCGGTGACGATGAGCTTCCGCACCTTGGCAGGCGCATCCTTCAGCACGCTCTCCAGGTGGTCCATGTCGCAGTGGCGGTACACCGACACCCCCGCCCGCGATAGGCGGCAGCCGTCGATGACGCTGGCATGGTTCAACTGGTCGCTCAGCACCACGTCATCCTTCTCCACCAGCGTGGCGATGATGCCCACGTTGGCCTGGTATCCGCTGTTGAACACCAGCGCCGCCTCGGTTCCCTTGAAGCGCGCGATGCGCCGTTCCAGCTCCTCGTGCGGGGTCATGTTGCCGGAGATCAGCCGGGACGCTCCCGAACCGCAGCCGTAACGGTCCAGTGCTTCCCTGGCGGCGGCCTTCAAGGCGGGATGGTTGGCCAGCCCCAGGTAGTTGTTGGAGGAGAGGTTCAACACTTCCCGGCCGTTCAGGCGGACGGTGGCGTCCTGCTCGCCGTCTACGACCTGCAACTGCCGGTAGAGGTTCCGGCTCTTGATCTCCTCCAGCCTGCGTTCGATGAAATCGGTCATTGCTCTGGTTCGGGACACGCTGTCGCGTAGATGATACCATGCCGGAACCAGGAACCGGATACCCCCCGAATATGGCGACCCCGTGTCGCGTGTGCGTGTGACGGGCGGGACGTCCCAAAGGCCTTCGTCGCGGGACACGTTGACTTTGACGAATCCGTACCTAGATTTCTCCAAGGATTCCCGCGATGCCTGGAATGCCCACCAGGCCGGAAAAGGGCTTTTTCAGGCAAGTCCCCGCGTTTTCGCGGACGGGACTCCGGAGGAATCATGGATATCAACCGTTTGACCGACAAGTCACAGGGAGCGTTGCGCCAGGCCCAGACCCTGGCCTCGCGGCGCAATCACCAAGGGGTGGACGTCGAGCATCTGCTTTCCGCCCTGTTGGAACCGGACGACGGCATCGTGACGGCGCTGCTGACCCGGATCGGCGTCTCGGTGCCGGCGGTGAAGAAGGGCCTCGGCGAGGAGCTCGACCGCATCCCGCAGGTGACCGGGGCGGGGGCTGCGTCCGGGCCGGAGCAGCTCTACGTGACCCAGCGGCTGTCGCGCCTGTTCACCCGGGCCGAGGACGAGGCCCGAAGCCTCAAGGACGATTATATCAGCGTCGAGCACCTGCTGCTGGCCATTCTGGAAGAGGGCGGCAAGGCAAGCCATGTCCTTCGGGCCCAGGGGGTGAGCCGCGACACGCTGCTGGACGCGCTCCGGAAGGTGCGCGGCCACCAGCGCGTCACCAGCCAGAACCCGGAGGGCACTTACCAGGCCCTGGAACGCTACGGCCGGGACCTGACCCAGCTCGCATCCCAGGGCAAGCTCGACCCCGTCATCGGCCGGGACGAGGAGATCCGCCGGGTGGTGCAGGTGCTGTCCCGCCGCACCAAGAACAATCCCGTGCTCATCGGCGACCCCGGCGTGGGCAAGACCGCCATCGTCGAAGGGCTGGCGCTACGCATCGTGGCGGGCGACGTGCCCGAGGGCCTCAAGCACAAGCGCATCGTAGTGCTGGACATGGGAACCCTCATCGCCGGCGCCAAGTACCGGGGCGAGTTCGAGGAGCGCCTCAAGGCCGTGCTCAAGGAGGTGCAGGAGTCCTCGGGCGAGGTGCTCCTCTTCATCGACGAGCTGCACACCGTGGTGGGAGCCGGAGCCGCGGAAGGGGCCATGGACGCCAGCAACCTGCTGAAGCCCATGTTGGCCCGGGGCGAGCTTCACTGCATCGGGGCCACCACCCTGGACGAATACCGCAAGTACGTGGAGAAGGACCGGGCGCTGGAGCGTCGGTTCCAGCCGGTGAGCGTGGACCAGCCCACGGTGGAAGACACCATCTCCATCCTGCGGGGGCTTCGGGATCGCTACGAGCTGCACCACGGGGTGCGCATCAAGGACGGCGCGCTGGTGACCGCGGCGGTGTTGTCGCACCGCTACATCAGCGACCGCTTTCTGCCGGACAAGGCCATCGACCTGGTGGACGAGGCGGCCTCCAGGCTGCGCACGGAGATCGACTCCATGCCCGCGGATCTGGACCAGGCTTCCCGCCAGGTCATGCAGCTCGAGATCGAGCGCGAGGCCCTGCGCAAGGAGAGCGACGGCGCGTCGCGGGAGCGTCTGGCCAAGCTCGAGAACGAGCTCGCCAACCTCAAGGAAGAGGCCAACAAGCTCAAGGCGCGCTGGGAGATGGAGAAGGACGCCATCGCCCGCCTGCGCAAGCTCAAGGAGGAGATCGACGAGACCCGCCGGGCCATGGAGCAGGCGGAGCGCGAGTACGACCTCAACCGCGTGGCCGAGCTCAAGTACGGCAAGCTGAGTCAGCTCGAGAGCGATCTCGCCAGGCAGGAGGAGAGCCTCAGGACCGAGGACGGCGGGGTTCTGCTCAAGGAGGAGGTAGACGAGGACGACATCGCCGAGGTGGTGTCTCGCTGGACCGGCGTGCCGGTGTCGAGGCTGCTGGAGGGCGAACGGGAGAAGCTGCTGCACTTGGGCGAGCATCTGCACAAGCGGCTCATCGGCCAGGACGAGGCGGTGTCGGCGGTGGCCGACGCGGTGGTCCGCGCCCGGTCGGGGCTCAAGGACCCCAACCGGCCCATCGGCTCGTTCATCTTCCTGGGACCCACGGGCGTGGGCAAGACCGAGCTGGGCCGGGCGCTGGCCGAGTTCCTGTTCGATGACGAGGCCAACATGGTCCGTCTGGACATGTCCGAGTACATGGAGAAACACACCGTGGCGCGGCTCGTGGGCGCCCCGCCGGGATACGTGGGCTACGACGAGGGCGGGCAGCTCACCGAGGCGGTGCGCCGCCATCCCTACTCGGTGATCCTGTTCGACGAGATCGAGAAGGCCCATCCCGACGTCTTCAACGTCATGCTGCAGATCCTCGATGACGGGCGTCTGACGGACGGGCACGGCCGCACCGTGGACTTCAAGAACACGGTGGTGATCATGACCTCCAACATCGGCAGCCAGCTCATCCTGAACTACAGCGGCCGGAACGACGACAGGGCCTACGAGGCCATGAAGCGGGAGGTGCTGGATGTGCTGCGGCGCGAGTTTCGGCCGGAGTTTCTGAACCGGGTGGACGACATCGTGGTCTTCCACGGCCTCACCCGCGACGATCTCCGGGAGATCGTCGAGATCCAGCTCGGCCACCTGCGCGGGCGCCTGAGCGAGCGCCACATCCGCCTGGAGCTTACCCGGAAGGCCAAGGACCACTTCGCCGACACGGGCTACGACCCCGCTTACGGGGCCCGGCCGCTCAAACGGCTGATCCAGAAGGAATTGGAGACCGCCCTGGCCCGGAAGCTCCTGGCCGGCGAGGTCAAGGACCACAGCCGCGTGGTGGTGGACCACGACGGCACCGCCCTCACGGTGTCGGCGTCGACGGTGGCGGACGCCGCGTAGCGAAGTCGAAGGACGCGATTTGCAATGGCCGCGGGTGCCCGCTAGAATCCCCCAAATGCGGTCCCTCCTGAGAAAAAACATCGAAGATCTGGCAGGTTACACGCCTGGGGAGCAGCCCGGGCGGACCGACCTCATCAAGCTCAACACCAACGAGAACCCCTATCCGCCGTCCCCCAGAGTCCTGGCCGCGTTGCGCAAGGAAATCACCTCCTCGTTGCGCCTGTATCCCGATCCCGTGGCCCTGGAGCTTCGGCAACGCGCGGCCGTCCTCTACAACGTCCGCCCGGAGAACGTCATGGCGGGCAACGGTTCGGACGAGCTCCTGTCGATCCTGATGCGCTGCTACGTGGGGGAGGGCGATTGCGTGGCCTATCCGGTCCCCACCTACACGCTGTACGAAACCCTGATTGCCATACAGGACGGGCAGGGCCTCACCGTTCCCTATCCGGACGACTTCACCATACCCGCGCCGCTCTACTCCCAGTCGAGCAAGGTGACGATCCTGTGCAATCCCAACGCCCCCTCGGGCACCCTGGAAGCGGTGAGCGAGATTGCCCGCCTGGCGCGTTCCGTGGCGGGCATCCTGGTCGTGGACGAGGCCTACATCGACTTCGCCGACACCGACGAGAGCGCCATCGCACTGGTCAAGCGCTTTCCCAACCTGGTGGTGCTGCGCACCTTCTCCAAGGCCTTCTCGCTGGCCGGCATGCGCGTGGGGCTGGCCTTCGGCAGCGAAGACATCGTGCGCAACATGGTCAAGGTCAAGGACTCCTACAACCTCTGCCGGCTGAGTCTCGCCGCGGCCGTGGCGGCCCTGGAGGACGTCGACTGGATGAGCCGGAACGTCGGGCGGATCCAGCGCACCCGCAGGACGCTGATCCGGGGGCTGCGCAAGTTGGGCTTCGACGTGCACGCGTCCCAGGCGAACTTCGTGATGGCCCGGCTGGGCGGTGACAGCATCCGGTGGCTGCACGACGGGCTCAGGGACAAGGGGATACTGGTGCGCTTCTTCGACACCCCCGAGCTTCGGAGCATGATCCGGGTTACGGTGGGAAGACCCCAGGAGATCCAGGCGCTGCTCAGGGAAACCGAAGCCCTTCTGCAGGGCCGGGGCCTGATTCAACGGGCGTCGTAGGGAACGGGCGCTACTGCACCGCGGCATTGACGCGGCGGTTCTCCTCCACCCTGATCTTGACGATCCTTCGGCCTTCCACGTCGGCGATGGTGAGTCGGTGGCCATCGGTTTCGATCTTCTCGCCGCCCCGGGGAATTCGCTTCAGCTTGGCCAGCACGAACCCTGCCAGGGTATGGTAGTCCACCGACTCCTCGAAGGGCAGGTCGTAATCCGACTGGAGGTCCCTGAGCAGGGCGGAGCCCGACACCACCAGTGAGCCGTCCGGCAGCCGCTCGACCGGGCCCCGCTCCTCGGCGTCGTACTCGTCGCGGATCTCGCCGACGATCTCCTCGAGAATATCCTCCAGGGTCGCCAGCCCTTCCACCTCGCCGTACTCGTTCACCACCATGGCCAGCGCCATGCGGCGTCGCTGCAGGTCCTTCAGGAGCTGGCTGATGGGCAGCGAGCTGGGCACGAAGAAGGGCGGATGCATCATGTTGCGCAGGTCGAGGGGCTCGTTGGCCTGCATCGCCCGCAGGACGTCCTTGTTGTACAGGATGCCCAGGATCTGATCCATGTCGTTCTCGTAAACCGGCAACCGGGAAAAGCCGCTCTCGACGAAGTTCCGAAGGATGTCGGCCGGCTCCGTTTCGATGTCGACGGCGTGAATCTCGGTCCTGGGGATCATCACGGCCCTTACCGGGGTGTCCACGAAGTCGAAGACGCTGTGGATCAGCTCCCTCTCGGTCTCGTCGAAGATCCCCTTGGCGGTGCCTTCCCGGATGAGCGACTTGACCTCTTCCTCGGAGATGAAGCTGGCGGTGCCGGTCTCCTTGCCGCCGAAGGTCCGGAGGATCGCGTTGCTGGAGCGGGTCAACAGCTTCACCAGGAAAGAGGTGCTCCTGGAGATGGCGTCGATGGGGAGTGCCACGAAGAACGCGATACGTTCGGAATAGCGCAGCGCCAGGGACTTGGGAACGAGCTCGCCCAGGACCAGGCTCAGATAGGCGATGGGCATAACCACGATGAGGATGGCGGCGTAGTTGCCCCAGGTCCGGGCGTATGGGATCGGCAGCGACTCGATGTGCGGCTCCAGGAGCTGGATGGCTCCGGCGCCTCCGATGGCGGAGGCCAGGGTGCCGACGAAGGTGATGCCGATCTGAACCGTGGCGAGAAACCGGTCCGGCTCCTCCTTGAGCCGGTCGAGGGCCGCCGCCGAGCGCGCGCCTCTGCCGTGCATCTGGTCAACAATACGGGTCCTGCGCGTCGCAATGACGGCGATCTCCGCGGCGGCGAAGAATCCGTTGGCCAGGATCAACAAGAAGATGACCGTTGCACCCAACCATATACTCTCAAGCATCAACAGATCTCCCGTCCGGAATGCCGGGACGCAAAAGGGCACGGAAGAATCCCGCCCCCGGGCGAGCCGGGCGCGGAAATCTCCAGGACGTTCAGCTCAGTCTAGGGGCACATGCGTCCAGGTGGACAAAACGGGACTTCGAGGAAGCAGAGGAGGACGAAGGGATCCTTCAAGGGCGGTATGCGCGACGGCGGTTTACTGTCATCTTGCGGGTCATCGGACATGAACGGACTCCTTGTCTCCGTTACGCCGGAGACATACCTTGGAACTTGGCAAAAATTTCCTTCATCTGCCGAGAAAAAGCAAGCCCCTTCCAACCGACACCCTGTCGGAACGCCAGTTGACCTGAACACCCTTATCCGTTATTCAGACCATTTTGAGGGTTTGGCCAATGACGACGCGCCGACTCCTGCGACTGCTGAAGGAATCCCTTGATGGGAGGGCCTTGGCGCCGGGCGACGCCCTTCTGCTGTCCCGTGTCGAGGGAGATGATCTCACGGCGCTTCTTGGAGCGGCGGCGGAGTTGCGCGACCGTCACAAGGGCCGGACTGTCACGTTCTCCCCCAAGGTCTTCATTCCGCTGACCAATCTCTGTCGCGACTTCTGCGGGTATTGCACGTTTCGCAAGGCTCCCGGAGAGGATGGCGCCAGGACCCTGACCCTGGACGACGTGGTGGAGACGGTGCGGCGGGCCAGGTCGATGGGCTGCACCGAGGTGCTGCTCAGTCTGGGAGACAAGCCGGAAGCCATCTACCCCGAGATGCGGGAGTTCCTGAGGCAGCGCGGTCACCGCAGGACGCTGGAATATCTGTACGAGGCCTGTCGGACCGTGCTGGAAGAGAGCGGGTTGCTGCCCCACGCCAACCCCGGACTCATGGCCCGCGGGGATCTGGAGCGGCTCAGACAGGTCAACGTGAGCATGGGGCTCATGTTGGAGAACGTCAGCGAGCGCCTCATGGCGCCCGGTGGTCCCCATGCCGACGCTCCCGACAAGAAGCCGTCGGCGCGGCTCCGTACCTTGGCGGAGGCGGGCAGGTTGTGTATCCCCTTCACCACCGGGATCCTCATCGGCATCGGTGAGACCTGGGAGGAGCGGGTCGCATCCTTGTACGCCATCCGGGGGCTGCAACGGCGTTACGGCCACATTCAGGAAGTGATCGTACAGAACTTTCGCGTCAAGCCCGAGATCCCCATGCGCGATCATCCCCAGCCGGATTACGACGAGGAGTCCAAGACGATCGCTCTGGCGCGTCTGATTCTGGGCGGCGACATGAATATCCAGGCGCCGCCCAATCTGACCCCGGGATGCTATGAACGGTACCTCAACGCGGGCATCAACGACTGGGGTGGGGTTTCGCCCGTGACCCGCGACTTCATCAACCCGGAGGCTCCCTGGCCCGAGTTGGTGGAGCTTGCGGACCGGACCGCGGCCGCGGGTTTCACCTTGAGACCCCGGCTTCCCATCTATCCGGAGTACATCTCCCGGGCGGAGCGGTTCATCGCGCCCGAGCTGATCCCCTACGTGGAGAGGTTGTGCGGTGAGGACGGCCTCGGCGCCGTTGGAGGATATCATGAGCCACATCGAAGCGATGTTCGACCATGACGACGGTGGCGAACGGCTGAACGGGCTGCTGCCCCGCATCGACGAACGAGTCGCACGAATCCTGGAGCGCGCCCTGGAGGGCCGTGAGACCACGCGGGAAGAAGGGCTGATCCTGTCCGAGGTGACCGGCGACGAGCTTGCAGCCCTCGCGGTGACGGCCGATCTGATGCGGCAGGCCAAGGTGGGCGACTCCGTCACCTACGTCGTGTGCCGCAACATCAACTTCACCAATGTGTGTTACGTCGGCTGCAAGTTCTGCGCGTTTCACACCGGGCCCAACAAGGCCGGAAGCTGGGACAACTCCCTGGACGAGGTGGCGGACAAGGCCGAGGAGGCGTGGAACCGCGGCGCCACCGAGATCTGCATGCAGGGCGGTCTGCCCCGCGGCATGACCCCGTACTACTATCGCGACCTGCTGCAGGCCATTCGTTCCCGCGTTCCCGGCATCCACATCCATGCCTACTCGCCCATGGAGATCACCTACGGCGTGGAGCTCACCGGTCTCCCTCTGGACGACTACCTCCTCATGTTGCGCGAGGCCGGCCTCGACAGCGTGCCGGGCACGGCCGCTGAGATCCTCGACGACGAGGTCCGGATGGTGTTGTCGAAGAACAAGGTCAGCACCGACCAATGGATACGGGTAATCAAGACCGCCCATCGAGTGGGCATCTTCACCACTTCCACCATGATGTACGGCCACCGGGAGAACGGCAGCCACTGGGTGAACCACATGCTGCTGCTGCGGGACATCCAGAAGGAGACCGGCGGTTTCACCGAGTTCGTCCCGCTGGGGTTCGTGCACGAGAATACCGCGCTCTTCCAGCAAGGGCTGGCCCGGCCCGGCCCCACGGAGGAAGAGGACATCCGGGTCCACGCGCTGGCGCGGGTGCTGTTGAACGACGCCATTCCCAACCTCCAGGTGTCCTGGGTGAAGATGGGCCGGCGCATGTCGCAGCTCTGCCTGCGGTCCGGCGCCAACGACTTCGGCGGCACGCTCATGGAAGAGAGCATCTCGCGGCTGGCGGGCTCCACCGAGGGACAGATGATCCGGCCCCACGAGTTTCGTTCGTTGATCCGCGGAATCAACCGGGTGCCCGCCGAGCGGTCCACCGGCTACCGGATTCTCAGAACGTGGGGGGACGAGTCCGATCTTCCCGCCGGTGGGTTCGCGCCATCCGACGGCCCTTCGGCCCAGCCGGCGGCCATCCTTTAGGGCGATGCCGGTTCTCCTCACGGGAGGCACGGGCGGAGCAAAGCTCGTTCTGGGCTTCCACGAGGAGACCGCGCCCGAAGACTTGGTGGTGGTGTGCAACACCGCCGACGACTCGGTGGTGCACGGCCTCCACGTATCCCCCGACGTCGACACCATCGTCTACACCCTCGCCGGCCTCATCGATCCCGCCAAGGGCTGGGGCATCCGGGACGACACTTTCACCGTGCTGGACCAGCTCCAACGGCTCGGCAACGAGAGCTGGTTTCGCCTCGGAGATCGGGACCTCGCCACCCACCTGACCCGCACCCGTCTTCTGGCCGAGGGCGTCTCGCTGTCGCGCGTCACCGCGACGCTCTGCGGTGTTCTGGGAGTGAGGTCCACCGTGCTTCCCATGAGCGACGAGCGGGTGGAGACGCGGCTCTCGACCTCGGAAGGGGAGCTCTCCTTTCAGGAATACTTCGTCAAGGCGCGCTGGCAGCCGGATGTCCTGGACCTTCGCTACCTTGGAATCGAACAGTGTGGTCCGGCGCCCGGCGTCGTGGACGCGATCCACGGCGCCGCCCTCGTGGTGGTGTGTCCCAGCAACCCGGCCACCAGCATCGGCCCCATCCTCGCCGTGCCCGGGGTGCGGCAGGTATTGCGGGAGACGTCCGCCAAGGTGGTGGCGGTGAGCCCCATGGTGCAGGGGCGTTCTTTCAGCGGCCCGGCCCATGAACTCATGGCGACGCTGGGCGTGGAGGCATCGGTGACGGGGCTCGCCGGGGCCTACCGCGATTTCGTGGACGTGCTGGTGATCGACGAGGAGGACCAGGATCTGCAACCGGCCATCGAGAAACTCGGCGTTGACGTGTGGGCGACTTCCATCCGCATGAACACCCTGGACGACAAGAAGCGGCTCGCTCGGGATCTGCTGCAGTTCGCGTCCTGACTCGCGTTGTCCGGTTAGCTTGCGTGCCAAAGCTCGCGGGATCGACCGGCAAGGAGTTGCAGGGGCGGGTTTCAAACCCGCCCCCATCCAGCCCGGCACTTCTTCCTGCTGCTCATTTGTATGGTACAGGCGCCGGTGCTATGGATTTCCGTTCGATCATGAAGATTGGCGCGCTCATTCCGGTCAAGGGGTTTCACGGAGCCAAGCAGCGGCTTGCGTCGCGGTTCAGCCTGCCCGAGCGTTCGGAGCTGATGAAGGCCATGGTGTACGATGTGCTGGCCGAGGTGATCCGAGCCAAGGGGATCCACAAGACATACGTCGTCACCGGCTCCGACGAGGTGGCGTGCTGGGTTTCAGCCCTGAAGGTGGAGGTCATCCGGGAACGTGAGGAGACCGGCGAGACCGATGCGGTCCACTTCGGCTTCGACGTGATGAAGGAAGCGGGGATGGACGCCGCGCTGGTGTTGCCGGGGGATATCCCGCTCCTGCGCGCGGAAGACATGGAGTCCGTGTTCCAGGGCGCTCCCGCCGACCTGGAACCGCCCTTCGCCGTCCTGGTGCCCTCGCATGACCGCATGGGGACCAACGCCCTGCTGCTGGCGCCGCCGGACATCCTCCGGCTCCGTTTCGGCCACGACAGCTTCCGCTATCATCTGGACGAGGCGGCCGCCCGCGGGGTCTCCGTCAACGTGGTGGAGAATTCGCGGATCGCGCTGGATATCGACGAGCCCGCCGATCTCCAGCAACTCATTTGCCGGCTGGAGCGCGGGAGGACTCGTGACCGCCTCGCCTCGATGAAGGACAGCAGCAGTTTCTTTGCCGGCGCAGGTTGATGCGGCGCCTCGAGATCATCGGCGTGGAGGGGCTCGGCGAGTTCGGGTCCGACGATCCCTTGGGGCGGCTGGTGGTGGAGGCGTGCACGCGCCTGGGGGTCGACCTGCTGAACGGCGACGTGCTGGTGGTGGCGCAGAAGATCGTTTCCAAGGCGGAAGGCCGCACCGTGGATCTGCGCGAAGTCACCCCGTCGGCCGAGGCCTCGAGGCTCTCGGCCGAGCTCGACGGCAAGGATCCCCGGCTGCTGGAGCTCATTCTCGGGGAAAGCCGCCGCATCGTGGCGAAAGGCCGTAGCACCATCGTCGTAGAGACCCGCCACGGCTTCGTGTGCGCCAACGCGGGCATCGACCTGTCGAACATCGGCGTCCACCGCGCCCTGTTGCTGCCCAAGGATCCGGACGATTCCGCCAGGCGCATCCGCGAAGAGGTGCAGCGGCTCACGGGGACGGCGGTGGGTGTCATCATCACCGACACCTTCGGGCGTCCCTGGCGTCTCGGCACCACCGACGTGGCCATCGGCGTCGCCGGTTTCGGACCCCTGATCGACTACCGTGGACGGACGGATCCCTACGGATACGAGCTCAAGGCCTCGGTCACGGCCGTGGCCGATCAGATCGCCGGCGCGGCGGAACTGGTCATGGGAAAGACGAGCCACGTGCCCGCCGCCATCGTCCGCGGCTGCGAGCTGCCGCAACACGACGGGTCGGCGCAAGAGCTGATCCGCCCGGCGGCGGACGATCTGTTCCGCGGCCGGTAACGCGCCCTTCGACTTCGCTCGGCTGTGCCTCGCTACGCTCAGGGCGAACGGGGAAGAGGGGTCGCGGCAGCTGCTTCCACTGGCCTAGGGCCGTGAGGCCCATAACTTTGCTCAGGACGAACGGTGGCGGACGGTGTATCTCCGTTCGTCCTGAGCGTAGCTCCGCGTCAGCGGAGCGAAGTCGAAGGGCCGGATTTGTAGGACTCCGCACGAACATGCTATGAGCCTTCACCATGCAAGATTCCATTTCGATCGCTATCATGGGAGGAACCGGAAGTCTGGGAATGGGCTTGGCGGGACGTTTGGCCCGGCCCGGCGTACGGGTCATTATCGGTTCGCGGGACGCCCGGCGGGGCAGGGACGCGGCCAAGGGTTTGAACGAGACCCTGGGTCAGGATCTCGTGGAGGGGATGCTCAACGCCGACGCGGTCCGGGACGCCGAGCTGGCCGTCATCTCGGTTCCCTATGAGGGGCAGGAGAAGATGGTGAGGGACCTGGCCGAAGAGCTGCGCGGCAAGATCGTCATTGACGCGGTGGTGCCGCTGCTCAAGGGCAGGCCGTTCGTGCCCGAGGCCGGCTCGGCGCTGCTGGAGGCGCAGAAGATCCTCGGCGACGACACTCCGGTCATCGGCGCCCTGCACAACATCTCGGCGCTGGACCTCAGCCGCCCGGACGAGCCCTTGGGCGACGTCCTGGTCTGCGGCGACAGCAAGGAAGCCAAGGATCGGGTGATTGAACTGCTGGACCGTATCGGCGCCACCGGCCTGGATGCCGGCCCGGCGGCTAACGCCTACGTGGTGGAAGGGCTGACCGGCGTGCTGATCGCCCTCAACCGCCGCTACAAGTCGAAGCACGCCAGCGTAAAGATAACCGGAATCCGCCAGGAGCCTGACCGAGTAAGCGAATCGTAGCGAGAGGGAGGGAAATGGAGGCCATTTGTGGGCGGATTCGACGAGAATCCAACCGCAAATGGACCCATTTCCATGCCTCGCAGTAGATTCCTGCTTTACTCGGACAGGACACCACACCGGAACCCGGAATCAGGAGTCGTTCCCAGCCGAACCGCCACGGTCACCGGCCATCCGCCGGCTCACGCGTCCTCCGCCGGCATATACTTCCCCTCTTCGTCCAGCGTGATCCGGTTCCGTTCGTTGAGGCGCCCCACCATCGCCATGACGGTGGCGAACGCCTCGTCCGGGAACACGTCCAGCAGCTCACTGAATGTCAGCCGCTTCTCGCCCAGCATGGCCAGCGCCCGTTTCGCTAGCCGTTCAACGGCGGCGCCGTCGACCGCCGCCTTGGGCCGGGGCACGGCCGGGGACTCGCCCAGGTAGTCGTCCAGCACCGCCTTCTCCTGGTTGTGATAGATGATACGGTTGTAGCGATAGCGCGGCACGTTCTCGGGGATGGTGGCGTCGATGCCCATCTTGGCCGTGGTGGGGACGCCGTTGGTGCTCGGTGGGATGGACGGGTCCAGCGGCTTCGAGCGGGCATTCGACAGGATGACGGTGTCCCGATCCGCCTGCACGCGGGTGGCGATGGCCCACTCCACTTCCTGGGGATCGAAGATGTCGATGTCGTCGTCGGTCACGACCACGTACTTGATGTCGGCGATGGACAGCAGTGCGGCAATGGCGTTCTTGCCGTCGCCGGGGCTCTTCTTGACGGCCGCCACGATGTGCCAGTGGCAGCAGCCTCCCGGCGTCACGTTGATGGCGGTGACCTGAACGCCGGTCTCCGCCAGCACGCGCCAGGCCGCCGCCTCGTATATGGGAGCGCTCATCCACAGGTTCTCCCAAGGCATGTGCAGTGCGTAGTAGATGGGGTCTCGCCGGTGAAGCACGGATTTCACGTGGACGTTGGGGTTGCGATGGGTGCCCCCCACCAGGCGCGAGAACTCGCCGAAGGGGCCCTCGGGATGCACCCAGCCCTCGGGCGGAATCTCTCCCTCCAGGACGATCTCGGAACCCGCGATGAAGGGCACCGGCCCGGTGACGCCCGGCGTCAGCTCCACCGGACGCCCGCCGAGGCCGCCGGCAAAACCCAGCTCGTTGGTTCCCAGGGATGCCTTGAAGAGCGCCCCCATCAGCTCCCGTGGGTGCACGCCGATGGACATGGAGATCGGCAACGGCCGTTTCTCCGCCAGCGCCCGCTTGGCGAAGTTGTGGAGGTTGTTGGGGGTGACGATGTCGATGCCGGTGACGTTCCGCTCCTTCAGCATCAGGCGGTAGACCCCGGCGTTCATGCCGTATTCCGGGTCCTCGGAAATCACCACCGCGGCAGTGATCATGGGCGCGCCGTCCAGGGTGGAGAAGATGGGCACCGGCAGCTCGAACAGGTCCACGTCGTCGCCCAGTTGCATGAACTCCTTCACCGGGGCGTCCTCCACCATGATCGGCTCGATGGAGTTGGACATGGCCCACTGGAACCGCTTGTGAATCTCGGGGTAGGGGGCGTCCAGGGCAAGACCCAGGCGCTCCCGCTTCTGGAGCAGCCCGCAGGCCAGCGGAAAAGAGTACCCTACGGGATTCTCGAACAGCAGGGCGCGGTCGCTCTGGGCCGTGAGCGCCGCCACGTCCCTCAGATCCACCGGCTTGCGTATGTCCAGCAACTCGTCATTGGTCCGCAGCAGCTCGATGTACTCGCGAAAGGTTTCGTTCATGTCTCCACCTCCAAAAGGCAAGATAGCCAAGAGCCCGTGATGCATCAACCGGGCCGGTCGGGGTGGTCGGATTGACACCCGCCAGGTGGTGAGGGATATTGGACGCCGTATCCGGAATGCTTGACCCGAGTCACGGGAGGCAATCGTGATCGATCAGCAGTTGCTCGACATCCTGGCATGCCCCGAGACCCGGGAGGCGGTGTCGCTAGCCGACGAGGGCCTCATCGAACGCCTCAACCGGAAGATCGATGCGGGGCAACTATTCAATCGTGCCGGCGAGAGGATGACCGAACCCATCGACGGCGGGCTCGTTCGCCAGGACGGCCAATACCTCTACGCCATCCGCAACGACATCCCGATCATGCTCATGGATCAGGGGATTCCGCTGGAGGGGGTCGCCAACGAGGGCTGAGCGCCCGCCCGCCGATCTTGACCTCTGTCCACTCATGGGCTAGTGTCGTGTCCGGTAAATACGCAAGACAATTTACTGGTCTTTTTGCCGTCGGCGACGTTGCTCTTCCTCGCGTGGTATTGGCCACTGCTCGTCATCGCGCCTTGCCGACAACAAGAAATCCTGCGCATCTTGTCTTGCGTATTTACCGGACACGACACTAGCCCATGCTTCTTCGTGCCGGAGTGGTGGAATTGGTAGACGCGCTGGACTCAAAATCCAGTAGGGGCAACCCTGTGGGGGTTCGAGTCCCCCCTCCGGCACCAACGCTTCAGACAAAACGGTAGTCTCCCGGAGGCACTCATGAACATCGAGTTGTATTATGCTCCCATCACCTGTGCGATGGCTCCCTACATCACGCTGACCGAGGCCGGCGCGGACTTCGAGGTCAAGCCTCTGGACTTCCGGGCGGGGCAGAACCGGTCCGGCGAATACATGAAGCTCAACCCCAAGCACAAGGTGCCGTTGCTGGTGGTGGACGGTCAGCCGCTGTCCGAGAACGTCGCCATCCAGCTCTGGATTGCGCGCCGGTTTCCGCAAGCGAACCTGCTGCCCGCGGACCCCTGGAAGGAACTCAAGGCGGTGTCCATGCTGTCTTGGTGCGCTTCGGGCATCCACCCGTATCTCAGCCGGATCAATTCCCCGGCCAAGGTCTGCGACGTGGCGGAAACGAAAGAGAGCGTGTCTCGCCTGGCGGCGGATTTCCTGCACGAGGCTTACGGGATCGCCGAGGGCCTGCTGGCCGGACGCGAGTATTTCTTCGACCACTTCACGGCCCCGGACGCGCATTTCTTCTGGTGCGTCCGCCGCAGCACGCAGTTCGAAGTCGACCTGTCGGCCTACCCCAACTGCCGGGCGCATTTCGATCGCATGCAGACCCGCGCCAGCGTCCGGAAATTGCTTGCCTACGAAAAGGAAGTGCAAGCCGAGTTCGCCTAGACAACCGCGCCGCCTTCCGCCGTCCTTGGCCTCACCAGCCACGCCCCGAGCGGCGGCGAGCCGGAAGGCGATGCGGTCGTGCGGAAACCTTCACGGCGTTGACGATGCGCTCGATGGTCTCGGCCTTGTGGTCGGCGGTGTAGATCGACACCGGCATTACGCTGCGGTCGGTGTTGAGCAACCGCGCTGCCGGCGTCGTTGTAGTCGAGAGTGAAGTATGCCGTATCAACCACGGGACGGGTTCTTTCGCAAGGCCAAGCGCGAGGGTTACCGTTCGCGGGCAGCGTACAAGCTTCTCGAGATCAACCGGCGGTTTCGTTTGATCCGGACCGGCCACGCGGTGGTGGATCTGGGCGCGGCGCCGGGGGGATGGCTCCAGGTGGCCTCCGGGCTTGCAGGTTCTCGGGGGCGGGTGCTCGGCTTCGATCTGCAACCCATACAGCCTTTTTCTCGTGAGAACGTGGCCACGTTCGAGCTGGACATCCTGGCCGAGGACGCTGCGGAGCGCATCGGGGAGATGCTGGGATGCCCCGTGGACTGTGTCCTCTCCGACATGGCGCCCCGTCTGTCGGGAATCCGTGACGCGGACCACCGGCGCGCCCTGGACCTCGGCCGCAAGGCTTTCGAGATTGCCCGGACGGTTCTGAAACCCCGCGGGGCTTTCCTGTTCAAGACCTTCACGGGCGTCGACGTAGAGGGTCTCGTGGGTGAGGTATCGAATCGTTTCCATGAGGTGCAGCGGGTCCGTTCCGCGGCCACGCGCGAGGGGTCGTCGGAGATCTACGTGGCGGCCAAGGGTTTCAGGGGCGCTCCGAGGGCAGGGCCGGTCTGACGCCTCCGGAACCGCGGCAGACTCGCCGGAAGTTCCTCTTGGACAAGCTCCTATTCGACGGTGACGCTCTTGGCCAGGTTGCGTGGTTGGTCCACGTCCGTGCCCCGGTGGACGGCGACGTGATAGGCCAGTAGCTGCAAGGGGATGGTCAACACCACCGGCGCCAGATGGTAGGGAACCTTGGGAACGACGAGCGTGGACTTCGACGCCATGCTCTCGTCGCGCTCGTCGGTGACGATCAGCACATTCCCGCCGCGGGACTCGACTTCCTTCAGGTTGATGAGCGTTTTGGGGTAATAGTGGTCCCTGGGCAGGATCATCACCACCGGCATGCTCTCGTCGACGAGAGCGATGGGACCGTGCTTCAACTCGCCAGCGGGATATCCTTCGGCATGGATGTACGAGATCTCCTTCAGCTTGAGCGCCCCTTCCAGGGCGATGGGGTAGTTGATGCCCCGGCCCAGGTAGAGAACGTCGCTGGCGTGGCTCAAGCCGTGGGCCAGTTCGGCGATGGGTTCCTCGATCCTGAGGGCCGCCTCGATCCATCCCGGCAGGCGCGCGGCATCTTCCAGCAGCCGGGTGGCTGCATCGCGTCGGAGGCGCCCGTTGAGCCGCCCCAGTCTGACGGCCAGCACGTAGAGGGCGGCGAGCTGGGTGGTGAAAGCCTTGGTGCTGGCCACGCTGACTTCCGGTCCGGCGTGGGTGTAGAAGACCCCGTCGGATTTCCGCGCCAGGGACGAGTCTACGACGTTGCAGATGGACAGGACCGTGGCGCCCTGTTGCCGGCCCATCTCCATGGCAGCCAGGGTGTCCGCGGTCTCTCCCGACTGGCTGACGAGCAGAATGAGTGAATCCGGGGCGATGAGCGGCGTCCGGTGCCGGAATTCCGAGCCGTAGTCGACTTCGGCGGGAATCCGGGCCAGTTCCTCCAGCAGGAACTTGCCTACCAGCGCAGCGTGCCACGCCGTGCCGCAGGCCACGAGATGGATCTTCCTTGTCCGCGCCAGTTGCTCTTCGGTCAGGTCGAGCTCGGCGAGGGCGCTGGCGCCGGATTCAAGTGAGATCCGTCCCCGCAAGGTGTCGGTCACTGCCTGGGGCTGCTCGTGGATCTCCTTGAGCATGAAATGTCGGTAGCCCCCTTTTTGCGCTGCCAACGTATCCCACGTGATCCTTTTCGTGAGCCGCTCCAACGGTCTTGAGTCCCCGTCGAGAATACGGAATCCGTCGGCTCGAACCTCGGCGATCTCTCCGTCGTCCAGAAAGGCCACGTCCCGCGTGTATTCCAGGAGCGCCGGGATGTCCGAGGCTATGAAGGTTTCTCCGTCGCCCTCTCCGATGACGATGGGAGAGGAGTTCTTCGCAACGATGAGCCGGTGGGGCTCGCGTTGGCTCAGGAAGACCAGGGCGTAGGAACCGTCGATCTCACGGATCGTCTGGCGTACGGCTTCCAGAAGGTCCTTCCCCTGGTCGAGCTTTTCTTCCACCAAGTGGGCAACAACCTCGGTGTCGGTATCCGACGCCAGCTCCGCGCCACGCCTCGGCAGGGCTGACTTGAGATCGAGGTAGTTCTCGATGATGCCGTTGTGCACCACTACCGTCTCGCCGGCCCTGTGCGGGTGGGCGTTGGCCTCGGAGGGCCCGCCATGGGTCGCCCAGCGGGTGTGGCCGATGCCCGCGCAGCCCTGGACGGGTGTGTTGGCAAGCAGGGTTTCGAGCTTGGCGAGCCTGCCCTCGGCGCGCCGCAGCGAGATCTGCCCGCCGTCCAGGACGGCGATGCCCGCCGAGTCATAGCCCCGGTATTCCAGCTTTCTCAGGCCGTCGAGGAGCACCGGCGCGGCGTCCCGGACGCCGATATATCCCACGATTCCACACATGAATGGCTGCCGTCCGGCTCGCTGCCGCGTTGCTACCTGCTCTTTCGCGCCCGGTAGCCCGCCACCCATCCTTCCACGTGCTGCTGCGGTGCGCGGCTCAGGGCGAGGGAGCCCGCGGGCACGTCTTTGGTGATGGTGGATCCGGCGCCGATGTAGGCGTCGTCGCCGATCACCACGGGCGCCACGAGCTGGGTGTCGCTGCCAACCTGGACGCGGTCACCGATGGTGGTCCGGTTCTTGGTGAAGCCGTCGTAGTTGCAGGTGATCGTGCCCGCCCCGATGTTGGAGTCCCTGCCGATCTCGGTATCGCCGATGTAGCTCAAGTGACTGGCCTTGGCGGACTCTCCCACGGAGGAATTCTTGACCTCGACGAAGTTGCCGATATGGACGTTGCGCTTCAGCACGGCGCCGGGGCGCAGGTGTGCGAAGGGTCCGATGCCGACCTGCTCCTCGATATCGCAGTCATCGAGCACCACCGAGAAGCGCAGATGGACCTCGTCGGCCACGCGCGCGTTCGTGAGGTAGGCGCTGCCGTCGATGCGGCAACGCGCGCCGACCACCGTGCGTCCCAGCAGATGGCTGTTGGGGCCGATGACGGTGTCCTCTCCGATGACGGCCTCGGCGTCGATGTAGGTGCTCTCGGGGTCCTTGAGGGTGACGCCCCGCTCCATCCATTTCTGGTTGGTATCCTTCTGCAGTGCCTTTTCCATCCAGGCGAGTTCCTCTCTGTTGTTCACGCCCCGAAATTCGCGCGGGTCGTCGATGGTCACGTTGCCGATGCAGTCATGCCGTTCGGCGGCGAAGGCGGCGATGTCCGGGAGATAGTACTCTCCCTGGTCGTTGTGGTTGTCGAGGGCCGCCAGAGCTGCGCGGAGAAAGCCCGCCGACGCCAAATAAAGGCCGACGTTGATCTCCCGGACCGCTCGTTGCGCCTTGGTGGCGTCGCGTTCCTCAACCACGCCGACGATGTCGCCGCTCGGGCCGCGCAGGATCCGGCCGTAGCCGGAAGGGTCCCCCAGCGTGGCCACGGCCAAGGTGAGGTCGCAGGCGCCCGCCCGGTGCGCCGCCAGCATCCCGGACAGGCTCTGCCGGGAGAGAAACGGCACGTCTCCGTTGAGAAGGAGCACGTCGCCCGGGAAATCGCCAAGAGCCTCGGTGGCGCAACGGGCCGCGTGGCCTGTGCCCAACTGCTCCCGCTGGAGCACCCAGCCGGCCGGGTCCATCCCGGGAAAGGCCTCCCGGATCCGATCCACGCCGTGGCCCAACACCACGAGCACCCTGTCCGGCTCCAGCGCCGCACAGACCTCCAGCACATGCGACAACAGCGGCTTGCCGCCCAGAGGATGCAGAACCTTCGGCGTGGCGGATCGCATCCGCTTGCCTTGGCCCGCGGCCAGGATGATGACGCCAAGCCCCCGCATACGCAGGACAAACTATAACTCAAAGCGGGGCCTCTGGCCAGAGATGTTGGGGGGCGGCGCACGGCCTTCGGACCGGTTGCCGTCCCCGGCCGGTACATTGACAAGCACGTGATTTTCCAATAACTCTTACTCGTACTTCGAGACCTCTCAAAACCGCTCGAACCCTCGGTTACGCAGAGGTCCCAATTCGCTGAAGGTGGTCGAGCTTGTATGGAAGAATTGTCCGGCTTGCAGTATTTCATGGAGATCGTAACCAAACCCGACAACATCCCCATTGTGGGCATGCTGATTCTCGTTCTGTTCTTTACCTGGGTCGGCCTGCGGCAAGCTTTGAGAAACGACAGGCTGATCGATGAGGGCCGAGAGGACGAAATCCCTGACCAGATGTGGAAGTAGACGTCGGGGCTTTCGGTCTCTGGCGGTCGCGATTGCCGTTGCGGTCCTGAGCATTTACGCGGAAGCGCGATCCGCGCTGGTGGACGAAGAGTTTTGGCGGATCGGCCGAGGGGACTTGGCCGCGGGCAGGATCGGGGAAGCTTGGGAGAAGTTCGAGAAGCTGCTCAAGCAATACCCGGAGGAGCCGCATCTCCGGCAGGTGGCGGGTCTGGCGGCCCTCAAGCGAGGCGACAGGGAGGCGGCCCTGACCCACGTGAGAAAGGCCGTGGCGCTGGCGCCGGATGACAGCGAGGCGCTAACGCTCCTGGGCTGGCTTGATCTGGAGGTGGCCGGCGACGTCGACGCGGCCGTCGCGTCGTACCGCAAGGTGGTCGCGCTCAAGCCCGAGGTTCCCGAGGCCCACAACAACCTGGGTGTGGCGCTCAAGCGGAAAGGAGAGCTGGAGGAGGCCGTCGGGAGTTTCGACCGCGCCCTGGAGATCAACCCGGACTTTGCCCAGGCCGCCAGCAACCGGGGCTGGGCCTATGTGGAGCAGAGCAACTGGCAGGCGGCCGGGGCCGACTTCGAAAAATCCTTGGCCCTCCACCCCGAGGACGAAGGAGCCCTGTACGGCCTCGCTCGTGTGCGCAAGGAGCTCCGCGACTATTCGGGAGCTCAGGAGGCCTTGGCCCGGCTAAGCCACCGGTCCCGGAATTTCGTCTATTGGCTCGAATGGGCCATGATCGGTCTGGTACGTTATTATTGGGTGTTCCTGTTGTTGGCTTTGGGTTTGTTCTTTTATTTCCGGTACAGGGCAAGGACGGTGAAGGTCGATGGCTGAAGCTGCCAAGAAACGAAAGGGCACGGCTCTTCTGGCCGTGATGAACGAGAACTGCACGAGTTGCGCCGGGTCGCCCCTGTGCGAGGTACACTGCCCGGTGGACGACTGCATCAACCTCCTCTACGAGGAGATGCCCGGAGGCGGCCTCAAGCCCTACCGCGTCTGGGTGGACAACGAGAAGTGCATCGGCTGTCAGATGTGCTACAGCGACGACCTCACCAAGATCCACGAGCACAAGAACACGGGCGAGGTCTTCTTCGAGTACGCCAACCGCTTTTACGACCGTAACAAGAAGTCCCTGGAGAAGGAGCGGGAGCCCAGGAAGAGCGATCTCCAGCTCATCGGCACCGACTCCGAGGACCGGCTCGACAAGAAGATCTGCCCATGGGACGCCATCAGCATGGTGGAATACGAGGATGGACTCGAAGTCTCGAAGCTCTACTACGACCCCGAGCTCATCTCGACCGAAGACGGCGTCTACTCCATCGACGACAAGGGCAAGGAAGAGCTGGAGGACCGGCAGATGGATGGGTTCTAGAGACGCGCCGATTCTGTGAGTAATTGGCCATTACCGCGCCTCAAGATACGAGATGGAATTGACGGAAAGAAAGAACGTGCTGACTTGCTGTCGGCGAGAGACCAAGGCTTCCGAGGTACCGACGAGGAGTTTGTATTGTTCAAACAGTATCCGAACTTCGGTGTCGCTCGGCGATACCGATGGACGGTCGCAGAAAAGCTCTTGTTCCACTGCGGTCGGTTCCGATGCCATCCAATTCACTCACTAGAGTGTCTGTTTTTCGCTTGACCGCGGAAGAGGTTGACAAGAGCCATGTCTTCCATGGTGAAGCTGAGAAACACATGACGTGCCATGAGCGTTTACTCCCGCGTTCAAATCCATTCGGTACGATCGGTCACGTCAACCGGGGTGAAGCTTCAGCCATTTCAGCGTCGCCGTGGTCCGTGCGCGTTACGCGCGTAGGTATGTCAGGGAACTGACAATTTTTTGCTGTAGCTGAACCTCGAAGGTCACGCACTGCTTTTGGATGGAATTCGGTCGTTCGTCCGGGGTTGAATTGCCTTCGGCGAATGGCTCCGGCCTGCCTCACGTTCCGCAGCAACCGCTTGAAGTCCTTTTGCTTCACTCACATCTCCCCTTCGCCAAGGCATGCCTCGTTCAGACCACCTTGTTCAGCGGATACTCCACGATCCCCACCGCGCCGTTGCGCGTCAGCTCGGGGATGAGCTCGCGCACCACGTCCTCGGCGATGACGCTTTCCAGCGAGAACCATTTCTTGCCGCCCAAGGCGGGGGTCTGGTAGAGGGTCGCCACGGTCGGCGCGGTGAGGCTCGGGATGAGGTCGATGATCTTCTGGAGGTCCGCCTCCATGACGTTCATCTTGATGCCGACCTTGTGCTCGGCGGCCAGGGCGCCTTGGAGCAGCATGCTGATCTGCTCGATCTTGGCGCGTTTCCAGGGGTCCCGCCAGGCGGTCTTGTTGGCGATGAGCTGGGGCGCGGACTCAAGCAGGTCGGCGACGATCCGGAGGCCGTGAGCCCGGATCGTGCCTCCGGTCTCGGTCACCTCGACGATGGCGTCGGCCAAGCCTTCGGCGGCCTTGGCCTCGGTGGCGCCCCAGGAGAACTCCACATCCACCGGCGTGTCATGCGCCTCGAACAGCCGCCGGGTGAAATTGACCATCTCGGTGGCGACCTTCTTGCCCTTGAGGTCCTCGATCTTCTGCACCGGCGAGTCGTGGGGCACGGCCAGCACCCAGCGTGTCGGCCGAAAGCTCGTCTTGGCGTAGACCAGCTCCGTGATGTACTCGACCTGCGAGTCGTTCTCCTGGATCCAGTCCTTTCCGGTGATGCCGGCGTCCAGGGTCCCGTCCTCCACGTAGCGGGACATCTCCTGGGCGCGCACGACGCTGCAATGCAGGGAATCATCGTCAATGGAAGGGAAATAGCTGCGGTTCATCCCGGTGATCTTCCATCCCGACTTGCGGAACAGCTCGATGGTGGAATTCTCCAGGCTTCCCTTGGGGAGCCCCAGCTTGAGTTGCTTCACTTGTTGTAGACCTCCTCGGGGTCGAAGACCTTCTCCGCGCAGACCTCCCAGTCGGCGCCGGCGTCGTGGCGAAAGAAGCAGGTGCGGTAGCCCATGTGGCAGGCGCCGCCGCCGTGCTGGACGATCTTGAGGATCAGCGTGTCGTTGTCGCAGTCCACCAGGACGTCCTTGACCTCCTGGATGTGTCCCGACTCCTCGCCCTTGAGCCACAGCTTGTCCCGGGAACGGCTGTAGTAGTGGGCCTTCCCGGTCTTCCGCGTGAGATCCCAAGCCTCTTCGTTCATGTACGCGAGCATGAGCACATCCAGGGTCTCGTCATCCTGCACCACCACCGGTACGATTCCTCCGCCCTTGGCAAAATCGATTGTCTCCATTCGGGTCTCTACCCCTTTCTCGAATCTGTCTTTGGGAATGCTCCGGACACCAGGATCCCGCGGCAACGGGAGTCCGACGGGCTGGTAAAGATCACTGCCACTGGCTCGCACTATGCAACACAGAAAATAAAACATACAAAGGTTGGGTGCGCAAACGGAGCCGGAGCGGCTCTCTTTTCAAGGAGTCGGGGACGGGGTACATGACTGAATTCCTTGTTGTTTACATCACGGCGTCGGGCAAAAATGCGAAGGATTTGGCGAGCGCGCTGGTGCGGGAGAAGCTGGCCGCCTGCGTCAACCGCATACCCGGCGTGGAGTCCACCTATACCTGGGATGGTCGGGTGGAGCGTGACACCGAGGATCTCCTAATCGTCAAGACCCGGGCCGACCTCTTCGACCGCCTCAAGGACACGGTTCAATCGCTCCACGGCTACGACGTCCCCGAGATCGTCGCCGTCCCCGTCGTCGAGGGAAGTGAAAGCTACCTAGAGTGGATGACGGCGTCCCTGTCAAGGGAGTAGTATCTGTGGCGATTGGCGAATCTTGGCGAGATTCCGGGCATGGGCCTACTACCCGTTACGCGGTTTGCCCTGAAGCCGTTCTGGCAAGGGCGAGGAGAACTTCGTCGTTCAGTCCGTAACGGGCGACGTCCAATGACGTGCAGGTTTCGAGTTCTCTTATCGGCGGCAAAGCGATATCGAATGGGAAAAGGTGAGGACCTTGTACCACGCCGGGAACCGGCTGTGGCCTCCCATCTTTAGCGAACAGAATGGCCTTAATCGCCCAAATGCAAAGCGGGACATCATCGACAGTGCGTTTGGGAGCTCCACGATAGATTCCTTTTTCGCGGGTCTCCAACAACACACCCCAGTCAATGAATGCCCGTAGCACACGTTGCGCGGCGCGGGATACGGTTTCGCGTTCGCCCAACTGTTCACGGATGCGGCGCTGCACCTGAGCCGCGGCCGTGTTCCCCTGCAAGCGAAGCAGCCGTCCGGTTGCATCGGCGACCATGCCGAAGAAAGGGTAGACCGCCATGCACATACACCAGTGCACGGGGATACGGTCATTCGCTTGCAAACGTTGAAGCAGTTCCAGTCCCTTCTCGCGAAGCGGTTGCAGCTCCTTTGGAACTGTTACCCAGACCTTTGTCAGTATCGTGACGGCCTTGTCCCGGTTGCCCCTTTTCGGATCGTTTCCGACCGACAGTCGGTCCTTTAGGTGTTCCTTCAGGGCCGCAACAATCTCATCTCTCGAACACCCGGCGAAGACCAGGTTTGTCGTGTACTCCAGCCAATCGAGCTGGATACGCTGACTGAAGCCGATTTGTTCCCTTCGCTTCATGCCACCGTCCGCTCAATCTGCACCATCGGCACCACGACCTCTTCGAGAGAAACACCACCGTGTCCAACGATGCGCTCGCCTTCTCGAATGAAAGCGGACCGACCCGGTGCAAGCAAGCCGAGAAAGTCATCGGGAAGCCCCAGGGCGGGCCACGCGATCGCGTCCGGGTATTGTTGCCTGACGCGGGCACGCAGAGTTGGATCGGGGTAAACGCGCACGCGTTCGCCCCGGAGGTCGGCGATGACGCCCTCGGAAGGCCGGCCGATGCCTACGGCCTCCACGTTTCCGTGATCCGAGGTCAGAAAAACCGCGAATCCGCGGTCCAGGAGGATATCCAGTAGTTCGGCCATGAACCCTTCACTGGCCCACTGCCGAACCTGGTTATGCATTCCTGCTGTGCCGAGCTCCATGCCGTGCATGATCCTGTCGACCTTGTCGACGACGAGGCCGAGCACACGTATCCCGGGCCGCGACAGGATTTCGTCAACGTCGTCGTTAGGGCCGTCGCCCAATCCCTTGACGTAGCCCGCTTCCCGCTCCGCAAGACCCTGATCCGCCCAGAAACGGCTCCACAAGGATGCTTCCCTGTTGGTGGTCTGTATGCTCGAAGGGAAATGGAGTGGCGGCTTTCCCGCGAAGATGGCCTGTCGGGATACGGATGTGATGGTTGGGACCCAGGCGAACACCGCGCCTTCACGAAAACGAAGCTGCGGCCGCTGGTTTGCGAGAGCGTTCCGGAGCACGATCCATTGATCGAGGGCGAGGCCGTCGACGACAATGAGAGCGACCTTGCCCCCGGAAGGGTCCGCAAGCTGGCGACATAGATAGCGTGGCAGGTGATGCACCATCACCGGCGGGTCGGGTGGTTGGTTGTGCATGCCCGCGTAGCGGCGTTCGACCCAGCCAAGAAAAGCCCCGTCCACTTTTGCGCGAAGCTCGACAATCCGCCCGCCTATATCCGATCGCCCTGCGGCGGCCATCTCCGACCAGAGAACTCCGAGTTCCGACCAACGATAGGCGAACGCCGACCAGTCGTGATGCCTCGCATCCGGAGGTGGTATCGTATCGTCGGCGGTCTCCATAAGGCCCTGAATGCGCCGCAGTTTGTCCGCCTCGGGATCAGTCCGTATCCCGGCTGCTATCCATTCCTCCACAAGCTTGTCGCTTGCCGTGTGAGACACTGGGTGCAGTGTCCCATCGACAAACAGATTGTCGATGTAGACGCGAATGTCCTCGTGGTCAAAGGGAATGTCCGTGGGTCCGTCGAACTTGAGACCGTATGGTTCACTTTTATCATGCAGGTTTTCTTTCTCGTCCGCAGCCAGGCGATCGAGAAACAGAGGCCAACGCTCCTGAAGAAAGGCGAAGAATGCCGCCCGGTCCGAAACGATCGCCTCCAGAGGCCAGGAGTCGAAAGCTTTGCTTTTCCGGAGCACTTGCACCAGGCGATCATCCAGGAGGCGTGGCACAAGCCGCCCTCTGTAGTGTCTCCGCAACAGGACACGCAGCAGCTCGGCCGGGCTCTTGATGAGCGCAGGCTCGACGTTGAACACATGGAGCAGCGCGAAGTCCTTTGTCGCGTCGTCTCCGAGCCGTTCCAGCTTGTGCTGTTCCTGTGCGAGGTAGAGCGCATCCCAGTTGCTCTGATCAAGCGTGGCGATGACCGGATAGCTGAGTTCAGGAAACAGTTCCCCCAGGTTGAAGGAAAGTTGCCGACCGACCCGCAGAAGGTCGTAGGGAAGGGCCGCGAGATCGTGACCTTCCGCCCGCAGGACAACCACGAGATCGCTGGCATCGCCCCGATCCCAGCGGGACCGGAACTTGGTTTCGTAAGTGAAGCGGAACGTGGCGTAATCGTCGAAAGGGACGAGCTCGAATCCTCTCTCGCGGATGGCTTCAAGCAGCGTCTCCTCGAACAGCAACCCGTCAGGGTCGGCCACCAAGGTGACGTGCGCGACCTGTGGCGTGAACTCCTTCAGAATTTGATCGCGCCAGTCAGCCCCCCTCTTGCCCGGCTTGCTCACACGGCTCCCGAGCGCGTCAGCGCCTGGTCGTACCAGAGCAAGAGCTTCTGGTCCTCCTGGAGAACAGCGTCCGGGATCTTTTCCGCGACCGAGATGATGGTGCCGTAATCCTGTTCCCGGTAGGCTTTGAAGAATCCGGCACGAACCGCCTCGAGACGGAAAAGCTTGAGGCGCTTCTGGGGCGACTGCCGGTATTCGTCGAACTCGCGCAGAAGGATGCGCGTACGTCGCATCTCCACGTCGGCTGCCTTGTTGGGATCGGGCACGTACCAGCGGCCCCTGGCCTTGGCGCGCAGAGCCGGATGGTCCTTGGACAGCTTCCGCAGCTCCTTGAAGTTTGTCGAGAGATAGCCGTGGATCTGGCTCGGGACCTCGCCGGCGCCGTCATATTGCAGGAAGTTCTGCTCCAGCATCTCGGACAGCTCGGGCAGCTTCTCGTGCTTCTGCCAGCCTGCGATCTCGCGAAGGAATTGCGGGTGGATGTCCTGGAAACTTTGAGGTCTTGTGCTGAGTTGCTGTTTGAGCCACTGGATCGCGGAGGATTCATCGATCACGAAAATCTCGAGTTGCAACACCTCCCTGACCGTCATGCGTCTCTTGTCATATTCAACGACTTGCTCCGACAAAAAGTACATACCGTCCCGCTCCGGGAATCGCTGGGCCAACCCAGAATGAAATTCCGCCGCAGATATTGGGACACCGACGGTATGCTGAACGTGAAATGCAACCATACGGTCAAAGATCAGAAAATTCTGCCGCTCAGCGATTACTTCGGCTCGGTTACCTCTCGAAACAAATACCGGAAGTTGGCCGAGATGAGTGTGTACAAAATCCCACACACCACTCTCCGTTCCTGCTTCCAAGCGAAATCTATTTTCTAGGCCGCCATTGGGTTTATAGGCGGAGATAACCAAATCCTGTTTCATAGCAGTAGGTGTCGTGACAGCCTTAAACGAATGCTGTTTCTTATCGAGTGACGCTACGTTAGCCACGACAAAGCCGCTGTGCTCCAGTGCCAACTGTATGGCATTCCAAACAGACGCTTTGGTATTGGAGAATTCGACTGTCATCCATCTTCCCGGCTTCAATATTCGATAGTATTCCTTAAAGCTGGCCTCCATCAGTCCTCGGTACTTGTCAATACTTTTATCTTGTGAAGCACTAATTATTGCTTCACGCCCTTGGTTAGTTGTAACGCCGAGTATCCCCTCCCAAAAGAAATTCAATTCCGAATAGTCAAAATTATGTCCGAATGGAGGGTCAGTAAAGATGTAGTCAACGGAATCACTTGGGATGCAATTCATATGACTGGTGTCCTGCGTGCTGATAATGTGGCGTCTTTGTGGGTCGATTGGCGGGGTCAAGGTGTCGCAAATGGTCAAGGCATTGCGTCGGAAAGTTTTCAGCACATTGAGCGGGGTTATTAGAGAGCTGACATACAATGTTCCGGATAGCGGTCCTCCGCCTTTGCGATCCGCTCGAAAACGTCGCATTCTCGAAGCGTACGGCAGCGTTGCTGTTAAAGAAAAGAGTAAGGCATTTCGAATGTTGTTGTCTGCATGCCGCTGAATCTTGGCAATTAACGACGCGACAACCAGATGCTCTCGTGGAGTAAAAAAGTGATGGAGGTGAGTAATTCCTGCTCGTTCGTTTCTGCGCGTTTCCTTCCCTTCAATTAGACGAACTGGTTGTAGCGACTGCTTGACTAGTAGTCCGGATGCTTCGTCCAATAAGCGCCGGTCGTTGTCGTCGGGCACTTTTTCAAACCGAGTTGAACCAACCGTATAATTTATCAATACTGGCTCGATGCGTTGTTGGCGGATGGTCTGATTCAGAACAGGATCATACAAGTTGGTGAAAACAGGCTCCCATTTGGACTCACGCACGAGCGCGGTACATTGCGGACACGCCAAAAACGAGCGAAGTATGTCATACTGTTCGTCGACCGCTACAGAGTAAAACGTGGTTTCGAATGTACCATTCGGGGCACCGAACAACATCCGAGTACAGGGTAAACTCTACACTCCCTTCCGTGATATCGTAGTGCCGATAGACCCTATGGTCTAGGATTTTTCTGTCGCGTACCTTCCAGCCGGTATGAAGAGTCGTATAAAGAGGCCCAAAGTCTGCTTCAATTGCCGCGCACACTGATTCGACGGCATCTGTGAATGCACGTGAGGAAGTGGGTCGGAGTAAGTTGCTGGCAATGAACGTAGCCATCGGCGACAGATCAGTTAGAAGTGATCGGCGGTGGGCGTTTGGAGGACCTGGAGTCGAGCGGTGATCGCTGTCTCCAGGGTGTGCAGATAAAGCGGCAGCAACGCCCGTCATACCTGTCCCGCAGAACCCGTCGAATACTACGTCGCCAGGGCTTGTATAGTGTGCAATGTAACGCGCGATGGCCTTGTGCGGCACCTTCGTATGATAGGAATGGGCGTTGTAGATGGGGTCATTCTTGCCTTCACTCACGTCCGCAGCGAAGGGCTCACGATGGTATTGGTCAAAGGATTCGATATACGGATTGCCATAGTGACTAATGAAATCGTGGATAAACGGGTTCGGGCACGCCGTGTACCACGGCGGATCGGAGAGGTTCAGGATGTCCTCGATCTTGCCATGGGGAAAGCCAACCTCGTCCTTCCAGCGCTGAAGCAGGTCCTTTGACGAATCCGCATGGCTCATGCGCTCGGCGAGACGGCGAAGCGGCGCCTCGTCTCCCATCGGCCAATGCTCGACGGCTGCCATTCGGGCCACCGCATCGTCCACGCTCGTGTAGGGGACCTCGCCGAGTGCCGAGTGCAGTTCCTCCAACCCTTGTCCAAGCCTGCCGGCAAAATGCACCCGCCGGGCGTCTTCGTTTTCGAAGGTCAGCCCCAAGCACTCGACCGACCGGCCACGCGGGGCTTCCAACTCCTCTTCATAAGACTTTCCGAACAACTCGTCCTGCCCGGAGGCTTTCCGGAAAAGCGGTCCGGTCTGTTTGTCCGTCTTGCTAACCGCCATTCGTCCGATCCCGGTTGTCCGTTCCAGTCTCACCGTCCACGTGGCGGGCCTTGATCGCGACACCGGCCTCGGTCAGCACATAAGCTTGGTTCGGATGGTTGGGCTGATCCGGATGGGTCATGCGGAGCACACCTCCCTGCAACAATGGATCAAGGTGACGTTTCTTGAAATATCCCCGGCCAGTCACGTCCAGCGCATTCCTGATTTTCGTGAGGCTGCGCGGTATGTCGCATAACTCCACGATTTTTCGCTGGGTCGCGGAGAGTTCGGTCAATGGCTCAACTTGTGCAGTGGACAAGATCGCCGGTGGCCTATCAACTTGTGCAGTGGACAAGTTCTCGTGCCTAGACCGGCCTTGATCAGTGACCAAGTCCGACAGGACGGGATCAACTTCGCCGGTTCCGCCGAGACGTTCTCTGAGATGCTTGGCCAGCACATGGCTTTCACCCGCGCCGGTGGGTTCGACCAGCCCCTGCGTCACCAAACGGTCCGCGACCGTGACGGTCTCGGCGGCCGACAATCCCGTGACCGCCTTGAGTTGCGACAGGGTCGCCTTCCCGTCCCGGCAGATGAACGCGAACGCGCGCGCCTGCTCGTCGGTGAGGCGTACCCCAAGCTGGGCCTGGAAGAGGCGTTGCCGTTCCGACAGCAACGCCTCCTTGAGCAGGACGAGCTCGAAGGACTTCCGGCCCTTGTCGTTGGTGATGCGGGGCGGCACGTTCCCCAACTGCTGCCAATTTCGGAAGACGTCCCGCAGCCCCCATCCCGCGTTCTCGCTCAACCCGATCCTGCGGAAGGCGGTCACGACTCGGGGATTACGAACCTCCTTCTCGCCGGGCTCGAGCAGGTCGTCGGCCATAGCGAAGGCATCGCCGGGATTCCAGAATACGGTCTGGTCAACGTAGTGGCGTATTTCGGGTTTCCGCGCATGATCGGAATAGTCCTGGTGAATGAGCAGATTGACCAGGGATTCACGGTAGGCGAGGTAGTCGGGCGGCGTATCGTCACGCTGTAACGTGGCGGAGTCGATGCGGAACGGGTGTTCGGCGAACCGTTCATACCAGTCGACCAAGGCCCTCCAGGTTCGAATCAGGTTCTCGTCGAGCACCGTGCGATCCATCCAACGCGCGCCGGTATCGGCCTGGTCGCGCGGAACCGTGAACCGCTGACAGTCGACCACCGGGCGGGGCAGCAATTGCCGGAAGGCCTCATTGCATCCGAACAGCAGGACGGCAGCCTGGGTCGGTGTCCTTCGGCCGTCTCGTTGGGCCAGGAGACCCATCTCGCCGAGGAAATCCAGATCCGACATGTCAGCGTAGGAACGATTCCCGGGCCGTCTTTCGTAGGTTTCGCGGTACCACCTGACGCTGGCGTTGTCGAAGGCGGTATCGGAGTCGCACTGGACAACCCGGCCGTCGAAACGCTCCGCCGTCGCGTCGATCAGGAAGCGGTCCCTTTCGTTGTCCGAGCAGCGGACATCGCTGCCTCCTCTGCGGACGAACGAATGGCGGATATCCCCGTTCAAGTAGACCGGTTTCTCGGCGCGGCTTGCCTCTGGAACAAAAAAGACCAATAGATCGGCATCCCCTTGCCGGTGCAGGTCCTCCTTGACGTCAAGAACGACGCTGATCTTGTCGCGTTGGCGCAAGGCGGTAAGGAAATCGCCCTGCACCTTGTCAACCGACAAGACCCCGACGATTTCAAAATTTTTGCCGGCTTCCTTTACGCCGAAAAGATGACCGCCATTGGTATTGGCGAACGCGGAGACGGTCTCATAGGCGTCTCCTGGAACAGCGTGGCGCGCCTCCTTGAACTCGATGTCGTTCCACTCGTGATCCTTGAGGCGTTCAATAAGCTCTTCCCTATCCATCGGCGCCTACTCCAACACCACCCGGATCCTGGCCTGTTCCTTGCCCCTTGCCAAGTTGTCCAGATATCCATCGAAGCGCTTCCTCATCTCGTCGGGGCTTGCGGGAGAACCGCCGGCGAGGAGCGCGGCTTTCAACTCTGCAGTCGTCACCACCACCTTGACGAGGCCGGACAAAGCCTCTCGGACGGCCTCGATGAAATCCGGCTTGAGAGAATCAGGAAGCTCGCATTTTTCCGCGAAGGCAGCAACCCGCTTCCGGTGCTCGGGATGGAGCAACGACAGGTTCTCGCGGGTGGCCGGGTCGTCGAGGTTGGTAAGCAATGTCCGCGTCCAGTCAGCGAGGAGACGGTCGAGATCGTCGTCAAGTTGCGCAAGGGTCGCGCCGGCTGGGACCGCGGTTGTCTCCAGGGCCGGCCTGAACCCGCAGTGCGGGCAGACGGGGGAGGCGTCGAGCTCTTCCTTGGTTAGAGCGAAGCAACTCTCCAACCCGCCGAGGCGGTCCTGGAAATCCGTCAGATGTCGCACCGGCATGAGCTCAATGGTCGAGAGATCGCGAAGCCGGCCAAGCCGCTCGTCGCGCATCAGTGTAGCCTTCTTCTTGTCGTCGTTCACGCCGAGCCGGGCCTTGGCGTGGAGTTCGAGATAGACGCCGACAAAGCCGTTTTTCAAGTCGTTCAAATTGCTTAGCGACCGGCGGCGGAACGATGCGGCCTCACGTCGTTCGGTGTGCGCGAACTCAGCCAGCACCGTGCCCCGTTTGTCCTTCATCCGTTCTGCCCATTCGTGCGACGGGGAAAGTGTCGCCTCGGCTGCAGTGAGGAAAGTAGCGGTGGGGCCGAGTTCCGAGACCAGCCCCTGGAGGCTTTCGACCTCGGCGAGGGATTCGAGCCCTGCCCTGTGGCTGCTCACGTCCGAGACGTCGTGGCGGAAGTTCTTGAGACGACCGTGCGAGGTGTAGGCCTGGAGAGATTCGAGAAAGGACTTCGTATGTTCCAGACTCGAGATCAGGCTCCTGGTCTCCTCTTCGTCGATCAAGCTCTTGCCCCAGAAGGGAATGCCGTTTTGGACGGCCCGATGGGCCACGACCAGCCTCCCGACAACCTGGGCGACGGCCTTCTGAAGCTCCTGGACCGGTTCGGCCCCGCCCTGGGTGACGAGGTTCGCCATGCCCGGGGTCAGTCCGAGTAGCTCGAACAGCGCCCTGAGGGCCGGGAGGTTCCATTCCTTGGGGCGCTCGATGTGCTTGAAGTGGATCAATTCGTCGAGTGGCGTGGCGGCCAGCGCAGGCAGGTCGGCGGCATCGAACTTCCGGCCTGGAACGGCGAGCACGAGATCGCCGGAATAGACCAGCGCCGCGAGCAGAACGGCGGCCCATTCGGGCTCGAGCCGCAGGGTCTCGGCAGCGAGGTACTCGACGCCGAGCAGTTCCTGAATCAATTCGGAACGGTTGACGACCTGGCCGTGCCCCTTCTTGCGTACCTGGGCGAGAATGTGATTGGCATATCTCGACCGAGAGGGATCGAGCTTGTCGCCGTCAAGGAGCACGAGCGAGTCGAGGACCGCGGTGGCCTGTTTCGTCTTCGTCGCGCCGGCGATCCACCGCAACGCGTCCTGGCTCGCCTGGGCGCGGTTGGAAGATGTTATGAGTACGGAGAATCGGGGGTAGTCCGGCGCCTGCTGCGCAAAATGCGTCTCCAGACAAATGCCGGCGACCGCGTCGATGAGCTCGCGGAAGTTGATGCGTTCGGCCGGGGATATCCCTGAGAACTCCCGGAGAGAGTGGCCCTTGGCCCATTCTACGAGTGCCTTGCGGCGGCCTTGGTGGCTGACTTCGAAGGCCGAGCCCATGTGCTCCTGGAGCCAATTGACCAGATCGCGGAGAAAGCTCGACGCCTTCGACTCGTAAGTGGCTTTGGCGTGGCCCGAGGATGTCGATGCCAAATCGAGGGCTGCTGCGTAGCTGCGCAGAGTGTCCCGAAAGCGATCGTCCATGCCGGTCAGGTGGAAAAAGACCTCGTCCGACGCCTTCTCGTTCTTGAAGCGCGGCGGCTCGTGGGGCTGAACAAAGTAGACATAGAAATCGCGCGGTGGCACCGCCGTGGACCGCTCGTTCGGCGCGCCGAAGAACAGGTACCCCTGGCGCGCCGCCTTGCGCTCCCGCCATTCGATCTCGTGCTCCCAGATGCGGTAGCCGATGACGTAAGTATGGTCGGTGCACTCCATCACCCGCCGCAGGGCATCGTAGTAGTAGCGATCCAGCCGCGCCGCGTCGAGGCTCTCGGCCCGCTTCTCGATCAAGGCGTCGAAGTCGTCGGTCTTCTTGAGATCAAGGTAATATTGGCGGTTGTCTGGATTCGACGAAATGAACTGGCCGCTAACCGTCTTGTGGATCTCCCGGAGAACCGTTTCCACTTGTGACAGGAGGTCGTCTGCCGGGTCTCCCCCGAGATCCTCGATTCCTGGCTGATACAGGCAAAGACCGTCCCTCAACTCCTCAGCGGTGGCGCCGATGGCGGCGTGGATGTCGCCGGTCGTCAGCCGGTGCACCGACAAGGCATGGATGACACGCATCGCCATCGGCTTGTACGCTGGCCGGGTGAATGCTTGCTCGACCCGCGACTCCAGCACCTGGCTGCAATCGATGACGGCCTTGATGTCCGGAACGGCGCGGAAAGACGGGTTTTCCCGCAACGCTGACCAGTAGCCGTCATAAGCGATCAGACCGGGGCGGTCCGCCGGGAGCTCCTGCCCAAGCAGCCGTTTCATCGAGAGCGAAAGGGTCCGGAGGATTTCGCGCTTCTCGACCGCGGTCACACGCTCGAAGGTGTCGATATAGTCAGGATGGACAGGGAACAGATCGACGTATTCGTCCATGCGCTCGTTCATGAGGCCGTAGAACCGAGCGAACGGCGTGAGATACTCCCTAACCCTGGCTTGTTGCTCGCCGGTCTTCCGGAGCAGCCGTTGCGCCACAACGAACTTGACGTCTCTTCGGGCGATGAGGACTTGCTCGAATCGGTCCTTCACGCGCCGGATGCTGTCGGCTACAAAGCTGAAGCGGGGGCTGTCGAAGATGGCCTCTTGTACGCCGGCCACGAACCGGAAGCGGAGGTCCTTGCAGACCTCGCCGATTTCGCGCAGGAAGTTGAGGTCGAGGATCAACTCCTGGTCCTTGCGCGACCGCAGGTAGTCCAGCAACTCGTCCACGACCAGCAGCAGTCCGAGTTCCGGGTACTTCTCGTGGAACGCTGCCATCATTTCCTCGAAGGCGCGCTTGCTGCCAGCGGCGTCAGCGGCGCTCGGGAAGGTGAACATAACGTTGAACGTCGCCAAGTGTTCCTCAAGCTCACCGACGACGATGTCGCGGAGAGACATCGTCGTCGCGCCTATCTCCGTGCGGACGACCTTGAACCTGCCGGCCACGCCTCGGGCTTCTTCCGCGGTCTTCGGATTGGAGATTTCCGATGCCAGATCCGTATGCTCGGCGATCGCCGAAATGACCGACATCAGGTGCGACTTGCCGGTACCGTAGTTCCCGACGATCAGCAGCCCCTTGTTGTCGGCGGGCCTGTCGTATCGGAGCTGAGGGAAAACCAGGGCTGAAAGCTTCTCGGCCATTTCGCTGGAAATGACGTAGCTGTTCACGAGATGGCGGGCGGCGGCGGTGTCGTCGGCATCGCGGAGTTGCACTACGGTTTCGATCGGATCGAACCGGATCAAGTTTTCGTACTTCATGGCGCCTTCTCCTGGCCGGGCCGGAGTCGATCACTCCGCCACTTGCGTGCTCACCGCCAGAATGCCGTCTATCGGATAGCGTCGGTACTCGGGATGCACGGGTGTGGCATAGTCGAGGTGGTGATCTTCAATGGACCCGTTCCAGGTTGCGGCAATCTTCCTGGCTCGCGAGAGACCCTGCAACAAACGGAGCGGGTCCTGCCGCAGCGTAACATCGAAGAGAATCTCGATGTTGTCGAGCAAAATGGCGTCACTCTCGTGCTCCGCGACGATCATCTCCAGAAGGCGTTGGACCCGTAGCGGGCGCTGCCGCTCGGTCAGGTCGAGCATGCGGCGCGAGAGCTCCAGATTGACGTTAATGAGCGCCGCGTTGATGCTCTCGGCAACCGCCCGCAAGGCGCTTGTCTTACCCGTGCCATCCCGACCGACAACCAGGACGAGTTGATGGTAAAGTCCCTCAGCATGTAGGATCTTGTTGCAAATTTCATCCGAGAGGAGGCTTCTCATCTCCGGCGTCCCTCCGTGATTGGCCCCACTGATGGTTCTTACTATCAAGTGCGGACAAAAGTTACCAAACGGCTGCGGGGTGTCGCACTACAGAACGGGTCGGATCATGATGGTCTTGGCGTAGTTTTCGGAATCCTTGCGATTGATCCCGCTTTTGTCTAGGAGTTGTTCGAGGTTGGATGGCGTCAGCGTAGGGATCAGGCGCCTTCTTCCGAACCGAGCTCGCTAACCACCCAGGGAGTACCGACCATGAGAGATCTCCAGGAATTCATTGCGGCAGAGGAGAGCCGGCGCCCGGGCGACCTTATCCGGGTGAAGGACCCCATCGATCCCAACAAGTGCGAGACCATCGCCTTCCTCAAGCATCTCGACGACCGCGGGCTGGAGAAGATGGTGCTGTTCGAGAACGTGACGACCCTGGAAGGGAAGCCGTCGCCATTCCCGCTTTTCTACAACCCATGGGTCAGCCGGCAGTTCTGCGCCGACGGCATCGGCATGGGCGACCTGACGTCGAAGATGGCGCTGAGCCTCGAGGTCTCGCGCCTGGAAAAGGAGAAGGGGGATACGGAAGTGATCGCGCCCGACGGCGCGCCTTGCCGGGAGGTGGTGCTGAAGGGGTCGGAGGTGGATTTGGCGCGGTTCCCCATCCCCATGCATCACGACCTCGACGTGGGGCCTTACTGGACCATGGCCTGCGTCATGAAGGGAGAATCGGCGCCTTTCTACGACATCACGTTCACCAAGAACCTGTATTACGACGACCGGACCATGAGCTTCTCGGCCCACAAGCACCATCACCTGGAAGCCATCGTCACCGAGAACGAGGTCAAGGAGCAACGGGCGCCGGTTATCATCGTGCTGGGACATCACCCGGCCTTCTACTTCTCGTCCTGCTGCATGACTCCCTACGGCAACGATGACTACCAGAGCGCCGCGGCGTTCATGCAAGAGCCGTTGCGACTGACGCCGTCGGTGACCTGGGGCGAGGACTTCCTCGTGCCCGCGGACGCCGAGATCATCATCGAGGGCGAGGTGCCGCCCAACGTGCGACGCTCCCAGAATCCGTTCGGTGAGGTGCTGGGCTACTACCAGGTGACCATGGACGTGCCCATCGTGGAGGTCACCGCCATCACCCACCGCAAGAACGCGGTCCTACAGGACATCTGGGCCGGCCAGAAGGACCACTGGAACCTGGGCGGCATCACCAAGGAAGGCAGCGTCTACAACTCCATCAAGCGCAACATCCCGGGCCTCAAGGCCATCCACCTGCCGCCCTCGGGCTGCGGCCGGGTGATCTGCTACATCGCCATCGACAAGAAGTTTCCCAACGAACCCAGGAAGGCGGCCATGCAGGCCTTCGCCGACATGCCGAACCTGAAACTGTGCGTCGTGGTGGATGACGATGTGGACGTGTTCAACGAGCGCGAGGTGATGTGGGCGGTGGGCACCCGGACCCACTGGGACCGGGACCTGGACGTCATCCGGGAGGTTCAGAACTTCCGCGGCTGGCTCGGCGACAGCGTCGCCGTGGTGGACGCGACGCGGCCCCTGGAAGGAGAGTTCCCGATCCGCAACGAGGTGCCCCTGGAAGCCATGGAACGGGTGGACGTGAGCAAGTACGTGGGCTGATACGGCATGCGAGGATCAAGGCATGGCCAAGCTGAAATTCTATTACAAGAACACGTGAACGACGTGTCGCAAAGCAAGAAGTTTCTTGCAATCACAGGGCGCGGAACTGGAGGAGAGGGAGTACGGCAAGCAGCCGTTGACCGAGAATGAGCTGGAAGCCATCATCGGCAACGGGCCGGTGAAGAATTTTCTCAACACGCGGACCCCGCTGTACCGCGAGCGAAAGATGAAGGACAACCCTCCCGGCAAGGAGGAAGCGGTCCAGTTGATGCTCGCCGACCAGAACCTGCTGCGCCGCCCGGTAACCATCAGGGGCAAACGCAAGGTCGCCGGCTTCGACGAGGCCGGGCTCAAGGAGTTGCTCTGAGCGTATGGGCGAGTCGATGCTTCGAGCTCGCTGTGCCCCCTTACACCGCCCCTTTCTCCTCCGTCTCCACCGCTTGGTAGATCTCGCTGCCGGCTTTCTTGAACTCCTCGGCCTTCTCCTGCATGCCCGCGGTAAGCGCCTGGTCGGCCGCGAGGCCTTTGCCGGCGGCGTAGTCGCGGACATCCTGCGTAATTTTCATGGAGCAGAAGTGGGGGCCGCACATGGAGCAGAAGTGCGCCACCTTGGCGCCCTGGGCCGGGAGCGTCTCGTCGTGGAACTCCTGGGCGGTGTCGGGGTCGAGGCTCAGGTTGAACTGGTCTTCCCAGCGGAACTCGAAACGGGCGTCGCTCAGGGCGTCGTCCCGGATCTGGGCGCCGGGATGTCCCTTGGCCAAGTCGGCGGCGTGGGCGGCGACCTTGTAGGTGATGACGCCGTCCTTCACGTCCTTTTTGTTGGGTAGCCCCAGGTGCTCCTTGGGGGTCACGTAGCAAAGCATGGCGGTGCCGTACCAGCCGATCATGGCGGCGCCGATGGCGCTGGTGATGTGGTCGTAGCCGGGTGCGATGTCCGTGGTCAGGGGCCCCAAGGTATAGAAGGGGGCCTCGTGACACAGCTCGAGCTGCTTGGTCATGTTCTCCTGGATCAGGTGCATGGGGACGTGGCCCGGGCCCTCGATCATCACCTGGACGTCGTGCTCCCAAGCGATCCTGGTTAGCTCGCCCAAGATGGCCAGCTCGCCCATCTGGGCCTCGTCATTGGCGTCGGCGATGCTCCCTGGGCGAAGTCCGTCGCCCAGGGAGAAGGCGACGTCGTAGGCTTTCATGATCTCACAGATATCGGCGAAGCGCGTGTAGAGGAAGCTCTCCTGATGGTGCGATAGACACCACTTGGCAAGGATGGAGCCCCCGCGGGAGACGATGCCGGTCCTGCGCCTGGCAGTCAGCGGCACGTAGCGCAGCAGCACGCCGGCGTGGATCGTGAAGTAGTCGACGCCCTGCTCGGCCTGCTCGATGAGCGTGTCCCGATAGATCTCCCAGGACAGCTCTTCCGCCTTGCCATCGACCTTTTCCAGCGCCTGGTAGATGGGCACGGTGCCGATGGGCACCGGGGAGTTCCGGAGAATCCACTCGCGGGTCTCGTGGATGTTGGCGCCGGTGGACAGGTCCATGACCGTATCCGCGCCCCAGCGCGTGGCCCAGATCATCTTCTCCACCTCTTCCTCGATGGAGGAGGTGACGGCCGAGTTGCCGATGTTGGCGTTGATCTTCACCAGGAAGTTCCGCCCGATGATCATGGGCTCGGTTTCGGGGTGGTTGACGTTGCAGGGGATGATGGCGCGCCCCCGGGCAACCTCGTCGCGCACGAATTCCGGGGTGACGAAGGGTGGGATCGACGCTCCGAAATGGTTCCCCGCATGGTGGCCGGCCCCCTCGCCGTTGAGCGCGGCTTCGCGGCCGATGTTCTCGCGGATGGCGATGTACTCCATCTCGGGCGTGACGATGCCCCGGCGCGCGTAGTGCATCTGGCTCACGTTGCCGCCGTCCCTGGCCCGTAGCACGGGCCTTCGCGCCATGTCGGGGAAGCGGGCGCCGTCGGCGCCGTTGCCGTTGGGACGGTAGTGGGATCCGGTTTCCACCGTATCGCCCCGGGCGAGGATCCAGTCCAGGCGCAACGGCCCGAGACCTTGCCGGACGTCGGGTTGAGCCGTTGGATCGGTGTAGGGGCCCGAGGTGTCATAGACCCGCAGGCGCGGACGTTCGGCGGCGCCTCCGTTGACGCCGTTGCCATGACCGTTGGCGACCGTGGCGCCGTGGCTGATCTCGCGCATGGCGACCTTGACCCCGTGGGCTCCCGCCCCGGAGACGTGGACCTTCCTGGAGGCAGGGAACGGATCCGTGGTGATCACGGTATTCTGGTTGACCTCTCCGTTTTTCTTGGACATGACTTGCCTCCCTCCCGGGGCTCGCAGGGTTCCGTCTCGCTTGTGTGACTCCGTCGATACAACGGAATACGGTAATGTAGCTCTTCCTTCTATCGCAATTGAGTTCCTGGGGTCAAGGAACCGAAAGCGTGAAAGGAAAGGCGATGACGCCTCGCCGCACTCCACCTGGATTCCCGCTTGCGCGGGAATGACGATTTCGGGGATGCCGTTGCCTATTCCGAATCGTAGTGGATGAGCGAGAACAGCTCCTGGCCGAGCTTCTCCCGGGGCTTGAGAAAACCGAGCTCGATGATGCAGGCGTGCTCGAAGACGGTGGCGCCGAGTTGCTCCACGAGTGTGGCCGCGGCGACCGCGGTTCCGCCGGTGGCGACGAGGTCGTCCACCAGCAACACCCGGCCGCCGGGGACCAGGGCGTCGCTGTGCACTTCCAGGGTGTCTGTGCCGTATTCCAGTTCGTAGGTGGCCTTCAACGTGTCGTACGGAAGCTTCCCGGGCTTCCGAATCACGCACAAGCCCTTGCCCAGCCGATAGGCCAGAGCCGCGCCGATGATGAACCCGCGGGATTCGACGCCCACCACCGTGTCCACGGGGGCGGCTTCGTATCGCTCGGCCAGGAGGTCGATGGTCTTGCGGAACAGGGGTCCGTTACCCAGCAGCGGAGTGATGTCCTTGAAGATGATCCCGGGCTTGGGGAAGTCGTGGATGTCGCGAATGACGGCTCGAATCTCTGTGACCCTGTCGTTACCCTCGATGCAGCTTGTCATGCGGCTTGGCTAACACAGTCAGGGCAAATAGGAAAGCGGGTTCCGGGCGACGTTGTTCCTGCGAATCTCGAAGTGGAGGAGGGGTGTGGCGACCCGGCCCGTGGCGCCGACCTCGGCAATGACCTGCCGGCGGCTCACCTTTTGTCCCTGCCGTACGAGGTTCCTGCGATTGTGCGCATAGACCGACGCAAATCCGCGCCGGTGGCGCACGATGATGAGGTTGCCGTAGCCGCGCAGGTGGTCGCTGTAGATGACCTGTCCCGCCAACGTTGCCCGAACCGGGGTACCCGACGGCGCGGCGATATCGATCCCGTCATTCAGGGCGTCGTGTCGTGAATCGAACCTGGCCATGATCTTGCCCTTCACGGGCCAGGTGAAACCCTGTTTCGACCGCTTTGCGGACGTTCGCCGCGTGCCCCGGGTCTTGGCCCTGGAGGCCCTGGATGGAGCGGCTCGGGTGCGGGAGTTCTTTCGGGTAGCGGCCTTGGTACGGGATGGACTCCGCGCGGGTTCCTTGATGGGGGTGATGACCTCGACGGGCAGCCGACGGGTCGCGCCGGGAATGAACAACCGGCGCCCGATCCGGATGTTCCGCGCATCGGCGACCTGGTTGGTGCGCGCCAGCGTGACGTGATTGATGCCGTACGCCTTGCCTATGCGGTAGAGGTTCTCGCCTTTCTTGACGACGTGGTAGATGCCGGCTTTCCCGGGAGCCTTGGCAAGCGGCTTCCCGGGCGCGCGCCTGACGACATCACGGTTGTCGACATAACTGCAGCCGGCTGCGGCGACGATGACGAGGATGTGGAGCAGCCCGACAGCGCGCGACGCTAGCCCGGCCAACCGTATCTCCCCAGAAGCTTGACGAACCGACATCCTCCGAGGTCCGTTTCTTCAAGGCCCGTGGGAGTGCGGCACGTGAGTTTGAGGGTCTGGGACTGGTCGCCGCCGATGGGAATGATGAGCCTTCCGCCGGCCGCGAGTTGCCGGCCCAGCGGCGCCGGCACGTTCGGCGCTCCCGCCGCCACGATGATGGCGTCGTAGGGGGCGTGTTCCGACCATCCGACGGTCCCGTCTCCCAAGTGGAGCGCCACGTTGTAGTAGCATAGCTCGTCGAGGGTCGTCCGCGCCTGCACGGCCAGGCTCCAGAGCTTCTCCACCGAGAAGACGTTCGTGCACATCTCCGCCAGCAGCGCCGTCTGGTAGGCGGACCCCGTGCCGACCTCCAGGACGCGTTCGGTCCCCTTCAACTTGAGGGCCTGTAACATGTAACCGACGATATAGGGCTGGGAGATGGTCTGTTTCGCGCCGATGGGTAGCGGGTCATCGTCGTAGGCGCGGTTCACCAGGGCGGGCTCCACGAAGAGATGACGCGGCACCTTGCGCATGGCATGGATGACGCGCGGGTCTTGGACCCCCCGGTCCAGCAATTGGGTCCGGACCATCCGCTCCCTGGCTCCCTTGAATCCTGAGACGCTGCGCTTGTTGGAACTCACGGCCATTGATCCAGGCGACGGCAGGGTGCGGATAAAGAAATGGTCGGGGCGACTGGATTTGAACCAGCGACCACACGCACCCCAAGCGTGTGCGCTACCAGGCTGCGCTACGCCCCGACATTATCTGAGAACTCTTAACACTCCGCGGGGAACGGGTCAATTCTTGGCTTTCGCGGGAGGCGGAGAATGGGAAGAGAGGGCGGGTGGGACACGACACTAGGATAGCATGTCCCGGAGTGATGTGAGGTCGTCCTTGATCTTGAGGAGGACTTCCTTGTATTCCGGGTTCGGCGACGGCCCGTTGCTGGCCGGGTCGCGCTGTCTGAGCTTCTTTCTGGCTCCTTCGATGGTGTACCCTTCCGTGTGCAGCAGTTGTTTGATCTGCTGCAGCAGCTCGACGTCCTTGCGTTTGTAGAGGCGGTGGCGGGACGGCGCCTTGCCGGGGTTCAGGATGTCGAACTCGGTTTCCCAGTAGCGCAGCACATGCGGCTTGAGGTCCAAGATGGCGCTGACTTCGCCGATCTTGAAGTAGAGCTTGTCGGGAATGACGACGGCCATGGGTCCCATGATATCATGAAAAGGTGAAGCTGTCGGTGTCCGGGGGCCCGGAGTTCATGTTCCTTTTGAGGATCTGGCTGGGCTTGAAGGTCAGCACCTTGCGGCCCGCGATGGTGATCTCCTCGCCGGTCTGAGGGTTTCTGCCCTTGCGCGGCTGTTTGCCGTGGATGACGAAGTTTCCGAACCCCGAGATCTTGACCTTGTCGCCCTTCTCGAGGCGGGCCTTGATGATCTCGAATGTGGCATCGACGACGTCGGTGGCCTCCTTCTTGGAAAAGCCCACCCTTTCGTAGATCCGATTGATGATATCGGCCTTGGTCATGGTTACCTTCCGTCGAGGTCCGCTACCGCAAAGTGGCGTTGAACGCGGCACAAAGCTGGCGGGTCAAGTCCTCGTGCACGGCGTTGACCTCGTGATCGGTGAGGGTCCTCGCCGTCGATCGGTAAAACACCTTGTAGGCCAGACTCTTCCTGCCTTCGCTGATGGGAGCGCCCGTGTATTCGTCGAAGATATCCACTCTTTCGATGAGATCTCGATCCAGTCCCCCCACCCAATCGATCACTGTCCGACTCGGGAAGTCTTCCGCTACGACGATGGCGAGATCCCGCTCCACCGACGGGAAACGGGGAATAGGACGCACCTTGAAATCCGGCCGAGCATAGTGAAGCATCGCGCCGAAGTCAAGTTCGAAAAGGAAGCAGGAGGGCAAGTCCATTTCTTCACGAACTCGCGGGCTTATCTCGCCAACGTAGCCCATGCGGGCGTCCCCGGAGGAGACCGTGGCGAACCGGCCCGGGTGCACGATGAGGGGGGGGTCTCCGGCGGTCCAACGCGGACAGGCGTGGCCGAGGCCTTCCAGCAGGTCCTCCACGATTCCCTTCATGTCGGCGAAGACGAAGGCCCGGCTCTCGATCTTCAGCCCGCGCCGTGGCCGACGACCGCGGATGAGCCCGGCAACGTTCATCCGTTCCGTGAACCCGCCTTCGTCTCCGAGCGAGAAGACCTTGTTGAGCTCGAAGATCATGGAGCTCTCACTGCGGCGCTCGGCGTGGTGGTGCAGGTTCTCGATCAACCCGGGCAGCAGGCTCAGGCGCATTTCGTCCGTTTCCCGGCGCAACGGATTGGTGACCCTCACGGGTTTGCCGTCGCCGGTCCAGAGTCCGGGAAAGGTCCGGTTCATCGTTGGGGAGCAGAAGGGCAGGGTCACCAGCTCGCTCAGCCCCTCGGTGGTGAGCAGTGACCGGGTCTTCCGCATCCAGCGCAACAGCGGATCGCCCTGGCCGGCGCCCATCCGCACCGCCGGCAGCGTGGCCGGAATATTGTCGTAGCCGTGGACCCGCGCCAGTTCCTCCACGATGTCCGCTTCGCGGGTGAGGTCGAAACGAAAAGAAGGCGGTGACACCACGAGTTCCTGCCCGGAAGAGCGTTTCATCCCGATTCCCAGGGATTCAATGATATCGCGGATCCGATCCGGCGGCAGTTTCACCCCCAAGGCGCGCTTGACGCTGGCATACCGGAGCGTGATATCGGGCGGCTTGCGCGCCCCGGGATACACGTCGGCGAACCCCGGGACCACCTGCGCCTCGCCCATCTCCTCCCACAACGCCACCGCCCGATCCATGGCGTAGCGCGTCCCTTCCGGATCGACTCCCCTTTCGAATCGGTGGGAGGCCTCTGTGTGCATCCCCATGCGTTTGGCCGTTCGCCGGATGGCGAGCGGATCGAAGTGGGCGCTTTCCAGTAGCACGGATTCGGTCTCCTCGGTCACTTCCGAGCCGGCCCCGCCCATGACTCCGGCGAGGGCCGCGGGCGTGTCCCCGTCGCAGATCAGCAGGTCGTCGGGATGGAGCGCTCGTTCCGATCCGTCAAGGGTGGTCAACGTGCCGGCCTCGCCCGCGGTCCGCACCACGATGTGCCGGCTGGCAATGCGCCGCGCGTCGAAGGCGTGCAGCGGCTGGCCCGCCTCGAGCATGACATAGTTGGTGACGTCCACGATGTGGTTGATGGAACGGATACCGCAGGCCTCGAGCCGGAAACGGAGCCATGGCGGCGACGGCGACGGCCGGAGCCCGTGGATCAACCGGGCCGAGTAGCGCGGACACAACGCCGCGTCCATGATCTCGACCGACACCGGCATCGTGGGCGGGTGGTCGCGGAGGTGGTCCGGGATGGCAGGAACCCGGAGTCTCCCTCCGGTAAGGGCGGCGATTTCCCGTGCCAGGCCCAGGACGCTGAGACAGTCGCCTCGATTGGGCGTGACGCTCACCTCCACCATCCAGTCGTTCAGGCCCAGGTACTCGTGCAGCGATGCGCCCGCGGCGGCGTCCCCGGGCAGTTCCATGATGCCACGGTGATCGTCGGAAAGCTCCAGCTCCTTCTCGGAGCAGAGCATGCCCTCAGAGGGAACCCCCCGGATGGGGCGGCGCTCGATGGCTTGTCCGGACGGTAGCACGGAGCCCACCCGTAGAAACGCCGTCTTCATGCCCGGCCGGACGTTGGGCGCGCCGCACACGATGCGCAACGGCTCGCCGTCGCAGTGGACCTCGCACACGGACAGCCGGTCGGCATTGGGATGAGGCCGGACGTCCGCCACTTCCACGATGACCGCGCCGACATCGTCCGACAACGGCCGCACCGCTTCCACATCGAGGCCCGCGTGGGTCAGCCGCTCGGCCAGCTCGGCGGGCCCGAAAGATCCCCCGCCGGCAGTGTCGGGGACCTCCACCAACTCCATCAGCCAGTTGTAGGTGAGCTTCATGGTTGGGTCCAGGACACTAGGCCGGGAACTGTCTCAGAAAGCGGACGTCGTTCTGGAAGAACATTCGGATGTCGTCCATCCCGTATTTCAGCATGGCGATACGCTCCACGCCCATGCCGAACGCAAAGCCGGAGAAGGTCTCGGTATCGTAACCCACGAACCGGAAGACGTTGGGGTCGATCATTCCCGATCCGAGGATCTCCAGCCACCCCGACCCCCGGCACACGCGGCAACTGCCTGCGCCCTCACCATGCGGATCTCCGGTCCGCATGGTTCCGCGGCACAGGATGCAGCCGATGTCCACTTCGGCGCTGGGCTCGGTGAACGGGAAGAAGCTCGGGCGGAAGCGTACGCGCACCTCGTCCTGAAAGATTCGTTCCAGGAAATGGGTCAGGACGCCTTTCAAATCCCCGAAGGTGATATGGTGGTCCACCATGAAGCCCTCCACCTGGTGGAACACGGGCGAGTGGGTGGCATCGTCGTCGTGGCGGTAGACGGCGCCGGGCGCGATGATCTGCAACGGCGGCCGGCGCTGCTCCATGACACGGATCTGTACCGGCGAGGTATGGGTGCGGAGCACGTGGTCATCCGAAACGAAGAAGGTGTCCTGCATGTCCCGGGCCGGATGATCCCTGGGAATGTTCAACGCCTCGAAGTTGTGGTAGTCGTCCTCCATGTCCGGCCCCCGGGCGATCTCGAATCCCATGCTGGTGAAGATGTCGATGATCTCGTCCGTCACCCGGGTCAGAGGATGCACGCGGCCCCGCTCCACGCGGTTCCCCGGCAGCGTCACGTCGAGGCGGGGGCCTTGGTGGATCAGGCGACCCGCGCTTCCCCGGAGGTCATCGAGGCGGGCTTCGAGAAGCCCCTCGAGCTCCGCTCGCCGCCGGTTCAACTCCTGGCCGGCGCGCGGCCGCTCGTCAGCCGGCAGCTCCCTGAGCCCGCGCAACAGCGCGGTGAGCTTGCCGCCCTTGCGGCCTAGGTAGTCGATACGGATCTGCTCGATCTCCTGTTCCGAGGCGCATCGTTCAAGGCGTCCGGCGACCTCCTCTTGGAGCTTCTCCAGGGTTTCGATCATGGGTCGGGGGAAGGGTGTCAGGCGTTGAGAGAGTCCCCCGCACCGGCGTCGAGGGCAAGTCTGGCGCATTGGGCGATCTGGTCGAACACGGCCGCGTCGCGCGCCGCGAGGTCGGCCAGGATCTTGCGGTCCAACTCCACCCCGGCCTTCTTCAACCCGTGGATCAGCCGGCTGTAGGACAGTCCGTTGACGCGCGCCCCGGCGCTTATGCGGATGTTCCACAAACCCCGGAAAGTTCTTTTGCGCACCCGGCGGTCCCGGTAGGCGTAGACGAGTCCACGCTCGACGGTTTCCCTGGCGACGCGGTACAGCCTTCGGCGCCCTCCGACGTACCCCTTGGCCAGCTTCATGATTTTTCGTCGGCGCCGGCGGGAAGCCGGTCCGCCTTTGACTCTAGGCATGGCTTGTGCTCCTTGAACAACTATCAACAGGGACGCTGCCGGACACGGCGCACCCCGGTGTCCTGTCCCTTGACTCTCTACTCGTTTGAACGGGTTCTTGTATCGGTGGATCCCGGCGCCTGTCCCCTGGACGTGAGTCGCCGCTTTTCCCTACAGGTAGGGGATGAGACGCCGCATGGTCTTCGTTTCGTAGCTCGATACGGACTCGGCCTGCCTCAGCCGGCGTTTCCTCTTGCGACTCTTGGTGGACAGAATGTGGCTCGTGAAGCCGTGCCGCCTCATGATCTTTCCACCCTTGCTGACCTTGAACCGCTTGGCCGCCCCCCTTTTGGTCTTTATCTTGGGCATCCTGAACTCCCTCGTCCCCTTTTCGGTTCGCGTCTCATGCGTTGGTTTTCGGTGTCAGAAGCATGGCCATGTTACGCCCTTCCAGCTTCGGCGACACGTCCAGCTTCGCCAGATCCTGAACTATTTCGAAGACCCCGTTGAGCATGGCTCTGCCGAGCTCCGGGTGGGTGATCTCACGGCCTCGGAAGAAGACCGACACCTTGACCCGCTGACCCCGTTCGAGGAAGCGGCGGATGTTTCTCACCTTGAACTCCAGGTCATGCTGGTTGGTCCGGGCTCCCATCTTGACTTCCTTGACGGCAACGAAAGTGGCGTTCCTTTTCGCCTCCTGCGTCTTTTTCTTCTGCAGGTAGCGAAACTTGCCGTAGTCCAGCAATCGGCACACGGGAGGCTGTGCGTCAGGGGCCACTTCCACCAAGTCGAGATCTTTCTGCTCCGCGATGCTCAGAGCTTCATGCAACGGCATGACTCCGAGTTGGTCGTTTTCCGCGTCGATGACGCGGACCTCGCGTGCTCGGATCTGCTGGTTGATTCTTGTGGGCCGCGCTATAAAGCACCTCCTGTAAAGATCTGCACCCCCGGCTTCACTGGACCGGCTCCGTTTCCTGCCACACTTCCTCCCGGAGCCTGTCGAGAAACGCTTCTACCGACGTGGCCGGAAGGTTTTCGCCGCCGCGTTTCCGCGCCGACAGGGTCTCATTCTGCACTTCCTTGCCGCCGATGACCAGCGCGTACGGTACCTTCGCCAACTGGGCTTCCCGGATCTTGAAGCCCAGTTTCTCGTTGCGGTCATCCAACTCCACCCGCCAGCCACCCGCCAGCAGCCTGTCGTGCACGTTGGCGGCGTACGGTTTCTGTTGATCCGTGACCGTCACGATGCGTGACTGCACCGGCGCCAGCCACAAGGGGAACGCCCCTCCGGTGTGCTCGATCAACAGCGCCATGAAGCGTTCGATGGAGCCGAGAATCGCCCTGTGAATCATCACCGGCCGCTCTTCCGTCCCGGTGTGCGAGACGTAGCCGAGGTCGAACCGTTCGGGCATGGAGAAGTCGAGCTGAACCGTGCCGAGCTGCCAGCCGCGTTTCATCGCGTCCTTGACGACGAAATCGATTTTCGGGCCATAAAAGGCACCGTCGCCCTCACTGATCTCATAGGCTACGTTCCGTTTCTCCAGCGATGCGGCCAAGGCGGCCTCGGCCCCTTCCCAAGTCTCCAGAGCTCCCAAGTATTGGTCCGGTCTGGTGGAGAGGAAGACCTCCAGATCTTCGAAGTTGAACCTATGATACACCTCGCGAAGCATGTCAAGCAGGGAGGCGATCTCCTGCTCGATCTGTGAGGGGGTGCAGAATATGTGGGCGTCGTCCTGCGAGAAGCTGCGCACCCGCGTGAGCCCGGCGGTTACGCCGGATTTCTCGTAACGGTGCAGCCGCCCGAAATCCGCCAGCCGTATCGGCAGATCGCGATAAGAGCGCTTCTTCGAGTCGTAGATGAACGTGTGGCCGGGGCAGTTCATGGGCTTCACGCCGAACTCGCGCTCATCGATGTGGGTGAAGTACATGTTGTCCTTGTAGTGATCGTAATGCCCCGACCGGCGCCACAGGCCGGCGTCGAAGATCTGGGGTGTGATCACCTCTTCGTAGCCGTAGCGCCGGTACAGGCTGCGCATGTACTCCACCAAGGTGTTGTAGACGAAGGCTCCCTTGGGATGAAAGAACGGGCTTGCCGGGGCCGCAGGATGAAAGCTGAAGAGGTCCAGCTCCTTGCCCAGCTTGCGATGGTCCCGCTTGCGCGCTTCTTCCAGCAGTGCGAGGTGTTGCTTCAACTCTTTCCGGGACGGGAACGCGGTGCCGTAGATGCGCTGGAGCATCTCGTTCTTCTCGTCGCCGCGCCAGTAGGCCCCCGCCACCGACGTGAGCTTGAAGGCCTGGATGAACCCGGTGCCGGGAAGGTGCGGGCCGCGGCACAGATCGACCCATTCCCCCTGGCGATAGAGGGACACGGTGTCGTCGGGAATCCCGGACAGAATCGCGACCTTGTAATCCTCTCCCATGCCGCGGAACAGCTCGATGGCCTCGTCCTTCGGCAACTCCTCGCGGGCGATGGACAGATTCCGTTGCGCCAGCTCGCACATTCGTTCCTCGACCTTTTCGATCTCCTCGGGCGTGAACGGCTTGTCGCGCTTGAAGTCGTAGTAAAAGCCTTCCCGGGTGGTAGGGCCGATGGTCACCTGGGTGCCGGGGAACAGGCTCTGGACCGCTTGGGCCATGAGATGGGCCGTGGAGTGGCGCAGGATGTCGATGCCTTCAGGGCTGTCGAGGGGAATCCAGTCAACGGCGCAGTCCTCCACCACCGGCCGGGTCAAATCGACCGCGGCGCCGTCGACCGCGGCGGCGACGATGCGCCGGCCGTCGGACGGTGGCGTCCCGATGTCGCCGACCCGGGTGCCGGGAGCGGCCTCAAGGGTCTCGCCTCCTGGTACGGTTACGCGAATGTTCTTCATCCTATCCTGGGTATCGGTCGGAGCAGGCTCTCACGGGGCATGGTAGGCACGGGCGGGATTGAACCGCCGACCTCTTCCGCGTCAAGGAAGCGCTCTCCCACTGAGCTACGTGCCTGGATGCACCTTCGCAAGGGTCTGATTTTACTACCAAAGCAGGGGGCCTCTGTCAATGGCACGGCGGGCTAGCCGTAATGGACGGAAGCCGTGCTCATAAGACGCCTTTTTCACGAAAGGTAGATCATGGCAACAGTACACGAGGATGGGCGGATCTCTCCAGAGCGGCGACCCATCAACCGACCGAGACCATTTGAGGCGCTTGATTTCTCAGAAATGAAGGTGCCCAAGGAATGGCGAGCGTGAGAGTCTGCGCCGTAGGAAACTGAGGCGATGATAAACGGGGGTACAATAGACAAGGGGGTATAAGTATCACTGGAGGGAGTTCATGTCGGCAACGTTTCGTTGGTACCAACCGGAGCAGATGATGCTGATGCCGCGGGATATGTGGGAATGGTTGCCGGAAGGGCATACGGGCGGATAGGGGAGGAGGAGGGACGGTTGGCGGGGGAGATCGAAGAGTTGTTGCGGAAGGCGCGGAGTACGGACGCCGGGGAGGATGGGGGGTATGGCAAAGAGTTGCGGGGGGACGAATTGCCGGAGGGGTTGCGCCGGCGGGAGGAGCGGTTGGCGGCAAAGCAGCGGTTGGCGGATGAGGCTCGGGGACGGTCGCCGGGCAGGATCGGAACCCCAAGGGGGGAAAGCCGTACAAGCGGGGTTATGGGGAGCCGGAAGAGAAGGCTCGGAGCAACTTCACGGACCCCGAGAGTCAGATCATGAAGACAGGCACGGAGGGGTTCCAGCAGGGTTACAACGCGCAGGTGGACGGGGAGCCGCAGTTGGGGGTGGCGACGAAGCTGACCGCCAACGGCAGCGACCAACGGGAGTTGCCAGCGCTTCTGGACGAGGTGGAAGCGACGTGAGCGTAATCACCATCCCGAGTTTTCACTCCCCGCACATCAGACTCTTTCGCTGTCACCCTCCCACCCTCCACGCTGCTAATCCCTTCGCCAATGCTGCCTTCCGTTCCCAATTGCTGCCTCAAATACTCCTGCGGCCCGGACCCCTAGGTTCGTTCGACCATAACTCGATCACCGAGATCCAATTCGTTCAAGGCACACTGGAGATCCGCTTCCACGGAGTCGGCCATGGGGGCTGCGATCTCGACACTGAATTCTACTCCAATCGTCAGCCCCTCACCGGATCGGAGCTTCGGAATTACATTCCTGCCGAGACGGTTCCACGATTCCGGCGGCACCTTTCCAGACACGCGCAGGCGAACCGGAGTGGCAGTCGTATGAGGTTGGGACTCAGAATGGTTCTCGGGGTCTGGCCCAGGTGCGGGGGGCGGTTCTTTTTCGCTTCCGGGTTCCGGTCGCGGTTCGGGGGCCGCCGCCGACCGGAGTTCCTTGCTCCGGGCCTTGGTGAGCAGAAACACGCTAGGCTCGAACGCGATCTCCTCGGCGCCAAGCGGCTCCGCGTACCAAATGCGTTCGTACCGTCCGTCGGCCGGGGCGCCCGAAGCGAGGCCGAAGGCGCCGCTTTCGACGAACTCCACGATCTTCCGGCGCAGCACGACATCGGGATCGACGAGCCGAGTCAACGAACCGTTGAGAAAGCTCTGGCGCAGGCCGGTAAGCGGCCAAGCCCCGGTCTCCTTGAACGCCGGCGGCCAATGCCGGTCGAGATAGCCGGCCCCGACGGATTCGCTCAGCAGGGCTTCGCTCTTGAGCGCGGTGACTACCCGGCCGCAAAGCGTCTCGTTGGCGCTGCTGTGGCCGGCGCCGAGGTCGATGGCCTTGATTCCGGAATCGGCCTTGGCGTCGGCGAGCGCCACGAAGCGGTAGCCGCCCCATACTTCGTCCCTCGCCGCGTTTTCCGCGTCCCTGACCTTGGTCCGCAGTTCTTTCTGTTCGGCTTGGTCGAACTCCGTGCCGAGCAGGCCGTCCGCCACCTCGCCGGAGACCCGTTGCCATGCGAGCCACATCTCCACGCGGTCCCGAAGCTCCCGCCCCGGCTTCCTGGCGCACCAAACCAGGGACGCGGGGTAGAGCCTCGGCGATGTTCCCCTCTCTCTGGTCCATCGGGCGATCCGCCCGGCGGTCTGCCCATCGGGCTCCCACTCCACTTCCGGGTCGACAACGATCAGCATCAGGCGGGGCGTGTCCTGAACGGCCGCACCGTCCTCGGGGAAGGGGATGATAGGAAGGTTGGCGCCGCGGGAGAACTCTTCCTCGACCAGCTTGCGGATGGCTGGCCGAATCTCTGTTTGCTCGTCCAGCGCGGCGCGCCGGTCGCTGACGACCTTCTTCAGGGTTGCCTGATGGTGGATGCGGAACCCGTCCATGCCGACCTTGCGAACAAAGAACCCCGCCGCTTCCAGCGCCCCCGCGGCATTGTCGACGGTGGTGGTCTCGACCTCGGGCTCGCCGAGCGCGAAGCGCAGCTCGGGCAGATGGGCGACCTTGTCCACCTGCCCGCCGGAGGATTCGAAGAGAATGGCCGCGCCGACGCGGCGGTGAACGTCGCGGAGCGGCCCCCTGGTATCCGCATCCAGCGCCCGGGCGTGGGCCGTGTCGCCCGCCAGATCGGCGGCGATGGCCACGTCCAGCCGCTGCTCTCCCAGTTGTCCGAGCAAGACGGCGCGGAACTCGGGCACGTGCAGCGGCGCTGAGCCGAGCGTGATCAGCGGTTCCGTCCGCGCCTGCTGGAACTGCCGGCGCGCCGCCCACGACACCCACTGCGCCAGCATCGCAAGCGTACCGCGGGTTTGCTGGAACTGGGCGAGCGCGCTCCATTTCCGCCGGAAGACGGAGAGCGTCGCGGGGTGGAAGGGGTAGCACGCCTCGAACCGGCTCCTCAGAAACTCGCGCGCCTTCGCCTCCGTCGTTGCGCTGTCCACCGCCATCCACTCCGACGGAAGCCGGGCGGTGCGCTCGAAACACCAGTCCGCGTAAGCTTTCGAGACTCGCCTGCGGATGCGCTCGGCGCCGAGATCCTCGAACAGCCGCCGGCGGACGACATCGCCGATCTCGGCCTCATCGTTGGCGATCAGATCGCGCGCGACGCGGCGCACGACCTTGGTGATCCGGTCCTGCCATTGCCGGTCCCAGTCGGTCATCTCCACCTGGCGGCGCGGCAGGCTGATGACGGCCGACGCCCCGGCGACGCCGGTGACAGCGACCGTCAGATTCTGAATGAAGGCGTGGAAGCTCTCGGCCCGGTCGCGATGCCGATTGACGAAGTTCAGCACCTCGTCGAACAGCAGCAGCACGGGAGCCTCCGCCGCGGCGAACACCTTGGCGATCGCCTCGGTTCCCGGCGGCGTAGTCTTCGCTGCCGTTCCAAGGGCGGCGACGCCCCGCTCGCCCGCGAGCTGGCGGGCGAGATCGATCCACGGCGTCTCGCGTCCTTCGGAAGGGTCCCATGCATTGCCCACGAAGACGCCGACCCTTGCGCTGGGTGGTTTGGAAACGCCCGCTGCGGCCAGCAGGTTGGAGACGCCGGGTAGGCTCGCGGCCCGGGCGCCGACGCTGGCGAGATGATAGAGCGCGGTCAGCGTGTGGGTCTTCCCCCCGCCGAACTGGGTGACGAGGGTGAGCACCGGGGAGGTGTTCCGCGTCCCGCCGGCGAGGCGGCGAAGGACCATGCCGGCATGGTCCTTCAGGGCGCGGGTGAAGCAGGTGCGCGAGAAAAACTGGGCCGGCTCACGGTAGTCCAGGGGCGCCGTTCCGGCGACCACCTGCTCGAGGGCGATTGCGAACTCGTCCGGGCTGAACGAGCGGCCTTCCCGCACCTCCCGGCGGGGCGTGACGACCTTGTACCAAGGATCGAGCGTCATGGTGGTTCTCCTCGAACGTCGCACCGCCCTGCGGTTCAAGCCGGCCTTGCCAACCCCTCCAGGCGCGTCAACCACGCGCGGAACCTCGGGCATTCGGCGCGTATCTTCGCGAGGCCCGCCGCCCGCGCGACCCGCGGGCCGTGAAGGTGCTTCCGGTATCCGGATACCGCGGTCACGATCCGTTTGCTGGGCGCGCTCTCAGGATCGTCGTTGATGTCTTCGGGGGTGGCGAATTGCCGGCGCACCGCCGCCAGCGCCCCGATGTCCCGGTTCGTCGCGCGGTCGATCTCCCTGAACGCTGCCGTATCGGAAAACAGCAGACCCTCGAACTCGTGCTTCTGCACATAGGGGAATACCGGCGCGACACCGGGGATTTGCTTCCCGATCTCCTGCATCAGGCGTTTTTCCAGCGCCTCGACCTTCAAATCCCCCTTGCCGCGAAAACCGTAGAAGTCGACCAGCGACGTCACAGCGTCGAAAGATCGGTGCAAGTGGACCATCTCCGATACGAGTCGTTCGACGCGGACGTTGCCGCCGCCGGCGCGGCCGGTCCGGGCGCGGCCGAGCAGGATCGGGGTCGGCTCGACTTCCATGGGCCGCAAATGGCCGACGAGCACATCCTTGATGAACGCCTCTTCGGTCTGGCCTTCCACCGATATGGCGAGGCGGATCACGGGCGGCCCCCGAGCAGGTTTTTTTGCCAGAGCTCGCCGGTCGTATAGTCGTCCAGCCAGTCCCGATACGCGCTTTCGTCGTAGCGGTGAACCTCCGTCCGCCCATCCCGCAGCTCGAGAACGACGATCTCGTCGAGGTCGAACGCATCGACGAGCAGGGGCGACTGCGTCGCCACGATGATCTGTCGCTCCTCCGAGAGCCTCTTGATCATGTCGCCGACCAAGGCGGCAGCGGCCGGATGCAGCCCCAGCTCCGGTTCGTCCAGCAACAGTACATCGGGGAGCATCTCGGACGGGAGGTTCAACAGCGTCACCAGTGCGAAGAGACGAAGCGAGCCGTCGGAGGTCAGGTGGGCGCCGATGGCCTTGTCCATCATTTTCGCCCGCCACCGCAGCAGGACCTTCCCGTAGTCTTCCTCGATCTCGAAGCGGTCGAAGACCGGCAGCGTGCGCCGGATATAATCGCAAATCAATTCGAAGCGCCGTATGTCTTCCCGTTCAAGACGGAGCAGGATCGCGGCCAGATTCCCGCCATTCGATTTGAGATAGTGGTTGTCCTCTGCATCCCATCTTTTCTTGAGGTGCGAATCTTTCGAAGTGTCGTGAAACTGGTACACGGCGCAACGCCGCAGCAGGTGGACGAGAACGCGAGCCGTCGTCGGGTTGACTTCGCCGTGTTCGCCCGATTGAGCAGCCTCGACGATTCTCGCCTCCGAGTGCCCGCTTCCGAGATGCTGCCAAGGCGCCTCGGTATCCCTCACCGCCTGGCTGAATCGCAGTGCCTCATCGGTAAACATGAAACGGTCGGGATGGGCGTAGGCGAGCGTGAATCGATAGTCGTTTCGTCCCTTTTCGGTTCGCATGGCAATTTCGGCTTCCATCCGCGGGCTGACCTTGCTGCCGCCGAACAGTTGGTCATCGGCGCCGCCTTCCCGCTGGACGAATTCGGCCAGTCGGTGAGACCCGAGCATCCAGCTCATCATCTCGAAGAAACGAATGAGATTGGACTTTCCGGAACCGTTGGCGCCGATCAGGACGGTCGCTTTCGGCAGACTTTCGACTTCGATGTCCGCGAGGGAGTGAAAACCCTTGATGCGAAGTGATTCGATCAGGTTCGGCATGATTTGCATTCTTTCTCTTCAACGGAATGCCCTTGGTGTCGTCTATCCTGGAACCCCGCACAAACCATGACGACAGTGCTCCCCTTTCCCATGCATACATCGAGAAGGAGCTTTACGAAGCCTCCCGGATGGAGAGGCGATCATCCACGTGCTCGCCGGCCAGCGAACGGTGGGCGAAGATCAGACAGGCCCGATGCCCTCCGGTTCGAGAAACGAATACTCGCCAAGTATCGTCTCTGCGGTATCTCCCGCGGCCAGTTTCCCCAGAACATGCTCCACGGCGACCCGCATGTCGCGAATGATCGGCTTGCCGCCGAAGACGTCGGCGCGGACCGTGATGCGATCGAGCCGTTCGGCCTCTTGAGTCATGGTTTCCTCCGTCGGTTCCGTTTCTCGGGCTTCGGCAATCCGGTCGGATGACACCTGCCGTCTCCTTGGTCATGCCGGTCTGGCGGGAGAGATCCACCACCGCATGGACGGGCACCAGCAGGGGGAGGGGTGGACGTTCATGCATTGCAATCGCCATGCGTCACCTCGGCGCTGCCAGCAGCATGGCGTCCAGTAGCCGCTTCTCGCGGCTGCCGTGCGGATAGAGCGCGGAAAGCGCGTTGGCAAGCCGCAGGAAATCGGGTCCGCGCTCCTGTTCGGAAGTGATCAACGTCCGCAGGGCATTTGCATATCCGCCCGCCTGCAAGAGCATGGCAGCGTGCACGCGGTCCAGGGTGGTGGCGTCGGGGGTCTGAAATTCGGCGTCGAGGGTGGCCTGCTTTCCCCGACGGCGGTTCCTCGTTTGTGGAGCGGCGTCCGGTTCGGGGAAGAGCGCCTGCTGCAAATCGGCGTTCGGGTCGCGCTCGAACCAGTCCGCGGCAGCCCCGGTTCCGTCTTCGCCGAAAAGCTGCCGGCTTCGCTCCGCGACGCTCATCAGCCGCACCACGCCCTGGCTCGTCTCGACGATGCGGCCTTCCCAGTGGTCCAGGTGGATGCCCAGCGGCTGGGCGAAGCGGCGCACCACGTCGAAGGGGAGGCTAAAGCCGGCGGCCTTCCGCCGCGGCGCTTCGTCGTCTTCCTCGCCTTCTCCGTTGTCCTCCTCTGTTTCGCTGTCGTTCGCGGAGGGTGTGCCTTCTCCCGTGCTCTGAAGCGTCCACAGAAACAGGGCAGTCAGCCGAGCGTCCTCTTCCAGCGCGCCCGCTAGGCCGTTACGGGCCTTGGCCTCGGCCGTGCCGAGCACCTGTTCGAGCGCGGCGCGGCCGACGACCTCCCAGACCTTCTCCAGATATTCCGGCAATTCGACCTCGCGTCCCTCCGCGGTCTCGACTGAGCGGTAGCGGCTGAAGATTTCCAGAGCCGGGCCGATGCAGGCGAACACCAGATCCGCGCCGCGGACGCCTTCGGCTTGCAGGCGCTCCATCCAGTCGCCGACGCGCAAGGGCAGTTCCCGGAGCACCTCGGCCCATTCGCCGACCGGCGCGTCGTCCGGGCGCGGCCGGCAGATGAGATGAACGCTGGTGGCGAGCGCGGCGGACTCCTGGGAGCGTAGGCGGCCGGGTCTTTCAGTGGCGATGGGCCAGGAACCGGTGATGGTCCAGCCGCCGCGGATCAGGCCGGAAAGCAGTGCCTCCCAGCCCTCGGTGGTCTTGTGGGCGAAGACGACCGAGCCGACGCCGTCTTCGGCCAGGACGCGGCGGCCCTCGGCGAAGGCTTTGGCCATCGTCTCCTCGAACCAGGCGCGGTCCTTCGGGCGGCCTTCCTCGGTCTGCCTGGCTTCGTCCGTGGACACGCCGTGCGGGTCAGAGACCGGCGTACCGCCCGTATCTGCCACAGAAGACGGGGACGCGGACATCCTGTCCGCCGCGCGCACATCTCCCGCAGCGTCCGGGAGTGCGGGCATCTTGTCCGCATGATGCAGGCTGGAAGCCTGCGCTCCCGGAATGAGCCTTTGGTCCGCAGACGCCATTAGCGGGTCAGAGACCCGCGTACCTCCGTCGTTGCGCTGGTCTGCGGCGTGCCTGGTCTCGTCCTGCACCGCCTCCTGCTGTTTGGGCGACAGCGGATTGTCCGGGTCGAACGGATCGCGCAGTAGCGGGTGGCCGGGCAGCGTGCGCTTGAGCCAGACGAGGAAAAAGTCGGAGAGGTCCGCGTAGGGGATGGCGTCGTAGTAAGGGGGGTCGGTGAACCAGACGCCGGCGGATTGGTCGGGGAGGGGATGGTCCGTGGCGTCGGCGGGTTGAATCTGGCCGATTGACGAACTTGAACATGCGTCAATCACCTTAGCTACCAACTCAATCCCGCTCAGATAATTGCCCGTTGATTTTGAAAAAATTGGCACTTCAGCGAAGTCCCACACAATGGGGAGAGCTTGACGCCCAAAGACATGTTCGATTTTTTCGCCAATCTGATTCCAAACTGCCAATGACGCATTTTTGTCTGCAAGTCGCGACAGTGCCATTGATCCAACTTCGCGAATACCGGGAAATGCTGATCGCATTTGTGTACCGAGCCCCACCAGCGCCGCCTTCTGTCGCGCGGTGAACAGGTCGCCCCACTGAAGCATGCCGTAGCGCTGGACGCGGAAGCCGAGGGTGCCGATGGGCGGCAGGGGCTCATCTGGTATCGGACACATGCCTTGCTTCCCGCCGCGCTCCCATTCCTCCAATATCCGTGCAACCCGCTCCTGAGCATTGCGCACTGCCGCGTAGTCCGCGTCCGTCGGCAGCCGATAGTGCCGCCCCACCTGCCCCGGCTTGAGCGTCACCACCGCGGTCATCCGCGCCCCGCCCGTCCGCCGCCCCTCCGCGTCGAAAATCACATCCGCTCCACCTTTCTGCGCCGCGAGCTGCGCCCGCACACGATCGGGCGGCAACACCGCACCGCAGCACAGGCAGGTCGCTTTGGCCCGCGTCACGGTGCCGGAACGCACTTCGCTATCGACCTTGGGTTCAAACACCTCGAACGCGACCCCTGGGAGCGCGGGCATCCTGCCCGCATCGCTTCCTTGCGAGCCTTCGGCTTTTGGCGGGCTGGAAGCCCGCGCTCCCAGGTTGGTTTCCGGCGGACCGGATAACCGCGCTCCCAGGCTGCTCCACGGCCAATCTTCCGGCGCCTCGCAGAGCCCGGCCTGCACGGGATTGTGTTCGATATAGGCTACGGCGGTGCGGAAGTGGCGCTCATCCCGTATGGCCCGATCAAAATACTCCTGCATCCAGAAGCTCCCGCTTCGGCCAAGTTGCCTGTTGGCTTCCTGCGCGGTGAACGATTTCCAGGAATGAACGATGGCGGAAAGGCCGTATCGACCGAGCGGCGTCACCAGAACATGCACGTGGTTGGGCATGACGCACCAGGCATGCAGGCGATGGCGCCCCCATCGAAGCGCCGCAGCGAGTCGGCGACCAGAGCGGCGATGCGCGGCTGCGCAAGGAAACAGGCGCCGTGCCCGGCATCCAGAGCCGCTTCGATGCGCTCGCGTCGCTGTCGCGTGCGCTCCGCCTCGGGCAGTCGCTGAAGCTCGACGGCCCACTCGGCGCGCAGCGCGGCGGGGAGGCTGTCATGCAGGCGAAAGGTGATGCTCTGGGGCGTTTCGCCGCCTTCGAAGTGCGGCAGATAGCCGCGACTGTGCCATCGGGGGTCCTGGTCCGGTTGCCCTGGTTCTGGGAGCGCGGGCATCTTGCCCGCGTCGGAAGATGCGCCGTGAGAAGATGCGGGCTGGAAGCCCGCGCTCCCAGGAAGGCTCTTGGCGGGCTGGGGGGCCGCGCTTCCAGGCTGGTGGACGATGCGCAACGCCCATTTGCGTTTCGGCTTCCTGCATAGCCAGAACGAGCGCATGAGTGGAATCTCGGCGCCGCAGTTCGGCGCTTCGCAGCGCACCGTGCGCGCCCAGAGATAGGCGATGGGGGTCGCGCCATCCGGGTCCGGCGGGTAGAGATCGGCCAGTTCCCGCTCCGCCTGCCGTTTGATTTCGCCGCCAACCTTGCGCAGTTCGTCCGCCAATTCCGGCCCGTGACGCGGGATGTCCTCCAGCATCACCTTGAGGATCAGACAGGCCACCGGGTTGAGGTCGCTGGCGAACGCCTCGCAGCCCAGCCGCAGCGCTTCCAGGGGAATCGAGCCGCCGCCGGCGAACGGGTCCACGACCAGCGGCGACTCCTCGCCGTGCGCCGCCTTCACCAGTGCGCGGCCCGTATCCAGGTAGTCCTGCCTGGCGGCGTTGTCCCAGTTGGCGAAGTCAGCGATGAATTTCAGCAACACCCGCCGCAAGCCCGCGTCCGTCTCGATCTCCTCCGACCACCCGCGCGGGCGGCCGTGCATCGCCAGAAGGGTTTGCCGCGCCTCACGCTTGAATGCCTCCGGGCAGTGCGGGTCGCACGGGTCCGGCAGCAGCAGCGCCATCAGAACGGCCCGCGACGACGCCAGCGGACGCCGCGCCCACCACAGATGCAGCGTCGAGGGATGCCCGTGGCGGATAGACTTCTCGCGGGCCGCGTGGCGCGAGACCGCGGCAATGGGGAAATCCACCTCGGCGAGTCGTTTGCATTTTTGGGGAGTCATCATCGTCGTTTCCGGGCATTCAGGTACTTCTCGGTGTTACGGAAAGCGTTCGGGCCGATTACGGCGGCACCTTCGATTCTCTGCAAGATCATACAATCTACTACAAACCTGTCCCGCAAAGCATGATCTTCTCATCAAACAACCACAGAGAATCAACGCCCGGCTGCCCGAGCGGCTTTCTCAATCCAATCGCCCATGTTGTTGTAACCAGCGTCTCTTTTCCAGAGGTAGAAGCTGTAGCCTTTAGGGATTTCGTCGCATCGACCTGACGTGTGCCCATCCAAGTTCTCGATTTTGCTTATGTCGATCCCAATCAAGCCGTTGCCCTTGGCTATGCTCTGCTCAATTTCATAATTGACGTAATAGCTTGAACATGTGTACAAACCGACCAGCACGACCGTAACGGAAGTGCCGTCAAGCTGATCCCTGATCCACTTCTTGATGGCCGCATCACCACCTTTCTTGACCTCTTCGAAGTCAGCCTTGTCTACAAAGCCAGCCGCTTCCTTGCCCTGCGTGACCCAGCTATTGCGGACAACCATTGCACGCGACACATCGTGCTCATACTCGAAACTGAAAAAAACTCTTCGTGCCATTGTCTTTACTCCTTTACGGTCAGTTGATGAACATCGCGCCGCCGACCGTGAGAGCCAACGCTATGTAGAATGAGATCAGCGTTCTGGAGAAGGTTGCGCCCAGCCAGCTTCTCTTGAATGCGCCGAGATGCATCGAGAAGTCGATGTCATCTTCCTTCAGAACCCGGACGTGGTTGTACAGGTCCCGAAACAACCGCTCCTGCCAGAGGAAGTAGCCGTCGAGGCCCCAGAAGACGAATATCGGGGCGAAGCCGATCCACGCGGATTCGATCCGGTCTTCTCTGGCTAGCAATACAAGGAGGGCCGACACCAAGACCACGGCCCATCCCTTGATGCGGAACGAGTCCGCGGCGAGGCGGTTGATCACGCCCTGAATGAATTCGAGATGTTTGAATTTCGCTTCCATCAGCACCACCTCAAATACCGTCGCCGCGCTTGAACTCGACGCCGAAGTTCTCGCCGTTGCGCATCAAATCGATCAGTTCGGCCCGCTCACGCTTCGTCGTCCGTCTTGTATGGAGCCGGGCTTTCCCGCACCTCCATCGGCTTGGTCATCGCATCCACTTCCAGCCAATAATGCTGCACCTTGATCACTTCACGCCATGCGAAGCTGGCCGGGTCCCGGATCGGCTCCTGAAGCGTCGGATCGCCTGCGCAACCGGTCACCACATAGAGCCAGTAGCAATCGCGACGGTCCTCGGCCACGCGGCGCTCGTTCGGCGTGAGCAGGATGCTGCCCGTGGTCGCGGCGAGACCCTTGACCTCGATCAGGCGCAGTTCGCCCGATTGAAGGTCGAGGCTCGTCAAGTCGTAGCCGAGGTTCTTCTCGTGAACGTCGTAGACTTGGCAACCCCGTGCCGCTTCGTGGTCCATGACTACGCGCATCGCGGTCATTTCGGTCTCGGGGTTCGGGCGCAGCCGCCTAACCTCCGGCGCCTCGCGCTCGGGATGGGGCAGGATCAGGGCACTCGCCAGCCGTGCTACACCTTGCAACGTCACGGCGCTCTCGCGTTGAAGCTCCTCCCGGCGCCGCTCGCGCCGCGCCAGCGCCTCGGCGTGGCGCGCCTCGGCCTGGGCGAGACGGCCCTCGGCGCCGACGCTTCCCTTTTCTGCCTCTTCGGCGGCGCGGCCGATCTCTTCGTCGATCCGATGCAGCACTTCGGTGAGGGAGAGCTCGACATGCGCGGCGATGCGCTCGACCTCGGCCGAGCGTTCCGAACGGACATCTTCCAGGAATGGCGTCAACGCCGCCTCGGTAAGCCACACCGCGACTTCAGGAAGAGACGCCACGGCTGGGAACTCCGCTGGCGGCGCGGCGGGGTTCAGGTCGCCCAGAAACCGGGGTTCCCGCAGTTGCGGTTCGCCCTCTTCCGACAGCTCGACGGCGAAGAGCCGCTCATGAACGGTGCGCCCCATTCCATCCACGGCCCTCGCCTGGTAGACATCGAACCGCGCCGGCGCCTCGTGGCTAAGGGAGTGGAAGCATGCGCCCCGGGCAAAGGCGTCCTGCGCGGCTTCAAGGCCATGCCGGCGCAGGGCTTCGAACAGCGGGTGACCTGGCGTGACCCATTCCAGGTTATTCCGGTCCGCCGTCTCTCTGTCCGTCGACAGACGGGGGTAGCGCACCGCGAGCTGCGGGAGCTTCCAGTCTTCGGCGCGGTCGTATTTCTTCAGTGCGGGCGGCGTTCGTCCCGGCTCGAATGTATGGGTGAGACTTGCCGCCGGCTTCAGGGTCAGCGAGGCGTCCCTGGCGCATTCCTGCATGAACCGGGCGATGCTCTCCGGCACGACGCGCCGTTCCCGCGCCTTCGCCCGGCGCTCAATGAGCATGTCGAGGTTGAGCTTCCTCGCGGCGAGGCCTTCGAGGGCGGTCCGGCAGATCGCCCGGAACCGCCCCTCGTCCACATCCTTCAGCATGCGGTCCTCGAGATCGGCCTCCCCCAACCTGCCGGCGTAGTAGTCCCGCAGCACACGTTCGATCTGCGCGGCCGGCAGGACTTCCCCGACCACGTTGAACACCGCATCGTCGTCCAGCGCGTCGCGGATCTCCTGCAGTTTGTCCATCAGGCGCTCGAGCACCCGCCCTTCGATGGTGTTGGCGGCGACAAAGTTGAAGATCAGGCAGTCGTGGCGCTGTCCGTAGCGGTGGATGCGGCCCATGCGCTGTTCGAGCCGGTTCGGGTTCCAGGGGATGTCGTAGTTGAAAAGGATGTGGCAGCACTGGAGGTTGATGCCTTCGCCGGCCGCCTCGGTGGCGATGAGCACCTGAATGTCGCCTTCGCGAAACTGTTGCTCGGTATGGAGCCGGGTGCCCGGTTCGTCCCGCGAACCGGGTTTCATGCCGCCGTGGATGCAGCCCACGCGGAAGCCCCAGGCTTGCAACTGCTCCCTGAGGTGGTCGAGGGTGTCCTTGAACTCGGTGAACAGCAGCAACCGCTGGTCGGGGCGGTCGAAGAACCCCTCGCTCTGCATGATGTCCCTGAGCCGGGCAAGCTTCGCCTCGTTGCCGGCATGCTCGACCGCCCGGGCGCTGTCCGCGAACCGCCTCAGTTCCGCGATCTCGTCGCGCACCTGTTCCGCATTGCCGGCGAGCGTGACCGCATCGAGGAGCGCTTCGAGACGCTCCCGCTCCGCATCCTCCATCTCCTCGATCTCTTCGGGATCGGGGAGGCTGGGCGGCGTGGTCTGCGCCAGGGTCTGCGCACGCTTCAGGCCTTCTTCCAGGCGTCGGGCCCGGTTCTCGAGGGAACGGCGCATGGCGTAGGTGCTGGAGGCGAGACGCCTCTGGTACAGGGCCATCAGGAAGCCGACGGCCCGCGCCCGCGGGTCGTCTCCCTGGGCCGCCGCCTGTACGCTCTGCCGCTTCACGAACCGGGTGATCTCCCGGTAGAGGTCCAATTCGGCATCGTCGATCGTGAAGCCTACCGTCCGTGGAATGCGCTTGGTGAACACCGGCCGCGCGTTCCACGCGCCGTTCGATTGGCGCTCCGGGAAGTAGACCATCGCCTCCTTGGTGCGGCGGAGGTAGAACGGCGCCCGGCGGCGTTCCATGGCCTCGCGAATGGACCTGACGTCGGCATAGGCGTCGCGGTCGAGGAGTTGCAGGAACCGCGTGAAGTTCTGCGGGTCGCCTTTGTGCGGGGTGGCGGTCAGCAGAAGGATATGGTCGGCGCTGTCGCGAAGCAGTTCACCGAGCGCATAGCGGGCAGTCTTTTTGGCTGGCGGCGACCAGGACATGCGGTGCGCCTCGTCGATGATCACCAGATCCCAATGCGCCTGCCGGAGTCCAGACAGGATCTCGGTCCGCTTCGCAAGGTCGAGCGAGGTGATGATCCTGCTCTGTTCGAGCCACTGGTTGACGCCGAACTGGTCACGGATGTCGCCGCCCTTGAGCACGAGGAACTTCTCGTCGAACTTCTCCCTGAGCTCGCGTTGCCACTGGAAGGTCAGGTTCGCGGGGCAGACCACCAGAATCCGTTCCGCCAGCCCGCGCAGCTTGAGCTCGCGCACCAGCAGGCCGGCCATGATCGTCTTGCCTGCGCCGGCGTCGTCGGCAAGCAGAAACCGCACCCTGGACAGCTTGAGCAGGTGCCCGTAGACGGCTTCGAGCTGGTGCGGAAGCGGATCGACGCGCGATATCGAAAGCCCGAAGTAGGGGTCGAACTCGTGGGCGAGCCCGAGCGCACGAGCCTCCAGGCCGAGCCGGAGCAGCCGGCCGTCGCCATCGTAGGACAGAGTGGAGCCTGTGATCGCGAGGCTCGCGATGTCGTTTGCGGTAAGGGTGACGCGGCGGAACCGTTCCGTCTGTGTCCCCACCAGACCCGCGACCCAGGCGCCGGCGCCGTTCGCGCGCACGGTCTCGACCCGCATCGGTTCGCTGAACAGGGGGCCGGTCAGAATCTGTCCGTAATTTAAGGGGGTCTGTTCGCTCATTTATCTGTCCATGAATCGGTGATATCGGTCCTGATGCGCTCGAAGCCTGTCAGGTGCAGCATGAGCAGACCCGGGTTCAAGCCGTCAACGCGCGCGCTTGAGGATTATTGGTATAGCCGCGCAGATACACCCGGCACAGCCCTCCGGTCCCGTAGAGATGAGCAATGGGACGTTCAAGCCGTTCGCCCCGCTGGCGCCGCAGCCGCCGATTGCCATAAACCGCGTCCCGAGCCTCGGGCCTCCCGCGCCAGTGGCGCCGACCCCGAGACGGCTTCGATACGTAACTCCGGATGCCCAAGTCAGCCAAGGCGACCAGCGTAGTTGGGTCTATCCGTCCCCGCGTGCGCGACACTGTCGAGTGGTCGTCCGGCGGCGCTTCTTGCAGCCCGACCTCCAGGAACTACCGGAGACTCAGCGAATCGGCCACGCGCCGGGCAATCGCCCGTTCCGAGTCCAGGTCTTCAAAGTAGCCCAGCAGCAGCATCCGAAAGTACCGCCCCGACACCAGACTCGGTCCACTCATCCCCTCGGCATAGAATTTCGCGCACTGTTCCTGGACGAGGGCGTCAAAGCCGGCTTCCTCCAGCACGCGATTCAATCGTTGGCAAAACGGGTGGCCCGCGCTCCGCAGCAGTTCCGTGCTCGCCACCCACATCGTAGCCGGCCGCGCGCGGCGGCGTTTGCCCATCCCCTGCTCACCAGTCTAAAGACCGGAATCGGTCCCGTCCATTCCTGTCCGGAGAGTTCCACTTCGAAGTTCTCTCTTGCACTCACGGCCTTCTCGCGGGTCGCAAGGTCCCTTTCGAGTTGGTGGATGCGGAGAAATACCGCTGCAAAGTCGATGAAGATGCCCAAGGCCAGCGGTGCTGCGAACCATACGGTTCGCCACGTGTCGTCCCTTTTCAGCCTCGCCCGAGGTTCCTGTCGGTGACGACAAGACACCCCTTCATGTTGTCTCTCAACTCGTGTAACCGGAAGCGGTGAAACCCCCAACCCGAACTGCGAAGCGTATGGTCCGGCCACATATCGTCGGATCGACGGGCTTCCGGCCGCCGTCCGGGTCCGTATGCCACGTTCGGTCGGATTCAGTACCGGATCGGGTGGCGCGGGCGCGGACGTTTGAACGTCACGGATGTTGAAGAAGGCCCCGAGGGCCGTTTCCGGCGAGGTGTCCAGGTGTTCCTTGCGAAGTCGATGCAGTCATTGGTCGCGGCGTGTGTATAAGGACCATCCACAGCGAGATCGGGCCTCAGGTATCCCTCAAGCGCGCCGTGCGCTTGGCGGCCGCCAGCTTTCGGAGCTGTCCCGAGACCTTCGCCGTCACCAACGCAGTGATCCGGACGTCGTTACCGTCGTATTCCTCGGCGAGCACGCGTCCCCGAGCTCGCAGAAACGGGATGAGCACGGTCTCGGATTGCGGCAGCGTCAAACGGATGCGCTGCTTTCCCCGGTCCAGCACGTTGCCGATGGTTTCCAGCAGCCGCTCGATGCCCGCCCCGGTGCGGGCGGAGATGGGGCAGAGGCCCTCGTGGCCGTTCTGTGGGTAGACGGGCAGACCCCCGGCGACGTCGGTCTTGTTGGGCACGATGAGCCGAGGGGTCTCGGCCGCGCCGATGTCGTCCAGCACGGACTCGACGATGGCGAACTGCTGCTCGGCCAGGGGACTCGTCGGGTCCATCACGCACAGCAGCAGGTCCGCCTGATGGATCTCCTCCAGGGTGGCCTTGAACGCGTCCATGAGGGTATGGGGGATCTTGTTGATGAAGCCCACGGTGTCCACCAGCATCACCGTTTCCCCGTTGGGAAGCCGCAGGGCCCGCGTGCGCGGGTCGAGCGTGGCGAAGAGCTTGTCCTCCACCAGCACGCCCGCCCGGGTGAGGCGGTTCATCAGCGTGGACTTGCCGGAGTTCGTATAGCCCACCAGCGCCACGGTGGGGTAGGGGATGGATTCGCGTTCCTTGCGCTGCAGCCCCCGGGTCTTGGCGACCCCCTTCAGCCGCCGTTTGAGCCGGCCGATGCGTTCCCGGATGCGCCGGCGGTCCACCTCGAGCTGGGTCTCGCCCGGACCACGGGTGCCGATGCCCCCGGCCAGCCGGGACAAGTGGGACCAGAGCCGGGTCAGGCGCGGCAGCAGGTATTCCAGTTGCGCCAGCTCCACCTGGAGCTTGCCTTCCCGGCTCTGGGCGCGCTGGGCGAAAATATCCAGGATGAGCTGGGTGCGGTCGATGACCCGGAGGTTCAGGGCCGACTCCAGGTTCCGCTGTTGCGCCGGCGTGAGGTCGTTGTCGAAGATGACCAGATCCGGCCCGTGCTCGTCAGCGAACGCGCGGATCTCGGTCACTTTGCCGGCACCCACCAGGGTGGCCGTGTGCACCCTCCCCGAGTTCTGGCTGAACACGCCGATGACCCGGGCCCCCGCGCTGGCGGCGAGTCCCTGGAGTTCCTCGAGGCTGTCCTCCAGCGGAACGTCTTCACGGGAGGACGGCGTTTCCACGCCCACCAGCACCACGCACTCGGGCCGTGCGTCCAACGGGTCGGGTTCTCCGTTCAGGCCGTCAGCTCCTTCTCGCGGTGATCCGGGCACCGAACCTGCGGTGCACGGTATCGAGCAGCGTCTTTGACGGGTTGATGCGGAAGTTGGCGGGTCCGATGACCTTGGCCTCCTGGGCGGCGGTGGTCATGTGCAGATAGACGGAGGCCGGCCCCTGTTCCGGGGCGATGAGGTCATGGAACGCCTGCAACTCCCGCCGGGTGACCTCTTTCAGGTAGAAGTGCACTTCGCGGGGAGTCGGGTTCGAAGGGGTCGCGATGGCCTGCGCGCAGGCCTCCTCCAGCGGCAGTATGTCGTTGGCGATCAGGGTGACGCGTTCCTCGCCGACGTCGAGCCTGCCCTTGACCCGGATGGGGTCGTCACGTCCGATGCAGTCCGCCGTCAGCCGGTAGGTGTCGGGCCACGCGATGGTATCCACGAACCCGGTCTTGTCCTCCAGGTTGAAGTTGGCGTACCGCTCACCCTTCTTGGTGTTCTTGAGCTTCAGCGCCGTCACCACTCCCACCAAGGTCACCTCGCCGTTGTTGTCGTGTCCCCGGATCTGCCTGGCAGGCAGCACGCGGAGGCGTTTGAGGGACTCCTCGAATCGATCCAGCGGATGGCCGGTTATGTAGAAGCCCAGGGTCTCCTTCTCGGAGGCCAGGAGCTGGCCGCCGGTCCATTCGTCGACGGATTCATAGGCGTCCATGGGGTCCGTGGGCGGGGCCTCGAGCAGGTCGAACATGCCGAACTGGGAGCTGTCGCGGTCCCGCTGGGACGACTGGCCGGCCTTCAGGGCGTCGTCCAGCGAGGCCATGAGGCGGGCGCGGTACACGCCGGTGGAATCGAAGGCGCCGCACTTGATGAGGCTTTCCAGCACCCGCCGGTTGACGACCTTGAGGTCCACGCGCCGGCAGAAGTCGAACAGCGACTCGAACGGACCGGTCCGGCCGCGGCTCTCCTGGATCGTTTCGACGGCCCGTTCGCCGACGTTCTTGACCGCCGAAAGGCCGAAACGGATCCGGTCCCCCGCCACCGTGAACCGGGCGCCGCCCTCGTTGACGTCCGGTGGCAGCACCTCCACGCCCTGCTCGCGGCACTCGGCGAGGTTCTTGATGACTTTGTCGGTGTCGCCCATTTCCGAACTCATCAGGGCGGCCATGAACTCCACCGGGTAGTGGGTCTTCAGGTAGGCTGTATGGTAGGAGACCAGTGCGTAGGCGGCGGAGTGAGACTTGTTGAAGCCGTAACGCGCGAAGGTTTCCATCTGATCGAAGATGGCGGTGGCGTGCTCCTCCCGGATGTCGTTGTCTCGTGCCCCGCCGATGAACCGATCCCTCTGGCTGGCCATCTCCTGGGGGTCTTTCTTGCCCATGGCGCGACGCAGGATGTCGGCCTCCCCGAGGCCGTAGTTGGCCAACTTCTGCGCGATCTCCATGACCTGTTCCTGGTACACGATGACGCCGTAGGTGTCTTTCAGGATGGGGCGGAGGGCCGGGTGCAGATAGGAAGTCTGCTCCTTGCCGCTCTTCCGCTTGATGTACTCTTCCGCCATGCCGCTATCGAGCGGCCCCGGGCGATAGAGGGCGAGAATGGCCACGAGGTCCTCGAAGCAGTCGGGCTTGATCCGCACGCTCATCTCCCGGATGCCCGTGCTTTCCAACTGGAAGATGCCGGTGGTGTTGCCGCTGCCCACCAGGCGGTAGGTGTCCTCGTCGTCCAGCGTCATGCTCTGAAGATCCGGCGCCGTTCCGCGGCTTTGCCGGATCAGGTCCAGGCAATCATGGATGAGGGTCAGCGTCTTGAGTCCCAGGAAGTCGAACTTGACCAGGCCGATCTTCTCCACGCTCGACATGTCGTACTGGGTGACGATGCCGCCGTCCCGGTCCACGTACAGGGGCAGGTAGTCCATCAGCGGACGGTTGGAGATCACCACCCCCGCGGCGTGGGTCGACGAGTGCCGGGTGAGCCCCTCGAGGCGCAACGCATGGTTGATGAGGTTGGCGACGCGCGGGTCGTCGTCCGCTAGCTGGTTCAGCCGGGGTTCCTGCTTGAGGGCTTCGGTGAGCGGACAGTCGAACCCCTGCTTGGGAGCCGGCACCAGCTTGGCGATGGCGTCGGTCTCGGCGAACGAGAGTCCCAGGGCGCGTCCCACGTCGCGGATGGCTGCCTTGGCCTTGAGGGTGCCGAAGGTGGTGATCTGCGCGACCTTGTCGGCGCCGTACTTGTCCTTCACGTACTGGATCACCTGGTCCCGGCCACGGATGCAGAAGTCCACGTCGATGTCCGGCATGGAGCGCCGCTCGGGGTTCAGGAAGCGCTCGAAAAGCAGGTTGTGCCGTATCGGGTCCAGGTCGGTGATGCGCAGGGCGTAGGCCACCAGGCTCCCCGCCGCGGAGCCCCGTCCCGGACCCACCGGGATGCCCTTGTCCTTCGCATGGTTGATGAAGTCCGCCACGATGAGGAAGTAGCCCGGGAACTGCATGCTCTTGATGACGCCGAGCTCGTAGTCGAGCCTGGTCCGATAGGTGTCACGGTCGACGTCGCCGGCGTCCTTGAGCCGCTCGTTGAGCCCCTCCCGCGCGCGCGCGTCCAGGTAGTCGTCGAGGCTCTGGGAGTTCGGCGCCTCGTATTGCGGAAAGTGGTATTTGCCGAACTCGATCTCCACGTCGCAGCGTTCGGCGATGGTCACGCTCTGGTCCACGGCGTCCGGCAGGTGTGCGAAGCCGTCCAGCATCTGGTCGGTGGACTTGAGGAAGAGTTCCTCGGTGTCCATCTTCATCCGGTTGGGATCGTTGTGGCCCTTGCCGGTCTGGATGCACAGCAACACGTCGTGGGCCTGGGCATCGTCGGCGTCCAGGTAGTGGCAGTCGTTAGTAGCCACGATGGGCAGGGACAGGTCCTTGCCGAGCTCCATGATCCCGGCGTTGACCCTCTCCTGCAGCGGCAGCTTGTTGTCCTGGGCCTCGAGATAGTAGCGGTCGTCGAAGATGGACCGGTAGGCCTCCGCCACCTTCCTGGCCTGTTCCATGGAACCCAGGGTCAGGGCCTTGGCCATCTCGCCGCTGAGACACCCGCTCAAGGCGATGATCCCGGCGTTGTGCTCCCGCAGCAGCTCCTTGTCGATCCGCGGCTTGTAATAGAATCCCTCGGTGAAGCCCCACGTGACCAGCCGGCACAGGTTGCGGTAGCCTTCGTTGTTCATCGCCAGGAGGATCAGGTGGTGGTTGTATTCCTTGTTGCCGCGGTCGATCCCCTGGCGCTCGTAGCGGCTGCCCGGCGCCACGTAGACCTCGCAGCCGAGGATGGGCTTGACGCCGGCGGCCACCGCCTTTCTATAGAACTCCACCGCGCCGAACATGTTGCCGTGATCGGTCATGGCGATGGCCGGTTGCCCCAGACTCTTCGCGCGCTCGATCAGCGGATCGATCTTGTTGGCCCCGTCGAGAAGGCTGTACTGGGTGTGGCAGTGAAGGTGTACGAAGCTGTTCTTGCTCATGGAACTAGGTCCTCGGCATACGCGATATCATGCTGTTTCTCTTCCTTATCAATGGCCACAACACCCATGTGACTGGTGGCAAATCACAAGCATTTCGCAATCATCATTTTTGATGTTTTGAAGGGGTGCAATCTCTCAGCGAGAAGCATTAGAAGACTGCGCTCGGCATCAAATGAATAAATCTCCGTTATGTTGGCTATGTAGACAGCGAAAATGTGCATTGTTGTCTTGTCGCCGTTTACCGGAGCTACTTTCGCCCCCTGTTCTCGATCGCTTTTGGTTTTGTCTGTCGAGTCCACGAAAAGGATATCGTATTCGTTATCGGTCCTGGTAATAATTGTAGCCCCGCCGCCTATACTGTCTTGTACCCATCTGGCCGTTTCGTAATCGTACGAGACGCCCGAAAGTTCGCCGCACTTCGCTATGATCTCGGCAGATGCGTTGACTGTCGAACCTCCAAGCACTGCCACTGTCACGAGCGATATGATCCATTCTCGCATTGTTTATCTCCAATCAGGGAAGGGGGCAAAGCCCGAAGCTCATGAGGGCAGTAGCCTGTCAGTCGTCCTTGAAGGGTCATACGGCTACCGGTCAATGGGAGTAACCGCCGTGACAACCAACCGTTCGTCCTGAGCCCCGTCGAAGGGCGGAGTCCGCTGGCGAGACGTGCATCGCAGCGTCCCTAAGATGAGCGTTCATGCCTGTGCTTTCCTCGGGACAACCGCGTCACGGCGGACCAGTCTCCACGCATCATGGCCTCTTTCTTCTTTCGACTCCAGCCCTTGATCTGTCGTTCAACTGCCAATGCCTCTTCCCTTGACGGGAAATCACGAGAATAGATCAGCGACAGAGGTTTTCGGGACGCAGTATGTCCTCCGAAGACACCGGCATGATGCTGCTGAAGGCGGTGTTCAAGGTCATCGGTGTGACCGGTGTAGTAGGACCCATCGCCGCAACGCAATATGTAGACCCAGAAACTCATGATGAGCATCGCTCCCAGCTACTCGCGCGTCCTTCGACTTCGCTGGCGCTACGCTCAGGACAAACGGAGGCACAGGAAAAACGTAGCATCCTTTCTCCCGTTCGTCCTGAGCGTAGCGCCAGCGAAGTCGAAGGATGAACGGCTTTCAAGTACTGCCAGTTACTTCCATTGGCACAGGCCAGCCCGCGGGCCATAACTTCTGCTTCCAAGTAACTGCACAATTTTTAGGCAGTTGCTGCCATCGGCCTTGGGCCGTGAGGCCCTTAACATGCTCAGGACAAACGGAGTGGTGTGTTCCTGCCACGGGGGCTCACCAACAGCGTGGACACCGCTGCACTGTATCCATACCTCACTATAAATGGGCACTTGTAGAGGTTTCATAAAAGTCCAAAAAGGGAAAGCACAGTCACTCCTAACCCAACAACAAGTATCACTGCGGCAATGACAACAATAATTGGCAACCAAAAGCGAATAGTCGCTAAAAGGAAAACCGCCAGCAAGATACCACCTGCTATTTCAAACATAATGGAGAAATCCTCAAGTCACTCCCATTCGATGGTAGCCGGCGGCTTGGACGAGATGTCGTAGACCACCCGGTTGATGCCGCGCACCTCGTTGATGATGCGGTTGGAGATGCGGCCCAGGAGATCCGGGGGCAGCGAGACCCAGTCGGCGGTCATGCCGTCCTGGCTGTCCACCGCTCTCACGGCCGCGACGTTCTCGTAGGTCCGCTCGTCGCCCATGACGCCCACGGTGCGAACGGGCAGGAGGATGGCGAAGGATTGCCAGATGCGTTCGTACAACCCGGCGTTGCGGATTTCCTCGACCACGATGGCGTCCGCGGCCCGCAGGATCCCGAGCCGCTCCTCGGTCACGTCGCCGAGGATGCGGATGGCGAGACCGGGCCCGGGAAACGGCTGGCGGTGGATCCACCGGTCGGGCAGGCCCAGCTCCCGGCCCAGCATCCGGACCTCGTCCTTGAACAGCTCCCGCAAGGGCTCCACCAGCTCGAACTTCATGTTCTTCGGAAGCCCGCCGACGTTGTGATGGCTCTTGATGAGCGCGGACGGGCCGGCATGGGGCACGGACTCGATGACGTCGGGATAGAGGGTCCCCTGGCACAGGAAGGGGAAGTCGCCGAGCTTCCGGGTCTCCTCCTCGAACACCCGGATGAAGAGGTTGCCGATGCGTTTACGCTTCTCCTCCGGGTCCTCCACGCCTTCCAGGACGTCGAGGAACTGCGGGGACGCGTCCACGCAGCGAAAGCCGGCGCCGAATCGTTCCCCCATGACCCGGGACACGGCCTCCACCTCGCCCTGCCGCAGCAGCCCGTTGTTGACGAAGACGCAGACGAGCCGGTCGCCGATGGCGCGGTGCACGAGGGTGGCGGCCACCGACGAGTCGACCCCGCCGCTCAAGCCGCACAGCACGCGGCCGTCGCCCACCTGCCGGCGAATCTTCTCCACCGCGGCGGTGGCGAAGTGCTCCATGTCCCAATCGGCCGCGCACCGGCAGATGCGGAACAGGAAGTTCTCCAGCATGGTTCGCCCGTGTCGGGTGTGAACCACCTCGGGATGAAACTGGAGGCCGTAGAAGCGCCGCCGGCCGTCGGCAAAGGCGGCAATGGGGGAATTGCCGGTATGCGCGATCACCGACCAGTGCTCCGGAAGCGACGTCATCCGGTCGCCGTGGCTCATCCACACGCTCTGGCCGGCGTCCGGGTCGAGGCCGGCGAAGAGGTCCGTGGCGTCATCGACGTAGAGGTCGGCGAGACCGTACTCGCGCTCGGAGGCCTCGGCCACGCCGCCCCCCATGGCCTGGTTGATGATGCCCATGCCGTAGCAGATGCCCAGAAAGGGTACGGGCAGCCGGAACAACTCCGGGTTCACCGTGGGTGCGCCGCTGCCATAGACGCTGGCGGGTCCGCCGGACAGGATGACGCCGTCGGGCCCGAGCCGCGCCAGCCGTTCCACGGGGGTATCGAAGGGGTGTATCTCGCAGTAGACGCGCGCTTCGCGTACACGGCGCGCAATGAGCTGGGTGTACTGCGACCCGAAGTCCAGAATGACGATCATTCTCTTCGATAGTTGGGCGCTTCGTTGGTGATGAAGACGTCGTGAACGTGGCCTTCGGTCAGGCCGGCGGCGGTGACCTGCATGAACCGGGCCCTGTCTTGCAGCTCCCCGATGGTGGCACAGCCGACGTAGCCCATGCCGGCGCGGACGCCGCCGATGAGCTGGTAGACGTTGGCCGCCAGCGTGCCGCGGTAGGGGACCTGGCCTTCGACCCCTTCCGGAACCAGTTTGACCTCGTCCTCGACGTCGTCCTGGGCGTAGCGGTCCCTGCCGCCTTCCCGCATGGCGCCGATGGAGCCCATGCCGCGGTAGACTTTGTAGGTTCGTCCCTGGTAGAGCACCGTTTCTCCGGGGCTTTCCTCGCAGCCTCCGAACAGCGTGCCGATCATCACGGCGCTGGCGCCGGCCGCCAGCGCCTTGGTGACGTCGCCGGAATACTTGATCCCGCCGTCGCCCACCAGCGGGACTCCGGTGCGGGCACCCACCCGGGCGCAGTCGGCAATGGCGCTGAGCTGAGGTACCCCCACCCCCGACACCACCCGGGTGGTGCAGATGGAGCCTGGTCCGATGCCTACCTTGACGCCGTTGGCCCCGGCGTCGATCAGCGCCTGGGTTCCCTGGGCCGTGGCCACGTTGCCGGCGATGAGATCCAGTTCCGGATGGCCGCTACGGATTTGTGCCACCGTCTCCAGCACCTTGCTGGAGTGTCCGTGGGCGGTGTCCACCGCGATCACGTCGACGCCGGACCGTACCAGAGCGTCCACGCGTTCCTCCCGGTCCGGCCCCACGCCCACCGCGGCGCCCACCCGCAGGTGTCCCCGGTCGTCCTTGCAGGCCAGCGGGTGACGGGTCTTTTTCTCGATGTCCTTGACCGTGATGAGGCCCTTCAGCCGATAGTGCTCGTCCACCACCAGCAATTTTTCGATGCGGTGCCGGTGCAGGATCTCCTGGGCCTCGTCGAGGTCGACGCCGTCCGGCACCGTGACCAGATTCTCCTTGGTCATCAGCTCGTCGACACAACGGTCCGGGTTCTTCTCGAAGCGGAGGTCACGGTTGGTCAGGATCCCCACCAAGCGGCCCTTCTGCGTCACCGGGAGGCCCGAGATGCCGTGCTGGTCCATCAGCTCCCGGGCATCGGCGATCTTCTGGTGAGGGCTTACCGTCACCGGATCCGAGATCATGCCGCTCTCGAATTTCTTGACCTTTTCCACCTCCCTGCCCTGCGCCTGCACGGACATGTTGCGGTGGATGAACCCCAAGCCGCCTTCCTGGGCCATGGCGATGGCCGTTCGGGCCTCGGTGACCGTATCCATGGCGGCGCTCAGGAGGGGGATGTTGAGCTGGATGTGCTCCGTCAACCGGGTGGAAACATCCGTGTCGCGCGGCAGAATCGACGATTCCGCCGGGACCAACAACACGTCATCGAATGTGAGCCCAATGGGCAATATCTCCTGGTCGAGCATCTTTCACCTCGAAGCGGTTGGTACAAAAAAAGCCCGGACTTCCGCCCGGGCTTTCTGATCTTTCCACGTCATCATGTGGTCCATGAGATCTCGTAGCAAGATTTATTCGAACTGGCAAGCTCCGGGTTTCCGCCGATCCGGGTCCGTGCGCGAACCAGCGCTCAATTCGCCAATGATTTCAGGCAATAGCATCATTCGCGTTGGAGGCAGACTAAAGTCCTGGAGCAAAATGCCGACAGATATCCGGACATGCTTGGGAGGATCTACGGCGCGTCGCTTCACGGCATCGAAGCGCTCAAGGTGGCGGTGGAGGTCGATATCGCGTCGGGCCTCCCGGAACTGGCCATGGTGGGTTTGCCCGAGGGCGCCGTACGCGAGAGCAAGGTGCGCGTACGCGCGGCATTGAGGAACTGCGGCTACCCGTTCCCGCCGCAGAGGATCACCATCAATCTGGCGCCGGCCGACGTCAAGAAGGAAGGGTCCGGCTACGATCTGCCCATGGCCATGGGCATCGTTGCGGCTCAAGGGGCCGTGCAGCCGTCCCGTCTCGCCGACTACCTGTTGTTGGGTGAGCTTTCCCTGGACGGCGCCGTGAAGCCCGTTCGCGGCGCGTTGCCCATCGCGGCCGCCGTGCGGGACCAAGGGCTGAAGGGCCTGATCCTGCCCCGTGCCAACAGCGCCGAAGCCGCGGTGATCCAGGACATCGACGTCTACGGCGTGGAGAGTCTTGCCGAAGTCGTGGAGTTTCTCAACGGAGAGCGGGAGATCGACCCCACCCGGGTCGACCTGGGCCGCCTGTTTCGTCAACACGCCGTCCATGACGCCGACTTCAGCGACGTTCGCGGACAGCCCCACGTCAAGCGGGCGCTGGAGGTGGCGGCCGCGGGTGGCCACAACGTCCTGATGATGGGGCCTCCGGGCTCCGGGAAGACCATGCTGGCCAAGCGGCTTCCCACCGTCCTGCCGGATCTCACTCTGGCGGAGGCTCTCGAGACCACCAAGATCCACAGTGTGACGGGGGTGCTGGACGGTCGGGCGCTGGTGGCGGTTCGGCCGTTCCGGGCGCCGCATCACACCATCTCCGATGTCGGCCTGGTGGGGGGAGGCACGGTGCCGAAGCCCGGGGAGGTTTCGCTGGCCCACAACGGCGTGCTCTTTCTCGACGAGGCGCCGGAGTTCCGTCGCAACGTCCTCGAGGTCCTGCGCCAGCCCTTGGAGGATGGCCGTATCACGGTCGTCCGGGCGGCCGGCTCCATCGACTATCCGGCCGCATTCATGCTGGTGGCGGCCATGAATCCCTGCCCCTGCGGTTTCTTCTCGGACCCGGAAAAGGAATGCCGCTGCACCCCGATGCAGATTACCCGGTACCGCTCCCGGGTGTCCGGACCACTGCTCGACCGCATCGATATCCAGGTGGAAGTGCCGGCGGTGGAGTACCAGGCGCTGGTGTCACGGGTGCCGGGCGAGCCCTCCGGTGCCATTCGCGAGCGGGTCAACCAGGCGCGGAGGGTGCAGGTAGAGCGCTTCGAGCGGACCGGAATCCACGCCAACGCGCGCATGAGCGCTCGCGACGTCCGGCGCTACTGCCTGGTGGATACGGCGGGCGAGCAGCTTCTGGAGACCGCCATCAAGAGGCTCGGCCTGAGCGCCCGCGCCTACGTGCGCATTTTGAAGGTCAGCCGCACCATCGCCGATCTCGCGGGCACCGAAGGGATCCTGCCGCCGCACATCGCCGAAGCCATCCAGTACCGCAGCCTGGACCGGCCTCCGTTCTGAAGGTGGCAGCCGTCGGCCGTCCGGCGGTCGGGCCTGCGATCTCCGACACGTGCCGCATGCCGTGCCGGTCCATGGCCTCCAGGAGCTCCTGCTGCATCTTTCTGGCGATGGTCGGACCCTGGTAGGGGAAGGCGCTGTGGACCTGCACCAGCGGGCAGCCGCTTTGCTTCATCATGGTGTAGGCGTCATGGCCGTCGAAGATGCCCCCGTTGCCGACCAGCGTGAGGCCGCCGTTCAGGCGGGCAGCGGCGCCGCCAACCTCCTTCAACGCCTTGGGGAAGAGCGGGCGGCCGCTGTAACCCCCCTTTTCCGGATCCGGGTTGACGGCAGGATCGATGGTGCTGTTGCCGATGATGCCGGCATCGATTCCGGGATCCAGCAGCTCGCGGCACACGGCCACCGCGATGTCGCGGAGAATGGGCGGCATGTCCGGGGCGAACTTCGGCCAGAGAGGCTTTCGTCGCGCCATGCCGGCGGACCGTGCCAGATCGTCGGCCTTCTTCACCAGGCTGGTTAGCAACCTGTCCAGCCGGCTGCCTTCTTGAAGCTCTCGCAGATGCAGGGTGTTGGGCGAGCTGATGCAGATCTCGAAGAAGTCCGCTTACGGATAGAGCTTATCCAGGGAACAGGCGTAATCCTGGAAGGCGTCGTCGATGGGCGTTTGCAGCGCCTTGCCTAGGCTGATCCCAAGGGGAACCGGCAGCCGGGGCCGGCGTTTCAACACTCTTGCCAAGGTGTCTGCGCCGCGGTTGTTGAAGCCGAGGCGGTTCCACAGTGCCTGGTTCGGGACGTCCCGGAACAGACGCGGCCGGGGGTTGCCGGGTTGACCGCGACCGGGAGTCACGGACCCGACCGTGATGAAACCGAAGCCGAGGGCTGCCAGTGCGGGCGCCAGGATTCCGTTCTTGTCGAAGCCCGCCACCAGGTCGGTGGGATTGCTGAAGCGCATTCCACACAGGGTCTGATCGAGGCGCGGCTCCGGCGCAGGGCCTTGCCCGGCCAGAAGCCGGTGCAGCCACGGCCGCGAGTTCGCCCGCCGCAGCAGGTTCAAGGCGCCGTCGTGTGCGGTCTCGGCGTCGACGCGGAACAGCAGCGGCGTCAGAATCTTCTCGTAGAGCATCGCGGAGGGTCAGGGTTCGTTCAGTCGCCTTCGAAAACCCACTCCAGCAGCGACATCCTGATAAACATGCCCTTGCCCGCCTGCCGGAAGTACCAGGCTCTCGGATCCGCGTCGACTTCTGGGGGATCTCGCCAAGGGCGGCAACGGGTGCATGAGCACGGCGTGGGGCTTCATGATGTCGAGTTGCGCGGTTCCGATGACGACCTGCCGGCGGAATTCATCCACCCGTTGAGAAAGCTCATCCAGGATCGAGCAGTTGAACTGCCGGGAATGCAGTACATGTCGCGTCGCCCCGGTTGCTTCGTGTCAGGACGCACTGGCGTGAGCCACGGATTGAACGCCGGGTTGGCGAGTTGCGTGGGCGTCAACGCACGCAACGATGCGTGGAATCAGTTGCGTTTTCAGGACCGGCTGTCCTTCGATGCATCTTTGCCCCCTTGCGTCGTCGGCAGGGGTGTCTTCATCAGTATTTCAGCGTAAGTGGTAGGCGCCTTTGATATATCGGTCCAATACAGTCCACTGACCTTTTGATTTTGGAAACCACACAAGGTCAAGAGGTACTTATCGGCCTTCGATGAATCGCAGGCGGTCTTTAGCGTGACGGGTTTGCCTCCAGTACTGTCTGGAATACCGCCCTTGATCAATTTGCCGGTTTCCAGAGTGCTGCCTTCCGGGGCGGAGGATACAACTACGAAACCTGGGTTGCGACTGGATTTGGTCTCGTCATCGTTGCAAATAACGTTCCGTTCGTAAGCATGGAGCACTCTCACAGGCTTGATGGCCTCAGGATAGAACAACAACTGCGCTCCCCACTTTATCTTTGTCCCCAGTGTAACTCCATGTAGCTTGAGAACGGGCGGTTCTCCGATGGTAGACGTCGTTTGGTGTGAATTGCTACTGGATACTTGGGCGGAAACCGTTGTAGACGCAGCCGCACATAGTAGTAAGACCAACGCAAAACAAAGGCTTGGATGTATGATCGTCATGGGCCTGCACCTTGCGGCATGGTTGACGTTTCGCTCAGGACTTTCATGACAACCCAACAAACGAGTGCCGAGAACGATAGTCCGCCGAGATAAATCCTGGCGGGAGTGGGGAGTGTATGGCCGCTTCGGCCAACCAGGAAGCAATGCGCGGCTCTGCCAGCGTGGCGCGCTTTCAGCCAGCCTGGTCCAGGGTCTGTTGGGGCGGCACGGTTTGCGAGCCGACAACGACCGGTTGCCGCGCGGCGTTCGGGCAGAAGTCGATCTTGCTACCGGCGAGCGCGCCGTCCAGTTTGACCTTGCCGCTGTTGACGAGGTGAATGACGACGGCCTTCAGTTCGTCGGAGGTCGTCGAATATTCGCCTACCGCGTTGATGACGTCGAGAAGCGTAAGTGAGTTCATCGTTGGGTCCTCATTCCAGAAAGATTTCTTGTTGTCCTATTACGGCAAACATCGTGCCATGCCGTCCGCCACGCCAACGCGTTGAAATGACGCGATTTTCGGAAACCGTCCGAACGTTACGATCGACAGGATCGTCGATCAGTGACATTCTCGTCGACGGTTTCGTGTCATCTGATGAAACGGGCAACCAAGCGTCGTCGTATTGGGAGAAACGCGGATGTAGAAACCCCCCGGGGGCCGGTTACGGCTCGGTCCCGAGGGGAGATTAGCTAGTGTATCAGCATAACCTCCCGTATTTACTACGGATTGGCCCTGTTTGTCAATAGGGCCGCGCGTCGCTACTTGCGGGCCTTTATCTCTTCGATCAACTGGGGGATGACCTTGAAGACGTCGCCCACGATACCGAGGTCGCACATCTGGAAGATGGGGGCATCGGCATCCTTGTTGACGGCGACGATCAGCTTGGAGTCCTTCATGCCGGCCAGGTGCTGCACGGCGCCGGAGATGCCGCAGGCGATGTAGATCTCGGGTTTGACGGTCTTGCCGGTCTGGCCGATCTGCAAGGAGTAGGGTACCCAACCGGAGTCCACCACGGCGCGGGTGGCGCCTACCGCCCCACCCAGCAGGTCCGCCAACTCGCGCAACATGTCGAAGTTCTCGGCTCCGGCCAAGCCGCGGCCGCCGGAGACGATGACGTTGGCGCCGTCCAACTGCGGTCCCTCGGCCTTGGCGGCGACCTTTCCCTTGACCCGGACCTTGCAGAGGTCGGCGTCATCCGGAGCCGCGACCTCTACTACCGCCGCGGTCCTGGGGTTGGAGGCGGGTTCGAATGCCTTGGGCCTCACCAGCAGGATCTTGACGTCGTCGTGCGCCAGCGTGGAGGTGTTCCAGTAGCTGGCTCCCAGAGCCGGGATCTTGGCCTCGATGGTTCCGTTCGCCAGCGTGAAGTCCGCCACGTCCGTGATGGCGCCGCAGTCGAGGCTCGCGCTTATGGCCGCGGCCACGTCGCGGCCGCCGTAGCTCGACGCGAACAGCACGGCCGCCGGCTTGTGTTGGCGGATGAGGGCTTCAACCACCGCCGCCGCGGGCAGCGTCAGGTAGTCGCGAAAGACCGGATCCGGTGAACGATAGATCTTGCTGGCGCCGTGTTGGCCGAGCAGTTCCATGGCGCCCTCGGGAGCCGGTCCGAGCAGGACCACCTCGGCGGTGCCTACCTCCGCGGCCTTGGTCACCATCTCCAATGTCGTGGAGGTGACGGCCTCATCCACGACTTCGCCATAGACCCAAATGATATCAGCCATCTATAGGACCTTGGCCTCGGCCAGGAAATCGGCGATCCGCTTGCCCCCTTCGCCGTCGTCCTCCACCACGTCTCCCGCCTCGCGCTGCGCCGGCCGACCGACCTCCAGCACCTTCTCCCGGGCTCCCGGCTCGCCCACGTCGTCCGGCGTGAGGCCGAGATCCTCGACGGAGTACTGCAGGATTTCCTTTCTCTTGGCCGACATGATGCCCTTGAGTTGCGGGTAGCGCGGCTCGTTGATGCCGCTGGTGACCGTGACCAGCGCCGGGAGGTCGGCCTCCACCACGTCGTAGCCGGTTTCACTCTGGCGCTTGATGGACAGGGTCGATCCCTCCACGGCCATCTCGTTGGCGAAGGTGACCGGCGGAACACCCAGCAGCCGCGCGATCTGGCCCGGCACGATGCCGGAATAGCTGTCGCTGCTCTCGGTGCCGCAGATGATGAGGTCGAAGGGTTTTTTCCGGATGGCTGCGGCCAGGGCCTTGGCGGTTGCCAAGGCGTCCGACCCCGCCAGCGCATCGTCGAAGATGTGCACCGCGGAGGTAGCCCCCATGGCCAGCGCCGTCCGTATGCCGATGGTGATCTGGTTGAACCCCATGGTCACCAAGGTGACCGTGCCGCCCACCTGCTCCATCAGCCGCAACGCCTCTTCCACGGCGCTGGCCGCGGCCGGGTCCAACTCGTGGGCGACGCCCTTGCGGATCATCCGCTTCGTGGCGGGGTCGATCTCGATGGTCACGGTGCTGGCAGGGATGATTTTGCCGCAGACCACAATGTCCAAGGGTGTGAACCTCCGGTAAGGGTAGTGGGAGTCGGCTTCGTCGGGCTATGTGGGCTCGAAAGCCGGGGCGGGAGAAGGTTGGGTTTCCGGCGCGGTTACTCCACCCACTCGGATACCTTTCCCTCCATCACCAAGTCCAGGACCTCCTGGCAGTCCTGGAGGGCCTGGTCCACGAGTTTGTCGTCCGCGATTTTGGGTATCGCCAGATTGACCGCGCCGTGGACCGCGGCGATGCAGTCCTTCAGGTGCTCATCGAGCTCCGCTGTATGGGGTGCCTGTGCCATTGCCGGTTCCGCCTCAGGTGTAAAGCCGACCCTCGTTGGGGTCGGGGATATCGAGGCCCATGTCCGCAATCAGGGCGTTGACCTCTTCGGTATACTGTTGCCGCGCCTCCGCGTTGGTGCGTCTCTTGAGACCCCAGTAGCGGTATCGCTCGGAGCGTCTGGAAGCCGAATTGCCGAACATGTCCAGGCCCTTGACGTACCAGTAGTCCACCGCCCTCTGGATGTGTTCCCTAGCCTCGTCGCCCTTCTCGGCCAATTCGCGGGTCATGTTCGTGCCAAAGGAAATGTGAGCCGATTCCTCCTGCACCACACTGGAAAGAATGTCGGCCAGCGGCACGTAGCTGCAGTCCTCGAATTCCTCAAGCTGATAGCGTCCCACCCGGTCGATCAGGAAGCCGAAGACCGCGTAGTCCTCCCAAGTGGTGATCTTGCCGCGAAAGGCCTCCACGTAGCGGTTCTGGTTGGGCCGGCTCAGCACGTAGGACACGTCCTCGCCGAGGTCGCCGGCCAGCCTGGCCATCTTGCGGTAGTGGTCGATCTCTTCGGCCGCGGTGCGCGCCACCACGAGCCGATACAGCTTCGTGGGGGCATTGGGAAGCATGTCATCCAGGTACAGATGCGGGCCGCCGATCTCGCAGTCGCACTGTATCGCCAGAACCCGCTTCAGCAGATCCTGATACTCCGGATCCATCTTCTCGAAGTCTCCGAGCTCGACCTTATCGGTAAACATGGCGTTTCTCCTTGATTACATTCCAACTGAATTAGGTTAGCAGAAGCCTCCCTCGAAGGCAAGCAGCGGCATGGGCTTCTCACTTTCACCTGCATAAGGTGCTCTGCCATGGCTTTACGAGCTTCCCCGGGCACATTGTGATACAGTTTTCATGTCCCGTTTCGCGCCGTGAAGGCATAGGTGGCGAGTCGTACATCGACAGTATTCGAGCGCTGGTTGCCGACGGCAATGTCCGCGTTTCCGAGCACGGGTACGAAGAGTTGGCCGCTGACGGATTGCTTGCACGAGAACTTGTCGAAGGTGTAAAAGCTGCGGAAGTCATTGAGGGTTATCCGGGCTACCCCAAAGGACCGTGCATTCTGTTGGACGTAGAGCTACTCGAACAGCCTGATGGATGGTCACCGTACCTTTCTCTTGAAGACGCATACCGTCTCGATGAGGTGCGGGAGGCTCTCCGTCGCGGTGACGTAAGGACCGCTGCAGAATATTCCCGCGTTTCCAGTCTCACGCCCGTTGCGGTGTAGGCTTCATAACCCGCGTCATTCAAGTGGTTGCCGCAAGCGGTTCCACTGGTCTGGGGAGGGGCTCGGAACAGCATGTCGGAAAACGTTCTCAGCAGTGTGACGGTGCCGAAGAACTCCGGCCGGGCCTTTACGATGCTGGCAGGGCAGTGCATCCGGGTGTCCGGACGGTCAGTGGTGGATTTCGTCGCCTTCAACTTCCACGATCTCACCGAGCGCTTTGATCAGGCCCGGACCAAGACCAACCAGGCCAAGGTCTTCATCAGCACCGGGGACCAGCTCCTGTCGAAGATCAACAATCCGTTGCTGACCATCGTGGCGGACACTTTCCACGAAGGGCGGCACGACCTGCAGAAGGGCATGTGCAGCCGCAAGCGTTTCGAGCTGGTGGCCGCGGGACTCGCCCAGCGGAACTTCATCGAGGGCGTGGACCCCAATCCCAAGAAGCCGGAGGACATTCCCACGCACGGATGCTACGAGAACCTGTCCGAGGCCGTGCGCCCTTGGGACATCGCCCCGGTGGACGTCCCGAGCCCATTCAACATCTTTCAGACCATGCGCATCGACGCGGACACGGGCGCCATGTTCGACACCTTCGTCCGCCCCAAGGAAGATGCCCACGTGGATTTTCGCGCCGAGATGGACTGTCTGGTGGCCCTCAGCGCATGTCCGGAGTCCGGCCGGGGACAGGCGGTCCGGGTGGAGATCTTCGAGCCATGACCATGGAAGCGCGGGAAGCCTTTCGCATCGCGGACGAGCACGCCGTGGATGCGGAGCTGGACGCGCTGTTCGCCGAGCTGCTGCTGATCCCGTCGGTGCACACGGAACTCATGGAGTCGGATCCCGCCCTCAAAGCGTTCGTGGCCGACGTGGTGGCGCCCCGGGTCGAGGCGCTCACCGGGTTGGCGCCGCGCGCCGACGGCATGGGCAACCTGCTGTGGCAGCTCGGCGGCGCGGCGTCGGAGCCGGCGGAGGGCCTGCTATTCATGGGCTACGCCATGACCTTCCCGGCGGGCTCGATGCCGGAGCCGTTCTCCGGAAAGGTCGTGCCCGGAGAGCCGTATGGGCTTCAGGGGCCTTGCGTGTGGGGCCGGGGCGGCTGCGAGCAGAAGGCGGCGCTGGCGGCCATGCTGGTGGCCGCGGCCGCGGTGCGGCGGTCGGGCCGGGAGTTGGCGCGGCCGTTGTTGCTGGCCGTCAGTGTGGCCGGGGAGACCGGACGGCACGAGGCGGCGCGGTACATGGTCGAGGAAGGCGGTCTTGCGGCCCGCTACGGCATCGTCGGTCTCGGCACCACCAACCGGGTCTGTCTGGGCAACAAGGGCAGGATCGACGTGGAGGTGGTGGTGCGGGGGAAGGCGAGCCACAGCAGCACGCCGTGGGCCGGCGTCAACGCGGTGGACGGAGCGCGCGCGGTGCTGGAGCGCCTGGACGGTCTGGTGGACGGCATCGCCCATCCGGAGCTGGGAGAGGCGAGCCTCGTGGCCACCCACATCGAGAGCGGCCCGGATATCCTGCACACCATCCAGGACCATTGCCGGCTGACGCTGGACCGGCGCCTCATGCCGGGCGAGGACCCGGGGAGGGCCTTGGCTGCAATATCTCGAGCCTTGTCGGATATGGAGCCCTGGCAGGTAGAGGTCGCCGAGGGCGACTTCATGTATCCCGCCGAGGTTTCGGCGGACAGCGCAGTCGCCGTGGCGCTGGGCGCTGCATGCGAGATGGCCGGAGAAGTCGGGTCGCCGGTCTATTGCCCGGCCGCGCTGGACGCCGGCTACCTGAACGAGAAGGGCATCGAGACCGTCATGTTCGGCCCCGGCGACCTGGCCTTCGCCCATACCGACGCCGAGGTGGTGCCGTTGGAGCAGGTGCGCCGGGCTGCCAGGGTTTACGCCGCGACCGCTCTCCAGATGCTGACGTGAGCCGGTGCCGGCGACAGGACCTCCCCAAACAAAGAAGAGCCCTTCGATGCCTTCTGACATCGAAGGGCTCTTCTTGTCGGTGCGCCAGCCCCGCGGGGCCCTCGCTCCAGCCTATTTCTTCATCCAACCCTTGTTCTCGAACCAAGCCAGCGCCTTGTTGTAGAACTCGGTGTGCAGAATCTGGTCGATCGGCGGAATCTTGGTATCGGCGGGGATGGACTTGGTCCAGAATGCCGAATCGATGTACGCCTGTACACCCGCGGCCGTGGCCTGGCAGCGGTCGGGAATGGCTCCGCCTTCCACGATCTCGATTTCGTACATCTTCTTGGCGATGTGCGGTTTGTTGCGCATCACCTTTTCGTAGACGTGCAAAACTTCTTCAGCGTTTTTGGGATCGTTGATGAAGGCGCACCCGCGAATCAGCGTGCCGAACAGGGCCGTGGCCTTTTCGGGGTTGTCCTTGATGAAGTTCTGGTTCATGGCCAGTTGCAGGAAGGCGTATTCCTTGACGAACTGGCTGGCCGAGCCGAGGACCTTCAGGTTCGCTTCCCGGGCCAACAGCATTTTGCCGAAGGTCAGCGAGCCCACGTCGATCTTGCCGGCCTTGACGCCGGCCAACCGCGCCGTCGACCCCCCGACCTTGACCAACCTCACGTCCTTCTCCGGGATACCGGCGTTCTGCAGCAGCTTGAGGGAGACGTAGACGTTGCCCGACGTGGGAGAGCTGATGCCGACCTTTACCGGCCGCGGCAGTTCCTTGTAGGACTTGACGTGTTTCCCGGCCACGAGCCAGTACGGCAAGGAGTTGACCTCGGTGCCGATGATGCGGATGTTGCTGCCGGGCCGAATGGCCAGCGCGATGTTGTCATCCGAGCCGAAGAACGGGAGTTGACCCCGTTCCAGGGCGAGGACCGCGGCATTCTCGCCGCCCGCCACCGAGTACACCCTGGCGTCGTAGCCGATGTCCTTGAAAAAACCCTTGTGAATGGCCACCTGCTCCACCAGAGCGGTTGTCGAGGTGGTTTGCGCAACCGGGATGCGGAGCTTCTCCTGCGCGAATGCCTGACCTCCCAACAGCAGTCCCGCGCCCACCAAGGCTGTGACAATACCCTTTACGATCCTCTTGGACATCATGCCTGCTTCCTCCTTTTTTGCGGCTGCCTTGCAGCTTTTGGACAAGGGATGACCCCAACGCGTGGGGCGCCACGGTCATCCGTCGTTACATACCCACTACTTCTTCATCCACCCTTTGTTCTCGTACCACTTGACCGCCTTGGCATGGAACTCCGGGAACAGGATCCCGTTGAGCGGCGGGATCCTGGTGTCCGCCGCGAGGGACTTGGTCCAGAAGGCCGAATCCAGGTAGGCTTTGATGCCCCCCGCGGTGGCCTCGCACCGTGGCGGGATCGACTTGCTGCCCAGCACCTCGATCTCATACATTTGTTTGCCGATCTTATCCGGGTTGCGCATCACTTTCGTGAGCACGTGCACGACCTCCTCGCGGTTCGCGGGGTCGTTCACGAAGGCGCAGGTGCGAATGATGGTGCCGAGCATGGCCGTGGCCTTCTCGGGGTTCCTGGCGATGAACTCCTCGTTCATGGCGATCTGGTTGAAGGCGTATTCCTTGGCGAACTGGCTGGCGTCGCCGAGGATGGTCAGGTTCGCCTGCTTTGCCCGCAACATGTTGCCGAAGCTCAGCGAGCCCACGTCGATCTTGCCCGCCTTGACCCCCGCCAACCGCGCGGACGAGCCTCCAACCTTCACCAGGCGCGCGTCCCTGGTTGGAATGCCGGCGGCCTCCAGCAGCTTCAGGGACACGTAGACGTTGCCCGACGTCGGCGAGCTGATGCCCACCTTCACCGGACGCTTCAGGTCCTTGTAGGACTTGACGTGCTTTCCGGCCACGAGCCAGTAGGGCAGGGTGTTGACCTCGGTGCCGACGATGCGGATCTTGCTGTCGGGGCGGATGGCCAACGGGATGTTGTCGTCGGAGCTGAAGAAGGGGAGCTGACCCCTTTCCAGCGCCAGCACGGCGGCGTTCTCACCGCCCGAGACCGAGTAGACCCTGGCGTCGTAGCCGAGGTCCTTCCACCAACCCTTGTGCACGCTCATCTGCTCCACCAAGGCGCTCGTGGCGCTGGTCAACGCCACCGGGATGCGGAGCTTCTCGAGCGCCAGCGCCTGGCCGGCGCAAAGCAGGCTTGCTCCCAAAAAGGCTGCGGCGATTCCTCTTGCGATGCGTTCGTTTCTCATTGGCTCTCCTCCTCGTTAGTGAGATTCAGCCCGGAACTTCGCTTGATTGCCGGTCCATGGCGTGTGATGCCTGCCGGTCGCCGCTTTGATCAGCCTCGCCTATTCCTCCATGGCCTTGCGGGCCTCGTCCGCCAGCAGCTCCCAGATATCGTGCTTGATCTGCAGGAATTCGGGCTCTTCCTTGACCCGCAGGGTTCGTGGAGTGGGGAAGGGCACCTTGATTTCCTTCATGATGGTCCCCGGCCTGAAGCTGAAGCAGAACACGACATCGGAGAGGAATACGGCTTCCTCGATGTCGTGGGTGACGAAGACGACGATCTTGCCCGAGTTCTTCCAATCGATCATCCGCTGGAGCTCTTCCTGCATCAGCAGCCGGGTCTGGGCGTCCAGCGAGGCAAAGGGTTCGTCCATCAGGAGAATTTCCGGATCCACGGCCAGCGCCCGGGCCAGGTTCACCCGCTGCTGCATGCCGCCGGAGAGCTCGTGGGGGTAGTGGCTCTCAAAGCCCCGCAGCCCGACGATCTGCGTGTATTTGTCGCAGATCTCCGTCTTCTCGGCGGCGGACATGCTGCGGTCGTTCTCGATTCCGAACTTGATGTTGTCGGTGACGTTGCGCCAAGGCAGCAGCAGCGCCTGCTGGAATACCACGGCCTTGTTGGGGGTCGGGCCCGTCACCGCTTCCCCGTCGAGAAGCACGCGGCCCTTGGTGGGAGGCAGTAGCCCATGGATCATGTGCAGCAACGTGGTCTTGCCGCAGCCGCTGGGCCCGACGAATGAATAGAACGTTCCCGGGCGCAGATCCATGTCGATGCCGCCCACGGCATGGACCGTTTCACCGGTGGGTTTCATGAAGGTCTTGTGAATCTGTTCTACCTGAATCGATGAGGACACGAACTACTCCTGTAATTTGCTGTCACGCCACGGCGCCATCCTTCGCTCGATCATCAGAATGACCTGGTTGAGCACCACGCCGGTGCCGGCGAGCATGGCCGCGCAAGACATCATGAGCGGCATGTTGAAGGTGTCCAGCCCCTTGAACAATTGGTAGCCCAGCCCCGCATAGGCGCCGAAATACTCTCCCACCACGACTCCCACGATCCCCCGGGATATCCCGAGGCGCAGACCCGTGACGATGTATGGGAGTGAACCCGGGATGAGGATCTTGTAGAGGATCTGATTCCTGGGGATGCAGAAGGAGTGGGCCAGGGTCTGGAATTCCTTGCCGACGCTCAGGACGCCGGTATAGGTGTTCAGGACGATGGGGACTACCGCGGTGATGAGGACGATGACGACCTTGGCCGAAAGATCCACCCCGAACCAGATGATGATCAGCGGCGCCAGGGCCACGGACGGTGTGGCATAGACCGCGCTGAGCCAGGGATCGAAGAATTCGCGGAATGCCCGGCTGATGCCGAAGATCATACCGAGGGCGATGCCCGCGAACGCGGCCACGCCGAATCCCCAGAAGAACTCGATTCCGCTGATGCGTAGATCGTCAAGGATCTCGCCGCTGGCGAAGAGGCCGTAGGTGTAGGTAACGACCCGCCACGGGCCCACGAAGAACAACTCGCTGTTGACCTGCCAGTCGGCGAACGACCAGAACACCGTTACGATGGCGAGGCCGAGGATGGCGTTCAGCCATTTTCGCTGCTGCTGATAGATGTTGGTCAGGGCTTCCATCACTCTGCTTCCGGCTCTCTCGACTCAGACCAAAGTCTTTCTGTAAGGCGTGGCCCAGCGTTCAACGCCCTTCAGGATCTCGTTGCCCACGATGCCCATGATGGTAAGCAGCGAGATGCCCACCATCATCTCCGCCACGTGGAACGTCTGTGTGGCGTGGTCTATCATGTAGCCGATGCCCGCCTCGGCGCCGAACAACTCGGCTACCATGATGGTGACCACCGACCGCGAGTAGCCCAGTCTCAGCCCCGCAATCAGGAAGGGCAGCGATCCGGGTATGATGATCTTGGTCAGCATGGACCAGAAGGGGATGTTGAAGGCCCGACCCAGCATGCGGAACTCACCCTGAACGTTCTTGATGCCGGCCTGGGTGTTGATGATCACGGGAAACACCGAGGCGAGGGTGATGACGCCGACCTTGGAGGCGATGCCGAGGCCCAGCCAGATGATGAACAGAGGTGCCGCCACCGAACGCGGCGTGGCGTAGAGGCCCACCAGGATGGGGGAGAACATCTCGTCCAGGGTCTTGCTGAAAGCCACCGCCGCGCCGATGACGACCCCCAGGATCATGGCGAGTCCGAAGCCGTAGACCAACTCGGTGCCGCTGTATTCGATGTGCTCCCAGAACCGCGGCTCCTGGATCAACACCCCGTACTCGATTACCACCGCCACCGGGCCGGTGAAGAAGTCCGGATCGTCGAAGAGGAAGTCGATGAACTCCCACGTCAGCAGGGCCAGGATCACGGACAGGCAGAAATTGATGCCGATGCGATGACGGTCGTAGACGCCTTTCACGGATGCGGCAAACGAAGGGTCGGGTGTGCCTTCGATAGGTACGTCTTGTGCTTTACTCATGGACTCCGATGGGCGCAGAAAATGGGACAAAAAACGATTCAACCCTGCCTCTTACGAGTTATTGGCGCACCTTGTCAAGCGGTTTCGACCATTTGTGGTCAGACTCTGATGACTTCATCGACCTTGTCGATTTCCGTGAGCCTCACGCGCACGTCTCCACCCTTGGGCATCTCGACCCGCTTGCCGACGAAACGGGCTTCGATGGGAAGCTCCCGTCCGCCGCGGTCTACCAGCACGGCGAGAAAAATGGCCCTGGGCCGCCCCAATGCCATGAGGTGATCCACGGCGGCGCGCACCGTGCGGCCGGTATGCAGCACGTCATCGAACAGGACCACGGTCTTGTCGGTTACCTCGAAGGGAATGTGTGTGGCGTCGATGCGTCCCTTCGGCAGCAACGTGTTCAGGTCATCGCGATAGAGCGTGGCGTCGAGCTCGCCCACGGGAACCGGCAAGTCGTGCCTCTCTTTCAGGATATCGGCGACCCGGTGGGCCAAGGTCGGGCCGCGGGTCCGTATGCCGATGAAGGCAAGCGAGCCGGAGTCGGCGTAATCCTCGGAAATGCGCTTGGCAAAGCCCGCCAGAGTCCTTTTGATCTGTGCTCCGCTGAGCACTCGGGTCTTCCTGATTGCCTTAGATTTCCGCATGGGCGGCTCGAAGCAGGGTCTCCACCAGGAGCTGGGTGCCGAGGCAGATGTCCTCGGGATCGGTCCATTCCGTGGGATTGTGGCTGACGCCGTTGATGCTGGGAATGAAGATCATGCCGGTGGGGGTGATCTTGGCCATCTGCATGGCGTCGTGGCCGGCTCCCGACGGCATGACCTCGAAGGGAACGGCCCGTTCTTCGCAGGTGGCGCGGATGAGGGAGACCACTCGCGGGTGCAGTGGCACCGGCTCCTCGTCCCGAATCGTCAGGACCTCGACCTTGATGCCGCGCTCGCGGGCGATCTGCCGCGCCCGCTTCTTGATCAGTCCGGCCACCTTGCGCTTGGAGGACGAACTGATGCTGCGCACGTCAACCTGGAGCTCCACGCGACCGGGGATGGCGTTGATGACCCCCGGCTCGACCTTGATGGCGCCCACCGTGCCCACCACCCGGCCCTTGTCCGCGGCGGCGTGCTCCCGGCAGACTTGGTCGATGTAGGTGATCAGGTATCCCGCCGCCACCAGCGCGTCCTTGCGCATTTCCATGGGGGTGGTGCCGCTGTGGTCCGCCTGTCCCCGGAAGACGACCCTGAACCGGCTCGGAGCGGCGATGGCGGTCACGACGCCGATCTTCTTCTTCTTGAATTCGAGCACGGGACCCTGCTCGATGTGTAGCTCGAAGTAGGCCTTGATGGTCTTCGGATCGCGTTTCAGGGAAGCTAGGTTCTTCCGGCAGATGCCGAAGCTCGAAAGCACGTCTTCCAGCCGCGTGCCGCCGGCGTCCACCGCGTTGGCGAAGTCATCCATGGTGACGTCGCCAGCCACCAGGCTGCTGCCCAGGGTGGCAAATCCGAAACGGCTGGATTCCTCTCCCACGAAACAGACGCTCTCCAGCGGAACCGGCAGCCGCAGGCCGCTTTCCTTGATGGTCCGCACCGCTTCGAGGGCGCCGATGACCCCCACCGGGCCGTCGTAGCGTCCTCCCTGGATGACGGAATCGAGGTGGGAGCCGGCCAGTACCGCGGGCGCGTTCTGCCCCGCCGGCAGCCGTCCGAAGATGTTGCCGGCGGCATCCACGCGCACGTCGAGGCCGGCTTGGTGCATCAGGTGGACCAGGAACTGGCGGGATCGCAGCTCGTGGATCGAGAAGACCAGCCGCGTGACCGAGCCGCCCTCGCCCAGTCCGATGCGCGAGACCGCGTTGAGGTCGTGTAACAGCCTGTTTTTATTGATCTCGGGGATTTCCATCCAACGACTCGACGGGTCCGGAAAGGTGTGCATGGTAGCAAGAAAGAGCGGATGAAAACAACGGCTGGCAAAGGAACATCCGTCGTGTTAAGAAGCCTCACGAGCCGGACTCGCTTGGGTCGCCATTCGGCCTTGAGGAACCAAATCCATGTCAGAGACCGGAAAGAGAATCGCCCGGTTGCTGCTGAGCACGCAATCCATTCAGGTATACCGTGACAGGCCTTTCGTGTTCGTGTCGGGCAGGGTCTCGCCGGTCTACATCGACTGCAGACGGTTGCTTTCCTTCCCGGAGGCACGGGACGAGATCCTCGAGGCGTTGGCCCAGATCGCGCGCCGTGACATCGGGCTCGACAACATGGATGTGGTGGCCGGCGGCGAGACCGCGGGCATTCCCTATGCCGCCTTCGTATCCCACTACCTGCGGAAGCCCATGATCTACATCCGCAAGAATCCCAAAGGCTACGGGCAGACCAACCAGATCGAAGGGGTTCTCGATGAGGGGCAGCGGGTCACGCTGGTGGAAGACCTCGTGACCGACGGCTTCAGCAAGCTGCGCTTCAACATCGGCGTCCGCGCTCAGAAGGCCCGGATCACCCACTGTCTCTGTGTCTTCGAGTACAGTTCCGACCAATTGGACCTGCACGAGGGCAAGAAGAACCTCGCAGACCACGAGATCGGCCTCCATAGCCTGTCCAACTGGGACGACGTCCTGAGCGCCGGAGAAGCGACCGGGTTCTTCTCCGAAGAGGCCAGAAATCAGATCGTCGACTTCCTCAACGGCCCCGCCAACTGGGGCCGCCGCATGGGATTCGAGTAGCGGACCCGTCAGGAGCCCCCGAACCCGTCACGCCGGCGAAAGCCGGAATCCAGGCGAGGGGCGTGGGGTGCCTCCGTCAGTTCTCTTCGTAGATCTCCACGTCCACCGGCTTGCCGCCCACCGGCATGTCCGGGCACGCGCTGAAGGCCGCCAGCAGATCCCGTTCCGCTTTCATGTCCACATGAGCCGGCGCCTTGGGCCGGATGGCCGTGTGCTGCATGAGTCCGGTCTTGCCGTCGATGATCATGTGCTGGAAAATGTTGAACGGGCTCGGGATGTCCTCGGGGGCGACGTCGTAGGGCGCCAGCGCCTTGGACAGGTTCTCCCAGCAGCCGTGATCGGGGATCTCGTCGTCCCGGTAGTCCCGATGATAGTATTCTCGCAGCCGCCCTTCCTCCTTGGCCAACTGGAAACGGCGTCCGCTGCACATTCCCTTCTGAAGGTCGTGGGTGCCTTCCTCGAACGTATCCGCCATGATGGTCATGAAATGCCGGTTGTCCCGGGACATCAGCTTGTCGCCCGTGCTCAGGAAGATCTTCCCGTTGTAGACCTTGCTGCGGGCCTGATCGAACCGTTCCCGCAGGTTGTGCCGGTCCAGCACCAGAAAGTCCACCGTGGACATGGCGATGATGCGAATGATCTGACCCTTCTTGAGGTCCCCGGACCAGCCGCTGTTGGCGGGTACGTGCTCGTGTAATACCTGTTTCATGATGGTCCTCCTCCCTAGCCGAAATGTGGCCCGGCGGGCCCGAATTTTCAACACCGTCACCGGATGGCCGTGATGAGCACGGCACCCAGCACGATCAACCCGGCGGCCACCACCCGCCGTGTGGTGATGACCTCCACCTCGCGCAGGAACAGGGCGGAGAGCACGAGGCTGTAGAGCGGGCTGAGACTTGCCAGCGGCGCGACGATGACCACGTCCGACAGGTACAGGGACATGTACACGCTGGCGACACCCAGGGTCACGGCGCAGCCGGCGGCGAGGAAGTAGCCCAGGGAGTCGCGGTTGAAGTCGAGAGTCGACCACTTTCGTGACAGGGTCAACGACAGCGCCACGGCGAGGAAGGACGTGCCGGTGGTGACGGCCGCTCCCAGGATGGGCAGGGCGATCTGCGCCAGGCCGATCTTTCGGATCACCTGGGTGGAGCCGGCCACGAAGGCACTCAGCAGCGGCAGGATGACGAGGATGTTCATCCACCCGCCGGTCTTTTCCTCCCGCGTGCTGAGCAGGATGATGCCACAGACCACCAGGGTTGTTCCCGCGGCTACCGCGACGGTGAGTTGCTCGTCAAGGACCACGATGGCCAGCAGCGACGAGAACAGCGGCGTGGTGGCCCGGAGCGGCGCCGTCACCGCGACCCCGACCTTCTCGACGCTCAGGTAGGCCAGGAAGCGGGTGCCGCCGGGCTGGATCAGGCCCACCAGCACGAAGATCAACAACTCCGGACGCAGGATCTCGTCCGGCGGGAGCACCATGAAGACGAAGCTCCAGAAGGACAGCACGTTGATGGCCAGGGAGATGACGATGGCGGTGATGGGGTTGCCGTGCGCCATCCCCTTCTTCAGGAGGGTCAGGTTGATGGCGGTGAAGAGCCCGCAGGCGAGGGCGAAGGCTTCGGCCGGGATCACGTGAGAGGCGTGGATTCCGTCAGGCGCGCAACGGTCAGAAACGGATGACGGCGGCGCCCCAGGCGAACCCGGCGCCAAAGGCGTTCAGCAGAACGATATCGCCGGCGGCGATGCGGCCCTCCCGCCGGACCTCGTCCAGCGCCACGGGGATGGATGCCGCCGACGTATTGCCGTACTTGTGCAGATTGACGATGACTTTCTCCATGGGGATGCAGAGCCGGGCGGCCAGGGCGGTGATGATCCTCCGATTGGCTTGGTGCGGGACGACGAGGGACACGTCGTCCACGCAAAGTCCGGCTTCCCCGAGGACCCGGCGGCTGATCTCCTCCATTGACCGGACGGCCACCTTGAAGACTTCCTTGCCGTTCATGACGATCGAGTGCTCCCGGTTCTCCACGGTCTCCAGCGTGGCTGGCCGCTTGGAGCCCCCGGCCCGTACGTAGAGGGTTTCGGCATGGGAGCCGTCGGTCTGGAGGCGGGCGCTGAGGATACCCCGATCGTCGTCGTCGCTGACCCCCAGGACCGCAGCGCCGGCGCCGTCACCAAACAGGATGCAGGTGCTGCGGTCCTGCCAGTCGAGAAAACGGCTCAGGACATCGGTGCCCACCACCAGGGCCTTGCGGATCCGCCCGGACCGGACAAACATGTCGGCCACCGAAAGGGCGTTCAGAAAACCCGAGCAGGCTGCGTTCACGTCGAAGGAGAACACTCCCCTGGCCCCCAGCTTGGCTTCCAGGACGCACGCGAGGCTGGGAAACTGGTAGTCCGCCGTACAAGTGCCCACAATGATGGCGTCCAGGTTCGCGACCTCGAGGCCGGCGTTTTCCAGCGCCCGCTCCGAGGCGAGCCGGGCCAGATCCGAGGCGGCCTTGCTCTCCTCCAGTACGCGCCTTTCCTTGATGCCCGTGCGGGTGGTGATCCACTCGTCGGTGGTGTCGACGATCTTGGCGAGGTCGTCGTTGGTGACCACCGTGGAGGGAACGGCGGAGCCCGTACCCAGTATGGCGCTTCGCGGTGCTGTTTGTGTCATGAGGCCTTCCTGAGCAGGATGCAGGCGTTGGTGCCGCCGAAACCGAAGGAATTGGACAGGGCGACCCGGATGTCCGCCTGCCGCGGCTCGTTGGGTACGTAGTCGAGATCACAATCGGGATCCGGCGTCTCGTAGTTGATGGTGGGCGGCAGCATGCCGTGGTGAAGTGCCAGCACGCTGTAGATGGCTTCCACGGCCCCGGCCGCGCCCAGGAGATGGCCGGTCATGGACTTGGTGGAGCTTACCGGGATCTGGCGAGCGCGGTCGGCGAAGACCGTCTTGATGGCCGCGGTCTCGTTGGCATCGTTATAGGGTGTCGAGGTGCCGTGGGCGTTTATGTAGTCCACGTCCGCGGCCGTGGCGCCGGCGTCCTCGAGAGTCAGCGCCATGCAGCGGGCGGCGCCCTCTCCCTCCGGGGCGGGGGAGGTTATGTGGTAGGCATCGCTGTTGGTGCCGTAGCCGATCATCTCGGCATAGATCCTCGCGCCGCGCCGGATGGCCCGTTCCCGATCTTCGAGCACCAGCATGCCCGAGCCTTCCGACATGACGAATCCGTCACGATCCCTGTCGAAGGGCCTGCTGGCCAGCTCCGGCTCGTCGTTCCGCGTGGACAGCGCTTTCATGGCGGCGAACCCGCCCAGTCCCATGGGGGTCGTGGCCGCTTCCGAGCCGCCGGCGATGACGGCGTCCTGCCGCCCGTCGCGAATCAGGTGGAACGCCTCTCCCAGGGCGTTGTTGCCGGATGCGCACGCCGAAGTGGGGGTCCAGTTGACCCCTTTCAGGCCGTAGCGGATGGCGATCTGGCCCGGTGCCAGGTTGGAGATGACCTTGGGAATGAAAAACGGGGAGATCTTGCGCGGACCCTGTTTCATGTACACTTCGTGGTAGTGCTCGATGGTGGCGATGCCGCAGAATCCCACTCCCACGATGGACCCGGCCCGAAACGCCTCATCGCCGCCGACCGAGAACCCGCTGTCCTCCACCGCGAGTTGGGCCGCGGCCAGGGCGTATTGCATGAACAGGTCCATCTTCTTGACTTCTCTCGCGTCGATGAAGTCATGGGGGTTGAAATCGTCGATCTGGCCGGCGATCCGGGTAGAGAATGATTCGATGCCCTCGAAACGGGTAAGGGGGCCGATACCCGAGCGCCCGGCCCGAATCGCTTCCCAGTTGGCGTCCACGCCTATGCCCAGGGGCGTCAACATCCCCATCCCGGTAATGACTACTCTGCGTCCGTCAGGATTTCCCATGGTGTCTGTCTTCGTGTCCTCGGCTGCTCAACCAGTCGTCTGAAGGGCGCTCTACCCTGGGTTCGGGCCGGTTGCGCCAAGTGATCGACCCATGCTCGTCACTACCAATACTTCTCGCGGATTTGAAGCACGTCCCGGATGCGTGCGGCTATGCGTTCGCCGCCGCCGTCCCATTGGGCAGCGTCCTCGGACTGCATGCACTCGAGCACGGTGGCCACGGAGTTGCGCAACGCGGAGAGATCGTAGCCGCCCTCCAGGAGAAAGGCGATCTTGCCGCCGGCGTGTTTCCGAGCCAGCTCCAGCAGAGCGTTGGCCATGACGCCGAAACCCCGCTCGGTGACGTTCATGGCTGCCAAGGGATCATCGCGGTGCGAATCGAAGCCGGCCGATACCAGCAGCCAATCAGGTTCGTAGCGCTCGATGACCGGGACGATGATTTCGCGGAAGACCGCCAGGTACTCGGCGTCCCCGCAGCCCGCCGGCAGCGGGACGTTCACCGTATACCCTTCTCCCTTGCCGCTGCCCACCTCGTCCGCAGCCCCGGTCCCCGGATAGTAGGGATACTGGTGCGTGGATAGGAAAAGCACCGAAGGATCGTCGTAAAAGGCGTCCTGCGAGCCGTTGCCGTGGTGCACGTCCCAGTCCATGATCGCGACCCGCCGTGCGCCGTGCGCCTTCTGGAGATACCGTGCGCCGATGGCCACCGTGTTGAACAGGCAGAAACCCATGCCCCGGTCCCGTAACGCGTGATGTCCCGGCGGCCGGGCCAGGGTGAAGCCGTTGGCGTATTCGGACGCCGCCACCGCATCCAGCAGTTGCAGGAACCCCCCCACCGCCATCAGGGCCACGCCGAAGGAGTCGCGGCAGGTGATGGTGTCCCCGTCCAGCGCGAACCGGTCGTGCCCGGAGGTGGAGCGGACCAGGTCGATGTAGCCGGACCCGTGGCACAGATCGAGCTCCTCCTGTGCCGCCGCGCGAAGGGGCAGAAGCTCGAAGTCGGCGCTGCCGCCCACGACCTCGCTGGTGAGATCGAGGAGAGTCTTGAGGCGTTGCGGGCTCTCGGGATGATAGGGGCCGGGCTGGTGCTTCAGAAATACTGGATCGGCCACGATGGCGGAACGAAGCATGTTCCGCGTAATCTACCACCACCGAGGACGCGGAGTCAAAGCGCGAAACCGTACCCTTGCCCCGGGGTGGTCCACTCTTTGACTCGCCCCCGCAAATGCCTTAGCCTACCGGCTGGGAGTAGAAAATGTTTGGTATCGGAATGCCGGAGTTGCTCTTGATCCTGGCCGTGGCCTTGATCATTCTGGGGCCCAAGAAACTGCCGGAGATCGCGCGTTCCCTGGGACGGGGTCTTGCCGAGTTTCGCCGCACGACGGATGACGTGAAGCGGGAAATGCAGGCCGCGGCGGATGATCTGGATGCCCGCCCGGAGAGCGACAACACGAGTACCGAGCCGTCCGGAGAAGGCGAACCCGCCAATACCATATCTCCAGCGGGCGATCCCACCAAGAAAGAGTGAACGCGGACGAAGGCGTGGACGGGGAGGAAGGGGAACGGCTGTCGGACGATTCCAGCATGTCCCTGACGGCTCACCTCGAGGAACTTCGCTCCCGACTGATCAAGTCCTCACTGGCGGTGGTGGCGGCCTTTCTCGCCTGTTATCTGGCGGCGGAATATCTCATCAAGTTCATGACCGCGCCCCTGCTCAGGCTGGAGGCTTCCGGCCTCGCCGTGATCGGCACGGGTGTGGCCGAGGCGTTCTTCGCGAAGCTGAAGGTGGCATTCGTGGCGGCGATCTTCCTGTCGCTGCCGGTGCTGTTGTGGCACGCCTGGAAGTTCGTGGCGCCGGGCCTCTACCGCCACGAACAGCGTTATGCCAAGGGCTTTGTCGCCTTCGGGACGGTGTTCTTTCTGCTGGGAGCCGGTTTCTGTTACGCGGTCATCTTCGACATCGGCTACCGGTTCTTTCTGGACCAGTACCAGCAACTGGACATCCGTCCGGCCATCCGCGTCAGCGAGTACCTGTCGTTCTCGGCCAGGCTGATGCTGGCTTTCGGGGTGGTCTTCGAATTGCCGGTGGCGGGAGTCTTTCTGGCCCGGGTGGGGCTCATCGATCACCGCATGATGATGCGCCACTTCCCCTACGCCTTTTTGGGCATCGTCGTGCTGGGCGCCGTCCTCACCCCGCCCGACGTGATCTCGCAGGTGTTGCTGGCGCTGCCGTTGACCGCGCTTTACGGGTTCACGATCGTGCTGGTCTATTTCATACGGCGGAAGGACAAGGACCAGAAGCCTGTCGGATTGAGCGAATCGTAGCGAGAGGCAGGGAAATGGAGGCCGGTTTCAGGCGGATTCGAAGAGAATATCGGGTAATGTTGGACTGGAGCGGTGTCTATTCAACGATCGCGAGCACCTGGCCGGATTCCACCGACTCTCCGGTCTTGACCCGGATCTCCCTGACCGCGCCGGCGCCGGGCGCTCGCACCTCGTTCTCCATCTTCATGGCTTCGACGATCACCAGCCCCTGGCCCTTGGCCACGGTGTCGCCCTCGTTCACCAGCACCGCCACCACCTTGCCCGGCATGGGGATCCTGACCTCCTGCCTGCCCGATACCTCGATCCCCGACTGCCGGCCGCCTACCCGGACCTGCCGCTCGTCGGACATGTGGATGCGGTAGGTTCGGCCGTCCAGCAGCACGCGGTACTCGTCCTCGGTGGTGTCCACGTCCACCTCGAAGGACCGGTTGTCGATCAGCAGCGAGTAGTTGTTGCGGCCGGTTCTCCTCCCGTCCACCATGAACTCGTGCCCGTCCACCACCACCTTGTAGAGGGACTTTTCGGTCTCGGTGATGCGCACCACGGAAGTCTGGCCGCCGAGCTTTGCGATGAATGCCATGACTCTACCACGCGCGTCTTGGGCCCGACTCGCCGGAGTGGAGCCGCAGCCCCTCCCGGCGGCCGACCTCGCGCCATTCCGACTTCTCCGCCGCCCCTTTCTCCACCATTCGGAGCGCGCGTTCCTGCTCCCGATGGAGCGCCACGATGGCGGCGGACGCCAGCGCCACGTGGCGGTCGGGATACATCTGCTCCATGGTCATGAAACCCCGTTGGTCGTCCACGAACCCGGTATAGAAGTCGCCTTCGATGAACTGCGGGTGGCGCAGCATCCACTGATGAAACGGGATGTTGGTCTTGACCCCGCGGACCTGGTACTCGCGCAGGGCCCGCTTGAGGCGCCGTATGGCCTCCGCGCGATCCTCTCCCCAGACGATGAGCTTGGCGATCATGGGGTCGTAGTGGATGGGAATCTCCGCGCCCTCGTAGACGCCGCAGTCGTTGCGGATGCCGAATCCCTCGGGTAATCGCAAACCCTCGATCTTTCCCGGACACGGCATGAAGTCGGTCTCGGGATCCTCGGCGTAGATACGGCATTCGATGGCGTGACCGGTGGCCCGGATCTGCCGCTGCGACCAGGGTAGGGGCGTTCCGGAAGCGACGTTGATCTGCGCTTTCACCAGATCGATGCCCACCACCCGTTCGGTGATGGCATGCTCCACCTGAAGGCGCGTGTTCATTTCCAGGAAGTAGAAGTTCTTGTGGCGGTCCACCAGGAACTCCATGGTGCCGACGCCCGTGTAGTTCAGCGCCCGGGCCCCCTGGGCCGCGGTCTTGCCCATGGCCTTCTGCATGCGGGCGTCGATCCCCGGCGCCGGGCACTCCTCGATGATCTTCTGGTGGCGCCGCTGGATGGAGCATTCCCGGCTGAACAGGTGCACCACCTTGCCGTAGATGTCGGCCAGGAGTTGGACCTCGATGTGGCGGCAGCGTTCGAGGTACTTCTCGACGTAGAGCCGGGAGTCGCCGAAGGACGAGGCCGCCTCGGAGCGCACCGCGCGATAGGCCGAGCGCACATCCTTGTCCGATTCCACCAGCCGCAGGCCCTTGCCGCCGCCGCCCGCCACGGCCTTGAGCACGCACGGGTAGCCGATGGCCTCGGCGGTCTCCAGCACCTCCTCCTCGGAGCTGAGGATGTCGTCGGAGCCCGGAATCACCGGAAGCTTCGCCTTCTTCATCAGCGCCCGGGCGTGGACCTTGTCGCCCATCTGCTTGATGACTTCCGGGGACGGCCCCAGAAAGACGATGCCGGCTTCCTCGCAGGCCCGGGCGAACGCCGCGTTCTCGGCAAGGAAGCCGTAACCCGGGTGTATGGCATCGGCTCGGCTCTTCCTGGCGGCGTCGAGGATCCGGTCGATGCGGAGATAGCTCTCCGCGGACGGCGCCGGTCCCACGGGATAGGAGTAGTCGGCGTACTTGACGTGAAGCGCCTCGCGGTCCGCCTCGGAGTAGACCGCGACGCTCTGGATGTCCAGCTCGCGGCACGCCCGTATGATCCGGACGGCGATCTCGCCGCGGTTGGCCACCAGGATTCGTTTGAACATGTTCGGACGACTCCGCTACGCGGCCCCGCTTTCAGAGCGGCATGTTGCCGTGTTTCCTGGGGAGGCTGTTCTCCCGTTTCTTCTTCAGCATCTCCAACGAACGAATGAGGGTGGGGCGGGTGTCCTCGGGCACGATGATGGCGTCGAGGTTGCCGAGCTCGGCGGACCGGAACGGGTTGGCGAACATCCTCCGGTAGTCGTTCACCAGCTTCTGCCGGGTCTTTTTCTCGTCCTTGGCTTCCTTGAGCTCGTTGCGGAAGACGATGTTGATGGCCCCTTCGGGCCCCATCACCGCGATCTCCGACGCCGGGTACGCCAGGTTGATGTCGCCCCGCAAGAACTTGCTGGCCATGACGATGTACCCGCCGCCGTAGGCCTTCCGGGTGATAACGGTGATTTTCGGCACCGTGGCCTCGGCGTAGGCGAACAGCAGCTTGGCGCCGTGGCGGATGATGCCGTCGTACTCCTGTCCGGTGCCCGGGAGGAAGCCGGGAACGTCCACGAAGGTGATCACCGGTATGTTGAAGCAATCGCAGAACCGCACGAAGCGCGCGGCCTTCACCGAGGCGTTGATGTCCAGACACCCCGCCAGGTGGGCCGGCTGGTTGGCGACGATACCCACCGTCCGTCCGCCCAGCCGCGCGAAGGCCACCACGATGTTGGGGGCGAAATCCTTGTGGACCTCGTAGAAGTAGCCCTCGTCCACCACCGCGCCGATCAGATCCTTCATGTCGTAGGGAAGGTTGGGATTCTCCGGCACCACGTGCTGCAGCCGCTGGTCACGCCGGTAGGGGTCGTCCTCGGTGGGGCGAAACGGCGGGTCTTCCAGGTTGTTGCCGGGCAGGAAGCTCATGAGCTCGCGTATCATGAGCAGGCAGTCCTTGTCGTTGTCCGCGGAGAAATGCGCCACGCCGCTCTTGCGGGTATGGGTCTCGGCGCCGCCCAGCTCTTCCTTGGTGACCTCCTCGTGGGTCACGGTCTTGATGACATCCGGGCCGGTGATGAACATGTATCCCGTGGATCGGGTCATGAAGATGAAGTCGGTGATGGCCGGCGAGTAGACCGCGCCGCCGGCGCAGGGTCCCATGATGGCGGAGAGCTGGGGGACGACGCCCGAAGCCGCGACGTTGTTTGCAAAGATGCGGGCATAGCCATCGAGGCTGACGACGCCTTCCTGGATGCGCGCGCCCCCGGAATCGTTGATGCCCAGGATGGGAGCGCCGTTCTTCATGGCCATCTCCTGGACCTTGCAGATCTTGTCCGCCACCACGCCGCTCAGGCTGCCTCCGAACACGGTGAAGTCCTGGGCGTATACGAAGACGTTGCGGCCGTCGATGGCGCCGGAGCCCGTGACCACGGCATCGCCCGGGATCTTCTGATCCTGCATGTCGAAATCGGTACATTCGTGGGTCCGCAAGCGGTCCAGCTCCACGAAGCTGCCCTGGTCCAGAAGGATTTCGATGCGTTCCCGCGCCAGCAGCTTGCCTTCTTTGTGCTGCCGGCGAATGCGCACCTCGCCGCCGCCGAGTTCCGCGCGGCGGTCCAGCTCTTTCAGTCTGAGAAGCCGATCCTCTACAGCCATCAACGCCCCTTACCTGCCGTCTTCCGGTGGTCCATGACCGCCCCGTCCGATGGGGTCCTGCGGTGTCGTGGTATGGACTGCCGGCGGGTGCACGGCTCCTTCTCTTGACCCGGGAAGGTCGCCACAGTTATCAATGTCGTTGGATCCCGGACTACAGATAAACCACATGAATCATAGGCTCCGGGAAGCCAAAATTCAAGGATTGCCCCGGAATGCGTCCTCATCCTGCTAGCGTTGCGGAGGTCGCACGCATCTAACACCCCTGAGCCATGACGCGATCATCCGCCTATCCGTTCTTCGCGGACCCGCTGCCGAGAATCGCCGGGCACCGCGGAGCCGCGGGCACCATGCCCGAGAATACCCTGGCGTCCTTTCGCCGCGGGCTGGAGGACGGCGCCACGTTCATCGAGCTGGACGTCCACGCCACCCGCGACGGTGAGATCGTCGTCATCCACGACGAGACCGTCCAGCGGACCACCGACGGCGCCGGTTCGGTGCGGGACATGGGCTTGGAGGAATTGAAGCGGCTCGACGCCGGTTTCAGGTTCACGGCTGACGGCGGCGCCACCCATCCGTTCCGGAACCAGGGAATTCGGGTTCCCACCCTGCGGGAGTTCTTCGCGGACTTTCCCCAGGCCAAAGCCACGCTGGAGATCAAGGAGTTGTCGGCGCCGGCCACCGAGACGCTGTTCGATCTCGTCGTGGAGTTCGGCAAAGCCCGGCAATTGCTGGTGGTGGCCGCAGACGATGTCATGATGGCCGCCGCGCGTACGGTCATACGCGGCCGCGGCCTGCCCGTCGCCACCGGATTCTCCATGGGCGAGATCCGCGCGTTCATGGCGGCGCTGTGGACGGGACAGGCACTGCCGCCCGAGGTTCCCGGACAGGCGCTGCAGATTCCGCGGCTTTACCAGGGCGCCGCGTTGATCACTCCGGCGTCCGTGGCGGCCGCCCACGGCTTGGGTGTTGAGGTCCACGTCTGGACTATCAACGAGGTGGACGAGATGAAGGAGCTCCTGGCGCTCGGCGTCGACGGCATCGTCACGGATTATCCTGCCCGCCTGCGGGACGTGGACCGTCAATCCGAAGGGGATTGACGCGGCCTCCCGCCCGACCTGCCCATGAAACGCGAGATGCCGGACCAGCGTATGGGGCCGTTGCTCGATGCGTTGGAAGAAAAGGACAAGGCGGTGGTCCGCCGCGCCGTGGAGAGGCTGGTAGCCCTGGCCGCCGACGAGCCGGGGGTCGTCGAGGTGCTCTCCGAACGGCTGTGTGCCGCGCCGCGGTGGCCTCTCGCCTATGCCTTGGGGCAGATCACCCGCCCGTCCGCGCCCTGCATCGAAGTGCTCGCGTGGGGACTCGGGAGCGGCGACCAGGACCTTCGGTGGGCCACGCAACTGCTGCTCGCCGACCTCGGCAAGCGCTATCCGGAGGTCGGAACGCGCCTGGAGAGCCTGCTGGACCACGGTTCGGCCACCCAACGACGAATGACGGTTTACTGCCTGCGTGACATCGGCGCGGACGGCCTGGAGACCGTGTTGCTGAAAGCCCTTCGGGACCCGGAACCGTTGGTTCGGGTGGCCGTGGTCACCACCCTTGCGAAGGCCTCCGGGGTCGGGATAGAGGCGCTGGATGCCATCAGGAGCGCTGCGGCGGACGATGCCGACGTCCGGGTGCGGAACGCCGCGAGGTTCGCCGTGAAGCGGCTTTTTGGAGGAAGGGGCGTCGCAAGCGATGAAAAAGTTTGACAAGGTCACCTCGCTCTCTTATGATGAACATCAGCAGAGAAAGGAGGTGGTCAATATATGAGTGATTCATGTAGCTGCGAGGTGACTGAGACCTAGGCTCTCGAGCCGTTCGGAATTGAGGGTCTGGTCAATTCCGGCAGTACACCGAGCCTTGGCTGGCCAGCGTGCCAGCCAAGGCTTTTCATTTCCGTTCACGGCGTTCCCGCCCACCCGATAAAGCTCGCTTGGCGACCGGTGGCGCCTGCGCCGTTCCGCGACTCCCGGCGGTAGGAGTAGAGCTCCGTCGGGTTGCACTTGGTGCAGGGGCCCGCTGAAGCAATGCGCTCCTCCCGTACCCCCGCCGTCTCCAGCAACGCGGCGTTCAAGCGTCTCAAGTCGAGGTGGGTCTTGCCCTCTTCCTGTCGCAGCGAGGGCTCAGCCTTGTCACCCCACTCCCGTAGCAGAGGGTCGGAGACGTCGGGGCCGATCTCGTAGCAGCAGGGCCCGATGGCCGGACCCAGGGCGCACCAAAGATCCCGCGCGCGCGTTCCATAGTGGCTCTCGATGTGCCGCACCGTTTTCATGGCCAGCCCGGCCAGGGTGCCGCGCCAACCCGCGTGTATTACCACAGCCAACCTCCGTCGGGAGGTGCGGGCCCAGCACACGATGGGCACGCAATCCGCCGTCAGCACGCCGAGGAACACGCCCGGCGCGCCCGTGACCATGGCGTCGCCCTCGCCGGCGTCCTTGCACGGCTCGGCGACGTCGATGATGGTGTCGCCGTGCCGTTGCCGCATGGTGACCATTCGGGTGCCGGCCATACCCATGGCCCGTTTCATGTCACAGTAATTGTCCTTGACGGCTTGGGGATTGTCGCCCACGCCGAAGGAGACATTGAGGCCGGCATACGCTCCCTGGCTGTTGCCGCCGCTCCGGCCCAGAAAGCCGTGTCTCAGTCCGGGCTCGGACTCCCAATCGGGCACCTGATAAACCGTTAGTTCCATGGGCCCTTCCCGTGTCCAGGCTCTCCGATCAAGGCCGCCCCCTCAACTCTCCCTCAATTGGTCCTGATGTTTATGGGACAGCAGTGGTTTGAAACCCGCCCCTGCCCGGCCCCCGCTCCGGACACGACACTAGAATCGCGACAGCAATGCGCCGAACCCGTCCAACCTGTCCGACAGCCCGTTCTGCCGCAGTGCGTACCAGTAGATGGCCGTGTTGATGGCGATGACCGGCTTGCCGAGGCGGCGTTCCGCTTCGTCCGCCAAACGCGCCATGGCCAGGTTCGTGCCTACCTGCACCACCGCGTCCACGTCGCTGCCGTCCACCTCCCGGATCGCCGCCTCCAGCGTGTCCGCCTGCACATGGGCGATCAGCACCGGACTCTCGCACTTGAGTCCCTTGAGGCGGACGACCTCGTAGCCGCAGTCGGTGAAGAAGCGCACCACCTGAGAGTCTCCCACGGGCATGTACGGCGTGATCACCCCGATGCGCTTGATGCCGCCGTAGGCCTCGAACGCCGCCTCGCAGGCATAGGAGCCCATGGCGACCCGGACTCCCGCCCGCCGCTCCACCGACTCCAGCAGCCGCCGGCTTCCCTCGGCGCCGTCCCAGAAGGTTTCGGAGGACATGCCCATGACGAGATAGTCGGGCCGGCACGTCATCACCCGATCGATGGCGTTGTCCACCTCGGCGCGGATGTTCTCCATCAACTGCTCGAAATCCGCGTCGTCGTGGATCGGGTCGTCGGGTATCCGGATCCGGGCGAAGTGGTTGGTGACGCCGCGTGGCCTCATGTCGTCGAACTCGGGCTGCACCGAGGTATTCGTGGATGGGGCGATGACCGCGAATTTTCGCCGCCAGCCCAGTGCGTCAACCATTTAGGGTCCTCCGTATTCGCGTGAACTGCCTGAACCGGGGCGTGCGTCCGTTTGAAGCCTTGGGAGCGCGGGCGTCCCGCGTCGAGGTCCCTGGACTCGCGTTCATGGCCCAAGGTATAACACCCCACGGTTGCGTTTTCCTATTGCGACGACTCTGCGATGACGCACATCTGCAGGCTCCGACTCCCTCCGGGCCAGGGCCACACCTTCCGACCCCTTCTCCCTCCGGGAGAGGGTTGGGGTGAGGGCGACCCACGAGTGGAAAGGACAAGATGGCGATACCGGAACGCTACAACACGGGCTACAATATCGGCGTGGGCGGGGCGGTGGTCCGGGACGGACGGCTGCTGTTCGTCCGACGCGCGTCGCGCCGCGGGCACGGCAACTGGCAGGTGCCCGGCGGCTTCATCGAGCCGGACGAAACCATCGAGGACGCGGTGGTCCGGGAGGTGGCCGAGGAAGCCGGAGTGGAGGCCGAGGTCCAGGGAGTGCTCGGCGTGCGTAGCCGGTTCGATGCCGACTCCGGCAACAGCCTGTACGTCGTGCTGCTGCTCCGGGGACTCACGGCGGAGCCTTGGCCGGACCAGCGGGAAGTGGACCGGGCGGTGTACCTGACGCTGGACGAGATCCAGGCGCTGGACCCACTGCCGCAGACCAACTGGGAGGTCGCCCAAAGCGCCTTGTCACCCGAGCCGCGGCTGCTGATGCCTAAAACGGTATCCAATCAGCGGGGTGCGATCTTCAACCTTTTCGTCGGATAGGGGCGCCGGACAACCGGCCGTTTGGTTGCAAGATCGGACCCCCCGTGTTACACGAAGGCCCTATGAACAAAGTGGAACCGAGGTACGCTGCGCTCGCCGAGAAATCTCTCGCCGGGCAACTCCTGTCGCCTGTGGAAATGAAGTCGGTCATCGACGGCGCCGACGAAAGGCTGCCGGAGCTGATCGAGGCTGCGTTCCGCGTCCGCCATCACTACTTCGGCAAAAAGGTCCAGATCCACGTGCTGATGAACGCCAAGAGCGGGCTCTGTCCCGAGGATTGCGGCTATTGCTCGCAATCGTCGGTTTCCGGCGCCGAGATCGACAAGTACCCGTTCGTCGCCAAGGAGGAGTTGGTCAACGCCGCGGTCAAGGCCAGGGAGGCGGGCGCGATGCGCTTTTGCCTGGTCAACAGCGGCCGCGGCCCCACGCTCAAGGAAACGGAGAAGATGGCCGAGGCCGTGGCCGAGGTCAAACGTCGGGTTCCCATCAACATCTGCGCGTGCATGGGGCTCCTGACGGAGTCCAAGGCGCGGATACTCAAGGATGCCGGCGTCGAGCGGATCAATCACAACCTCAATACCAGCAGCCGCTATCACCCGGAGGTCGTCTCCACCCACACCTATGACGACCGCGTGGCGACGTTGGAGAACGTCAAGGCCGCGGGGCTGTCCACCTGTTGCGGCGGCATCATCGGCCTTGGCGAGGAGAGCGACGACGTCATGGACCTGGCGGTGTCGTTGCGGGAACTGGACGTGGACTCCATCCCGGTCAATTTCCTGCACGCCATCCCGGGAACCCCCATGGAAGGACGTTCGAACCTCACCCCGCAGTATTGTCTCAAGGTGCTGTGCCTGTTCCGGTTCGTCAACCCGGGCAAGGAGATAAGGGTGGCCGGCGGTCGGGAGGTCAATCTGCGCTCGTTGCAGCCGCTGAGCCTGTACCCGGCCAACTCGATCTTCGTCAACGGCTATCTGACGACGTCGGGTCAGGCCGCCTCCGACGCCCATCGGATGATCGAGGATCTGGGCTTCGAGATCGAGACCTCGGAGCAGGACGTCTTTCCGGAGCAGCAGAGTATCGCGTAACGGTCAGCCGGATTCGGGCGCACAGGAACTTTCGCCGTCCGCAAGGCCCGCCGACGTTCACAAATCGGGAGAATGTGCCGTGGCACGAATTACCGTCGAAGATTGTCTCAACGAAGTTTCCAACCGCTTCAAGCTGGTGATGCTCGCTTCCCAGCGCACCAAGCAGCTCCTCAAAGGCGCCAAGCCGCTGGTGGACTCCGACAACCGGGAGATCGTCGTGGCCCTGCGGGAGGTGGCCGCGGGCAAGGTCAGGGAAGCGCGGCCCGAAGTCGCCGAAACCGAGTGAGCCGCCGGAGTTTGGAGTAGAGCCGACCCTTGGTCTTTTGCCCGATCAGGGGCAAGGACGGGCCATGAAGCATAAAACGGCCCGTCAGTCCAGAATAGACTTCCGGATATCACGCCGGTGATATGGCGACGGATTGAGGTGCATCGGGTCAGGCTCTCTGCGGCTCGATGATGACCTTGAGCGAATCCTGAGCGTTGGCTACGAGTTGAAAGCCTTTTCCCGTCTCGGCAAGCGTGAGGCGGTGGGTGACGAGCGCATCCACGCCGATCTTGCCGCTCGCCAAAAGATCCACCGCATCCCGCATATCCTGCGGGCTCGCGCCATACGAGGTCACGAGGCCGATCTCGTCGCGCCACATCCCGTATAGCGGGACGGGCACTTCGTGCCCCTCGGGAGGGGAGGCGAAGAACAGCAGCCTGCCGCCGCGCTCGACGCTCTGGAACGCCTGCCGAATCGCCGGATCCGCTTCGGTGCACACGATCACGAGATCCGCCAGCCGACCGCCGCAGGCTTCCCGCAGACGCGCAGGCACGTCGTCCGTCGCGTGGAACGTGTGGTTCGCGCCCAGGGACCGGGCCAAGCGCAGGCGTTCCGCGTTGATGTCCGTGGCCGCCAGGGTCTTGACGCCGCGGCTTCGGGCCAGTTGGACGTGCAGCAGGCCGGCGATGCCGGCGCCGATGACCAGCACGTTCTCCTGCATCGGCGCGCGGGCGTGGCTCTGCGCCCGCACGACGCAACCCAGCGGCTCGACGAAGGAGCCCTGCACGAAGGAAAGCGAGTCGGGAAGGAGGAAGGTGCCGGAATCCACGTTGATCTTGGGCAGCCGCAGGTACTCGGCGAAACCTCCGGGGTCGAAGTGCGTCTGCCGCATGAGTTGACACACCGAGGCGTGGCCCGAGCGGCAGTGGTAACAGTCGTTGCACGGCACGTGGTGGGTGGTGACGATGCGGTCGCCAGGCGCGAAACCCGTTACGTCGGAGCCCACCGCCGCCACCTCGCCGGTGACCTCGTGCCCGAGCACCACCGGCGCCTGCCTGCGCCGGTACCATTCCATCACGTCGGTGCCGCAGATGCCGCTGGCCCGGACCCGGAGCAGCAACTCCCCGGGACCCGGCTTGGGAACCGGAAGCTCCTCCAACCGAACATCGTCGTTGCTGTAATACACGGCTACGCGCATGGCCCGTTCCTGAAGGCTGGCAGCATCTCAACGGGACTCAGTGATGAAGAAGGGTTCCGGTAAACCCGCACCCCCTTCTCCCCTGGATTACGGCCCCGTACCAAGTACGGGGCCGGCTTTCGCCGGAATGACGGGTTCGAAGGGATGCCGGTTAGCCCGCCGCCCGTTCCGCCGGCTTCGCCGACTCGTAGATCCGGTAGGCTTCCTCGGTGGAAGCGCCGCCGTGAACGATGGCCCGCACGGCCTGGATCATCCCAGTGGGACTGTCGGACTGGAAAATGTTCCTGCCCATGTCGACACCCACCGCGCCGTGGTCCACGGCGTTGCGGGTGAGCTCCAGGGCCTCCATCTCCGGGGTCTTCTTGCCGCCGGCCACGATCACCGGAATCGGGCAACTGTTGACCACGTTCTCGAAGTTCTCGCAGTAGTAGGTCTTGACCACGTGGGCGCCGAGCTCGGCGGCGATGCGGCAGGCCAGCCCCAGATAGCGTTCGTCCCGGGCCATGTCCTTGCCCACGGCGGTAACGGCGAGCACGGGAATACCGTACCTCTCGCCCTCGTCCACCAGCTTGGCCAGGCTGACCAGCGTCTCCTTCTCGAACTCGGATCCCACAAAGATCGATAGTGCCATGGCCGAGACGTTGAGCCGGATGGCGTCCTCGATGGACACGGTGACGTCCTCGTTGGAGAGCTCCTTCAGGATGCTGGTGCCCCCGGACACGCGCAACACCACCGGCGCCTGCATGTGGGCGTCCACCGCGTTTCGCAGCAAGCCGCGGGTGAGCATGATGGCGTCGGCGTGGGGCAGCAGCGGCTCGATGGTCTCCCGTGGTTGCTCCAGACCGCTCGTCGGCCCCAGGAAGTAGCCGTGATCCACGGCCAGCATCACGCAACGCCCATCGTCCGGTTTGATGATGCGCGCCAGTCTGTTTTCCATACCCCAGTGCATACGGCCTCCCTGCGTTCCAAACCGATTTCTGTCTCGCGCTGATTTCTGTCCCACGCGGTACAGGAACAGATCCTAACATATACTGGAACGGCCCGCGAGTCCGAACCGCCGGGCGATTCCGTGCCTCTGTCCGCCGCTTTGGCACGAAACGGGTAACCAACCCCCAAACTCGCCATCTGCTTGAAAATAGCCCGGAATGCGCGAATCCGTCATTGGTGCGAACGTGGCGCCGAGCCCCGCATCCGCCATTCCCGCGAAAGCGGGAATCCAGGGATGGAGGGGGAGAGGGCGCCCGCGTTCGATTTGACAGGTATGGGGCTTTGGGCTACGCAGGGGTCCGTGAGCAATCTCCCGCAAGGCGTGAGCCGTCACTATGTGCAGGTGGGCCAGATCCGTACCCATTACCTCGAGGCGGGGGTCGGCCGCCGCCCCACGGTATTGCTGATCCACAGCGGCGAGTTCGGCGGCCGGGCCGAGTTCAGTTGGCGCTACAACATCGCTCAGCTCGGGGAACACTTCCACGTCTACGCGCCGGATCTGGCCGGCTTCGGGCGTACCGATCTTGTCTACAGCTTCAGTGATCCGCTGGGGTTCCGGCTCAAGCACGTCGACGGGTTCCTCAAAACCCTGTGTCTCGGGCCGGTGCATCTCATCGGCAATTCCTTCGGCGGCGGATTCTGTCTTCAGATGGCCGTGGACACGCGTTTCGACGTGGCCTCGGTGATCGCCGTGAGCGGCGGCGGCAAGGCGCCGGACAACGATACGCGCGAGGTGCTCACCGGCTACACCGGCGACCGGGAGCAGATGCGCGAGATCCTGCGCGCCTGCTTCTACCACGAGCGGTGGCGGGCCGACGACGTGGTGGAGGAGCGCTGGCGCGCCAGCGTGGAACCGGGGGTGTGGGAGGCCTGCGCGGCCGCTCGCCTGGCGCCTCAGGGGCAGGCCCGGGGCTTCCGTCCGGTGCGGCCCGACTACGGCAGGATCCGCTGTCCGGTGTTGATCGTGGCGGGCGCCCAGGACCCATTGCGGTTCCCGACCTACGCGACCGATCTCCAGGGCGAGATACCGGGATCGGAGGTGAAGGTCTTCGACCAGTCACGGCACTGTTCGCACGCCGAGCATCCGGACGAGTTCAACGCATTGGCCATCGATTTCATCACGCGGCACTCGGAGAAGGAACCGCAGCCATGACGTGGCACTCGGAGACGGTGGAAGTCGGCGGGGTGAAGCTTGGAGTCCGCCGACATGGGGATGGAAAACCGCTGGTGATTTTCTACGGAGACCAGCTCGACACGCAGGCGCCGCCTTTCGACGACTCCATGGCCGAGCGTTTCCGGGCGGTGGTCCCGTCCCTGCCCGGGGTGAACCAGTCGGAGCTGCCCGATTGGATCGAAGACATGGAAGACCTCGCGTTCCTGGGGCTCGACCTGCTGGAGGGCTTGGATGCGGGTCCCGTGGACGTCATCGGCCACGGGTTCGGCGGATGGGTGGCGGCGGAGATGGCGGTGCGATCGCAGCAGCATATCCGGCGTCTGGCGTTGATCGACTCGGTGGGCGTGAAGATTTCCGGCCCCACCGTGCGCGACGTGCAGGACGTCTACCTGTACACTGCCCGGGAGGTTGCCGAGCTGGCGTGGCACGACCCCGGGGCCGCCAAGGCGCTGAAATGGCCGGGCATGGAAGGTGTGGTCGACGAGGAGTTGCTCACGCTGTTGCGTAACCGCCAGTCGGTGCTCAAATTCGGGTGGCGTCCTTTCATGTACGATCCCAAGCTCTTGCGGAGGTTGTCCCGGGTGCGGGTCCCCGCCCACGTGTTCTGGGGCGAAAGCGACCGGGTGGTGTCGCCGGACTACGGTCGGGCGCTCCAGCAGGCCATTCCGGGCGCGGGTTTCACGGCGATACCAGGCGCGGGCCACTACCCGCAATGGGAGCAGCCGGAGGCCCTGGCGAAGGCGGTCACGGAGTTCCTGGAAAAGTAGCGCGACCGCAATTGAACAGGAGGAGGACCGGGAAATGCTGGCCTATCATTTCACCGAAATGCCGTATCCTTTTCTGCCGGAAGACGTGGAGGAACGGCATGGGGCCATGCGCGTGACCCTGCCCAGCCGCTACTGCGACCCCAAGATCACCCACGATCTCTACAACCGCTACCTCGACGAGTACGAGTACGCCGACGAGCTGGGCCTTGAGATCATGCTCAACGAGCACCACGCCACCGCCACCTGCCTGGCGGCCAACGTGTCCATCACCGCTGCCACCCTGGTGCGCCGCACCAAGCGCGCCAAAATCCTGTGCCTGGGCTTCCCGCTGGCGCACCGCAACCCCATCCAGGTGGCGGAGGACGCGGCCATGCTGGACGTCATGTCGGGCGGGCGCCTCATCGCGGGGTTCGTCCGGGGCGTGGGAACCGAGATCCATCCGGCCAACACCAACCCGTCCGACACCCGGGAACGGATGCAGGAGGCCCATGACCTGATCATCAAGGCGTGGAAGACCCAGGACGTGTTCAACTGGGAGGGCAAGCACTACCACTTCCGTTACGTCAACCCGTGGCCGCGGCCGTACCAGCAGCCCCATCCCCCCATCTGGATCACCGGCAGCAATCCGGCGGCGGTGCCCTGGGTCGCGGACCACCACTACACCTTGGCCACCGTGCTGGCGTCCTACGATCAGACCGACGCGATCTTCGGCGCCTATCGGGAACGTTGCCGGGAGATGAACTACCCCGAGCCGGGCACCGACAGGTTCGCCTACTGCGCCCTGACCTTCACCGGTGAGACCGACAAGAAGGCGGAAGAGGGCGGGCGCAAGCTGCTCTGGTACCTCAACAAGCGACGGCCGGTGGGATTCTTCGCCCCGCCGGGCTTCGTGCCGCCCCAGGGCCTTACGCGGTTCTTCGATCCCAAGGGCAACGCGCGCTACAACCGCAGCTACGAGTCACTCATCGAGCAGGGCGTTATCATCGCCGGCACCCCGAAGAAGGTGATCGAGAAGGTCAAGTACCTGCACGACCGCTGCGGCGTCGGCCACCTGCTGATGATGAACCAGGCCGGCTTCCTCACTCATGAGGAAACCCGGCGCAGCATGGAGCTGTTCGCCACGGAGGTGTATCCGGAGCTGCGGACGCTCCAGTGACCGAGGTGGTTGACATGGGGCCGAGGCGTCCACGCCGTTGGCGAGTAGCTCAAATCCCTGACGACTTACCCTCACTCGCTGCTTGGTGCGAGTACAGTATATCGGCAGCCGAGAGCACAAGGACCAGCGCTCCTGGCTCGGCGTTCCTCAGCCACGAAGGCGCCCGCCAGAGGTGGCTACGATCTGTCCGCTGGTCACCGGAAAGGATCGTGTCCGTGCGACAGAGTGGGTGCGCAACGCGATTACGAATCGCCAGTTCGACTACAAGGATTGGCGCAACGGTTTCCCAAGGAAAATTTGGCATCGTGACAAAGATGGCCAATTCCGGTACGGGTTTCCGACAAATCAGGGCGCTGGCTCAAATCCCAAAGGCCAATACAAGGGATGGCCGATAGAAGAGGATGAATGGTGTGAGATTTTCGGCTGAGTGGCTGGAAGGTGGAATAAACGAGTCGGCCGAATTGCGGGCAACAGACTGCTTTCTTGAGATCTTCGTGGGGGAGCGGCCGGTTAGTCGTTTCGTCGATAACCGTACCAATCGTGCTCATAACCGTGTTGTCATGCCGGCCTATCCGCCTGCGGAGGGAATCGCGCGCAACTGGTGATCGTTGATTGCCGGTCGTATCAGACTTTTCGGTTACGTAGCTTTCGTGAGGGTTTTGCGTTGCCGGATATTCAGTTGAAACCAGACGGCCGCTTCGTCAACATCACGGCCGAGCCTTTCGAATATGGCAACCCACCAGTCAACTTCACGGCCCGGTGTAGCGAGCGGATTCCCATCAGTGCGTTCGAGAGGGACATGAGTGCATTTATCGAATCTGTATTGGAGAGACTCTCCGAGGGGAAGGTAAAAAACAGTTGGTTGCAGGCTCGATGGGACGCCATCGTAGAGTGTCAGGAGGACCCCGACGAATTGGCGTTTTGTGAAGCCGCTGGTGCTCTTGGGGTCGATCCCTATCTTTGCGCGGATGAAGAGGCCACTCTTGTCGAGATGTCTGCGAAGCCGTTTGCGGACGACGCATTGCCAGAGTTTCTTGCGGGGTGTGCGCTTGACCGAATCCGAGAAGCGCTCAAGTGGGTGGTTGAGTCAGAAGCCACGCTGGGCGATCGTGCTGTGCTCCCGGATTTACCGGGTATTGTCCCCGCTGTTCGTGAGCGCCTCGAAGCCAACGTGGGCGAAGAACGACCTTGGGATGTGGGTTATCTGGCTGCGGCGGCATGCCGTGAGCAGATCGATCTTGCGGCTACACAGTCCTTGCGGGATCCGTCCGAGATAGCCAGTCTCTTTGGAGCAAGTCAGTTCAAGATCTGCTCCAATCGTGCCAATGGCTTGCGGGCAGAGGTGAATGGTGCGTGGGAGTATCCCCGAGTTGTGGTTGCAGGCCCTGGGCACACAAGTTCCTTGAATTTTGCAACCATGCGCGCGATTGGAGACTATCTCGTATACCGGTCTCACGGTCGCGCGCCGGTTAACGACACATATTCCTATCGCCAAGCCGTCGGCCGCGCGTTCGCGGCGGAGATGCTCGCTCCGGCTGACATTGTTACACAAATGCAGGAGGCGGGCATGGGCGTTGACGAGATCGCCGCTGAGCGAAACGTCTCCACAATGGCTGTGATACACCACTTGGAGAACCACGGCAAAGCCCGGGCAACGCAATCGGTGATATCCAAGCCACCTTTCCGAGTTCCCTCGATGATGTCGTAGCAAGCGTTGCGCTCCAGGCGGATCTGGGCGGACATGCTGTAGAAACGGCGAACGCACCGTCGATGTCGATGCCCGTGCAGCGGGTGTTCTCGCAAAGATGGGCGCGTCCGGACCGGCAGCCGCCGCAGAATATGTACGATGCAGTTGGCGGTCGCCTCGATCACGTCTCCTTCCGCGCTCTCCACCAGCACGTTGCCGATCAGATCCGAATGCAGCGTCCGCCGAGATGGTACGCCCAGCCGTGGGAAACGGCAGATGAGCGCACGCGCATTCCCCTGCCTGAATGGATTCAGCAATGCGCCCCGATGGGAACAGGCGTCGATGAAGCAGCCAGGCGATCCGTCCTTCTGGCGCGTCACGAAAACCGGCTGGCGGCCGATTCCGTCGCGAAATAGCCGTCCAGCCTCTCCACCTGACTTTCGTGGCGGAGGAAAACCCATCCGCCCTCGAAGATGCGCTTGATCTCGACCTTGAAGACGGCCTTGTCGGTATGAATCGACCGGTCGACCCCGGAGATTCCCTCGTCAACCCGGTCATCGCCCCGGTCGCGGAAGCTGCTTCCATAGGCGGCACCGTTCATCACATCCCCCGTCCGTTCATTCCGCAGCGTTGCCGTGCTTCGTCACGTGACTATCGTCTCAATACACCAAGTCCATTGATGGCCGTTGACGGTCGAGCAGGGATGTGGAAGCGGACTGGACGTCTGGCTACAGGGAGCCAGTTCTTTCAACTTCCGTCGTAGACTCTATCGACGGCGTCGAGCGCATCCGTCACCGGAACGTCGGCGCCTTCGTCTTTCAGGATCCGCCCCAACGCCTCGACGAGCGCGACCACGTTCTCCTTCCGGCTCGATTCGCCCATCAGCCCGATGCGCCAGGTCTTCCCGGCGAGGGCCCCGAGCCCGCCGCCGATTTCGATGTTGAAGTCCAGCAGCAGCCGCTTGCGAAGGGCGGCGTCGTTGACGCCCTCGGGAATCCTGACGCTGTTGAGCATCCACAGGCGATGACCCTCCTGTGAGGCGAGGGGGATGCCCAGGACCTCCAGACCGGCCACCAGCGCCCGGTGATTCAGTTCGTGCCGTTTGAAGCGGGCTTCCAGTCCTTCCCGCTCGACCTCGCTCAGGGCCGCGTGAAGGCCGTAGTTCATGGAGATGGGGGCGGTGTGGTGATAGGCGCGGTCCTCGCCCCAGTAACGCTCGATCATGGTCAGGTCCAGATACCAGCTCTTGACCTTGCCCTTGCGTCTGCCCAGCTTGTCGCGCGCGGCCTGGTTGAACGACACCGGCGACAATCCCGGGGGGCAGCTCAGGCACTTCTGCGTGCCGCTGTAGCAGGCGTCGACGTTCCAGGCGTCGATGGTCACCGGACAGCCTCCCAGCGAGGTCACGGTGTCCAGCACCAGCAAGGCGCCGGCGTCGTGGGTGAGCCGGGAGATCTCTTCCACCGGCTGCCACACTCCGGTGGATGTCTCCGCGTGCACCAGCGTCACGATGTCGACCTTGTGGTCCTTGATCGCCTGCTCCACCTGTTCCGGCCGGATGCTCTCGCCCCAGGGGGCCTCGACCTTCACCAGGTTCCCGCCCAGGCGTTCGATGATATCCGCCATGCGCGTCCCGAAGACCCCGTTCACGCAAACCAGCACCGTGTCGCTTTCCTCGATGAGGTTCACGAGGCAGGCCTCCATGCCGGCGCTGCCGGTGCCCGACACCGGGAAGGTCAGCTCGTTGTCGGTGTGGAACAGCCAGCGCAGCATGGCCTTGCTCTCTTCCATGATCTTGAAGAATTCCGGGTCCAAATGACCGACGACGGGGGCCGACAGCGCCTCCAGAACCCGTGGATGCGGGTTGCTGGGGCCGGGTCCGAGGAGAATTCTCCGGGGTGGATTCAACGGTGAAGCCATGTGATTGCTCCTGTGGGTTGCTTGCGACTTTGCTTGTGAGCGGCTGAGGTGCGGTGTATCCTGACGGTTCCCGGAGGTAGGCTATAACAATACAAACTATAACAATAGTGGCCCCTGCCATCAAACCGTACTCCTTCCCGTCGCCATGAGCCTCGACAAGCAGTTGGGCGAGACCTTGGTCCGGAACGGCCTGCTGGCGCCCGGAGATGCGGTGCTCGTGGGCGTGTCCGGCGGCCCGGATTCCGTGGCGCTGCTGCATGTCCTGCACGAGATCGGCCCATCCCTTCAACTCAGCCTCGAGGTGGCCCACGTCGAACATGGCATCCGCGGGCGCGAGAGCCGGGACGACGGTGAGTTCGTCCGCGGCATTGCCACCGGGCTGTCTCTGCCTTTCCATCTGACCCGCCTGGGCCTGGCGCAGTCCGCCCGGGACCGCGGTGCCGGGAACGTCGAAGCCTTGGCCCGTGAGGGGCGTTACCGGTTCTTTGCCGAGGTGGCCGTCAGGCGGGGAATCGGCAAGGTGGCGGTGGGTCACAACCGCGACGACCAGGTGGAGACCATGCTCATGTGGCTGCTCCGGGGCTGCGGGCCCGAGGGGATCACGGGGATGCCCGCGGTGCGCCCCCTGGGGCCGGGTACCGCCGGAGCCGGGGACACGGTATTGATCCGTCCGCTGCTGGAGGTCTCCCGCGAGGAGGTCCTGGCTTTTCTGGAATCCCAGGGGCTGAATTGCCGGGAGGACCGCACCAATCGCGACACGAGTTACCTGCGGAACTGGATCCGTCGCACCTTGCTGCCCGGACTTCGGGAACGGAGCGACCGCGGCCTCGATCGCCGTCTCGCCCGGCTGGGCGGCATGCTGCGGTCCGACCACGCGTTCCTGGATCGGCAGGTGGCCGGGGCCTACCCGCAAATCACCGGCGGGGACGCGCTGGACCGCACGGGCTTTCTGGGGCTCGAACCCGAGCTCCGGTCCCGGATGGTGCGGTTCTGGTTGAAGCGAGGGTTGGGGACGCTCCGGAGCATCGGTTTCGCCCACGTGGACGCCGTCCTGCAGCTCATCGACGGAACCAGGCCCCACGGCAGGGCGTCCCTCCCCGGCTCCTGGATGGTGGTTCGGGAGTATGACCTGGTGCGGCTGACCCGGTCCGTCGATGGCCCCCGGGCAGCCGGCTATTCCTACCCTCTCCCGCTGGAGGGCGAACTCGTGATCCCCGAGGCCGGGGTCCGGGTCACGTCGTGGTGCTCCGCCGGCCGGGAGCGGCCGGCGGGCGATCTCGAGGCAGCCTTCGACCTCTCCCGACTGAGGCGTGACGGCGGGCAGCTCCGGTTGCGCAGTCCCCGGCCCGGCGATCGGTTTCGGCCCCTGGGGATGGCCGGACACAAGAAGCTCAAGGACCTTTTCATCGACAGGAAGGTATCGCGGCCCCGGCGCCGGACCCTGCCGCTGCTCCTGGCGGGGGAGGAAATCGTGTGGGTTCCCGGTTGCGCCCGGAGCGATTTCGCCACGGTGGAGTCCGACACCCGGACGGTCTGGCGGGTCAAGGTCTCGTAGCGGCCCGTGGCGGACCTTCGGTTGATCTGGGCCGCCGCCGCTCTTGTTGAAGTAACCGTACCCGTATGTTAACGTTTTCGTTGCACCGCGAGTTCTGGAGAGACCCCCCTTGAACCAAGCGACAAAAAACCTTGCCCTGTGGCTCGTTCTCGGATTGATGTTCCTGCTGCTCTTCAACGTATTCACCCGGCAGCAGGGCCGAGAGCCCGAGATCATCTTCAGCGACTTCTGGTCCGCGGTGGAGCGCGGCGACGTCCAGGAGGTGACGATCCAGGGTCAGCACGTTCACGGCAAGTACCAGAGCGGTGAACGGTTCCGCACGTTCTCGCCCAGTGACCCGGATATGGTGAAAACGCTGCGGGAGAAGAACATCCGTATCGCCGCCAAGCCCGAGGACGATTCTCCGTGGTACTTTGTGCTGCTGGTGAACTGGTTCCCCATGCTGCTGCTGGTGGGGGTGTGGATCTTCTTCATGCGGCAAATGCAGGTGGGGGGCGGCAAGGCCATGTCCTTCGGCAAGAGCCGGGCGCGCCAGTTGAACGAAAACCAGACGCGGGTCACGTTCAGCGACGTGGCCGGGGTGGACGAAGCCAAGGACGAGTTGCAGGAAGTCATCGCTTTTCTCAAGGACCCCAAGAAATTCACCCGCCTCGGGGGACGGATCCCCAAGGGCTGCCTTCTGGTGGGGCCCCCGGGCACGGGCAAGACCTTGCTCGCGCGGGCCATCGCGGGTGAGGCCGGTGTGCCGTTCTTCAGCATCAGCGGCTCGGACTTCGTTGAGATGTTCGTGGGCGTGGGCGCCTCCCGCGTGCGGGACCTGTTCGTCCAGGCCAAGAAGCAGGCGCCCTGCATCGTCTTTGTGGACGAGATCGACGCGGTCGGACGCCAGCGCGGCGCCGGCCTCGGCGGCGGTCATGATGAGCGGGAGCAGACCCTCAACCAGTTGCTGGTGGAGATGGACGGGTTCGAGGCCAACGACGGCGTGATCCTCATCGCCGCCACCAACCGGCCCGATGTCCTGGATCCGGCTTTGCTCCGGCCGGGCCGCTTCGACCGCCGGGTGGTGGTGCCGCGGCCCGACATCAAGGGACGCGAGGGCATTTTGGCGGTGCACAGCCGGCGGGTGCCGCTGGAGGGCGACGTGGATATTCGGGTGCTGGCCCGGGGAACTCCGGGTTTTGCCGGCGCGGATCTCGAGAATCTGGTCAATGAGGCTGCGCTGCTTGCGGCGCGGAATGACAAAGACAAGGTCAACATGAACGACTTTGAGTTGGCCAAGGACAAAGTAATGATGGGGACCGAGCGCAAGAGCATGATCATCAGCGACGAGGAGAAGCGGAACACCGCCTATCACGAGTCCGGCCACGCGCTGGTGGCGAAGCTTCTGCCGGGTGCGGACCCGGTCCACAAGGTGACCATCATCCCGCGCGGGATGGCGCTGGGTCTGACCCAGCAGCTCCCCGTGGACGAGCGGCACAGCCAGGACAAACAGTATCTCCTGAACAACGTGACCATCCTGTTCGGCGGGCGGGTCGCGGAGGAGTTGATCCTCGACCACATGACCACGGGCGCCGGCAACGACATCGAGCGCGCTACCGAGATCGCTCACCGGATGGTCTGCGAGTGGGGCATGAGCGACAAGCTGGGACCCATGACCTTCGGCAAGAAGGAAGAGCAGATCTTTCTCGGGCGGGATTTCACCCAGCAACAGGACTACTCGGAGAGCACTGCGGTCGAGATCGACAGGGAGGTCCGACGCATCATCCATGAATGCTACAACCAGGCGAAGGAGATCCTGACCACCAACATGGATTTGCTGCACCGGGTAGCCAGGGAGCTGCTGGAGAAGGAAGTCCTGGACGGCGCGGAGATCGACGTCATCGTCAAGGAACAGATGGAAGATAGCGGTCCCGACCTGCCCGCGACCCCCGTTCCCGTGTAGGGGCGGGTTTCAAACCCGCCCGCGCCCGCACCGCGCTGTTGGCCGATACGGGCTCCCGGTGTTGTGTCCCGCGTAACATCGCAGCCACGTAACACCCCGATGCGTACCAAGCGAAGCCGGCCTGAGCCGTTACTGGTGACGCGCCACGGTCCGGTGGACATGCGCGCCCGCACCGCGGTGATGGGGATCCTCAACGTCACCCCGGATTCTTTTTCCGACGGCGGCGGCTATTCCGATATCGAGTCCGCGGTCGCCAGAGGCGTCGAGATGGTGCGCCAGGGCGCCAGCATTGTGGACGTGGGCGGGGAATCGACCCGTCCGGGCGCGGCCGCGGTCTCGGCCGCCGAAGAGCTTGATCGGGTGCTCCCGGTGATTCGCGGGCTGCGGCAACGGGTCCCGGTACCCATCAGCATCGACACCTACAAGTCCGAGGTGGCCCGGAAGGCCCTGGATGCAGGCGCGGATATGGTGAACGACATCAGCGCCTTGCGATTCGATCCGGCCATGGCCGGCCTGGTGGCGCGTGAGAGCGTGCCGGTGGTGCTCATGCATATGCAGGGCCGGCCTCTGACCATGCAGCTCGCGCCGCGCTACGACGACGTGGTGCGCGAGGTCATTCTGTTCCTGCGGGAGCGCGTCGCCCATGCGGTGAGAAGCGGCGTCGCCCTCGAGCGGACCGTGGTGGATCCGGGTATCGGCTTCGGCAAGGATCCGGATCACAACCTGACGTTGTTGCGGCATCTGCGCGCGCTCGGGTCCCTGGGGCGGCCGGTGTTGGTGGGCTTGTCCCGCAAGTCGTTTCTCGGACGACTGGAGGAGCCCGTGGGATCGGCACAGCCGCCGGCGGGCCCGGAAGGCCGGCTGGCAGGGAGCCTTGCCGGGGCGGCCGCGGCGGCCTTGACCGGGGCTCACATGGTCCGGGTCCACGATGTGTTGGAGACCTGCAGGGCGGTGCGCGTAGCGGATGCCATCCGTGGCGCTGGCACAGGCTCTCGCATGGCTGGTTCAGCCTGCTGATTTCTGGAAGGGAGCCATGAGTTCCAATGGACCACAAGAAGTTCCGGGCCGACGCCGCTTGTTCGGCACCGACGGAATCCGCGGAGTCGCCAATCAAGAGCCCATGACCTCGGAAACCTCTTTGAGGCTGGGTCGGGCGATTGCCCGGGTGGTCGGCGATGACGGCGGCGTCAAGCTCTCCCGAGGCGCCCTGGGGCGAAAGCGCACGCACCGCCGCCGTATCCTCATCGGCAAGGATACCCGCCTTTCGGGCTACATGTTCGAGACCGCGCTGGCGTCCGGGATCTGCTCCATGGGCGCGGATGTGCTGCTGGTGGGCCCCCTGCCGACCCCGGGCGTGGCCTATCTCACCCGCAGCATGCGCGCGGACGCCGGGGTGATGATCTCGGCGTCGCACAACTCCTACCAGGACAATGGCATCAAGTTCTTTTCCGGCGCCGGCTTCAAGCTCCCTGACGAGTGGGAGCGGCGCATGGAGGCCATGGTCCGGGACGGGGACCACGACGTACACCGTCCGGCGACGACGGACATTGGCAAAGCGTACCGCATCGCCGACGCCCAGGGAAGGACCATCGCCTTTCTCAAGAGCACGTTCCCGAGCCGCCTGACCCTGGAAGGTCTGAAGATCGTCGTGGACTGCGCCAACGGCGCGGGGTACCACGTGGCGCCGGAGGTCTTGAGGGAGCTCGGCGCCGAGGTCATTCCGGTGGCGGTGGAGCCCGATGGCACGAACATCAACCTGGACTGCGGCTCGGTGTATCCGGAGAAGGCCCGGGCGGCGTTGCGGGAGCACGGCGCGGATCTCGCCGTGTGTCTGGACGGCGATGCCGACCGGTCGCTCTTCATCGACGAGAAGGGTGATCTCGTGGACGGCGATGAAGTACTGGCCATGTGCGCCGTCGAGATGAAACGCGCCGGGCGGCTGCCCGCCGGCGCCGTGGTGGCCACGGTGATGAGCAACATGGGGCTCGACGTCGCTCTCCGGGAGCACGGCATCGGCGTCCTCCGGACAGCCATCGGCGACCGCTGCGTGGTGGAGGCCATGCGCCGCGACGGCTACAACCTCGGTGGTGAACAATCCGGGCATTTGGTGTTCCTGGACCACAACACTACCGGCGACGGCTGTCTCACCGCGTTGCAGGTGCTGGCCCTCATGACCGAGCGGGAAAGGCCCCTGGGCGAGCTTCGCCGGATCATGGTCAAGCTGCCGCAGGTCATCGTCAACGTCCCGGTCCGGGAGAAACGTCCTCTCTCCGATCTGGCCCAGGTGCAGGCGCGCGTCACCGAAAGCGAAAACCTGCTGGACGGCCGGGGCCGGATACTGGTGCGTTACTCCGGCACCGAGCCGCTGGCCCGGGTGATGCTCGAGGGAGAGTCCGAGGACGAGATACGGCGGCTGGCACAGTGGGTCGCCGACGCCATCCAATCCAGTTTGGGGGTTCCGGCATGACCCGTCTTGGCGTCAACGTGGATCACGTGGCCACCGTGCGCCAGGCGCGGATGATCGACGTCCCGGATCCGGTGGAGGCGGCGTTCCTGGCCGAGCAGGCCGGAGCCGATGTCATCACGGTGCACCTGCGCGAGGATCGCCGGCATATCCAGGAGAGGGACGTGGACCGGTTGCGGCAACGACTGACCGCCGCGCTCAACCTCGAGATGGCCGGGACCCCGGAAATGGCTGGACACGCCCTGTCGCTCAAGCCCGACGACGTGTGCCTGGTGCCCGAGCGGCGGGAGGAGCTGACCACCGAGGGAGGTCTCGACGTCGTCTCCCACGGGAAGCAGCTCAAGGATGTCGTGTCCCGTCTGCGGGAAGCGGGGATTTGCGTGAGTCTCTTCGTGGATCCCGACATGAAACAGCTCGAAGCCAGCCGGGAGCTGGTCGCCGACGGCGTGGAGATTCACACCGGGGCCTACTGCAACGCCGGCGGGTCCCGGGTGGCGCAGGAGCTCGAAGCCGTGCGGCGGGCGGCGGCGGCGGCGGCCGGAATGGGACTGGAGGTTCACGGCGGCCACGGCCTCAATGCCGGGAACGTGACGCCCATCGCGGCCATCGGGGAGATCGTGGAACTCAACATCGGACACAGCATCGTCGCTCGGGCCATCATGGTCGGGATGCTCCAGGCGGTGAAGGAAATGAAAGCCCTCATCACCGCGGCGGAATCCCCCGGGTGTTGACCCATGCGCGTGGTAACCGCAGCGGAGATGCGCCGCCTGGAGCATCTGACCATCGACGTGCACGGCGTTCCGAGCCTGATGCTGATGGAACGCGCGGGACAGAGCGTGGTGGACGTCATCCTCAAGCGCTGGACCCACTTGGCGAAGCGCGGTGTCCTGGTGGTGGCGGGCAAGGGCAACAACGGCGGCGACGGCCTGGTCATCGCGAGGCTGCTGCGCGAGAGGGAGTTCCCGTGCGAGGTGGCATGCATCGCCCGGGCGGAGGATCTGTCGCCGGACGCGACGGCCAATCTCGATCGTTACCGCGCGGTGAAGGGTCGATTTACGGAAGTCCCGCCCGGGGACATGGACTCCCTGCGCAGCCGCATGCAGGACAAGGGTCTGCTGGTGGACGCGCTTTTGGGGACGGGGTTGCGGAGCCCGGTGGAGGGCTTCCTGGCGGACGTGGTGGAGTTCATGAACGCCTCGGGCCTGCCCATCGTTGCAGTGGATACGCCGTCGGGGCTGGATGCCGACCGGGGGACGCCCTTGGGAGCGACGATCCGGGCCGAGGCCACGGTGACCTTCGGTTTTCTCAAGGCCGGGCAGGTGATCTACCCCGGCGTGGTCTACAGCGGCGACCTGGTGGTGGCCGATATCGGCATCCACCCGAAGGCGGTGGCCGAGGTGGAGCCTTCGGTAGAGTTGCTGGATCCGGCCGACGTGGTCCGGCTTCTGCCGAGACGGGCGGACGACTCGCACAAGGGCAGCCATGGCCATCTGCTGGTGATGGCGGGGTCCCGGGGCAAGACCGGAGCCGCGGTGCTCGGCTGCCGCGCGGCCATGCGGGTGGGCACCGGATTGGTGACCCTGGCGGCGCCCCGGGGACTCAACGAGATCCTGGCCGGCGCTCTGGTGGAGTCCATGACCGAGACGCTGGGGCGGCCGGGCGAGGACCAATGGCCGACCCTCGGCGTTGCCGATTGGCATGGTCTGGCGGAGCGCAAGAGCGCGGTCCTGTTCGGACCCGGCGTGGGCGTCCATGCGTCCGCCCAGACGACGCTGGAAACGCTGCTGGAGCATTGCAGCCTGCCGTGGCTCATCGACGCCGACGGGCTCAACAACCTGGCGGCGGACGTGAGCCTGCTTCGGGAAGCACGGGTTCCGCCGGTGCTGACGCCGCATCCGGGGGAGATGAGCCGCCTTGCCGGGTTGGACACGGCGGAGGTCAACGGCGACCGGATCGGCATCGCCCGAGCCTTTGCCGTGGAGAATCGTTGCCATCTCGTTCTCAAGGGCGCGAGGACGGTGATGGCCACGCCGGAGGGGCAGGTTTCGATCAACCCCACCGGCAACTCCGGCATGGCCAGCGGGGGCATGGGCGACGTCCTTGCCGGCATCGTCGCGGGGTTTCTGGCGCAAGGCCTGCCGCCGGAGGACGCCGTTCGTCTGGGCGTGTATCTCCACGGCCGCACCGGCGACCGCGTGGCGGACGAACGCGGCGGGGTGGGGCTCATCGCGTCGGACCTGGTGGACGGGTTGCCGCGGGCGATCGAGGATCTGACGCAGATCAGGGAGTTGGTACCGGCTTGAACGCCAACGAGTATCACGTCACCACCGATTCGCCGGAAGCGACCCGGGCGCTGGGGCGCGCGCTGGGGCGGGTGCTCCGCGGCGGCGAGATCCTGGGACTGTCGGGAGATCTGGGGAGCGGCAAGACCTGCTTCGTGCACGGATTGGCCGAGGGGATCGAGGTGGGCCGGGACAGTTGGGTCCGTAGCCCTACCTTCACGCTCATCAACGAGTACCAGGGTCGGCTGTCGCTGGTCCACGCGGACCTCTTTCGCGTGGCCCGGGGACCGGAGATGGAGGACCTGCACCTGGAGGAGTATTTCGCGTCCGGCTGCGTCTGCGTCGTCGAGTGGTTCGAGCGCCTGGATGCCGCGGGGGTCGGGGAGTTCATGGGCGTCACCTTCCGCTACGTGAGCGAGGAGCAGCGGGCACTGCGGTTCGTGGCTCACGGAACGCGTTACGGGGAGATGATCGCCGCGCTGCATGGAGCGGACCTCGATACGTCCGGGCAATCGGTGTCGTTGACAAGGCGCGATGATTTGTAGGGGCGGGTTTCAAACCCGTCCGTGCGACGTCCGGGCAGGATGCTGGACATGGCATTGATCGTACAGAAATACGGCGGCACGTCCGTGGGCATGGTGGAGCGTATCCGCAACGTCGCCGGGCGCGTGGCGACCACCCGCGAACAGGGGAACGATGTGGTGGTGGTGGTGTCCGCCATGTCCGGCGAGACCAACCGGTTGCTGAACCTGGCCAATCATGTGTCGTCGCACGTGGACGACCGGGAAATCGACGTGCTGCTGGCGTCCGGGGAGCAGGTCTCCTGCGCCCTGCTGACGCTTGCCCTGAAGGACCTGGGACAACCGGCACGCTCGTTTCTCGGCCACCAGGTGCGTATCGCCACGGACAGCGTGTACGGCCGGGCACGGATCAAGAGCATTGACTCCACCCGTGTCGTGGAGGCGCTGAAGCGGAACGAGGTAGTGGTGGTGGCGGGCTTTCAGGGGGTGGACGAGGGCGACAACATCACCACCCTGGGGCGCGGCGGGTCGGACACCAGCGCCGTGGCCATGGCCGCGGCCCTGGGCGCCTCGGTGTGCGAGATCTATACGGACGTGGACGGGATTTACACGGCCGATCCCTTCGTGTGCCCCAGGGCGCGAAAACTGGATCGGATCACTTGTGACGAAATGCTGGAGATGGCCAGTCTGGGAGCCCGGGTGCTGCAGATCCGTTCGGTGGAGCTGGCGAAGAAGTTCGGCGTCAAGGTCCACCTGCGTTCGAGCTTCAACGACGTCGAGGGCACCTGGCTGGTCGAGGAGGAGCAACAAATGGATGCGGTTCTGGTCTCGGCAGTGACCTGCGACAACGACGAAGCCAAGATCACCATCCGCAGCGTGCCGGACCGCGCCGGCCTCGCCGCCCAGATCTTCGGCCCCATCGCGGACGCCAACATCGTGGTGGACATGATCATCCAGAACGCCGGCGCCGACGGCACCACCGACGTCACCTTCACGGTGCCCAAGAAGGACCACCGAAAAGCCATGGAACTGATTGAAAAAACCGCGCCCTTGATCCAAGCTGAGGGAGTCGCCTCCGATACCCACATCGCCAAGGTGTCGGTGGTGGGCGTCGGGGTGAGAACGCACGCGGGCGTGGCGGCGAAGATGTTCAAGGCCTTGGCGGAGCAATCGATCAATATCGAGATGATCTCTACGTCCGAGATCAAGGTGTCGGTGGTCGTGGACGAGAAGGACAGCCACAGGGCGGTGGATTCACTGCACGCTTCATTGATCGAAGGCAGGTGAGGGCATGAGTGATTTGTTGTTCTACGATACGACCTTGCGGGATGGCTGCCAGAGCGAGGATGTCGCCTTCAGCCTGAAGGACAAGCTGCGGATCGCGGAGAAGCTGGCCGAGCTGGGCATTCACTACATCGAGGGCGGCTTTCCCGGATCCAACCCGCGCGACGCCGAGTTCTTCAAGGCGGTCCGGAACCTGGATCTCAAGAAGACCCGGGTGGCGGCATTCGGGACCACGCGCAGGCCGTCGGCGAAGCCGGCCCAGGACGCCAGCCTGAAGCTGTTGCTGGCGGCCAAGACGCCGGTGGTGACGCTGGTGGGGAAGACCTGGGACCTCCACGTGCGCGACGACCTGCGCATCAGCAGGAAGGCCAACCTGGAGGTGATCGCCGATTCCATCGCCTACATGAAGACGCGCGTCGACGAAGTGATTTTCGACGCCGAGCACTTCTTCGACGGATACCGCAGCAACCCCGAGTTCGCGATGGAGTGCCTCAAGGCGGCCAAGGACGGGGGCGCCGATTGGATCGTCCTGTGTGACACCAACGGCGGCGGGTTGCCTGGCGATATCGGCGCGGCGGTGGCGCGGGCCAAGGCGGAGGTGAAGGCGCCGCTGGGAGTCCATTGCCACAATGACTGCGAGCTGGCCGTGGCCAACACCATGGTGGCGGTGGAGAACGGCGTCCGGCAGGTCCAGGGCACCATCAACGGCTTCGGCGAGCGTTGCGGCAACCTGAACCTGTGCTCGGTGCTTCCCAACCTCCAGTTGAAACAGGGCTACAAGTGTGTTCGTGCGTCGCAGTTGCGCAAGCTGCGGGAGATCTCGCATCTCGTGTACGAACTGGCCAACGTCGTGCCCAGCAAGCGGCAAGCCTACGTGGGCGACAGTGCGTTCGCGCACAAGGGCGGGCTCCACGTCTCGGGCATCATCAAGAACCGCGAGACCTACGAGCACATCGAACCCGAGTTGGTGGGCAGCCGCCAGCGCGTGCTGGTTTCGGATCTTTCCGGGCGCAGCAACATCGTCTACAAGGCCCGGGAATACGACATCGACCTGAACGGGCAGGACCAGGCCGTGCATCAGATCCTCAACCGGATCAAGGATCTGGAGAGCCAGGGCTACGAGTTCGAGGCCGCGGAGGCATCCTTCGAGCTACTGATCCAGGAGGCGCTGGGAAGGAAGAAGCGCAACTTCCGGCTTGACGGGTTCCGGGTCATCGACGAGAAGCGTGTGGAAAGCGAGCCGCCCCTGTCGGAGGCCACCGTCAAGGTGGAGGTGGGCGGCGTGATGGAGCACGCCGCGGCCTTGGGAGGCGGTCCGGTCCACGCCCTGGATCAGGCCCTTCGCAAGGCGCTCACGGGGTTCTACCCGTCGCTGGAGGAAGTGGAGCTTCTGGACTACAAGGTCCGGGTGCTGTCGTCGGGGGAGGGGACCGGCGCCACCGTCCGTGTGCTCATCGAGTCGGGAGACGGACAGAGCCAGTGGGGCACGGTGGGGGTGTCGCAGAACGTCATTGAGGCGAGCTGGCAGGCGCTCGTGGATAGCATCGACTACAAGCTCTACAAGGACAAGAAGAGGAAAGGCCGCGCGGAGAAGATCCACGCCGGAAAAGGTCGGGCTGCTGCGGCGCCCGCGCCCTGACGGAAGGGTCCAGCCGGGGCTCCGTGAGGCAGGAGGCCATACTAGCCGCCCATGTGGAGTACTCTGAAAGAGGATGTCCGGGTGGCGTTCGAGCGGGATCCCGCGGCGCGGAACCTGTTCGAGGTTCTGGTCAGCTATCCGGGGGTGCACGCGCTGCTGTTCCATCGCTTCGCCCACCGGCTGTGGCACAGCGGTTGGAGAAACCTCGCGCGTTTCGTGAGTCACCTGAGCCGCTTCCTCACCGGCATCGAGGTCCATCCGGGCGCTACCGTGGGACACCGGTTCTTCATCGATCACGGCATGGGGGTGGTCATCGGCGAGACTTCGGAGATCGGTGATGACGTGACCTTGTATCAGGGCGTGACCCTGGGCGGCATCAGCCTGCGCCGGGAGAAACGTCATCCCACGGTGGAGGATTGTGTCATCATTGGCGCTGGCGCCATCGTGCTGGGCCCGGTGGTGGTGGGGCGGAACAGCAAGATCGGTTCCGGTTCGGTGGTGGTGAAGGACGTGCCGGAGAACTCCACGGTCGTGGGTGTGCCGGGAAAGGTCGTGGAAGGGGACGGCGTGCACCGGGATCCGGTCGAGCACCAGATCGCCCTGGATCACGATCGGTTGCCGGACCCCATGGCCAAGTCCCTTGGCAATCTCGCGGAATACATCCGGAGACTCGAGAAGCGGGTGAACGATCTCGATGCCAAACAGGGCGGTCTGGAGGAGCGGCACCGGGAAGAAGTGGAAGAAACTCGCCGGTACAAGAACTAGAGAAAACACTGGGGAAAACGGAATCCCGAACCCCGGAATCTCCCGCACCGTCATTCCCGCGAAAGCGGGAATCCAGGAGGGGTGGGGCAGGCACCGACGCGTGGAGAGCACGGTGAAAGCATCGGCGGAAAAGAGTGTGGCCGTGGCCATGAGCGGTGGCGTGGACAGCTCGGTGGCGGCCGGTCTCCTGGTGGAACAGGGGTACCAGGTGGTGGGGGTGTCGTTGCGCCTTTGGGAGGGCCGGAACCTGGGGCCGCGCAACTGCTCGGATCACCGGGGAGCCGAAGAGGTGGCGGCTCGGCTGGGCATCCCGCACACGGTGCTGGACCATCGGGACGATTTCCGCAAGGCGGTGGTGGCGCCTTTCGCCCGGAGTTATCTGGAGGGCTCCACCCCCAATCCGTGCATCGCCTGCAATCGGCATTTCAAGATCGAGAAGCTGCTGGCCTGGACGAAAGACCGGGGCATCCCCCACGTGGCCACGGGTCACTACGCCCGCATCGGGCGGCGGTGCGGCGACGCCTCGCTGCTGCGCGGGTCGGACCGCAACAAGGACCAGTCGTATTTCCTTTTCGCGCTCTCGCAGGACCAGCTCGAGCGCACCGTGTTCCCACTGGGTGAATTGCACAAGGACGCCGTGCGCGCCAAGGCCCGTGAGTTGGGGCTCCCGGTGGCCGAGCGGCCGGAGAGCCAGGACATCTGTCTCGGAGACCACCGCATGGTGGTGGAGTCCCTGGCCAGGGCGGACCAGCTCGGTTCCGGGGAGGTCGTGGACAGCCGCGGGAACGTTCTGGGTCATCACGACGGAGTGCACGGGTTCACCGTGGGGCAGAGAAGGGGCCTTGGCATCGCGGCGCCGCGGCCGTTGTACGTGCTTCGGATCGACGCGGAACGGAGACGGGTGGTAGTGGGCCCGCGCGAAGCGTTGTGCACCCCGTCGTTCACCGCGAGCCGTTTGAACTGGCTCGATCCGCCCCTCGGCGAGGAGACCGCCGCGGAGGTCCAGGTGCGCTACCGCTCGAAGCCGGTGTCCTGCACCCTGAGGCCCCTGGACGGCCACGGCGTCGAGGTTCGCCCCGACGAGCCGTTGCCGTCGGTGGCCCCGGGGCAGGCCGCGGTGTTCTACCGCGACGAGCAGGTGCTCGGCGGCGGCTGGATCGACAAGGCGCCGGCTGCCCGACCGCGCTCTTGACCTCGGGTGCCGAGGGGCCTGTGCCGTAGAAATCGGACGCCCGATAAAGGCCCCAGGGAATATCCATGCGTGTAGCCATCAAGACACTCGGTTGCAAGATCAACCAGTATGACTCCGCGGTGATCCAGGAACGTCTGGCCGCGGAGTCCTGCTCTTTCGTTCCCTTCGAGGATCCGGCCGATGTCTACGTCATCAATACCTGTACGGTGACGGACCGGGCAGACTGGGAAGCGCGTCAGCTCGTGCGCAAGGCCAGGGAACGGAGTCCGGCGGCCCGGGTGGCGGTGACCGGCTGCTACGCGCAGGTCAGCCCGGAGGAGGTGTCCGGGCTTCCGGGCGTGGATTTCGTAGCAGGCCTTAACCGTATGGATGAGCTGGTACGTTACGTCAGGGACGGAGGGTCGGGAGCCGGCTCGGCGGTATCCGTCGGCAATCCGCGGGACGAGCGCAGCGTGGGCGTCCTGGGTGCGCGGCGTTTCCTCGGCCGCACCCGGGCGTTTCTCAAGGTACAGGAAGGATGCAACTTCGCGTGCAGCTACTGCATCATCCCCACCGCCCGGGGGCGCAGTCGCAGCGTGCCGCCGCAGCGGGTCCTCGAGCAGGTGCGTGGGCTCGCCGAGGCCGGTTTCACGGAGATCGTCCTCACCGGCATCCATCTCGGGGGGTACGGTTACGATCTCGCGCCCCGGGTGTCCCTGAGCGAGTTGGTGCGGCGGATTGCCGGGAGCGGGTTGATTCGCCGACTGCGTTTGAGCTCCCTGGACCCGCGGGAGGTGACGGACGAATTGCTGGCGGTGATGGCCGATTCGCAGGTGATCTGTCCTCACCTGCACGTATGCGTCCAGGCGGGTGAGGACGGCGTACTCAAGAAGATGCGCCGCAACTACGACACCGCCTACTTCGCCCGGTTGATGGCGCGTGCGCGGGGGAAGCTGCCCCGGGCCGCCCTCGGGACGGACGTCATCGTGGGCTTCCCGGGGGAGACCGAAGCCGCCTTCGGGACGTCGCTGGAATTCCTCGCAGGCCTGCCGCTGACGTACTTCCATGTATTCCCCTACTCCGCCCGTCGCGGCACGGCGGCCACGGACATGGCCGATCAGGTATCGCCGGCGGAGAAGAAGGAACGCTCGCGCCAGGCGCGCGACCTCGGCGCCCGGAAGAAGCACGAGTTCTACCGGAGCGAGGTCGGACGCCGGGTGTCGGTTCTGGTGGAAGAGCCGGTGGCGGGTGACCCGGGACGGGTCAAGGGCTACAGCCGCAACTATCTGCCGGTGCTCCTTGCCGGCGGCCCCGACCTCGTTCATCGCGAAGTCCGCGTGAGGCTCCGGCAGTGGTCCCACGGACGCCTGTGGGGGACGGTCCAGTGCTGACGGCGGATTCCACCGAGTTGGAGCGGTTCCAGAAAGCTCTCGGCTATCGATTCAAGGACCTGGTGCTCTTGAACCGCTGTCTGACCCACGTGTCCTGCGGCGGCGGCATGGACGCCCACAACGAAAGCCTGGAATTCCTCGGTGACGCGGTGCTGAGCCTGGCCATCAGCGACATGCTCATGCGGCGGTTCCCCGAACGGAGCGAGGGCGATCTTTCGCGCATGCGAGCGTCGCTGGTGAACCGAAAGATCCTGGCGGAAAAGGCGCGCCTCCTGCGGGTCGGCGCGATTCTGCGGGTGGGCAAGGGTGAGGAGCGCACCGGCGGCCGGCACAAGGAATCCATCCTGGCGGCGTCATTGGAGGCGCTGCTCGGCGGCATCTATTGGGAGAACGGGTACGAAACGGTGAGGCCGGTGGTGGAGCGCCATTTCGCCGCGAACCTCGACTACGCCGGACTGGGTCTGGACGACTACAAGACCCGTCTCCAGGAGGTCAGCCAGCGCATCTACCATGTCCCGCCCACCTACCGGTTGGTGCGGGAGAGCGGCCCGAGCCACGACAAATGCTTCGAGACCGAGATTCGGGTGGGCGGCCATCTGGTGGGTCAGGGGGAAGGCCGGAGCAAGAAGCAGTCCGAGCAGGAAGCGGCGCGGCGCGCCCTGGAGATGCTCCAGGGGCAGCAACAATAGTTTCCGTCCCGGCCCCGATCTCCCGCGTTTCAGTCATCCATGGCGAAGCTCACCTACAAGGACGCCGGCGTAGACGTGGAAGGGGCCAACCGGCTGGTCCGCTCGATCGCGTCCATGGCCCGCAAGACCGCCCGGCCCGGACTCATGGGAGGCATCGGCGGGTTCGGCGGGCTCTTTGACCTCACCCGCATCCGCAGCCGGCGGCCGGTGCTGGTGTCGTCCACGGACGGGGTGGGCACCAAGCTCAAGGTCGCCTTTATGGCGAACCGGCATGATACGGTTGGCATCGACCTCGTGGCCATGGGCGTCAACGACATCATCACCCAGGCGGCGGAGCCGCTGTTCTTCCTCGACTACTTCGCCACCGGCAAGCTGGAACCGGCCACGTTCCGGGCGGTGGTGGGCGGGATCGCCGAAGGCTGCCGCCTGGCGGGGTGCGCCCTCCTGGGCGGAGAGACCGCGGAGATGCCGTCCTTCTACCGGGACGGCGAGTACGATCTGGCGGGGTTCGGCGTCGGCATCGTCGAGAAGGACCGTATACCGGACCCCCGCGCCGTGAGCACCGGAGACGTGATCATCGGCCTGCCGTCCAGCGGGCTGCACAGCAACGGCTATTCGCTGGCCCGGAAGGTCCTTCTGGAAACGGCGAAGCTCGAGCTGAAATCCCGGGTGGCGGACTTGGGATGTCCGTTGGCGGACGAGTTGTTGAAGCCCACCCGGATCTATGTCGGGCTGATCCGCGGCCTGACCGCAAGGCACCGGATCAAGGGCATCGCCCACATCACCGGCGGCGGCATCGTGGAGAATCTGCCGCGGGTGCTGCCGTCAGGGCTGCGGGCGTGGGTCCGCCGGGGAAGTTGGGCGGTGCCGCCGATATTCGATCTCATCGCGCGGTTGGGAGGTGTCCCGCAGGCGGAGATGGACCGCACCTTCAACAACGGCATCGGCATGGCTCTCGTGGTGGGCGCGGATGCGGCAGCGGGAGTCGAGCGCGCTCTGCGGCGCCGCCACGAACCCTATGCCGTCGTCGGCGAGATCCGCAAGGGCCGCCGGGGCGTGTCCTTCATGTAGGGGCGTGTTTCGAACCCGCCGGGTCCATCTCCATCCTTCATGACACAAGACATGCAAGCCTTCCCATGAAACGCAAGCTTCCCATCGGTATCCTGCTTTCGGGCGGAGGCACCAACCTCCAGGCGATCATCGCCGCCATCGAGCAGGATCGCCTGGACGCGAGCATCCGCACCGTCGTCAGCAACCGCGAGAACGCCTACGGGCTCACCCGCGCCCGCAACCACGGCATCTCCGCCACGGTCATCGATCACCGCGGACACGCGTCACGAGAGGCTTATGACCGGGTGCTGGTGGACCATCTCAAGGGGCACGGCGTGGAGTTGGTGGTGCTGGCCGGATTCATGAGGCTGCTGTCGCCGTTCTTCATCCAAAGCTTCCCCAGCCGCATCATGAACATCCACCCTGCTTTGTCGCCGTCCTTCGCCGGCCTGCACGGCCAGAGGCAGGCCTTCGAATACGGCGTGCGGTTCGCCGGCTGCACCGTTCACTTCGTCAGCGAAGGCTGCGACGAAGGACCCGTCATCATCCAGGCCGTGGTCCCCGTCCTGCCCGACGACACCGAGGAGACCCTCGCCCAACGAATCCTGGTCCAGGAACACCGCATCTATCCCCGCGCGATTCAGCTCTACAGCGAAGGCAGGCTCGTAGTCGAAGGACGGAAGGTGAAGGTGACGGGGGAGGCCAGTGCCGAGGTCGACGGCGGGAGCGCTCTCGTGAATCCGCCTATCCCGGGACGTATGGATACACGCTGATCAGGGTGCGTGCGGGGTCCGTCAGCGCTTCCGATCAGGCAACAGGAGACAGTTGACTCCGCCGCCGACTGTCCGGGCGTGGATCGGGCGTTTCTCAGACGGTCTGCCGGGTCACGGGGGAGGATGGCGCCGGTGTCTCCGTTGGGTGGGTCGGATGTTCTTCATCCTTGTCGTTGGTGCCCACCACCACGGTGTACAGCGAGCATCGGGAGTACCGGTAGGCCTTGTACACGGTGAACGCTGCCTCATCGAGAAAAGGCTCGAGCTCGAGGTTCGTGCTCCAGCCCAACCGGCGGGTGATGGGATCGAGGGATTTGGTAAGCTTGCCCCAGATCGGTGATGTCGTGGTGAAGTGATTGACGACGACGATGGTTCCGCCGGGACGGCAAACGCGTTTCATCTCATTCACCATCCGGACGGGGTCCGGCACCACCGACACGACGTGGAATGCCATCACGTAGTCGAAGGCGTTGTCCGAGAAGGTGAGGTTCAGGGCGTCCATATCCCTGACTTCGACGTGGCGCCAGTTGTTCTGCGCGATCTTCTCCCGGGCACGCGCGAGCATGAGCGGTGCCTGGTCGATGCCGGTGATGTGGCAATTGTGCGGATACGCGGGGAGTGATGCGCCGGTGCCGACGCCGACCTCCAGGATCTCGGCGCTCGCCGGGAGATCGAGGTCCCTTATCACCGTCCGTTCGCGAGAGTAGAAGAACTTCGCGAACGTCTTGTCGTAAAGAGGCGCCCAGTCCGAGTACAACCGGCTCTCGTGGGCTCCCAACCCATCCATGTTCTTGCGTGAGGCCGTTCGTGGCATAAGGACCCGCCAAGTGATGTCTTCGGATGAACCTGGTAACGGTGTCAGCTTAAGGAGAAAAAGACAGAACAACCTGAATTGATTATCAATTCGCGGTCTCGTTGTCAAGATGGCGGGCGCAGGCGTGGCTACCGCCCGATTGGTAATTCGCGAGGTTCTTGGCTAGATTGAAACAGGTTGCCTGCAAGTCTGTCCACCTCCCGTGGGGCTTTCAAGTACCCCGATCACCAGGAGTACCGCGTCTCTTTCCATCATGGCCGGCATCGGACGGTTAATCGAGTATCTTTGGCAATACTGGCGCCGCTACCTGCTGGGCGGGCTGTGCCTGGTGGGTACCACCAGCCTGCTCATGCTGGTTCCGTGGTGGGTCCGTGCCGCCATCGACGTCATCGAGCGGGGCGATCCCGACTCCGAACTGGGCGGCTACGTGTTGTTGATTGCGTTGGCCGCGGCCGGCGGCGGCCTGCTGCGAGGGGTTTCCCGGTCCATCATCTTCAACGCCGGGCGGAACATCGAGTACGACCTGCGGAACGACCTCTTCGCCCACCTCGAAAAGCTTCCCCTCGGCTACTACCAGTCCCAGCGCACCGGCGACCTGATGTCCCGGGCCATCAACGACATCAACGCCGTGCGCATGCTGTTGGGTCCCGGTTTTCTGAACCTGGTCAATACCCCTCTCTACTTCATCTACGCGGCGGTGTTCATGTTCGCCATGAACCCGCAGTTGACGCTGGCGGTGGGCGCGTGCCTGACGCTGCTCATGTTGGTGTTCCGGCAGTTTCGCGGCCGGATCCAACGGGCTTCGCTGCGGGTCCAGCGGCAGATGTCCCGCATGAGCGCCCACGTTCAGGAAAACCTCAGCGGGATGCACGTGGTCAAGGCGTACGTGCAGGCGGAGTCCCAGACCGGCCGGTTCAACGAGCTCAACGACGAGTACCGGGTGCGCAGCATGGACCTGGCCCGCTGCCGGGGCATGATCAACCCCATGATGGTGGCGTTGCACGGGTTCACGGTGCTGGTGGTGTTGTGGTACGGCGGCTGGCTGATCACCCGCGAGCAGACCGGGGTGGCCGACCTGGTGGCGTTCATCCTCTACCTGAACGTGCTCGCCTGGCCCATGGCGGCCTTCGGCTGGATGATCTCGATGTTGGAGCGCGGCCGCGCGGCCATGGGGCGGCTGGAGGAGATCTTCGAGGTGGAGCCGTCCATCGCCGATCCGGACCACCCCGTGCCGCTGGCTGACAAGAAAGGGGGCATCGAGTTCGAGAACGTGTCCTTTACCTACAACGGGACCGGCAACGGCGAGGCCGTGTTGAAGGACATCAGCTTCGACGTGCCGCCGGGCCGCAAGGTGGCCATCGTCGGCCGCACGGGCTCGGGCAAGAGCACGTTGACGCATCTGATTCCACGCCTCCACGACGTCACCTCCGGCGCCATCCGCATGGGCGGCGTGGATATCCGGTCGCTGTCCCTGGAAGACCTCAGGGGCGCCATCGGCTACGCCCCGCAGGACCCGTTCCTGTTCTCCACCTCCATCGAGGAGAACCTGAAGTTCGGCGACGCCGGCGCCACCGAGCAGGAGGTCCACCGGGTGCTGGGCGTGGCCGATCTGGAGGGCGAGGTGGAGGTCTTCCCGGACGGCCTCGACACCCGGGTGGGGGAGCGGGGCATCGCCCTCTCCGGCGGACAGAAGCAGCGGGCGACTCTGGCCCGGGCCATACTGGCGGACCCCGAGTACCTGATCCTGGACGACTGCCTGTCGAGCGTGGACTCGCAGACCGAGCAGCGCATCCTCAGCGGCTTCGAGAGCGTCCTCAAGGACAGGACCTGCATCATCATCTCCCACCGGATGGCGGTCATCAAGCAAGCCGACGAGATCCTGGTGTTGGAGGAGGGCCGCATCGTCGAGCGCGGGAGCCACGAGTCGTTGCTCCGGACCGACGGGGTGTACGCGCAGATGTATCGCCGGCAGCAGATGTCGGACGAGCTCGACGAGTTCGACGAGATCTGAGGACGGCGCGACGGTCGATAGTTTGGGAATTTCGTTCCAATGAATGCGCGGGAAGACCAGGAGAACATTTCCGGCAAGTCCTACGATGTAGCGCTGGCGCGGCGTCTCTGGCGGTTCATCCGGCCGCACCGGAAGATATTCCTCCTGTCGCTGCTGTTGCTGCCCGTGCACCAGTGCTTCAATCTGGCCCAGCCCCTGCTCCTCAAGGCCGGCATCGATGCCGTCGGCGACGGCGACGGCTTCACCTTGATGACCACGGGCGTTCTCTTCTTCGCCGCCCTGCTGGCGGAGGCGGCCGCGTTTTTCTTGCAGTACTATCTGTCGATGCTGGTGGCCCAGCGCTGCCTGGCCGATCTCCGGGTCGAACTGTTCTCCCACGTGCAGCGGTTGCCCATGAGCTACTTCGACCGCAACCCCATGGGTCGGTTGATGACCCGCATGACCACGGATGTGGAGGTGCTGCAGGAGATGTTCGCCGCCGGCGCCATCAACCTGATGGCCGACCTGGTCCTCATCGGGGCCATCGTCGCGATCATGCTTTCGCTTCACCCGGGGCTGGCCCTGGTATCGCTGGCGATGATTCCGTTCCTGCTGGTGGCCATCAACGTCTTTCGCGTCAAGGCGCGCCAGACCTACCGCCTGATCCGGAGCCGCATCGCCCGGGTCAACGCCTATCTCGGCGAGGCCATTCCGGGCATGGCCGTGATCCAGCTCTTCAACCGGCAGGCCCGGAGCTTCGAGGAGTTCGACGGTCTCAATCGGGACCACCGCGACGCCATCCAGCGCTCCAACGTCTATGAAGCGTCGTTGTTCTCGATGGTCGAGGCCGCGGGCTCGCTGAGCATCGCGCTGCTGCTTTGGTACGGCGGCGGTGAGGTGCTCCAGGGCATCGTGAGCATCGGCACGTTCGTGGCGTTCAGCGAGTACATCCGCCGGCTGTTCGTGCCGTTGCGCGACTTCAGCAACAAGTACGCCGTGATTCAGGCAGCCATGACCGCGGCCGAGCGGATCTTCGAGCTGCTGGACACGCCGCCGGAGGTGCCGGGTCGGCCTGCTTCCCCGGCTGCCACGCGCCCGGCCACCCCTCCCGTGGCCGTCGCGCCCGCGTTGGTCAGGCCGTCCCGCGGCGCAGTGGAGTTCGACGACGTCTGGTTCAGCTACCGGCCCGACGATCCGGTGCTCAAGGGCGTTTCCTTCAGGATCGAGCCGGGTGAGCGGGTGGCGGTCATCGGCGCCACCGGCTCCGGCAAGACTACCACCATCAAGCTCATGAGCCGGTTCTACGACGTGGACAGCGGCGCGGTGCGTGTGGGGGGCCGGGATGTGCGGGAGTGGGACCTCGACGCCCTGCGGCGTTACATGGGGGTGGTGCTGCAGGACGTCTTCCTGTTCTCGGGAGACATCCTTTCCAACCTCCGACTGGGTAACGGGTCGATTCCGGAGGACCGGATTCGTGCGGCGGTGCGTAGCGCCAACGCGGAGGGTTTCATCCGGCGTTTGCCCGGCGGGTTGCGGGCCACCGTGGGCGAGCGGGGAAGCAACCTGTCGGCGGGGCAGCGGCAACTCCTGGCGCTGGTGCGGATGTTTGTCGTCGATCCGGAGATATTGGTGCTGGACGAAGCCACCTCCAGCGTCGACACCGACACCGAGTTCCTGGTGCAGAGCGCCTTCGAGAAGATCATGGCCAACCGGACATGCCTGGTCATCGCCCATCGCCTTTCGACCATCCGGAACGCCGACCGCATCGTCGTATTCCACCGGGGCGTGATACGCGAGATGGGCTCGCATACCGAACTGATGGAGAAGGGCGGCGTGTACTACCGGCTCCATCAATTGCAGTTCCAGGGGGACGGTGGCGGCGCGGCTGCACCCGAGGCACGGGACATGGCCGCGGGCGACTAGACGCGCGCCGGAACGCATACCGTGGTTGCGATCTTGAAACGATTGCCATGGCTCTGCCTGCTGCCGGGCCTGTGCGGCTGCTCTCCGGAATACTTCATCCGCGCCGCCTACGAAGAGGGCCGGATCCTGTGGCGACGCAAGCCCATCACCACGATGCTGGCCGAGGAAGGGGTCGCGCCGGACGTCCGCCGCAAGCTCGAGATGGTGCTGGAGCTTCGGGACTTCGCCGCGGATGAGCTCGGGCTGAACGTCAGCGGGAGCTACGCCGCCTATTCCCACGTCGACCGCCCGGTGCTGTTGCACGTTCTCACCGCGGTGCCCAAGACCTCCTTCGAGCCCTACACCTGGTGGTTCCCGTTCGTGGGCCGCATGCCTTACAAGGGCTACTTCGACCGGAACGACGCCAAGAAGGAGGCCGACGCCCTGGCGGCCCGGGGACACGACGCCAACATCCGGCCCGCCGGCGCCTTCAGCACCCTTGGCTGGTTCGACGACCCGTTGCTCGGGCGCCTGTTGAAGCTCGACCGGGTGGCCCTGGCGGATGTCGTGCTGCACGAGTTGCTTCACAACACGCTGTTCGTGTCCGGCTCCGTGGCCTTCAACGAAAGCCTGGCCAACTTCGTCGGCAAGCGAGGAGCCATCGCGTTCTTCGTCCGGCGTCACGGCCCCCGGAGCCCCGAAGCCGAGGCCGCCCGCCGGGCGTGGCGGCAGGAGGTCGAGTTCTCGGGGATGACGATGGGCATGGTGAAGTGCCTGCGTCAACTCTACCGGGAGCCCGTGCCCGAGGCCGAGAAGCTTCGCCGCCGCGAGCAGGTGTTCGCTCGCAGCCAACGGCAGTGGGCCAAGACGCTGGAGGGTAGCCCATATCACCGCCACGCATCCTTCGGCCGGGTCAAGCTGGACAACGCGGTGATCCTGCAGAGCCTCCTTTACGTCACCGATCTGGCGCGGTTCGAGGAACTCTACCGGCGGAAGGGGCACCGTCTGCCTCTGGCCATCGAGGCCGTGCGCGCCGTCGCCCGGGACACCGGCGATCCATTCGAGGCGCTGCCGGAGTTGTCCGCCGGCGGGAACGGGGGAACCGCCCCGACTTACGATCTCTGTGAGACGCGGTGAGCAGGCTGTTGTCCATCATCCGGTTGCGCTGCCCCCGTTGCGCCACCGGCCCCGTCTTTGCCAGCCTCTTCGGAATGAACCGCCGATGCCCGCTCTGCGGCCTTGAGTTCGAGCGCGAGCAGGGTTACTTCGTCGGCGCCATGTATTTCGGCTACGCACTCTCAATCGCGGAGGTCCTCCCCGTTATCGTTGCCATGCTGCTCCTCGGCTTTGGCGCGGCTGCCATCTACCTGACGTCCTGCCTGATACTGCTCGTTTCCGCCCCGTTCCTGTTTCGCTATTCGCGTGTCCTTTGGATCCATCTCGACCAGGTGATCGATCCAGGGTAGAGGAGTGATCTTGAGTTTCATTGATACGAAGGTTGGCGCCGACTCCCCAAACAGCGTCATTGCCACGAAAACGGCCTGCAAAGGCTGGCATCCGTCATTCCCGCGAAAAGCGGGAATCCGGGGGCGGTGGAGGGGTTTGCCCCGAGTCCTCCGCGAAGCCGCTTCCGTCGGTGACGAGGCGCCGCCATGGTTGACCGGATCGACGACGAATTGAAATTCGCCGCCGACAAGATGCTGGGGCGGCTGGTCAAGTGGCTCCGGATCATCGGCCAGGACGTCATCCACGGCCAGCATCTGTCCGGCCGGGGCTTGGTGCGTGCGGCAACGCAGGAGCGGCGGGTCATGCTGACCCGGGATCGCATGATATGGCGGCGGAATCCGGAGCGGTGCATCTTCATCCGGGACGATCATTTCCGAGGTCAGTTGAATCAGGTGGTGGAAGCTTGCGGGCTGGACCCCCTTGCGGGGTTCCTGACCCGGTGTGTCGAGTGTAACGAGGCGCTCCAGCCCATGGCCAGGGAGGAGGTTGGGGACACCGTCCCTCCCCATGTGTTCGAGACCCAGGAAATCTTCTCGGTCTGCCCGGGCTGCCGCCGGGTCTTCTGGCCGGCCACCCACCAGCAGCTTATGATGGATGAGCTCGAACGCCTGGGATTCGCCGCTTCTGGAAATTGACGCGGCCCTGTGCTAGGTTCAGCAAGTCGTTCCCGGGTAGCTCAGTCGGTAGAGCAGGTGGCTGTTAACCACTTTGTCGGGGGTTCGAGTCCCTCCCCGGGAGCCATATTTCCGGCCGGCGATCGAGACACCCGCAGACGCAAGACCCCGAGGGAAATCCTCCGGGGTCTTGTTGTTTGTGGCGTGGGAATGTGATTGTAGGGTTGGAGGTTCCGGTTTTGACGGCAAAATCCGTTCAGGTCATCTCACACGCGAGCTTCACGCCAACGGCATCTTCTTGTGCAGAGCATCCGCGAGGGAGAGACCCGAGTGTTCGGATGGGCGGAGTCGGCGGAGTCGGCGGTCGCGAGGCTGGACGCATCGTGACGCGGGAATTCAAAAAGTCGGTCCTGGAGCGGGTAAGCTCACTGTTTGCTGCAGTCCGGAAGATCAACGCCTGGACGGTGAGAGGGTAGCCATGGCTTGGTTCTCACGTTGGAGGGGGGCGACAGACGGGGGTGCCCTGCGGTCACGGACCGTAGGGGTTCTCTTGGCTTCGCTGGTGGGCGGGTTCGGCCATGTCGTCTTCCCTTTTTGCGGGCAACGTGTTTCTGGCGACTGTCGATCCCGCGACATTGATGCCGATCGGCGCGGGCGTTGGTTCGGCGGTCGTGGGACCTGCCGGTATTGTCGCACAGGCGCCATTCCTCGCAGCAAGCAGCGCGATTCTGCCGGTGGTTGCTCCTGTCGTATTCTTCATGGCCGTATCATCCGTTATGATGTGTGCGCGCTTGGACCAGGTTCAAGTTTCTCTGGATCAATTGGGGAAAGCATTGGAGCAGTTGCTCGTCCGTCAGATCGCCGGTGACTACGCTGTCCTCGCTAGCGCAATGGACCGCCTTCGGGATGTTTCGGAAGAATTCGACGGGTACCGACGGTTTACGGAAGAGATGAGGTTGCGTTTGGCACTGGCGGAAAAGGATCTGAACGTCTTGCACCACAAATACGCTTTCCTTTCGAAGAGACCTGCCGGATCGGAGCTTGGCGCAAATCTGGCGGTCTCTGACATCGAGTTCTTTACTGTGTCGGGTCTTGCCGATGTCCAGGTTGACCGGCTCCGGTTGAAGCTGGCTCTTCAGGACAATCCGGATGATGCCTGGAGAAGGGTCTCCGTGCTGAACTCGAAGATCGACCAGTATGAGCGGTCTTTCAGGAAGCTCCTGGAGGAGGACTCGGTGAGTGAGTACCGTAAGGATTTGCAGGATTCCGTGGATAGCATGAGATGGTGGAACAGGAACGTTCTTGAACGGGGGACACGCAAAGCAAAAGAGGCCGAGATCGAAAGGATCGAGTCGGGACCAGAGCACAGGCTGGAAACGTTCAAGCTCTATATTGCCAAGTGGTTGGACGATCTTGCATCGAACAATGATGTCGGACAAAGCCGAACGGTGATCTTCTATCGAGAGGATGGCGGGCGCGGGGACTTGAATGCCTACTACACCGACGATTGGCAGTTCAAGGGGCAAGACTCGAAAGCCTCATGATGGGCTGGTTTCGCGTGGAGACGCGCGTATGGCAAGCATCACGATCCACAATCGAACAAGGACAAGCCTTCCTGAGGGCCGGTCCTGGTCCTCACTGTCTGCAATCGCAGGTAACGTTCAGACTGACGGGGTGGGCCATGGCGACTACCTGGAACAACTGTCCGGATTCCCGCTTTCAGGGGAATGACGGAGAGAGCGCCCGGACAGACTCCTGGGAAAACCGGAGGTTTCATCATGCGTTTTGGCATCGCGTTCGGCAGCTATCCGTCGGATCTGGACCGGGCCGGCGTCTGCCGCGACTTTACGGAACGGGCGCGGGTGGCCCACGTCAGCAACTACGAGGCGCTGTTCGTGGCCCAGCACTACTCCACCGGGCCGGACGCGGCGATGCTGCAGTCCTTGCCGTTGCTGTCCTACTTCGCCGGCCTGACCCCCGGCATGTACCTGGGCACGGCGATATTCCTCCTGCCCATGCACGAGCCGTTGATGGTGGCGGAGTACACGGCTACCCTCGACAACCTGTGCAACGGCAAGTTCCTTTTCGGCATCGGTCAGGGCTATCGCGACGTCGAGTTCACCTCCATGGGCGTGCCCATGCGTGAGAAGCGGCCGCGCCTGGAGGAGGGGGTCGAGGTGGTGAAGCGGTTGTGGACGGAGAACGAGGTCCACCACCAGGGCAGGTTCTACCGGATCGACGGCGTCACCATCGAGCCCAAGCCGATACAGAAGCCCCGGCCGCCCATCCTGCTGGGTGCCGACACCGTGGCCACGGTCGAGCGGGTGCCGGACGTGGCCGACCACTGGATCGCCAGCCGCCGCCACACCAAGACGTTCCTGCGCGACGCCGTGCCCGCGTACAAGCGCGCCCTGGAGGCGTACGACAGGCCCTTCAAGGGCCTCTACATCTTCCGCGACCTCTGCATCGCCGACAGCCGCAAGGAGGCGGAAGACCGCATCCGCGAGGGCTACGAGCGGCGCTACGAACGCTACCAGCGCTGGGGCCAGCCGGGAGAACGTTACGACCTGCCGTTCGAGCAGTTGCAGCAGGACCGCCTCGTGCTGGGCAGCCCCGCCGAGGTCGCCGAGCAGGTGCTGTCCTACCACGAGGAGTTCGGAGCCGAGATCATTTGGTTCATGGTGGACTGGCCCGGCATGGACGCCAGCCTCACCCTTGAAACCATCCAGCGCTTCGGCGAGGAGGTCATCCCCGAGTTGAAGCGGCTGACGCCGGAGTGTCCGCTGCCGTAGGTGACGGTTTTCCAGGGACTCACTTGCAGCGCATGGATTCCCTTACGCCTACGTCCGCAAGGAAGCAGTGCTTTCGTCCCGGATGGAGGGTACGCAATCGTCGTTGTCGGACCTCCTGCTTTTTGAATTGGAAGAAGCGCCGAGGTCGCCGAGGCGCCGTGATGTCGGTGCTTTCGACGGAGCTGGAGGTGCGTATGCAGAAGGTGGCCTGGTCCGGCGCCATCGTGGCGGTCCAGCCCCGGATACGGCTTGTCTGTTCTTGCGATGAGCGGTATCACGGCTATCATGGCTACGTGTTGCGGATCGAAGGGACGTGTGGCGGCGAGAGCGACCAAGCCGGCATCGCCGTGGGCCGGGGGAGCACGCGTGGGGCCGGACGGGTTGTCCTGCACCGAAGGGGATTGGGTCGACGAATCGTCCACGGCGCACCGCGGTCCCGATGAGCAAGGTGGCCAGGAGGGTTTCGGTCGGATGGGAGATCGGAGCGAGACGCCATGAGCAAACCTTCACACTTCCATGATCACGCCCATGCAGTGGAGTTCGACAGGCTGGCGGCCATGTCGGATATCCGGGGGCAGTTGGCGGAACGATTGATCCAGGCCATGGAGTTGCGCGGCGACGAGACCGTTCTGGACGTGGCTACCGGCACCGGCCGGTTTGCCCGCCCGGTTGCGCAGCACCTGGCTGCGGGGAGCGTCGTCGGCATCGACGAGGCGCTTGCCATGCTCCGGGTGTCGCAGGAACCGGGCGGGGAGGCCATACCACGCTATGGCCGGGTCGTCGCCACCGCCGAGCGCCTGCCGCTGCGGGACGGCATCTGCGACCGGGCGTGGGTGGCCTTCAGCCTCCATCACTTTGTCAGCGCCCGGGATATGGTGCAGGAGGCCGGGCGCGTGCTCAAGCCCGGCGGCCGTCTGCTCATCCTCGATCCGGTGATCACGGCGGCGGACGACGCGCTCGGGGCGGCGGTCAACGGACTCATCAACGAGGTCTTTCAGCGATCCCACGGCGCGGAATTTCGGTTCTTCGCAATGGAGGAGATCCGGCAGTTGATGACGGACGGCGGCCTGGAGATCGTGCGCGCGGACCGCCACACCTACACCGTGGACCAGGACGGCGTCGACGGGATCCTTATGGGCAGCCACTGGCTCGAGGTGGTGGACGAGCTGGAACGCCGGCCGCCGGAGCTCAAGGACCGGTTCCGGAAAACGTACTTCGGCTACGAAAAGACCGGTGCCCGGCTTCACATAAGCGGCGGGTTTCACTATGGTCTGATCGCCGGAGAGAAGCGGCCCGGCGCCGGGAGTTGACGTTCCCCGCGCTTGGCCCGCGGAACGGTACCGGACCCGATGAGCGGAGGTAACATGAAGACGCCATCATCGCTGATCACTCTGGGCACGTCGGGCGGACCGTCGTTGACGCCCCGCCGGGCGCAGACCTCACACCTGCTCACCGTCAACGGCACCTATTACGTGGTGGATGCCGGCGACGGCGTGGCGCGGCGCATGGCCAGGGCCGGCGCCGACGTGCGCAAGGTCGGGATCATCTTCCTCACCCACCATCACGACGATCACACAGCGGGTCTCGGGACCCTCATGGCCCTGGCCTGGGACGGCCAGCGCACCGAGCCCATCAACGTATACGGCCCGCCCCGGACCGAGGATCTGGTGGACGCGACGGTGCGGTATTGCAGCATCAGCGCCGACATCCGCATCGCCGACGGCGGCCGGAGCGTGCCGCTGGACAAGGTGTTCTTCGGCCACGACGTGGGTGCCGGGGAGGTCTACCAGGACGATAACGTCCGGGTGACGGCTGTGGAGAACACCCATTTCAGCTTTCACAAGGGTGACAACGCCGGCCGCTACAAGTCCTACTCGTACCGGTTCGAAACCCCCGACCGGATCATCATGTTCACCGGCGACACCGGCGCCAGCGCCGCAGTCGCCGCACTGGCCAGGGACGCCGATGTGCTGGTCACCGAGACCTCCTCGTGCGACGAACGCAGGAACGCGATGATCCAGGACGGCCGCTGGGAGGCCATGAGCGCGGCCGAGCAGGAAGGCATCATGCGCCAGGCTACCCAAGGGCACATGGGCCTGGAGAACATCGGCAAGCTGGCGACTCAGGCCGCGGTCGGGAAGGTGGTGCTGTCGCACTTCACCCGGCGCGTCGGCACCACCGACTACGAGCCCTGGGCCGAAGAGGTGAGAAAGCACTTCTCCGGCGAGGTGGTCGTCGCCGAGGACCTGATGGAGTTCTAGGGAAGGTCTGAACAGACCCGATATTGACGGGTACAGGGTTCATCGCGTGCGTTGGTGAAAGCGGGAAGCTGTCCGAGAGCGGGCTGTGGTCGGTTGACACGCAAGCAAGGGCGAATCAAGGCGCGGTCTGCGACCGAGCGGCCCGCTTGCCGCCGCCGCGTGGCGGCTCTGGACGGAACGGCCCCGGGTCAGGCGGTGGCGTAGCGCCGGGCGATGAGCAGATTGGTGAACCCGAGCAGCACGGCGATACGCTGGGTGTTCTTCGCCAGCCCCCGGCAGCGCACCTTGGCGTAGCCGAAGTGGCGCTTCACATACAGGAACGGGTGCTCCACCTTGGCCCGCACCGAGGCCTTGCGCTTCTCCGCCGCTTCCTCCGGTCCCGCCTTGTCCAACAGCTTGCGCTTGCCGGGCTTCATCGCCACCTGCCAGTCCACGTCCGTGTCCCGGTTCTCCTCGCGCTTGCCCACCCCCTGGTAGCCGGCGTCGCCCCACACCTGCTCCTCGCCCCCGTGCAGCAGCGCGTGCGCCGTCGCCACGTCCGAGGCGTTGGCTGGCGTCGTCTCCAGACTGTGCGTCAAGCCCGACTGCGCATCCACACCGATATGCGCCTTCATCCCGAAGTACCACTGATTCCCCTTCTTCGTCTGGTGCATCTCCGGGTCCCCCTCCCCCAGACCGTGCCTCTCCAGCAGGCGGCGGAAGTGCAGGACCGTCGTCTCGTCGGGCAGCGCACCCGACAGCCGCAGCCCCACAAACCGCCGCACCGACTCCACCTCGTAGAGCAGGCCCTCCATCCCGGGGTCGCTCAGGTTGTAGAACAACTGCACGCAGTGCACCCGCACCATCACCCCCAGCGGATAGGGACGCCGACCGCGCCCGGCCTTCGGATAGAACGGCTCGCCCCGCTTCTCCAGACGCTCCCACGGGATCAGCGCCTCCATCTTCTCGATAAACGCCTCGCGCCGCGTGTGACGCTTCTTCAGATCGTGCTCCATCTCCGCAAACGTCGCTTGCTCCATGGCCCGCTCTCCACTCCGTCATCAATAAACCCATTCTGCCAGAACCGACTTGTTCAGATCTTCCCTAGGTTCAATCCTGACTTGGCGGCGTATTACTGGCCCTGCGGCGCGCTCCGGGCGCTGGCGGCGGACTTGGCGGCCCTTGCTGGCGTTGCGGTTTGCATATACTCTGGACATCATGGAGTTGCATGATTTCGTCGAATATCTCCGTTGTCCCATAACGGGCAGTACTCTGGAATTGTCCCCCCTCCCCCGAGAATCGGTCCCAATATCGCGAAAAAGCCAAGATGTAGTAATACCGTTCGGGGTCACCGAGTAATACCGTTCGGGGTCACCGGTCAGGTATTGGCGCTCAAAGACGGTTCTTCGGCCTATCCGTTGGTGGACGGGATTCCGGTCTTGCTTGGTTCCGAGCGATTTGTTCCTACTGGCAGCCCCGATGCTCTCCATCCGGTTCCCGGTCTTAATGACCCGGTATATACGGAGACTCATGAAGAGGAAATTGAGTATTACAACGCCGCCGAATCGAGAAGGGTCAACCTTGCGGTCAACGGCGCAGCCAAAGCGGAGTATCTGGAGGGGATAATAGGATGCAAGAATATCGCCGCCGCCCGCAGCTTTCCCGAACCTGACGATGTCTGGATCGAAGCGGGGAATGAGTCGCTGTGCCTGTTCGAGGCATACCGGCACTTGGCGCCGGTTGGCGGCAAGACGTTCATGCAAATCGGCGGCACCGGCTCTCACTCGGTTAAAATGCTGCTGGCCGGCGCAGAGCGCGGGTTTCTGCTCACGCCAATGATAGAGGAGGCGCGATACGCTTTATGCCTGGCGGAGATTTTCGGAGTCCGCGACCGGTTCGCTCCCGTTGTCGGACTCGGCGAGCAGATTCCGTTCAAGGCGGACTTCTTTGATTCCGTCTTCTCCTTCGCCTGCTTCCATCATACGCGCCTTGAATATGTGTCTGGCGAGCTGTACCGGGTGCTCCAGGAAGGCGGGAAGTTTGCGGGCACCGATCCCTGGAAGACGCTACTCCATACCATAGGCACGAGAATGCTCGGCAAACAGGAGAGGGATGTGCATTGCCGGCCCATCACGGAGGAACGGCTGGCGGCGCTGGAAAGGTGGTTCCCGGATATGACGGTCAACTGGCACGGACCGTTGCTTCGGTATCTGCGCCTGGGGTTGCAGAAGTTGTGTCTGGACTTTTTGCCAAAGTCCGAGCCGGCCATGATGAAGACCATGCGCGCCGACGATTTCCTGGGCCTTCTCACCGGTATGAAAGGCGGCGTCATCGTCATGATGGGTGTGAAACCGGACAGAAACAGCCAGCCTACAAGTAAGAATTGATGCTCAAGAATACTCCGGAACGTTCACCAGCAGAGGTATTGGGCGGATTCTTCCTGTTGGCCCTGCGCGATGTCGCGAAAGCCCGCGGGATCAGGCACCTCGCTCAGGAGACGCAGTTGAGCCGTGAGAGCCTGTACCGGACGCTTTCGCGGAAAGGCAATCCCCGCTTCTCCACTCTCGAAGCCTTGTTGGAGAGCCTGGGGCTGAAGCTCCCGGTGGAAGTCAAGATGGACGCCAAGGCTTCTGCTGGGAGAGCGGGCGCCGCGGTGTGATTTGTCAACGACAATCCCAAGCGCTATAAATCGAGCGATTGCCCGCGGACCGTTCGCCGGGCATCTGATCGCTCATGACCATTCCCTCTTTTGATCTTCTGAAACCCCGCACCGTGGCCGAAGCCGGCCGCATGTTGCTGGACCACGGCGATGAGGCGCGTCCCATCGCCGGCGGGACGACGCTGGTGATCCTGATGAAGCAGCGGGCGCTGCGGTTCTCCCATCTGGTGGATCTGCAGGCGATTCCTAGTAGGGGCGGGTTTCAAACTGTTTCGAACCCGCTGGCGTCACAAACCTTCTGAACGCTTCACACAGGCAGCTACCATGAAGATCATCGGCACCGCGGCCGCGCGGGTGGACGGCGTCGCCAAGGTCACTGGGCAGGCCGAGTACGTTTCGGACATCACGCTGCCGGGCATGCTCTGCGGCAAGATCCTGCGGAGCCCTCACGCTCATGCCCGCATCGTCTCCATCGACACGCGCGCTGCGGAGCGAATCCCCGGCGTCCGCTCCGTGCTGACGCGCGAGGACTTCCGTCACCAAAACCCGTATTTCAGCGGCAGGATCAAGGATCATCCCATCGTCGCGCTGGACCGTGCTCTCTTTGCCGGCCAGCCGGTGGCCGCGGTGGCGGCGGATGACGAGGGGGCGGCGGAAGACGGGCTTCGGGCGGTGGCGGTGGAGTACGAGCCCCTGCCTGCGGTGGTCACCATCGAGGAGGCCATCGCTAACGGCGCCCCGCAACTCCACGAGTCGGCCCCCGGCAACATCTGCTTCAGCGACCGGCTCGAGAAGGGCGACGTCGCGGCCGGCTTCGCCGAGGCCGATACGGTGTTAGAAGACACCTTCACCTTCCCCATGGTGTATCACTACGCCATGGAGCCCCACGTGGCCATTGCCAAAGTCGATCCCGACGGCTTGACTGTCTGGAGTTCCACGGCCCACCCCTTCGGCGTGCAGCTCGAGCTGGCCCACATCTTCGGCCTTCCGCTGTCGAGCGTGCGGGTCATCATCCCCTACGTGGGCGGCGCCTACGGCAGCAAGTCCGGGGCCAAGATCGAACCCCTGGCGGTGGCGCTGGCGAAGAAATGCGGCCGGCCGGTGCGGGTGGCCCAGAACGTTTCCGAGGCGATGATGACCGTGCGGCGCCATTCGGCCCTGTGCCGCGTCCGCACCGGGGCCAGGCGGGACGGCACCCTGGTGGCGAAGCAGGCGGAGGTCTTCCTCAACACCGGCGCCTTCGCCGAGCTCGGGCCGGTGGTCACGAGCCGCACCCTCACGCGCATCCTGGGGCCGTACCGGATCCCCCACATCCGGGTCGAGTCCCACTGCGTCTACACCAACACCGTGTCCGCGGCCTCGTTCCGCTCCATCGGCGGCCCGCAGACCGCCTGGGCCAACGAGTCGCAGATGGACATCCTCGCTGATCGGCTCGGGCTGGACCCCTTGGCCTTCCGCCTGAAGAACTTGCTGCACCGGGGCGAGGAGCTGAAGCCCGGCGGCAAGCCCCTGGACGCCGATCTCCGGGAAGGGCTGCGCCGGGTCACCGAGCGGATAGGATGGGACGGAACCGTAGCCCCCTCCGGAGAGGGCAGGGGGTTGGCGTTCGGAGTCACCGACCCCGGAGCTCCGCTGGCGTCCACCTCCACCGTGCACGCCCTCTCCGACGGCAGCGTGGTGCTGCTCATCGGCACCTCCGAGATCGGCCAGGGGTCACGCACGGTCATGAGCCAGATCGTGTCCGAGGAGCTGTGCGTCCCTTTGGAACAGGTCCGGGTGCGCCCGCCGGACACGGCCTACACGCCCTACGACCGTTCCACCGGGTCAAGCCGCTCCACCACGGTGATGGGCAAGGCCACGCAGTTGGCCGCGGCGGACGCCCGCGAGCAGATCCTCGAACTGGCCATGGAGCATTTCGAGGCGCCGCGGGAGGCCATCGAGCTGGCGGACGGCGAGGCCAGGGCGGGCGGACAGAGCGTCTCCTACGGGGAGCTCATCCGCACCCATTTCGCCATGCAGGGCGGCGAGATCGTGGGCCGGGGCTACGCCCACAGTGGCATGGCCACGACTCCCTCCAACCCGCTTTTCTGGGAGATCGGCATCGCCGGCGTCGAGCTCGACGTGGACCGGGACACGGGCGAGATCCGGCTCAAGCGCTACGTCATGGCCGCCGACGTGGGCAGGGCCCTGAACCCGCTCCAGTGTGAAGGCCAGGACGAGGGCGCCGCCATGATGGGCATCGGCCACACGCTGTTGGAATCCATCGTCTACGGCGACGGCCAGATCCTCAATCCCAGCCTCGTGGACTACCGCGTGCCGGGCTTCGAGAACCTGCCGGCGACCTTCGAATCGATACTGGTGGAGAACGGTGACGGCCCCGGCCCCTACGGCGCCAAGGGCATGGGAGAGGGCGGCATCATTCCGGTTGCGCCCGCCGTGGCCAACGCGGTGTTCCGCTGCACCGGCGCTCGCGTCAAGGACCTTCCGTTGACCCCGGAAAGGGTCTGGCGCGCCATGCGCCGAAACGTGTAAGCGGCCGCGGCTACAGTCCGTAGAACTCCCGGGAGTTGGTGTTGAGGATCTTCTCGCCCTGCTCGTTGTTGATCCGGCCTTCGTCCACCCAGTTGCGTACCTCGTTGATCCCGCTCAGGTTGGCGGAGATGTCGGTGTGGCTGTAGTCGGTGCCGATCATCAGGTTGTCTTCGGTGTGGAACTTCAGGATCGACTCCACGTCGTCAATGGGGTCGATGGTGATGAAGGCCCGGTTCTTGCGAAAGATCTCGGGGTCCAGGTCGAACAGGTGTGGTACCCTGTCCTGTTTGCCACGCAACTCGGCACGCTTCGTCGCTCCAAGTTGCGACATGACGTAGGGGATCCACGACGCCCCGGACTCAATGAATCCGAAACGCAGGTTCGGAAACATCTCCGGCACCTTGGAGGTCACCATCTCGGCGAAGGCGTACATGATGGGGAAGCCCCGGTCCCACTCGCGGGCCGGCAGCGGATGGCCGGTGTGGATGCACACGGGCATGTCCAGGCGGCTGGCCTCCTCGTACACCGGAAAGAAATGCGGGTCGGTGACCTTCCGGTCGATGTCGAAGCCGCGCTTGAAGATGCCGCAGGCGCCGTGCTCCCTGGCCCACCGCAACTCCTCGACGGCAGCCTCCGGATTCAGCCACGGCAGCACCGCGGCCCACTGCAAGCGCCCGTTGGTGGGCTCGCACTTCTCGGCCAGCCAGCGGTTGTAGGTGGTGGTCAGCGCCCATTCGGCTTCGGCGTTCTTCGTGTTGTGACGAATGAAGAAAGTCGGGAAGATAACCTGAATATCCACGCCCATCTCGTCCATGTGGGCGAGCCGGCCTTCCACGTCATCGAGCTCCCGCCGCACCCGCGGCGGATGGTTGATCTCGTCCCGGACCGCGCGGTTCTGGAGCCTGCCCTCGACCACCCAACTGCGGCGGGTGGTGGTGTTGAAGCCTGCGCGCTCGGCCTCTTCGGGCGAGATGGTAACCGTCACCGGAATGTACTTCGAGTAGGGGGTCCCCTCCAACGCGGCCCAAGTGGATTCGGACTCGTCGACATGGGTATCGGCATCGATCACGGACATGACAAACCTCCTGCGCCTGACCCCGCCGGCCCGCGCCCAACCGGTGTTCTCCAGGCTGAAATGACGATTTCCCCTGTACCCTAGCAACAATCGCGGGCCGCGGCAATTTCCCCGAGAGGATAGGATGGATGGTCTGCCCGGATGATCGTTCGGGGCCGGTTCCAGGCAATTGCCAAATGCTGTCGTGGGTCTCGTAATGCCAACGATGTCGGTACATTTCACGATCAGATGAGTCCTGCGTCGCGCGTTCACCGAGGCAGACCCGTTGAGCATCGAAACCGTCATCCGGGAAGGACGGGTCCTGACCGGCCCGCTTTTTGGCGAGCCGAGGCGAGTGGAAACCATTCGCCTCGACGGGCCGAGTGTCTGGACCGCACGGCTTGTCGGCCAGAGTTCGGATCCGCAGACGTGCAGGAGAGGATTGTCCCGTCGGGTTGGTACGAACGGTAAGAAAGGGATGGAGAAGTACGTAGCCATGGCACAGCTACATCGAGGAATGAATCCAGTCGATCCCATTGATGGAGCGCTTGGGTTATCCTCTGGCTCAGCGTTCCATAGATGCGCGCTCCAGGTAAACCCACACCGCTACGGTGGCACATTCCGCGGTCAAGAAGCCGAAGGCGACGCCGGGTCTCATGCCGAGGCCATCGTCGCAAAGGCCGCCGAAATCGGGGTCTCGGTGCTCGCCATTACCGATCACAACGACGTGAGCGAAGTGTCAGCGTTCCGAGACGCCGCGGAGGGCCGTGGCATCACGGTATTCCCCGGCTTCGAGCTTTCCTCCTCCGAAGGCATTCATGTTCTTTGCATCTACCCGCCGGATACTGCCGAGAGGCAACTCGGGCGTTTCCTCGGCGCGTTTGGAATTCGCGATACGGCGCCTTCCTCAGACCTGTCAAGTGACTCACTTGCCTGCGCTACGTGCTGGGCCTGGACCCCATTGGAGAGGAGGCACAAAAGGCCCACAAGGGAATTGTCGGCCAAGTGCTCCGGAGCGGGACGAAGGTCTCGCTTCTCGCGCGTTGCCATCGTCCGGCAAAGCGCCAATACCGGATCGAGCGCACCGTACCGAACCCGCCGGTGGTTCGCGACGAGACCGGACAAGTATCAAGCCCCCTCCCGGCCGAGATCCTCCCCGGCGTCGAGGTGTATGGGCAGCACGAAATATCCGGGCTCACCAGGAACAGCGAGAAGCTTGCCCGCCTTCTCGACCGTTTCGTCGAGCGCGATCCGTCTCTGACCAGACGCAAGGCTGATGTCCGTCGAGATCTGGAAAAGACGAGACGGTCGATTCTGGACGTGCGCGCCGAGCGCGGGCAGATCGAGGAGCGTCTGGCCACTCTTCCGGGTCTGGAGGAGACTCTGGATCGCTTTCGGGAAGCCGGACTCGAAGACCGTCTGCGTGAGCGAAGCCTTATCGTTCGGGAAGAGCGGGTACTCGATCCGATTTCCGAGCGTCTGGAGCCGTTGCGCGAATGCCTGGAGAGGCTCCGCCAAGAGACACCCATCGACCGCGTGTTCTTGTCGCCCAAAGCGCTGGAGGGTTTGCCGGGTAAGGAGATTATCGCGGAAGCAGACGGCATCCTTGAACGCTTGAGCCGCGACATTGAAGAGTTGGCGCTCAGGTTCGAGAAATGCCTCGCGCAAACTGACGAGAGGATTGCCGAGGTCCGCTCCCGTTGGAACGAGCGCAAGCGCGAAGTCCGGAAAGCCTACGAGAAAATCCTGCGTGATCTCCAGAAGTCGTCGGTGGATGGCGAGGAGTTCATCCGCCTGCGGCGCGAGGTCGAGGGCCTTCGCCCGCTGCGGGAGCGAGAATCCCTGCTGCGGCGCTTGGAAAACCACGCGCTCAGGCAGAACACCTCGCCAAAGCGCCGACCGAGGCTCTGATGCGGATCGAGGAGTTGGAATTGCCTCCCACGACCATAATCCGGCTCAATACGGCGCCTGCCGGTGAGCCGCCGTCATGGCAGGTGCTCGAAGACCTCTCGACAGGCCAGAAGGCCACCGCCGTGCTGCTGCTCCTGCTGCTGGAATCCGAAGCTCCCTTGATCGTGGATCAGCCGGAGGACGACCTGGACAACCGCTTCATCACCGAGGGCTTGATCCCCAGGATGCGCGAGGAGAAGTGCCGTCGACAGTTCATTTTCTCGACCCACAACGCCAACATCCCGGTGCTCGGCGACGCTGAGCTTATCCTGGGGCTCACCGCGGCAGGTGGAGCGAATGGGGGAAAGGCGCGTATTGCTCTGGAGCATATGGGTTCCATCGACACACAATCGGTACGAGAACTCGTCGAGGAGATTCTGGAAGGCGGGAAGGACGCCTTCGAGACGAGGCGGCTGAAGTATGGATTCCGAGAGCTTCCGATGAATAAGGCCGAATTGATCGAGCTTATCCGTAATGGTGAAAGCTCGGGCGTCGAGTTCAAGCGCGACGATATCGCTTCGGAGAAGTTGGCCGGAGAGGTAGCGGCCCTCCTGAACCTGGAAGGCGGCCGTATTCTTCTCGGTGTCGAAGACGACCAAACCGTCACCGGCCTCACTTGGCATCCGGCGAAGGCTGAGGAGTGGGTAATGGATACGGCCCGCACACACCTTCAACCGGCTACGATTCCGTACTGGGAGACGATTGGCTGGGATGGGGATAAGGTGGTTGGCATCGTGTCGCTCCCGCGAACGCGCCGGATAAGCCCTACAAGGCGAAGCGCCGCTCGTTATGGGTCACCAAGATGCGGGTCGGGACGACAACCCGCGACGCAACGCGTGAAGAAGAGGAACGTCTCCATCAACAGTCCGGACAACTTCGTTTTGGCCTGAAACCAGTTCCTGGAACCACCATGGAGGCTCTCGACCGCCGACGCTTGCATGACTATTTCGTCCGCATCCTGGGAGGCGACGTTCCGCCCGAGGGAGATGCCGAGGAATGGCGGAGATGGCTCCAAGACATGGACTTCGCGACGGCATCGGCGGGGCGCGTCGGATCGACCGCCGGGACTATCCCGAAGCAGTCGTTCGGGAGGCCGTGGGCAATGCCTTGGTTCATCGTGACTACAGCATTGCAGGCACCGACTTGCAAGGGTTGCGTGGAGAGGCAGGCATGACCGCACGTTGGTGCATGTCGAGGCGGTCCCGAGAATCGGACAGGAAGCCAGGGTGCATTCTCCGACCCGCCGCGACCCAGTTTCATGCACGTTTCAAGATTCGCTAACGCAGACGTAACAACCCCTGGTTACGGTAGGCGGCATCACCGGTTCCGGGGCCACGGGAAGCAGGTCGTTTGTCACCGCTCCGATCCTTCATGCACAGATCGAGTGACTCGAAGTCGCACCACAAAGGAGGAGAAATGCCTGACACACGCACCGCCGCAAGGCACGAGTTCACATCCGACGAGCTCGATGATGTCCACGATTCGCGTCCAGTCGAGACCGACTTCGGCAGGCTGGCCGGGAAGGTCCTCTCACGGCGCGGTTTCCTGAGCGGCAGCGCCGCTTTCGCCGCCTCCGCGTTCGTCATGAGCACCGGAGTGCTCAAGCCTCTTTCGGCTCTTGCCGGCATCAGCCGGTTCGGCTTCGAGGCAGTGGCCGCCAACGGCCTCGACACCGTCACTGTTCCCAAGGGGTACGGTTGGCACGTCGTGGCCAAGTGGGGAAATCCCCTGTGGTCGCGGTCCATGGAGTTCGACCCGAAGGCCCGCGGCAGCGGCGCCAGCCAGGAGCTGGCCTTCGGCGACAACAACGACGGCATGGCCTTGTTCAACCACCGCGGCCGCAACGTCCTCGCGGTCAACAACGAGTTCGTGAACCTCGGCGTCATCTTCGGCGGCGAGGGTTCCGGCAAGCCGCAAAACGCCGATGACGTGCGCAGGGGCAAGGCCGGCCACGGCGTGTCGGTGCTGGAGATCGCCCGCAAGGACGGCAAGTGGTCCGTCGTCAAGGACTCGCCATACAATCGGCGGATTACGCCGGATACCCCGATGGACATCACCGGACCGGCCCTCGGTCACGATCTCGTCGAAACCGCCGCCGACCCCGCGGGCGGCCGCAGCCTCGGCACCTGGAACAATTGCGGCAACGGCCGCACCCCCTGGGGCACCTACCTCGCGTGTGAGGAGAACTTCCACGGCTACTTCTCGTCCAGCGATCCGGGCATCGAGGTGGGCCCCGAGTTCAAGCGGTACGGCGTGGGGACCAGGGACCGGGGTTACGCCTGGGCCACCACCGACGAATGGTTCGACATCGCCAGGCACCCCCACGAGCCGAATCGCGCCGGCTACATCGTCGAGATCGATCCCCTGGATCCGAAGTCGCCTCCGAAGAAGCGCACCGCCCTCGGCCGGGGCGAGTGGCTGGAATTGACCCCCGAGTCCACGGGAATGGCCTCCATGGCGGAGGCCTGCGTTCACACGCGCATCGCCGCCTCGGCGGTGAAGGCCACTACCATGGACCGCCCGGAATGGGTGGCGGCGAATCCGCGAAAGGCCGAGGTCTACTGCACCCTCACCAACAACAAGAACCGCGGCAAGAAGCCCAACAAGGGCGGCGACGCGACTCCGGTGGGCGGGCCCAACCCTCGTGCCGCCAACCTGTACGGCCAGATCGTGCGCTGGAGGCCGGATGGCGGCAATCACCTGGCCACGGGCTTCGCCTGGGATCTCTACGTTGTAGCGGGCAACCCGACTGTCCACGGCGACGCCAACGCCGGCTCGAAGAACATCACTCCGGACAACATGTTCAACTCCCCTGACGGCATCGCCTTCGACCGCAACGGCATGTTGTGGATCCAGACCGACGGCCAGTATTCCAACACCAAGGGCTTCGCCGGCCAGGGCAACAACCAGATGCTGGTGGACGACCCGGTGACGGGTGAAATCCGCCGCTTCCTGGTGGGCCCGAGGCAGTGCGAAGTCACCGGCATCGCCTGAAGCACGGACGGAAGGACCCTGTTCGCAGGCATCCAGCATCCGGGCGAGAAGGGTGACAGCCACTTCCCCGACGGCGGCGACACCGTCCCCCGCTCGGCCGTGATCGCGGTAACGCGCGATGACGGGGGCTTCATCGGCTGAACCGTCCCGAAGATCCTGTGCACCGGGCATGCGAACCAATCGCACGGGACACGACCAGGAGGGCGCTTCGGCGCCCTCCCGGTTTGGGCTTGCGCCGTACAGGTTGCGGACAACGGCCTCACGTTGTATAAGCGCGGTTTTGCGGTGAAACGGTTCATCGCGCCCAAGGGTTTCCGGCAGCGGACGACACCACCGGCGCAGCATGATCACGGCCAATCAGGCAATGCCTGTCCTTCTGGCTCTGGCCTTTTCCCTGCCCTTGTTTCACTCGAATGGTGAGGCTTGCACGGACGGTGTCGGTGCGGGCCCGGGCGTTCCTTGCAGGCATGACGGCGACGCCCGGAGCCGCCCTGACGCCGGGCGCATGGTCCATATCCAGCGGATGACGTGCGAAGACGGAGCCGTGGCCCGGTGGAACGTCGTGGATCGGGAGGTGGTGACGTTCAAGGTCAACAACTGGGTCGGCGTGCCTCTGGAGTCGGCCCTGGCCGTGCGTCGCGGCGTCTTGCGATGGAACCAGGTGCAGCCGTTCTACGCCATGCACGAAACGGCCCACGAAGGCGCCGATATCACCATCGAGTTGTTCGACGATGTGTTGCCCGGGATCGTGGGCGCCACCAAGGTGAAGTGCCGCAACGGACAGGAAGGCATCCGCAAGGCCTACGTCTATCTCGGACTCAGGGGGGTGGGCGCCGTAGAGGCCCAGAACATGACGGCCCACGAGATCGGTCACGCCATGGGGCTGGGCCATTCGGACCGCAGTCAGGACATCATGGACGCCAGGCTGGCGGAGAAGGACATCGACGAGCGCGCCATATGCCCCAGCAACCTGAATCGCGCGGGATTGATCGCCGGGACCCATTCCTACGCCATTCCCGAGGAGGAGTGGGTCGAGGTGGACTGCGCGGGACGGGTTCGCGGATGAGGGCCGTCAGCCGGGGGGAGAGCACTGCGGAGTCGGCGAGGACGGCGCCGGTGACGCCGTGGTGAGCTCCAAATGGACGATTCCGTCCGCCTTGACCGATTCCCTTGACATCGAGAGGACGCTGGAGGGCAGACAGGCCGCCGTTTTCCTGGACTACGACGGCACCCTGACTCCCATCGTGGACACCCCCGTGCAGGCCGTGCTTTCCGAGGAGATGCGAGAGACGGTACGGTGCCTGGGCGACCGTTGCGTCACGGCCGTGGTCAGTGGACGCGCGCGGGAGGACGTGCAGGAACGGGTCCGGCTCGACAATCTCTTCTACGCCGGAACTCATGGTTTCGATATCGTCGGACCCGCGGGTTCCGGTGTTTACCATCAGGTGGGGCAGGAGTTCCTCCCGGCGATGGAGGAGTTGCATCAGCGGCTCCGCGGCGCCCTCGCGCACGTCCCCGGCCTGTTGCCGGAGACCAAGGGCTACTCCATCGCCGTTCACTACCGGCTTGTGGAAGACGCGACGGTGCCGGACGTCGAAGCCGTGGTCGACGGCCTGCTCCAAGACTATCCCAGGCTCCGCAAGACCCACGGGAAGAAGGTGTTCGAGATCGGGCCCCGGTTCGACTGGAACAAGGGCAAGGCGGTAGAGTGGATCCTCCAGGCGCTGGGGCTCGACCATCCGGGCGTCGTGCCTTTCTACCTTGGCGACGACACCACCGATGAAGACGCCTTCGAGGCCGTGGCCGCCAAAGGGTTGGGAATCCTCGTGGCGGACGAGCCGCGCCCGACGGCCGCGGGTTATCGACTGGCGGGCGACGCGGAGGTGGCGCGTTTCCTCCAGCGTCTGACACGCACCATTCATGAATCCGCGTGACCCGTTGTGGAGCCGGCTGCGGGCGGCGGGAATACCCGGCGTTCCGGACGAGTTTTCCGTGACCTTCGCTCACCAGGCGATCCCCGCGGCGGTGCTGGCCGAGATCGACGACTTCATCCGCGTCTTCGAGGACGTGACCACCCGGCCGGTGTGGCAGGAGAACGTCATCGGCTCGTCCGGGCAGAACCTGCCTGCGACACGGCCGGAGGTGTGCTTCTTCAGCGCCTGGGATTTCCATCTGCCTCCCGAAGGGCCGTGGCAGGTCATCGAGTTCAACGACAACGGGTCCGGCCTCCTGTACGCCGGCCTCATCAACGAATCCTTTCACGAACTCCTGGAGCCGGGGCGGAGGGCGGCTCTCGACCCCCCGCCGTCGGCCGCCGAACTGGGACGGCGCATCAAGCGGATGGTTCGCCGGGAGGCCGAGGCGTTCTTCGGCGTCATGCCCGACGGGCTCTTCCTGATCCTCGACGAACCCGAAGCCCTGAAACGGGGCAAGTTCGGCGGGGAGATGGAGATGTTGCGGGACCTCTTCCGCGAGGAGGGCTGGAGGTCGGAAGTGGCATCGACGGCGGAGCTCCGCTGGGACGGAGATCGCTTGTGGCGCGACGAACAGCCGGTGTCGTTCATCGTGAACCGTTCCACCGACTTCTTTCTGGAGAAGGAGGTGACGCGGCCGTTGCGGGATGCTTTTCTGAACGGCAGCGTGTACGTCGCGCCCAGTCCCTTTACCTATGCCACCCGCAGCGACAAGCGGCTGCTGGAATACCTTTCGCTTTCTTCATGGGACCGGGATCTCGGCATCGAAGCCCGCGAGCGGGAGGTCCTGAGCCGGCACATCCCCGAGACCCGTCTGCTCAGGCCCGACAACCTCGAAGCCATCATCCAGAACCGGCATCAGTTCGTGTTCAAGCCGATCCGAAGCCACGCCAGTCGGGGGTTCCTCCCCAGTGCGCGCGTCGGGCGCTCCCGTTTGCAGCGGCTGGTGCGGAGGGGCGAAGGCTATGTCGCCCAGAGGAAGGTAGGGCGGCCGCGGATCCAGCTTGACGGCGACTCGTACGTGTGGGCGGACCTGCGCGTGTGGGCTTACCGGGGCGAGCGGGTACTCCTGTCGGGCCGCACCTCCATCGACGCGGACTCGCTGGACCTGAGACCCCCCGCGGGCTGGCTTGCCACCTTCGCCGCCAAGGCTGGTTGAGGAGTCGATTGCCCCCGCGGTTTATTCTAGTGTCGTTTACCTTGTAACGGAGGAAACCGAACATGATCGAAGTCAATGGGCTCACGGGTGGGGAAGCGTTCTTGCGCGTTCTGTCCGGCATGGGGGTGGAGCGGATCTTCGCGTCACCGGGCTCGGAGTGGTCGCCGGTTTGGGAAGCGCTGGCCAAGCCGGACGAGAGCATGCCGGTCTACCTCAGCTCGCGCCACGAAGAGATCGCGCTGGCCATGGCCAGCGGCTACGCCAAGGCCACCGGCAAGCTGCCCGGAGTCATGATCCACACCACGGTGGGCGCGCTTCACGGTTCCATGGCGCTGCGCGGGGCGTTGCACGAGCAGGTTCCCATGGTGGTCTTCACCGGCGAGTCCATCGCCTTTGGCGAGGATGACGGCCCCGATCCCGGCGGCCAGTGGATGCGCTTCCTCTCGGACGTGGGCGGCCCGGCCCGCCTGGTGGACCGGTGCGTGAAATGGAGCTTCGGGGTCAACGACAAGCACATCCTGGTTTCCACCGTCCAGCGCGCCTGCCAGATGGCCATGAGTTCGCCCCAGGGGCCGGTGTTCGTGTCGCTGCCCATGGAATATCTGTTCGACAAGGTTACGCGGGAGGCGCCCCTCAAGGTGTCCATGCCTACCCTGCCGAGCCCGGACCCCAAGGGGATCGACGAGTTGGCGAGCCTGCTGCGGACGGCGCGGAATCCGGTTATCGTGAGCGAGAACGCGGGCAGGAACGCCGGCATCGTGGAGCGCATGGTGGAGCTGGCGGAGTTGCTCAACGCGCCGGTGGTGGAGACCCGGAGCAGCGGCTACTTCAATTTCCCGCGGGATCACGATCTGCACGGCGGCTTCGAGCCCGGAGAGTTCATGGCCGACGCCGACGTGGTCTGTCTCGTCGGCGCGACCCAGCCCTGGCATCCGGCCTCTGCCCCGGTGGCGCAGGGCGCCAAGGTGGCGGCGCTGGACGAGGAGCCGCTGCACATGAACCTGCCCTACTGGGGCGTTCAGGTGGATCTGAGCATCGCCGGCGAGTTGGAGGCGTCCCTGGGCGCGCTGCTGGAGCGGCTCCGCAGCAACGGGGTGGACGGCGGCGCCGCGGCCGCGGGACGGCGGGACAGGCTGCGCGAGAAGGGCGCGGCGCGGCGCGGCGCGTGGGCCGAGCAGGCCCGGAGCCTGGAATCCAGGGAGCCCATGGACACCAACTGGGTGATGTACCAGCTCAACCAGACGCTTCCGGATGACGTGCGCCTGGTGGAGGAGACCATCACCCACCGCATGGCGCTGCATCAGTACCTGGATCGGGTCAAGCCCGGCAACTTCTTCAGCGGTTGCATCGGCGGCCTCGGCACCGGCCTGGGCACCGCCCTCGGCGTCAAGGCCGCGCATCCGGAGAAGCCGGTGGTGCTGGTCATCGGCGACGGCTCGTTCAACTACAACCCCGGCATCGCGGGCTTCGGCTTCGCCCAGGAATTCCGCATGCCGATCCTGATCGTGCTCATGAACAACCACGGCTACAAGTCCATGAAGCGCGGCATGCCGGCGTACTATCCCGAGGGCTGGGCCGTGCGCACCAACCAGTTCGTGGGCACGTCCATCGCGCCCGCGCCGGACTACCCGGCCATCGCCCGGGCCTTCGACGGCTTCGGCGAGCGGGTGCAGAGCCCGGCCATGGTCAAGCCGGCCCTCGAACGGGGCCTACAGGCCGCCCGGGAGGGGCGGCTGGCGCTGGTGGACCTCTGGCTGGAGCCGGTGAACGATTAGTGTGGTGTCCCATGGGAACGGTGGATAAGGTGCGCGGGGCATTTTGTCACCGGCAAGGCGCGAAAACGGGCATTGGCCGATACCACGCGAGGCGAAGCAACGTAGCGGACGGCGAAAAGGACCGGCAGATTATCCGCGCTTTATACAGGACACTACACCAGGTTCGGGGGCAGAGGACCACAAGGAGCATTTTCCCGTGAAGATTCTTCGCTTCAATGACGATCGCATCGGCGTTCTCAAGGACGGCAGCAACGTGGTGGACGTGAGCGGCATCGTCCCGTACCGGGTAGAGAAGGGTCCCCAGCGGGTGATGGAGGAAGTGATCGCGAACTTCGACGACTACCGGAAGGAGTTCGAGCGGCTGTTGCGGGAGGGGTCGGGCTTTCCGTTGAGCGTGGTCAAGCTGCTCGCCCCCATCCCCCGGCCGAGCAAGTGTCTGGCCGCGTTCGTGAACTACCTGGACTCGCCGGAGCGTACCCCCGACACCCTGCCCATCGAATTCTTCTACAAGGCGCCCGAGCTGCTGGGGCCTGAGGGGGCGGTGGAGTTGCCCGACATCCCGGCGGCGGTGGTGACCCAGCCCGAGGCCGAGCTGGCCTTCGTCATGGGCCGGTGCGGCAGGAACGTCCCCGAGTCCGATGCCATGGACGCGGTGTTCGGCTACGCGCCGTTCTTCGACATCTCATCCCGAGGCATGGTGCGCCGGACCCAGTTCCTCCCCAAGGGGCAGGGCACCCACGGCCCCTGCGGCCCCTGGATCACCACCGCTGACGAGGTCCCCGATCCCCACGACCTGAGAGTGAGGTCCTGGGTAGGCGGCGAGGCCCGGCAGGATTACAACACGCGCCACATGGCCCACAAGATTCCGGAGCTGGTCGCGTGGCTGTCACGGTTCGTCCAGCTCCAGCCCGGCGACGTCATCGCCACCGGCACCTACCACGTGGGTCTCGGCCCCATGAACAACGGTGACACCCTGGAAATCGACATCGAGAAGCTCGGCAAGGCCCGCTTCACCGTCCGGGCCGGCGGCCCGCGCAAGGAGGTGGAGTGGATCCCAGGCAAGTCCCAGCCCCCCGCCGGGGCCGGGGTCTCCAAGGTCTGACGGGAGTTCTCGTCCATTCCTGCCTCTCCATTCCGGGACCACCTCACCTTGCTTTGATGGACAGAGACAGAGTGGGGGGGCGTTTCGCAAGCCGGTGTCGTCTTCCATTTTGTGGCCGCCGTCGCCTCCTGCATCAGCGACAACCCGAGCTGCCGAAAGCGTTCACTCCCGTCCTGTATTTCCCCCGGATGAGAGAGATGGTCAGTTCACCTTGATGGGGCGGCTCAACCACAGCACGTCGACTCCAAAGTCGTTGCCTCCATCGACGATGCTGTCGAGAGTTTCCTCGTCCGTTGGATCGAACAGGGTTCTGGCGACGCGAAACAGGAACGCCACGGAGCGTCTCCTGCCGTGGTTGTTACCAACCCGAAGTTCGTGGGTGAACGCATCCTGCTGTTCGGCAATGCTACCGGAGAGCCGTTGGTCAATGATTTGTGTGGCAAGGGACATGGTCTTGTCGCAAATCCGAAAACCACTTGCATGAGCGAGGCGTTATCCGTTCGTAACCCGTACACATCCCGTGACATTGGATTGCCAATCACGACCTTCCTGCCAGGTAACTCCGTTAAACGTCGGCTCGCAACACGGGCTGGTGCCTCAAGCGGCTGATGAGCCCTCGGACAGACTCCTAGTGTCGTGTCCGGTAAATTCACAAGGTAATAGACGGGTCTTTTTTGCCGTCGGCTGCGTTGCTCTTCCTCGCGTGGTATTGGCCACTGCTCGTCATCGCGCCTTGCCGACAACAAGAAATCCTGCGCAACTTGTCTTGCATATTTACGGGACACGACACTAGTGCCGCTTCAGTTCAGCCACTTCGGCCCGTAACCCGCGAATCTCGGCCTGCAGTTCCGCAAGCGTCGGTTCCGAGACGGACGTCTCCTTCTCTCCGTGGCCGTGCGTCTGCATCGCGTCGACGATGATGCCGATGAACAGGTTCAGCACGGCGAATGACGTGATCAGGATGAACGGCACGAAGAAGAGCCAGGCATGCGGGAAGACTTCCATCACCGGCCTTACGATGCCCATGGACCAACTCTCCAGCGTCATGATCTGGAACAGGGTATAGGCGGTGCTGCCGATATTGCCGAACCAGTCCGGGAAGCGGCCGCCGAACAGGTTGGTGGCCATCACCGAGAACACGAAATAGATCACCATCAGCAGCATCACCACCGAGCTCATGCCGGGCACCGCATGGAGCAGCGCCCCGACCACGCGGCGCATGGAGGGCACCGCGGATATCAACCGGAAGACCCGAAGGGTCCGCAGGGCGCGCATCACCGAGAGAAACTCGGTGGCCGGCACCAGCGCAATGGCAATCACCACGGTGTCGAAATGATTCCAGGGGTCGCGAAAGAAGTCGCGACGTTGTCCGATCAGCTTGAGCAGGATCTCCACCACGAAGATCCCGAGGATCACGCGGTCGGCAAGCTTGAGGAAGCTTCCGGCCGCGGCCATGGCCGAAGGGCTGGTCTCCAGCGCCAGCACCAAGGCATTCAGCACGATCAGGGTCGTAATCCCGATTTGCGTGGCGCGGTTCTCGACGAAAGCGCGGATACGCTCGGTCGGTCCCTTGTTACGAGAGCTTCCAGGCTCGTCCGTACGATTCATGTGCGATCAGGTTCTCTCAGACGTCGCGCGGCTCCAGAGGCTCAATATAGGAAGCGCGAGGCGTCAAGGCAATGAACCGGCCAGCGAAGCGCAGTCGAAGGGCATTTTTCAACGGATCAGGATTTCGGAATCATTCCGGCTCGAACACCAGCTCCGGCACCACCACCTCCCAGGAGTCGCATTTCAGCGCGTCGCGGTACCTGGGATCGGACGACTCGCGGCTCCGCACGACCACGGCCAGCACCTCGGCGGACCGACAGCGCATGCCTGGCGGCGGCTTGAAGCTTGCAGCGAGACGTCCCACCATCGTGCCCGTGCGGTCCAGCAGCTCCCAGCGCCCTCCGTTCGCCACCCGCGTTTCCAGCGCGTCGCCGGATGACAGCGCAGCGATGGCTTGGTGCGTCGGATGGCGGGCGTAGCGGCGTCCGGCAAAGCCCAGGTCCACGTCCCGGAGGCCCGGCTGGACGTGGCGGTACCGAAGCGCCGGAGGGCAGGGCGGCAGCCTGGCCGGTTCCCGGCGCAACGTCGAGGGACGGTCCAGCAACGCGTCCTGGAGCGGGTCTCCGCCCTCGAAACGCGCCAGCGCGAGGGTCTCCCGAGCCCGCGTCATGGCCACGTAGTACAGACGCCGCGGCGCGTCCGGGTCCTCGCCGCTTCCGACGATCTCCCAACCGCCGTCCAGCACGGCCACGTGATCGAACTCCAATCCCTTGGCGCGGTGGGCGGTCAGCAGCAGGAGCCCGCGCTGGCGCCGGCGTATCTCGCGTCCCCATTCGGCCAGCCACTCGATGAAGTGGTCCGCCGGCGTTTCACCGCCGCCGGTTTCCAGCGTGTGCTCGTCGATGGCCTGCCGCAAAAGCTCGTGCCAGGGACCGGACGGATGCGCTTCCGCCCAACCGCGCAGGGCCGCGCCGTCCACGAGCCCCGCGTCCCGTCCTCGCAGCCATTCGACACAGTTCCGGGTCTCGCGCAGCCGCCAGAAGCCCGGGATACTCTCGTTGCCCATCTGGGCCGGAACTCCATGGGTCTCGCAAAAGGCGCGCACGGGAACCAGATACTTCCACTCGCGCGCGATAACGGCGCACCGCGCCCAGTCCCAATTCGGTGAAAGGGCCGATAGGCGCTGCAACTCCGCCATGACAATCCGCGTCTGCGCTACCGGATCCCGTGGCGCGGGCAGGATCCGCACCCGTCCCCGCGCCACCGGATCCCGCTCCTGCCACGCCCCGCCCGGCGCATCCCCGGCGCGCGCTGCATCGATGTGGATGGGATGCTCGTCCTTCATCCGTTGCCGCGCCGGCTCGATGACGGCGTTGGCCGCGTCGATGACATGGGCGGTGGAGCGGTAGTTCTCGACGAGATGCACGGGCCGCGGCCCGTAGTCCTCCTCGAAGCGGCGGATGAACTCCACCGAGGCGCCGTTGAAGGCGTAGATGTTCTGGTCGTCGTCTCCCACCGCGAACACGGTAAGCTTGCCGGCTTCATCGTCGAGGGTGCGGCCGGCCAGCGCCGAGATCAGCTCGTACTGGTCCGCGCCGATGTCCTGGTACTCGTCCACCAGGATCCAGCGGAATCCCGCCAGCAGCCGCGCGCGCTGCTCGTCCGCGTCTTCCGGCGGCAACCCCCGGCCGCGCAGCAGATCCACCGCCCGCCGCAGCATCTCCCGGAACACCTCGTCATCCGGCCGCTTCGCGCCGGCCATGAAGCTGGCCCCCCGCCAGCCGCATGGCCAGGGCGTGGCAGGTCAGCACGGTCACGCCCCTCGCGTCCTCGCCGATCAGCTCCCCGAGGCGGCGGCGGATGTCCACGGCCGCGTGCCGGTTGTACGCCAGGGCCAGGATGCCGCGGGCATTCTCGCGCCGCGCCCGTATGAGGTAGGCAATGCGGTGGACCAGCACACGGGTCTTGCCGGAGCCGGGACCCGCCAGCACCAGCACGTTGGTCTGCTCCCGGTCATCCGCGACGATGCTCTGCTGCACGGGGTTCTTGAGGTCTTCGACGATGGCTCGTCAGGATTCGGGTGTGGTCTCACGGCCGATCTCCCGGGTCCGTCCGGGCAGCCAGCGGCGCAGAAAGTCTTCTCCCTTGAGCGTGAAGTAGTCCATGGCCAGCCGGGTCGCTTCGGCGACGGCTTCCAGGCCGCGTTCCGCGAACTCCACCATCACGTGGACCTGCAGGACCTGCTCCTTGTAGTGAAGTTCAAGGGGTTTGAAGTCGGTTTTGGTGAAGCCTCGCCGGCCCTGTTGCAGCCGGATGGTCATGGCCGGACGGAATACGGTCAACCCTTTGTTGAGCTGGATGACCTCCAACTCGTGCAGCCACAGCAGCGCACGGTCCAGCAGCTTGGCGGGGTTCCTGACCTTGCTCTTGATCTCCAGGTCGGATTCCACGGCATGGGTGAGCTTGCCGAGGGTGGTTTCCGCCAGCAGATCCGTGCCCCGAGTCCCGGACGGCAGGCAGGCCAGGAGGTGGTCCAGCAGCCGTTTGGCTCCCTCGCGCCGGATCCGCGCCGTCTCTTCCAGCGCCCCCCATTCGCGATTCAGCGTCACCCGCGCGGTCTCGGCGTCGAGCTTGCGCGCCGTCAGGCTGCCGGCGGCGCCGTCCTCGCCGCGGCCGTCGTAGGCGATGCCGCGTACGATGCGCCACAGCCGTTCCGGCAGGGGGTCGGCCAGACCCCGGTCCCGCAGCACCTGCGCGGCCACGCGCAAGTGCAGCGACGAAGCGTCGCCCTTGCCCAGCTCCGGTGCGGCCTCGCGCATGTGCCCGATGAGCGCGGTCTCCAGTTGGGCCGCCGCTTCGAGTCGCTTGAGGGAAGAGCGCTCCACGCCGGCGTGGACGAACGCGGTCAACGCCGTGTCGTTGCTGGCGATGCCCAGCCGTTCCAGGTCGTAGAGCGCGTGGCGCACGCCCTCGGAGTTGAGGCCCGATACGCCCATCAGGTCGTCGGTGGTGATTCCTTCGTCCGGCCTGGCGTCCATCAACGCCGCGGCCACGCGCTCCAGCTTGCCGCGATAGGCGTCCGTGATGGCCGCCTGCCGGAGCCGCTGGCGGATCTCCTCCGCCGACCGCACCCGTAGCGACGACGGGAACACCTCCGCACGGTTGGTTTCCCGGGTCAGCAACGCCGCCTCCTCCAGCCACGCCACCGCGGTGCGCACGCGGGTGTCGTCGCTGGCGGAATCGCGCTCGAACGCCTGCTCCTCATCCTCCCCCAGGATCTCGCCGGCGGTGGCCACCACCTCGCCGCCCAGGCGCTTCTTCCGGTCCAGTTTGCGCAGCGCTCTCAGGATGCCGCCGATCTCCGCCCGGTCCAGACGCGAGCGCGCCGACATGCCGAACTGCCGCTCCACGTCATCCGCCTTGTACAGCAGCACGCAGCGCGCGGCGGCCCGGTCGCGTCCGCCGCGTCCCGCCTCCTGGATGTAGTTCTCCAGCGAGCCCGGGATGTCCGCGTGGACCACCAGCCGCACGTCCGGCTTGTCGATGCCCATGCCGAAGGCGTTGGTGGCGGCGATGGCGCGCAACCTGCCGTCAATGAAGCGCTGCTGCACCTCCTTCTTTGTCTCCGGCCGGAGCCCGGCATGGAAATGGTCCGCGTCCACGTCTTTCAACTGAAGGAACTCCGCCACCTCCTCGCTCTGCCGGCGCGTGGCGCAATAGATGATGGCGCCGCCGGACGTCTCCGGCGGCAGGCGCCACTCCAGCACCTGATGGATGTGGGCGAACTTTTCGGACGCGGTCGTCGGCATGACCTCGAAGGTGAGATTGGACCTCTCCACCCCGCCGTTGATGACGGTCAGCTCGATGCCGAGCCGGTCCCGGAAGTGGCGGGTGATGTCGTCCACCACGTCCGGTTTGGCGGTGGCGGTGAGACAGAGCACGGGCGGTGGGACTTCACCCGCGGCCTTCTCCCGGATGAAGCGGCCCACGTAGCGGTAGTCGGGCCGGAAGTCGTGCCCCCAGCGCGACAGGCAGTGGGCCTCGTCCAGCACCCAGGCGCCGATCTCGCGCTGGTCCAGCACCCGGCGGAGCGAGGGCGCCCTGAGCTGCTCGGGCGAAATGAGGAGAATCCCCGCGTCTCCCAGCCGCACCCGGTCCAGCGCGTCGGCCCGCTCCGGCATGGACAGCAGGCTGTTGACCGCCACGCAGCAGCCGATGCCGCACGCCTCCAGCCCCGCCACCTGATCCGCCATCAGCGCTACCAGCGGCGAGATCACCACCGTCAGAGCGCCGGTCTTGTGGTAGCGTGACAGCGCCGGTATCTGGTAGCAGAGCGACTTGCCCGTACCCGTGGGCAGGATGCCGAGCACGTGCCGTCCGGCCATGGCCGCCTCGACGATGGATTGCTGCATCGGACGCCCTTCGGCGTCCACCGGCTCGGGGCGGAAATGCTCGAAGCCGAACCAGCGGGTCAGCTCCTTGCGGGCGTCGTGGTGGTCCCGGCACCAGCCGCAGGCGCCGTCGGCGCAGGGCGTGTCCCGCAACCGGCGCACCAGCCTGCCCGCCTCCGGGAACTGGTGACGCACCCAGGGCGGCATGACCGAGTTGCCCCCCGCCACCGACAGCCACGCCAGCGCATAGGCCAGCGCCCAGCCCGAGCCGGCCTCCGCGGCCACTTCCTGCGCGTGGACGGCGCAACCGGTCAGCTCCAGCCGCGTGTGGATGGCCGCGCGCGCTTCGCCGTCGGAAGGTCGGGGAGTGCGGCGCAGCTCCGAGAAGAAAGCGTCCAGGGCCCGGTCCCCGCCCTCGGGCTTCGGCGTGACGAGCCAATGCCAGGCCGTCAGCAGGCCGGGCTCGGCTTCCCGCAGGGCCCGGCGCTGGTCCCCGAAGACCTCCAGTGCCAGCCGTGTGTCCATCTCCGGATCGTTCAACTGCCGACGCCGGAGTCCGCCGTCCTGGTAGTGCTTCACCAGATGATGATAGGGATTGCGGGGAAAGGCGAGCGGACTGATACGCAGGGTGTCCACCGCGGGCAGCCCGAGCAGCCGCAGGTCGGGCTTCGCCGCGGTCAGGAAGGGCAGGTCGAAGGCGATCAGGTTGTGGCCGAGAAGGAAGGAGGCGCCGTCCGCGAAATCATCGAGCCTCCCGAGGGCTGCGCCGAGTCCGCCGCCTGAATGAGTCAGGCTCCGGCCGGTATCCGCGCGAATCGCGCCGAAAGCATGGATGACGCCATCCTTCTTGCGGACCTCGAGGTCCAGCGCGAGGCCGCGGGCAAGAACGGGATGGTGCTCTTCGGGTCCGGGCGTATAGGCTTTGGCTCCGGGACGCATCAGGTCCGATCACGTTCCATAGACCACGCGCGGCAGCCACGTCGCCAGCTCCGGCCAGAACCACAGCACCAGCAGGGTCAGGATCTGGATGAGGATGAAGGGGAACGCGCCCTTGTATATCTGCATGGTGGTGATCGAGGGCGGCGCCACTCCCCTCAGGTAGAAGAGCGCGAAGCCGAAGGGCGGCGTCAGGAACGAGGTTTGCAGGTTGATGGCGATCATGACCCCGAGCCAGATGGGATCGAGTCCCATCTGAAGCAGGATCGGGCCCACGATGGGCACGACCACGAACGTGATCTCGAAGAAGTCGAGAAAGAACCCCATGACGAACATGATCGCCATGACGAGAAGGAACGCGGTGAGCAGACCGCCCGGCAACCGGGTCAGAAAACCCTGCACCAGCTCGTCCCCTTCATAGCCCCTGAAGACGAGCGAGAACATGCTCGCGCCCAGGAGGATGACGAACACCATGCAGTTGATCTGCGTGGTGCTCCGCATGACCTCCTTCAGCACCCCGAGCTTCAAGTGTTTCTTGATCCCCGCCAGTACCAGTGCTCCCATGCATCCCACGGAAGCGGCTTCGGTCGGCGTTGCCACCCCGCCCAGGATCGAGCCGAGCACGCCGACGATGAGAAGGATCGGCGGAATGAGGACCTTGAAGGTACGCAGGAAGAGTTCCCGTGCGGTCACCAGGGCGCGCTCCTCTGCCGGTATGGCAGGGGCCATGTGGGGCTTCAGGAAGGCGAGGACGCCGATGTAGACGATATAGAGGGATACCAGGACGAGGCCGGGAAAGATCGCGCCCACAAAGAGATCTCCGACCGAGACGGAGCCGGGAGAATAATTGCCCAGGGCCAGTTGCGCCTGCTGGTGGGCAGAGCTCATGACGTCGCCCAGGATGACCAGGATGATGCTGGGCGGGATGATCTGTCCCAGGGTGCCGGATGCGGTGATGATCCCCGTGGCCAGGGAGGGGTCGTAGCGATAGCGGAGCAGCGCCGGCAACGAGATGAGCCCCATGGTGACCACCGTCGCGCCGACGATGCCGGTGGAAGCAGCCAGCAGAGCGCCGACGATGCAGATCGAGATGCCGAGGCCGCCCTTGAGATTGCCGAACAGGAGGCCCATGGTCGTGAGCAGATCCTCGGAGATCTTCGACCGCTCCAGCATGACGCCCATGAAAATGAAAAGCGGGATGGCGACCAGCGTCTCGTTGCCCATGATTCCGTAGACGCGCTGGGGAAACGCCCCGAGGAAGACGAGATCGAAGTGGCCCGTCCAGGCGCCGATGAGGGCGAAAGCGATGGCCGTGCCCGAGAGGCTGAAGGCCACGGGATAGCCCAGCAACAGCACCGCCACCGTGGCCATGAACATGAGAATGGGCAGGTACGTTTCCACGCCGATTCCGCCGCTAGCGGGTTTTCTCAGGGGACCGCGCCGGTTCGCCTGCCAGGGTGAGGAGGCTGCGGACTGCCTGGGACAATCCCTGAAGTCCCAGCAGCCCGGCGGCCAGCAACAGGATCGATTTCAGCAGGAACACGCCGGGGATGCCGCCGGCCTCTTTCGAATCTTCAAGAACCTTCCAGGACTCCGCCACGTAGGGGTAACCGTAGTACAGGATCAGGAAACAGGTGGGCAGAACCAGCAGGAGGGCGCCCAACAGGTCGATGACGGCCTTGTAGGCGGCGCTTTGCGGGCGGTAGAAGATATCCACCCGCACGTGGCCTTCCTTGAGGAGCGTGTAACCGGCGGCCAGCATGAAGAGGATGCCGTGCATGTAGACCACCGACTCCTGCATCCAGATCCACCCCATGTTGAAGCCGTAACGCAACGTCACGACAATGAACGTGACGATGGCCATGGCGAGAGTCAGCCAGGCGACGGCGCGCCCGACCCGATCGTTCAAAGCGTCGAGTCGCGTTACGATGGAGTGCAAGGCTGTTTTCATGACCGGACACTGTATGCCATTTGGCCGGGAGGCTTCAACGTCCGGAGCGGGCAGGGCCGCGGGGAGGAGGGGTGGTCCCGGCCGGATGGGCGCGCGCAGGCGCCGGCCCGGCCGGGGACCGGATTCAGCTCTTGATGGCCAGGCTTCTCGCGGCGCTGAAGCCGGCCTCGCCGATACGGTTCCAGTTGGAAGACTGCTTGCGGAAGTCGTTGAAGGACTCGAACACCGCCTTGGAATCGGGATCCGCCTGCGCGACGTCCGCGACCACCTCCAGGCTGAGCTCCGCCATCTTCTTGAGTACGGCCTCGGGGAACTTCCTGAGCTTGACCTTGTGCTTTTGCACCAGTTCCACCAGCGCCGCGTTGTTGCGTGCGGTGAACTCCGAAAGCATGTCGTTGTACGCCGCCTTGGCCGCCTGGTCCAGGACCGCCTGCAGGTCGGACGGCAACGCATCGTACGCCTTCTTGTTGACGAAGGCTTCAAGCACCGTACCGGGCTCGTGCCAGCCGGGCCAGTAATAGTAGGAGGCAGCCTTGTAGAAGCCGAAGGCCAGGTCGTTGTACGGACCCACCCACTCGGTGGCGTCAATGGCGCCGGATTGCAGCGACGGGAAGATCTCGCCGCCGGGCAGGTTGACGACCGTGGCGCCGGCCCGTTTGATGACCTCTCCGCCGAGACCCGGCATGCGCATCTTGAGGCCCTTGTAGTCGTCCACCGAGTTGATTTCCTTGTTGAACCATCCCCCCATCTGCACGCCCGTGTTGCCCACGGCATAGGGCTTGAGGTTGAACTTGGCGTACAGTCCGTCCCACAGCTTCTGCCCGCCGCCATGGTTGATCCAACCGGCCATCTCGTCGGCGTTGAGCCCGTACGGAACCGCGGCGAAGAACTGCGCCGCCGGGCTTTTACCCTTCCAGTAGTAGGCGGCCGCGTGTCCCATCTCCGCCGTACCCTGCGACACGGCGTCGAAGGATTCGAAGGGAGGAACCAGTTCCCCTCCCCCGTAGACTTTCAGCGTCAGGCGGCCGCCTGACATCTTGTCTACGATATCGGCGAGATAATTGGCTCCGGTCCCCAGGCCCGGAAAGTTCTTCGGCCAAGTGGTGACCATCTTCCAGCGATACTTCTTCTGGGCGTGGACCGCCGGGGCGCCGGCGATAAGCGCTCCCGTCGCAAGACCCGCCGTACCCACCGTCTTGATGAAGCTGCGTCGTTTCATTTCTTTCCTCCTTCCGCTCTCGCTGCCGGAACGTATTGGTTTCGTCCGGCCGGTGAAGCGGCGTTCGTCTTCCTGTCGGGATAGATGCGTATAGTAGGGAAATTCATGAAATCAAGTCAAGCCCGCGAATTCCGTTCACGGACGCTCGTCACGAGCAACCCGAACACGGCGAACGTCAGTGCGGATCCCAGGAGCAAGGCCAGTGTCATGCTGTCCAGCCAGGTGATGAGCAGTCCCATGGCCACGGGGGTGGTTTGGGCCGCCACGTAGTGCATGGACATGATGAGGCCGCTCGCCGCGCCCACCCGGCCTTCGGCGGCGGAGTCCTGTGCCAGCGCCACCACCAGTGAAGGGACGGGGGACTTGCATAGTCCCAGAAGACAGATGCCCGCGGCCAGGGTCAGCGGATGGGTCAGCCATCCGTAGACGGCCAGCACCACGAGCACGCCGGGAAAGGCGCCCAGCAGAATGATCCGCTTCCGTCCCACGCGGTCGGACAGGATTCCCAGCACCATGGCCCCGAGAATGGGGGTGGCGCCCCAGGCCGCCATGACCATGCCCGCCTCATTGATCGTCAGTTTTACGGCGGTGCGCAGAAACGTCGGCGTCCAGGAGGAGGTGATCCAGAACACGGAGCCGCCGAAGAGCTGCGCCGTCGACAGGAGGACCATGTTGCGGTTCAGCACTCCGGGCTTTTTGGTTCTTGCTACGCCGGGGGCGGTTGGCGCCCGGGCCGGTTCCCGGATGCGTAGCCACTGGATGACCGCAATGGTGGCGGCGATGCAGCCCACCGTGGCGGTGGCCCCGCGCCACCCGAAACGCTGGATGATGGCGGCGGCCACGATGGGACCGCTGACGCTGCCGAGGCCGTAGGTCGCGGAGAGCAGGCCCATGCCCAGTCCTCGGCGCGAGGGCAGGAGATCGGATACCAAAGACAGCACGGAGGCGGTGATGAAGCCGTATCCCAAGCCGGTCAACGCCAGGACGGCGACCGCGGCGCCGTAGCTCTGGATGGTCGAAACGAGGCCGAATCCCGCGCCCAGGGCGAGGCCGCCGGCAACCAGGACCCTGCGCCGGCCCAGACTGTCGGACAGGCGCCCGGCCGACAGGCTCGCGGGCGCCGCGACGACGAAAATGGCGGAAAAGAGGGAGCCCGCCCAGGATTTGGAAAGCTCCAGGCTTGCCGAGATCTCCGGCAGGCCGAGTCCCAGAACCGCGACCACCATGGCCGGTCCCACGGCGGAGAGGGAGGCAACCCCCACGGACCCCCAGTCGGTCCGTGGGGGCTCGGGAGCCGCAACCGGCACGGGTCAGCGGTCCCGGAACGGTGTGGCGTCAGGCCCCGCCACGGGCGGAGCCTGACTGTGAGTGAAGACGGCCAAGCTATGCGCCGAAGGCGATCTCGTTGATGCATGGCAGCCCGCCGGCCACCGTGCGGCAGTTTGATCCCTCGACGACCATGATCTCCCCTTCGGACGTGGCGGCGATGATGCCGGGGCCGTCGGGGTCGGGCGCCGTGTCCATGATGCCGCCGCGGAGATCCTCGGCCAGCACCTTCCAGTCGGCGGCCTCGTGCTCGCTCCGCATGATGGCCGAACTCGCCCGCACCTCGCGCACCCAGGTGTTGGGGCGGCCCAGGGCCACGCCGAGATAGAGGCTGCCATCATCCGTCTCGGTGACGGTGGTGCCGTAGTTCCGGGCCTTCGACGGGGTGATCTCTTCCCAGTGGGCCGCCCGGTCGCGGCTGCGGAAGATCCCTTCGCCACAGGCCGCCACCACCAACTCGGGCTCGTGCCTGGAGTGGTGGAGCTGATGCACGTCACGGTCCCACATGCCCTCGTTGGCGCCGCGCCAGCCGTCGCCGTTGTCATCGCTCAGGAGCAGACCGCCCACTTCGATGCCGGCGTAGAGCCGTGACGGCGCGGAAGGGTCGGCGGTAAGGTAGCGGGTCCGGGGCGCCTGGGCCGGGTTGGGCGGAAAGGTTCCGCCGGAGCCACCCTTGCGCACGTCCGGGAGTTCCTCCCACTCTTGACCGGGAGCCCCGTGGAAGAGCGCCGCCGGACGGGTGCCGACGAGCACCGATCCCGGCCGGGCCCACAGCGAGAAGATATCGAGATGCGGTACGTTGGGCTCGGACCGTGTCCAGGTCCCGCCGCCGTCGTGGGTGAAGAACAGGCCCGAGTGCTCGGTGCCGGCGTACACGGTCAGCGGATCTTCCGGATCTACGGCGACGCAGCTCAGGCTCCAGAACGTCAGGGCGCGGTCCACCTGATTCCAGGCATCGCCGTTCTTCTCGAAACGGTACCACCCGGAATGAGTCATGACGTGAAGTGCCTTCGTGTGACCATTCGTATCGCTCATGGCGCTCTCCTCCCGCCGGTTGGCGCAAGATGTGGACAGGTGCGTGCGTAGGTGAATTGCCTGCCGACCTCTATCAGTCTTGCAGTTGGGGTGTCAAGCTTTCCTCGTCGATGGGGGATTGGACGATTGTCTTTACGTTCGGAAATACCCAAGATCATACGGAAGCGGGGAGGCGTCCGGTAGATGGCGCCGACGATCCACGGAGAGCACGGCTGCCGGTATTTTTTCTTCTCAAGAGAGGAACCACGCATGCACGTGCATGTCTCCCGCGCTGACGGAGAAGCCAAGCGCTGGCTCGCACCCGACGTAGCTCTTGCGCGGAACTATCGGCTGTCGGAGTCACAATTTCGCGAAGTCGAAGAGGTGATACGGAAGCGGAAGGATGAGTTCGGAACCGCTTGGCATCGGCACTTCCACGGTTGAAGTCACCAACGCCTCCAGGCACGGCATATGGCTCCTGGCTGGTGACAGAGAGCTCTTTCTGGCGTACGAGGATTTTCCGTGGTTCGGGAATGCGTCCATCAGCAAGATCGTCGACGTGGAAGAGCCGACGCCGGGGCACTTTTACTGGCCCGCCTTGGACATAGACATGCGGACCATTGAGCAGCCCAAAAAGTTCCCTCTCAAAGCCAAGGGTGACGTATAGCCGACACGTCGTCTCTCGGCACGACCATCGCGCGGGTTCACTCGCTGTTCAACGATGCCCATGTCCATTCACGAGATTACGACAAACTCACTGAGGGCGCTTGAACCGACTGATTTCGCTCGTGAAAGACTCCGAGAACGAGACGATTTACAGCCCCTCATCCGGGATCAGATCGACGTTCTCGACCCGGACCTCTTGGTCATTTCAGAGGAGCGCAGAGACACCTGGATGAGAGCGGGTTTATCGAGGCCGTGACTTTGATCGGAGGGGAACCTGGAAGAAAATTCGGCCCCGGCAGATGGTATGCTCCGGACGACGAGCTTTTACGCCACGATGGGCAAACATATGCGTTCTCGAATCAATAGGGGAAGAGTTGGCTCACCGCAATGAACGCTTTGGTTGAGGACTATCCTGCGGCTGCATACGATTCTGCCCACGAAGTTCTCCGGATCGGCAGCCTGCGCCCCGGAAACCGCACAGGGCGGAACCGATATCCCGGATCGTACAATTCTCACATCCGGATTGTCAGGCGTCGGCCAGCAGCGGGTTCAGCTTGCGGAAGAACTCGCCGACCTCGCCCTCGCAACTGTAGTCGGCCAGGGACTGGATGGGGGTGGCTTCCCGGTTGACGATGGCCAGCAACGCGCCGGCCTGTTTGGCGATGATGGGGAAGGACGCGGCGGGCTGAACGACCAGCGACGAACCCACCACGATGAAGACCTCGGCCGCTTCGCTCCAGACCCGGGCTTGCTGCATGGCCTCCTGCGGCATGGGCTGGCCGAAGGAGATGGTGCCGGACTTGAGCAGACCGTCGCACGCGTCGCAGCGGGGCGAGGTGAAGGTCTCCCCCAGGCTTTCCAGGACTTCGTCCGGATCGAAGTCCTTGCCGCAGACGAGGCACACCACCGTGCGGTCCGAGCCGTGCAACTCCACGATCTTGTCGTCCGAGACCCCGCCCCGGCTGTGCAGGCCGTCGATGTTCTGGGTGATGAGCCCCAGGAGCTTGCCGCGCTTCTCGAAGTCGCTGATCGAGGTGTGGCCGATGTTGGGCTTCACTTCCTTGTAGAGATGGTGGCTTTCCTTCTTGCGCTGCCACGCCCGGACCCTGGCCTCCTCGCTGCTAATGAACTCGTCGAAGTACACGGGCCTCATCCGGGTCCACTTGCCGCCCGGGCTTCTGAAGTCGGGGATGCCTGATTCGGTGCTGATGCCCGCGCCGGTAAAGAACACGACGTCCGTGGCGCGCCGAAGTCTTGAGGCGAAGTCGTCGAGGGTCATGGATGTCCGAGTCTCTCGAATGTCCTCAGGGAAGTCAAACCGTGATGGATACAGGTCGGACGTCCATTGACTCGGTCCATACGGGGCGATATGCCATCCATGGCGCAAGGATTCAGACAGGAACGCAAGACTCACCATACCACCGAGGCAACCCATGGCGACAGGCAAGATCGTGGGCGTTCCCACTCCGCGGGCCGAGGGCGTGGGAAAGGTGACGGGCGAGGCCGTGTACGCGGTGGACGTGACCCTTCCGGACATGGTGTGGGGCAAGGTGCTGCGGAGCCCCATACCCTACGGAAGGATCAAGCGCATCGACACGGGCCGGGCGAAGCAGCCGTCCGGGGTCCGGGCCGTCGTCACGGGCGCCGACGTGGCCGGGCTGTGCACGGCTCTGATCCAGTCCGACCTCGGCAGCGGCCCCTACAACAGCATGAGCATCGGCGAGACGCCCATCATCCCGTTCGCCTCGGCGGTGGCCGACGCCGCCGGATCCGGCATCCGGTCGTTGCCCGTCACGGCCGAGAAGGTCCTGCCGAGGATGTCGGTGTAGGGCGCCTTGGCCACTCGAAACTCCCGCCAAAACTTTGCCGGGTTCATGTCCACCTGGTGGATCGTGTTCGCCGGCGCGCTGGCCCACGCCGTCAGCACCGGCTTGGCCTATTTCGGCCTGAGCGCCTATTTCCCGTCCTTCGAGCGGGAGTTCGGCTGGAGCCGCACCGCCATCTCGGGCGCCTTCTCCATGGCCCGGGTCGAGTCCGGCCTTCTGGGGCCTGCCGAAGGTTACATGACCGACCGCCTCGGTCCGAAGCGGGTCATGTACCTCGGCATCGTGATCTGTGCCCTGGGCTTCATCGGCATGAGCCTGGTGAACTCTCTGTCGATGCTCTACGTTGCCATCGTCGTGGGCATCGTGCTGGGTTCCAGCATCGGCTTCTACATTCCCATCAGCGTGGTGGTGGCCACGCTGTTTCGCGCTCGCCGGAGCCTTGCCTTCGGCATCTTCCGCACGGGTCCGGGCCTGTCCGGGGCGCTGGTGCCGGTGGTGGGCTTCATGATCGTCTGGTGGGGTTGGCGCGCCGCGGCCGTGGCGTCGGCCTTCATCATCGTCGGCATGGGCTGGCCCCTGGCCCGGGCCATCGGAAACGCCTATGAACGCGGTGCCGGGCGGCCGGGACCATCGGAGGAAATGCGTCCCAGGGGCACCCGCGCCACGGTGCCAGCGCCCGAGGTCTCGTCCCCGCCGCAGGCGCCCGGCGGGGAACCGTGGCCAAGCGCCCGCGCTGAGTCTCCGGTTCCCGAGGTCTCGCTCACCCTCAAGGAGGCGCTTCGCACCCGTTCGTTCTGGCTTCTTTCCGCGGTCATGGGGCTGCGGCAGATGGTCACCGAGGGGATCTCCGTCCACCTCGTGATCCTCCTGATGGACCGGGGCTGGGGTCAGGAAGTGGCCAGCGGGTTGCTCGGGACCTCCGCTCTCATCGGTGCCCCGGCGCGCCTGGCCTTCGGCTGGATGGGAGACTTCATCGACAAGCGCCGCCTCATGATCGGCCTGCTCGTCGCCCTCAGCGCCTCGGTCCTGATCATGGGCGCGACCGCTTCCTCCGCCTGGTTCATGGCGGCATTGCTGGTGTACTCCCTGTGCTACGGCGGCCTCGCCTCGCTCCAGGAACCCATCCGCGCCGACTATTTCGGCATCCGCCACTTCGCCAGCATCCAGGGGTTCAGCCGCCTGTTCGTCACCGCCGGAAGCGTCATGGGCCCCATCAGCGCCGGCTTCTTCTACGACCTCACCCACAGCTACACCGTGCCTCTTGCCATATTCGCCGGCTCCGCCTTCACCTCCACCGTGCTGATGTTCCGGACGAAGCCGCCGACCCGGACCCCGTCCGCTACGTGAACCGTCTCGCGGAGACTCCTGACCGGTTGATTTGGTTGAAGGTTTGGGGGAAGAGGGAGGAGAGCCCGGAGATGCTTGCCTCCTGCAGGGAGGCGTAATATAAACGTAGCCGAGCGTGCTGAACCAAACGCAAGGGGGGAACCATGCCAGCCGAACTGCAGACGTTTCCCAACGCCATCTATGCGACTTACCTGACTGGCAAAGCGGGCACGACCGGAGCGATGCTCGTGTTCCAGGACGGTGTGATTGCCGGTGCTGATGCAGGTGACAGTCAGTACGATGGCGAATACCGTCTCGCGCCGGACCACGAGAATATTGTCGGGTCAATCAAAATAACCATACCGGCTGGCGTGCTGACGATTACCGGCGTCTTGTCCGCGGAGCGGCCCTATACATTCGACGTACCCTTCCAGTTTCCGATCGAGCTTGATCCCGATAGAGTCTATCGTATCGAAACGCCAACCGGTCCGGTCAACGCGAAATTCAAAAAGCTACGGGTCCTGAATGCATGAGCGCCAATGAGTGGCTGACAATAATCGCAATAATTGTCGGACCGATTGCAGCAGTCTCGATCACGCTTTGGCGCGACCGGCGGAATGAAGTGAAGCGGCGGAAGACTGAAATTCTTGCGTCGTTGATGCGAACTCGCTCAGCCCGACTGTCCGGCGAGCATGTTGGTGCGCTCAACCTTGTTCAACTTGAGTTCCATGGGCGGAGATCAATCATAGAAGCATACAAGCAGTATATTGAACACTTACGCACACCACTTCCACCTGAGGGTCAGCAAGAATGCTTCTTTGAACAGAGGGATGATCGTTTTCTTGAACTAATCGCCACCATTGCCACGGACCTCAGTTACAAGTTCGACAAAAAAGACCTTGAGAGACTTTCTTATACTCCACGGGGATGGCAGGACGATGAATGGGTCCAGCGTGGCAACATGCGGCTGCTTTCGGAGTTGTTGAGAGGTGAGAGGTCCTTGCATGTCAAGAGGGAGGGTCCCCGGGAACATGACCCGTTTCCTCCACCTCCCGAATAAACGCTCATGGCCCTGCTCCTTGCTAGTGCAGCTAAAGTGTCTGTATGGACATGAAAGAATGTCTTGCATGGACACGAATAACTTGCTTGTCTGGCCGAATCAGAGGAGGCGATGAAACAATCCGGATTCGACGTTCCCAGGGAGGATCGTTACTTCGAAGATTACGTGGCCGGCTCGGTGCACGAGTTCGGCCCGGTGAGCCTCGACGAGACCGAGATTGTTGATTTCGGCAAGCGTTTCGTGCCGCAGCCTTATCACATCGATCCGGAGCTTGCGAAAAAGACCATTTACAAGGGTCTCATCGCCAGCGGCTGGCACACCGCCGCGGCCATGATGCGGGTCTATTCCGACAACTATCTCTCGGCCGTGGCCAACCTCGGATCGCCGGGGGTGGACGAGCTTCGCTGGAACAAGCCCGTACGGCCGGGTGACAGACTGACGGTGCGGGTCACGGTGCTGGAAACCCGGCGGTCGAGTTCGAAGCCGGACCGCGGCATCGTGAGATCGTTCCTCGAGACCCTGAATCAGGACGGCGACGTGGTCATGAGCATGAAGATGATCAACTTCATGACCGCCCGGCGGACGTCCGGTTAGTATCCCGAACAGAGCAACGTGCGGCAGATTCGTTTGCGCGGAACCCCGAACCTGAACGAGGAGGCACGTGATCTACGATATCGAAATCAACTCCGCGGCGCATTACCCGGCTGCGGACGTGGTGGGTCTGGTGGAGCGGGCCGAGCAGGCCGGCTTCGGCGCGTTCTGGAAAGGCGAATCCAACAGCACCGACCCCATGGTGCTGATCTCGGCCGCGGCCAGCCGCACCAGCACCATCAAGCTGGGAACGGCCATCTACCACATCTTCGGCCGCAGCCCGGTGGCCCTGGGATTGCAGGCGGCGACGCTACAAGACCTCTCGGAGGGGCGCGTCCTGCTGGGCCTCGGGGTGGCCAACAAGGCCATCGCCGGGTGGCACGGCGGGGTCTTCGATCGCCCGCTGCGGCGCGCCCGGGAGTACATGGAGATCGTGCGCAAGGTGGTGGCCGGGGAGCGGGTCGAGTACGAAGGCGAGATCTACCAGACCGGCAAGCGCTTCCAGCTCTCGTGGAAGCCGAGGCACCCGCGATTACCTGTCTATCTGGCCGGCCTGGGGCCGCAGATGACACGGCTGGCGGGAAGGATGTCGGACGGGGTCTTCATCAACATGGCGACGCCCGAGAAGGTCCGCGAGATCGCGGATCGGACCCAGGCAGCAGCCCGGGCCGTCGGAAAGGACCCGGTGGACGTCATCGGAAAGGTCCGCGTATCCCTCAATCCGGACCGGGAGGTCGCCCGCTCCAAGCTCCGGCAGGCCCTGACCTTCTACAACATCGCGGACCACTACAGCGACATGCTGCGGGAACAGGGCTTCGTCGCGGAGGTGGACGCGGTTCAGGAGGCGTTCCGGAGCGGCGGCTTCAAGGCCGCCATGGGAGCTCTTACCGACGACTACATGGACCGGCTGCCGGTGATCCCGGCGACGTCGGTCGCGGAGATCAAGGACCGGCTGGCGCCGTACGTGGAGGCCGGGGTGACGCGGATGGTGGTGCCGTACGTTCCGGTCGGCGAGCCCGCCGCGGAGGACGCCGAGCGGTTCATCACCGCCTGGGGCAACGGGGCCGGCTAAGGCCCGATGAGACAATGTAGGCGGGTTTCAAGCCCGCCCGTGCCCGTTCCCGGCACCGCATTCGGCCGGCGGGCAGGAGCAAGCAATCGGAAAGCGAGGAGACCATGTGTGATTTTGCAGCAGACGCGGAGGCCGCCGGCATCCTGGTAGGCCGGACCCTGACCCTGGAACGCGTCCGCCAACTCAATGCCAAGGACTACTTCTACCAGATGCTCAAGGACAACCCCGAGATGCTCAAGATCTACCCGGGCATCGAGGACGAGTTGCTCGACGGGGCCATCGACTGCCACATCCACGCGTATCCCGACTTCGTCCACCGCTCCCAGGACATGATCCAGATCGCGGTGGAGGCCTCCAGGGCAGGGATGCGGGCGCTGGCCTTCAAGGACCACTGGAACGTCAGCGCCAACGCCTGTTACCTGGCCCAGCGCCACATCGACTACCTGATCGAGACGGAGGAACTGGAGCACCGGGTGGAGGTCTACGGCGGCGCGGGCATGTGCCACGGCATGAATCCCGAGTACGTCCGTATCGCGCTGCAGTACCCCAACGCCAAGATGATCTGGTTCCCGACGTTCACGTCCCTGGGCTTCTGGCGCGGAGCGGGTCACCCGGAGAAGGGCGGCGTGCGGCTGGTGAGCGAGGAGGGCGAGGTGTTGCCCGAGGTGGTGGAGATCATGAAGCTCGCGGTGGAGCACAAGGCGGGCATCGGCTTCGGTCACACCGATTTCCAGGAGCTGCTGCCGCTGGCCAGGAAGGCCAGGGAGCTGGGCGTGCGGGCCACCCTGGACCACCCGCTGCTGGAGCTCAACAAGCTCCTGCTGGACGAGATGAAGGAGTTGGCGGACCTGGGGGTGTTCGTTGGCACCTACTGCCAGCCCATGATTCCCAGCCTCTACCAGCCGGTGGCCGATCCCATGGAAACGGTCAAGACCATCGCCGAGATCGGCCCCGAGCGCTGCATCATCGGCAGCGACTTCGGCCAGGTATTGCACCTGAACGCCATCGACGGCATGCGGGTGTTCATTCGCGCGCTGCTGGGTTTCGGCATCACCCAGGAGCAGATCGCCATCATGCTGAAGGACAATCCGGCCAGGCTCATGTGGCTGGACGACTGAGAGAACCAGGGAAGGAGCAGGCGGAAATGGCGGAACCACTGAATCGACACAGCCGGGCCATCACCCAGGGGCCGGATCGGGCGCCCTCCCGGGCCATGTTCAAGGCGGTGGGGTTGACGGATGAGGATCTCGACCGGCCTCTGGTGGGCATCGCCAACACCTGGATCGAGGTCATGCCGTGCAACTTCCACCTGCGTCGGCTCTCGGCCAAGGTGAAGGAGGGGATTCGCGCCGGCGGCGGAACGCCCATCGAGTTCAATACCGTGGCGGTCTCCGACGGCATCTCCATGGGCACCGAAGGGATGAAGGCCTCGCTCATCAGCCGCGAGGTCATTGCCGATTCCATCGAGCTGGTCACCCGCGGGCATCTGTTCGACGCGGTGGTGGCGCTGTCGGGCTGCGACAAGACCATCCCGGGCACGGTCATGGCGCTGGCGCGGCTGGATCTGCCGTCGCTGATGCTTTACGGCGGATCCATCATGCCGGGACGGTTCCAGGGGCGTGACGTGACGATACAGGACGTCTTCGAGGGGGTCGGCGCCCACGCGGCCGGGAAGATGACCGATGCCGAGCTGCTGGATCTCGAAAGCCGTGCCTGTCCGGGTCCGGGGGCATGCGGCGGACAGTTCACCGCCAATACCATGGCCACCGCCTTCGAGGTCCTGGGAATCTCCCCCATCGGCACCGCCAGCGTGCCGGCCATGGACGACCGGAAGGACGACGTCGCGTTCCGCGCCGGCGAGATGATCATGGATCTCGTGCGGAAGAACCTCACTGCGCGGCAGATCATCACGCGCACGGCGCTGGAGAACGCCATTGCCGCGGTGGCGGCCACCGGCGGCTCCACCAACGGCGTGCTGCACCTGCTCGGCGTGGCGCGCGAGGCGGAGGTGGATCTGCGCATCGACGACTTCGACCGTATCAGCTCCGGGACCCCACTGATCGCGGATCTCAAGCCCGGCGGCCGGTTCGTGGCCAACGACCTTTACCGGGCGGGCGGCGTCCCGCTGGTGGCGCGCCGTCTGCTGGACGCGGGCAGGCTGAACGGCGATTGCATGACCGTCACCGGACGGACTCTCGATGAGGAAACCCGAGGCGTGGAGGAAACGCCGGGCCAGGAGGTGGTGCGACCGGTGGCCGATCCCCTGAAGCCCACGGGTGGGCTCGTGATCCTCAGGGGCAATCTCGCGCCCGAGGGTTGCGTGGTCAAGGTCGCCGGCCACGAGCGCACCCGGCACAGCGGTCCGGCGCGGGTGTTCGATCGAGAGGAGGACTCCTTCAAGGCGGTGCAGAACGGCGAGATCAAGGCGGGCGACGTGGTGGTGATCCGCTACGAAGGGCCCATGGGAGGTCCGGGCATGCGCGAGATGCTGGGCGTGACCGCTGCCTTGGTTGGAGCCGGCCTGGGCGAGTCCGTGGCGCTCCTGACCGACGGCCGGTTCTCCGGTGCCACACACGGCCTCATGGCCGGCCACGTGGCTCCGGAGGCGGCCAAGGGCGGCCCCATCGCCGCGGTACGGGACGGCGACACCATCTTGTTGGACGTCGATGCCAGACGGCTGGACGTGGATCTGTCCGAGGACGAGATGGACAAGCGTCTGCGCCAATGGAAGGCGCCGGAGCCCCGCTATGCCAGCGGCGTCATGGCCAAGTACGCCCGGCTCGTGTCGTCGGCCGCGGAGGGTGCGGTAACAGGGTAAATGAGGGGGATTATATACAATAGTGTCAAAGCCTGCTCCGCTCTAACGGCGTGACAGGCTGGACTTGGGTTTTCCCAGGTAGGTAATTTTGACGGGTTGGACGATGGCGTGGGCAAGCTCCTGGGCTGTGGGTGCCGACCCGTCGGTCTTGCGCAGCACGATCACTTCCTCGGCCTCGGCCTTCGTAGGCTGGTACTCTTGGCGGACGATTTCAATGGGAGTGGGTTTGTTCATGGCCTGACGCTCTAAGCTACTCGGTAGCCTTCTTCCACTTTCGCGCCCGACGCTTAGCTTCATCGATCTGACTGTACGTGAGCTCCTTCTCCGCTAAACCCATCGAGTAGCCTATTCGTTCCTCACGGAACCGGACGGAGCCCTTATTCTGCTCTTTGGGCAGAATTAAATACATATACCCATTCACAAGATCGTCTTGCGTCCCAGGACCCCGAACAACACGGCCCACCAACTTGATACCGTAGTTGTATTGACCTAGGTAGTGCCCCGTCTCAGCAGACTTCTTGTACCAACGTAGAGCCGCCTCATCATCTTGAGCGACACCTCACCCTTTACTATAGAGATAGCCAATTGACGACATGGCCCTACCACTTCCCAGATCAGCCGCCTTACGATGCCACCGCATAGCCTCGTTATAGTCGCGGCCCGTGCCCTGCCCTTGCACGTAGAGATACGCCACCCGATTCAGGGCCCGCTTGTCACCTTCGCCCTTGTCAGCCTTCACAGCCTCCGCATAGCACGCCTCAAACGCTTGATCCCATAGCTTATCTAGGAATGCTTGCCGACACGCCTTGTAATCTGCCCCGGCCGTACACACCGACACCAAGAGTCCGACGATTACCAGAAACCCTTTCATACTCCCAACCTCGCTTGCTTCGGCTTGACGCGCCTTCATCTGGTCTAGTTGGAGTTGTAATACGGCGTAAGAGTGAATTGATGGTCTTTGGTCATCTGGAAATCACAAATGCAAAGCAAGTCTCGACCAATGATAGCTTTGAAGTGCGGGGGATTTGCCAGAAGCTCTACAATCTGCACTTTTGTCGCAAGGTGTCCATGGACGTTTCTGGTTTCAGACGACGGCGCGGTAACCGGGTCGCCTGTGAGCAGCATGATGTCGGCATAGTAGACGTTGGTGTCTTTGATTCCATGCACTGAACTAATGGGTGTCCTTCCGAGAACTTGAAGGCCGGCGTCGTCAGCTACTTTTGCTGTGACGCACGTTCTGGCCGCACCTGTATCCAGTAGTGCATTCGTCACGACGAGGTTTGGATGTAGTGAGGGGTGTGTTGAAGGCTCAAAGGAGTTAGGCTTCGCTATGCCTATTTGCACGATAGGTCCAATCTTGGGGTTGAAGTTCCTTCTAATCGACGACATGCGAGAACCATCCTAGGTCGGTTGTTGCGTCCGTTACCTCCTGAACAGAGTATAGGCCGTCGGTGAAACTGGACTCACCATGGTGCACGGCCTTTTCTAGCGTGTCGAAGAAATCTACGATCTCCCCATGATACATCAAGGCGAACTGACCCCGGTGGGTTCCCAGCAATTCAGGCAACAGGGCGCGAAATGCTTCGTAGTTGCGATCTACAGCCTTCTGAATCTTATCTCGATTAGCCATGGTTTCCTCCGGTTAGGCCACGACCCATACTTTCTTCGTCATGAATACAGTGACCCTGGCTAAAAGACATCGCTCCCGGTCTCGGGAAGCGGCGCGTCGGTGGATGCGATCAGGTCCACGTACTTGAGCCGCTTGCTCTCCATGCCCCGAACCACGGCGGCCATCTGAACCGCCGTATCCTCTTCCCTGATGTTGTGGCGGCCAGCGAACTCATTGACGTACTTGTCCAGGTGTCGGGGCTCATCTTGTGGTAGACGCCGTGATAGCCTCGCTTGAGCATGGCCCAGAAGGACTCGATACCGTTGGTGTGCGCCATGCCGTCCACGTACTCTCCGACGCTGTGCTTGACAGTCTGGTGATTCGGCAGGCCGTGGTCGTCGGTGAACACCTGTACGCCGGGGATGACTTGATCCAGGACGAAGCCCTGGAGGGTGGGTGCATCGGTCCGCTCGATGCTGGCAGCGGTGACTCGGTTGGAATCCCTGTCCTTCATGCCGATGACCGCCGCTTTGCCCACCGGCCCTGTTTCAGCTTCTTGTGGCCGTGCTTGTTCTTCTCTTTGCCGCCTATGTAGGTCTTGTCTACTCAACCGGCCCGGAGAACGCAATCCCTTCCTGGGACCATGCCTCACGCAGCCGGTGGGCCAAGTGCCATGCCGTCTTCTGCGTCCGGTCCAGGTCACGGCGGAGCTTCATGCTGCTCACGCCCTTGAGATTTGTCGTGAACAGGTAGATAGCGATGGCCCAGTCCTGATAGCCAAGGTTGGACGCCTCCATGACGGTGCCCGTCCGCACACTGAACCTCTTGCGGCAACCGTTGGCCTTGCAACGGTGGGTCATGGTCTTGTGTCCGATGGGATACTGTACGCAGTCGGAATCACAGTGCGGGCAGCGCGGACCATCGGGCCAGCGGGTCTTGATGAACCACTGTTCCGATGTCTCGTTGTCGGGGAACATCCGGGTGATGTCCACGAGACTCAAGCCTTTGCGGTGGGATTTGCCGGGTGCTTTGTGTGCCATCTCTCCTTGACCTTCTACCGACAATCTTATAGGATGATGCCAAGAATGTCAAGAGGAAATTGGCACTATCGTATATAATCCCCCTATTTAGAGGAGGTTGCCATGGCCAAGTACAACAAGCTGTCCATGCCCATCAAGGACGTGAAGGACAAGGAGTTTCTGGCGCGCAGGCTGAACTGTGAGGGGGTCGGTTTCGGCATCGTCCGTATCAAGCCGGGCAAAGGCGCGGAGTACGTGCACCAGCACAAGGTGCAGGAGGAGGTGTTCATCACCCTCAAGGGCGAAGGCACCATCATCCTGGACGGCCGCAGAATACCCATGCCCGAGGGCACCATCGTCCGGGTCAGTCCCGAGGTCAACCGGGCCATCGGCAACGACTCCAGGCGGGACGTGGTGTTCCTGATCATGGGAGGGATCCCGCCGAAGGACTTCCCCCTGGGCGGCCGGACGCTTTTCGGTGACGGCATCCCGCACCGGGACAAGGTGCCTCGTTGGAAGAAGGCTTGAAAGCTCCATTGAACCCTCGCCCCGGTCGTACTAACATGGGCGAAGTGGTTGGGTTTTCGGGAGGCCCTCGATGAGCGGGCACGAGCGCGACCTGGATCGTGACGTTGTCGTTGAAACCGAGAAGAAGCTCAAGCGGCCGTCTCTTTTCAAGGTGCTGCTGCACAACGACGACTACACCACCAGGGAGTTCGTGGTCCAGATCCTGGAGTACGTCTTCAACAAGGACAACACCGAGGCCGTTCAGATCATGTTGTATGTGCACCGGAAAGGTATCGGCGTGGCCGGGGTCTATCCCTACGAGGTAGCGGAGACCAAGGTGAAGACGGTGGAGGGTCTGGCGCGCCAGTATGAGTATCCGCTCAAGTGCAGTATCGAAGAGGAATGACGTGATCACCAAGAACCTGGAAGCGGTGCTGAAGGCGGCATTTGACGAGGCCAGGAACCGGCGGCACGAGTTCGTCTGCGTCGAGCATCTGCTGTGGGTGCTGCTCGAGGACAAGAGCTCCAGCGACGCCATCGTCAACTGCGGCGGCGACGTCGACCGGTTGCGGCGTGAGCTCGAGGAGTTCTTCGAGACGCGCATGGAGACGCTGCCGGAAGGCATGGACAAGGAGCCGGAGCAGACCTTGGGATTTCATCGCATCGTCCAGCGGGCCTTCATTCACGCCCAGTCGTCGGAAAAGGCCGAGATCCAGGGGAGCGACCTGCTGGTGGCGATGTACCGCGAGCAGCAGTGCTACGCGCGTTATCTGCTCGAAGCGCAGGACATCAGCCGTTTCGATCTCATCAACTACGTCTCCCACGGCGTCTACAAGCTGCCGGAGGAAGAGCCGCAGCACTCACCCGGGGCAGAGGAGGACGAGGAAGGCGGGCAGGGGAGCCAGCGCGACCCGTTGCAGGCCTTCACCATCGAGCTGGTGGAAAAGGCTTCGAAGGGGCAGGTGGATCCGCTCATCGGCCGGAACAACGAGATTGCCCGCACCCTTCACGTGCTATGCCGGCGTCGCAAGAACAATCCCATCTACGTGGGCGACCCCGGCGTGGGGAAAACCGCCATCGCCGAGGGACTGGCCCTGCGCATCCACGAAAAGACAGTTCCGGAAGCGTTGCTGGATACACGGATCTACGCCCTGGACATGGGCGCGGTGCTTGCCGGCACCAAGTTCCGCGGCGAGTTCGAGGCGCGGCTGAAGGGCATCATCACGGCGCTCAAGGGCAACCCCGACGCGGTCCTGTTCATCGACGAGATCCACACCGTGGTCGGCGCCGGCGCCACCAGCGGCGGCTCTCTGGACGCCTCGAACATCCTGAAGCCCGTGCTCGCTTCCGGCGAGCTCAAGTGCATGGGCTCCACCACCTATCACGACTACCGGAGCTACTTCGAGCGGGACCGGGCACTGTCGCGGCGGTTCCAGCGCATCGAGGTCCCGGAGCCCGGCATCGACGAGACCTTCAAGATCCTGCAGGGCCTGAAGCCCCACTACGAAAAGCACCACGGGGTGTCCTACAGCCAGGCGGCCCTGCGGGCCGCGGCCCGGCTCTCGGCCAAGCACATCAACGACCGCTTTCTGCCGGACAAGGCCATCGACGTCATCGACGAGGTGGGCGCCTCGGTGCGGATCCTGCCGCCCGAGAAGCGCAAGAAGACCATCGGACCCAGGGACGTGGAGCAGATCGTCGCCACCATGGCCAAGATCCCGCCCCGTAGCGTCTCCAGTTCCGACAAGGAGCAACTGGGCAACCTGGACAGGGACCTGAAGCTCGTGATTTTCGGCCAGGACGAGGCCATCGACGCTCTCGCCAGCACCATCAAGCTCTCGCGGTCCGGTCTCGGTCAGCCCGAAAAGCCCACCGGCTGTTTCCTGTTCTCGGGACCCACCGGGGTGGGCAAGACCGAGGCTGCCAGGCAGTTGGCCCGGATCATGGGCATCGAGTTCCTGCGCTTCGACATGAGCGAGTACATGGAGAAGCACACGGTGTCGCGCCTCCTCGGCGCGCCTCCGGGATACGTGGGCTTCGATCAGGGCGGGCTCTTGACCGACTCCATCCGCAAGACGCCCTACGCGGTTCTCCTGCTGGACGAGATCGAGAAGGCGCATCCGGATTTGTTCAACGTGCTGTTGCAGGTCATGGACCACGCGACCCTCACCGACAACAACGGGAAGAAGGCCGACTTCCGCAACATCATCCTGATCATGACCACCAACGCGGGCGGCCGGGAGATGAGCGGTGCCGCCCTGGGATTCGCCCACAACTCCAACGTCGGCAAGGGCAAGGAAGCCATCGAGAAGATGTTCAGCCCGGAGTTCCGCAACCGCCTGGACGCCACCATCTTCTTCAACTCCCTGAGCCCGGCGGTCATCGAGAAGGTCGTCGACAAGTTCGTCACGCAGCTCGACGCCCAGTTGAACGAGCGCAAGGTTACCATCCATCTCGAGCCCGCCGCCCGAAGCTGGCTCGCCGAGCGGGGCTACGACCCGCAGTTCGGCGCCCGCCCCATGGCCCGCCTCATCGACAACGAGATCAAGAAACGCCTGGCCGACGAGATCCTGTTCGGCCAGCTCCGGAACGGCGGCCGGGTCCGGGTGGACGAACAGGACGGCGAACTGGTGTTCGAGTACGGGGTATAGCGCCGGGTGATGCGGAGATGGGGACAGGGGGTTCTGTACCCGAAAGATCCGATAATTCAGGTGACAAGCAGGACTCTGACGGCATGATCAACTTTGGAATACAAAATGTGAGGATGAGCGACAGTCGGGCTTTTACGTTGGCGGGGCTGTGCGGCATGTGGAAGTGGACGGAGACAGAGCCAAGGCCGTGTAATTAATGGCGCTTCCGGATTTCGTGTGGACGGGAATCATCGGGCAAGGCCTGAAGGATCGAGGGTCAAGGCCGCCGAAGTGGAAGTAGACTACCCGCCAATACCCCCTCCACACAGAATCCTTCCCAAGTCCGCGATCCAGTCGGCTTGCCCAGCAGAACTTCGCAGAAGAGAACCGAAAAGGGCGTGGTCTTTACCTCCTGGTCGATCGTTGGCATCCGTTCCAGCAGATCGACCAACGCCTCCGTTCCGTCGTTCCCGTTTCTCACAAGACGTTGGTAGAGATCCGTCATGGGTGCTGTATTTCGTGCCTGCGTGTCAAAGAGTCTCGGACGGCGTAATCTTTTCCAGTTCGCTTCTCAGCCCTTGCTCCATACGCCACAGATCGTGATTCTGTTGCATCCTGAGCCAGAGCCCCGGACCATTGCCGACAAGCCTGCCGATTCGTAGCGCCATTTCCACTGTTATGGGATGCGTGCAAGCCAGAACTCTGTGCAATTGCTGGCGCGAAACACCAATCCGCTTGGCCGTTTCGCTGACCGATAACCCCAGTACTGGCAGGACATCCTCGCGCAATACTTCGCCCGGATGAATTGGCGGGCGGTCGAGCGGACGCTTGACGCTATATTCCGTCATGTTTGCTCCTTAGTGATACTGTTCGAGATCGACTCGCAGTGCCTCGCCGTCCTGCCACGCAAAGGTGATACGCCAGGGGCCGTTGACGTGGATACTGTATCGCGCCGGTGTTCCATGAAGATGATGAAGGCCAAACCCTGGCATGTTGACGTCGTTCAATGATTCAGCGTGGTCCAAAACCTCCAACCGGCGCAGGCATCGCTTCTCCAGAGTCCGTTGGACATAACGGCTGTGTCCCCGTTCAAACAACTCCGAGAGCCCCTTGTGGCGAAAACTCTGGATCACGCCGCACTGTAGCACGTGTTGTTACAGTGTCAAGATGAGACCTCCGCTGAATTTCAGGCCGACGTGTTCCAGATTCAATCATTGCCCATTAAATAAATTTATTCATCGTTTATGATCTAAATTATGACCGCCATTGATCCCCGCTTTGCCCCACACAACCTTCATCCGGAAGATCCGGAACTGTTTCGCACCATGGATCCGCAGCTCCGAGAGCTGCGCCGTCTGCCGGTCGCCTACCGCTACCCTATCCTGGCGCATCTCCCGGTGAATGAGCCGGGAATCTACTCGATTACGGGCGGCCGGAGGGTCGGCAAGTCCACCATGTTGAAACAGTGGATGTGTGACTTGCTGGACGGCGGTGTCCATCCACAGCGCATCCTCTACCTGACCGGAGAGCTGATCGATGACCATCACGCGCTCGTTGCGTTACTCAACAGGGCCGCCCCGGGCTGCTCTCCCGGATGGACGTGCTCATCGTGCAACACGCGCTGGGGGAAGACCGTCTCGCCGCCGCGCCGAAGAAAGCACGCAAGGTGGCCTTTACCGATCCCTTCATCTTCCACGCCGTGCAGAGCTGGCTCGATCCGGTGGAGGACCCCTTCGCCACTCAGGTCACGGCGGCGCTGGCGGACCCCGAGTGGACGGGAAAGCTGGCCGAAGCCTGTGCCGTAGCGCATCATCATCGCCTGCACCCCACGTTCTACATCAAGGGCGACGGCGAGGTGGACATCGCGTGAATCACCGAGGGCGGGTTTCAGCCGGTTGAGGTAAAGTGGACGGGGCAGGTGCGCTCGAAGGACCTGAAGCAGGCCAGGAAGTACCGCAACAGCATCATCTGCTCGAAGGTGGCGACGGCTGACCGCATCCACGAGTTGCCGAACGAGTTGCTGCCCCTGCATCTGCTGCGCGTCGGCCAGTCACCCCACTACGTGACCTGGTAACCGGATGCTAGTGTGGTGTCCTGAATAAACTGTGGGGAATAATGCCGAAGCCGCAATCAACCATACGTAGCTCAAGCTAAGCCTCTCCCTCCTCCCCCTTCTTCAACGGGCTCCCATCCAGCAGATACTCCTGCCGGGCCAGGGTTTCCGAGCGCTCTTCCTGCAGATAGCGGGACAGGGCGTCTCGGAAGCGTTTGTCCCGGATGTAGTGGGCGCTGTAGGTTTTGGTCGGCTCGAGACCACGGAGGTTCTTGAAGCTGCCGCCGGCGCCGGCTTCGAAGCGGTCCAGCGACTCGTCGATGCAGTGCTGGATGGCGGCGTAGTAGCAGACGTTGAAGTGCAGGTAGCGGTGGTCCTCGAAGGCGCCCCAGTAGCGGCCGTAGAGGGCGTTGGGGCCGCGGACGTTGAAGGTGCCGGCGATGATCCGGCCGTCGCGTTGGGCTACGATGGGACAGATGAACGGGTAGGGCCGCTTCAGCAGTTCGTCGAAGAAGCGGCCGTTCAGGTACTGTCGGCCGTAGTAGAGGCGGTCGATGTGGTGCTTGTACAACTCGAACAGGGTGCGCTGTGTGTCCGGGTTGATCTCGTCATAGGGCAGCGCACGGATGCGGATGCCTTGGTTGTCCAGCTCCCGCCGCTCACGCTTGATCTTGTTGCGGCGTTCGCTGCGGAAGGCGTCCAGATAGTCGGCGAAGGTGTCGTAGTCGCGGTTTTTCCAGTGGAACTGGAGCCCGATCTTGGGGATGAAGTCGAGATCCTCCAGCGCCTTCATCTCTTCCCGGTCGCAGAAGTTGATGTGGATGGACGAGATCTCGTTGCCGCGGCAGATCTCCACCAGTGCCCTGCCCAGGACGGCCATGACGCCCCTGCGGTCGACTCCCGGAGCGATGAGGAAGCGAGAGCCCGCCACCGGCGTGAAGGGCACGCCCACGAGCATCTTGGGATAGTACTCGATGCCCGTCTGCATGGCGTAGCCGGCCCACTGGTGGTCGAAAACGAACTCCCCCATGCTGTGGGACTTGAGGTACATGGGACAGGCGCCGAGGATCTTCTCGCCCCGTTCGACGACGAGGTGATGCGGCGCCCAACCGGTTTTGTCGCAGACGCAGCCCGAGTCCTCCAGGCAGTCCAGCCAGTCCCAGCGCATGAACGGCGAGCCGTTCCGCAGGAGCGAATCCCACGCTTCTCGCGGCACCTCGTTGATGCGGCGGACGACCCGAACCGAGAGCTGTTCCTCCCCCATGGCCCCACCTTCATGCCAGAAGGGCCGGGGCAGGTCCACCTGAAGGCGCCAGGGAAGGCGGGGGCTCCATTCGATGGTCAGGTAGCGTTCCAGGCGGGCCACCTCCCTTGACACCTAGGCGATTCTGCGGACTACTCGAACCGACAGCTCACATGCCGAAGGGAGAGGATATGGGAACCGACTGCACACTCCGGTGAGGAAAGACGGTGTCTCTTTTCGCTCTCGCTCTCATCCTGACGGCCGCCTTCATTCACGCCACATGGAATCTCCTGCTCAAGAGGGCTCAAGGCGGGCCCGCTTTTCAGTGGCTGTTCGCCGTGTTGTCCGCGGGCCTGTATCTCCCCGCGGTGCTGGTGTTGCACTTGTATCGCCCGACTCCCCTGGACGCGAAGGTGGTTGCCGTGATCATGGGGAGCAGCGTGCTGCATACTCTCTACTACGGCGTTCTGCAGCGTGGATATAGCGTGGGCGACCTGTCCCTGGTCTACCCCCTCGCCCGTGGTACCGGGCCTTTCCTGGCTACCATCGGCGCCGTGCTGATCCTTGGGGAGCGTCCCGCCGTCGGGGTTCTTGTCGGCGGGATGCTGATCATCCTGGGCGTTTTCGTCGTGAGCGGCGGGGGCGTTCGGTCCCGCCGCAAAGGGCCGTCTCGGGCGGCGGTGATGTACGGTCTGGCCACCGGCGTGGTGATCGCCAGCTATACGTTGTGGGACAAGAACGCCGTAAGCGGAATGGCGATCGCGCCGTTGCTGCTCGACTGGGGCACCAACTGCGGGCGCGCCGTCCTGTTGGCGCCCGTCGCCATGCACCGCCGGCGCGAGTTGCGCACGGCCTGGTTGGAACATCGGGGGGAAGCCCTGGGGGTCGCCCTGCTGAACCCGCTGGCCTACATCCTCGTGCTGACGGCCTTGCGGATTACACCGGTGAGCCACATCGCGCCTGCCCGGGAGGTCAGCATCCTGATCGGCTCGCTGATGGGGGTGCGCCTCCTTGGCGAAGGAGACGCAAGGGTCCGGCTGCTGGGCGCGGCAAGCATGACGCTGGGTCTGCTCCTCGTCATGACCAATGGGTCGGTGCCCTGGGAGTCTGCGCCGTAGAAAAAATTGACCACCATATATAGTGGTACAAGGCGTTTTCTACCACTATATATGGTTCCATAGGATGCCAAAAAGCGTTCTACGACGCAGACTCCCAGAGCCTGTCCGAGTAATCCGACATGCTGTGTCGTGTCGGATTACGCCTTCGGCTAACCCGACCTACGAGGAGAACTGCGTCGCAGGAGAATGACGGTGTAGGGGCGGGGTTTCAAATCCGCCCGAGTCCGCATGGCGCTGCCTGCCGGTCCAGGCTCCTGGCGGCCTCGGTCATGTCGTGGCCCCGGTCACGTCACGCCGCCAGTTGCCGGAGCACGTACTCCAGGATGCCGCCGTGACGGTGGTACGCCAGTTCCGCGGGCGTGTCGATGCGGCAGGTCACCCGGAAAGGGGTGGTCTCTCCGGTGTCCCTGGTGGCGGTGACCTCCAGCTCCTTGCGCACGCTCAGGCCATCGGCCACGCCGCTGATGTCGTAGGTCTCGAAACCGGTGAGCCCCAGCGACCCGGCGTTCTCGCCCGGCATGAACTCCAGCGGCAGGATGCCCATGCCGATCAGGTTGCTTCGGTGGATCCGCTCGAAGCTCTCGACGATGACGGCCTTGATGCCCAGGAGGCGCGGCCCCTTGGCGGCCCAGTCCCGGGAGGATCCGGTGCCGTACTCCTTGCCGGCGATGACGATCAGCGGCGTCCCTTCCTCCTGGTACTTCATGGCGGCGTCGAAGATGGACATCTGCCCGTTGTCGGGCTGGTGCACGGTCCAGCCGCCCTCGGTTTCCGGGGCGATCCGGTTCCTCAGCCGCACGTTGGCGAAGGTCCCGCGCATCATCACCTCATGGTTGCCCCGGCGGGCGCCGTACTGGTTGAAGTCCCTGGGCTCGACGCCGTGCTCGGTGAGATAGCGCGCGGCCGGGCCGTTCCGCTCGATGGATCCGGCCGGCGAGATGTGATCCGTGGTTACCGAATCATCCAGCAGGGCCAGGACTCGCGCCCCCTTGATGTCGCCGAGCTCGGCCGGCTCCGCGGGCATGTCGGCGAAGAACGGAATCTGCCGGACGTAGGTAGAGTCGGTGTCCCAAGCGAAGAGCTCTCCCTCGGGGACCGGCATGCTCCGCCACATGTCGTCTCCCTCGAAGACGTTGCCGTACTCCTTCCGGAAGGCATCGGTGGTGACCCCCTTGGCCACCTCCGCGCGCACCTCCTCGGGGGTGGGCCAGATCTCCCGCAGCATCACCGGCTGCCCGTCGGAGTCCTGGCCGATGGGGTCATTGTAGAGGTCCACATCCATGTTGCCAGCGATCGCGTAGGCCACCACCAGCGGAGGCGAGGCCAGATAGTTGGCCCGGATGCTGGGGTGAATCCGTCCCTCGAAGTTCCGGTTCCCCGAAAGCACGGCCGTGGTCACCAGGTTGCCTTCCTGGATGGCGTTGTTGATGTTCTCGGGCAGCGGTCCGCCGTTGCCCACGCAGGTGGTGCAGCCATAGCCCACCAGATGGAACCCCATTTCTCCCAGGGGCTCCAGCAGTCCCGTCTGTTTCAGGTACTCGGTGACGACCTTGGAGCCCGGCGCCAGGCTGGTCTTGACCCAAGGCTTGGCCTTGAGGCCCCGGGCCGCGGCCTTCTTCGCCAGCAGCCCCGCGCCCACCATCACGGACGGGTTGGACGTATTGGTGCAACTGGTGATGGCGGAGATCACCACCGACCCGTGGGTGAGCTCGAAGGAGTCCCCGTTCTGCCGAACCGGCACCCGGCTGGCGGCGCCGCCTCCCTTCATGCTGGGCAGCACCTCGGCGAAGGCCTGCTTGACGCCACGCAGCGGCACCCGGTCCTGGGGCCGGCGGGGACCCGCCAGGCTGGGCTCCACCTCGCTCAGGTCGAGCTCCAGGGTGTCCGAGAAGACCGGGGCCGGCGTGTCGTCCGTGCGGAACAGGCCCTGCTCCTTGTTGTATGCCTCCACCAGGCTGATGAGCTCGGGACTCCGGTTCGACAGCTTCAGGTACTCCAGGGTCTCGTTGTCCGCCGGGAAGAAGCCCACGGTGGCGCCGTACTCCGGCGCCATGTTGCCGATGGTGGCCCGGTCCGCCAACGCCAGGCTGGACAGCCCGGGACCGTAGAACTCCACGAACTTTTCCACCACGCCCTTCTTGCGCAGCATCTGCACGATGGTCAGCACCAGGTCGGTGGCGGTGGCGCCCTCCGGCAGGCGTCCGTGGAGCTTGAAGCCGATGACCTCGGGGATCAGCATGATGAGCGGCTGGCCCAGCATGGCGGCCTCGGCCTCGATGCCGCCCACGCCCCAGCCGACGACCCCCAGCCCGTTGATCATGGGCGTGTGGGAATCGGCCCCCACCAAGGTGTCGGGATACGCCAGGATGCCGCTGTCCGACTCCTTCGTGAAGACCACCTTGCCGAGGAACTCCAGGTTGATCTGATGGACGATACCGGTGTCCGGCGGCACCACGCTGAAGTTGTCGAAGGCCTTCTGGCCCCAGCGCAGGAACGCGTACCGTTCCTGGTTGCGCTCGTATTCCAGCTTCGAGTTGGAAGCGAACGCCTGACCGGAGCCGAAGTGGTCCACCTGCACCGAGTGGTCGATGACCAGGTCCACGGGCTGAAGCGGGTTGATGCGTCGCGGGTCGCCGCCCAGCCGCCGGATGCCCTCACGCATGGCCGCCAGGTCCACGATGGCGGGAACCCCGGTGAGGTCCTGCAGCAGGATGCGCGCCGGCATGAAGGCGATCTCCTTGTCGGGCTTCGCAGCCGGGTCCCAGCCCGCCAGCGCCTGGATGTCGGCCGCCGATACGTGCCGGTCGTCCTCACACCGGAGCAGGTTCTCCAGCAGGATCTTCAAGGAAAACGGCAGCCGGTCCACCGGCAGGGAGGTCTCCTTCGCCAGGGTTTCGAGCCGGTGGATCTGGTAGCGGTTGTCCCCGACGTCCAGCGAAGACGCGGTGTGAAACGTGTCGATGCTCTTTGATGCCATGGTGAGCTCCTTGGTATGGATTTCGGTTTGGGGCGGTCCGGAAGGCGTAGGCGGATGGAAGCCGCAAGTCCTTGAAGCCCTTCTTTCTAGCGCAACCGTTGCGGCTTGCCAAATCGGCGGAGACGGGTTCCCGAGCCCTCCGTCACTGCCGTGATGGTACCCTCGCCATCGCCCGAATCCATGGCGCCGTACTTCGAATTCGTCATTCCTGCGAAAGCGGAAATCCAGGGGCGGGGAGAATGGGCATGCTCTGGCCCCGCCGCACCCCGCCTGGACCGGCTTCCGCGGGAATGACGTTTGTGGGGTGTCGGGGTCGGCGCGTGGGTGCGGGTAATCAGACCGCCTGATCCCGGTGCAGTTGCACGATGGCGCTGGCGTCGTAGCCGAGTTCTTGGAGGATCGAGTCGGTGGCGTCGCCGAGGTCCGGGATGGGGTCGTAGCGCGCCGGGCTGTCCGACAGGTTCAGCGGGCTGCCGATGACCGGCACCTTGCCCACGGGCGAATCCACTTCCCGGATCATGCGCCGCGCGGCCACCTGGGGATGGGCCAGCACCTGGGCGATGCCCCGGACCTTGCCGTTGGGCAGCTCCGCCGCCTGGAGGCGCTTCAGCCAGGTCTCGTGGTCGTGCTCCAGGAAGAGTTTCTCGATGGTTTCCTCGAGCGCGCCCCGGTTCTCCCTGCGCGCCTCCACCGTGGCGAAGCGGAGGTCTTCCATCAGCGAGGGGCTTTCCATCACCTTGAGACAAAAGACTTCCCAGTCCTTGGGCGTGGCCACCGCGAGGTTCACGTGCTCGCCGTCCCCCGCCAGATAGGGTCCGTAGGGGGTGACGTAGTGGTGCCGCATGCCCACCCGGCCGGGCTCCTCGCCCCGGTGCCAGTAGTGGTGCGGAAAGTATCCCAGCCAGGACAGGATGCTCTCGAACATGGAGATGTCGATGACCTGGCCTGCGCCGGTCTTCTCCCGCTGAAACAGCGCCAGGACGATGCCCAGGGCCGCGTACATGCCGGAGGCGATGTCCGAGATGGACACGCTTGCGCGAGCCGGCTTGTCGGGGTAGCCGGTGGTGGCGATGATGCCGGCCTCGCCCTGGATGAGCAGGTCGTAGGCCTTGACGTCGCGGTAGGGGCCGTCCTGGCCGTAGCCCGAGAGTGAGCAGTAGACGAGCCGCGGGTTGATCTCGTGCAGTCGCTCCCATCCCAGTCCCACGCGCTCGGCCACACCGGGGGCGTAGTTCTCGAAGAAGACGTCCGCGGTCTTGGCCAGCTTGTGGAGGACCTCCAGGCCCCGGGGCTTCTTGACGTCCACCGTGAGGCTCTTCTTGTTGCGGTTGAGCCACACGTAGCCCGAGGACAAGCCCTTCACGGCCGTGTCCCAGTGGCGGATCAGGTCGCCTGCGCCGGGGCGCTCGATCTTGATGACCTCGGCCCCCATCTCCCCCAGGAGGCCGGTGCCGAACGGGCCCGCGAGGACCTGCTCGAAGGCCATGACCCGCACGCCGCTGAGCGCCCGGTCGCTACTCACCGTCGACGATCTCCGGGAAGATGTCGCGCCGGGGGGCGTGGGCCTTGCGCCACACCATGACGCTGCGGGCGTAGTCGATGACCACCTTGCCTTCCTGCTGCACTCCCCGGGTGCGGACCTTGATGATGCCCCACTGCGGCTTCGACTTTGAGTCGCGCTTCTCCAGCACCTCGGACTCGGAGTAGAGAGTGTCCCCGGCGAAGAGCGGGTTGGGCAGCCGGATCTGGTCCCAGCCCAGGGCGAAGCCGTTCTCGCTCACGTCCGCCACTCCCATGCCTGCCACGATGGCCAAGGTGAGGGCGCTGTTGATCAGGCACTTCCCGAACTCGGTGCGCTTGCCGTACTCGTTGTTGAAGTGGATCTGGTTGGTGTTGTTGGTGAGCAGCGTGAACCAGATATTGTCGTTCTCGGTGACCGTGCGCCCGACGCGGCATCGGTACACGTCTCCGACGGTGAAGTCCTCGAAATAGCGTCCTTCCCAGCCCGTTTTCACTGCCATGGGTAACTCTCCTCGAAGCACAGGTATTATAGAGTGAGTAGCATAAAATGTCTGATTTCAGATAGCCGCCGTCGTCCGAAACCAGTCATGGCGGAACCGAGCGCTTCAGTTCCTGTTCTCTCATGGAGCCTTGGGCGGAAGCATTATGCTATAATGTTCCAAATGGACAACGACCCAAGGGCAAGACCTCCTTCGGTCGATTGGGACCAATTGGCGCCGTCGAACTCCCCATGGGCGCCGGTCCGCTCCTGTCGTTACTTGTTGCGTTGCAATGGATTCATATCGGCAAGGGCACGGTAGTGGGCCTCGGGCAGTTGCATGTCAGATCGCGAGGGATCACGGCAGACTAATCGTAGACAGACGGAGGTCATGCCTGTCCTCCCTTGGGAGGGTGACCGCCGAGTAGGCGCTGGCAGGGGTAATGGCAGTCAGGCAACTGGCCCGCAACAAGAGGTCGGCTTGGCGGTAGGCTGGGGGTGAAAACCCGGCTGGGCGCTCACAACCTCTTGAACACGATGTCGCCGAAATAGGCGACCGCCGACTCGTTGGTGTTGTCGGTATCCGTCATCAAGGCTACGCCGGAGATCCACGGCAGGGCGCCGCCGAAGGTGTTCTTGTAGTCTTCGACCAGGTTCCGCGATTCGGTCACCCACCGACCGACCTTCTCCTTGCCGCTTTCCAGGACGATCATTCTCACACGTTCGGAGTAGGGGTTGGGGACGATGGTTCCAACCGGGCTCTTGCTGTCCCAGATGTAGGTAATGGCGGCGATGGGCGGGTATTTCCCGTGGACAAGGCGCATGGCCTCGTACTTCGCTCTCTCGAAGAAACCGACTTTGCTGCTGTCGTATTCGAAGGCGATATACAACCTGGCAGGATAGTCGTCGCCATCCTTTTCCGTGACCGCACCCTTTTTCAAGACGTTCTCGACCTTCCATCGCCACTCGAGGATAGGGTACTGCTTCGGATTGATTTTCACCTCTCGCACCAGCCCGGAAGCAGAGCCGCGGCTCACGGCTTTGATGGCCACGGTCCCGTTGTCTTTTACCAGCGAGTACTCTGTATGCTTCAGGATTTTCTTGAAGGTAAGGGGCTTCCAGGAATCAGGGAAAGGTCCTCCGGCTTTCGCGCTTGAGAATTGTCCAACTTCGAGGGTGGACGGCGATTGCGCCTGGAGGGTTGCCGCAATCAGGGCAAGGATCAAGGATATTCCGACAGATATCGAAGTTATGATTGTGCCCATGACTCGAAAATTCCGGGTGCGCTCCAGGAAAACCGAAGGGTTTGCCCTCCACTCCGGATAATCAATGCGCCCGTTGTCGGCCAGCAGGATGATTTTGTGATCGAGGCAAGCCGCCAGGGCGGCTTCCGATGCGTCGAGGGCGAAGCCGCCGCTGACAGCGAGACGTTCGCGATCCGTTGGCGGGTCGCCAGCCTCACCTCCAGGTCGGTGGATGGGTGGCGCTTCATGATCTCGACGGGTGCGCCTTCGCCGGAAGCGGGAACTTCCCCGCCGCCGGTGGTTCCAGTTCGGAGGCCTGGATGAGCCTGACCGCCTCGATCATCAGCCTGTTGGCCTCAGCGGCTCCGTCCGCCAAACCCGGCGAAGCCGACGGGCAGAATACGAAGGCAAGGAACAAACGTTTCGTCATGACCGGCCTCCGCCGGGGAATTTTCCTGCTCCACGGCAGGTCCAGGAGAGCGGGTTCAGTATGATCGATATCACCGGCTGCCCGCAAGTCGGAGATACCGGATTTCGATCTGCTGCGCGCGTTGAACCGCGGCCTGCTCCCTGGCATCTACATTGAACCGCGCTTTCGGCGTTCGCTGGTTGCCCATGTGCGCGACTACTTCGAGATCCTGCAGGACATGCTCATCGGCTATCGGAGCTACCCGTTTCATCGCCGCATGGGCCGCCAGAGCCTCTCGTCACCGTGGAAGCCGGAAGTTGCCGGTCGAAGGTTCGAGACTTCGGCAAAATGCGCATTTCGAGGGGGTTGGGGTCAAAGGCATTGGAGAAGAGGGGTTGAGCGGCCCGGCTGAATTGGCATTCCTGAGCTTCGTTTGTATAGTACCGTTCAGCCATGATGGATTTTACCCTGACCGAGGAACAGGTGCAGCTCCGGGAGGAGATCCGCAGGGTCTGCCGGGACTTTTCCGATCCCTACTGGCGGGAGGTGGACGCCCGCGGCGAGTACCCGGAGGCGTTCGTGCGGAAGCTCACGGAGTTGGGCTGGCTTGCCGCCCTGATCCCCGAGGAATACGGCGGCATCGGTCTCGGCATCACCGAAGCGAGCATCATCCTGGAGGAGATCAACCGCTGGGGCGGCAACGCCACGGCGTGCCACGCTCAGATGTACACCATGGGCACGCTTCTGCGGCACGGCAGCGAGGAGCAGAAACGGCGTTACCTGCCCGGGGTGGCCGGCGGGGAGCTCAGGCTCCATGCGTTCGGGGTCACCGAGCCCGACTCCGGCTCCGAGACCACCCGCATCCGCACCACCGCCGTGCGCAAGGGCGGTCGTTACGTGGTCAACGGGCAGAAGATCTTCATCTCCCGCGTGCTGCAGTCGGACCTGATGCTGCTGCTGGCCCGGACAACACCCTACGACGACCTTTCGGACAAGACCCAAGGGTTGTCGGCCTTTCTGGTGGACCTCCGGGAAGCCGGCGACGCCCTGGAAGTGAAGCCCCTGGACATGATGATCAATCATCATACCAACGCGCTTTTCTTCTCGGATCTGGAGATCCCGGTGGAGAACCTCATCGGCGAGGAAGGGATGGGCTTCCGCTACATCATCGACGGCTGGAATGCGGAGCGCATCCTGATCGCCGCCGAGGCAGTGGGAGACGGCCGGTGGTTCATCGACCGGGCTTCGCGCTACGCCGGCGAGCGGGAAGTGTTCGGCCGGCCCATCGGCGCGAACCAGGGCATCCAGTTCCCCATCGCGCAGGCCTACGCCCATATCGAGGCAGCGGACCTCGTGCGTTATCATGCAGCTTCGAAGTTCGACCGCGGCGAGCGTTGCGGCGCCGAGGCGAACATGGCCAAGCTGCTGGCCTCGGAAGCCTCGTGGGAGGCCGCCAACGCATGCATGACCACCCACGGCGGCTACGGACTATCGGTGGACTACGACGTCGAGCGCAAGTTTCGTGAGACCCGGCTGCTGACCATCGCGCCGGTGAGCAACAACCTGGTGCTGGCCTATCTCGGACAGCACGTGCTGGGCATGCCCCGGTCCTACTGAAGAGGCAATTCCGGCCCATCCGCCGAGCCACCGTCCTCCTTCCTCGCAGGGTCGGGGCGCGTCTGGTATACAAGGGACGGTTTGCAACGCGGAGCCAAGCACAGGATTCCTTATGGACTTGCAACGTTCCTGGATGTTCGTGCCGGGTCATCGGCAGCGAATGATCGACAAGGCCCTGGGGCTCGACGCCGACGCCCTCATGCTGGACATCGAGGACGGCGTGGCTCCGGCGGAGAAGGAGCAGGCGCGGCGGCTCATCGGCGATGCCCTGGGCCGGGAGCGGAGACCCGGGGAGCCCTTGCGGTATGTGCGCATCAACGCCATCGGGCATCGGCGCATGGAGGACGACCTGTCTGCGGTGCTGCGTCCGGGGCTCGACGGGCTGGTCCTGCCCAAGGTGGAGTCGGCGGATGAGATCGCGACGGTGGAATCCCTGGTCACGGAACACGAGGCGGCCCGCGGCACGGCGGTGAAGCTCCTGGTGGCCATCGAGAGCGCCAGGGGGCTGCTGGCGGCCCCGTCCATCGCCGCGTGCTCGCCGCGCGTCATCGGGCTCATGTTCGGCGCCGAGGACTTCGGACGGGAGCTGGGGCTGCCCACCTCCCGCGAGGGGGAGGCGCAGGAACTGCTTTACGCGCGTTCTTCGCTGGTGGTGGCGGCGGCTTCGGCCCACGTCCAGGCGGTGGACGGCGTCTGGGTGGATCTTCAGGACCCGGACGGACTGGCGCGTTTCGCGCTGCAATCGCGGCGCCTGGGCTTCACCGGCATGTCGTCCATCCATCCGTCGCAGATCGCCCCCATCAACACCGCCTTCAGCCCCGGACCCGAGGAGATCGACTACGCCCGAAAGGTCATCGAGGCCTACGATGAGGCCGCCGCCCGGGGCGACGGCTCCGTGGCTTTCGGCGGCCAGCTCATCGACCGTCCCATCATCGAGCGGGCGCGCCGGACCCTGGAGTTGGCCAGGACCCTGGGCGGCGCGGCCCGATGACGGCGTGCAGGGGCGGGTTTCAAACCCGCCCGCGATCCTGCCACGGGAGCCGCTCGCGCCCGATTACGAGGAGTACGAGGCCATGCCCAAGGTAGAGACCGCCGAAAATGTCCGCTGCCTCACCGCCACCAATCCCGGTTACATGACCCTCAGGGGTACGAACCAGTACCTGCTGGGCCGCCGGGAGGTCACGGTTATCGACGTCGCCCTTGGCTCGGATGCCAACATCGACGGTCTGCTTTCCGAGATGGAGGCGCTGGGCGGGATCCGCATCACCCGGGTCTTGCTGACCCACATCCACCTGGACCACTGCGGCGGCGCGCTGGCGCTGAAGCAGCGGACGGGCGCCGAGGTCGGCATCTCCCGGGTGCGCGCGGGCCACCTCGGCGGCGAGGACTTCACCTATGTCGAGGGAGACCGCATCGCCTATGACGGCGGAGAGCTCGAGGTGGTGTTCACCCCGGGGCACGAGTCGGGGCATTGCTGCTTCTACGAGCCCGAGCAGAAGATCCTCTTCTCCGGGGATCACATCCTGGGCAAGGGCACCACGGTGGTGCCGGCGGGCGAAGGGAACATGGCCCACTACATGGAGTCCCTGGAGAAGCTGCTTTCGCTGGATATCCGCCTGCTGCTCCCGGGGCACGGTCCCTTCGTGACCGACCCCATGGCGAAGATCCGCGAGTACATCGACCACCGGTTCATGCGGGAGGAGCAGATCCTGCAGGGCCTGCGCGACGGACGCCATTCCATCGGCGACCTGGTGGCGGTCATCTACGTGGACTACCCGCCCGCTCTCGTGCGCGTGGCCCACTCTTCCGTCGAAGCCCACCTTTTGAAGCTCATGGCCGAGGAACGGGTCTACCGGGAAGGGGACCGGTATTTCCATCAGGCTGACTGAGAAGGGAGGCGCCTCCCTCCTCAGTCACCGGCGGCCACTTTTCCATGATCACCACGGACAACCCCTCACGGGACAGGCGGGTGCCGTATTCACGGGCTTCGGCGGCATCGACGAAAGTGCCGACCCGGACCCGGTAGTAGCTCTGGTGGGGCTCGATGACCACGGGCCTGTCGTAGCGGCTCTCGAGCCGGGCCTTCAACTCATGGGCTTTTTCCAGATCCGAGAACGCCCCCACTTGCAGGGTGTAGTCGAGGTGGTCGGGAATGGCCGCGAGCCGGTGTCCGCCGGTGTCCATTACTTCCACGACAACCGGCGCCGTTCCCGGTCGAATCATGTCCACCGCCTGGGCCGCGGCGTAGGAAAGGTCGATGATCCGTCCCTTGACGAAGGGCCCCCGGTCGTTGACCAGCACGGTGACCGACTTGCCGTTGGTGAGGTTGGTCACGCGTACGCTGGAGCCCAGCGGCAGGGTCTGGTGCGCGGCGGTCATACCGTACTGGTCGTACACGGTTCCGCTGGTGGTCTTCTTGCCGTGAAACCCGGGCCCGTACCACGACGCGATGCCCTGCTGCGAGAGCGGTACGGCGGGAGGCGTGGAAACGCGAGGTGCGGGCGCCGGAGCCGGGGACGGTGGTTTCGAGGGGGTGCAGGCGGATAGCAGAAGGAGGGCGCCGGCGGCCCACGGCAGCACGCCGCCGCCCCGTCCCCAAAGGCGTGCAGGACTCATCAAGGCTTGATTATACCGCAATGGCGGCGACATGGAAGCGGCGTATGGGTGCTGCATCCCGACGTGGACGCGTGCGGCCGACCCGTTGGCCACGGCCCGCGGGCACCCGCGATTCGTTTACGGAGGGGCGTGAGTTGTGGTAACTTTTCCGGTTGTGAACGCGCCGTGAGACCCCGGTTCGGGGAGACGGGCTCGCAAGCGATCCCGGTGGTCACCAGCCCGGGGTTAGTCCTGTTCGAGGAGAGGTTCGCGTCATGTCCGGTCATTCGAAGTGGAGTACCATCAAGCACAAGAAGGCGGCCAAGGACGCCAAGCGAGGCAAGCTGTTCACCAAGTTTATCAAGGAAATCACGGTGGCGGCCCGCATGGGCGGGGGAGACTTGACGAGCAACCCGCGCCTGCGCACTGCGGTGCAGACGGCCCGTGACAACAGCATGCCCAACGAGAACATCGAACGCGCCATCAAGAAGGGAACCGGTGAGCTCGAAGGGGTGTCCTACGAAGAGGTCAGCTACGAGGGCTACGGGCCCGGAGGGGCGGCCTTTCTGGTGCAGGTCCTGACCGACAACCGGAACCGGACGGTGTCGGACATCCGGCGGATGTTCAACAAGCATGGCGGGAATCTGGGGGAGACGGGTTGCGTGGCATGGATGTTCGACAGCAAGGGATTGATCGTCGTGCCCAGGGAGACGGTGGAGGAGGAGGTGTTGCTGGGGCTCGCCCTGGAGGCCGGCGCCGAGGACGTGACCGAGAGTGACGACGTGTTCGAGATCGTCACGCTGCCCGAGGATTTCGCCGCCGTTCGAGAGAGTCTCGAGAACGGGCAGATCCCCCTGGTATCCGCCGAAGTGACCATGATCCCCAAGAACACCACCAAGCTCGGCGAGAAGGAAGCCGAGCAGACCCTCAGCCTCACCGAGGAACTCGAAGACCATGACGATGTTCAAGCCGTCGCGGCGAACTTCGACATCCCCGACGAGATCCTGGAGAAGGCCGGTTGACGCCGACGGGACCGGAGAAGGAAAGATCGAAACGATCCTGGGCATAGACCCCGGAACCCTCAAGACCGGCTGGGGCGTGATCCGTGCGGACGGAACGCGGCTGCAGCACGTCGCCCACGGCACGGTCCGAGCCTCCCCCAGCCGATCCCAGGACCAGCGCCTGTACCGCATCTTCACGGAGCTGGCCAAGGTTATCCGGGAACACGAGCCCGGGCACGTCAGTCTGGAAAAGGTTTTTCTGGCGCGCAACTTCCAGAGCGCGCTGAAGCTCGGTCAGGTGCGCGGGGTGGCCCTGCTGGCCGCGGCGGAACGCAACATCGCCGTGTCCGAGTACAACTCGGTCCAGGTCAAGAAGGCGTTGACGGGGTATGGGCACGCGGGCAAGGGACAGATGCAGCAAATGGTCACGGCCATCCTGCAGCTCCCGGACGAACCTCAGGAGGATGCGGCCGACGCTCTGGCGGCCGCCATATGCCACGGCCATTTGCGCGCCTTCCGGACCAGCGTCCTGGCCGCGACCGGCCGGAGGGGAAGGGGGTTGCGTTGGCAGGCGGATGCCCTTCCCGGTGGCAAAGGCTGAAGGATGCGGGTCTTCCAGGGAGCGCATCGGCCCCCGGGTCGGGTGGAGGTGTCGTTGAATCATCCCGAGTCCCGTCGTGATAGCTAAGGTTCGCGGAACACTGGACCACAAGGCGCCGGGCGAGGTCATCGTGGACGTCGGCGGCGTTGGTTATCAACTGTTCACCGCGCTTGGCGTGTTCTACCGGCTGCCCGAGGTGGGAGAGCCCGTGACGCTGCTGGTGTACACCCATGTCAGGGAAGACTCCCTCCAGTTGTTCGGTTTCTTCGATCCCGCGGAGAAGCAGGCCTTCGTGCTGTTGACCGGGGTGTCGGGCATCGGCCCGAGGCTGGCGCTCAACATCCTGTCGGGCATGGCCGCCGGCGAATTGTTGGGTGCTCTGAGGGACGGCGACGGCGCCCGCCTGGTAACCATCCCGGGGGTAGGCAAACGCCTGGCGGATCGCATGATCGTGGAGTTGCGTGACAGGATAGACGCGCTCCCGGATATCGCGTCGGCGGCGGCCGGTCCCGGGATCCGGGGAGACGCGTTGTCGGCCCTGGTGAACCTCGGCTACCGCCGCGCGGATGCGGAGCGGGCCGTGCGTCAGGTGTTGACCGAAGGAGCCACCGAGTTGGAAACCGTACTCAAGGAAGCCCTGCGCATGCTCGGCCGATAGTCGGCCGTGCAGCGGACCGCGTTCATGGAACACAGGACCATCTCGCCCTCGGGCACCGAGGATGATGTCTTCTACGACTCGAGCCTCCGGCCCCGGCGGTTCAGCGAATATTTCGGTCAGGACAAGGTCAAGGCCAACCTCGGGGTGGCCATTACGGCCGCCAAACGGCGTGGCGACGTGCTGGACCATCTCCTTTTCCACGGCCCTCCGGGTCTGGGGAAGACCTCCCTCGCACATCTCATTTCCAGGGAGATGGAGGTAGACATTCGGCCCACCTCCGGTCCGGTCATCGAGCGCCCCGGAGATCTCGCCGCGCTGCTCACCAACCTCGATTCCGGAGACATTCTGTTCATCGACGAGATCCATCGCCTCAACCACGTGGTGGAGGAGGTGCTGTACCCGGCCATGGAGGACTTCCAGGTGGACGTCATGATTGGTCAGGGACCCGGCGCCAAATCCATCAAGCTGGACCTCAAGCGGTTTACGCTGATCGGCGCCACCACCCGTTCCGGCCTTCTGACCCCGGCGTTGCGCAACCGGTTCGGCGCGGTGTTCCGGCTCGACTTCTACGAGCACGGGGTCCTGGCGAAGTTGCTCGCCCGGTCCGCGGCTCTTTTGGGCGTGGGGGGCGACGATGCGGGCTTCCTGGAGATTGCCCGCCGCTCCCGCGGGACGCCGCGTATCGCCAACCGGCTGCTGCGACGGGTCCGGGACTACGCGGAAGTCCACGGTGAGGGAAGGATCACCCGGCCCGTGGCGTGCAAGGCCCTGGAGATGCTGGAGGTCGACGAGGAGGGGTGCGACAAAATGGATACGCTGATTCTCGTCACCATCATCGACAAGTTCGACGGCGGACCCGTGGGGTTGGACACCCTTGCCGCCGCCATCGGGGAGGAAAGAGGCACGGTCGAGGACGCCTACGAACCGTATCTGATCCAGGCGGGCTTTCTGGAGCGTCGGCCGCAAGGCCGGGTCGCCACCCCGATGGCCTACCGGCATCTGGGACGGTCCCAGTCCGCGTCGCGGGTGGACCGGGAGAAGCGGCAGAAGCGGCTGTTGTGAGCGGTTCGGCTTCTTCTTTTCAACCACGGCCCGCCTGCTGCCGAGGGTTGTCATTTCTTTTGTGCTTTACGGGTGGAAGCGATAGAACGGTGTGACACGGGTCAGATCACTCCAATGAGCACGGCCAAGACGGACGAAGAACGGGCGGAGACGCTTCGATCGGAGGAACGGAAGCGGCGCAGGCGTGAAGGGTGGGTGATTCTCATCGCCGCCCTGATGATCCTGTCTTTCGCGTTCTTCGAGGATCTCCTGCCGGACGTCGCGGCGGACTACTCCCTCACCAGCAACGTTGCGTTCTTTCTCCTGGTCAACATCAACATCATCCTGTTGGTGCTGCTGGTCTTTCTCGTGGCCCGGAACCTCCTGAAGCTGATCCTGGACCGGAGGAGGGGCATCCTGGGATCCCGTCTTCAGGGCAGGCTTGTGTTGGCCTTCGTCGGCATCTCGCTGGTGCCCACCGTGATGTTGTTCCTGATTGCCGAAAGCTTCGTGACCCGTTCGGTGGACAAGTGGTTCGACTCCCAGATCGTAAACGCGCTCAAGGGGTCCCTCGATATCAGTTCGACCTACTATCAGAACTCCGCCAACAACGCGCTCTTTTTCGCCCGGCAGCTAAGCCGGCGCATCGGCGACGAGAAACTTTTCGAACCGAAGAAATCAGACGGCTTGAAGCGTCTGGTGGAGGACAAGCAGCGGGAATACAATCTCGGCACGGTGGAGATCTACAAGCCGGACGGGACCGCGCTGGTGAAAGCCTTCAACGACCAGGTGCCCACGGGGGTCACGGTAAGCCCGCAGGCGGATTTTCTGAACGGCGCCCTGCGGGGCCTCGATGTGACCCAGACGCAGCCGCTGGGTGAGGGCGACGTGCTGCGGGGCGCGGTGCCGGTGTACGGCGAAGGCAGGAGAATCATCGGGGTCGTGGTGGTGGACTATTTTGTACCCAAGAGCATCAGCAAGAAGGCGCAGCAGATATCGCGATCGTACGAGGAGCACAAACATCTGGCCATTCTCAAGGACCCCATGAAGAAGACCTACATGTTGACTCTGCTCCTCGTCACCCTGGTCATGATCTTCGCGGCGACCTGGTTCGGCCTCGCCCTCGCCAAGGGCATCACCGTGCCGATCCAGCGGTTGGCGGAAGGTACGCACGAGGTCGCCCACGGCAACCTGGACTACCGGATCGACACCAGTGGTGACGACGAGATCGGAACGCTGGTGGCGTCCTTCAACCAGATGACCGAGGATCTCAAGCATACCAACTCGGAGCTGGAGCAGCGTCGGCAGTACATGGAAACGCTGCTGGCCAACATCACGGCCGGGGTGATCTCGGTGGATCGTTCCGGCCGGGTGACCATCGTCAACAAGGCCGCCGAACAGACCCTCGGCGTCCGGGCGTCGGACGTGCTTCACCGGCGATACGAGGAGACGTTGCGAACCGCCGAGCTGCAGCCGTTGCTGGACGTGATCGAACAGGTGAAGGGGGGCATGGGGGTGGAACGTGTGGTCCGTATCGGAGGTCCGGACAGCAGCCGGACGCTCATGACCGCGGCCGCCAGCCTCCAGGACGACAATGGCAACACGCTCGGGATCATGGTCTTCATGGAGGACATCACCGAGATCCAGAAGGTCCAGCGCGTGGAGGCGTGGCGCGAGGTGGCGCGCCGTATCGCTCACGAGATCAAGAATCCGTTGACGCCGATCCAACTCTCGGCGCAGCGTCTGCGCAAGCGTTACGAGAACGTCCTGGACGGCGACGGGTCGGTTCTCGACAAATGCACGTCCACCATCATCCGGCAGGTGGATGAGCTCAAGACCCTGGTGAACGAGTTCTCGAACTTCGCCCGGCTGCCCACCGCGCAGCTCGTCGCGGACGATCTCAACGGGGTGGTCCGCGAAGCGTTGTTCCTGTTCAAGGAGGGGCACCGGAAAGTCGAATTCGATTTCGCCGAGCAGGCCTCGTTACCGCCCGTGGAGCTGGACCGCGAGCAGATCAAGCGCGCCCTGTTCAATCTGCTGGACAACGCCGTGGCGTCGCTGAACGGCAGCGGACGCATCGAGATCGCCACCCGGTTCGACGAGATCTTCGGCATGGTTCGTCTGGAGGTGGCGGATGAGGGTGAAGGCATCGCCCGGGAGGACCGGGGCCGGGTCTTCGAACCCTACTACTCCACCAAGAAGGACGGCACCGGACTCGGTCTGTCGATTGTCGGGACCATCGTGGCCGATCACCGGGGATACATTCGCGTGCGTCCGAACCAGCCCCACGGCACTCGCTTCATCATCGAGTTTCCGGTGGCGGCGCAGGCGGATCCGTTGGACGTCCGCACCAGCGAGGCGTCCTGACCTCGGACAGGGGCCTGGAACCACATCCGGCGCGGGTGCCGGACCAGGGTGGATTATGGAGGATCCAGCAATCATGCAGTCAGTGCAACGAACCGTGCTGGTGGTGGACGACGAGGACGTCATTCGCGAAACCGTGCGGGAGATTCTCACGGACGAGGGTTACCGCGTGATCACCGCCCTGGATGGGTCAGAGGTCATGAGCCTGGTGGCGAAGGAAAATCCCGACGTGACCCTCCTGGACGTCTGGATGCCCGAAATGGACGGGATCGTGCTCCTGAAGCAGATTCGGCGGGAGCATCCCGAGGCTCGCGTCATCATGATTTCCGGCCACGGAAGCATCCACACGGCGGTGACGGCAACGAAGCTCGGGGCTTTCGACTTTATCGAGAAGCCGCTGTCCCTGGACGGCTTGCTGGCCACCATCGAGCGGGCTTGCGGTGACGCGAGGCGAGAGGTTTCGGCCGGCGAGGAGAGGCTCCACGTGCCCCGAAGCGGGGGCGTCGGTCAGCCGTCATATCCATTCGGATCCCATGGCAACGGCGCCGGCGCGGTGCCGCAAAAGACCCTCAGGAAAAGCGTGGTGGCATGTGGCCTGGGGCTGCATTCGGGTGTCAGCACGGGCGTTATCCTGCACCCGTTGCCGGAGGACAGCGGTATCCATTTCGGCGGAATCTCCGGCGATGCCACCGTCCCCGCCCATCTGGACTATGTACGCTCCACTGATTTCGCTACCTCGCTGCAGCGGGACGGCGTGGTGGTAGGGACCGTGGAGCACCTGTTGGCGGCGCTCCACTCGTACGGAATCACGAACCTGCTGATCAAGATGTACGGTGAAATTCCCATCATGGATGGCTCCGCCATCGAGTTCTGCCGGTTGATCGAGGAGGCCGGCGTGGAAGAGCAGCAGGGAAAGCGCCCGGAGATCGTCATCGACCGGACCCTGCGCGTGGTCGGGGACGGGGAGGAGGAGATCGTCATCGAACCGGCGGACGGCTTCACCGTTCACTACCGGCTGCGGTATCCGAGCCCCGTGGGGACGCAGGAATACACCTATGTCGACAAGGGTGCGGAGTCGTTCCGTGACGAGATCGCCCCGGCGCGGACTTTCGGTTTTCTGCATGATTTCGAGAAACTCGAGCGACTGGGATTGATCAAGGGCGGCCGGCTCGGCAACTGCATCCTCATCGACGACGAGAAGGTGATCAACACGACCCTGCGATTCGACGATGAGTTCGTGCGTCACAAGATCCTGGATATCGTCGGGGACTTCTCACTGATCGCCGGGTCCGTACGCGGCCGCGTGACGGCGAAGATGACCGGTCATGCAGACAATATCGCACTGTTGCGGCAGGTGGCGGAGACGTATTGCGGCGTCGGTGCCGCCGAAGAGATCCCTCCGGCCGCGGATTCGCCGTCACCCTAGGGTCGTGTCCGGTAAATACGCAAGATAATCTACTGGTCTTTTTTGTCGTCGGCTGCGTTACTCTTCCTCGCGTGGTATTGGCCACTGCTCGTCATCGCGCCTTGCCGACGACAAGAAGTCCTGCGCATCTTGTCTTGCGAATTTACGGAACACGACCCTAGTCGGTGCGCATACGGGTCGGGTATCCTGGTGATTTTGCGGTCGCGGTTGAGGCAGGCGTGTTTCGTCCAGCCTGATGCGAGGGTGGCGCGGTCCGCTTCCAGACCGATCCAATAGTGGAATTTCAGCGCCACCCGGCTCGGGGATTCGACGGTCGTCTCGATCCGCAGCAGGTTGTCGTAGAGGGCCGGTCTCCGGTAACGGCACTGGACTTCGGTGACCGGGAGAAAGATGCCGTCCCGTTCCACCCGGTCGTAAGGTATCCTGGCTTCTCGCATGAATTCGGTCCTGCCGATCTCGAACCACCGCAGATAATTGGCGTAGTAGGCCACCCCCATCTGGTCCGTGTCGCCATAGATGACCCGATAAGTGGTGACGTTCTTCATGCCGGTCAGTTGTCGGCTTTTCCGTCTGGCGGGCGGGATTGGTTGAAGTCCCAGCGGTCGCGGCTGGCCACCTGGACGTCCAGTGAACCGTCTCCCCGGATCACGTGGAAGGTGATAAAGTCGCCGGCGCGTTTCTTCCAGACCTCCCGGTAGAGTTGGGGGCGCGTCTGCACCTCCTGGCCCTCTACCGTAAGGATGATGTCACCCTGTTTCAGACCGGACTTCTCGCCGGGCCCCGACGGCGTCACTCCGGTGACGACCACGTGTCCTCCCAAGGCTTGGGGGTATAGGCCGAGCCAGGGGCGAGGCGGCCGGCTGCGGATCCGCCCGAACCGTTTCAACTCATCCGCGTCGCGAAGGTAATAGTCCACCGGGATCGCCAACGTGAATTTGCCGATCTCGTTCAGATTCAGGGACACGACCCCCATGAGGCGTCCCCGTGAGTCGGCCAGCGTGCCGCCGCCGAAACCGGGATTGAAGGCGCTGACCCGGATGGATCGTTCGAGCAGGTATTCCCACTGTCCGTCGTAACTTTCGAGGGAGGTGACGCCGCCGTCACTGACCCGCCGGGATTGCTGCCCGCTGCTTGCGACCATGAACGCAGGCTGGCCGATGGTGACGGCCTCGGCCGGCCGCAGGAACGGCAGATCGCCAGCGTCGATGTTGACCAGGGCAAGACCGGAGTCGAAGTCCTGTGCCGTGAGGCGGCCCGGGTATTCCTTCCCGTCCGACAGCGTCACGGTGATGGCCTCGGCTCCGTTGACGACGTAGTTGACGGTCAGGATCGTCCCCGTGGGATCGACGATTGTCCCGGAGCCCATTCTCTCGGTGCCCAGGTTCCGTGCCGACGGATGACTCGCCGGTACCCTGGTATTGAGATCGACCGTGGCCGGGAGAACAGCATGCAGCAGACCCAACCGCGCGTTCACGCCCTGCCTCCGACGGGTTCCCCCGTTCGGGGGGCGACGAACGAGCGGGCCGCACGGTACGCCAGCGTTCCAGGATGGTCCAGGCAACCCACGGCCTCTTGCGTTAACAGAAACAGTCCGCGTTCACAAGGTGTTAGCCCTTGTCCGGCCGGGACTCCACGTTGACAAGGGCCGCGTCTGCCGGGTAAAAGTGTAGATAGCTGGAGTCGCCTTGAGAATTCCCCTGAACCGGATCGGCACCGTACCCAGGGAAAGCCGTTTCTCCGAGAAACCTGACATCGGCCAGGAGGGACTCTCGGTGGCGGTTCGCTTCCCTTCGCCCATCCACGTCCAGGTGACCTGTTACCGTTCGGGCCGGGAGATCTTTTTCCACGGCGGCCTGAAGGGGGAGGTGGAGGGCGACTGCAGCCGTTGTATGGAGAGCTTCCCGTTCGTCATCGAAAAATCTTTCGACTTCGTGTTGACCCCGGACCCCCTACCGACTAATAAAAACATGGAACTCACGGCGGACGAAATGGGTTTGAGCTTCTACTCCGGGGAGGATATCGACCTCTCGCCCTACGTCCGCGAGCAAACCCTGCTCGCCCTGCCCCTCCGGCCACTGTGCAGCGAAAGCTGTCGTGGCCTGTGCTCCGGTTGCGGTGCCGAGTTGAACCGTATTGGCTGTGGGTGCACGTCACCGGGGGACCCCCGCATGGCCGTTTTCCGTAACTTCCGACTGGACCGGTAAACCCGGCGGTCGGCAGCAACGAACAGGCAGGACGGATATCAGACATGCCCGTACCGAAGAGAAGAACCTCCAACAGCAAGAGAAACAAGCGCCGCTCTCATGACGCCATTGCCGCCCCTCAGTGGGTCACGTGTTCGCGCTGTCGCGAAGCGACCCTGAGGCACAGGGTCTGCGCCGGCTGTGGCTACTACAGGGCCCGGTCCGTGACACCCGGCGAGGAAGCCTAGTTGTCTGCTTCTTGTCCGTGATGCGGCGGATTATCGTTGACGCGATGGGCGGTGACCACGGCCCGGGCGTTGTCGTAGAGGGTGCCCTGCAGGCCGCGGAAGAATACGGCGTGGAGGTTATCCTGATAAGCCAATCGGACGCCGTGGAGTCCGAGTTGTCCCGTCACAAATACAACCCCTCAGCCGTACGTGTCCTCCCTGCTGCCGGCTCCATCGACATGCACGACTCCCCGACCCGCGCGCTGAAACAGAAGGATTCGTCCATGCGCGTGGCCTTCGAGCGGCTGAAGGCCGGCGAGGGGGACGCGTTGGTAAGCGCCGGGAATTCCGGAGCCATGATGGCCATCGGCATGTTCGTGCTCGGTCGATTGCCGGGGGTGGACCGCCCGGCGATCCTGACGGTCACGCCCTCGCTGTCCGGGGGAACGGTGCTCCTGGACGGGGGCGCCAATACGGACTGCAAGCCGCGACAGTTGGTCCAGTTCGCGCACATGGGCGCCATCTACGCGGAGAAGATCCTCGGCAACGCGGGCCCGCGGGTGGGTGTCCTGAGCAACGGCGAAGAGGACGGCAAGGGCAATGACCTCACGCGCGAGGCGGTCCGCGAGTTGCGCTCCGCGGACCTGAACTTCATGGGCCACGTGGAAGGGCGGGACATCACCAACGGCCGCGTGAACGTGGTGGTCTGCGACGGTTTCACGGGCAACGTGGCGTTGAAGACCATGGAAGGACTGGGACAGTTCGTTTCCTCGGTCCTGAAGGGGGCATTCCGGAGCAGCCTGCTGAGCCGGCTGGGCTTTCTTTTGTGCCGGGGCGCCATCAGACACGCCTACGACCAGGTCGACTACGCGCACTACGGTGGAGCCCCCTTGATGGGCTTGAACGGCGTCGCCATCGTCGCCCACGGAGGCTCCTCGGCCAAGGCTATCAAGAATGCCGTGCGGGTAGCGGCTGAAGCCGTTTCACAGGACATCAACGGGTATATCGTGAGTGCGTTGACCAAACGGGACCGATGACGGACCGAAACGGCATCGCATTCGTCTTTCCCGGCCAGGGCTCACAATACTTGGGCATGGGCAGGGCCCTGTGCGACCGGTTCCCGGAGGCCAGGACCGTCTTCGAGGAAGCGGAGGACGCGCTGGGGCTGAACCTCCGCGAGCTTTGCTTTGGCGGCTCCGGAGCCGACCTGAACCGGACGGAAAACACCCAGCCGGCGATCCTGGTGGTATCGGTAGCCGCGCTCCGGGTGCTGCAAGGCCATGGTGCGCCCGGGCCCGCGTGGGTCGCCGGACACAGCCTCGGCGAATACAGCGCCTTGGTAGGAGCGGGGGCGCTGGGGTTGGCGGACGCGGTCAAGGTGGTCCGGGAGCGGGGCCGCCTGATGCAGCAAGCCGTACCCGAGGGAGAGGGGAGCATGGCCGCGATTCTCGGGCTCGAGGTGGCGGCGGTGCGCGAGGTTTGCGAAGTCGCCGGGCAGGGCGAGGTCGTGGCTCCGGCCAACCTGAACGGCGGCGGACAGGTGGTCATTTCGGGCGCCCGCGAAGCGGTCCGGCGGGCGGCGCAACTGGCCCGCGACCGGGGCGCGAGGAAAGTGGTGGAGTTGGCGGTGAGCGCTCCGTTCCACTGCGCATTGATGAAACCGGCGGCGGAGGGACTGCGGGAGGCGCTGGAGAACGTCGAGGTGACGCCGTTCGGGGTGGGCGTCATCACCAACGTGGAGGCATCCTTGAATGCCGCCCCGGAGCGCGTCAAGCCGCTTCTGGTCGAGCAGGTAGTGGCGGCGGTTCGATGGGAGGAGTCCATGAAGGTCCTGGTCGGGCTTGGTTGCGAGCGCGTGATCGAGTTGGGCCCGGGAAGGGTCCTGTCCGGTCTCCTCAGACGCATCGATCGAGGGATGCGCACGTTCAATCTGGAAAAGCCCGAGGATCTGGACAAGCTCCTGCCGGAGATGGGGGTCTGACGATGGCCGCGGGACCGCTGGCGGACAAGGTCGCGCTGGTCACGGGCGGCAGCAGGGGCATTGGGCGGGGGATCGTCCTGAGCCTGGCCGGCCTTGGAGCCCGGGTGATCATCAACTACCGGGAGAACCGGGAAGCCGCACGGGAGGTGCTCGATCAGGTCCTGGGGGAGAACGGCTGCGCCGAGTTGTCGCGGTTTGACGTCGCCCGCCAGGAACAGGTCGAGGATGCCTTCAGGAAAGTCGTTGACCAGCATGAGAAAGTTGATATTTTAGTTAATAATGCAGGGATCGCCGTCGATGGTTTGCTGATGCGCCAACCGACCCCCGATTGGGACAAGATCATCGACGTCAACCTCCGGGGTGTTTTCCACTGCACCAAGTCGGCCAGCAGGAGGATGATTCGACAGCGGTCCGGTCGGATCATCAATCTGGCCTCGGTGGCCGGACAAATGGGGAACGTTGGACAGTCCGTATATGCCGCTTCCAAGGCGGGCATCGTGGGATTCACCAAATCCATGGCCCGGGAACTGGCGCCACGCGGGATCACCGTCAATGCAGTCGCTCCTGGTTTCATCGAAACGGAGATGACGGCGAGCCTGGACGCGGACACCCGGAGCAAGTATCTTGGTGCGATCCCCTTGGGCCGCTTCGGCAGTTGCGACGACGTAGCCCGGACGGTGGCGTTTCTGGCAGGTCCGGGCGGTCAATACATTACCGGACAGACTATCGCCGTCAACGGCGGTCTGTACATGTGACTCCGCGGTCGAGTTGTCGCGGAGGTTGGTTTGACAGGTCTCCGACTCCCTCTACCTGAGGGAGATTGGGCGCGTCGCTGACGCTCCTCTACCAGAAGGATGATCACGTAGCGCTGCCTTCAAGGTCGCCTTATATTCGGAACCCGGCACTGGTGATATCAGACAGGAGGTACGGTATGGCAACAGACGTCGAAGCGAGGGTCAAGGAAATCATATGTGAACAACTGGGAGTGAGCGACGGCGAAGTCAGCCCCGAAGCTTCGTTCATCGAGGACCTGGGCGCCGATTCGTTGGACATCGTCGAGTTGGTGATGGCGTTGGAAGAAGAATACGAGATGGAAATCTCCGACGAAGACGCCGAGAAGATCAAGACGGTCCATGACGTCATCGAGTACATCGAAAGTCACCGATGATTAGCGCAAGCCTGGAGCAAGTCGATCCGGAAGTTTTTGAAGCGATTCACAAGGAGAGCGAACGTCTGGAGTGCAACCTGGAGTTGATCGCGTCCGAGAACGTCGTGAGCGAGGCCGTTCTCGAGGCCCAGGGCAGCCTGATGACCAACAAGTATGCCGAGGGCTATCCGGGCAGGCGCTACTACGGCGGGTGCGAGTACGTGGACGTGGTGGAGCGGCTGGCGGTGGAACGCGCCAAAGATCTCTTCACGGCGGAGCACGTGAACGTCCAGCCGCACTCGGGAACCCAGGCCAATATGGCCGTCTACTTCGCGGTCCTGAAACCTGGTGAGACTTACCTCGGAATGGACCTCTCCCACGGTGGCCACCTCTCCATGGGGAGTCCGGTGAACTTCTCCGGCCGCCTGTACACCGTGGTGTCTTACGGGGTGTCGGCGGAAACGGAAACCATCGATTACGATGCCCTGGCCGAGCTGGCCCGTGAGCATCGCCCGCGACTCATCGTGGCCGGCGCGAGCGCCTACCCGCGGACCATGGACTACGAACGGTTTCGCGCCATCGCTGATGAAGTCGGGGCCTTGCTGATGGTGGATATGGCCCACATCGCCGGACTGGTTGCCGCCGGCTGCCACCCGAGCCCGATCCCCCACGCGGACTACGTGACCACGACGACGCACAAGACGTTGCGCGGGCCCCGCGGAGGAATGATTCTGTGTCGCGAGGAGCACGCCAAGACCCTCAACAGCCGAGTCTTCCCGGGCATGCAGGGCGGCCCGCTCATGCACGTCATCGCCGCCAAGGCGGTGGCCTTGAAGGAAGCGGCCGCCCCGGAGTTCGCCGACTATCAACGACAGATCGTCGCCAACGCCAAGGTTCTGGCCGGGGCGCTGGTGGACCGAGGCTTTCGTCTGGTCTCGGGCGGCACCGACAATCATCTCATGCTCATGGACCTGCGGGACTCGGAGCTCACCGGCAAGCTGGCCCAGGAGACGCTGGAACGGGCGGGGGTCACCGCGAACCGCAATACCGTGCCCTTCGAAACTCGCTCACCGTTCGTGACCAGCGGGGTCCGCATCGGAACTCCGGCCGTCACCACCCGCGGCATGAAAGAGCCGGAGATGCCGGTTATCGCCGACTTGATCCAGCGTGCCCTCGCTCTGGTCGGGGACGACGAAGGCCTCGGAGCCATCGCCGCCGAGGTGCGGGCCTTGTGCGAGCGGTTTCCCGTCTATCGCCGGAACTCTACCGCGCCGGCTCCTCAATCTTGACCGCGAGCGCTGTCGGGTGCCGGAACCGTCAGGCATGCCATGAAATGCCCTTTTTGCCGCCAGTCCAATAATCACGTCATCGATTCCCGCCTCGGGAAAGACGAGGAGATGATCCGGCGGCGCCGGGAATGCATCGCGTGTTCGCGTCGCTTCACCACCTACGAGCGGGTGGAAGAAGCCATGCCCATGGTGGTGAAGAAGGACGGACGCCGCGAGGCCTTTGACCGGCTGAAGATCATCAACGGCCTGAAACGCGCCTGTCAGAAGCGCCCCGTCAGCATGGATGCCGTCGAGGCCATCGCCGACCGCATCGAGCGCGGGATCCAGGAAAGAGGCGAGAAGGAGATACCGGGCTCGATCATCGGCGAGGCGGCGATGCGCGAGCTTCATGACACCGACCCGGTCGCCTACGTGCGATTCGCCTCGGTCTACCGATCCTTCAAGGACCTCGACGAGTTCATGGTGGAGTTGGAGGACCTGCTCAACGAGCGCACGCATCGGACCCCCACCAAGCCTCCCGGAAAAACGGCAACCGCCCGCAAGAAGCGCCGGAAACCCTTGCCCGTCGAGGGTACACACCCGTAACCTCGTTTGTGAGGCATGACACGAGGAGCCCGTCCTCCATCCACCACACGCCATGCCCCGGGAAACGGATGAGCGTTACATGCGCGCGGCCCTCAGGCTGGCGCGCAGGGCTGCCGGCAGGGCCAGTCCGAACCCCATGGTGGGGGCGGTGGCGGTGCGAGGCGGCCGCGTCGTGGGGCGCGGTTATCATGCGCGGGCCGGCGGCGATCACGCGGAAGTGGTGGCGCTCCGGCAGGCGGGCGAGGCGGCCCATGGCGCCACGCTCTACGTCAATCTGGAGCCTTGCAGCCACTTCGGCCGTACACCCCCGTGTGTCAAGGCGGTCATCGACGCGGGCGTGAAGCGAGTGGTGGCAGGGATGGTGGACCCCAATCCGCTGGTGGCCGGCCGCGGGGTGAGCGCGCTCCGGCAGGCGGGCGTCGGGGTCGAGGTGCGGGTACGGGAGGAGGAATGCCGCCGGCTGAACGAGGCCTTCGTCAAGCACGTCACCCAAGGGTTTCCCTTCGTCACGCTCAAGTTGGCGGCCTCCCTGGACGGCAGGATCGCCACGGCTACCGGAGACTCCAAGTGGATCACCGGACCGGCCGCACGAAAATTTGTCCATCGGCTGCGCAACGAGGTCGACGCCGTGCTGGTGGGCTCGGGCACCGTGTTGGCGGATGACCCGCAACTGACCTGCCGGCTGCCGGGGGGACGGGACCCTTGGCGCGTCGTGCTGGACGGGCGGCTGCGGACGCCGGTCACCGCCAGGCTGGTCAACCAGCAACAGCCCGAGAAGACCGTACTGGTGGCTGGCGACGGCGTTCCGGCGGCTCGGAGAAAGCGACTCGAAGACTTGGGAGTCCGGGTGTGGACCTTCCCCGTAAGGAAGGGTCGGGTCTCGTTGAGGCGGGTGCTTCGAAAGCTGGCCCGCCTGGAAGTGCTCAGCGTCATGGTGGAGGGAGGCGCCGTGACGGCGAGCCGGGTCATCGGTGAGAAGGTGGTGGACAAGGTGCTGTGTTTTTATGCGCCGAAGTTCATCGGGGCCGAGGGGCTGCCCATGGTGGGGGAACTCGGCATAACGCGAATGCGTCAATGCCCGCACCTCGCCGGCCCGGTGGTCAGACGACTCGGCGAGGATATTCTGGTGTCCGCGTATCTGTGATACACCCGCCGGGGCGCGCCGGGATGACACGTTCGGATCGAGGAAGGGCCTATGTTTACCGGACTCATCGAAGACGTCGGCAGGGTCTCCCGCCGGCGCGTTGGCACGGACGGGGGAGACCTCACGTTCGAGACCGCACTGCCGGGGCGTGAGATTTCGCCGGGCGACAGCATCGCGGTGAACGGGTGCTGTCTGACGGTGGTCAAGAAGACCGGGCGGCGGCTCACCGTGGACGTCTCGCCCGAGACCCTGCAGCGGACGAACCTCGCGGATGTACGTGACGGCGACAGTGTCAATCTGGAGCGGCCACTCAAAGTCAGCGACCGGCTCGGGGGTCATTGGGTCACCGGCCACGTCGATGCCGTGGGACGGATCTCCCGAATCCACAAAAGCGGGGACTTCACCTTCTTCCGTTTCCGCGCCCCCGGCGCCGTCGGCCATCTTCTGGTCCCCAAGGGTTCCATCGCGGTGAACGGCATCAGCCTGACGGTCAACGAGTGTACTTCCCGCTCGTTCTCGGTGGCGATCATACCGTTCACGCTGGCGCATACGAATTTGCAGAGCCTTGGTGTTGGTGATAGAGTCAACCTCGAAGCCGACATCATCGGGAAGTACGTGCTGCAGTTCGTGAAGGCCCATTGAAGGCCCATTCCACGGGGGTGCCGGGCCTGCAGGATCGGGTCTCGAAACCGCCCGCGTGGCGGGCAACGAACGACGCCGGCAACGCATCCGAACACCAGCGATTGCCAACCCGATCAACCGGACAGGACGTTCGACGCAAGACATGTCATTGACTCCCATCGAAACCATCCGGGAAGAACTCGGTCAGGGTCGCTTGGTCCTGCTCATGGACGAGGAAAGCGACGATGGCGTGGGCTTCGTCTGCATGCCTGCCGAAAAGGTGACCCCGGAGCACGTCAACTTCATGCTGCGGCACGCGCGAGGAGTTCTCTATCTGGCCATGGATGCCTCGCATCTGGAGAAACTGGGGCTAAGCGTGGGTTCGGCGGCGGACCAGGTCCCGGGACAGGCGCCCGTGTGGGCGCCCATAGGCGCCAGCTCGGCCTTGGGCCTCGAGGTCTCGGCGGCGGGCAGGGCGCATACCATCCGGACCGCCGTCAGGCAGGATGTGGGTTCCCGGGACTTCGTCACTCCCGGCAACGTGTTGCCGATCCAGGCCAGCCGGGGAGGCGTGTTGGCCAAGGCGGGCGCTCCGGAGGCCTCGGTGGATCTCGCGGCACTGTGTGGACTGCAACCCGCCGCGGTCATCTGTCAGGTTCTTCGCGAGGATGGTTCCATCGCGGTCGGGGACGACCTTCGCGCCTTCTCCGGGCGGCACGATCTCCGGATGGTCTCGATCGTGGACCTCGTGGCATCCCGTCTTCGCAACGAAGCCACCATACGGCAGGTATGGGAGGAGGACTTCCCGAGCATTCACGGCAAGTCCTTCAAGGCGATCCTTTACCGGACCAACCTCGACCCGTTCGAGCACATGGCCTTGGTGAAGGGTGACGTCAGCGGGCGCGACGACGTGGTGGTGCGGGTGCATTCGGAGTGCCTCACCGGGGACGTGTTCTCGTCGGAACGGTGTGACTGCGGCGACCAGTTGCGCGCGGCGATCCGGATCATTGACCAGGAAGAGTGCGGCGTCGTGGTCTACATGCATCAGGAGGGACGCGGCATCGGCCTGACCAACAAGATCAAGGCGTACGCGTTGCAGGACGACGGGCGTGACACGGTGGAGGCGAACCTGGATCTGGGCTTCGACGTGGACCTCAGGGACTACGGGGTAGCGGCGGAGATACTACGTCACCTCGGCATCCGGCGGCTTCGCCTGTTGACCAACAACCCGCGCAAGATCGTCAGCCTGGAGGGCTATGGTTTGTCGGTGAGCGAACGGATACCGCTGGAAATCAAACCCCACGGCCGGAACGCCGGCTACCTGCAGACGAAACGCGACAAGCTCGGGCACCTCCTGACCAACGTCGAGGATGAACCAGCCCGTTGAGGGTGCCGGCCATGCGAGTGATCGAAGGGAAACTGGACGCCGCGGCGATGAGCTTCGGCATCATCGCAAGCCGGTTCAACGGCTTCATTACCGAGCGGCTCCTCGACGGTGCCGTGAGCGGCCTGAGGCGGCACGGGGCGGACACGGACAAGAGCGTGGACGTGGTGTGGGTCCCCGGCGCCTTCGAGATTTCCTTCTGCGCCCACAAGATGGCGAAGAGCGGCAAATACGACGCGCTGATTTGTGTCGGGGCCGTCATCCGCGGGGAGACGCCCCACTTCGATTATATCTGCGGCGAGGCCTCGCGAGGCGTGGGCAATGCCATGAACCAGTACGGTATTCCCATCGCCTTCGGCCTGTTGACTACCAACACGGTGGAGCAGGCCGTCGATCGCGCCGGGGCGAAGATGGGAAACAAGGGTTTCGAGGCCGCCGTTACCGCCATTGAAATGGCGAGCTTGAGCAAAGAGCTCTCCTGAACTCCCGCGCTCCGGTCCAACCGTAACGATCCAATGGTTAGTACTCGCCGCAAGGCTAGGGAGCTGGCGTTGCAGGTGCTCTATCGGATGGAGATCACCGGAGACCCTTCCCCCACGGGTCTGGACAGTTTCTGGGGCGACTTTCCCTCGCGTCCCGGAGCACGGGATTACGCCCAGCGCCTGATCGCCGGGACCGTGGAGCACCGCGCGAAGATCGACGGGTTGCTCGAGACGGCCATCGAAAACTGGAAGCTCGGTCGCTTGTCGAAGGTGGATCTCATCATCCTTCGGTTTGCCACGTACGAGCTGCTCTTTTGCCCGGATATCCCATTGAACGTCAGCATCGACGAAGCCATCGAGATCGGCAACCGCTACGGATCGGTCGATTCCTCCGCCTTCATCAACGGGGTACTCGACCATGTCGCGGACGCCAATGGACTCAAGGAGCGTGAGTGGCCGGAACCATGATGGAGAAGTACGAGTTCTGGAATATCGAGGAGCGATGGCAGGGAGAGTGGGAGCGACTCGAGAGCTTTCGGGTGGGCGAGACCTCGGATCTGCCCAAGTACTATCTGCTGGAGATGTTTCCCTATCCGTCGGGCCGGATACACATGGGCCACGTGCGGAACTACTCCATCGGAGACGTCATCGCGCGCTACAAGCGCATGCGCGGGTTCAACGTGCTTCATCCCATGGGCTGGGACGCCTTCGGCCTGCCGGCGGAAAACGCCGCCATCGCCAACAAGGTCCATCCCGCCCGCTGGACCGTGGAGAATATCAACTACATGCGGGCGCAGCTCAGGAAGATGGGCTTCAGCTACGACTGGGCCCGGGAGCTGGCGACGTCCGATGCCGGCTACTATCGCTGGGAGCAGGTATTCTTCCTGGAGATGCTCGAGCGCGGCCTGGCCTACAAGAGGAACTCGGCGGTCAACTGGTGCAGCGGTTGCGAGACCGTTCTGGCCAACGAGCAGGTGGTGGACGGTTGCTGTTGGCGTTGCGAGCGGGAGGTGGTCATGCGCGAGCTGCCCCAGTGGTTCTTCCGCATCACCGCCTACGCCGAGGATTTGCTGGCGGGATGCGACGAGCTCCGGGGATGGCCGGACAAGGTGCTCACCATGCAGCGCAACTGGATCGGCAAATCCATCGGCGCCGAGATCCGCTTCCCGTTGGTGGACCGGGAGGGCGACCTCACCGTTTTCACCACCCGCCAGGACACCATCTACGGCGCGACCTTCGTTTCCCTGGCAGCCGAGCATCCCTTGGCCCTGGAGCTGTCGAAAGGTACGCCGCAACAAGGTGCGGTTCAGGAGTTCGCCCAACGGGTAAAGCGGATCAGTCATTCCCGGCGCGACGCCGTGGAGATGGAGAAGGAGGGCATCTTCACCGGCGCGTTCTGTCTCAACCCGTTCACCCAGGAGAAGATCCCCGTCTATCTGGCCAATTTCGTTCTCATGGAATACGGCACGGGGGCGGTCATGGCGGTTCCGGCCCATGACCAGAGGGACTTCGAGTTCGCCAGGAAGTACGGTCTGCCGGTGCGTCCGGTGATCCACCCCCGCGGTGAGACCCTGGTGGCCGAGGACATGACCGGGGCCTACACGGCCGACGGCGTGATGGCCGACAGCGGCAGCTTCAGCGGCCTGGGCAGTGAGGAAGGCCGTAGCCGGATCGCCGGGTTCCTCGAGGAGCGGGACTGGGGCAAGGGAACCGTCCGCTACCGGTTGCGGGACTGGGGCATCTCCCGTCAGCGTTACTGGGGCGCGCCCATCCCCGTGGTCTATTGCGACACCTGCGGCATGGTCCCGGTTCCCGTGGACGAGTTGCCGGTACGGCTTCCCACCAATGTGGAGTTCACGGGAGCGGGCGGATCGCCGCTGGCCAATCTCCCGGAGTTCTACGAGACCGCCTGTCCTACGTGCCGGGGTCCGGCTCGCCGAGAGACCGATACCATGGATACGTTCGTGGAATCGTCGTGGTACTTCGCGCGCTACGCCTGTCCGGACGAAGACCGTCAACCGCTGGACCGGGAACGGACGGCCTACTGGATGGCCGTGGACCAGTACGTGGGCGGCGTCGAGCACGCGGTGCTGCACCTGCTTTACGCCCGCTTCTATACCCGCGTTCTCCGGGACCTGGGCTGGCTCTCGGTGACGGAGCCGTTCACGAATCTCCTGACCCAGGGCATGGTCATCAAGGACGGGGCCAAGATGTCCAAGTCCAAGATGAACGTCGTCGACCCGGACGAGCTCATCCATCGCTACGGCGCGGACACGGCGCGTCTGTTCACGCTGTTCGCGGCCCCGCCGGAAAAGGATCTCGATTGGAGCGATCAGGGGGTCGAGGGCGCCCATCGGTTCCTGAACCGGGTGTGGCGTTTCGCCATGCACCACCGTGAGCAGTTGGCGGGCGTCGCCGCGGACTCCAGCCGCATCCCTTCCTCCGACGGGCTCAAGGAGTTGCGTCGCCGGATCCACTGGACCGTCAAGAAGGTCACGGACGATATCGAGCAGCGGTTCCATTTCAACACCGCCATCGCCGCCATTATGGAGCTCCACAACACCCTGAGCTCGGTGAGCGGCGACGGTCTCCAGGAGGAGGGCGGGGCCGCGTTGGCGAAGGCCGCCCTGGAGACCGAGATCGTCATTCTGGCGCCGTTCGTGCCGCACATCACCAGCGAGTTGTGGGAGCGGCTGGGCCACACCGAAGCCTTGGCGGACGTGGGGTGGCCGGAGTACTCCGAGGCGGCGCTGGTTCAGGAAAGCCGGCTCATCGTCGTGCAGGTGAACGGCAAGCTGCGCGGAAAGGTTTCCGTTCCGGCGGATGCCGAAGCGGAGCACGTCGAGACGGCTGCTCTGGGCGACCCGCGGGTGGCGTCCTTCGTCGACGGCCGTCGCGTCCGGCGGGTCGTGCAGGTGCCCGGACGGCTGGTCAACATCGTGCTCGAGGGATGAGCGTGACCCGCCGGTGGGCCTTGCCGCTGTTGGCTTCCTTGAGTGCGGCGCTCCTGGCAGGGGCATGCGGCTATCGCTTCGTCGACACGAATGCGGGGCTGCCCGACGACGTCAAGACGGTCTACGTGGAGCCCTTCATCAATCGGACCCGTAGCGTAGGACTGGAGGACGGCTTGGCTCTGGCACTGCGACGGGAGTTGGCGGCCCATCAGCAGCCACGGGTGGCGGAACGGTTCGAAGACGCGGACGCGGTTCTTTCGGGAGTCATCCGGAACTATGGAATCAGGAACGTCCTGGTCAACCGGTTCGACGAGGTCTTGCAGATAGAAGCCGGATTCGACGTGGAAGCGAAGCTACGGCGCAGACAGTCGAAGGAAGTGTTGTGGGCGCGTCAGGTCATACGGCTCCGGGAGGTCTACGACGCCGCCAGAGGCGCCGTCGTTCCCGGTTCCTCCGAGTTTCTCGACAATACCCTGAACCTTGAACACGTGAGCCAGTTGGCCGATGCCAGACTGGCCGAGGACTCCCGCATGAGAGCCAGGAAACGGCTGCTCGAGAAGTTCGCTCGTTTGATACGGCAACGGATGGCGGAGGGGTTTTGACGGACGGTGCGGGTTGCCACTCGGACAGGCTCCTAGGCCCGGGTGCCGGTTGCGGGCGCCGCTTCGGCGGAAGCCTTCAGGGTCACGGCCTGATGGGCGGCCCGGGCCAGACGGGAGAGTTTTCTCGACGCCGTATTGCGCTTGATGACCCCCTTGACCACGGCCTTGTCAAGCGAACCGTTGACCTCCCTGATCTTTTCCGCGATGGCTTCCGGATCCGGTTTCTCGCTGTCGATGGCAGCCTTGACCTTCTTGATCAAGGTCTTCACGCTGGACTGGACCGATTGGTTGCGCCGACGGCGCTGGATGCTTTGATTGTGTCGCTTGATTGCCGATTTGTGGTTCGCCAAAGTCTACCTCCTGAAAGACTAGTCTTGTAGCACCGCATGAGTGACGAGTCAACGGTGAGCGAGTTCGGCAGGGTGGCCAAAGCGACGACCGTCGTCGGCTCCCTGACTCTCCTGAGCCGCGTCTCGGGCCTCGCCAGGGATATCGTGATCGGGTATCTGCTGGGAGCGCAAAGCACGGCCGACGCGTTCTTCGTCGCCTTCCGGATCCCGAATCTGTTACGGCGCCTCACCGCGGAGGGGGCCCTCTCAGCGGGTTTCGTGCCGGTCCTGTCCGTATCCTTGGCCACAGGGGGTCGCCGGGATGCCGTCAGGGCAAGCCGCGCGATCCTGACCTTCGCGGTCCTGTTTCTGAGTCTGCTGACCGTCGTGGGCCTGCTGTTCCCGGCGCCGCTGACCCGTTTGTTCGCGCCGGGGTTTGCCGCGACGCCGGAGAAGTTCTCCCTCACCGTCCAGTTGGTCCGGATCATGTTCCCAAGCATCTTCTTCGTCAGTCTTCTGGCCTTGGCCATGGGATACCTCAACACCTTCCGCCATTTCATGGCCCCGGCCCTGGCCCCGGTGCTGTTGAACCTGTCGATCATCGCGTCCGCCGTCCTGCTACTCCCTTTGCTGTCCCGACCGGTCCTGTGCCTGGCCTACGGCGTCCTGCTCGGCAGCCTGGCGCAGTTCCTGCTGCAGTTTCCCTTTCTCCACCGGCACGGGTTCTCGTGGCGGCCGAGTCTGAATTTTCGCAGTACGGCGCTGCTCAGGTTCCTGCGGCTGATGGGCCCCGCGGTTATCGGCGCCGCCGTCTATCAGTTGAACGTCCTCGTCAGCACCATTCTGGCTTCGCTGCTGGAGCCGGGCAGCGTTTCCTATCTCTACTACGCGGACCGGCTGCTCCAGTTCCCCCTGGGGGTGTTCGCCGTCGCCTTGGGCACGGCGGCGCTGCCGAGCTTCTCGTCGCTGGCGGCGCGTAACGACCTGTCCGGTTTGAAGACGACGCTGAGTTACTCGCTCCGGATGGTGAATTTCGTCTCGCTCCCGGCCGCGTTGGGGTTGGTGGTCATTGCCGTGCCGGCGTCATCGCTGCTGTTCCAACGAGGGGCGTTCGGGGCCACGGACGTGCTGGCCAGTGCCCGGGCGCTGGTGTTCCTTGCCATGGGCTTGTGGGCCGTCTCCGCCTCGCGCGTTCTCGTTCCCCTGTTTCACGCCATGCAGGATACCAAAACGCCGGTCAGGGTGGCGTTCTGGGCCTTCGTGCTCAATCTGTTCCTGAGCCTGGTGCTGATGGGCCGCGTGGACCCCGTCGAAGGGGACAATCCTTTCGTGCTGGCGGTGGCGGCTCTGAGTCAGGGCATTGGTGCGTTCAGTCTGTCTTATGCGGGCCTGGCGCTGGCCAACTCGTTGTCCGCCACCTTTCAGTTCGCAGTGCTCATGTGGCTCGCCACCCGCCGTCTCGGGGGGTTTGCCTGGAGAGAGTACCTCTCGTCACTGTGGCGGAATCTCACGGCCGCAGCGGTCATGGCCGGTCCTCTGTTTCTGGTTGCAGGACGAGTGCAGTGGGGCCTGGGCTCTGGAACGCTGCCGGGGCAGGTCCTGAGCTTTCTTGGTTTGGTTGCAGGTGGTGTTGCGATCTATGCCACGGCCGCAAGGCTGTTGCGAAGTCCGGATTGGCCAGTAGCACGGAACGTGGGAATCGCCCTCATGGAGCGATTCCCGATCCGGGTGAGGAGGTGATGTCGCGTTGCGTCGCGAAGGTCAACGCACGGCTATTTTTTCATGGATTTTTCGAACATCGCCTCTGCCTTGGCGGCAGCGCGTTCGGCCCGTTCCGCGGCGGCTTCGGCTCGCGCGGCGGCTTCCCCGGCCTTGCCGGCGGCGGCTTCGGCCTTCTTGGCAGCAGCCCCTGCGTCGCCGGCGGCAGCCTGCGACTTCTTGGTCGCGTCTTCAACCGCCTGAACATTAACCTTGTACTGTGGGTGCTCGTGTTCAATGGGCCCACAAGCGGTCCCCAGCAGGGTGAGTGCCCCCAGGGACACGGCAAACCTGCCAATCACCCTCGCGTATTTGGTTGAAAAGTTCACAGTTGCCTCCTTCCAAAGGGTTCGGTCTGTCAACATTGAGTGGAAACTGGATCAAGCAAAAATCTTACCCTGAATTATCCGGCGGTTCAACACATACTCGCCTTCAAAGAACGTTCACCTGCAAGAAATGGCCGTTCGTCTCCCGCTTCCGTCGCGTGCGGGGGCGCGGTCTGGTACAGATGTGGGTGCCGACGGCGAATTGACGGGACACGACCCTGGACCTCCGTGGGCGCCGCTGGATCACCCGTGCCATGACTCCGATTCTGCCGAAATTCATCGATGAAATGGAAAGGGTGCGTTCGTCGCTCACCCGATCCGTAGCGGCGGTGCTGGTCCTGTTCGCCGTGAGCTTCCTGCTCGCCCCGCAGCTCTTCGAAGTCCTGGTGGAACCCCTGAGGAGCCGGCTCCAGCCGGGACAGAGCCTCATCGGTACCGGTGTGGCGGAAGTCTTCTTCGTCGAGATCAAGGTGGCCTTCCTGGCTGCCGTGCTGGCCGGAAGCCCTGTCGTCTTCTATCAGGTATGGCGCCTGTTGGCGCCGCTGTTCGGCGTCGCAGGCAAGACAGCCTGCCTGGTGGGCTTCGTCGGAAGCACTTCCCTGTTCTTCTTGTCGGGTGCGGTGTTCTGCTACCAGACCGTGTTGCCGTTGGCGTTCCTGTATTTTCTGGATCAGTACGGTGCTCTCGGGGTCAATCCGGAGATCCGCGTCGCCGAGTACTTCTCCTTCTTCTTCCGAATCGTCGTCGCCTTCGGCGTAACCTTCCAACTCCCGATATTCTCGTTTTTTCTGGCGCGAATGGGGGTCTGCAACCACCAGTTCCTCTGGCGCCATTTCCGTTACGCGGTCTTGGTGATGTTTGTCCTGGCCGCGGTGTTGACGCCGCCGGACGTGGTCTCACAGGTCTTGTTGGCCGGGCCGCTGATCGCCCTCTATGTCCTGAGCATTGGGGTTGCGTATATTTTCGGCCGCAAGCCGCCGGAGTGAAGGCTTTTCCCGGTTGGTCCTCGGCAGAACGTTGTCGGGGCGGGTTTCAGGCCCGCCCGCGCCTCGGCGCCCCCTTGCGGGGAGAAACGCGTTTCAATCCACGTAGTCCGGCTCTTCGCGATCGAGCATGCGTTTCAGGGCGGCGAAGTGGCGTTCGGCCGCCAGGGACTCTCCGTCGCCTCGTTGACGGCTCAGGTAGTCGATGGTTTCCTGTGGCAGGCGCTGGATCCGGTGTCCGCCCATGTCCGCCAGCACCTGCACTCTGCAGGCGCGTTCCAGGAAGTACAGCCGGTCAAAGGCCTCCGCCACGGTCCGCCCGGCGGTGATCACCCCGTGATTGGCCATGAACAGCACGTTCTTGTCCGCCATCACATGAGCGATGCGGCCGCCTTCCGTTCGGTCAAGCACCAACCCGTTGTAGTCCTCGAGATAGGCGACGTCGTTCTCGAACCGGGTGCTGACTTGGTGCACCATCTCGAGGCGGCCTCCCTGACGGCAGGCGATGGCGGTAGCATAGGGCATGTGGGTATGCAGGAGGCAGCGGAAATCCTCCGGGTTGGTTTGGTGGAGCGGCCCGTGGATGTGCAGCGCGGTGGACTCCACCTGGTGCGAGCCCTCGATGCGGTTGCCCTGGAAGTCCACGAGAAGAAGGTTGCCGGCCGTCACTTCCGACCAGTGGAGCGGATAAGGATTCAACAGCATCAAGTCGTCTCGCCCGGGGAGGAGAAGGCTGAAGTGGTTGTCGATTCCTTCGTGGAACCCGAAGCGGACCGCGAGACGATAGGCAGCAGCCAGATCCAGGCGTGCCTGCCTCGCCGCTTCCCTGTCGTACAAGAACTCTTCGCTTCTCTTCGCCACGTTTTACCCTCCAAGGTTTTCACCGGATGCGGAGGTCATCCGGCCCCGCATGGCATCGACGCAGTGCCCGAAAGCCGTGCCGGTGATTGTGTAACAACGGGGCGGCAGCCGCAACCGTGCTTGATTACCTGCGTGCCAGCACCTAAACTGGCCTTCAGTGTCGGCCCGACGTATCCAGTGCTCCGGTTATGCATACCCTCGAACAGCTCTACAACAACTCCCTGGCGCTGCTGACGGACCTCTACCAGCTCACCATGGCATGTGCTTACTGGAAGTCCGGGACCGCCCAAAAGGAAGCGGTGTTTCACCTTTCTTTCCGTGAGAACCCCTATCATGGCGGTTTCGCCGTGGGTTGCGGGCTCGGGCACGTCGTCGAGGTGCTGAAGCGTTTCGGATTTGACGCCAGCGACCTCGAGTACCTGTCCCAACTGCGGGGCAACGACGGCGAGCGGCTGTTCGAGGATGCCTTTCTCGATTATATGCGGGACTGCCGGTTCGCCTGTGACGTGGACGCCGTTCCGGAGGGAACGGTGGTGTTCCCGCACGAGCCCCTGGTGCGGGTCCGAGGACCGATCCTGCAGTGCCAGATCCTGGAGACGGTGCTGCTCAACATCATCTGTTTTCAGACCCTCATCGCCACCAAGGCGGCGCGGGTGTGCCAGTCCGCCCGCGGCGAGCCCGTGCTGGAGTTCGGATTGAGGAGGGCGCAGGGTTTCGACGGAGCGCTCGCGGCGAGCCGGGCGGCCTACGTGGGCGGCTGCACGGGAACATCCAACGCCTTGGCCGGGAAGCTCTTCGACATTCCGGTCAAGGGGACTCATGCCCACAGTTGGGTGTTGTCCTTCGGCGACGAGACGGAGGCCTTCGAGACCTACGCCGAGGCCATGCCCAACAACTGTCTGTTGCTGGTAGACACGTTCGACAGCCTGAACGGGGTGCGCAAGGCGGTGGAGATCGGCCGCAAGCTGCGGGAGCGGGGGCACGAGTTGGTGGGCGTCCGTCTGGATTCCGGAGACCTGGCCTTTCTCAGCATCGAAGCGCGTCATATCCTGGATGAGGGCGGTTTCCCGGACGCGGTCATCGTCGGCAGCAACGATCTCGACGAGCACCTGATCGCGTCGCTCAAGGAGGAGGGCGCCCGCATCAACGTCTGGGGCGTCGGCACCAAGCTGGCCACCGGCTATGACCAGCCCGCTCTCGGCGGCGTCTACAAGTTGTCGTGCGTACGGTCCGAGGGAAACGGGTGGATCAACAAGGTGAAGCTCTCCGAACAGGCCATCAAGGTATCGACGCCGGGCATCCTTCAGGCGCGGCGTTTCCGCCGGGGGGACCGGTTCATGGCGGATGCGATCTATGATGAATCCCTGGGGATTGCCGACGATTGCACCATCGTCGATCCCATGAACATGACTCGCAGGAAGCACATTTCCGGCGGCGCCGAGTTCCAGGATCTGTTGATCCCGGTGTTCCGCGAAGGCGAGCTGGTCTACGAAGTGCCATCCGTGCACACGGCAAGAGAGCGGGCCCAGGGTGAGCTTGCCGGATTCCACAACAGCATCAAACGCCGGGTGAACCCGCACGAGTATCCGGTGGGCCTCGAAGCTCGGCTCCATGAAATGAAGACCCGGCTCGTGCTGCAGGCCCGCGGGGTCAACGGAGCGGTTTAGGAGCCTGTATCGGCCGGTAGAGCGATGCGGGCACGGGCGGGTTTGAACCCCCCCCTACATCGGGCGTCCGATCTGCGGTTGCCTGATTCGGCGCACCCTCATGAAGACACTGGAATCGCTCCGCACTCTGGCCGCCCAGGTTGGGCGACCGCGCCTCAGGCTCCTGGGCTTCATCACCCTGGCCCACGTCGTCATCCACTGGTTCATGCAGCTCTTGCCCGTGCTCGGGCCGATCCTCAAGTCGAGCATGGGACTCAACGACGTGCAGTTGGGCGGTCTGGCCTCCATGCGGATGTTGGTTCAGGCCGCGTTGGACGTCCCGTCGGGAATGCTTGCCGACACCTGGGTCCACCGGCGCGCGCTCATCGTGGCGTCGTCGCTGGTGTGCATGGCGCTTTGTTGCTGGGTGTTCGGGACACTGTCCGGCTACGGGTGGGCGCTGCTTGCCGTCGCGCTCCTGGGCACGGGAACCACGCTGTTTCATCCGGCTTCGGTGGCCTCGCTTTCGAATCAGTTCCCGGAGAGCCGGGCCACGGCCATCGGGGTCTACGGCATGGGCGCCACCCTAGGCAACACCGTGACCCCGCTGGCCATGGGTTTCATGCTGGAGAACTTCGCATGGCAAAGGGTGATGGAAAGTCAGGTCCTGGTAGGTGTCGTGGCCGCGGGGGTGGCGTGGATCTATGCCGCGCGCATGTTCGAGGGCGACGAGATCCCGGCGCAGAAGCCCAAGCTGTTGCGGGAGATGAAGGGGCTGGCGCGGAATCCGGTGGTCCTGGTAGTGATGCTGGTGCGAAGCTTCAATCAGATCGCACGGCAGGTGACCATGACGTTTTTGCCCATCTACCTTGCCGAGCACCTGGGCTACAGCCTGGGGTTGATGGGCATTTATCTCACGTGCATGGCGGTGTCGGGTCTGGTGGCCCAGCCCGTGATGGGCGTGCTGTCGGACCGTCTGGGCCGCAAGCCGGTACTGGCTCCTTCGCTGCTGATCCTTGGGGTCGTGTACTTCCTGCTGCAGTGGGCGACGAACGAAGTGATGCTGGCGATCGTGGTCATCGCCATCGGATTTCTCTTCTACACGGTGGCCAACGTGACGACCGCGGCGGCACTGGACGTGGCGGGAAAGGAAAGTCAGGCATCCTCCTTCGGACTGGTGTCCTTCGGCACCCACATCCTGGTGGTGCCTGCGCCCACGATGGCAGGATATCTCAGCGAACGTTTCGGCATCATGACGGCTTTTTTCTTCCCCGGCGCCTGTCTGCTGGCAGGTGCGTGCATCGTGCTGCCCCTGAGGTTCCGACGGGACTGAGGCGCGCCTCCAGTATCCCGGTTGACCTTGCCGACACCCGGTGTTAGGCCGGTTTTCGAACCCTGACCACGCGGGAGGTTGAAATGAGCGAGATTTCCGTTGTCGACGCCGATGGCCACCTGATCGAGTCCATACCCGAGATGGCGGAGTACATGGTCCCGGAAGCGAAGGAATACGCGTTGAATCCGCCCCGCAACCGGGCGGGCGTGTTTCCGTCCATCGACGGCATGCACTACCCGGAGACCGAGGAGAACACCGCGGAGAGCCGTATCAACCCGGTGAGGGCCAGCGACGACCGGCCGGGTTCCGGCGAGGACATCTTCGAGTTCGTGAAGAAAGCGGAGATTACGGACTCGGTGCTGTACGCCACCGAAGGTTTGTCCCTGGGCTTCATCCAGCAGCCCAGCTACTCGGTCAAGGTGTGCCGCGGCTACAACGACTACGTCACCGAGCGGTACCGCGGCATCAGCAAGCGGCTGCACCCCATCGCGCTGCTGCCCATGCAGGACCCCAAGGCCGCGGCCGCGGAGTTGCGCCGCTGCGTGAAGGAGATGGGGCTTCCGGGCGGCATGCTTCCCTCCACCGGCCTGGACCTGCACCTGGGCCACGAGTTCTACGCACCGGTCTACGAGGAAGCCGCGGACCTCGGCTGCGTGCTGGGCATTCACGGCGGCTCCAACCGCGGCGTGGGCCTGGATTCGTTCAGCAGCCGGTTGGGCTCCCGGCTGCTCCACCACCCGTTACCGCTCATGATCGCCCTGGTCTCGTTCATCTACCACGGCTGGTTCGATCGCTACTCGACCCTCAGGGTGGCGTTTCTGGAGGGTGGCTGTGCCTGGCTGACCTGCATCGCCGACCGCATGGAACGGGACGCCGAGCTGGAAGGACTCTCCTGCCGCCCGCTGCCCGACTACATCGCAAGCGGTCAGATCCTCATCGGTTGCGAGGGCAACGACGTGAGCCTTCCCTATCTGGCCCGGCGCTCGGCATCGAGCCGTTCGCCTACTCCTCGGACTATCCCCACGAGGTGGACCTGCCGGTGGCCCGGAAGATGATCGAGGAGACGCGCAACCACGCGGAGCTCTCGGAGGGGGACAAGGCGGCCGTGCTGGGAGACAACGCGCGCCGCTTCTACGGCCTCAATTGATGTCTCCGCTGGCGGCCCGCGCGTGATCGTTGAAGTTTCCGGCGTCACCAAGCGCTTCGGCGAGCGGGTGGCCGTGGACGATCTCACCCTGAACGTTCCGCAGGGCGTCTGTTTTGGTCTTCTGGGTCCCAACGGGGCCGGCAAGACCACGACGCTCCGCATGATCTACGGCGTCACCCTGCCCACCAGCGGCCAGGTCCGCGTGTTCGGCATGGATGCGTCACGCAACGTGCGCGCCGTGCGTCAACGGCTGGGCGTCACGCTGCAGCAGAACGTTCTCATCGAGACCCTGTCGCCCCGGGCCAACCTCGCCATCTTCGGGCGATACCATCTCCTGACCGGCGCCGGGCTGGCGCGGCGGGTGGAAGAGCTCATCGACTTCATGGAGCTGCGCTCCCACGCCGACCTGCCGGTGGCCAAGCTGTCCGGCGGCTATCAGCGCCGGCTGGCGGTGGCCCTCTCGCTGATGAACCGTCCGGAGTTGCTGATCCTCGACGAACCCACCACCGGGCTCGATCCGGCGGTGCGGCTGGCCCTCTGGTCCCGGGTACGTGACTTGCGCCACGAGGGCGCCACCGTTCTCCTGACCACCCACTACATGGACGAGGCCCAGCGGCTGTGCGACACCGTCGCCATCATGTCCGCCGGCGACGTCATCGCCCAGGGCGCGCCCGAAGATCTCATCGAGCGCTATCTGGCCCGGCAGGCGGTTGAGTTCGACGCGACCCCGGAACAGGAATACGCGCTGTTGCGCGCTCTCGACGATAGTCCACCGCGCTATCGGTCGGGGAATCGCAGCATGATCTACCTCGATGACCCCGCCCCGCTGCTGGAGCGTATCCGTCTCGGGGCCGGCGGCGGCCGCGCCGTGACCGTGCGACCCACCAATCTGGAGGACGTGTTCCTGACATTGACGGGAACCCGTCTCGAGGACCATCCGTGACCCTCTCCTGGCGGTACGCACTGGCGGTGTGGCGGCGCAATGCGGCGATGTACCGCCGGACCTGGAGCTGGAACATCCTGCCCAACTTCTTCGAGCCGGTCCTCTACCTCGTATCCATCGGGGTAGGCCTCGGGGCCTACATCACCACCATGGGCGGGACGTCCTACATCCAGTTTCTCGCCCCGGGTCTGGTGTGCGTGGCGGCCATGAACGGCACGAGCTTCGAAGTGACCTACAACATCTTCGTGCGAATGAATTTCGAGAAGACGTACGATGCCATGTTGACCACCCCGATTCAGCCCGTGGACGTGGTGGCCGGGGAGCTGCTGTGGGCCATGACCCGGTCGTGCATCTACGGCCTGTGCTTCGCTCTCGTGGTGGCCGCGGCCGGACTCGCGCCTCTGCCCACGGCTCTCTGGGTGCTGCCGGTGGTGCCCCTGACGGGTCTTCTCTTCTCCGCCATCGGGCTGGCGTTCACCCTGCGCATTGCCCAGATCGAGTTCTACAGCTTCTACTTCACCCTGTTCCTCACGCCTCTGTTCCTCTTCTCGTCGGTCTTCTTCCCCCTGGAAGAACGCCTGACGGGGCCTTGGCTCTGGGTGGCCGAGTGCCTGCCGCTGCTCCATCCCGTGCGGCTGGCGCGGGCAGCCTTCCACGGCGCGCCGTCAGCCGCGCTTCTCTGGGACATAGCGTATATTCTGGGGCTTTCCGCGGTGATGCTCACGTATGCGGCACGCCTCATGCAGCGCAAGCTGACCCAGTGAACCCTACGAAACGCATCTTGCGCCTTTTGGTTCCCACGTGGCACCTTCCCTCGTTGAAAGGGGATGGAAGTGCCGCAAAGCGCGGTCGAAGGGCCCCCTCGATTATGAAGGAGAGTAACTCATGGCTACACTGGAGAATCGAAAGGGAGTGTCCGTAAAGGAAATGCTTGCCGTTTTGAGTCCGCTATTGTCACAACCAGGCATCAGTGACGATCTCTCCATACCGGGAATGAACGCATACGTTCCGAGCTATGTCGCTGACGGAACAGGACAACGGAGGGGAGATGGGCAATTGGAACCAGATTCTCAGTGAGATTAACGCGCCGAGACAATCACCTTATGATGAGGTCCGTCGATTCTACCTCTCGAAACTCTCCAAACTCACCGGTCGCAACGTCCTTTGCTACTACTCAGGTTGGCTACAGAAAACAGGAGATCAGTTTCACAACGTTACGCAAATCACGGACGAAGACAAAGCGGGCTTCATGTCCTGCTTTCATCAGATGGACAGAGGTCGGGGACTCGACATGCTCGTCCATAGTCCTGGCGGTTATGTCTCTGCCACCGAGTCGCTGATCTTGAGAAAAATGGGTTTGATTATCAAAGACCTGGAGGGCGACGACGATATTCAGGACGCGATCCTATCAGTCCATCACGCGTTCATGATTACGCTTTCAATACACCCGCAGCGAAGATAATCGAAAACCATGAAGGATCGACCGTGGTCAAGATGATTTCTTGATTCCTGTTCGATTCCCCTCTCCCTTGGCAGGTGGGCGCACTTTCGAGTGTCTGACGTTTCCACCCCGCGCCGTTTCACCATCCCGCTTGCCCGGTCGCCCAGAAATGAATGTCCGACCGGTCCCGTCAGGCGCCGCCCGCTCCCCGATATAACGAAGATTCCTTGTAGCGCCCGATGAAGAAGCGGGTGAGGACGCCGATGGCGGCGGTGGCGGGTACCGACAGCAACATCCCGACGAAGCCGAAGATGGCGCCGCCGGCGAACAGGCCGAAGATGAGCCACAGGGGATGGACGGCGATGCGGCTGCCCATGACCCGCGGAGTCAGGACGTAGTCGGCCAGCAACTGGCCCGCGAGAAAGATTCCCGGGACCACGGCGATCCGAAGCCAATCCGGCCAGAACTGCAGAAAGGCTACCCCCACGGACGAGACGAGCCCGAAGATCGTTCCCACGTAGGGGATGAAGGAAAGGGCGCCGGTGGCGAGTCCGATGGTCAGGCCGTAGTCGAGGCCCGCCAGCGACAGGGCGATGCCGTAGAAAGCCGCCAGCACGGCACAGACGATGACGGAGCCGTGGATGAAGCCCTTGAGCACCACGTCGATGTCGCGCAGGATGCCGCGCACGGTGTCGGCGTGGTCCCGGGGCAGCCAGTCGTCCACGGCGGCGATGATCCCGGGCCATTGCCGCAGCACGTAAAAGGTGGTGAGGGGGGTGATGGTGAGGAGAGAGGCTACGTTGATGACCGCAGCGCCGCCGCCGAGGAGGCCCTTGAGCAGCCCCAGTCCCAGGGTGGCCATCCGCCGCAGGTTCCCGGCCAGGGTCTGGTGAAGCCCTTCCAGCTGGTCGGCGCCGATGGCGTTCAGGGCCCGGGCCAGAAGCGGGCCAATGGATCGGACGAGGCCCGAGACCAGCTCCGGAAGCTTTTGGAGCAGATCCGCGGCCTGCTCCGCCACCGGTGGAATGAGCAGCAGCAACAGCAACATCCCGGCGCCGAAGAAGCCGGCGCCGATAAGCACGGTGGCTGCCATGCGTGAGCACCCGCGCCGTTCCAGCCACCCGGCGGCCGGGTCGAGAGCGTAGGCAAGGGCGATGCCCAGCACGAAAGGAAACAGGATGGCGCTCAGGAGCCAGACGAGCAGCAACGCCGCCGCCGGGACCAGGAGCCAGAACCATGCCTGTGAGCGCGCGTTCATGAACCACCATAAACGTTCGGGGGTACGGTCGTTCAACCCCGCCCGGCGTCTGGCTCCCGGATCCTGAGCTCCCTGGCGGCGCAGAACCGCACCACTTCGCGTTCCAGCGCCTCCACGCCGTCACATGTTACGATCACCGACGAAGCGCGGTGGTCCAGCGCGCCGCCGGCAAGCCTGTCGGACCATCCTCCCGATCCCTGCAGGACGTAGATGGGCCGTCCGTGGATCCATCCGAAGCACAGTTCGGAAAGGGTGCCGGCGCCGCCGCCCACTGCCACGATGAAGTCACCGGCCAGCGCCGTGAGGACGTTTCGCGCGTGGCCCAGGCCGGTGGGAAGGACGATGTCGCACCAGGGGTTGGCTGATTTCGCATCCGTACCGGGAGTGATCCCCACGGTGAGGCCGCCGACCCGGGCGGCTCCTCGGGCCGCGGCTTCCATGACCCCGCCGCGACCGCCGGTGACCAGGGTGATGCCGCGGCGCCCCAGCATCTCGCCGGCGTGCTTCGCCAGCACCATAGTGTGCTCGGGGGGATCGGAGTCCCCTACCAGGGCGGCTTGGGCGAAACGTGCGGCGCCGGGAGTCACGCGGCGTTCCTGGTGTCGTGTCTCACAAACAGGTTTACAAGGATTCGCTCGGGCAAGGCCACGGGGCCCTCATTTCAGCAGATAGCCGAATTTCTCATGAGCCTTGCGTACGACCTCCGGGCCGGGTGCGTTCACCTTGGGGTATCTGTCGAACCACTCGAAGGGACGGCAGGCGTCGACGATGACACGAGAATTGGTGATGTCGTGGACCTTGCGCTGGTCCGGGGTGACCCGCGGGTCGGCGGGGGAGGTGCGCATCTTGCGCAGGATCTCGATGGAGGTCTCGGGATCGCATCGGGTGAGCATGGCCCAGATCAACTGATCGAGGTTGGACACGTCGATGTCGTCGTCCACCACGATGACGAACTTGCAGCCGTACACCACCGAGCCGCAAGTGGAGGCCAGCGTGCCGGCCTGCCGGGCGTGGCCGGGATACCGCTGCTTGATGCCGATGCCGTGCAGCAGGCGCGAGGCGCCGACCTCGTGACACCATACCTGGGTCACGTCCGGAACGCCGGCGTTGGCCAGTTCCTGCTTGAGCATGGCGGAACGCATGATGGCGCGGTAGCGGGCCATCTCGTCGGAGCCCGCGCCCAGCGGCGGGACCCCCAGGATGATGGGGTCGTTGCGATGATGGATGGCCCGGATATCGAGGATGGGCTGCTCGCTGGCGCCGCCCGCGTAGTAGCCGGTCCACTCCCCGAACGGCCCTTCGACGGCCCGCCGGTCCGAGGTCAGGAATCCTTCCAGCACGATCTCGGCGTTGGCGGGGAAAGGTAGCCCCGTGACCTTACCCTGCACCACCTCCACCGGCGTGCCGCGCAGTCCCCCGACGATGTCGAACTCGCAGACGCCGTAGGGGAATTCGGTGCCTCCTACGAAGAAGGACATGGGGTCGCCGCCCACCACCAGAGCCACGGGCATGGGCTGTCCCTTGTCGAAGTACTTCTTGCGGTGCATGTAGGCGTGCTTGCCCGGGACGAACAGCAGGCTCACCGACTTTCGGTCCTGGACCATGGCGCGGTAGGTGCCGACGTTGATCCACCGCTCCTCGGGGTCGATGGTGACGCAGAAGCATCCGGTGCCGATATAGCGGCCGCCGTCGTCCGCGTGCCACTTGGGGGTGGGAAACCGGGTCACGTCGATGTCGTCACCGGTCAGGACGTTCTCGAACACCGGTCCGTCGTCTACCACCACGTGGGGAAGCCGCCTCTGGTTCTTGATGTAATGGTCGAAGAAGGCCTGGCTGAGCTCCTGCTTGGTGAGGTGTTCGGGAAATCCCAGTGTCATGTTCCGGCGCTTGCCGGCAAAGGTGTTGATCAGGACGCGAAATCCCTTGGGGCAGCCGGGGACGTCGTCGAAGATCACCGCGGGCCCATCGTCGGCCCGGATCACCGCATCGGCGGCCAGCCCTATGTCTTCCTCCCAGCTGGCACCGGTTACGGTGCGGAGCTCGCCCAGGGCATCAGCACGGGCCATCCATTCGCGGAGGTCATGATAGGGGAGCTTGGCTTCCATGGTGTCGAGTGTGGACATGTGTTTCGATTCCGTTCATGCGGCCATGGACTTGATGCGTTCCATGGCCTCTTCCACCAGCTCGTCGGTGGTCTCGTTGGCGCCGACGATGCCGACCCTGGATTTCCCCGTGAACCACGCGCGGTCCAGATCCTCGATCTTCTCGATGCGGTAGACGTTGTCGTTGAATGCCTTCGCCACCTCCTCCATACGATTGGTCATTCCCTCGGTCCAGCCGAAGATGACCACGGCCTCCACTTCACGCGCCAGCTCCTCCACCTTGGGCAGCCGTTGCAGCGAGTCGATGCAGGCGGTGTTGCGGATGCGCACGTTGGCAAAGCGATCCAGGAGCAGGGACATGATCTTCTTGTAGCTCTCCATCCAGAAGGTGGTCTGAACGATGACCCCGACGGGCTCGAACCGGGTCAGGCGGATGTTCTTCACGTCGTCCTCGTTTTCGACGATGAACACCTCCCGCTCCTTCTCCCGGGCGATGCCCATGAGGCGCGGGATTCCGTGGTGCGTGCGGCTGCTCAGGATGACCAGATGACAGCCCTGCTCCAACAGCTCCAGCTCGGCCTCCTCCTGCTGCACGACGAACGGGCAGGTGGCGTCGGCCAGCAGCTCCAGCCCCTGCTCCCGCGCCTGCCTGCGGACCTCCGGCGGCGCGCCGCGGACGCCGTAGATCAATTTTTCGTCGTGGATGGTATCCATGTCGTTGGTGGAGCGGATGCCTTCTTCGTCTTCCAGCGCCTTGAAAGCAATGAAGTCGTTCTCGGGTCTGAGGGACCATACGGCCAGCCCGTTACCGTGTTTCTGCACCATCTTCCGGTGCATGGCGCCGGCCCGATGCACGCCCACGCAGAGACCGGACGGCGGAATCCCCTTGGTGTCCTTGAAGTCGACCTTGACCACTTCCATGAAAGCCTCCTCGCTCAAATGACTTGGTGCGGAATGTTCGCAGATCGGAGCGGGGTTTTCAATACGCGGGCGTGACAACGAGATCCCTGTCCCGGCCTCCGACGCCGGGCTGCCGCTGACTCCCAACCCTCGTTGGACGGACGCCGAATCGGCCGCCTCGCACCGTAGCGATAGTGAAAGCATATCGTGTAGGCCCAAAACAGGATGCTGTTGACGACGGTGCTGATCGTCGCCACGGGTATGGATATACTCTGTAAGAAGTTTCTTGGACAGGTGGGCACATGAAACCAATGAAGCTCAGCCTGTCCGAGCCTGGTTGAGGCTGGCTCCGGCAAGGTAGCCGAGCCAGACGGCGATCAGGCACAACGTGACCGAAAGGACGATGTTGCCGAGCGCGTGCAACCAATGACCATCGCGCAGAAGTACGAGTGTCTGCAAGCTGAAAGCTGAAAAGGTCGTGTAGCCGCCGCAGAAACCGACCATGATGAACGCACGAGCCTCGGGTCCAGGGGCCCATGGATGGTCGAGAGATCCACTCAACGGTGCAGCCACGCCGATGATGAACGAGCCCACCACGTTGACGAGGAACGTGCCCCAAGGGAATGCGTCGCCAAACTGCTCCGAAACCACGCCGGTGCACCAATAACGACCAATGCCGCCGATGGCGCTGCCGAGCGCAATCCACAGATAGGTCATTTCCGCGTTGGCTCCGATAGACAACAAGATGCCGCCGGAGTGATGACATCGGGATGCGGCCGTGCCAATGAATCACTTGCCGGGGGGCACGATATCAGCAGGAGGTGCGGCTGCGACTCAAAGACAGCGAGTCTTCTCACGGGCTTGGGTGATGCGATGGTTGGGCACGTCCGTGGAAGGCTGGAACGCGCGATGGCGTGGCACCGCGTACGAGCGGCGCCACGCGCATGGCGTCGCTTGCTCGGCCTTTGCGCCAGCAGATCGCGATCGAGAGTCAGTGTCCGATCGCCCAGGGGCGACGCGCCTGCTGGCGGCTACGGCTGTGGCCGCCAGCAGGCGGCTTTCCGGACACGACCTTGGGTTCATGTGCGCTTTTTTCGTTCCGCTGATGCGCGATCCGGTTCTTCGGGTCCATGTCGGCGATGAACGGTGCGGTGAGAGTGCGCTGAGCTGCTTTCCCGCAGGTCGGGCAGGATATGGGGTCCGACGACCGGCTCATGCTGCGCAATTCGGTAAATGGGCCGCAGTCCTCGCAGTTATAGTCATATAACGGCATGGGGGTTGTCCTTCCCCGCCGCTGCGGCCGCAGCGGCGGGATGCCGTCCGCCCCAAGGAGGGGGCGGACGGCATCCGTCGTCTATGCCAGAATGCCTTCCAGCAACAGATAACCCGGCAGCCAGCCGGTCAAGATGCCCTGTATAGTGGTTACTGCACCGGTCACCTTGGCGATCGGTTTCTGCATCGCGAGCAGCAGGAAGAACATGAACCACAATACGGCCCACGCCGCCCAGCATAGCCCGAACCAAACCCCCCACAGCGTGGTGGCATTGATCAACGTATCCAACGCTACCGGAACGACGGTGATGGAAACGAAGAGGCTGTACCAGCCCAGACCACGACCATCAACATCGTTGAATCTGTTGTAGGCCACCCACAGGTAAGTGAAGGTGAAGAGAAGCGTCAGCGCCGCGCCCTTGATCGACGCCGCATCCGCACCCGGCCCGAAGGCCATAAACGCCGCCACCAGCGCCGTGAGACCGCCGACAAAGAAATTGATGATGGCGATCTCCCGATCAGCGATGCGGCCCATCAGCCAGATGCCGTTCAGGAAAAGAACGGACCCGACATACAGCAGTGCAAGTCCTAAAAGCATTGTTCAAGCCCTCCGCGTGTCACATGTTCGCAGCTTGGCTGGTTCGGAAACGCCCGCTCAACGGTCCGACCATCGAGCAGGCGCTCGCCTTCCGTCATCCAGGGAAAGGGATGACGAGGCGGAGACGAGGCGAATGCCGCCCCCTCTCCGCCATGCACCCATTAGCTGCAGGATGCCGCGTCCGCACCGCTGACCTGGACCGTTGGTCCGGAAGCACTCGGCCGGATATCGAAATCGAAGATTTCGGTTGGAACAGCAACCGTACAACAGGCGTTGGGAATATCGACGATTCCGCTGATCCGACCCTCTACCGGAGCCGTACCGAGTATCATATATGCCTGCTCGCCCGAATAGCCGAACTTCTTGAGGTATTCGACCGCGTTCAGGCAGGCCCGCCGGTATGCAACCGTTGCATCCAGGTACTTCTGGGACCCGTCATGCTCATCGACGCAGACCCCTTCGAAGATCAGGTAATCGGAGTAATTCGGCTCCACCGGGCTCGGCTTGAAGACCGGATTGGTGATCCCGTACTTCTCGATCCCGCCCTTGATGACATCGACACCGATGTCGATCCACCCGGCCATCTCGATGGCGCCGCAGAAGGTGATTTCGCCGTCCCCCTGCGACCAGTGGATATCACCCATCGACAGCCCACCGCCCGGCATGTAGACCGGGAAGTAGCAGGTGGAGCCACGCGACAGGTTCTTGATGTCGCAGTTGCCCCCGTGCTCCCGCCCCGGAACCGTCCGCGCACCGTCCTGACCCGCAGCTTGGGCGGCTGCACCGGTCATCTGCCCCATCAGCGCGGTCGTCGTGCCGGCGAGGCCGTCCGGCAACGTGCACAACGGCGGCACGCGATCCGGATTCGTTCTGAACAGAGCCGATTCCCGGTCAGTCCATCGCTTCAACAACTCGGCCGAAGGCAGAGTGCCGATGAGCCCGGGATGAATAAGCCCGGGGAAGCGTACGCCGGGAATGTGGCGAGAGGAAGTGTAGATGCCGTGGAAGTCCCAGCAGGCTTTGCGTGCTTCGGGAAAATGCTTGTCGAGGAAGCCGCCGCCGTTTTCCAGCGCGAAGATCCCGGTGAAGCCCCACTGCGAGTCTTCAAGCCAGCCGATGTCGTTGATGTCCACGACGAGAAGGTCTCCGGGTTCGGCCCCTGCGACGCCGAACGGGCCGCTCAGGTAATGTACCTTCGAAAGATCGACATCGCGGATGTCGTTGGCTGACTCGTCGTTGTGAATCTGGCCCCCGGTCCAATCATAGCATTCGACGCGAAACTCGTCGCCGGGCTTGAATTGTTCGACGATCGGGATATCGGGATGCCACCGATTGTGGGTTTTGACCGCTTGATCCTCGGGCCATTTGTCCATTTCCGCCCGAAACACCGTTTTAGCCATGGTTTTCTCCTCCTCGTCTCACCATCCATCGAGTGGGTGGTGAACGCTTGATCCCCCGGTAACAGATCCACAAGTTTACGTCGCGCTTCTTGCCCTCCATGTTAGAGTGCGAGTCCGGCCGTTTTCTGAAACAGCCAACGGAAGAAAACGGCCGCACGTTAGCACAGCCACGGGGCCATGACAAACTTTTTCTTCCCCTGATCAACCGGTCGATGTCGGGTTTCGACCGGTTGATCAGGGCGTTGGGGACCAGCAACCCGCACGGGTATCACCCTTGCGCGGCTTGCGCCTTCTCGGCCTCGACGGCGACGTCGGTGAGGTACTCTTTCTGCTCCACGATGGTGTAAAGCGCCAGTGAGCCGTCGTCTTTCACGGGCCGGCCGCCGAAGAAGTGGAACGCGTGGCCGTCCCAGTCGTAGAATTCGTCGCCGCGCTCGAACATCGCCTTCCAGCGGTACCCCACCGGACTCCGGTGCAGGCCGGTGCGGGCCGGCAGCACGTCCTCCTCCTCCAGGGAGAGGCTGTCCTCTTCCTTGGCCATGGCTTCCTCCGGCAGGGTTTCCCACATCCGGCGGTAGTTGGGCATGAATTCCTCCGCCCTCACCGTCAACGCCGTGTGCATGTCCCACCAGGGTCCGTGTCCGGCCACACGCTCGTCCATCTCGTCCACGTGCTTGTAGATCAGCCGCCCGCCGGCATGCAGCCGCAGCACCAGGTTGCCCTCGGCGACGTTGGGGCCCACTTCCGGTTGCAGGGCGCAATAGGTCTCGAAGAACCTGGCGGTCCTGCCCAGGTCCCGGGAGCCGTACACCGCGTGGCTGATGCGGCCGACGCCTTCGGATGTGCAGATCTCCATGGCGCCTTCGGGCATGTGGTCGGGCGCCCAGAACTCGAACTGGTTGCCGTCGGGATCGGCGAAGTGGATCACCGTGCCCTCGTCACCGCCGTCGGCCGTCCGTACCGGGTCGGTGTGAGGGATGTTGTGGCGGTCGAGCCGCTTGAGGTGCGCGTCCACGTCCTCGGGCCGGATGTAGAATCCGCACCGCGGGGTGTCCTCGCCCAGCGGCTTGCTCGGCGGGTAGACCTCGGGCTGGAGGAACGCGCCGATGCGGCAGGACTCGCTCTCCCACCAGAGGAAGCACATGATCGGGACGTCCTTCTTTCGCGCCGAGGTGGTGATGCCGCGGATCGGCCTCCGGGTGATGCCGGTGGCGTTCACCGCCCAGTCGACCCAGGTCACCATGTCGTTGGTTCCCACGATGAAATGGTCGATCCAATGCACTGTGCCGCGCGGTTCATGTCTTTCCATTGGTCACCTCCGTCAGGCTTGCTGCTTGGCTCGGTAATCCTGCGTACTCTGGCATGCGGATAAAATGAACAGGATACACAACACGCCGCTATCAAACCGGGTCCACCGTGTCAACGGGGTTCGGGCTTCCTCGCGCCGGCCGTTGCAGGGCGGGTTTGAAACCCGCCCTGCAACCGCCTTGCATCAGGACACTGGTACGCTACTCTGTAAATGGGATAGAATGACAGATTGTCTGATGCTGGTTTCGTAGGCTGCGTTGCTGCTCCCCGTGTGGCAGGAGCCATGGGTGGGTTCGAAACCCGCCCATGCAATCGGCGCGCCGCACCCGAGGATGTCCCATGCGTATTCTGGTTCACGGACAGCAGGCGTTCGGCAAGGCCGTGCTGGAACGGCTCGTGGCCGGTCCCGACGAAGTGGTGGGGGTCTTTTGTCCGCCGGACAACGAGGGCATGCCCCCGGATCCGCTCAAGGAGGCGGCCCTGGAGCGGGGGCTGCCGGTCCATCAGCCCAAAACCTGGAAGGCGGACGCGTCACTGGAGCTTGTGCAGTCCTTCCGGTCCGATTTGTGCGTCATGGCCTATGTGACTCTCCTGGTGCCGCAACGGGTTCTGGGTGCACCGGGATTGGGCACCATCCAGTACCATCCTTCGCTGTTGCCGTTGCATCGGGGACCCAGCTCCATCAACTGGGCGCGAATACAGGGGGACCCCAGGACGGGTCTCACCATTTTCTGGCCGGACAAAGGCATGGACGAAGGTCCGATCCTGCTGCAGAAGGAGGTGGAGATCGCCCAGGACGATACCGTGGGCAGCCTCTACTTCGGCAAGCTGTTCCCCATGGGCATCGAGGCCATGGCCGAGGCGGTGGAGTTGGTGCGCGCCGGCACGGCGCCGCGCATCGAGCAGGACCACGGCCGCGCCAGCTACGAGGGCTGGTGCGAGGAGGCGGATGCGCAGGTTGATTGGTCCAGGCCGGCGGAAGAAGTGCACTGCCTCATCTGCGGGACCGACCCCCAGCCTGGCGCCTGGACCACCGTCGGCGGGAACAAGCTGAAGCTGTACGGCAGCCTGTTGGGTACGGGCGCGGGCGCGCCTGGAGAGATCCTGGACCTGTCCGAAGCCGGCATGGCCGTGGCGGCGGGCGGGGCAAGCGTGGTGGTGCAGCGGGTGAGAGCCCACGACACCCGGTCGAAGGTCGCCGCCGCCGAGTACGCCGTCCGGGTCGGTTTGCATCCCGGGTCGCGCCTGGGCCAGTTCAGGGTCCCGAATCGACCGTAGGGAGGATGGATGGTGCGTCGGTTTGAACTTGCTCCCCGGGAGCGTGCTCCTCTGGCCCGCATGCAGGCGGGACGCCCGAGTTCCCAGGACCTTGGCCCGGCATGGCCGGAACCAGGAACGGCGCCCTTCGACTTCGCTTCGCTACGCCTGTCCCGAGCTTGTCGAAGGGCCCGGGACGAACGGTTGTGGAAATCAGGAGGCGCCAAGGGTTGAGCCGTGTCCGGTTACGGTCAATAATGATCAAAGGACCATGGAGCGCGCACAGATGAACAGGCTCAACGGAATGCTTGGCGAGGTGCTCCGGACCAACGACTTCTATCGCAGCAAGCTGGCGGCAAGCGCTCTGCCGCCGATCGAGACGCGGGAACAGTTTTCCCGCCTGCCGTTTACCACCAAGCATGAACTGCTGGACGATCAGCTCCGGCATCCGCCGTTCGGCAGTGACCTGACCTATCCGCTGGAGCGGTACGTGCGCGTGCACCAGACCTCGGGCACGACGGGACGGTCCATGCACTGGCTGGATACCGAGGCGTCGTGGGACTGGTGGGGCCAGTGCTGGAAAGCCGTCCTGGAGGCGGCCGGAGTGGTGCCCGGAGACCGCATCTTCTTCCCGTTCTCCTTCGGGCCGTTCGTGGGGTTCTGGAGCGGCTGGGAGGGTGCCCGCAAGGTCGGCGCGCTGGCCGTTTCCGGCGGCGGACAGACGACGCAGCAGCGGCTCAAGAGCCTCATGGAGTACGGCGCCACCGCGCTGGTCTGCACCCCGACCTATGCCCTGCACATGGCCGCAGAGGCGCGCCGGGCGGGCATGGATCCGGCCCGGGACTCTGCCGTCCGGATCACGGTCCACGCGGGCGAGCCCGGTGCCAGCATCGCTTCGACCAAGCAGCGCATCGAAGAGGCGTGGGGCGCCCGCTGTTTCGACCACACCGGCGCCACCGAGGTGGGGGCCTTCGGCTTTGCCTGCGACGCCCTCCGGGAAGGGGTCCACGTCAACGAGGATGAGTTCATTGCCGAGGTGGTGGACCCGGAGAGCGGCGCGCCGCTGCCGGACGGGTGTCGGGGCGAGCTGGTGCTGACGAATCTGGGCCGGGTGGGGAGTCCCGTCATCCGGTACCGAACCGGCGACCTGGTGGAGCCCCGCCGCGGTCTCTGCCCGTGCGGGCGCAACTCTCTCGTGTTGAACGGAGGGGTTCTCGGGCGCGTGGATGATATGGTGGTGGTGCGGGGAGTCAACGTCTTCCCGAGCGCGGTGGAGCGCATCGTCCGGCAGTTTCCCGAAGTGGAGGAGTTTCGCGTCGACGTGGTGGAGACCGAGGGATTGGCGGAGCTCAAGGTCACGGTGGAGCCGGGCACTGCAGGGACGGCAGTGGGGCTCAAGGAGGGCGTGACCGAGTCCATCAGGGACAACCTGCACATCCGCCCGGCGGTGGAGGTGGTGGCGCCGGGGACCTTGCCCCGTTTCGATCTCAAGGCCAGGAGGTTCTTTCGGAGTTGAGCAGCGAGAAGTCCAACAGCGAGACGCTCACCGGAAAGCGCTTGTTGCGCCTGCGGGTCAACGGCGAGCTGCACGAGGTGGCGGGTCACGTTACCCGAAGCCTGCTGGAGGTGCTCCGGGAAGAGATGGGCCTCACCGGCACCAAGCACGGCTGCGAGCTGGGAGAGTGCGGTACCTGTACGATACTGGTGGACGGCCGTCCCATCTATTCGTGCCTGATGCTGGCGGTCGAGGCCGAGGGCCCGGAGATCACCACCGTCGAGGGGCTCGCGCTGCAGGGCCGGCCTCATCCCTTGCAGCGGGCGTTCTCGGACCTTGGGGCGGCCCAGTGCGGCTACTGCATTCCCGGCATCCTGCTGGCGGCCAAGTCGCTCCTGGACAAGCAGCCCGACCCGGGTCGGCCGGACATCGAAGCGGCGTTGTCGGGGAACCTGTGCCGATGCACCGGGTATACGAAGATCATCGAGGCAGTAGAGCAGGCGGCTGCCGCCTTGTCTCACGAAAGCGCCGCCGGAGACGGTTATCGGAAGTAACAAGGAAGGGAACGCGCCGTGACGGAATTATCGAACGGACAGGGAGGGGCGGGGCTGCCAGTGTGGTGTCCTGTATAAAGCGTGGATAAGGTGCGCAGGACATTTCGTCGTCGGCAAGGCGCGACAACGAGCAGTGGCCAATGCCACGCGAAGCGGAGCAACGTAGCTGACGGCGGAAAGGACCCGCAGATTATCCACGGTTCATTCATGACACCACACCGGTGTCGTGTCATGAATCCGTATTCGGGAGACGACACCAGCGCAAGGGACGTACGGGTATGAAGAGGAACGGTTTCTCGGTGATCGGCAAGCCGTTGCCGCGCATCGACGGTCCGGCCAAGTGCGCGGGCGACACGCGTTACGCCGACGACATCGTCATGCCGCGGATGCTGTTCGCGCGCCTGCTGCGCAGCCCGCATCCCCACGCCCTGGTTCACGCCGTATCCGTCCGGCGGGCGCTGGAGCTGCCGGGGGTCCACGCCGTCATCACCGGCGAGGACGTGCCGAAGAAGTTCGGGATCATGCCGTCCACCCAGGACGAGGAGGCGTTGGCGGTGGACAAGGTCCGCTACGTCGGGGATCCGGTGGCGGCGGTGGCGGCCGTCAGCGAGGACACGGCGGAGGCGGCGCTACGCCTCATCGATGTCGACTACGAGGTGCTCGACCCCATCCTTTCCATCGAGGGCGCCCTGGAAGCCGGGGACCACCGCATCCATACCTGGAACCGGCGCGCCAACATCCAGAAGGCCGTCTCCTTCGAGTTCGGTGACGTCGACGCCGGCTTCAAGGACGCGGACGAGGTCTTCGAGGGCGCCTACTTCTTCCAGGGCAATACGCACCTGCCCATGGAACAGTACTGCGCTCTGGCGAGCTACACCCCCGACGGCAAGCTCACGCTCTGGTCGTCGACCCAGACCCCGCACTACGTGCACCGGGCCTTGTCCAGGGTCCTGGACCTGCCCATGGGACACATACGGGTCATCGCCACTCCGGTGGGGGGCGGCTTCGGCGGCAAGAGCGACCCGTTCTCCCACGAGATCGCGGTGGCCAGGCTGGCCATGATCACCGGCCGGCCGGTGAAGATCACGCTCAACCGGGAAGAGTCGTTCTACGTGCACCGGGGGCGCCACCCGGTCAAGATGTGGATGCGCACGGGGGTCAAACGCGACGGCACGCTGAAGGCCATGTGGTTCCGGTCCTTTCTCGACGGCGGCGGCTACAGCAGCTACGGCCTGGCCACCGTTTACTATACCGGGGCGTTGCAGACGGTGACCTACGAGTTGCCGTCCTACAAGTTCGAAGGCGTGCGGGTGTTCACCAACAAGCCGCCCTGCGGCCCCAAGCGCGGCCACGGCACTCCTCAACCGCGGTTCGCCATGGAGGTGCAGCTCGACGAGATCGCGGAAAAGCTGGGGTTGGACCCGGTGGAGCTTCGACTCAAACAGATCGTCGAGCCCAACACCGTGACGGTGAACGGTCTTCGGGTCAGCACCATCGGGCTGCGGGAATGCATCGAGAAGGTCGCCGACCGATCCGGCTGGAAGGAGAAGCATCGTTCGCTGCCGTCGGGGCATGGCGTCGGCTTTGCCGCCAGCTCCTACATCAGCGGCGCGGGCCTTCCCATCTATTGGAACGACATGCCCCATTCGGGGGTCCAGATCCGCGCGGACCGGGGCGGCGGCGTCACCGTGTTCTGCGGCTCCACGGACATCGGCCAGGGCTCCGATTCGATCCTCGCCTTCGCGGTGGCCGAAGAGCTGGGGCTTCAGCCGGAGGACGTCCGGGTGTTCACTGCGGATACCGACCTGACGCCGGTGGATCTCGGAAGCTATTCGAGCCGGGTCACGGTGATGACCGGGAACGCCGCCATCCAGGCGTGCGGCAAGCTCAAGGAACGTCTGTTCGAGGTGGCCGCGGAAGTCCTGGAGGCGCCCGCCGACGACCTGGAGATGGAAGAAGGCCGGGTCCGCAGCCGCAGCCTCCCGGAACGGGGTCTCGGCTTTGCCGAGTGCATCGAGCGGGCGGAGAGCCGGTTCGGCACGCTGGGGGCCACGGGCAGCTATCGGCCGCCCCGGCATCCGGGGGACTACAAGGGCGCCGGCGTCGGGCCCACCCCGTCCTACAGCTACTCCGCCGCCGTGGTGGAGCTCCACTGTGACAGTGACACCGGCGAGATCCACATCGACAAGGTATGGATCGCCCACGACTGCGGCCGGGCCTTCAACCCGCTGTGGGTCCAGGGACAGGTGGAGGGAAGCGTGTACATGGCCTTGGGGGAGGTGTTGATGGAGGAGCAGATATTCCGGAAGTCGGGTGTGCACAAGATACCGTCGATTCTCGATTACAAGAGCCCCACCACCCTGGAGACGCCGCCCATCGAGACCATCCTGGTGGAGACCGATGACCCCGAAGGTCCGTTCGGCGCCAAGGAGGCCGGCCAGGGACCGTTGCTGCCGGTGATTCCCGCCGTGTCCAACGCCGTCCACGATGCCGTGGGCGTGCGCATTCACGAGATACCCGTGACGCCGGACAAGATCCTGCGGGCGCTGGACCGACGGCTCAAGGCGCCCACGGTGCCGGACTTCGCGTTCCCCACGCCCATTCGTTGGACCCCGGGCCAGGGAGTCGAGGTGCCGCAAAAGAGCTAGAGCGTATCGATGCTGCGACTGCCGGACTTCACCTATATCAGGCCCCGGACCCTGGCGGAGGCGTCGAGGGTGTTGGGGGATCTGGCCCCGGAGGCCATGGCGGTGGCCGGCGGCACCGACGTCTATCCCAAGATGAAGCGGGGGCAGTTCACGCCGCGCTACCTGGTTTCGCTCGGCCGTATCGAAGAGCACCGGGGCATTCGCAGGGAGGAGGGCCGCGGGCTGTGGATCGGCGCGGGCGAAACCCTGAGCGCCGTGGCCGGCCATGAGACGGTGCGCCGCGCCTTCCCGGCGCTTGCCGCCGCGGCAGGCCTGGTCTCGACGCTTCAGCTTCGGAACGCCGGTACCATCGGCGGCAACCTGTTCGTGGACACCCGCTGCAACTACTACGACCAGTCGTTCTTCTGGCGCCAGGCCGTAGGCTTCTGCCTGAAGAAGGACGGGGACATCTGTCTGGTGGCGCCCGGGAGCCGCGTCTGCCTGGCCATCTGCTCCTCGGACACCGCTCCGGTGCTCAGCAGTCTGGACGCCGAAGCCGTTCTCGTCAGTGCCCAGGGCAGCCGACAGGTTCCGGTGGACTCCCTGTACCGCGACGATGGCATGTACTATCTTGCCAAGCGGCCCGACGAGCTGTTGCAGGGCGTGTGGATCCCGGAGGCTTCCTTCGGGTGGCGGAACGTCTACCTCAAGCTGCGTCGCAGGGGCTCTTTCGACTTCCCCGTGCTGGGGGTGGCTGCGGCCGTGCGGACCGCCGCGTCGGGGATTTGCGAGGGCGCCAAGGTCGTTCTCACCGCGGTGGCGTCGGCGCCGAAGATAGTGGAGGGCGCGCCCCGGGTCCTGTGCGGCGGGCCCGTGGATATGGCCTCCATTGAGGAAGCCGCGGAACTGGCCATGCGCGTGTCCCACCCGCTGGATAACGCGGACATGGATTACTGGTATCGAAAACGCATGACCCGCGTCTATGTCAAGCGAGCGTTGCAACAATTGGCAACCGCCGGTCAAACCGGCGGCGCCCCGGACGTATCCACCGCGTGAGCGGGCCGGAAAGGGAAACCATGGCGGTACCCGCTGAACTGGAAGCGAGGCTGGAGAGCCTGGAGAACCACCTCCGGACGGAGAACCCGGTTCTTTTGAGCGCGGTTCGGAGTTTTCGAAAACTGGACGCCATCTCGCGCCGGTTGGGGTTCCTGGACGCCGGCGAGTCCCACGCCACGCGCATCCCGTGGTGGCCTCTGGTCGCCATTCTGGGGACTTATTCGTCGGGCAAGTCGACGTTCATCAATGATTTCCTGGGGCAGCCGGTGCAGCCCACCGGGAACCAGGCCGTGGATGACCGGTTCACGGTGTTGTGTTTCGGGAAGGAGGAGGACGTCCGCGTGCTTCCGGGGGTGGCCTTGGATGCCGACCCGCGCTTTCCGTTCTACAAGATGAGCCGGGCCATCGAGGAGATCGTCGCCGGCGAGGGCAGCCGCATCGATGCCTACCTCCAGCTCAAGACCTGCGCCAGCGAGGCCCTTCGAGGCAAGATCTTCATCGACTCCCCCGGCTTTGACGCGGACCAGCAGCGGACCGCGACGTTGCGGGTGACGGACCGCATCATCGATCTGTCGGATCTGGTGCTGGTGTTCTTCGACGCCAGGCATCCCGAGCCCGGGACCATGCAGGACACGCTGCAGCACCTAGTGGCGGAAACCATTCATCGGACCGACTCCAGCAAGTTCCTCTACGTGTTGAACCAGATGGACCACACGGCCCGGGAGAACAACCCGGAGGACATAGTGGGCTCGTGGCAGCGGGCGCTGGCGCAGAAGGGGCTGACGGCAGGGCGTTTTTACTGCATCTACAGCCACGGGGCGGCCATCACCATCGAAGACGAGGGCTTGCGCACACGCTTCGAGCAGAAGCGCGACGTCGATCTGGCGGAGATCCACGGACGGATGCGGCAGGTGGAAGTGGACCGGGCGTACCGAGTCATGGGAGTCCTGGAGAACAACGCCCGTGATATCGAGCTACGGCTGGTGCCGCGCCTGGTGGAGATGATCTCGGAATGGCGCCGCCGGGTTCGGTGGCTGGACGGCATCGCCTTCGGCGTGCTCTTCCTCGCCGTCCTGGTGTGGACCCTCCGGACCGGGGAATGGAACGGGCTGCGGCTCTCGCACCCCTTCTGGTCCGCGTTGAGGAGCGAACCGGCATGGGCCTGTGTCGCGTTGGCCGTGGTCTCCCTGGCCGGGGGCTATACCCACCACACATTCCGCCGGTTTGTGGCCAACCGGGTGCTGAAAAGGCTCGGACGGGAACTGGGGGGTGCCCGCGACAGCGAGTTTCTGGCCGCTCTCACGGCCGGTTTTCGCAAGAACACGCGCCCGTTTCGGGCCGTGTTCGCCGCCCGCCCGTCCGGCTGGAGCCAGAGCACCCGCCAGCAACTCTCCGAGGTGATCACCGAAGCCAACGGCTACGTCCAGTCCCTCAACGATCGGTTCGCCAATCCTGGCGGGACGACGGACGCTCCGCCGCCGGCAGACGGTCCTCCCGCTACGCTGTCGGCGTGAATCGGCTGGTACGACCGGTACGGCCCCGATAGTGTCAGGCACCTAGGGGTCCGGGCCGCAGGAGTATTTGAGGCAGCAATTGGGAACGGAAGGCAGCATTGGCGAAGGGATTGGCAGCGTGGAGGGTGGGAGGGTGACAGCGAAAGAGTCTGAGGTGCGGGGAGTGAAAACTCGGGATGGTGATTACGCTCACGTCGCTTCCACCTCGTCCAGAAGCGCTGGCAACTCCCGTTGGTCGCTGCCGTTGGCGGTCAGCTTCGTCGCCACCCCCAACTGCGGCTCCCCGTCCACCTGCGCGTTGTAACCCTGCTGGAACCCCTCCGTGCCTGTCTTCATGATCTGACTCTCGGGGTCCGTGAAGTTGCTCCGAGCCTTCTCTTCCGGCTCCCCATAACCCCGCTTGTACGGCTTCTCCCCCTTGGGGTTCCGATCCTGCCCCGGCGACCATTCCCACATATCCCGCGGCATCAGCATCATCTGCTCCGGTTGGTACCAACGAAACGTTGCCGACATGAACTCCCTCCAGTGATACTTATACCCCCTTGTCTATTGCACCCTCCTTTATCATCGCCTCAGTTTCCTGCGACACTAGAGCCCTTCCATCGCAGCCTTTCGCAGACCCAGGTGAAGATTGTAGTTGTCCTGGCGGCCCGTTCGTACCTCGATGACGGTAGCACCGGGCCGGCGCCGGGCCTGGTCATAGGCGTCCACGAACGCGTCAGCCGAGGACAGCCGGGCGTAATCGACATCGAACAACGCCGCGGCATGCTCGAACGTCATGCCGTGGGGGGCGCCGAAGTAGCGCTCGAAGACATCGGAGAAGCCGGCGATGGGCAGGAACGAGAAGATCCCTCCGCCGTCGTTGTTCAACAGGACGATGACGAACGGGGTATCGAGCGTCCGCAACAGCCTCAGAGAGTTGAGGTCGTGCAGGAACGCCACGTCGCCGATCATGAGGGTGACGCACTTGTCCAGGCCCCGTGCGAATCCGGTAGCCGTGGCGATGGTGCCGTCCACCCCGCTGGCGCCTCGGTTCGCCTCCACCACCACCGGTTCCGGCCTCGGACAACCGAAGGTGTCCATGTCACGGACCGGCATGCTCGACGCCAGATACAATCCTTCTCCCGCTCCGATGTGGCGCGAGACCAGCCAAGCCACCTTGGGCTCGCTCAGGGTCTGGTCCTCGGAGAGACTTGTGAAGAAACGCCGCCCGACGTGCTCCGCTGCCCGCTGCCAGCTCGCGAGCCAGTCGGGGTCACCCGCTCGCCCGGCTGCCTCCGCGTCCACCGCATTGCGGGCCTCTCCGGCATTCCCGACCATCTCCCTGAAAGCCTTGCAGAATTCCACGACCGGGAGCCGGAACCGCCGCGTGGCCCGATGGATGGGATCCTGGCGGTCGGGGTGATCGTCCACGACCACGTAATCTGCCGGCCGCACGACCTCCAGAAGATCCGGCAGTCGTCTCGAGGTCAACCGGCCGCCGACGTGAATCACGGCCTCGATGGGGTGCCGTTGCATGAACTCTTCGGAGCCGATCAGGATGTCATGGTAGGCCACCGCGGCCCCGGGCCTGCTGTCCAGCCGGAGCCCTGACATCACATCGGCAAGGAGCGGCCAACCCAGTGCCTCGGCGAGATCGCCCACCGCCGCGCGCGCCGACGAATCCGCCAACCGGCCGGCCACCAGGACGCCGTGAGGTCGGCGCCGGGCCAGTGCCGCTACCTCCGTCAGCAAATCCGGTCCGGGGCGGGCCGTCGCTCTCTCGTAACGCGTGTAGGCTTGCCCTGAATCGCGCCACGCGCACACCGGTTCCAGATACGCGTCGAATTCCTCCCCCTGCTCCGTAGGCGCCAAGGGCTCACGGAACATGCAGTTGACGTGGACGGCCCCGGCGGACGGGCCGAGGCAGCGGCTCACCGCCTGGTCCACGGTGGTCAGCACCACCGCCGGATCGATGCGGGTGGAAGGACACGGGAGACTCGCCGACCACTCCGCGTACTCGCCGAAGAACTTCACCTGATCCATGGTCTGATTGGCGCCGGCGTCCTGGATCTCCGGTGGACGGTCGCCGCTCAGCACCAGCAACGGCACCCGATCCAACGATGCCTCCACCACTGCCGGCCACACGTTGGCCAAGGCGCTGCCCGAGGTGGTGACGACCGCGGCCGGGGCCCCGGCCGCGCGCCCGTATCCGAGGGCGTGGAAGGCCGTCCCGCGCTCATCGTAGTGGATGATGTCCCGGGCTCGGCCGTTACGCGCCAAGGCCACTACCAATGGCGTGCTGCGTGAGCCCGGAGCGACGCAAAACGTGTCGACGCCGTTGCGAACGAGCTCTTCAATCAGCAGCGTCGCCCAAAGATGGTTGACGTTGGGGGCTTGCGGATTCGTCATCGCGGAAGGTTCAGGGCCTGGGTGAAGTGGCTGATCTTGTAGTCCAGCTCTTCCCACTCGTCTCCGGGTACCGAACCGGCGAGGATTCCTGCTCCGGCGAACAGCGAAAGAGTGGAGCCCTCCACGAGCCCGGAGCGGATAGCCACGGCAAGCTCGGTGCGGTCGCGTCCTACCCAACCCACCGGACCCGCGTACCAGCCCCGGTCGAAGGGTTCCCTCTCCCCGATCTCTCGCACCGCGCGATCGGTGGGGTAGCCGCCGACGGCCGGGGTCGGGTGCAACGCCTTCAACAGCTCGGCGTCGCCGACGCCGTCACGGAGCACGCCCTCGAAAGTGCTCATCAGATGCTGGCACTGCCGCAGCTTCACCACCGACGGATCGGCTCCGGCGCTCAACGAGTCGCACAGTGGCGCGAGGCTTTCGCGGACGCCCCGGACCACGTAGTCTTGCTCCCGCCGCTCCTTCTCACTGCCCATGAGGTCCCGTTCCAGTTGCCGGTCCAGGGACGCTCCGTCGCCGCGCGTGCGCGTGCCGGCGATGGCATCGCAAAGGATCCGCCGTCCCTCCCGGTAATACAATCGCTCGGGCGACGCTCCGAGAAAAGCCCGACCGGCTGCCGGGACGAAGCAGAAGCGGTAGCAGCGTTCCGCCCCCGGAAACAGCGCCTGGAGACAGGCCACGGGATCGAGCTCTGCGGCAAACCCAAACGTGGATTTCCTTGCGAGGACGACCTTGTCCAAGGCTCCCTCGGAAACGCGCTGAAGGGCCTTGGCCACGGAGGTTTCCCATCCTGCTCCGTCGGGCAGGTCCTCGCGGCCGGTGGCCACGGGGTGGCTGCAAATGACTTCGGGGGTCAGGAAGACGAGGGCGCCGACCTCCTTCATCAAAGTGTCGGCCGTGACCGCCGAACGCAGCCACTGGCACGCCAACACGCTGTCCGAGCCCCTCTGACTCAGTTCGAACCGCGGCAGCACGAACCGGTAGCCGTCGAAGTCTCGCCAAGCCTCATCCGAAACGCTCATGCCGTCGAAGCGCATCCCGCCGAAGTATCTCGCCGCCGTCTCCCCGGCTTCCACGCGGCAGTGCAACTGCTCGAACGGCGAGTCGACGCTGTCCGATTTCCCACGCGCGACGATGTCGGCGGTGCCGACCCCGGCCACTTCATGCTGCCCGTCCCGGTCGGCCCAGTAGATCTTGACGGCAGACGGCGCTTGCGCCCGCAGCCACGCCAAGGCATCCGTGCGGGGGATGACTGTTTCCACGCGGACGATGCCGGACGGGCTGCTCCGAGAGCATTCCCGACGGATCGCATCCCGCATTTCGGCCGCTCGGCTATTCGTTCTACCGTCCATTCCAGCTTCACCCGTCGATCCGGATTCACTTTGAGTCGAGCCAACGGCTTCTGGGGGACGTTATCAGATCGGGCTCAAAGCAGCGAGAGGGGCTGGTGGCCTGGAGCTGGCACTCCCGCCGGCCATCCGTCCGTCACGACGCCCGTAAGCTCGTCATTCCCGCTTTCGCGGGAATGACGAGCTTACGGGCGTCGTTGCCTCTCTCGGATGGGGTTTTGAGACAGCCTGTTTCACGGGAATGACGATTCGGGGTGTCGGGGTATCCTCCCCTCTCGACGCGCGACATCCACGCCGACATGTTGGCCTTGATGGTGCAGTTCCCGGGCATGCTCGTAGCAGCGCCCATCACCGTGTATAAGGAAACGGGAACTCGTTGGTGGTCTCGATGGAAACGAGGGCGGCCGTAGTCCGACCCCGACCGTCTCGACACAAGAGGGAGAAAGATCGATGCGCATCATGTTTCTGAACAAGGCGCCGAAGGATTCGGCGAAATACGATGTTGCCTCGGTGGAAAAGCTGCTCAACAGCTATGCCTCGGGAGGAACAAGGGTCGAGGTGCACTTTCCGGACAACTTCGCGGGTTCGGCAGTCGAAGACGTAACCGGGAACCAGAATATGCCCAATGGGCTCGATCACATGATGGAAACGCCCTCGCTGATCCGGAAGATCTGTTGGGCCGCGGAGAATGGCTTTGACGCGGTGATCCAGTCGAACACCTTCGATCCCGGGGTCGACGGCGGCAGGCTGGTCGTCAAGATTCCGGTAATCGGCCCGTTGCGCACCACCGTCCATGCGGCCGCCGTGCTTGCCGATCGCATCGGCATCACGGTGCCGCTGCCCTCGCACGTGCCCTACACCTGGCGGCTGCTGCGAACCATCGGATGGACCACATGGTCACGGACATCCGGGCGCTGGATATCTACGGTCCGGACATCAAGGAACGCCGTGCCGAGATCACCGAAACTGCCATCGGGCTGATCCGGGACCTGGTGACCGATACCGGCGCCGAATGCGTGGTGCCGCTGGGTGGCGCGCTGATCCCCTACGTGGTCGATACCGCCGATCTGCAGGAAGGCGCAGGCGTGCCGGTGCTCAATACCAAGGCGGTCTTGATCCGCTTCGCCGAAGCGTGCGTCGGCCTTGGCATGAGCCACAGTCCGTTGACCTATCCGAGAGCCGAACTCACCTGTAAGGATTTGGTGGCGGAGGTGTAGGACCAGCGCCCGGGGGCGTCTCCGAATCTGTTCGCCCCGTAGGTCGGGTTAGCGAAACGTAATCCGACCTACGGGCTACGGGGCGCAGGTAGAGAACGGTGCACGGCGTTGCCGGCGGATAAAGGCCGCTAGGAACTGTACTTCTGGATCTTCTTCCAGTCGATGGCGGCGCCGAACCCCGGGGCGTCCGTGGGCAGGATGCCGCCGTCGCTGAAATCGAAATCGCCTACAAACGTATCGTCACCCAACTTCTGGAAGAAATGGGTCTCCGTCGGCCAGGGTGACAGGCTGGAAACGGCGGCCCGTAGGTGTATGCGAGCGACCCGATTCGGGACTCCGAGTCGGTGCCGATGACGACCGGCAACCCTGCCGCGTCCGCAAGCGCGATGATCTTGAGGGAGTCCGTAATGCCGGTGCGCCGGAGCTTCACACTGACGGCTCCGACCGCGTTGATCTTGATGAGGTGGTACACCGCCTCCACCGTACCGCAGGTCTGGTCGCCGAGGAGCGCGATGGGCAGGTCGGCGGCCAGGGCTGCCATGCGCAGCGGATCGCGGAAGGTGCAGGGCTCTTCGAGAAAGGCGATACCGTGCTGGGCGAGGTCGGGCAGGATCGTGCGCGCTTCGGTCTCGGTATAGGCCCCGTTGGAATCGGCCCACATGACGACGTCCTCACCGACCGCGGCACGGATGTCGCCGATCATGGACACGTCCTCGCGGGAACGCTTCCAGGTCTTGATCTTCAACGCGGAGAAGCCGCGTACCTCGATGGCCTCCACCGCCTGTTTCGTCATCGCTTCCGCGGTGTTGCCGTGGGCGATCCAGCCCACCGGCACCCGCGCCGGCTTGCCGCCGCCCAGGAGACGCCACACGGGCTGCCCGAGCAGCTTGCCGCGCAGGTCCCAGAGCGCCACGTCGATGAGCGCATGCGCGGTCCGCGCGCCCTTGACCTTGGCGACCCGGGCGTGGATGTCGTTGTGGGCGAAGGGATCCGCCCCTTCGAGCAAGGAGGCGAAGAAGGTCCGGATGGCGTACGCCAATAGTTTCGGATCCTCTCCCGAATGCGAGGGACGGGCGACGGATTCGGCGATGCCTTCGGCGCCGCTTCGGGTCACGAGCCGCAGGATGATGTAGGCGCCGCTGTCCTCCCGCACCGAGCGGAACTGCACGGCGTTGCGGTAGGGAAGCTCAAGGCAATAGGTCTCGATACGTTCGATGGTATCGTCGGACCGTAGTGCGGCCTCCTCGCCGTTCGGGCGAGCCGATGCGGACTGTTGCGAAATGCTCTCTTCGGCCATTAGTCTTCCTCGTCTTTGCCGCGGGTCAGCCTCGCGATTGCGAGCAGCGCGAACACCAGCGCGAGCTGTATCACGGCGACCACGGACAGGGTGCTCATCATGCCTTCTTCGTAATAGTAAAGCAGGGCCACGGTCATGGTTTCGGTGCCGCCCCGGTAAAGCAGCAGTGGAATGGTCAGGTCCCGGGCCGCGAGCGCGAACACGATGACGAAGGACGCCAGGACGCCGCGCCGTATCAGCGGGATCAGGATGAGCCGCGCCGTGGTCAGCCATCTGCCGCCATGGACCCGGGAGGACTCTTCGAGCTCGCCGCTCACCTGATGCACCGCGGCCTGCATGGTGGCGGTGCCGAGGGGCAGTCCCTTGACGATGAGGCCGCCGATGACGACCGTGGCCGCGGCCGCGACGGTGGAGAAAAGGACCGTGTTCTTGAGCCCGTTCATGGCCCGCCGGTCGCTGAAGACGCTGCGCCAGCGGAATCACGATCGCGAGCAGGAAATACATCACGAAGACGCCGAAGATCGACCACCGCACCAGACCCGGTAGCGTGATCCGCGTCGGCCGGTAACCCTTGCCGCTGATGACCGTGAACCGGCGCTCCCCAGCTTCTTCCATTGCAGCCACACGAGGGTGAACATGATCAGGATCACCGAAAGCGCCGTTGCCCCGTTGTATTGGGGCGGATGGCGGTAGTGCAGCATGCGGTAGATCTCGTTGGCGAAGACGTACACGCCCCCCGGATTGCCGAAGAGCAGCGGGTTCTCGAAGCTGTCGAGGCTGCTGGCGAAGATGAGCACGGAGGTGGCGAGGATGGCCGGCGACATCATCGGCAGCGTGATGGTGAAAATGGTCCGGTACTTGCTCGCGCCCAGGGTGACCGAGGCTTCCTCGAAAGAGGAGTCCATCGAGTAGAAGAACCCCACGAGCATGAGGAATATAAGCGCCGTGGTGCTGAGGGTGGAGTGGAAGATCAGGCCGGTCCAGCCGTAGAGATCGATTACCGGCCCCTGGATGCCGAACCACGACTTGGCGAACTGGTTGATGAGACCGTTCTGCGGATTGCCGAGCATCAGCCACGATATGCCGGTCAACAGGTCCGGAGTGAAGAACGGCAGGGGAATCAGCAGCAGCATCGTCCGCCGGAACGGCACATTCGTGCGCGCCACGGCCCATGCGAACGAAAGCGCCAGAACGAGGCTCAGGGCAAGCCTTGCCGACGCGTAGATCACGCTGTTGATGAAGATGGGAACGAGATCGTACGCGGCAAGCCAGGAGCGGTAGCCTTCCAGCGTGAACTGTCCCAAGCGGCCCGGCTGTCCCGAGAACAGGCTTGCCGTGAACAGCACCCCCACCGGATAGAGCACCAGGACCACGACCACCGCGGCCAGGGCGTAGTAGTAGATGGAGCGGTGCACTCCAAAATAATCGCCGAGCCGTGGGGAAGCGCTGTCAACCGGAGGCTCGGTGGCAGTGGCGCCGGCCGGGCTCATTGATAGAGGGAGATGTCCTTTCTGGCAACGCGCAGCGCCACGTCGGCGCTCGGCTGCCAATTCTCCTCGACCGGGGTTGGAACCCGGACATCGACGCCGTCGCGGATCCCGACCAGATATTCGTTGTGATCGCCGAGGTACGCCCGCCCGATAATACGTCCGGGAATCATCTCGACGCCGTCGTCACCCGCTGGGGATGCCGCCGCGGGGCTGATGCGAATCTTCTCCGGCCGTATGAACAGGCGCGCGCCCGTGCCCGGCTCGTCCCGCCGGTCGGTGCGCACCGCACCGGCATCGAGGGTGATGGTGACGGTGCCGTCGTAGGTGGCCAGCGGCACCGTGGCGCCGGCCGCGCTCACCTGCGCCGCGCCGGCCGTGTCGATAAAGTTGGCCTTGCCGATGAACTCCGCGACGAAGCGCGTCGCCGGCTGCTCGTAGATCTCGTCCGGCGTTCCCACCTGCTCGATCCGGCCCCGGTTCATCACCACGATGTGGTCGGACAGCGTCAGCGCCTCTTCCTGGTCATGGGTCACGTAGAGGGCGGTGACCCCGAGCCGTTGCTGCATGATGCGCAACTCGAAACGCATGTGCTCGCGCAGCTTGGCGTCGAGATTGGACAAGGGCTCGTCGAGCAGCAGCACGCGCGGCTCGAAGACCGGCGCCCGTGCGAGGGCGACGCGTTGCTGCTGGCCGCCGCTCAGGTTCGTCGCGGGCGTATCGCCGAGCCCGTCGAGGTCCACCTGCTGCAGCACCACGGCCACGCGACGCTCGGACTCCCCGCGCCCGACACGCCGCATCCGCAATGGATAGGCGACGTTCTCGTACACGGTCATGTGCGGCCAGATGGCGTAGGACTGGAACACCATGCCCAGATTACGCCGCTCTGACGGCACGTCGATGCGCCGGGCCGTGTCGTAGACCGGCATGCCGCCGATGCGGATGGCGCCGGCATCGGGCTCTTCGAGCCCGGCGATCATGCGCAGCGTCGTGGTCTTGCCGCAGCCTGACGGTCCCAGCAGAGTCACCATTTCGCCGTCCTGCACGTTCAGGTCGATGCGGTGATGGCGCCGAAACGCTTGACGACCCCGGAAATTCCGACGTCAGGCATGGCTTGCCGGCTGTAGCCTGGTGGCCTGTAACACCCAGGTGTGCTGGCTCATCAATAGTGTGATGAGTGAGACAGACCACTCGTCACCGGATGCCAAATACCCCCTCCATCTCCTTGAAAAGAAGTTCGGATCACCGAGCTGTTCGGACGGGATCTTCTTCATCAGAGGATAGGCCGTCAGGCCCATCTCGGGAATCGGCGGCTTTACCTTCGGATGCGGCACGTTACGGCCGGCGTGCGTGTTCCACGCCTGAAGATTCTCGAGTTCGTAGAACCAGGTCATGATCACCTTGGCCGCGTTCGGACGTGCCGCGCCCTTGATCGTGGCCAGGGAAAACGGTGTCCACGCCTGCCCCTCCCTGGGCACGATGAACTTGACCGGCGTTCCCTTGGGCAGGTCACGGATGTTCTCGCCGCGCCCGCTGAAACCGAGAGCGAACTGCCCCCGCGCGACGGCGTCACGGAGTTTCCGGCTGCCGCCGCGGACGATAAGCGAGTATGTCCGCGAATTGATCCGCAAGGATCAGGATCATCAGCGCTTGCGCGACCTGCTTCTCGAAGGTGCGGCCTCTCCACAGGGGGTCACGGCCGATGCGGACTACTTCGACCGGCTCCGCGATCGGGTCCGCGAAGCCGTCCGGCGGTGAGCGGCAAACAACCGGTTGTCCTGCGCGAGCGGGCACGGCGTGATATCGAAGAGGCGGTCGATCACTATCTGGCCGATGCGGGACCGGCGGTTGCGCTTTCCTTCGTCGGCGCGCTGGAAGATGTCCGCCGCCATATCGGCGAACAGCCGGAGAGCGGCTCGCCCCGCCATGCGCATGAGTTGGATATTCCCGGCCTGCGCTTTCGGTCGGCCGGCAAGTTTCCGTATCTGGTTTTCCATGTCGAGAGGGAGACGGAAATCGATGTCTGGCGCGTGCTGCATGGGGCGCGGGGTATTCCGGCCTGGATGCGAGAGCCGGGCGACGGCTGATCCGGAAGGCGCGCAGGCGCCAATCGGTCATCGCCCATGGCGCGGGTTGGTGGTGGCCTGGATTCGGCGAATCCTGTTCGACCAGGTGGAGCGGATATACGCCAGAATGTCCCGGATCGCGTCGTCGGTCAGGGCGTCAGCGAATCCGGACATGCCGCTTTCGATTTCGGGCAGGCCACGTGCCTCGAACAGGGCCTTTCCGCCGAATTTGGTGTAGTCGAAGAGATACTGGTTGTCATGATGCCAGGTATGGCCGGTCTCGTCATGCGGCGGGGCCGGCCTGATTCCGTCCTTCCCGGCTCGCCGCCAGTTCGGTTGACCCTCAAGTCTGGCCCCGTGACAGGAAGCACAGTGCTCGGCGTAGAGCGCCCGCCCTTTGCGGAGATCGCGGTTCTCAAGCTCATGGTCCGCGAATGCCAGGGCAGGAAGCAATAGCATGAAGGATACCAGAATTGGCTTCACGGAACCTCGACCCATGTCTTGGACCCCAAGCGCAAACGGGTGGCCAGTAGTCTTTCCATCTACCGCCCACCCGCTCGTTTCAAGAACATACGAACTTCAGGACACCACGCTAGTTCGCGGCGAGCTCCTTCTTGATGTTGTCGATGAATTTGGTAAGCATCTGATCGGCCTTCTTGCGGATGATGGGCTGGCCGAACTCGCCGATCTTGCCTAGGATGTTAACGTCGGTCTCCACCGTGAGCTCGGTCTCGCCGACGCTCAGCTCCTTGAGCTCCATGGTGGACTTGCCGCGCATGGCGCCGGCCACCCGCCGGTCTTCGGCCTCGGCCCGGAGCGCCGCACGCCAGTCATCCTGATTCTTTTCTTCCAGGACGATCTTGCCTTGCAGGCTCAACGAGATGGGGCCTACACGAACCTTCAGGGTTCCCTGGTAGGTCTCGCCGTCGACCTGCTCGACTCCCTCGACGCCCGGCAGGCAGGTGGCGACCCTGGGAATGTCCATGAGAAGCTCCCACAGAGGCTCCCGTCCCGCTGGCACCATCGCACTTTGACTGAATTTCACTCTATCCTCCCCTTCCGACGCTAATGATCAGGCCGCGTTGGCGATGGCGCGCTCGAGTGCTCGCTTGACGAACACGGCGGCCATCTGTGTCTTGTAGGAGCCCGAACCACGGAAATCGCTGACCGGGTCGGTGTGCTCCCTGGCTTTTTCCCCGGCTTCGCGAAGCCCATCGGGCTTCACCGGCTGCCCCTTGAGCACGGCCTCGGCGGCGGTGGCGCGGACGGGCGTGGTGTTGACGCTGCCCATGGCGATGCGAACGTCCCGGATCGTGGTCTTGGCGGCATCGAGCGTAACCACGGCGGCCGCGCTTACGGTGGCGTAGTCGTCCGCCGAACGCGGCAGGAACTTGAGATAGGCTCCGCTGCTGTTGGCCGCCATCAACGGCACGTTCACGCCGGTGACGATCTCCTCCGGCTCCAGCACGGTTTCATAGTAGTCGCTGAAGAAATCCTCGGCCGCCACCGTGCGGCTGCCGCCGGCGGAACTCAACTCGAAGCTGGCGCCCAGGGCGATGAAGGACGGCGGGGGATCCTGGTTGGGGTCGGCGTGGGCCAGACCGCCGCCCACCGTGGCCATGGTGCGCACCCGCTGCGTGGCCACGTGGTGATAGGTCGCGCCCAGCATCGGCAGCTTGCCCTGCACCACCGCGGAGGCGTCCAGCGCCGCGTGGCTCACGAGACCGCCGATGCGCACGCTGCCGTTGTTTTCCGACACGTCGCTCAGGCCCGCCACGTTACGCAGGCTGATGACACAACTCGGCTGCAGGAGCTGCTGCTTCATCATGATCACCAACGCGGTGCCGCCCGCGATGAGCTTGCCGTCGGAACCGAGTTCCTTCAGGTCCGCGTAGGCCTCTTCGAGGCTTCCCGGAGTGCGATATTCAAAAGCAATCATTCCTCAACCCCTTACTTGGCGAACTCGTGCGCCTTCTCGATGGACTCGATGATCTTGTAGTAGCCGGTGCAACGGCACAGGTTCCCCATCATCCAATCCTTGATCTCTTCCTCGTCGGGCTTGGGGTTGCGGTCCAGCAACGCCTTGGCCGCCACCACCTGTCCCGGCGTGCAGATGCCGCACTGGAAGCCGCCGTAGCGGATGAAGCTCTGCTGCACCGGGTGAAGCTCGCCGTCCCGGGCCAAGCCCTCCACCGTGGTGACGTCGTGGCCGTCGGCGAATACCGCCAGGGCCAGACACGAGCTCACCATCTCTCCGTCGATGAGCACCGTGCACGCGCCGCACACGCCGACGCTGCAGCCTTCCTTGGTCCCCGTGAGGCCCAGATCGTACCGGAGCAGGTCCACCAGCAACCGGTTGGTGGGCACTTCCATTTCGTGCTCCGTCCCGTTGACGCGAAACTTGATCTTCTTGTCCATGAAAATCCGTCTCCGATCGTGAGATTTGTTACTTGGCGGGGTCTGTGATGATACCCGGACGCCGCTCTGTTATAGGAAGATTCGAGTTAAAGTGCAATCCCGGCTCAGGCTCCTTCCACCGGTTTGTCCATGAAGCCGGCGATGCGCGCCGCGAGCGCATCAAGCCGCTTTCCCCCGCCCCTGTCAAGCAGCACCGACTGCGAGCCGGCAAGGAGCAGACGGAGGGAACGGGCGGGAAATGACTTCTGTCCGGCCGTCGAACCGGCCACGGCGAAGCCACTGTACACCTGATCGTCGCTCACCCTCAGGGCCCGGACCTCGTCGAACGCCACGATCAATCGGCGGCGCATCAACAGGCTGCTTCGGCTCATGTACACCTCGCCGGCACGCCGGTCGATCCGTATCTCCCGCTTGAGGGTCAGCAGGAACAGAGCGACCCCGAACAGCACGAGGTTCATGGCCGGAAAGTACCACAGGTTTCCTACCGCGCTGTCGAGACCCTTTGCGAGGATGGCGAGGAATACCGGCACCGAGAGCAGCAGCAGAAAAGCGGCGATACCGAGGCACAGCAAGGCCGGAAAACGACCGCCACGCCAGACCAGATCGAGCTCGTGGCTGCCCGAAGGTTCCGCGCGGAATCCCAGCCGGTTGCCGATGGATTCGAAGTGTCGTGGATTCCCCGTCATCCGCGCCGCCTGGTGGCCTGTACCATGACTCCGGTGGCCGGGTCGTATCGCTATTTCTCCGGTTTGACCCCGTGCTTCCGCAATTCCCGGTCGGAGCGGTCGCGAGTGTCCCGCTGGCTTCCCTGGGCCTGGGCGCGAATCTTCTCGTTGCAGGGCTGGCAGATGCCACCGCTCAGCGGGGCGACCCTGGCGCACACCATGCAGCGTTGCTGTGGCTGTTTTCCCATGACTACAAGCTTGTCCGCAGGGCATTGCATGACCCGCTCGCTTGACGTCGTGTCCTTACCCACATGTCATTTCAAGAGGGTGTAAAAAGCCTTAGGATAGCCAATGCAACGGTGGCCGCCAAGCCCATACCGGCGATGATCCCACACAGCCACCATACCTTCAGTTTCTGGATGTCCTCTTTGGTAGCAAGGTACTGGAGATGCGTTTCCACTCGGGCGAGCCGAGTCTCGAAGTTCCCGCCGCCACCACCTCTACCACCGCTCTCTGAGCCGGGCGGGTCAGGAACAGCCTCCAAATGAGATTCGGCGCTCATGCCCTTTTCTCGACTTCCCTCAGCCATTCCCAAAGCGAGCGCGAAGTGTATCCCGAGTATGAAAACTCTTCCAGCCTGATGACGAATCCTGACGCGTCCTGAATTCGCTTATCCCCCTTTATGCCCGCAGATGTCGCCACGTTTTCCGCGAGAGTGTCTGCCTCCACGAGAAACAACGTCGGGTTGTATTGGTAATACCCCGGAAAATTCTTGCGGATCTGACCGGCCACCTCGGAATTGGGTTCGAGCAGGACTATGGCGTATACAGACATCGGCGTATTCGTTCCATCAGATCAATCAATGACTTCAAAGTCCTTGAACCCACGCTTATTCTTCTCGTTGCCGCGCCTGTACTCTCTCGTCTAACTGAACGGAACCCATGATGGCAAGCACCTTCGCGGCTGTTGGAAGTCCCGGTTCCTCCACGGATCAAGGCACGGCCTTGATCTGCGCCGGGCTCTCCAGAATCATCTCCAGCCCGTACTTGGGATCGTCCTTGATCCGACCGGTGATCTCCACTTCCTGCCCCTGGAACTGGTTCGGGTGGGCGTTCTCGCGCAGGAAGGCGTCTACCGCGGAGGAGAAGATGACGGCGGTGAAAGCCGACCGGGAAGGGCCGAAGTCCAGGAAGTAGGTGTTGCTCCTGGACGAGTGGCCCACGCGGTGGACCCGGCCGCGGACCCGCGCAAGCACGCCCGCCAGTTCCTGGAGCCTCTCCACTTCCATCACGTCCACCACCGGAAGGTCGCCCGTGGCGGATGAAGCCCCGGCCGGCGGATCCACGCACGGCATCGGTCCGATCCAACGTCCGTACAGGAGATGGACGAAGAAACCGAAAAGGAACGCCCACAGCAGAAGTGTCGCCCACAGAACGGAAAACCGCTGCAAGAAACCTCGCGCCATACCTCGACTCGACTCCTGCACCACAGGGTAAGGTATCGGCAGGACCGACGGGATCTTTAGCGATGATGGTACGTCCTGCCCGTTCACGGGCGGCACATTTCCAGGATCAGCCGTTCCATGACGGCCTGGGGTTGGTGGCCGGACGACTTGAGGCGGGCATCGGTCTCCTGGATCAACCGGAGGAATCCCTTGAGCTCGGGAAGGGTGAACCTCTCCGCCCGCTGCAAGGTCAGGTAGTTGACGTAGGGGCTCTTGGTGGGGAGCCCTTCGGTATCGGCGGGAACCCGTTGCTGGAACTCGGTGTAGGACATGCGCCGGCGCCAGACCCTGGCGAGTTCATGGTCCAGGAGCTGCCGGGCGCTGAGGAGGCGGCGCACCTGGCTGGCGATGGCGCCCAGCATCCGCAGCGGATACTCCCCGTTGGCCATGAGGCGCCTCAGAAAGCCCAGAGCCTGGAGTGCATCCTTTTGCCCCAGGGAATCCGTCAGGTCGAACACCCAGCTCTCCGACTGGTCCGTGAAGATCTCCTCGACGTCGAAAACGCCCACCGTGTCCGCTTCCCCGACGTACAGCAGCAGCTTCTCGATCTCCTGGTGGACGGCCCATAGCTCATTGCCGCACCGGGACAGCACCGCGTCCCGGGCCCGAGGATCGATCTTCTTGCGTGCCCGCCGGAGGCCCTGATCGAGGAAGGCGGCGAGGGACTCCCGGCGGATGCTCCCGTTCCGTTCTCGTTCCACCGACCGGTCGATGACGCAGCCCTGGCGGCTCAACTGCTTGTAGCCGCGCCCGCGCTTGTCCACCTGGGGCGCCAGCAGCAGCAGGCGGGAGCCGTCGGGCAGCCCACGCTCCAGGAGTTTCAGGATCCGGCCCTGCTCGTCGACCTTGGGATTTCCGGGAAGGAGATTCTGCTCGCGGCAGTGTTGCCATACGGCCTGGATCTCCCGTGCATGCGCCCGGTAATCCTTGAGGGTACCAGCCAATTCCGACGCGTCCCCCGCTTCCAGCCACTGCTTCCGCGTCCACCCCTCCGATCGCAGCAAGGCCATAAAGGCGCGCCCGCTCTCGTCACGCTGACCCTCCTCCCAGAGACTCAGGGACTTGTCCAGCAGATCCACCTTGCGCTCGGCGGGAGCGAACCAGGGAACGTTTTCCACCACCACGGTGCAGGCGGGGACGAAAAGGGATGGAGTCATGAGGGCGGCTTCGATCTCGTCCCATGACGTGGATCGGCCGTCGAATATCGAGGTGCCGAGGGCGCGGTCGGCGTCAGCGGCGATGAGGTCCAGAATGGCGCGGCTTGCTCCGCGGACGAGAAACTCGTCGCCATGCAGCAGGATGATTGTCGGCCCGCCGCCTTCGCGGAGGCCCTTCAGGAGCGCTTCCAGGTCTTGTGCCATTCATCAAGCCGGCGGAGGGCTGTCAACGTTTTGACACCCACATCTGGTTCTTCTCGCTCCAGGTGTAGTCCGATCTCCAGATCTTCAGGCCCACCGTGAAATCCCCGCCCGACTGCGAGAGAAAGACCTTCTGCGTCGAGTGGGGAACGTCCACCCTGGCTACCAGCATGACATGCCTGCGCAAGTCCCCCTTCACCAGAACGCGGTCCCCCACCTCCATGATCGTATGCTGTCGCTTGGCTCTCTTCACACCTGAAAAGGTAACACCACCGACCCGGCCGCGCAATTTCATGACGCCGTGGACCCGGGCGGGGCCGGTGGGTTGACAACGGTACGGCGCTTCTCTATGAAAATATGGCGTTTTTTCTCAGAGCGCTTGTTTCCAGAGAGACAGAGAGCGGGAAAGCCCCGCACCGCAAGCGGAGGGGATGTCGTCGATGCGCTTCGTCACGTACAGTTTTCGTAGCAAGACCCGGCTCGGGATGATGATTGAGGAGGATCAGATCGTCGATCTGCAAGAGGTCGGCAAGCGCTATCTCCCGGGGAGCACCGTCGCGTATCTGGACAGCATGCAGACCTTCATCGAGGCAGGCGCCAAGGCCGTCGCCACGGCAAAGAAGGCGGCCCGGTACGTCGAGGGACTGGATTCCAAGGGCGCCCGGAGACTCGCCCAGGCGGGAATGCTGGTGAAACGCAATCGCACCCGGCTGCTGGCGCCGATCCCCGTGCCGCGAAAGAACGTCATTTGCCTGGGGGTCAACTATCAGGAGCATATCGACGAAGGCGACCGGGTTCGGGACATCAAGCTCAGCACACCCCAGGCGCCGGTGTTCTTCACCAAGCCGTCCACCGCCGTCATCGGCGATCAGGGCCGGGTGCTGGCGCATTCGGCCACCGACAAGATCGACTGGGAGGTGGAGCTGGCCGTGGTCATCGGCAAAAAGGGAAGGAACATTCCTCGGGCCAAGGCCAACGACTACATCTTCGGTTACACGGTTTGCCTGGACATGACCGCCCGCGACCTCCAGCGCCGGCACCTTCAGTGGTGGAAGGGCAAGTCTCTGGACACTTTCTGCCCGCTGGGACCCAGCATCGTTCACAAAAGCGCCATGCCCGACCCGAAGAGCGTCAGGCTCCAGTGCCGCGTCAACGGCGAGACCATGCAGGACGGCAACACGCGCGACATGATCTTCGACATCCCCACGACCATCGAGTCACTGTCCCACGGCCTGACCCTGGAACCCGGCGACATCATCAGCACCGGAACACCCTCGGGGGTAGGCTTCGCCCGGACTCCGCCCATATTCCTCCACCCCGGGGACAAGGTGGAAGGGGAAGTGGACGGCATTGGCGTCCTGGAGGTCAAGATCGCTGCCGCCCGCTAGTGAGGGTGGTTGGCGTCCCCAAGGCGGGGGTCAAACCCGCCCCGTGCCCTCGAGACACGACCTGCGGGGATTTCCTGGTGGTCATCCGTATCAACGGCAAGGATAGCGAAGTGGCGACGGACATCAGCGTCGCTCAACTACTGGAGGACCTGGAGCTCCGGCCCGGGCGTGTGGTGGTCGAGGTCAACGCCGAGGTTCTCTCGCGAGACGCACACGGCGGCACGCACCTGAAACAGGGCGACGAGGTAGAGATCGTTCAATTCGTCGGCGGTGGATGAAGTCATGACCCAACCCACAACCCAAGTCCCGGACGCAGCAGCATCCGACTGCCTGCGGCTGGCGGGGAAAGAGTACCGGTCGCGGCTGATCGTCGGCACGGGGAAGTACCGCGACTTCGAGGAGACCCGCAAGGCCATCGAGGTTTCCGGGGCGGAGATCGTCACGGTGGCGGTAAGGCGGGTCGATATCGTCTACCGGGACCGGGAAAACCTGCTGGATTATCTGGACCCCAAGAAGTTCACCATCCTTCCCAACACCGCGGGCTGCTACACGCCGGACGAAGCCGTGCGCACCTGCCGCCTGGCCCGGGAGGCCGGGGTCGGCGACATGGTCAAGCTCGAGGTCATCGGCGACGACAAGACTCTGTTCCCCGACACGCCGGGCACCCTGGAGGCCGCGCGGCTGCTGGTGGAGGACGGCTTTACGGTGCTGCCGTACATCAGCGACGACGTGGTCACCGCCAGAAAGCTCGAGGACATGGGCTGCGCCGCGGTCATGCCTCTGGCCGCGCCCATCGGCTCGGGCCTGGGCATCCGCAATCCCTACAACATCCGCATCATCCAGGAGAACGTGTCCATCCCGGTCATCGTGGACGCCGGCGTGGGCACGGCGTCGGACGCGGCCATCGTTATGGAGATGGGCTGTGACGGCGTGCTCATGAACACCGCCATCGCCGGCGCCAGGGACCCCATTCTCATGGCTGACGCCATGAAGCAGGCCGTCGAGGCCGGTCGCAAGGCATTCCTGGCCGGCCGCATTCCCAAGAAACTCTACGCCACGGCCTCGAGTCCGATCGAGGGCCTTCTTGCCTGATCGATGGTCGCAAACGACCTCCAGGCAGCCGACCCTTGAGAACCGTCGATTTCGACCTGTATCTCGTCACCGATCGCAAGACCACCGGGGGCCGCGAGTTCACGTGGGTGCTGGAGCAGGCCCTGGAGGGCGGCATCCGCGCCGTGCAGCTCCGGGAGAAGGACCTGGGCGGCCGGGCGCTGCTGGAGTTGGCCCGGGACGTGAAGCGGCTGTGCGACCGCTACAGCGCCGAGCTCTTCATCAACGACCGCGTGGACGTGGTCCTGGCCGCGGATGCCGCCGGTGTGCACTTGGCGGCGAATTCCATGCCCGTGAAAGTCGCCCGGGAACTCCTCGGTCCGGACCGGAAGATCGGCGTCTCCACCCATTCCCCGGCGGAAGTCCACGCGGCCTCGGACGCGGGCGCGGACTTCGTCCTGTTCGGACCCGTCTACGCCACCTCCTCCAAGCTGCCCTTCGGAGACCCCCAGGGCCCCGCCTCGCTCAAGGCCGCCACGGAGCGTGCGTCGCTGCCGGTCTTCGCCCTAGGCGGCATCAAGCAGCACCACCTGCCCGAGATCAGGGCCCACGGCACGGCGCGCATCGCCCTCATCTCCGCCATCTCCGAAGCGCCCGGCCCCCGGGCTGCTGCACGGGACATGCTGGCCGCGTTGCGGACGTGAACCGCATTTGAGTGTCATCCGTCGCTTGATATATGGTACTGCCCAAGAGGAGGACGGGAATGAGAGATTGGGAAAAGATTATCCCGGAGTATGACCGCAAGGTCTACGAGAAGGCCGGTTACACCGGCAAGCAGGCGTTCGGACAGCGTCCGGCATTGCTGATCATCGACGTCATCACGTCCTTTACCGGGACCAGGGCCCAGGAAACCCTGGCCGCCATCGACGAATTCCGGTCGAGCTGCGGCAAGGCCGCCTGGCAAGCGTTGCCGCACATTCGGAAACTGCTGGTCGCGTGCCGCAAGAGCAAGGTGCCGGTGATCTACTCCACCAGCGACCCCGACTTCAAGGCGGTGTTCGGCAACGCCACCAAGCGTGCCAGGGAACCCACCACCATGACCGACCTGGCGGTGGAATTTCCGCAGATGATCCGTCCGCGCAAGGACGAGTACGTGGTGCACAAGGCCCGCGCCAGCGCGTTCTTCGGCACCCACCTGATCACCTACCTGACGCGCAAGAACGTGGACTCGCTCATCGTCACCGGCTGCTCGACCTCCGGTTGCGTCCGGTCAAGCGTCATCGACGGCTACTCCTACGGCTTTCCCGTGTTCGTGGTGGAGGAAGGGACGTTCGACCGCTCCCGGTTCTCGCACCTCGTGAACCTCTACGAGATGAACAGCAAGTACGCGACGGTGGTGACCCGGGCGGAGGCCGTGGCCCACGTCGAGTCGCTGCACGCGGGTCCGGCGCTTCGGGCGGCCCGGCGATAGAGACTGACGACGGAAGACCGATGCACTCCGGCGCCTCGTACGGCGGGTGACCGGAAGGCGGGAGAGCTTCAAATGAGAGATCTCGGACTCAAGGACAAAGTGGTTCTGATCACCGGCGGCGCCGGAGTGCTGGGCACCGCCTTCTCGCAGGGTTTCGCCGATCACGGCGCGAAGCTGGCCGTCAACGACCTCAAGGAAGAAAAGGCCCTCGAGTGCATCGACAAGCTCACCGGGGACGTGGAAGCAGTGCCCGCCACCGGAGACGTCTCCGAGGACGCGGACGTGGCCCGCATGGTGGCCGGAGTGGTGGAACGCTTCGGCGCCATCAACGTGGTGGTCAATGCCGCGGCCGTACAGATCTACCCGCCCAAGAGTATCACGGACATGGAGCCCGGCGAATGGGACTTCGTGCTGGACATCTGCCTCAAGGCCGCCTACCTGAGCACGCGCCACGTGGCGCCGGTGATGAAGCGCCAGGGCGGCGGCAAGATCGTCAACATCGCCTCCATCGCCGGACACCGGGGCACCGCCGGCGGCTCCGCCTACAGCGCGGCCAAGGGCGGCGTTGTCATGCTCACCCGGCAGATGGCCGTGGAGCTGGGCCGGGACAACATCAACGTCAACTCCGTCAGTCCGGGTTTCACGCCCAACCGCCTGACCACCATCTACGAGTACGAGGCCCTCGCGAAGGGCGCCGGCCAAGGCCCCGAGCCCTCCCACGCCGCCGGCGAGTTCACCCCGCCCGCCCTTGGACGCAAAGGCGAGGTCGAAGACTTCGTCGGCCCGGTGCTGTTCCTGGCCTCCCGCTGGGCCGACTACATCACCGGCGCGGATCTGCCGGTGGAGGGAGGGCGGATGGCGGCGCGGTAGCGCCCGCCTACGCCCGAATCGTCACTGATACCAGATGAGGCAACGGCGCTGCCCGGTACCGGGCGACCACCGCGCGTCCCCGGCAACACCTCTCCGTGACCCCGGACTTGATCCGGGCTCCAGAGGAGAGGCTGAACCGGTCCGAATACTCGGCGGAAAGTTGTCCCTGCTGGTTCAGGGGCTCAATGACAGTATATGCGCCAATGCTTGCTGACACGCGCGCCCGGCTGTTAAATTAAGGTCCCCTCTGACGCAACCTTCCTGGCCACCCTAGCTCAGTTGGTAGAGCAACTGATTCGTAATCAGTAGGTCGCCGGTTCGAGTCCGGCGGGTGGCTCCAATCTCTTCAGATAGTTAGGTGAGATGTTCGCAGGAGGAGAAATCGACGGTGTCACAAGCATGTCACAACTTCACGAGTTGGAGGAGTTCTGTTGGACTACTGCTTGGTCCTTGGCGACGTGCGCTGGTTGAGCACGGTGGGGCTCATCATGGACATCGCCGGTGTCTAGTGTTGACTTCGGCCGTCTTGATTTCCAAGAAAACGGCGGCCGAACTTGCAGCGACTATGTGGAACGGCAATCAAAAACTGCAAAAGGCGCTACTGCTGCAATCTCGCCGGGGCTGGTATGGGCTAGTGTTCTTGGTTCCCGGCTTCTTGCTGCAAATCGCCGGAACTTGGTGCACTTGGTTCCCGCCTCACACCTAGGCTGATTGTCCGACTGCTCGACAGCGCCGCCGGTTGATGGACTCGTGGACCGGCTACCTAGCGGCAACACCGGCAAAGGTAGTAAGGATCGGTACTGCCTCAGTTTGAAAGGCACGGCTCTTGACAAGTCCCAAAAAACCCGGGAGCGTCACCGTTGAGAAGAAAAGCCGGCTTCGGTAAACCCTGCACCATGATAGCTGCCGCATGCTGAGTCAAGAGCATCCGGTCCAGAACCAAGGATGAGTGATGTATGGCTAAGGACCTGAAAACCAAAGACGGCCCGAAATTTCACGTCACACGGCGTGGTGAACTCTACATCAAAGGCGGTGAACTTCTTCGTAGCGAAACTGGGCGTGAGGCGATTCGAGAGGCTGCGAGGGCAATGGAGAACTGGCCAAAAAAACCGCACAGGGAGTCGTCTTCTTCTGAAGAGTAAGAAAACCCTCCGGTGGCCCTAAGTCTGATCATCCTTCCGGCTCTTCTTGGCTACTGGTTCCTCTACCGGTGCCACGTAACCCGATTCTACATTGTGCGGCAATCAGGTTACCATCTGGTCTTCCTATCCGCGATCGCCGGTCTGTTGTTCTTGGTAGCGGGGTACCTGATCGTACTTGGAGTCACCGCTCTTTGTCCGCGGCGGGCAGCATTGTGGATCGGCGAGACGGGGGGCTCGTGAACGACGCAATCATGCTGATCCGAAACTAACCAAAGACCGTCAGTAGTACTTCGTCCCCAGGTCCATGTCGCCCCAGCTCTCGGCTTCCATCATCATGGACCAGCGGGCGTAGAATTGACGGAGGCGCTTGCCGCCGCCGAAGGCGCCGGACTTTTCCTCGTGTCCGAGGTGGGCCTGGATGTTCTGGGGGTATCGCCGGGCGACGCCGCCACGGGCGGTGCCGGTGCACTGCTCCCAGTTGTTCATGTCGTCCTGCTCGAGGTTGCCGCTGGGTCCGAAGGTCTGGGTGAGGTGCCGGCGCATGGCGGTCTTCACTTCCGGGGGCGCTTCCTTGTCGACGACGCAGTAGGACCAGATCTCGGTCTTCTCGGGGCCACGGGGGTGCCAGACGCGAATCATGTGGCGGATGAAGTTCGGCGAGACGTTGGGGAAGACGGTGGTGACCAGCCCTGCCTGTTGGGCGAGGTCGGGGCCGATGCGTTGGACCGTCTCGTCGAAGTGGTCGAGCAGGTAGTCCCGGAAGATGCCTCCGGCAACCCTGGTGAAACCGACGTCGTCGGCATGGGGGCGGGGGTCCTCGTTGGTGCGGGGGTAGGACAGGTCGTCGACGGGGACCTCGCGGACCGACACGTGGGTGACGGTATGGTGGCCGTCGTCCCCGAAGAAATTGTCCGCGGCATACTTCCAGTTGGCGTTCATGATCCACTTGTGCACGCCGCCGATGATCTCGGTGCCGCCGGCGCGACGGTCGAACATGACCCCCAACTCCTGCTCCTGGCCGCCGAGATACTCCAACAGGGACGGGGCCTTGGGGTCGAAGGTGGCAAAGATCAGCCCTTTGTAGCTGTCCAGTTGGGCCACTTCCACCAGGCCCCACCGCGTCATGTCCAATTCGCCGCTGTAGATCTCCTTCATGCCTGGGACGCCGATGAGCTTGCCGTCGTTGCTGTAGCACCAGCCGTGATAGGTGCACATGAACGACGTGGCGTTGCCCTGGTCGGCACGGCATACCCGGTTGCCCCGGTGGCGGCACATGTTCAGGAACGCCCGGATGATGCCGTCCCCGCCCCGGCACAGCAGCACCGGGTCCTCTCCCATGTAGGTGGCCAGGAAGTCGTTGGGATTGGGGACCTGGGTCTCGTGTCCCAGGAACAGCCAGCAGCGTGCGAAGATCCGCTCCAGCTCCTGCTGGTAGATGTCCCGGGAGACGAAGATCCGGCGGTCCAGCAACCCTTGCCGGGTGTCCACGAGATCGTTCAGGTGATTCATCCCGCTATCCCTTGGCAAATGGACCCATTTCCCTGCCTCGCAGTAGGTTCCTGCTTTACTCGGACACGACACTAGTCGAGGTCGATGTCCTTGAGGGGCTTCTCGATGGGCTCGTCCTTGGCCTTCTTGAGCAACTCCTGGAACTTTCGGTCCAGCACCGTGCCCCTGTCTTTTTCCGCATCGAGGATGTGACGGTACTTCTGGTCGCGCTGTGTCGCTTCTTCCCGAAGCAGGCGGCCGGCGTCCTTGAGTTCCGGCGCCTTGTGCTGCGGCGGCGGCAGCTCGTGCCGTAACACCACCGCCAGCGATGGGTCCACGATCAGGGTCGCGCCGCAGCAGGGGCAATCCAGCTTGATCGTCCGAGGTTCCTGATCCGGCATGATGGTTCCGGATTACCGGCTACCCACGCAATTCGATCTGCTCGCCGTCGGGGCCTCCGAAGACGACCCGGCGCCAGCCCTCCTCTCGCGGCTCCCGCGCCGCGGTACCGTGGGGCGCCCGCAGCAGCGTTACGCCGCGCTGTTGCAGCTCCGCCACCGTTTCGTCGAAGTTGTCGGTCTCCAGGCAGAAATGAAACCCGGTCATGGAGCCCTCGCTTCTGTGGGTCAGTTCCAGAACGGTGTCTCCGAGCTTCAGGTACGCGATCTGCATCCCCGCCGTGGCCTCGTGCTGAAAGTACTTCCGGAAGCCGAAGTGCTCCTCGTAGAAGGCGATGGTACGGTCCAGATCCGCGACGTGGAGCGCTACATGGTCGATTCTCTTGAACATGAAAGTCTCCCCGTCCAGAATATATCACGATTGCCGTCCAAAGTCCCGAGAGTTCGTTCCACCCGAACCTGAACGCTGGACAAGCCTTTACCTCGGTCCCGCGGCACGTCGAGAAACGCGATGGAGGACACCAGGCCGACGATGGTGGCACCAGCGTATTTCATGGTAGGGCGTAGCGCGAATCCCGCGTAGCATCGAAGCACAGTGCACCGAAAAACCGATTCCCATCGGCGTCGATAACGCCAATTCACGGCATTTCCTTGCATCCACTGCCTCGATTCTGCACCATTGCACCATCCATGCCGGTCTATCGCTTGAACCGTCACCTCGCTTTTCCCTCCCCGCACGAGGCGGAACCCGGCGGGCTGCTGGCGGTGGGTGGCGACCTTGGCAGCGCTCGCATTCTGCTGGCCTACTCCATGGGCATCTTCCCTTGGTACAGCGAAGGGGAGCCGATCCTGTGGTGGTCGCCGGACCCCCGGTGCGTCCTCGACCTCGACGACTTCCATGTCTCCAGGCGGCTGCGGCGCGTCTTGAACCAGGGGAGATACCGGGTCACCTTCGACGAGGACTTTGAGGGCGTGATCCGGGCTTGTGCAACCGTGGAGCGGCGCGACCAGGAGGGCACCTGGATCACGCCGGAAATGGAACAGGCTTATGTGCGCCTCCACGAAGCGGGAGTGGCCCATTCAGCGGAGATCTGGCTCGGTGAGGACCTCGTCGGAGGCATCTACGGCATTGCTCTGGGCAGGGGGTTCTTCGGCGAGTCGATGTTCCACCGCGAGACGGACGCCTCCAAGGTGGCAGTGGCACGGTTGGTGGACCGGCTCGCGGGATGGGGCTTCCATTTCATCGATGCGCAGGTTACAACCTCCCATATGCTGAGCCTCGGCGCCAGGGAGGTGCCCCGGGCGATTTTCCTGAAGCGCCTGGGAGAGGCATTGCGGCATCCGACCCGCCACGGCAGTTGGCGGGACTGAGCGCTGATACAGATCAAAGGGAAGGGAGGGGCCTGAAATGGCCAGCGTCAAGGAAGCGTTTACCTGCAAGTATCAGTCAACCAAGAATTCCGGAATCGAGGAAGCGGCGTTCTCGCCGGGAGACGAGGTCGATGTGGTGAAGGAGTGGAGCAACGACATGTGTCTCGTGAGGAACGCCGACGGCGTGGTCTTCAACGTGCCGACGAAGAACCTGAATCTGTGAAGCACGGCCCACCGCCGGTCACACGCCGCGAAACTCGTCGGGGAAGAGCCGGACGGCGCTCTCGATGGGCGGGCCGGGCATATTGATGAGGCTGCAGAACCCTTTCCCCTTGTTGAAGGCGATCACCTTGCCTAACTGTTCCGTCAGCGCATCGTTCCCCTGGCCCTGCTGAACCTTTTTGAGCAGCGCCGCCAGCATGTTCGTTTCCATGCGGCATGCCGGGCACTGGCCGCAGGACTCTCTGGCAAAGAAATCCGCGATCCGTACCACTTCATCCACCACCGAATCGTCTTCGGTGAGAACCTTGACGACGCCGCATCCGATGGACGAGCCGGCTTCCCGCAAGGATGCGTGGTCGAGCGGTACGTCGAGGTGATCGGGTAGCAGAAACCCCGATGACGGGCCTCCCGGCAGGACCGTCTTGATGCCCTTGCCGCCCTTCAAGCCGCCGCCGCATTCTTCCACGAGACGCCGCAGGGGGGTCCCCAGGGGAAGCTCGTAGACGCCGGGCCTCTCCACCTCGTCCCCCAGCGAGAAGATCATGGTGCCGGGGCTCTCGCCGGTGCCGAAGGAGCGGTACCACTCCGGCCCTTTGGAAACGATGGGCGCGATGTTGCCGAAGGTTTCGACGTTGTTGACGAGGCTGGGCTTGCCGAACAGGCCGGCGGTGACCGGGAAAGGCGGCTTTTGCCGGGGCAGGGGCTCTTTGCCCTCGATGACTTCCAGGGCCGCGGTATCCTCTCCGGCGACATAGTTCGACGGGGCCGCTACCAGCACGAGTTCGAGGCTGAAACCGGAACCGGCGATGTTCTCGCCCCAGTGGCCCGCCTCACGGGCTTCACGCATGGCGGTCTCCACCGAGCGCGTGGCTGCTTCATAGCCGTGGTTGATGTAGAGGTAGGCTTTCTCCGCCTGCACCGCGTAGGCCGAGAGAATGATCCCTTCGAGGAGAAGATGGGGAACATTCTCTATGAGCACGCGGTCTTTGTTGCTACCGGGCTCGTCCTCGCCCCCGTTCATGACCACGTAGCGGGGCGTTTCGGGGCATTCCAGGGTCAGCGCCATCTTCTTGCCCGTGGGAAATCCCGCGCCGCCCCGGCCGCGCAGACCCGAGGCGTCCACCCTGGCGATGATGTCTTCGGGGGATAGTTCTCCCAGCCCGCCGACGGCCTGATAACCGCCTCTCGAACGATAGGCGTCAAGGTCTTCGGGCCCCTCGACCACGCCCCGCGGGAACAGGATGCCTTCCATGACGGCTAAAAGACTCCGGTATCGAGCAATTGGTAGATGAGTTCCTTGAGCGAAGGGTCGATCTTGTCCAGCCGGTCCACCTGCGGTCCACCGGCCAGATGCGCGACGACATCGTCCACGTCCTCGCTCTTCACCCCGGCATACCAGCACTTGTCCGGATAGACGACCATGTTGGGGCCTTCCTGACAGGCGCCGAAGCACATGTAGGAACGCACCTCCACGTCATCCAGCCCTTTGGCTGCCACCCGCTCCTGCAGCTCCTTCATCAACTCCTCGGAGCCCCGACTTTTGCAGTCGACGTTCTGACAGACGAGACAGAATCGATTCACAGGGTTCTCCTTACCGGCAGAGGGAAACAGGCCGCGGCATTCGGAGACCGCGGCCCTCGGCAACGAGGCGGGGACTAGTTCATTTGAAGGACCCAGTCCTTGTCCTTGAAGATCTCGTTCAGGATGCGCTCGTCCTCGACGCCGGGAAGCACCTCGGACAGATGTTTCTCATATTCCGTCTCGGAGAGCAAATCCCCGTCGACGCTGTACCGCATGCCCGCGTGGTCGCCGATGGAGCGGTTGAACGTGACGTCCGGAACCCTGAGGTTGGGCTCGCCCTCGGGGATGAAGTTGTTGAGGTTGTCCACCAGCCCCCGGCATTCGTTGAGATAGTGCGTCCGGGAGAGCTCGTTGAGCTTTTCCTTGTCCGCGGGTCCCTCGGCGGTAGCCTCGTCGAAACGACCCTTGATGCCCCACACGTAAGCCCACTGGGCCGACGAGGAGTGGTCGGTGCCGAAGAGGTCGTAGGCCGTGGACAGCCACTTGTTGAAGTACTTCTGGATGATGGGGAGGGGGATTCGGTTCGCCCTGACGATGCGGGTGAGGCCGGTATTCCCGGTGAACATGTGGAAGAACTCTTCCTTGAGCATGGCCGACACGCTGCGCGCCAGCGGGGCGAAGGCCGAGTGGCTGAGCATGGTGAGCTGGAACTTGCCGTCCCGGTCCACGAACTGTGTGTAGGTGAAGAAATCCAGCCAGTTGTTCACGGGCTCGTTGAACGACCCCAGCAGGCGCTTCTGCTCGCTGGCCCGACGCTCCAGCAGCTTTCGCGCCTCGAGCTTGCCGGTATCGCCGAAGTACTTCACCAGCAGGTAGCACATCTGCCAACCGTGCCGCATCTCGTCGCTGTTGACCCGTATCAGCGCCTGGCGGTCGTAATCGGTGGGGGCGTTGTCCAGCAGGTTCCTCTGCTGCTCGACCGAAGCGAACTCGGTGTCGCCCTGATAGACGATGAGGGTGAGCAACGCGTCGCGGATGGACTGGTTCGGAATCTGCCCCACCCGCTTCCATTTGGACTGCCCCTGGTAGTCGCCGAACTCGATGTCGTCGGTGTGTACGTCGCCGAGCCTGGTCTCGAACTTGTAGTCTCCCAGCAGGTCGGCGTCATAGCCGATGTCCTTCTGCCATTCCTTGAAGCAGTCGATCCAGTCGTCGAAAGTCGATATCCTCGTCATCTCCGTGACCCCCTGTTTCTTATAGTTTTTCAAACGATCGTTCGCTAGAGTTAATGCATTCCGGCGCCGGCGTCAACCCCCGGGAGAGACTTGGCCGTCATGCGGTGGTGAATTTCTCCCGCCCGCCCTTTTCTTTGGCCCGGATTTGTGGAACAAAGACCGTTTGATGCCAAAGGGTTGTCTCACAAAGACAAAAGCTTAGGAGGCTCGTTATGGTCAGTCGGTTTATCCGTATCGTCATGCTTTCGGCGCTTGTCCTTGCGCTGGTTCCGTCGCTCTCCCTGGGAGCGGACGATTTCTTCAAGGGCAAGACCATTCGTTTCGTGGTCGGGTTCTCGCCGGGCGGTGGCTTCGACACCTACACCCGGCTCATCGCCCGCCACTTCGGCAAGCATGTGCCCGGCAATCCCAGGACCGTGGTTCAGAACAGGACCGGCGCCGGCAGCATGATCGCCGCCAACTACATCTTCAACAGGGCCAAGCCGGACGGCCTGACCATCGGCAACTGGATCGGCCCGCTGGTGCTGCAGCACGTTCTCGGCAAGAAGGGCATCAAGTTCGACGGCCGCAAGTTCAACTGGCTGGGTGTCCCGTCCACCGACGACAACACCTGCGCGCTCACCAAGGCCAGCGGCATCAACAGCATCGACGATTGGATCAACTCCAAGAGGCCGATCAAGATCGGAGCCACCGCACCGGGCTCGACCACCGATGACGTGCCCAAGCTGCTCAAGGCCGCAACCGGCCTGCCGATGCAGATCATCGAGGGTTACGGCGGCACCGCGATCATCCGGGTATCGGCGGAGAAGGGCGAGATAGACGGCGGCTGCTGGGCGTGGCAGTCCATCAAGCCGACCTGGCGGCAGGGCATCGAGAGCGGCAACGTCAAGCCTATCCTGCAGGTGGGTCCCGACAAGCACCCGGAACTCCAGAACGTGGCCCTGGCGACCAAGTTGGCCAAGGACGACACCGGCAAGAAGCTTCTGCAGGTGGCCGCCGACGTTTACCGCGCCATATCGCGGCCCTACAGCCTGCCGCCGGGAGTACCCGCGGACCGGGTCAAGACGCTCCAGACGGCGTTCATGGCTACCTTGAAGGATCCTGAACTGATCGCCAACGCCAACAAGTCGAAGCTGGAGTTGAACCCGAACGACGGCAACTGGGTGGCGAAGAAAATGAAGGGGCTCTACAACATGAGTCCCGACACGTTGTCCTTGTTGAAGGAAGTCCTCTTGCCGAAGAAGTAGCTACGCATCGGATGGAGGAGACCGTTTCCCGGCCGCGCCCGAGCGCGGCCGGGAAACGGTTCCGTCCGCGTGTGTCGGATCGGCTGGCCTGGCGGACAGCCGTCCGGTACGTCGCGCCGGATGGCGCGCGGCGTTGTCTTGATTGGTATTCTCCTGATCAATCCGGATCGGTTACCCGGGCACTCCCTTTGATCCGGGTTCACCTCTCTTCACCGAAAGTCAGGGATCATGGGTGAAATGCTTCAGGCCTTTGCAGGAGGCTTGGCACAAGTTTTCACGGCTACGACCTTCACGCTCATGATGCTGGGCATCGTGATCGGCTTCGCCGTGGGCATTCTGCCCGGACTCGGCGGCCCGGTCACGTTGGCGCTGATGCTGCCGTTCATCTTCAAGATGGAGGCGGTGGAAGCCTTTGCCTTCCTGCTGGGCATGTCCGCGGTGACGGCAACCACCGGAGACATCACCTCCATCCTGTTCGGCATTCCGGGCGAGGCCATAACCGCGTCCACCATCGTGGACGGCCACCCCATGGCCAAGAAGGGCGAGGCCGGGCGCGCCCTGGGCGCATCGCTCATGAGCTCGCTGGTGGGCGCCGTCTTCGGCGCCTTCGCGCTGGCCCTGGCCATCCCCATCGTCCGTCCGCTGGTGCTCGCCATCGGCTCGCCCGAATTCTTCATGCTGGCGCTCCTGGGGGTTACCTTCCTGGCATCCCTCAGCGGCGAGGCCATCATCCGGGGCCTCACCGCTGCGGCCATAGGGCTCATGCTCGCCACCGTGGGGCTCGATCCGATATCCGGCATCGAGCGTTTTACCTTCGACAACCTCTATCTCTGGGACGGCATCAAGCTGGTCCCCGTGACCCTCGGCCTGTTCGCGATCCCGGAGGTCATCGATCTCTCGGTCAAGGGTTCCAGCATCGCGGAGGGGAAGGTCGAGAAGCTGGGCGGCGTCATGGAAGGTGTCAAGGACACCTTCCGCCACTGGGCTTTGGTGCTGCGGTGCAGCGCCATCGGGACCTACATCGGGATCATTCCGGGAATGGGCGGCGCGGTGTCGCAGTGGGTCGCCTACGCCCACGCGGTGCAGACGTCCCCCGACAAGGAGCGCTTCGGCAAGGGTGCGGTGGAAGGGGTCCTGGGACCGGGCGCGGCCAACAACTCGAACCTCGGCGGCGCCTTGGTGCCCACCATCGCATTCGGGGTCCCGGGCAGCGTCACCATGGCCATCCTGCTGGGAGCCTTCATCATCCAGGGTCTCGTGCCCGGCCCCCCGATGCTGATGCCTGCCAGCCAGGGAGGGTTCCTCGATCTCACGTTCTCGTTCGTGTGGATCGTCGTCGTTTCGAACATCATCACCGTTTCCATCTGTTTCATCTTTCTCAAGCAACTGGCGCGCATCACCGAGGTGCGCGGCAGCCTGGTCCTGCCGTTCCTCCTGGTGCTCATCTACCTCGGCGGCTTCGCCCAGAACAATGCGTTCGAGGACCTCATCGTGGTGCTGGCCTTCGGATTGCTGGGCTGGGTCATGGTGCATCTCGACTGGCCGCGCCCGCCGCTCCTGCTGGGGCTGGTGCTGGGCTCGTTGGCGGAAAAGAACCTGTTCCTCGCCACCGACAACTACGGCTGGGGCTGGGTGGGCTTCCCGGGGGTGCTGACCATCGGGGCAATCATCCTGGCGGGCATCCTCTACCCGGTCTACCAGCGGCGGCGTGACGCCAGGCGGGAATCCGCCGGAGACGCGCCCGCGTCCGTTCCGGTACCGGAAATGGAGACCGTCGAAGCCCCCAGGCCCCTAAGCGTCTGGCACGTGATTTTCACGCTGGTGATCCTGGCCGGATTCGCCTGGGGCGTGTGGCAGGCCAGGGAATGGGGCTTTCGTGCCAGCCTTTTCCCCTGGGTCATCGGCTTTCCCGGGATCGTGCTCGCCCTGGCGCAACTCGAGATCGACGTCATGGGGTTCTTGAGGAAGCGGAAAGCAGGGGTGCCGTCCGAGGGAACGGAACCGGAAGTGGTCCAGCGCACGCTTGCCATCGTCGGCTGGATTCTCGGTTTCTTCGTTTCCATCTGGCTGCTCGGTTTCCCCGTCACGGTTCCGCTGTGTACGTTCCTCTTTCTCAAGGTGGGGGCCGGGGAGAAGTGGTCCACCAGCGTCTTGCTGACGCTGCTCGGCTGGGCGGGGTTCCACGCGGTCTTCGAGTACTCGTTAGCGCTTCCGTTTCCACCGGGAACGCTCATCGAGATGTTCACGGGATAGTCCGCGGCCGTGAGTCCCGCGCCGTGATTGACAGTGGCCGAGGGATGGGACTAGGCTGTCCCTTCGGTTCCGATGGCCTCACCGCCCGGTGACAAGGCATCTGGCAAAGGAGAATCGGCCCTCATGAAAGTATACAACTTCGACCTGCTGGCCTATCCTGAAGTTCCTGAGGATGTCCCGGGCACCCCCGTACCGAGCACCTACTTCGATCCGCCGATTGGCTCGCGCAACTATCGGGAGCACCTGGAAGAGATGGCCTATTGCGAGGAGCTGGGGTTCGAGGGGGTGGTGTTCAACGAGCATCACTACAGCGCCTACGGCACCATGCCGTCGCCCAATCTCATTGCCGCGGCCCTGAGCCAGAAGACCGAACGGATGAAGATCGGCGTCCTCGGCAACATCCTGCCGCTACGGCAGCACCCCGTGCGCGTGGCCGAAGAGTATGCCATGCTCGACTGCCTGTCCGAAGGGCGCCTCATCGCGGGATTCGTCCGGGGCATCCCCTCCGAGTATCTGTGGTACAACGTCAAGCCCCAGGAGTCCCGGGGGCGGTTCGGGGAAGCATTCGACGTCATCATGACCGCCTGGACCGAACCGGTCTGGAGCTACCAGGGCGAGTTCTTCCAGTTCGAGAACTGCGCCATCTGGCCACGGCCGGTGCAGCAACCGCACCCGCCGATCTGGGTGGCGGCGCGTAGCGCCGAGTCCATCGAATGGTGCGTGAAGCGCAAGATCCCCATCGCGCAGGTGTACCAGACCAACGACCAGATCGAGGACACTTTCAACTACTACCGCAGCGTGGCGAAGGAGGACGGGTGGGAGAGCGGACCCGACAAGTTCGTCCTGTGCCGTCACATCTACGTGGGCGAGACCGACGAGCAGGCCCGGTCCGTTGCGGAGCCGCCGTTGAGGTATTTCTTCACGCTGTGGAACCGCGGCTTCAACGAAGCCAGGACGGACGTCGCCATCGATCAGCGAAAAGTGAAGGAAGCCATGGTCAGCGCCAAGTCCTTCAACTACTTCCGCGAAGGCAACCAGGAGCGGGTCAACTTCCATCCCATGAGTTGGGAGGAACTCCTTGAGACGGGGTTCGTCATCGCCGGCAGTCCCGACACCGTGGCTCGGCAGGTCAACCGGCAGATGAGCCAGATCGGCGCCGAGCACTTCATGGGTATGTTCCATATCGGCAACCTCGCCCACGACAAGGTGATCGATTCCCTGAACCTCTTTCACAAGGAGGTCATGCCACGACTGAACGGCGCCTGAGCCGCCGTACCCGGGTTCATGCCGCGAGGTGGACAACCGTGGCGATTCTCTCCAGCGGCCTTTTGGTTGCAGCGTTGCTGCTGACGCTCCCGCGGGCTTTCAATGACCACGCGTTGGCGCAGCAGCGCCCCCTGACCTTCATCGTCGGGGCGGGAGCCGGGAGCGTCTTCGACAACTACACCCGCACTCTGGCCAGACACATCGGTCGCCATCTGCCGGACCGGCCCCACGTCGTGGTGAGGAACATGGTCGGGGGCGGCGGCAGCGTCGCCGCCGAGTACATCTACCGCACTGCCAAGCCCGACGGACGAACGGTGGGGAACTGGGCGGGCGGTCTCATCCACAAGCAGATATTCGGCAGCAAGGAAGTGAAGCTTGATACACGGCGGTTCGCCTGGGTGGGCGCGATAACGACCCTGCATCCCGTCTGCGTGCTGACCAAGGCGAGCGGCATCGGCGACTTGGCGGCTTGGGCCGGCGCCAAGAAGCCCGTCAAGCTGGGAGTGGTCGGCCGCAATGACACCGCCGCCAACATGCCGCGTGTTTTCGGTGCCGCCCTTGGCCTGCCCATCAAGGTCATCGACGGATACAGGGGTCCGGTGAACGCGCGTCTGGCTGCCGCGAACCAGGAAGTGCAGGGCACCTGCTGGTACTGGCAGGCGGTCAGGAAGGCGTGGCAGAAAATGTTGGCCGCCAGGAGCGGCAAGGTGGTGCTGCAGGCAATGACGATGCCCCATCCCGACCTGCCCTCGGTGCCCAACGCCCTGGACCTGACCAAGTCCCGTGAGGCCCGCTTCCTGATCCTGTACGGCGTTCATGATCCCGCGAAGATCGCGCGCGCCTATTCGCTTCCGCCCGGAACCCCGGACGAGCAGGTGGCGGTGCTGCGTAATGCCTTTGCCGACACCGTGGCGGATCCGTCGTTCGTCGCCGACGCCAACGGTATGGGGCTGGAAATCCGCCCGCTGGATGGGGCCGAGATCGAAAAGACGGTGCATGGACTCTTCAAGCTGAGTCCCAAGCTCATCGTACAGCTCAGGAAAGTGCTCTTCCCCGAAGATCCGGGCGGGGACGCTCGGACGCCGTAGGGGCGGGTTTCAAATCCGTCCCTACGGCTCCTTGCCGCGTATCAGCCGTTCCACCGTATATTCCATGACCGTCTCGCCGCGCTGATTCTTTACCAGGTGCCGGCAACGGACGATGGCCGCGTTGCGGGATTTGGTCCGGCGGCTGTCGAGCACCTCGATCGCGACGCCTATCGTGTCGCCGACCTTGACCGGCCGGAACAGCCGCATGCCCAGGATGCCGACGAACGCCAGACCCGTGCGGTGCAGCATCCCGGTCTGGGTGGTCAGTCCCTCGGCCAGCGCGAAGGTGAGGCTTCCGGGGGCGATGCGCCCGCCGTAGTCGGTTTCGTCCCGCATGTACTCGGCATCGAGGAACAGGGGTTCGATGAGACCGGCCAGGCTGACGAACTGGACCACGTCGGTCTCCGTGACGGTGCGCCGGGCGGTTTTATGGACGTTGCCCGGCTGATATTCCTCCCATGTCATTCCGTGTTGCATGTTTCATTCCCCGTTTTGGAATTAACCAAGGGTCCCCTTCCTCCGGAAGTCGGCGAGCGCGGCATCGTCCAGCTCCAGCCAGTCCTGCAGCACCTGGTCGTTGTGCTCCCCCAGCAGCGGCGGCGCTAGACGAATGGAAGCCGGAGTTCCGGAGAACTTCACCGGCAACCCGGCCATACGCACCTTCCCGGCCGTGGGATGGTCGATCTCCCGGAGCATCTCCGTCGCGAGCACCTGGGGGGAGTTGAACACCTGCGAGATGTCCTGGACCGGGGAGCAGGGCACGCCCGCGCGGTTCATGAGCTCGATCCACTCCTGGCCGGGCCGGGATCGAAACATCTCTCCCAGGATGGCGATGATCGCGTCCCGGTTCTCCACCCGGTGCGCATTGGTGTCAAACCGGGGATCCGCCTCCAGTTCCGGTCTGCCGGCGCCGTCGCAGAACCGCGCCCAGATGGCCTCGTTGGCCACGGCGACCACCAGATGGCCGTCCGCCGTCGCGAAGCTCTGGTAGGGCACGATGTTGGGATGGGCGTTACCCCACCGGCCCGGCGCCTTGCCGGTCACGAGATAGTTGCTGCCGGCATTGATCAGACTGGCAACTTGGGCTTCCATGAGGGATGTTTCGATCCTTTGGCCCTCGCCGGTCTTTTCCCGCGCATACAGCGCCGCGGCGATGGATTTGCCCAGCATGAGACCCGCGACGATGTCGATGATGGCCACTCCCACCTTCGACGGCTCGCCGTCCGCGGCGCCGGTGATGCTCATCAGGCCGCCCCAGGCCTGGACCGCCAGGTCGTACCCCGGCCGATCCTTCATGGGTCCGTTGGCGCCGAAGGCGGAAAGCGACGCGTAGATGAGCCGCGGGTTTCGTCGCCGGATCTCCGCTTCGGAGAGGCCCCAGCCCGCCAGCGTCCCGGGCCGGAAGTTCTCCATCAGCACGTCGGCCTCGCGGGCCAGCCGGCGGAGCAGGTCGATGCCGTCCGGGGTCCTGAGATCCAGGGTCACGCTTCGTTTGTTGCGGTTGACGCACAGGAAGTAGGCGCTCTCGCCTCCCTGGAACGGCGGCCCCCAGCTTCGCGTGTCGTCCCCCGTGCCGGGCTGCTCGATCTTGACGACCTCCGCTCCCAGATCGCCCAGGAACATGCTGCAGTACGGGCCGGCGAGAACCCGCGACAGGTCCAGCACGCGGACCCCGTGGAGCGGGCCGTTCGCCGGGTTCATTTGAATTCCATGCCCTGCTCGCTCAGGATCTGGTTCAGCGTCTCGGCCCCGAGCCAGAGCCCCGGCATACCTCCGGGTATCGCCGCCACCTCCATCGCCTCCAGGACCTGCCGCGGCGTGACGCCGAGCTTGAGCGCCCGCTCGCTGTGAAGCCGCACCCCGCGCGGCCGGTTCAGGGCGCAGGTGATGCCCACCATGATGAGCTCCTTGGTCTTCCTGTCGAGGGCGCCCTCGCGTCCGAAGGTGCCGTCGACGAACAATCCCGTCAGATGCTTCGCGTATTCCGGGTCGAGTTCGGCGATGATGTCATAGGCCTCGTTCACCGCCCCGAGTGAAACGTCCTCGAAAGCCTTGCGCGCGTCGTCCGCCATGTCCGTCTCCTTTCCGATTCACGGGTAGCGTGTCCTCACGGTTCGCACTCACGTGACCCGTGCTTTCTTGTATCAGTACGGCCATGCCGGGCAAAGGCTTGGACAATTGACACCGCTGGAGCCGGCCGTTAGTGTGAGTCAGCTTTCATTCGGAGGAATCAACACCATGACCGGAAGGGAATTCGTCGAATCGTTGTGGAGCCGATACCACGACGAACTGGAGGGGCCCGTCATTGCCATCCGCAAGGCGCTGGCGGAGCTGGATCCGCGGAGTCCGGAATTCGTGGCCCTGATGCAGCGGCAGGCCAAGAAGGAGCTGGCCCACGGGGTGGCGTTCACCAAGGCGCTGCTGCAGTACGGCGAGATGGAGCCCCATGAACGCGCCCACGTGGCCGAACAGGCCGCCGACGAGTACAGGCATTACGCCCTGATCGCGGACTACCTTGCCAGCCGCGACGCCGGCGATGATATTCCCGTCGATGCTTACGACGGCTATTTCGGGCAGTTCCTCACCGGCGACGTGCGGGCGTTCCGGCTCTGCAACATCGCCGAGAAATCTGCGGTGGCGTTCATGCAGCACCTGAGGGACGTGACTCCCGATCCGGTGGTGCGGCAACTCGCCAAGGACATCGTGGACGACGAGGAAGGCCACGAAGACATGGTCATGGAAAAGCTGGCGCGCTTTGCCGAGGATGCCGGCAACCGGGAGTTTCTGGAGAACATGTTCGTCCGGAGCTGGGGCAGCCAGAAGGAAGGCGTAATCCGCGAAGGACGGGAACTTGGCGTCGACGTCGACGGCATCCTCCGGGACTTCAGCACCCGGCGCCGGCTTTAGTTCCAGAAGCCGTGCTTTCGAGCCACCTCGATATAGTGTTCGAGCCCTTTTTCCAGGGGATACTGCGGCTTGTAGCCAAGGACGGCCGCGGCCGCGGACAGGTCGACGCGGGGTCGCGCCTTCCCTTTGGCGGCTCCCTCGGCCAGCTCGATGACCCGATCCGGCAGCAGCCTGCGCAGCGCCCGGAGAAAGTCCCGGGGGCCGTCATTCTTGCCGACGGCGATGTTGAAGGATTTGCCGGGCGCGTCCTTGGCGGTGCAGGCCAAGGCGATGCCGCGGCCCACGTCCGCGGCGTAGACGAAGTCGTTGGGACCCACGTGCCGGTCCTCGATCTGGATGGGACCCTTTCCCAGGCACGCGCGCACCAGATTGTTCATCGCGATGCCGCCCCCGGAGCCGCCGCGATAGTGTCCGGGGCCGTACACCCCGCTGGGCCGGATGCGGACGCAGTCCATGCCGTAGTAGTTCTCGTACGCGTCGAGCAGCACCTCGTTGGCCACCTTGGTGGCGGGGTAGAAACGGTTGCCCCAGCGCGGAGAGTCCTCCCTGACCGGGCCTTTGCGTATGTTGGCCCAGTCGTAGACGCCGAACGTGCTGACGTGCACCAGCCGCTTCACCCCGGAGATCTGGCAGGCCTCGAAAACGTTGACGGAACCCACGGTGTTGGTGCGAAAGCCGCGGTAGGGTGGACTCTCGACCTGGCCGCCGATGAGCCCGGCGGTGTGCACCACCACGTCCGGCCTGGCCTGCGACAGAGCCCGAAGCAGATTGGGCAGGTCCAGGAGATCGCCGCGCACTGTCGTTACCCGAGGCTTCCCGGCGATGGCCGCGACGTAAGCGGGGTCGGGGGTCAGGTCGTAGATGTGAACCGAATGTTCCTCCCGCGCAAGCTCCCTGGCCGTATGGCATCCGAGCAGGCCGGCTCCGGTGATGAATACCCTCATGAAGTGCCTCCCGGTTTTGGTTTCTCGTTGCAGCCGCACCGGGATTCCCCCCTTCAGGCTCCGGTCGGCGGCTCCCCGATTCCCGGCCGCAAACCCGTGGAATCTGTCACACCCGGCAGTGAATCGTCAAGGACGGCGCCTCTGTTCCGTCAACCGACTGTTGTCGGTCCGGGCCGGGCGCCGGCCCGGACCGAACGCAAGATTTGTTGTTGACCTGCCGTTGGACCGGGTATATTCTCGGTCCCAGCGAGGATGAGGGACGATGAGCAAAACAACCAAAATCGAGATTCAGGTCAACGGCGTCAGCCGGACGGACGAAGTCCAGCCCCGCCTGTTGCTGGTGCACTATCTTCGGGATGTGCTCGCTCTGACGGGGACCCACATCGGTTGCGAGACCAGCCTGTGCGGCGCCTGCACGGTGCTGCTGGACGGCTCGGCGGTCAAATCCTGCACCCTGCTGGCCGTACAGGCGGACGGGTGCGAGGTTCAGACCATCGAATCGCTCGCCACCGAGGAAGGGCTGCATCCGATACAGCAAGCCTTCTGGGACTGCCATGGGCTCCAGTGCGGCTTCTGCACGCCCGGCATGATCATGGCCACGCGGCAGCTCCTTCAGGAAAATCCGAGCCCCTCGGAGGAGGAGATCCGCCACGGCCTTGAAGGCAATATCTGCCGCTGTACCGGGTACAAGCATATTGTCGACGCGGTGAAGCAGGCCGCGGAAGAAATGAAAGCTGGGACGTAAGCCATGCCGGTAAGCAAGCTTGTAGGAACGAAAGTAAAGCGGCGTGAAGACCCGCGTCTGGTGCAGGGTCTCTCGCACTATGTGGACGATCTCCGGATGGCGGATGTGATGCACGTGGCCATCCTGCGCAGCCCTCACGCCCACGCCCGCATGAACGGCATCAACAAGGACGCCGCGCTTGCGTTGCCCGGCGTCGTCAGCGTCGTGACCGGCGCGGATATCGGCGACAGCGTGGGATCGGTCCCTTGCGCCGCCGCCAATCCGACGCTGCGCACGCCGCCGCATCCGGTGCTCGCCCAGGACTGCGTGCGTCACGTGGGTGAGCCGGTGGCCGCGGTGGTCGCCGAGGATTCCTACACCGCCCGGGACGCCCTCGACCTCATCGAGGTGGACTACGAGCCGCTGCCTGCGGTCTCGGACTTGGAGAAGGCGCTGTCGCCGGACTCCCCGGCCGTCCACTCCCAGTGGCCCGACAACCAGGCATTCACCTTCGAGCTTGGCACGGGGGATATGGACAAGGCCCGCGCCGAGGCGGACGTCATCATCAAGCAGAAGTTCATCCATCAGCGACTCGCGCCGATCCCGGTGGAGACCCGTGGCGTGGTAGCGCGATATTTTCCGGGGGAGGATGAGCTGACCGTCTGGAGTTCGACCCAGATCCCCCATCTTCTCCGGGCCATGCTGGCGCTTATGCTCGGGTTCCCTGAGCATCGCATCCGGATCATCGCCCCGGAGGTGGGCGGCGGCTTCGGATGCAAGCTGAACGTCTACCGGGAGGAGGGTCTGCTGGCCCATCTCGCGATGAAGCTCAAGGGTACGGTGAAGTGGATCGAAGGGCGGCGCGAGAATATCCAGGCGACGATCCACGGACGCGGACAGGTGGGCACGGTGGAAGCCGCGGTCAGGAAGGACGGCGCCATCCTGGGCGTCACTTACGACAGTCTGCTGGATACCGGCGCCTATCTCCAGCTTCTCACCCCGGGATTGCCGCCGCTGACGGGCCTGATGATCAGCGGATGCTACAAGATCCCCACCTTGAGGTTCAGTTCCACCGGCGGCTTCACCAACAAGGTCGCCACCGATGCCTATCGCGGCGCCGGAAGACCCGAAGCCACGCTGGTGATCGAGCGCACCCTCGACCTGATCGCGCGCGAGCTGGACATGGATCCGGTGGAGCTGCGCCGCAAGAACTTTGCCCAGCCTACCGATTTCCCGCTCCCGGTGGCCACCGGGCTGGCCTATGACAGCGGCAACTACCAGGCGGCGCTGGACAAGGCGCTGGAGATGGTGGGCTATGACGACCTTCGCGCCGAGCAGAAGCGGCTGAGGGAGGAAGGCCGCTATATCGGTATCGGCTTCTCCACCTATGTCGAGATCTGCGCCATGGGTCCTTCCGCGGCGCTGCCGGCCGGGGGATGGGAGAGCGGCACCGTGCGGCTGGACTTCACCGGCAAGACCACCGTGCTGACCGGTGTTTCACCCCACGGACAGGGAGAGGAAACGACCTTCGCGCAGATCGTCTCCGACGAGCTGGGCGTTCCCATCGAGGACGTGGCCGTGCTTCACGGCGATACGGCGGTGGTGCCCAACGGCATCGGAACCTTCGGGAGTCGCGGCATCTCCGTGGGCGGCACCGCGGTGTACATGGCGACGCAGAAGGTGAAGGAGAAAGCCGAGGCCATCGCCGCCAACGTGCTGGAGTGCAGCGCCGAAGACCTGGACTTCGAGGACGGCAGGTTCTCGGTCAAGGGCGTGCCCGACAAGGGCATCACCATCCAGGAGGTCGCGCTGCAGGCGCACGTGGCGACGAAACTGCCCGCGGGCATGGAGCCGGGGCTTCAGGCGACATCCGTCTTCGAGCCGTCGAACTTCACGTTCCCCTTCGGCACCCACATCTGCGTGGTGGAAGTCGACACCCGGAGCGGCGAGATCGAGATCAGGAAGTACGTGGCGGTGGACGACTGCGGCAAGGTCATCAACCCGCTGATCGTGGACGGCCAGGTGCAGGGCGGCATCGCCCAGGGACTCGGACAGGCGCTTCTGGAAGAGGTGGTCTACGATGAGGACGGCCAGCTCGTCACGGGCAGTCTCATGGACTATGCCGTAGCCCGGGCCGAAGACCTGCCGCCTCTGGAGTTCGCCCGGACCGAGACCCCGTCGCCGGTGAATCCCATGGGGGTGAAGGGAGTGGGCGAGGCCGGGACCATCGGCTCTACGCCCTCCATTGTCAACGCCGTAGTGGATGCCCTGGCGCCGTTCGGGGTCACCCATATCGACATGCCGCTGAAACCCGAGAAGATCTGGCGCCTGTGCCGGGGCGGCAAGTAGACCAACCAGCGAGAGCCGATCATGATACCTGCAGTCTTCGATTATATCGTTCCAGACAGTCTTGATGGCGCGGCCGCCAGCTTGGCGGAGGCCGGCGACAACGCCAAAGTGATGGCCGGCGGACACAGCCTGCTGCCGATGATGAAGCTACGGCTCGCTCAGCCCTCGGTGGTCATCGACCTCAAGCGGCTCGACGCCCTGCGGCAGATCCGGTCGAAGGACGGCGCCCTCCGCATCGGCGCCTTGGTGACGCATCACCAGGTGGAGACGTCCGACGAGGCGAAAGGCAACTGTCCGCTGCTGGCCATGACCGCCGGCAGCATTGGTGACCCGCAGGTGCGCAATCGCGGCACCATCGGCGGCAGCGTGGTCCACGGGGATCCGGCCGCGGACTGGCCCGCGGCGCTGCTGGCGCTGGGCGCCGAGTTGACACTGACGAGCAAGGACGGCTCGCGCTCGGTCGCCGCCGGGGACTTCTTCCTGGGACCCCTGACCACTGCCATTGAGCCTGCCGAGATTCTGACCGCGGTGAGTGTTCCCGTGTCCGCCGCCGGCGCCCGCTCCGCCTATCGCAAGGTCAAGCAGAAGGCCTCGGGCTTCGCCATCGTCGGAATCGCGGTATGCTTGCGGATGGACGGCGACACCTGCATAGACGCCGGCATCGGCGTCACCGGCCTTGCGGCAACGCCCTTCCGGGCCACCGCGGTGGAGGACCGGCTCAAGGGCAAGGCGCTGACGGCCGATCTCGTCGCCTCGGCCTCGGCCCAGGTGACGGACGGTGTCACGGCCCTGGAGGATATCCACGCCTCAGCGGACTTCCGCTCCCATCTGGCCCGGCTCAACACGGCCCGCGCCATCGACGACGCCCTGAACGGCTAGCTTTACAACCGAGGCCGGCGGCCTGCCGGCCTCGGTTGACTCCTGCAAGGACGGAATCATGCCCAAGGCCCTCAGCGGCTTGATGGGAATGCATCACATCGCCCTCAACGTCAGGGACGTCGAGCGCTCCAAGGCCTTTTACCAGGAGGTCCTGGGCCTGGACATCGTGTGGCAGCCCGACCCCGAGAATGTCTACCTGAGCTCCGGCACGGACAATCTCGCCCTGCACGAGACTCCCGGCAGGCAGGCGCCCGCCGCCGCCATCTCGTCCCTCGACCACTTGGGCTTCATCGTCTCCGACATCGACCGCGTCCGGGAACTTGAAACCGAGTTCCGCGCCAGACAGGTCACCATCATCAAACCCTTCAAGCTCCACCGCGATGGCAGCGCCTCGTTCTACTGCGCCGACCCAGACGGCGTCGTCATCCAGATGCTCTACGAGCCGACCCTGAGCGGGCAGAGGATGGGCGACGGGTGACGGCGCCAAGAGTATCCCTTATCAGCGGTTTCCGTCGTTTTGGCTGATCAAGCCTAGAAGTGTGGCGAACAGCCGTTCGCAATGACTGCATCGCTTGCGTACCTTCGTAGGGTCGATGTGCTGAAGAAGGTGTTGGGCGTGCCAGATTTTGTGATATGGCCCTTTCTGTGTCCCTGTGGTGGCGCGAGTTAGACTCTTGGAGATATCGTGCTTGCTCACTTTTTCAAGATTCTGGTGATGGGGGAGAGCCTTCTCCTGAAAGCCCTGACCGTAATAGCCTCTGAGCGCGTTCCCGTCCGCAACGATCCATGTTTCCATTGTCTGAACCATGAGGTGGATCGTCGAGCCGTCAATACCGTGGAGGTCCCAACCGTCCTGCGTTGCCAGATGATCGGCCGGGTCGGCGTCGACCGAAGCCTCCGAGTCTACCAGAAGCACGACGATCCCAGCCTCACCTTTCGTCCGTTCGTTTCGGAAGCGCTTGTGTGCCTCGTTGCGCGAACCGCAACAGACCAGCTTCCAATGCCAGCTACGCTCATGACAGGCTTTCTTGATGTCGTCCAGAAATTTCTCCATGCCCTGACGTAGCGCCGCCTTGGAGTCCTTACCGTCCCCACCCCCCTCCATATAGATTGCAACGTTCACGGATTTGCGCCCAACTCGCCCATCCGCCACAAATCGCCGAGCGCATAATCCTTCAACCAATCCGCAAGTTTGGCGGACTCCAACCGACGTAGCGTCGTTCCCGCCCCAATCCGCTCGCAAGCGACAACCGTATCAGGTTTGCCGGTTAGAGCGGAAACAAGTGCGTCCGAATGCGTGGCGACAATAAGCTGCATGCGACTAGACGCGTCAATCATGAGATCGGCAACAAGAGCTACGGCGTCGGGTGCAATCCCAGTTCCGGTTCGTCAATACACACCAGAGGAGGGGGCAACGGTGTCAGCAGGGTAGCGAGGAGTGCGACAAACCGGATTGTGCCGTCCGAAAGACGTGTCGCTGGAACCGGGGACCGGAAGCCTGATTCATGCAGGTAGAATTGGACTGCCCCACTGGAAACCCTGGTAGACATTCGTTCGAAGCGTGGAAAAAAGCGCTTGAGCAGATTGTTGAACTCCAATGAAACTTGATCGTGTTCGATCTCGTTGAGTATCAGGGCGAGATTACTGCAGTCTGAGAGGAGTCGGTCGTTTGGCAGGTCTGCGCGCTGTGCCTGACGTGGAAGGGTATAGCGCCCGAAGGTCCAGTCGCGAAGCATCTGAATTTGTCCAAACTGACGCCCCAACCAGGTGATTTCCGGATAGAGTCTCGGATCTTTAATCTGTGCCAGAACAGACTGATCTGACCGCAGTTCGTGTCGCTCGATCCTTCGTGGCGATTTGTTCTTATAATAGGCCTCTTGGGGATCCGTGGTGTTGATGGCGGGATCCCCCTGCTGAAAGTGGTAGTAGAAATACGGAACTGGGTAACCCGGCAAGGGTCTTGTCTCCTCGATTGCTTCATCGAGCACTTGAACTCGCATATTGTCGGTTATGAACTCAAGGCGATAGCGTAGCGCCCGGTCCGTAGGTGTCGTCAGCCCGGTGTTCGTGTCGCCGGTTTCCACGTCCATTTTGGCGACGCTTCCGACGTTTTCGCCTTTCCAGAACCACTCCGCTGCCCCGCCCCCTTCTCGGATCGCGGCGGCGAAATCTGTCGGCGTCGCGCGCAGGAGCTCGATGGCTTCGATGACGTTCGATTTGCCGGACCCGTTCGGTCCGATCAGAACATTGAGGTCTTGGAGTTCAAACGGCGCCATGTCGGGAGGAAACGACAGGAGCCCCTGCATTTCGAGGCTACGGATGAATTTCATGAATGAAACCTCCAAGGGGGTACAACGAGTGGCCTTGCATTCAGCGGCTTTCACGGCAGTGACGTTTGACCTTCAATCATGACACAAAGCGGATTGTTACGAGAGTGGAGCAAGCCCCGCCATGGGCCGAAATCCGTGCCCTCAAGCACTCTGCGCAAGCCTCTCCACAATCCCTTCCGCGGCCCTCTCACCGCCGTGGATGCAGTCGGCGATGCCCACGCCGCGGTAGCTCTTGCCGGCGAGGGCCAAGGTGGGGAAACGGTCCAGCAGGGCGTCGATCCTTTCGACGCGGTCCAGGTGGCCGACGTTGTACTGGGGCATGCAGTCGGGGTAGCGGGTGGTGCGGCAGAGGGTCGGCGCGCCGGATATGCCGAGCAGAGCCCCCAGATCCTCCCGGACCTGGGCTTCCAGGGACCCGTCGGGCTGGTCGAGCAGGTCGGGTTGCAAGGCGCTGCCGGCAAAACAGCGCAACAGGGCTACGTCTTCGGGGGCCCTTCCGGCGTACTTCACGCTGCTGAAGGTGCAGGCCGTGATCTTCCGGCGTTCCACGTGAGGGACCACGAACCCGTAGCCGTCGAGGGGATGGGCGATGTCGCTCCGCCGGTACGCCAGGTTGACGGTGGCGGTGGAGGAGAAGGGAATCGCCCTCAGCTCCCCGGCCAACTCCGGATCCAGTGTCGTCAGGGCTGCGGCCGCAGCGAACGCCGGCAGCGTGCAGATGACGGCGTCCGCCTCCAGTCCGGCGCGGCCAGTGTCCACTCGCCAGCGGCGGGCGTCCGGGTTCCAGGACAGCTCCCGGACCGTCTCGCCAAGGCGCACCACGCCGGGACCAAGCGCCTCTGCAATGCGGCGCACGAGCACTTCCATGCCGCGGTCGATGCTGACGAACAGGCTCCAGCGCGCCCCGGTCTCATCGGATGCCTGTGCCCGGCGTTTCCGTGCCCGCCGGCTGCCGAGGATGACGCTGCCATGGTCGCGCTCCATCTCCGGGAACCGGGGCATGGTGGCGGCCAGGCCGAGGGCTTCCGGGTCCGAGGCGTAGATGCCGCCGATGAGAGGCTGCGCTACCCGTTCCAGGACTTCCCGGCCCAACCTCCGTCGCACGAAAGAAGCGAGACTCTCGTCGCCGTCATCGGAGCGCCGGGGCACCAGGGGTTCCAGCGCCATGCGCAGCTTGCCGCCCCAGGAGAACAAGGGACTGCGCAGCACCGAGTTTACCCGCGTCGGGGCCATCAACAGGAACCCTTCGGGGAGCGGCGCCAGCGCGCCCCGGTGAACGGTATAGAGCTTCAACCCGCCATGCCTTGGCGCAACGAGCCGGTCGGCGAGGCCCAGGCGCTGGCAGAGGCGCAGTGCGGAGGGCTTGTCGGTGATGTAGGAATCCGGACCGAGCTCCAGCAGGAGATTCCCGGCGTGCTTGGTGGCGATGACGCCTCCGAGGCGGTCGGAGGCTTCCAGCAACGTGACCCGGAGCGCCCCGGGCCCGGCCCGGCCCAGCTCCGCCAGCCGGTGCGTCGCGGCCAAGCCCGAGACGCCTCCGCCGATGACGATGATGTCCTTGGTCATTCCTGCCACGGGGTCACACCTTGGACCGGTTGCGTTTGGTGAAGCCGACCGATTTGCCTGAAGTTTGTGCCCTATGAGCTCAGATCGTGCACCGCGTCCACCATGGCTCTGACGTGGTCCACGGGCGTTTCCGGGAGAATGCCGTGGCCGAGGTTGAAGATGTGGCCCGGGCGGCCTTGGGCGCGGCGGAGGATGTCCCGGACCCGCCGGCGGATCTCGGCGGGCGGCGCGAAAAGGGCTACGGGGTCGAGATTGCCCTGGATGGCCACGTCATGGCCCACCCGACTCCACGCCTGGTCCAGGTCCACGCGCCAGTCCACGCCCAGCACGTCGCTGCCCGCCTCCCGCATCAGCTCCAGCAGGCCGCAGGTGCCGGTGCCGAAGTGGATGACCGGGACGCCGGGTGTCACCCCTGCCATCAGACGGATCATGTGCGGCAGGACGTATTCGCGGTAGTCGTCGGGCGCCAGGCAGCCCACCCAGCTATCGAAGATCTGGAGGGCGTCGATGCCGGCGTCGATCTGCGCGTTGACATAGGAAACGGTGGACGCCACCAGCCGTTCCATGAGCGCGCTCCAGGCGCCGGGGTCGGTGTGAAACAGTCGCTTGGTGTGAATGTAGTTCCGCGAGGCGCCGCCTTCGATCATGTAGGACGCCAGCGTGAAGGGGGCGCCGCAGAAACCGATCAGCGGCACCCGTCCGGCCAGCGCCGCGCGGGTGCTGCGGACCGCCGCGTACACGTACGACAGGGAGTCTTCCGGCGCCGGATCGCGCAGCCCGTCGACGTCTCCGCCGGTCCTGACCGGCCGCTGAATCACCGGCCCGCCGCCGGCGTACTCGAGGCCCACCCCCATGGGCTCCAGCAGCAGCAGGATGTCGGCAAAGATAATGGCGGCGTCCACGTTGAGGCGCTCCACGGGTGTCACCGTAACCTCCGCCACCAGATCCGGGGTCTTGCACAGCTCGAGAAAGCCGACCCTGGCCCTCACGTCGCGGTAGTGCTTCATGTAGCGCCCGGCCTGGCGCATGAGCCACACCGGCGTGTAGGGGGTCCTGCCGCGGCGGCAGGCGATGAGAAACGGGTGCTCTGTAGCGGTGTCGGTCATCGCGGGGTCCACGACATGCTCAGTGCGAACGGTTCTTTCCGGCGCCCAGCGTGACGGCGCCCTCGCCGTACTTGTGCCGCAGCCGGTCGATGCCCTTGTAGAGTTCGTCCATGGACGCCCGCTCGCGATAGTCGAAAATGGAGTCCTGCCGCCCCTCCGTGGTGATGCCGCTGGTGCTGACTCCCAGGAGGCGCACCGGCGTGTCACGCGCCAGGTTCCTCGAGAGTAATTCCCGCGCGACCTTGAAGATGTCCACATCGAAGCACGTGGGTGCTTTCAAGGTGCGCGATCGGGTGATGGTCTTGAAGTCGGAATAGCGGATCTTGACGGTGACGCGCCGGGTCCGGCCCTTCCGGCGGCGCAGTCTGGCGGCCACGTCCTCCACGAGCCCGCCCAGCACCCGCTCCATGGCCGCCGGATCCGTGAGCGGTTGCGCGAGCGTGGTCTCGCTCCCGACCGAATGCTCGTGAGCGCGTCCGCTCTCCGCCTGGCGGTCCAGGTTCAGGTAGCGTCGCCCCAGCCGGGGATGAGCGAGGAGCTGTGCGACCGTGGCGATGCCGCGGTCCACCAGCCCGCGGTGCGTCTTGGGGCCGATGCCGGGGATGACCGAGACATCGAGGGGCCCAAGAAAACGCTCTTCCGACCCGGGCGGCACGTAGAGCAGGCCCCGGGGCTTGACCGCGGTGGCGGCGATCTTGGCCAGGGTCGGGTGGGTGGCCACGCCGCCGGACGACGGCAGCCCCAGCTCGCTCCCGATGCGGCCGATGATCTCGTGGGCCGTGCGGACGGGATGGCCCATCAGCCGTTCCGTGCCCGTCAGGTTGACCAGCCCCTCATCGATGGAAAAAGCCCGGACGTCCGGCGAGAAGGAGCGAAGCAGGTCGAACACCTTCCGGGAGAATTCGCTGTAGACCCCGCGCCGGCCGGGAACGAAGATCCCGTCGGGGCAGAGCCTTCGCGCCTGGAATCCCGGCATGGCCGACCGGACCCCGTATTGACGGGCTTCGTAGGACGCGGAGGTGACCACGCCGCGGCCGGCGCCGCCTACCATCACGGGCTTGCCTGCTAGGGAAGGGTCGAGGACGCGCTCCACGGACACGTAGAAGGAGTCCATGTCGATGTGCAGGTAGAAGGGCACGGGGCCATGTTAACAGTCATGATGCCGGGGAGTCCATCAGCCTCTTCGGGTGGGGCGGGACGGAGCGACAGTGGCATTCCTTTTGCTGCCACCCTATGATGAACAGGGGGTGAGGCATGGCACGAGCCAGGGTCGTCTACGAGTGTCAGAACTGCGGCTTTCAGTCGCCCAAGTGGCTGGGCCGGTGCCCGGACTGCAGCCGGTGGAACTCGCTGGTGGAGGAAGCGATCACGGTCCAGTCGAACCCGCGGGGGGACGGGGACGCCGGCCCCGCGCGGGCGCCTTCGCCCATTCACGCCGTCACCACGGACACGGACAGCCGCCTGCGTTCGGGCATCGAAGAGTTCGACCGGGTCCTGGGGGGCGGCCTGGTGGACGGTTCCGCGGTGCTCATCGGCGGCGACCCGGGCATCGGCAAGTCGACGCTGCTGCTCCAGGCGGTGGCGGCCCTGAGCCATGACGGACCGCCCTGCCTCTACGTCTCCGGCGAGGAGTCGGAGCAACAGGTCAAGATGCGGGGCCGTCGCGTCTCCCTGGCGTCTTCGAACCTGCTGGTGCTGAGCGAGACGTCGCTGGAGCGCATCCTGGAACAGGTCAAGGCCGTCAAGCCCGCGGTGCTGGTGGTGGATTCCATACAGACGGTCCACACGTCCGCCATCCCTTCCGCTCCGGGGAGCATCGGACAGGTCCGGGAGTGTTCGAGCGCGCTGATCGCCATGGCCAAGAAGAGTGGCGTCGGCACCTTTCTCGTGGGTCACGTGACCAAGGACGGCGCCATCGCCGGCCCGCGGGTCCTGGAGCACATGGTGGACACGGTGCTCTACTTCGAGGGCGAGGGGGGCCACAGTTTCCGCATCCTGCGGGCCGTCAAGAACCGCTTCGGCTCCACCAACGAGATCGGCGTGTTCGAGATGCAGGAAGCCGGCCTCCGGGAAGTGCCCAACCCCTCACGGATCTTCCTTTCCGAACGCCCCTTGGGAGGGTCGGGCTCGGTGGTGGTCCCGAGCATGGAGGGAACCCGTCCGATCCTGGTGGAGATCCAGTCGCTGGTGACCCGGTCCTTTCTTACCCTGCCCAGGCGTACCTGTATCGGCGTCGACACCAACCGCCTTGCCCTGATCCTGGCCATCCTGGAAAAGCGGAAGGGCATGAATTTTTTCGACAAGGACGTGTTCATCAACGTAGCCGGCGGCGTCAGCGTATCCGAACCCGCGATTGACCTGGGGATCGCGGTGGGGGTGGCCTCCAGTGCTCAGGACCGGCCGGTGGACCCGTACATGATCTTCGTCGGCGAAGTGGGTCTGGCGGGAGAAATCCGCACGGTGACCCGGGCGGAGGCACGGGTGGCCGAGGCGGGCAAGCTGGGATTCCGCAAATGTGTCCTGCCCCAAGGCAACCTCAAGCAGCTCACGCACGTCGAGCACCCCGAGCTGGTGGGAGTGAGATCTTTGGAGGAATGTTGGGAAATCCTCTTTCAAGTTGAGTAGCTGCCGAGAATGGGGTCGGTTCTTGAACTGGTTGTTACGGGACGCTCCACCCCGGTGCCTTCGCACTCCATCCGCAGCGGACCCGGTTAGCGCAAGGCGGGCATCACGATTTCGGAGAAGAGATCCACCGATCGCAGGGCCTCGTCGAGAGAGATATCGCCGAAGGCGAACTGGCCGATGAGATAGTTGGCGCCGGCGGTTTCGATCTGTGACTGCAGGAACGTCCGGACCGTGCCCGGACTGCCGGCGATCCCCTGACCGGAGGCGATGACGCCGTCGAAGTCCGGGGGACGCTGATGCGTCGGCGAGCTTCCCCTGAGCCGGAACAGGTGGTTGAAGCTCCGGTGCCAGACGGGATAGGCCCGCCGGGCGATGCGAAGCGCTTCGGCGTCGTCGTCGGCCACCACCACGAATCGGCCGAGGCCGATCTTGGGCGGAGTCGCCCCACCGTCTTCGTGAACCTCCCTCCAGACCTCCCGGAACCGGTCGGTGAAGCCGCGCGTGGGAACCGCCGGATCCAGGCTCACGATGTGGAGCCCCCGGCGGGCGGCCCGCTCGGCGCTTTCCGGCGAGTGGACGCCGTACCAGAGCGGAGGGTGAGGTTTCTGCAACGGCTCCAGCTCCATCGGCACGTCTTCGAAGGTGAAGAACTCGCCCGCGAAGTTGAGCGTCTTTTGGCTCAGTCCTTGCAGAACGAGGTCGAGGCCCTCCGCATAGATGCGTTGCGCCTCGGCAGGATTCTGCCCGTAGACCGCCAGCTCGATGGGCGAGGAGCCGCGCCCGAAACCGATGTCCAGTCGCCCCCCGCTCATCTGATCGAGCATGCAGATCTCTTCGATGAGCCGTAGCGGGTGGTAGAGCGGAAGGGCGTACACGAGAGGCCCGAAGCGAAGCCGCCGGGTCCGCTGAGCGACGGCGGACAGGAATACGCTGGGGGACGGCGCCATGCCCAGGGGCGTCGAGTGGTGCTCCGCCAAGTGGTAGGCGTAGAAACCCTCCCGCTCGTAGGCCTCGATGAGCGTCAGGCGGGCCTCGTAGAGATCCTTCAACGGCAGGTCGCCGCGGTCCAGATGATCGAATACGCCGTAATCCATCACGTCAGCCAGCAGCTTCACCGTGTTCGTTGCGCGACCGGCCTCCCGGTGGCTTGGGGATGCTCACCTTCCGGTCGGGTCGGATGGACAGGATCTCGGGCATGCGAATGATCCGTATCATCGTCTCCGCGTCGGTCTCCGCGAAGGTTCGGGGACACCCGGCCGGAAGGCCGCGTTCGACTCCGTGAATGGAAGAACCGGCGCGGTTTCGATCTCGTGGATCATACCATCCGCTCCTCGTGGGTGTAAGCAAGAAGCCAAGCCTGGCTGCGGCAGGACGGCCCATGGGCTTGAAAGGATCCGGCGGGCGGTAGGAGGTTATCGAGCGCTGAAATCCCGTCACGGAGAGGATGAATGGGGACCCGACTTCTGCTGCAACGCTTTGCCCTGACCTGTGGTTTCTGCGCCGCGCTGGCCACTGTGCCGTGGGGTCCGTTCATCGGGTCCGCGGCCCTGGCGGAGGTGCGGAACCCGAAGGGCGTGGCGGTGATCGTGGGGAACCGGGATTACGAGCATCGGGACGTGCCCGACGTGGCCTTTGCCCACCGAGACGCGGCCGCATTCCGCAGCTACGTGGTGGATGTTCTCGGCTTCGATCCCGAGAACGTCATCGACCTGCGGGACGCGACCCGGCGGAAGCTGTACGACGCCTTTGGCACGCGGAGTGATCCGCGCAGCGATCTGTGGAGCTACCTGGACCCGGAGGGAGGGTCGGACGTGGTGGTGTTCTATTCGGGACACGGGGTTCCTGGGGAGAAGGACAAGCGGGGGTATCTGCTTCCGGTGGATGGCGATCCGAAGGCGGCGGAGGATGACGGTTATCCGATCGATCTCTTATACAGGAATATGGGCAAGCTGTTGGAGGCGAGAACGGTTCGGGTGTATCTGGACGCGTGTTTTTCCGGGGGCAGCCACGAGGGGGGTCTGATCGGGGCGGCGAGTCCGGTGTATGTGCCGCCGGCGTTGCCGGAGGGATTACCGGAGAAGCTGACGTCCTTGACTGCGGCTACAGGGAAGCAGATAGCGGCGTGGCACGGACTTTTCACGCACCATCTGCTGGATGCGCTTTACGGCAAGTCGGACGGGGACAAGGACGGGAAGGTAACGGCAGGGGAGGCGAAGGCGTATCTGGACCACCACATGACGCGGGCGGCGCGTGCATCGGCGGATCCGGAATGCGAGCCTGAGCGGCGCGCCGGGTGCAGTGCTGGCGTCGGCGGTGGAGGGATGTTTTCCGCCTCGTTCGACTCTTGGCAGGGGGAAAGACAGGGAGAAGGTCGTTCCACCTCCACTTCCGTCTACGGACCACGCGGCGGCGGAAAGCGCTCTTGGTCTGGAGCGAACCGCGAGGGTTCCGGTTCAGCGGGGTCTGGGATCGATGGGTTTGGCAGTGGGTTATGCGGATGGTCTGTTCGGTCCGAAGACGCGGAAGGCGATTCGGTCATGGCAGAAAGCGAAGGGGTTGGCGGAGACGGGCTATTTGACTACGGAGCAGGCGGAGGCGTTGCAGGCGATGGGTCGAGAGGGAGAAGATCGCGAACGGGCGAGGCGTGCGGAGGCGGAGCGTGAGCGGGAGGAGGCGGCCCTAAAGCCGGGCAAGGTTTTTCGGGACTGTGATGAGTGTCCCGTGATGGTAGTGGTTCCGGCGGGGAGCTTCATGATTTCTTTACCTCGGGGGTCAAGGGGCGGAGCCCTCTGGACGATTTTTGGGTCGGGGCGGATGACAGCAGGCGCGGACAAGAAGTCCTGCGCATCTTTGCAAACCTGTTCGTGAGACCACCATGCTGCGGCCTTCTGGACAGCATCGTGGAAGATACGATAAGACGATAGGGGACTCACCTCCCGATTCCTGTCCCGACGACGCGAATGCATACCGATCTGGTCCGTGGGTTCCGCCGAGGTGCGCGGCAGAAACCGCCATGCCCGACGTCATTCTCTCCGACATCCTTCTTTTTCTCCTGTCCGGCCTCGTACTGGGCTTTCTGATCGGCCTGACCGGCATCGGCGGCGGGGTCCTGACGGTCCCGTTCCTTTTGCTCGTGATCAAGCTGGAGCCCATCGCGGCGGTGGGGACCGCCGGGCTCTACGGCGTTCTCACCAAGGTCTGGGCCGCCGTGCGACACTACCGGCAGGGAACCGTCAACCTGGACGTCGGCATCCGTTTCTTTCTGGCTTCGGTGCCCGGCGTCATCGTCGGCTCGCTGGCGGTGAAATGGAGCCGGGTGTCTCTCTCCCCGAGCGGGGTCGAGACGCTTCAGGACGTGGTCAGTTACGTGGTCATGGCTTCCATCTGCTTCGCGCTGGTGGCGCTGCTGTTCGACTACGAACGATGGGACACCCGTTTCCTCTCTTCCGGAAGGGGTGCCGTCGTGAAGCTCCCGTGCCTCTTTGTGGTGGGCGCGGTCATGGGGATGACGTCCATCGGGGGAGGCATCCTGATCATCCCCTCGCTGCTGCTCTTCTACCGGGAGACGTCCCGGTACGTGGGCACGTCGATCCTGGTCGCGCTCCTCCTGATGACCGTGATGTCCACTCTCTACGCGTTCATCGGCCGGGGTCAGGGCGTCACGGACGTCGACCTGTCCGCCGCGGTGTTCATGTCCGCGGGGTCCCTGGCCGGGGTCCACCATGGCGCCACCCTGTGCAAGCGGATGCACCCGAGACGGCTTCAGACCGTTGTCGTTGGCGTGGTCGTTCTCGCGGTGGCGATGATGGTGGCGGACCGGTTCTGGTAGCCACGCGGGGCGACATCCCGCGGGTCCGGAAGGTGTTGGGGGGAGGCCTCCGCCGGCCGGCCGGGCCACCGAAGATTTGACCGGGAGCCCGTCAGGAACTATCTAGTATAGGTTTACCGGGCACCGACATGCGCAACGCAGTCGTGGAGATGGAGCCTGCACCCTGATCGATGGCGACTATCGGAACACTGGGAAAAGATGCGGCTTCCGGCAACGGGTCCGACCCGCCGGCCGGGAAATACGTATACGCGCGTACGTATAGCGGCATGAACATCGACAAGGACCCCGATGCCGGCGACGACGCGGCGGTCCTGTGGCGGATCTTCAAGCTCGCGGCAACACAGCGGCTGCGGCTGGTCCTGGCAGTGGCCGCGGTCCTGGCGGCCGCGGTCTTTCAGCTCATGATCCCCCAGTATCTGGGGGATGCCGTGGACGGCGCGGTCCTGCTGCTGGGGAGCGCGTCGGTATCCCCGGAGGAGGCGCGGGAGGCCCTGTACGGAACCGCGTTGATGCTGCTGGGCGCCTCGGTCCTGCGCGGCCTGTTCACCCTGACCCACAACTATTGCGGCGAAACGCTGGGGCACCACCTGGCGTACCGGCTGCGGCTGTCCTTCTACGACAAGCTGCAGCATCTGAACTTCTCCTTTCACGACCACGTCCATACAGGGGAGCTCATCACCCGCGGGATGCTGGATCTGGAAGGGGTGCGATCCTTCATGAACACCGGACCGTTGCGGGTGCTCCTGTTCGCCGTCCTCATCGGGGTGGGGGCCTACGTGCTGCTGTCCACGGACGTGTTCCTCGGGGTGCTGAGCCTCAGCTTCGTGCCGTTCGTGGCGTGGCGTTCCACCACCGTGAGGCTCCGGCTGCGGGAGATGTGGTTCGCCCTGCAGGAGAGACTGGCGGTGCTCGGCCGGATCATGGATGAAAACCTCACCGGCATCCGGGTGGTGCGGGCGTTCGGCGCGGAGCCCTACGAGCTGGACAAGTACCAGGCCGCGTCCGATCATGCCCTGGCGCTGGCGGGCCGGCGCATCCGCACGCGGGTTTCCTCCGCCACCTCCATGAACTTCGCGTTCTTCGTGGCCATGGGTCTGGTGCTGTGGGTCGGGGGATCGCGGGTGATCCACGGCCACATGACCGTGGGCACGCTGACCGAGTTTCTGTTCTTCATGACCATTCTTCAGCAGCCCGTGCGTCAGCTCGGCATGGTGGTGAACTCCTTCGCCCGGGCGACCACCTGCGGCGCGCGGCTGTTCGCGGTGCTGGATCTGGAGCCGCCCATTCGCGACCGTGACGACACGATGCCTCTGGAGGTCACCGACGGCGTCCTCGAGTTCGAGGACGTATCCTTTGCCTATGCGGGTGAGAGAGCGCCTCCGGTCCTGCGCGGGGTATCGTTCCGGGTGGAACGGGGCAAGACCCTCGGGATTGTCGGCCCTCCGGGCAGCGGCAAATCCACCATCGCCCATCTGCTTCCGCGCTACTACGACGTTACCGGCGGACGCATCACGTTGGACGGCCGGGACATTCGCGACGTCACCCTCGAATCCCTTCGCCGGACCGTGCGCGTGGTCCAGCAGGACACGTTCCTGTTCACGTCGTCGCTCGAGAACAACATCGCCTACGGCGACCCGTGGGCGGATGACGCCGCCATTCAGGGGTCGGCGGCCACCGCCCAGATCGGCGGGTTCGTCGACCAGTTGCCGGACCGGTACGAGACCCTGGTGGGAGAACGCGGGGTGTCGTTGTCCGGTGGGCAGAAGCAGCGCGTGGCCATCGCCCGGACCGCGATGCTGCGGCCGGCGGTCCTGGTGCTCGACGACTCCATGGCCGCCATCGACGCGGGTACCGAGCAGCGTATCCGCGAAGCGCTCAAGGAACATACGGAGAATTGCGCCACCCTCATCGTCTCGCATCGCCTCGGGGCGCTGCGCCACGCCGACGAGATCATCTTCATCGAGGACGGGCGCATCGTGGAACGCGGCACCCATGACGCGCTGGTGGCGCTGCGTGGGAGATACGCGGCGCTGTTCGCTCTGCAGACCCTTGACGGCCCCCTTCAGGATATCGTGGACCTTGCGGCGGAAGCCGGGTTCACGGAGGGAACACGGGCATGACCGCTGCGAAAGCCTGGGAGGGCCGGGCGCGTCCGCCGCGGGCCGTGGTGGGCTCGCAGATCAGCCGCGACGAGGAGATGTTCGGCGCCGCCTTCGACCGGCACGTGGTGCGGCGCTTTATGACGTATGTCTATCCCTACAGGCGGCGCCTCTATGCCGCCATTGGCGCCCTGCTGCTCTTTACCGGCGCCCAGTTGGCCATCCCCCTGGTCATCCGCTACGCTATCGACCACGCCATCGTTCCCATGGGTGGCGATACCGGCTTGCTGGGCTTCGCCGTTATCATCTTCGCCCTGGTGATCCTGGTGAACTACGCCTCCAACTTCACGCAGGACTGGCTGGTGAGCCTCACCGGCGAGCAGGTCATCTTCGACCTGCGCCGAGCCATGTTCGCCCATCTGCAGTACGTCGCCCTGGCGTTCATGGACAAAACGGAAGTCGGCCGCATGATGTCGCGGTTGCAGGGGGACGTGTATTCGCTTCAGGAGTTCCTGGAAAACTCCATCACGGCGTTCGGCGATCTCCTGCTGCTCTTCGGCATCGTCGCCATCATGCTGTGGCTGGACTTCGATCTCGGCTTGTTGACGCTGTCGGTGGTGCCCATCCTCTTCTTCGTCCGCATGGTGTGGTTGCCACGTGCACGGGTGGCCTTTCGCCACGCCCGGGAGACCAATTCCATCGCCAACGGCGCCCTGGCCGAGGGCATCCACGCGGTGCGTACGGTGCAGGGGATGCGGCGGGAGGCCATCAACTTCGACCTCTATGACGAGAAGGCGACCGATAACCTCAATGCCCACTTGCGCTCGGCGCAATACGCCCAGGTCATGGTGCCCATCGTCGACACGCTGACCGGCGCGGCTCTCGGGGTCGTCATCGTGGTGGGCGGCTCGCTGGTGCTGGACGACGCCCTGGACCTCGGCGTCATGGCCGCCTTTCTGTTCTACGTGCAGCGGTTCTTCGATCCGATCCGCTCCCTCACCATCCAGTACAGCATCATGCAACGGGCCATGGCTTCCGGTCAGCGTATCTTCGAGGTGCTGGACGTGCCGTTGGCGGTCCAGGACAAGCCTGACGCCATTTCACCCGGGACCGTTGCGGGCCGGATCGAATTCCGCGACGTTACCTTCGGCTACGAGAAAAACCAACCGGTTCTCAAGAACATCGACTTCATCATCGAGCCGGGGGAGACGGTGGCGCTGGTGGGGCCCACCGGCTCAGGCAAGACCAGCACGACGGCGTTGCTGCACCGCTTCTACGATGTGTGGGAGGGCGCCATCCTGCTCGACGGACACGACGTGCGGGACTACTCGTCCGCGGCGCTGGGCAGGAATATCGCCATGGTGCTGCAGGATCCGTTCCTGTTCACCGGTACGATTCGGGACAACATCCGTTTCCGCACCACCGAAGCCACCGACCAGGACATCGAGCGGGCGGCGCGGATCGTCGGCGCCCATCCATTCATCATGCGCTGGCCGGACGGCTACGATACCGTGCTCGATCAGGGAGGCGGGAATCTGTCCCTGGGACAGCGCCAACTGCTGAGCTTCGCCCGTGCGCTGGTGGCGGACGCGAGGGTGCTGGTGCTGGACGAAGCCACGGCCAACATCGATTCCTACACCGAACGGCAGATCCAGATCGGTCTCACCGCGCTGCTGGAAGGCCGCACCGGCATCGTCATCGCCCATCGGCTCGCCACGGTGCGGGACGCCGACCGCATCATCGTCCTGCAGGACGGCCGGATCGTCGAGACCGGCACGCACCAGGAGCTAACGATGCGAAAAGGCCTGTACGCAAGGCTCTACGCTCTCAACTACACTTCCTTTGACGATTTGCCCGAGGATCTCATCAAGGACGCGCTGGGCGAGACGGCGCGTTCGTGAACGGGGCTCAAAAGGGATCCTGTCCGTTCGACCTCCGCCGGAACTTCGAGAAAGGGTGGGGCGCGGGCCCAACTAACTTGGCTCAGGTATGAAATCGCCGGCCTGCTTGACGATGGACTGCAGCAACGCCGGCTGGGGACGGCTGCGCGCGAGCACCAGCATGCCCAGCAACAGGGTGTGAAGGGTATGCGCGGTGGAAGTGGCGTCCACCGCGTGTGAAATCTCTTCGGAGGCCTGCCCTCGTTCAATCGTGGTGCGGAAGAAACCCTCGGCGTCGATAAAACCGTCGGCCACGACGGATTCGATCTCAGCGTCGTGCGGCGACAGCTCGAGGGCGGTGTTGACCAGAAAACAACCATCGCGGGAACCTTGACCCAGCACCGTGTCCACGACGGCCTCGAACGCGTTCAGAACGGCTTGGCGTGGCGGCTGCGATGTCGAGAGACTGGTAAAGAAATCCGCGCGCTCCTTGTCGTAGTGGCGCAACGCTTTCATGAACAGGGAACGTTTGCCGCCGAAGGTTCCATAAAGGCTACCTCGGCCGATTCCCATACCGTCCACGAGATTCTGTATGGACGTTGCCTTGTACCCATGGACCCAGAAGAGCCGCCTCGCCTTCATCAGGGCCTCATGCTCGTCGAACTCCTTCGGTCTACCCATAACCGGTTCCCCTGACGCGTCACCTTTATCGTTTGAGTCTACGAGATCCTAGCAGAACATCTGACGACTTTATACCACGAAGCGCAGACGACCAAAATGTTACGAGATGGGTATCACCATAATCAACTGAGGGCCGTAAAATTAATTGCCGATTCGCGAAGTGAGGACCGGAGATCGTTTTGCGAATGGTAGGTTTGCCAATTCACGAATGGCGGGAGATGGCGGGGGAGGAGCTACAATGGAGGCCCGCCCATTCAGGCTCCTAGAGACAGCTCAAGGCCGTCTCCCGGCAAAAGGGTAGGGAAGTAGATGGGTTCCGGCGTTCAAGTCGTGAATCGAGCCGCAGCCCAGGAGTCGCATGGTGTCCTCGATCTCTTTCTTCAGTATGTTGAACGCCTTGCGGACACCCGCCTCACCACCGGCGCCGAGACCGTAGACGTAAGCCCGTCCGGCGAGCACGGCATCGGCTCCATGCGCCAACGCAATGACGACGTCGGCGCCGGAACGGATGCCGCCGTCCAACAGGATCCTGACGCCGGAGCCCTTCAAAGCGGGCGCTACCTCCTTCAGCATGTACAGGGTCGGGTAGACGCGGTCCATCTGCCGTCCGCCGTGGTTGGAGACGACGATGGCATCCGCCCCATGTTCCACCGCCAGTTGGGCATCCTCGGCGCATTGCACGCCCTTGACGATCACGGGCCTGTCCTCACCCCAGATTCCCCGTACCCACGGCAGATGCTCCCAGGTGACGGCGGAAGCGCGCAGTTGCGTCCCGATGTCGGTGTACGGCATGGGCGTACCGTCGTTCAGGATGACGTTGCGGAACTGCATCATCCCGCCGTCCGCGTAGTGGCTCTTCAGCCAGGAGCGATGCCGCAGCATCTGCGGGGCGAACGTCAGTTTCTGAATCGGGGCGCCGTTGATGGCCCGCGACGCGCCCATCCATTCATGGTGGGCGCGGTTTCCCGGGACCGCGGTATCGATGGTGAGAATGAGGGCGGAATAGCCCGCGTTTTTCGCCCGCTCGAGGCCGCGCGCCGCGACCTCTTCCCCGCCGATGAGATAGAGCTGGAACCAGCACGGTCCCTTCGATGCGGCCCTGACTTCCTCCAGATCCGTGCCCGTCAGGGTCGAGAGCGTGCATATCGTCCCGGCCTCACCCACGGCCTTGGCGGCAACGGCCTCGCCGCGGGGCCAGATCATCCGGGGGCTGCCGATGGGTCCCGCGATCACGGGCAGGTCGATCTCGTGTCCGAGAATCTCCGTGCGCATCTCCACTGACGGAAGCCGCACCCCGGACCTGGGCTTGAACCGTTCCCTCTGAAACGCCTCGACATTGTCCCTGAGAGTGATCTCGTTATCGGCGCCGCCGCGGTAGTATTCCCTGACGATGGGCGGCACACGCTTTTCCATCACCTGGCGGAGATGGTCCACCGTTACGCACCGCTCAACCTCTCTTGCCCAGCGCTTCTCACTGCGCACGTGGGCGCGTTTCAGGTAGGACCGAAGCAGAAACATGCCTGAAAGAATAAGGTCCCGCGGCTATGGGCGTCAAATCCCGCGCTGACATCCTCCGCTTAAAACCCGCCGGCCAGCGGTTTGGGGTCGCCAGGGAAAAGGCCGTGCTTGTCGAGAAACTCGATCATGAACCGATCGAAGAGCCAGGGCTGCTCGATCTGGCAGGCGTGACCGGCGCCGGGCAGGACTCTCAGCTCGCAGCCGGGTATGCGCTCATGGAGCGCAAAGGCGGTTGGATGGGCGCCGTCCTCGCTCCCGGTCAGGATGATGACCGGGCAGGCGATGCGCGCGTGATGGCCCTCGGGCTCGGGTGTTTGCAGCGCCCTGAACTGGTGAATGATGGTCGCGACATCGGCGAACTGGTTGCGTTCGACGAACATGTTCGCGAAGAAATGCGCCAGCGGCGTAGCGCGGAATGCCGGGCTCAGGTCCTCGAACGTGTACCTCCAGCGATAATCGACGCCGTTGGCGGTGTAGGCGTCGATCCGTCGCTGCGCGAACTCCTTGCCGGGCGTGTAGCCCGTGCCCGTCAGTATCATGGCCGCGATCCGGTCCGGACGCTGGTGGTACATGAACGGGCTGATGGCCGATCCGGTGGAACAGCCCACGAGTATGGCGGTTTCCCCCGGCAGGGCGTCGTCCACGGCCTCCCAGCAGGCTTCAGCCATGTCGTCCATGCCAAGCCCGGCGTCTCCCTTGGGTGACCGTCCGTAGCCCGGAATGTCGATACTAATGCACCGATACCAGGTGGAAAGGTGCGCCATCTGAAAAATCCAGCAGGATTGGTCCATGGGGTTGGGGTGGATGAAGGCCATGACCGGCCCCGTGCGTCCCATGCGTTCATAGTAAAGCGGCCCATCAACGTTGTGTGCCATGATGTCCTCCGTTGTAAGTTTTCTGGGGCACTAGGGAAAGTCTGAACAAGTCGGTTTTGGCAGAATGGGTTTATTGATGACGGAGAGGAGAGCAGGCCATGGAGCAAGCGACGTTTGCGGAGATGGAGCACGATCTGAAGAAGCGACGGACGCGGCGCGAGGCGTTTATCGAGAAGATGGAGGCGCTGATCCCGTGGGAGCGGCTGGAGAAGCGGGTCGAGCCGTTCTATCCGAAGGCCGGGCGCGGTCGGCGTCCCTATCCGCTGGGGGTGATGGTGCGGGTGCACTGCGTGCAGTTGTTCTACAACCTGAGCGACCCCGGGATGGAGGACCTGCTCTACGAGGTGGAGTCGGTGCGGCGGTTTGTGGGGCTGCGGCTGTCGGGTGCGCTGCCCGACGAGACGACGATCCTGCACTTCCGCCGCCTGCTGGAGAGGCTGTTCGAGGAGGTCAACGCGCATCCGGTCTCGCTCGGGCACCGGTTGAAGACGGGGACGATCGTGGACGCGGGCATCGTCGCCGCGCCGTCGTCGACGAAGAACCGCAAGGGGGAGAGGGACCCGGAGATGCACCAGACGAAGAAGGGGAAGCAGTGGTACTTCGGGATGAAGGCGCACATCGGCGTGGATGCGCAGTCGGGCTTGACGCACAGTCTGGAGACGACACCGGCCAACGCCTCGGACGTGGCGACGGCGCACGCGCTGCTGCACGGAAACGAGGAGCAGGTGTGGGGCGACGCCGGCTACCAAGGGGTGGGCAAGCGCGAGGAGAACCGGGACACGGACGTGGACTGGCAGGTGGCGATGAAGCCCGGCAAGCGCAAGCTGTTGGACAAGGCGGGACCGGAGGAGGCGGCGGAGAAGCGCAAGGCCTCGGTGCGGGCCAAGGTGGAGCATCCGTTCCTGTACGTGAAGCGCCATTTCGGCTACGCCAAGGTGCGCTGCCGGGGGCTGGCGAAGAACACCCAGCGTATCGCCGTGCTGCTCGGGCTCACCAATCTGCTCATCGCCCGGCGCTACGCCACCGCCTGACCCGGGGCCGTTCCGTCCGGAGCTGCCGCAAGGCGGCGACAAGCGGGCCGATCGGTCGCAGACCGCGCCTTGATTCGCCCTTGCTTGCGTGATATGGCGGCCAGATTGGGCCTCTGTGGTGCGACAGAGTCGCAGACCGCGCCTTGATTCGCCCTTGCTTGCGTGTCAACCAACCACAGGCCGCTCTCGGATAGCTTCCCGCTTTCACCAACGGACGCGATGAACCTTGTACCCGTCAATATCGGGTTTGTTCAGACCTTCCCTAGTGGCCTGGCACTTGACAGTGAACACCTGTGAACTTGACTTCGGCCCTCATACACTGACGCCGGAAGCCGTCAAGGGGGGTTGGGAACGGCCGCACAAGGGGCTTTGAGGCGGTTGCATCCGCTTTCAGGATAAGCTCATATACAGTGAAATAAGAAAAACAGTAAATTACGCATGGAACTCGCAAGAATCACAACGCGTGGGCAGACCACGATTCCCAAGAAGATTCGCGACGCCTTCGAGCTCGATGTGACGCCCTGATCGTGCGCAAGATCGGCGCGTTGTCCAAACAGGATGCCCGAGCCGTGAAGAATGCCCTTTCCCGTTTTCTGGAAACCGGCTGACGCTCCCATACCGCCCCCCTTGTTCCCGTCGATCCAACCCACGGCCTCATTGCCGCTACCGTGCCTTGGGGTCCAGCGCATCGTGCAGACCGTCCCCCAGGAAATTGAGGCTGAAAAGGGTGGCTGCGAGGAATGTGGCGGGAAAGATCAGGGTCCAGGGCTGGGATTCCATCTGGGATGCGCCCTCGCTGATCAGCACCCCCCAACTCGTCATGGGCTCCTGGATGCCCAGGCCGAGGAAGCTCAGGAAGCTTTCGAACAGGATGGCGCGGGGGACGGTGAGGGTAGCGAAGACCGCCACGGGTCCCACGACGTTGGGGATCACGTGCCGCAGAACGATCCCCATGGACGGCGCTCCCATGGCCCGGGCCGCCTCGACGAAGTCCCTGCGCTTGATGGAGAGTGTCTCCCCGCGGACGACCCGCGCCATGTCGAGCCATTCCACCATGCCGATGGCGACGAAGATCAGGACCACGTGGCGGCCGAAGTAGACCATCAACAGGATGACGAAGAACATGAAGGGCAGGGCGTAAAGGATGTCCACGAAGCGCATCATGAGGGAGTCGGTGACCCCGCCGAAGTATCCGGATACCGTTCCCCAGGCCAACCCGACGAAAACGCTCACCACCGACGCCGCGAGTCCCACCGCCAGCGAGATGCGCCCGGCGTAGAGCGTGCGCAGCAGCAGGTCCCGGCCGTTGGCGTCGGTGCCGAACAGGTGTCCGCCGGCAAGGGAGGGGCCGGTGCCGATGGAGTCCCAGAAGATCTCGTCGATGGCGTAGGGCGAGAGCATCGGCCCGGCGACGGAGAGGATGGCCAGCGCGCCCAGCGTGGCCAACCCGGCCATGGCGGCGCGGTTTCGCCGGAGGTGCGCGGCGGCGGCGCGCCAGGGGCTTCGGCCGGCGGTGGCGGGGGACCGGTGACCTGCGGTGTCCATTGCCGCATCAGTCATGGCGCACCTTCGGGTGCGGTCTCATGGATAGCATCATGAATCTGCGGGTCCTTTTGCCGTCGGCTGTGTAGCTCTTCCTCGCATGGTACGGCCACTGCTCGTTATCGTGCCTTGCCGACGACAAAATGCCCGCACAGCTTCACGACGCTATCCATGAGACCGCACCCGTGGGTCCAACACGCCGTAGAGCAGGTCCACCGCGAGGTTGAGGACGATGATGAGGGAGCCGTAGGTGACCACGACTCCCATCACCAGGGTGTAGTCGCGGTTGAGGGCCCCCTGGACGAAGTAGCGGCCGAGTCCGGGGATGCCAAAGATCTGCTCGATGACCACGGAGCCGGTGACGATGGCGGCGGTCGCCGGTCCGAGGTAGGAGACCACCGGCGTCAGCGCGTTCTTGAGGGCGTGGCGAAAGACGATGCGCCGTTGCGTCAGACCCTTGGCCCGTGCGGTGCGGATGAAGTCGCTGGACAGCACCTCGATCATGCTGCCACGGGACAGCCTCGCGATGTAGGCGACCTGCGGCAGCGCCAGGGAGATCACCGGCAGCAGCAGATGACGCACGCCGCCGTCGCCCCAGCCGCCCACGGGCAACAGGTTCAGGTAGACGCCGATGACGAGTGACAGAAACGGAGCGACGACGAAGTTGGGGACCGCGATACCGGTCATGGCGACGCCCATGACCAGATGGCCCGCCGCGGAGTTGCGGCGCTGAGCCGCCCAGGCGCCGAGACCGACCCCGAGGACGACTGCCGCAGCCATGGCGAGCAGGCCGATCTTCAGCGACACCGGGAAGCCGGCCGCGATCAGCTCGGTGACGGTGAAGTCGCGGTACTTGAAAGAGGGACCGAAGTCCCCGTGCAGAAGGTCCTTGAGGTAGCGGACGAACTGCCGGGGCAGGGGCTCGTCCAGATGATAGACGCGGTCGAGGTTGGCCGAGATCTCAGGCGGGACCACGCGTTCCCGGTCGAAGGGGCCGCCGGGAGCCAGCCGGACCATGAAGAAAGCGATGGCGATGATGATGAACAGCGTCGGCACAGCCGACGCCAACCGCCGTATCACATAGGTCCACAAGGGAGGTCCACGATGTCTGGCGGGCCTTCTACGCGGGACTCCAACTGCTCAAGGCGCGAGCGACAGGTGCCGGGTCGGGTGCACGTCCATGACGTTGTCCTTCCACCCTTTGACCCGCGGGCTCACCAAGTGCTGGGTCGTGTAGTGATAGATGGGGATGATGGGGAGATCCTTCAGCAGAAGGCTCTCGGCCTTCTGCATGAGCTGCGCCCGGATCTCCAGGTCGGCTTCCTTCTCCGCTTTGCGCATGACGGCGTCGTACTCGGAGTTGGCATACCCCGCGGGGTTCATGGAGCCGACGTCGCCCTTGAGCAGTTCCAGAAAGGTGTTGGCATCGTTGTAGTCGCCGATCCAGCCGGCCCGGAGGACCTGAAACTGCATCGCGCGCCGCGTCGCGAGGTAGACCTTCCATTCCTGGTTGAAAAGTTCCGTCTTCACGCCTAGAGCCTGCTTCCACATTCCCGCGATGGCGATGGCGATGCGCTTGTGGTTGTCGCTGGTGTTGTACAGGATCTGTACCTTCAGCGGGTTGTCCCTGGAGTACCCTGCTTCGGCGTAGAGCTTCCTGGCCCGGGCCAGGCGCTTGGCCTTGGAAAGGCCTTTCCAAGGCATCTTGGCGCCCGCGTACTGGTTCACGCCCGGAGGCACCCAGGCATACGCCGGGACCTCGCCGCCTTTGGTGACCCTCCCGGTGAGGATTTCCCGGTCGATGGTCATGGCCAGCGCGTTGCGAAGCCCCGGCCGGTCGCGGAACGGCGCCTGGGTCAGGTTGAGGGCGTAGTAGTAGGTGCCGAGATACGCGGTGTTGCGGAACTGTTCCGCGAGGTTCTTCTCCACCCACGCGATCTGGTCGCTGGGCACGTCATCGGTGACGTCCAACTCGCCGCTCCGGAACCGTTTCAACTCCGTGCTCTTGTCCTCGGTGGGGTGAAAGACCACCGCGTCGATACGGATGTTCTTGGCGTCCCGGTAGTGAGGATTGCGCTCCAGGCGGATGTGGCTTTGCGGGACCCACTCGGCCAGGCGATAAGCCCCGTTGGAGACCAGGTTGCCGGCGCGGGTCCACTTCTCGCCGTGACGCTCGATGGTTTTGCGATGGACCGGGAACGCCTGAGGGTGTGTGAGAAGCCCGATGAAGTATGGCGTCGGCGCCTTTAGGGTCACCTTCAGGGTGTGCGCGTCCACAGCTTCCACCCCGAGCTGGTCCAACTCCTTGATCTTACCCTTGGTGATGTCCTCGGCGTTGGCGATGGGCCAGAGGATGAAAGAGTAGTTGGAGCCTACGGCCGGGTCGACGCCGCGCCTCAGAGCGAAGGCGAAGTCGTGGGCCGTCACCGAATCACCGTTGGACCACTTGGCGTCCTTCCGGAGACGGAAGGTGTAGACCTTGCCGTCGTCGCTCAGGGTCCAGCTCTCCGCAACGCCCGGGACGTGGGAACCGTCCGCGGCTTCCGCCACCAGGCCCTCGAAGAGGTCACGTTGGATATTGGCCGCAGGAACTCCCGATGACCTGTGCACGTCAAGGGTTTCCGGCTCTGCGCCATTGCCCCGCTGGAGGGTGTTCCTGGCTGCGTGGGCAGGGGAGATGCACAGGCACAATGTCGTGGCGAGCGCGATGGCGGTGAGCAATGTTCGGGTGGAGACTGCGCCCCGATCCCTGGGGTGATCTCTGAGATGCTCGTTGAGGCGATGTCTTGCCAGCGCTTCCGGCATGTCCGGCCTCCCGGTGGTTTGGATGGATGTGGCGGCAACCGTAGTAGTGCAAGGGAAAGGCTATCACAGGGTTTTGGGGTCGTCCATCCGAGGTCCTTCGGAGTCCCGTCCGGATCCCGGTGGTTCAGGCGTTGTCCAGGTCGAAAATGGGGACCCCCATGGCATGAGCGACGGCCGTCATGCGGTGGTCGTAGCTGGCCAGTGCGACCGATTGGCCCTGGTTACGCAAGAACTCGCATGACGCCAGATGCAAGGCATCGAGTGTGCGAACGGACATGCCGGCGGGAAAGGCTTCGAGTGCGCGAGCAAGTATCGGTGGAGACAACTCCAGCAAAGCGAGCCGTCCCATGAGTCCACGGGCGGCGTCGCCATGGGATTCGGCGAGCCTCCGTGCGTGCAGCCGAGTCCAGACTTCATACTCCAACAACCGGCTCGCCACCAGGGTCTCGTCCCACAGCGAGTCGGACGGGCGCCGGTCTTCGACCAGGAGGTGGGCGAGCGCGACGGAGGTATCGACGTAGATCACCGTTCGCTTCTATCGTCGTCCAGTTCGGCGAGAACGTCGCCTAGCCGCGCCACGGGTTTCGGTGCCGGAGGCGTCCCGACCGCCGGCAATACCGGCGGTGTCAGCCAACCTTTCCGCACCGCCTCTGCCAGCAGCGCGTCGGCCAGGATTGGGCTCCTGGCGTCTCTTGGCGGCCCGATTTCGGCAACCACCCGGTCCCGGTCCGTTACCAGGATGGTTTCGCCTGATGCCGCCAGCCGCACGTACTCGCTCAGCCGGTTGTTCAGTACTTTGATTCCTACCGATCTCATGAGCATAAAGTAGCAACTAGTTGCTACTTTTGTCAACCGTGCGGGACTTCACTCTCCATAGGAGTCCCAATGGGACGGCAGTTCCCTGGATCATAATAGGCCGGAACACAGCTCGCACGCTGGATCGGAAGCACTCTGCGGCTGCCAGCAGCCAAGTCCGATGTATGAGTTGAATCCAAGAACCTGCGGTTAACTCAACCGGCAAGGGGTGCTAATATTTTCCATCGTTCCCGAGTGTGTGGGACCGTCAATCCGAAGATCGGGAGGCATGCGTGGCAAGAGTCAACGTCCTTGACGAGATTCTTGAGTGGTCAACAGGACGTCCGCCTTGGCAATGTGATGCATTGCGTCGATTGGTCACGAGAGGTGAACTCGACGAGACGGACATCAAAGAGCTGTCGAATCTCTGCAAATCTCGGCACGGACTAGGTGACAGAACGAAACCCCTACCGCTCCACACAAACCACCTCCCTCAGCCAGACGCCAGGACGAAAACTGTTTCTTTGGAATCGCTCACACACCACGCTGGAGTCAACGCGCTCGCCAAAGATCAGACAATCGAATTCGGACCTCGGTTGACAGTCGTTTATGGCGCAAACGCCACTGGTAAGTCCGGTTACACACGCATCTTGAAACACGCGTGCCGAGCACGCGGTGCCGAAGAGATTCTAGGAAACGTCGTGTCCGGGACTATTCCGGGGCGTCCATCTGTAACCATCAAGTTCACGGCCGATGGAGAGACCTGTGATCATCCATGGGGCGATGATCAGTCCCCTAACGCGCTCCTTTCGAGAGTTAGCGTATTCGACCAGCATTGCGCGAGCGTGTATCTCGTACAACAGACAGACGTCGCGTTTCGTCCCATGGGTCTTGACCTGTTCGACAAGCTCTCTGACGCTTGCGAAGCTGTCAGGAGAATCTTGGAGAAGGACCGAAATGCACTTGAGTCGCAGAGGCTCCAATTCCCCGATATCGTTGAGGGAACTGCGGTGCACGAGTTGCTCACAAATCTGACGTCGCTTACCGATCCAGTGTCAGTCAAAGAACTTGCTTCCTTGACTGATGATGAGAACGTACGGGCCGAAGAAGCGCGAAAGATGATTCGCGATCTACAATCGGACGATCCCGAAAAGACCGCTCGGGCAATCGAACTCCGCGCCAAGCGGGCGACGGTATTAGTTGGGAGAGTCAACACTGTTGGTGAGGTGTTGTCTAGCACCTCGACCGACCGGCTTTTCGCAGCGCGCAACCGAAAGAACGAGACAGGGCGTGTAGCGGAGGATCGGCATAGAGTGACATTTCAAGAGCAACCGTTATCCAACACTGGATCGGACGCGTGGAGGATGCTCTGGGATGCCGCAGAGCGGTTCTCGACAGACGATGCGTATCGGGATCACACGTTCCCCTTCACTGAAGCAAATTCACGCTGCGTTCTATGTCAACAAGAACTTGGCAACGAAGGCAAACGTCGGTTGAGGCAGTTTCAAGAGTTCCTTAGTTCAACGGTTCAAGGCGAGCATGATAGGGCTGTCGCAGTATACCGCGAGGGACACTCGCAGATCACCGAGCTGCCGGTTCTGGACGAGCCAGCAACGGAAGCACTCGATGAGCTCCGGCTAGACGACTCTGGTCTTGCTCAAGCAGTCCACGAGTGTCTGGATGTGGCAGCGACACGAAGAGAGGAATTGAACAAAGCGCTATCCGACAACTTACCCTGCCCTCCGAATCTGGCCATTCAGTCGTCAAACGTGCAAAATCTAACGAACTATGTCGAGAATCTGAGAGATCGCGCGAAAGAACTTCGCGCGGCAAATCAACCAGAGGCAATCAGTAAACTAACGGATGAGTTGAACGAACTCGAGGCACGACAGCGGCTGGCAGATAACTTAGATAATGTTTTGCAGGAAATCGAACGAAAGAAAAAAATCGCTGCCTATCAACTGTGCGTTGACGAAACACGGACAAATGCGATCACACGCAAGAGCAGCGATGTTACGAAGCGTGCAGTCACCGAGCAATTAACCAAGAGCTTTGCGGAAGAGCTAGACTCGCTCAAGTTCCATCACACCGAGGTCCAAATGGTTGATGCAGGTGGATCTCGGGGTGCATTGTATCATAAGCTTCAGCTCAGACGAGCACCGGGGGTGGAGGTCTCGAAGGTGGTGAGCGAGGGCGAAGCTCGATGCCTTTCGATAGCGTCGTTCTTCGCAGAACTGAGTACTGCGGCAGATCGGTCAACCATTCTCTTTGATGACCCAGTCTCATCCTTTGACCACAACTGGCGCGCGAATGTTGCAAAACGTCTGGTCATCGAATCGCAGGCTCGGCAGGTAATTGTCTTCACGCACGACATCGTTTTCCTTCTTGCGCTAGCGGAGAATGCTGAAAGGCTTGGCGTCGCCCTCAAGCATCAGTACTTACGCAGAGACGGGACTAACGCGGGACTATCCTCCCAGCGGCTACCATGGGCTGCGATGAAGGTGAGGAATCGCATCGGTCATTTGAAGGATCTCTGGCAGGCCGCAGACACAACCTATCGGAATGGAGATCAGGAGACGTACGAGCGAGATGCATCATACATATACGGTCTCCTTCGCGAAGCTTGGGAACGGGGCTTTGAAGAAGTGCTTTTGGACGGAACCGTTGAAAGGTACCGGAATAGCATTCAAACACAGCAAGTAAGCCGACTCGCTGATATCTGCGCTGCTGACTGCAACGCATTTGATTACGGAATGACCAAATGCTCAAAGTGGCTTCCGGGTCACGACCAATCCGCCGCAGAGAATGAACCCTTTCCCCAACCGACCGAGCTTGAAGAGGACATCACGGCACTTGATGACTGGGTTCAAGCAATTCGGAACCGGCGCAGAAATTAGGGTGATGCTAGGCATGGCGCCAAGCACTGCTTCAGATTCACGTTCTGGACTCCGTCCCTCTAAATACCCCCTTGATGGCGTCGCTATTAGCCGAAATAAGCACCCCGGGGCACGGGCGGAACCGTGCTGAGCTCACGGCAGGCCACCCCATATTGCGCCAGGAACTCGCACATTACTACTTTTCCTTTTCGCTCGTGATGTTGTCCTTGTCGATCAGTGTCAGAAGCGCCCCACCGATGGTCATTTGCTTGCCGCCGTCCACGGGCAGAACCGTAGTCAACAAAATTTCCAGCGGTGTTGAAGGGACTTTTCCAGTGCTGTCGCGTTTCCCGAGATTTCGGTGGCCAAGCCTCCGTTGAGGGTAAACAGCTTGAGGTCCGGTCACGGACTTTCTCCGGTTCTATCGTGCCGCGGAGCGAACATATTTTCCATCACTGCCTCACTTCGCCCGTACTTGCCCAAACCTGGTTCGAACATATTCCTTGACATCATCAGCCGACAGCTTCACCGGCCCTGGGCCGCTGCGGACGAAGAAGTCCCCTCCCTCTGCCGTCTCGACGCCTTTCCAAGCCAGGAAGACGGGCTCCGGACTCCTTTGGCAGCTCACTACGCAGACGCTCTTGCCGTCGACGATCTGTATCTTCGGGTCGATGCACGTGCAGGCTCGGTCGCGAAGCCCGTTGCGCACGATCTGCGCGAGATGGAGCATGAACTTATCGTCGTTGTCGAGGCGGTCGTGTTCGATACCCACCACGGCGCCGTCGTCGGCCACGCCGAGCAGGAGGTCGCCGCCCTCCGTGTTGAGGAACGCCGCGATGGTCTTGAGGGCGGCATGAGTGATGTGCTTGTCGTCCCTGCGGTCCTCCTTGAGGTTCCAGCGGAGCGTTGACTTGAACTCCAGGGTCTTCGACTCGCCCTGCTTGATCAACTCCTCGGCGCTGCGGTGGCCGCGCAGATACTGGTCGAAGATGAGATTCTTGACGACCTCCCCAAAGGCGCGGTCGTCGGTGATGCGCTTGTATAGATCGAAGTTGGAATCGACGATTTCCTGGATCACTTGTTCGACCAACGGATTGCAGGCAGAATACCTTGACTGGGACGCGTCATTGGCCGATTGCCGGTATGGAGAGTTCCCTGTAAATCTTCCTCGTGAGGCGATCAGGAATTTCGGTGTGGCGGGGTACCGTTTCGACAGCGCCGGTAGCGGGATTGCACCATAGCGAATGCGCCGAACCCTCCCGTTTCAGGTAGCATCCGTAGCGGCGGAGATGCCGTAGCCGAACGCTTCTCTTCACCCTACAACCACGGTACCTCGCTCGACATCGTCAGGAAGACCTCGTAGTGCGTCTTCACGCCGGTCCCGAAAAATGAGATCGATCGCGCTCGCCAGGCTCGTCCGAGCCTCCTGTTTCGTACGGCCCTGACCGTTGGCTCCCGGCACCTCCGGGCAATATGCCATGTACCAATCGCCGTCCCGCTCGAAGATTGCCGTGTAAGTATTGCTCATCGTTCGAGCCTCCCGCGAAAACCTACCCCACCCGCATTTGCGCCAATGCCGTAACGATGGCTTCGGACTCCAGTCCCATCTCCAGGATTTCGATGAGGTCGGCATACTGCTCGGGTTCGATGGCTGCCTTCACGGTTGGCTCGAACACGTGGTAGGCTTGGAGGCCGAGCTCGACGCCGGCGAGGGGTCCGGCGTAGGAGGGGTCGCCGGTGGTGACGGTCTCGAACTGGACCTGGCTGCTCTCGGTGGTGGGGGCGCCGAGCAGCACGACGATGTCGTCCTTTCCGTATTCTTCGGCGAGTTGTTTGATTCGACCTTGATCCTCAAGGTCCATGGCCCCAGCGGCTGTTCAAACGAAGCACTGGGTGGCGGCGTACGTGACCTCGCCTCCCAGTCCCGCGATGGCCTGCTTGATGACCGGGGCGGGGACGCCGTCCCGCTCTCCGAGGATGATGAGCTTCTTGCCGTTGAGCGTGATGGGTTCTGCCGTCATGGAATTTCTCCTTGCTTCGGGGTCATATCCTGGAATCCATAACTTCCTGGTGAAAATAAAGAGTTACACGGTCCCGATGTTGCTCTTACTGCGGTTTTCCCCGTTCCGCTCGATCAAGACCGACATGCCGTCGGTCAACTCGGTCATCTGGCCGAGGAACAGGCTCGCCCGGGCCACCAGAAGGCAGTTCCGAATGGCGCCGGCGGCCATCTCCCGGAGCGCGTGGGGCACGTAGACGAAGCCCGAGGCAATGTGCCCCTGGGTAGGAGCGTAGCCGCAAACCCCTTTGGCCCGCGCGAAGCCGGCGATGTCACTCCGGTCGATCTCCTTGGCCACGGCCAGCATGGCGCCCATCATCCGATAGTTTCTGGCAGCCACGTCACCGGCCTTGGCGGAGACCATGATGTCCGGATTGTGCAGCTCGGTGACGATCCGATCGACCCGCTCCACGCCCCATTCCAACCGCCGCAGCGGCTCCAGGACAAGCTCCTTGAACTGCTTGTCCAGGCCGGCGCCGGCCTTGATGGGATGACGGCCAACCCCTGCAAGGTTCACCATCGGACTCTTGCCGTCGTCGCGCCCGATCCACACGGCCACCGCGGCCAGCGCGTCTTCCAGCACCGGGATGCCCTGCTCCAACTGGTAGAGGGACTTCATCCCCAGCTTGGGAAGCGACCCGCCCCCCACCACGACGACGTTATTGAACACCCCGCTCTGCACCAGCGACGCGCCGATGACCACGGCGGGAATGGGCGCGGCGCAGAAATCCTTGATGTCGATGCCGGTCCCGAGGTCGCACCCCGCGAGCTCGGCGATGGCCTTGGCCATGTTGCCGCCGCCACGCTGGTAGCGGTCGCCCACGGCCTCCTCCGAGCAGCTCAGCACGAGGTCGACGTCGTTCAGGTTCACGTCCTCCACGTGGTTCAGCAGCTCGTGCACCGCCAGCGCGCCCGAGAGCTTGCAGCAGAGGTTCTCCAGCAGAACCGACGCCGAGAGCGCTTCGTCCTCGGAGTGGCCTGTTTTCACGACTCCCACGGGCGCCCCTTCGCCGCCGGCGAAGAGCGGCAGGCAATCGGCGGCCTCCCGTTCCTTGTCCAGGCGGGCGTCGTCGACAAGTGACGGCGAGGCGGAGGCCAGCGGCGCCGTGAGCGGCGAGGCCGAGAGCACGGGATGCATCCGTTCCCAGAACCGTTCCCGCAGCAGCACGTGCTTGAACGGGTCCGCGCAGCCCAGCAGGGCGAGGAAACGCCGTTCCTCCATGATGTGTCCGAAAGGCGTCTCGCCGTCATCCACCCCGGCGAGCTTGTCGAACCAGGGCCGCTCCACCTCCCAGAGGCGGGCCGGCGCCTGGCTGCCGATGAACACCTGATTGGGAAGGTAGCGCGACGCGTCGTCGTAGCTCCACAGACCCCGCGTCAATTCCGCCAGGAACTCCGGCCGGGCCTTGGCTTCCCGGAACGGCCTGGAGCCGTAACGGACCAGGCTCGGGGTGTGGGCGAGGGCGGTGGCGGCGCCCTTGATGACGGGTTGGTTGCTCGGCATGAATCGCGCCCCCGGACAGTGACCCTGGACGTTGACCTTATACCCTCCGGGAAGAGCGAACAAGGCCGACGGCGGGTGCAGGGGAGGCGCGTCGGACCGCGTGTGCGGCTACGCCGACCTGAGCGGGACGACCGGAAGGGGGGCGGGCACGATACGCAGTTTTGATTTTGCCGGCGTGTGAGGGTATAGCCGATGCAGGGTTCGAATCGGGCAGCCGCGGGGTGAGGCGGGAGACGAATCGAATGAGCGACGGGAACGGCGAACGCCGATTGTCCACGGGTGACGCGGTCGTGTTCACGACCCACGACGGCGAGACGATCCACGGGCATCTGCTCCAACGACAGGGACGACGCCGTTTCGTGAGAGTGATCGACACCGCGAAGCGGGTCTGGAGAGTCTCTGAGGCAGTGTTGAAGTTTTCGGATAGACCGCCGCTCGGCACGATCGTGACGCTGCACGACGAGGCCCGCGCTGCTTGGCGCGTGGGTGACGAGGCGGCGTTTGTGGATGCCGAAGGGCTGGTGCGGGGCGAGATCGTGAAGCTCAACCCGAAGCGCGCGAAGGTGCGCTGCCAAGGCGCTACGTGGAATGTGCCGTATGGTCTGCTCCGCCGGGTCGGAGCGGGAGACAGGCGCAACGGCGCCGCACGGTTGAACGAGGTCGCCGGAGTAGCGCGACGGCTAATGGACGAGCACGGGCTTACGGACTGGAGGCTCGCTTTCGTCGAGTCCGGGCGGCGATTGGGCGATTGTCATTACCGGGACCGCGTAATTCGCATCGGCCGCGCCCATGCGCTGGCCGGGAACGATGAGGGGATCCGGGACACCGTGTTGCATGAGATCGCCCATGCGCTCGCCGGCCCCGACACCCACCATGGCCCTCTGTGGAAGGCTATCGCACGGCGGGTCGGCGCGACGCCGAAGAGCGTGAGCTACGAAAAGGATTAGGAACCATGCAGGATTCGAGGCAAAAACAATTCGCCTTCGACGCGGTCGAGGAGAACCGGAACAACATCGCCCTGCTCGGCGACAACATCTTCTACTTCGCCGAGCTGGGAATGCAGGAGTTCCGCACCTCCGGGCTCATGACCGAGATCCTGGAGCAGGCGGGCTTCGAGGTCGAGCGGGACATTTCGGGGATGCCCACGGCTTTCATCGCCACCTACGGGTCGGGTACGCCGGTGGTGGCGCTCCACACGGAGTTCGACGCCACGCCATCGAGTTCGCAGATGGCCGGCGTGGCGGAGCAGAAGCCCATCGTCGCCGGTGCGCCGGGACACACCGAGGGGCACAACGTCAACGCCGCGGTGATGATCGGCGCGGCCGTGGCCACCAGGAAGACCATGGAGCAGTTCGACATTCAGGGGACCCTGCGGGTCTACGGCGCCCCGGCCGAGGAGCAGCTCGTGAGCCGCCCCTACTTCGTGCGCGACGGCTACTTCAAGGACGTGGACGTGGCCCTGCACGACCACATCGGTTACAATCTGGGAACGGTGTACGGCCTGCGGCAGTACGCGCTCATCTCCGCGGAGTTCACCTTCCAGGGCGAGAGCGCCCACGCGGCCACCTCGCCCTGGAACGCGCGGGACGCGGTGGACGCGGCGGTGCTGATGGATATCGGCTGGGACAAGCTGCGGGAGCATCTGGAGCCCTCCCAGCGCAGCCACCGGGTCATCAGCAACGGCGGCGACCAGCCCAACGTCATCCCCAACACCGCGACCATCTGGTGGTTCTTCCGCGAGGCCACCGCGGAGAAGGCCCGGACGCTGTTCGAGAAGGCCAAGCGCGTCGCCCAAGGCGCGGCCACCATGACCGACACCTCCTGCTCGGTGAACGTCCTGAGCGCGGTGGCGCCCACCCGTTGCAACCGCACCCTGGCGGAGGTGATCCAGAAGAATATCGAGGCCGTGGGCATGCCTCAGTGGACCGAGGCGGAGCAGAAGCTCGTGACCGACGTCCAGACCAGGGTCAACGTCAAGGCCACGGGAATGCCGACACGGGTCGCCCAACTCCGGGAAGCGGTGCAATCGGTATCCGCCAACGACTCCGGCGACGTCTGCTGGGTGGTGCCGTCCGGCGTGGTGAACTTCCCGTCCAACATCCCGGGCATCGCCTACCACCACTGGGGCGCGGGCGTCTCCCTGGCCACATCCGTCGCCCACAAGGGAGCCGTTGCCGGAGCCAAGGCCATGGCGGCGTCGGCCGTCGACCTGCTGATGGACCCGCAATTGGTGGCGCGGGCCAAGGAGACCTTCAAGGAAGAGATCGGCGACGTGGAATACCGCCCGCTGCTGCCTGACGATCAGCAGCCGCCGCTGGACCTCAACCGCGTCCTCATGGAGCGCTACCGCTCCGCCATGGAAGATCACTATCCCAAGGAGAAGCCCGCATTCAGCTAACGCTACCGCTTCAGGGGCAGGAGGTGCGGCTGCGGGCGCTGCTCGACCGTGCCACCTCGGGCGAGAGGATCCACGGCAGGCCCCGGTTCCGCCCGTCGCTGGTGGACAAGGTGCTGCGCGACCCGTTCTGGGTCTGGTGTCAGTACCACGCGCCCGGTGGCGAGGCAGTGAACGAGGTCGGCCGCTACGAGCGGATGCGCTACCGCCGCGGCGTCGAGCACGAGGACGTCTGGGTGGCCGCGCACTATCCCGACGCCCTGGCGATCCGGCCCGACTTCGGCTACGAGGCCCTCGCCCGGACTCTCCGGGCCATGCTGGAGGGCGTTCCCGCGATTCACCAACCGCAACTGTGGGATCTCGGCCGCGACGTCTACGGCCGGGGCGATTTGCTGGTGCGCGACGACAGCCACGGCTCGGACCTCGGGCCGTACCACTATCGGGTCATCGAGATAAAGCGGGCGCGGAAACTCAGGGACGCCTTCGCGCTCCAGGCGGCGTTCTACAACCGGACCGTCGGCGCCATCCAGGGCCACACGCCGGGCCGCGTGACCGTCGCGTTGCGGGAGGAGGCCCGTCCGGTGGACGTCTCGGGCTTCGGGGGCAGGATCGACGACGTGGTGTCGCGTTGGATCGGGCTTCGGGACGGCGCGATGGAGCAGCCCGAGGCCGGAAGGCCGCCCGACGTCACCGAATCGCCCTGGCGCGTGTACGGCAACAGGCTGGTCAACGAGCGCCGGGACCTGGTGTTGCTGGCAGGGGTGCGGGCACCCGAGCGGGCCAAGCTCCGAGCCGCGGGTATCCACAGCGTGGACAAGCTGTGGAGCCGCTCTCCGGAGGAGATCGAGGAGATCCTCGGGCCGCACCACGGCTCTGCCGCGTACCACGTGGCCCAGAGCTACCGGACCGGCGAACCCGTCCCCAAGCCCGGCCGCGAGTTGCGGATTCCCCGGGCCGGAAGGCTCCTTTACTTCGCCTTCGAGACCTCGGACGATCTGCATCCCGCCATGCCGCCCCACGTTTACCTCATCGGCTGCTGGGACGGCGCCCGAAATCAGTTCGTCAAGTTCCTCGCACGGGGCCCCGAGGACGAAGCCGGGATCTTCGAGGCGTTCATCGACTATGTGGGGGACGACATGGGCGCCGCGCGGCTCTACCACTGGACCGACTACGAGATCCGGCAGATGAAAGCCGTCATGCGCCGCTGGCCGCGGCTGGAGGGACGGTTGGCCCGGCTGGTCGGCGCCTGCGTCGATCTGAAGCGATGCATCCGGGACGCCGTCTACCTGCCGGTGCCGCGGTTCTCCATCGAGAGCGTCGCCACGGCCCTGGGTTTCAACCGGCGCCGGCAGGGATTTGGCGCCTGTGAGGCGCTGCTGTGCTACTGGGATTCCATCGACACCGGCGACCGCGCCCGGGCCGACAAGGCCGTCCGCTACAACGAGGACGCCTGCCTGGCCATGTGGCACGTGGACCGGAAGCTGACCGGGGAAAACAGGATACATCGTACGGGATTGACCGGATGACCGACACCAAGCGCCACAGGCATACGTTACCTAATAGGAAGGACATAATTGGCCGTGAATGGGACGTGATCGGGCGTTTCGGGTAAGGAGCGTCGCCAGCGTGCACCGCGTCCCTTTCAGGGCCGAGGCCGACTGCAACCCGCGCTTGAAGACAACCGAGCAAACACGGGAAACGCCGCGACAGGGATTGTTACGGGCCGTCCGCCTGCGTATCCGGTATTCACGGGTGGCATCCACGGGACCGACTGGGTTCCCGGATCGCCTTACTCGTACGCGAAGGTCTCGGCCGAAGCCCTGCAGACGGTCTGGCCGATCCCGCCGATGCGGTCGTGAGGACTCCGCGCCGTGGCCCGGACCACCAGTTTGCGCGGCTCTTTCTTCCCCTTCCCGACTCTCGTCCACTCCCGCCACTGGAAGTAACAGAAACCACCCGGCGTGGTTTTCACTTTCTTTATCTTCCCGCTCAGCGCTCTGAAGTAATGGCCCTTCCTCGCCCTGATAAACCGTTTGGACACGCATTCCTTCACGGTGCCGTCGGGCCCTGTCGGCTCCGTCGTGCAACGCACGAGCAAATATTCCGTTGCGTTCGTCTCCACGGAGAACGCCAGAGCGATGAGAACACAGGCCAACGAAACGATGAATCGGATACACATAGCGACACCTCCATTGTGAAGTCACCGGTATGAAGTCACCGACAGAACGGACATGAAGCCGGTCGTTCGGAAACAGGCGCAGGCTCCCCACCCCCTTGAAGGACCCCGTAGCCCGCAGGGTTTACAGAGGCAAGGTCCGACGTCCCCTCGGCTATGACCTGCAGTAGCTGTCCCGTAGAGCCGCACACCTCTTCGCGCAGGCCAAGCGTAGGTCGTGCGGGGGAACCTGGTCCTCGATCCTGCACAGGGCGTTGCACTTTTTCTCGGCCTTCCTGCATGACGACGGAGCCGGCGTCAATGCCTTGGCAGCTCCGTGGTACTGTTGATATTGAAGTTTTTGTCACAGTCGAACGCTGGACGTTGACCGGTCAGAACTTCGTTTGTGGTCCCGAGCATGCGGCGCCCGGGCGCGAATCACCTCCCCTTGGCCCGTATAGGCCGAATCCCCCCAAGACCCGGACGTGCCACCGGAGCCGGGCGACGAGTTGCCACGCGGATAATGTGGGACGACTTCGGAGACAAGTCGCGTAACCGACCCCCGTCGCTAAGGCTTCCCCTTCATGGCGATGGCGCGGGCTCCCTCCAGGTCACGGGCGCCGGTCCAGCGAAGGATTTCCTTCTCATACTCGTCCATGAGCGGCGTGAGGATGCCGCTCTGCTTGGCGTCCCTGAGATAGGTGACGCCGTCCCGCCCGGTGGCGCCGGCGGGGGCCGCCGCGCTTGCGATGGCCAGACGCGCCAGCAGTTCGGGGGTGGGCTCCACGATGTTCGCCCGTAGCGCGGCGTGAAAAACCACATTCAACCCCGCGAAGCGGTCCAGATGTCCCAGGAAGGCGCTGTCGAAGTCAGCGGGGTCCACGTCTGCATAGAAGTCGCCGCTGTCCACCCGGTTTCGCTCCCGCCGGTAAAGCATGTCCTGAGCGGCGGTCTCGTTAACGGACTCCCGCAGCACCAGGACCACCCCGGAGACCTTGGCGCCGCCTCTCTCCACCGGGACGAGCGTCGGCGCGCCGTCACGCACGCGGCTGCTGCGGGAGAACTCGACCTTGAAGGGAGTCTCCACCCCTGCAATGCGGTCCGCTGTCGCCGCCTCGATCTCCCTTCCGGGATCGGAGATCAACGAACCGTATGCCAGAATCCCGATCGCCATCAGACCCTCATTCTGACAGCGCCTGTGGGGTCCTGCAACGTTGCGGATTGCAGGGTTTTTCGATTTATGACGGAATTGGTAATCTTGATAATACTACTCCTGTATATTGGTTATACAACTTCCTGATTTGTCGAGTATGTGCCATGGAATTCCCGAGGGAGATCGCACCCGCGGTGTTGCGCTTGGCCGCCCACTTTCCCGCGGTGGTGGTTACGGGAGCCCGCCAGGCGGGCAAGACCACCTTGCTCACGCGGTTGTTTCCCCATTACCATTACGTCAGCCTGGATCTTCCCCAACAAGCACAACTTGCCGAGGAAGACCCGGGGTCGTTCCTCCTGCAACATCCTCCACCACTACTGGTGGACGAAGTGCAATATGCTCCCAGGCTTTTCCGCCATCTCAAGGTGGAGATCGACAGGAACCGCGCCGCCAACGGACGGTTCATCCTCATCGGCTCGCAGAAGTTCAGCCTCATGAGGGATGTATCGGATTCGCTGGCGGGGCGTTGCGGGGTGCTGGAGCTTGAGGGTTTCTCGATCGAGGAACTCGGCGCCGTGTTCCACGACCGCGAGCAACGTGAAGGCATCGCCGGGGCGCTGGTCCGGGGCTTCATGCCGCAGCTCTGGAAGGACCCGGACTTGAGAGCCGCGGACTACTTCAGGAGCTATCAGGCCACGTACCTGGAGCGGGACGTCCGGCAGCTCCTCAACGTGTCTTCGCTCAGGGACTTCGACCGCTTCATGCGGGCGAGCGCCGTGTGTAGCGGACAGCTCCTCAACAAGACCGAGTTGGCCAAGGAAGTGGGGATCAGTAACAAGACGGCCACGGAGTGGCTGAGTTGTTCTTCAGGCGTCCAATCAGATCACGTTGATCGAGCCGTATTTCGCCAATCTCGGAAAGCGCCTCACCAAAACGCCGAAACCCTACTTTAACGATGTTGGACTCCTGTGTTTTCTGCTCGGCCTCAACCAGGCCTCCGTGACGGACAGCTACCTGATCGGCTCCATCTGGGAGACGTTCGTGTTCGCGGAGCTTCGCAAGTATCTCTCGGCAACCGCCCCCGAAGCCTCCGTGCGGTTCTACAGGGATCAGTCCCGCGAGGTGGATTTCCTCATCGAGAAGGACGGCGGGCTGACATTGGCGGATGCCAAGTGGAAAGAGCTTCCCGGGCCGAGGGACTTCCGGCAACTGCTGGCCGTTGAGCCGCTCCTGCGGGCGACTCGGCTGCCGGCCATGGTGCTGTGCCGAACCGGCGAGAGCTTTCCGGTCGGCAAGGATATGCTCGCGGTGAACGGGTTGAGGATGCGGGGGTATCTATGACCAGATTTCAAGCGAACAGGAGAGGGAGTTGAGGGGTTGGCAGGGGACGGGGTAGCGGTACGAGGATTTCCAGGATGGGTGACTGTCGAAGAGGCTGGGTTGGAGGAAACGGAGGATTTCGAAGGGATTCGTAATGCGGGCGGGACGTGCCACCGCTTCGTGAGGCCGGGGATCAACACGATTGCCCCATCCACAACAGCATGGAAAGGAGGCTGAAACGACCAATGAAGGATAGCCCTGAGAGCAATCTCTCGGGCATTCGCATGGCGATCGGTCTTACATCGACGCGAACTTCAATCGCCCGCTAGTGTCCTTGATGGACCGGCTCCCAAAGCCCGCCACGGAACACGCCGCTCGGCTGATCGAGTGTCGCTCGCAACAGCGCCTTTGCGAATTTCACGGCCCCCACTTTGTTCATGTCGTCTGTCGACCGGGGAGGAACGATGCAGTTCGGGCATCCAGTCTTGCATTTGCATCCCAACGCTATGTCCACGCCGACTTCCAGAACCGACCGCCAACTCTCCAGGACCTTCTTGGCAATACCTATGCCACCGGGATAGCCCTCCACAACGTAGGCCTTCTGTTCCTTCGGAACCGCGTGGGGGAATATGTCGTGTGCGTCAAGCGGTACCGAGAACAACGCACCCACCCGCAGCAACTGCTGGAATGCGTTGATAGCGGCCGCTGACACGTCTGTTGGCCTTTGCTCCTGCAGCCAGAACGCATGGGCGTTCTTGAACTGCGCAGAGTTGCTATGTGGCGTCCATTGGTCCAAAATTTCCCCTGTTCGTTCATTCACCTCCTGAACTGAGTTGAGCGACTCGGTGATCAGGACCTTGCCGTAAAACGCATTCACCTCCGTTCCGTTCCCGACCCATTGCGATCCGGCGAAGATGTTCTGTTCCGAAACAATCATGAACGTCGATGCGTGCGTCCGTAGCGAAGGGTCGGCCGACTCAAGAATAACTTCGCCACCGCTGCCCTTCAATGCCACCTCCTTCACGCGGTAACTGCGTCCTCCATGCATGTAGATAGCCCGCTGGTATGCTTCGCGGAACTGCTGCTGCGCGGAAAGCGTCCCGATCTCCTTGTTGCCTTCCTTGAGGACGAACATGCCGGCACCGCCGCCCCTGATGTTCAAGCTGGGGTGTGGCCTCCACGTGCCGGACTTTACCGGGGCTGCACCCGCGTCGACCTTTTTTCGGGCCTCGCGTTTCATCGACGCCCCGAGAATCGCGGCGTCGTCGGTCAACGAGGGCGTTTCAAAAAGGAGCGAGCTCAGATGCTTCTCGACGAGATCCGTGTTCTCCGCGTTGACAACGAGATTATCGAGCGGCTTCGTAAGGAACGCCTCCAGATTGGCGGCGTAGAATCGATCAAGCGGGTTGTTGCGCGCGAAGTACAGCACGAACGCCTCGGCGTCGTAGGTGCGGCCTGCTCGACCGATGCGCTGCCAAGCTGACATCATGCTGTCTGGAAAGCCGGCCATAATGATTCCGTCGAGGCCACCGATGTCGATCCCCAGCTCCAGCGCGTTGGTCGTAAAGACCAGCTTCACTTCACCGCGCTTCAGTCCCTCCTGTACAGCGTGTCGCTCTTCGATCTCCAAACCGGCTCGGAACACCTTCACCGCGGCTTGGTCCACCAGCGGCTTGCCCGCATCCTTGCGCTTTTGGATCTCGCGCATCGCTATGGGATGGCACGCCTCCGCGAACTTCCGGGTCGGACAGAAGGCTAACACCGACTTGCCATCCGCCACACATGCCAAGCTCGCCATGACAGTCCGTAGCTGCAGGATATCCCAGTACTGGTAGTCGGGTATGTCGGGCCTTACGAACACGAATTCTCGCCGGGGTTGCATTGTGCCGCTCGCGTTCACCTCCACGAACTCAAGCCCCGTCAGGTTTTCCGCATGCTCCTTTGCGTTGGCGCACGTCGCCGAGCTCATGAAGAACTGGGGTCGAATCCCAAGGGAAGCCAGATGGTAGGAGAAGCGCCTGAGGATCATCGCGACGTTCGAACCGAAATACCCACGATACTCGTGTATCTCATCGACGATCACCCATTTCAATCCCGAAAAAAATTTGTACCACTGTTCCGAGTGGCCCAGGAAGCTGTTGTGCAGCATATCCGGATTCGTGATAAGGATCGGTGGAGGATTCCTCCGCAACAACTTTCTAGCCTCACGATCCGTGTCTCCGTCGTACCACCAGGACTCGATCTCGGGTTTTGGCATCGCACTCGTCAACCGCGTAAGCTGCTCGCGTTGATCCATTGCAAGCGCCTTTGTGGGATAAAGCATGAGCGCATGCGCATTCGGCTCAAGCAACGATTCAAGCATGGGGATTTGAAACGCGAGCGTCTTGCCACTGGCCGTAGGGGCTTGAAGTACGACGTTCGCGCCTTCGCGCGCTTGCGCTATCGCGTCCGATTGGTGCTGGTACAGACGCGCGATCCCTCTCTTGTCCAAAGCAGCCCTGAGCCTCTCCCCCAGCCCCTCGATCACGGAATCCTTGGCGTAAATCGGCGCAATCGACTCCAAGAAACGCCGATTGACGGTATCTCCCCCCGCCTCGCCATCTCTCAGCGCGTCGAATGTACGCAACGTTTTCAGCAAATCTCCCACGAACTACCCCTTTCAGCATGCTGGAAGCTATCCGACCGACACCACCGAACCGTAACCGCAACACTCTGTCGCGCTACGCTCGACGGCGATCCAAGCCCATTCGATACTTCCCCACGCACCCTTCAGAGTGTCAGCACGGACACGCTACACCACCGCTCCACTCCGCCAAGACAAGCTCCGCGAGTACCCGGTCCAGCCACTTCCTCGTATAGTGACGCTTGAGGGCAGTGCTCGGCCGATGACCGACACCGTCCAGCAACTCTTCGAGAGATACGATCCGTTCCCGGAACCCGAGCCTCACTCCGCAGCGCAAACTAGCTTTGTCGGGGCCGCACAGAAACCAGCGGTCATCCCTCCCTAGCGCGTACGTCCAGAGCGACTCCTCGCCCCTGTCCAACGTGATGCCCTGTATCCGAACCGCCAGTTCGGCGCGTTCCCTGTTACCAACGCGATGTTCGGCCGCCAGCGAAGCCCGTCTGCGTCTCCGTCACGCAGTCTTCAGCGGTTTCCACCCGATAGCCACCAGCCAGCGCCCGCCACGCACCCGTCCGATGCGACTCGATGATCGCGTTCGTGTCCACGAGCACCGAAGTCCCGTGGCCGACCGTTTTGCTCACAACTCAATCGCCTGATCGACGCCATGGGCCGCAAACAGTTCCTCCAGGTCTTCGATCGCGACCCCGACCAGTGCCGCCACGCGTCGAACCGAAACATGACCCTGGCCGATGGCTTTCGCCATCACCTCCACGAATGGTCGCGAGAACAAAGGCGGAGCCGCCGAGCTGTCCTCGCGGCGGTTGTTCCGCAAAGCGGCTTCCGGAATTGCCCGCGCCTTCCCTTTGGTCAACTCCCGAAGGGCGACCAGACGCCACCTGACGGCCGACGAGGTCACACCCAATTCGTCTGCCGTTGTGTTCAGTCGAGCGATCAAGCCGTCCGTGTCCAACCGGCCCCAATCGCCAAAGGATTCAAGCCTCGCCCTCGGCATCAGCACGGCGGATGCGAAGTTGTTGGCTAGTTGCTCCACCCGATTGCCGCCGAAATCGCGGGCATCCTCCGTGTGCTCGGGCGGCATCGCTTCCCAAGTGAGGATGTGAAATAGCTCATGCGCCAAGTCGAAGTTGCGGCGCCCGGCTACTTCCCCTCGTGCAATCAGCACCGTGTCGAACTCAGGCAGACGGCATGCCGCTCCGGAAATACCTTGGTAAGCGTCCACCATAAGCACGAGTATCCCAAACTGTTCTTGCATCACTGTCGCAAGACGTTGCGCCGGCACAAGCCCGAGTTCGAATTCGGCAACAAACCGCTCGCCAGCGTCCACCGCGTCTTCGAATCGCGACAGCTTGGTCAGCCCAAGGGCCTGCCGCATCAACGGCGCCCGTCGACCGACCGGCGCGGCTAGGGCCCGATACGCACCGACCCAGCGGCTAACTGTCCTCTCATACTCACCAAGCTCCAACCGTCCGACGCCCCTCTGCCGCCAGGAAAACAGCGCCTCGCCGTCCAGTCGAAAGGGATCGGTGAAATAGTCGAGCGGCACATTCAACTTCTCCACGGCGACCAAGAGTTCCGCCGCAGTCACACGTCGCACGCCGGTCTCTATTGCCGACACAGTCTGCCGATCCTTGAATCCGAACAAGCGCGCCGTCCTCTCCTGAGAGAGCGCGCGCTTCTGCCTCAATGCCTTGAGCCGCGTACCAATGATCTGCTCCGTCACCGGACCTCCTTCACTTAAAATATCTTGCACTTGAATTATTGCAAGAAATATAGGCGAATACCAATCCGCGTGCAAGACCTGAGTCAATCGTCCCCTGCGGAGACACTACCCCCGGCGTTGCCCGTTCGCCGGGCATCTGATCGCTCATGACCATTCCCCCTTTCGATCTCCTGAAACCCGGCATCGTGGCCGAAGCCAGCCGCATGTTGCTGGACCACGGCGATGAGGCGCGCCCCATCGCCGGCGGCACGACGCCGGTGGATCCTGATGAAGCAGCGGGCGCTGCGCTTTTCCCGTCTGGCGGACCTGCAGTCGATCAGGGGTCTGGACCGTATCACGGAGACCGACGGCAGCCTGAGCATCGGGGCGCTGGCGACCCACCAGTCGGTAGAGCGGTCGCCGGCCTTGGCGCAGGCGTTCAGTCACGTGGGCAACGTGCGTATCCGGGAGACCGCGTCCGTGGGCGGCAACTTGGCCCACGCGGACTACCGGCTGAACCCGTCGCCGATGCTGGCCATCGACCGGGTGCGCCACGAGGGCAAGCAGGTGGTGGCCGTAGCCGCGGAGGGCCGACGTCGCGGAAAAGGACGACTGCCTGGCCATGTGGTACGTGGACCGGAAACTGACCGGTGGCGAGTAAATCCAGCAATTGACATCCTTGGGGATGTGTTTTAGGATGTCATGTTGAGACTGGTACTCGATACCAACGTTATCGTTGCTGCCTTTCGCAGCCGTCGTGGCGCAAGCAACCTGCTTCTGAGACTGCTGGAGGCACGGCGTGTGACGATCTTGTGCTCTACCGCCCTTTTCCTGGAGTATGAGGCAGTCCTCAGCCGCGCGGAGACACTTGCAGTGACCGGCCACCAACTTGATGACGTTGCAAGGATTATGAGCGCCCTTGCCGCCGTCGCCGAGCCCGTAGACATTTCCTTGCGTATTCGACCATTGCTGCCCGATGCCGGCGACGATATGGTTCTCGAAGCGGCTCTCAGTGGAAGGGCTGACGCTATCGTGACGCACAACATCAGGGACCTTGGCCCGGCTCGCCGGTTCGGGATCGAGATTGCAACGCCCAATCAGATTGTAGGGAGATTGACTGAATGACGACCGCTCGGCGTTACAAGTATCCGTTGCAGTTGCCCGCATCGTTGAAAGAAACGGCCATGCGTCTCGCCAAGGAGGACGGCGTCTCGCTCAATCAATGGATCGTCGCGGCCGTCGCACAGAAAATCGGCGCGGTCGAGACCGCCAAGGCGTTTCTTCAGGAGCGCGGCGCCGGAGCGGTCGAAGGCGATCTCAAGCACTATCTCGACAGGGCGCCGGACGTGCCGGCGGAGTCGGGCGACGAGTTGCTTGCCGAGGACGAAAGGAACGCCTGAGGCCTGAACGTATCTACACCTCGACGGGAGAAGGGAAGTTGAAAGCCGGGCCTCAAGAGAGTTTCGTTCACCTCGCCTTCGAACGGTGCGCTGGCGCTTCACGTACAGGAACGGATGCTCCACCTTGGCCCGCACCGAGGCCTTGCGCTTCTCCGCCGCTTCCTCCGGTCCCGCCTTGTCCAACAGCTTGCGCTTGCCGGGCTTCATCGCCACCTGCCAGTCCACGTCCGTGTCCCGGTTCTCCTCGCGCTTGCCCACCCCCTGGTAGCCGGCGTCGCCCCACACCTGCTCCTCGCCCCCGTGCAGCAGCGCGTGCGCCGTCGCCACGTCCGAGGCGTTCGCTGGCGTCGTCTCCAGACTGTGCGTCAAGCCCGACTGCGCATCCACACCGATGTGCGCCTTCATCCCGAAGTACCACTGCTTCCCCTTCTTCGTCTGGTGCATCTCCGGGTCCCTCTCCCCCGGACCGTGCCTCTCCAGCAGGCGGCGGAAGTGCAGGATCGTCGTCTCGTCGGGCAGCGCACCCGACAGCCGCAGCCCCACAAACCGCCGCACGGACTCCACCTCGTAGAGCAGGTCCTCCATCCCGGGGTCGCTCAGGTTGTAGAACAACTGCACGCAGTGCACCCGCACCATCACCCCCAGCGGATAGGGACGCGGACCGCGCCCAACCTTCGGATAGAACGGCTCGCCCCGCTTCTCCAGACGCTCCCACGGGATCAGCGCCTCCATCTTCTCGATAAACGCCTCGCGCCGCGTGTGACGCTTCTTCAGATCGTGCTCCATCTCCGCAAACGTCGCTTGCTCCATGGCCCGCTCTCCACTCCGTCATCAATAAACCCATTCTGCCAGAACCGACTTGTTCAGATCTTCCCTAGGTTCAATCCTGACTTGGCGGCGTATTACTGGCCCTGCGGCGCGCTCCGGGCGCTGGCGGCGGACTTGGCGGCCCTTGCTGGCGTTGCGGTTTGCATATACTCTGGACATCATGGAGTTGCATGATTTCGTCGAATATCTCCGTTGTCCCATAACGGGCAGTACTCTGGAATTGTCCCCCCTCCCCCGAGAATCGGTCCCAATATCGCGAAAAAGCCAAGATGTAGTAATACCGTTCGGGGTCACCGAGTAATACCGTTCGGGGTCACCGGTCAGGTATTGGCGCTCAAAGACGGTTCTTCGGCCTATCCGTTGGTGGACGGGATTCCGGTCTTGCTTGGTTCCGAGCGATTTGTTCCTACTGGCAGCCCCGATGCTCTCCATCCGGTTCCCGGTCTTAATGACCCGGTATATACGGAGACTCATGAAGAGGAAATTGAGTATTACAACGCCGCCGAATCGAGAAGGGTCAACCTTGCGGTCAACGGCGCAGCCAAAGCGGAGTATCTGGAGGGGATAATAGGATGCAAGAATATCGCCGCCGCCCGCAGCTTTCCCGAACCTGACGATGTCTGGATCGAAGCGGGGAATGAGTCGCTGTGCCTGTTCGAGGCATACCGGCACTTGGCGCCGGTTGGCGGCAAGACGTTCATGCAAATCGGCGGCACCGGCTCTCACTCGGTTAAAATGCTGCTGGCCGGCGCAGAGCGCGGGTTTCTGCTCACGCCAATGATAGAGGAGGCGCGATACGCTTTATGCCTGGCGGAGATTTTCGGAGTCCGCGACCGGTTCGCTCCCGTTGTCGGACTCGGCGAGCAGATTCCGTTCAAGGCGGACTTCTTTGATTCCGTCTTCTCCTTCGCCTGCTTCCATCATACGCGCCTTGAATATGTGTCTGGCGAGCTGTACCGGGTGCTCCAGGAAGGCGGGAAGTTTGCGGGCACCGATCCCTGGAAGACGCTACTCCATACCATAGGCACGAGAATGCTCGGCAAACAGGAGAGGGATGTGCATTGCCGGCCCATCACGGAGGAACGGCTGGCGGCGCTGGAAAGGTGGTTCCCGGATATGACGGTCAACTGGCACGGACCGTTGCTTCGGTATCTGCGCCTGGGGTTGCAGAAGTTGTGTCTGGACTTTTTGCCAAAGTCCGAGCCGGCCATGATGAAGACCATGCGCGCCGACGATTTCCTGGGCCTTCTCACCGGTATGAAAGGCGGCGTCATCGTCATGATGGGTGTGAAACCGGACAGAAACAGCCAGCCTACAAGTAAGAATTGATGCTCAAGAATACTCCGGAACGTTCACCAGCAGAGGTATTGGGCGGATTCTTCCTGTTGGCCCTGCGCGATGTCGCGAAAGCCCGCGGGATCAGGCACCTCGCTCAGGAGACGCAGTTGAGCCGTGAGAGCCTGTACCGGACGCTTTCGCGGAAAGGCAATCCCCGCTTCTCCACTCTCGAAGCCTTGTTGGAGAGCCTGGGGCTGAAGCTCCCGGTGGAAGTCAAGATGGACGCCAAGGCTTCTGCTGGGAGAGCGGGCGCCGCGGTGTGATTTGTCAACGACAATCCCAAGCGCTATAAATCGAGCGATTGCCCGCGGACCGTTCGCCGGGCATCTGATCGCTCATGACCATTCCCTCTTTTGATCTTCTGAAACCCCGCACCGTGGCCGAAGCCGGCCGCATGTTGCTGGACCACGGCGATGAGGCGCGTCCCATCGCCGGCGGGACGACGCTGGTGATCCTGATGAAGCAGCGGGCGCTGCGGTTCTCCCATCTGGTGGATCTGCAGGCGATTCCGGGTCTGGACCGCATCACCGAGACCGGCGGTGGCCTGAGCATCGGGGCGCTGGCGACCCACCGGTCGGTGGAGCGGTCGCCCTTGGTGCAGCGGCGCGCGCCGGCTCTGGCCCAGGCTTTCAGTCACGTGGGCAACGTGCGCATCCGGGAGACCGCCTCCGTTGGCGGCAACCTGGCCCACGCCGACTACCGGCTGGACCCGCCGCCGGTGCTATTGGCCCTCGGCGCCGAGGTGGTGGTGTCCGGGGCGGACGGCACCCGTGTGGTTGCGTTGAAGGACTTCTATCGCGGCATGTACGAGACCGTGCTGGAGCCGGGAGAGATCCTGGTGGAGGTGCGGGTGCCGCGGGCTCCGGAAGCCGCCCGCACCGTGTACTCGCGGTTCAGCTCGCTCTCGGCCAACGACTGGCCGTGCATCGGGGTGGCGGCGTTGCTGGCGCTGGAGGGCGAGAGTGTCGGCGAGTTGCGCATCGGGCTCAGCGGCGTGGCGGAGGCGCCGCTCCTGGCGGCCGGCCTGGACCGGTTTCGTCGGGAGCGTTGTTCGGAGGAGCTTTGGAACGCGGTCTGCGACGCCGTCGACGAACAGATCTCCCCGGTGTCGGACCTGCGCGGCAGTGCGGATTACAAGCGCGAGATGACCCGTGTGTTCCTCAAGCGGACGTTGCGCGGTCTGGCGCGGTGAGCATCTTCGTGAGGTGAATGCGTGGCGGATTATTCCATCGTCGGTACGTCGGTTGACCGCCGGGACGCCGTCCAGAAGGTGACGGGCCGGGCGTTGCACACCGGCAACCTGGAGCCGCCGGGGCTCTTGCACGTGGCGGTATTGAGAAGTCCCCACCCCCACGCGCGCATCGTCCGCATCGGCAAGTCCGGAGCGGAGGCGAGCCCCGGTGTGGCGGCGGTGCTCACGGGTGCGGACATCGCGGCCATGCCCGGGGTCACGCCTTACCACGGGCCGGCGTTCGCCGACCAGCCGGTGCTGGCCATCGACCGGGTGCGCCACGAGGGCGAGCAGGTGGTGGCCGTGGCCGCGGAGAGCCGGCGCGCGGCGGAAGAGGCGATGGAACGGGTGGAGGTGGAATACGAGCCGTTGCCCGTGGTGCTGGACGTGCTAGACGCCATCAAGCCGGACGCCACCATCATCCACGAGGAGCTTCGGCCCTCCGGGGCGTTCGCGGACCTGGCCCACGTCAAGGCGGGCGAGCGGTCCAACGTCTGCTACCACTACAAGCTGCGCAAGGGCGACGTGGAGCAGGCCTTTGCCGAGGCGGACCGCGTGTTCGAGGACGTGTTCACGGCGCCGCCGGCCCAGCATGTGCCCATGGAGGCCCACGTCTCGCTGGCGTACGTGGACGAGAGCGGACGCATCAACATCTACACCGCCAGCCAGTCGCCGTCCTTCGTCAGGGGGGAGCTGGCGCGCATGCTGGGCGTGCCCATGAATCGCATCCGCGTGCGCGTGCCGTATCTGGGCGGCGGCTACGGCGCCAAGCTCTACAACAAGCTGGAGCCGCTGGTGGCGCTTCTCGCCATGAAGACCCGCCGGCCGGTGAAGTACAGCCTGAGCCGCGAGGAGGAGTTCCAGACCGTCACCAAGCATGGTGTCGTGGTGAAGCTCAAGACCGCGGTCAAGGGCTCGGCGATGACCGCGCGCAAGTGCGAGGTCTATTGGGACACCGGCGCCTTCGCCGAGATCGGCCCGCGGATCGTCCACAAATCGGGCTATACCTCCTCCGGGCCGTACAAGATCCCCAATGTGTCCATCGACTCCTACTGCATCTACACCAACAAGCCGCCGGCCGGGCCGTTTCGCGGCTTCGGCGTGCCGCAGGTGATCTGGGCCTATGACTCCCAGATGGACATCGTCGCCCGGAGCCTGGGCGTGGACCCGGTGGAGTTCCGCCTGGAGCACGCGCTGGAGGAGGGGGATCTCTTCGTCACCGGAACGCCGGTCCATGCCTGCGGCCTCAAGGAGTCGGTGCAGCGGGCGGCGGAGGCCGTGGGGTGGGATCAACCCCGGGAGGCTGCCTCGGGCGCCAAGCGCCGGGGCAAGGGCATCGCCTGCGGGGTGAAGGCCGTGCTGACGCCGTCCATTTCAGGCGCCATCGTCATTCTCAATGCCGACGGCAGCGCCAACGTCCTGAGCAGCACGGTGGAGATGGGCCAGGGTTCGGAGAGCGCGCTGGCGCAGATCGCGGCCGAGGAGTTGGGGATTTCTCACGATCGGGTCCACGTGGTGCAGCCGGATACCGACGTGACCCCCTATGACACCATCAGCGCGGGAAGCCGCTCCACCTACCACATGGGGAACGCCGTGCGTACGGCCGCGGCCAAGGTCAAGGCGGAATTGTTCGAGACCGTGGCCCGGAAACTCGAGATCGATGCCGGAGACCTGGAGGCAGCCGGCGGCCGGGTGTTCGTGCGCGGCGCCGAGGAACGCGGCATGACCGTCACGGAGGCGTTTCTGGCCAGGTTCGGAAGCCTCGGCACCACCATCACGGGCGAGGGTGTGTGCCAGCCCGTGGTGGCGCCCATGGACCCCGAGACCGGCCTGTCGGAGAAGTGCACCGAGTACTGGTTCGCCTCCGCCAGCGCCGTGGAGGTGGAGGTGGATACCGAGACCGGCCGGCTGGAGGTGCTGCAGTTCCACGCCGCCGGCGACGCCGGCACCGCCATCAACCCCAAGTACTGTGAGCAACAGCTCGTGGGGGCGGCCACCATGCACCTCGGGTTGACTCTGTTCGAGCAGATGGTGTTCCAGGACGGCCAGCTTCTCAACGGGTCTTTGCTGGACTATCAGATCGCGTCCATCAAGGACGTGCCCGCGGCGTGTCATCCCATCGTGGTGGAGGCGCCCCACAAGGACGGTCCCTTTGGCGCCAAGGGCATCGGCGAGACCGGCGCCCTGACCGTGGCCGCAGCCGTGGCCAACGCGCTGGAGGACGCCGTGGGCGTGCGCGTGCGCGACATCCCGCTGACCGCGGAACGGATCCACCAGGCGCTCAAGGCGGCGGGGAAGGTGAACGGCGGCAAGTTGCAGGAGCGGGTTTCAAACCCGCCCGCGCCCGCAATACGCAGGGTGGGGAGGTCCGGCTATCGTACAGGGCCGGGGTGACGGAGCGAGGGTCATGGAACGTACCATCAGCATGACGGTCAACGGGCAGCAACGGGAGTTGCAAGTCAACGACGCCGATACTCTGCTCGAGATCCTGCGCGACGGACTCAAGCTCTGGAGCGTCCGCGAGGCCTGCGGCGTGGGAGCCTGCGGGAGTTGCACCGTGCTTCTGGACGGGAGGCCGGTGAGCGCGTGCTTTCTGCTCGCCGGGCGCCTGGACGGCCGCTCCGTGGAGACCGTCGAGGGGCTGGGCGGCGCCGGCGAGCTGCATCCGATCCAGCAGGCCTTTCTCGAGCACGACGCGGCTCAGTGCGGCTACTGCACTCCCGGCTTCATCATGGCGGCCAAGGCGCTGCTCGAAGAAAACCGCGACCCCACCGACGATCAGGTCCGCGAGTACCTTTCGGGCAACCTGTGCCGCTGCGGCGGCTACCCCAACATCATGCGGGCGGTCCGCGCCGCACGGTCCCGGATGAGCGGCAGTTGACCGGCGGGACGACAATGGACACGGCTCCCGACCCCGACGCCCTGACCGCATTGCTGAAACCCCGGAGCATCGCTCTGATCGGGGCGTCGGAGCGGGCTCCCCACGCCGCGGCGCTTATGCGCAACCTGTTCAGGTTCGGCTTTCCCAGAGAGCGAATCTACCCGGTCAACCCGCGTTACGAGACGCTCTTCGATCTGGCATGCTACCCTTCGGTGGGCGAGGTGCCCGGAGACGTGGATCTGGCGGTTGTCGCGATTCCGCGGCACGGCACGATCCAGGCCATGGAGGAATGCGCCGCCAAGGGCGTCCGCGCGGCGCTCACCGTGGCCACGGGCTTCGGCGAGTTCGATGACACGGGCCGCGGGTATCAGGCGGAGCTGGCCCGCATCGTGCGCGAGCACGGCATTGCGCTGTGCGGTCCCAACACTCTGGGCTACCTTGCCCTCGAAAGCGGCGCCGCCCTGTGGTCGTCGCCGCTCCCCGAACGCCTCACCATGGGGCCGTTAAGCGCCGTGTTCAGCAGCGCCGGCCTGCTCAACCTCTTCTTCAACACCGCCGCGGACCGTCGCCTGGGGTTTCGCTACGCCGTGGCTCCGGGCAACCAGGTGGGCGCGAGCTTTACCGATTACCTGCGTGCCGCGGTGGACGACTCCGGGACTCGGGTCATCCTCACCGTCATCGAATCCATGAGCCGTCCGGAGGAGATGGCGGGGGTGTTGGACCTGGCCCGGGAACGGGAGAAGGTGGTCATTGCGTTGAGGCTCGGAAGATCCCGGAAGGGCGGGCGGGCGATCACTTCCCATTCGGGGAACATGGCCACCTCTGGCGCGGTATGGGACGGGTTGTTCCGCCAGAAGGGCGTGGTCCCGGTGGACAACATGGATCAGATGCTGGAAGTCGCCGCCCTGGCCGCCGCGACCCCCGAGCCGTACCGTCCGTCGGGCCCCGGCGGCGTCGGCATCGTCACCATCTCGGGCGGCGATTGCAGCTTTCTCGCCGATATCTGCGAGCGCAACGGCGTGGACCTGCCCGAGCCCTCCAACGCCACCCATGACGCGCTGCGCAGCTACTTCGACAAGGAACATTTCAACGGCAACCCGCTGGACATCGAGGAACTGCACTGGGCGGACCGGCCCCGGTATCTCGAGTGCCTGGAAACCTTTTTGCGGGACGACAACTTCGCGGTGGTCTGCTGCCGCCTGAACTTGCCCAAGAGCCCCACCGATCGGCTGACCCGATTGTACCGGGAGTCGGCGGCGGTGGCCCGGCGCAGCGGCAAGCGGTTCCTGTTCCTGTCCCGGGCCAGCGAGTTGCTCGACCGGTCCTGGTTCGAGTTCTTCACCGAGCTGGAGGTGCCGTTTCTGCTGGAATACGAGAAGTCGCTGCGCGCGGTGAGGGACATTCTCGGGTTGTCGCGGCAAAGCCGTGCCGGTGAATCCGCGGACGCCGCGACGCCTGCCGCGGACCCGGCGGAGAGCGAGGCGCTGCGCCGGCTCGTTGCCGGCGGAGACGCATCCCACGCCACCGTGCGGCGGCTGCTCCGGGCCTACGGCATCCCGACGGCGGCCGGTCACCTGGCCCGTTCCCGGGACGAGGCGGTGGAGGCGGCCCGGAAGATGGGGTTCCCCGTCGCCTTGAAGGTCGAGTCCGCGGATCTGCCCCACAAGACCGAGGTGGACGGGGTGCGGCTGAACCTGGGCAGCGCGGAGGAAGTGGCCGCGGCCTACGGCCTCCTGCTGGAAGGATTGGCGGGGAAAGCGCCCGACGCCCGCATCGACGGGGTGCTGGTGCAGAAGATGGTCGAAGGGGTGGCCGAGGTCATCATCGGCACCTCGCGCACGCCGGACCTGGGCATCTGCCTCGCGTTCGGCCTGGGCGGCATCTACACCGAGGTGCTCAAGGACGTGTCGTTCCGGCTGCCGCCGCTGGGCCTTCAGGAGGCCCACGGCATGATCCGGGAGATCCGCACCTACCCGCTGCTCACAGGGGTCAGGGGGAGGCCCGAGGCGGACGTCGAGGCACTGGCGCGGACCATCGTCGCCCTGTCGCGGCTGGCGCTGGACTTTCGCGGCGAAGTGGACGAAATCGAATTCAACCCCCTCATGGTGCTGCCGGAGGGTCAGGGAGTGCTGGCGGTGGATACGCTGATTCGATGCGTGGGGCGGCAGACGGACGCGGGTGGTGTAAAGTAGAAAGAAGGAGTGCGATCATGAAGATCACCGACCTGCAGGTGGAGACTCTCGATCTCCCGTACAGGAAGCCCCTTGTCACGGCCACCAACCAGTTCCATTCGTCGAACGGGTTCCTGGTGAGCGTGGAGTCGGAGGAGGGTTTCACCGGATACGGCTACATCGACGTGTTTCCCCGAACCGGCGAGACGGTGGGCTCGGCGCGCTACGCTATCGAGGAGATCATGCGTCCGCTTCTGGTGGGGCAATCCATCGAGGACCTGGCCCGGCTGAGCGCGCTCATCAACTACCGGATGGTGGACAACCGGCGAGCCAAGGGCGGAGTGGAGATCGCGCTGTACGACCTGCTGGGCAAGTGCTACGGCGCGCCGCTCTACGTGCTCCTCGGAGGGCTCGTGCGGACGGAGGTCACGGCCATCAAGATGGTGAGCGTGGGACAACCGATGGAGATGGCCCGGGAGTGCCGGGAGCTGGTGGGTCAGGGCTATCGGGCGCTCAAGCTCAAGGTCAGGGGCGAGGTGGGGTTGGACCTTGCGCGGGTGACGGCCGTGCGGGACGCGGTGGGGCCGGACATCTACATCAAGGTGGACGCCAACGAGGCCTTCGACGCGAAATCCGCCATCCGCATGGCGGCGGGCATGGCCGAGCTCGGCGTGGCCGTATTCGAGCAGCCGGTGTCCCGGCATCACTACACGGCCCTGGCCGAGGTGAAGGCCCGGTCGAGCATCAAGATCGAGGCCGACCAGTCGGCGCCGTCGGTGCATGAAGCCTTCAGGCTCATTCGCGACAATGCCTGCGACTCCATCAACACCGGCATTCTCAAGGCCGGCGGCATGCAGCAGGCCCGGCAGATCGCCGACATGTGCGCGCTCACGGGAACCGAGTGCGGCCTGAGCAACATCGCGGCCTGCATGGTCGGGGACGCGGCCCTGCTGCACTTGGCCCTCAGCTCCCCCGGGGTGTCCGAGTTCTGCGAGATCGGCGAGTGCGAGGCCCTGACCGGCGACCCGTTCACGGGCATCAAGGTGGTGGACGGAAAGCTTACGGCCCCGGAAGGCCCGGGCCTGGGAGTCACCAGGACCGAAGGCTGGTGACGGCGTCGCCGACTGATCCGATGCTTGGGGCTTCCTCTCGGCTGCAAGAGGCGAGTTGCCATGACTTCGCGCCCCGCTTTCCGTGGCTGGGCGGCGACCTGCAGACCCTTCGTTACTATTTCTTTCCCGCCAGCGAAGACTTGTCCGCCTGGCCCGCGGAACGCTTGAGCTTTCCTCTGCCGGAGTCCGGTGGCGACGTATTGCTTGCCGCGCTGCATCGTCCAAACCGCGCCACGGACCGCCCGCTGGTGATCCTTGTGCACGGCCTCACCGGGTGCGAGGGCAGCTCCTACATGTTCGAGACCACGCGATCTTTCCTCACCCTCGGATATCCCGTCATGCGCCTCAACCTCCGGGGCGCGGGCCCGTCGCGGGAGACCTGCCGTAGAAGCTATTGCGCGGGGTCGGGGGACAACGTCGCAGCGGTGCTGTCGGCCCTCGAAGTCGAGGAGGCCCGCCGCGGAGTCGTGTTGATCGGGTTTTCCCTTGGCGGCACGGTGATCCTGCACTATCTGGCGCGACACGCCCGCGGGGTCTCGCCCATCTGCGCGGTAACGGTGTCGACGCCGATCGACTTGGCAGCCGTCATCCGCAGGTTGATGCACCCACGCAATACGCTCTATCACCGGTGGCTGCTGGCGCGCATGAAAGAGGCGGTCATCGGCGGCGCCTCCGGGATTTCCCCACGGCAACGCGCAGCCGTCCTGGACGCCCGCAGCATCTACGAGTTCGACAACGCTTTCACTGCGCCTCACCACGGCTTTGCGGACGCTGACGACTACTACACGCGCTGCTCCGTCACCGGATTGCTGGAGCGGATCGACACCCCGCTGCTGCTTCACGCCAGGAACGATCCCTGGATACCGGCCGGCCCCTACGAGGACATCGGCCGCGATACACCGTCCAACGTGACCTTGGTGCTAACCGACGACGGCGGCCACGTGGGCTTCCACGACTGCCGCGCCGCCACGCCCTGGTACAACACGGTCATCCATGCATACCTGGAGACGCTGACTCACCCCATGGGATGAAACCAGGCCCACGGGCTATTCTGTTTCATTGGCGAGCGAGCAGGAAACGCGGCGCCGAAAACGCCCTCCGACCGATATGTCGGCGATATGGCAGGCTAGGCAGTGTTGTACGGGTGTCTCCATCCGGCCTCAAGGGACTTCGCTTGAAATACGGGCAATGTGCAAGGACCTTCCCTTGCGGAAGGCGGACCAACGCTGAAGTGCGGGGCGCGCAAGCCTGCATGCTTCGTACATGGAGTCCCGGCGGTGGATTGCGGGCCGGGGCGGAGGAGCGTACTACCGGCTCAGGATGATGGAGATCGTGCCGGTCATGACCGCGAAGGTGCCGGTGACGGTGCGGGCGTTGATGCGTTCGATGCCGCGCAGGAAGACCACGGTCAGGATCAGGGTCCACAAGGGCGTAGAGGCCACGATGGGGGACACCACCACGACGCGGCCGAGGCTCACGGCGATGAGCGACAGCAGCGACGCGGCCGATTCGAAGAGACCGGACAAGATGAACGGGGGCACGGCGCTCCGGTTGAGCACGAATTCTTCGGTCCGGAGACGAACGGCCACGTACGGGCCCAGCGAGACGAAGGACACGATGGCCAGGATGGCGGCGAAATACAGGGGTTCGTTGGAGACGTCGAAGGCGATCCGCCGGATCGGGAACGCGATGCCGGCGAACAGGGCGGCCAGCAGCGGAAAGATCCCCTCCCACCAGTGAAAGCGCAGGCCCGAGTCCGCCGGTTGCCAGGAGATCAGCGCGATGCCGCCTACCACCAGCACGGTCCCGGCGAGAATCCCCGGGCTCGCCTGCTCCCCCAGTAGCGCGATGGCGATGACCGCGCTCCACAGCGGATAAGTGTTACGCAGGGGCTCGGCCCGGGCGGCGCCCAGCCGGTGAATGCCGGTCAACTGGAGCAGGCTGGTGGCGGTCTGGAGGACACCCAGCCCGACGAATAGCAGCAGCGGCGTCCATTCGACGTGGGGGATCCCGCCGGTCAGGTAGACGCCGGCCCAGAACAAGACGCTGCGCAGGCAAAGCAGGATGCAGGCCGCGGTCAAGGGGGTGGAGTGGTGCATCCCGATGCGCGCGGTGATGGAGCCTCCGGAGTAGAGGATGGCGGCGGCGAGGGCTATGAATTCGGGTCGCATGGGTCCAAAGGTCGCGGGTGAGACATGCCGAGGATTGTATACACGGATTTCGGCTCCGGAACACGGAAGCGTGGGTTTCGAGACAAAGACCGGGCTCCGACACCACACTAGAGCAGCGGCAGGATGGCGCCGAAGATAACGCCTTCAAACAGTGTCCGGTGCAACACGAGCTCCAGGCAGACGTACACCAGCACCCACACCGACAGGGCCGCTATGGCGCACCTCTGCCAGGAGACCCTGCCGAAGCTGCGCAGGAACAGGAACATGTAGATGGGGATGGTGGGCTGGAAGCCGATGAGGATGACCAGCGCGCAGAAGACCCCCAGCCAGGCCACGACGGGGGCGGCCGCGGCCCACGGCGCGACGTCCACGGCGTCGTCCGGGGCGGCGCTCGGGCGGAGCAGCTCGCGTCCCAGACTGAACAGGATCAGCGCCAGGGTGGGCACTCCCAGCACCAGCGGCACGAGCCCTCCCTGTCCCTCGAAGCCGAGGGAAGGCACGACCACCACCACCACCAGCGCCAGGTAGAGCAGGTTGACGATCACGTAGGTGTAGTCCACGCGCTTCATGGCTCGGGCGTCAGCGGGTCCGAAGCCGCGTCACCGCCGGAACCGCCACCATCGTGAGGATGAGAATCCAGGAGATGACGCTGTCGAAGAAACCCAGGTAGCTGCCGTCATGGATGCGCAGCGTGAGCAGGAACGACTTCTCGGCCAGACTGCCGAGCACGAAGCCGATCACCAGGGGCAGCACCGGCACTCCGGCCCGGCGCATCCCGAAGCCGAGCACGCCCAGCAGCACCACCAGCACCACGTCCCAGATGTTCTCGCGCAGGACGTAGGTGCCCGCCAGGGAGACCACCGCAATGATGGCCGAGAGATAGTGCACCGGCACCCGGGTGATGATGGCCAGGTAGCGGGCGGCGAAGAGGCCGAAGATGCTGGCGAAGGCGTTGGATACCACGTAGCCGTTGAGCAGCGTCCAGATGAAGATGGGCTGCTCCACGATCAACTGCGGCCCCGGCGAGATCCCGTGCATGATGAAGATGCTCAGGAGCAGGGCCATGGCGAGGCTTCCGGGAATGCCGAAGCTCAAGGTCGTCAGCAGCGCTCCGCCGTCCTTGGAATCGTTGGCCGCCTCGCTGGCGATGACGCCCTCGGGATTGCCGTTGCCGAAGGAGCCCGGGTCCCTGGATGACTGCACGGCCACGGTGTAGGCGATGAGGTTGGCGGTCTCGCCGCCCACGCCGGGTATGATCCCCACCAGCGTGCCGATGGACGAGCTGCGCAACAGGCACAGGGCGTAACGGAAGTTCTCCATCACGCCCTGCCATGCGCCCCGGATGCTGGCCTGGATGTCGTCCCGGGCGATGGTGCCGCCCTGGGCCGAGTAGTTGATGAGCTCGCCGATGGCGAACAGTCCGACGAAGAAAGGGATCAGGGGAATGCCGTCCCACAGGTACTCGCTGCCCATGGTGTAGCGGATGAGGCCGGTGGGCTCGTTGAGCCCCACCAGGGACAGCAGGATCCCGACCCCGCCGGCGATGAGGCCGTTCAGCAGCGAGCCCTGGCTGACCGTGGCTGTGGTGACCAGCCCGAACACCACCAGCCAGAAGATCTCCGGGTGGCCGAAGGCCAGCACCAGCGGCCGCATGACCTGGATCAGCAGCGCCAGGATGAGGAGGCCGAACAGCGCCCCCAGCAGGCACGCCCCGGCCGACAGCCCCAGAGCCCGGGCCGCCTCGCCGCGTTTGGCCATGGGGTAGCCGTCGAAGCAGGTGGCGGCGTTCACGGGAGTGCCGGGGGTGTTGAGCAGGATGGCGCTGATGGAGCCGCCGAAGGAGCTCGCCCCCATGATGCCGGAGAACAGATACACTGCGGTGATGGGGTCCCAGGTGAAGGTGAACGGCAGCAGCATGGACATGGCCAGAATGCCGCCCAGTCCGGGGACCGCGCCGAAGATGAGGCCGATGATGCTGCCGACGCAAAGCGTCAGGATGACGTGCGGCTCGGCGATGGTGGCCAGCGCGCCGCCGAATCCCTCAAACATGAACGCGGGTGTCCTGTGTCACGACCGGGTTCACTCCGCGCCCGGTGGCGCCCCGGGACCGGAGAGGCGAAGCAGGAAGCCTGGAAGGAAACGTCGCGTCGCGGTCCCGCCCGGACGGGACCGCGACGCGGCATGGCCGGCGGGCGTCACTTGATGTATTTCTTCAGCAGCGCGGAGTTGTTTCCCACCAGGGTGATCATGTCTCCGATGAGCTTCGAGCTGTCTTGTGCGCTCAGCGGGGCCACGATGTTGCCGTTGGCTTCGATCCTTTCCTTCAACTTCGCGTCGTTGTTGACCTTCACCAGGGCGGCCTCCAGCACGGAAGCGATCTTGGCAGGGGTCTTGGGCGGCAGTGCGTAGAGGTTCTGCCCCACCAGGGAGGCGGAACCCAGTTCCGGAAAACCCTGTTCCACGCCGGTGGGGATGTCGGGGAACTTGGGGTGCCGTTCCGGCAGGTACACGGCGATGGCCTTGGCCTCGCCCGATTGGACCGCTGTGGTCCAGCGCTTGGTCAGGGGCAGATTCGTGATGGTGATGTCGCCCCGGATGATGCCCGTGATCAGCTCGGGTCCCTTGAAACCGGCGATGAATTCCACCGGAAAGCCCACCAGATTGGCGGTGATGACGGAGATGGGAAAGGTGTTTCCTCCGGTCCCGGTGATGCCCGCCCTGATGGGCTTCCTGGCCGTCTTCATCTGCTTGAAGTTCGTCCACTGATCCAGGCCCTTCCTGGTGGTGGCCTGGAGGAAATACGGGTTGGACACCTGGCGTCCGATCCAGGTGAAGCTTCGCAGGTCGGGTTCCATTCCACGCACGATCTGGTTGACGGCCTGGCCGGGCAGGTTGATGGCCGCCATGGTGTAGCCGTCGGGCTTGGACCGGTTCAGGATCGTCACGGAGTTCCTGCCGCCGGCGCCCGGCACGTTGCGGATCACCACGGGCACCCCCAGCATCTTCGACATGACGTCGCCCTGGAGCCTGGCGGCAGTGTCCATGGCGCCACCGACCGAAAAGCCCACCAGAATGGTGATGGGCTTGCCGGGATACTTGTCCGCGGCTTTGGCCGGCGTGACCGCCGGCGCCAAGGCTCCGATCAGAAACATGGCGAGACCCGCGCTTTTCAACGATTTCAGGCGTTGCATAAGGACTCCTTTCGGCTGCGTAGGCTCCGTTCGTACGGAGCGGACCTTATCGTCTCGTCCCTGCCTTGTCAACGATGCCGCCGGCAAACTTGACAACGTTGTACTCGGGTGTTAATCGCCTCTCCATGAAATTTACAGCCTTCCGTATCCCTCGGTCCGCCCGCGCCTCGGTGTGCATGCTGATCCTCACCGGAGTCTTCCACGCGCTGCCGGTGCAGGCGGCGGATTTCAGTTCCGGCGAGATCCAGGGAAGCCTTGACACCACGCTCTCGCACGGCGTCAGCTTTCGTGTCGAAAAGCCCGATGAAGCTCTGGTGGCGCGCTCCGCCGGGGGTAAAGCCAACTCCGCCAACATGGACGACGGCAACCTCAACTACAAGCGCGGCCTGGTCAGCAACGCCTCCAAGGTCACCAGCGAGCTCGAGCTGGACTACCGGAATTTCGGTCTGTTTACCCGCGTGCACGGCTTCCTCGACTTCGAGAACCGGAACGGCGCCCGCGAGCGCACTCCGCTATCCGAATCGGCCAAGGGGCTGGTGGGCAGGGACTTCGACGTGCTCGACCTCTACGTCACCGGCGCCTTCGACGTGGGCGGCGCAGCCATTGACCTGCGGCTCGGTCAGCATGTGCTCAACTGGGGCGAGAGCACCTTCATTCAGAACGGCATCAACGTCATCAATCCGTTCGACGTGAGCAAGCTGCGCACGCCCGGCGCGGAATTGCGCGACGCCCTGGTGCCGGTGCCGCTGGTCTCGGCCTCGGTAGCGCCCACCGACGCCCTCTCGCTGGAAGGCTTCTACCAAGTCGAATGGAAGAAAACCGAGGTCGACCCCGCCGGTTCCTATTTTTCCATCACCGACCTGGCCGGCGCCGGCGCGCGCAAGGCGGTGCTCGGGTTCGGCAAGATACCCGATAGCGGCCTCGCTTCCACAAGCAGTGTCGGCTTCGAGGGGCTGATACCGCTCATCAATCAGGACTTGGGAGCCCACGGGCAAAGCATCCAGAAACTCCCCGACCCCGATTTCCTGAGCGTCCTGCGCGGACCGAACCGCGAACCCGACGACTCAGGCCAGTGGGGGATCGCGCTGCGCTACCTTGCCGGCGACCTGTACGACACCGAGTTCGGCTTGTACTTCGTCAACTATCACAGCCGCCTGCCGCTCCTGGGCGCCCGCACCGGCACGCCACAGGGCGTCCGGAGCGGCTTGGCTGCGGCCGGTGCGTTGAGCGCACCCGGATCGAAGACCGTTGCGGCAGTGCAAGAAATTGTCACCGATGAGGTCACCAAACAGGTCAGCAAGGCCGTGGTCGCAGCGGCGCCTCCCGGGACCCCGCCGCAGGTGATCCGGCAACGGATCGCCGCCGGAGTCGCCGGGCAGGCGTCGCAGATCCACGCCAAGGTCACCCAGCAGGTCTCAACCACCGCCGGCTCCCTCGCCACCGACCGTTACGCGAAGACCGCGAGCTACTTCACCGAGTACCCGGAAGATGTCCAGCTCCTGGGCCTCAGCTTCAACTCCCAACTCGGCAACTCGGGCTGGGCGCTGCAAGGGGAGTACTCCCACCGTTTCAATGCGCCGTTGCAGGTCGATGACGTGGAGCTGCTGCTGGCGGGCCTCACGCCGCTCACCGTCGACCCGCGCACCATGGAGATCTGCGCGGCGTCGAGCCCTTTCACCAAGCGGTACTGCACCAACCAGGTGGGCCGATACGGCCCCGACAGCTACATCCGCGGCTACATCGAGCGCAACGTGAGCCAGTTCCAGGTCACCGCCACGCGACTGTTCGGCCCGACCCTGGGGGCGGACGGTCTGGTGTTCCTGACCGAGGGAGCGCTGATGCAAGTGCACGACATGCCGGACAAGGACCATCTGCGGCTGGAAGGTCCGGGCACGGCCACCAGCGGCAACCCGTTTCACAAGGGTTCGACCGGCGCCCATGCGGGTGATGCCGCGGAACCGTCCGGCCGTTTTCCGGACGCCATCTCCTTCGGCTACCGCGTGGCCATGCGTCTCGACTACAACAACGCCGTCGGCCCCGTGAACCTCTCCCCGCGCGTGCAGTTCCAGCATGACGTAAACGGCACCAGCCCGGGTCCGGGCGGGCCGTTCATCGAGGGCCGCTACGCCGTCACCCTGGGCCTCGGGGCGAGCTATCTCGACCGCTGGCAGGCGGATGTCAGCTACACACGGTTCGCCGGCGCTGGCCGCTATAACCTGGTGAACGACCGCGACTTCGTGTCCGCCACCCTCAAGTACTCTTTCTGATACCCATGGAAACGGAATAGCCATGAAAACGACCCTTCTTCACACAGGCATCGTCCTTGCTCTGATATTCGGCGTTTCCAGCGCCGGCGCCGGGTTGACTCCGGCGCAGGTCGCGCGCCTGGACGGCGACCTCACGCCCGTCGGCGCGGAGCGCGCCGGCAACGCTGACGGCGTCATCCCGGAGTGGACCGGCGGCATCACCAGGCCGCCGGCCGGCTATCAGCCCGGCGAGCACCACCGGGACCCCTATGCCGGCGACAGCCCGCGGTTCGTCATCAACGCCGCCAACCTCGACCAGCATCGCGACAAGCTGTCGCCGGGGCACCAGCGCATGATCGAGACCCATCCTGGCTTCTCCATGCCCGTCTATCCCACCCGGCGCAGCGCAGCGCTGCCGCAGCGCATCTACGACGCCATCCGCAAGGCCGCGGCCACCGCCAGGCTGGTGGACGGCGGCAACGGTGTCGCCGACGCCGCGGTGGGCATCCCGTTCCCCATCCCCGCCAATGGTCTGGAGGTGATCTGGAACCACCTGCTGCGCTACCGGAGCGAGGTGGTGTCGCGCATCCTGGGCCAGGCCGCGGTCACCCGCGGCGGCGACTACACGCTGGTCAAGATCGTCGACGAGGGCATCTTCGTCTACGCGCAACCGGGCATGACCGCGGAAGGACTCGACAACACGCTGGCCCTGTTCAAGCAGAGGGTGCTGTCGCCGGCGCGGCTCGCGGGCAGCATCCTGCTCGCCCACGAGACCATGAACCAGGTCCGGGAGCCGCGCCGCGTCTGGGTCTACAACCCCGGCCAACGCCGCGTGCGGCGCGCGCCCAACGTCGCCTACGACAATCCCGGCACCGCCTCCGACGGGCTGCGGACCTCGGACCAGTACGACATGTTCAACGGCGCGGTCGACCGTTACGACTGGAAGCTGGTGGGCAAGCGCGAGGTCTACGTGCCTTACAACTCCTACAAGCTGCACAGCGACAAGGTCGCCGTCGCCGACATCCTGACGCCGCTGCACGTCAATCCCGAACACCTGCGCTACGAGCTGCACCGGGTGTGGGTGGTGGACGCGACCCTCAAGGAAGGTGCGAGCCACCTCTACAAGCGGCGTACCTTCTACGTGGACGAGGACTCCTGGCAAGTGCTGCTCGTGGACATCTACGACAACCGCGACCAGCTCTGGCGCGTGTCCGAAGGCCACGTCATCAACTACTACGAGAAGCCCCTCACCTGGACCACCCTGGAAATCCACACCGACCTGCAGGCCGGCCGCTACCTGGCCCTCGGCCTCGACAACCAGTTCTCCGTCCCCCGGTTCGACGTGAAACGCACCCGCAAGGACTACACCCCCGCAGCGCTGAGAAGGGAGGGACGGCGGTAAGCAGAATCTGGCTGCATGCGACTCTCCGAAGTTGTGTTTTATCCTGGGCGACAGCATGGCAGTCATCTGACCTTGCGTCGTGATCATCCTTTCTCTCAAGTCGTTGTTCCCGACCACAAGGATCCGGATAACGGCACCTTGCGCGGCATCATCAGGCAAACCGGGATGGACGTAGACGCATTTGCAAGACTCTTATGAAGGCTCCGACGTTGCTCGCACTGGTCGTTTGGCTGGCGCTCTGCGCGCCGGCCAAGGCAAGCGCCGGGTTGGAGGACCGGGCAGCGACCGAAGCCCCTCTCGCCATCGAGTCGCTGCTGCTCGACGGGGCTGTGGTCGGGTCGAGGCTGGTGGTAGTGGGCGAGCGCGGTCACATCCTTGTCTCAACGGACGGCGGCGCAAGCTGGACGCAGGCGCAGGTTCCCACGCGCGCCCTGCTCACCGCTGTGCACATGCACGACGAGCGCACCGGCTGGGTGGTCGGACATGACGCGGTGATCCTTCGCACCGATGATGGCGGCTTGACGTGGGCGATGATGCACCACGCGCCGGAGGAGGAGCGGCCGCTGCTCGACGTCTGGTTCCGCGACGAGCAAACGGGTTTCGCGGTGGGGGCCTACGGCTATTTCCTGGCCACCCGGGACGGGGGACGAACCTGGAAGTCGCGCGTCATCAGCGAGGATGACTTCCACCTGAACAAGTTGGCGCCCGCCGGGCCGGAACGGCTGTACATTGCCGCTGAAGGCGGGGGCGCGTACCGCTCCGACGACGACGGCGAGACTTGGCGTGCGCTGTCCTCTCCGTACGCGGGCTCGTGGTTCGGCGCCTTGGCTCTCGATGAGAATCAGGTGCTGCTGCTGGGCCTCCGGGGTCATCTGTTCCGTTCCGGAGACGCAGGCGAGAGTTGGGCGCGAGTGGATACCGCCACCCATGCGACCCTGACCGACGCGGTGCGGCTCACGTCCGATGATGTGCTGATCACCGGCCTCGAAGGCACCCTGCTCGTCAGCCGGGATGGTGGCCGGAGCGTGTCGCCTGCCCGGCTTCCGTCACGCCAGGGGATCTCCTCGGCGTTGGCCCTCGCCGACGGTGGCGTGCTGCTCACCGGAGAATTCGGCATTCAGCGCCTGTAGCGAATCGAATAATCTCTCCATGCCGGCGGCAGCTACCTTCCTGTGGAAATTCTCTTGACCGCCCGCATCGAGCAGTTTCTGTTCTCCCACCGCCGGCTCGTGCTCGCGGCGTTTGCCCTCGTCACGCTGGCCATGGGGTGGTTCGCCTCGGGCCTCCGGGTCGACGCCGGCTTCACCAAGCAGGTGCCCCTCGGCCACGAGTACATGCGTACCTTCGTCGAGCATCGCGCCGAGTTCGGCGGTGCGGACCGGGTGGTGATCGCGCTGATGGCCCGGGACGGCGACATGTTCACGCCCGGGTTCTTCGCGGCGTTGCGCAAGGTCACCGACGCGGTGTTCTTCCTCCCCGGCGTCGACCGGGCACAGGTCTATTCCATCCTCACCCCCAACGTGCGCTTCACCGAGGTGGTGGAGGACGGCATTGCCGGCGGCAACGTGCTGCCGGCGGGCTTCCGGCCCACCGAGGCCGGTCTGGCGCGGGTGCGCGAGAACGTCCTCAAGGCCGGCATCGTCGGCCGCCTGGTGGCCAACGACTTCACCGGCGCCATCGTGAGCGCGAGGCTTCAGGAGTTCCATCCGGATACCGGCGAGCGGCTCGACTACATCGAGGTGGCGCGGGCACTGGAGCGCATCCGCCGTGAGACCGAGGCCGGCGCCGACGTGGACGCGCGCGTCATCGGTTTCGCCAAGGTCGTGGGCGAGGTCGCGGCAGGGGCCACCGAGGTGGTGGCGTTCTTCGGCATCTCCTTCCTGATCACCGCCCTGTTCGTATACGCCTACATGCCTTCCATCCGCTTCGCCGCCATGCCGCTGTTGTGCTCCCTGGTGGCGGTGGTGTGGCAACTCGGCGCGGTGACGGCGCTGGGCCTCGGCATCGATCCCATGTCGATCCTGGTGCCGTTCCTGGTGTTCGCCATCGGGGTCAGCCACGGCGTGCAGATGGTCAGCGCGGTGCGCGCGGCCGCAGCCGAGGGCGCCGGCGGATTCGATGCGGCGCGCGCGAGCTTTCGCCGCCTGCTGCTGCCGGGCATGGTGGCGCTGGCCTCCGACTGCGCGGGCTTCATCGCCATCTCGCTCATCGAGGTGCGGGTCATTCAGGAGATCGCGTTGACCGCGAGCCTGGGTGTGGCTGCGATCATCCTCACCAACCTGGCGCTGCTGCCGGTGCTGCTCTCCTTTCTCGACGTGGGCGCGGCGCAACGCCGCGCGGCGCGCGCGCGCGACCTGCTCCTGCAACCGCTGTGGTCGCGCGGCGCCCGGGTGGCCCGTCGGGGTCCCGCGGCGGCGGTCATCGGAGTGGCGGCGGCGCTGCTCGTGGCCGGCGCACTCTACGCGCCCGAGGTCCGGGTGGGCGACCAGCACCCGGGCGTACCGGAATTGCGCGCCGACTCCGTCTACAACCGCGACACCGCGGCCATCACCGAGCGCTTCGAGATCGGCGTCGATGTGCTGACGGTGATCGCCCAGACCGTGAAGGAGGGTTGCATCGACTACGAGGTGATGCGCGTCCTCGACGACTTCGAATGGCGCATGCGCAATGTGGACGGCGTCCAGTCCGTGCTCGGGCTCGCCGGCGTGGCCCGCAGCATCAACGCCGGCTGGAACGAAGGGAGCCTCAAATGGCGGGTGCTGCCGCGCAACCGGCAGGCGCTCGCCCAAGCCGTCTCCCCGGTGCCCACGAGCAGCGGCCTGCTCAACACCGATTGCAGCGTCATGCCGGTGTCGATCCACACGGCGGACCACAAGGCCGAGACCATAGCCCGGGTGGTGGACGCGGTGAAGGCATTCAACGACGCCAACCGGAACGACCGCATCACCTTTCGCCTCGCCGCCGGCAACGTCGGAGTGATGGCGGCGACCAACGAGGAGGTGGCGGCGAGCCAGTTCCCCATCCTCGGCTACGTCTACGCCGCGGTCATCGTCCTGTGTCTGCTCTCGTTTCGTTCGGTGGCGGCCACGGTATGCATCGTCGCGCCGCTCGCGGTGGTGTCCCTGCTCGCTTATGCGCTCATGGCGTTGCTGGAGATCGGCCTCAAGGTCTCCACCTTGCCGGTGGTGGCGCTGGGCGCCGGCATCGGCGTGGACTACGGGATCTACATCTACGGGCGGCTGCGCACCCACCTTGCGCAGGGGCTCGACTTCGCCACGGCCTACGAGCGGACGCTGGCCACGACCGGCGCCGGCGTGGCGCTCACCGGCCTCACCCTGGCTGCCGGGGTGGCCACGTGGATCGTCGCGCCCCTCAAGCTCCAGGCCGACATGGGCACCGTGCTGACGTTCATGTTCCTGGTCAACATGATCGGCGCCGTGGTGCTGCTGCCGGCCCTCGGCGCGTGGCTGGTGAGACCGAAGACGGCGCAAGGGCGTCACCCCGGAGGCCGGATGAGGGGGAACGGCGCGGCGTTCCCGGGGCCATGACCCGTGCGAACCGGGACCGGAGCACTGCCGGCCCGGCACGACATCGCCGGGACCCGGACGGACTTCGGGAATGACCCGTGCCCACCGGCGACCGGAGCGCTGCCAGCGGGCGACTATATCGGGCGACTATTTTCCCAGCAGCGACCGGTCGAACGTCTTCAGCAGCCCCTCCAGGTTTACCTCGCGCACCTTGGCCTGGGGCGGCCGCGCCCGCTCCGGGTATTGGACCGGCGGCGCCGGCTTGGTGGCGTCCAGGACCATGACCGCGCCCATCACCGGCTCGTGGATGCCGTCCACGGTATAGTTCCAGTTGGACGGCAGCAGGTCGCCGGGCCCGTTCCAGTCGGGGATCGTGAGCACGTCCTTGTCCGGGCGCATGCGGGTTCCCACCGCCCAGGTCACCTCCGGTTCGTTGAACACGTTGATGTCGTCGTCCACCACCACCACGCAGCGGAGGTTCTCGGGCTCGGTGGAGATGGCGGCCAGCGCCGCCCTCCTGACCTCCGAATCCCTGGTCTTTCGTATGGAGATGTAGCAGTGGGTGCGCGCGTGGGCCGGCACGTTGACGTTCACGACGCCGGGGACAGCCTCCCGGACCCGCCTGTAGATGGTGCCCATGCGCGGCAGGCTGCCCAGCACCAAATGCTCCTGGCCCGCCGGGAAGACATCGTAGTAGACAGGGTTCCGGCGCATGGTCATGGCCGACACGTGCATCACCGGCTGGGCCCCCACGCTTACGTAGTACCCGGTCCACTCGCCGAAGGGGCCTTCGAGACGGGTCTCGTCCGGCAGGAGCCGCCCCTCGATGACGATCTCGGCGTGGGCCGGGACCATGAGATCAACGGTCTCGGCCTTGACCAGCGCGATGGGTTCCTGCAGCAGCGCGCCGGCTTCGGCGAACTCTCCGCCAATGCCCGGCAGCCGCGACACGGCCCCGAGCATGAAGGTGGGGTAGTGGCCGACCACCAGGGCGAATTCCGTGGGCTCGCCTCGCTCCGAGTTGCGCCGGTAGATGTAGCCGCCGTGGTGGCTGCCCTGGATGTAGACCCCGAGGGTGCGGGCGTCATGGATCTGATGGCGATAGAGCCCGGCATTCTGGGCCCCGGTATCCGGATCCTTGAGGATCATTACGCCGCCGGTGATATACGGTCCGGCGTCGAGCTCGTTGTGGAACGGGACCGGCAGAGCCGACAGGTCGGCCGCTTCTCCCTTGAGCACCACCTCCTTCACCGGGCCGTCGGCCACGGTTTCCGGCTGGATGGGGTTCGCCTGGCGCTCGCCGTACACCCGGGCCATGTCCGCCACGCTGGTGTCCAGCGCCAGCGCCAGCCGCTCGTAGGTGGCGGTCAGGTTGATCGTCAGCGGTATGGACGAGCCTTCCACGTCGGTGAAGATCAGCGCGGGAAACCGTCCATCCTCGCCCAATCTCTCGGCGATGGACGTAACGTCGAACTTCCGATCCACCTTGCGGGTAACCATGTGGATCTGGTCCGGCGCGGCAGCCGCCAGTTGCTCGATGAACGCGCGCAGGTCCTTTGCCATGGATGCCGTCCTTTCGTGATCGCGCAGACGTGGGCCGTTGGTCCCTTCCATAGCACACTCCCGCCCCGTTGTTCACGGGCCCCCGGCGCTTCCGGGATGATGCTTGCCCGATGGATATGACGAGGCGGCAAGACCGCGAATCCCTCATTCCGGGTCAAGCCCGGAACGACGGGAACCGTGGCCACGGGGGTGCAGAGCAGCCTGTTCCCGTGCACGATGCGACCGATGGTCCTTGAATTCACCTCGCCCATGGCATAGACGGTAAGGTTTCGAGAGACCTGTCCATGGGAACTTATCTCCTGCGCCGCCTCGTCGGTACGATCCCCGTCATGATCCTGATCAGCATGCTCGTCTTCCTGCTGATCCAGGCGGCCCCCGGCGACCCGACGCTGATGCTGCTGGGCGAGGATACCACCGCCGAGGACATCGCCGAGGCGCGGGAGCGATGGGGGCTGGACCAGCCCATCTACGTCCAGTACGTCAAGTTCTTCATGTCCGCGGTCCAGGGAAACTTCGGCCGCTCCTTCAAGTACGACGAGCCGGTGCTGGACGTGATCCTCACCCGGACGCCGGCGACCCTGGAGCTGGCCACTGCCTCGGTCATCATCGCGATCATCTTCGCCATACCCTTGGGCGTGTGGGCCGCGGCCAGACCCAACTCGTGGGTGGACAACACCGGCACCACCTTTGGCCTGTTCGGCATCAGCATGCCCAGCTTCTGGTTCGGCATCATGCTGATCCTGCTGTTCGCGGGTATCTTGAATATCCTCCCGTCCGCGGGACGGGATACCTACGGCATCGCCGGCCCGCGCGTCACCGGGTTCTATATTCTTGACAGCGCCCTCCAGGGGAACTGGGCCGGGGTGCGGGACGGCGTGGAGCATGTCTTCCTGCCGGCGTTGGCCCTGGGCTCCAACATGCTGGGTATCCTCATGCGCGTGACCCGGTCGTCGGTGCTGGAGGTGATGCACGAGGAGTACGTGACCACCGCCCGGGCCAAGGGCCTGGTGGAGCGCAAGGTGCTGTGGCGCCACGTAGTCAGGAATGCGTTGATCCCGGTGATCACGGTGGTGGGGCTGGAGCTCGGCACCCTCCTGAGCGGCTCGATCATAGTGGAGACGGTTTTCTCATGGCCCGGCAGCGGCAGTCTGCTGGTCATCGCACTCAACGCCCGGGACCATCCGCTGGTGACGGGGCTGGTGCTGGTGTACACGGCGGCATTCGTCGCCATCAATTTCCTGATCGACGTGCTCTATGCAATCATCGATCCAAGAATCCGGTATTGACACCGGCGTGCCGGAGACCGGCGCCAGACGGTCCGGCCGGGCGTGGTGGCGCCGGTGGATGCGGACGAAGGTCTACGTCGGCGGTTCCATCGTGGTGGTCTTCATCATCGCGGGTGCCCTGGGGCCGCTGGTGGCGCCCTACGATCCCAACCGCCAGAGCCTGGAGACCATGCTGCAGGCGCCCCAGTGGTTCTGGGGGCCCCATTTCCTCGGCACCGACAACCTTGGCCGGGACATCCTCAGCCGCATCGTCTTCGGCGCCCGGGTCTCGCTGCTGATCGCCTTTGCCGTGGTGTTCATCTCCGGAGTCGTCGGGGTGGTGCTGGGAGCCACCTCCGGGTACTTCGGCGGCAACGTCGACTTCACTATCCAGAAGTTCGTGGAAGTGGTGTGGGCCTTCCCGCCGCTGCTGCTGGCCCTGAGCATCATGGCGTTCCTCGGCCAGGGACTGTTCAACCTGATCCTGGCGCTGGTGGCCCAGCGCTGGATCCAGTACTGCCGGGTGACGCGGGGCCAGAGCCTGTCCCTCAAGGCCCGTGAGTTCGTCATCTCGGCCAAGTCGCTGGGCGCCAGCGACGCCCAGATCATCGCGCGCCACATCATCCCCAACCTCATCCAGGTGTCCCTGGTCATCGGCACCTTCGCCATGGCGTCCTCCATCATCTCCGAGGCAAGCCTGAGCTTCCTGGGCCTGGGGGTGCCGCCCGAGATTCCCACCTGGGGCACCATGCTGGCCGACGGCCGGATCTACATCAGCACGGCCTGGTGGCTGGCGCTGTTCCCCGGCCTCTCCATCTTCGTGACGGTGCTGGGGATCAACCTGCTGGGCGACGCCCTGCGGGACGTCCTGGACCCACGGCTCAAGCGGGCGGGAACCGGCATTTGACGGGCCCGACGTCACGGCTCGGAATGGTTCTCTACCACGGCATCGACAGCGGCGATGAGTTGAGGAACTACGCGCGCGTCGCGGAAGATGCCGGTTTCGACTCCCTGTGGGTGACCGAGCGTTATTTTCACGAGGAAACCTTCTCGCTCCTGGGATTCCTCGCCGCCGCCACCCGGCGGATACGGCTTGGCCTGGGCGTCACCAATCCCTACACGCGGAACCCGGCGCTGATGGGCATGAGCGCGGCAACCCTGGACCGGATCTCCGGTGGCCGCTTCCTCCTGGGTCTGGGCCGAAGCGACAAGTGGGTGATCGAGGGCCGCATGGGCATGCCCTACGAGCAGCCGCTGGACACCATGAGGGAGACGGTGGGGCAGCTCAGGCAGCTCCTGGCCGGCGAGCGCGTCAGCGCCGGGGATGTCTATTGGGACCTGAAGGCCGTGAGGCTTGCGGTCAGGCCCTTGCAGGAACGCCTCCCCATCTACCTGGCCGCCATCGGTCCCAAGGCCTTGCGGCTTGCGGGCGCGGTGGCCGACGGCGTCCTGCTCAACGCCTACGTGCCGGCGAGCTACGTCCGCTACGCGGTTCAGGAGATCGCGTCAGCGGCGAGGGAGGCCGGCCGCGATCCGGCGTCCATCGACATTGCCTGCATGCTCATCGTGCGGCTGACCGAAGATCCCGCGCGGATGATACCGGCCCTCAAGGAACGGATGGTCCGGCTCCTGGCGGAGCCCTTCGTGGGCGAGGTCCTGCTGGAGCGTGGCGGCTTCGACCCCGGCATCCTACCGTCGCTCCGCGCCACGGCGGAGCGACGGGGTGAAAAGTCCGCCGTGCACCTGATCACGGATGCCATGGTGGAGGCGTTCTACCTGCTGGGGGATGCCGCAGCGTGCCGCCGGCGCATTGCCGAGTACCGTGAGGCCGGGGTGGACCACGCGCTGTTGCTGCCCCGGCTCGAAGACTATGAAAGCGTCGTCGAGTCCCTGGGGCCTCGCCCGTAGGGGCGGGTATGAACACCATGCATGGTGCCCCCAACCCGCAGGCCCGCAATCCGCTGAACGTTCGGTTCTTCTACGGCTGGGTCGTGGCCGCGCTGACCTTCGTGGCGACGCTCGTGGCGGCGGGCATCCGGGCGGCACCTCAGACTTTCGTCAGGCCTCTGGAAGCCGACTTCGGCTGGAGCCGCGGGTCCATCATGTTGGCGGTATCCGTCAACCTGGTGCTCTACGGCGCCATCGGCCCCATCGGCGGCCGCATTCAGGACCGCCACGGGGTGCGCGTGGTGATGCTCGCCGCGCTGATCCTTTTGGGCGTGGGGGTGGGTCTCACCGCGTTCATCGACGATTTGTGGGAGTTCATTCTCGTCTGGGGCATCATCGTCGGCACCGGGGCCGGAGGCCTGTCGTCGGTGCTGGCGGCCAGCGTCGCGCATCGCTGGTTCGTGCGCCACCGGGGCGTGATGCTGGGTTTCCTGAACAGCGCGGGCTCCACCGGACAGCTTGTCTTCATCCCGGTGGTCATGGGGATCATCGTGACCTGGGACTGGCGCACGGCCGCCACGGCCCTGGCCTGCCTGGCCGCCGCGGCCTTCGTGCTGGTGTGGTGGCTCATGCGCAACGATCCGGCGGACGTCGGCGTCGAACCGCTGGGCGAGTCCGATGCGGCCGGGGCCCTCGCGGCGTCCAGGGGCGCGAGGGCCCCGGCCGTCGTCGGCACCTCGGTGAGAGACGCCGCGCGCACCCGCACCTTCTGGCTTCTGTGCGGCGCCTACGCCATCTGCGGCGGCACCTCCAACGGGCTCATCGGCAGCCACATGATCCCCCACGCCCTGGACATCGGCATCAGCAACGCTGTGGCCTCCTGGACGGTGGGGATCATGGGCGGCATGAACTTCATCGGCACCATGGGCGCCGGATGGCTGAGCGACCGCATGGACCCGCGCAAGGTGCTGGCCGGGGTTTACGGGTTGCGGGCGGTGGCGCTGTTGATCCTGCCCGTGGTCACCGACGCCAACGGCATGTTCGTGTTCGCGGTGGTCTACGGGCTCGACTGGTTCGCCACGGTCCCACCGGTGGTAGCCATCGCGGGCAACACTTTCGGCAAGAACTCCGTGGGCAGCATCTACGGACTGATCTTCATGTCCCATCAGTTGGGCGGCGCCGCCATGGCCCAGGGCGGCGGCATCATCTTCGACTACTTCGGCGACTACGTGCCGGCTTTTCTCATCGGCGCGTTGCTGGCGGTCGCGGCCGCGGTCATGTCTCTGGCCATCTCCAGGGATGAGCCGCGGGTGACGTTGCCGACGCCGCAGCCCGGACTGGCTGCCGCGTGACCGGGCCGGAGCCGGCGTGATGGACCCGGACGGCGGTCCGGATCGGGGCTCGACCGGACCAGGGAGCGAAGGCGTCCCGCCCTCGGCGAGGGCGGGACGCCTTCGCTCCCTGACAAGAATGGAGAAACCCCATGGCTTGTGATCCCGATTACCTCAGCTTTTCCGACGCCGAGTACGAGCGCCGCCATGCGGCGGTGCAAGCGCGCATGGACCGTCTGGGCCTCGATGCCGTGGTGTTCTACGGCAGCCGCACGGCGCCGGAGATCCACTACCTGTGCAACTGGATCACCACCTCCGAGGCCTACTTCATCTACCCGCGTCGGGGAGACCCGACGCTCTTCGTGCAGTTGTCCAATCACCTGCCCAACGCCAGGCGCATGGCCGTCATCGACGATGTCCGCTTCGGCGGCTCCAGCCCCACGGGCTCGGTGGATTCGGTGCCGCGGGTGCTGGAGAACCTGAAGGACCGGGGTCTGGAGAAGGGCAACGTGGGGCTTTGCGGCAGCGTGCCCTACCGGCACTACCTGCGGCTGTGCGAGGCACTGCCGGGAGTTCGGTGGGCGGACTTCAGCGCCGAGATGCGCGACCAGCGCCAAGTCAAGAGCGCAGAGGAGATCGAGCGTCTGCGCCGGGCCTCGGCCATGAGCGATGACTCGGTGGCGGCCCTGGCCGAACGGGCGCGGCCCGGCATCCCCGAGCACGAGCTGGCCCGGATCGTCGAGGACGTCTACCTGGGCAAGGGCGGCATCAACGGCATTCACTTCATGATCACCACCTCCATGCACGACCCCAGGGGCGGGGTGCCGCAGCAGCACCTGTCCAATCGCATCCTGCGGAAGGGGGACGTGCTGGTCACCGAGATCAGCACCAACTACGCCGGCTACACCGGACAGGTCCTGCGCACCTTCACCATCGGCGAGGGGCCGACCCCGGAATACCAGCGGCTCCACGACGTGGCCATGGAGGCCTTCGACCGCATTGCCGGCGTCATCAAGGCGGGGGCCGGAACGGCGGAGGTGCTGGAAGCCGCGGACGTGGTCCACGAGCGAGGTTTCACGGTCTACGACGACGTGCTCCACGGCGCCAGCCAGTTGCCGCCGATCCTGCGGACGCGGAAGACCAGCCGCGGCGTCCCGTCCGGCTTCCGCTTCGAGACGAACATGTGCCTGGTGATTCAGCCCAACGTGGTCACCGAAGACGGGTTGCGCGGGGTCCAGTTCGGAGAGATGATGCGCGTCACCGATACCGGACTGGAGAACATGCACGATTGTCCGCGGGAGTTCATCGTGTGCCGTAACGGTTGACCGCGGAGGGGGACCTGCCAGCCATGCCCTTGGCCCGATGCAAGAAGGGACACGCCGCAGCCGGGTTGGCGCTGGCGCTCTGGGCGCTCTCGTGGTTGCCCTCGGCCGGCGCCGCGGACGGCCCGGTGGCGCGGGGAAAGTACCTTGTCCGGGCCGGCCTGTGCGTCGCCTGCCACACCGACTACGACAACAAGGGCGCCGGACTCGCCGGCGGCTACGCCATCAAGGTACCCTTCGGCACCATCTACAGCACCAACATCACGCCGGACCCGGAGACCGGCATTGGCCGTTGGAGCAATGAAGACTTCCTCAGGGCCATGCAAAGGGGTGTCGGCGGCCAGGGCCAGCACCTCTTCCCGGCTTTCCCCTACACCTCCTTCACGAACATGACCGAGGGAGACATCCTGGCCATCAAGGCTTATCTGTCCACGGTCAAGCCGGTGCGCAAGGAGAACCGGGCGCCCGAGCTGACGACTCCCTTCGGCTGGCGCTTCTTGCTGGCGGGCTGGAAGTGGCGCTATTTCAAGGAGGGCCCGTGGACTCCGGACCCCGACAAGTCCGTCCAATGGAATCGAGGCGCCTATCTCGTGCAGGCGGTTACGCATTGTGGCGAGTGCCACACGCCCCGGGACTGGGCCGGCGGGCTGAACCGGGAGATGCTTATGGCGGGCACCGCCGACGGACCCGAGGGTGAGACCGCGCCCAACCTCACGCCGCACAAGGCGACCGGGTTGGGTGACTGGTCCGTCGAGGACATGGTGGAGTTGCTGAAGAGCAGCTACAAGCCCGACGGTGACAACGTTCAGGGCTTGATGGAGCGAGTCATCGTCCACGGTTACGAACACATGACCGACGAAGACCTCACCGCCATCGCCGTCTACCTGCGCTCGTTGCCGCCCGTCGACCACCGGGTTGAATAGTCCCCGTCCTCAAGGCAGCCCCAGCAGCCTCGCCGCGTTCCCCCCGCAGACCGCGTCACACCCTCCCAGGCCCGCCTGCTCCAGCAGCCCCAGCGGGTCCGTCTCCCCCATGTCGTAGGGATGGTCGGTGCCCAGCAGCAGCCGCTCCTCGCCCGCCAGCTCGCGCAGGAATGCGAGCATGCGCGGGTCGTGCAGGATGGTGTCGAAGTAGAAGCGGCGAAAATACGTTTCCGGGTCGCCGGGGACGGCGTGGGCCGCGGCGACCGCTCCGTGGCCGTGGACCACCCGGCCGAGAAGATAGGGAAGGGCGCCGCCGCCGTGCACCAGGCAGACGTTGAGGGAAGGGTAGCGCTCGAGCACCCCGCCCAGAATCAGGGATGCGGCGGCAATGGCCGTATCCATGGGATTCCCCACTAGGTTGTTCATGTAATACCGGTTCAGCCGTTCCGCGGCCGCGACCCGGTGGGGGTGTAGCTGCACCAGGACGCCCAGGTCGGCGGCGCATTCGAAGAACGGCCGGAACGACTCGTGGTCGAGGTTCACGCCGTCGATGTGGGTGCCGATCTCCACCATGCGGATGCCCAGCCGTTCCACCGCGTACCGGAGCTCCTCCACCGCCGCGCGGCCGGACTGCATGGGAACAGTGGCCACGGGTATCAGTCCCGGCGTCCCGCGGGCCACCTCGGCGTTGGTCTCGTTGAAGAGCCGCGACACCGCCTGCCCGTGAACCCCATCCAGTTGGTAGGTCACGATGGTCATGGGCGGCGACAGCACCTGCCGGTCCAGCCCCATCTCCAGCATCGCGCTCGAACGGGCCGGAAGGTCCGAGAGAAACGGTTGCAGCGCCGCGGGACGGCCTTCCCCCACCCGCAGCGACAATCCGCCCGAGCCGTCCTCCTCGATGTGGCACCCGTGCCGCCCGCCGTCCCGGCGCATGGCCCGGATCCACTCGGGCGGGATGAAATGAGCGTGAATGTCGATGACCATGGAGGGACATTTACCCTTTGTTGTGGTCACAGGCAAAGGGAAACTCTCCAGGAAACCTGGCCTCGGGGTGGGTATGGATAACTGATTACAGGTGTGAATGGCGTCGGAAAGACGGCGCTGATCGAGGCGATCCGGCTATTTACGGGTCGCTATAATCCCACGCTCCTGTGGAACGCAAATGTACAGCGGTCCAAGAACAATCTTCCGGATCCTGTTGCCCGGTTGTCGGGCGGAGTGCTGGATCTCCACGGTGTGGAGCAAGGATCGGAACATCAACTCAGCATGACTTTCGATCAAGTCTCGGGCACAATGGATGCCTTGACACAAGAGCGTTCGCAGTCACCGACGCAACTCCCAGTCGCAGGACGTGTAAACACCTACCTGGACGGTGAACTTGCAAAAGGAAACATACCGGGAATGCAGCCCACACCGCGGGGTCTGGTAACACATGAAAACCCCGTGCCGCCAAAACCACGCCTCAATTGCATTATCGAGAGCACGCAGTTTCAGCTCGTAACTCCCATTGCATACATGCAGCGGTATTCCGACATCGTCCGGGAGGGCCGAAAGCAGGAGTTGACAAGCGCCATCAATTTGATCCTCCCAAGAGTCAAGGATGTAGAAATACTTACTGATCAGGCGGGAGAATCCTACTTGTCGGCAGTCACGAAGACCGGGAATCAGTTACCCCTCAATGACCTTGGGGGCGGGGTAGTGCGTCTCTTCAGACTGTTTCTCGACTTCTTTGCTTCACGGAATGGCATGTTGCTTGCGGACGAAATCGAGAACGGTATTCATTATTCGGTGTTGAGGGATATTTGGAATCGCGCCCAAACCTGGATGCGTGATTGGGATGTGCAATTCGTAGCAACGACTCACAGTGCCGAATGCATAAATGCTGCGTTGGAAGCATTCGCAGATAACCCTGAAGACTTGTCGATCCACAAGCTTTTCGAGGACGAGGATACAGGACGGATCCGTGCCGTGACTTTTTCCGGTGAAGCGCTTGAAGGTGCTTGCGAGTTGAACTGGGAGGTGCGGTGACTGCCATGCAAAGCCAAGCTCCACTGTCCAGACAGAAACTGGAGGCAGATTTCCTTTTGCTAGTCGAGGGGCAGGACGAGGTGAATCTGTTCCGAACCTTCCTCAAGCACTGTCTCCAAGACGAAGGTCAGCCGGTACAAGTGCTGGAAGTCGGCGGGAAGGATCAGTTCAGGAAGCGGTTTGCCGTGATCATGAGTGACGCTCAAACGAGGCCGACATTCCGGTCGGTAGGGGTCGTTCGAGACGCGGACGACAATGCTCAGAGCAGTTTTCAGAGCGTCTGTGACAGTATCCGCAACGTCGGCTGCCAACCGCCGGCCAAGCACGGCGAATTCTCGGACGCAGCACCGTCGATAGGCGTTTCCATCGTTCCGGACGGTTCCGGAACTGGCGCAATAGAGACTCTGTGTCGACAATCCGTGCAGAACACGGAGGCCGCCAAGTGTGTAGATGAATACTTGGCCTGCCTAACGACACGCCATGCCCTCCGATCGAGAAACGCTGACAAAACCTTCTCCCACGCCTACCTTGCCGCAACCCGGGAACCGACCGCCAGGGTCGGGGAAGGCGCTCTCGGGGACGTGTGGAACTTTCAATCTTCGGTGTTTGGAGATCTCGATGGATTCATCCGGAGTCTGGTCTTAAAAGGGACATGACTGCGTTGTTCGATGGAGATTCTCCCTATCGGCAGCATCCCAGCGACAGGACGAATTCTGACAGCATACCCTCATATAGACACGGGTAGGTTGCTGTCCGCGTCGCTCAAGACTTTTTCGGCTTCCGCTCGGCGACGCGCGATCGTCTCGTGGTACTCCTGCGGCGATCTTTGAAGAACGATGCCGTGGGCGCCAAGCGATGAACCGCATTCTCGACCTTGTCCAACTCGACCCTGAATAACTCCTTCCTCAGATCGGCGGCAAAGCGACTCACCGGACGAGATTGCCATGGCGGCGAATCGGTCGATGTGATTCGATCCCGCCGATGACGGGCGGGTCCAACATCGCATCGCTGAAGACGGCCCTTGCCGCGGCGGCGAAGGTCTTGGACGCGGAAGCCGAGATCGCCTTCCTGAAGCTGACGATCGAGAAGCGTCGGCGCGATCGCCATTATGGTGACGAGGCGGTTTGGCCAGCCACGCTTTGACCGTGATGTGCTTGTGTGTGGCGTAGTTGTCCACAATGAGATGTATCTCCGTATCCTCGGGAACGTTGGCATCGATGTGGCGCAGGAAAGCCGGAAACTCTTGATGGCGGTGGCGTCGTTTACACGGACCCCATACTTTCCCCGTGGCTATGTCCAAAGCGGCCAACAAGGTGGGTGGCGCCGGTGGGTTTCGATTGCAACGCCGTATGGATGACCTCGGCAACCCGTTCGTCGTCGTGGGAAACGGGCACGCCCGGCTCGCAATTCGTCGTGCAAGCCTTCCATGTCCCCCTCAAGATAGCGCTTACGCCATTTCACCACCGTGTTCCTGTCCACTCCCAGGCGCTGCGCAATGTCCTTCCCCGGTTCACCATCGGCACAGGCCAGCACAATCTGCGCACGTCGCACCAAACCCCTGGGCAAGGATCGTGAACGACTCGCTCTCTCCAACGCTTCCCTTTCCGCTTCTTTCAGCACTATCGGCTCTCCCCTCCGGGGCGTCACTTTCCCTCCTCTCCCGTCATGCCCTATATTAATGCTACTCATCTGCGGGACACGACACCAGGCACGATCAAGCGGATTCTCGCCCCTTATGCGGATGTCATCACCCGGGTCGACCTTTTCGGCTCCCGGGCCACGGGTACTTGCCGCCCGGATTCAGACATAGACCTGGTCCTGCACGGCCAACTGGACGAAAGAACCGTTGACCGCCTGTGGACGCTGTCTCACGAAAGCAACCTCCCTGTTGCGGTTGACGTCATGAGCCACGAGCTTACGACGTATCAGCCCCTTGGAGAGCATATGGACGAAGTGAGGCAGCGGCTCTTCACCCAACCGGCTCTCAAGACGTGAATCCGGGGCTGGGGCAACCACTTGGCGAGACGTTCGACCATACTTGTGCTGGCGTCCTGTGCCACGTATACGTGGCACAGGACGCTATGATGGCTGGCTCTGACAGAATCTGTTGCCCATATTCGTTCCGAACGACAGGAGGAAACCATGTCCAAGTTCAAACGAGTCGCACTGTTCGTGGCTGGAATCGCGGTGGCGGCGGCTGCGCCCATCGCCGGGGCGGCCGAGACCTTGAAAATAGGCGTCACCCAGCCGCTGACCGGCGCCGTCGCGGCGTCCGGCAACTATGTCACGCAGGGCGCCAGGATCGCTGAGTCGTTTCTCAACGCGTCCGGTGGTTTGCTGGGCAAGAAGGTCCAGTTGATCATCGAGGACAACAAGAGCAATCCGAAGGAAGCGGTGGCGACGGCTGAGAAGCTGATCGTGCGCGACAAGGTGCCGGCGTTGATGGGTGCGTGGAGCTCGACCTATACCTTGGCGGTAATGCCGAAACTGATGGAATACGGCGTGCCCATGGTGGTCGAGACGTCGTCCTCGGGCAAGATCACGACCTCGGGCAATCCCTGGATCTTCCGGATCAGCCCGACCTCGGCCATGGAAGCGCAGTCCTTCGGCACGAAGGTCGGTCAGTTCAACATCGGGAAGGCCAACTTCCTGGTGGTCAACAACGACTGGGGCCTTGGCGCGTCCAAGGCATTCCGGAAGATGCTCAAAGGCAAGGGCATCGCCATCGGCGTGATCGAAACCATGGATGCCAAGGCCACGGATATGAGCGCCCAGTTGGCGAAGATCAAGTCGTCGGGTGGGGATACGGTGTTCGTCACCACGGGCGTCGAGCAGATCACCCTGGTGCTGAAGCAGATGAAGGAGCAGCGGGTCACGCAACGGGTGATCACCACCGGTGGTTCGTCATCGCCGGACCAGTTGATCGCGCAGGCCGGCGCTGCCGCGGAAGGCAGCTATCACCTGCTGTTCTTCGCTCCCTGGTTCCCGGGCTCGGCGCCCAATCCGGAGGTCGCCACGGCGTTCGTCAATGAATGGAACAAACGTGGCCACAACTTCGCCGGTTTGACCGAGGGTTTCCGTGGCCACGACGGCATCATGACCATCGCCGCCGCCATCAAGGCCGCGGGCAAGGCCGAGCCCAAGGCCATTCGGAAGGCCCTCTGGGGGGTCAAGGTGAAGGGCGTCAACGGCAACATCGCGTTCATCAAGCAAGGCCCCGCCGGCAAGGAGAGCGCCCAGAACATTCCGAACGTTTACGTGGTCACCATCAAGAACGGCAAGGTTGCGCTGCCCTAATCGGCGGCCGACGAAGGCCGTACGGCCCTGATTTGATCAATGCCCTTCCGGGGTTCTCCCGGAAAGGCATTGGTCGGGACCGGTTCCCTGTCCTCGCCGTGGCTGAACTTCTCCAGCACCTCCTCAACGCCCTGATCCTCGGCGGTACCTATGCCCTTCTGGGCATCGGCCTGACCCTGATTTTAGGCATCATGCGGGTGGTCAACTTCACCCACGGCGAGCTCTACACGTTCGGCGCCTACATGGTGTTCTTCTTCGTCATGGTTCTGGGCCTGAATTTCTTCGTCAGCATCCTGCTTGCCATGGCGCTCGGCGTCGTCCTCGGCGCCCTTATCGAATTTGTGCTGCTGCGCCCGCTCCGAGGCGCCGACATCGATACCACCATGCTGGTCATGATCGGCGCCTGGATCGCGATGCAGAACCTGGAGCAATTCACCTGGAGCGGCATCGCCAAATCCATTGACCATCCATTTCCCCTCGACCCGTTGGTCATCGGACCGGTCTCGGTCTCCTGGGTCCGGGTTTTCGTCTTCGCCTTCGCCGTGCTGCTGATCGCCGTCACCTACCTGCTGATCCATCGGACGCGCCTGGGCAAGGCCATGCGCGCCACCTTCCAGGACCGTGAGACCGCGGCGCTCATGGGCGTCAACGTCAAGGGGATCCATACGCTGACGTTTGCCTTCGGCTCCTGTCTTGCGGCGTCGGCCGGCGCCCTGCTCGGTCCGGTCTTCGTGGTCGCGCCGACGATTGGCGATCTGGCGGCGCTGAAGGCCTTCGCCATCGTCATCCTCGGCGGGCTCGGCAGCATCCCCGGCGCCACCCTCGGCGGCTTCATCCTGGGCCTGGTGGAGGAACTGGGCGCGGGCTACGTCTCGTCCGGCTATCGGGACGCCATGGGCTTCCTGCTGATTATCCTGGTGCTGGCGTTCAAGCCGACGGGGCTGTTCGCCGCCAAGGAGCGCATCGGGTGAGGTACGCCGTGACAGCCGCCTGGGTGGTGTTTCTGTTCTCCATCCCGGTGTGGATGACCGACCTCTACATCCTCCACATCCTGGTCAGCACCGGCATCTTCACCATCGCCGCCATGAGCCTCAACCTGCTGCTCGGCTACACCGGGCAACTGAGCCTCGGCCACGTGGCGTTTTTCGGCATCGGCGCCTATACCAGCGCCCTGGTGTCCGTGGGCTTCGACCTTGAGTTGACGGACACCTACACGTTCGTATTCGCGCCGCGGTCGGTGTGGGTCGCCTTCATCGCCGGCATCGGCGCGGCCGCCCTGTTCGGGTGGTTGATCGGCAAGATCGCCTTCAAGGTCCGCGGCGCCTATTTCGTCATCGTCACCATCAGCTTCGCCGAGGTCGTGCGGCTCATTTCGCTCAACTGGCTCGACCTCACCGAAGGCCCCATGGCGATCAACAACATTCCGCCGTTCAGCGTCGCCGTTCCCGGCCTCTGGGAGCAGACCTTCTACCAGAAGCTGCCCAACTACTACCTGATCCTGGTCCTCGCCATCGTTTGCTACAGCATCGTCCGGCGCCTGGTCCGGTCGCGCGCCGGGCGGGCCATGATCGGCCTGCGCGAGAACGAAGCCCTGGCCGCTTCCGTCGGCGTCGACGTCACCCGTTACCTGGTCCTGGCGACGGTGATTTCGGCGGCCATGGCCGGGGCCGCCGGCGGGCTGTACACGCACTACGTCCGTATCGTCGATCCGGACATCTTCCTGTTCATCTACACCGTGACCATGGTGATCATGGTTGTCACCGGCGGCAAAGGGACCACTGCGGGTCCCGTGGTCGGCGGCCTCATCTTCGGGATATTGCCCGAGGTCCTGCGCGAGTTCGCGAGCCCCGAGGTGCAATGGGTGATCTACGGCGTGTTCATGATCGTCATCGTGTTTTTCCTGCCGCAGGGCATCGTCCCGGCCGTCACGTCTTGGTGGAGGGCGCTTTTCACCGCCCCTGAGGGCGGCCCAGGCGCCCCGGAGGAAGTCCGGTGACCGATACCGCATTGAGCGTCGAGGGTCTGACCGTCCACTTCGGCGGATTGGTCGCCCTGTCGAACGTCGATTTCGCCGTTCGCGAGGGAGAGATCGTCAGCCTCATCGGTCCCAACGGGGCCGGCAAGACCACCGCGTTCAACGTCGTCACGGGTTTTCTGCAGGCCAGCGCCGGCCGCATCCGCTACCGGGGGGCTGCCCTGGACGGCCTGCGGCCCAACGAGGTCGCTGACCTCGGCGTCGTGCGCACGTTCCAGAAGACCAGTCTGTTCAGCGGGCTGAGCGTCTTCGACAACATGCTGATCGGCTTGCACCGCCGCGGCCGTGGCCGCGTCTGGGAAATCCTGCTTGCCCTGCCGCGCGTCCGGGCCGAGGAACGAGTCCTGCGGACGCAGGCCGCCACCATCCTGGAGCAGGTGGGGTTGTCCCACCGGGGCGGCGAGCTGGCGTCGGACCTGCCCTACGGCGAGCAACGCCTGCTGGAGGTGGGCATCGCGCTGGCGGCGCGTCCGTCGCTGCTCTTGCTGGACGAGCCGGCCTCCGGGATGAACCCCTCCGAGACCCGGGACTTCATGAACCGGGTCTCGGCCATTCGCGACCAGGGGACCACGATCTTTCTGGTGGAGCACGACATGCGCGTGGTTATGGGCATCTCCGACCGGATCATCGTTCTCAATCAAGGCGTCATCCTGGCCGAGGGGACACCGGACGAGATCCGGCGCCACTCGGAGGTTATTCGCGCCTACCTCGGAGGGGCAGCGGCCGATGCTTGAGATCACCGGTCTCGAATGCCGCTACGGCAAGGTCAGCGCCGTCCGGGACCTGTCCATGGCCGTCAATCAAGGCGAGCTGGTGACCCTGATCGGCGCCAATGGCGCGGGAAAATCGACCACGCTGAAGGCCATCTCGGGACTGCTCACGCCCGCGGCCGGGCGCATCGTTTTCGACGGCGAGGACATATCGAGCGCCTCGGCTCAGCAAATCCTCTCCCTCGGGATCGCCCACTGCCCCGAAGGGCGGCGCATCTTCCCGTACATGAGCGTCCAGGAAAACCTCGACATGGGCTGCTACCTGCGCCGCGACACGGACGGCATCGAAGCCGACCGGCGGCGCGTGTTCGAGCGGTTCCCGATCCTCGAAGGACGGCGCCGCCAGACCGCGGGGACACTCTCCGGCGGCGAGCAGCAGATGCTCGCCATCGGCCGGGCGCTGATGTCGCGGCCCAAGCTGGTGCTCTTCGACGAGCCGTCCCTGGGCCTGGCCCCCAACCTGGTCGAGACCACCTTCGAGATCATCGCCGAGATCCGCGCCGAGGGCGTCACCGTCCTGATGGTCGAACAGAACGCGTACGCGGCCCTCGGGATTTGCGACCGCGCCTACCTCCTGGAATCCGGCGCAGTGGCCTTGCAGGGAACCGGCGCCGAGTTGAAGGACATCCCCCACGTCAGAGAGGCGTACCTGGGCGGGTAGTGGGTCGAAAAGGTTCTTGACGTATCATGATGTGTCAAGATGAGTTGGGATTGGGTCAAGGAGAAGTGCACTCTGTCCCAGGCCCGTGAAAAGTTCGCTGCGCAGGTCAATGTCGAGATTTTTGTCCGCTATCCGCGCGATCACGGAGCAGGAAGGGCGTCAACTCCAGTCGCTCGTGGACGAGGCGCTTGCCGACCTGATTGAAAACGAAAACAGGCCCGTCCCCGGCCGCATGTCATGGCAACGTATCTCGCCAGTCATGACAAGTACGGCGGGCTCAGAGTAGGCATACGCCTTCATCGCGGGGCTGTACGAAGCCGGGACGTTCGGTTTCGACACGTTGACGCCATGGTTTCGGCGCAATGCCAAGGTTCACCAGTTGGGTGACACCCGGCCATACGGGTGAAGTCCTCCCTTTCGAACATCCCTGTGCATCTTGCTTCACTTTCTGGAAATGGTGGATAAAAAGAGATGAACGGGGAAACTTGCGCATGATGTCCCCAAAGAACAGTCTGCGCAAAACAAAGCGCCCCTTTGCTTCTCCAAAACGAATTTCATCCAGGAGGTATTTGTGGCCATCGAGTGGGTATATCCACCTGTCATCAAGCGGGTTCAGCCACAAGCCTGAGGATATGAAGCGGTCTTCCGGGGACAAAAGCCTGCGGTCAAACCTCGAATTGATGCTGACGTAGTTCCAGCTCCGTCTCTGAAACAACACCAGATTTCCCTTGTTCGGGCCGGTCGAGGGGAATTCGGCCACCGCAAAAGACAAAATAAATTCATCGTCTGTTTCCAATCTGACGCCAAGAGGAAAGTCCGCGGCCTCATCCGCACGCGCGCGATTTTCGCGCCTGTCTCTCAGGGTTATGAAAACGGTCTTTTTTTCTCCGGCGGCTGTCCGGAAAGTTGCTTTATATTTTCCTTTTACATCTGCCAAAAGATCATTCATATCGACGGGACCCGTCACTCCATTCAAGCCTCCAGTACAAGCGGACGCAAGGAAGAGAAGCAAGAGAGGCAAGAGTTTTTTGTTCATGTTTCGCCTCCGTTTCGGGGGTTTGGGACCACTTCACACCTCTCGCAGCCGACTCCGGGAATTTCGCCACCCAGCAGCCTGACCCCGTACGCGTATCATCACCCCCTCACACTACAAACAACCCTTTTCTCGGGACAGCCTGAGCGGCAGCTTTCTCTCGCCGATTTCCTCGAGGGACTTCACGCCGAGCCCTCTTTTGACGGCGAAGGCGATCTTGTCCCAGGACGGGAAGACCGCGAGATTTCGGATGTCGATCTTTTGCGAATCAGGCCCCAACCCGTTCAACGCCATATGGGTAACCGGTGAAGGGTTGAGAAAAGCCGGATCCACCTTCCCCTCGGCCAGCGGCTTCGGCGCATCGAGCCCGTCGAGACGGCTATTCCCGACGCCATACGAGACGCGGATCTCCGACCCGTCGGGCAGGTTCTGCTGCGCGAGCCCCAAAGCGATCTCAAAAGCCTCGCCGGCCCGTATCGTCATGGTTACAGCGATTCTGATTGTCGTTGCCATCGGGTTTACCTCCAACGTTGGGTGCCACCACGGTAGCGTCCGCAATGGCGCCGGGCCAACGGGCCGGGCTCTGTCTTTCTGAAGAGGCGCTATGCCTATTCTCTCAAAATTGTTAAGCTCGTCTTTTCGAATCGCACGCCGTTGAAGCTCCGTTTCCCGAGCCGGGAACCGTCCGGAAATTCCGGCCATTTTCCAGGGCGCTCACGAACACTTGTGTCCGGATTCGCATGTCCGCCCACACCCGGGCTGCTTGAGGGGTGCGGGCGAAGGGGAGGGTAACCGATGGACGTCGTCGCTCGCCGCGAGGCGATGAATCTTCGCAACATCGCGATCATCGCACACGTCGACCACGGCAAGACCACGCTCGTGGACGCGATGCTGTGGCAGAGCGGAACGTTCCGTGCAAACCAGGATGTCCGTGAGCGGGTTCTGGACTCGATGGACCTGGAGCGCGAGAAGGGCATCACGATCATGGCGAAGAACGCCTCCGTTACCTACGGCGGCGTCAAGATCAACATTGCCGACACGCCGGGTCACGTGGATTTCGGCGGCGAGGTCGAACGCACCCTGCGGATGGTCGACGGTGTCATGCTGCTCGTCGACGCCGCCGAAGGGCCGATGCCCCAGACGCGCGCGGTGCTGGCAAAGGCGCTGGAGCTGGGACTGCCGCCGATCGTGGTCATCAACAAGATCGACCGCCGGGACGCGCGCCCCGCGGAAGTCCTGAACGAAGTCTACGACCTTTTCATCGACCTGGGCGCCACCGAGGAACAGATCGAGTTTCCGGTCATACACTCCGTTGCCCGGCAAGGCAGATGCACTCCGTCACTGGGCGGCGAGCTCACCGATCTTCGGCCGTTGTTCGAGACCATCCTGGAGCACGTTCCGCCGCCCGCCGGAGATCCGGGCCGCCCTCTCCAGATACTGGTAACCAACGTTGCGCCCGACGACTACCGCGGACCGCTGGCCATCGGCCGCGTCGTGGACGGCACGGTTCGGAACCGTCAAGCGGTGACCCTGTGCCGGCGTAATGGGTCTCGGACCCCGGCCGCGGTCGCCGGGCTCTTCGTCTACGAGGGCCTCGTCCGGGTCGCGGCGACGTCCGCCGGCCCCGGAGAGATCGTCGCGCTGGCGGGGATGACCAGCATCGGGCTGGGCGAAAGCATCGCCGACGGCGAGAATCCCGAGCCGCTGCCGGCGCTCGACGTGGAAGAACCCACCTTGTCGATGGAGTTTTCCATCAACGATTCCCCATTCAGCGGAAAGGACGGCCGGTACCTGACCTCGCGCCACCTTCGGGAGCGACTGCTCAAGGAGGCGGAGCACAACCTCGCGATCCGGGTGGAGATCATCGAATCGTCCGATCGTTTCCTGGTGTACGGCCGGGGAGAGCTGCAACTCGCCGTCCTGATCGAGCAGATGCGGCGGGAAGGTTATGAATTTTCGGTGGGCATGCCGCGGGTGTTGACCCGCACCGTCGGAGACACCGTCCACGAACCGTACGAGCTGGCCATCATCGAAACGGATGAAGAGTATCAGGGGATCGTGGTTCAGAAACTCGGCGCGCGCAGGGGTGTCCTGGTCAAGATGGCGGACCGCGGCTCGGGAAGGGCTCGCCTGGAGATCGAGGTGCCCAGCCGTGGGTTGATCGGATACCGGACCGAGTTCCTCACCGACACGAAGGGCACGGGAACCCTCACGCACATGTTCATCGGATTCCGCCCTTGGGCGGGCGACATCGTCCATCGGTCCACCGGCGCGATGGTGGCGGATCGCAGGGGCCGCGTCACCGGATACGCGATTGTCAACCTGCAGGAGCGGGGCGAGCTGTTCGTCAGGCCCACCGAGGCGGTGTACGGAGGCATGCTCGTCGGCGAGAGCAGCCGCGACACGGACCTGGACGTGAACATCACCAAGGAGAGGAAACTGACGAACATGCGGTCCTCCGTCCTCAAGGGCATCGAAAAGATCGTGCCTCCGGTGCGCATGTCCCTGGAGCAGGCCATCGAGTTCATCCGCCACGACGAGCTGATCGAGGTCACGCCGTGCAATCTCCGGCTGCGGAAACGCCACCTCGACCCGAACGAACGAAAGTATCAGGCTCGCCAGATGGAGGATTCTTTCCGGACTGCCGGCTAGCCCGGCGGCCGTCCGGCCTGCCCGCATGGTCATGGTTCATTCGGGCTCGCTTCACCTCGCTCCTTCCGTCTCCTCTTCCACGTGCCGTCCCAGCAGCCGCACCTGTGCGCCGGCGAGCATGTCCCGGAGCCTCTTTCGGATGGCCCACAGGCATATGAGGGAGGGGATCACCATTAGTGTGGTGATAACGAAGAAGGTGCTCCAATCGCCCTCCAGCCAGTCCACCAGGGCGCCGGAGGAGGCGGCGAAGAGGGTGCGTCCGGCGGTGCCGATGGAGGCCAGCAACGCGTACTGCGTTGCGGTGTAGGTCCGGTCCACGAGCATCGAAATGAAGGCCACGAAGGTGACGGTGGCGAAGGCGCTGGTGAGGTCGTCCATCACCACCGCGGTGGCGAACAGGACTTCCGACTTGCCCATCCATGAAAGCACGGCGAACAGGATGTTGGTGGAGGCCATGGCGATGCCGGACAGGAACATGGCCCACACGAGCCCCATCCGGATGGCGAAGAAACCGCCCAGCACGGTGAAGGTCACCGTCGTGACCCATCCCAGCCCCTTGGAGTAGAGCGCGATCTCGGATTTGGAGAAGCCGATCTCCCGGTAGAAGAGCAGGGACATGCGGCCCATGAATGCCTCGCCGATCTTGAACAGGAAGATGAACCCGAGCACGGTCAGGGCGATGGCGAAGCCGTTCCGCCGAAAGAAGCTCGACAGGGGGCTCACCACCGTGCCCCCGAGCCACGCGATCATGTGGCCGAAACGGCCGGAGACCCGGAGACGGGAGGCGATCCGGTCTTCCTCCGCGTCCTGCTGGGCGATGCGTTCCGCGGTCCCTTGTTCGTGTACGAACAACAGGCCGATGTTGGTCAGGACCACCAACGCCCCGAGCACGAGAAAGGTCGCCTGCCAGTAGTCCTCCACCCCGGCGTTCTGGAACGCGGTCGCGGACTCCAGCGCGACGATGCCGCCGAGCTTGTAGCCGGTCCACCAGCCCACCACCGCCACGGCGGCGCCCGCGGCCATGGACTCGCCCTCGTCCTTGCCTACCTGCTCGATTCGGAGCGCGTCGATGGCGATATCCTGGGTGGCGGAGGCAACCGCGATGGCCAGGCCGATACCTGCAACGGCAGCGAGGTTGGCGGTGGGGTCCACGGTGCTCCACAACATCAGGCATGCGAGGATCACCACCTGCAGCGTGATGATCCAGGCCCGCCGCTGGCCGAGCCGGTCCGTCAGCCAGGGTATCCGGATACGGTCGATGAGCGGCGCCCATAGAAAGTTGATGGCATAGACGCCGAAGATCAGGCCGGCCCAGCCGATGGTGGTGCGGCTGAGGCCGTCTTCCTTGAGCCACAAGTTGAGGCTGCTGCCGATCAGCACCCAGGGGAAACCGCTGATCGCCCCGAGGAGGAGGATGCGGGCCATGCGTCGCTCGAAGTAGATCGTCAGCGAGTTGATGGTCTTCAGCATGAACTTCCTTCCGGTTGACGACGGGCCCCGTGCGTATTCCCTGATTGGTTTATACCGGACGGGTAACCGGACCAGAAACGCGCGGCGGGCCGATGGTTGACACTTGTCCGGTTCTTCGGCTAGTCTGCGTGCCGCTTGTGACCATGCATATTCGACCATGCACATTTCGAAAGGAGAACGGACCAATGTCCCTATCACTCAGAGCCTGTATTCGAGGATTGGCGGTTGTTTCAGCGCTTTTCGGGCTGCTCGTGGCGGCTGCCGTGCCGGTGCAGGCAGTCGAGCTCAAGGTCGCCCACTTCACCTCTCCCAGGCACCCGATGGATCGGCTGGTGATGCGGCCGTGGGGCGCGGAGGTGGCGAAGCGCAGCAACGGCTCGCTGACGGTGCGGATCTATCCCGGCGGCGAGTTGGGCAAGGGGCCTCAGGCCCAGTACAAGCGGGCGGTGGACGGCATCGCCGACGTCACGTTCGGACTGCAGGGATACACCTCGGCACTGTTTTCGCGGACGCTGCTGGTGGAGCTGCCGGGCATCGCCCCGGACGCGGTGGCGGCCACCAAGATGCTGTGGAAGGCCGTGGGCTCCATCCAGGGAGAGTACGACCGGACCAGGATCCTCGCCCTGTGGACCAACGACAAAGCCGTCATCATGACCCGGAACAAGGCGGTGCGGACTCTGGACGACGTCAAGGGCATGAAGATCCGTACCCCCTCGAAGCTCCAGGGCGACATCATCAAGGCATTGGGAGCCACCCCCGTGGCCATGCCGGTGACGCGCATGTACAACGCCCTCAAGACCGGGGTGGTGGACGGGCTCATGGTGGCGCCGAGCGTCATCCGGAGCTTCAAGATCGGCGAGGTGGCCAAGTACTACACCGTCGGGCCGTTCGCCAACACGGCGTTCTTCCTGGTGATGAACAGGAAAGCCTACGACGGGCTTTCGGCGGAGCACAGGAAGATCGTCGACGAGACCTCGGGCGAGGCCCTGAGCGTCAAGGCCGCCGGCATCTACAAGAAGGCCGGTGCGGGCTCGCTGGCGGGCGAGAAGAAGAGCGGCCGGGGCGAGGTCATCCGCCTTTCGGACGCCGAGGACAAGCGTTTCCGCAAGGCATTGAGCGGGGTCCGGGCCAAGACCGTCAAGGATCTCGCCGGCAAGAACATCGACGCCGAGAAGATCCTCGCGGCCATGGGCGGGTAGGCCGGAAGGCCACCCTTCCACGTACGCATGGGTGCCGAATCACGAGGCGCGTTGCCGGGGACCGCGGTGGCCGCCTGGACCACCCGGTCCCTGGCCTACGTGGCCGGGGCCGCGCTCCTGTGGCTGATGCTGCTAACGGTGGCGGCGGTGGTGATGCGCTACGTCTTCAACGCGCCCATCCTGGGCGCGCAAGACATCTCCGAGCTCAGTCTGGCCGTGGTGGTGTTCCTGGGCATACCCTACTGCGGCTGGACCGGCGGCCACGTGGCCGTGGACCTCATCAGCACGGTGGTGGGCGAGAGCCGGCTGCGTTACACCGACACCCTCATGCGGCTGGTCGGTGCAGTGCTGTTCGGCTTCGTTGCATGGCAGGCCATGCGGCAGGCGCTGGATGCGCTGGAATACGGTGAAGCTACCAACCTGGTGGAGATCTCCCACCATCCGTTCATGTTCCTGATGAGCTTCGGCTGGTTGCTGCTTGCCGGGGTGCTGCTGATCCAGGCGGCCGTCGGCATTCTCCGTCCCCAAGAGAAGGCTGAATGAGTCCGACCACCGCGGGTCTTCTGGGGTTGGCGGGGCTTTTCCTGCTCCTCGCTCTCAGGATGCCCGTGGGCATCGCCATGATGCTCGTGGGGGTGCTGGGGTTCGGCACCCTCAACGGCTGGGGCCCGGCCCTGGCCGTGCTCGGCAGCGAGCCCTTCGTCATCGCGACCAACTACGAGCTCATCGTCATCCCGCTGTTCGTGCTCATGGGCAACTTTGCCACGGTTTCCGGCATGAGCCGCGACCTCTATGGCGCGGCCTACGTCTGGTTCGGACACTGGCGCGGCGGGCTGGCGTCCGCCACCATCGCCGCCTGCGCCGGTTTCGCGGCGCTCTCCGGTTCTTCCGTGGCCGCGGCCGTGACCATGGGCAAGGTGTCGCTGCCGGAGATGCGCACCTACCGCTACGATCCGAGGCTGGCTACCGGCGCCATCGCCGCGGGCGGCACCTTGGGCATCCTCATCCCTCCCAGCACGGGCTTTGTGATCTACGCCATCCTCACCGAGGAATCCATCGGGCGGCTGTTCCTGGCCGGGGTCTTCCCCGGGCTGCTGCTGACCGCGCTGTTCATCCTGTCCATCTTCATCCAGACCCGGATCCATCCGGACCTGGGACCGCCGGGACCCGTCTCCACCATCGGGGATCGCATCCGGGCCATCCGCCGGGCCAGCGCCATGATCGGCGTGGTCACGCTGACCATCGGCGGCATCTACGCGGGTCTGTTCACCCCCACCGAGGCCGCCGGCGTGGGCGCCTTCCTGGCGTTGCTCCTGGCCCTGGTGCGAGGCCGCCTGTCGGCGTCGTCGCTGTCTTCGCTGGCGCTGGAGAGCGTCCGCACCACTGCCCTGGTCTTCCTCATCCTGGTGGGCGCCCACATCTTCAACCCGTTCCTGGCGTTGACCCACATTCCCTCGGATCTCGCCGAGCTGCTGGTGGGCATGGAACTGCCCCGGCTTGCCGTGCTCGCCATTCTGCTGGCCGCCTACATCGTGCTGGGCATGTTCCTGGAGGGCTTCGCCATGCTGGTCCTCACCCTCCCCATCGTGCATCCCATCATCCTCACCCTGGGGTACGATCCCATCTGGTTCGGCGTAGTCATGGTCATCGTGCTGGAGATGGGGCTCATCAGCCCGCCGGTGGGAGTCAACGTCTTCGTCGTCAAGGGCATCGCCGAGGACGTGCCCATGGCCAAGATCTTCGCCGGCATCCTGCCGTTCTGGATCGCCATGGCCGTCTGCCTGGCGATCCTGGTGGCCTTCCCGGAGGTCGCGCTGTTCCTGCCGAATACGATGATTCGGTGAGATGCGGGTTTCCACGGCGCACATGGTGGAACGTGAAGGCCGCGCGGCATAAAGACCCGCTGGGAGAACGGCTCGCTACCACCCGTTTTCAAGTTCCGGAAGTTGTAGAGCCGGGTTGATTGCGGCCCCGTGGAACGGCTGGCTGTGAACCGGAGTCGGCCGTGACCACAGGACCGTTTGACCCTGATGTGGCCTCAGAAGGTTGGACAGTTTGTCAAGGTGTATTCCACCGAACGAGGGAGGGATACGCGATGACGGCACGACGACGGTTTACAGGGGCGTACAAGGCGACGGTGGCGCTGGAAGCGTTGCGAGGAGACAAGACGATCCAGAAGATCGGGGTACGGCACAAGGTGCATCCGAACCAGGTGAGTGTCTGGAAGCAGCGAGGGGTTGAAGGAGGTGTTCACGAAGGGAGCCGAACGGTCTCGGGGAGACCATGATGCGGAGGTCCGGGAGCTATACGCCAAGATCGGGGAACTGACGGTGGAGCGGGATTTTTTTGGCCAAAGGGCTCAAGTGGTGAGCCGGGAGGGGCGCAGGGCCATGATCCGGTGCCGGGTCTACTCCTATCTTCTCAAGGGGCTTGCCATCGAGCGGCCCAATCAGGTCCGGTGCGCTGACATAACCTGCATTCCCGTCCAGAAATGCCTCCTGTACTTGGTGGCTGTCATGGACTGGCCCACCCGTCGAGGACTCTCCTGGCGGCTGTCCAACACCCGGGATGCCCGCCTCTGTGTCGAGGCTCTCTGCCTGCACGAACTCGCCGCTTAGCGGATCATCGGAAAGTGGATGGACTTCTACAACACCACGAAACCCCATTCCGCCCTCGGCAGCGCAACCCCCGCCGAGGCTTATGAAAACGGAAAGCCGCTGGATGAAACGGATCAGATCCATGGCTCACCCGCCTCTCCACCGGCTCGACCACAACACGAAGGCGTGATAAACAGGACCCCGACGGCTTGATCTACTTGGGAATACACCTTGTTTCTGCCGCCATCCTGTCCATTAAACCGGGACCACTTCAATCATCACGATCCATCAGCGAATCCCCGTCTCATGCATGAACTGATTCGCACCGCAACTACCGAACTTGCTGTCTTTCTTGCGACTTACCTGCCAACCCTTGGCGAGGGCTGCTGGAAAACGCATGTCGTAGACCGCCTGAGCTTCCAGCAGCAGCGCACCGTGGAGGAACGCGAGATCACCAGGCTGGAACAGATGGATTTTGCCGCTTTGCTGCGCATCTTCGACCAGAATTGGTACGAGCTTTCGCAGGCGCTCAGTCTCCCGCGCGAGGGACGCACCTGGGTCAGGGAGCTGCAATCCGTGCGTAACCGATGGGCGCACCTGTCGGCGTCGCCGGTTCCGGCTGAGGACCTCTACCGTGATGCCGACACCCTGGCACGCGTTCTGGGCATGCTTGGCGCCGCACCGGATTCCGTCGCGGCGGTCGAAGCGGTCAGGAGAGACGCCTTCTCCGACATGGCAGCCACGTCCGACACGCCCCTGAACTCCACACTCGATCCGGCCCACGCCGCCGAGCAAACCACGCCGCCGAGCGGCTTCAAGACGTCCGCCTTCGCTGCGCAGGCCGCAGCGACATTGTTCAAGGTCGGCGATCTCGTCGCGTTGCGCTCCGACCCGGACACCGTCGTGCCAATTATCGGAATCATGGCTGGCGATGCCGAGACCCGCTACCAAGTGTTTCGGGACAACGGGAAGGTCACCTACTACGAGAGCCAGCTACGGCATCCCGAACAGGCCGGGGGGCCGTCTCATCTGAGCGCGGACGGTCTGTGTGCGTATCTGACCAGCCTGCACCTGCTCTCTCCTTCGACCGCCAATCTATATTCGCTGCGCTCGGGGCGGGTTCAGTTCGTGCCGTACCAGTACCGTCCCGTCCTGAAGTTGATCCGGGCGGACCGGCCGCGCCTGCTCATCGCCGATGAGGTCGGCGTCGGCAAGACCATCGAGGCCGGCCTGATTATCAAGGAGCTGCGTGCGCGCATGGACATATCATCGGTGCTCGTCATCTGCCCGAAGGCGCTGGTCGCCGAGCGCAAATGGTTCGTGGAGATGAAGCGCTTCGACGAGCACTTCACGGCGCTTGATGGTCCGACATTGCGACATTGCCTGCAGGAAACCCACCTCGACGGTGAATGGCCGGATCGGTACGCCAAAGCCATCGTTCCATTCTCCCTGTTCGATTCGAACCTGCTTTTCGGCAAGGAAGGGAAAGGGTCGCGGGCCGGCGAAGGGCTGCTCGCCCTGGACCCGCCGCCGAAGTTCGATCTTGTGATCGTCGACGAGGCGCACCACATTCGCAACGCGGACACCTATCTCCACCAGGCGGTGCGCTATTTCTGCGACAACGCCCAGGCCGCGGTCTTTCTCACCGCCACGCCGGTGCAGCTCGGCAGCCAGGACCTCTTCACCCTGCTGAACGTTCTGCGCCCGGACCTCGTGATCGACCGTCTGAGCTTCGAGCAGATGGCTGCACCAAACGCCTTTATCAACATGGCCGTGGGCCATTGCCGCGCCGCTGGAGATAGCTGGCAGACCGACGCCCGCGCCTGCCTGGGCCATGTAGCGCAGACCGAGTGGGGTCGCCTGTTTCTGCAGGAATCGCCAGCGTTTCAGCACATCTACGATCGCTTGGCCGACGAGTGCATTGAAGACGCCGGCCGCATCCTCCACTCGCTGGAGAATCTCTACACCTTCAGCCCGATGGTCAACCGAACGCGCCGCCGGGATATCGGGGAATTTGCGACCCGCCGGCCGGAAACGCTGACCGTCGAGTTCACGCCCGCCCAGCGGCGGATGCACGACGGCCTGCTCGACGTCGTGAGTCGCATCCTGGCGCAGGCCCACGGCGAGCAGAACGTCAAGTTCATGATGACCACGATCCGGCGCCAGGCGGCGAGCTGTCTCTACGGCTTAGCCCCCCTGCTGCGCGACCTGCTCGCCGGCAAGCTCGACAGCCTTGAAGCGATGGACGGGGACAGCGGCGAGGGCAAGGCCGACTCGGCGTTCCTCGACGAAGTGCGGGCCGATATCGAGGCGTTCCTGGAGCAGGCCGACGCTCTCGATCCCCTCGATCCCAAGGTGCGGGCCTTCGTCAAGGCGCTGCAGGACAAGAACCGGATGGCCAACAACAAGGCGCTGGTCTTCAGCACCTTCCGGCACACGCTGGCCTATATCGAGAAGCAGGTCCCGGACGCCGGATTGCGCTACGGGCTCGTGCATGGCGGCGTTGCGGACGATGAGCGCGCCCAGTTGCGCCGCCGCTTCGCCTTGCCGAAGGACGACCCGGAGGCGCTCGACGTCCTGCTGTCCTCGGAGGTCGGCAGCGAAGGCCTCGACTTCCAGTTCTGCGACCTGCTCATCAACTACGACCTGCCGTGGAATCCCATGCGCATCGAACAGCGCATCGGGCGCATCGACCGCTACGGCCAGCAGAGCGAGAGCGTCGCCATCGTCAACCTAGTGACGCCCGGCACGGTGGACGCCGACATCTACGAACGCTGTCTGTGGCGCATCGGCGTGTTCCACCACGCGGTCGGCGGCAGCGAGGAAATTCTCGGCACGATCACACGGGAGATTCACAATGTTGCCGACAGCTTCACGCTGACACCGGAACAGCGTGCCGAACGATTCCAACAGCTCGGCGACAACAAGATTCGGCAGGTGCAAGAGGAAGCGGCGCTGGAAGAGAAGCAGGCCGAGCTGTTCGGCCTGACGGTTCCCAACCAGTCCTGGCGCGAAGAGATTGCGGAGGCCGAGAGCTTCTGGCTGTCCCCGGAGGCGCTGCAACGGTGCGTTGCCGCCTACCTGTCGAGCGCAGCGGAGACCGACGGCGATCTTCTGCTTGGGGAGAAACCGCTGAAAACGCTGCGACTGAATCAAAGAGTGCGGACCAGGCTGCTCGACGACTTTCGCCGACTGCCTCGTTCGACCGATCCAGTCGCCCGGCAATGGGAGAAGTGGCTCAAGGGCGCTGACCCACTGCTGCCGGTCACGTTCGACCAGGAGACTGCCGCTGCCGAGCCGAAGGCCGCCCACCTTCACGTCCTGCATCCTTTGGTCCGGCAGGCGGCGCGGAAGGACGCCTGCTTCGAATTCACCATTCGGGTCACCACATCGAGATTCTTCGGGAGATCGACGGCAGGTCGGCCGAAAGTGCCCATTTCCTCCGCTTCATCGAACCCATTGACGGACTGAAGCGCCAATACGCTGCCATTGCCTTCGAACTCGAACCGCTGTCGGGGGACAAACAGACGGATAAACGTGCGTCCTTCGCCAAGCGGTTTCGGATTGTCCCGGCCGACCACGGATGTGTTGCGGTCTATTTCACTGCCGCGAAAGAGACCTCGAACCTGCGCTTCCATCTCCACGCCCCCTTCGTGCCGGAGATAAGCCGCGCCAGCGTCAAGGACACACCGGCGAATGAACCACTATTCAAGCAGCTCTCCGGGCTCGCGGCGCGGTCTCTCTCCACGGTCCGCGACCTCGGCCTGCTCAACCGGGACTTTCTCACCGTGCTGCCGAATAGACAGGATGGGATTTCTGCCCGGTACACGCCCATACGGGACGCTATCGTCGACGCGATGAAGGAAAAATCGCTGACTCCCAAGCACGCCGGCGGCCATGCCGCGGCCCGTCAACTGCTTCAGGCAGAGGCCGGATTGAAGGATCTGCTGGATCGCGAAGACATCCGCTTCCTGATCGGTGGTGACGGCGGCCCGCGCGATTGGGCGATCGCCGCAACGCAAAGGAACAACTCTGTCGACCGCTTCCTGCGTGATCTCGATATCGAGCAATGGGGTATCGAGCAGTTCGTGGAAAAGCTGAACAACTGTTGTTCAAAACGAGGCTTTTTTCGTGATTCTTCGTCCACATGGAGACAAGGTCCCGACCCGCAGTTTCTTGACTGGATGTGCGGGAAACCAGCCGAGTGGCACCGTGCGCTGTATGCTCTGTTTTATCGGGAATTCGAAGATAAGCTGCACCGGTTGTTCGACGAAATCTGCATCGTCAGACGTTCGGATGGCGAATACGGAACAGGTAAGGAATGCTATTTCCCCACCACTGATATCCGCGAAGACCCCATCCATCCCCGCGTTGAGGAAAATACCTATACGGGTGGAGGAACCAAAAAGGAGCGGGCAGACGCCAGGAAATTCCTGGAGGGCATCGGCGTTCGCGAAGTGGGTGAGCGTGAACAGGTCGAGGCTATTCTCAAGCAGAGATACTCTAAAGAAGCGAAGATACCCGACAAGGAGACGCACAAGAGCGACCTGATACGTTTCATTGACTTGGTGGAGGACGATCCAAAGGCAGCCAAGCTCTTCGGAAAATACCGGATTTTTGAACGAGCAGATGGTCTGTGGGGCCAGCCGGATCAGGTATATCTAGATGCGCCCTATTGTGACACGGGACTACATGCGTTCTTCAGATTTTTTGAAGACGATGAGGATGGTACGCATCCGGTTGCATTGTCTAATAGTTATTCGACAGGCCAGATGGCTCTGAAGAAGTTTGTAGCCTTCGCCCGGACATGCGGCGTGGCCGACCGCCTCAAAATTGCGACAGTCCCTTGCAAAGACAATCCTGAAAATGAGTACTTACATGAGGCTCCGGGGAGTTATCCCACGGAAACCGGAATCGACCGCGACTTCGTCATTCCCGGACTGGAAACCTTGTTTGAAAGTCCAGATCTGGCTCTTTCCCATCTCGTCTGGAACACTCTTTGCGAGCGATCGAACGATAAGAGCATCCTGAAGGCCACTTTTCGATACAACCGATCCAACGCCCACCACGAAGCCGACTCGCAACTTGTTCACCAATTGCGAAACGCCGTCTGGATTCCTCAGCAGGCCGGCAAATTCGTTCGTCCCGCCGAGGCCTTGAGGGACCTGCTGCCGGACGGCTTCCCCTTCGACCCCGGGTGGGCCTGGATCAAGGCGATTCGTTTTGGCGAAGAGACCGCCAAGAAAGTAGAAGAGAACCTTAAGAAGGCGGAGATCGCCGCCGAACTCGGATTTCGCGATGAAGATGCGCTCGCCAGTGGGAAGTGGTTTGCGGGCCTGCCGCTAGTTATTCAGCAGAGGATCTTTGCAGAGCACGAAAACCTCACTGACCTGCCCACGCGCGAACTCGGCGACCCGGGCCAACGAGCGGAGAAGGTTCGCGAGGAAGCCCGAAGAGCGCCTAAGCGAACAAGCGAGAAGCGTGAGCGATCCGTCTCAGTCAACCGCGATCCAATCAAAAGAGAGAAAGCCGTTCCCTACCTTCGGGAGCAGTATACCAACGACGACGACGTAACCATCTGTCAGGTGTGCCAGGACAGTCTTCCCTTCAAGCTTGATGGAAACTACTACTTCGAGGCCGTGGAGTTCCTCCTGGAACTGGAGAAACACCACCATCAGAACTACCTCGCTCTATGCCCGAATCATGCGGCGATGTTCATGCACGCCAACGATTCTAAGGAAGAGGTGAAGAACAGGTTCCTGGCCCTGGATGGCAGAGAATTGGAGTTGACGCTCGCCGAGCAGTCAGTAACCGTATACTTTACCGACACGCACATCGTAGACCTCAGGGCGGTAATCGAGGTTGAGGATGCGGAGTGAGCACACTCTTGTCCGGCGTGACTTCGGTGCGCCGAATCGCCACGCCTTGACGCCTAATCCGTGCTTTACGGATACAGTTCGCCCGCAACCGGTTGTCGGGGGCGCCGCATGAATATCGATGGTTCGTCGAATCGAACCATTCCCGGCAGCCGATCCGGCTACCATCCACCAGCCGCTGGACACGACAGTTGAGGCTGCCCGATACCCGCAACGCAATTACAGATCACGACATCATCGTCTCGTACCAACATGGCTTCTCGCCATCGGAGGCTCTCCGTCGTAGGCACTCTTCGCGAAGTTCTACCTGTGCGCGGCCTGATCAACGCAGATCAAGGGGCGACCGCGGCCGCGCTCCGGCATCGCCCACCAGCCCCGCGCTCTCGATTTCTGCGAGGCGTTCGAGCAACCGGCGCACATGGCCTTCTTCGATCATCGATGCCCACCAGCCGTCACAGAAGCGCTCGCCCCGCACGATCAAGGTCAACATTCGCCGTATTTCTGGAATGGTCGCATCCTTGACCGCCGCTTCGTCCATGAGCAGTCTTTCTGCCTCTTCGGGGACGTAGCCGGCGTCGATCCAGCAGTTCTGGTTCACGATCAGGTGGATGAAGCTCTCCACCGTTTCGTTGTATTTCGGCCAGGGCAGGGTCAGCGATCCGTCTCCGTTCTGCGTAACCCATCGCTCGATCACCGGCTGTGTGCCGTCGCCGTATGGTTTCGGCAGAAATTCGACCAGCGCCCGGATATCTCCAGGGCCGTGGGCTCGCGTTCCGTCTCCATGTCGCCCTCCATTGTCACTGTTTCGCCCTCCATTGGTAGCTACTTGTCCGATGATGGCAGATGCATGGGGCCGAACTCTCCAGGCTTCGGCACCTTGGCCAGCGCCTTCCCGCCCCCGACGCGATTTCCCGAGCGCGACAGTAGATGGTGCACCGATCGTTCCGTTGTCCGGCCGAGGCGACTGTCCCGTTGCCTCGGCATGTTCGGCGGTGCTCGCGAGCCCCCGCAGTTTTCGCTGCCGGTCACCGCCTGCAAATCCCCGCCATAGTAATCGAACCAGGGCAGGCCGCACACGGCATAGGCCTGCGCGGTCAGCGGCCGCTCGCCGGTGATTGTCATCCATTGGGCGGTGTTGAGCAGGGAAACGAGGCAGCGGCTGCCATGCCGCTGGTCCCAGGCGTCGGGCCTATGGGGATCGTCTTGGATGTCCTGTTTCATTCGGCCACCCGGCGCGAGACCCATGGGTTCCTCCGTGACGAACTCGGGGGAATACAGGACAGCGTCGCGAAACTCAGCCTGCTCCGTCATGAGCGCCACGTAGTGCTCGGCCTATGGGGTAGGCGACCAACTGCAAGCCGCTGTGGACTGCGGTTCAGATGTTCGGCCCAGGCATCGCCGGTGATTGCGCAGCTCTTGCCGGTCGCCACTTTGACAGCGAACGGATAATCCGAGGCAAAATTAATCCACAGCGCCTCGGCCTGATGCGTCGGAGCTACGACACCACCACGCTGGCGCCAGGCTTCCGGCAATCGCGCGGCGTAGTCGTCGAGGTGACGCAGCGGGAAAGCACCGAGACCCGGCGGAGCGGATAGTCGCGGCCGTCGTCGGGAATGCGCAGGGTACGCTGGAACTCGATCGTACAGTGCGCCGCCGTGTGAACCTCGTCAAAGCAGAATTCCAGACGGTCGCCTTCAAGAATAATCATCGAATATTCTCCCTACCAGTTGCCCTCGCGCACGATGCGCCGCACCGCCTCGTCGGGCGTTTCCTTCAATTGACGGGTCAGGTCCGCGAACAGCCGCGGCCGCCTGCAGATAATCGCCCGAAGGTCGGCCGATACCTTGCCGGCAAGCGCCAGCAACACGTCCAGATCCCGGGCGAGGCGGTAGAGGGACTCAAACCGCGGGAACGGACGGCGAAACCGGGCCACGTTCTCGTCTTCAGGATTCGACGGTGAGCATGAATGGCCTTGCTGATAGTTGGCGTTTGCAACGAAGAAACTGTCTGCATCCGTCTGTAACGTCGCGTGTATGCCCACGATAATTGGTTGACCCGGGAGACCAGGGAATCTCGATTCGCGTATCCTGCTCATTCCAAAAATCACCGGTCACCGTAGCTTGACTGTTTCCATCGGTGGACCGCGTTTACTACGAGAATTTCAAGGGTTTCACTTTTGGCGCATCCAACTGGGTCAAGTTTCCTGCCGAAGCCCAGTCCGTCGTTGATGAAACGCACGGCTTGTTCGAGCAGGATGCCTTTACCGAGAAAGTGGGCAGCACTTCGGAACAATCGAGTCGGGGATGGGCGATTGACCCATTGGGCGCGGCACGGCATATGGCCTTGCTGGCAGAGCGGCTCGCCACTACCATCTCCAGGTTGCGACAGTTGTAGCGTCGGGGTGGTTGAGGCTCTGTGGAGCGGTTGGCTGTCAGGGCCTCCGGGCCGAGTGTTCGGCCAAGTGGCAGACGAAGGCGCTCCTACCCGTGCCAGTGGCCATCAGCAGAACGGAAACGAGCTTCGTCAGGCTACATGATCGGCGGTGCGTCGATCCCCAGGGTTTGTGCGGCGTTCCGGAGCGCGCGGTCCAGCGTGGCGAGCGTCATGCGCATCCGTACCGCCAGCTCGAGATACATCGCGTCGTGGACGGAAAGCTGGTACGCTTGCGCGAGTTCCAGTGACGCGCCCCACGCGCGGGATGTGGTCACGGGGTCGATTTCGAGGGGCAATGCCGCCAGAAACCGGCGAATCTGCGGCCACTCTTCTACATGGATTCGGCCCCGGCGGGTGGCAACCAGCAGTACATTGCCTACCTCTACCGGCCAGTGGGACGGGACGAATGCGCGGTCTTCGACAAGCGAGTCTCGCAAACGGTCGGTGGTTTCGTTGGCCTCGTCGGGGAAGAGCCATGCCATAGTGACCGAGCAGTCGAGAACGAACGCCATCAGTACTTGCGTCCTTCTTCGATCATCCGGCGAACCGACAACCCACCCAGACTGTGGGCCTCCTGAAAAGCTTTCAGGCCGGCGACCGCGGCGCGCACCTCGTCGGAATCGTGTGGCTGAAACGGAATCAGCTCGGCCACGGGGCGATTGTGTTTGGTGATTACGAATCGTTCCCCTGCCTGAACGCGCTGGAGCAACTGTGACAGTTGGGTTTTCGCTTGGAAAGCACCGATTTCCGGCATGGAAACAAACCTCCGCAGAAGATACAACTGGTTTTAGACAAGTCTGTATTTGCGGTAAGGTCAAGCCATCCATCGGTAGCTACCCTCCTTGAGTCTCTGTGTGCTACTGATTCGGTGGGTTTTGGCTATTTGGGGCGCGATCGCTCCCGGAGCGGGGCGTCAAGAGTTTCCCCAAGTCGATTCTCTTTGGTCGGAACCGGAACGAGCCAGCCGGTGAGACTTCGACCAAGTGCACCCCATTCGTAAGCCCGCTTCCATAAAAGCGTTGGAAAGGCTCGGCCGGGTCCGGCTGTCGGAGCATTTCTTCATGCGCGTTACCGCCTGCATCGTCCTTCCCTGGTTCGTGGAGCGCTATGAAGCCGGAACGCTGTGGCAGGCCTTGGCATGGTGGATTCACGACCACTTGCCTTACTCCGAGATGACGTTCTTTCCCATCTACGCAGCGATCAACCTCCGGTGGCACGAGCGGCGGGTTCGCCGTATCAACACCGTATCAACAGCTTCGTCGCCCCGCGGGGTGTCCTCGCGCAACCGGGCATGGCGAACCACGTGGGGGATCACTCCCCTGAGTATCCGGGTTTTCCGGAGTTGAGGTCGTGTTCGACGTAACCGGGAATCTGCTGTGGAGGGGTCCGCCACCGTGTCATCATTTCCCCTCTGGCCGGGCGGTTTAGCTCGAAACCATCGCACTGACCGGAGGGGATAAGATCCGGCGGGCGCCTCGCTCGAACTTCTGACGCTGGTTCGGGAGGAGGGTCTGGCGTCCATCGCCTGAATCAACGATGCCGCCGAAACAGCCGGCGCGTTTCTTCCACCCTCACACATTGAACCTGATGTGCATGACGTCCCCGTCCTGCACGCGGTACTCCTTGCCTTCGAGGCGCAGTTTGCCGGCGGAGCGGCAGCCGGCTTCACCGCGGTGCTCGATGTAGTCGTCGTAGGAGATGACCTCGGCGCGGATGAAGCCGCGTTCGATGTCGGAGTGGATCTTGCCGGCGGCGTTGACCGCGGGGGTGTCCCGGGCGATGGTCCAGGCGCGCACCTCCATGGGGCCGGCGGTAAAGAAGCTCATGAGGCGGAGGTGGTCGTAGGCTTGGCGGATGAAGCGGTCCCGGGCCGTCTCGGAAAGTCCGAGCTCCGATAAGAACTCCGCCCGTTCGCCGGGATCGAGCTGGGCGATCTCCATCTCGAGCTTGCCGCAGACGGGGACCACCGTCAGGTTTTCCTCTCGGGCGAATTCGGCGACCTCCGCGGGCAGGGGCTCCTGCAGCGCCGTCTCGTCGGTATTGCAGACCACCAGCAGAGGCTTGGCGCTGAGGAAGGCGAAACCCGAGAGCAGGGTCCGTTCCTCCGGCAGGAATTCCAGGGCGCGCAGGGGGCGTTCCTCTTCCAGGGTGCTCTGGCAGCGCGCCAGAAGGTCCGACTCCCGTCCCCGGTCCTTGCCGGCCTCTTTCCGGATCCGCTCCACGCGCTTCTCGATGACCGCCAGGTCGGCGAGGATCAACTCGGCCTGAAAGGCGTTGAGGTCCCGCACGGGCGCGGGAGGCTCGTCCGCGAGCGGGTCATCGAAGGCCCGGACTACCTGGGCCATGGCATCCACCTCGCGCAGTTGTACCAGGGACTGGTTCTCCAGCGCCGCCTTCCGTTCCTGCGACGGCGGGAAGTCCAGGAAGGTGACCTCCGCGTACTTCTTGTCCTTGGGATGGACGATCTCGCTCAGCGCGTCCACGCGAGGGTCTGGCACCTTGACCACCGCCATGGCCGCCTCGTGGCGGGTCTCGAAGCCCCCCACCGCGGCGCTGAGGCCGGTGAGAGCATTGTAAAGGGTGGTTTTGCCCGCTCTGGAGAATCCTGTGAGTCCAACCTTCATGGACTCCAATTTAGCACCGGGCGGGATTATTCATAGTGATCGCCGCTCCGCTGGCCGGTTGAAATCCGAGCGATGGCCGCACGGGTCCCAAGGTTTTCATCCCTTCCTCTCGTAGGCCTCGTCGCGCGCAAGATCGGTTCCGTTGGCGGCCGCCACGGCGAGCTGGTCGCACCGCTCGTTCTCGGGGTCGCCCGAGTGCCCCTTGACCCAGCGGTAGTCGACTTGGTGCCGTTCAGACAGGTCCAGCATCTCGGCCCAGAGATCGGGATTCAGGGCCGGCGCCTTGTCGCCTCTCCGCCATCCCTTGGCGCGCCAGCGCTCGGCCCATCCCTTGGACATGGCGTCCACCACGTACCGGGAGTCGCTGTAGAGCGTCACCCGGCACGGTTCGGTCAGGGATCGAAGCCCCTTCAGGACGGCCATGATCTCCATGCGGTTGTTGGTGGTCTTGCGGTAGCCGCCGCTCAGCTCCTTGCGGGTAGGCGAAGCCGTGTTGTAGAGGAGGACGGCGCCGTAGCCTCCGGGTCCCGGATTCCCGAGGCATGCTCCGTCGGTATAGAGGGTCACGTTTTTCATCATTGCTCGGTCAGGGGAGTATAGAGGTCAACGGCCCGGCGCCGCAACACGCTGTGAACGCTTGACACGGAACCGTTTGTTTTTTTTAATCGCACACACGCCCGACGCTGGTTTCCAGCGTCGCATGAAGCGGTGCGGGAATGCTTGCCGTCGGACAGGCTCCCGGGTGCGACGACAAGGTGCAGGGGCGGGTTTCAAGCCCGCCCCTGCCCGATCCATTGGCGACCCACGATACCAGCTCCAAGGAGACACCCATGCAGACCGGTTCGTATATCAACGGGGAGTGGGTCCAGCCGAGCTCCGGCCGGCAGGTACGCAACGTCAATCCCGCGGACACCCGCGACGTCATCGCCGAGTTTCCCATGGCCACGGGCGCGGACACGGAGCGGGCCATCGATGCGGCCGCGGCCGCCTTCCAGGGATGGAGGAAGACGCCGGGGCCGGAGCGCGGTCGGGTGATCTGGCGCGCCGCGGACATCGCGCGCCGTCGTGTGGACGAGATCGCCGAGGTCATGACGCGCGAAGAAGGGAAGATCTTCAAGGAGGCGCGGGGCGAGGTGCTCAAGGGGATCTCGCTCCTGGAGTACAACGCCGGCGCCGGCTACCGGCTCGGCGGCAAGACTCTTCCGTCCGAGGCCCGGGACACTTTCACCTACACCATCCGGCAGCCCATGGGCGTGGTGGGGCTGATCGCGCCGTGGAACTTTCCCTGGGCGATCCCGGTGTGGAAGTCCGCGCCGGCGCTGGTGGCCGGCAACGCGGTACTGCTCAAGCCGGCGTCCCTGACCCCGGCTACTGCGGGTCTCCTGGCGGAAGTATACGAGGAAGCCGGTCTTCCCAAGGGCGTCTTCAACGTCATCGTCGGCTCCGGGTCCGAGGTCGGCGAAACCATGGTCAGGTCCGCACGGATCCCGGTGGTCTCGTTTACCGGGTCCAACGAGATCGGCAGCGACCTCTACGTCAAGGCCGCCTCCCGGGGCGCCAAGGTGACCTGCGAGATGGGCGGCAAGAACGCGGTCATCGTGATGCCCGACTGCGACCTCGAGAAGGCGGCCGTGGCCATACGGGACGGCGCCTTCGGCTCCACCGGCCAGCGCTGCACCGCCACCTCCCGGGTCATCGCCATCGGCTCCACGAAGGACGAGCTGGTGGCCAGGCTGGAGGAACACGCCCGAAAGATGCGCGTGGGCCCGGGCCTCGACCGGGACGTGGACATGGGGCCGGCGGTGGACGAGAGCCAGTGGAAGACCGACCTGGAGTACATCGAAGTGGGCAAGCAGGAGGGCGCCCGCCTGGTGGTGGGCGGGAACCAGCCCGCGGGGCTGGAACACGGGTATTACGTCGAGCCCACGGTGTTCGACAACGTCACACCGGACATGCGCATCTTTCGCGAGGAGATCTTCGGCCCGGTGCTGTCGGTGGCTGCGGCCTCGGACCTGGACGAAGCCATCCGGTTCGCCAACTCGGTGGACTTCGGCCTCACCACGTCCATCTTCACCCGGGACGTGGACAAGGTGATGCGCTTCGTGGAGGACGTGGAGACGGGCATGGTCCACGTGAACGAGCCCACCATCGGCGGTGAGGCCCAGCTTCCCTTCGGCGGCATCAAGGCCACCGGGGTAGGGGAGCGGGAAATGTCCGAGGAGGGCGTCAATTTCTTTACCGAGCTCAAGACCGTCTTTATCAACTATTCGGGCGAATCCGGCCGGCTGATGATACGCTGACGAGCGGGCCCCTCGCGTGCGCGTATCGGATTTCCGGACGTTGGAGGTTTCCATGGAACATGAACACGAGATTATTGACGCGGACGGCCACGTGGTGGACCAGGACAAGGACCTGCGTCGGTATCTGCCCGCGCCCTGGTCCGACAAGGACTGGACCCGTGAGTATTATCTCTTTCCCCTCACTGACGGCTGGATGCGCGGCATGTCGTCCCGCCACAAGGCCGAGGTCCCGGACGCGGCCAACTGGCTGAGCTTCCTCGACGACTCGAAGATCGACCAGACGATCCTCTATCCCAGCAACGCGCTGTTTCACGGCCAGATCAGGAACAAGGGCTGGGCGGTGGCCGTGGCTCAGGCGTACAACGACTGGCTTTACGACTCTTTCGGGCGCCAGTCGGACCGCCTCAAGGGCGTGGCGCTGCTGCCGGTGCAGGACATCGACGCCGCGGTCCAGGAGTTGCGCCGGTGCGTGGAGGAGCAGGGCATGGTGGCCGGCGTGATCCCGTCGGTGATGGCGCCGCTGGTGGGCCTGGGCGGCGGCCAGTTCGACCCGCTCTACGCGGAGGCGGAACGGTTGGATTGCCCGTTGGCGGTTCACGGCGGTCCGGTAACGGGCCTGGGCCTGGACATGTTCGAGAGTCTGGCCGAGGCGCGACCGCTGGAGCACGCCATGCCGCAGATGGTACAGATCATGAGCATGATCAACAGCGGCGTGTTCGACCGTTTTCCCAACCTTCGGGTGGCCTATCTGGAGTGCGGCACCGGCTGGGTGCCGTTCATGATGGACGCGCTGGACGAGAACTGGGAGCGGCGCGGCCACGCGCTGGCGGTCAAGCAGCGCCCCAGCGACATCATCCGTGGCGGCAACATTTTCTTCACCTGCGAGGTGGACGAGAAGAGCCTGCCCTACGTGCTGGAACGTCTGGGCGGGGATCAGGTGCTGTGGGCCTCCGACTACCCCCACGAGCGGGCGCGCTCGGAGTTCTTCCACGATCTGCCGGACTTTTTTGCCCGGGAGGACCTCAACCCCGAGCTGCGCAGGAAGATCCTGTGCGATAACCCCAGGCGCTATTACGGGCTGTAAGCCCAAGACGACGGACACGGCAGGGCCAAGGGCCCCGAGGCCCTGCCGCGGACACTCGCCGGAACCCATGACGAACCCTTCCGACCCCGTGGATCTCGAGCGCGCCGCGGCCATGAGCCGCGCCGACCGGGACCATCTCGTCCACGGCTTCGTGCCGTTGACAAAGCATCAGGCGGACGGCGTGCCGGTGTTCGTCCGGGCCGAGGGGGTCTACCTCTGGGACTCCCTGGGCAAGCGCTACATCGACGGCCTCTCCACTCTCTGGAACGTCCACGTCGGCCACGGGCGGAAGGAGATCACCCGTGCGGTGGCGGAGCAGATGGACCGGCTCGCCTACGCGCCCACGCTCATCGGGCCCACGGCCGAACCCACCATCCGGCTGGCGTCCCGGCTCGCGGAGATGTCCCCGGAAGGGCTGACCCGCGTGGTGTTCACCTCCGGCGGTTCCGAGACCAACGAGAGCATGATCCGCTTGGTGCGGGCTTATTGGAAAGCCAGGGGGCAGCCGCAACGGACCCGGTTCGTCACCCTGAACCAGGGCTATCACGGCTCTTCCAGCGGGGCGGCCATGCTGACGGGGATACCGCTGTTCAACCGGCAGATGGAGCCGGGTCTGCCGGACGTGCACCACATGGCGCGGCCTCACTGCTATCGTTGCGAGCTGGGGAAGACCTGGCCGAGCTGCAACATCGCCTGCGCCGACGAGCTGGAGCAGCTGGTGGAACGGGAAGGTCCGGACGCCGTCGCGGCCTTCGTGGCCGAGCCCGTCCAGGGCGTTGGCGGGGTCATCGTGCCGCCCGAGGGATGGCTGGCCAGGATTCGGGAGATCTGTACCCGGTATGGTATCCTGATGGTCTGCGACGAGGTGATCACGGGGTTCGGGCGCACCGGCGCCCTGTTCGCGTGCGCCGGCGAGAACGTGACCCCGGACGTGCTGGTCACCGCCAAGGGCATCACCAGCGGCTACCTGCCGCTGGGCGCGATGCTGTTCCGGGAAGAGATCTTCCAGACCCTGCTGGCCAAGGCGGACGACGCGTTCTACCACGGCTACACCTACACCGGACATCCGGTGGTGTGCGCCGCGGCGCTGGCCAACCTCGACATCATCGAGCGGGAGCATCTGGTGGAGCGGGCGGCGGAGTTGGGCGCCTACATGCAGGAGCGGCTGGCAACGCTGTCGGACCTGCCCATGGTGGGTCAGGTGCGCGGCCGGGGGCTCATCGCCGCGGTGGAGCTGGTGAAGGACAAGGAGACCCGGGAGTCCTTTGATCCGGAGCAGCAGGTGCCCCGGCGGGTCTGCGACGAGTGCCTGGCCAACGGACTGCTGCTGCGCGTGTGCGGCGCCCACGCGCTGGCCGTGTGTCCGCCGCTGGTGGTCACGAAAGAACAGATCGACGGCATCGTTACAATCTTGCGGAACGCCGTCACCACGGTCGCGCAAGCCGTACTGCCATAACGACGCCGGCCGCATCTTGCCCTGTCCGGGCGGGTTTCAAACCCGCCCGTGTCGCGGGGCCCCCGTCACTACGGATTTGTACGTTACACACCACCATGGAGGTATCCGTCGATGGTTGAATGTCCGGTTTGTGGAGCAGAGCTGGAGCTTGAAGATGACGCGGTGGAGGGCGAGTTGATCGCCTGCGCCGACTGCGGCACCGAGCTGGAGGTCACGAGCCTCGATCCGCCGGCGGTGGACGAGGCGCCCAAGGAAGAGGAAGACTGGGGAGAATGAGCTTGAAGATCGGTTTGCTGCATTCACTGGTCCGGCCCGAGGAGAAGCTCCTGATCAAGGAGATCAGGCAACGGCCCGGCGTGGAGCTCCGGATGATCGACGACCGGCGATTGTCGTTCAACCTGGGCAAGGACCGATACGACCTGGACGTGCTGCTGGAGCGGTGCATCAATCACTCCCGGGCGCTGCACGGTCTGCGGCTGTTCGAAAGCGCCGGCGTGCGCTGCGTCAACTCGTCGTCGGTGGCAGGCGTGTGCGGCGACAAGATCCTCACCTCGGTGCAGTTGCAGGATGGTGGGGTGCCCCAGCCCGAGGTGCGCATCGCCTTTACCGAGGAATCCACCCTGGAGGCCATCGAGGAGATGGGCTATCCCGTGGTGCTCAAGCCCGCCGTGGGCTCCTGGGGCCGGCTCCTCGCCAGGATCAACGATCGGGACGCGGCGGAGTCGATCCTGGAGCACAAGGCGATCCTCGGCTCCTACCACCACTCCATCTTCTACATTCAGCAATACGTCGAGAAGACCGGGCGCGACATCCGGAGCTTCGTCATCGGTGACGAATGCGTGGCCGCCATCTACCGTTACAGCGACCACTGGATCACCAACACGGCCCGGGGCGGGCGCGCCGGGAACTGTCCGGTGACGGACGAGCTTCGGGACCTCTCGGTCCGGGCGTGCCGCGCGGTGGGAGGCGGCATCGTCGCCGTGGACCTTTTCGAGACCCCCGAGGGCCTGCTGGTCAACGAGGTGAACTACACCATGGAGTTCCGGAACAGCATCGACACCACCGGGGTGAACATCCCCGGCCTGATCGTCGAGCATGTGCTTCGGGTGGGGCGGGCGGAACGGGAACGGAAGGGTGCGGCCTGAGGGGCCGGCGGACGTGACCCGGATCATCGACCTGGACGGGAAGGGGAGGCACAAGCCGTGACCGAGAAGCTGAAGGTCTCCATCGTGGGGGCGTCCGGCTACACCGGCGGCGAGCTCCTGCGCCTGCTTCTGTGGCATCCCGGGGTGGAGTTGTGCGAGGTTACCTCGGAGCGCTACACGGGGAAGTTCGTGTTCAAGGCCCATCCCAATCTGCGCAGGCGGACGCAGCTCCGGTTCTGCCGGATGGAGGAGTTGAAGCCGTGCGACGTTCTCTTTCTCTGCCTGCCTCACGGCCAGGCGATGGAGCGCATCGAGTCCCTCCGCGGGCTGGCGCCGAAGCTTATCGACCTGAGCGCGGACTTCCGGCTCGATGATCCGGACGAGTACCAGCGCTGGTACGGCAAGCCGCACGCGCGGCCGGAGCTGATGAAGGATTTCGTGTACGGCATCCCCGAGTTGCATCGGGAGGAGATACGAGGTGCAAGCTTCGTCACCGGCGCCGGGTGCAACGCCACCGCGACGATTCTCGGCGTCTATCCCTTCTTCAAGAAAGGACTGGTGGACCCGGACCGCACGGTGGTGGAGGTCAAGGTGGGCTCCAGCGAAGGCGGCAACGCCGCCAGCGACGCCTCTCATCACCCGGAGCGCAGCGGCGCCGTACGCTCGTTCATGCCCACCTTGCATCGCCACGGCGCGGAGATCGTGCAGGAGCTGGGCTTCGGCCGGCAGATCCGTGTGTATTTTTCCGCCACCTCCATCGAGATGGTGCGCGGCGTGCTGGCCACCGCCCACCTCTTCCTGCGCGAGCCGCTGGAAGAGAAGGACGTGTGGAAGATCTACCGCGAGGCCTACGGCAAAGAGCCGTTCATCCGTATCGTCAAGGAGGCCGACGGCATCTACCGGTTTCCCGAGCCCAAGCTGCTCAGCGGCACCAACTACTGCGACATCGGCTTCCAGAAGGAGAAGGACTCCGATCGTCTGGTGGTGCTCAGTGCGCTGGACAATCTCGTGAAGGGCGCCTCGGGACAGGCGGTCCAGGCGTTCAACGTCATGAACGGCTTCGAGGAGACCCTGGGCCTCGAATTCCCGGGACTGCACCCGGGCGCGTAGAGCCTTTCGGTATCGTCGCCATGTGCCGCTTGCTGTGCGTCAAGAATCAGCAACCGTTCGATATCGGCCAACGCTTGTCACATCTGGCCGACGTCGCCCGGAACAGCCCGGAGTACCAGGGCCACGGCTGGGGCTGCGCCTATCTGGTGGACGGTGAGTGGAAGGTGTACCGGAACATCAAGCCGGTATGGGAAGACGACCTGGGACAGTTCGGCGCGACGACGCTGCTGGTGGCTCACGCGCGCAGCGCGTTCCGCGATGAGAACATCGTGGTGGAGAACAACATGCCGTTTTCCGACGACCGCTACGTGTTCGCCTTCAACGGCGAGCTCCGGGGAGTTCGCGTCACCGCGGAGGGCCGCATCGGCGCGGAGAAGGTGTTCAACTACATCAAGCGCTTCGACAAGGGCGACATGGCCGCGGCCATCCGAAAAGGGATGGACATCATCGTCCGAAGGACGCGCTACGTGCGAGCCATGAACATGATCATCGCCGACAGGGAAAACGTCTACGTCGGGTCGGTCTTCAACGAGGACCCGGCGTATTTCAGGCTTCGTGCCCGGGAGAGCAGCGACGGGTTCACCGTCAGTTCCGAGACCGTGCCGGAGCACGGGGAGTGGCGCACGATTCCCAACGACACGGTGGAGCGGCTTCGATGATCCTGGTGAAGATCGGCGGTGGCAGCGACATCAACCTCCCGGGTATCGCCGAGGACCTGGCGGCGCTGTCGGACCCGTTCATCGTGGTCCATGGCGCCAACGCAGTGCGCGACGCCATCGCGGCCAGGCTCGGCACCCCCACCCAGGTGGTCACATCGGTGTCGGGTTACACCAGCGTGCTGTCGGACAAGGCCGCCCTGGACGCCATCCTGATGGGCTACGCGGGCGTGCAGAACAAGCGCATCGTGGAGCTGCTGCAACAGAACGGCGTCAACGCCGTGGGCCTCTCGGGCATCGACGGCCGGGCGATCCAGGGACGGCGCAACAAGGGCATCCGGGTGAGGAAGAACGGCAAGACCCTCATCGTCCGGGACTTCTCGGGCAAGCCCGGGAAGGCCAACAAGGAGCTGTTCCAGTTGCTGCTCGACGGCGGCTACGCGCCGGTGCTCTCCATCCCCATCATCGACGAGCGCCACACCGCCATCAACTCGGAGAACGACGACATCGTCAACGTGCTCCAGGCCGCCTTTCACGCCGAGCTGGTGCTGCAGCTCATCGAGGCGCCCGGCTTCCTCGCCGACAAGGACGACGAGAGCACGGTGGTGCCCCGAATCCGCGCCGCCGAGTTGGAGCAGCGGGAGGCCGAGGTGGAGGGGCGCATGAAGCGCAAGATGCTGGCGCTGCGACGGCTCTTCGAGGAAGGCACGGAAAAGGTCGTCATGAGCGACGGCCGGGTGGAGCATCCGGTCCGCGATGCCCTGGCGGGGAAAGGAACGGTGATTCGGTGACGGACTTCATGAAGCTGCAGCGGCAGTACGAGTTCGATGTCTATCCCAAGCGCGACGTGGTGCTGGTGCGCGGCGAGGGCGCCAGGGTGTGGGACGATACCGGCCGGGAGTACATCGATTGCGTGGCCGGCCACGGCGTCGCCAACCTGGGCCATTGCCACCCCAAGGTGGTGCAAGCGGTGGCCGAGCAGGCGCAGCGCTTGTTGAGTTGCTCCGGGGTCTTCTACAACGACGTCAAGGCGCGGCTGCTGGAGCGTTTGGCCGGCATCACCCCCGGGAACCTCACCCGCGCGTTCCTGTGCAACTCCGGCGCCGAGACCATCGAGGCGGCCATCAAGTTCGCCCGCTTCACCACCGGCAAGCAGGAGCTGGTGTGCGCCATGCGCGGCTTTCACGGCCGCACCATGGGGGCGTTGAGCGCCACCTTCACCCGGGAGTATCGGGAGCCCTTCGCGCCCGTCGTAGAGGGCTTCCGGTTCGCGCCGTTCAACAACTTCGCCAAGCTGGCGGAGAAGGTGGGCGACGACACCGCTGCGATCATGCTCGAGATCGTCCAGGGCGAAGGCGGCGTGAACCTCGGCAAGGCCGAGTTCTTCGCGCAGGTGAGCGAGCTGTGCCGGGAGAGGGGGATCCTCCTCATCATCGACGAGGTCCAGACCGGCTTCTGCCGCACCGGGAAGATGTTCGCCTGCGAGCACTTCGGCCTGGAGCCCGATATCCTGTGCCTGGCCAAGTCCATGGCCGGCGGAATCCCCATGGGCGCGGTGGTCTGCTCCGACGGGATCGAGGTCCCCGTGGGCCGGCACGGCAGCACCTTCGGCGGCAACCCGCTGGCGTGCGCCGCGTCGCTGGCCGCCATCGACGCCATGATGGAGGAACGGTTGGCCGAGGCCGCCGCGGAGAAGGGTGCCTGTCTGATGGAGCGTCTGAAGGCGGCGGAACTGCCCAAGGTCAGGGACATACGTCAACTCGGCCTGATGATCGGCATCGAGCTCAAGGAAAAGTCCCAGCCCCACCTCGTGCGCCTCATGGAGAAGGGGGTCCTGGCGCTACCCGCGGGAGCGACGGTGGTCCGGCTGCTGCCGCCCCTGGTCATCAGTCACGCGGAGCTGGATACGGTGGCGGAGAAGCTCATCGAGGTCCTTTCCGACGAGACCTAGTGTGGTGTCAGCGTAGTGTCCTATGATCCCATGGATTCGCGGACAAGATCCTCCCACGCCCGGACCTCCCGTTCAGGGTTCACCAGCGGCGCGACCTCGGCACAGTGCCGGGCCAGACTCTCGTAGAACGGCAGGTCGTTCTCGGCCCGGACCAGGAGACGCTTGAGCCCGGCGGTGTCGCCGAGGTCGAAGTAGCCGGGATAGTCGTTGCCCAGGGTGCCTACCAACCCGGAGATTCTGGAGGCCGCCACGGGGACACCGGAGGCCAACGCCTCACACAAGACATTGGAGCTGCCCTCCATGCGTGAGGTGATGGAAAGGATGTGGCTGCGGGCCATGAGTTGCCGTGTCTTCCAGTGGGGAAGTTCACCCAGCCACCGGTAACGGGGATTGCGTTCCATCTCCCGCTCCGTGCGTGTGGCCATGCCCTCGCTCAAAGTCGCGCCGATGTGCACGACCCGGAGCCGCGACGAGGACGGCAAGGACCGCACGGCCATGGCGGTCCGGAACGGGTCCTTCTCGGAGCGCATGTGGCCCACCGTCGCAACGGTGAATTGCCGGTGACGGTCGCCGGGGCGGCCGAGGGAGGGGGATGCGGACTGGTAGATCACCCGTGTCTTCTCGTGTAGCGCGGGAGCGAGCTCGTCCAGGCCCTTGCGTTGGAGCACCACCAGACGGGTGGCCAGTTGCAGGGATTCCCGGGCGTCCTCGTCCACGTGGATGTCGCGGTACAGGTCGGTCCCGGTCAACACCACGACCAGCGGCTTGTCGGGGTGCAACCGGCGGAACCGCTGGATGGACGGATGGCTGCGTCGCGCGTGGAGCGCAATCAGCAGGTCGCAGCGCTCGCGCTCGTAGCGGTCCAGGGCCGTGACCCGATGTCCCGAGGCCCGCAGGATTCGCGCCCACCTGCCTCCCGAGATGCGGTTGCCCGTACGTCGCGTGGGGCCGGCCGGGGTTACGAGGGCGATTCTGGCGGTTCCGGTGTTCTCTTGTGCCAATGCCTCTTCCAATCCGGCGTTGACCTGAACTGTGCTCGCTACGCTTCTCGACGGGCTCGGGGCAGCGTAGCGAGGCGCGGTCGAAGGACGCCGTTTGCCCAGCGTCGCGCCTCACAGGTACGTGTACTCATGCGCCGGTCTTCCTTGCCGTCCATTCCCGGTCACACGTGCGAAAACCGGCGAGCACGTCCCGCCGCTCCGGCGTAAAGAAGTTCCGCCACGTGTTCCGGATCAAATGGGAGCGGGTGGCCCAGCATCCGCCGCGCAGCACCTTGCGGTCGCCGAACCAGGGCTCCGAATACTCCTTGTAGGGGTCCCGGACGAAACCGGGGTAGGGGCCGAAGGCGTCGGCCGTCCATTCCCAGATGTTGCCGATCATCTGGCGGCAGCCAACGGCGCTATCGCCCGCCGGAAGCGCGTCCACGGGCACCCGGCCGCCCGCGGCCCAGTCGAGGTTGCCGTTGGAGGGGTCCGGGGGCGCGTCGCCCCAGGGATAGCCGCGCTTGGGAGCCTCGGCCTTCGAGCCGTCAGCGGGATCTACGGCCGCCGCCATCTCCCATTCGGCCTCCGTCGGCAGCCGGCGCCCGGCCCAACGGCAGTAAGCCTCGGCCTCATGCCAGTTGACGTGGATGATCGGGAGCTCGGCGTGAAGCGGCAGCCATTGGCCAAAGGTCCGTTCCAGCCACCGTCCCCCGGACTCCCGTTTCCAGTACACGGGATGCGGTCCCCCGCCGGTCTGCCGCCAGTTCCAGCCGTCGTCGCTCCACCACCTTGGATCCTCGTAGCCACCGTCGTCCAAGAACCCGGCGAACTCGGCATTCGTCACCGGGGTGCGGGCGATACGGTAGGGCGCCACCATCACCGGGTGGCCCCATTTTTCGTTGTCGAAGACAAAGGGGAGGTCCGGGGTGGCGCCGAGAAGGAACTCGCCGCCGGGGACCTCCACGTCGCCCGGACAGGGTCCTCCGTTCAACGCCGTCCTCTCGCCGGCGAAACGGGGCCGGGGGTAACCGAGGGTCTGACGGGTATAGGTCATGGCCTCCGCGTGCATGTCCTCGTGATAGATGCCCAGCTTGTGGAAATAGGTCTCTTCCGGGCTCAGTCGCCCGGCGGGCAGTTCCCCGGCGATGCGCTGGAGGACGCGCTCCATGTAGGCGAGGGTTTCTTCCAGCGGCGGCAACCCCAGGACCCACCGGGTGTCATGGTGCACGGCGGCGGAGTCGTACATTTCGTCACCCTTGTCGATGATGGGGTCGTGGCCGCGCAGATGCCGCAGCGCCCATCGCTCGTGAAACCAGGCAATGTGCCCGATCTCCCAGAGCGGCGGGTTGACGATGTTCAGCATGGGCACGGTGAGCTGCTCGTCGGAAAGATCCTGCACCAGGCCCAGGGTCCTGGAACGGACTTCGTCCAGCGTTGCCATTACCTCACGACTGGATACGGTTCTGTCTTCCATGTTCCTTCCGGAGCGCTTGCTCCAGTCTTTCTTGCCATGGCCCGAATTCCCGGCACCACCGTTCGCTCCGGTGAGCCAGCAGATAGTCACAAGCGGCATGGAGCGCGGCGCGCTCCGGAACCGATACTGTTGCCGGAGCGTCCGCGTCGCTTTCACAAAATCGCCGGAGCGCCCGCCAATGCTCCAGCGCCGGCGCGCCGAACCGCCGGACCACGATTTCCTCCCAGCTCTTTTCCGGGTCGTATCCCGCGGGGTCACGGGCGTAGTCGAAGCAGGTGGCCAACGGGATGAAGCTGAGATCCTCCTGCAGCAGCGGGTTGGCCAGGTGCGCGTGGACGCGCTCCGGCAATCGCGGGTCCCGCCCGGTCAGGGGCCCGATGTGCAGTTCGTCCCGCATGGTGAGGTCGTTGACCGGATAGTTGTCCCACAGGAGCAGCCGGTGCCCCATCCGTTCTCCGATGTCCTCCACGTCGGCCAAGGTGATGCTCTCGGGCACGACTTTGGGCCCGGTCCAGAAACAGTCCACGGTCGGCGGCAAATGGCGGCCCACGGTCTCCGGGAACTCCGGCTCGAATTCGCCGAAGACCCGGGCCAGCAGCGGATCGTCGGTGTAGTACGAGGGACAGAACCACCACTCCACCTCCCAGCCGGCGGGCTGCCGTTCCAGCACGGCCTGGAGCCAGAGGGACTCTGCCCTGGCCAGGCTACCGTCGAATTTTTTCACGTCACCGGCGTCCGTGAGATGAGAGGGAATGTCGTCGAACAGAACGGCGAAGGTGCGCACGCCCCGGTCATGAAGCCGGGCGGCCTTGTCGAGCAGGATCCGCACCGGTTCCGTGGCGGCGAAGCAGAGGTCCTTGCCGGGGTGAAAGCCGTAGACGAAGTCGATCCCGTGCCCGCGCGCGGCGTCGATGAGCCGGCAGAGCGCGCGCCACTCCGGCTCGGGGTAGGGCAGTTGCCAGCGCTCGCGGTGGTAGGGATCGTCCTTGGGCGCGTAGAGATAGGTGTTCATGCCGCGCGGCGCGCCGAACGCGAGCATGGCCGCGCGGTGGCCCATGCTCCACGGGGGACCGAAGAAACCTTCGACGATCCCCCGCCGCTCGAAAGTCCGCATGGAGGCCGGGCTGTTACTGACCGAGATTGTACAGCCTGGCGCAGTTGTCCCAGAGGTACTTCCGCTTGGACTCTTCGGAGAACGGCATCTCCAGGAAACTATCCAGCGAGTGAGGATACTTGACGTCCAGGTGCGGATAGTCGGTGGAGAAGACCAGGTTGTCCTCCAGGCCGTACTCGGGCATGTGCCTGGCGGTGATCTCGTCGCATTCGACGGCGCCGAAGCACTGGCGCTGGAAATACTCCAGGGGCTCGAGCTTGAGGTCCGGGTACTCCGCCTTGCCCACCGACTCCATGTAGTCGCCCATGCGCCACAGGAGCCAGGGCAGCCAGGAGCAGTTCCCCTCCAGAAAGGCCACGCGCAGCTTGGGGAAGCGCTCCATCACGCCGCCGTAGATCATGTCCGAGCAGGCGAACATGTTGGCCATCGGAAAGCTCAGGGTGTTGAACATGGAGAAGGTCGGGATGAACTGCGAGATGGCGGGCTGCGGCTGATAGACCCGCCCCGCTTCGTGGAAGCCCACCGGGATGTCCAGGCTTTGACAGACGTCCCACAGGGGATCGTAGTAGGGATCGCTCCAGCATAGCCCGTTGGTCTGGTTGGGGCGCATGAAGATGCCCCGGAAACCCTTTTCGGTCACCGTGCGCCTGGTCTCGGCCACCGCCGCCTCGACGTTCTGGGGCGGCACCATGGCGACGCAGATCATCCGGTCGGGCGCGGCCTGTGCGAAGTCGTGGAGCCAATCGTTGTAGGCCCGGGAGATGGCCGCGGCCAACTCGGGATCGAGGCCGTCGATGCCGAGGACGAAGAGTCCGCGGGTGGGAAAGAGAAAGGCCACGTCCAGGCCTTCCTTCTCCATGGCCATGACCTGGCTGACGCCGTCGAAGTTGCGCTCGGCCACGTCGCTGTATTTCTCCTTGAGAGTATTCAGCCGGTAGTCCCTCAAGGCAGGGTTTTCCGGCCGCCTCGGGACGGGAAGGATCTTGCCGTCGAGCTCGACGCCGAGATCCCGGAAATCGCGTTGCAGGCCCTTGGGAGCGCGGTCCTTGAACTCCGGGTCGATGTAGCGCTCCCAGAGGTCGGCAGGCTCGAAGACATGCATATCGGAATCCATTGCCTTGAATCCTTGTTTGGCCATTTTCCTCCTCCGCGATGGAGAGTGGTCTCTCTCGAAGTTCGGGCGTTCCGTCCTGATCGGGACTTCCGGATCCTAGGCCGTTCCCGATACCCTGTCAAGCAAGCCAAACCCTCTTCTCGCGAACGATGGCAGCGGTTGCCTCTCCATCGCAAAAGCCCTATCCTCGACTTCGTTCAAGAACACCGAATCCGGGAACTGTCATGTTCGACCATTCGCGAACCTTCTCAGTGATGGCGTCGCCGGCAATCGTTGCCTGCTGCGCCCTGACCGCTGTGCTCTTCGCCGCCACCAGCGTGTCGGCGCAGCGTTGGGGCGCGCGTCCGGTGGCAGTGAGGGTGGCGCCGGTGGAATCGGCGGCGATCCCCGAGGAGGTCTCCTTCATCGGCACCATCGAGCCGAACGTCGCCACCACCGTCGCGGCCTTGGTCTCGGGCAGGGTGGCAGCGGCTGATTTCAGGGAAGGCGACTCCGTGGTGGCGGGCAGGACCATCCTGCTGCAGGTGGACCGGGGAGGGCGTGAGATCGCATTGCGGGAACGCGCGGCCGCGGTGGCTCGGGCGAAGAAGCAGTGGGAGAAGGTAAAAGAGGGGTTTCGTTCGGAGGAGGTGGCGCAGCGCCTTGCCGGGGTCAAGGAGCAGGAGGCCGTTCTGCAACACCACCAGCGTGACCTGGAGCGCGCGCGACGCCTCCATGAAGGAAAGCTCATCAGCCTTGCCGAGTTCCAGAAGGTCGAGAGCGACTACATCGCGGCGCGCGAGAAGCACGGCAGCGCACGCGCCGCGCTCAGACTCACCCGCTCCGGCGCCAGGGCCCAGGACATCGCCATGGCCGAGGCCGAGCACGACGAGGCCCAGGCCCGTATGGACGCGGTGGCCTACGAGATCGAGAAGAGCACGCTGCTCGCGCCCATATCCGGCTACATCGTCAGGAGGCACGTGGACGTGGGCGACTGGGTGAACGCGGGCGAGCCGGTGGCGGACCTGGTGGACCTGGACCCGGTCCTGGCCGCCGGACCGGTGGGAGAGCGGAAGATCGCGCGGCTCCGCACCGGTCTCCCGGCCACGGTCACGCTGGATGCCTTCCCGGGCGAGGTGTTTGCCGGGGAAGTGGCGCACATCGTTCCCCAGGCGGACACGCGCAGCCGCAGCTTCCCGGTGAAGGTGCGGCTCTCCAACGCCCGCGAGCGGCTGAAGGCGGGGATGCTGGCCCGCATCGCGGTTTCCGTGGCGAGCGGCGAGCCGAGCGTCCTCGTTCCCAAGGACGCCGTGGTGCGACGGGGCTCCGACCAGATCGTTTTCGTGGTGTCCGACGGCCGGGCCAAGGCCGTCAAGGTCAGCACCGGGCGCGGCCATCGCGCGTTCCTGGAGATCTCCGGCGGCGACCTCAGACCCGGCCAGCAGGTAGTGACCCTGGGCAACGAGGTGTTACGCGACGGCGCCAAGGTTGCGCTCGGGAACGGGACGAGTTCCCAATCGAAGCCGAAGACTGAATCGAAGCCGGGGCCGGATTCGAGGCGAAATGGGGATCGCTGATTTCTGTGTCCGCAATCCGGTCTCGGTGACCGTCGGCATCATCCTGGCGGTGCTGTTCGGGACCATCGCCCTGTTGCGTCTGCCCATCCAGATGATCCCCACGGTGGATCGGCCCGAGATCACGGTGGAGACCGACTACAGCGGCGCCGGCCCTCTGGAGGTGGAGCGTGAGGTGACCGACCGGCTGGAAGAGAAGCTCAACGCGGTGGAGCGGCTCAAGCAGGTGTCTTCCACCTCCATCGAAGGCCGGTCCAGGGTCGTTCTCAAGTTCGACTGGGGCACCAACAAGGACGTGGCGCGCCTGGGCGTCTCCGAGAAGCTTGACACCGTCACCGGATTGCCGCCGGACGTGGGCGAGTCCCGGATCCGCGCCGTCAACACCGACGAGGAAAGTCCGATCTCGTGGATCATGGTGGACACGGACGGCGACCTCAACCGGGTTTGGGAGGAGTTGCAGGACGTCATCGTGCCGCAGATCGAACGGGTACCGGGGGTCGGCGCGGTGTGGCGGTTCGGCGGCCGGGACCGGGAAGTGCACGTGACCCTGGATTCGCGGGCCATGGCGGCCCGCGGCATCACGGTATCCGACGTCCGGCGGGCCATCATCCGGGAGAACCGCAACGTCAAGGGTGGCGACCTGAACGAGGGCAAGCGAAGACACCTGGTGCGCACCCTCGGCCAGTTCGACGAGTTGCGTCACATCGGCGACGTGGTGGTGCGCCACGACGGCCAGGGTTCCGTCTACGTGCGGGACCTCGCCGACGTCTCCTTCGGCTACGAGGACCGGGACTTCGCGGTGCGCATCAATGGCAAGCCGGCGCTGGGGATGGGCGTGCTGCGCCGCTCCGGAGCCAACACCATGGAGGTCATGGAGGGGGTCCGGCAGGCGCTGGACCGATTACAGGAACGGTACGGCGACAAGGGCATCCGTATCGAGATGGTCTATGACGAGACGGACTACATACGGGACTCCATCCGTCTGGTGACGCGAAACATCTACTTCGCCGTCGCCCTGGCGGTGCTGGTGCTGCTGCTGTTTCTGAGAAGCGTCGCCGGCATCGTCGTGGTGGCGGTGGCGATCCCGGTGTCCATCGTCACCACGTTCGTGGTCCTTGACGCCCTCGGCTCGTCGCTCAACGTTGTCATGCTGGCCGGTCTGGCCTTCGCCACCGGCATGGTGGTGGACAATGCCGTGGTGGTGCTGGAGAACGTGTTCCGCCACCGGGAAATGGGCAAGGGGCGCCTGCGCGCCGCGGTGGACGGAGCCCGGGAGGTGGGCGGGGCCATCGTGGCATCGACGCTGACCACGGTGGCCGTGTTCGTCCCCGTATTGTTCGTCCGGCAGGAGGCCGGACAGTTGTTCCGGGACATCGCCCTCGCCGTTTCCGTGGCGGTGGCGCTGTCCCTGGTGGTGGCTCTCACCGTGGTGCCCATGCTCTCCGCCCACGTCCTGCCGGAACAGCCGCGGGTATGGTTTCGGCGCCTGCGTGCGGTCATGTCGCTGCCGGACAAGGGCGGCGCTCTGTTCTCCCGGCTGGTCCTGGGAATGCTGGCGTGGCTCCAGCGCGGGGCCGTCCGCAGGCTGGCGATGGTCCTGCTCATCGTGGGAGGATCGGTGGGGCTGGCCTATTGGTTCGCTCCGCCCCTCGACTATCTGCCCCGGGGGAACCGCAATTTCATCTTCGGCGTGGTGAAGACGCCTCCGGGTTTCAACACGGACCAGAAGGAGAAGATCATCAAGGTTCTCGAATCGCGCATTCGGGCCATACCCGAGATCGACGGGATGTTCGCGGTGATACGCGTGGACACCCCCATCATGGGGGCCATCGTGAAGGAGCCCTATACGGATCTTGAGGGCATGCGCCGGGTGGTGGCTTCCATGCGCCGCGCCGCCGGCGGCATCCCGGGAACCCAGGCGGTCTTCATCACCCAGGCTGCGCTCTTTCGGCAGCAGGGCGCCTTCTTCGGCGGCAACAACGTGGCCCTGGACGTCAAGGGGGACGATCTGCAGTCCATCCGGCAGATCGCCCAGGGCCTGGAGGGGCGGATTCGCGGCGTGCCGGGGGTGAACTTCGTCAATTCGTCCTTCGAGTGGGGCAACCCCGAGATTCGCGTGGTGCTGGATCGGGACCGGGTGTCGGCCCTGGGGTTGCGGGCCTCGGACGTGGGCGACGTCATCGAGACGGTGGTGGAGGGCACCCGGGCCGGGCGTTTCCGGGAGCGGGGCAAGGAGATCGACATCATCCTCAAGGGGCCTCGCGCGGAGTTGGCGCACACGCAGGACCTGGGTGCGACGACGCTCTCCGGCGGCTCCGGGCGGTTGGTACAGCTATCGGACATCGCGGAGATCCGGGCCGGCAACGGACCCACCAAGGTCGAGCACGTGGACCTCGACCGCGCCATCAAGCTGAACGTGAACATGCAGGAGACGCTGCCGCTGGAGGAGGCGGTGCGGCTGGTGGAGGAGAACGCGGTGACGGCCGTCCGGCAGACGCTGCCGCTGGGTTATTCCATCGACGTCACCGGTCAGGCCCAGAAGCTCACGGAAGCCTGGGACGCGTTCAAATGGACGTTTCTGTTGGCCGTGGTGGTGGTCTATCTGGTCATGTGCTCGTTGTTCGAGTCCTGGAGCTATCCCCTGATCATCATGTTCAGCGTGCCTCTTGCGGCCACCGGAGGCGTGCTGGCGGTGAGCCTGGGACACGCCACCGAGCCCACCATCAAGATGGATACGGTCACCATGCTGGGGTTCATCATCCTGGCCGGCATCGTGGTGAACAACGCCATCCTCATCGTGCACCAGACGCTCAACTTCATTCGCTCCGGCGAGCCGCCGCAGGCGGCCCTGCTCGCCAGCGTGCGCACGCGCATCCGCCCCATCTTCATGACCGCGGCCACCACGGTGTTCGGCATGTTGCCTCTGGTGCTGTCACGGGGCGCCGGTTCCGAGCTCTACCGCGGCCTGGGTTCCGCCGTGCTGGGCGGGTTGGCCGTGTCCACACTGTTCACGCTGGTGCTGACTCCGACGCTCTATTCCCTGTGGCTCGACGTGATCGCGAGGGTCCGGCGCCGGCCGGCCGGCGAGCAGCTCCGCACGGAGCCGGTGGCCGCACCGGAGTCCGCCCGCGGCGAGACATAGGGGCGGTTTCAAACGTTTCAAACCTGCCCGTGTAGCTCGTCTCTTGCCAAGCCGTGCCCGGTTCTGGCACGAAAGTCACACAAGCCGTCAAGGAAACCTGTTGTGACCGTGACGCGGCACACCAGGCATGGGAGTGCATCGTGCCCAACGCCGAAATCGTTGCCATAGGATCGGAGTTGCTGCTGGGTCAGATCGTGGACACCAACTCCGCGTGGATGGCGCAGCGTCTTTCCGATCTCGGAGTCAACCTCTTTTTCAAGACCATCGTCGGCGACAACCCGGGGCGCATGAAGGACGTCATCGGCCGGGCGCTGGACCGGGCCGACCTCGTCATCACCAGCGGCGGGCTCGGGCCGACCCGGGACGATCTCACCCGGGAGATCATCGCCGAGGTGTGCGGCCGCAGGCTGGTGCGTGACGCGGGGCTGCTGGAGCAGATCGACCGGCGGTTCCGCCGCCGCAACATGATCATGACCCCCAACAACGAGCGCCAGGCTGACATCCCCGAGGGCGCCATTCCGGTGGATAATCCCAACGGCACCGCGCCGTCGTTCATCGTCGAGCACGAGAAGGGCATCATTTACGCGCTGCCGGGAGTGCCCCACGAGATGAAGTGGCTGTTCGAGAACGAGGTGGTCCCGTACGCGCAGCGCAAGTTCGATCTTTCCGAGACCATCAGCTACCGGGTGCTCAAGGTCACCGACATGGGCGAAAGCTCCGTCGACGACAAGATCGGACACCTCATCGCCAACTCGAGCAACCCCACCGTGGGGGTGCTCGCGCACCCCGGTCAGGTGGACGTACGCATCACCGCCAAGGCGTCGAGCCGCGAAGAGGCCATGAAGCTCATCGCGCCCGTTGACGCCCAGGTCCGGGCGCTCCTCACCAGCCACATCTTCGCGGTAGACGACGAGACCATGGAAGACGCGGTGGGCGCCCTCCTGCGGGAGAAGGACCGGAGCGTGGCCGTCTTCGAGGACATGACCGCGGGGCTCGTGGCCGACCGCTTGCAGCGGGCCAGCAAGGAGCACTTCGTGGAAGGCATGGTGGCGCCGGGAGAGCGCGGGACGCGGCGGCTGTTGGCCCGGTCACGCCGGGCGGAGCAGGCCGATGCCCTGTTGGAGCAGCCCGAGCAGCTCACCGAGGAGCTGGCCTGGAGCATCCGGCAGCAGGCCGACAGCGACCTCGGCCTGGCGTTGCACGCGGTGGAGGCCCCGGGGGACACCGCCGTCAACCTGGCGAGGGGCCATACCTGCATCGCCATTACCGACGGCACACGGTCCCGGATCCGCACCTACAACCTGGGCGGCCGTGGCGGGCCCGACCGCACCCGCATGAGCCTCAACGCCATATCGTTGATCCGGACGGTGCTGCTGGAGGAGTTCTAGTGTCGTGTCCGGTAAATACGCAAGATAATCGACTGGTCTTTTTTGCCGTCGGCTACGTTGCTTCGCCTCGCGTGGTATGGATGGGGTTCCGCCGTAGCCCGGGTTGGCCGAAGGCGTAACCCGACACGGTACTGCCGACGGACGGAGCGTTGCGCCAGGCAGACGCAGTCAGCACGGGAGCTCACCCCAGGAAGTCCATCACCGGCAGGACCTCAACCTCCTCCAACCGCTGTCTGCGCGGTCCCGGAAAAACCACGATGGAACGGTGGACACGGCCTGCCCTCTCGGCGAAAGACCGCAATCCTCGCAACGCGCTCCGGGATGCCCGCCGCGATGACGTGACCTCGACGGCCCAGAGTTCCCGACCGACCTCCATGACGAAGTCGACTTCCGCGCCATGTCGGGTCCGGTAATGCGACAGGGCAAGTTCGGGCCAGAGTGTTCCCGTCCGGCGGTACAATTCCTGGGCGATGAAATGTTCCAACAGGAGCCCCCGTTCATCTTCGAGGATGCGATCGAGATGCCGTCTCAACAGCGCGTTTCGCACCCCAACGTCGAAGAAGAAAATCTTCGGATGGTTCAGCAGACTGGCCCGATCCGAGCCGCTCCAGCCCGGGATACGGAACACGATGAGCGTGTCTTCGAGAACCTCCAGGTACCGCCGTGCCGTTTCGTGGCCGATGCCGGCGTCCTGGCTCAGGGCGTTGAGGTTGAGGATGGTCCCCGAAGCCGCCGCCGTCAGGTCCAGCAGCCGGGCATAGCCCCCCAGATTGCGTACCAGCGCTTCCGCCTGGATTTCTTCGCGCAGGTAGGCGTCCACGTAGGCGCGCAAATCCTGATCGCGCGCTGCCTGATCCGGCTCGGCGTAGACGCCCGGGAGGCTGCCATGGGCCAGCACGCGCTGGAGATCGAAGTCCCGGTCCAGTTCGTGCTGGAGCAGCGGATGGAGATAGTGCAGATGCACCCGCCCGGGTAGCAGATTGGCCTGCCCGCGATGGAGCTTTCTGGCGCTGGAACCCGCTGCACCTCGTCGATCAGAATGGTTCGGGTGCGAGGGCCGGCCGCGCGCAGTTCAAGCTCCAGCCGTTCGGGTTGCGCAACATAGTCGCGAAAGACGGCCGGACTCGCAAGGTTGATGGAGAGGTCGGGCTTGAGGGACGCGAGCAGGGTTGATTTTCCAACCTGTCGCGGGCCGAGGAGCAGAACGCTCCGGCGTTTTCCCGACAAGCGGGAAAGGAGGGCTCGTTGATATATGTGGGTATTATAGCGGCATTTCTACCCACATATAAGAGGAACCGGCCGCGGTCCTAATTGAACTCCGTTCCTCCCTTCCGAAGAAGATAACCCTCGGCCACGCTCTTGAGAATGCGCCGTCCAATCTCGAGTTCCGACCCTTCGGCGCAATCCCGAATCACGACCCCCTCTCGAATCTGGTCAACCCCCTCGCCCCACAGGGTCTTGCCGGAAGTCCACTCCGAAAGAAGACTTTCGTCAAACGGACCCCGGTACAGGACCGGAACCATCTGAAAATCCTCGCCAATAAACTCCAACACCTCGGAGCGGGTCAGATACCTGCCGGAACCGGGGTCTCCGACGTACACGTCAAAAACGGCGAAAGCCTGTGCCTTCTCGCCGTACCGAAGATCCTGAACCGAACGTCCGAAGATCTCCCCCAGGATATACACCGACTGACCGCAATGCTCCGCCCGCTGCTTCACAAGGTCGCCGTACTTCTTCCACATCCGGACATACAGATTGTCAGCATTGTCCGGGTCCTCGACCTTGAAGGACAGCCCTTGGGAAGATAGCCCCTTCGACGTCACGATCGGCCCACGCTCCCGATTCCAACCGAGACAACACCAGGTCCCGTGAATCTTCTCGGTGACTTCCACCTCTTCCCCGGCCTTGAAAACCTCCGGATGCTTCTTGATGTCCTCGATGTCGAAATGAAGCGTCGCCCCATGAGAATTCTGCACCTTGCCGGACAAATGGACCGGGATCGGAGGCTCCCACTTCTCCACGCCAAGGGCCTCCATCACATCGTCGCCCTCGTTCACGGAAGTCCCGCGAAGGCGGTTCCCCGTAACGGGGTAGATCAGGCCTTGGGACAAGATGCCGCGAAGCCTGATCGTTTTCACCCGATTCTTCGCCTTCCCGGCAAGACGGCCCTCAAGCCCAAGCTCCTGAATCACATCCTCGGGAACGACGGACGCCTCGGGAATGTAAACCGCCAGGTCTCCCGTCGAAAAAGACTCCTTCCTGACAAGACTCACGTACCCACCGACGCGAGCCAACTCCAAGGCATCCGCATTCGGATGTTCCTCGACCTGAATCCGGTAAACCTTCACCTCGAAAGAAGCCATACCCCCTTGCCTCTCTGCGGACAGGACCCGGTTCCGGGAAGGCGGGATCCGCGTCAGTCCTCACGCGCGAAACGCGCCGGATCCCGGCAGTCCTTCCTGGTGGGCCGTCCGCCGCGTTCCCGGACGGAGATGCCTCGGGCCTGGAACCGGGGGCGTCTTGAAGAACCGCGCCGCCCACGGCCGCTGGTCCAGGCGAACGCTCCCGGCAGCCGTCACGGCGTCTTTATAACATGCTTTTGGCGCGAATCACCGGCCAGGTTTGCAGTGAGCGCGGTTTCGTGGTTGGAACGATGCAGCCGTTGCTCCGCTACGACGAACGCATCCGTCAGCCGAGGTGTCCCATGCCATACGTCGATTCCGATGGAGTCCGCATCTACTACGAGGTCTCCGGAGAGGGCCTGCCCTTCATCTGGGTGCACGCCAATCCGTTCGACCACAATCTCCTCATGTACCAGGTGGCCCACTTCTCGACCTGGTTCAAGGTGATCTCGCTGGACATCCGGGGTTACGGCCGGTCCGACAAGCCGGAGACGCCGTTCTCACTGGGGGACATGGCGAGCGACGCGCTTGCGGTGTGTCGGGCGGAAGGCGTGCGGGAGGCGGTCATCGGCGGCGTGAGCGTCGGCTCCGGCATCGCGCTGCTGCTGGGGCTCGATCATCCGGAGATGTTCCGGTGCGTGATTCTCGTGGGCGGAAGCAGCGGCGGGGGAGCACGCATCGACGCCCGCGTCCGCGGCTACACGGACGACGTGACCACGTATCACGAGACCCACATCAAGGAGTTGGTGGCCCCCGGCTTCGAGCGCACCCGGCTCGGCAAGTATCTGCTGGACATCTTTCTCGAGCGCAACCCGTGGCTGTCGGGTAAATCCATCGCGCGGATCTTCCGCGCCCGCGCCGGCACCGACATGACCCCGCGTCTGTCGGAGATGAAGGTGCCGACCCTGGTCATCAACGGCGAGCACGATATGTCTCTGGAGGGTGGCAGGAGGACCGCGGCGTTAACCCCCGGAGCGGTCCACAAGGTGTTGCCGGGCACCGGTCACGCCTGCTGTATCGAGGATCCCGCCGGGTTCGATGCTCTGGTGGTGGAGTTTCTGCGGGACAACGGCTTGATGGAATAGCCTGCCGTCCCGCGTCCGGCATCGAGGCCCGCTATCCACCCCTGGGTCCGGTCCCGGGACGGGCGTCCCAGCGGCTTCCCGCCGCGGCTACGCAACGCTCCACGTCCTCGGCCAGCAACAGCCGCTCCTCCTGGAGGGAGGACGCCGCCGCCCGGACCGCATCCAGGTATGTTTCCCGGGAGCGATAACGCGCCTCGATGGAGGGACGCGGGTCGCCCTGGGCGGCCCGCGCTTCCTCCGTCTCGGCGAAGGGGAGGATGCTGCCGACGATACCCGCCATGACCTCCGAGTCCCGCCGCACGTTCCAGCCCAGGTAGGTGGCGAGGGGGACGGCCACTTCCGGAACCCGCACGCCCGCGCTTTCGTTGCCGTCGGCGTCCACCGAAGGCACCAGAACCGCATATTCGTGCGTCTTGTCTTCCAGCGGTGGCTCGCGGGTGATGACGCCTTGGGTGAAGCTCGCCCCGCGGTGGACGTGATGGAGCACGTGGGGTTCGGGGCAGACGAAGGCAGGCACCGCCGGGAAGCCGCTCCGAAAGGCGTCGCCGGTGATCAGCCTGCCGCCGGACCGCGTCGGGACGCGGCTCTCGGGGGGCGGGACGCCCTCGGTGACCCATTCGTCCAGGGCGCTCAGCAGGGCACGGAGAACCGGATTGGCCGGCAGCGGGTTCTGCGGATAGCGTGGCGCTCCGCCTTCCAGGGCAGCGGCCGCGTCATTGTGCTGGAGGGAGGAGAGCAGGTAGACGTGGACATTGTCGTGCTCCGGGAGGTCGTTGCCGCGGGGGTCGGTGTGCACCAGGGAGCCGCGCCGCTGCCAGTACTCGGTGGCGGTCTGGGTGTGGATGACCAAGGGGTCGGTGTCCGGGCGTTTCAGGACCGAGTCCCGCCGCCCGGTGAACGGGTCCTCGGCGCGGCCGTAGGCAAACGGAAACTCCTCGGACGGGTAGAGGTGGTCCTCGTGCTGGCGCGGGTAGCGGTCGGGCTGCGCGAAGCGGTAGTTGAGCTGAAGCCGCCCGCCTCCGGCCACGTGGGAGAACACGCCGTCGAAGATGCGCCGGCCGCCCTCCGAGGCGTTGAACCCCTCGTAGACGAACGCCCGCAGGAAGCGCCCGCTCTGGGAGCGACCCCAGGCATAGGCCTTCTCGACGCCCGGCGACCCCTGCCGGAGCGGATTGGCCCGTCCCGCGGCATCCCCGTCGGCATGGCGCAGGAAGTCGATGAGGTCGCGCACCCCGGCAAAGCCCAGCCCCAGCACCAGCGGGTCCTTCGCGGTGTAGATGAGCTCGTAGATCCATCCGGGCCGGAAGCCGCCGGGAAGGTGGCAGCTAGTGGCCGACGGCACGACGTTGCCGGCCGCGTCCACGGCGGCGAATTGCCAGTCGCTCGCGGGGACGGGCCGCCGGCTGTCCTGCTCCAGTGGCCGGCAGGTGAGGGTGGCTGCCCGGGTGTCCAGGTCCACGGATGGACGGGGCCGGATGTAGTCGTGCCCGCCCAGGGACACGGTCGTTGCTCCGGGCTGCTCGTTGATGAACTCCGCCCGGAAGGGTCCCGTGACGGCGCCGTCCGGTCCGGTAGCGGCGGGCAGTTCCATGGTCATGCGCCCGTCCCCCGGAAGTAGATCCCCCTGCCACCCGCACCACACCAAAGTGTAGCCCCGACGCATCAGAAACCCGTGGCCTGCGTCCCGCGCGGTGCGCGGGTCGTTGTTGGGCGGGGCGTCGTTGAAGAATTGAAGCGCCCGCTTGTTGCCGCGGTTGTTGACGTCGTAGAGCAGGCGGCGGTTGCCGCGGCTCATGTCCACGGGCTTGATGATGAAGAACTCGGTGGAATACTCCACCAGGCCACGGTCGTCGGCGGGCGCCAGCGTCAGGTCCACGATGTGCCGGTTGGCGGGGTGGCGCGGGTCGATGGCGAACCGGACGCGTCCGTTGATCCGTTCGTAGGCGCCGACGGGACCGAAGTCGGCCCCTTCGGCAAAGGGCGCGCGTTCCTCGATGATCAGGGTGGCGTTCATGAGCGTCCTCGCGGTCTTCATCGGCGGTCGTCAGCTCCCGGCCTCCTCGAAGCCTTCCCCACGATAGCTCTTCGCCAGGATCTGCAACGGGTTCAGCGGATGTTTCCCGGTGGCCTGCTCGATCTGGATGGCGGCCAGGGGACAGTCGGAGCAGGCCACCTCGGCGCCGACGCCCTCGATGCCCCTGAACGCCTGCCGGCCCCACCGCATGGAGGCCTCGAAGTTCTCCCGCTTCATGGCCCAGGTGCCATCGTGTCCCGAGCAGGCCTGTATCATGGTGACTTCGGTGTCGGGGAGCAGCGACAGCAGCGCGCTGGTCTTGTTGCCCGGCCGCTGGGCCCGCAGGTGGCACGGCTGGTGATACGCGATCCTGCCCGGGCCGGTCTTGAAGTCGCGGTTGAGCTTGCCCTCGGCATGAAGCGAGGCCAGGAACGCCGTGGGATCGGTGGTGTGCCCGGCCACGTCACGGGCGGCCTGGGTTCCCAGCAGTCGGGGATATTCGTCGCGCAGGGTCAGCGAGCAGGTGGGGTTGGTGGCGACGATGGTCCGGCCCTCGGCCACGAACGGCGTCAGGAACTCGACGTTCCGTTGCGCCTGCGCCTTGGCCTTGGCCATGTCGCCGTTGTGCCAGGACGGCATGCCGCAGCACTCCTGGTACGTGAGCGCCACGTCCACCCGGTTCCGGGCCATGACCTCCAGGGTGTCCAACCCGATGCCCGGCTCGTTGTAGTTGACGAAACAGGTGGCGAAGTAGGCGATCCTGGCCACCGGCTCGGCCTCGGGCTCCCGGTGCTCGGACCGGAACCGCGAAGCGAAGGTCTTCCACGCGAACGGCGGCAGCTTCTTGTCCTTGTGGATGCCCAGAGCCCCCTGCATGAACAGGCGGTGCACCCGGTTCTCATTGCCCCAGTTGGCCATGGGCGCGGTGGCGGAACCGAGCTTGCCCACCAGGTCGGGGTTCCCCAGCACGCGGTCCGTCAGAGAGACCCCGTGCTTCCTCACGTGCTGGGCCTTGGCCCGCGCCATCAGTCGCGGAAAGTCGATGGCCCAGTCATGGTCCCCGGGAGTGTACGGGCAGTTGATGTTGCAGAGCTTGCATTGGAAGCACAGGTCCACCACCTCGTCCACGTCGCCCGGCCTGAGCCTGGTCGAGTCCACCTCCGCGAACTCCTCCTCGGTGCAGTACGAATCGATGGCGTCGAAGAGCTTCGGAAAGCTGCCGCAGAACTTCACGCACAGCCGGCATTCGGAGCACAGATGGAAGACGCGCTCGACCTCGGAGCGCAGGTCCTTCTCGTCCCAGAACCGGGAATCGGTGAGATCGTACGCGGGCGTCGTATCGGGGATCTTTTTCATCTCGACTCCAGTCCACCGGATGGTGCGCTCCGGCGGAAGAGCAGCAGCGAGAACCACTCGTTCGAGTCGGTCCAATGCCCCAGGTTCTCGAGCCCGAAACACCGGAGCTGTACTTGCAGGTCGTCAGGGTCGAACTTGCGGCTGGTCTCCACCAGTATCCCTTCGTCCTTCTCCCAAGTGAACGACGCGGACTGCCGTGGGAACTCCACGCGGTGGGTTTCGGTGCTGACTCCGTACATCTCCACCTGTTGCCGTTCGCGGTTGTAGCCGCTTCGGTAGGAGATTTTGTCGGGCTGAAAGCCGGCTCCGGTGATACGGTTGACATTGCTGAAGGCATTGAGGATGAAGGCGGCGGTCACGCCGCGGGAGTCGTCGTAGGCGCGCTCGATGATCTCCGGATCCTTGATCCGGTCCACCCCGAGCAGGAGGTAGTCGTCCGGTCCCATGTGATCGCACAGGTGCGTGAAGAAGTGCAGCATGTCGGTGGGGGTGAAATTGCCGATGGTGCTGCCGAGGAACACGACGAGCTTCGGAATGTCCCGGGTGATGCTGGCGATGGCGTCTTCGAAGCGGGCTTCGAGTCCGGTGAACGCAAGCTCCGGGAACAGCTCCTCGGCCATGCGTTTCGACGCCATGAGCGCGGTGGCGCTAACGTCCACCGGTGCGAAGGTGCCGCGTCCCCGGGCCCGGGTCAGCGCCTTGAGCAGGTGGATGGTCTTTTTCGAGAAACCGGCGCCAAGCTCCACGATGCATTCCACCGGTGCCAGGCTCATGAGGGTGCCGGACTCGCGTTCGAGGATGGCCGCCTCGGTGCGGGTCGGGTAGTACTCCGGCAGCTCGCAGATCTCCTCGAACAACAGCGAGCCTCTTTCGTCGTAGAGATGACAGGGCTCGAGCCACCGGGGACGGTCGAACAGGGTCTTGACCATTCCGGCGGCGGCATCGTTGGAAGAGCGTTCTCCGGGGGTCGGAGTCGTCGGATCCGTGACGCTCCAGGCACCCCGTTCGTGGATCGAGAGGATCCCTGCGGGTTCGTGGGTCGCTGTGGGTTGAGAGGTCATCCGGTCAATATAGAGAACGGCAGGGATTTGTCCACCGAAGCGCCCGTGCGCCGAAACGGTTCAAGAGCCCGATTCGGCGCACGGGGGGCAGCCCGCCTGTCCGGCGGGCTCTTCGAGTGGGGCCTCGCCGTAGAGGGTTCTGTAGGCGTGGTAGTTCCGCAGCACCGCCTTGACGTACTGGCGCGTCTCCCGATAGGAGATCCGCTCGATGAACTCCATATCGTTGTCGGACCCGAGGTCTCGGGTCCAGCGTTCCACCGCCTCCTTGCCGGCGTTGTAGGCGGCCAGCGCCTTGGCCTGACTGTGGGCGTAGTCTTCGAGCAGTCCCTTCAAGTGGTGCACGCCGAGCCTGATGTTCAGTCCCGGATCGAAAAGCTGCCGCGCCTCGGGCTCCGGCAGGCCGATTTTCAAGGCCTCGGTGCGCGCGGTTTCGTGAAGTAGCTGCATGAGCCCGTACGCATTGGCGGAGGACACGGCCCTAGGCTTGAACATGCTCTCCTGCCGCATAAGGGACAACACCAGGTAGGGGTCCACCTCGTTTTCGGCCGCGTACCGTCGCACGGCATCCCAGTGGGCCAGGGGATATCGGAGTCGTAGCGTCTCGGGGGACCGCGGTGATTGCAGCGCCAGAGAGAGGCTGCGGTGGTGGGCGTGGGTCCGCGCGTACTCGCGCATCAGCAGCAGCTTGAGACCGGCGGTACGCGTGGAGTGCCTTCGGACGTGGTCCAGCTCCGGGTGCGCGATCTGGTTCAGGCCGAGCCGCGCCAGTGCGCGCGCCCGGGCGAGGTGGAACCTGGCCCGGGCGTCCAGGCGCGGGGCGCCGGCCTCTTGCCGGGGGCGCCCGTGAGGCAACGGGTCGGGGATGGCGACGCCGAGGTCCGCGAGTCGCCGGGATGCCAGGACCGCGTAGTAGGATTCCGTATCCTTCTTGACCACCCGCCGGTAGAGTCGCGTGGCGGTGACGGTATCCTTCAGCTTCTCGGCGATGCGGGCCTTCCAGAAAGCGGCGGCCGTCTTGAAATTGCCGCGCCTGCGGGCGACGTCGTGGAAGACGGCCATGGCCGCCGGATAGTCGGACCTCCGGTAATGTATCCATGCCAGGCGCCACGCCGCGTCGTCGCGGAACCGGCTGTAGCGATGCTCCTTCGACAAGAGCCGTCGATACGTCCGGACCGCCGCCTCCCTTTGGCCCATGGATTCGTGGATGCGGCCGATCACGTAGACGGCATAGCGCCTCCGGAGATGACCGGGATGCTTTCTCCTGAACTCACGGAGGGTTTCCAATGCCCCGGCGTTGTCGTCGCGATTCCATTGGATGGTGGCGATCCGCGTGAGCGCCTCGCCGGCACGGGCGCGTTGCGGATAGTGCCGGATGTACCGGCGGAGAACCTGCTCTTCCCGGTCCCGTTGCCGCATCTTTCGGTAAACTTCGGCGAGCCCTTCAAGGGACAGCCGACGGAAGTTGGTTTCCCGCAGGATGCGCCGGTAGAGGTCGGCGGCCGCGGGGTAGTCCCGTTCCCGTCGAAGCTGCCGGGCTTCCCGCAGCATGGCGTTGCCGTTGCCGAGTCCGAGCCGTTTCGGGTGTTTCCGGCGAAGCTCGTGAACCCTTTGCCGGGCGCGGCTCCCCCAGGTGGAACGGGGTGCGCGACGGCGTGCCTCCTGATGGAAGGCGTGCGCCTTGCTGTCCTTGCCCAAGGCTTCGTGGGCCTGGCCGAGGTAGTAGGCGGTTCTGGCCCGGGCCCCTCTTCCGATCGACGTCTTCTTCAGCGCGACGGCGCGGCGGATGGCCCCCTGATACCGCTTCCGGGCCAGGTCGAGCTCGACCCGCAGGAAGGAGGCTTCCGTGGCCCAGATGCTCTCGGGGAAGGACTTCTTCAACCGCGTGAAGTAATCCTGCGCCTCGTCGTGCTTTCCCGCCTCCGAGGCGATTCGTCCGAGATAGTAGAGGGCGTAGTCTCCGAGGATGAGGGTGACGTCGGCCAGCGCGCTTTGAAAGAGCGTTTTCGCCCGCGAGTGGTCACCCTGGGAGTAGTACCGGTAGGCTCGAACGAACTCTGCCTCGGCTCCCGTCGCCGCGTGCACGGGAGGTACGGACAGCCACGTCAGAAGGACCCAGAGGCAACAGGTGAGCGTTTTCATGATTGCGTGGGAACGGAAGCTGCGTTGAATTGTAACAGACCATGGTAACAGGCTATGGGCCATGGGGTAAGGACCGAGGGCTTGGAGCAGGTGTCCAACGGTGGTCGGGTCGCGCTTCGATGCGTTCCGCAGGACACCCGGTCCTGTGGTATAGTGAGGTATATGAGAAAACGTACCTGTCCGGCACGGACACAGTGGGGCTGTTCGTCCGGTCGGACAGGGTTCAAGGGCGTGGCGGAGTGATGGTCGACATCGCGGATAACTGCAAACGGGTCATGGAAGGAATCGCCAATGCAGCGGAGCGGAGCGGCAGGGATTCGCAACAGGTCAAGCTGCTCGCCGCCACCAAGACCCGGGCCGCGCCCGCGGTACGCGCGGCGGTCGAAGCCGGCGTGCGTCTTCTGGGAGAGAACTACGTTCAGGAAGCGCAGGCCAAGAAGGACACCGTCGGCGACATCGCCGAGTGGCATCTGATCGGGCATCTCCAGAGAAACAAGGCGCGGGTTGCGGTGGGCCTGTTTTCGGTCATCCAGTCGTTGGACAATCTCGGGTTGGCCCGGATACTGGACCGGGAGGCCCGGGGACGGAACCACGACGTCGACGTTCTGGTGGAAGTCAACCTCGCCGGAGAGCGGTCGAAGACCGGCGTGGCCGAGGAGGGTCTTGCGCCCCTGTTGCGGGACGTGTCCGGTCTGTCGCGCATCCGGGTCAAGGGGCTGATGATCGTTCCGCCGTTCGCCGAGGATCCCGAAGCGAGCCGGCCTTACTTCCGGAGGCTGCGGGAGCTGCGCGATTCGTTGAACGAGCTCGGCCTTCCCAACGTGGCGCTGGAGGAACTGTCCATGGGCATGACCCACGATTACCAGGTGGCGGTCGCCGAAGGATCGACGATGGTGCGGGTCGGGACCGCTCTGTTCGGGCCCAGGAGCCCGTCGGCACAGGCAGGGATCAAGGCTCGAGGATAGCCGGGGACATGTTTGTTGCAGGCAATTTACTGGGGGCGCTGGCGGGAGTTCTCGACACCGTCCTGACCCTTTACGTTTGGGTGATCGTGGCGCGTGCGGTGATTTCGTGGGTCAACGCCGATCCCTACAATCCCATCGTTCGCATGCTGTGCAACCTGACCGACCCGGTTCTGGACCGTCTCAGGCAGGCTCTCCCCATGGGCTTCGGCGGCATCGACGTCTCGCCCGTCGTGGCTATATTCATCCTCTGGTTCTTGCGCGCCTTCCTCGTGACGTCGCTCTACGACCTCGCTCGCGCCCTGCACTAGTGTGGTGTCCGGTAAATACGCAAGATAATATACGGGTCTTTTTTGCCGTCGGCTGTGTTGCTCTTCCTCGCGTGGTATTGGCCACTGCTCGTCATCGCGCCAAGCCGACAACAAGAAATCCTGCGCATCTTGTCTTGCGAATTTACCGGACATCACACTAGTGACTATGAATGGGGTTGTGGTGCGAGGAGGGGGACTTGAACCCCCACGCCATTGCTGGCACTAGCCCCTCAAGCTAGCGCGTCTGCCTATTCCGCCATCCTCGCACGTCTCGGTGGGCATGTTTCAGGGAGAAGCCGGTGCTTCCGAAGGCTTCTCCGGACGCTCTGTCGGGGGTACGTTCGCCGCCGGTACGTCGGCGGGAGCGGCTGCGCCACCGGTCCGAGTCTGCGGGGTGACGCTGTCGAAGATGCTCGATACGGGACCCTGCTCGGCAAAGTACCCCAGTGTCAGACAGGTCAGCATGAACACGACGGCCATTCCGGTGGTCACGCGGGTCAGGAAATTGCCCGCGCCACTGCTGCCGAAGACCGTCGTGCTCGAGCCTCCGCCGAAGGCGGCGCCCATGTCGGTGCCCTTGCCGGTTTGCAGCAGCACCACGACGATGAGTCCCAGGCACACGAGAACATGAACCGTTGTCACCAGAATGATCATGCGTCCTCTGTCCGTCGGGCTTTCCAGTCCGAAAACGCGTTTACGATCTCCACGAAGCTTCGATGATCCAGGCTGGCGCCCCCTACAAGGACCCCATCCACTTCGGGAACCGTGGCCAGCTCTGACGCGTTGGCCGGGTTTACGCTGCCACCGTAAAGAATGGGAATGTGACGCGCCTGCGCGGCTCCGAACCTGCGTGCGAGCGCTTGCCGGATCCAGCCGTGGGTTTCCATCACCTGCGCCGGGGCCGCGTTTCTTCCCGTACCAATGGCCCAAACCGGCTCATACGCCAATACGAGACAACCATTAACACTTTTCGGAACGCCCTTCAATGCGCCCGACAGTTGCGCGGAGAGGGTATGTCGCGTGCGCCCTTCGCGGCGTTCCCGCAGGGTCTCGCCGATGCAGAGAACGGGTTGCATGGACGCATCCAGGGCGGCGGCGAGCTTTCTTCCGACGTCGCCGTTGGTCTCGCCGAAGAGCCGGCGTCTCTCGGAGTGGCCCACGATCACGTGACTGCAGCCGGCGTCGCGCAGCATGTCCGCGCTCACCTCTCCGGTGAACGCGCCCTGGGGCTGCCAGTGGAGGTTTTGCGCGGAAAGGCGGAGCCGGCTTCCCTTGATGGTCCGCCGTACGGTTTCGAGGGAGGTGAACGGAGGCGCCAGCACCACCTCGACGGTGGGAAAACGGTTGCCCAACAGCCGTCGGACACCCCGCGCCAAGGCGACGGCCTCGGCCTGATTCCCGTGCATCTTCCAGTTGGCGATGACCGTGTGTTTTTCCATGGTACGGTCCCCGTCAGATGGGGTCCCCGACCTCCAGGGCCCGGACTCCGGGAAGCGTCTTGCCTTCGAGAAACTCCAGCGTGGCGCCGCCTCCGGTGGACAGGTGGGTCATGTCTTCAGCGGCCCCGGCAAGCCGCACGGCCGCCACCGTGTCTCCGCCGGCGATGACGGTGGTGGCTCCCGAGGCCGACAGAGCCCGGGCCACCGATACCGTTCCGCGACGGAACGGTTCCCGCTCGAACAGCCCGAGCGGACCGTTCCAGAGCGCCAGGGCGACGTTTGCCAGCTTGTCGGCGAACAGGGCGGCCGTCTTCGGACCGATATCGAGCCCCATCCGGTCCCTCGGGATGCCGGCGTCGGGGGTTACGGCGGGGTCGTCGGCGCTGGTTTCCTCGGCGGCGACGTGGTCCACCGGAAGCAGGAACGGGACCCCGCATCTCTCCGCCTCTTCCATGATCTCCCTGGCTACGGCGATGGAATTCCTTTCCAGCAGAGATCGTCCGATGGCCACGCCTCGGGCGCTCAGGAATGTGTACGCCATGGCGCCGCCCACCATGATCCGGTCCACTCGGGGTATCAGGTTCTTGAGGATTCCGATCTTGTCCGAAACCTTGGCGCCTCCCAGGATGGCGGCCACGGGGCGCTCCGGCGCACTCAGAATCCGCGACAGGTATTCGACCTCCTGGCTGAACAGGACGCCTGCCCCTTTTTCCCGGAAGTGCTCGACCATGCCGGCGGTCGACGCGTGAGCCCGATGGGCCGCACCGAAGGCGTCATTGACGTAGACGTCAGCCAGATTCGCAAGCGACGCTGCGAACTCCGGGTTGTTGGTTTCCTCACCTGGGTCGAACCGAAGGTTCTCCAACAGCACGATCCTGGGTCCCTCCGGGTCTGTCAACAATTGTCGAACCGCCGGCCCGACGCAGTCGGGAGCGAGTTGCATTGGAAGGGAGAGTTTCCGCTCCAGGTAACGTTGCACCGGCGCGAGACTCCACCGGGGGTCGGGACTCCCTCCAGGCCGGCCCAGGTGGGAGGCGATCACGAGCCGGGCCGCCTTCTCGGCCAGGAACCGGATCGTTGGCAGCGAACTGTCGATACGGTGCGTCTCCGTGATGGTTCCATCCGCCAGCGGCACGTTGAAGTCCACCCGGAGAAACACCGTTTTCCCCCCAACATCCAGTTCTGACACTTTGCGGAGCATGAATTCGCGCGTCTTACGATCCCGCACCCCGGAAATCGGCCGCAAAATGGATCCGCAGATGGCGATCGATCTCTGTGGAACGGACCCCCTGTCACTCCATATCCTGGAACTGCGGCAAACCGCGGGGTCGAGGCGAGGCCAATTGACTAGGTACAGCGATTATAATAACTTTTCAAGATGGCAGGGGTTTTGATGCCGTACTTCTCGATCTACCAGCTAGCGGTTCAGCCGGACTATATGAGAATGCAGCAACAGGGCATCCCGGATCTGGTGATGGGAGCGGGTCCGGTGGTCCAGATCGTGCTCTACCTGCTGATCCTCTTCTCGGTGGCCAGTTGGGGTATCATCCTTTTCAAGTTCAGGCACTTGCGCGAGGCAAAGATCCAGTCGGCCCGGTTTACCGAGATCTTCTGGGAGAGCCGTAACCTGGCCTCCATACACGAAGCCAGCCAGGAGTTGGAGGCGAGCCCGGTCGCGCAGGTCTTCACCGCCGGTTACGAGGAGCTGCTCCGGGTATCCCGCCGGAACGCGGCGGAAGCGGAAGGCCTCACCACGGACCTGAGCGGAGTGGACAACGTGGCGCGGGCCATGAAGCGCGCGGCCAATGTCGAGTTGACCAAACTGGAGAAGACGCTGACCTTCCTGGCGACGACCTCCGGCTCCACGCCGTTCATCGGGCTCTTTGGCACGGTGTGGGGCATCATGAACGCGTTCCGCGGGCTCAGCGTTACCCGCTCGTCGACGATCCAGGCCGTCGCGCCGGGAATCGCCGAAGCATTGATCGCCACGGCCGCCGGCCTGGTGGCGGCGATCCCCGCGCTGATAGCGTATAACCACTTCCTTCAGGAGATCCGGGTGTTGACCGCGGACATGGAGAATTTCACACAGGAGTTTCTCAATATCGCGGAGCGTCATTTCACCAAGAAGGCGTAGAGGTCCGTGACACGGGCGGTCCGTACGGAGAAAGGCCGAGCCATGGCGGCTGACTTAAGCCAGGGGCGGGACAAGTTGCCGTTGTCGAACATCAACGTCACCCCTTTCGTGGACGTGATGTTGGTGTTGCTGGTCATTTTCATGGTGACGGCGCCGATCATTCAACAGGGCGTGGAGGTGAATCTGCCGCAAGCCAAGGCCGGCCCCGTTGCGAACGAAGCCGAGCCCTTGATCGTCACCGTTTCGCGGGAAGGCCAGGTCTATCTGAACGACAACGAGGTGACCCCGGCCGAGCTCCGGAAGAAGCTCCAGGCCATCAGGAACCTGGATGCGCAAAAGCCCGTTTACCTGCGGGCGGACCGCGACGTTCGATACGGGTCGGTGGTCGCCGCCATCGGTGAGATCAAGGGGGCCGGTATCGAGAAGCTCGGCATGATGGCCCTGCCTCTGGCCGATCAGTGAGAGGATCCGGACCGACGATGTTGCGAGACCTCTTTTCCGGAACGGGTGACCTCCTGCGGAGGCTTGTCGGATCGGGCGCCAATCGCCTGATGTGGTGGACCTGTTTCTCGGGGACTCTCCATCTGGTGCTTATTCTGACTCTGCTGGTGGCGCCGACGAGCACGGCGCGCCGGGATGTCTCCATACCCGTGTATTCGGTGGATCTCGTGGCGGGCGTCAGCCCGACGCCAAAGCCCGACCCCCGAAAACCCGCGCTGCAGGAGATGAAACCGGCGCAGGTCGAGGTCCCTCCCTCGCTGGACGAGGCATTGCTCGACCCGGCGGTTCCGAAGCCGCCCGAGGTTGCCGAGAAGCTCCCACCTCCGCCGAAGGAAAAGAAGCAGGCGAAGAAGCCGGAGTTGAAGGTAAGGCAGGCGCCGCCCGAAAAGCCGAAAAAGAAGGTCGCCAAACCGAAAAAGGTCGTCAGGAAAAAGAAGGCGAAGCAGAAGAAGGTCGTCAAGCGCAAGAAGCCCGTGGCGCCCAGGAAACAGACCAGGGCAGCGAAGCCGAAGCGTAGCGCCGGCAAGGATTCGCAGCTCGTCAAGAGGCTGAGGCAGAGGCGTATCGACGCTGCCGTGGCCACGGCCAGGGAGCGGGCCCGGTTGCGCCGCGAGTCCCTCGTCACGAAGCAGGGGGGCGCCGGGGTGGGCACGGCCGGCGGTGGCAACGGTAGCGGCGGAGGCGTGGTGAGAGGAATGGAATTCCTGGTCTACCGTAACGAGTTGCTCAGCCGGATAAAAGATCGTTGGACCTGGTTGGGCAAACGCAAGGACCTCGATGTAACCGTGGGTTTCGGGGTAGGGGTCGATGGGGAAATCTTCGGGGTTAGGCTGCTGAAGGTCTCGGGTGATGCGTCCTACGACGAGTCGGTAGTGCGGGCGGTGCGGCGGGCAAGTCCGTTGCCGCCGCCGCCGGCGAATCATGCGCGCAATTTCGCCGAGGTCGAGGTAACTTTCCGGCCGCATGACCTGGATGGCTAGTGTCGTGTCCCGTAAATGGACCCATTTCCCTGCCTCGCAGTATTCCCTGCCTCGCAGTAGATTCCTGCTTTACTCGGAAGGCTCCTGGACGGCGTACTCGACGTGTGCGAAAAGGACCCATGGATCATGAGAAGAAGAAACATGCTACCGGCAGCCCATGGAGGCGGTAGGCGGGTAGACGGACTACGCCGGGTGTTCGGGTGGGTCGTCGCCGGCTTGGTGCTTTGCCCGCTTTTTGGGGGAGTGGGACAGGCGCAGGTCAAGGGTCTGATACTGGGCCCGGGGGCCGAGCGTTACCGGTTGGCGGTTTCCCTGCTCAAGAACCTCGGTACCGGGCCTGACGTCGAGCGGTTTTCGGAAAAGACCGCCGACATCATCGCGGATGATCTCGATCGGTCGGGCTGGTTCAAGATCATCGACCGATCCGCACACATCGAGGATCCCCAGAAGACCGGGATCCGCCTGCGCGGCTTCGACTTCCGTGACTGGGCCACCATAGGCGCCGAAGGGCTCATCAAGGGCGGCTTTCGGATTCTCCCGGGCAGCAGGATCAAGTTCGAGTTTTGGCTGTATGATATATTCCGGCGTTCCGTGGTCCTCGGCAAGGCGTATTCGGGCGAAATCCGGGACGCGCGTCGCATGGCGCACAAGTTCGTGGACGAGATCATCCTCAAGCTCACCGGAACCCGTGGCGTTTTCGATACCCGGATCGCCTACGTGTCCACCGGAGGGGATCGGTTCAAGGAGATCTACGTCTCGCACCTCGACGGCACCGAGAAGAAGAAGGTCACCGACAACCGGACCATCAATCTGTTCCCTTCGTGGGCGCCCGACGGCAAAAGGCTCGTCTACATATCGTACAAGAAGGGCAAGCCCCAAGTTCTCGGATTCAATCTTCTTACCAACCGTGAGACGCCGATCTCGACTCGGGATGGGTTGAACCTGCGTGGCCGGTGGTCGCCGGACGGAAAGCAACTCGCCATCCCGTTGGAGCTGGGGCGAAATGTGGATCTGTACCTGCTGAACCGGGGGGGGCAGATCGTGGAGCGACTCACCCGGGACCGGAGCATCGACATCTCGCCCACTTGGTCGCCCTCGGGGGACCGAATCGCATTCGTGTCCGACCGACACGGCTCCCCGCAGCTCTACATTCTGACCGTCGCCACGGGCGAGATTCGGAGGCTGACGCTAAAAGGTTCCTACAATCAGTCGCCTGACTGGTCGCCCACGGGCGAGCGGATCGCCTTCGCGGGAAGGTCGAACGGTGTGATGAATATCTTTACCATACGACCGGACGGCAGCGAACAGCGGATGATCACGTCCGATCGTCACAATGACGAAGACCCGTCGTGGGCCCCGGACGGGCGATTCATGGCGTTTACGTCCGACCGGACCGGTGGCCGCCGGATTTATACCATGCGCGTGGATGGTGAGAGCCAGCGCAGATTGACAGGATCCACGGCAGATGATACAAACCCGTCGTGGTCACCTCGATTCCCCTAGTGTGGTGTCCGGTAAATACGCAAGACAAGATGCGCAGGATTTCTTGTTGTCGGCAAGGCGCGATGACGAGCAGTGGCCAATACCACGCGAGGCAGAGCAACGCAGCCGACGACAAAAAAGACCAGTAGATTATCTCGCGAATTGACCGGACACCACACTAGCAGCCTGTCCGAGCAAGCGAATCGTAGCGAGAGGCAGGGCAATGGAGGCCATTTGCCATCATGTCCTGTTCCAATCCAGCCTTGGGAAGGCAAGAGGTAAACGGATGATGAGAAAAGCGCTTGTCTTGCTGTTCTGTTTCCTGTCTTCGCTGCTGCTGGCCTCCTGTGTGCCGCCACCGGTAGAGCCGGATGAGCCGGCTGCGGATTCGTTGGCCGGAACGGATACGGCGGCTCGAAACGATCCGAGCGCCATTGCCGAGGGCAATCCATCGCAAGCGGGGCTGGGTCAAGGGAGTCTGGACGCCCATCAGCAGGGCACGCCTCCGGACGAGGGTGTGCTGGCGGACGTCTATTTCGCGTATGACCGCTCCGATCTGGAAGTCGAGGCTCGTGACCTTCTCCAGCGTAACGCGGACTGGATCAAGCAGAACCCCGGTGTCTCGATCGAGATCGAGGGTCATGCGGACAATCGGGGTACCAACGAATACAATCTCGCCTTGGGCGCCCGTAGAGCACAGGCGGTCAAGGACTATCTCGTTACGTTGGGAAATGCTCCGGATCGTCTTTCTACCATCAGTTACGGTGAGGAACTCCCGGTTTGCGGGGTGAACTCGGAGGAGTGTTGGCGCAAGAACCGGCGTGCGCATTTCGTCGTCCGGGATCAAAAGCCGGCCTCGTAGAGAGTTTTGCTTGCTCGGACAAGCTTCTGGTAGTCGTCGCTCGCCGCTTCTCCATTCGCGAGAAGGCTGCATGTCTATGCGAATCATCGCCCGGATCACGCTAACCCTTACCTTGCTGGTCCCGGTATGGGGCTGCACCGTAGACTATCATGCGGCGCCCACGCCCCAGGATCGTGCCTCGTTGACGGAGCGCGAGTGGGCGGTGTTGAACGAGTTGGCGGCGCAACTCGACCAGACCCGGAAGCAATTGGCCGATACCCGTGCGGAGCTTGCCGCTATGCGGAGTCGTTTGAACGCCGCGGAGGGAGCCGTCCAGGAGATACGAAGCGAAGTGAGGCAGGGAGCCGGTCCCGGAAATGTCCAGGATCTCGGTCGTCGGTTGGCGACGCTCGAAGCGGAGGTCAGGACCCAGCGAGAGCTGTTGAAGGTGCGTGAGGAGGAGCTTCGCCTGCTGCGCGACGCGGTCCTGCAGACCGGCAAGACGCCCGCGAATACCGCGGCCCGGGAACCGGGATCTGCGGCTCCCGCAACGGCGGTTTCCAAACCCGCCGTACCCCAGGGCGAAGCCCGACGCGATGATGACGTGGCGGCAGCCCAACGGGACTACGAAGATGCGTGGAAGCGTCTCCGCGAAGGGGACTATCGCGGCGCCATCGAACAGTTCAAGAAATTCGTCCAACAGAACGCGGACAGCAATCTGGCGGACAACGCACAGTACTGGATCGGTGAGAGTTACTATGCGCTCCAGGACTTCGACGAAGCCATTCTGGAATTCGACGTGGTCCGCAAGAAGTATCCGGACGGCGACAAGGTCCCCGCGGCCTGGCTCAAGATAGGCTACGCTTTTGCCGAACTGGGGAACAGGGTCGACGCAAGGCTCATTCTCCAGGAAGTCATCAATCGGTATCCACGATCCAAAGAAGCCGAAAAGGCGCAAGAGAAGATTCGAGCGCTGGACACCTGACCCTCGATCGCCTGGATCTTTCGCGAGGGCGAACAAAGGGATCCGAGCCCGATCAAGCTCGCACGGGCAGTCCTCCAGGAACACCATGCAGATTCTGCGGCACGTCACCCACCCCCTCGTCCGTCCCGTCATGACCATCGGAAACTTCGACGGGGTGCATCTGGGGCACCAGGAACTGTTGCGCCGTGTGATGGAAGATGCGCGGTCACGCGGGGGATCCGCCGTGGTCCTGACATTCGAACCCCATCCGCTGAAGATTCTTGCCCCAAGTTTCGCGCCGCGGTTGATCCTGGCCCGCAAGGACAAGCTGGCGCTCTTGCGGCGTGTCGGCATCGACTTCGTGGTGATTCAGCGCTTCACCTCGAGCTTTTGCGCGTTGTTGCCGCACGACTTCGTAAGTCGGTATCTGGTCCGGCTCGGCGTGGAGAGGCTGTGGGTTGGAGACGATTTTCGTTTCGGCAAGGACAGAGCCGGGACGGTCAGGGAACTCATGACGTGGGGTCCCGCGGCCGGAATGGAGATCGAGGTCATTCCGGCCGTGGCGGACTCGGATCACGCCATCAGCAGCAGTCGAATCCGCGCATTGCTGGAAGAGGGCCGAGTCGATACCGCGCGCCGGCAGTTGGGTCGTTGCCATTTCATCGAAGGGTTGGTTGTCAAAGGGCATCAACGGGGCCGGGAACTCGGCTTTCCCACCGCCAATGTACGCAGCAGGACGGAGGTCGTGCCGCCCAACGGAATCTACGCGACGCTGGTTCAGGTGGGTGGACGGCAGATGCATTGCGTCACCAGCATCGGAGTGAACCCTACCTTCGGGTCGGGACCCAGGACTATCGAGACCCACATACTGGATCTCAAGGAAGATCTTTACGGCCGCCGTTTGCAGATATTCTTCGTGGAGAGGCTTCGGGAGGAACGAAATTTCCCGTCGGTTGAAGGGCTCGTTCGCCAGATCGCGGAGGATGTCGTCCACGCCCGCCGGGTGCTGAGCCGCAACGGTCCCGAGAGCCCGGTCGCGTCATGCTTGACAAAGTCCCCTGTTTCACCTAACATCTAGGCTTGCGTCTTGCGGCGCCGTAACCCAATCGTTTCCAGTCCAATCCGTTTTATCAATCATTGCTACAAATTGATCCGGTTTCCTGCTTCGCAGTCGCTTCTTGTCCAGTTGGACAGGCCGCCGACAGCGTGATTGAAAGGAAGTTTTATGGCTAATGTACGAACGCGCTCCGCAGGAGAAGGTGAGTCCAGGGTCGAAACGGCTCCGAATCATCGCCGGAGCCGGGCAGCGTCGGCAGCGGAGCCCATGCACCAGAACGGCTTGAACCTGAGCTCGCTCAAGGCCAAGAAGATCGCCGAATTGGCGAATATCGGCAAGGGTTTCAGCATCGAAAGCGCGGCGAACATGCGGCGGCAGGATCTCATATTCGCCATCCTGCAGGCGCAAACCGAGAAGAACGGGTATGTTTACGGAGAGGGTGTTCTGGAAACCCTGCCCGACGGTTTCGGCTTTCTGAGGGCGCCGGACTACAATTACCTGCCCGGCCCGGATGACATCTACGTATCGCCCAGCCAGATCAGGCGTTTCGGCTTGCGCACCGGAGACATCATTTCCGGCCAGATCCGGCCTCCGAAGGATGGTGAGCGGTATTTTGCGCTCCTGAAGGTCGAGAGCATCAACAACGGCGACCCCGACAAGGTGCGGGACAAGATTCTCTTCGACAACCTCACTCCACTCTATCCCAACAAGCGCATTTCGTTGGAGCACCAGCCGGACGAATACACGACGCGTTTCATCGATTTGCTGACGCCCATCGGCATGGGACAACGGGGTTTGGTGGTGGCGGCGCCGCGGACGGGCAAGACCATGATGTTGCAGAACATCGCCAAGGCCATTGCCCACAATCACGAGGACGCCGTGCTCATCGTCCTGCTCATCGACGAACGCCCGGAAGAGGTGACCGACATGCAGCGGTCGGTGATCGGGGAAGTGGTCAGCTCCACCTTTGACGAACCCGCAACGCGCCACGTGCAGGTGGCCGAGATGGTCATCGAGAAGGCCAAACGGATTGTGGAGCACGGCAAGGACGTAATCATCCTGCTGGACAGCATCACTCGCCTGGCCCGGGCCTACAACACCGTGGTTCCGCCGAGCGGCAAGATTCTCTCCGGCGGCGTGGATTCCAACGCGCTGCACAAGCCGAAGAAGTTCTTCGGCGCCGCGCGGAACATCGAGGACGGCGGCAGCCTCACGATCATCGCAACGGCCCTGATCGACACGGGAAGCCGCATGGACGAGGTGATCTTCGAGGAGTTCAAAGGGACCGGCAACATGGAGATCAACCTGGACCGCAGGCTGATGGACAAGCGAGTGTTCCCGGCCGTGGACATCAACAAGTCCGGCACCCGCAAGGAAGAGCTCCTGATCCCCAGGGAGGACCTCAACCGCATCTGGATCCTCCGTAAGGTGCTGTCGCAACTCAGCGTGGTCGAGGCCATGGAGTTCCTTCTCGACAAGCTCCGCGGCACCAAGAGCAACAAGGAATTCCTCGAATCCATGAACACTTGACCGGGTTCCGGCCTTCTCGGGAGTTCTCTTGCGTGGTGGTGCCGATTTTGCTATTAGCCATCGTTGCTTTCTTCCATACCCGGCCGCGCACAGCAGATTGGGGCCGGCAGTTCATCCCACAGGTTTTGAGGCAGGAGAGTAGATGTTGAGCTACCTAGAATTCGAGGTTCTGGCGTTATGACGGACATATCCATGAAGCAGCTACTGGAAGCCGGGGTCCACTTCGGGCACCAGACCAGTCGCTGGAATCCCAAGATGAAGCCTTACATCTTCGGGGCGCGGAACGGGATTCATATCATCGACCTCCAGCAGACCGTACGAATGGTCAAGGACGTCTGTGCCCAGGTTCGGGATCTGATCGTGGCCGGGGGCCACGTCCTGTTCGTCGGGACCAAGAAGCAGGCGCAGGACTCGGTTCGCGAAGAGGCGGAACGTTGCGGCATGTCCTATGTTCATCACCGTTGGCTGGGCGGCACGCTGACCAACTTCCAGACCGTCCGTCAGAGCATCGAACGCCTCAAGAAGCTTGAGGAAATGGCCAACGACCCCAAGGTCGTCGAGGCGCTGACCAAGAAGGAAATGCTTTCGCATGGCCGCGAGCGGGCCAAACTGGAGCGCGCCCTCGGGGGAATCAAGGACATCAGGAAGCTGCCGGACGCGGTTTTCATCATCGACCCCGGACAGGAAGCCATCGCCGTACGCGAGGCTCGCAAGCTTGGCATCAAGGTGGTCGCGATCATCGACACCGACTGCGACCCGGATCTGGTGGACTACAAGATCCCCGGCAATGACGATGCGATTCGCGCCATCCGGCTCTTCTGCGGCCTCATGGCCGAGGCCGTCAATGAAGGCAAGGCCCTCTGCGACCAGGCGAGGATGGAGGCGGAGGCCGCGAAGGCAGAGGCCGCCGCGGAAGGGGGGCCAGCAAGGGAGAAGCCGGTGGCAGCGGAGGCGGTAGCGCCGCCGGAAACGGTCGCGCCGGGAACAGCAGCGCCGCCGGCAGCGGGAGCGTCGCAAGCAACAACGCAGGCGGCACCGGGAGCAGCAGTGGCGGACCCCGTTCAGGAAAAACCCAAGACCGGGACGTCCACGGGTACGCCGACCGTGGCGGGGAGCTGAGGTAGCATGATCATCGATGCGAGTCTGGTCAAGCAACTACGGGACAAAACGGGCGCGGGATTCATGGATTGCAAGAAGGCCCTGGTGGAGTGCGAGGGCGACTTCGAGAAGTCCGTGGACCACCTGAGAGCGAAGGGATTGGCGCTTGCCGCACGCAAGTCCGGTCGTGAGGCGAGCGAGGGGCTGGTCGGCGCCTACATCCACGGCGGTAACAGGATCGGGGTGCTCCTGGAAGTAAATTGCGAGACTGACTTCGTGGCTCGTACCGAAGAATTTCAGGCCCTGGTCAAGGACCTTTCCATGCAGGTCGCCGCGGCCAGCCCGAGCTATGTCCGGCGCGAGGATGTCGGCGACGAGGAGGTGGAGCGGGAGAAAGCGATCTATCGACAACAGGCAGAGGAGTTGAACAAGCCCGAGGCCGTGCTGGCGAAGATCGTCGACGGCAAGATGGAGCGTTTCTACGAGGAAGCCTGTCTCATGGAGCAGGCCTACATCAAGGAGCCAGCCCGCCGGGTCAAGGACCTGATACAGGACGCTATCGCCCGTCTGGGCGAGAACATCCGGGTCAGGCGTTTCGTCCGCTATTCCGTAGGCGAGGGGATGAAGGAGTAGTGTCGCCAGCAAACCAGGGTCCCACCGAATGACCGGCGTGGAGGATCTGAGATACAAGCGAGTCATTCTGAAAATCACTGGAGAGGTGCTCGCGGGGAAGCGCCAGTACGGGATCGATCCGGCCACCGTCGCGCGGTTCGTGGAAGAGATCCGGGAAGTTCACGAGCTCGGCTGTGAGATTGCCTTGGTCATCGGGGGCGGCAACATCCTGCGTGGCGCCGAGGCCAGTGACCACGGTATCGACCGCGCCAGCGCCGATTACATGGGCATGCTGGCCACGGTCATCAACAGCATCGCGCTCCAGGATGCGTTGGAAAAGATCGGCGTGTCCACCCGGGTCATGTCGGCCATCGAGATGCGTCAGGTGGCCGAGTTGTACATCCGGCGGCGTGCCGTCCGGCATCTGGAAAAGGGCCGGGTCGTCATTTTCGCAGGAGGAACCGGCAATCCCTATTTCACCACGGACACCACGGCGAGCCTCCGGGCCATGGAGGTAGGCGCCGAGGTCATCCTGAAGGCAACCAAGGTACGGGGTGTCTACGACACCGACCCGTTGAAGAACCACGAGGCGAAGCTCTTCCGGGAGCTCACCCATATGGAGGTGCTGAGCAAGGAGCTCAAGGTGATGGACTCCACCGCCATATCACTTTGCATGGACAACAAACTTCCCATCATCGTCTTCAACGTCATGGAACGGGGTAACATTCGCAAGGTTGTGAACGGTCAGCCCATCGGGACCCTCGTAGGCATCGGCGACCGGTGACATCGTAGGGGCGGGTTTCAAATGTTTCAAGCCCGCCCGTGGCCGATACCGCGCTGACGTTTTTGAGTGGATTCAGGTGCGAGATGGACGACGCCTTCTATAGCGCTTTCCAGGAAGAGTTGGAGAAAACCTTGACGGCCATGCGCCGGGAGTTGGCACGCGTGCGGACCGGACGGGCCTCGGCCTCGCTTTTCGACGGCGTCACCGTGGATTATTACGGCACTCGGACGCCGTTGAACCAGATCGCTGCCATCGCGGTCCCCGAGCCCCGGCTGGTGACGATCCAGGCCTACGATCGGAACGCCATCGCCAGCATGGAGAAGTCCATCCTGAAGGCCGGCCTAGGCCTCACGCCGGCCAATGACGGCAAGTTGATCCGGGTGCCGATACCGGAGCTCAGCGGCGAGCGGCGCAAGGATCTCGTGAAGCAGGTCCGCAAGACCGCCGAAGATTATCGTGTCTCCGTACGAAACCATCGGCGCTCCGCCATCGACGGCTTGAAGGAGATGCAGAAGGGTAAGGAGATCACTGAGGACGAGGTGAAGCAGGGGCAGGAACGCATCCAGAAGATCACCGCCGAGTTCATCGCCAAGGTGGACGGGTTCCTCAGGGCCAAGGAAGAGGAGATCATGGAGGTCTAGATGCCCGCGGCGGTCCGTACGGGACACCCACGCCGCGTCCTTCGGCAACACCTGCCTTTTCAATCTTTCCGGAATGGAACTCCACGGACTGGAAAAGAGTCGATTGCCCACCCATGTCGCGATCATCATGGACGGCAATGGACGCTGGGCCGGGCTTCGGGGCATGACTCGCCTCGAAGGTCACCGCGAGGGAATGAACTCGGTCAAAACCACGGTCGAGATGAGCCGCGATCTCGGTATTCGCTATCTTTCGCTGTACACGTTCTCATCCGAGAATTGGAATCGCCCTCACACGGAGGTCGTGGGACTGATGGGACTCCTGGAGAATTTCCTGCAGCGCGAGTTGGACCGCATGATGTGCGAAGGCGTCCGTCTCATGGCCATTGGCGATCGGACACGTCTGCCTCCCTCCGTCCGCCGCGTCCTGGATCGCAATATCGGCCTCACGCGCCACAACACCGCCATCACGGTCATCCTGGCCCTCAGTTACAGCGGTCGCCGCGACATCGTCCAGACGATTCGGGAGATCGCTCGGAGAGTGAAGACAGGGCAATGCGAGCCCGAAGAGATCGACGAGTCCATGATCGCGGCGAACACGGAAACCGGCTCCATCCCCGATCCGGACCTGTTGATCCGGACGGGCGGGGAAATGCGGATCAGCAACTTCTTTCTGTGGCAGATACCCTATACGGAGCTGTACCTCACGCCGAAGTTCTGGCCCGATTTCGGCGAGCAGGAATACTTTCAGGCATTGCTGGAATTTCAACGACGGCAGCGGCGATTCGGCAAGACGGACGAGCAGATCCTGCAGGGTTGAGGCCAGGAGCCTGACGTGGAGTTACGTAGATGCGTACCCGGTTACTGACCGCCTTGGCTGGGGGGCCCGTTGTCATCGGGATCGTCGTCCTGGACAGCGTCTGGCTGTTCTCGTCGTTCATTGAGGTCCTCGCCCTCGTCGCCCTGCATGAATACTTCCGCATGGCCTTTCCGGACCATGGACGGGTGCGCCTCACGGGGGTCGCGGCCGGCATGCTGATGTCGCTGACCCTCGTGGTGCCCGGGTTCTCGGGCCTGTTCCCGGTCATTCTGGCAGGCCTGTTCCCGGTGTTCATCTTCACCGGCGGTACGGTGGAGGAACGTTACCGGCATCTCGCACTGGCGTTGGCCGGGGCGTTGTACCTGGGTTATCTGTTCCCGCATTTCTCCATCCTCTACCGTAGCGGGTATGAGTGGGTGCTGTGGCTGCTGATCGTCGTCTTCTCGGCCGACGCCGCCGGTTACTTTGCCGGTGTGGCTCTGGGTCGAAGAAAGTTGTATCCTTCGGTCAGCCCGGGGAAGACGGTTGAAGGGGCCGTGGCCGCCACTGTGGCGGGCCTCGCCGCCGGATGGCTGTCGGGTTGGTGGTTCCTGCCCGTGTCATCCAGTCAAGTATTGTGGGTTTCCCTGGCCGTCGCACTGCTCGCTCAGGTCGGCGACCTGTTCGAATCATTGATCAAGCGAGGCTTCGCGGCCAAGGATTCGGGTGGCATCCTCCCCGGCCACGGCGGCCTGATGGACCGGCTTGACAGCCTGATCTTCCCGGGAGTTCTGAGTACCTACTGCCTGCGGTTCCTTCAACCATGAAATCCATCGTCATTCTGGGATCCACCGGCGCCATCGGCGTCAACGCCCTCGACGTCATCCGGAATTTCAAGCGACGGTTCAAGGTCGGCGGACTGGTGGCCGGGCGCAACCTGGAATTGTTGGCGCGTCAGGTCGTTGAGTTCGCCCCGCGTATCATCAGCGTCAGGGACCGGGCTGATGTCGATGCCCTGCGCAAGCTCATCGGCCGGCGCAGGGTCGAGATCGTCTACGGAGAGGAGGGCGCGGTGGCCGCGGCCACCGCGCCCACGGCGGACTTCGTGCTGGCGGCCATCGTGGGCGGGGCGGGGCTCGTGCCTACCTTCGCCGCGGTGCAGGCGGGCAAGGACGTGGGGCTGGCCAACAAGGAAGCCCTGGTCATGTCCGGCGAGCTCTTCGTGCGGGAGGCCAGGAAGCGGGGCGTGCAGCTTCTGCCAGTGGACAGCGAGCACAGCGCGGTGTTCCAGTGTCTCGAGGGAAACCGCCGGGAAGACGTCGACAGGATCATCCTGACGGCATCCGGAGGACCGTTCCTGCGCACGCCGCTTCGGGAGCTTCGCCGTGTGACCATCGAGCAGGCGCTGCAACATCCCACCTGGAAGATGGGGCCCAAGATCACCATTGATTCGGCCACCATGATGAACAAGGGGCTGGAGGTGATCGAGGCCCGTTGGCTGTTCGGCGTGCCCGGCGAGCGAGTGGAGGTGATGATCCACCCCCAGAGCATCGTCCACTCCATGGTGCGCTACCGTGACGGCGCGGTCATGGCGCAACTCGGCATTCCCGACATGCGCATCCCCATCGCCTACGCGCTCTCCTATCCCGAACGGCTCGCTACCGGGCTGGCGCCGTTGAACTTGCAGAAGCAGGGCGAGCTCACCTTCATGAAGCTGGAGGGCCGGCGTTACCCGGCGTTGGATGTCGCCTACGGGGCCCTGGCCCAGGGCGGCACCGTTCCGGCGGTTCTCAACGCCGCCAACGAGGTGGCGGTGGCTGCCTTCCTGGACGGGCGCATCGGTTTTCGCCAGATCCATGAGATCAGCCGGAAGACCATCGAGTCCCACGAGTCCATCAAACCGAAGACCCTGCAGCAGGTTCTCAAGGTCGATCAATGGGCACGGGCGTTCGCCCGGGAGCTTGTGCAGCAGGACACTAGCTAGGTGATCGACGTCGCCTACATGATTGTCGCCGCCATCGTGGCGTTTGGCGTGCTGGTGTTTCTCCACGAGCTCGGCCACTTCCTCGTGGCCAAGAAGGCCGGCGTGGGCGTAGTGACCTTCTCCATCGGCTTCGGTCCGAAGGTACTGATCCGCCGCTACGGTGAAACCGAATACTGCGTGAGTGCCTTCCCCTTGGGAGGGTACGTCAAGATGGTGGGCGAAGACCCTCGTGAGGAGGTGGGCTCCGAAGACCGGGACCGGTCCTTCGCACACCGGAGTCTGGCCAGTCGCTCCGCCATCGTGGCGGCCGGGCCGGGTGCGAATTTCCTGTTGGCCATGGTGGTGTTCCTTTGCGTCTTCACGTTCTTCGGCGTGCCCTACCGCACCGCGGAGATCGGCGGCGTACAGCCCGGTTCGCCCGCGGCCGGCGCGGGACTCGCGGCCGGCGACCGGGTGGTCATGGTGGCCGAACGCCCCATCCGTTCCTGGGATCAACTGTCCGGCGAGGTCAGGGCGAGCCAGGGCCGCCCGATGGTTCTGGGCGTGGTCCGCGGCGACAGGGAATTCACGGTCACGCTGAGTCCCACAAAGGGACAGACGCGGAATCTTCTGGGTGAGCCCGAGGAAACCTGGTTGATCGGGATTCAAAGCGCCGGAACCGTCCAGGTGGAAAGGGGAAATCCCCTGACGGCTGGCTGGCTGGCGGTTTCCCGAACCGTGAAGATCTCGGGGCTGACGCTGGAGGTGCTGGCCAAGATGGTGGTCGGGCGCGTCGATTCGGCGAATCTCGGCGGCCCACTGATGATCGCCCAGTTGGCCGGACAACAGGCCCAAAGGGGGATTGCGGACTATCTGTTCCTGGTGGCGCTCCTGAGCATCAACCTCGGCGTCTTGAACCTGCTCCCCATCCCGATGCTGGACGGCGGACACCTGCTGTTTTTCGCGATCGAAGCCGTGCGCGGAAGGCCCCTCGAAGCCCGGCAGCGGGAGCGGGCCCAGCAGGTGGGCATGATGTTGCTGCTCTTCGTCATGGTCTACGCGTTCTACAACGATCTGGCGCGAATTTTCGGGAGTTGATGACGAACGCGGGCACGAAGGTATTGGGCATCGACACGTCGACGGCCCTGCTGAGCGCCGCGGTTCTGGACGGCGGCAAGCTCGTGGCCGAACGCGCTCGGGAATCGACGCGGTCCAAGGACAGCCGGCCAGGCCGGTCCAACCATGCGGCGGGCCTGATCCCCTTAATCGATGAGGTGCTCCGGCGTGCGGAGACGGACTTTGCGGGCCTGTCACTCGTAGGGGTCGCGGTCGGACCCGGTTCCTTCACCGGTTTGAGGATCGGGATCAGCACGGCCAAGGGCTTGGTCTACGGTTCGGATACGCCGGTAGTGGGGGTACGCACGCTGGAAGCCGCCGCTTACCGAGTGCCCATGGGAGACGGCACGACTTTTATCTGCCCCATGATCGACGCCCGAAAAGGCGAAGTCTATGGCGCGCTCTACCGCCGCACCGCCACCGCGTTCGAGTGCCTTGTCGAGGATTCCCTGGCGGCGCCGGATTCCCTGGCCCGGCAAGTGGCTTCCCTGGCGACGGGTCCGTGCCTCTTTGTCGGAACCGGCGCGCAGGCTTATGCGGAGGTCATCGCCCGATGTACCGGGGGCCGCGGTCAGGTCACCGTCGGTGCTTATTTCCCTTCCACCGCCTTCGCTGTTGCCGGCATCGCTGAAGAGAGGTTCCGCACCGCGCCGGTCACGATGGCCGAGTCCTTGACTCCCCATTACATACGCCCGCCGGATGCCGTGGCTCGTGTCCTGTCTCATGAGTAGGTTTATGAAATTGCGCAGGAATTTTCGAGACTGGCTCCCAGGCACGGGAGCGGCTCGGCCACTCCTGAATCCACCACCTGACTCGGAGCGGACGCGCGTCTCCGCGCCTCCCGGACGGGACTCGCAGTCGGTTCCCGTCTCATCATACCCAGCCTTGGGTCGCCTTGGCCAGGCAGCGGCCGCTCATTGACAAAAACGTGGCCGTTGGATAAATTTGACGGCTTGCCCCAAACCATCGATCAGGAGGTCGTCCAATGGAGGAGAGAGAGGAGCAGATGATTGCCTCTGTCTTGGATAAGGACCCGGAACTGCGCAAATACTATGAAGAACACTTGGCGTACGAGAAGCGTTTGGTGGATCTGCACGACAAGGGTTACCTGTCTCCGGAAGAGGAGATGGAGAAGAAGCGCATCCAGAAGCTCAAGCTCGTAGGCAAGGACAAGATCATGGAGATTCTCGGCAAGTACAAGTCCGCGAGTTAGGGAGATACGATGAAGTTGACCGGGTCGGAAATATTTGTGGAGTCGCTCAAGCGCGAGGGAGTGAAGACCATTTTCGGAATTCCCGGCGGAGTGGTCCTCAAGCTGTTTGACGTCCTGCACCAACAGAAAGACGTCGAGGTTATCCTGACCCGGCACGAGCAAGGCGCGGTGCACATGGCCGAGGGCTACGGCAAGGCCACGGGCAAGGCCGGCGTTGCCTTGGTGACTTCGGGTCCGGGGATGACCAACATCGTAACGGGCCTGGCGGACGCCATGATGGACTCCGTGCCGCTGGTGGCGTTCACCGGACAGGTTCCCACCAGCCTCATCGGCAACGACGCGTTCCAGGAAGCGGACAACATCGGGATCAGCCGTCCCTGCACCAAGCACAACGTCTTGGTGCAGGACGTCGCCGACCTCGCCGCCACCATCAAGGAGGCCTTCTACATCGCCAACACGGGCCGCCCGGGTCCGGTGCTGGTGGATATCCCCAAGGACGTGAGCACCGAATCCGCCGAGTTCCGCTATCCCGACAAGGTCAACCTTCGGGGATACCGCCCTACGGTGTCCGGCAACCGCTACCAGATCAAGCAGGCCGCCAGCGAGATCCTGAAGGCGAAGAAGCCGGTCATCTACGTGGGCGGCGGAGCGGTCTTTTCCGGCGCGGCCAACGAGGTGCGCGAGTTCGCGGATATGACGCAGATCCCCGTGACCATGACGGTGATGGGCCTCGGCTCCTTTCCCGGGACCCATCCGCTGTCCATGGGCATGCTGGGCATGCACGGCACGTACTGCGCCAACATGGCCATGCACGAGGCCGACCTGCTCATCGCCGTGGGCGCCCGGTTCGACGACCGCGTGACCGGCAAGCTGTCCGAGTTCTCACCCCGGGCCCGGGTGATCCATATCGACATCGACCCGACTTCCATCAAGAAGAACGTCCACGCCCACATCCCCATCGTCGGCGACGTGAAGGTGGTGTTGCGGGAGCTGGTGGGCGTGTTGAGCTCCATGGACGGCAACCCTGCCAGCGTCAAGGCGCAGCGCCGCCCGTGGCTCAAGCAGGTAAACGAATGGGCTTCGGAGCATCCGCTGTCCTACCAGCAGGAAGGCAGGAAGGAGACCAAACCGCAGTACGTCATCGAGAAGGCCTACGAGTTGACCAGGCACAAGGCCATCGTCGTGACCGACGTGGGTCAGCACCAGATGTGGGCGGCACAGTATTTCAAGGGCGCCACCCAACGCACTTTTCTCACCTCTGGCGGGCTCGGCACCATGGGCTTCGGATTCCCGGCCGCCATCGGCGCGCAGAAGGCGTATCCCAGCAAGACCGTGCTCTGCATCACCAGTGAAGGCAGCTTCCAGATGAATCTTCAGGAGTTGGCGGTGGCGGCCATCCACAAGCTCCCGGTCAAGATCATTTTGCTCAACAACCAGTTCCACGGAATGGTGCGGCAGTGGCAGGACCTCTTCTACCAGGGGCGTTACGCTTCCAGCGACTTGGGCGCCATCCCGGATTTTGTCAAGCTCGCGGAGGCCTACGGGATCCTCGGGCTGCACTCGGAAGGTCCCGCGGACGTGGAAGGGGTGCTGAAGGAGGGGCTCAGGCACAAGGGCCCGGTGCTGATGAACTTCGCCATCGACCGGTTCGAGAACTGCTATCCGATGATCCCTGCCGGCGGCGCACAGCACGAGATGATGCTGGAAGATCCGCCTCAACTGAGGACCGCGCGCGGGTCCTCGCGGAAAAAGGGAGAGGATGTGGACGCCGTGCTGCCGGCGTAGGGGTTTGGCGGATGGAACACATCATCTCGGTTCTGGTTGAGAACAAAGCCGGTGTGCTTGCGCGCGTGGCCGGCTTGTTCAGTGCACGAGGTTACAACATCGAGAGTCTGTCCGTGGCTCCGACCCCGGATTCCAGTATATCCATGATCACGGTAGTGACCTCGGGTGACGAGGACGTCATCGAGCAGATCATGAAACAGCTCAACAAGGTCATCGAAGTTCTCAAGGTCGTGGACCTCACCGAAGAGGACCACATCGACCGGGAAACGGCGCTGATAAGGATCCTGGCCAAGCAGGCCCACCGGGACGAGGCCATGCGGATCGCGCATATCTTCCGCGCCAACATCGTCGACTCGACCCCGCAGACCTATACCCTCGAAGTGTCGGGGGACGCCGGCAAAATTCAGGCGGTGATCAACTTGTTGAAGCCCATGGGCATCAAGGAGATCGTTCGCACGGGCCGCATCGCCGTCGCGCGCGAATCGCTGTAGCCGGGGCTCTGCCGGGCTTCGGTTCCAGGTTGCCAGTGTTCTGTCCCACAAACAGGTTTACAAAGATGTGCAGGATTTCCTGTTGTCGGCAAGGCGCGACGACGAGCAGTGCCCGATACCAGGCGAGGAGGAGCAACGCAGCCGACGGCAAGAAAGACCGGCAGATTTGCAACCCTATTTGTAAGACGGAACACTAGACAGGGAGGTTTGACATGCAGGTCTACTATGACCAGGACGCGGACCTGAGCCGGATCCGCGACCGCAAGGTCACGGTACTCGGTTACGGCAGCCAGGGACACGCACACGCCAGCAATCTGCGCGACTCCGGCGTGGACGTGGTGGTGGGATTGATGCGCGACAGCGCGTCCTGGGCCAAGGCGGCGGATGCCGGCCTGACGGTGATGGAGACCGCGGAGGCGGCCGAAGCGGGGGACGTGGTCATGGTGCTGCTGCCCGACGAGCTTCAGGGAGACGTCTACAAGGAGGTCATCCGGCCCGGTCTCAAGCCGGGAAACTACCTCGCCTTCGGGCACGGCTTCAATATCCACTTCAAGCGGGTGGTTCCTCCCGAGGACGTCAATGTCTTCATGGTGGCCCCTAAGGGGCCCGGCCACCTGGTGCGGAGCGAGTTCGAGCGGGGCAGGGGAGTGCCTTGTCTCCTGGCCGTCGAGCAGGATCCCTCCGGAGATACCACGCCGGTGGGTCTGGCTTATGCCGCCGCCATCGGCGGCGCCCGCGCCGCGGTCATCGAGACCAGCTTCAAGGACGAGACGGAAACAGACCTGTTCGGCGAACAAACGGTACTCTGCGGCGGCCTTACGTCGCTGATCCAGGCGGGCTACGAAACCTTGGTGGAGGCGGGCTATCCGCCGGAAATGGCCTACTTCGAGTGCTGTCACGAGGTCAAGCTGATCGTCGATCTGATATATGAGGGCGGGCTGGCCAACATGCGCTACTCCGTCAGCAACACTGCGGAGTACGGTGATCTCACCCGGGGGAGACGGATCGTCGGAGACGACACCCGCAAGGTCATGAAGGAGATCCTGGCGGACATTCAATCGGGAAGATTCGCCGACGAGTGGATGGACGAGCACCGTGCCGGCTCGCCGCAGTTCAACGAGCTGCGCCAGGCCTCCCGGAGCCATCCCATCGAGAAGGTGGGTGAGCAGCTCAGGTCGATGATGCCGTGGCTGGCCGAGAACCGGCTGGTGGACAAGAGCAAGAACTAGTGTCGTGTTTCAAGCCCGCCCCTGCCCGACCGCCTGTGGGCTGACACAGACCGCCAACGGCGCATTGGAGGACATTCCCATAAGGATCGCGAAGGAAGGTTATCGGTTCGTTTTCACCTTGTTGGGGCTGGCGGCCGCTGCCTCGGCCGTGGGCTGGTTCGTGGCCGGGGCGGTACTGGCGGCGGCGGCGGCGGTGGTGGCAGGGTTCTTTCGCGATCCAAAGCGCGTTTCGCCGGACGGGGAAGGCATCGTCGTGTCTCCGGCGGACGGCAAGGTGGTGTCCGTCGGCGATGTCTCGGCCGCTGACAGCCGCAGGCTCAGCATCTTTCTTTCTCCCCTGGATGTGCACATCAACCGGGCCCCGATGAACGGACGGGTGACCGATGTCCGCTATCAGACGGGTCACTTCCTGGCGGCCTACAAGGGCAAGGCATCCGAGGAGAACGAACGCAATGCCATTGATCTCGTGGACGATGGGGGCAGAACGTTTCGTATCGTGCAGGTCGCGGGCTTTCTCGCCCGTCGGATCGTGTGTTACGTAGGCCGCGGTGATTCGTTGAAGCGGGGCGAGCGTTTTGGCATGATCATGTTCGGATCCCGCGTAGACCTGTTCCTGCCGCGGGCTGCAACCGTCGAAGTGCACCCCGGCCAGCGGGTCCGGGGCGGGGAAACCGTCGTCGCCAGACTCTAGTGTCGTGTCCCGTCTCGCAAACAGGGTTACAGATGTGATGGACAGCAACGAAAAGTCCGAGTCGCGGTTCAGAAGGGTTCGGCTCATTCCGAGGGAGAAGGGCAGGCGCCGCCGCGTCAAGCGCAGGGGTCCGGCGAACCGGTTGCGCCAGGGCATATATCTGCTGCCCAGCCTGTTCACGGCGGGGAATCTCTTCTGTGGCGTATTCGCCATCCTGTTCGCCATCAACGGTGAGTACCACAAGGCCGCCCTGTTGATCGTGGCCGCGAGCCTGTTGGACGGCGTCGACGGCACGGTGGCGCGGCTGACCCACACGACCAGCCAGTTCGGCGTCGAGTTCGATTCCCTGGCCGACGTGGTCTCGTTCGGGGTGGCCCCGGCCGTTCTGGCCTACGTCTTCGCGCTCGAACCGTGGGGTACCTGGGGCGGGTTCGGGGCGGCGCTGTTCGCCGTTTGCGGGGCTTTGCGCCTGGCGCGCTTCAACGTCCAGACCCTGGCTGCGGAAAAGAGCTACTTTACCGGATTGCCGATTCCGGCCGCCGCCGCCATGATCGCGGCCACCCTCTTCATGTACTTCATGCTGGGGCTCGAGAACACCGGCAGCAAGCCCTTGGTCTTTATCGTCATCGCGTGTGTGCTGGCGGGGCTGATGGTGAGCAATTTCCGCTATTTCAGCCTGAAACAGCACCATTTCAAGAAACGCAGCACCATGGGGTTGTTGCTTTCCGCGCTTGCAGTCGTTATACTAACCATCGCAATGTGGCAAATCGTGCTGTTCTCGGCGTTATTGTCGTACACCCTATCGGGTCCCCTGTTAGGGCTGCTCGCCGTGCGAAAGCGACGGAGGGAAGAGCAGGCACTCATACAAGCCTGACCAAAAGCGAACCTCAGCTTGCATGATCCAAACTCCCGCCGGACCGCCGCGGGAGTTTTTTTTTGAGGAGGAAGACCATGGACGCCAAAAACGTTGTGAACATTTTCGATACCACCCTCAGGGACGGCGAGCAGTCGCCCGGGGCAAGCATGAACATCGACGAGAAGGTCCTGATTGCCCGTCAACTCGAAAAGCTGGGAGTGGACGTGATCGAGGCCGGCTTCGCCGTGTCGTCGCCGGGGGACTTCGAGTCCGTGGTGCAAGTGTGCAAGGCCGTCAAGCGTCCCGTCGTGCTGAGTCTGGCGAGAGCGCAGCAGGGCGATATCCGGAAGGCCGTCAAGTCGGTGGAAGGGGCGCGAAAGCCCGGGCTCCACACCTTCATCGCCACCTCCGACATCCATATGAAGCACAAGCTCCGGATGTCCCGGGAGGAGGTGCTGGAGTCGGTGGGCACGGCGGTGGTGCAGGCCCGGAGGTATCTGGACTATGTCGAGTTCTCGGCGGAGGACGCTTCTCGCAGCGACCCGGGGTTTCTGTTGGAAGTCTTCGCCGAGGCCATCAGGGCCGGCGCGAAGACCCTTAACGTCCCGGATACCACGGGCTACGCCATCCCGTCGGAGTTCGGCGAGCTGGTGCGGTACCTGATCGAGAATACCGAGGGCTCGGAGAAGGTCACCTGGAGCGCCCACTGCCACAACGACCTGGGCCTGGCCGTGGCCAACTCCCTGGCGGCGGTGGCCAACGGGGCGCGGCAGGTGGAGTGTACGGTGAACGGCATCGGCGAGCGGGCCGGCAATACCTCGCTGGAAGAGGTGGTCATGGCCCTCAAGACGCGGCAACCGGTCTTTAATCTCGACACGCGCATCCACACCGAGCAGATCTATCCGACGTCGCGTCTGCTGTCCCAGGTTACCGGCATCGCGGTGCCGCTCAACAAACCGATCGTGGGAGACAACGCCTTTGCCCACGAGGCCGGGATCCACCAGGACGGCGTGCTGAAGCAGAAGCTGACCTACGAGATCATGAAGCCCGAGACCGTCGGCATCACGGGCAACCGGCTGGTGATGGGCAAACACTCCGGCCGGCACGCCTTCGGAGAGAGGTTGCAGCAACTCGGTTTTTCGCTCGGCAAGAATGAAATCAACCGCGCCTTCGAGCGGTTCAAGCAGCTTGCCGACAAGAAGAAAGAGGTGTTCGACGAGGACATCGAGACCTTGGTGGCGGACGAGGTGCTGAGAATACCGGGCCAGCCGGACCGATACGAGCTGGTGTACATGAACATTGCGTCGAGCTCATCCGCAGTGCCGTCGGCCACCGTACGGATGCGGGTGGACGGCGAGGAGAGGATGGCGCACGACACGGGTGACGGGGTGGTGGATGCGTGTTATAAAGCCATCGCCAGGATTTCCGGCAGCAGCGCGAAGCTGCGGCGCTACTCGGTTTCGAGCGTCACTGGCGGCACCGACGCCCAGGGCGAGGTGTCGTGCATGCTTGAGGAAAAGGACGTCAACATCTCCGGGAAAGGTTCCCACACGGACATCATCATGGCGAGTGCGCTGGCATACGTGAACGCGTTGAACCGTCTGGAATATCGCAAGCGCCACCGTCGGGCTGCAGTTGAGGGGGGTCCATGAGTCACAAGCTGATGATGCTTCCGGGCGACGGCATCGGTCCGGAAGTCGTGGCAGAGGCCATGACGGTGCTGCAACAGGCGGGCGAGATCTTCGGTTTCACCGTCGACGTCGAGGAGGGGCTGGTGGGCGGAGCATCCATCGACGCTCACGGAACGCCCCTGACCGACCAGGTCCTGGCCCAGGCCAAGTCCAGCGATGCGGTGGTGTTGGGGGCCATGGGCGGCCCCAAGTGGGATGGACTGGACTACTCCATCCGTCCCGAGCGGGCGTTGCTGGCGTTGCGCCAGGAGCTGGGATTGTTCGCCAATCTGCGTCCGGTGAAGCTGTTCGCGCCGCTGGCGCAGGCATCGACCCTCAAGCCCGAGGTGGTGGAGGGAACCGATCTGATCGTCGTGCGGGAGCTCACCGGCGGCATCTACTTCGGGCAGCCCAAGGGCGTCACCGCCGAGCCCGACGGGACCGAGCGCGGCGTCAACACCCTCGTCTACACGACGCCCGAGATCGAACGGATCGCCCGGGTGGCTTTCGACGCCGCCCGCAGGAGGCGCGGCCGGGTGACCTCGGTGGACAAGGCCAACGTGCTGGAGTCCACCGAGCTGTGGCGCAAGGTGGTGACCCGGATCCACGACGAGGAAGGCTACGGCGACGTCGAGCTCGACCACGTGCTGGTGGACAACTGCGCCATGCAACTCATTCGGGATCCCCGGCAGTTCGACGTCATCGTCACCACCAACATGTTCGGAGACATCCTGAGCGACGAAGCCGCCATGCTCACGGGTTCCATCGGCATGCTGCCGTCGGCCAGCCTCGGCGGCAAGGTGGGCATGTACGAGCCGGTGCACGGCAGCGCACCGGACATTGCCGGGCAGGACAAGGCCAACCCGCTGGCCACCATTCTGACGGTGGCGCTCATGCTGCGTCACTCCTTCGACCAGGGGGCCGCCGCCGACTGCATCGAGCAGGCGGTGGAGCGGGTACTCGAGGCCGGTCACCGCACCCTGGACATCACCGAAGGGAAGGCACCGGTGGTGGGTTGCAGGGAGATGGGCTCGCTGGTGCGGCAGGAGATTGCCGCCAACCGCGTAGCGTAGCGTGACCATGAGCAAAGAAAAGTACAACGTCGCGGTAGTGGGAGCCACCGGAGCGGTGGGCGAGGAGATGCGGAAGATTCTCAAGGAGCGTCTGTTCCCCGTGGACACGCTTCGTTTGCTGGCGTCCGAGCGATCCGCCGGCCAGCGGCTCGATTTCGACGGCCGGCAGATTCCGGTAGAGGTGCTGGACGACGATTCTTTCGAAGACGTGGACATCGCGCTGTTCTCGGCGGGCTCGTCGGTCAGTGCCCGGTACGCCCAGGTCGCGGTGGCCGCCGGCGCCGTGGTTATCGACAATACCAGCCATTTCCGGATGGACGACGAGATCCCGCTGGTGGTTCCGGAGGTCAACGCCGACAAGATCGCCGAGCATGTCCACCGGGGCATCATCGCCAACCCCAACTGCTCCACCATCCAGATGGTAGTGGCGCTGAAGCCCTTGTACGACGCCGCAGGCATCACCCGCATCGTGGTGTCTACCTACCAGTCGGTTTCCGGAGCCGGCCGCCGGGCCATGGAGGAGCTCGGCAAGCAGACCGCGGCGTTGTTCAACAACCACGAGGTGGAGTGCGAGCAGTTCCCGCACCAGATCGCGTTCAACTGCATCCCGCACATCGATTCGTTCCTGCCCAACGGTTACACCAGGGAAGAGATGAAGATGGTCCGGGAGACGCGCAAGATCCTGGACGATCCCGAGATCCGCATCACCGCCACCACCGTACGCGTGCCCGTCTTCTGCAGCCACTCCGAATCCATCAACGTCGAGACCCGGACCAAGTTGTCGGCGGGCGACGTCCGCGCCATCCTCCGGGAGGCTCCAGGGGTCCTGGTGCAGGACGACCCCCAGGCCAACGACTATCCGCTCGCCACCGACGCAACGGGCAAGGACGCCACCTACGTCGGCCGCATCCGCGAGGATGACTCCGTGGAGAACGGCATCAACCTGTGGGTCGTCGCCGACAACCTGCGCAAGGGAGCGGCCCTGAACGCGGTCCAGATCGCCGAGATCCTGATCCGGGACTACCACTGACCCACCTGCCGGCGGTGTTCCGCACGCCGCCCCGGGGCTCATGAACGTCAGACTGACCCTCGAGTACGACGGCACCGACTACCATGGATGGCAGGTGCAGCCGGGCGGGCCGACGATCCAGGGCATCCTGGAGGACGCCCTCGCCGTGCTGTTGAAGCACAGGGTCCGGATACGTGGGTCCGGACGAACCGACGCGGGCGTTCACGCGCTGGGCCAAGTGGCAAATTTCCCGTGCCCCGACGACCGGGATCTGGCACGGATCCAGCAGGGCCTCAACGCCCTCACACCCGACGATATTACGGTCAAGGCGGTGGAAGCCGCATCCCCCTCCTTCGACGCCCGCCGGGACGCCCGGAAGCGCGTCTACGAGTACCGGCTGTGGAACCATCCTTGGCGTTCGGTGTTCAACGACCGGTATTCGTGGCACGTCCCCAAGGAGTTGCGCGTCGACGCCATGCGCGAGGCCTTGGCCGCGCTGGTAGGGGAACGCGACTTCTCATGCTTCCGGGCGACCGGGTGCGGCGCCGCCACCGCGGTGCGGCGGATCTACCACAACGAGCTGTTCCGGTGGGAGGACCACTGGGTCTATCGCATCGAAGCCACCGGCTACCTCCGGCACATGGTGCGGAACATCGTCGGCACGCTGGTGCAGATGGGGCTGGGCGAGCGGGGTCCCGGCGATCTTCCGGCATTGATCGACGGCCGCGACCGTACGCTGGCCGGCCCCACCGCGCCCGCACGGGGCCTGTTTCTCGTGGAAGTATGCTACGAGTCCTTCCCGCCGCCGGACGGCGGTGTCCCGGGCCAGGAGCCTGTGCGAGTAAGCGAATGGTAGCGAGAGGCAGGGAAGTGGAGGCCATCTGCGGGCGGATTTGAGGAGAATATCGGGAATATTCGACGAAAATCCAACCCCATATGGACCCATTCCCCTGCCTCGCAGTAGATTTCTGCTTTACTCGGACAGGCTCCTGGTGTCGTATCCCGCCTTCGCTTGAATTAGCCCGGGCCGCTGGCTATGATTCCCCGCAAGGAGAAAATGGATCCATGTCCGAACGTACACTTTATGACAAGGTCTGGGATGCACATGCGGTGACCACGCTCCCCACCGGGCAGACCCAACTCTTCATCGGATTGCATCTGGTCCATGAGGTGACCACCCCGCAGGCGTTCGACATGATGCGGGAACGGGGGCTTTCCATCGCCTATCCCCAGCGGACCTTCGCCACTGCCGATCACATTGTCCCCACGGACACCCATGCCCGGCCCTTTGCGGACGAGCAGGCCGAGGCGATGATGGCGGCGCTGGAAAAGAACGTCCGCGACTTCGGCATCGAGTTCTACGGTCTGGAGAGTGATCGGCAAGGCATCGTGCACGTCATCGGCCCGCAGTTGGGCCTGACCCAGCCGGGTATGACGCTGGCCTGCGGCGACAGCCACACGAGCACCCACGGGGCCTTCGGTACCCTGGCCTTCGGCATCGGTACCACCCAGGTTCGGGACGTGCTGGCGACCCAGACCCTGTCCATGGACCGGCTCAAAGTGCGGCGCATCAACGTTAACGGCAGCCTCCCCTTGGGGGTACACGCCAAGGACGTGATCCTCACCATCATCCGGCGGCTCGGAGTCGGCGGCGGAAAGGGATTCGCGTACGAGTACGGCGGCGCGGTGCTGGACCGGATGAACATGGAAGAACGCATGACCGTCTGCAACATGAGCATCGAGGGCGGCGCGCTGGTGGGTTACGTCAACCCCGATCAGACTACTTTCGACTACCTGCTGGGACGGCAGTTCGCGCCCAAGGGCGAAGCCTTCGATCGCGCGGTGGCGTACTGGCGCTCCATGGCGTCGGATCCGGACGCGGGCTATGACGACGTGGTGGACCTCGACGGCTCGGCCATCGAGCCCACGGTCACCTGGGGCATCAATCCCGGGCAGGCGTTGGGAGTGCTGGAGAGCCTCCCGCGCCCCGAAGAGCTGCAAGACCCCAAGACGGTCGAGAAGGCCTACGAGCACATGGGCTGGACGCCGGGGGCGCCGATTCTCGGGACTTCCATTGACGTGGCGTTCATCGGTTCCTGCACCAACTCGCGGTTCTCGGATCTCGTGGCCGCGGCGCGCGTTGCCAAGGGTGGAAAGGTATCCGGGGGCGTGAGAGCGCTGGTGGTGCCCGGTTCCGTCGAGGTCAAAAAACAGGCGGAGGCGGCGGGGCTCGACCGTGTCTTCACCGAAGCGGGCTTCCAATGGAGGGAGGCCGGCTGCTCCATGTGTCTGGCCATGAACCCCGACAAGCTCAAGGGCCGTGAGGTGTGCGCGTCCTCGTCGAACCGCAACTTCATCGGCCGCCAGGGGAGTCCGGGCGGGCGGACCCTGTTGATGAGCCCCGCCATGGTGGCCGCGGCCGCCCTGAACGGCAAGGTCGTGGACGTGCGCGAATACAACTGATCGAGGTCGGCATGGATGAGATCAAGCAGGTAAGCGGCAGGGCGGTGGTGGTGCGCGGGCACGATATCGATACCGATCGAATCGTTCCGGCCCGCTACCTGAAGGAGATCACCTTCAATCGCATGGGCGAATACCCGTTCTTCGATGAGCGATACGACGCCGAGGGCAACCCGGTGGATCATCCGTTCAACGAGGCCCGCTTCCAGGGCGCCGGGGTCCTGCTGGTGAACCGCAACTTCGGTTGCGGTTCGTCGCGGGAGCACGCGCCGCAGGCCCTGTACCGTTGGGGCATCAAGGCCGTCGTCGGGGAATCCTTCGGTCCTATCTTCGCCGGCAGCAGCGTGCTGCTGGGCATGCCCACGGTGACGGTCTCGGCGGAGGACATCGGAACGCTCATGGCACTGGTGGAGTCCGACCCCGAGGTGGAGCTCACCGTGGACATCGACGCCCGGAAGATCCACCTGCCGGATGGCACGGACATCGACATCGACATCAGCGACGGCCACCGCAACGCCCTGACCGCGGGCTCGTGGGACTCCACCGCGCTGCTGCTCAACAACATGGCCGAGGTTGCCAAGACGGCCGAGAAATTGCCCTACACCAAGAACTTCAAGGAGCCAGCGCCGCTGTAGAGGGTGTGCAATGGTTTGGAGGGGGTTCGTATGGGGTGCGTAGTCATGGCCCCTATGGCGACGCGATAGGGTGAGTCGGACAGGCTCCTAGGCAAGCCAAGCCCTCGAAGACATCAAGACGAGTTGGGAATCCACTCGGTCCCGAGGAGTACACGGATGGAAGACTTACCCCCGGTGGTATTGGCAAGCCTGCAGAAAATGGACGACGCGCAAAGGCTTACGTTCGAGTCGACTTACCATAGACAAAAGGTGTCATCCAAAGGGCTGATGGTCGTCCTCGCCATCATCTTCCCGATCCAGCACTTTCTGCTCGGGAAAACCGGGTTGGGGATCGCCTTCTGGTTGACCGGAGGAGGATTCCTCGTCTGGTGGTTCATCGAGATTTTCCTGGTATCGAGACGAGTAAACGAATACAACGCCGCAATTGCCACCAACATCGCCAGGGATTTGAGGCTTATGACCTAGGAGCCTGACCGAGTAAGCGAATGGTAGCGAGAGGCAGGGAAATGGAGGCCATTTGAGGGCGGATTCGAGGAGAATATCGGGAATATTTGACGAAAATCCAACCACAAATGGACCCATTTCCCTGCCTCTCAGTAGATTCCTGCTTTATTCGGACAGGCCCCTAGCCCGCGACCTGCGGCAGCACCTTCTCGACGAACGTATCCAGTTGTCCGAGGTCGGCGATGGCTTGGCCGATGATCAGGGTCTGAAGTCCGCCGGCGAAGATCCGGTTGATGCCGTCGGCGCACGCATTGGCGCTTCCCACCAGCATGTACTTCTCCACGTCCATCCGCACCTTGCCGTAGTAGCGAATGAGATAGTTGCTGCACGCTTCCACCGCCTTGCTCTTGTCGTCGTCGATGGCGATGAAGGTGAGGCCGGCCTTCTCGATGCTGTCGGGGTCCCGCCCCGCGGCCCGGGCGTGGCCGCTGATCTTGTCCCATACCGCATCGAAGTCGTGCACGGCGTTGCTGCCGCAGATGTAGCCGTCGGCCAGCCGCCCGACCCGCTTGAGAACGGTGTCGGCGGTTCCGCCCATCCAGACGGGGGGATGGGGCGACTGGATGGCTTTGGGGCCGAAGCGGGTGCTGTGGAGGTCGAAGAACCGGCCGTGGTGCTCCACCTCGTCTTCGGTCCAGAGCCGCTTCATGAGACCGAGCGACTCTGCCGCCCGGGTACCCCGGTGCTCCCACGGAACCTCCACGGAGCTGAAGTCGCTCTCCCGGCTGCCGAAGCCGATGCCCAGGGTCATCCTGCCGTTGGACAGGAAATCGAGGGTGGCCACGGTCTTGGCCAGCAGCGCCGGATGCCGTAGCGCCGACAGCAGTACCGACGTTCCCAGCCGGATGTTTTCGGTGGCGCCCGCCACGGCCGCCAGCACGGTCAGGGCCTCAAGATTGTCATAGGCGACGCGATCGATGGTCCAGAAGGAATGCAGGCCCGCCTGGTCGCATTTCCGTGCCATGGCGGTGACGTAGCCCGGCTCGATCTGCGGGGCGGGGTTGACGAAGCAGATGCCTAGATTGCCCATGGGGACGGTCCTTTCCTGGGGCTAGGGGGTTCGCCGCGGCGAACCCCTCCACGCGGTACTCGTGCGCGATGTCGGGACAAGGGATATTAGTCCTTTTCCCAGCCCCTCGCAACGGGAACGGGGCCGTGAGGACAGGAGCCCGACGCCGTCGCAGCTTGACAGTCTCTCCGGACCTCGATATATCCCCTGTGGATTTCGTCAGGGGCAGAAGGGAGTCCGTATGCTGGAAGCCGCCACCGTGGCATTTGAGAACCTCCTGGTTCCGACCCGGCTGGGGTATCTGTTCATCGGCGTGCTCATGGGCTTGGCGTTGGGTGCGATACCCGGCCTGGGAGGTCTCGTCGGCCTCGCCATCCTCCTGCCCTTCACCTTCGACATGGACTCCTTCGAGGCGTTCGCCATCATGATCGGCCTGATCTCGGTGACGAGCACCTCCGACACCATCCCCTCGGTACTTTTCGGCGTACCCGGCACCTCGGCGTCCCAGGCCACCATTCTGGACGGGCATCCAATGGCCAAGAAAGGCGAGGCCGGGCGAGCCTTCGGCGGCGCCTACATGGCATCGCTCCTCGGCGGCGTATTCGGTTCACTGGTGCTGGCGCTTTCCATCCCGGTGCTTCGCCCGATCGTTCTCGCGTTCGGCTCTCCCGAGTTCTTCATGCTGGGTCTGCTGGGCATCTCCATGGTCGCCGTCCTGAGCGGCAACGCGCCGGTGAAGGGGCTCATCGCGGGGGCCATCGGACTGTGCGTGGGCATGGTGGGCATGGACCCCCAGACGGGTGTGCTCCGCTGGGTGTTCGGACAACTCTATCTCTGGGACGGCGTGCCGCTGGTTCCGGTGGCGCTGGGCATCTTCGCCATCCCGGAGATCGTCGACCTGACCATCCGGGGCACGCGCATCGCGGACGTGCCCAAGGAACGGCTGAAGGGCGTCATGGATGGTATCCGGGATACCTTCCGCAACTGGTTCCTGGTGCTGCGGTGCGGCGTAGTGGGGGTCTTCGTGGGCGCCATCCCCGGGCTCGGCGCGTCGGTGGTGGACTGGTTCGCCTACGGTCACGCCATACAGACCGAGAAGGGCGCCAACGAGACCTTCGGGACCGGCGACGTGCGCGGCGTGCTGGCGCCGGAGGCGGCCAACAACGCCAAGGAGGGAGGGGCGCTGATCCCCACCATCGCCTTCGGCGTGCCGGGCAGCGCCTCCATGGCGTTGCTGCTGGGAGCCATGACCATCCAGGGGCTGACACCGGGCTCGGCCATGCTTACCAAGGATCTGGCGGTCACCTACACGATGATCTGGAGCCTGGCCATCGCCAACATCTTCGGCACCATCCTGTGCATGCTGCTGACCAATACGCTGGCCAAGATCGCCATGGTGCGGATCAACCTGCTGACGCCGCTGGTGGTGGTCATCGTGTTTCTGGCATCGTTTCAGGCCACCCGGCACTACGGGGATCTCTGGTCGCTGCTGTTCTTCTCGCTGCTGGGCTGGTTCATGAAGCGCTTCAGTTGGCCGCGCCCGCCGCTGATCCTGGGACTGGTGCTGAGCGGCATCATCGAGAACTACCTGTTCATCTCCATCAGCCGTTACGGCGCCGGGTGGATGGCGCGTCCCATCGTGATGATCGTGATGGTGCTCATCGCCGCCAGCCTCTACTACGGCGTCCGCAACGCGCGCAAACAGCAGGAGTTGCAACGGATGCGCGAGACGCAGATCGAGCGCGAGCAAGGCGGGGGAGCCGATGAAGCTTAGGGCCAACCCCGCTGCGTTGTTCACCGTCGTCGTCCTGCTGCTGATGGTAGGGCTGGTGGTTACCGCGAAGCAGTGGCAATACCAGGCGCGGCTGTTCCCGTGGACCATCGGCATTCCCACCATGCTGCTGTGCTTCCTGCAACTGGGCCTGGACCTGTTCCGCGGCAAGAACGGTGACGTGGCCGGCATGATGGATCTGCCGGTGGACCGCAGCGTTCCGGCGGCTGTGGTGATCAAGCGCGCGGTCAACATCTTCGGGTGGATCTTCGGCCTCTACCTGTCCATCTGGATCATCGGGTTCATTCTGAGCGTGCCGGTCTTTCTGCTGCTCTACCTGTCCCTTCAGGCGGACGAGTCGTGGAAGGTTGCCGTGATCTACATGCTGGTGATGCTGGTATTCATGATCGGCGTCTTCGAGATGGTGTTGCACATCCCGTGGCCGCCGGGGTTGATCAATGCGCCTCAGGAGTTCATTCTGGGGCTGGTGGAGAGGTACCTGTCGGGTCTCGTCCCCATCTGATGACGGACCGGATGTTCGGGGCAAGGGGACCCTTGACATTTGCCGCAAGGTTTACGTATAAAAGGGGCCGTCTGGATCAGCGGAACAAAAAAACCAAAGGGAGGTAACATATGGTTGCAAAGAAAAGGCTAGTTGGTATGGCAGCAGCCTTGGGAGCATTGTTCCTGTTGTCGTCCATCGCGATGGCGGGAGGCGCAAAGCTCATGCTGGACGTGGGCGAAGTGAAGAAGGGCAGACTGCAGGTCAAGATCTCCGCGTCGGGCCTGAAGGCCGGCCAAGAGGTGGGCCTCCGCACCACGATGGGCGGCGTCCTGTCGGACGTGAGCTTCCTGGCGAAGCCTGCCATCGAGAAGGCGGACGACAAGGGCGCAGTGTCCTCGACGTGGGGAATTCGAGGCCGGACCATCAAGCGTCTCCTGAAGCCCGGGGAGCACACGGTCGAGTTGGTGGACTCGGACGGGAACACGCTGGCATCGGCGAAGCTGATGATTCCCAAGCCGGCCAAGAAGAAGAAATAGGCTTGGTGCGGAAGGAGCGTCCCTGGGCTCGCACCAGCGACACTCTTGATGCGGGTCGATTCCGGAAGGAGCGGCCGTCAATTACGAACGGGCTGAGGATCTCGGGTGAACTGGAGTCCTCAGCCCGTTTGTGTTCGGACGGATGGGTCCATAGTTGAGGAGGTGAACGGATCATGAAGAGATCGAAAGTGGCGAGTTGGTGTACCCTGTTCTTTCTGCTGCTCTTTGCGGGATTTGTCACGACGGCGCAGGCGGCCAGGAACGTGAACATCCTCATCGGTTATCCGCCTGGAGGTGGCCATGATCTCGAGGCCCGCATTATGGCGCGGCACTTGGGTCAGTACCTTCCCGGAAAACCCAAGGTCATCGTCCAGAACATGCCCGGGGCCGGCGGCATGATCATGTCGTCCTACGTCTACAACCGCGCCAAGCCGGACGGGACCACCATCGGCCTCTTTGGCAGCAGCCACGGGCTCCAGGCGGTACTGGCGCCGCCGGAAATGGTCAAGTACGATCTCTCCAAGATGCCGATCATCTGGTCCGTCGCCGGCATTCAGGTCCACATCACCCGGGACTTTCTCGGAGCGAAGAACGCCAGGGAATTCATGACCAAGGTAGACAGGTCCAAGATCGCTCTGGCGGGCCGGTCCAAGCAGGGTTCCTCGTGCCTGCGCGGCCAGTTGGCATTGCGGCTTCTCGGCGTAGAGGGCTACAAGGCGGTCTGCGCCTATCGGGGCACTTCGCCCATCAAGGCTGCCATGGAGCGGGACGAGGCGAGTTTCTTCGTCGCCAGTGATGCCCATCTGGTGGGCGGCGGCGCCTTCGTGGACATGCACAAGCGAGGCTTGGTCTTTCCCATGTGGCAAAGCGGCATCCTCAACGAGGATGGATCCATCTCACGTTCCGAGACCGTGAAGGGGGACGTGCCCACCCTGCTGGAAGTGTACCGGGAGGTCCACGGCAAGGATCCTTCGGGAGTGGACTGGGAGTCCTGGCGCGCCATCGGTCTCGGAATGGCCAAGCTGACCCGGACCCTGGTGCTGCCGCCGGGCACCGCCGCGGCCAAGGTCACGGAGTTGCGTGGGGGGATCGCCAGGATGGCGGAAGATCCGGGCTTCGTCAGGGACTGGGAGAAGATCTTCGGTCAGAAGCTCGCCCCGGTTCTCGTCACACCGAAAGAGGCGGAGAAGATCCGCGACGAAACCATGGCGCCCTCCGAGTGGCAGGCCCATCTCCGCAAGTTTGCCAACGCCCAGTAGCACCCGGGTGAGCGGAAGGCATCACATCCCGTCTCGAAAGGGAGGAATCTCATGATCATACGCAGGGTTTCCATGTTTCTGATTTTCTGTGCCGTGTTGGGGATTCTCGCCTTGGGCTCGGCGCAGGCCTTCACCGAAGGCAAGAGGATCCGGATCCTTTCCGGATATTCGCCCGGCGGCGGGCATGACACCGAAGGCCGGCTCATCGGCCGGTGGATCGGCAAGTACCTTCCCGGCATGCCCAAGAAGGTGGTCAAGATCAACATGCCCGGAGCGGCCGGCCTCATTCATGGCGCCTATGTTGGCAACAAGGCCAAGAAGGACGGCCTCACCTGGTCCATCATGGGTACGTCCCACATGGGCAGCCAGGCCCTGAACGATCCCAAGCCCAACTACGACCTGGCCAGGATGCCTGCGGTCTTCGGCACCAGCGGCGCATCCGCGGCCATCGTCCGGGACTTCCTCAAGGTCAAGACCGGCGTCGAACTGACCAGGATCGATCCCGGGAAGATCGCGGTTTCCGGACGTTCCATCACCGGCCCGTCTTTTCTGAATGACGTCATCGGGCTCGACCTGTTGGGCATCGAGGGCTACACCTATGCGGTGGGTTACCCCGGCACCGCCCAGATGGCTTTGGCTTTCCTGTCGGGTGAGGTCTCGTACGTCGGCGGTACCGGGCTGCATCACGTGCTCGGGTCCGGCGGACGTTACTACGGGCCTATCCAGGAGGGTGTGGCCATCGCCATCTGGCAGGGCGGCGTGCTGACCCCCGAGGGAAAGGTCATCCGTTCCCCGGGCACGGACATACCCACCTTCGAGGAAGTCTACAAGCAGGTGAAGGGCAAGGCTCCGTCGGGTCCGGCGTGGGAGGCGTACAAGCTCACGGGTCCCACCATGCGGACCCTGAACCGTACGTTGGTGTTGCCGCCGGGCACGCCGGCGGACCGTGTGGCAGCCATCCGGGCCGCCTTCGACAAGATGTACTCCGATCCCGCCTATATAAAGGAGTGGGAGCGACTCTTCGGGCTCAAGCTGGACTACATCCGCGGCACGGACGTGGACAAGATCGTCAAGGTCATGCTCCAGCCTTCGCCGGGATGGGACTACCTCAAGAACGAATACATCCCCGCGCTCCTGGCCCGCAAGAAAAAATAGCTCATCCGACCGCCACCCGGCGCGTCCCCGCGCCGGGTGGCAATGATTTCCGAACGGCGAACAAGTTATGAAGAAGGACATACGCACCTGGATCGACCAGTTGCGCGGCGCCGGTGTGCTCGACACCATTTCCAAGCCGGTGGATCCGCGGACGCAGATGGGGGCGCTGTTGTGGCAGTCCGGCGAACGGGCGTTGTTGTTCGACAACCTCGCGGGGTTTCCGGGTTGGCGCTGTCTCGGGCAGGCTCCGGGCGACGTGCGGCTGGCGCCGCTTGCCTTTGGCTGCGACCGCAACGAGATGGTGCCCGAGTTCGTCACACGAACCGGAAAGGGCGGCGCTACCCGCCTGGTGTCCTCGGGCCCGGTTAAGGACCGCGTGTTCACCGGCGATGAAGTGGATATCACGAAGATGCCCGTCCACCAGTGTGGCATCCGGGACGGCGGCCCCTTCATTTCCGCCGGCTTGATGATCTCCAAGGACCCCGACACGGGCCATCGCAACATGAGCTTCCACCGGCTCCAGTTGAAGGGTCCCCGCAAAACCGGCATCCTGCTCTACCCACGCCACAGTTGGGCCAACTACCAGAAGCACGAGACCAAGGGTGAGAGCATGCCCGTGGCCGTGATGATCGGCCACCACCCCATGTATTACTTCGCCGCCGCCACCACGACGGACTACGGTACGGACGAGCTCGATATCGCCTCGGGTCTGCTGCAGGAAGAAGTGGAGCTGGTGAAGTGCGAGACCATCGACATGGAGGTGCCGGCCCAGGCGGAAGTGGTGCTGGAGGGTGAGATCCTCCCCCACGTGCGCGAGGAGGAAGGCCCCTTCAGCGAGTTCCAGGACTACTATCTGGCCGGGGCGGGACAGAACCCGGTGTTCCGGATCAACGCCGTGACCATGCGGGACGATGCCATATTCAAGAACATCCAGAACGGCGCCGAGGTAGAGGGTTGCGTCTATCACAAGGTGCCCATGTCGGCCCAGATCCTCCGCCGAGTACGGAGCGTCGGCGGGGGCGCCCAGGTCAGGAACGTGCTGGCGCTGCCGGGCATCTTCGGCATCGTCGTGCAGATGAACGCCCGCTACTACGGCGAGGCCAGAAACGTACTCATGGCGGCGCTGTCGAGCGAGTACCAGCATCCCAAGGTGGCCATCGCGGTGGACGAGGACGTGGACATCTTCAACTACGCCGATGTCCTGTGGGCCGTCTCCACCCGCGTCAACCCGGCCGAGGACATCATCACCGTACCCGGAGCCAAGGTCCACGCCATGGACCCCTCGTGCCGGGAGGTGGGTGCTCCGGGTGCGCCCGGCTGGCACCGCGTGGGCGGCAAGGTGATGATCGACGCCACCAAGCCGCCGGAGTGCGATCCCGCGCGACGGTTCGAGTTCGAGCGTCTGAAACCCATGGGTGCGGGCCAGGTGCGGTTGGAGGACTTCCTCTGATTCGACACGACGACCAGGGAAGGAGTCTCGGTTGAGCGACGTGGCCATCATATCCGGCGGCGCCAACGGCATCGGCCGTTGCGTCGCGTTGCGGTTCGCCCGGGCCGGCATCGCCGTCGCCGTCGCCGATGCGGACCGGGAGGGCGCCGACAAGGTCGTGGGCGAGCTGGCCGCTGCGGGCGCGCAGGCCCGGGCCTACTCCGTCGACGTGACCCGCGCAGCGGAAATCAGGGACGTGGTGGCGGCCGTCCGCGAGGATTTCGGAGCCGTCCACATCCTTGCCAACCTGGCCGGCGGCACCATCCACACGAAAGCCGTGGAGGACCTGTCCTGGGCGGAATGGCGGGAGGTTCTGGACGTCAACCTGAAAGGCACGTTCCTCTTTTGCCGCGAGGTGGCTCCGGTGATGATGAAGCAACGGCACGGCCGCATCGTCAATACCGCATCCAATTACGGCCTCACGGGTTGCGCCTTGCGCACGCCCTACTCGGCGGCCAAGGCCGGCGTCCTAGGGTTCACCAAATCCCTCGCCCAGGAGCTGGCGCCCCACGGCGTCCTCGTCAACGTTGTGGCGCCGGGCCCCACGGACACGCCGCGGGTTCTGGCGCGGTCCGCCCCGGAAGCACGCGAGGCGTGGAAGTCGTTGATACCCTTGGGCCGTACCGGCCAGCCGGAGGACATCGCCGAAGGCTTCTACTTTCTCGTGAGCCCCGAGAACACCTACATCACCGGGTACACCCTCAACGTCAACGGCGGCGTGGTGATGAACTGACTTTGCGCTGCCGTCGCGCTTCGAATAAAGTGAGTCAATGGCAGGTATCCTAGACCTCCTCACGGATAACGGTTTCCGATGCTACGCTCCCAACGCGGCCGACACGCCGATCAACGTTGACGGTGAACGCGAAGACCGTAGACCCGTTTACCAACCCTTTGAGACACCGCGGCCCCAAGAGGAGCAGTTGGAGGTGTCAGACAGTCCACCTGATGCGCAGCCGCTCTTCCGTTATTTCCTCGATGGCTCCATGAGAACGACCAGTGCTGGCCATGTCGTGGACACCAAACAGCGCTTCCTGCCGATCTTCATCGCGCAGATCGGCGTTGCCGCGACCAAGCTCGGCCATGCCAGGATTACCGTTGAAACCTATAAGAGCAGGAATATCCTTTTTCTCCCCGAAACTTTCTCCGAAGAGGACACCCGGAAGGCTCGACGCTTGGTGAAGCAGGCCGCTCGGACATCCCGAATGCCGCTGGACCTCGATCTTGAGTGCTATGGATTGGAAGAGCAGAAGGCCCCCATCGACGGCGCACGCCAGAAGGTTCTATCAGCTATGCACACTATGGAAGTTGACCTTATCACCAACCTTGCTGACTCCGGCAAAGTGACACGGGATTCCCTTCTCATGATCGACGGTTCGCTCCAATTCTACAACAACCTCGAGCGCGCCAAGGAAGCATTCCGCAACGTGGTCGGTGTGGCAAAGTCCTTCGATCTCAACCAACGCATAGGGAAGGGACAGACCGCCAAGGAAGTGGGTACACTCGTCGCTGCCCTGAGACATCGCCACCGGACCCCTGCCCGTAAGATCGAGCACCGTAATCTCACCATTGGCGCATGGTATCTGCGCCTTCATTCCGCGCGATTCCACACAAGCCTCACCAGCACCGATGGCGTCGTTAAGATCGAGGTTTTCCCCGATGCTGCGACGGGTGTGGAGCCGGTGCTCGACACGAACCGGTGCAGCCTCATCTCAAGGAATGTATTGGCGTTGCGGCATCCAACGACGCCATGGACCGACTCGCGATGGGCCAGCCATCTGTATCCGATCCACGTGACCGAGAATTATATCAAGACGCGCTTCCGTAGTGACTGGACTATCAGGGCCTGCCTTTGAACCCCTGATGCCTGACATGAACAAACCTAACCAACACAATCGGAGACGCCGGTGAACCGTGACGCCCCCATAGGACGTGTAGTCGCAACTGAACGAAACCCGACGACAACCGGACAGGTCCGGTTCTGGCTTGAGCCGAATGTCGAACTGAAGCCGTTCGATTTCGTCCGTCTGACAGCGCCCGAGAACACCGACATGGACATCGGGGAGTTCTACGCGATCATCCACGAGATCCACCAGGTATCCGACGAGCCGAGTCCGCTCAGTGGCTTCGTTTCCGCCGATTTCGGCAATTCGCAGATTGCACTGCGCATGTCGCGCGTGGTCGCAACCTACGCGGATGCCGCGGTGCTGTTCAACACGCATGACATCGAGATGCCAATTCCCCATGGGTCCCGCGTTCATTGGCCGGACGAAGAAGGGGTCAGGCAAGCACTCGGCATAACGGATTACGAACGGTCAACGCCCGCGGGATACATCACCATGTCCGGGCCGAGTCAGAGCTCTTTGACGATCCGCGTCGATATGGATGCCGACTATCTGATCGGTCCGGAGGGTGCTCACCTGAACATCTCGGGCATTTCCGGCTTGGCCACCAAGACCTCTTACGCGATGTTCCTGCTCACGGCGACCCAGCAGAAGCAGGAGACTCAATGGACTGCTGCTGAAGAAGACGGCGCCGCATTCGTAATCCTAAACGTCAAGGGCGGGGACCTCCTACGACTCCATGAAGAAGCCCTGGATCTGGACGAGGGAAATACTCGGTCGGATTGGGATAAATGTGGACTCACAGCCGCTCCACTGAGAAATGTTACCTACTTCTATCCATACGCCGAGTCCGGTGCCCACGCGCAGACGAAACTCGACCCTGAAATGGTCGAACAGAACATCAACGCCGGAATTGCTTACCGCTATTACTACAATGTCGAGGCTGCCTTGGACCGCCTCCGGCTTCTCGTCGAAGATATAGACGATCCACGGGACACCCTCGTTAGCTGCGCGGACTACTGCATCGACAAGATCAACATGGATTCTTCCTGGGTCACCTTCCGTCGACAGATACGGGGCTGGGCCGATAAAACCCCTGACCCGAAAATACCCGTGGTGTCCTGGCGGCGTTTCTCCCGACTCTTTCTACAGCGTACCAAGAACTCCGTGTTCGTCGAGAAGAGTGTCGATGCCGACAAGAAACGGCAGGTGCCACTCAGTGAGACATTGAACCATCTCAACCCGGGGCATGTCGTAGTTATCGACATCGCGCAACTGCCTGACTATCTCCAGAGCTTTGTCGTCGGCGATATCATCGATCTCGTCCGCCGCCCCAAAATCGGCAACAGTGCCGTTGACGAGGAGGACAGCGAAGACAACAGCCTGCCGGCGCTTGGCACAGTCATCCTCTTCGCTGACGAGTTGAACAAATTTGCTCCACGACATGGCCAGTCGCGATCCATCACGCGCCATCTCCGCGAGATAAGCGAGCGAGGGCGGTCGGAAGGCATCATTCTTTTTGGCGCTGAGCAATTCCGCACTGGCGTGGACAACCAGGTTACTGGCAATTCCAGCACACAAGTGTTCGGGCGCACCACTGCCGTCGAGGCTACACGGGACCCTGAGATCAAGGAGCTGCCCGGAAGCCAGAGCAAGCGTGTGCCGTTTCTGAGAAAGGGCGAGCTGATAGTGAGTCACACCCGATTCAGCTCCGGCACCCTGAAACTTCGTTTCCCACGCAACGCGTATCGTCAAGGCTAGACAATGGCGACGAACAACCGAAATCCAACACTCGGTGTTCATCTTCTCGATACCATCACGCGAGGGATGTACAGCCAACCGTTTCACAGCATTCGGGAGTACATCCAGAATGCCTATGACAGTATTCGCAAGGCACGCCGCGACGGGCCTCTCTCGGACAATGAGGGGCAAATCCGACTGAAGATCGACGAGCAGGCACGGAAGTTGAGCATCCGTGATAACGGAACAGGACTCAGTCCGGAAGCGGCGGTGGTATGTCTCCTGGACATCGGAAATTCCGACAAGGCGCGGTCGGAAGAGGGGTCGGTTCAGAACGCGGGCTTTCGAGGTATCGGTCGCATGGCTGGTATCAGCTATTGCAGGGAGATCCGCTTCGAGACCTCCCAAGGAGATGGTAGGAAATGCGTCGTCGAGTTCGACGCCCATGGCATCAACCAGTTGACGCGGCGGGGCCAGAAACCCGCTACCATCGTCGAGGCGATAGCGAAAAACTCCCATATTGAGGAAAGTGGAGCAGCCGACGACAAGAGCCATTATCTGGAAGTCACTCTGGAAGGAATAGCCGCTGACAGCCATTTCTTGGACCAGCGCCTTCTGGGTGATTACCTTGCTGCGAACGCCCCCGTAGCACATGACCCACAGGCATGGTCATTTGACGGGAAAATCCGTTCTTTGGCTGCTGCGGCAGGCAGTCCATCTTCGTTGGAACACGTTCAAATCCTCATTTGCGACAGCGAAGACAACGTTCTGCACGATGTACGGCGTCCCTTCAAGGACACATTCCGGACCACCAACGCGCTGCACAAAAAACCTCGAACCGTCGAGATTACCGGTATCGACGCCCTGCCGCAGAATGGGACGAAAGGTGACGGCTGGTGGGGATGGCTCGCCGTTCACGAACGGCAGGGCGCCTTGGCCAAGATCCCATATGCCGGTCTCCGAATTCGCATGCATAACATCGCGGTCGGCGACGATGGCATCGTCCGAAATCTCTTCCGCACGCCGAGCCTCGCTCGTTGGTGTTTCGGAGAAATTTACATCACCGATCTTTCGCTCACGCCGAACGCCCAACGTGACGATTTCGAACAGTCAAAGGTATGGGACCAGATGAAGGCGAGGCTCCGAGAAGAAGCCAAATCGCTTGAGCAGGCGATCCGGGAGGAATCGAGGCAGCGCAATACATCCTTCAAGGTTTTGAGCAAGGGCACCGAGAAACAGATTGAGGAGGCTAACCAAGCCATCAAGAAGGGATTTGTTTCTCAGGAAGAAAAACAAGACACGATCGAGAAACTGGAGAAATGGTCCGAAAAACTTGATGATCAAGCCAAGCTGAAGAAACGGACGGAAGGCGAAAGGGCGGCGCTGGAGGAGAAGCGTAGGCAACTGGGACAGGTTGTGAACAGAGTCAGGGCCGTTCGCAAAACGGGTACGGACGACGCCTTGGCGCACTTGGACAGGCAGGCTCGCAAGGCCGTGCGCACCGTCTTTGAAGTGCTCAAGAGCGAGCTCAACGAAAAGCAGTTCAACGCGATTCAGGCGAAAGTCTACACGGCGCTGAAACCGGGAAAGGGAAACACTTAGGCTCATGCCGGGAAAGCGAATACTTCTCGTAGAGCCGGGGTATCCTAACAAGTATCCACCTCTCGGCTTGATGAAGCTGGCCGCGTACCACGGGCCGCGAGGACGCGGAGACCGGGTCCGTTTCGTCAAGGGCGAGGCTAGGGATGTACTGCTTGAAACGTGGGACCGGGTCTATGTGGCGACATTGTTCAGCTTTGAATGGGCGCGCACGGCTGCGGCCATCGATTTCGCCATCCTGGCTGCGGGCAATCAATCGGAGCGGGTATTTGTCGGCGGAATTGCGGCCTCGCTCATGCACGACGAGTTCGTCAAGGAACCGCGGTGGGCCGGAGTCCGTTTCATCAAGGGTCTGCTCGATGGACCGCCCGCGATGGCGCTTAGGTTGTCGGAGGATGCGTGCGACTTCGGGGCCGACGACATCACCGGACTGTCGATAGAAGAACTGGTGCCGGACTACGGTATCCTCGACCAGATCGACTATCATTATCCGGTCCATGATGCCTACTTCGGTTATGCCTCGCGCGGCTGTGTGCGGAAATGCGCGTTTTGCGGCGTTCCCAAGCTGGAAGGCGCGCAGCGGGAGATGCCTCCGCTTTCCGCGCTCGTCAACGGAGTAGACCAGATGCACGGGCCGAAGAAGGACCTCGTGTTGATGGACAACAACATTACCGCTTCCGCGCGTTATCAGGACGTGATCGCTGAAATCCGCGACCTGGGGTTCACGAAAGGCGCGAGACTTGAACGCAACGGCAAGTCGCCGGTCAAACGCCGGGTCGATTTCAATCAGGGCGTGGATGCCCGCATTCTTGCCAAATCCCCGATGTTTCTGCGGGAGTTGGCCACCATCTGCATCAGTCCGCTCCGCATTGCCTTCGATCACCTAGGCGTTCGCCGGGTCTATGAGGCTTCGATTCGCATGGCGGCCAACAACCTGATTACTTCGTTGTCGAATTACATGCTCTACAACTTCATGGATACTCCGGCAGACCTCTATGAGCGGATGCATCTCAACATCGCCCTGAACGCGGAATTGGGAATCCGTATCTGGTCCTTCCCAATGCGGTATCAGCCCGTGACCTTGAAGGACCGTTCTCATGTCGGCAAGCACTGGAACCGTTACTACCTGCGTTCGTTCCAGATCATGCTTCAGGCGACCCATGGTATCGTCAGCGGCAATCCTTCCTTTTTCATGCGAGCCTACGGAGAGGACAAGCGGGAGTTCGAGCGTCTTCTGAGCCTTCCCCACGCGTTCATTTTTCACCGCGAGTATTTCGAGCACGGCAGTGGAAAGGGCGCGATGGATGAGTATCAGGGGTTGCGCCGACGCCTCTCGGAAAGCCAGGAAACGGAATTGATCTATCTTCTCGCCGGACCGGCGGAAATGCAGGGAATCCGACGGGAACACTATCAGCGGTTGACGAGCGACCCTACTGTCGACCGGCCTCTCCGACAGGTGCTGCAATTCCACACGTTGGACCTCAAGGATCTCGCGGAGAGGGAAGGGAGCCGACTCCTGCCGTTATTTTCCCCCTTCAACCCGGATCCGGTCATGCCCGAAGACGATGAAGTCGTTGAGGACGCAGGCTTGTTCGACCACGACGATGCAGCCGGGCGGGACGCCGAACCTCGCTCCAAGGCGGCGCATTGAGCGTTCATCCAGGAGAACGATATGACGGACGCGGGCACGCCGGAGTTGCTGGTGGGCAGCGATATCTTGGGCCTCATCACCGTCGGCATGTACGACAATCCGCTGGCCATCTATCGCGAGTATCTTCAGAACGCGGCGGACGCAATCTCCACGGCCGGAAACGTTGAAGACGGCGAGGTCCAGATCGAAATCGACCCATCCCGGCTGGCAATTAGGATTCGAGACAACGGGCCGGGCCTGCCGCACGAAGCTGCGGTTCGCGCGTTGCTCCCGATTGCTCTGAGCCAAAAAAGACGGAGAATTCACAGGGGGTTTCGCGGGGTCGGACGCTTGTCGGGGCTGGCTTTCGCCGACTCCGTGACGTTCCTTACCCGTGCCCGGATTGACCAGCCAGTCACTCGCATCGTCTGGGACGGCACCAAAGTGCGCAATCGTATCGTCGCAACCGGGCCGACGGAACGCGCGATTCGGGAATGTGTCAGCGTCACGACATTGCTTGGGCGGGAATACCCGTCACATTTCTTCGAAGTCGAGGTAAATGGCGTCGCACGGCACGCGGCAGGACTGATACTCAACCGGGAAGTCGTCCGGAACTATATCGGCGAAGTTTGTCCCGTCCCCATTGATCCGACTTTCTCGTTCGTTTCCGAAATAGACGGCCTATTCGAAGAAGACAACGCGCCGTTGGTTCTGAATGTCGTTCTTGACGGCGACTCCACACCCGTGACACGCCGATTCGGCGGGACGATTCGGTTTTTGGGGGACCGAGAGGATCACTTTACCGAATTCGAAGAGTTCCACGTCCCTTCTGTGGACGGAAACGGGAATGCCGCGGAGGGCTGGGTCGCTCATTCATCCTACCTCGGAGCGATTCCAAAGGAGACAGGGATTCGAGGCATCCGGGCGCGCGCGGGAAATATTCAGATCGGCGATGAGACCGTCTTCGACCTCCTGTTTCCAGAGGAACGATTCAACAGGTGGTGCGTTGGTGAGTTCCACGTTACGGACCCGCGTATTGTCCCCAACGGAAGGCGTGACTACTTCGAGCCGGGTCCACACATCCGAAACCTCGAAAACCATTTGGGTGCCGTGGTGCGCAACATAGTGGCTCGATGCAGGAAGGCGTCAACGACACGCAACAACCAGCGAAAGGTTCTATCCACACTATGTGAAGCAGAGGAAGCCTACGATCTTGCAGTATCCGGTTATCTCTTTTCTGACGACGCTGCCGGGTTGGTCGCAAGGTCGTTGGAACGTATCCACAGCGTCCAAAGGGACACAGGTTCATTGAACGGTCATGCTGCTCCGCAAAGAGAAAGACTCGCCGCTTTGGAGACGAAGCTGAACAACTTTCGAGTTCCACGTGATTGCCCGCCGTTCAGAGGGATTCCGGCGTCGGACGCTGCAATTTACCGAAAGATTTTCCGGACCTTGGCATTGACGTCACGGTCGCCGCGCACGGCAAAGGAAACCATGGAGACTATCTTGGCGCAGACCTGTTAGTGATGTTAGCCTCGGGTGTGTCGGGTAGTGCGGCTCACGTCACCGACGGCAAGGTGGTTGGTTTGGACTTCACCGAATTCACGATAAGCTACCCATTGCGCCAACGCCTGACCGCTGAGAGGCGGCTTTTCGCAGCTTGTGCAACCGGAAGGAAAGGGGGAACAAGAGATGACGAGTCCGACAGTCGCAGACTTGACAGTGGCGGAGTTCAGGGAACTGATTCACGATACCGTCTCACAATCATTGGCGGAGTTGCTGGCGGACCCCGATCAAGGGCGGGTTCTACGCGACGATGTTGCTGAGGAGTTGGGGCGGTCCATCAAAGAAGTCCAGGCGGCGGGGAAAACCATACCGCTTTCTGATCTCCTCAAGGATTTCGGACTTTCCGAGTGAGCGACAAGGTTACGCTGACGCAAGCGACCTGTGTAGCGTGGTCGCGGCACACGTCGTCCAATCCCTTGAATCCACCGGCCAGACACGCTAGTGTAGCGTTCCATACCCTCTGCGGTTTCGGTGCTTCTGCGGAAAGCTCCCGTTTCGCAGGTCTTGATCCCACTTGCGTCTACCTTGGCGATTGACTTTGAACGTCTGGACCAAGTGTGGCTCCAAGCCGCGCGGTCCAGTAGGTACATGGTAAAGAGAAGCGATGAGGCCGGTTGACGACCACGTCAAGGAGCATCTAACCGGGTGTCTTGAGCGCATTGGCAAGATACTAGAGGCCGATGGAGTTGCGATCGTCAGTCCCATTCTGCCGGGTCTCGACCTTAGGCTTCGCGACGCGATAGACGCGCTCTCCGACAAGCGTAAGTCCGTTGTCGTGATTTTGGATACTCAGGGTGGGGTCGTCGAAGTCGTGGAGCGGATGGTGACGGCCTTGCGGTTTGTCTACACTGACGTCACGGTGGTCGTGCCGGATCGGGCTATGTCGGCTGGGGCCATTTTCGCCTTGAGCGCAGACCGGATCATGATGGATCACCTGTCCTGCCTCGGGCCGATCGACCCCCAAATCGAGAAGGACGGGAAATTGGTCCCGGCGCTGTCTTATTTGAATGAATTTGAGGGGCTCAACGATAAGGCGCAAAATGGCGAACTCACTACAGCGGAATACGCACTTCTGAGCAAGTTGGACCTTGGCGAGCTGTATCAATTCAAGCAGGCGCGGGAACTGTCTATCGAGCTTCTCATCAAGTGGTTGTCTCAGTACAAGTTTAAAAACTGGAATGAGACAGAAACGAAACAAGTGGAGGTAACACGGAACATGAAGGAGGAGCGCGCGAAGGATATCGCGGCGCTCCTCAACGACCCCGAAAGATGGCATTCCCATGGACGAGCCATAGACAGGACAACGTTGCAGGAAGAAGTCAAACTGAAGATTGATAATCTTGAGGATGCCTCCAACTTGTACGGACTCGTTCGGGACTACTTCGAGCTTTTGAAAGACTACATGCATCGAGAGAATTTGTTTTCTTTCATCCATACCAGGGAGTATTTCTGACATGGCGACAAAGCGAACGAGATCGCAAACGTATCCAGAGGAGATGCTGAAGCGGAACACCAAAGTCGACGTTGGAACCGTTTTCGCCTACAAGAAGCTGGAGCGGGCGCTTGAGAAGCTCGGCGTGGAAATCAAACCAAGTTTCAACATAGCGCCTCCGTTGGGCGGGAATCGCACGGGGTTTTACAACCGGAGCGGCTGACCCGTGCTGAAGGAAGCGCCGTTCCAGCCCCGGCCAGATGGGTCGGGAGGGAAGTCCGTTTTCGGAGTCAGGAGGAAGAACAGGCATGGCCGAAGCGAAAGACTACATCATCGGTATCGACACGGGCGGGACTTTCACGGACGTGGTGGTCATGTCCCCGAGCGGGGAAGTGTGGACCGCCAAGGCTTCCACGACCCCCGATGAATTCTCCCGTGGCGTCATGGACGCTCTGACCGAAGCTGCGCGGGTGGTGGACGTGGACCGCGCCGACTTGCTGAAGCAGGCGGTGCTGTTCAAGCACGGCAGCACCGTGGCGACCAATGCGCTGATCACCCGCACGGGTGTCAAGGTCGGCTTCATCACCACCCGGGGATTCGAGGACACCACCGAGATCATGCGCGCCATCGGCCGGGTGGACGGCCTCTCCGAGGAGGAGATCCGTCACGCCACCTGGGTCACCAAGCCCGAGCCCCTGGTGCCGAGAGAGCGGGTCCTGGGGGTACGCGAGCGCATCGACTACCGCGGCGAGGTGGTGGTGCCGCTGTCCCGGCAGGACGTGATGGACGCCATCCGCAAGCTGGTGGACGAGGAGGGCTGCGAAGCCATCGCCGTGAGTCTTCTCCACGCCTGGGCCAACCCCAGGCACGAAGACGATGTGCGCGCCCTGGCCCTGGAGGCCGACCCGTCGCGCAAGGTGTTCTGGTCCTTCGGCAGCGAGCTGGCCCAGGTGGCGGGTGAATACGCCCGCGCCAACACGGCCATCATCAACAGCTTCCTCGGCCCCACCGTGGACCGTTATCTCGGCGGCCTCCAGACCAAGCTGGAAGAGGGCGGCCTGGAAGGGCCGTTCCTGATCATGCAGGGGAACGGCGGCGTGGCCCACCGAACCCACGCCACGCCGGTGTCGAACCTTCAGTCCGGACCGGCGGGGGGCGCCATCGCGTCGGCCTACGTGGCCGGCCTCCTGGGTCACCCCAACGTCATCACCGCGGACATGGGCGGCACGAGCTTCGACGTGGGCCTCATCACCGAAGGCTACTGGCGTTATGCGGCGGAGCCCATCGTCGAGCGTTTCCGCATGTTGCAGCCGATCATCGACATCCAGTCCATCGGCGCCGGCGGCGGCACCATCGCCCGGGTCGACGAAGAGACCGGCCGGCTGCTGGTGGGCCCGCAGAGCGCGGGTGCGAGCCCCGGGCCGGTGTGCTACGACGTCGGCGGCGAAGAGGTCACGGTCACCGACTGCGACCTGGTGCTGGGCATCATCGACCCCGACTACTTCCTCGGCGGGCGCAAGTCGCTGAACAAGGAGAAGGCCGAGAAGGCGGTGGAGGAGAAGATCGCCAGGCCGCTGGGGCTCAGCACCGTCGAAGCCGCGGCGGGGGTCTATGACATCGTCAACAGCAAGATGTCCGACCTCATCCGCCAGCAGGTGGTGCGCACCGGACATCTGCCGGAGGAATTCGTCATCTACGCCTTCGGCGGCGCCGGACCGGTTCACGCCGCGGGCTTTTCCGCCGAGCTCGGCATCAACAAGATCTACATCTTTCCCACGTCGCCGGTGTTCTCGGCTTTTGGCGTGGCCTCGGCGGACGTCATCCACACGCGGGTCATAACCTGCCAGTACATTCTCCCGACCCGGCCGGACGGACCGAACGAGCGGCTCGACACCATAGAGAAGGAGCTCGGAGAGGCCATGACCGCGGAGGGCTTCAAGGCCAACCAGGTGGAATACCGCCGGTTCTTCACCATGCGCTACCGCAGGCAGACGGCCGGTGTCGAGATCCCTTTGCCGTGGGACCGCCTGACGGACGGACGGCTGCAGGAGTTGCAGGAGATGTTCGAGAAGAAGTATGAGGAGCTCTACGGCGTGGGCGCGGGCTATACCAAGGCCGGTATCGAGATCAGCGCCATACGGGTCGATGCGGTGGGTCTGGTGACCAAGCCGGAGCTCAAGCCGCAGCCCACGGAGAAGGGCGACGGATCCCGGGCCATCAAGGGCAAGCGGGGCGTCTACTTCACCCGGCCGGAGCGAAAGTTCATCGAGACGCCGGTGTACGACGATGCGCTGCTCAAGGCGGGCAACGAGGTGGCGGGCCCGGCCGTCCTGGAACTGCCCTTCACTACCATCCCGGTGCCGCCCGGAGCCCGCGTGACCGTGGATCAGTACCTGAACCTGGTGATGGAGATTTAGCTTTTGGATCAATAGCAATGGCGTCCTTCGACTTCGCTGCGCTCGCGCTCCGCTACGCTCGGGACGAACGGTTGCGCAACCCTGTTTCCGTTCGTCCCGAGCATGTCAAGGGCCTCACTACCCAAGGCCAATGGCAATAACTGCCTGAAATGTGCAGTTACTTGAAACGTAGCGAGGCGTAGCCGAGCGAAGTCGAGCGAAGTCGAGCGAAGTCGAAGGACGCCAACTTCACCGGAGCAGGAGAGATTGATGGAACCGACAGCGGTTGATCCCATTCGTTACGAGATGTACTTCCACCGGCTCTGGGCCATTGGGGAAGAAGGGCGCATGACGCTCCAGCGCGTCACCGCCTCTCCCATCGTGGCCCAGGGAGGGGAGTGCATGAGCTCGTTCTACGACGCCAAGGGCGTCATGGTGCTCGCGTGCTCCGGTCACCTGCGGTTCGCGGCGGCCACGTCGCAGGCCATCAAGAACATGATCGAGTACTTCGAGGAGTCGCCGGGGTTCCACGACGGCGACCAGTTCTTCTTCAACGATCCCTACGTGGCCGGCTCCCACACCTACGACATGATGGTCATCAAGCCCATCTTCCACCAGGGCGAGTTGATCGCGTGGACCGCTACCAGCACTCATACCGCGGACACCGGCGGGGTGCTGCGCGGGGGTGCGCTGGAGATCTACCACGAGGGCATCTGCATCAGCGGTCTCAAGATCGTCGAGAAGGACGAGTTCCGCGAGGACGTGTTCCGGACCCTCACCGGCATGTGCCGGGACCCGCAGTACGTGGGTCTGGACATGAAGGCCATGATCGCCGGCAACAACGTCTGCGCCAAACGGTACCTGGGGCTGGTGGACAAGTTCGGCGCCGATTTCGTCGAGGCCGCCGGCCGGCGCATGATCGAGGACTCCGAGGCCAAGGCCCGGGCCAAGCTGCGCTCGCTGCCGGACGGCACCTGGGTCTCCCGGGAGTACGTCACCACCCTGGACCGCAAGTCGCGCAAGGCGGTGGCCCAGCAACTCTACTGCACCATGACCAAGAAGGGCGACGAGCTGGAGTTCGACCTCGAGGGCACCAGCCCCCAGACCGACACGGACCACAACTCCACCCTTCCCAGCACCGCGGCTCATATCGCCCTGGCGCTCACCAACGCGCTGTTCTGGGACGTGCCCTGGAGCGACGGCAAGATGAGGCCGGTGACCATCAAGGTTCCGGAGGGCTCGATCCTCAACTGCACCTATCCCGCCGCCTGCGGCGCGGCACCGCGTGTGGGCAACGTGCTGGTCTCCACCATCTGCGAATGCGTCTCCAAGATGCTTTACGCCGCGGGCCGGACGGACGACGTCAACGCCTCTACCACCGGCAACCTCGCTTACGCCGGCGGACCCGGTTACTTCTACGGCGGCCATACCCGGGACGGCATCCGGGTGGCCCAGGGCCTGTACGACATCCACGGCGCCGGCATGGGCGGTGCTCCGTTGCGGGACGGCGTGAACACCGGCGGCCACATGAACATCCCCTCCGCCGGCATCAGCGACATCGAGCGCATCGAGATGCAGTATCCGTTCCTCTACTTCACCCGGGGACACAACCCGGACGGGAGCGGATTCGGCCGGAACCGCGGCGGTCTCGGCAGCTATCGCGTCTACTGGATCTACGGTTCCCGGGACTGCACCGTGGACTACAAGCCGTATGGCGGCGTGGCCCAGGGAGGTTACGGGCTTTGCGGCGGCTATCCCACCGGCAAGAGCGTGCTGCGCTACATGGTGCAGGCGGACATGGAGCTGCTGGACCGGGTCAAGGCGGGAGAGTACCCGGACGGCGCGGGCATGCGGGACGGGACCTGGGGCCGGGTGGTCCATCCCGATGGCGTTCCCGAGCGCGTGGCGTTGCCGGAGGGAAGCCTGCTCATAGACTACGTGGCCGGCGGAGGCGGTTTCGGGGACCCCCTGGAACGCGACCCCGGACTGGTGGCGCGGGATTTCGGCCGGGGCTGGCTGAGCCCCACGATCGCCGAAGAGGTGTACGGCGTGGTTCTGGCCAGGGACGGAGGGTCCGTGGACACGGTGGCGACGCAGAGCCTGCGGGAGCGCATCCGCGCCGAACGCAAACGGCTTGGATCTCCGCCTTCGGGCAGGACCTCGTCGCTGGACCCGGCCCAGGCGGGCGAGTACGGTTCGGTGCTGCGTTTCCACGCGAGTCTGGAGATCGCCCGCCGGAACGGCCGGCATGCCATCCGCTGCGTTCACTGCAACCACGTGTTCTGCGGTCCCGATGAAAACTACAAGAACTACGCGCTGCGGCGTATCGTGGGTTTGAACGACTACATGGACGACGCCCTGCCGTCCGGCGAGCCCTACATCGGCGAGTACCACGAGTACAGTTGTCCGGGCTGTCAGGTGCAGTTGCAGGTGGATCTGTTCTGCCCCTCCATGGGCGGCGATCCGATCCTGTGGGATACCCGCATCGACGTGTGACGCCGGACCGCCGGCATTGCGCCCCGGCCGTTCAGGGGATTCGTAGGGGCGGGTTTCGAACCGGCCCGTGCCGGATTGACTGTCGGCGGCATGTGAAGACGAGATGTAGGAGCGGGCCTGAAACCCGCCCGTGCTCCGGCTTGGCTCCAGCAACACAGGGAGATCTCAATGACTGACGACACCAGGATCGTAACCGGTTTGGGCAAGGCCGAGCTGCACCGGGTCCTCGTCCGCAACATCGACCTGACCCAGGACATACTCGGCAAGCTCAGCTTCGGACAGATGACGTATCTGATGCTGGTGGGACGTGTTCCCACCGAGGACGAGGGGCGGATGACCGACGCCTTGCTCAACGTCCTGGTGGAGCACGGCATGGTGGGCAACATCGTCGCGGCCCGTCTCACGGTGTCCACCGCGCCGGAGGCGATTCAGGGGGCCGTGGCCGCGGCGCTGCTGGGTGCCGGCAGCGTCCACCTGGGCTCGTCGGAATACTGCGCCAAGATGCTGCAGGACGCGCTGCCCCTGGACAGCGGCAACGCGGACCTGGCCGCCGTGGCCCAGGGGATGGTGGAAGACCACGCCAACCGCAAGCAACGGGTCGCCGGCATCGGCCACGCGACCCACTCGGAAGGTGATCCACGCGCCGACCGGCTGTACGAGATCGCCGCGGAGACGGGAGTGCGAGGACGCTACTGCGAGCTCCTGGAGGAAGTCGGCAAGGCCGCGGAAGCGCGTCACAACCGGCGCCTCCCCATCAACGTCACCGGCGCCATCGCCGCCATCGCTTCGGACATGGGGCTCCAGTGGCAGATGGCCAAGGCCTTCGCCCTCATCGGCCGGACCCTGGGCGCCATGGCCCACATCGGTGAGGAGCTCCGCAACCCCATGCACCGGCGCATCAGCAACCTGGTCCGTTCCTCCTTGTCCTATGAACCATAAATCCCAAGCTGTACCCTTCGGCTTCGCTCGGCTACGCCGAGCTACGCTCAGGGCCAACGGACGAAAGGTTTCACAGTAGTTAGCTGACAATCTTCTTCCGTTCGTCCTGAGCGTAGTGGCGCGCCAGCGACGCGAAGTCGAAGGGCGCATGACAACTGATCGGAGTTGTCCCAGAAGGGCCGTCTTCCGATCCTCATCGTAAGTCTTCGAGAGGAGGGAATACCATGAGATACGCTTCACGTGCGCTGGTGGGTCTGGTGGCGGCCGCGCTGCTCTGGTGGGCGCCCGCGCTCAACGCCGCCAACGTCACCGAGTTGTCCCGTTCCCAAGGGAAGGATCGCGAGCAGAAGCTCCTCGCGGAAGCCAGGAAGGAAGGCAAGCTGGTCTGGTACACATCCATGGCCGGAACCAACTACAAGGCATTGGCGAAGGCTTTCGAGGCGAAGTACGGCATCCAGGTGGAAGCTTTCCGGGGCAGCAGCAAGCGGCTCCTGCCGCGCATCTTCGGCGAGGCGGAATCGGGCCGGCACATCTTCGACGTGTTGGAGACCACGCCGCCGAACCTGATGATCGTGCGCGACGCCAAGCTCCTGGGCGGCTACGCCTCCCCGCGGCTGAGCACCTATCCCGACTTCGCCAAGCAGACGGCGGGCAAGGGCCTGGTCTACTGGGCGACGGACCGGGAATCCTACATGTCCCTGACCTACAACAAGAAGGCGATCCCGGCCGGCGCCGTCCCCAGGAGCTACGGAGATCTCCTGAATCCCGCGCTCAAGGGGAAGATCGGTCTCGCCACCACGACCAGCGGCAACCGGGCCATCGGCGCGCTGATCCACGTCAAGGGCGAAGAGTTCGCCGACAAGCTCAAGGGCCAGGAAGTGAGCCTGCACGCAGTGTCGGGACGCGCGCTGCTGGACTTGGTGGTGTCCGGCGAGGTGGGGGTCTCGTTCAGCACCTACCGGAACCACGCGGTCACCGCCGTCGCCAAGGGAGCCCCCATCGAGTGGCTGCCCCTGGAGATCGTGGTGGCCAATGCCGGGGGCTTTGCCATCTCCGGGAACGCGCCGCACCCGAACGCGGCTCTTCTGATGGCCGATTTCGTCCTGGGCCCCGAGGGACAGAATATCCTTCAGGATCACCACAACGGCAGCGCCTGGAAGGATCCCGGCTTCAAGCGGTGGTATCCCGAGGGCGGCATGACCCGCGAGCAGTACCTCAAGGTGGACGCCGGGTGGAAGAAGAAGCTCAACTTCATCGGCCGCAAGCGGTAGCCGCCTGCCGCTGCCTATTGGATACGGTGGCCTGCGCCATGGCGCAGGCCACCAGGAGCCTGGGCCGCGGGAAGACGAGGGTGTAGGGACAGGTTACAAACCCGCCCGCACCGCGCTGCCGGCCGATACAGGCTCCAGTCCATTCTACCGAAAGCTGCCTTGCAACTCGTAGCCACCCTTACCGGTCTGAGAAACCGGAGCCGGGGATATCCGTTGTGGCTGTTCGTGCCCCTGGCGGCGGTGCTGCTCTACCTGGTGGTGCCGCCGCTGTTCTTCATCGGCTATTTCAGCCTCACGGTGGAGCGTGGCGCCGACGTCGGCGGCTTCACCATCATCCACTTCCTCGAGATCTTCGAGTCGTTCTCGGACTTCGCGCTGCTTTCCTGGAATTCCTTCGTCTTCTCTTTCGGCAGCGCCATGTGGTCGCTGCTACTGGGTACCCTTTTGGCGTGGCTGGCGGAGCGCACCAACGCTCCCTTCCGCGCGGTGGCCTACGTGTCGGCTTTCGTCTCGTTCGCGATCCCGGGCATCGTCAAGGTCATCGGCTGGATCCTGCTGCTGGGCCCCAAGGCCGGCTTCCTCAATGTCGCCGTGAGCTCGGTCACGGGCATGGGTCCCTTCTTCGACGTCTTCTCCATGGAGGGGATGATCCTGACCGAGGGCTTTCTCTGGCTGCCCATCGTGTTCCTGCTCATGGCGACGCCGTTCCGGTCCATGGACCCTTCGCTGGAGGAGGCGGCGGTGGTGGCCGGAAGCACCGATTGGCAGGTGTTCAAGCGGGTGACCCTGCCCATGGCCACGCCCAGCGTCCTGTCGGTGTTGATCCTCACGTTCATCCGCACGCTGGAGGCCTTCGAGATCCCTGCCCTCATCGGCATCCCGGCGGGCATCGAAGTGTTCACCACCGAGATCTATCTCCAATTGACCGACGGCTATCTGCCGGAGTACGGCAACGCCAGCGCCTACTCCATGCTGCTCATCGCGCTGGTGGCCCTGGCCATGGTGCCCTACTACCGGGTGACGCAGCACGCCCACCGCTTCACCACGGTCACCGGCAAGGGCTTCAACCCCCGGCGCAAGGACCTGGGCCGGTTGCGTTGGCTGGGCGGAACCGTGCTGCTGGTGCTGCCGTTCCTGCAGGTGCTGCCCATCGTCGCCATGCTCTGGTCGTCTCTCGTGCCCTATCTCCAGGCCCCTTCCATGGAAGCGCTGGGAAACCTGACTCTCGAAAACTACGTCACCGCCTTTGGCAACGACACCATCCTGCGTTCCGTGCTCAACAGCCTCACCATCAGCTTCACTTCGGCCACCGCGGCCATGTTCCTGGCCTTCGTGACGGTGTGGCTCGTGGCCCGAACCAACATCCGCTGGCGCTGGAGCCTGGACCAACTGGCCATGCTGCCGCTGGTGTTCCCCGGCATCGTCATGGGCGTTGCGATCCTCAAGATGTACCTGACCGTGCCGCTGCCCGTGTACGGCACCATCTGGATCATGGTGCTGGCGTTCACGCCGCGGTATCTGCCCTACGCCATCCGCTTCAGCCACGCCGGGCTGCTGGGCATTCACCGGGAGCTGGAGGAGAGCGCCACCACCAGCGGCGCCACCTGGGGACAGGTGGCGTGGAAGATCGTCGTGCCGCTCATGATGCCGGCGCTCTTCGCCGGCTGGATCTACATCTTCCTCATCACCATCCGCGAGCTGTCGGTGGCCCTGCTGCTCTACAGCCCCGGCTCGCAGGTCATCGCCGTGATCATCTGGGAGCTGTGGGAGAATGGCAACGTCAGCACCCTGGCCGCGTTCAGCCTCGGCGTCACCCTGGGCACCGTGGTCCTGGCCGTCCTGTTCCACCGCCTCACCCGGCGGTACAGCCTGCAGGTGTGACCGGAGACGGCTACTCCAGCGCCCCGTCGTCGCGGAGCTGTCGGATGCGCGCATCGTCGTAGCCGAGCACGTCGCGCAGGGTGCGGTCCGTGTCCCGGCCGAGTTCCGGGAAGATCCAGTCCTGGGCCATGTCGCTCCGGGTGAAGCGGATGGGGAGGCAGGGGAGGGTGAGGCGTCCGAAGCGCGGGTTGTCGTGGGTCCCGAGAAAGCCGCGGGCCTGGAGATGCGGGTCGTTGACCAGGTCGGCGCCGTTCTGGACCGCGCCGCACGGGACCCCGTCCGCCTGGAGCCGCTTCATCACCTCGTGGCAGTCGCGGGTGCGGGTCCAGTCCTCGATGACGGCATCCAGCTCCTCCCGGTTGCGAATCCGGTCCGACGGGCTCCGGAACCGCGCGTCACCGGCCAGTTCCGGCCGCTCCATGGCCGCCGCCAGCCTGAGCCACTGGGCGTCGTCCTCGGTGGCGATGACGCACCAGCGGTCCTCCCCCTTGCAGGGGTAGATCCCGTAGGGCGAGTGGTGGGGGGACCGGTTCCCCACGGGCGCCGGCTCGGTCTCCGTGTTGGCGCCCTGAATCATGGCGGTGCCGATGAGGAAGGCCGCGGCTTCCGCCTGGGCCAGATCCATGTCCAGCCCGCGGCCGGTGCGTCGGCGGTAGAGGGTCGCCGCCACGGACAGGATCGCGCCCATGACCCCGGACACGTAGTCCGGCAGCACGGTGCCGGATCCCACCGGTGGATCCACCTCCGCGGATTCGTTCCACAGGGAGGTGAAGCCGGTGAACGCGGTGATGATGGTGCCCAGGGTCAGGGAGTCCTTCCTGGGGCCGGTGGCGCCGAGTCCGGGCATTCCGAGTGTCACGATGTCGGGCTTGTGCTCCACCAGGTGCGCGTAGTCGAGTCCGAGGCCCGGCAGGACGCGCACGGCGAAGTTGTTCACCACCAGATCGCAGTGCCGCGCCAGCTCCCGGATCAGCCCGGGTCCTTCCGGATGCTTCAGGTTTATGGTGATGGAGCGCTTGTTCCGGTTGAACTCCAGGAAGCGCGGCGACGCGTTGGGATCCTCCCCGGTGCCGAAGAAACGGAAGGGGTCGAGCCCGCCCTTGCCGGATTCCACCTTGAGGACCTCGGCTCCCAGGTCCGCCAGCAGCATCATGCCGAAGGGGCCGGCCAGCACGTGGTCGAAGCTCAGCACCCGCATGCCCTCCAGCGGCAGGCCCTGGCCGTCGCCGTGTCCGGGCTCGGCGGCCACGCCCCGGTTCCCGTTCCCCGCCCCCTTGCCGGGATTTCTCGTCGCGGACCAGGCATTCTCCGCATCCTCTCGAAGGGGCTGCGGAGACATCACACGAGGTCTCGATCCACTGAACCGGCAGGGAAGGGAGGGCTGGGTCAACGAGGTCCCGCCCGGGTACGGCACCTCCTGAACGAAGCGCCGTCCTTCCACGTGCGGGTCCCGCAGGAAACCCATCGGGCGGTTCACCGGCAGGCACGGGATATGATTGGATTGCAGATGGCGGGTCAGTTCGTCCGCCGATTGACGCCGGGTGAACTCGCTGACGGCCGGATTGATGACGTCGGCCTGGGCGCGCCGGAAGACGTTGTTGAGGTATTCCGGCGCCTCGAACTCCTTGGGATGATCGGGCCAGATCTCCAGGAACTTCTTCCAGTGCTGCCGGCTGACGTAGAGGTACACGTAGCCGTCGCGGCAGGGAAAGATCCTGGCGGGCGCCACGTGCTGGTGCTGGCTTCCGGCGCGCGTGTGGATCTCCCGCTCGTTGGCATAGAGCCGGATCATGTGTTCCTGGGTGGCCAGCGCCTCCTGCATGGACACGTCGATCCAGTCGCCGGCCCCCGTGCGTTCACGCCGATGCAGCGCCGCGACGATGCCCAGCGCGGCCATGAGGCTGCCGAAGTAATAGGTTTGGGTCTCGGGCGGTGCGCACGGGGGCCCGTCCGGGTCGCCGGAGATGGACATCAGCCCGCACATGGCGAACACCACGAGATCGTTGTACGCGAACCGGCTGTGGGGTCCCCACTGGCCGAACCCCGTGACGGAGGCCATGATGAGGGCCGGGTTGATCTCCCTGAGCCGCGGGTAGTCCAGCTCCAGCCCGGCCAGCCGTTCCGGCGGGTGGCTTTCGATCAGGATATCGGCGCCGGCAACCAGCGTTCTCAGCCGGTCGCGGTGTTCCGGAAGCTGGAGATCCAATTCCAGAGTGCTCTTGTTGGCGTTGAGATGGGCGAACGCGGCGCTGATTTCCCCGGCAAAGGGAGGCAGGCTCCTGACCGGGTCCCCGCCCGGCGGCTCGATCTTCAGCACCTCCACCCCGAGGTCGGCCAGGAAGCGGCCGCACAACTGACCCTGGCGGTCGGTGAGGTCCAACGCCCGGTATCCTTCCAGTAACCGGGGGGCATTGTCGGGAGTGTCCGACCGGTCCTTTGCCACGGTGCTCTCCCCGTCCCTACGGCTTCTTCGCGTCCGGCTTCGCGTAGGCTACGTTGCCGCCGCCCTTCTGCGATTGCAGGTAACCTTCGACGTCGTTCAGCGGATTGGTGTACACGCGCATGCGGTGGGAGATGATCTCGTCCACCAGAAGCCCGCGGTGGTTGTCCAGGTCCATGGCCGTGTAGGCGGCGATCTTGGCGTGCTCCAGGGTCGCCGGGTGGCGGCTGGCGATGGTGGCGGCAAACTCCCGGACGAAGGGAATGAGATCCTTTTCCGGCACCGTCTTCGACACCAGGCCGAGGCGCTCGGCCTCGACCCCGGCGATGTTCTCCCCGGTGAGCTGAATGTAGAATGCCTTCTTGAACGGAATGCCGCTCCGGAAAAGGGTCGGCGTTGCGGTGGCGCCGTAGCTTCCGCGGATGATCTCCGGCATGCCGAACTGTGCCGTGTCCGCGGCGATGGCCAGATCGTGGCCGTTCACCAGTACGAGCCCGCCCCCCAGGGCCCAGCCGTTGACCGCGGCCACGGTGATCTGGGGGCATTGGCGCAGTAGTGTCACGATTTCCCGTGCCGATCCGCCTTCGTAGAGCCGACGCTTGCCCTGCCAGGAGGCCCGCAGATCGTACAGGTCCAGCCCCGAGCTGTAGGCGTTGCCGGCTCCGGTGGTGACGATGCAGCGGATGTTGTCGTTCACCGACAGGGTCTTGAGGCTGTCGGCCAGCTCCGCCAGCAGCTTCCGGCTGAGCGCGTTTTTCCGTTCAGGGCGATTGAGGGTGATCCACGCGATCCCTGTTTCCTCGGAAATCTCTTCGATGATGGTTTCCTTGTCCGACACGAGCTTCCTCCAATGGTTTCAACGGGCGCTGAACCGTTCTCTCCAGGCATCCACGCACGCCGGGTTCACCACGGTCTCCGGCACCTGTCCCGCCAGCACCGCGAGAATGCTTCGGGCGGCCATGCGTTCCCCGGTAACCTGGGACTGTGGGTTGGTGCCGATGATGTGCGGGGTCATGATCAGCCGCTCCGGATCCACTTGGCGGATGGGGTCCGACATGGGCAGCGGCTCTTCCTCGAAGACGTCCAGGGCGGCGCCGGCGATGACCCCCTCGTTCAGCGCCTGCGCCAGGTCGTCCTGCTTGACCACGCCGCCCCGGGAGGTGTTCACCAGGTAGGCGGTGGGCTTCATCTTCTTGAGCTCGGTCATGGTGATGAGCTGGCGTGTCTCGTCGGTCAGGGGCGTGTGACAAGTCACAAGGTCGGATTCCCGGAGCAGGGTGTCCAGCGAGACCAGCTCCACGCCGAGGTGCTGCACCGATTCCCGGGTGATGTAGGGATCGCAGGCGATGAGCCGCATCTCCCAGGGACCCAGCCGCTTGGCGGTCTCCTTGCCCACCCGCCCCAGGCCGACGATGCCGATGGTGCGGCCGGCCATGAGGTTGCCCCGGTGCTCGTTCCGTTTCCAGCGCCCTTCGCGCAGGATCTGCTGATTGTGCACCAGCCGCTTGAACAGCATCGAGATGAGCCCGACGGTGGCCTCCGCCACGCCGGTGAAGTTCTCCCGGGCCGGGCTGTTGCACACCAGGATGCCGAGCTCGGTGGCGGCGTCCACGTCGATGGTCTCGTAGCCGATGGCGGCCTTGATCACCGCCCGGAGCTTCGGGCACCGGGCCAGCACCGCGCCGGTAAAGAGGTCCCGCTGGGCCGCCCAGATGGCGTCGCTGTCGCCCACAAGCTCCACCATCTCGTCTTCCGTATAACGGTGCCTGGGATACTCGTCCTGGTCCATCCCCAACACGAGCTCACAACCTGCTTCCTCCAGCACGTCCCGCCCCACCGAGAGTTTGTGCGGTGCCGGGATGCAGACCTTGTTGCTTTGCATGATGACTCCCGATGCCGACCTGCGGCATCCGCCAAGCGAAGCGTCTAAAGGCGATAGAGGCGCCGCGCGTTCTCGCTCATGATCCGGTTCATGGCTCCTTCCGGGAGGTCCTTGCGTTCCAGCATGGAGCTCACCGTGTGCGGGAACTTGCAGTCGCCGTGATTGTAGTCGGACGCGAACACCAGCCGGTCGTGTCCCACGAAGTCGAGCACGAAAGGCAGCGTTCGCTCGTCCGGCTCGAACGAGTAGAAGACCTGCTCGCTGCGCATGTATTCGCCGGGTGTCTTCTTGAGCCACGGCACCGCCGGCTGCATGTACTCGTAGTGCTCGTCCATCCGCTCGATCCAGTACGGCACCCAGCCGGCGCCGGCTTCGAGGAACGCCACCCGGAGTCGCGGAAACTCCTCCAGTATCCCTCCCGCGACGATGCACAAGGCGCCGATCATCTGCTCGAACGGGTGGGTCATCACGTGATTGAAGAACGCGTTGGTGGAGCGCTCGGTGCCGGCGGCCGGGCGGCCCGCGCCCACGTGGATGCACACCGGTACGTTCAGCTCCTCCGCCGCGGCGAAGAACGGCCGGTGCGCGGGATTGTCCAGGTTCCCGCCCCTGGACGAGTGGGCCGGTGTGCCCGCGGCCACGAAGCCCAGCTCGGTGACGCATCGCCTGAGCTCCCTGGCCGCCTCCAAAGGCTCCTGGACCGGCACCAGCGCCACTCCCTTGAGGCGGTCCCCGTCCTGGCTGCAATATTCCGCGAGCCAGTTGTTGTAGGCCCGGGCCAGGGCGCACGCGTTGTCGGCGTCTTCGTAGTAGGCCAGGCTCAGGAAGACGTTCGTACCGAACAGCACCGCGGTGTCGATGCCTTCCAGGTCCATGTCCTTGAGCCGCTGCACCGGGTCTTCCATGCCGGTGGTGGCCTGGGGGCGGCGACTGTAGCCGGCGCCGACGTTGCCCACGCCGGGCCCGGAGGGCTTGGGCCACAGCTTCCCTTCCACCATCAGGAAGTCCACCCCGCGGTTGTCCTTCACCACCCGCGGCGCCTGGGAGCGGTAGGGCTCTTCCAGGTAGTCCTCCCAGTGGATATACTTCTCTTGTACGTGGCCGTCGGCGTCGATTACGGTTGGTCTGCTCAACAAGGCTCCTTCGAGGCCAGGGTTTCTTCGAGGCGGTGTCCGGTTGGAAATCTACTTCCGGCGGACGGAGGGTGTCAAGGCTGGTCCGGTGGCTGGAGCCTGCGTCGCAGGAAGACGAGGGTGCAGGGGCGGGTTTCAAACCCGCCTGCGCCCGCACCGTGCTGCCGATCGGTACGGAGTCCCGGAGCGGTGAGCGGGCGGATACGGATCGGCGCTTTGGCCGAAAGACGGGGAACCCGCGAATGAAGATCACGGACATCAGGACCATTCGCCTGCGCGCGCCGATGGGCGCTCAGGGCCGGGTGGAAAGCCGGACGGGTGTACGCACCCACCGCTACGCGTTTCTGGTGGAGGTCCACACGGACGCGGGAGTCACGGGCGTGGGTTCCTGCTCGGGCAACGGGGTGGTGCTGGAAGCCATTGTCGCCCACGTGCTCAAACCGCTACTCGTCGGCATGGACCCCCTCGCCATCGAGGAGGTCTGGGACACGGCCTATTTCCGCGCCGGCGTTCGCGCCTTCGGCTCCAGAGGGGTCGGGGTGGTCGCCCTCAGCGGCGTGGATATCGCCCTGTGGGACATCGCCGGCAAGGTAAAGCGGGCGCCGGTGTACGAGCTGCTGGGCGGCAGAGTCCGGGACAGAATCGAGGTCTACGCCACCGCACTGTATCCGGAGGCAACCGGGGCCGCGGTGGAGAAGGCCGAGGCGTTGGCGCGCCGGGGCTTCCACGGCATCAAGATCAAGGTGGGCTTCGACCTCGCCCAGGATATCGAGATCGTGACCGCGGTGCGGTCGGCGCTGGGACCCGACTTCCCGCTCATGACCGACGCCAACATGGGCTACGGGCTGGACGCGGCCCTGGCGGCGGCCGCCGCGTTCGAGAAGCTGGGGATAGGTTGGCTGGAGGAGCCGTTATTCATGGAGGACGTGGCCGGCCACGCGCAATTAAAGGCCCGTACCGGCGTCCCCGTGGCCTTGGGCGAGAATCTCCACACCCGCTTCGCCTTCGAATCCTTCATGGCGCGCGACGCCGTCGATGTGCTGCAGCCCGACGTGGCCCGGGCCGGCGGCATCAGCGAAGTTCGCACCATCGCCGAATTGGCCGCTGGACAGGGTCTCCCGGTCTCGCTTCACACCTACGGCGACGGCATTGCCCTGGCCGCCAGCCTGCATCTGGCCGCGGCCCTGGACAACAGCGCGGTGATGGAGTTCGACTACAACGAGAACCCCCTCCGTAGCGACCTGCTCCAGGAGCCCCTGGAACCCGACAACGGCTTCATGCAGCCCCCGGACGGCCCCGGGCTCGGTGTCAGCCTCCACACCGAAGCCCTCCGCCGCTTCCAGTTCGACGGCAGCGGAGACCTCGCACAATGGCGGCGGCCCTTGCGCGATATCGGCCAGGAGCCCGTCCGAGTAAGCGAAGGGTAGGGAGAGGCAGGGAAAAGGAGGCCGTTGGCGGGCGCTTGATCGACAACGATTTCGGAAAGCTCGCGACGAGGGTCGAGCCTGATGGCCGTCGTCGTCGAGGCTTCGGTCGCCCTCGCTTGGTGTCTTCGAGATGAGAAGGGCGGCGCGTGACGGTTCGGGTATCCCATGAGAAGAGCGTCGTGTCGGGACTTTTCCGGCACGAGGTGCGTAATGTCCTGGTCGCGGCCGAGCGGAAAGGCCGTATCGAAGGCTATTTTCGGCGGAGACCCATCTGAACCGCCTTTGCGCCCTTCCGCTTGCCACCGACCAGGGTCAGGATGACGCAGGGACACGGAGGTCGTTCCTCGTGAAAGACTTGATTCTCGTGCGGCACGCCAAGTCGAGTTGGAAGGACGCGACCCTCGACGATCGTGAAAGACCTCTCAACAAGCGGGGTGAGCGGGATGCACCCGAGATGGGAGCACGGTTGGCGCGGTGCAAGAACAGGCCCGACCTGATCGTTTCGAGTCCCGCGGTGCGGGCACTGGAGACGGCGCGGGTCATCGCTGGGAAGCTCGACTACCCGCGCGGAAGCATTGTGGTGAAAGAGAGTCTCTACGGCGCCGGCGTCGCCGACCTGCTTGGTGTGATTCGCAGCGTGGATGAATCGGTAGCGAGGTTGATGCTGTTCGGTCACAATCCTGGATTGACGGACCTCGCCAATCATCTGGGGCCGCGGCCGGTCCCCAACCTGCCCACTTGCGGCGTGCTCCATCTCAGGTTCGAAACAGACACTTGGTCCGTCGCGTGTTATGCCCGTGGCGATGAGGTGCTCTTCGACTATCCCGAGAGTTAGGCGTCTCGCCAAAATAAATGGATACAATCAGGCAGGATGAAGCTATGCTGAATCCGCCGTGGACAAAGGGTTGACACGAGCGTTGGAAGCGAAATTCACGGCGCTGGCCGTCGGGCGGCGCGGCTGTCGAGGAGCACCATCGGAGCGGGCCGTTGCGCTGGACATCGAGCAGCGCCGCGCGGTTAGCGGAAGAGTTGCGGGGGCAAGGGCATCGGGCGAGCGCACGGTGAACCGTATGCTGCACGATTCGGGCTACAGCCTGCAGGCGAACCGCAAGACGCTGGAGGGCCGCCGGCATCCGGATCGGGACGCGCAGTTCAACCACGTCAACCGACGTGTGAGGATCCACGACTTCCCGGACACGGTGCTTGGCAAGGCGATTCCTATGGGCTCTACGATATGGCGAAGGACGCCGGATGGGTCAGCGTAGGGGTGGACCACGACACTGCGGCGTTTGCAGTGGAGACGTTGCGGAGGTGGCGGCATCGCATGGGAAGCCTGGCCTACCCCGGCGCGAGTCGGTTGCTGAGCACTGCCGACGGGGGTGGCTCCAACGGCAGCCGCAATCGTCTATGAAAGCGGGAACAGCAGCGATTCGCCGACGACGTGGGGCTGCGCATTTCCGTCTGCCACTTCCCACCGGGCACGAGCAAGTGGAACAAGATAGAGCACCGGATGTTTTGCCACATTACCGAGAACTGGCGGGGCCGACCGTTGGTGAGCCGCGAGGCGGTGGTGAACCTCATCGGCCACACCACCACGAGAAGCGGACTGGCCATCCGTTCGGAGTTGGATGACAATCCCTATCCCACAGAGCCGGTGACGGAACGTCAACAAGAGTCGGGGCCGTTATCGTGGGAGGCTTACATCCCCCACACGGTGACGGCGCGTCCGTCCAGGGATTCTTCGCGGCGGAATATCTTGTCTTCCCACGGTTTTTCCACCGTCCGGTCGAAGACCACGAGATGGCCCGCCTGCGCTGCGCAGCGGTCCATATAGCCCGAGGTCTGCTCCAGACCCTCGCGGATGGTCCGCTCCAGCCCCTTGTGCAGCACCTTGCACTCGATGACGAATCTGGCCGCCGCAGACCCCGGCGCCCCACGTCCTGCTTGCGGCCGGATGATCAGCAAATCCGTGCGTCCTCTTCCCAGGCCGTATTCCCGCTCGATTCGTCCGCCGCTGTTCACCACCCGCTGCAAGAACGCCTGCAACAGGAGTTGCGGGCCGGCTTCCGTGTAATCGAAACGCGCCACCCAGTGCTCCGAGTGCTCACGGAAGAATGTCTGGAAGGCGGCGAGCAGCTTCTCCACGTCGAGGCCGCCGTCGGGGTCCACGTACCATGCGGTGTCCTGATTCAACTTCTCTTGGATGACGCAGATGATCTCCCGCGGCACGACCTCGGCGTAGATGGGGTTGGCCATGCGCACAGGAGCGTCGCGGGCGATCAGACCAAGGTCGCGCACGTACTCAAGGTCGCGGGCAGAGGCTTGGTCCTCGCTGGCGCCGCTCAGCATTGGCTCGACCACGCGCCGCACGCGGTCCTCCCGGAGCTTGTCGGCAAGCTGGTCGAGATGGACTTGTCGGCTCAGGATGAGATGCTCCCGGGCGTCGCGGATGTCGTCGGCGGTAATCGCGCGGGAGCGGTCGCGTCCGGCCGCGCTGCCGAAGCAGGCTCTGCGGCACAGCGCGTTCACCAGCCACGGCTGGCCCTGGGTCTGCTCCCATACCGTCTCCAGCGCCTCCGGGGTGAACATCTGGCCGGTCTCCTCGGTGTGCTGGGCCAGCAGCGCACGCATCTCGGCCTCGGTGAAGTCCCCGAGACGCAACGATTCGGCCCGGACGTTGAAGGCGCTGCCGCCGGCAATGGCCGCGTTCTCGGAATGGGAACGAATGCGGTAGTCGCGCACGTCGCGCACGCCGCACAGGACCACGGTCTGGGGGAAGCGCGCGGGACGCTGGTCGTAGCCGGCCCGCAACTGCCGGAGCACGGCAATCAGCGAGTCGCCGATCAGGGAATCGACCTCGTCGATCAGCAGCACCAAGGGTTTCGGGTCGGCCTCGCACCAGCGGGTCAACGCCGCTCCAAGGGCGCGGTCGGGGCCGAATCGCTCCAGGACGTCAGGCAAGACCTCGTCCAGAAACCCATCGCCCAGCACCAATGCCCGATCGGCCAATTCGCCAAGAATGGCGTGCATGGCGCGCCCCACGTCTTCCCTTGCCGTCTGAGCGACCTCGATGTTCACGTAGACACAACGGAAGCCGCCCTCGGCGCCGCTGTTCAGCAAGTCTCGCAACGCCAACAGTGTGGATGTCTTGCCCGTCTGCCGGGGCGCGTGCATCACGAAGTACCGCTTGTCCCTGATCAGCTCCAGAAACTCGCCGAGGTTCACCCGCTCCAGCGGCGGGATGCAGTAATGGTCCTCCGCGATGACCGGACCCTCCGTGTTGAACTTGCGCATGGCCCCAGTATGACATTTCGGCGGTCGAGTTGCGTCCCGTCAGCGAGCGGGAAGCAGGCGACGGGTCGGGATGCCTGGAACGGGGGTTGGCAACGAAAAGCCCGCTGACGCTACTTCAAGGCGTCGGCCGTGCGGACGTGACCGCGAGTGCCGTAGTCGAGGATGGCGCCGTCAGCGGTGAGGAGCGGAGCGTCCCAATGGCGGGCCGTGGCGACGATGATCCGGTCAGCGGGATCGGCGTGGAAAGAGCCGGGCAATCGCACGCTGTCCACCGCGCGCTCCGGCTCGATGGGCGCCAGCCGTACTCCTGGCAGGGCGAGGACCGTTTTGATCCAGGCCCCGACCTCACGTCCGAGATGCAGGCGGCCTTTCTCGGCCAGCAGGGCGATCTCCCATGCGGTAATGGCGGAGACCAACACAAAGTCGGTTCGTACCGTGTCGTCGATCACGGTACGGGCAGCGCTTCCAAGCATTGGGTCATCGTTTACGACCCGGATCAACGCATGAGTATCGAGTACGATCATCCCGTGGCGGACCAGTCGGAGGGATCGGCCGCAGGCCGGAATGGATCGTGGTAGGCCAGCACCGAACCTCGCATCGCCCCAATAATCGACGGGCTTTCGCCTGGGGCGTGCACGGGAGACAGCACCGCCACCGGTCGCCCCCGGTTGGTGATCGTCACTGGCTCGCGATCCTTGTTCATCCGGTTGATGACACGAAGGCATTTCGCCTTGAACTCCGCCGCTCCCGTCACGTTTGCCATCAGGTTCACCTTCTATGTATTGTGTACATGATAAAAGTACATTTTCAGGAGTGCATGATCCAGCACAAGAACAGCCCGCTGACCGGCATCATCGAGAGTGCGCTCCCTTGCAGGGATTTCTCCTTGCGGAACCCCATCATGAAACCGGCGGGATCAAATAAACAAGTCGGACAGTCCAATTGTCCTGGCACTTGTCGATTCCCGACTCGCACCCCGCCACCTGATCTGTTAAAAATTTTCTATCTCGTTCGGGAACCCACGAACAGCCCGGGCCGGGAGGATGCAGCTTGATCGAAGTCGAGGGTCTCACCCGAAAGTATGGTGATCTGGTGGCGGTGGACGACGTCTCGTTTTCCATCGGGAAAGGGGAGGTCGTCGGTCTTCTGGGGCACAACGGCGCCGGAAAGACCACCATCATGCGGATGCTCACGGGGTATATCGAGCCCACCGCCGGGTCGGTGGTCATCGACGGCATGCAGCTCTCCGGAGCGCGCCTGAGCATTCAGCGCAAATTGGGCTATCTGTCCGAAAACGCTCCACTTTATCCGGATATGTCAGTGGTGCGCTACCTCGAGTACGTGGCCGACCTGCGCGGGGTTCCGCGCGCCGGCCGGCCGGCCGTGCTCAGGCGGGCGCTGGAACGGACGTGGTTGACGGACCGGGCGCTGGCCCCGGTGGCCACGCTCTCCAAGGGTTACAAGCAGCGGCTGGGAGTGGCCCAGGCCATCGTGCACGAGCCGGAGATCCTGATCCTCGACGAGCCCACCAACGGCCTGGACCCCGCGCAGATCTTTCAGATGCGCTCGCTGGTGAGCGACTTGAGTCAAAAGGCGACCATCATCGTTTCCACGCACGTCCTTCAGGAGGTGGAGGCGGTCTGCGGACGGGTCATCATCATGGTTCAGGGACGCATCGCGGTGGATGCCCGGTTGAGTGATCTGCAACAGTCCCATCGGCTGGTGGTAGGGCTCGGGAACCCGTCCGACGACGCGGCCGAACGGCTCCGGGAGATCCCGGGTGTGGGCTTGGTCACGGCAGCGGACGGACCGCGCGGGACGAGCTACGGCCTCGAGCTCGAAGCCCCGGCGGAGACGGTGGCGCCCGGCGTTGCCAGGGCGGCCGTCGAGGGGGGCTGGGAGCTCTACCGCATGAGCGAGGAGGCGCGCACCCTGGAGACCGTGTTCCGCGAGGTGTGGGCGAAGGAAGCGGGAGAGATGGGTGGTGGCTATGGCGGGTAGCATCCGGAGCATTGCGAAGAAGGAATTTTCCACCTACTTCTCGTCGCCGGTGGCGTTTATCTTCCTGGGGACGTTCTCGGCCGTGTGCCTGTTCATCTTCTTCTGGGTCGAGCAGTTCTTTGCGCGCAACATCGTCGACGCGAGGCCGTTGTTCGAGTGGATGCCGATCCTGCTCATCTTTCTCAGCGCGGCACTGACCATGAAGATGTGGAGCGAAGAGAGGCGCATGGAGACCCTGGAGTTCCTCTTCACCATGCCGGTCAGGACGCTCCATCTCGTGCTGGGCAAGTTTCTGGCTTGTCTGGGCCTGGTGGCCATCGCTCTGGTGCTGACGGTGGGGGTCCCGGCAACGGTCTCGTTCATGGGCCGGCTCGACTGGGGTCCGGTGCTGGGGGCCTACACCGCCTCGTTGCTGCTGGCCGCCGCCTACTGCTCCATCGGCCTCTACATCAGCTCGAGGAACGAGAGCCAGATCGCGAGTCTCATTCTCACCACCGTGATCTGCTTTCTGTTCTATCTGCCGGGTTCCCTGACACTGGGTTCCCTGGTGGGTCACGACTGGGCCGAATACCTGGGTCTGGCGGCTACAGGCGTCCGTTTCGAGTCCATCACCCGGGGCATTCTGGACCTGCGGGACATCTATTACTACGTGAGTGTCGTCGGCGTCTTTCTGGCTCTGAATGTATTCTCCCTTGAACGACTCAGATGGTCGAGGCAGGGGCGGAAGACGCGCCACCGGGCCTGGCGGGCGGTAACGGCGCTGGTCATGCTCAACTTCGTCCTGGCCAACTTCTGGCTCCATCGCGGCGTGACCGCGCGCGTGGATCTCACCGAGGGAAGGGACTACTCCATCTCCCGGGCGACGCGCGACATCATCGGCCAGTTGCAGGAGCCGCTGCTCATCCGGGGTTATTTCAGCGCCCGGACCCATCCGGTGCTGGCGCCGCTGGTGCCCCGGATCCGCGATACCATTCGCGAGATCGAGTCCATCAGCGGCGGCCGGGTGCGCGCCGAGTTCGTGGATCCCCGGGAGGAGCCCGATCTGGAGGAGGAGGCCAACCAGCGCTACGCCATCCGTCCCATCCCGTTCCGGACCGCCGACCGTTATCAAACCTCGCTGGTCAACTCCTATTTCGACCTGCTGCTCCAGTACGGCGACAAGCACGAAGTGCTGCGGTTCACGGATCTCATCGAGATAAAGGCGGGACGGACAGGAACGGAAGTCCGCTTGCGGAATCTCGAGTACGACCTCGCCCGGGGCATCAAGAAGGTGCTGTACGGCTTTCAGGACATCGGAGCGCTCTTCGCCGGCATCGATCACCCGGTGGACTTCCGGGGGTACATTTCCTCGGAAGACAAGTTGCCGAAGTCCATTGCGCTCTTCAGATCGCAGTTGATGGCGTCTTTGAAGGAACTCCGCAAGGAGTCCGGAGGAAAGTTCAGGTACGAGATCATCGATCCCGAGGCCAAGGGCGCCGCGGTGGCCAAGCAACTTGCCGACCGGTACGGCTTCCGGCCCATGGCTGCGGGCCCCTTCGATCCGAAGCGGTTCTACTTCTACATGGTCATGAAGAACAACGGCACGACCGTGCAGGTGCCCATGCCCGGCAAGCTGAACCAGGAGGCCGCCCGGCGGAGCGTCGAGGCGGCGCTACGGAGGTTCGCTCCGGGGTTCATCAAGACCATCGGTTTCCATTCCCCGCCGCCGGAACCACAGCAGCCGGGCACCCGTCCCCGGCCGCCGGACAGACAGTTCCGCTTTCTGGCGCAAAAACTGCGGGAGAACTATCGCATCGCGGAAGTGGACCTGAAGTCCGGGCTGGTGCCGGAAAACGTGGATCTGCTGTTGCTCGCGGCTCCCAGGGAACTGACGCCGAAGCAGCGGTTTGCCGTGGATCAATTTCTCATGAAGGGCGGCTCCGTGGCCTTGTTGACCTCACCCTATACCGTGGCGCGCACCCGAGCCGGCCTGGCCGCCTCCCGGCACACCTCCGGTCTGGAGCCGCTGCTGGAGCACTACGGCCTGACCGTCCGGAAGACCTTGGTGCTGGATCCGCGGAACGAGCCTTTCCCGGTATTCGTGAACCGGAAGGCGGGCGCTTTCACGGTCCGCGAGCTCCAGCTCGTGCCGTACCCCTATTTCGTGGACGTCAGAGGCGCGGGCCTTAACCAGGATAACCCCATTACCGCCAGACTACCGCAGTTGACCGTGAGCTGGGCTTCGCCGCTCACGGTTCCCGACGACGAGCCCGGTGTCACCGCCACCACGCCGCTGCTCACGAGTTCCGATGCCTCCTGGGTGTCGGACTCCCTGAAGGTGCATCCCGACTACAAGGTCCATCCCGATCTCGGATTCGAGAAGGAGGGCCAACCCAAGGGTCATGTGCTGGCTGCGGTGGTGGAGGGGGTCTTCCGCTCCTACTATACGGGCAAGGAATCGCCGCTGCTGGCCAAGGAAGAGGGTGAGGAGAAGCCGGCGCCTTCGGGCGGTGAAGAGGCCCAGGCTCCCGCGGAAGAAAAGGATGAGCCGGTGGTGACCGGAATGATCGACAAGTCGCCGGAATCAGCCCGCATCATCCTCATCGGGTCCAATGAATCGTTCACCGACCAGACGCTGCAGCTCTCCCGTGCCGCCGCCAACGACCGGTTCGTCAACTCGTTGCAGTTCCTGGAGAACGTGGTGGACTGGGCATTGGAGGACCGCGCGCTGCTGTCGATTCGGAGCCGTGCACACTTCGCGCGAACGCTCGTGCCCATGACGCGCGAGCAGAAGGCATTCCGGGAGTATCTGAACTACGCCATCGTCCTGGTGGGCCTGCTGTTGATCTACGGAGTCCATCGTTATCATCTGCAGCGCCTGCGGGACCGTTACCACAGAATGCTGGCGGCCTAGCCCTCTTCCCCCTCGGGGAGAGGGAGAAGAGGGGAGGGTCACGGACACCCGGGATGGAAAGGTTTTCTGCGTGAGCCGGTCGATCAAGCTCTTGTTGCTGTTGTTGATCCTTCAGGCGGGCCTGGTGGCCTGGGTGAACCTCCGGGGAGGGGACCCCGGCGCTCTCGATGCGGATACGCCGCTGCTGGCCCTGGACATGGAGAGCGCGGATGCCGTGACCATCGAGCGGATGGGTGAGACGCCGCTACGCATGGCGCGCAAGGACGCCATCTGGGTCCTGCCCGGAAAAGGCGACTTTCCGGTCCTGTCGGCGAAGCTCGAGCAGTTCACCGGGAAGCTGCTCGGCGCCAAGCGGTCCTGGCCGGTGGGCAAGACCCTGGTCGCGGCCAAACAGCTCAAGGTGACCCCGGATCATTTCGAGAGGCGGGTGAGGTTCCTCCGGGGTACGGATGTCCTGGGCGACGTCTTCCTCGGCTCCTCTCCCGGATTCCGCAAGGTCCACGCGCGTCTCGACGGCAACCCGCATACCTACGCCATCGATTTCAATGCCTTCGACGCCCCGGTGGACGTGGACCAATGGTATGACACGGAGATACTGAAGACCGCGCTGGAGGATATCGCGCGTATCGACTTGGGGAGCTATGCGTTGAAGGCCGGGGACGAAGGGTTCCAGGTGGAAGGGCTGCGGGAGAATGAAGAGACCGATACCGGGCCGGTACGGCAGCTCGTGGATCGGGTGACGGGGGTCGGTTTCAGGGAGGTCCTTCTTGCCGGGGACGGCAAGGCGCTCTTCGAGGCTGGAAAGCCCGTCCTCGAATACACCATCGAGATGAAGGAAGGATCAACCATCAAGCATACGGTGGTGTCCCCCGAGGACGGCGGTCACTATATCCTCAAAAGTTCCGCACGGCCCCACTACTTCAAGGTGGACCGGGAAGGGTTCGACAAGCTCCGCAACACGAGCCGGGTACAACTGGTCAAGGGCGTCGCATCAGGTTGACAGGGCGGCCGTTCGTCGGATATTCTCCACGAGCCGGACAACCGTCCGCGCAAGCTACATGCACGGGAACCAAAGGGAGGACATACCATGAGCGCACGTCCCATGCCGACCCAGGAAACGGAACCGTCCGCCGTCAGGCGATTCATCGCGGCTGCCCGAGCACTCCATGCAGACGAGCCGGACGTCGACAAACGCTGGCAGAAGATGGGGCCTCTCCTGAGCGAGATGCTCGCGGACCCCGGCGTGAAGGCACAGTCCGGGAAATGGCCTTCCTGCGATCAAGGCGGCTTGGCCGAGGGCGGGCAGCGAGCCCAGAATCTTCTCCTGTACGAGGATCCGGACCACGGGTTCGTCATCAACGGGCTGGTGAAGGCGCCGGGAACCCGTACCAGCATACACGACCACGCCCACAACTGGACCCTGTACGGGGTACTGGACGGGCACGAGACCGTCGAGCGGTATGAACGGCTGGACGACGGCTCCAGGCCGGACTTCGCGGAAGTGCGAAAGTCGGAGAACGCTCAGGTGGGCCCCGGCAAGATCGATCTCGTGCGCCCGTGGCAGATCCACGCCGAAGAGAGTGGCGAGGAGCGCACCGTGGCTATCATCGTGCGTGCCGAGAAGCCGGGCGGTTTCCTGCAGGGCAGATACGACCCGGAAACATCCAGGTACTGGCAGGGATACGGGCCGACGCAGATACCGTTCGCGTTCGAATAGTCCGTGAACGGGACGGGGTCTTCGCCGGTCATCGAAGTGGAGTTGGCCTGTAAATGATTCTTGAACAGGAGAAACGGGTGATAGTGTGTCAGGGTTTACAGGGCGGGAAACAATGAACTGTACCATGAGAAACCGGTATATTGAAGGTTACGTCATCCGATTTGTGATCGCGGTGTCTTTGGCGGTTGTTCTCTGGTTCCCGGGCGCCGGTATCTCGGGTGATGTCTCGGCCAAGGACTGTACGAGCTATAGCAAGAGATCTCTGCCGGATTGCGTGGAGAGCGAAATCCTCGGACAGATAAGGGATGGCTATCGTATAAAGAGCACCTGCAAGCTGCCGGTCTTGATCGCCATCACTTTCGAAGGCAAGGATGACCTGGAATTTTACCTGTCCAACAATCAGGTCAAGGAGAAGAGACCGACTCTGTTTCCGAACCGCTTCGGACGCTTCGGACGTTGGGTGCCCGCGGGCGCCAAGTTTTCTTCGGTCAAGAGCGTGCAATGCTGCTCGAAGTGGTCAGGCGAGAAATGGAAAGAATCCTACTGCGCCAACTACATTAACGGTCCGGTTGGTAGCAAGACGGAGTATGAGAAGATTTGCAGCATCCCCATAGGGCCGCCCGACGCCATATGTTGGGCATACCGCAGATACAGCAGCAGTTGATAATGATTCCCGGGTCGGGTTCGGTTGTCCATACAACAACTGCGACCGGCCGGTCACGTGTACCGTATCGCCTCATGCCTGTGGACCAACAGGCATGAGGCGATATCCATGAAGACCAAGGTTCCGAAGGATGTCGCCAGGTCGGAGGGCAGGCGATGGCTATTCTGCCCTGAGCGCCTTGATGGGGTCGAGCCGGGCGGCTTGCCAGGCGGGCCAGAAGCCGAAAACGACTCCGATAGCCGAGGCTACGCCCACCCCGAGTCCGACAGCCTCCGGCGAGACCATGAAGCTCCAGCCCGTGAACTGGCAGATGCCGTATGAGCAGCCCACGCCAAGGCCAACCCCGAACATCCCGCCAATCAGGGAGAGGATAACGGACTCGATCAGGAATTGACTCTGGATGTCGCGGCGGCGCGCGCCCAAGGCCCGGCGCAGACCGATCTCCTTGCGCCGCTCGGTCACCGAGACCAGCATGACGTTCATCACCCCGATGCCGCCCACGATCAGGGAGATGCTGCCAACCGAGCCCAGCAACAACGTGAACAGTTGCATCTGTTTGTGCATCTGCTCGATGATCTGTCTGGCGCTTTCGACCTCCACGGCGAGGCCGTCCGCCCTCTCGATGAAATAGCGCTGCACCTCGGCGGTGGCTTCGAGATGATGCGCGTCGGGCCGCATGCGGGCGACGATGTCCCTGATTTCCGGTCGATCGAATGCGCGCTGTGCCGTGGTGATGGGTATGAACGCGGCGCGATTGGGGTCGAAAGACCGCATGGGTCCCCACGTTGAGGTGCGCGACAGCGTCCCTACCACAGTGTAAACTCGTCCTTGCAGCTTGATCGGTGCACCCACGACGCTCCGGGCCCCGGCCTGGAGCATGGCGTCGGCAATATCCGCTCCAACGACGCAGAAATAGCGGCGAAAGTCGAGGTCGGAGACGAAGCGGCCGGCGTTGACCGGGAGCTTGTTGATGTCGGCGAAGGACTCGCTGACTCCCAGGAGTTCGCCGTTCTGGATGTCTTTCCCGACGTAGGTGAAAGCCCCGTTGGAACGAATCGAGGGCGCGGACGCGAGGATGGTTGACGTCTTTTCCGGGAGCGCCATTGCGTCCGCCAGGCCGATGGCGGCCGTGCCTCCGCCACTGCCATAACCTTTGCGGATGTTCAGCATCTCGGTGCCAAGCTCCTGGAACTGCTTGAGCGCCTCCTGCTTGACGATCATGCCCACCGAGATCATGGCGATCACGGAGCCGATGCCGATCACGATGCCGATCAAAGCCAGAAGGCTGCGCTGCTTGGCGGCGTAAAGGCTGCTGACCGCTTCCCTGACGTTGGCCTTGAGGATCAGGATGCCGCCTCCGGCGATTCTTCGTTCAGCATTCCCTCCCGGATGCGGGTTCGCCGCGCGCATTGCCGCGCCACCGCGGAGTCGTGGGTAATGATGACGACGGTTGCCCCGTCCTCGGTGTTCAGACGGAGGAACAATTCCATGATCTCCTTGCCGATGCGGGGATCGAGGGCGCCGGTGGGCTCGTCGGCCAGAATGAGAGCCGGCGCGCCAACCAGGGCACGGGCGATGGCCACCCGCTGCTGCTGCCCGCCCGAGAGCTGGTTGGGCTTGTGAGAGGCCCGATCTCCCATGTCGACCTTGGCAAGGACCTCGTGCACGCGCCGCCCGATCTCCCTGGCCCCAAGCCCCCGATACGAGAGCGGGAGGCCGACGTTCTCTGCGGCCGTCAGGCGCGGCAACAGATGGAACGACTGAAACACGAAGCCGATCCGGGCATTGCGAATGGCTGACAACTCGTCGTCTTCCATCGCCGAGACATCGCGTCCCTCCAGCAGATAGGAACCCTCGGTGGGACGGTCCAGAAGGCCGATGATGTTCATCAGGGTCGATTTGCCGGAGCCGGATGGCCCCATGATGGACAGCAGATCGCCTTGGTTCACTTCGATGTTGACGCCCCGCAGGACCTCCACGGAGCTGGGGCCTATGTCGTAGGTTCGACGGATATCCGCCAAGCGAAGCATGGGTACGCCTGCCTATGTTCCGGGAGGCAGCACGACTTCGTCCCCGGGCTCCAGCCCGGCGACGATCTCCACCGCAGTCACGGTAGTGACGCCGGGCACCACCGACACCTTCCGCAAGTCTCCGGTCTCCCTGTCCATGACCAGCACGCTGGGTTCTCCGTCGCGCAACCGGACGGCCTGGATCGGTACCATCAGGGCGTTGGGATTCTCATGGGTCACGATCTGCAGATCGGCCGACATCCCCACCCGCAGTCTTTCCCGTTGTTCCCCGGTGAGGCCGCGCACGGCCGCGGTCACCTCAAAGGAGGGCGGGCCGCCCCGCCTCCCCTGCAGGCCGCTATCCGCCTGTGACGAGACATGCACGATCTTTCCCCGTAGCCGGATCCCGGGAAAGGCGTCGCCGGTGATCCGGACCAACTGGTCGCGGCGAATCTTCACGATGTCCACCTCGTCCACGCGTCCCCGCACCGACAGTCCCTCGAGGTCTCCGATGCTCAGCAAGTATTCCCCCTCGCTCACCGATCGCCCTTTTGCCACCTTTCCGGCGTCCATCGCCGTCTTGTTCCGGTCGGAGGGTGCTTGAAGGACGACGCCGTCCACGGGCGAGTGGACTGCGGTGCGTTTCAGGGTTTCTTCGATCTCGTGCAGGCGGGCGGCGGCGTTGTCGAGCTCGAGTCGGGCCACCCGTCTGGCGTCGGGGCCGCCCTTGGCCAAGGCGTCCTGCAGGCTTTCGCGGCTCGTCCGGATTTCCAGTTGCTGGTCCCGCAAGGCCCGCTCGGCGGTCTCGTGCTCGGAGGCGGGGATCACTCCCCGTTCCAGCAGGAAGGTGGTCTGCTCGACCTGTCTCTTGCGGATCTCCAACTCTCTCTCAGCCCTGCGAACCGACCGCCGGGCATTCATTACCTCGGCATTGCTCGCCCAGTCCCGGATCTCGTTGAAACGCTTCAGTGCCGTGATATGCGAGATTTGGGCGGATCGGTACTCCTTCCGTGTAGCGGCGACGTCGAGATCGATCAGCCGTTGCCCCTTGGCGACCCGCTCGCCGTAGGTGAAATGAACCGCCGCCACCTTGCCGGAGATGGGGCTTGCGACATCGACCGTCCGCAGCGGCTCCAGCCTTCCCGTGAGCGAGATGCTGGAGGAGATCATACGCGGCGCCACCGCTACGGTCCGACGGGCCGACGGGTCCTGAGTCTCGGAGGCCGTCGCCAGCAGGTCCGAGGCTGCCGGCAGGATGTCCGCGTTCCACGAATACGCCCCGATGGCCGCGAACAGCCCGATGACGATGACCGTCGCCGCTACCCGCAGCATCTGTACCTTCTTCAGCGCCGTCGCCAGCGTCCGGTTGTTCTCCTCGACCTTGAGGTAGGCGTCCTGGAGCTCGGCGTGCTGCTTCTTGACCGCGTCGGCCAGCCGCAGCTCGGTCTCACGCAGTTCTTTCACCTCGGTAATATCGCTGAACACGGCGATCACGCCGGCTTTTTGAACTTCCCCTTCGTGCTCCACTTGCAGATAGGAAGTGACCAGCGTGAGGGTCCGGGCCTGCTCGCCGAGCCCGACCTCGACCACCCGCTGAAACCCCACCGCCACGTCGTAGACGGCGTCCAGCATGGTCTGGTTGAAGTCATCCATGCTTCGCATGGAGATGAAGACTTCGGCGAACAGGCGCCCGACGACCTCGTCGCAATCGAGCCCCAACAAGCGGGCCGCCGCGGGGTTGAAGGTAGTGACGAGGCCGTCGCGGTCAACCGTCATGACCCCATCGGTCATGTTGTCCAGGATGTTCTTGTAGGTCAGGGCTTCCTGGTCCATCACCCTTCCATTCTCTTGATGTCGATCCGCCAAGTGTCCAGGGTCGTTCCCAGAGTCTGATCCAGCGCCGTTACGGCCTTGAAGTAGGATATCTTCGCATCGACCTCGGCATTCTGGGCCGTCACGAGGTCGTCCTCGAACCTGACCAGTTGAAAGTTGGAGGACAGCCCGAGCCTCATCTTCTCCCGCTCGATCTCCAGCTTCTCTTCGGTGAGTTCTCGCGCCCGTCGCGCGAGCTCCACCTGCCGGAACCCGTTCTCGACGGCGCGCGACTTGTTGCGGACGTCCCTGGCGATGGACCGGCGCTTCTCCGCCAGATCGTCTCGAGCGTTTTTCAGGCTTGTCCTGGCCTTGACAAGCCGGATCTCTTCAGCGATTTGTTGACCGCGATCCTTCAGGAGAGGAATGTCAAGCTTGAGTCCGATGCCGTAATCGGCTTCGTCGAACGCGTCGCTCAAGGCGTCGTCATAGGACCGGCCCTTCTCGTCGAAGGTGACGCTGGACGTGAGCTTCAAATCCCAGTGGAGATCATCCTCGGCCTTCAGAAGTGCGCTCTTGGCGTCTTCGATGCTCAGCAATGCCTCCAGGTAATCCGTGCTGTTCTTCACGGCCAACTCCGTGGCCTGGGCAATATCGATGCGCCGCGGCTGTATGATAAGCGTCTCGGTGGCCTCGATTGGGGTCAGGCTGTCGATGTCCAGAAGATTGGTCAGTTCCTGCCGTTGGTTGCCCAGCTCGATGCGGGCTCCTTCGAGGCTTCTTTCCTGGGCGGCCACCTGCGCCTCGGTCTGGATGATGTCGCGCCTTGCCATTCTTCCGGTCTGCACGAGAAGTTGGTTGACCGCCAACTGCTCCCTGGCGCGTCGCAACGAGCGCGCGTCGATGTCGAGCTTCTGGCCAGCCTGGACAAAATCCCAATAGGCTTCGATGACTTCGACGATCTTGGCGGAGACGGTCTCCCTGAACGTCAGGATATTCCTCTTCTCCATGCGCCGGGCGCTCTCGAGTGAAGCGGTGTTGATGGCGCTCCCGACTCCTTTCAACAAGGGTTGTGTGAAGCTGAAGGTCAACGACGTGTCATAAGGTGTCCCGGACGAATCGCTGACGGTGTTCTCCCAGTCGACCTTGAAGGTTCCCCCCGTGGGAATCTTCAGCTTCACCTCCGGCGTGATGGTCGCCGAGTGGGCCGGACCGCCCTTTCGCCAGTCCGGTCCCATGCTCGAGTTGATGTTCGCCTTTGGCCGGAACTCGTCCTCGGCCGACTCGAGAGTGAGCTTTTGCACGGCTCGGTTCAGACGAGCCTTGATGATGTCCCGGTTGCTTTGCAAGGCAAGCGCAATGGCGTCGGCCAGCGTCATCTCCAGCCGCGACGGCGGGGCCGGTCTCTCCTGACCGCCGCCGCCGGTCGGCGAGACCGCCAGCAGGGCGCATAAAAGGACGGTGGCAAGCTTCATCTTCATGGTCTGCGCAGAGAGGAAATTCGATGAAATCCCATAGTCCCCAAACTATATGACGCTACTATCGTCACCGTACAAAATTTTCGGGACAACATGTATAGTCAAGGGCCATTTAATCACCTGCCATTTCCTCCTGGTACGGCTCCGATTCCACGAAACCGGAAGCGGCAACCTTTCAATGGCCGACCGACACCGTTGCCCGGCAAAATTGACAAAGAAGCTTGCAATGGGATACGGTGAGCGGATGCATTCCAAGGAGTTCGGCATGACACGCTGCTTCTCGGTCCTCGCGAGTCTTCTTTTCCTCCTTTTCGGCGGTTTGCCCCACATCCCGGTCGCGCTGGCGCGTGCTCCTGTTCCAGCCGCAGCGGATCCGTTCGCCATCCCTCCGGGGATCGAGCCCGCGGTCGAGTTCTGGCAGGCGATCTTTCTCGATTACGACTCGAACAGGCTCGTGTTCTTCGATCCCGAGGATATGTCGAAGATACACCGGGTGGTGGAGATCAAGGACGGCGCCAGCGTACGACGGCTGGTCCGTTCGGTGCGCGCGCAGCTCGTGCGGCGCGGCGTCCCGTCGCACCGGATCAAGGCGCAGCGGGGGATCCGTGAACGGTTCGTAGCCGGGGTGCGGCGGTCCGGGCGTTACATGGAGCGCATGCGCAAGATCTTCTCCGCCCGGGGACTTCCGGTGGAGTTGACCTACCTGCCGCTGGTCGAGTCGTCGTTTCGGAACGACGCGCGCTCGTTCCGCGGCGCCGTAGGCATGTGGCAGTTCATGCCGGCCACCGGACGTCGCTACATGCGAGTGACGCGGTTGCTGGACGAACGCAGGGACCCGCTGGAGGCAACCCGGGCGGCGGCCCGTCTGCTGCAGAAAAACCACCAGGAGCTCGGCACCTGGCCGCTGGCGGTGACCGCCTACAACCACGGGCGCGCCGGCATGCAGCGAGCGGTGCGCCAAATGGGCACACGCGACATCGTCTCCATCATCCGCGGCTATCGCGGACGCCGGTTCAGGTTCGCCTCCAGGAACTTCTACGCGGAGTTCCTCGCGGCCGTGCACATCATGCGCAACGTCGAGCAGCGCCTGCCCGACGTCCGGTTCGATCAACCGGAGCGGCTGGAAGAGATCAGCCTTGACAAGCGCGTGGCGGTATCTTCGCTGCTTCGTCACAGCGGGGTGTCCCGAGCCCGGCTGCTTGCGTGGAATCCGGCCTTGAGCCGCCGCGCCGCGTGGATACCCGCGGGCTATCGGCTGAAGGCGCCGGAGCTTCAGAGTCAGTGGTTCCGCTCGGCATTGGCGGACATCGGCCCGATGCCGCGGTTTCCGTACCACGTGGTCAGCCGAGGCGACACGCTTTGGAGCATCGCGAAAATCTATGGCACATCGGCGCACGCCATCCAGTCCATGAACGGCGTGGCGCGCGTCCGGCGTCTGCGCGTGGGACAGCGGCTCGCGATCCCGGGCGCATCGACCCCGCCCCGGGCGTCGGCGCAGGAGGTGAAGCAACCGCGGGTCTACCACCGCGTGCGCCGGGGCGAGACGCTTTCCGTTATCGCCGACCGCTACCGGGTATCGCTGACCGCCCTCCAACGCGCCAACGCCATCCGCAACCGACACCTGATCCGCGCCGGCCAGCGGCTCAGGATACCCGGGACTCAATCCTGATCCCGGTTACGGCCCGGCCCCCGCATCCCGTCGTCTCGCCTTGCCGGCGCGCCATTAGGGCTTGCGCGGCCGGTGCGATATAATGGCCGGAGCTTATGTACCAGAGCCTTCTCCTGGCCACGGCTGGATTCTACCTTCTGGCGACGGGCGCGTTCATTCTCTACCTGTTCTCCCCGCGGGAGTCCTTCTCCCGCGGTGGGCAGGGTCTCCTGCTGGCCGGTTTCGTCGGCCACGCCGCCAAATTCACGCTCCTGTTCCATGAAGCCGGCTTTCCGGCGCTCGCGCAGACCTCCGCCACACTCTCCTTCTACGGCTGGCTGATGGTGGGCGTGTACCTTACGGTGCAGCTCCAGTACCGGCTTCCCATCCTGGGAGGGTTCGTCGCGCCGCTGGCGTTCCTCATGTCCCTGCGGTCCATTGCCCTGGGAGCTCCCGGCCTGGAAACCCCGCCCGCGTTGTTGACCTATTGGCTGCCGCTGCACGTGACCCTGGCATTGCTGGGCAACGCGGTCTTCGCCCTGGCGTTCGCCGTGAGCGTGGTCTATCTGCTGCTCCGGCGCCAGCTCAAGAACAAGCGGATGACCGGCTTGAGCCGTTCCGTGCCGGCTCTCGAGACGCTGGACCGCCTCAACAAGATCTTCCTGGTCTGGGGCTTTCCGTTCATGACTCTGGGGATCCTCACGGGCAGCGTGTGGGCGCACGCGCAATGGGGCACCTACTGGTCCTGGGATCCGCGCCAGATCACCTCCGCCCTGACCTGGCTGCTGTACGGGATCCTCCTCCACGGCCGTCTGACCGCAGGCTGGCGGGGCAGGAAGGCGGCCGTGTGGACCATCGCGGGATTCATGATCGTCCTGGCCTATTTCCTCTGGGGAGACGCATTTTTCCTGAGCCGCCACGGAGGCCGCTTTGAGTGAGACGGGACGACAGATACTGGTGGTCGGCCTGAACCACCGGACGGCGCCCGTGGATGTTCGCGAGCAGCTCGCGTTCTCTCCCAAGCTCCTCAACGGGTCGCTCCATGAACTCGTGGCGCTTTCCTCGGTGGACGAGGGCGTGATCCTGTCCACCTGCAACCGGGTCGAGGTGGTGGCGGTGGTCCGGGACGGCCGCGTGGGTCTGGCGGAGGTCCGGGACTTCCTCGGGAACCAGCCCGGCATCCGCGTCCATCCCACCGAAGACCAACTCTACCGTCACGCCCGCAAGAGCGCGGTGCGGCATGTCTTCCGGGTGGCGTCGAGCCTGGATTCCATGGTGGTGGGGGAGCCCCAGATCCTCGGGCAACTGAAAGAGTACTACGCCATCGCCCAGCAGGCCGGCACCGTCGGCAGCATCCTGCACCGTCTCTTCCATCGTTCCTTCTCCGTGGCGAAGCGGGTCAGGCAGGGGACCGGCATCGCCAATCGTCCGGTTTCGGTGGGCTCGGTGGCGGTGGACCTGGCCAAGCGGATCTTCGACCGGCTGGAGGAAAAGACCGTGATGGTCATCGGCTCCGGCGTCATGGGCGAGTCGCTGGTGCGCCACCTGGTGGAGAACGGCGTGCGGGGTCTGATGATCACCAACCGCACCTTCGAGAAGGCGGTGGAACTGGCGGACCGTTTCGAAGCCAGCCCCATTCGTTTCGAGGACCATGCCCGCTACCTCAGGCTGGCCGACGTGGTCATCGGCTCGGTGGAGTCGGAGGAGGCGCTGATCACGCGTGAAACGGCGGCCGAGGTGCTGCGGGAGCGAAAGCAGGACAACATGTTCCTGATCGACCTCGGCGTGCCCAGGAACTTCGATCCCCTCATTAATGGCCTGGACAACGTGTACCTCTATCACATCGACGATTTGACCGGTGTGGCGCGGGAGAATCTCAAAGGGAGGGAAAGCGAAGCGGACAAGGGAGAGCTGATCGTCGACCAGGAAGTGGAGATATTCCATCGATGGTTTGCCTCCCTGGATCAGGTTCCTACCATCGTCGCGCTGAAGCGAAGGTTCGAAGAGATCCGGGAGGGAGAGCTCAGGAAGTCGCTGGAGTCGAACCTCAAGGATGTTTCCGAGCGGGAGCGCAAGGCCATAGAGGACCTGACCGCGGCCATGATCAGCAAGATTCTTCACGGGCCCCTCACGCGGCTCAAGGAGCACGCCGCCTACCATGATACCGTCCGGGCGCTGTTCGACCTGGACAAGGAGCCGGGGCCGGAGCGGGGCGATCCGTGACCGGGTGACGGCATGGACAGGATCCGCATCGGGACCCGCCGCAGTCGCCTGGCCCTGGCCCAGGCGGAATGGGTCCGGGGCCGCATCCGCGAACACCGCCCGCAAGCCGCGGTGGAGGTCGTGGCCATCAGGACCAGCGGCGACCGCTTCCGGAACGTGCCCATCGAGAAGATCGGGGCCAAGGGGGTGTTCATCAAGGAAATCGAGGAGGCGCTCCTGGAAGGCGCCATCGACGTGGCGGTTCACTCCATGAAGGACCTGCCGACGGAGATCCCCGAGGGGTTGGCCATCGCCGCGGTGCCGGAACGCGAGGATCCCAGGGACGTGATGATCAGCCACGTCGCCGGGGGCCTCGCCGAGCTCCCGGCCGGGGCCAGCGTCGGCACCGGCAGTCTCAGGCGGCGGGCCCAAGTGCTGAACCAGCGCCCGGACCTGACGGTGGTGGCCATACGAGGGAACGTGGACACGCGGCTGGCCAAGCTCGAGCGCGGAGAGGTGGACGCCCTGGTGCTGGCGCTGGCGGGGATGAAGCGCTTGGGCCGGGAGCGCGAGGCCACGCAGCCGCTGCCCGCCGAGACCTGGTTGAGCGCCGTTGCTCAGGGGGCCCTGGGCCTGGAGACCCGGCGCCATGAGGTGGAGCGGCTGCGCTTCCTGAACCATGAGCCGTCGGCGTTGGAAGTGGAGGCCGAGCGGGCATTTCTGGGCCGCCTGGAGGGGGGTTGCCAGGTGCCGGTGGGAGCGCGTGCCGTGGTGGCGGAAGACCGGGTTTCGCTGACTGGCATGGTGGCGGAGGCGTCCGGCAGGCGGATCTTCCGGGGAGAGGTCTCGGGGGCGCGCGCGGATGCGGCCTCCCTGGGGATTCGGCTCGCCGAGAGACTGCTGGATGAAGGGGCGGGCACTGTCCTGCGGGAGGCCCGGCCGTGAGCGACTCGGCAACGCCGGCGCCACCCGGCGATGCCTCGCTGTCCGGACAGCGGATTCTGATCACCCGTCCGCGCGAGCAGAGCGCGGCCTTCGTGGGCGATCTGGAAGCCTTGGGCGCCCGGGCAGTGGTGTTTTCCACGGTGGAGATCCTGCCGCTTCGGGACGGCACCGCCCTGGACGAGGCCGTCCGCGGCCTGCCGGCACAGGACTGGCTGGTCTTCACCAGCGCCAACGGCGTCCGGCACTTCCTCGCGCGTTGCGAAGCATTGGGGTGCATGGACAGTCTCGGGCGGCTCGACATCGCCGCCATCGGTCCGCAAACTGCCCGGTTGCTGGAGGACCGCGGCCTTTCCGTCAGCCTCGTGCCCGAAGAATATCGCGCGGAGGGTATCCTGGCCGCTCTGGATCCGGATCGGGTTCGGGGGCGCCGCTTCCTGCTCGCGCGGGTAGCGGGAGCCCGAGACGTGCTCCCCGAGACCCTCCGCCGATGGGGCGCGACGGTGACGGTGGTGGAAGCCTACCGAAACGAGCCCGTGCGGCACGGCGCCCGACGGCTGGCGCGGATTCTGAAGCAGGTGGACTGGGTCACGTTCACGAGTCCGAGCACCGTGAACGCTTTCGTGGATCTGCTCGAGGCGGCCAACACGGAAACCCGGACCCCGGGGATCCGGGTGGCGTGCATCGGCCCCATCACTGCGGACGCCGCCCGCAAACGCGGCCTGCCAGTGGACGTGGCGGCCCGGGAATACACCGTGCCGGGCCTGATCCAGGCAATGGTAGACGCCACCGTGACGGACCCTGATGAACCCCGCGCGTGACACGATTGACGCACACAATATCGGTGTCCGTGAACTTCGGTTCCAGGACACCAGGAGGCAACCATGGCATTTCCCGTGACCCGGCCGCGGCGACTTCGACGAACCGCCCTGTTGCGCGATCTCGTGCGTGAGACCGGATTGAGCCCCCGCGACTTCATCTATCCCTTGTTCGTGTGTCCGGGGCATGACCGGGAGCAACCGATTACCTCCATGCCCGGCATCGCCCGGCTTTCGGTGGACCGGGCGGCCAGGGAAGCCGATACCGTGTGGCGGCTGGGTATTCCGGGCGTGATCCTGTTCGGCATCCCCGAGACCAAGGATGCGGTGGGCTCGGAGGCCTGCGCCGAGCACGGCGTGGTCCAGGAAGCGGTGCGGGCCATCAAGGACAAGGTTCCGGACCTGTTGGTGATCACGGACGTCTGCCTTTGCGAGTACACCGACCACGGCCACTGCGGCATCGTCGAGGACGGCGAGGTGGACAACGACGGCTCCCTGGAGCTGCTGGCCAAGGAGGCGCTGTCCCACGCCCGGGCCGGGGCGGACATCGTCGCTCCGTCCGACATGATGGACGGCCGGGTGGGAGCGATTCGCGCGGCGCTGGATGGAGAGGGATTCGACAAGGTCGTCATCATGGCCTACGCCGCCAAGTATGCATCGGGGTTCTACGGGCCGTTTCGCGAGGCCGCGGAATCGACGCCGCAGTTCGGTGACCGTCGCTCGTATCAGATGGATCCGGGCAACAGCGACGAGGCGCTACGGGAGGTGGAGGCGGATATCGCGGAGGGTGCGGACATCGTCATGGTAAAGCCGGCGCTCTCGTATCTGGACGTCATCTCACGCGTCAAGCGACGCTTCCGCCATCCCACGGCCGCGTACAACGTCAGCGGCGAATACGCCATGATCAAGGCCGCCGCCCGAAACGGCTGGATCGACGAGGCCACGGTGGTCCCGGAGGTGCTGTTGTCCATCAAACGGGCCGGCGCCGACCTGATCCTCACCTACTTCGCCAAGGAGATGGCGGCGGAACTGTAAGGCCGGTCGGTGTCGAGACACGTCACCCACTCGGGTCCGTGCGCACGCGAAACCCGGCACGCCTGGGATGCCTGGAACGCCGTCACACCACCTCCCTGTTGTAGAAGGGAAGCCCTCGCTCCCGGGAACGGGTAGAGGCTCATGTCATTATGCAGGTAGACACGGGTTGACCATCAGACCACTGCAACGCCAGGAGACTTCTTCGCCCGACACCATTATCGTTTAGAACGATGCGCTCGGCCTCGCCATCGAATGCGAGAACGCGACCGCAAACTGGCACGGCGAGCGCATCGACTACGACCATGCGTTGATGGTGACGATGGCCTCGTGGGACTCGGGCGACACCTGCCCGGAGACGGGGTCGGCGGCCGGGGACTGGAATACGTCGTAGGTGATCTCGGGCAGCGGCTTCCGGCCGGGATGTGACGCGAGCGTGGTGTTGCGGTCACGGTTTGTCTTCACGGATTCTCGCTACCAAGCAGTACAGTCGGAATGGTTCGGTCTCGCCTCAAGGACGGCGGCGTGAGAAGGGGATGAAGGAATGCGGATACGAAGCCTCGAGCTCGCCAACTTTCGCAGCGTTGCGAAGGGCAAGGCCACCTTTCCCGGACACGCGGTGATCATCGGCGGGAACAGTGTCGGGAAGTCCACGATATGTGAAGCATTGGACTTTCTGCTCGGACCCGAGCGTCTGTCGCGGAGCTCGCCGATCGACGAGCACGACTTCTTCGAACGCCGCTATCTGGATAAGAACGGTGACCCGATCCCAATCAAGTTGGAGGTCGTGCTGACCGGCCTGACGGACGATGTGCTGACGAAGTTCCGCACGCACAGGGAATACTGGAACACCGCGACGAACGAGCTGTTAAACGAGACCGCGACTCCCGAAGACGTTGACAACGACGACGTGGTGCCCGCTCTGCGGATCAAGTTCGAAGGCGTCTATGACGTCGAAGAGGACGAATTCAGGGCGGAGACCTACTTTGCGAGCCTCCCGCCAGACGACGAAACGCGCCGAGCGAGGGCGTCGCGCGCGGCAAAACGGCGGTTCGGGTTCATCTATCTCCGCGCGCTGCGGACCGGCTCCAGGGCGCTCAGCCTGGAACGTGGCCCTTGCTCGACGTCATTCTGAGGCTGAAGGACGACGACCGATCCGCCATGTGGGAGCAGACGCTGGGGTCGGTCCGCAGAGCACCATCACCGCCGCCACGAACACGAACGGCACCATCGGCTTGGAGAGCATGTCCCCGGAGAAATTGCGTGCGAACCGCCCCATGCCGACCAGGGAGCGAACACCTCCATCGCCACCGTGGCCGCAATTCGCAGGCGCATGCCGCGCGTGAACTGCCAGAGACGGGGTCGAAGAACATCAAGCGGTGCTCGTTACGAGAGAGGCTGGTTGCCAATTGGGGCGTCGGGGCGGGCGCGTGCGTGGTTGCCTCGGTTCGAGGCCAGGTGCGGTAGTTGTCCCCGCGCGGTCGAGCTGGCGCAGCAGGGCGGATCATTCCTTACCGGCTTCGATGAAGCCGCCGGGGCCGTACGTCCTGAATTCCTGCCGGATGATCCACTCACGTGTCTCAGGCAAGATAGGTTGCAGCTCGGCCCCGCCCGAAAGGGTGTCGATCTGGTGGCGGCAAGCGGCCTCCAGCCGATAGATCCATACGAACGCCTCGCCCATCGTCTCCCCGACCGACAGCAGCCCGTGGTTGTCTCGGACGCTCGTCCGCTTTGGAGTGGGATGCGGATTATCCTTTCGAAGACTCGCCTGGATTCTGCCCAACAGGATCAGGTACCCGAGTTCGTGCGGAATGTCGTGGTCCCTTGTGGCAGCTTGGGGTGACGAGATAGTGAGCCTATCTACGGCGGCTCTTGGACGACCACGGAAGTGTGCCGTCAAGTTCCTTGAGCAAAGGTTCATTGTCTTCGTCTTCGTCCCACCGCTCGCGGACTGGCTTCAGGCTTTCGTCAAACCAGATGAGTGAAATACACTGATTCCATTCCTCCAGCAGGATGGCTTCCTCCGCTACTAACGGCCGGCTCCTGATACCCCCGTCGAACCAGATATCCGTTGGAAGCTCGTCGTAGTCCTCGATCTTCGAACCACCCTGGATTAAGCGCTGGGCGACGCTACCTTGCGGCACAGGGATGTTGAAATCGATCCAGCCCTTCAGCTCACACAGGTATTTCGATCGGGACACATAGCGGATCCGCGCGTCCTCGCTGAGAACGAACGCGCAGGGCTCTTTCGCATTCAGGGCGAATCGCGAACCCGTCGCGATCAATGACGCCTTGTATTCTTCCGCAAACGACTTCACCGCATCCAGGGAGATATCCGTGTCGGCGACTTGGCTAGCGAATGGGTCGTAGGGAAGCAGACACTCCGCAGCGAATACATCACAAAGCACCTCTTCCTTGGGTCGCCGTCCGTAGCGCAGAAGCACATCGGCCTTCAGTGTGGCGTCATGATGCTGCGAGGGCAGTCCAAGCACGATGTGGGCGATCTCGTGGAGCACGGTGAAGCGCTGCCGCTCCTCCCTGTGATTGCCGTTGACGATGATGACGTGTTTGCCCTTGAACCGGGTCGTCTGGCCGGACTCGTCGTCAGCTAGATCGTAGGCGACCTTAATCTTCGCCTTCGCTGTGGCGGCTAGGCGCTCGATGTCGACGGGGACAGATTCGTTACCGGCATCCCGGATGAACTGGCGAGCCCTGAGAACTGTTCGGAACTCGTCCATTCACTCGTCGTTTTCGTCGAACAAGCGGGCCAAGCGATCCACGTGTCGGCGCCACTCGTCCTCGGTTGCCGGGCGCTTTCCACGGAAGCTCATTTGGTGAGCAGGCTCAAGCAGGTCGAGTGGCCGATCTTCGTCTTCAACGAATACGTCGATGAGGATGCGGTTGACCGTCTTCCCGACCAGCAGGCGCAAGAGGCGCGCCCTCCGAGGACTCAGTTTCAAGGCGCGGACGAACGCGTTGACCACCTGCTCGGAGGGCGCCGTCTTCTCATCCCGTTCGAGCCGGTAAATGTAAGCGTGGTCGGTGTCGCACAGCTTGCCGAACTCCCGCAGGCTCAGATTGCGGGCTTCCCGGAACCTTCTCAATGTATAGCCGAACGACATCGCCCCCCCTTGACACATAGTCTCGTCGCCTGTAATCTGTTGTCTATTTGAACAACGGAATCGACAGGGCACATGATCGATCTTAGTCTTTGGCACCGCAGAAGGCTGTATGCCCGTCGTCTGCATGGGCATACACGATAGATCACTATGGTGTCCGTGACAAGGAGCCTCTGATCCTATGCGCGATCGAACCGGCCAGAGAAACGCCGGTGTCGATAGCGAAGGACCCTGACCTGACATGACGAACATAGAGCCGCAACCGCCCCAACGCCGCCTCCTGTCCATTGACGGGGGTGGGATCTTGGGGACGTTTCCTGCCGCTTTCCTGGCCGGGCTCGAACAGCACCTGCCCAAGCCAATCGGCAGCTACTTCGATCTAATCGCCGGCACGTCCACCGGCGGCATAGTCGCCGTGGGGCTCGCGATGGGGCTCCACGCGACCGAACTGCTCGATCTCTACGAGCAGCACGGCCCGGAGATCTTCGGCCAGGGCCGCGGACCATGTGCAGACTACGTCCTCCGCAAGCTGCGCTTCGGACGGTGGCTGGGCTTGCACAAGTACGATCCCGGGCAGCTCCGAGCGGTGCTCGAAGAAGTCCTCGGTGAGCGGCGCATCGGCGATGCGAATACGCGGCTACTCGTCCCGGCCTGGAACCCTGTCGCGCGCTCCGTCTACATCTACAAGACCGCCCATCACCCGCGCCTTCTCAACGACTACAAATGCCTGGCGGTCGACGCTGCGATGGCCACCGCTGCCGCCCCAACCTACTACCGGCAATACGTGACGCAGCATGCGGTTGGCCTGACCGATGGCGGCACTTGGGCGAACAACCCCACGGCGCTTGCTGTCGTCGAGGCGATTGCGATGTTGGGATGGCCGCGCAACTCTCTTCACGTCCTCAGCCTCGGCTGTCTCGAGGAGACCTATACCATTCGCAAGTGGGCGGGGGTCGGGACGCTCGGCTCCAAGATCATCAAGCTCTTCATGGACGGCCAGTCCCATGGCGCGATGGGAGTCGCCAAGCTCCTCACCGGCCATGAGCACGAGCGCGATGCGATCCACCGGGTGAACCATGCCGTTCCGTTGAACGCATTCAAAATGGATGACGCACGGGTCATCCAAGATCTCAAGGGGCTGGGCCGCTCCTTTGCGCGTGATCGCCAGCCGGTTCTCGAACCCGTTTTCTTTAGCGCTCCGGCGGAGACGTTCTCCCCGATCTACACGCTGGAGCAGTCCGTTCTAAAAACAGAAGAGGTTCCGATCCATGACCGTTGATACAGGCAAGTATCCAGAGTTTCTCGAGCTGGTCGCCAGCGAGATCGACATACCGCCGAGCAAATATCAAGACGCCGTGAATCGATACCAAGCGGTCGGGCGCTGGCTCGAGGATGGCGATTATTCTGGATCCCCGAACCAACTCAGCATCTACCCGCAAGGCTCCTTCCGGCTCGGGACGGTCATCAGGCCGATTCGCCACGGCATCGAGGCAAGCTACGACATCGACCTAGTGTGCGAGATGCCGCTATCCAAGCACCGAACTACTCCCCAAGCGGTCAAGCACATGGTAGGCAACCGGCTCCGGCAGCACGAGACCTACCGTCGGCTTCTCGACTCCGAAGGCCGGCGCTGCTGGACCCTCGAATACGCCGAAAGAGACGGCGTTGGGTTCCATCTCGACGCTCTGCCCGCTGTTCCCGACGAGAATGGGCTCCGGAACACCGCCCTTGCGATCACGCACAAAAGGAATACCGGGTATTCCTGGTCGGCGAGCGACCCACTCGGGTACGGTGACTGGTTCGACGACAAGAACGCCGCGGCATTCACGCGTGTCGCCGTCGAACAGAAGCGAATTGTCCAGCGCCGCGATTCCCTCGTCTTTGCGAGTATCGACGACGTCCCTGACCAATTGGTCCGCACGCCACTACAACGTTCGATCCAGCTCATGAAGCGGAACCGCGACCTTTACTTCAATCGGCCCGAGACGATCGACTACGCGCCGATCTCGATCATCATCACAACGCTTGCGGCCCATCTTTACGCAGGCGAGCCCGACACCTATACGGCTTTGTTGAACATCGTCGGCAGACTCCAAGGGCATGCGGCACTCGTCGAGGGCAGAGCAATCGATCCGCATCTCGCGACGATTGGGCTCATCCAGAGGTGCCCCGGTGGCACGTGGTACATCGGCAATCCGGTCAATCCGGCCGAGAACTTCGCCGACCGATGGCACGAGAATGGCCATGCGCGTGCACGGGCGTTCTTCTCGTGGCTGGACACCTTGCAGAGGGACGTGCTGAATCTCCAAACCAACGCGAACCCACGTTTGATCAAGGAGCGTCTCATCCGAGTCTTGGGAGCGACTGCGGTAGCCAAGCATGCTGATGTCCTCATTCCATCAGCCGGGGATGTCGAGCCGCGCTCGCGAATTCACATCAACAGGCCCGTGAAGCCATGGCGACGCAGGTGACAGAGGATTTGTGGAAGCAGCTTGATGAGCTAAACAGCGTCCACAAGGGACTGACGCACATCGTCGAACACGATACCGAGATCCGTCTGTCCGGCACGTTGGATTTCGAGGCGTCCGCAGATGGGCTGGAAACCATCACCGACTCATTCGCCGTCGAACTTGCCATCCCACATGAGTTTCCCGAGAGATTGCCGCGTGTTAAGGAGACCGGTGGTCGGATTGGGACAGAATACGAACATCTCAACCCGGATGGCACGCTGTGCCTCGCTGTACCGATCGAACAGCGACGCGTATTTTTCGAGCGATCCACTCTTCTCGGATTTGTCGATCGACTGCTGGTTCCCTATCTTTATGGGTACTGCTTCTGGAGCAAGCATAGCTATCATCCGTTCGGTGAAGCCGCGCATGGATGCGAGGGCATCCTGCACCACTATATCAGTACACTCAACCTGCGGGATCCCCTCGCAGGGTTAGCCGTCATCTGCTTCCTCTTCGAGCATGGCTATCGTGGTCACCATGACTGTCCCTGTGGGAGCGGTCGCAAAGTTCGGAGGTGCCACGGCCCAGCGTTACGAGATCTTCACGACCACCATACGCCTGAGACCATGCGCGATGATTTCTTGGCAATCTTTAGTATCTGTTTCGGCGAATTTGAAAAAGGGCAACTCTCTTTTTCGCATCCGCTGCAAAATCAACTGATCCGTCTACTGAAAAGATTCAAGATCTGAGGTTCGATCATCGTGCCCCAGGTGGTGACGAAGGTTTCGTCGGGGGCTTCGAGGGCTCCGCCTTCTCTGCGAGCGTCGCAGTCGGCGCGGTGCTCCGGTCTACGGAAAGGAAAACGGCGATCAAGACCTCGATTCAACTGTCGGGGTGGGCGGAGAAGTGTAGCAACGACAAGGTGCCGAACACGAAATGCGTCAGAGCCTTGACAACCGTGTTCGAGCCGGTCGACGCGGCCGGCTTCGTCGGATCGCCGAGAGAGGACTGGCATGCGGTTCGCCGTGCGATCGAGCGCAGCGACGCCAGCGAACTCCAACGTGCGGCGGACCATGCGCGATACCTGCGCCTTCTTCGTCGGGGATCAGCGATCGAAGAGCGGCTGGCGGAACTCTGGAGGCAGAGGGCCAACTACGAGGGTGCCGAAGCCGCATTGGACGAAGCGATACTCCAGGACCAGATCATCGACAACCACAGGGAAGCATCCCGCATCAGCGTCATGACGATGCATCAACTCAAAGGGCGGGAGTACGATTCCGTGCTTCTCGTGGAAGATGAGCATCGGACCTTTCGGGGGAAAGACAATCATCCGCCCTACATGGAGACCAGGCGACTCCTCCAGGTATCCCTTACGAGAGCCCGGCATTTCGCCTATATCTTGTCAGGGACCGAAAATGCGACCCTGGATGTGATCCTCGCAGGCTGACATCGACGGTGTGTGCAGCGCACAGGAATTAGCGAATGACGGCGGACCATCTGATCGGTATCGAACAGTTCGAGGCGGACCTCTGGAAGGTTGCGGACAACCTGCGGGCCAACTCGAACCTCGCGTCGAACGAGTATTTCATGCCCATTCTGGGCCTGATCTTCCTGCGGCATGCGACGAACCGCTACTACGCGGTGATGTCGGCGATTAGTGAAGACAAGACCGCGGGCAAGATGCCGGACCGGCCCCTGGTCGAAGCCGATTTCACGCGGCGCCGCGCCCTGATGCTGCCCGAGCCGGCACGCTACGACGTGCTGCTGGCGATGCCGAAGGACGGCACTCTCGGCGCGGCCGTGACCGCGGCCATGGAAGCCGTGGAGGACCACTTCCCGCCGCTCGCCGGTCAGTTGCCGAAGGACTACGAACGCTTCGAGGACGATGTTCTGGAAGAGATGATGCGGACCTTCGATTCCGAGGCGCTGCGCACGGCCTCGGGCGACGTGTTCGGCCGCATCTACGAATACTTCCTGGCCGAGTTCTCCAAGCAGGGCGCGCACGACAACGGCGAGTTCTTTACGCCGCCCTCGATCGTCCAGACCATCGTCAATGTGATCGAGCCGGACCACGGTGTCGTTCTCGACCCCGCCTGCGGCTCGGGCGGCATGTTCGTGCAGTCGAGCCACTTCATCGAGAACGCGGGCGAGGACACGATGAAACGGGTCACGTTCTACGGCCATGAGAAGAACGAGACCACCGCGAAGCTCGCCCAGGTCAACCTCGCCGTACACGGGCTGGAGGGCAGGATCCGGGCCGGCAACGAGGCCATCACCTATTACAAGGACCCGCACGAGCTGGTCGGACAGTGCGACTTCGTGATGGCCAATCCGCCGTTCAACGTGGACGAGGTCGACGCCGAGAAGGTCAAGAGCGACAAGCGCCTCCCCTTCGGCCTGCCGGGCGTGAACAAAACCAAGAAGGTCTCGAATGCCAACTACCTGTGGCTTCAGTACTTCTACAGCTACCTGAACGAGAACGGCCGGGCCGGCGTCGTCATGTCGTCGCAGGCGTCCAGCGCCGGGCGGGACGAGGCCAGGGTGCGGCAGAAGCTGATCGAGAGCGGGGCCGTGGACGTGATGATCGATATCCGCGGCAACTTCTTCTACACCCGCACCGTGCCCTGCCAGCTCTGGTTCTTCGACCGGGCGAAGGAGCGAGACGAGGCGCGGCGCGACCAAGTCCTGATGCTCGATGCGCGCAACATCCATCGTAAGGTCACGCGCGCCGTCTACGACTTCAGCCCGGAGCAGCAGAAGAACATCGCCGCCGTCGTGTGGCTCTATCGCGGGCAGGCGGACCGGTTCCTCAAGCTCGTGGAGAGCTACCTCGCCCAGGCCATTGCAAAGGGAGAGGCGACCGCCGAACCGCTCGCGGCCTTCGAGCACGCCTTGGGCACGCTGGTCGGTCTGATGGAACCCTTCGCCATCGAGGAGCACGACCCCGATCCCCTCGCCGAGACCTGGGAGGAACTCACCTCCGCGCAGGCCACCGTGTCAGCCGATATCGAGGCGCTCGCAGCCGAGGTCGCCGCGCGGACCGCCGGCCGGGCAAGGGGCGGGAATGGCGCAGCTCGGGAGAATGTCGCGTTACATGCCGCGCGCGAAGGCTTGCGCGACATGGCCGAGCGGTGCCGGGACTTGACCAGGCAGATCGATCTGGCGTCGAAGCTTGCGGGGTGCGCTGTCGACATCGCGGTGAAGGAGCTCGATGCGCGGGACTCGAACCTGTGGGCCAGCGCGGACATCAGAAAGGTGCGCCGTGGACTGGAGGACGCACGGGACCACGCGGTGAAGGCATTGCGCCAGGCGCGCTATTTCGTGCGCCAGGCCGACTGGCTGCACGAGCGCTTCCCCGACGCGGAGCTGCGCGATATCGAAGGGCTGGTGAAGCGGGTGGACCGGACCGAGATCGAGGCGCACGACTGGAGCCTCACGCCGGGCCGCTATGTCGGCGTCGCGCCCGAGGAGGAGGACGAGGATTTCGACTTCGAGGAGACATTGCGATCCATTCACATCGACCTCAAGGAACTGAACGACGAGGCGGTGGAGCTGGCCGCACGAATCACCCGGAACTTCGAAGAGTTGGGGATGTGATTCACCGGACGAAAACAACGCCGCCGCCCTACACGATCACCTCGACCATTCTCGACTTGGCCGAACGGATTGGGGAAGCGATCGGGCGGGTGGAGGGTTCGGCGGCCCGGGCGAATCTGCGCCTGCGGCGGGTCAATCGCATCCGCACCATTCAAGGATCGCTGGCGATCGAAGGCAACACGCTCACCGAAGAACAGATTTCCACCATCCTCGAAGGCAAGCCGGTCGTCGCTCCCCTTCGGGAGATTCAGGAAATTCGCAACGCAATCAAAGTCTACGAACGGTTCCCGCGCTGGAATGTCGCCAAAGAAGCCGACCTGCTCGACGCGCACGAGATCCTGATGGCCGGATTACTGGACGCTCCGGGCCACTACCGGCGCGGCGGCGTTGCCGTAGGGGGTGCGGGCGGCATACAGCACCTCGGCCCTCCCGCCGACCGCGTACCGCACCTGATGTCGAATCTGCTGTCGTGGCTGGGCGATACGGGAGAGCATCCGCTGATTGCCGGCTCGGTCTTCCACTACGAGTTCGAGTTCATTCACCCCTTCGAGGACGGCAACGGCCGTCTGGGAAGATTCTGGCAGACCTTGATATTGACGCGCTGGAAATCTCTGTTCGCCGATGTTCCGGTGGAGAGCCTGATTCATACGCGCCAGGGCGAGTACTACCACGCGGTCCGGGAGAGCTCCGCTGCGGGAGAGAGCACGCCGTTCATCGTTTTCATGCTGGAGGCCATATTTGAAGCCGTCCGGGATTTCAGCGCGAGCGACCAAGCAGGCGACCAGGCAACCGACCAAGTAAGCGACCAAGTAGGCGACCAGGTAGACGACCAAGTAAGCGACCAGGTAGCGCGTCTGCTCACCGAATTGCGGAACGGCCCGAAGGGTACGACCGAGCTCATGGCTGCGCTTGGACTGTCGCACCGCCCGACGTTTCGCAACAACTACATTCGCCCTGCGCTCTCCGCGGGACTGGTCGAGATGACCCTTCCCGAATCGCCGACGGCGAAAAACCAGAAGTATCGGCTCACGACGCGCGGACGGACGGCGTCACGATGACGTGGATTGCGGAATCGCCAACGGGTGGATTCGCGGGATCGAGTCGCCGTAGAGGGCGCAGGATTTCATCCGCCAGGCCTGCCGGGCTACGGGCCCGTTTCTCCGGAGCGGAGCTGCGCGATGTCGAAGGGCTGGTGAAGCTGGTGGACCGCACAGAGATCGAGGCGCACGACTGGAGCCTCACTCCGGGTCGATATGTCGGCGTCGCGCCCGAGGAGGAGGACGAGGATTTCGACTTCGAGGAGGCGCTGCGGTCCATTCACATCGAGTTAAACGCGCTGAACGAGGAAGCAGCGCTGGCGGCGCGGGTCGCTCGGGACTTCGAGGAGTTAGGGGCGTGAGGGTCCACGAAATGACACTGGATCAACTCGGCAGCGTTTCACGTGGACGATCGCGCCATCGTCCCAGAGATGCAGAGTTCTTGTACGGTGGGCCTTATCCGTTCGTACAGACTGGAGACGTAAAGAAGGCGGGCCTGTATTTGCGCGACTTCGAACAAACCTACAGCGAAGCTGGACTCACCCAAAGCAAGCTTTGGCCTGTCGGCACACTATGTATCACCATCGCGGCGAATATCGCGGAAACCTCCATACTAGATATCGAAGCTTGCTTCCCCGACAGCGTTATCGGCTTCATCGCTCAGCCGGAGAAGGCCGACGTAAGGTTCGTGAAATACCTCTTCGATGCTGCTCTGAAGATGCGTTTCCAGTCATTCACGCAGGGCGCTGCCCAGGACAATTTGAGTCAAGCGAAACTCCTCTCGATCAAGTTCCCGGTGCCGAAATTGGTTGTACAAAAAGAGATCGCAGGCGTCCTCTCTGCCTACGACGACCTGATCGAGAACAACCGGCGGCGGATTGCGTTGCTGGAGGAGGCGGCGCGGCTTCTCTACCGCGAGTGGTTCGTTCACTTCCGCTTCCCCGGTCATGAGCACGTCAAGATCACCGACGGCCTCCCCGAGGGGTGGAGTCGGCGTACATTGGGTGATGTAGTAGGGGTTGTGAAGAAGAGCGTAAAGCCGTCCGACTTCGAAGAGCACGATATTCACATCGGTCTTGAGCATATCCCACGTCGTTCCTTCACCTTGGTCAATTGGGAACTGGTTAAAGGCCTCGACAGTGGCAAATGGCGTTTCGAAGAAGGAGACATCTTGTTCTGCAAGATCAGACCCTATTTCCACAAGATCGGCTTCACCTTGCGAAACGGACTGGCTTCTTCAGATGCGCTGGTTTGGCGTGTCCACGATGATGCTGATTGGCCTGTTGTTCTCTGTGCGACTTCGAGCGATCACTTCGTGGCGGTGGCTTCGAAGACCGTGCGAGAGGGTTCGAAGATGCCACGTGCTGATTGGAAAGTGCTTCGAGAGTACGTAATTCCCAAACCGCCTAAAGGACTGCTTGACATGTTCAACGACACAGTCCAAACAATCGCTGCGCAGTGCAAGACACTGGCGCTCCAGAATAATGCGCTCGCCCAAGCCCGCGACCTACTCCTGCCGCGCCTGATGAACGGGTAGATCGCGGTCTGATGGGCGCACCCGACACCACCACAGGACGACACGCTCGATGGCGATAACGCCCATCAACAGCGAGGATCGACTGGTCCAGGCCACCTTCGCCGAACATCTCGAGCAGGTGCTCGGCTGGGACAGCCTCCATGCCTGGAACGAGGAGACCTTCGGACCCGACGGCGCCCTCGGCCGTGCCGATACCAAGCAAGCGGTGCTGACCCGCGACCTGCGCGCCGCACTGAAGCGTCTGAACCCGGACTTACCGGCCTCCGCCATCGACGACGCGGTGCGGGACCTGACCGTCTACGACATCAGCCGCTCGACGGTGCAGCACAACCGCGACTTCCATCGGCTGCTTCGCGGTGGCGTCCCCGTGGGATTCCGGGACGCCAAGGGGCGCCCGAAATCCGCCCGCGCCCGGGTGATCGACTTCGACAATGCGCCGGGCTCGAACCGTTTCCTCGCCGTGCGCGAGTTGAAGCTGACCGGCATCCGCACGCCCAACTACAACCGCCGCGCCGACCTGATCTGTTTCGTCAACGGTCTGCCGCTGGTCTTCATCGAGCTGAAGGCTGTTTACAAGAACATCCGCGAGGGCTTCGACAGCAACCTCTCCGACTACATGGACGAGAACGTCATCGCCCATGCCTTCCATCACAACGCCTTCCTGATCGTGTCGAACGGCGACCGCGCCCGCTACGGTTCGATCACCAGCGAGTGGGAGCACTTCGCCGAGTGGAAGCGGCTCGACGAGACGGACAGGGGCAGCCTGGACGCCGAGGTGATACTGAACGGCATGCTGGCGCGGGATCGGCTGCTGGATATTGTCGAGAACTTCATCCTGTTCGACGAGAGCAAGCCGGGCGCCACGCGGAAAGTCATCGCGCGCAACCACCAGGTACTGGGCGTCAACCGGGCGGTGGCGTCGGTGGCGCGACAGGAAGCGCTGAATCTGGAGTTCCCGCCGGAGCGGCGCCTGAGACATCGCGTCGTGGAGCTGCCACTCGAATCGCGTGCGCCCGCGAAGGACCTGCCGATACTGCCGATGGTCGCCGAGGAGGCGGCGCCCTACATCCCCAAAAGGCCGGTCGACATCGTCGAGCGGACCCAACCCGAGCTCGGTCGGCTCGGGGTGTTCTGGCACACCCAGGGGAGCGGCAAGTCCTATTCCATGGCCTTCTTCGCGGAGAAGGTGCGGCGGAAGCTGGAAGGCAACTTCACGTTCCTGCTGATGACCGACCGAAACGACCTCGACGGCCAGATCTACGGGACCTTCATCGGCTGCGGGATCGCCGACGACAATACACCTCGGGCTGCATCGGGGGGCGATCTGGCAAAGCTGCTGAAGGAGAACCACCGCTATGTCTTCAGTCTGATCCACAAGTTCAACAAGGATGTCGATCCGAAGCAGCCCTACAGCGTGCGCGACGACATCATCGTCATCTCGGACGAGGCGCACCGTACCCAGGCGGGCCGTCTGGCGCGCAACATGCGCCTCGCGCTGCCGAACGCGGCCTTTATCGGCTTCACCGGCACGCCGCTGTTCAAGCAGGACGAGATCACGAAACGCATCTTCGGGGACTACGTCTCGCGCTACGACTTCAAGCGCTCCGAAGAGGACGGCGCCACCGTCAAGCTGGTCTACGAAAACCGGGGCGAGAAGCTGGGCGTGGCGCGGACCGACCTGAACGACCGCATCGCGGCGAAAGTCGAGGAGGCCGACCTCGATCCCGACCAGGCGGCGCTGCTCGACAAGCTGCTGGGCCAGGACTACGAGGTCATCACTGCCGACGAGCGGTTGGACAAGATCGCCGCCGATTTCGTCGACCACTGCGCGACCCGATGGCAGTCGGGCAAGTCGATGCTGGTGTGTATCGACAAGCTCACCTGTGCCCGGATGCTCCAGCGGATCGTTCCTCGATGGCAGGCCAAGACGACAGCCGTTCGCGAGTCGACGGACGCGAAGCGTGCGGCGGCCGAGATGGCGGGTGACGCGGCTGTCCGTACCGCGCTGGCGGAGGAAGCCGAGGAGCTGGCCGCCCAGGCCGCATGGCTGGACGAGACCATCGTCGAGATCATCATCAGCGAGGCGCAGAACGAGGTCGGAGACTTCGCGCAATGGGGCTTCGATATCGTCCCCCATCGCGCGCGGATGAAGCGGGGCTTCGACACGACGGACGGCGAGCGTGTCGATGTCGAGATCGCGTTCAAGAGCCCCGAGCATCCCTTTCGGGTCGCTATCGTCTGCGCCATGTGGCTGACCGGCTTCGACGTCGAATGCCTCTCGACGCTCTACATCGACAAGCCGATGAAGGCGCACTCGCTGATGCAGGCGATCGCGCGGGCGAACCGGGTCTGGCCGGGCAAGGATTTCGGCTTGATCGTCGACTACAACGGCATGTTGAAGAGCCTGCGCGAGGCGCTGGCGCAATACGCGCTGGGTGACGACGGCGCCGGCGGCGAGGAGATCGTCGCACCCATCGAAGAACGTGTGCAGGCGCTGATCGAGGCCATCGAGGCGACGGAGGCGCACCTTCGCGGCCTCGGCTGCGATCCCGCCACGCTGATCGGCTCGACCGGATTCACCCGCATCGAGAGGCTGAAGGACGCCGTGGAGGCCGTCTATACCAACGACGAGGCCAAGCGACGCTTCGAGGTGCTGGCCCGGCAGGTGTTCGCACGCTTCAAGGCACTGCTGATGGAGCCGTCGGCGTTTCCCTGCGCCGAGCGACGCGACAACATCGAAGCGATCTACAAGAAGCTTTCGGAGCGACGCGATACCGCGGACGTGACGGAGCTCCTGAAGGAGTTGCACCGGATCGTGAACGAGGCGATCCGCACGCAGGCGCCGGGCGACGACCAGGCCGAAGGGCTGACCTTCGACCTCAGCCAAGTCGATGTGGAAAAGCTGCGCGACGAGTTCACGAAGAAGGTGCGCCACAAGGCGACGGCGCTACAGGACATCCGGGAGATCGTCGAGCGGAAGCTGGCCCAGTTGCTGGCGCGCAATCCGTCGCGGATGGACTACCAGCGCAAGTACGAAGAGATCGTCGCCGACTACAACCGCGAGAAGGACCGCGTGACCATCGAGGAGACCTTTCGGCGGCTGACGGAATTGATAGAAGAATTGGACGCGGAGCAGCGGCGCGCGGTCGAGGAGGGTCTCAGCGAGGACGAGCTTGCCCTGTTCGACCTGCTGAAGAAGGAAGATCTCGGCAAGGCCGAGCGGGAGCGGGTCAAGCAGGCGAGCCGCGATCTGCTCGCTTCGATCAGGGCGCGGTTGAAAGAATTCAATCGCTTCTGGGAGAAGGAACAGACCAAGGCGGAGGTCGAGGTCTTCATCCTCGACGAGGTTTACGCCAGCCTGCCGACGCCACCGTTTACGCCCGAAGAGAAAGAGGCGGTGGCGGCCGAGGTCTATACCCATGTCTGGCAGCAGGCCGCCGGTGGCGAGTTCGCGATGGCGGGGTAGCCGCAGGAACTGGCCTGACCAGCGCAGGTTCACGTTCTTGATGCGGGTGTAGCTCAGCAGCTCCTCGAAGCATTCCTCTCGGCCCGAGCCGCTCTGTTTCCAGCCGCCACAGGGACACCGATGTAGCGCCCGGTGGAGTTGGTTCATACGTAGCCCGCCTCCACCCGGTCGGCGGAGATTCTGAAGCAGATCGACGACCGGCAGACCCGAAAGTTTCACAAGCGATGGGATGACTACTACAGCCATGAGGACGTCTGCGCCGCGTTCAGGGCGATCCGGCGCGCCAAGCTGGCCCGGGTGTTGCGCTTCTACGCCGACAAGGCGCACAGGCACTCCCTGCCGGTGAAACGACACAAGGCCCTGGTTGCCGAAATTGATCGCATGATCGAAAGGGGCGGAGAGTATGCCTTCACCGCCCCGGCGGAAGGCGACCGCGGGTGGGTGTTCTGTCCCGAGTACGCCGGCCCTCGCCCGCTGAAGATCTCGCCCGACGATTGGGGCACGCAGGTATTCCTGTTCGGTCCCGGTCTCCTGCCGGACTCGGATCTCGGCTTCGAGACGCCACCATCCGAACCGGCGGACCAACGACCCCCGGTGCGATCGGCGAAGAGCCGAGAGCGATCCGAAAGCGGTTCGGAATCTCGACGAACGGACGCCCCCGGAGGGTCCGTTGCCGCCCCGGATGTGCCGACGTCCGATCAGGAGGACGGCTCTCCCCCGGCCGTCCGTCTGGGGACGGACACCCTCACGAACGCCGAGGTGAGCTGGCGTCTCGGAGTGAGAGGCAATCCCCATCTCCTGATCGCCGGCCTGCCGGGCATGGGCAAGACCACCTGTCTCGTGAATCTGTGCAAGCAGATGGTCGCCGCGAACATCCGGCCGGTCATCTTTTCCTATCACCAGGACATCGACGAGAGGCTTGAGGAGTCCCTCGGAGACGTTCGCTTCGTCGACTTCGACGGGCTCGGCTTCAACCCGTTGCGCGTGATCGACCGAACCGCGCGGATGGCGCATCTGGACGTCGCCGGGGCCATGCGGGACATCTTCACCGCCATCTACCCGGAGCTCGGGGACATCCAGGCGGATCGTATTCGAAGAGCCATCAAGGAGGGCTTCGAGGAGGCGGGTTGGACCGCCACAGAGGCGGGTGCCTCGGAGCCGGCATTCAAGCGCTTCGTGGAGCTCCTGCGTGCCGAGCCAAGGCCGGACCACGGCTTGCGAACCTTGCTCAGCCGCTTGGGTGAGCTGGACGATTACGGCTTCTTCAATGTCGGCGCCGAGTCCCGGAGCAGCTTGTGGGAAGGCGCGCTGCCGACCGTCATCCGCATTCACACGACGCAGAACGACAACTTGCAGCGGGCGTTCGCCTCCCTGGTGTTCTACGGGCTGTACAAGGACATGTTCCGCCGGGGCATCCAGGAGCGGATCACGCATGCGTTGATTTTCGATGAAGCGCATCGCGCCGCCCGGCTCAAGCTCATTCCGACGATGGCGAAGGAGTGCCGCAAATACGGCATCTCACTGGTGCTGGCCTCCCAGGAGGCTCGCGATTTCGATACCTCCGTATTTTCGGCCATTGCCAATTATCTCGTTCTCCGTTCGACGGATACGGACGCGAAATTCCTCGTCAGGAACGTCTCCAATTCGCGGCAGGAGCGGGCATTGATCGACAAGATCAAACAGTTGGACCGGTTCAAGGGGCTCTCTTTCGTGGAAGGGAAAAGCAAGCCGTTGCATGTTGCACTCTCTCCCTGGTTACAGGTGTTCGGACACGACGACGAATATATGGAGATTCCACCATGGCGAACTCGTTGACCATCAACTACGGTGATGACGTGCTGCTGGCGTTGGGTCTGACCCCCGAAGAGTTTCACAAGGAGGCCAAGCTCCTGATCGCCGTAAAACTCTGCGAGATGGGCCGGCTGTCGACCGGCGCAGCGGCTGAACTTGCGGGTTTGCCCAAGCCGTTGTCTACGGTTCCGAATCTCGGCAGCCACTTACCGGCGGGTTCCCGACTTCGCGGGCGAAGAACACTGATTTCCCGCCAACGTCACGCTTGGCCGTTGCCTGTCTCAGCGAGCGGGTCCCGGGGTCATTCCGCCCGTCCCAGCAGGAGGCGCACTTCCTTCACCCTGTTCCGGAGGGTCTTCTCGCACTCGGGTTCGCGTTCGGGGGTGTGCACCTGCGCTTCGGAGAGCCGGAAGAGCAGCACCCGGGCGCCCCGGCACAGGCGGATGACGTACGTGTTGGAATCCGCGTCGTGATAGGACTCCACCGCCTTCACGGCGTCGTCCTCCGACCGGATGATGCCGTTGGCCCACGCCTCGATGTCCGGAAGGGCCGTCTCCCCGACGTGTTCGGTAATCATGGGCGACGGCTGCTAACTTCTCTGCCTGGGCTTCCGGAAGGGCCGATGACAACTCCCGCAGGCGTTCTTGCCGAAGGTCTTGACCAGCCCGGCGGTGCTCTCGCCTGCCCGGGCCTTTGCCGCGATGGCCTGGGCCAGCGTGACGGCGTTCTTGGCCTTCGTCTCGAACTCGTCCCACTGCTCCCAGATCGCCGGCTTGGCGCGCGAGCCGTCGGCGCTTCCCTTGGGGAAGGTGTCGGCGTTGATCTTGGCGAACGCTTCCGCCAGCTTGTCGGCACTGGCGGCCACCGCCGCCGCGTCGGTGGCGGAGCGTAGGCCCTTGCTGGCCTCGCCGATGCCCTTCATCAGTTGCTGGCGTCCCTCGATCACCTTGTCGAACTGCGCGGCCGGGACGACACCCGGACCCGCCATCAGAAACGTCCCCGCGATCAAGACCAGTAGCCACCGTACTCCCGGCATGTTTCTTCCCTCCGCTATTGCTCGAACTCGTGTTTCTGAAGCTCCCGGACCAGAGCCGTCAGGTTGGGGTCACTGTTGACGACTTCGTTCACCTTGTTCTGGAATTCACCCGCGGCGCGCTCCAAGGGGCTCGTGTCGATGCGGATCCCGAGCCACTGGGTCAGACGAAGGACGAGGGCCAGGGTCCCGCGCGGATTCGGAGACGGCGCCAGGTAGTGCGGCAGCGCCGCCCATAGACTCACGTGCGGTATGCCCTCCTTGCGGAAAGTGTCGCTCAGGATCCCGACGATGCCGGTGGGCCCCTGATACCGGGACGGTGTAAAGTCCAGCTCCTTCATCAAGGAAGGGTCGGACGAGAAGCCGTTCAGGGGCACCGGTTTGGTGTAGAGCACCTCGTCCAGAAGCGCCCCCAAGGTGATGATGCGAGCAACTTTCCACTGCCGCGCAAGATCCAGCACGGTCGTGGAGAAGGACTTCCAGTGCAGATGCGGCTCGGCCCCCGAAGCGAAGATGAAATCCCGGTCGAGGTCGCTGCCGGTCTTGTAATAGTGAAAGTCGTAGGAAGGCCACTCGATCTCCCGTTGTCCGTCCACCAGACGTACGTGAGGCCTTTGAACCGAGAAGTCGTAGTACTCTTCGGGGTCGATCTGAGCCAACTCCGAGGCCAGGAGTTGCTCGACGAGATATCGGACCGCGGACGTGGCCGAAGACCCGGCGTCACTCCACCCCGAGAAGGAGAGAATCAGGAAGGGTCGCCGCAAACGGGGCCGGCGGATATGGGAGACAGCGTCGGAGACCATCCGGTGATGTATAACATAGCTGTTCATCCAAACACAGGGTACGGCCAGCCCCCACCGCACCGGATGCGCGTAACGGAGTCTCGGCGTGTGGGGGGCTTCATCGCGATATGAACCCGTATCTGTTACACAGATCAATGGTCCGGCAAGCCGTTTCGTGGACGCGATCGCTTGCGGACTCATCCATCCGGACTCATCCATCATGTGTGATTCGACCCGCCAATACGACCCGGTGCTGTCCGGTCGCGACGCGACGCCGGAGGTGGTGGGCGTGGAGCTCGAAGGCCATCGCCGTATCCGGCTCTTCTCACGGGCGTCGTCCTCGCTGGTTTCCGATACGGTTCCGTTCGAGCCGTTCCTCTGGCTGGCGTCCGAGGACAGGATCGCAGGATGGGGGGGCGACTGCCGGATCGAGCCGTTGTCGGGGACAGGCAGGTTCCGTCGGCTGGCTCGTTTCCCGGATGTCGGAAGCCTGGAGTCGGCCAAATCCTATCTCCGGCGCAAGAGCGGCAAGAGCCTCGGCACCCCTGGAGCGCCGTATTTCTACCTGCGCGACCCCGTGCAGCAATACCTCTTGTGGTCCGGGAAGACGCACTTTCTGGGCATGCCCTTCGACCGCCTCGTACGCATGCAGATCGACCTGGAGGTGTATCGGACGGACGGCTTCGAGTTTCCCAATCCGCTTCGGGAAGGCGACCGCATCACCGCCATCGCCATGTCGGACAGCAGTGGTTGGGAGCGGCTCATATCCGGCAGGGACCATAACGAAGGGGAGATGCTGGCGGAAATGGTCCGCGAGATTCGGGTCCGTGACCCGGACGTGATCGAGGGGCACAACATCTTCCGCTTCGACCTTCCGTACATGGAAGAGCGCGCCCGGCGGTACGGCGTGGACCTGACGGTGGGCAGGGACGGCGGAGTACCGCGCCACCGCCAGGCGCGGTTTCAGGCCGGCGGCCGCGTCATCCCGTATCGGAACTACGCGATCCATGGGCGCCACGTCATCGACACGTGGTTCCTCGCGCAGCGCTACAGTGAAGCCGACCGTGAGCTCGGGCGAAACGGCCTCAAGGATGTGGCCCGCCATTTCGGCGTGGCATCGCCGGACCGCACCTATATCCCGGGCGCCGAGGCGAGCTGGTATTTCGATCACGATCCGGACACGCTTTTTCGTTATGCGCTCGACGATGTCCGCGAAACCCGGGAAATATCCGCAGTCCTCTCGCCCGGTTACTACGTCCAGGCCCGGATCTTCCCGTCCCGCTACCAGGAGACGGCGCTTGCGGACGACCCGACGAAGATCGATTGGCTCATGCTCAGGGAATATCTCGCCCGGCGCCATTCCATCCCCGCGCCCATGACCCCGGAGCCCGTCGCGCGGAAGTATACGGCGCTGAACGTCCGGGGGGTGTCCCGGCCCGTGGTGCATTGCGATGTCATGGCGCTGTACCCGGCCGTCATGCTGTCCGGTGATGGCCGTCCGGAGGCGGACGAGCTCGGGGTCTTTCCCGAATTGTTGGATGGGTTCCGGGATCTTCGGGAACGGGCCGGGCAATTGTCCGACGCTGCTCCGGCCGGGGACGACGACCGTTTCGTGGCAACGGTTCGGTCCGGAATCAAGGTGCTGCTGGACGCGTTCCACGAGTACCTGGCCTTCCCCGCCGGCCACTTCAACGACTTCGGTGCGGCGGACCGCGTGACCCGGGCCGGGGGCGAGCTTGTTCGCCGGTTGGCCGCGGAGATCGAGGAACGCGATGGTCGGGTGGTCACGGTGGATGCCGGCGGCATCTACTTCGTTCCCCCGGCCGGGCTTGTCGGCGCCCCTTCGGTGGAGGCGCTGGTGGCGGAGGCGGCGGTGTCGCTGCCGTCGAAGGTAGAGCTGCCGCTGGCGCGATGTCCGGCGATATTCTGCTACGCGCCGGGGAATCACGCGCTTCTGGCCGAGCGGGATGAAATCTTCGTGAGCGGTTCCGATTTGAGCGGACGCGGGATCGAGCGTTACCGGCGCGAGTGGCTGGAGGAGATGCTCAGGCTCCTGCTCCAGGGACGGAAGGGCGAGATCCCGGCGCTGTACGAACGGTATCGTGAGGCCATCACGCACCACCGCCTCGATCTGTTCCTGCTGAAGCGGACCGAGACCCTGCGGGAATCGCTGGACGACTACCAGATAAAGGTCAAGGGCGGGAAACAACATCCCCGCGGCGCCTATGAGGTGGCCCTGAGATCGGAACGGAAGTACCTGTCCGGGGATCAGGTCTCCTACTACGTCACGGGGGAAGGGGCCAACGTGATGGTGAACGAGAACTGCCGGCATGTCTCGGAGTGGGACCCTGCCAGCCCGGATGAGAACGTGGACTACTACAAGGCCAGACTCCGCGACCTTTACGAACGGTTCGGTCCCTTTGTCTCGGAGCCGTGAATTGCGTTCCCGGCACCTTTCATTGACCCTGCGACCCGTTACTGCATATAATGCGGAACGGGGCGATATTTCGAGGAAAAGCAAACAGGAGGTGCTTGATGGAGCTTGTTCAATTTCTATTGCGTTGGGTGCATTTCTTGGCCGGCGTGACCTGGATCGGTCTGCTCTACTACTTCAATTTCGTCCAGACGCCGTTCTTCGCCGAGACCGAAGCGGGCACCCGCACCGGCGCCATACAGAAGCTCGTGCCCCGCGCCCTCTGGTGGTTCCGCTGGGGCGCCATGTTCACTTTCCTGGCCGGTTTACTCATCTATCTCATCAAGTGGTTGCAACTCGGCGAGGACTTCTTCGCGTCCGGTTACGGCATGGCCATCACCATCGGCGGCACCATGGGAACCTTGATGTTCCTCAACGTGTGGCTGGTGATCTGGCCCAATCAGCAGGTGGTCATCGCCTCCGCCAACAAGGTGGCCGAGGGGGGAGAGCCGCTTCCGGACGCGGCCGGCAAGGGCCAGTGGGCCGGGTTCGCCTCCCGTACCAACACGCTGTTCTCCATACCCATGCTGTTCCTGATGGGCGCGGCGAGCCATTATCCGCACGGGGAGTCCGGCGGCAATATGGCAGTCTTCTGGATCGTCAGCCTCTTGATCATCGCCATCGTCGAGCTGAATGCATTGGTGGGTAACGCCGGGGGAGGCACCAAGAAACTCCTGACGTCCATTCCAGGCACGATCTGGAGCGGCCTGATCCTCACCGCGATCTTTTGGGTGCTGTTGGAGATTGCGTAGCCGCTTGAGGCTGCGCCAGATAGGCAGCGATATCCGGAATCCTTTTTCTCAGTTGGGGGTACGTGGGCATGGCCTTGGTCGTTCGTTGGGGCTTGTAGTCGGGCGGATAGCGTCTGTGCAGGACCTTGGCCTCCAGCAGCTCCAATGAAGATCCCTTGATGGCCGGACCTTGGGAGCCCGGCTTGCTCGGGTCTGTGTTGTGACACACGATGCAGGTCGCGATGTAGAGCCGCCTCCCTCGGGCCGGGTCCGGTCCCTTCACCGCCTGCGAATCCTCACCCTTGTCGCCACACGCGCTGGTTAGCGCCAGCGCAAGGCAAACAGCCAGAATCAATCCGAATCTGCGCATTCTTTGTGAATGTGATGTAGGGGCGGTTTTCAAACCCGCCGGTGCTCGTATGGCTGGTGTGGTGTCGCGCTCCAGGAACTAGGAGCCTGACCGAGTAAAGCAGGAATCTACTGCGAGGCATGGAAACAGGTCCATTTGCGGTTGGATTCTCGTCGGATATTCCCGATATTCTCCTCGAATCCGCCCACAAATGCCCTCCATTTCCATGCCTCTCGCTACGATTCGCTTACCCGGACAGGCTCCTGGTCGCCGCCGCTCACGGGTTCGCGCATGGTGACGAACTCCTCCGCGGCGGTGGGATGTATCCCGATGGTCCGGTCGAAGTCGGCCTTGGTGGCGTTGCAGCTCAGCGCCACGGCCAATCCCTGAATGATCTCGCCGGCGTCGGCCCCCACCATGTGGCAGCCCACGACCCGGTCGCTGGCACGCTCCACGATCAGCTTCATCATGGTCTTCTCGTCCCGTCCGGACAGGGTGTGCTTGAGCGGCCTGAAGGCGGAACGGTAGACGTCCACCTCGCCGCAGCGTTCCCGGGCGGCTTCTTCGGTGTATCCCACCGTTCCCACCGGCGGTTGGCTGAAGACCGCGGACGGAATGTTGCGGTAGTCCATCGACCCCATGTCCCCCTTGAACACGGTCCGGGCGAAGATCATGGCCTCGGCAATGGCTACGGGGGTGAGCGTGACCCGGTCGGTGACATCGCCGAGGGCGTAGATGGACGGGACGTTGGTTTGAAAACGCTGGTTGACCACCACCGCGCCGCTACGGGTCATCTCGACGCCGGTCTCCTCGATGCCCAGCCCGCGGGTGTTGGGCAGCCGGCCCGTGGCGAACATCACCGCATCGGTTTCCAGCGTCTGGCCGTCCTTCAGGGTGGCCGTCAGGTCTCCTCGATTCTTCTCGATGGCGGCGATGTCCGCATCGAAGCGAAGGTCGATGCCCTTCTTGCGCATTTCGTCGGCCAGCGTGTTGCGGACGTCGAGATCGAAGCCGCGCATGAACAGCGGGCCGCGATAGAGCTGGATGACCTCGACGCCGAATCCGTTGAAGATGCCCGCGAACTCCACCGCGATGTAGCCCCCGCCCACGATGACGACGCGCCTGGGCATCTCCGCCAGGTGGAAGGCATCGTTGGACGTGATGGCGTGCTCCTTGCCCGGAACGTTCGGCACCGTGGGCCAGCCCCCGGTGGCCACGAGGATATTGGCGGCGGTGACCTTCCGGCCTGCCACCTCCACGGTATGCGGGTCCAGCACCCGGGCGCGGGACTCGAACAGCGTGACTCCATGGCTCTGGAGCAGGCCGCGGTAGATCGAGTTGAGGCGCGCGATCTCCTGGTCCTTGTTGCGGATCAGCGACGGCCAGTCGAAGGCGCGTTCGCCCACGGTCCAGCCGAAGCCGGCGGCGTCCTCGAAGTCGTCGGTGAAGTGGGAGCCGTAGACCAGCAGCTTCTTGGGAATGCAGCCGACGTTGACACAGGTACCGCCCAGGTATCGTTCTTCCGCCACCGCCACTCGCGCGCCGTGGACGGCCGACATGCGGCTGGCGCGCACGCCCCCGGAGCCCGCGCCGATGGTGAACAGGTCGTAGTCGTAGCGTGTGTCCGTGCTCAAAGGATGCCACCCTCGGGTGATTCGTGGAACAGAAAGGATGCCCCTAGGGCCTCGGCGCCCGGCACTCGCAGAGCGTCGTCGCCCACGTGGTCGTAGCGGATATTGCCTTCGTCGAAGTAGCGGCGCGTGGCGGCCAGGTCGTCGGTGCGAAGGGACACCTCGGCAATGTAGGGTGTGCAGGGCAGCTCCCGGTCCGGGTAGAGCTCATGAAAGCGTCGGGCCTGGATGAAGACAACGCGGCCTTGGTGAAGCCCCACCTCCCAGGTGTCCGTCCGCCCCGGCGGCTCGACCCCGACGAACCGGCTGAAGCGCTCGGCCGCTTCTCCGGGGTCGTCCACGCACACCAGCACGCCGGTGAGGGCGGCGGCGCCGTTGGGCTGGTGCTGGTACCGGGACTGCCACACCAGCTCCGGCGTGTGGTGCGTGACGATCTGGATGCGCCCCTCGGGCATGACCTCCGGAGGCACCCGGATGACCGAGAAACGGCAGGTCTCCTCGCCGGTGTCGGTGGGTACCGGGCGGGCCAGCCGCACCAGCGGCAGGGGCTTGAAGCCGTCCCGTCCGATGCGTTCGTGGTTCTCCTCGGGCTGGTTGGCCGCGAACGCGATCAGGTGCCAACCCGGGTAGCGGTGGAGCTGCGCCCGGAGCTGTCGCGACAGCGGCGTATCCACCGTGGGTCCGAGCATCTCGAGGTAGCCCTGGCCGAAGATGGCGCATTGATTGCCGGTGCCGCTGGGTGTGGCCGCAACGCCGGGCTCGGTGCTGGCCATGTGTGCCACGAACGGCGTCAGGGAGAAGCCCAGCTCCTCAAGTCTCCGGGGCGACGCGTCGAAGTCCGGGACGAAAAGTCCCACGTGGTCGAGATACACCTCGTGCCCCTCCGGGACGAGACGGCTTTGTGACATGGCGGCTCCCTGGTCTTCAGGATTTCGCGATAACCTCGGTCAACCGGTCGATCTGATCCGGCGCAAGGGTCGCGGGCTTGAGGATCAGTTCGTCCGTGCCGAGCTCCCGGTGGAACGCCATGGCCTCGCGGATGGCGTCCGGTGTGGTCAGGTTGCCCCGTGCCACCCGGGCTTCGAGGCGCGCGGGATCGCCGCCGTAGTAGTCCGCGAACGCTCCACGCACGGCTTCCTCCGCCCCCGGACCCAGCGCCGTGAGCATCGACGCCACGATGCGTGGACGCCCGGCGCGGCCGTGGGTGCGCCACGATTCATCCACCTGTGCGAGGATGCCTCTGGCCCACTCCCGGTCCAACGCCCGGCCGCCCATGACGTAGCCGTCGGCGTATTTCCCCACCCGGTCCAGTGCCCGCGGCGCGGTGCCGCCGATCAGAAGCTCCGGACCACCGGACTGCACCGTCTCGGGCCCCACGGGCCGCTCAGCGTCGTTGACGATTTCCCCGCGCCAGATCTTGCGGATGAGATCGAGCTGGCCGTCGAAGCGGCGGCCGCGGTCATGAAAGCCGGAAGGGGCCGCCAGGGAGTCGTCCTCCCGGCTCCCCACGGCGATCCCCAGACTCAGACGGCCGCCGGAGATGGCGTCGATGGTGGCGGCCTGCTTGGCCAGCACCCCGGCCCGTCTGAGCGGACCCACCAGAACGGCGGTCATGAGCCGTATATGCCTGGTGGCGGAAGCCAGCGCGGCCAGCATGACGAGCGGCTCGTAGTTGTCGTAGGCAAGCCGGTCGATAACCGCGAAGCTCGAGTAGGGACCCTCGTCCGCCTGGCGTGCCAATGCCTCGATGGCCGGCCAGCTATCCCTGGAGGTCTTGAACGGTAGCCCGATGCCGATCTTCATGATGTTTGCAGACTCCCTTCGAGGCGCGCGGCGCGGCAATGCGTCTCCCGAACAAAACGTAGCCAATACCGGGTGTTCCCGCAACTCGGACCGGCTCCCGGGACCGCACACCCGAACGGTTGACGCCGCTGGTGCAAAAAGTGATATTCAGGCTCGAAGTCGAAGGAGTTCGGAGAGCAGAACGAGGAGCATGGCGTGGCGGACCATCCCGGACCCGCATTGATACTCGAAGGACTCAAGGAGGCGGGGGTCGACCTTGTCGCGACCCTGCCCGACATCAATCTGCACCCGTTGCTGGAGCGGGTGGCGGCGGATCCGGATATCGTCCACGTGCCCCTTTGCCGTGAGGAGGAAGGCATCGGCATCTGCACCGGCGGCTATCTGGTGGGCAAGAAGTGCGCGTTGATCATGCAGAACGGGGGGCTGTTCAACAGCGTCAACGGCATCGTTTCCACCCTTCTGCAATACAACCTGCCGCTGCTGCTGTTGATCTACTACGCCGGGGACGTGGGCGACCGTTCGTTCAGCACCAACGGGGCCATGACGCAGCCGGTGCTGAGCGCTCTCGGCGTCCGCCACTTCATTCTGCGGGATCCGGACGAAGCCAGGACGTTGATCAAGCGAACGCAGGTGCTCACCCAGGACTACAAGCGGCCGGTGGCCGTGCTGCTGACCAAGGACGTGCTGGGACGGCGTCGTCCGGGAGAATGACGGGCTTCGGTGGACGCGCGCGACGGGGAACGCTTGATGAACCGCATCGAATGTTTCAAGGTCATGGCGGAGTTGGCCGGGGATGCCTTGGTGGTGACCGGCGCCGGCGGCAATACCGTGGAATGGTACGCGTGCCGGCCGGGCGACGGCAATTTCCGCGTCCGCACCATGGGCTTGGTATCCTCCATAGCGCTGGGCATGGCCCTGGGGTTGCCGCACCGGCAGGTCGTCGCCATCGACGGCGACGGCTCGCTGTTGATGAACCTCTGCAGCCTGCCCACCATCGCACGGAAGAACCCGCCCAACCTGACCCACGTGGTGCTCGACAACGAGGTCTACGAGGCTTCCGGGGAGATCGATACCGCCACCGGAGGCGCCACGGATCTTGTGGCCATGGCCCGGGGGGCGGGTATCCGCAAGGCGTCGTGGGCGGCGAGCCCCGATGACCTGCGGACGCTCTTTTCCAAAGCCCTGGAAGGCCGCGATGCGGCGTTCATCGGACTCAAGGTGGAGACCGCCCGCGCCGAGGTGCCGCCGTATCCCATGGACGAGGTGGAGAACAAGTACCGCTTCGTTCGCCACGTGGAGCAGACCGAGGGCATGAACATTCTCAGCATGCCCATGCCGGTCAGCTTTCTGAAGGACTGACCGTAACCTTGTCTGGCATCATCGGGGCCGCATCATGAAAATCGATTGTCACGCGCACTACGTACCGCCGGCCGTGCTGGAACGGCTCCGCAAGGACGGCCCGTCGTTCGGGGTGGAAGTCGGAGAGGAGACGCCCCAGGGGCCGCGCCTGCGTCTTGGAGGGAGGCCGTTGGCCCGGCCCATACTGGCGCCCGCCACGGACCTGCCGAAGCGGCGGGATACGGTACGGGAGAGCCGCGTGGACCGGCAGATCCTGTCCGCATGGATGGACATCGTGGGGTACATGCTCCCGATCGAGCAGGCGGTCAAATGGAGCCGCATGCTGAACGAGGCCATGCGCGAGGCGCTGGCCGCGGGCGACAGCGACGGCCAGTTCCGGGGCACCGCCACCGTGCCGCTGCAGGACGGCGCCGCCGCCGCCGAGGAGCTCGAGTTGGCGGTCAAGGAGTGCGGGCTCAACGGCGCCATGATCGGATCCAACATCGACGGCGCCAACCTCGACGATCCGTCGCTGGATCCCTTCTGGAAGACCGCGGAGCGTCTGCAGGCGCCGCTGATTATCCACCCGTTGAACCCCTTGGGCATCGAACGGTTGGGCGCCTACTTCCTTACCCATATCGTGGGCCTCCTGGCCGACACCACCGTGGGAGTGGCGTGCCTCTACTTCAGCGGGGTGCTGGACCGCTTCCCGGATCTCAAGATCATCCTGTGCCACGGCGGCGGGTTCCTGCCGTACCAGTTCGGCCGTATGACCCGGGGCCGGGAGATCCAGCCGGCGATTCAAAAGACCACCTCGCTCATGGGCCGGGACGTGCTGCGCTGGTTCTACTACGACACCATCGTGTTCGAGCCGGACGTGCTGGAGTTCCTGGTGGCGGAGGTGGGCGCCGACCACGTGCTGCTCGGGAGCGACTGCCCCTTCGGCATCGGCGATCCCAACCCCATCGAGATCGTCGAGAAGATCCGCTTGACCCGGACGGACAGGGACAAGATCCTCGGCGGCAACGCGGAGCGGTTGTTCGGCACGGGCTGATCGGGAGCATCGCGGCCGCGGCACCGGAGAGATCGTATGAAAGACCTGCGGTCATTCATGGACCGTCTCGAGAACGAAGGCCCGGAGGAGCTACTGCACATCCGCAAGCCGGTGCGGCCCGAGCACGACGTGACCAGCCTGCTGATGGAGCTGGAGTCGTCCGGCCGGTTTCCCACGCTGTTCGTGCACGAGGTACAGGGCTTTTCGATGCCCGTGATCACGAACCTGCACGCCACCCGCAGCCGTTTGGCCATGGCGCTGGACGTGGACGCCAACGACCTCGTGGAGGAGTACCGCAGGCGGGAAAGCCGGCCCATGGCGCCGGAGCCCGTCGAGGACGGTCCCGTCAAGGAAGTGGTGCGCACAGGGGCGGCCGTCGACCTGGGCGAGCTCCCGCTGTTGACCCACTTCGATATCAGCACGGCGCCTTACGTGACCGCGGGCATCGTCGTCGCGAGGGACCCCGTGAGCGGGGTGCGCAACCTCAGCTTCAACCGGGCCATGATGGTGGAGCGGAACCGGCTGCGCATGCATCTCGCCCCCGGGATGCATCTCGGACGTTGCCAGCGCAACGCCGAGGAACGGGGCGAGCCCCTGGACATCGCCTTCATCGTGGGGGTCCATCCCGCCTTCGCCATCGGCGCCCTGTCGTTGGCGGCCTTCGACGTGGACGAGTACGACGTCATCGGCGGCATGATGGAGCAGCCGGTGCCGCTGGTAAGGTGCGAGTCCGTGCCCATCGAGGTCCCGGCCCACGCGGAGATGATTCTGGAGGGGCGGATCCTGCCGAACGTGCGCGAGGAGGAGGGCCCCTTCGGCGAGTTCACCGGCCACGCGGTGGGGGTGCGCAGGAATCACGTGGCGGAGATCACCGGCGTCACGCTTCGGCAAAAGCCGCTTTACCAGGACATCTTCACCGGTCACTCGGAGCAGCGGCTGATGGGCTCCATCCCCCGCGAGGCGGCGATCTTCAGGGCCGTGAAGGCGGTGGCCGCCGGCACCCGGGCCGTGCACATGCCCCCCTCGGGGTGCTCGCGGTTTCACTGCTACATCTCCCTGGACAAGCGCTCCGACGGCGAGGTCCGGAACGCGGTCATGGCGGCCATGGCCACCGACCTCTATCTCAAGCTCGTGATCGTGGTGGACGGGGACGTGGACGTCTACAACGAGCGCGACGTGATGTGGGCGGTGGCCAATCGTGTGCAGGCGGATACCGATACGCTGGTCATTCCCCATTGCCAGGGGTCCGAGACCGATCCGTCCAGCGGCGAAGGGGGCATGACGGCCAAGATGGTCATCGACGCCACCAAGAAACGGAAGGATTTCCCCAAGCGGCTCGCCGTACCCGGGGAGGTTCGCGAACGGGTCCGGTTGGAGGATTACATCGGCTGAACCGGGAAGAGCCCGGAACGGTCACAAGACCCATCAAGGAGGTACACGATGGCAGAGACCAGCAGGGCGGCAACGTTGCTTGCTCCGAACAAGCTCGAAATCCGGGAATATCCCATACCCGACGTTCCCGATGACGGTGGATTGCTGAAGGTCGAGATGGGTGGCGTCTGCGGCTCCGACGTGAAGTACTATCACGGACGGATCAACCTGCCGCTGCCCATCATCCTGGGACATGAGATCCTCGGCCGGGTGGACAAGCTCGGCGCCAAGGCCGAAAAGATCCACGGGGTCAAGGAAGGCGACCGGGTCATCCTCAAGGGCGCCATCGGCTGCGGCCGTTGCGCCGACTGCCGGCGCAACGCGCAGCGGTTCTGCAGGAACCGGACGAACTACGGCGGCCGCACCACCAGCGCCAACCCGCCGCACCTGTTCGGCGGCTTTGCGGACTATCTCTACCTGGCGCCCGACGTGCTGATGACCAGGATCAGCGACGACCTTCCCGCCGAGGCCGCGGCCCTTATCGGCTCCGTCATGGCCAACGGCTTTCAGTGGGCGCTTCGCCGCGGCGGCGTCAAGATGGGCGACTACGTGCTCATCCAGGGCCCCGGACAGCAGGGGCTGGCGTGTACCTTCGCCTCGAAGCACGCGGGTGCGGCGAAGATTTTTGTCTCGGGCATCGGCCGGGACGCCCCCCGGATGGAGCTGGCCAGGAAGTGGGGCGCCGACCGGATCATCAACGTCGAGGAAGAGAACGTGGTGGACGTCATCCGGGAAGAAACCGACGGCGCCATGGCCGACGTGGTGGTGGACGTGTCCGGCAACCCCAGGGCGATCCTGGCTTCCATCGATTGCCTGCGGCGGCAGGGCACCATGGTGCTGGCCGGGCTCACCGGCGACAAGACGGTCACCGAGGTCCACATGGACAAGCTGGTCTGGGGCGAGATCAAGCTCCAGGGTTGCTTCACCGGCGACAACGATGCGGTGGAAGCCACCATGCGGCTCATCGAAGCCACCCGGTTCCCGGTGGAGGAGATGGTCAGCCACGTGTTCTCGCTGGACGAGACCGAGAAGTGTATCCAGGCCGTGGGCGGCGAGATCCCGGAGATGTTCCCGACCAAGGCGCTGATCAAGCCGTAGGGGCCTGCGCCGCGCGCATATTGCGGGTGCCGGGCAGGGTGGGCGGCGTCCCGGAAATCAGAAGACGGTCCTGCCGGGGTCGTGCTGTTCCGCGTCGCGCGAAACGGGTGGCTGAACGGGACCGCGAATCAAGTCCGTCCACCGTCAACGGATTTCCGGGACGCCGCCCACCCTGCTCTCAACGAGGCCACGATTCGGCTACGCGACGCCAAGGGAGGTTGGGTGAGGGGGTCTGGTGGGAGATGGGATTCAGGTCGATAACGAGGCGCGGAGAGAGTTCATGAGCGAAACCTGTAGAGCGGCGACCCTGGTGGCGCCGGGCAGGATCGAGGTTCGCGAGTACCCGGTCCCGGACATTCCGCCGGACGGCGGGCTCCTGAAGGTGGAGATGGGCGGTGTGTGTGGCACGGACTACAAGTACTACACCGGGAAGCTGAATCTGCCGATGCCCATTATCCTCGGCCACGAGATCCTCGGCCGGGTGGAGAAGCTCGGCGCCAGGGCGGCCGGGATACACGGCGTCAAGGAAGGCGACCGCGTCATCATCAAGGGATCGCTGGGGTGCGGCCGTTGCGCGGACTGCCGGCGCGGCGGGGACCGGTTCTGCAAGCAGCGCTCCGCCTACGGCTCGCGGATGTCCTCGGCGGACCCGCCGCATTTGTTCGGCGGCTTCGCCGAGTACCTGTACATCACCCCCAGCGCGTTGCTGACCCGGATCAGCGATGACCTTCCACCGGAGGCTGCGGCCCTCGTCGGGGCGGTGATGGCAAACGGCTTCCAGTGGGCGCTGAGGCACGGCGGCGTCAAGATGGGCGACTACGTGCTGATCCAGGGACCCGGCCAGCAGGGACTCGCCTGCACCTTCGCATCGAGTCACGCGGGCGCCGCGCGCATCTTCGTCACCGGAATCGGCCGCGACAAGAACCGGCTGGAGGCAGCCAGACAGTTCGGCGCGCATCGCACCATCAACGTGGAAGAGGAGAACGTGGTGGACGTGATCCGGGAGGAGACCGATGGCGCCATGGTCGACGTCACCGTCGACGTCTCCGGCAACCCGGCCGCCATCGTCGCCTCGGTGGACTGTCTCAGGCGGCAAGGGAAGCTGGTCCTCGGCGGACTGACGGGCGACAAGACCGTCACGCCCATGCTCATGGACAGGCTGGTGTGGGGGGAGATCTGCGTCCAGGGAGCGTACACCGGCGACAATGACGCCATGGACGCCACCCTTCGGCTGATGGAGACCACCGGCTTTCCGGTGGAGCAGATGGTGAGCCACGTCTTCCCGCTCGACGAAACCGGGGATTGCATTCGCGCGGTGGGCGGAGAAGTGCCCGAGATGTTTCCCACCAAGGCGCTGATCAAGCCGTGACGACCCTCCCCCGCCGATCCCGCGCCGGCGGACCGGCGGCCTTCTTCCCATGAGGCTGTTCGCGCCCGCCAAGGTGAATCTCAACCTCCGGATCACCGGACGGCGTGACGACGGCTACCATCTTCTGGACTCGCTCATGGTTCCCATCAGCCTGGGTGACGACGTCGAGATTTCCCGAGATGAAGGGCTCCCGCGGTCGGTGACGGTCCGCGCGGATGGTCCGGATGTGCCTCTGGGGGAAGAGAATACCGTTCATCGGGCGGCACAGGCGTTCTATGAGCGGACGGGCCGCCTTGAACCCGTCGCCGTGAGTATTCGCAAACGCATTCCCATCGGCGCCGGGCTCGGTGGCGGCAGCACCGACGCCGCCGCTACCCTGCGGGGAATGAACGACCTGCTCGGGACGGGCTTGACCATCGAGGATCTCGTGGCGCTGGCGGTATCGGTGGGGGCGGACGTGCCCTTCTTCATCCGCGGCGAGGCTGCCCGGGCGCGGGGAATCGGTGAGCGGCTGAGCCCGGCGGGCCCGTTGCCCCGGATCTGGATGGTAGTGCTGTTTCCCAACTTCCCGGTGTCCACGGCCTGGGTTTATCGCAACATCCGGTTCAAGTTGACAAAGTCGTCCAGGAATAATAACTTGATCGGAAATTTGAACACTCCTCACGAAGTGGCTCAGGTGATGGTCAATGACCTCGAAAAGGTAACCATCGGCCGCCATCCGCCCATTGCCCGTCTCAAACGTCGCCTTGACGAAGAGGGGGCAATCGGCAGTCTCATGTCTGGAAGCGGCTCCTCGGTTTTTGGGGTATTCGCTGACAAGGCGGACGCCATAAGGGCGTTCGCGGGCTTCGATGGCGAAAAAGACGTTCGTGCGTATCTGGCTTTTTCGCTGACATAAGGGCAGGCCATCCGTCCCCGGACGGAAAGGAGGTCCCTGTGGAGGTCACGGAAGTCAAGGTCTTTCCCGTTGAGGAGGATAAGCTCAAGGCTTATGTGACCATCACCCTGGACGACTGCTTCGTAGTTCGGGATCTCGAAGTCATTCGCGGCGCCTCGGGTCTTTTCGTTTCCATGCCCAGCAAGAAACGCCGGGACGGAACCTGAAAGGATGTGGCGCACCCGCTGAACAGCGAGACCCGCAGGATGATCGAAGAAAGGATTATCGCGGCATACGGGGACGTTACATCGGGCGATGCGGGCCAGGACCGGGATGGCGGGTAGCCGTTCCGGGACAAGACACTCGGACGCCGACGGGACGGGATGGGCGGTCGCCAAGTGGTAAGGCCCCGGATTTTGGATCCGGTATACGAAGGTTCGAATCCTTCCCGCCCAGCCAAGCTCTCTCCTTCGATGGGCCGGTGAGCCGTCACGGCACGAGACGGCGCCGACGCGGTTCCCACTCCAAGGCAAGCCATGGAATCGTTGCACGATGAAATGAGGATCTTTGCGGGTAACTCCAATCCCCCGCTGGCGCGTGACATATGTCGCAATCTCGAGATCCCGATGGGAGAGGCGTTGGTGGAGACCTTCAGCGACGGCGAGATCAGGGTGGAGATCAAGGAGAACGTGCGCGGCTGCGACGTCTTCGTTATCCAGTCCACCTGCGCCCCGGGCAACGACAACCTGATGGAGCTGCTCATTATGCTGGACGCGTTCAGGCGCGCGTCGGCCAAGAGGGTCACCGCGGTGATTCCATACTACGGTTACGCGCGGCAGGACCGCAAGGTGGCTCCCAGGGTGCCCATCAGCGCCAAGCTGGTGGCGGATCTCATCACTACATCGGGTGCCTCGCGCATGCTCACCATGGACCTCCATTCGGGTCAGATCCAGGGGTTTTTCAACATACCGGTGGACAACCTCTATGCGTCGCCGGTGTTGCTCCAGTACATGGGGGGCCGGATCGGCGAGGAGGAATTGATCGTGGTGTCGCCGGACGCGGGCGGAGCCCAGCGAGCGCGGGCCTTTGCGACGAAGCTCAACGTCTCGCTGGCGGTCATCGACAAGCGCAGGGCCGACGCCAACGTCGTGGAGGAGATGAACATCATCGGCGAGGTGGAAGGCAAGACCACCATCCTCATCGATGACATGGTGGACACCGCCGGGACCATCGCCATGGCCGCCGAAGCGTTGGTCCGGGCCGGGGCGAAGAAGGTTATCGGCTGCTGCACCCACGCCGTCCTTTCGGGGAAGGCGCTGGACCGGATCAATGACTCGCCCATGGAGGAGATGGTGGTGACCGATACCATTCCCTTGAGCGCGAAGATGGCCAGGTGCGGGAAGATAAAGCCCTTGTCGGTGGCGCCCCTGATCGGGGAAGCCATCCGCAGGACCCACCTGGAGAGGTCCATCAGCTCCCTTTTCTGATCGGCATATTCGCAGCACGCAGCAAATCGGCAGGAGGTTCAGGTTTTGGAAACGGTAGAAGTTTCGGTAGAGGCGAGGCCGTCCGGCAACAAGCGCGACGCCGGCCGCCTGCGTCGCAGTGGAAAGCTTCCGGGGGTCGTTTACGGTCGCGGAACCGACGGCGTGGCCATGCAGGTGGATGACCGGGAGATCAGGAGCCGCGTCGGCGCCCTGGAGGGCTCCCACGTGCTCCGCTTCAAGTCCGACGCCGACGATCTGGACGGCAGGCTCGTCCTCATCAAGGACGTGCAGTATCACCCGGTGACTCACGCCATCGCCCACATTGACTTCTATGAGGTCGATGTGTCGCGAAAGATCACCGTGATGGTGGGCCTTCACTACGTGGGGCGTCCCGAGGGGGTTGTTCAGGGAGGGGTGTTGCAGCCCATCGCACGGGAATTGGAGGTGGAGTGCCTTCCCATGGATATCCCGGCGCAGTTGGAGGTGGACGTCTCGCCGTTGCAGATCGGTCACGGGCTGAAGGCCGGCGATATCATCCTGCCGCCCAACGTGACCAACAACACGCCGGATCTGGCCCTGGTATCGGTGCTGGCGCCCACGGTCATCGCCAAGGAAGATGAGGAGGCCGAAGCGGCGGAAGAAGCGGCGGAGGCGGCGGCCGCGGAACAGACCACCGAGTGACCCCCGCGCGTGTTGGCGATAGTTCGAAGTCCGGCGCGTGCACGGGCTTCCGTATCAGGTCACGAGCGTGAAGCTCGTGGTGGGCCTGGGCAACCCGGGCCGGCGATATCTGCGCACGCGGCACAATCTCGGGTTCCTGTTGCTGGACCGCATCGCGGAATCCCGGGGCATCCGAATCGGCGACGAGCGGTGCGAGTCTTTGGTCGGTCGGGGAGAGTGGGAACGAGAGTCCCTCGTGCTCGCAAAGCCCCAGACCTACATGAACAACAGCGGTTTGGCGGCCGCGGCCCTGTTGCGGCGCTTCCGTGTCCGGGGCGCGGACCTGGTGGTGGTGTACGACGACCTGGATCTGTCCTTCGGGCGTTTGAGGATTCGCTCCGGCGGGTCCGCCGGCGGGCACAGGGGTCTGGGGTCCATCCTGCAGCACGTCGCCGACCGTGATTTCGTCCGGCTTCGTATCGGCATCGGCCGCCCGCCCGAGGGCATGGATGCGGTGGACCATGTGTTGAGCCGGTTCTCGCCCGAGGAGCAGGACTCGTTGGACGGCGTGTTGGCAAAGGCCGCGGAGGCGGTGGAGGCCATCGTGTTGGAGGGTCCGGTCCGGGCCATGGAGAGTTTCAATAGACTTCATTAGAGGAGGCGTTATGGATGGTTTGGTGGTCTGGGCGCCGTTGCTGGGCGTGGCCGGACTTGTCATCGCGTACGGGGCCTATCGCTCCATCGTCAAGGTCGGAGTCAAGGATGCGGAAATGCAGTCCGTCAGCGACTCCATCTACGAAGGGGCCATGGCCTTCCTGAAGCGCGAGTACATCGTTCTTTCGGTCTTCGTGGTGGTGGTGGCGCTGCTGCTGGCATGGCAGCTCGGAGTCGCCACCGCGTTGGCGTTCTTCGCGGGCGCGATCTGCTCGGTGATAGCCGGGTTTCTCGGCATGAAGGCGGCCACCCGCGCCAACGTGCGCACGTCCCAGGCGGCCGCGGAGGGCGGCCAGTCGGAAGCGCTGCTCATGGCCTTCAATGGTGGCTCGGTAATGGGCCTTTCGGTGGCCAGTCTCGGTCTTCTTGGGGTGGGCATACTCTACCTGCTCTACGGCAACCCGAACGAAGCCAAGTACATCACCGGGTTTGCCATGGGCGCCAGCTCCATCGCGCTGTTTTCCCGTGTCGGCGGCGGCATCTACACCAAGGCCGCGGACGTCGGCTCCGATCTGGTGGGCAAGGTCGAGGCGGGCATTCCGGAAGACGATCCGCGCAATCCTGGCGTCATCGCGGACAACGTCGGCGACAACGTCGGCGACGTTGCCGGCATGGGCGCCGATCTGTTCGAGTCCTACGTCGGCTCCGTGATCGCGTCCATCGCCATTGCCAGCACCCTCACGCCCAGCGGTCTCGCCGGCCTTTTCTCGGCCCAGTCCGAGGGCTCCCGCGCCACGTTGATGGCGCTGCCGCTGATCCTGGCGGTGCTGGGGCTCATCGCCTCGGTCGTGGGCATCTATTCCATGCGGGTTTTCAAGAAGATCGACCCGCAGTCGGCGCTACGGGGCGCCACGGTCCTCACCACGGTGTTGTTCCTGGCGGCGGCGCTGGTGCTCATTCTCGCCCACGGCGTTACCATCGGCGTTTTCTGGGCCGTGCTCGCGGGTTCGCTGGGCGGCATCCTCATCGGCCTCATCACCGAGTACTACACCTCCGCCAAGCCGGTGGAGCGCATTGCCGAGGCCAGCCGCACCGGCCATGCGACCAACATCATCCACGGACTGGCCGTGGGGCTGGAGAGCGTCGCGGCTCCCGTGGTGGTCATCGCCATCGCCATCTGGGTGTCCCACGGTGCGGCCCAGCTTTACGGCATTGGCGTGGCCGCGGTGGCCATGCTGGCCACGGTGGGCATCACCATGAGCGTGGATGCCTACGGCCCCATTGCCGACAATGCCGGCGGCATCTCCGAGATGTGCGGCCTGGGACCCGAGGTGCGCAAGATTACCGACGGGCTCGACTCACTGGGCAATACCACGGCAGCCATCGGCAAGGGTTTCGCCATCGGATCGGCGGCGTTGACCGCGCTGGCGCTGTTCTCGGCCTACACGAGAACGGTGGATACCGAGCTGGCGGCCATGGGGAAGGAGCCGGTACAGATCCTGGTGACGTCGCCGGAGGTCGTCGTGGGCCTGTTTATCGGCGGCCTGATTCCGTACCTGATCGGCGCCATGACCATGACGGCGGTGGGACGGGCGGCCGGCCGGATGATCGACGAGATCCGCCGGCAGTTCCGCGAGATTCCGGGGCTGTTGGAGGGCCGCGAGGGAGTCAAGCCCGACGCGGCGAGTTGCGTGGACATCTCAACCCGCGCGGCCATCAAGGAGATGGTGCTGCCCGGGCTGGTAGCGGTGATCGTGCCGGTGGTGGTGGGTTTCGCCCTGGGGCCGGTGGCGCTGGGCGGAACGCTGGCCGGGGCCATGGTCTCGGGGGTGCTGCTGGCGCTGCTCATGTCCAATGCCGGCGGCGCCTGGGACAACGCCAAGAAATACATCGAGCGGGGCGATCTCGAGAACGAGCAGAAGGGCGGCGAGGCGCACAAGGCGGCCGTGGTCGGCGATACGGTGGGGGATCCTCTCAAGGATACCTCCGGCCCGTCCATGAACATCCTGATCAAGCTCATGTCGGTGGTTTCGCTGGTCATCGCGCCGCTGCTGGTGTGAGCTTGAAGGTTGTAAACGGGCAACCCCTGTGTTAGGGTAACGAATTCCGATCCCTGAAATGGCGTCCTTGAAGGACGCCATTTCGGATAATGGCAAACAGTCAGACAAAGGAATCAAAGGGTTCCGGACTCGATGGAACATGACTGACGAAACGACCCATTACGAGACGCTTTTTATCGTCAACCCGGTTCACGGCGGCAGAAACCAGGATCTCTGTGACAGATTCCGGGGGGTTCTGGAAGGGCAGGGCGCGACCGTTACCCACTTCGAGGAGTGGGGCATGCGCGAACTCGCCTATCCCATCGAGAAGCAGGGTAGGGGTTTCTACAACCTGATTCAGTACAAGGCTTCGGCGGGAACCAGCGAGGAGCTCGAGCGGCTGATGCGATTGAGCGACGAGGTCATGCGCTGCATGACCGTGGTTCTGGATGACGACGTACGCTCCCTGGCCCAGCCGGAGAAACCGGCGCCGGAATCGGCGTCAGCACCGGAACCGGCGCCGCAAGAGCCGGTGGAAGATGTCCGGGAAGGCTCGGAAGCGTAAGGGTTTTCCCCACGGATTCGGGAGCGGGACGGCTAAGGAAAATGGCAGAATATCGCGGGAGAAGAGGCTCGGACGACCATGATTCACCTCGCCGGCGCGGCGGCATGACGCGCCGGAAGGTCTGTCGCTTCTGTGCCAACAAGGATCTTCGCTTCGACTACAAGGATCCCAAGCTCCTGAGTGGTTTCATGACGGAGCGGGGCAAGATCACACCGAGCCGCATCACCGGAACCTGTTGCTGGTGTCAACGACGCTTGGCCAAGGCCATCAAGCGGGCTCGTCTGGTAGCGTTACTCCCCTATACCACCGTAAAGCTCTGATCCGGCGTCTCCCGCCAAGTGGCCTGTAACATGCAAATGCGCGGCAAATGGCCAGCCCTTTTGCTGTCCGCAGGCCCCCCGCAGGTGAGCTTATGAAGGGGCTTGACACTCTCAAGTGGTTCGGGCTCGGGTTGGCTGTCACTCTGCTGCTTTTCCTTGCAGGCATGAGGGTGCCGATCCTTGGCGTGGCCGCGCTTCCCATGGTCATCTATCCGGCCCTGTTCGTCGGCGTCCGGGTAGGGAAACAAACCGGACAACTGCTGCCGTTGGCGGCGGTGACGTGCGTCTACGCGCTGGCCGGGTTGGAAGCCACGGTTGCTTACCTCGTGCTCGCGCTGGTCACGTTCCTGATGTTCCTTTCTTTCGGGCGGGGGTGGTCCATTGCCAGGGTGGTGAGCGGCAGCGCCATCTGTACGGTGGCGGTCATGCTGGCGAGCGCGGCGGCGTTCGCGGGCTCGCTCTCGAATTTGTGGACGACGCTACAGGCCGGTGTCCAGGCCCAGGTTCTCATGACCCTGGAAGTGTACGAGCGGATGGGGTTGTCGGGCGAGACCATCGATTTTCTCAGGGAACATGCGGGACAGATGGCAGCGCTCTTCGTCCAGATGCTGCCGGGCATGATTTTCCTGGCCCTGGGGGCTACGGTCCTGGTCAATCTGGGCCTGTTGTCGTGGCAGTTCCCGCAGTATCGCTCCTTTTTTTTCGAGGCCGGAGACCTCAAGGAATGGAAGTCGCCGGACCACATGGTGTGGTTCTTGCTAGTGCCGAGTCTGGCGCTCTTTCTGCCCCTCGGATGGCCGTTGCGCGCGATGGCCGCGAACGTGGTTTTCATATGCACGGTGTTTTATTTCTTTCACGGCCTCGCCATCGTGTCGTATTATTTTCATTACAAGAAGGTCCCGATGTTTTTTCGCGTTTTGGGATACCTGCTCATCATCTTCGAGCAGGTTCTCACGGTGCTGGTCATCGGCCTCGGTTTCTTCGACCTCTGGGGCGATTTCCGTCGCCTCAAGCGACGCACCGCGGGCCTGACCTGAAGGAGAGTCGATGGAAGTCGTTCTGAAGGAAGACATTGAAAACCTCGGCCACATGGGTGACGTGGTCAAGGTCAAGGACGGTTACGCCCGCAACTACCTTCTGCCACGGGGGCTGGTGGTGCTGGCCGACAAGAAGAGCCTGAAAGCCCTGGAGCACGAGCAGCGCATGATCGCCCAACGGCGGGGTCGCCTCACCAAGGAGGCCCAAGGCATCAGCGAGACCCTGTCCCGGGTCTCTCTCGAGTTCGCCGTCAAGGTCGGCGAGGAAGGCAGGCTCTTCGGTTCGGTCACCAACATGGACATCGAGAAGGCGCTGAAGGAAAAAGGCTACGAGGTCGATCGCCGAAGAATCATCCTGGAAGCTCCCATCAAGGCAGTGGGAGACTACGAGGTCCTCATCCGTCTCCGCCCGGAGGTGACCCCCAGCATCAAGGTAAAGGTGGTGTCGGAGGATGAACCGGAGGCCGTCGATGGCGAAGCTGAAGCGGCCGCGGACGGCGAAGCGTCTGCAGGCGAGGGTGAAAGGCGGTTCCCCGTCGGTCAGTAGACGGAGACCATCCGGCCGTGTCAGGTTTGTCAGTCGGCCGAGCTTCCCGCCGCGTCACAGTAGTCCCTTGTCAGCGAAACGTCGAATCAATCGGCTGGTTCCCTGGCGAGCGAATCCGCGCCGATGACCTCCACGAACTCGGCCACCACCGCCACGGCCTCCTCGTCTTCCGCCGTCAGCTCGATGGGTGCAAACGCGCGATTGACGGGCTCGAGCACGATCTTGACGTGCCGCCAGCCGTCTTTGTCCGCAGTTTTCTCACTCCGATAGCGCTTCACGGAGAATCGAAGGCCGGTGTCGGGATCGACTTCGTCGCGCAGTTGAACGAGAACGACACGCTCTTGACGAGTCCCGCCGACGGGACTGGCGAACAGACAGTACGCGCCATCGGGGATCATTGGTTCCATGGATTGCCCGACGACCTTCGCCACGAACATCCCGGGGCGTAGCGGGCGTTGCGTATCGAGTTCAACCCAGTCCCATTCGGATTCGTCGGGCAAGGATTGAGGATCGCCGAATGCGCCCGCAGCCGCTTGCAGCGGCACCAGCGGCGCGCAGGTGACGTAGCGCGTATCGGCCGTCGGCGTCACCAGCCGTAGCGTTCGCTCGCTCGCCTTGGCGGCGCCGTGAAACCAGGAACGGTCATCGCGCACCCGGTTCCGGATGTCCCGCATTCCGAGATAACTTGCCAAGCGCCGGAAGTGCCGCACCATGGCGTCATCGTCGTCGAGTTCGTTGGCGGCGATCTCGATCACTTCGTAGCCGCGGTTGCGCAGCCAATCGCGGATCGCGCGGTCCTTCTCCGCGGTTTCCGGGTTGCCGTGGAGATGGCGGCTCAATCCGTCCAGGTAGACGCACACGCCCTCGTCGGGCTCATGATCCTCGGTGCGGTAGGTCACGTCCGGGGTCGTCGTTCCCAGCGTGCGGTCCAGCCGGATCTGCTCGTTGCGAACGCCTTCGCCGAACCCGGCAGCGCGCAGCAGGTGACGCAGCCTGGTTTCCGCATCATTGACCGGCATGGCGTTTTCAGCCGGTTTTTCAGCCTGTTGCAGCGCCGGAATGTCGTGCTCGAAGGCCAAGCGCGCTCCCCACGCGTCAAGCCGTTCGCGAGCCGTGGCGCGGTCGAGGAAGCGATGGTAGTAGGCGTTGCGGAAGGTCTGGAGACAGTCGATGCAGGACGAGGCGCACACGGCGGGGCAACTTGTGACGACTTTGCGGCCCGCCTGCACGATTTCTCCGAAACGCTCGCACAGGCGGTCGAGAAGCCCGGAGCCGCCGGGCATCGGGTCCCACAGCAGCGCGTCCACGTCCTCGCGCTCGACATGGCCGATCACGAGTATCTGCAAATCGTCCATGTGCATGTCCAGCACTTGCGTCGCGCCGAAACGCAGCGCTTCCAGCACGCTGTACGCGGCCTTCGCGTCGTCGCACGCGGGCAGGGAGAGTGCATCCGCGGTCACGTCTGCGTGGAAGCCGATGTATTCCGGCCTGCGCCGGCACCGTTCGGTGTGGGATTTGCGGAACACCTCGCGTTGGCGCTCGGAGGAAAGCGGCGACACGCTCTGGCCGCAGACCGCGCAAACCGGGTAGCCGAACGTCCCCCGCTCCTTGATGTTTATCGACGCTCCCACGTTGACGAGCCGCATCCGCACGCCCCGCCGCAACAGCGTCGGCTGCGGTCCCCAACGGTATGCCCGGCCGCCGCTGTGCTGGCCGAGCTCGAGGCCGTAAACGGCGACGCCGAGTTGAAACCGCAGGTCTTCTTCGTCGGAGATGTGCGACGTGTGGATGAGATCGGCGTCGCAAACGGCCATGGTTCGCAGCACTTGTCCGCCGAGCGACGAACCGGCGCTCTGACGGGTGGGCTTGATGGCCTGGCGTTCCGCCGAAACTTCGTAGCAGGGCAACTCAGCGTGCTCTTCGCCCAAGTCGCGGTGAAACCGCCGCGCCACGAAACGGTGGCCGTTGGCGTAGATGAGGTTGCCGGGAACGTACTCGCGCAGGGCGGTGGCGGGCGGTCGCGGCAGGCTGAAGTCCATGGCGCCGGTGCGCCAGAAGGGGATTTCCGCCCAACCCGCCACCGCGCCGGTTTCGAGACCGTAACCGGGCAGGAAACCTTCCGCGGCCAGCACGTTGAAGGTGTTGGAGTCGTCGTGTCCTTCGGCTTGGCTGCGCCGCCTGTCGGAACCCTTGAGCCGCTTCACGAGATTGTCGCAACGGCGGAACAACGCTTCGTCTTCGGGATCGAGGGTTCCCTGCCGCTCGCGCCGCTCGTTTAGCCGCCTGATCTGATCCATGGCCCAACGCAAGCGCCGCCGCAAACGAGCGACCACGGCTTCCAAATGGTCCGCGAACACATCGACGTGGGCGCGAAGCACGGCGGGCTCCGTGACGTCCGCGTCGGCTTCCGGCCAACCTTGCTGGAATACCCGTCGCGCATTGGCGGCCAAGTCTTCCGCACGGTCCTGAACGAGTTGGCGCAAGGCGCTGAAGTCGAACGGCGCACTGCGCACTTCGCCGCCGTCGAAGAGGTAGGGCTCCACGCGCCGGGGAAGGCAGCGGCCCAGGATCTCCCGAATCTCATCCCGTTCCGTTTCCGGCCGGCTCGCGTCTCCACTATGGCGGTGCAGACCGGCGATGACCGTCGCGTGAACGTGCTTGGCGATCATCAACCCATTGCGCAGATTGAAGGCCGGCGGATCGATCCTGCCGGTGAGCAGTTTCGGCGGCTCGGCGAAGTAGGCGCGGTCGTGGGAGACGGGGCGGCAGTAGGTGATGTCCACCGCCATGCGGTGACGGCGGCCGGCTCGTCCGGCGCGTTGCCAGTAATTGGCCGGCAGCGGCGGCACGTTGCGCATGAGCACGGAGTCGAGTTGGCCGATGTCGATGCCGAGCTCCAGGGTCGGCGTGCACACCAGGCAGTTCACCGCCTCCGAAGTACCCTTGAACAGGTTCTCCAGGCGTTCGCGTTCCTCGTTCGGAACCATGGCGGTGTGTTCTTCCGGACGCAGCATGGAGTAGGCGCCGTCGAGCAATTGCAGGTTGTAGTTGTCGCCGTCTTCCGGCACCCATTCGAGAACGCCGTCGCAGCGCCAGGCCGGGCAATGGTCGTGGGGAAAGTCACGCGTGGTCGTGTGGCGGCAGCTTTTGCAGCGCTTGACGCCCCGGTTGGGATTCAGCCGCAGCTTGTCCGCGTTTACCTGGTAGACGCCGCTGACGTTGGGCAACGGGCGGCCCTTGGAACTCTTGAGTCGTACGGGGACCAGCAGCTCGCTTTCGACCAGGTGGTCGAACAGACTTTCCAGGAAAGACTCGATGGATTCCGCCGCCACGCCCCACTTTCCGGCGATCTGACGCATGGTGGTGTCGCCGCGGTCGCTCAGCCATTGGGTGACCAGGTTGGCCTTTTCGGCGACTCCCCGACGCAGCTTGGTGGCGTTGGGGGCCAGAAAGCTCGGCAGGTAGCCCTGTTGGATTTCCCGGTCGCCCTCCATCCAGTATTTCGTGAAGATCTCGTGCTCCGGGTCATGCAGGGCACGCTTGCGCCGCAGGTAGTCGAGCACACTCGCCACGCCTTCGCGCAGGTGTTCCGCCGAGATGCCGAGCTCGTGCGCACGCTCCTGTATCCACGGCGAGAAGGTGTCGAGACCTTCGTACCCGACCTTCATCCGCCCCCAGGGTTCAAGGCCGAGGGACTGCCGGGACGACAGCGCGACTTCGCGAAGCACCTGAAAGCGCAGGTATTTTCGGCGTTCCTGCTCGTGGCGGCCGCCGCTGCCTTCGCGGCGGGCGACTTGCCAGACTTCAGGGATCAGCGCCCGTGACAACGTCTCGTCCGTGTTCAGAAGGTCGTCCAGATAAGCGGCGAGGTCGCCCACCGAACGCGGATGCGCCTTGACGCCTTCCGCCATCAACGCCCGTAGCCGGAAGCGGCGGGCGTGGTCCTTCATCCAGCCGGCCTGGAACGCGGCGTCCTGGCGGTTGTCGCAGAACACCAGCAGACGCCGGCGCTCGGCGTGATGCACCATGTCCTGGGTGAGGACGTGGACGTCCGCCACGTTGATGGCCCGCACGGGCCGGGCCGGTTCCCGGTAGCGGCCGCCAAACCGGCGGCCCGGGGACTTGCACGACAGGCAACTCGTGAGCCAACCGGGGTTGTTGTCGCTCTGGCGAATCGCGAAAAGTTGGACCGCTGCGCCGGATTTTCCGCAGTGGAGGCAGCGTGACACGGACTGGGGATGCGCCGCGCCGCAGTGGCGACAGAAATGGAGCGGCGCGGTGCGCGCGTGGGACGGCGCGTCGTCGTCCTCGTCGCTTGCGCCGATGAGATGATCGATCAGAACGACACGTTTGCCGCCAAGCGCTTCTTCCAACGGCGTCCACCAGGAACCCCGGGAACCGGCCTCGCCGCCGCCCGGCTGTTTACGGGTGAAGGTGAAGTCCTTCAGAAACGTGACGTAGTAGTGCTGCCCGCAGGTGGTGCAGGTGGTGACGGGGAAATGCGCGTGTTTTTCGTCTGACTCGGCGCGGGGCTCCCCGCTCGCTTGCGAGAAGCCCTCGCGCTCGCGCGCAGGGGAGTCTTCCTGCGAAGGGTTCCCCCTTGCGGCCGTGGCTGGGAGTTCTTCGAGCTCGGCCTTGTCCTCCGCGGCGAGCCACAGCTTCGGGCCGTCCAAAGCCTCGGGAAACGACACCACCGCGCCGCCGATGCCGCGCACGAAACAGTGCGCCACGGGCCGCAGCAGGGGGCGTCCTTCCCGGCGCGCCGCGGCGCCAAGCGTGAGCCAGGCAAGGATTTCGGCTTCCGTAACGGGCCGTCCGACGTCTTGCTCCAGGGCGTCGGCAAGCCCGTCGAGGGCCTTGGGCGAAGTGAGTTCCTCGTTCAGGCGGAAGACGAGCTCGTTGCGAGACAGCGCGTCGTGCAGCGCCCGCGGCCAGCTTTCCGCATGCGCTCCGTCCAGTTCCTGCCCGCTCAGCGAGCGGTAGACCGCGCCTACGCCGTCGCCCGCGCCGTCTTCGTCCTCCACGGCGTAGACGCAGCGGTCGAGGATTTCGGCGGCGTCCTCGCCGGGCGCCGGAGGGACGAATCGGGGTTCCGCCCATACTTGGGGTTCGTAATCCTCGCCCACCGTGGTCACCGCTTCGGAGACGACGCCGAAGAAACGCCCCGCGAAATTGCGCGCGGCCTGCGGGTCGTCGCGGTCGACGATGGTCGCGGAAGTGGCGACGCAGGTGGTGTGGCCTGGATCGACGTTGCAGAACGCGCGCAGGCGGCGGATCAGGCAGGCCGTTTCCGCGCCCAGGGCGCCGGTGAAGGTATGCGCCTCGTCGAACACGAGGAAGTCCAGACGCGCATCGGCGAACAGCTCGATGTCCTGCTGGCGCGTCAGCAGCAATTCGAGTTGCTTCACGTTGGTGAGCAGAATCCGGGGTTGCCGGCGTGCCGTGCGCATTATCTCCCGCGAGCAGACCTCCTCCGCCGGATAGACTGTCTCGCCGCTACCCTCGCGCCGGACACGTCCGAGCCGAGCCTCGTAGTCGGCCCGGGACGAGCCCGAGCGCAGCCGGATGCCGGCCACGTCCGCTTCGCGCTCGGGCGTCTTGCCGACGTATATCCCGAAGGGAATCCCCGTGCCCGCCAGCAACCCGCGCAAGCGCATTAGCTGGTCTTCCGCCAGGGCGTTCATCGGATAGACGACGACGGCGCTGATGCCAGGCGGCGCGCCTTCGTCCCGCAAGCGTAGGCACTGGCTGACGATGGGGTAGAGGAAGCACTCGGTCTTGCCGGAGCCGGTGCCGGTGGAGACCAAGGTCGTGCGGCCTTCGGTAATTGCGCGAATCGCGTACTCCTGGTGGCTGTACAGGTGCGTAATGTCTTCGGGAATGCGCTCCCGCAGATGCGGGTGAAACAATCCTTCGGCGACGAGGGCATCCACCGCCGCGCCTTCCCGGAATGGACGCGACAGGCTCACATAGGGCCCCTTCAGGAGCGGTGAGCGACGCGTTTCATCCAGCGAAAGGATCTCGTGCATCTGCGCGTACAGACGCGGGTCCGCGAAGGGGTACGCGGTGAGCTGATAGCGCAGAAAGCTCCGGACGACATTCTCTGTGTAGGCAACGGGATTTAGGGCCATGGCGGAACTTTCGCCAAGTCACCGGTGAGGGCTCGTATCAAGCAGGGTTCGCATAACCATTCACCTTCCCACAACTTCAACTCGTCCTCGGAGAGGGGGTCGAAAAAGCTGTGGGAAATGACGATTTCGCCTTTCAGGACATCAGATCGCCGCCTGCCTCGCGTCTTGAAGCGGACCAGCCGTGCGACCGGCTCGCCGCGGCGGGCGCTGACGACCTCCTCGCCTGCTTCGACTCGGCCAACAGACGCGACAGTTGGGTCCTGGCTTCACGGACGTTTACAATGAGCATGGCCGCAGAGGAAGTCAAAGTCCGAGTTCCGGGTGTGACCCGAGGCGAACGAGCCGCCGAGTGTCATCGTCGGGCTTTTGGTAGATCAGCACCAGGTCAGGCTTCAAGTGGCAATCGCGGTGATCCTTCCAGTCGCCGGTTAGCGCATGATCACGGTGTCGAGCTTCCAGTGGCTGATCGTTGGCGAGGGCGGCCAGGACAGGCACCAAACAGGTGTCGAGCGTCGCCAGGTGGGGGCCCTTGACCTTCCGTTTGTAGTCGCGTTTGAATTGGCCAGTGCGCTCAATCTTCCTCATGCAGATCGTCCATGAGGGCCTGCACGCTGTCGAACCGAGGCAGGCCGCCCTTGCGGGCATCCTTCATCGCCTCGATAGTGACGGGGTTTGGAATCAGCGGCTCGAACGGTAACGCCTTTTCCTGCGCAACCTTGGTCAGCAGCAGCCGCACGGCGTCGGACACGGTAAGCCCCATTGCAGCCAGCACGGCAGCCGCCTCTTCCTTCACCGCTCCGTCGATGCGAGCCTGTACAAGTCGATTGGCAGCCATGGTCGGTTCTCCTTTATCGTGCATGACAATGTAATGCACTACGTATAGGAAGGCAAGTCTCCGGAGGGGTAAAGTATCAGCGTCAGGGAAGGTCTGAACAAGCTGCTACTGTTATGATTGGGTTGATGATTGGGGTTCGGGGTTTCAGGAGGGCGGGTGAGTTATGGAGCAAGCGACGTTTGCGGAGATGGAGCACGATCTGAAGAAGCGACGGACGCGGCGCGAGGCGTTTCTCGAGAAGATGGAGGCGCTGATCCCGTGGGAGCGTCTGGAGAAGCGGATCGAGCCGTTCTACCCGAAGGCCGGGCGCGGTCGGCGTCCCTATCCGCTGGGGGTGATGGTGCGGGTGCACTGCGTGCAGTTGTTCTACAACTTGAGTGACCCCGGGATGGAGGACCTGCTGTACGAGGTGGAGTCGGTGCGGCGGTTTGTGGGGCTGCGGCTGTCGGGTGCGCTGCCCGACGGGACGACGATCCTGCACTTCCGCCACCTGCTGGAGAGGCACGGTCTGGGCGAGGCGCTGTTCGAGAGATCAACGCGCATCTGGCCTCGCTCGGGCACCGGTTGAAGACGGGGACGAAATAGAAAGGATAGCATGAAAATACGCACGAAGGATAAGGATATAATAGCAAATATGGTGAATGCTGTCCTCCCTGCCACGGAGGAAAATTTAGGTACTATCATTCGCATTTGTGACGACGTCTTGGCCGACATGGAATTTTATCCGCATTTTGAACGCCGGCAAGTCGAAAATTTTCGGAAAATGCTCATATTCTCACTCGAAAAATCGCAATGGATGCGCGAAGAACTCGATAGTATTCTTACTCGTATCACCTGGGATAATATGTAGGGGTACTCTGTGTACCCGATATATTGGCCTAGTGATTTTCGTGGACGCGAGTCTCATCGCCGCGCCGTCGTCGACGAAGAACCGCAAGGGGGAGCGGGACCCGGAGATGCACCAGACGAAGAAGGGGAATCAGTGGTATTTCGGGATGAAGGCGCATATCGGGGTGGATGCGCAGTCGGGCTTGACGCACAGTCTGGAGACGACGCCAGCCAACGCCTCGGACGTGGCGACGGCGCACGCGCTGGTGCACGGGAGCGAGGAGCGGGTGTGGGGCGACGCCGGCTATCAGGGGGTAGGCAAGCGCGAGGAGAACAGGGACACGGACGTGGACTGGCAGGTGGCGATGAAGCCCGGCAAGCGCAAGCTGTTGGACAAGGCGGGACCGGAGGAAGCGGCGGAGAAGCGCAAGGCCTCGGTGCGGGCCAAGGTGGAGCATCCGTTCCTGTACGTGAAGCGCCACTTCGGCTACGCCAAGGTGCGCTACCGGGGGCTGGTGAAGAACACCCAGCGTATCGCCGTGCTGCTCGGGCTCACCAATCTGCTCATCGCCCGGCGCTACGCCACCGCCTGACCCGGGGCCGTTCCGTCCGGAGCTGCCGCAAGGCGGCGGCAAGCGGGCCGCTCGGTCGCAGACCGAGCCTTGATTCCCCCTTGCTTCCGTGTCAACCGACCACAGGCCCCTCTCGAATAGCTTCCCGCTTTCACCAACCGACGCGATGAACCCTGTCCCCGTCAATATCCGGTTTGTTCAGACCTTCCCTAAAAGAGACCCTTTGGCAACTCATTTAACAATGCGCGGGCGCGGCGTTGCGGTTGTGCAGTCCGTCGAGGAATTTGAGACGGCCGACGATGAGCGCGCCTTCATGCGCGCGGTCATCAAGGGGTTGTCAGATGTGGAGGAGGGACGCGAAGACTCGTTGGAAGAGGCCAGGTCCCGACTCGGCCTCAATGAGTCGTGTCGGCAGAGATTCGACCAGGACCTGTTCACACTAATGTGAAACATGTTACGGTTAGGGGATGGAACTGACTGAAGTCCAGTACGACCGCATTGCGGGGTGCCTTCCGGTGCAGCGGGGTAATGTCAGCCTTTCGAACCTGCAGGTTCTGAACGCTATTTTGTATGTGGCGGAGCATGGCTGCAAGTGGCGTGGGTTACCGTCTCGGTTCGGCAATTGGCACACGATCTACACTCGAATGAACCGCTGGTCGAAGAACGGGGTGCTTGAGCGGGTTTTCGAGCAACTGCAGAGGGAGCAGATGGTGCGCATCAAGGTCGAGGCGGTATCGATGGGCGGCACCCTCGTCAAGGTGCATCCTGACGGGACGGGGGCACTCGAAAAAACGGCCCCCAAGCCGTCGGCCAATCCCGCGGCGGCCGGACCACCAAGGTTCACAGGGTTGCCGCGGATGCTCGAACGGCCGTCACCTTCTCGCTTTCCCCCGGACAGGCCCCGCCGCTCCGGAAGGACGCAAGCTGCTGAATCGCCTTGGTCGGCAGCACGACAGTCCATCCCTCGTAATGGACCGGGCGTAGGAAGGTAACGAGACACGCCCGTTGGCTCTGGCTCTGGGGTTCACACCGGTGGCGCCGCCGTTGTCCACCCGAGTCCAGCCTTGGAAGTACCATCGCCGCATGTACAAGCGACGCAACGAGATCGAGAGGTTGTTTCGTCGTCTCAAGGGATTCCGGCGAATCTTCTCCCGCTTCGACAAGCTCGATCTCATCTTCCCCGGCTTCATCCTCTTCTCCCTCATCTCCGAGGCTTTACGCCAGTGTTATCAGGCCCTGGTCTCAAGCCCGTCGAATCGACAGCCGAACCAGTGCCGTTGCCCGGTCGAAAACCCCCTACCGGGAAAGCTCCGACTCACACAGTGGTGCTTCAAGGGAAGAAAATACCCTGTGGAAACGCCAAGGAGGCCATGATTCTTGTCTTGCGCGAACTCGCGAAGAAAGATCCGACATTCCTTGAGCGTTGTTCTCTTCATCAGGCGTTCCGCGGCCGAAAACGTCGCCATGTCGCTCAGTGCATGGAAGATCTCTACCCTGATGGACCCGACCTCCGGAGCGAACACGAGAAGCTACCCGGAAACTGGTTTGTCGGAACGAACATCAGTAACCGACAGAAGGTGGCTCTCATCAAGGCGGCCACGGAGGTCGCAAAGTTGACGTTCGGGCAAGAGGTAGTCGTCAAGTTTTAGCAAAGGTACGCAAAAGGGGTCGGTCAGGTACGTTGATTTCTTTGGATCCGGTGACGCCATGAACACCAGCAAAGCCATCATCCCGAGCACCTGTTGGGAGTGCAGCGCCCATTGCGGATCGCTGGTCACGGTGGAGGGCGGGCGCGTGACCAGGGTCGCGCCCAACCCGGAGCATCCCGCCTCGCTGGGGGCGTTCTGCGTCAAGGGCATCCGCGGGCTGCCGGAGCTGACCTACCATCCGGACCGGCTGCTCTACCCCATGAAACGCACCGGGCCGCGGGGCGGCGGGCAATGGCGGCGGGTGTCGTGGGACGAGGCGCTGGATGAGATGGCGGACGCGATGCTGGCGGTCCGCGACCGGTACGGCCCCACGGCGCTCTGCGGCGCGGTGAGCAACGCGCACTTCAGCCGCGGGGTCATGGTGGCGCTCTTGCTGCGCGCCTTCGGCTCGCCCAACTGGATGATGAACCAGGATCTGTGCGGCGGGTGCCGCGCTCTGAGCGACCGGATCACGGGACTGGCCATCGGCAAGGGCGAGGATATCGACAACACGCGCTGTGCGCTCATCGTGGGGCGCAACCCGGCGGCGGCAGACCCGCCGCAGTGGCAGGCCCTCAAGCGCGCCCGGGCAAAGGGCGCGCGCATCGTCGTCGTCGACCCCGGCGAAACGCCGGCGGCGAAGGTCGCGGACGTGTGGCTGCGGCCCCGGCCGGGCACGGATGCCGCCATCGGCCTGGCGATGGTCCACTGGCTGGTGCAGCACGACCGCTACGACCGGGATTTCGTCAAGCGCTGGTGCCACGGCTTCGACGCGCTGGCTGAGCGGGCGGCTCAGTACCCCGCGGAACGCGCGGCGGAGCTTGCCGGGGTGCCGCGGGCGGACATCGAAAAGGCTGCGGAGCTCTATGCCGACGGCCCGTCCTGTTTCGTGAGCGGGCACGGAATAGACGCGTTCAGCGCCGGCGTCCAGACGTTCCGCGCGTTCCATTGCCTGGTGGCCGTCAGTGGCAACCTGGACCGCAAGGGCGGCAACCGGCGCGTCAAGCGGCCGGTCGGATTCACCAACTATATCGAGGTTCTGCACAAGCCCGAGTACCGCCTGCCCCTGGAGGTGGAGAAGCGGACCATCGGCGCGGACCGTTTCCCGCTGTGGGCGGGACCCGAGGGCTGGCAGACGGCGTGTCACAATCCGTCGGTCATCGAAGCGGTGCTCGGCGGCAAGCCTTACCCGGTGCGCGCCATGTACGTCAGCGGCGTCAACATCGTGGTGACCTACCCTGATACGCAGAAGACCCTGGCGGCGCTCAAGTCCCTGGACTTTCTCGCAGTGGCTACCCACATGATGACCCCCACGGCCGAGTACGCGGACATCGTGCTGCCCAAGACCACGGGTCTGGAGGACGAGGAGGTCTCGCTGGAGAACTCCGGACCGTGCCTGAGCCTGATCCGGCCGGTGGTGGAGCCACAGGGGGAGACGCGCGGCGACTTCCGCATCGCGCGCGATCTGGTCCGGTGCGCGGAGGCTCGGGGCTTCACCGAGGCGCGGCGTTTCATCCCTTGGGAAACCAAGCGGGAGTTCAACGAGCTCCTGCTGGGCGATTGCGGCGTTACCGTGGAACAAATGCGGGAGAAGGGGTACGCGAACTTTCCGTTTGCGTACGGGGATTTCGAGAAGGCCGGGTTCAGGACCAGGACCGGCAAGGTGGAGCTCTATTCCGAGCGGTTGGCCGAGCTCGGCCTTGACCCGCTGCCGGACTACACGCCGACCCGTGCGGAACGTGAGACGCCCGCGGTCCGCGATGCCTACCCGTTGACGCTACTCACCGGAGTGCGGGAGCGCACCTACCACCACTCGCGGTTCCGCGACCAAGGCTGGGCGCGCAAGGTCTCGCCCGACCCCTGGCTGCAACTGCACCCGGAGACGGCCGCGCAATACCGGCTGGCCCAGGATGACTGGGTATGGGTGGAGACGGCCGGCGGCCCGGGCCGCTGCCGCCTGAAGGTCCGGGTCACCGAGGGGACCCTGCCGGGCGTGGTGCGGACTGGAATGGGCTGGTGGTACCCGGAGGCCGAAGGCCCCCACCGCGGCGTGCTTGAGGTGAACATCAACGCCGCCATGCGCTATGATGGGCCGTGGGATCCGGTTACCGGATCGGCGGACACGCGCGGAATGCCGTGCCGCATCTCCAGGGTCGAGACTCTGCAGGAGTCAATTCGGGGCGAGGTTGGGAGGAAGACCATGTACGACACAATCAGACAACCGGCCGTGCTGAATCAGCCCGTCGTGGACCCAGCGGTCTGGACCGCGGAGGATCTGGCCGCGGACCAGAGCTGGATCTACCCGCTGACCGAGAGCGATGTCGCGGATCTGGACGCGGCCGTGGCGCAGGTGGAGGAACGCGGGCTCGGCATCATGGACATCACTCGCGACGACTTCGCGCTTCCGACCTTGGGAGACAGGCTCGACGACATCGCCGCCGACGTCGTCGACGGCCGCGGCCTGGCGCTCATACGCGGCGTGCCGGTGGAGCGCTACAGCCGCTTGCAGTCCGCCATCGCTTTCTGGGGAATCGGGCTCTTCCTCGGTGAGCCCGTGTCCCAGAATTCCAAGGGGCACCTCCTCGGCCACGTGGCCGATCTCGGCGGCACCTCCCTCAAGAACCCGAAGCACCGCGGCTATCAGACCCACGACATGCTGCCCTTCCACTGCGATGCCTGCGACGTGGTCGTGCTGATGTGCCTGCACCCGGCCAAGTTCGGCGGGAGCAGCCGGTTCACGAGCACGGTCAAGGTCTACAACGAAATGCTGAAACGCCGCCCCGAGCTGGTGGCGGAGTTGGCTGGCCCCATCTACCGTGACCGTCGTGGGGAGATCCCGGAGGGCAAGGACCCGTGGTGGCAGCTTCCGATATTCAACTTCCACGAAGACTATCTGACGGTGAGCGCGGGAGGCAGCTACATCCGCTCCGCCCAGCGGTTCGAGCAGTTGCCGTGCCACTCGGAGGCCCTCAAGGAGGCCTTGGCCCTCTTTGCGGGGCTGTGCGACGAGCTTTCGTACGACATGGAGTTCCTGCAGGGAGACGTGCAGATATTACACAACCACGTCACGGCCCATTCGCGTACGGAGTTCGAGGACTACTCCGAGCCCGAGCGCAGGCGCAACCTGTTGCGTCTCTGGCTCGGCACCCCCGGAGGGCGGCCGTTGCCGCCGGCGTTCCGCGACCGTTTCGCCCACCTGAAGGACGGGGAGCGCCCGGCGGGCGGCGTTGTGGTGCCGGGAACCGAGTACAGGGCGCCCTTGTATCCGGAGTAGGGGAGGGTTTGAAGCACGCCTCTGATTGGCGGCGGCGAGGCAGCGGTGTGATAAACCCGTCACACTCCGAGTCCGTCGTCGCTGTAGCCACTCTGTGACGATGGGGCTTCGATCTCGCTAAATAACGAAGAACTTTCGAACTCGCGCGCCAATTTCGACATGAGATATACAATTCGCTCGGTCATACTGATGGTCTGGTAAACATTCCATCGAACAGCGTCTTCGAGCGGGGCGTCTCGGTTCAGGTAGGAGTCTCTTACCTCCCGTATCTGTTCGATGCGATTCTCCAGCAACTGACTGGGAAGCGAACGCAGATCCTCGTCCTTGGTTTCCAGTGCGTCGAGCATGATTAACAACATCGCGTCGATTCCTTCGACCAGGCTGATCTGCAGATTGCCGACTATCGGATGGTCGGCCAGGTCTTTCAACACTTCGCACAGGGCTGCGGTCTGCTCCTCCAACCAAACCAACAGCTTGTGGCGGCCCAGCACCGCCTGGAGGTCGTCGGCGCTGTGGCCCGGATGGTGCGCCGCCAGGGCGGTGATGAATTCATCGATCCGTGACAGCAGCTCCTGAGTCGCTTGGTGATACGGAGTCGCGGACTTTCCCTGGCGCACCATCTCAAAGTAGCGCGATAACATCCCCAGCACACGGTGCTGTTCGAGATGGACCAGCACCAGCGAAGTATCGACATCGCTGATTGCACGGTCATGAACAAACTTGGTCTTCGATAGCTGCTCCACATCCGTCTCCGGCCACCATTTTCGAGAAGCCGTGTACACGGACGCGTGATTGCGAACATCACGGGGAGACCGGGCAAGCAGGCGTAGAGGACGATGAGCGCCAGTTGCTGAGACACCGGTAGATCGATGGCGAGAATCAAGGCTTTCATGAACGGTACATCGAAGTACAACTCGATATAGAACATCGGAACCATGATGAGGCACACCACCAAGACGTACATCAGCTGGTACATGGCGACCTGCCGGGAACGGCCCGTGAGATTCATCGCCAGCGCGCACAGGACCACGCTCGCTCCAAGCCAACTGCCATAGATCAACATGATCGTCTGGTCGATGCTGAGCAGGCCGCCCGCGGCGAGGCCGATGCCGAAGATGGAGACCGCGCCCGACGACTGCACCAGAAACGCGAGCAGCGCGGCGCCAAGGAACGCGAAAATGAGCGTACCCTTCGACGACCCGACGATCATATGGAACCAAGGGTGGCCGATCAGCGACGAGGCCGATTCCTTGACCAGGAAAAGGCTGAAAATCATCAGGGAAATTCCAAAGAGGAACCCGGCGAGAGGCCGGTAGCCGGACATTTTCCCGGTGGCCATGACCATGCCGGCAATGCCCATAACATACAGCGCCGCCAGCTTGATATCCAAGGTTACGACCAGCACGATCAGCGAGTTTCCGAGGTTTCCTCCAAGGATGAGCAGAAGCGCCCGGTGAACCGGCACGAGTTCGGAGCGCAAGAGGCCTACGATGATGAACGTCATCGCCGCTGAGCTCTGCGTGACTGCACCGATGATCGCTCCCCACGAGTACGCAGCCATCGGATGACCGACCCACCGCGCGACCGTCATGCGTAGCCGGCGACCGGTCAGCGTCTTGAGGTTTTCCGTCAGGAGCCACATTCCAAAGAAGAAAAGCCCCAGACCTCCTATGATACCGCTGAGGATGTTGATCATCGGATTCTCTCCTCCCGCCCAGTCTCCGCTTGCCAGCGATCTGTATGTTAAAGCCCATTAGGGCCTGTTCACACTAATGTGAAAAGATGTTGGGCCTTGGGTACGAAACTGACTGAAGTCCAGTACGACCGCATTGCGGGGTGCCTTCCGGTGCAGCGGAGTAATGTCAGCCTTTCGAACCGTCAGGTTCTGAACGCTATTTTGTATGTAGCGGAGCATGGTTGCAAGTGGCGTGGGTTGCCGTCTCGGTTGGGCAATTGGCACACGATCTACACCCGAGTGAACCGCTGGTCGAAGAACGGGGTGCCTGAGCGGGTTTTCGGGCAGAGGGAGCAGATGGTGCGCATCAAGGTCGAGGCGGTATCGATGGACGGCACCATCGTCAAGGTGCATCCTGACGGGACGGGGGCACTCGAAAAAACGGCCCCCAAGCCATCGGCCAATCCCGCGGCGGCCGGACCACCAAGGTTCACAGGGTTGCCGCGGATGCTCGAACGGCCGTCATCTTCTCGCTTTCCCCCGGACAGGCCCACGACGCTCCGGAAGGACGCAAGCTGCTGAATCGCCTTGGTCGGCAGCACGACAATCTCCTCGGCTTCATCCTCTTCTCCCTCATTTCCGAGGCTTTACGCCAGTGTTGTCAGGCCCTGGCCGCTACCTCGTTTCCGGTAAGCGGATCTCCACCGCCACGGGGAACACCTGGGCGTCGTTGGCCATGGCAAAACGCGCTGGCAGCAGACGGCTCAGGATGCGGTCGCGTTCCTGTTGCAACTGGTCGCGGATTTCCTCGTAGTGGCGGGACCGGCGCTTGATCTCTTCCTGTTTTCGCTCGATGGATTGCTCGATCTCCGCCAAGCGCTCGGCTTCGTTGAAGAGCTGGCCTTGGCGTCGTCTTTTGCCGAGCTCCCCAATCTCGCGGGTGAGCCTTGCCACCGTCGTTTGCTCGATCAGCGTCGAAACCTCGCCTTGGCGTTGCCGGTAGCGTTGGTCCTCGCGCTCCCGTGCGGCTTCGCCGTCGATCCGAAGCTGGCGACGCAGGCGTTCGGTGAGCCGGTCTTTGTAGGTGCGCAGCCATGTTCGCAGGCCGGCGCGTGCGGCTTCGAGGATCTCGCCGGCGAGCTCCCGGTGAGCCGGGTCCGTCGTGCCGCGTGCGCCGCGTTGCGCTTGAGCCGGGGTGTGCGGGAGCGGTTCGTCCAGGTTCCCGTGCCGAACCGGGAACGCCAGCGTGCGTACCCAGCGGTGGAAGGTTTCGCGCAGCTCGTTCACCGCAAGTTCCTCAACGCTGAGCAGAACCACGGCGTCAGCGCTTGCCGGAACCCCGCCCAGCCGCACCGTCCAGCGCGAAACCTGTTGCTCGCCAGGATAGCGGCAGCGGGTGAGGACGCCGAGCGCCCGCTGCATCAAGGGATGGGCGAGGTGCACGAGCAGGGAGTCCCGGCGCGGCAGGAACACGCTTGACCGACCCAGCCGCTCGATGAACGGTTCGGCGCTGAAGGCGAGGCGCGGCATTGGGCCTTGAACGCCTGCCGCGTTTTCGAAGGTTGTGCGGCGCACGGCGTCGTCGATGACGTCGCGCCAGCCGCGCAGGTCCGGGTTCAGAACGCGGTAGAAACCGCGCTCTTCCTCTGCTTTCAGTTGCGGTGTGCCGCGGGAGACGGCCATGGCGGTTTCCAGGGTGTCGCCGAGAGCGTCCGGATCGATGTCGATTTCCGCCGCCATGAGGTCGAGCAGGGCCGCTTCACGGGTGTGCAGGGAAACCGCGGCATCGGCTGTGATCCTTACCGTGTCGATGGCGGCATCGATGCCGGTTTCGAGGTCGGCTTGCACGGCCGTCGCGTCTTCGCCCCGGATCAGGCGTCGATGCACGGCGCGATCAAAGACCTCGTTGACGGAGCCGAGGTCCTCGCGGATCTCGTCCGCCTTGCGGATGACGTGATCGAGGAAGCGCAGGTCCGGGTCGGCGTCGCTGACGAAGTGATGCACCGTCACGTCCCGAGCTTGCCCGTAGCGGTCGAGGCGGCCGTTGCGCTGCTCCAGGCGCGACGGGTTCCAGGGACAGTCGTAGTGCAGCAGATAACGCGCGGTGCGGTGCAGGTTCAAACCCTCGGAGGCGGCGTCCGTGGCGACCAGGACGCGCACGGCGGAGTCGGGGTCGTTGAAGGCTGCCTTGACGTTCTCGCGGTCGGCGTCATTCATGCCGTCCGCGCCGCCGCCGAACAGGGTGAGCACGCGCTCGGTGGGATAGCGTTCCCGAAGGCGTCCGGCGAGATAGTCGAGGGTGGTCTTGTACTCGGTGAAGACGATCAGGCGTTCGTCGGAGCGGAACTCCCCGCCTGCGCGAAGGAGGCGTTCAGTCAAACCGGCGAGGGCGTCCAAACGGGCATCGACGGCGGGCGTCTGGTCGGTGATGGGCGGGCCATCGAGATCGAAGCCGAGGGCGTCGAGGGCGCGTTCGATGCGATGAATCTCGCCTTGAACATCTTTCGCGAAGTTCTTCAGCCACGCGCCGACGACGGTGGCCGCGGTGGCTTCGCGCTGCTGCGTCTCCCGGTCATCGCCGGTCTCCTGCCGCAACGCGCGTTCCGCCACCGTCAACGCGGCCTCCGATGCGGTGGTCTCATCGGCGAGCCCCTGCCGCGTCCGGCGCCAGGATTCGGCGAACGCGGTGGGGCAGGAAAGCAGCCGCTTGCCCAGGATCTCCACGGCGAAGCTCCCGGCCCGGCGACGTGGCCGGTTGCCGCTGGCGACGAGTTCGCGTACCGCGTCGCGGAAGGCGTCGAACGCCGCGACCAACTCCGCTTCGAGGGGGTCGGTGGCAAGGGCGAGCGCCTTGGGCGGGTGCCGTTTGCAGAAACGGGGCGCGGCGTGGCCGGCGTCGATGTCGCGTTTCAGCCTTCGCACCACCACGTCATCCACGCGCCCGCGCATGGCGGCGGTCATCTCGCTGGTGCGGGTGAAACGCACCGGATCGAGCATTTCCAGGAGGCCGGTGAACGAACGCGTGTGGCCGTTGTGCGGCGTGGCGGAGAGAAACAACCGGTGCTCGAAGCGCGGTGCGATCAGGCGCAGGGCCTCGCAGAGATCGCTGTCCTCGCCGAAGGGCGACGGCATCAGGTTGTGGCATTCGTCCACGATCAGGAGGTCCCAGGGGAGATGCGGTGAACCGGGCGGCGTGCGGCAGGCGGACAGGAACTGCTCGCGTACGTCCGGTTGGCGCAGGTAGTGGTAGGAGGCGACGATGCGGCTGAACGAGCGCCAGGGGTTGGCGTCCATGCCGAGCCGGCGGCGCAGGCGCTCCGTGCCGTGGCGGTCCACTACCTCGAAGCGCAGCGAGAACTTCTCCCACAGCTCGTCCCGCCATTGCTGGCGCAGGGACGCCGGGGTAAGCACCAGAACGCGCTGGATGCGGCGGCGAAGCAGCAGCTCGGTGAGGATCAAACCCGCCTCGACGGTCTTGCCGAGGCCCACGTCGTCAGCGATGAGCAGGTTGACCCGGGGCATGCGCAGCGCCTTCAACAGCGGCATGAGCTGGTAGTCCTCCACGCGCACGCCGCCGTGGAACGGGCTGGCAAGGGGCTCCCGGTCCAGCGGGCCTTCGCCGTCGGGGTCCAGGTAGGGCGTAAGCGCCGTCCAGCGCGCCGCCCGCAGGAGCGCGTCGAAATCTTCCGGCGGCATGTCGTCCCGGGACGGGTCCGGAAGCTGATTGGGTTCGAGGAGGTTGCGGCTCGGCTCGAGCTCCCACAGCAGGCGCTCGTCACGCGGTTCGCGGGCGTCCTTGTACTCGACGTGAACGAGGTGCAGACGCCCGGCATCGCCGTCGAAGGGCTCCACCGCAGCGACCACGCCGCGTCGATTGCGGACGGTCGCGAGCATACCCGCGCGGGGAATGGCGCTGTCAGTTGCGAGGTCGGTCACGACCCGTTCTCCGGCCGCGGATGTCACACCGAACCGGTTCGAGGACACGCCGTTGGAGGGGGTAGGACGTTCGTGACAACTGCTGCTCTCGTCGTAGCGGACTGGGCGCCGTCGATAGCCGGGTGTGCGCAGTGACCGGCTACGCCAGCAGATCCACCGCGGCCGCGCTGATGTGCTCGGCTGACAGTCCGTACTTCCCGTACAGTCCCTCGGCATCGCCGGATTCGGCGAAGTCGGTGACGCCGACGCGCCGGACGCGGCCGCGTCCGAGCTCGGCCACGGCTTCGGCCACGGCGCTGCCGAGGCCGCCGGAGATGCCGTGGTCCTCAACGGTCACGATCCTGCCGTGGCTTGACGCGATGGACTCGATGAACCCGGTGTCGATGGGTTTGATGGTGTGGATGTTGACCACTTGGGCGGCGATGCCTTGGGTGGCCAGCAGGTCGGCGGCCTTGAGCACGTTCTCCATCACGCCGCCGGTTCCCAGCAGCGACACGTCGGCGCCCTCCCGGAGTACCACGGCCTTGCCGAAACGGAACTCGTAGCCCTCGCCGTTGATGTCGGCCACCTTCTGGCGGGTGAGCCTGAGGAACACGGGACCCTCATGACGCGCGATGTACTCCACCGCGCCTCGGGTCTCGATGGCGTCCGCGGGTTGCACCACGGCCATGTTGGGCAGGGTGCGCATGAGGCCCACGTCTTCGGTGGCCATCTGGCTGTAGCCGTCCTCGCCGATGCCGATACCGGCATGGGTGCCGACGACCTTCACGTTGGCGCGGTTGTAGGCCACCGCCATGCGGATCTGCTCGAAGCGGCCCACCACGAAGCAGGCGAAGCTGCAGATGAAGGGGATTTTGCCGGCCAGGGCCATGCCCGCGCCGATACCCACCATGTTCCCCTCGGCGATGCCCACGTCGAAGAACCGGTCGGGATGCTTCCGGGAGAACCCGTCGGTCATGGTGGACTTCCGCAGGTCGGCGTCGAGGACCACGATGTCCGGATTGGTGTCGGCCAGCCGGATCACGGTCTCGCCGAACGTTGCTCTTGTTGCGGTTGCGCTCATGTGAATTACTCGTGGCTGTTTATTCTTTCCGTCGGTCCTGAGCGTCAGCGGAGCGAAGTCGAAGGATCTCGGCGATGGCCCGTTCGCCTTCCTCGCGGCTGGGCGCCTTGCCGTGCCACTCCCAGCGGTTCTCCATGAAGCTGACGCCTTTGCCCTTGACCGTCTGGCAGACGATGATGGTGGGGCGGTCGCGATGCTGTTGCGCGGCCTCCAGCGCATCGAGGATGGCGGGGAAGCTGTGGCCGTCGATCTCCAGGACGTTCCAGTTGAACGCGCGCCACTTGTCCAGCAACGGCTCCAGGCTCATGATATCGTCGACGCCGCCGCTCAACTGGATGTGGTTGTAGTCCATGAGTACGCAGAAGTTGTCGAGCTTGAACCGGGGCGCGGCCATGGCTGCCTCCCAGATCTGCCCGGCCTGACACTCGCCGTCGCTGATGACACAATAGGTGCGATAGCCCTTGTCGCCGGTCTTGCCCGCCAGCGCCATCCCCAGCGCCACCGACAAGCCCTGTCCGAGGGAGCCGGTGGAGGCTTCGACGTAGGGGAAGCGGTAGCGGTCCGGATGCCCCTGCATCCGGCTGTTGAGCTTGCGCAGGCTCAGCAGCTCCTCCCGCGGGAAATAGCCGGCCTTGGCCAAGGCGGCGTACACCGCGGGCACGCAGTGGCCCTTGGAGAGCACGAAACGATCCCGGTCCGGCCAGTCCGGCTGCTCCGGCCGGTGGCGCATCTGATGGAAATACAACGCCGTGACCATGTCGGTACAAGACAGCGAGCCGCCCGGATGGCCGGAGCCCGCTTCCACCAGCATGCGGATCACGTCGACTCTGAGTTCCTTGGCTATGCCTTCAAGTTCGGGAATCGTCATGAGTTACACCATTGTCTGTCCGCCGCAGATGTTGAGGGCCTGACCGGTGATGCCGCGGGCCTTGTCGGACGCCAGGTACACGGCGAACTCGGCGATTTCCTCGGGCTCCAGCATTCGCCGGATCGGCACCGCCGCAAGCGCCTGCTGCTTGAAGGACTCAGGGTCCGTTCCCCGTCGCGCGGCAATCTGCTCGATGCCTGCCCGTGACATCTCCGTGTCCACCCATCCGGGACACAGGGCGTTGACGGTGATGCCCCGGGACACCAGCTCCAGCGCCAGTGCCCGGGTGAAACCGATGAGCCCGTGCTTGCTGGCGCAGTAGGCGGCGTAGCCGGGAACGCCGAACTTTCCCAGCACCGACGACATGTTGATGATCCGGCCGTTGCCGTCGTCGCCCATGATGCCCAGCACTTCCCTGGTCATCAGGTAGACGCCGGTCAGATTGGTATCGACGATGGTATGCCACTGACCGTCGTCCGCGTCATCCATGGGCGTCATCCCCGAGGCCCCGGCGTTGTTCACCAGGATGTGGACCCGGCCCCAGTGCTCCCGGATTCTGCCCACGCAACTGCGGATACCGGGCCTGTCCGTCACGTCCACGGCCACCGGCAGCACCGAATGGCCCTCCGCCCGCAGTTCCTCGGACACGGCCTCGAGCCGCGGCCGGTTGCGCGCCGCGATGACGACTCGGGCGCCCTCCTGCGCCATGGCCCGGGCCACGGCCTTGCCGATGCCGGTGCCGCCACCGGTGACCAGCGCTACTCGTTCTGACAGTTCCATGCCGTGGGACGGATCGGCTGCTCGGTCCAATGACGATGCAGCGTCAGGACCGCTTGCCGCCCAGCGCCCCGAGCAGCCGCGCGATGGGATCGTAGAACCGCGTCACCACGCGCTCCTTCATGGGGATGATGGAATTGTCGGTGATCCTGATGTTCTCCGGACAGACCTCGGTACAGCACTTGGTAATGTTGCAGAAACCCAGGCCGGCTTCCTTGCGCAGGAATTCCAGCCGGTCGTCGGAGTCCAGCGGATGCATTTCCAGGCTCGCCACCTGCACGAAGAACCGCGGGCCGGCGAAGCCCGGCTTGTTCTCGTTGTGGTCGCGGATCACGTGACAGACGTCCTGGCACAGGAAACACTCGATGCACTTGTGGAATTCCTGTACCCGGTCGATGTCCTGCTGGTACATGCGCCGAGTCCCGTCGGCCTCCTTGGGCCTGGGCTTGAAGGGCGGGATGCTCCTGGCCTTCTCGTAGTTGTAGGAAACATCGGTGACGAGATCGCGGATCAGCGGGAAGGTCTTGATGGGCGCCACGGTGATGATCTCGCCGGGCTCGAACGTGTTCATGCGCGTCATGCACATGAGCCGCGGCTTGCCGTTGATCTCGGCGCTGCAAGACCCGCATTTCCCCGCCTTGCAGTTCCACCGTACGGCGAGGTCGCCGGCGTGCATGGCCTGGATGCTGTGGATGACGTCCAGCACCACCATGCCCTCCTCGAGGGGTACGCTGTAGTCCCGGAACTCTCCGCCGCTGGCGTCGCCGCGCCACACCTGCATCTTCGCTTCCGCTCCGTTTCCCGCACCGGCTGCTTCAGGCATCAAACTTGCTCCTCGACGATTTTCTTGAGTTCCTCGGGCATCTCCGGCAGGGGCTCGAGGGAGACCGAGACGGTTCCGTTCTGCTTGCGCGTCACCACGTTGACCGTACCGTACCTGGGGTCCGGGTCCGGGTAGTCGTCCCGGGTGTGTCCGCCCCGGCTCTCCTTGCACTCGATGGCAGAAAGGGTGGCGGCCTCCGCCACCCCCAGCAGTGAGCGCAGGTCCAGCGCCAGGTGCCAGCCGGGATTGAAGCGCCGGCCGCCCTCGACCTTGACCCGCGCCGCCCGTTCCTTGAACACGGCGATCTCTTCCAGCGCCTTCAGCATGTCGCTCTCGGTCCGGATGATGCCGACGAGGTTGTGCATGGTGCGCTGGAGATCGCTGTGAATGGCGTAGGGGTTCTCCTCCCCGCGGTCGGTGAAGGGCTCCAGCATCAGCGTCGTGAGCCGGTCCACTTCGGCCGGGTCCGCAGCCGGCGCGGCGTCCGCTCCCAGGGCGTAGTCCGCGGCCGAGCCGCCGGCGATGCGTCCGAACACCAGCAGGTCGGACAGGGAGTTGCCGCCGAGCCGGTTGGCGCCGTGCAGACCTCCCGCCACCTCGCCCGCGGCGTAGAGTCCCTCGACCGTGGTGGCGGAGGTGTCCGCGTCCACCCGGACGCCGCCCATGATGTAGTGGCAGGTGGGCCCCACCTCCATGGCTTCCCTGGTGATGTCCACGTCCGCCAGCTCCTTGAACTGGTGGTACATGGACGGCAGGCGCCGCTTGATGTACTCCGCGTCGCGCCGGCCCGCGATGTCCAGCAGAACGCCGCCGTGCTCCGTGCCCCGGCCGGCCTTGACCTCGGCGTTGATGGCCCGGGCCACCTCGTCCCGTGGCAGCAGGTCCGGGGTCCGGCGGTTGTTCTTCTTGTCCTGGTACCAGGCGTCGGCTTCGGTTTCGTCATCCGCGGTCTCCGCCTTGAAGAACTCGGGGATGTAGTTGAACATGAAGCGATCGCCCTCGGAGTTCCGCAGGGTGCCGCCGTCGCCCCGGACGCCCTCGGTCACCAGGATGCCGCGGACGCTGGGAGGCCAGACCATTCCGGTGGGATGGAACTGGACCTTTTCCATGTCGATCAAATCGGCCCCCACCTCCATGGCCATGCCCATGCCGTCGCCGCTGTATTCCCAGGAGTTGGAGGTCACCTGCCAGCACTTGCCGGAGCCGCCGGTGGCCAGCACCACGGCCTTGCAGTTGAACACGACCAGCTCGCCGCTCTCGCGCCAGTAGCCCACCACCCCGCTGACCCTGCCGTCGTTCATCAGCAGGTGCTGGATGTTGCACTCCATGTAGACGTCGATGCCCAGTGCCACGGTGCGCTGCTGCAGGGTGCGGATCATCTCCAGGCCGGTGCGGTCGCCGACGTGCGCCAGCCGGGCGTAGCGGTGGCCGCCGAAGTCGCGCTGCAGGATCAGGCCCTCGTCGGTGCGGTCGAACAGCGCGCCCCATTCCTCCAGCTCCAGCACCCGGTCCGGAGCCTGCTGGGCGTGGATCTGCGCCATGCGCCAGTTGTTCAGGAGCTTGCCGCCGCGCATGGTGTCGCGGAAGTGGACCTTCCAGTTGTCCTCCGGCCAGACGTTGCCCATGGCCGCGGCGATGCCACCCTCGGCCATGACCGTATGCGCCTTGCCCAGCAGCGACTTGCAGATGATGGCGGTCCTGGCGCCCTTGTCGTGGGCCTCGATGCCGGCCCGCAGGCCGGCCCCGCCGGCCCCCACCACCACCACGTCGTACTCGTGTGTCCCGTAGCTCTCGCGGGCCATCAGATGAACCTCAGGTCCTGTATGACACCCGTGGCCAACAGCCGGACGTAGCCGTCGGTGAGACCCACCCAAACAAGGCTGACCCAGGCGATCTGCATGTGCTTCTCATTGAGCCTGGTGACGGCGCCCCAGAGCTTGTAGCGTCCGGCCGCGGCCTGAAAGCTGTTGAGGCCGCCGCCGCACAGATGGCGGCACGAGTGGCAGGAGAAGCTGTAGAGGGACAACAGGGTGGCGTTGGCAATCAGCACCAACGTGCCCAAGCCGATGCCGAAGCCGTCGGCGAAGCGGAACGCGATGAGGGCGTCCCACCACAGGAACGCCAGGACCGGCAGCGACATCCAGAAGAAGTACCGGTGGATGTTCTGCAGGATGAACGGGAAGCGGGTCTCGCCGGAGTAGCTGCCGGCCGCGTCCCGCACCGCGCAGGCCGGTGGCGACCAGAAGAAGGAGCGGTAGTAGGCCTTTCGGTAGTAGTAGCAGGTGAGGCGGAAGCCGCCGGGGATCCACAGGATCAGGATGGCCGGGGACCAGTTGTACCACGTGCCGAAGAGCGGCACGCTCACGTGCTCGCAGTTGATGGCCAGGCACGGGGAGTAGAACGGCGAAAGATACGGCGCCGCGTAGTAGTCACCGTTTTGAAGTGCGGCCCAGGTCGAATAGAGGGCGAAGCAGCCCAGACCCAGTACCACCAGCACCGGCTCCAGCCACCACAGGTCCTGCCGCAGGGTTCTCTTGCTGTCGATTGCCATGCTGCTCATGATTCGGTTGTCTCCGCGCTCCTTTTCGCGTGTGATTTCTTGTCCCCGGAACAACTCCCGTCCGGGCTTCCGGGCAGATGGTCGGCGAGGACCCCGTCAGGGGCCCCGAACTCCCGTCACTGACTCTTCTTCACCACTTCGTAGCCCAGTTCGTCGATGCCGGACAGGATCTCGGCAAGGGCCGTCTCGTCCTCGACCCAGGCATGACCGAGCCGGACCTTGACGGCGTAGTAGTAGCCGAAGGGGCGCTGCGCCTTGCGGAACTTGAAGAGTTTCCGCGCCAGGTTGACGGGATTGGGCTTGTCTTCCTGGTTGCCCATCCTTTATGTGAGCATGTCGACCTTGTCGTTGACCGCCTTGGTCGACACGATGTGCCGCGCGAGCTGCATCTCGTCGGTGTCGAACCCCAGCGCCAGACCCACGAGCTGCGGCAGATGCACGATCGGCAGGTCGATTTTCTCACCCTTCCGGCCTTCGGCCCTCGGCTGGTTGCCGTCGAGGTTCAGATGGCACAGCGGACACGGAGTTACCATGCAGTCGGCGCCGTTCCCCTTCGACTCGCCGGTATGCTTGGCCACCATGCCCAGGGAGGCTTCCTCGTTGGAGGCGAGGACCGGGAAGCCGCAACACTTGGTCTTGCCGCTGATGTCGACGTTCTCGGCGCCCAGGGCGCCGATCAGGTTCTCCAGATAGCCCCGGCGGCCGCCCACCTCCTTGGTGGGCACCATGATGGGGCCGGGCCGGCGCAGGAAGCAGCCGTAGAACGGCGAGACCTTGAGACCGTTGAGGGGGCGCTGGATCAGCGGTTTGAGCTTCTCCATGCCGTAGTCCTCGAACAGCACCCACAGCATGTGCTTGACCTCGGTGGTGCCCTGGTACGACAGCCCCTCCTCGGCCAGGTACTCGCGATTGATCTCTTCCCGGTACTCGGGGTTCTGCAGCCGGTCGTTGGCCTGGCTGAAGACGCCCTGGCAGGTGCTGCAGATGGTCATGATGGGCAGGCCCATCTGCTCCGCCTTGGCGAAGGTCCGCGCGTTGATGGGGTCCGATAGCTGCGTCGGCATGCAGCCGGCGCCGGTGCATGACACGTCGGTCATCTCCTCGAGCTCGAGGTCGAGCTTCGAGGCCACCTTCACGGCCGCGGAGTAGAGCTCGGGACAGCCGCCCTTGGCCACACATCCGGGATAGAACGCGTATTTCACTTGGAATCCTCCGCTTTCTCGAGAATGCGCCTGATCTGGTCGGCCCCCGGGCGTTTCTCGTGACGGCCGGGCATCTTCCCTCTCCGCAACGCTCTCACCGCGGTGGGCAGGAGCTTCATCAGTCCGGTCACGTTGGTCAGGCCCTCGGTCTCCATGGCCAGCTTGCGCTCGTCGAGCCAGCCGGTCTGCTTCACCGAGTTGATGAAGCTCGCGTGATGCCTCGCCACCTTGTCGTGGGTGATGCCCTCCTTGAAGGCCACGTCCCGCACATCCATGATCTTGCTGGACGGTGCAAGCCCGCGCGGGCATTTGCCGTTGGCCTCGTAGCAGTGGACGCAGTCCCACAACCCCTTGGGCTGCTCCACCACCTTCATGCGGGCATCCATTTTCGCTCCCGTCTCCCGCGGGTCCATCACGAAGCGGTAGCCCTTGACCAGGGCGGCGGGTCCGAGGAAGTTGAAGTCCACCGGCAGCACCGCGCATCCCTCATCGCACAGGCCGCACTGGTAGCAGCTCATGGTCTTGCGCACTTCCGCCATCTCCGACTCGGGAACCAGGTTCTCCGTCGGTGCGAACTCGTCGTCCGGTTCCATCCACGGCTTCATGGCGGCCATCTTGTCCCAGGTGAACCTGTCCATGTCGAACACCAGGTCCTTGATCACCGGGATGTTGCGCACCGGGTCGCACAGGATTTCCGGACTCTTCCTGGTGACCGCGGCGACCTTGGTGGTGCAGGTGAACTGGGCCTTGTAGTTGATCCGTACCGCGCACTCGCCGCAATAGCCTTGGCAGCAGGAAGCCCGGAAAGCCAGGGAGTCATCCTGCTCGTCCCGGATCTTCTGGAGCCCGTCCAGGACCGTGGCGTCCTCGGGCAGATCCACCTGGTAGGTCGAGTAGCTCGATTCGCCGCCGTTTTCCGGGTCCTTGCGATGGACCTTGTAGGTGACTTCCATGGCTTCTCCTTGGCTGGCGCCGTCTCCCCACCCCGTCCACGGGGTGAGGCCGCGGCGTCCGCTCTTATGCCGATACCGCTCGGGTATCGAGCTTCGGTGCGCCGTCCTGAGAACGCACCACGGTGTGGGCCTTCCATTTCGAATCGTCTTTTTCCGGATGATCGCTCCTGAGATGGGCGCCGCGGCTCTCGGCGCGGCCGCGGGCGGCCAAGGCCGTGGCCTCGGCCAGTTTCAGCAGGTTGCCCAGCTCGATGTAGCCCGTGAGTGCGTAGTTGTAGATCCGCGACTTGTTGTTGACCCGAAGCGCGGCGTGGCGTTGCTGCAGCGCGCCGATCTTTTCCCGGGCCTCGGCCAGCCCGGCTTCCGTCCGCGCCACCCCCAGGTTGGCGTTCATCAGTTCCCCGAGCTCCCGATGGATGGCGCCCATGGTGTCGTCGGTGGATCTCCCCGAGGTAATCCCGCTGAGCCGTTCACCGTCCGCGGAGGCCCCGGATCCGTCCCCGTCCCTGGCGCCCGCCGCCTTGGCGTGGCCCGCCGCCGCTTCTCCGACCCGCTTGCCGAACACCACCGCTTCGGTGAGGGTGTTGCCCGGGAGGCGGGCGGCGCCGTTAAGCCCGTTGTGGGCGCATTCACCCACGGCGTAGAGCCCGGCCACCGAGGTTTCCCCGGCGGCGTTGGTCTCGATGCCGCCCATGGGTCGGTGCGCCACCGGCTGCACGGGAACCGGATCCCTGGTGACGTCGAGCCCGGCCATGACCTTGACCAGCTCGGCGGCCGCCGGAAAGCGGGAAGTCAGGTTCTCCACCGGCCGGAGATCGAGGGACACCGGCCCGTCGCCGTTCCGGCCGGCCTTGTGGATCTCCGCCGCGAGCTGCGCCCTGGAGAGCCCGGCGGCGTCCAGCAGCGGGTCGCCGCCGGCGTTCACGAGCCGCGCTCCCTCGCTCAGGGTCGCCTCGCTGATGAGCACCGTCTGGGCGGCGCTGTACACCGTTGGATGGAACTGCACCATCTCCAGGTCCACCAGTCCCACGCCGAGGTCGTAAGCCAGCATCAGGCCGTCGCCGGTGGTGCCCGCGGCCGCGGTGCACGGACGGTACAACCGGGTGGAACCGCCCGTGGCGAGGATGACCGCGCCCGCCCCGAAGGTCTCCAACTGACCGCTTCGGTGCCCCAGGGCCACGGCCCCGGTGCAGGCCCCGCCATCCTGGATCAGTGACGTGACGAACCACTCCCGGAAGCACGGGATGTCCTCTCTCTGGAACTGTTCGTGCAGTACGTGCAGGACCATGTGTCCGGTGCGGTCGTCCGCGTAGGCGGCGCGATGGACGTTGCCGGCGCCCAACGGGCGGCGGTCGATGCGGCCGTCGGCGTCGCGGTTGAAGGGCACGCCGACGCGCTCGAGCCAGACAACTTCTCGTGCCGCGTCCGACGCCATTATGTCCACGGCCTCGGTGTCGCACAGGCCGTCGCCGGCGTTCTTGATATCACGGGCGAACTTTTCCGCGGAGTCGTCGCTTCCCAGCGGCGCGTTCAGACCACCCGGCGACAGCGCCGAATTGGTTCGCAGCGGGTGGACCTTGCTCAGCATCGCCACCGAGGCTCCGGCCCGCTTGGCGGCAATGGCCGCGCGTAGACCGGAAGCGCCTCCACCAATAACAAGCACATCAAATTCCGGCACTGGGCATCCCCTTTTCTTCGACGAGTGGCACGCAAATCCCTTTCATTTCAAGGGGTATAGCAAAACCCTCTCCGACGCGTCAAGGTCGCTTTCCAGCGCCTCCGCGGCCCTGCGGCGGTACGCCCTCAGCCCTGGACGAGAGCGCCCGCGGTAGCACGCGGGCGACCGATGCGCTATGCCGGGAGGCCTATGGAACGGGACTCCCTGGCGCGTGTCAACCGGGCGGTGATCCGGTGCCGGAAGTGTCCCCGGCTGGTTGCCTGGCGGGCCGAGGCCGCGGCCAATCCGCCGCGGCGCTATCACGGATCCGGCTATTGGGGCCGGCCTTTGCCCGGCTTCGGCGACGGCGCCGCGCGGCTCTTCATCGTGGGGCTCGCGCCCGCGGCCCACGGCGGCAACCGCACCGGCCGGATGTTCACCGGAGACCGCAGCGGAGACTGGCTGTACCGGGCTCTGTTCGAGCACGGTTTCGCCAACCAGGCCGAGTCGGTGGACCGGGACGACGGCCTGGAGCTCACGGACTGCTACATCTCCGCCGCCGTGCGCTGCGCGCCGCCCGCCAACAAGCCCGCTCTTGACGAGTTCCACAACTGCCGCGGCTATCTGGTCCGCGAGCTTGGCTTGTTCCGGCATCTCCGGGTGGTCATCGCCCTGGGAAAGATCGCCTTCGACTCCTACCTCAAGGCGGCGGTGGACGCAGGCCGGACACTCCCCCGGCCGCGCCCGAAGTTCGGCCACGGAAGCCGCCACGAACTCGACAACGGCCTGACCCTGCTGGGATCGTACCACCCCAGCCAGCAGAACACCTTCACCGGCAAGCTCACCGCGACCATGTTCCACGGCGTCTTCGGCATGGCCCGGACGCTGCTGGACGACGGTTGCGGGCGGGCTTGAAACCCGCCAATTATTAAACACGTTACAACCTCCCTGGGGTAACGATCCATGGAGGCTCTCGAATGTACCGGATTACCTTCCAGAAACAGGCGCCTTGCGCGCTATGCCACTACATGAGGCACAGAGGAATTCGCGATCAACTCTCGAAGCTGGCCGAGGATCCCGGCCGTCGAGACGTTGATGTGGTTGGTCTGACGGACCGCCCCGGATTTCGTCTGCGTGTGGGCGGACGCCGAGTGATTTTCGAGCGTGATGACACAGCGCTCCGGATCAACGTTCTACGAATTGGTCCGCGTGGGGATGTTCATGGGGATTGAAGCACGACGACAGGAGGGGAGGTCAAACTCCAGTGGCAACTCGAACCGGATCATCGACCTCAACGTCCAAGGCGTTGGCGATTGAGACAAGGGTTTTTGCAGAGCCGCTACGTTTGCCTGTCTCGATCTGCGACAGGTACACGGGATTGATGCTCGTGGCGGCGGCCAGCTGCTTCCGGGTCAGGCCGCGATGGTCCCGGTACACCCTAATGGGGTTTTCTCCCGCCAGAAGACGATCGACCACGGCAGCGGGGAAGGACTCACCTCCGGCCGCCTTGGCGAGATCGTGGAGTTCCTCGTCCGTCATTGCCCCGTCGCTGTCAATGGATGCCAGTCGTTTGTACTCCCGCCACGGGATGACCGCGTATGCAGGCTGGCCTGCTTCATCAACGATAACCTGAGGTTTGTTCATGGGTTTCTCCCCGGGCGCATGGAACGACGTACTGTCATCAATGCGAATCGCTATAGTCTGTCTGCATGGCGGAACGCTTTCGTGACGTGGAGTCAGTTCCCTGTGACGCCGTGGCCACTCCGCGCCGTCCATGCTAGTGTCGTGTCCCGTAAATACGCAAGATAATATACGGGTCTTTATTGCCGTCGGCTGCGTTGCTCTTTCTCGCGTGGTATTGGCCACTGCTCGTCATCGCGCCTTGCCGACGACAAGAAATCCTGCGCACCTTGTCTTGCGTATTTACGGGACACGACACTAGTGTCGTCTCCTGCCCGGCGGGCGGGTTCGAAACCCATCCCTACACCATGGCGCCTCGCGGAAAGGACGGGTCCGGGCATCGTCACCCGATTCGTGATAGGGTGACCGAGAGGAGAATTTTCAATGGCGCGTGAAGCCTTGCAGGATTACCGGGAAACCGAGGCCGAGCTACGCAAGCGTGTGGATGGCGAGGTTCGGTTCGATACCTACTCGCGGCTCCTCTACGCCACCGACGCGTCCATCTACCAGGTGGAGCCCGTGGGCGTGGTCATTCCGCGTCACAAGGGCGACGTCCAGGCGGTCATCGAGGTAGCCAACCGGCACCGGGTGCCGGTGCTGGCCCGTGGTGGCGGCACCTCGCTGGGGGGCCAGACCGTAGGCCACGCCATCGTCATGGACTTCTCCAAGTACATGAACCAGGTGCTGGAGGTGAACCGGGAGGAAGCCTGGTGCCGCGTGCAGCCCGGGCTCGTCCAGGACGCCCTGAACGCCCGCGTGGCGCCCATGGGCATGCTCTTCGGCCCGGATACCTCCACTTCGAACCGGGCCACCATCGGCGGCATGATCGGAAACAACTCGGCAGGCGCCCATTCCATCGTGTACGGCAAGACCCTGGACCACGTGCTGGAGTTGACGGTGCTGCTGGCGGACGGGAGCGAGGCGGTGCTGCGCGACCTCCCGCCCGACGCGCTGGCGGCCAGGCAGGCGGGGAAGGGGCTGGAGAGCCGCATCTACCGGCAGCTCCCGCCGCTGGTGGAATCCGCCAGGGGGCTCATCGCGGAGCGCTATCCCAAGCTCATGCGGCGGGTCTCGGGCTACAACCTGGACGAGTTCACAAAGGACCAGCCGTTCAATCTCGCGCGCCTGGTGGTGGGATCCGAGGGCACCCTCGCCTGCGTGGTGGAAGCGAAGATGCGCCTGGTGCCCAAGCCCAGGCACACGGCCCTCGACGTCATCCACTTCCACGATCTCCAGGACGCGCTGGCGGTGTCCGAAGATATCCTGGCGACCAACCCCTACGCCATGGAACTCACCGACAAGCCCATCCTGGAGCTGGCCCGCAGCAACATCGAGCAGTCCAAGCGGTTGGGCTTCGTCCAGGGCGACCCCGACGCCATCCTCATGGTGGAGTACGACGGCGACACCGCCGAGGAAGTCCGCGACAAGGTCGACAGGCTGGAGTTGCTCCGCCAGCGCGAGCACATGGGCTATGCCGCCTCCCTGGCCTACGAGCCGCGGGAGGTCCAGCAGATCTGGGGGGTGCGCAAGGCCGGCCTCGGGCTGCTGCTGGGCGTCAAGGGAGAGAAGAAACCCATCGCCTTCGTCGAGGACACCGCGGTGGACCCGGTGAAACTGCCGGAGTTCATCAAGCGCTTCCGCGGGATCCTGGGCAGCCACGGCGTCCGCGCCGGCTACTACGGCCACTGCTCCGTGGGCTGCATGCACATCCGCCCGTTCATCAACCTCAAGGATGCGGGCGAGGTGGAGTTGATGACGCAGATCTCCCGCGAGATCTCCGACCTGGTGATGGAGTTCGGCGGCGCCATGTCCGGCGAGCACGGCGACGGCCGGGCCCGGAGCCACCTGAACGAGAAGCTCTTCGGGCCCGAGTTGTACCAGGAGTTCCGCAAGCTCAAGCGCCTGTTCGACCCGCACCATCTGCTGAATCCCGGCAACATCGTGGACGCTCCCCCCATGACGGATTCGCTCCGTTACGGCACCTCCTACAAGACCTGGCAACCCGACACCATGCTGGACTTCAGCGACCAGGGGGGCTTCGTGGCGGCGGTGGAGATGTGCAACGGCACCGGCGCCTGCCGCAAGACCCTGGGCGGCACCATGTGCCCGTCCTACATGGCCACGCTGGAAGAGCGGCACTCCACCCGCGGGCGCGCCACCGCCTTGCGCGCGGTGCTGTCCGGCAAGGTGCCGCGCTCGGAGTTCACCGGTGAACGGCTCCACGAGGTGCTGGACCTCTGCCTCGAGTGCAAGGGCTGCAAGGCCGAATGCCCCTCCAACGTGGACATGGCCAAGCTCAAGTACGAGTTCCTGCACCACTACCAACGGGTGCATGGGGTCTCGCTGCGGAGCCGCCTGTTCGGTCGCATCGGCGCCCTGAGCCGCTGGGGCTCGCTGATGGCGCCCCTTGCGAACCGTGTCAACGGCAACATCGTGAACCGCTGGATCATGGACCGTTTCCTGGGCATCGACTGCCGGCGCCCGCTGCCGAGCTTCGCCCGCAACAACTTCGAGGGATGGTGGAAGAAGCACGCCGCCGCCGGCAGCGGCGCCCGCGGCTCGGTGATTCTGTTCCACGACACCTTCAATACCTACAACACGCCCGGCGTGGCGGTGGCGGCCACGCGTCTGCTGGAGCATTTCGGTTACCGCGTGATGACCGTGCCCCGACGCTGCTGCGGCCGGCCGATGATCTCCAAGGGAATGTTGCAGGAGGCCAAGGACTACGCCGCCTGGAACGTCGCCCGGCTGCTGCCCCACGTGGAGCAGGGAGTGCCGGTGGTGGGCCTGGAGCCTTCCTGTATCCTGACGCTCCGGGACGAATACCCCGACATGCTGCGCAGCGAGCCGGCGCGCCTGGTGGCGGGCCGGACGCTGCTCATCGAGGAGCTGTTGATGCACGAGCAGGTGACGGGGTCGTTGAAGAACGGCGACGCCCCCAGGCCGCCGGTGGTGCTGCATGGTCATTGCCATCAGAAGGCGCTGGTGGGCATGGCGCCGACGGTCTCCGTGCTGCGGGAGGCCGGTCACGAGGTTCGCGAAGTGGACTCCGGCTGCTGCGGCATGGCCGGCTCCTTCGGATTCGAGAAGGAGCACTACGACGTCTCGGTGGCCATCGCCGGCCGCCGTCTGGTGCCGGCGGTGGAGGCCGCGTCCGAGGACGCACGGGTGGTGGCTTCGGGGATCTCCTGCCGGCAGCAGATCGAGCATCTCACCGGGCGCCGGGCGCTCCATCCCGTGGAAGTGCTGTGGGAAGACGCCCGGGAAGCCGGGGTCTGAGGCGGTCATGGGCAGGATCGCGGCGTTACGCTGTCCGCAGTGCGGCTGGGAGCCGGTGACCGACGACACCTTCGCGTGCGGCTCCTGCGGCAGCGTGCTGGAGGTCCGCATGGACCTCGGGCACCTCACCCGCTCCGATGTGCGGATCATCCGCGGCAGCACCGATACGACGCTGTGGCGTTGGTTCGATTTCTTCCCGGTGAAGAGCCGTGGCTCGGTGGTGTCCCTGGGCGAGGGCTATACTCCACTAACCCGCTGCCGGCGGCTGGGCGAGCACCTGGGGATGGAACGGCTCTACGTCAAGAACGACACGCTGCTGCCCTCGGGCTCCCTCAAGGACCGCAGCAACAGCGTGGGCGTCTCCCGAGCCGTGGAGATGGGCTTTGACACCGTGGCCGTGCCGTCCACCGGCAACGCTGCCGCGTCGGTGGCCGCCTACGCCGCGGCCGCGGGCTTGCGCAGCGTGGTCATGGTGCCGGTCGGCACGGATGCGGCCAAGGTGACCCAGGCGTACGCCTGCGGCGCCGTCGTGGTGATGGTGGACGCTGGTCTTGACGGCATGGGCTGGTTTTACCGCGAGGCTGTACGGGAGTTCGGCTGGTACGATTGCCTGTCCACCAACCCGTACCGCAACGAGGGCAAGAAGTCCTACGCCTTCGAGCTGTTCGATCAACTGGACGAGCACGTGCCCAATTGGATCATCCACCCCACCGCGGGAGGAGCGGGCCTGGTGGCCATGTGGAAGGGTTACCAGGAGTTGCACGGCCTCGGCTGGGTGCACCGGTTCCCCAGGCTGGTGGCGGCCCAGAGCGATGCCGCGGCCCCCATCGCCGCCGCGTTGGAGAGCGGCGCGGCCACCGTGGAGCCGGTGGCCGCGGGCGCCACGGTGGCCGAGAGCATCCGGGTGGGCAACCCAAGGGCGCTGGGGCTTCGGGCGTTGCGCGCGGTGCGGGCCAGCGGCGGCCGCGGCGTGGCGCTGACGGACGAGGAGATCCTCGAAGCCCAGGGTCTCCTGAGCCGCATGGCCGGCATCTTCGCGGAGCCGTCCGCCGCCACCTCCCTGGCCGCGGCCGTGCGGCTGCGCCGGCAGGGAGTCATCCGCTCCGACGACATGGTGGTATGCAACGTGACCGGTCATGGCCTCAAGCAGGTCGCCAGCGTGGCCATGCCGCCGGAACGGTTGCAGCCCATGGAGCCCGACCTGGATGCCCTGCGGAAAAAGTTGGCGCAGGAGAGCCCCGCTGAGGAAAAGTAGAGGCGGGTTTCAAACCCGCCCGCGCCCGCGTCACTGCCTTGGTCGCGTGAGGCGCCGGAAGAGCGCGTGGAAAGCGAAGAACAGCCATGAAGTTCGGATACTATCTGCTCAATACCTACGTTCCGGAGCTGGATGGGGATTCGCGGGAGCTCTACGCCCATTGGCTGGAGCAGATCGACGCGGCCGAGGACATGCGGTTCGACAGCCTCTGGGTCACCGAGCACCACTTCCGTCTCTTCGGCGGCATGATGCCCAGTCCCCAGATGTTGCTCTCGGCGGCCTCCCAGCGGACCCGGCGGCTGCGGCTCGGCTCCGCGGTGTCGCTGGTGCCCATGCACCACCCGCTACAGATTGCCGAAGACTACGCCATGCTGGATCTTCTCTGTGAGGGGCGCCTCAACTTCGGCGCCGGCCGGGGCATGAGCACGGCGGAGTACGCGGTGTTCGAAGCGGACTGGAGCACGGCGCAACTGCGGCTCGAGGAGGAGTTGGACATTATCCGCATGGCCTGGACTCAGGAGACCGTGGAGTGGAAGGGGGAGCACTACAGCTACCAGGGCCTGACCGTGCGGCCGAAACCGGTCCAGCAGCCGCACCCGCCCATCTACGTGCCCGCCAACAAGGACCCGGACAGCTTCCGCATGATCGGGCGTCACGGCTACAACCTGATGACGCTGCCGTGGATCACCGGCAATCCCGAGCAGCGCCCCCGCATCGAGATCTATCTCGAAAGCCTGCGGGAAGCGGGATTCTCCGAAGAAGACCACGACGTCTTCGTGATGTACCCGGCCTACATCGGCGAGGACGACCGCCAGGCCCGGGCCGAGGTGGAGGACGCGTGGCACCGATGGCGCGAATTCGCGCTGGACGAGATCCGCCTGGACCCCGCCCGGATCCCCATGCTGGACAAGGTCCACGAGCGGCTGTCCTACGACGCCATGGTGCAGGACAGCCGCGGCGTCTTCGGCGGACCCGAGACCTGCATCGAGCACCTCAAGCTCATACAAGACGTGGTGGGCCCCACCCATATCGGACTCTGCTTTCACTTCGGCGGCCTGAGCCAGGACAAGGTGCTCGCTTCCATGGAGCGCTTCGGCCGGCACGTGGCGCCGGCGTTCGGACCGGTTGTTCGTCAACAGTTTACGTAAAAAGAGTTGTCTCGATGAGTAGCATGCTTCCAATCAATCTGGACGACCTGCTTCATCAACGCTCGGTAGAATCGGCGCGGCTCGAATTCAAGGGGAGTTGGGACGAGAATATCATTGGAGGTCAGGTCTTGAGGACCGTTTGCGCCTTCGCCAACGATTACCAGAATTTGAATGGCGGCTACGTCGTGATCGGGGTCAAAGAAGATGGTGGCAGGGCGGTGTTGCCGCCAACCGGTCTTGGAACAGAAGAATTGGAAAAGGCGCAGAAATGGTTGCGCGGCAAGTGCCGGGCCATGCGACCACCTTACGTCCCGCTCTTCTCGCCCGAGTTGGTAGAGGATCGACATATTCTGGTCGTCCGGGCATCAGCGAGTGAAGAACGGCCGCACCGTACGCCAGACGCGAAGGGAGCCTGGAAGTATTGGATACGGGTCGGAGCCGAGACCGTCGATGCCGAGAAGAGCGGCCAATTGGGAATGCTCCTCGAACAAACGGCGCGCGTTCCCTGGGACGACCGGGTGGCATCAGATACACGGGTCGAGGACTTGCGCGAAGCCAAGGTGAGGGAACATCTGCACGACGTCAAGAGCGGGCTCGTCACCTACGGTGCGTCACTGGACGCCCACGAGATTTACCGGAGAATGCGCGTCACGAAAGCCGTCAACGACCACGAGGTTCCAATCAACGTCGGGTTGCTCTTTTTTTCCGAAGACCCGGAGCGATGGTTTCGGGGCGCAAGGATAGAAGTGGTCCAGTTCGCTGCAGGCCGCGCCGGGAGTGTCCAGGACGAGCGGTTCTTTCGGGGCTCGCTTGCCGATCAGGTACAGGGATGTCTCAGCTATCTTGAGGATTTCTCCCGCGCACATCTGCAGAAGGACCCGGACCGCAGCCAGGTAAGGGGGTGGGTCAGCTATCCACAGATCGCTTTGCGAGAGGCTGTCGTCAATGCGGTTTATCATCGGGGGTTTGGCCGCGATGTCGTCGAGCCGACCAAAGTGTATCTGTATCCAGACCGTATTGAAGTGATCAGTTATCCTGGTCCGGTGCCCGGCATCGAAGCGGCCCATCTGGCGCCGGACGGCTCTGTTCCGCCGGTTCCTGCGCGCAACCGCCGGATCGGCGAGTTCTTGAAGGAACTCCGGCTGGCCGAGGGGCGCTTGACAGGTTTGCCGCAGATCTACGGTGCCATGGAACAGAACGGTTCGCCAACTCCGAGCTTCGATTTCGACGCTGACCGAACCTATTTCCGCGTGACGCTGCCTGCGCATCCGGAATATGTTGCCGTTTCCGCCGTGCAGGACGCTGCCTATCTCCGAGCCGTCGGAAACACCGGCGAGGCTTTCCATCGGGTGAAGCAGGCATGGAAGGCGAACCAAGCCTCCGCCGCGCTGGCCATTGAGTTGATTCGCCTGCACGCGGCCCAAGGGCGGTTGGAGGATGCGGAAGCCGTGTTTGCCAAGTTCCGGGAATGCGGGCCACCGTCGGCTGCGCCCAACGTGGCGAACGTTCTGATGGAGACGCTCCTAGCCCATGACAGGGCGGACACGGCGCGGCGCGTGCTGGGCGAACTTTCTGATGTCGTCTCCGCACAGGACGCTATCGAAACGGCGATTCTGGCCCGCCGCCTGCACGAGTCGCGAGCCGCACATCGCTATTTCGAACGGGCAGGCGATGCGGTGCGCCGTGATACGCGCGCGCTCCACGAGTTCGCCCAAACCAAGATCGAACTGGCGTGTCAGGTCATGAAGACGCGAGAGCCAGCGTGGCGGGAAGTGAATCGCCGGCTGCTGGCCGATGCGCGAGAATCTCTGGAGCGCGTGATCCAGATGGATGCCGCCCCGGGTCGCCACGCTTGGGCGTGGCGCGACTTGGCCCGGGTGCTGGAGTGGACCCGGGTGCCTGCCAGTAAGGTGGAGGGAGCGTTCCAGAAAGCACAGACCCTCTTGCCGAACGAGCCGCGTTTTGCCCGAGAGTTGGCCGATTTTCGTGGACGTAGCCGCCAGCGGCGTTCCTCGGGGCGGAATACACGCGGCAGTTCCAGCGATGAGGCATGAAGGTCAATAGCTCGCAAGTGGTAGGTCACTACACAAACGAACAAACCTCGACTTGCCACTTTATGACGAGTAGTCATTTGACACGAACATCATGGAAGCTGCTCTAATTCTGGTCGGCGCCTACATTCTCACAGGAATCCTTAAGGTATCGAGAGACTTTGATAGAATGTCGACTCTCCGGCCAGCTTATGCGAGGTGTCCGAACGTCTGGAGAATTCTGGTTGTTCCAGTTCTGTGAGATGGAACTTGAGCATTGAATTCGAGGTATGTGGAGCTACCCTTCACGTCGGGGGCGAGAGGCTTACCAGCGGCTGCATGGCCAAAGAGGAAGTTGACTATGCAGTCAAGATGTTCAAGAAGGAACTTGACGCCATGGCCAAGAAGATGAAAGCGCTGATTCACAAGAAGCGTAAGGAACCACTCTTCCCGGATTCGGACCCATAGTTCTGAGTGCTACACGTTAATGTCAAGATCTTTACAGGCCGTGGAAAGACGTCCGGTTTTGACGATTCGTGGCTGATACGCTGGCGACGTCGCCATCCTCGCGTGGCAATTATGGCGGTGCCTCGATATGCAAAGTCGCAAAAATGGTATGCGGCGAAGGTCAAGAAGACACACTAGCCAAACGGGACAGGGGACGGGGAACTCCATCGCAAGCACGGCACCAGCGCAAGCGCGACGGTGAGTTGGAGGGTTGAAGAAAACGGCGGTGTTCAGAGGGTCGGGCTCCATGGAAAGTGAACACAGGGACAGGCTGCATCATGACGGTGGATGATTTCCGCGGCGAGGCGGCCCGGGTCGTCGCGCGGCACGCGGGGCTGGAACGCGAGGCGGTGGACCGGATGCTGACGGTGCCGCCCAGGCCGGACATGGGCGATTTCGCGTTCCCGTGCTTCACTCTGGCCAAGAAGCTGCGCAAGGCTCCGGCGGTTATTGCGAAAGAGATCGCCGACAAGGCGGTCGCGGACCTGGAGTTGCTTTGCGGCGCTCAGGCGCTGGGCGGGTACGTCAACCTGTCGGTGGACCGGACCCGGTTCGCCGAAGCAGTGCTGCACGAGGCGGCGTCCGCGGGCACGGCCTACGGCTGCTGCGAGGACGGCGCCGGCCGGACCATCGCCATCGACTACTCCTCCCCGAACATCGCGAAACCCTTCCACGTAGGGCACCTGCGCTCAACCATCATCGGCGGCGCGCTGGTGCGTATCTTCGAGGCCCTCGGCTACGAGGTCATCGGCATCAATCACGTGGGCGACTGGGGCACCCAGTTCGGCCGGCAGATCGCCGGGCTCAAGCGGTTCGGACAGCCCGGCGACGAAAACGATCTGATGAGCCTCAACCGCCTTTACGTGAAGTTCCACGAGGTGGCGGACAGCGATCCGGAACTGGTGGAAGAGGCGCGGGAGTGGTTCCGCCGGCAGGAGACCGGGGATGAGGAGGCGGTGGCCCTCTGGCGGCGCATCCGCGACACCAGCCTCGACTACTTCAAGCGGATCTACGATCGGCTGGGGGTGCGCTTCGATTCCTACACGGGTGAGTCGTTCTTCAACGACAAGATGGGTACGGTCATCGAGGAGGCCCGGTCCAAGGGTCTGGCCACGGTCTCCGACGGCGCCCTCATCATCGACCTCTCGGAGGAGGGCATCGACACGCCCGCCCTGTTGGAGAAGGCCGACGGCACGACGCTCTACCTCACCCGGGACGTGGCCGCGGCCCGTTACCGCCACGACACCTACGGCTGCGACCGCATCGTCTACGTGGTGGCCAGCGGCCAGTCGCTGCACTTCCGGCAGCTCTTCACGGTGTTGAAGATGCTCGGACACGCCTGGTCGGAGGACTGCGTGCACGTGAACTTCGGGCTGGTGCAGGGCATGTCCACCCGCAAGGGCAACGTCATCTATCTGGAAGAACTGCTGGACGAGGCCCGGGACCGCGCGCTGGCCTACATGCACGGCCAGATCGAGAAGCGGCTGGACCTCGAGGACGAGGAGACCGTGGCCGAGGCCGTGGGCGTCGCCGCCATCTTCTTCGCCGATCTGTCCAAGCAGCGGATCAAGGACTACCGTTTCGACTGGGACCTTGCCATCTCCTTCGAGGGCGACACCGGCCCCTACCTCATGAGCGCCCACGCCCGCATCGCCGGCATCCTGCGCAACTGCGGACTCGAACCCGACCCCGATGCCGACGTCAGCCCGCTGGTGGAGCCCGAGGCCCGTCGGCTGATGAGCCTGGTGGCCCGTTACCCCGAGGTCCTCCGGGAGGCGGCACGGCTGTACGAACCTTCGGTCCTGGCCAACTACCTGCTGGAGCTGGCCAGGGGCCTGCATTCCGGCTATGCGGTCCTGCGGGTCAAGGGCGAGGAAGCGGACAACGCCCAGGCCCGTCTGCTTCTCTTCACCGCGGTGAAGCAGGTGCTCCGGAGCGGCCTGACCATTCTGGGGATCCAACCCCTGGAGCGGATGTAGGCGGTGAAGGCCGCGGCAACAGCCGTCATCGATACGAAAGTGCCTCCCCGTCATTCCGGGCATTCCCGGGCCATTTCATGGCAATGACGAATCGAAGCGAGAAACGTGAAGCTGCTGCTGACCAATGACGACGGTATCGATGCTCCGGGCCTGGATGTGCTGGAACGGGCCGTCCGCGACTGGGGCGAACCGACCGTCGTGGCGCCGGCGGAAGGGCAGTCCGGCGTCGGCCATCAGGTGACCACGGACCGTCCCATCGCCGTGGAGCGCATCGATGCCGGACGCTACCGGGTCCAGGGGACCCCGGCGGACTGCGCTCGGGTGGGCCTCACCGAGATCTGCCCGGATGCGTCCTGGGTGCTGGCCGGGGTCAACCGGGGCGCCAATCTGGGCGCGGACATCTACACCTCGGGCACGGTGGCGGCGGCCCGGGAGGCCGCGCTGCTGGGCTGCCGCGCCGCGGCGGTCTCCCAGTACGTGCTCAAAGGCCGGCCATTGGATTGGGAGGTGGTCTACCGCCGGGCGGCGTCGCTGCTGAGGCGGCTCCTGACCGGTGACCTGGCCGTAGGCGAGTTCTGGAACGCGAACCTGCCGCACCCGGCCACCGACGCTGAGGTGGAAGTGGTGGTCTGCGCCCTCGACATCCGCCCCCACGGCGTGGCCTATCGTAGCGAAGGAGGGGCGTTCCTCTACCAGGCGGAGTACCACGAGCGCCCGCGGCAGCCCGGACGGGACGTTGACGTATGCCTGGGCGGCCGCGTCAGCGTGACCAGGATGGTGTTGGACATCGCCGGGCCGACGGTAAATCCCGATCCCTGTGCATTGGATGAGGGGCCGCTGCCGTGACGGCAGGAAGCGACGGAGGAGCATCCGTGACCTGTGTCGAGGTGTTTCGGGCGGTAGATGTTTCCACCCTGGCCGTGGTCAAGTCCGTCCTGGACGGTGCCGGCGCTCGGCCACGAGGCGGAACAGCTCGGGGAAGATGGATGGATTGGCAGCGATGACGCCGTTGCGCAGCGTGTCGGGTTGATTGAAGGAAAACGGTCTGCCGTCCAGGTCCGTGACCCTGGCGCCGGCTTCCTCTGCCAGCAGCACTCCCGCGCACACGTCCCATTCGTTCTTCGGCGCGAGGCTTACGGTCAGGTCGGCGCGCCCGCCGGCCACCTCCGCGAGCTTGTGGGCGATACTGCCCGTGGGTTTGATCTCGAGGATGTCCTCGAGACCGCTGAAAAGCCCCCGCCGGGTCTCGCTTCGACTGGTCACCGCCGTGGCGTCGCGCAGTTGCGGCCGGCCCGACACCCGCACCGGCTCCCCGTTCAGGAAGGTCCCGGAGCCGCGGCTGCAATGGGTCATGCTGCCGGCCGCCGGATTGAAGGTCACCGCCAACACCGGCGCCGTGCCACGCACCAGCGCCACGGATACGGCAAACTCGTCGATTCCCTCAATGAACTCCCTGGTGCCGTCCAGCGGGTCCACGATCCACACCCATTCCTTTCGCAGCCGCTTGCCGTCATCCGCTGATTCTTCCGACAGCCAGCCGGACTCGGGGAACGCGCCGAGCAGTGTCTCCTGCAACAGGGTGTTGGCCTCGATGTCGGCGGTGGTGACGGGGTTGCCGCCGCTCTTGTGCTGGATGGTGTATGGCAACGTATAGTAGGAGAGGAGCGTTTCTCCGGCGTGACGCACCGCCTCTCGTGCCGTTGTCAGTGCTTGCCGGAGGTCCATGACGTTGTCTCCCGAGGTTCGTGACGTGAATACCCGACAAGGCGGCCGTCAGACCGCAAGTTCCACCAGTTCCGGTCGCAGGCTTCGGGCGTTCACCCGGATGGTTGCCACGGCGACGGGCAGGGTGAAGCGTCCGGGTCCGGCGCTGCCGGGGTTCAGGTAGATGATGCCATCGCGCCGTTGCACGGACGGTTTGTGCGAGTGCCCGCTGATCACCATGCGGCAGCCGCCCGGAACGGCGTCCAGGGCCTTGATGTTGTGGATCACGTGAATGCGGACACCCGCCACCTCGATGGTTTTTTCCTCGGGCAGTTCGTCAGCCCAGGCGCCTCCGTCGACGTTGCCGCGTACCGCCGCTACCGTGGCCAGCGAGCCCAGGCGCTCCAGCACCTCGGGTGCGCCCACGTCGCCGGCGTGTATGATCAGGTCCGACCCTCGTAGGGCCTCCGGAGCTTCGGGTCGCACCAAGCCGTGAGTATCCGAGATGACGCCGATGCGGCTCGGCGGCCTGGTGTGGGTTCGGGGCGCCACGCCCGTCGACGGGCCAGGAGCCTGTCCGAGCAAGCGAATCGTAGCGAGAGGCAGGGAAAGGGAGGCCATTGGGGGCGGATTCGAGGAGAATATCGGGAATACTTGACGAAAATCCAATCGCAAATGGACCTATTTCCCTGCCTAGCAGTAGATTCTTGCTCTACTCGGACACGACACTAGGCCACCCGGGTCACCCGCTTCCCCTGCATCAGCCTGGGGTCGTGGTTGGGAAACGACAGCTCCGGGCGCGACGCCGTCTCAAGCGCCCGGTTCAGGGCCAGCACCGAGTCCGGCAGGTTGAAGTACCAGCCCACCGGGAGGCGCTCGCGGAGGTTACGGTAGGTGTAGGCGATGTCGCCGCACAGCACGGCCTTGCCCCGGGCCGTCTCCACCGCCACCATCTGGGAGCCCGGGGTGTGGCCGCCGGCCTTCAGCAACTCGACCCCGGGAACCAGCGCGTGGTCTCCGTCCACCAGGGTGACCCGGTCGTCGTCCACCAGCCGTTGCAGCGCCGGGCGCACCTTGGGCCGGACCAGCTTGTTCAGGTAGTCGAAGCGCATCATCGGTCCGGTCCAGAAATCGTACTCGTCCTTCTGGATGACGAATCTGGCCTTGGGAAAGAAGTCGAAGCCGGTGAAGTGATCCACGTGAAAGTGGGTCACGATGACGGTGGCCACGTCCTCCGGGCGCATGCCCAACTCGCCCAGCAGTTGGGACGGTTCCCTGAACTGATTCCCCTGGGCCCACTCCGCTGTGACGTAGTCCGGATGGTAGGCGGTATCCACCACCACCGGCCCGTCGGAAGTCTCGATGCACCAGATGATGTAGGGTACCGGCTCGTCCCGCTCCGCGTCGCTGCGGATGCACGGCATGATGCCCGAACGGCGCCAGTTCTCCGCGATGCCCACGGTCATGGCGAAAATGGTGTGGTCCATGAAACGCCTCCAACGTCCTGAGTGCCGGCGAATTGCCATGCGTACCCTAACAGCCGCATCTGCGCCCGTCCACCTTCCCCCGTCCGGCCGCGTGCCTTGTTTCCCCGTATCCATGGCAACGTGTATACTCCGCCGATGGGCAGCGAGGAGGACATCGGCCAAGAGGCCACGATGGACAGCGAGAACGTCACCCGGGCGGCTGTGGCCCCGAGCAACGAGAGAGGTATCCCGTGAACGGCGTGCCGGTGGCGGCGGAATTGCGGGAGATGCTGTCCGAGGCCTGCGATGTCGTCCGGCAGACCCGGGCGCTGATCGAGGCCGCGCTGGAGACAGGGTTCACCCATCGCACCAAGGCCGACGGGAGCTTCGTGACGGAAGTGGACATCGCGGTGGAGGAAAAGGCTCGCACCCTGCTGGCGTCGCGCTTTCCGATGCATCGCATCATCGGCGAGGAGTTGCCGGAAGCCGACAGCGATCACGCCCTGACCTGGGTCATCGATCCTATTGACGGCACCAAGAGCTTCCGGCACGGCGTTCCCCTCTACGGCACGCTGCTGGCCCTGCTTCACGGCGAAGACCCGATCCTCGGAATCATCGACCTGCCCGGCCTGGACAGGACCTACAGTGCCGCCAAGGGGTTGGGGACCTGCTGCAACGGCCGGTCCGTGACCCTGGAGGACCTTCCCGACGACGACGCCCTGGAGAAGGAGATCATCGGCATCGGCGACCGGCAGCAGTTCGTCAGCGCCGGCCGCACCGACGTGTTCAACATGCTGATGCAGGCTCACCCTGGTGTGCGGACCTACACCGACTGCTTCGGCCACGCCCTGGCCCTGGACGGTTCCGTCGGCGCCATGGTGGATTTCGATCTCAGGCTATGGGACACCATGGCCAGCAAGGTGTTGATGGAGGAGGCCGGCGGCCGTTACGCATGCTCCCAACGGGCCGGGAAGGAACTGCGCGAACGGCGTTTCGACGTCATACTGGGCAAGCCCCGGGTCGTGGACTGGATACTCGATCGCATCGCGGCGGAACCGTACGCCACGGGCGAGACATAAGCTGAAACTCACGCCAGGAGGTACTTCTTGAGACGGCAGAACGCGGCACGCAAGTGCCTTGTAGCAATCCTTTTTTTCCTGAGCGCCGCGGCGTTCGTTCCAGCAGCAGAGGGAGGAGACAGGCCTGTGGTGATTTTTTCCACGTCAATGGGCGATATCACGATCGAACTCATGTCCGAGGAAGCCCCGGTCACGGCGAAGAACTTTCTCGACTACGTCGATGCCGGATTCTTTGACGGCACCATCTTTCATCGGGTCATTCCGGGTTTCGTGATCCAGGGCGGCGGCTTCACCGCGGACATGAACCAGAAGCAGACCCGGGTGCCCATCAAGAACGAGGCCGACAACGGCGTCAGGAACTCCCGCGGTACGCTGTCCATGGCGCGCACCTCGGACGTCAACAGCGCCACCTCCCAGTTCTTCATCAACCTCAAGGACAACCCGTTCCTGGACCACGGCACCCGGGACTTCGGCTACGCGGTGTTCGCCCGGGTGGTTGAGGGCATGGACGTGGTGGACAAGATCGCCGGCGTGCAAACCGGCAACCATGGACCCCACAGCGACGTGCCGATGGAGCCCGTCGTCACCACCACCGCCCGCCGCAGGGAGCCCGCGCAGTAGTCAGGAAAGTACCGCGGGGTGGGTCCTGGAGCAGGGTGGTTCGGGACTCACCCCGGCCGCGCCGGGGGCAGGCTTCGGTTGCCCGTATGGACCGCCCAGGCTGGTCCGACCGGAATGCAGCCGGATGTCAGCCCTCGCAAGCTCCAGTCGAAGTGTCTACCGGATCAGAGCCTTCGAAGAAGTCGGGTCCGGCCGGTTCACGGACCAGGTCCGGAAACAGCGGTGTCCGTGTCGGATTCGCGTCGTCCGACTGCGAATGGTTGGCGTATGTTGCCCAAGTAGGCGAGTAGTCGTTCGCCTGGTTACCCCAGCAGAACCAGCCCTCGCGCCCGCCACGTGCGAACAATTCGATGTAGGGACCCGGGCTGCAGGCCTCAATCAGTCTGTATTGTTCGTCAGGTTTCCGGCTGTGTTCACGCTTGCGCGTCAGGATGATGTTTTCCTGCCGTCGCCCCTGAGCGAGCGTGCGCGCATCCCTTCCATGAACGCCGAAGAGGATGATCTCGGTCACATTGCGGAAGTAGAATCCGACGCCGCGCCGATCCGGCCCGCCATCCTTCCGTATCTTGTACCAGATGAGGTTGGTTTTGTACTCGAAACCCCACTGCCGCATTACTTCCAACCCGAAAGGCAGGAGTGCGTTGGGAATCCACAGGTAAAGGTGTGCGGTATCAGTGACAATCTCCGGGACGGGCAAGGCGCTGATCCCCTCAAAGGACATCGTTGGGTAGCGTGTCAACCGCTTGTGTTCCGGCGCCATCTTTCCCGTTTTGTTGTGGAACCGCCACGGCGGATCCGCCAGGACCGTTGCGAATTTGCGACCATCAGTGCTTTTAAGGAGATCGTTGACCGGGCTCATAAATCGTCCTCCGCATAGAGCTTTTTGGAAGTCCCGCAAAGCGGACACCCCGCGCGGCCGCCGTCGATGCACGGCGTCAATCCACTCATGTTGAAGAGCCGTCTACGTGCAGCATCGCGTACGCGTGCGTTCACTCGCGGCGTGCGCCGGCCTCGGCCACTCAGCCGCCGCCGGCCGGGAGCAGCGCCGCGGCCAAGTCCCGAAGTCCGATGGCTTCGATGCCGTGAGCGATGGGGTAGCGACCTTCTCCGGCATGGACGATGAACGACCTGTCGGGCTCCAGGTCTTCCCGTGCGCTGTGGAATTCCTTGGTCGGTGCCGGCGTCGCGGTGCGTTTGATCTCGATGGCCCAGAGCCCGTTGGCGCCGGGCAGTTGCAGCACCAGATCGACTTCAGCACCCCGCGCGGTGCGATAGAAGCCTGCCTGGGTACGCGGTGGCGCCGCGGCCAGCAGGTTCTCGATCACGAATCCTTCCCAACTTGCGCCCGCGATCGGGTGGCCGGCCAGTTGATGGAGATCCTCGATCCCGAGCAGGGCATGGACCAAGCCGCTGTCGCGCATGTAGACCTTCGGCGACTTGACCAGGCGCTTGCGGACGTTGGCGCGCCAGGGCGTCAGCCGTCGCACCAGTGGCAGATCCGCCAGCAGGTTGACATAGGCCGTCGCGGTCGGAGCGCTTACGGAGAGGCTGACGGCCAGCGTTGATGCGTTCAGCAAGGTGCCTTGACCATGTGCGAGCATCGTCCAGAATCTCTCCAATGTCTCGGCGGCGATACGGAACCCGAACTGCGGCACATCGCGTTCCAGGTAGGTGCGTATGAGATTCCGGCGATAGGCGAAACTGTCGTCGTTCGTGCTCGCCAGCAGACTGTCCGGGAAACCTCCCCGAAGCCATAGGAGATCGGCTGATGCGGCATCTCGCGCGGCTTCCAGAACGTCCAGTGCATGCAACTCTACATATTCGATGCGCCCCGCGAGGCTCTCGCCCGACTGGCGCATCAGGTCCATCGAGGCGGACCCCAGCACGAGGAAACGGCCGGTGCGCCGGCTCTGGTCGATGATGCCGCGGAGATCCTGGAACAACTCGGGTACGCGGTGAATCTCATCGAGGATGACCAGACAGTCCTCGTGTGATCCGAGGAACAAGGTGGGTTCGGCGAGTCTGGCGCGGTCTCTCCGGGACTCGAGGTCGAGATAAAGCGCATCGAGGTCGCCGGCGATTTCGTGCGCGAGTGTTGTTTTGCCGACTTGGCGCGGTCCGAGAATCGCCACCGCGGCCTGCCGGCCGAGTGCGCGTTGTACGGCAAGGAAAGCGCGTCGGGGAATCATGCGTGTCAAATAAAAGGTTGGCTTTTGATTTGCAACGGTCAAGAAGAGGATTCACGGTGAAGGGTCCAGCGCCATCATCCCATCACGCGATGGCTTGTCAGCGCGGAGTGACGGGCTGCCGGCCCGTACGCCACCGGCCGATGGTTTCCACCACTTCCTGCCAGATGGCCTCGGGCTCGCGCCCCAGGCGCTTCGGCACGCGGAAGTCGTGGTTGCCGCCCTCGACGAGGTGGGTTTGGGTCGGGGCCCTGACCTGCTCCAATACCTCGGCCAGTAGGTCCATCCGGCAGAAGGGGTCGTTGGTGCCTTCCACGAACAGCATGGGCGCGGTGATCTTCATGAGATTGTCGGCCCGGAGCCCGTCGTGGCGTTTGGGCGGGTGCAGCGGGTAGCCGAGGAAGACGAGTCCGGCCAAGCTTGATTCCGTCCCGGCCGCTTCCCTGGCGGCCACGTTGGCGGCTATGCGACCGCCCATGGACTTGCCGCCGGCCAGGAGCCGTCCCGGTGCCGGCCGGAGGGTTGCGCGCACGTGGTCCAGCACCCGCTCAAAGGCGTCTTCCAGCCGGGCAGCGGGGTCGGGCGCCTTCCGGCCCAGCTCCTTGTAGGGGAAATTGAACTTCACCGAGAGCCAGCCCGCCCGGGCCAGCGACTCGTGGAAAAAGGACATGAACGGGTGGTTCATGTCCGTGCCGGCGCCGTGGGCGAGCACGATGACGTCGGTTTCACCAGCCCTGTCGTTCGCCGGCTCCGCAACGACCGCGGACACTTGCATGCCCCGGTCCACGGCGATCTTTTCGGTGCGTTGGTGGAGGGTGGTCACGATGTTCGTTCCCCGAACCGGCGTGCCGCCTGCAGGTCCTCCAGCTTGAGCGTGTCGTAGATGTAGTCGTTCAGCGGCGTGGCCACGCCGTGGACGCGGCCCATGCGCGAGACGTAACCGCACAGCGAGTCGATCTCGAGGCGCCTTCCGGCCTCCAGGTCATGGCACATGCTCCCCTTGCTGGAGGGGTGCTGTTGCGACATGAAGCGGTAGTTGGCGCCGTCGGCATCCGGTTCCAGCGGAATCCCCATGGCCAGGGCCAGTTGATGGACTTCCCGCATCACCTCCCGGGCCATGCGCGCGGTCCCGTCATAACCGAGGATTTCGCCGAAAGGGCGCCGCGTCAGCGCGGTCATCCCGCTCACCGCGCAGATCAGGATGAACTTGTTCCACAGCTCGATACGGATGTCCGTGGAGAGGTGCGCGGTGACCCCACCGCGTTGCATTGCGTCCACGACCTCCGCACCCCTTGCGCTGGACCCTCCGCCGAGGCGCCCGAACACGATTCGGCGCGGCCCGCCGGTCTGATGGACTCTCCCCGGCGCCGAGATGGTGCTGAAGACGTAGGCGGCGCCCTCCATGCCCCGGTCTTCGCCGTACTCGCGGGCCAGCAACTCGCCGTTGTCGACGCCGTTCTGGAGCGAGATGACCACCGAGTCGGGCCCCATCATCGGCCGCATGGAGGGTATCGTTGCGTCGTTGGAAGGGGTTTTGACGCAGTAAAGGATGACGTCGCACGGTCCGGCCTCGGCCGGATCGTCCGTGAACAGCGCGTCCCGGACATTGAACTCGCCGGGCTCCACGGAATCCACGGTCAGACCGTGTTCCTTCAACGCCTGCAGATGGCCATCCCTGGCGATGAAGCACACCGGCAGCCCTGCCCGCAGCCCGCCGAAGTAGCCCCCGACTCCGCCTGTCCCCATGATCCCGAACCGCATCATCGCAAGCCAAGCCTTAGCCGAATGCCGCGATCGCCGCAAATCCGCGCATCGCCATGCGAACACTCGCGATATCCGAAACCGTCATTCCGGGCTTGACCCGGAATCCGGGCGGGGAGGCGCGGTGATCATTCCCATCAGAATGGTCAGCAGCCGTTGGCCCGGTGCGGGCTGCTACTGCCCGGTCACCAGCACGATCTTGCCGAAGAACTCGCTTTGCTCCATGATCTCGTGGGCGCGGGTGGCCTCGCGTAGCGGCAGCACCTCGGACACTACGCCGTGCAGCTTGCGCTCGCGGACCAGCTTCATGACCTCGGGCATGTCCTCACGCGGTCGCATGGTGGTGCCCATGAGGGTGAGTTCACGGGTCCAGAGCTGGCCCAGGTGAAGCTCCACGCGGTGGCCGGCGGTGACCCCGGAGTTGATGAAGCGGCCGCCCCGCCGGAGGCTGGCGAAGCATTCGCGCCACACCGGCGCGCCCACGTGCTCGAAGAGGACGTGGACGCCTTCACCGCCGGTGAGCTCCTTGGCCTTTTGACTGAATTCCGGGAATTCCTTGTAGTTGATGCCCGCGTCGGCGCCGATCCCGGCGGCCTTGTCGAGCTTCCATTGCGCGCCCGCGGTGGTGATCACCCGCGCGCCCAGGAGCTTGCCGAGCTGGATGGCGCCGCTGCCGATGCCGCTGCCGGCGGCCATGACCAGCAGATCCTCGCCGGACTTGAGCTCGGCCCGACGCACCAGCATGCGCCAAGCCGTACCGAAGGGTACGGCTATGCACGCGGCTTCCTCGAACGACATCCAGTTCGGGAAAACGTAAGCGTCCGCGGCCTCCATCCGCGCCAACTCGGCGTAGCCGCCGCCCCGGCAGCGCCCCAGGACGCGGTCGCCGGCCTTGAAACCGGCGGTCTCCGATCCTGCCTCCACCACCTCGCCTGCCACTTCCAGACCCGGGACGTGGGGCAGGGGCGGCTTGACGCCGTGGCTTCCTTCGCGGGCGAACAGGTCCCGGCGGTTGAGCGCCGCCGCCTTCACCCGGACCAACAGATCCGCGGCGCCGCTTTCCGGCTCGGGGACGTCGCCGTAGGTCAGAACCTCCGGGCCGCCGGTTTCAGGGATGAAGATCGCTTTCATGGTTTCGGCGTTCCTGGTGGGAGATGCGGATACCGTTCAGAAGCGCGCCTTTTGCAGCTCCTGGAGAAAATCGGCATACGTTCCCTCGCCGCCGCTTTCCCAGTGTTGCAGCAACGCCGACCCCACGATGACGATCTCGCAGCTTCCATGGAGCTGCCGCACGTCGTTGTCGCCGGCGATGCCGAAGCCCAGGGCCAAGGGCACGTCCGTGGCCGCCCGGTAGCGGGCCACCAGCTCGTCGATGCCGGCCTTCAGGTCCGTGGGCTTGCCGGTGACGCCGCGCCGGGCCACGCCGTAGACGAAACCGTGGCCGTGGCGGCCGATCTCCGCCAGCCGCGCGTCGGAGTTGGTGGGCGTGAACAGCGCGATGGGCGTCAACCGGTGGGTCTCGCTCAGCGGAAACAGGTCGTGATACTCCTCGATGGGAAGGTCCGGTACGATGAACCCGGCGCCCCCCGAACGGCTCAGTCGCTCGCAGAAAGTGCGGTGGGTGAGTCGGAACACGGTGTTGTAGTACCCCATCATCAGGTGGGGGAACCCGAACCGCTCGGTGGCCCGCGCCATGAAGTCGAAATACCGGTCGATGGAAAGGCCCTGCTTGAGGGCTTCCTGATTGGCCCGGGCGAAGACCGGGCCGTCGGCGATGGGCTCGCTGAAGGGCATCTGCAGCTCCACCAGGTCCACGTCCGTCCGCTCCATCTCTTCCAGCATCCGCCAGTTCACGTCCAGGGACGGGTAGCCCACGATGACGTGGGTCATGAGCAGGATCTTCCGCGAGCCGAGACGGCTCTCTATGTAGGTCCGGAGATTCAACGCCCGGCTTTCCGCTGCAGGAACCGCTGCCAGCCGGGGTCGTTCAACGCCTCGGCGATGGTGAAGATGTCCTTGTCGCCCCGGCCGGACAGGGTGATCAGGACGGTCTGGTCCCGGCCCATGCGCGGCGCCTCCCGGATGGCGCCGGCCACGGCATGGGCGCTTTCCAGCGCGGCGATGATGCCTTCCCGGCGCAACAGCGTCTGGAACGCCTCCAGGACCTCGTCGTCGGTGGCCGCCTCGAACCGTACCCGTCCGCTTTCCCGCAGGCAGGCCAGGATCGGGCTCACCCCGATGTAGTCCAGGCCGGCGGCCACGGAATGGGTGTGGCGCATCTGGCCTTCTTCGTCCTGGAGAAAGTAGGTTTTGTAGCCTTGGGCTACTCCGGGACTGCCGTCGGAGCCGGCCAGCCGGGCCGCGTGGCGGCCCGAGTCGAGGCCCTCGCCGCCGGCCTCGATTCCCACGAGATCGACCTCGGCATCTTCGAGAAAGCCCAGGAACGTGCCGGCGGCGTTGGAGCCGCCGCCCACGCAGCAATAGACTCGATCCGGCAGGCGGCCGGTGGCGGCGATCATCTGTTCGCGGCATTCCTGTCCGATGATCTGCTGGAAATACGCGACGATCTGCGGAAACGGGTGCGGGCCGCACGCGGTTCCCAGGACGTAGTGAGTGTCGTCCATGGAGAAGGCCCAGTCCCGCAGGCACTGGTTGATGGCATCCTTGAGGGTGGCCGAGCCGTCCTCCACCGAGACCACCTCCGCCCCGAGCCGTTCCATCCAGAACACGTTGGGGCGTTGCCGCTCCACGTCCACCGCGCCCATGTAGACGGTGCACGCGAGCCCCAGCCGCGCGGCCATGGTGGCGGTGGCGACGCCGTGTTGCCCGGCGCCGGTCTCGGCGATGACGCGCTTCTTGCCCATGCGCGCTACCAGCAGGCCCTGGCCCATGACGTTGTTGATCTTGTGCGAGCCGGTCTGGTTGAGATCCTCCCGCTTCATGTATATCCCCGGGCCACCGAGGGTTTCGCTCAGATTCCCGAGATGGGTAATGGGGGTGGGCCGGCACGAGTAGGACTGCATCACCGCCCGGAACTCTTCCCAGAACGACGGGTCCTCGCGCGCGTCTTCGAAGGCCACGATCAGTTCGTCCAGGGTGGTGCGCAGGATCTCCGGAGTAAAGGCGCCGCCGTAGGCACCGAAGTAGCCGGTGCGCTGCTCCACGTTCTTCAGCAGACTGTCCAGCATGGTCTTGGCACGGACGCGCAGGGGCTGCTTTCCCAGAGCCCCTCTGAGGAAAAAAGAAAAGTCTAAGAGCACCTGGCGGGTAAGTCAAACCGGCGTGGCCTCGGGCTCATTGCCGCGCAACGCTATCCTCGGCTCCGTGGACGCGGGTTCGGCAAGCGGTTCGGAGGTGCTATGATGAAAAGATGCACGCAGGATGAGGCACGGATAAAGCCGTTGTGGTGGATACCGTGTGCAACAGCGCTCCGGTATCGTGCCCTGTACAAGCAGTAGAGAAGATGCCCAGGACCGGTAGGCAAGGCGGGACGACGAGCATCTGCCGCCGCCGCGCGGGGAGGAGCAGCCTACGGCAACCAGCAGTTTCCCTACGGGTTATGCAGGACACGACATCGGAAAGGGAGGCTGCCGGATGAAGGTACTGGTGACCGGAGCGTCGGGACTGGTGGGCAGCGCCCTGGGTCCGTTGCTGGCGGCCGATGGACACGAGATCGTGCGGCTGGTGCGGTCGGCGGCGGGGGCTGGCGACATCCTCTGGGATCCGGACGCGGGCGCGCTTGGAGCCGACGCCCTTGAGGGCTTCGACGGGGTCGTTCACTTGGCCGGCGAGAACATCGCTTCCGGGCGCTGGAACGCCGGGAAGAAACGCCGCATCAAGGAAAGCCGCGTCCGCGGGACGCGATTGCTGGCCAAGACCTTGGCGGCCCTGAAGCGGCCGCCCCAGGTGCTGGTGTCCGCTTCGGCCGTGGGCTTCTACGGCAACCGTGGCGAGGAGGAGCTCACCGAGCGCAGTCCCGCGGGTGTGGGTTTTCTTTCCGAGGTGTGCCGCGAGTGGGAAGCGGCCACCGAAGATGCCGAGGGGAAGGGCATCCGGGTCGTTCATGCGCGGCTGGGTGTGGTGCTGAGCGCACGGGGCGGCGCGCTGGCGAAGATGCTGACTCCCTTCAGGCTCGGAGTCGGCGGCGTCCTTGGAAACGGCCGGCAGTACATGAGTTGGATCACCCTGGATGACACCGCCGCGGCTCTCGGTTATCTCCTGGCTACAGACAAGGCGGCCGGGCCGGTGAACGTGGTGTCGCCGACGCCCGTAACCAACCGCGAGTTCACCGCGACCCTTGGCCGCGTGCTCCGGCGTCCCAGCGTGTTCCCGGTTCCCGCTCTCATGGCCCGGGTGGCGTTCGGCGAGATGGCGGAGGCGTTGCTGCTGGCAAGCACCCGGGTGAAGCCGGACAGCCTGCTGGACTCCGGGTACGCGTTCCGCCACGGTGTGCTGGAAGAGGGGTTGCGCCATGTCCTCGGTGCGGGGTGACGACCTCGCCTGCTCCGGCGCTTCCATCCTTGCAAGCCGAGGCGTGCCGGGCGTCGGTGTTGCCAGGATGTCTCCATTCGCCGGCCCGGGCGGGGCGGCCCCAAGCTCTTGACTTCGCTACGAGGATCTCATCATATTCGTTGTTGGCGAACCGTATACACGTGCCGCCGGAGGTGCGACAGGAGCCTATGTAGATGGCACGGACGTACATGAGCAGCCTGGTGTTCGTCGGTGGGGAATTCCCGCCGACGATGTTCGATGAACGCGCACTGTTCAACGGCGAGTTGGAGCCAGACCAACTGAAGGCGGGGCCGATTGGCCGGTTCAGTTACTCTTCGGGTGTATCCCGTTTCAATGTAACGCCAGAACGAATTGACCTGGAATGCCTGAGTACCGTCATCGTGCCACAACCGGTAGTTGACGCTGCCAGGATCCTCGCGGGCGTGATTGAACCAGCGCGTGGCGCCGTTCGTGTCCTGTCGTCAGCCCCACTGGTACACTCACACCCGATGAGCCCACGGACACCTGCCTGACCGGGCTACCACGTCACATTGAACCAGCGTCAACCAAGCGTGGAGTTTCCCTGGGTTCGAGCAGGCCGGCATCGAAAACCGGGACGGCGAAGGCGCGCTTGCGCTCGCCCGGGAGACGGTCGACGTTGCGCAGAAACTGATAGAGCAGTTCCCGGGTCATATCGCCCGGCCTGACGTCGCCGCCACGCCACACGGCGAGGTGGATTTCGATTGGGTTATCGCCCAGGACATAATGCTCACCGTAAGCATTGGTCCTTCCAGGGAAATCGCATTCTCCGGACTGTTCCGGGGTGCTCGATTGAATGGTCGCGAACCGTGGACCGGAAGGCTGCCGCAATTCGTGAACTGCTGTTTTGAACGGCTGCGAGGATCTCGATCCGAATGACCGTCAGGGCCGCGGGTTTGCTTGCCAGGTTCGCCGTGGAGGGCGGCCGTCTCACAGAGTCAATCGTGAAACCCAGGTTGCTCGGGCAGAACAAGTCACTTGAGCTTTCAGTTTTCCGTATCCATGACCTTGCCCGTACACAGATCCGCGATCTGGGCAACGAGGTTGTGAAGAAGCATCCTACCCCGCACGGAAACTCCATGGTTGGGGCGAGTTCGACGAGTCGGCAGTACGTGAAGCCGGTCTTCGAGTCGAGCACGACGACGAGCCGCCGCGGCATGCGAATATCGTCGATTGGCCCCAGGAGGCATCGGAACGGAAACAATGGCAGCAAATCCTGGCTTCGCGTTCGCGCCCCATCAGGCGGTAGGAGTTCAATGATCAAATCGGGTGAGCGCCGGGTGTGAATGGATCCGGCCGCGCTTAAGTTCGTTAGCGTGTCGAAGGTGTACGACGGGGCGGGCTCCGCGGAGCGCTACGCTTTGCGCGACGTCTCCTTCGAGATCGCCCCGAGCAAGACCGCGGCCATCGTCGGCCGGAGCGGCAGCGGCAAATCGACGCTGTTGCACTTGGCGGCCGGCATCGATGTGCCCACCCGCGGATCGGTGGCGGTGCGCGGCACGCCCCTCGAAGGTCTCAACGAGACCGCTCGGACCCGGCTCCGCCGGCGCGAGATCGGATTCGTCTTTCAGCTTTTCCACCTCCTTCCCCACCTGACGGTGCGGGACAACGTGGCCCTGCCTGAGCTCATTGCCGGCACCCGGGAGCGCTCCTTCCGCGAGCGGGTAACGGCGCTGCTGGAGCGGGTGGGCCTGCCGGACCGGGCCGATGATCCGGTGGCCGGTCTCAGCGGCGGCGAGATGCAACGGGTGGCCATCTGCCGGGCGTTGCTGCGGCGGCCCCGCCTGTTGCTGGCGGACGAGCCCACCGGGAGCCTGGACGACGCCAGCGGCCAGGTGGTGATGGAACTCATGCTGCAAATGATGGCGGAGGAGGGTGCGACGCTGGTCTACGCCACCCACAGCCGTGAGCTTGCGGCCATGGCCGATGGCATCCTGCGGATCCACAGCGGGATACTGGAGGCGGAATCGGGCGCGACCCTCGGGTGATGATACGCTACTTCTACAGGACCGTGTCGGCGCACTGGCGGACGAACCCGGTGCTCTACGGCCTGACCGTCCTCGGCGTGGCCCTGGGGGTGGCCTCGGTCATCAGCATCCGTATCCTCAACCAGAGCGCCGTCGCTTCGTTCGCCGCGGGGGTCCGTACCATTGGCGGCCCCGCCGACATCGTCGTCACCGGCAAGGGCGGGAACATGCCGGACGGGGTTTACCCGCTTGTCCGGGGCACCCCGGGAGTGGCCGCGGCGTGGCCGGTCTTCGAGACTACGGTGGCAGTGGCGGGACGACCCGACAGGTTCGTGCGGCTGCTGGGCGTCGATCTGCTGGCGCCCGCCCGGGATTTCCGGGACGCGCTTTTCGGACTCGCACCGGGAGCGGAGGCCGGCGTAGCGGTGCGCCGGCGTGGTTGGGTGGCGGTCAGCCCGGAGCTGGCGGCGGCCATGGGTTGGAAGGTGGGGGACCGGTTCGAGGTCCGCGACGGCCCTCATGTGCGTGCGCTCCGGGTCGGGGCGTTCATCGACCTCCAGCGATGGGGCGCCTCCGGAAGCCGCCGAGCCGTGGTGACGGACATCGCCGAAGCCCAGTCCCTGTTCGGCGGCGCCGGGATCCTGCATCGCATCGGCGTCAAGGCCGCCGAGGGGAGCGCACTCGCGGAGCTGGCGGCCCGCATCGAAGGCCGGCTCGGTGGCCGAGTGGACGCCGTCACCCCGTCGGAACGAACCGGGCAGGCGCAGCAGCTTCTCGGCGCCTTCCGGTTGAACCTCACCGCCTTGAGCCTCGTCAGCCTTCTGGTGGGCACGTTCCTGGTGTTCAGCAGCATGCGCGCCTGTCTGGTGTGGCAGCGAAGGGAATTCGGGGTGTTGCGGTCCCTGGGCTCCACCCCGGCTCAGGTATTGGCGCTGATCCTGGGTGAGGCGGCGTTGCTTGGGGTCATGGGAGTGATCATCGGAATCTTCGCGGGCTACTGGACCGCCATCTGGAATCTGGACGCCGTGAGCTCCACCCTGACCAACGTCTACATGCTCCGGGAGATCGAGTCTCTGAAGGTCTCGGGCGGCACCCTGGCGCTGGCGGCCTTCGCGGGCCTGGGGGGAGCCCTGAGTGGCACGTTGCTTCCCGCCCTCGACGTGTGGCGCAGGGACACGCGGACGCTGCTGGATACCTTCCCGGCGCAGTCCGCGGGGACCGCCGGCGCCCGTGCGCTCTTCCGTCTCGGTCTCGTGCTGGTGGCCGGGGCGGTGGCGTGGTATTGGCTCGCGGGTTGGCGTTGGCGGCCGGCGGGATTCGTCCTTTCCACCGCCATGTTGCTGTGCCTGCCACTGCTCGCCCCCTGGCTGGTACAGCGCTTGACCGGGCGGGTCCGGGTCCCGGACTTCGGTTTCCGGTACGGCGTTCGGAGCCTCGGGGCGACCTTGGCCAATACCTCGTTCTCGGTATCGTCCCTGGCCATGGCCGTGTGCCTGCTGGTGGGCATCACCTTGCTGGTGGAGAGCTTCCGCGAGACCCTGGTGCGCTGGGTGGACCGCTCGTTGCGCGCCGATGTCTACGTGACGGCCACCGTCGGCGCGCGGGCCGGGCCGGGCGCCACCCTGAGCGCGCGACTCGTGGAGCGGCTGGCGGCCGGGCCGGACGTGGAAGGCGTCGATCCCTTGCGCCGTCTCTTCCTGCGCGTGGGCGGCCGGCGCGTGGCGGTGGTGGGGGTGGACCTGAGCCGTCCGGCGGAGCAGCGGCGCCTGGCGCTTCTCTCGGACGATGACGCCGTGGGGCGCGCGGTCCGGAACCGGGGCGTCCTCATCGGCGAGCCGTTGTCCCGGAGCGTGTCCGTGACAGTGGGGGACGTGGTGGAGATCGAAGGCCCGGAGGGTACGGTGCGGCTGCCGGTGTCCGGAATCTACCGCGACTACACGGAGGGCGGCTCGGTCACCATGGACCTCGGCCTCATGGCGGAAAACCTCGGGGTCGGCCCTCTCACCAGCATTGCGCTTCACCTGAGGCCCGGCGCCGATGCGGAAGCGGTGGCGGCCGGTGTCGAGAGCCGGCACCCACGGGGCTCCCTGAGGGTCCGCAGCAACCGGCGGTTGAAGGAGGACGTGCTCCACATCTTCGATCAAACCTTTGCGGTGACGCGGATTCTCCAGGTGATGAGCCTGATCATCGCCGCCTGCGCCATCACCCTGACACTGTTGGTGGTGGCTCAGGAGAAGGCGAGCGAGATCGCCCTGTACCGCACCCTGGGGGCTTTCCGCAGGCAGGTGTTCCTGCTGTTCGTGAGCAAGGGGACGGCCATGGCGTTCCTTGGTCTGGCGCTGGGCTTCGCCGGCGGCATCGGCCTTGGCGTGATCCTGATCTTCGTCATTCAGAAGAGCTACTTCGGCTGGAGCATCGAGTGGACGTGGCCGTGGCTGCCGCTTGCCGGGGAAGCCCTTGCCATCATGTGCGCGGCAGTGCTGGCAAGCCTCTACCCGGCGTTCAAGGCCAGCCGCACGCCGGCCAACGAGCTGTGTCATGCGGATGCCTGAAAAGAGCGCCGCCGGGCGACCGCGGCTCCGGAAGGCCCTCGTGGTGGGGGGATGGGCGGGCGCGTGCGGGTCCGGACGAGGCTCCGGGCGGGAGGGTCGGCCGTGAGGCATCACCGGCTTCTCGCTTGGTTGGCCGCATGTTCAGCTCTGGCGGTCGCCGTCATGACCGTCGCCTGCTTGACCGCCTACGCATGGACCCCCGCCCGGCCCGGCTACGTCTGGTCGTTTCCCCGGGACCACTGGGCGCGGGAGGGCTACAAGACCGAGTGGTGGTACTTCACCGGCCACCTGCGCACCGTTGAAGAGCCGGAGCGGCGTTTCGGTTACCAGTTCACGTTCTTCAGGATCGGGATGTCGCAAGACGCGCCCCGATCCGGCTCTGCCTGGGCCGCCAGGGATATCATCATGGGCCATGCCGCCCTGACGGACCTGGACACCGGTCGCCACCGGTTCAGTGAGTTGGTGGTGCGGGCGGCGCCGCTCCTGGCCGGCTTCGGCCGCCATCCGGATACCCGGCTTGCCTGGAGCGTCGGTCCTCCGGGAACACCGGAGCCGTGGGAACTCCGTTGGAACGGCAGCGGCTTCGATTTCACCATGGCCGATAATGGGAAATCCTTCGGCTTCAGCCTTTCCACGCGCCCTCTCAAGCCCGTAGTTTTCCAGGGCCCCGGCGGCCTGAGCCGGAAAGGGGAGGGCGTCACCGAGGCCAGCCACTATTACAGCTTCACCCGCATGGCCACCACCGGCACGGTCCGTGTGGACGGCAAGGATCTGAAGGTCAGCGGCGTGACCTGGATGGACAAGGAGTTCGGCTCCAACCAGCTCGGCAAGGACAAGAGGGGGTGGGACTGGTTCAGTCTCCAGTTGGACGACGGCCGCGAGGTCATGCTCTATTTGCTCCGAAACCGCGAGGGCACGACGGACCACGCCGGCGCCACCCTCGTGGATGCCGCGGGAGAGGTCCGTTACCTGGAACCAGGTGAATGGGAACTGAGCGCGATCCGTGAATGGACCAGTCCAGCAACCGGTGCCGTCTATCCCGCCGGATGGACGCTCCGGATCCCCGCCGCTGGCATGGCCGCGGCTATCACCCCGAAGCTCGCGGATCAGGAAAACAGGAGTGCGCTGATCCCGAACCTGTTCTATTGGGAAGGCTCCGTTCGCGTTGAGTCCGCGAGCGGGGAGCGCATCGGGCAGGGGTACGTGGAGCTTACGGGATACGGCGAGAACAGCAGGCCGCCGATTTGAGATATAACGATCGAGCATCGGCATCTTCCCCGGCATCCGGTGCCAAGACAAAGTCGGTTGGCACGTAGATCCGGTAGGTCGGATGCAGTTTTCTGCCCTCGACGAGAGCCCGAGAACCGGAGCCAAAATCGATCTGCGACGTCTCTATGTGCTTGCGCCATGCATGCTGGTGGCGGTCCGCGAAGACGAAGAACAGCCGGCACACCTTCACGTTTCGGCACGTGGACAGCAGTGCGGTTAGCTGCTTGGGCCGTAGCGAGACCAAGCCTTCGAATATCAGGTCGGAGTTATGAAAGCTCGCGTGGTTCGGCAATTCATCCAGCACCTCAAGAATCGCTCGCTCCGGCGACGACGCCCTGATTGGCCAGCGCCAGACACCCATTGCCTGCCTCGCTGTCGCCTCCGAACTTTCGGATTGAGGATCACGACCTGCGTCGATGATCCCGGTGGGGTCATCGACGAGTAGCGCCCGGCGATGCACGACGAATTGTGTACGGATCGGGAGGCGCCTCAGCCATGACGGCACGTCGCCATAGGCGTGAACGCGGGGTTCATGGCCAAGAAAGAGGTAATGGGAAAAACCTGCTAGGGAAGATCTGAACAAGTCGGTTTTGGCGAAATGGGTTTATTGATGACGGAGAGGAGAGCGGGCCATGGAGCAAGCGACGTTTGCGGAGCTGGAGCACGATCTGAAGAAGCGTCACACGCGGCGCGAGGCGTTTATCGAGAAGATGGAGGCGCTGATCCCGTGGGAGCGGTTGGAGAAGCGGGTCGAGCCGTTCTATCCGAAGGCCGGGCGCGGTCGGGGTCCCTATCCGCTGGGGGTGATGGTGCGGGTGCACTGCGTGCAGTTGTTCTACAACCTGAGCGACCCCGGGATGGAGGACCTGCTCTACGAGGTGGAGTCGGTGCGGCGGTTTGTGGGGCTGCGGCTGTCGGGTGCGCTGCCCGACGAGACGACGATCCTGCACTTCCGCCACCTGCTGGAGAGGCACGGTCCGGGGGAGGGGCTGTTCGAGGAGATCAACGCGCATCCGGCCTCGCTCGGGCACCGGTTGAAGACGGGGACGATCGTGGACGCGGGCATCGTCGCCGCGCCGTCGTCGACGAAGAACCGCAAGGGGGGAGAGGGACCCGGAGATGCACCAGACGAAGAAGGGGAAGCAGTGGTACTTCGGGATGAAGGCGCACATCGGCGTGGATGCGCAGTCGGGCTTGACGCACAGTCTGGAGACGACGCCAGCCAACGCCTCGGACGTGGCGACGGCGCACGCGCTGCTGCACGGGGGCGAGGAGCAGGTGTGGGGCGACGCCGGCTATCAAGGGGTGGGCAAGCGCGAGGAGAACCGGGACACGGACGTGGACTGGCAGGTGGCGATGAAGCCCGGCAAGCGCAAGCTGTTGGACAAGGCGGGACCGGAGGAAGCGGCGGAGAAGCGCAAGGCCTCGGTGCGGGCCAAGGTGGAGCACCCGTTCCTGTATCTGTTCGCCCAGCGCCTTGGCCATGCCGGCGCATCGCAACTGGTGGAGTTTGTCGATGGTGGGATGGGTCAACATGTCGGTGTCCTCTCAGCAGTAGTAGCGGGCGCCACGGATGTTGTGATGCTCGATCGGAGCGGTGAGTTCGATCTGATCGGGCCGGTTGTGGTCGAGTCGGTGGGTCAGGATCGACTCGATGCTGCGGTAGCTGTTGGCGCCGATGGCCAGCGCCCGTGCAGCGGCCGCCTCCAGGCGTTCGTCGCCGTAGCTCTTCGCTAGGCGCAGGATCCCCAAGCAGGAGCGGAACGCCTGCTGAGGGTGACGGCGCGAGTCGAGCACGGTGGTGATCAGCGCAGCGGTGTGCGGCCCGATCTTCTCGGCCCAGCGGATGAAGCGCTGCGGCGTCCACTGGCCCATGCGTCGGCGCTTCTCCGGCATGTGCTCGTCGACGGTGGTGTGATTGCCCTTGCGCGAGGAGCGCATGTCGCTGGCGCCGCGCTGGCCGCAGTATAGGCATTTCACGGTGGTCGCGCTCAGGCGCACGTCGAGCTGGCGCCGGATCAGGGCGTGGGTGAGGTGGACCCGGTTTATTGGACAGGGGAGCGGCCGGAATAAGGTGTATTCGAGACATGGATCGTGCCGCCAGAAGCCTGTCTAGCAGGTGCTGTTGCAGGGGTCGAGCGGGTGGAGGGGCGTGCAGCCAGGGGGGGTTGCGGGTCCCGTCCAGCGGCTGGCCTTTTTGTTGGTAGACATCGGCCGGGGTTGTGCCGCCGAGGGCGGAATGGGGTCTGGTGGTGTTGTAGAAGTCCATCCACGTTCCGATGACCCGTTGAGCCGCGAAGCCGTCGGTGAGTTCATGCAGGTAGACGGCTTCGTATTTCATCGAACGCCAGAGGCGTTCGATGAAGATTGACTGGATCCGAAAACAACAGAAAAAACTTCGGGAGCAGGATCGCGAAACTTGTCGAGAATATCTCGATCGGGAAAGTCACTATGTTTGGGGAAAGCGCTACCTGCTCGGGATCGTCGAAGGGGACGGCGCGCCGGCGATGGAATTGAAGGCCGGGAATATGATTCCGAGGGTTCGCCCAGGCGCAGGCACCGTCGCCAGAGGGGCGATTGTTTCCAAGTGGTACCGCGAGCAACTGAAGACGGCTGTTCCGGACCTGCTCGCAAAGTGGGAGCCCATCTTGGGCGTAAACGCCGAGCGCGTTTTCGTACAAAAAATGAAAACGAAGTGGGGGACTTGCAATCCCGATGGACGTAGCATTCGTCTCAACACCGAATTGGCCAAGAAGCCGCCGCCTTACCTTGAGTACATCCTGGTGCACGAGCTGCCGCACCTGCTTGAGAAGACACACAATGACCGCTTTACCGCGCTGATGGATCAGTTCATGCCGCAGTGGCGGCAGTATCGGGAACTGCTCAACACCAGCCCGCTCACGCACGAGGATTGGGGCAAGTAGGGCAGGTCAGCAATGGCCATTGATGGCAGGCAGCCAGTGGTCTCCCGTCATTGAATCGGGTGGTAATTGATGTGTTCTTCCAAGTGTTTTGGTCATCATTGGGTCATGGGATTGAACCTTGGGAGGATCATCATGCTGGGGAAGAAGTCCCGGGTCGAGTTTTTACGGCAAAATCTCGCTCTGACCCCTACTGTTCACGCGGGGTTGAAGCTGGATGCTGAACGGTATATTCTCGGCATCGTACAATAAACCGGTACTGTAAACACGGACCGGCGCCCGGTGGAGGCGCCAAGTGTGAGGCCGTTGCCGTCGCATTCCTCATCTTCGCAAACGGCGCCCTAGCGCAGCAACCGGGCCCTGACCGCGCAGCGGTCGGCGTCTTCGTCCGGCGATGTCGACTGGCTCCAGTTCCTGGAACTCGAGGAAAGGGCGTCGAAAGAGACTCCCGATCTCAAGCACTCTCAATCCGGGAATTCGACCTGCGGTTCTCGCGCTCCACGTCGGACTCCCGCTGAATACCACCGATGAACTGCGGGAGAGGAAATTCATCCGGGAGGACTCGTCATGTCGGACATCAATGAAGTCGGCGCGACCGCGTTTGTGTTGGCCTGTTTCCGGGAGATGGAAAAAGAACGGGAGCCTCGTCTGTTCGACGATCCTTACGCGGAGTGGTTCGTCACCGACGAAATGAGGGAGAAAGCCCGGCGGATGCAGGCGATCCTTCCGGAATCGTCGGAACTGCTTCGTTATCGTTTCTGCACGTTCGATGAGATCACCAGACGCGAGATCGGCAACGGCATGCGGCAGGTCGTCATACTCGGCGCTGGATTCGACATGCGGCCCTTGGTGTTCGAGACCGAGGGTGTCCGCTTTTGTGATGTCGATCAACCGGCCGTGCTGGCGTTCAAGAGCAAGGTCCTGGAAAGCCATGGCGTTGCGCCGTGTGCCGGCATCCCGTGCAACTATCTCGACGTGGATCTGCCGGACAAGCTGGTCAAGGTAGGTTTCGATATCCATGCGCCGATCCTTTTCATCTGGGAAGGCAACAGCATGTATCTGCCGGTGGAACTGATCTATGGTTTCCTCAATCGGTTATGCGGCATGATCCCTTCATTCAAGATCGCTTTCGACTATTTCTCGAAGCGCGTCATCGACCGCACGTCCGGCCACGATCAGGTTACGGCATTCACGGATGCGTTCGAAAAGACCTTGAACGTGAAATGGGTTACCGGGTTCGACGATCTTGCCGTTTTCGAGCAACGGACCGACTTGAAGGTGGTCGAGTCCGGCGGCCTGTTGGATATCGGCAAGCGTGTGGCGCCGGACGCCGCGTCGGCCCTCTCCGGACCGGTGGATCTGTACTCGTACGGCATTCTGGCTCGCGGGGCGACTGATTGAGCGCTCCACTCCCTCTTGGTGAACGGGCGACGAGGATACCGACACCGCTGGCGGAGGTGCGGCCGCAAACCCCGGACTTCCGCCATACGCGGGCTTTGTAAGTTGATTTATAATGGTATACTTTCCATACTGTGCCATCGTTTGAATTCGGCCAGCATAAAAGCGCCCGAAACCTGGAAAAACAGGGTATCGACTTTGTTGCGGCCGAAGCACTTTGGCAGGACCCCATTCGCGTCGAAATACCGGCAAAGACCACGGATGAGGAACGATTCGTTGTCATCGGCCGCATTCGCATGAAGCACTGGTCGTCGGTGGTCACTCCCAGAGGAAGCCGTATTCGCATCATTTCGGTACGCCGAGCCCGAGTAGAGGATGTAGCAATATATGAAAGCAAAGAAATTTGACACCGACTTTGACGACGGCAAGAATACCACCTCAGCGCTCGACTTGTCTGCCGCCCGTCGTCCGTCCCGGGAACAACGACGCGTCAACGTGGATTTCCCGGTCTGGATGGTCGAATCCCTGGATCGAGAGGCCAGTCGCCTCGGCGTCACTCGTCAATCGATTATCAAGCTGTGGTTGGCGGAGCGCCTGGAGCGACCGACCGTAAACGACTGACCGCTACAAACAGGGAACCTCCGGCGGCTGGCCGGTTTGATGCGTTGGATACTCATGGAATGCGAACCTGCCTCGTGATGAATTCTTGAGACTGCGGACACGACACCAGTGTCATGTCCGGTAAATACGCAAGATAATATACGGGTCTTTTTTGCCGTCGGCTGCGTTGCTTTTCCTCGCGTGGTATTGGCCACTGCTCGTCATCGCGCCTTGCCGACGACAAGAAATCCTGCGCATCTTGTCTTGCGAATTGACCGGACACGACACTAGCCAGAGGCCGGGTGGCCGTGGAGGAAGCTCTGCCGCAGGACGTACTCGGCCTGATGTTCGGCCGCGTGGCGGCGTATGAGGTCCAGGGGCGCGGGCAGGGGCACCCGTCCCAGACGATAGTCGTTCACCAGCGCGGCGAGATGCTTTCGGCTTCCGGGGTCCAGTCGGCTCGACAGGAAACCCGCCAGGTGCTGCAACGCGTTGGTGTTGGTTTTTCTCGTCGCCGGTTGTTTCATCGCCTCCATGAAAGCGCTGCCGTACTGGGTGGTCACGGCCTCCAGCGAGCCGTTCCCGGCCTCCGCCAGGAGGCGTCCCAGAAGCCGCAGGCGCCTCTCGCTGTGGGCCAGAAGGGTCAGCTTGTGGCAGGCATGGAAGTCCATGAGTCTTGGCAACGACGGCCCCTCGTCAGCGCAGGCGCACCATTCCCGATACGCGTGAACGCGCTCGATGAAGTTCTCGCACAATGACGCATCGTCCAGGCGATCCTCCGATTCGACCGGAAGCAGTGGGAGGGCGTCCACCAGCGCCCGAGCGAACAGGCCGCTGCCCGCGGGGTGAGCCTTCCCGGGCTCCGCGTGAACTGGAACGCGGTCCGGTCCGCAACTCGGGGAACTCTTCTTGAGAATGAACCCGGACACCTCCAGCTTCTTGATCTCGGTCGCCCGCCGCCGCCCGTACCGCCGCATGACCCCGGTCCAGTCCTTGCCGGAATCCTTTCCGAGCATGCGGGGCGCCCGGGGATCTCCGACAAGGTCCACGGGCTCCCGCGGCGCCCCCATTCCCACCTCCATCTCCGGACAGACTGCGACGATGTCCAAGAAGCGCGACAGCGTGTCGGCGATGGTCCGGTGGCGTTTGTGGCCGCCGTCGTAACGCACCGAGTGACCCAGGAGGCAACTGCTCACGCCGATCCGGAGCCTGGGGGAGGGAACGCTTTGTTCCATAGTCGTCGGTGGAAGTATTCCCACACCGGTTGCTACGGGTGGACGTCCTGGAGGAACATCTCGTCCGGGATCTCGAAGCCGATGCCCTGATCGCGTGCACGCCGGTAGGCGACCCAGGCCGGTATGTATTGCAGACCGAGCCCGCTCGAAGGTCCCGTGCGGACGCCGCCGAAGAGAGTGATGTCGTCGTCGCCGGTACGCCCCTGGTCGAGCCCTCCGACGATCTCGCCGAGGAACCTGAGCTTGTGGTTCCAGTGCGGCTTCCAGCGGTCCATCCACAACTGATCGGCCGGCATCTCCCCGGTCTTCATGTGCCAGATGGTGGCCGGTTCGCGGGCCCGGGCGGTGATCGTATCAGCGGCCTCGTGGGTGAGGGACAGCGTCATGGGCCTTGTTTCCCGTTCAGGATGAACTATAGCGCAGTGTCCCTTGTACGGTAATATGGAGGCAAGGGTTGGCGCCCACGCCACCGGAGCCCCTCCGGCCGCGGTGGGACCGCGAGCCCGATATCGTTCGGCTGGAGGTGTCTTGTGAAAAAGAGAGGTCTCCTTGTCATTCTCGCTCTTGTTCTGGCGGTCCCGGTGCACGTCCTGGCCCGGGAGTTTACCGCCGAGACCCTTGACGCGGTGGTCAAGGTGCGGGCTGAGGCGCCTGCGGACGCGCGCACGGCGGCTTCCCTGGGGCCGTTACGGGAAGGGACCGGAGTCGTCATCGATTCCAATGGCCTGGTTCTGACCATTGGCTACCTGATTCTCGAGGCGTCGCACGTGCAGATCACCGACTCCACCGGAAGGACGGTGCCGGCCAGGGTCCTGGGTTACGATCATGCCACGGGTTTCGGCCTGCTTCGGGCCCGGTCCGCCGTGGGAGGCCCCCTGCCGCTGGGGTTGTCGGAAGACCTGGGACGCGGTTCCGAGGTCTTGATCCTGAGCTACTCGGGGAATGGTCCGTCAGGGCAGGGCGCCTACGTGGCCTCGCGCCGGGAGTTCGCCGGTTACTGGGAGTACCTGCTGGAGCGGGCGATCTTCACCGTGCCCCACCATGCCTCGTTCGGCGGGGCGGCATTGATCGACCGGGCCGGCGCCCTGCTGGGTATCGGCTCGCTTCAGATCCCGGAGGCGATTCCCGGCCAACCCGTGCCGGGCAACATGTTCGTCCCCATCGATCTGCTGAAGCCGATCCTCTCGGACCTCACCCTGAAGGGAAGATCCGGCGCCAGTCCGAGGCCGTGGCTCGGCGCGCAGATGGAAGAGGTGGGTGGACACGTGGTGATTCGTCGTGTATCCAGGGGAGGCCCGGCGGCGCGGTCCGGACTGCAGGCGGGCAACCTCGTCGCGGGGGTGGGTGGAATTGCCGTGGAAGGACTCGCGGACGTGTACCGCAAGGTCTGGGCCCTGGGCGCCCCCGGAGTGAGCGTGCCGCTCAACATTCTCAAAGGGGTTCGAGTCGAAGAGGTGCGCGTCGTGTCGGGCGACCGCTACGACTACCTGCGATTGAACCCAAGCCACTAGTGTTCTGCCGGTCCCCGGTTCGGCCCTCGGCCGAGCACCGAAAAGCCGGCCGCCTCTAGGAGAGACCGTGACCTTTACCGAACGCCGCCGACAGTATCGGGAATTCCTCCAGGGCGCCGGTTGCTTGTACCCGGCGTCGGTATTCGATCCGGTGTCGGCCCGGCTCGCCGAAGCGGCGGGTTTCGAGATCGGCATGCTGGCGGGCTCCATTGCCTCGGCCACGGTGCTGGGGGCGCCGGACATCGTCGTGCTGACCCTGACGGAGTTCGCGGACCAGGCGCGCCGTATCGCCCGGGCCGCCCGGCTGCCGCTGATGGTGGACGCCGACCACGGTTACGGAAATGCCCTGAACGTCATGAGGACGGTGTCGGAGCTCGAGGCGGCCGGCGTCTCGGCGCTTACCATCGAGGATACCCGTCTCCCGAGAGGCTTCGGACAGGACCGGGACGAGTTCATTTCCGAGGAGGAGTTCGCCGGGAAGACAAGGGCGGCCGTGGCGGCGCGATCGGATCGCGAGCTCGTGGTTCTGGGCCGGACCGGCGTGCTTCCGACCCAGGGGATGGATGCCGTGGCGGCGCGCGTGAAGGCGTGCGAGGCGGCCGGCGTCGACGGAGTCTTCTTCACCGGGGTCCGGTCCCGCGAGCAGGTTGCCGCCATCCATGCCATGACGCTCCTGCCGGTGGTGCTGGGCACCATACCGCCGGATCTCCACGACCGCGAGTTCCTCGCCGCCAACGGCGTCCGCATCGCCCTCCAGGGCCACATGCCGTTCCAGGTGGCGGCGCAAGCGCTCCAGGCGTCGTACGCACACCTGCGGGAGGGGCGCCCGCCCGCCGATCTCAAGGACCGGGCCGCGTCCCCGGAGCTGATGAGCCTGGTGCTGGGCCGGGATCAATACGACGCCTGGACCGAAGAGTTCCTGTAGGCCCAGCGCGTCGGAATGGTTGTTGGCGGGTGTAGGGGCGGGTTTCAGGCCCGCCCGTGCACGCACCGATGGAGTGGGAGCAAAGGGGCCGGACGACGCGCGCGCCAATTCCCGACCAGGAGGTAGTTCCACATTCAAGGTTCAACACCCACCACAGCCGGGCGTATCGGCCAAGTCGCTTTGGGCTTCCTGCACATGGGCTTCAACCGCGGCATCCGCGGCTCCTACGCGGTGTTCTATGTCGCCTTGTTCCAGGCCTTCGGATGGTCCCGTGGGGTCACCGCCACGGCATTGTCCGTCTCGGTGCTGGTGGAAGGGTTCTCCATGCCCCTCGCGGGCTCCCTGGTGGATCGCTGGGGGTCGCGCAAGACCTTGGTGCTGGGGGGGTTGCTGCTCACAGTGGGGCTGGCGTTCAGCAGCACGGTTTCATCGCTGTGGCAAGTCTACCTCTGGCTCGGCGTGGTCACGGCGTTGGGTCTCGGCCTCATGGGCATGGTGCCCCACGTGGCCATCATCGCGCGGCAGTTCACCCGGCGCCGGGGCTTGGCCATGGGGCTCGCCTGGGCCGGCGGCGGCCTCGGCATCGCCGCCCTGCTTCCCGTGGCCCAGTTCCTGGTGGACATCTGGGGCTGGCGGCTGGCCTACGTGGGCATGGGAATCCTGGCGTTCCTCTTCGTCGTGCTGCCTTCGGGCGTTCTCATGCCCCGCGACAAACCCGCGTCGCGGAAGACGGTGGAGCCATCCGCGGCAGCGGCCGGGGAGTGGACCGTCTGGGAGGCGCTGACCAGCACCATGTTCTGGCTGCTCTTCGTCTCGCGCGTGGTCGCCAGCATGGGCAACCAGGTCATCACCAACCATCAGGTGGCGCACGCGGTGGATATCGGCTACACGCCGTTCTTTGCCGCCTCCGTGCTGGGCCTCATGGGGGTGTTCAGCATCTTTGGGCGGGTTTTCTTCGGTTACCTGACGGATGTCCTGAGCCATCAGATGGTGTATACGCTGGTCCAGGCGGTTTCCTCGGCGGGGATCCTGGCGTTGGTGGCGGCCGACGGTACGGACTACCCCATTCTGCTCTATACCTATGCCGCCTGTTACGGCCTTGGTCAGGGGTCCAGGGCGCTGGTTCTGTCGGCCATCTCCGCCGATGTGTTCCTCGGCCGCAACTTCGGCGCCATCTATGGCTACTTCACCATGAGCATAGGATTCGGAGGCGCGGTGGGGATATGGCTGGGGGGCTTCCTGCACGATGTCTACGGCAACTATACGATCCCGTTCATGATCGCTTTCGGGAACTTCATGGTCTCCATACTGATGGTGTGGGGCATACGTTTCCTGAAGGGCAGCAGGGAGCAGGCGTTCAGATGAACCAGCGTCGGAAATCTGGCGGAGCGCCAACGTTCGTGCGGTGATCGTGGATGTTCTACCGGTTCGATTTCGAGGCGGCCTTCTATCCTACCTTGGAGCGGGTACCGTTCCACGTCAGGATGAAGCTCGACGTGGCGGGGGTCCGGGTGTCCTTGAACACCTGGCGCGCGTTTACCCTTGAAGAGCGACGGGCGCTGTGTCATCTCCCGGCGGACACGGACGAAGAGAAAGACGTGTTCGCCTCGTTCCTTGCGGCGCTGACGGAGACGCGCGCCGGCGTCGAAGCCGGGCGTTGTCCGGCGGTGGATACGGGCGAGTGGGCCGCTGCCGCGGTTCCGGGGTCGGTGGCCTCGCGAAGTGAAGGGGAGGGCGCGCGAGTGACCCTCTCCGAGTGGGGCCACTGGGCCGGCCACGAGCGCTACGCCCTGTACAAGACCGCCCTGTCCAAGGACCCCGACCTTTTCCATCAGGCCCTGCGGGAGTTGCGGTTGAGGCGGTGCCCCTGACGAACCCCTTGGCCGGTAATTTTCGCTTGTGCTCGTGCAACCGTCGTGGAATCATTCGGTTGAGGCCCGCAGGGCATGAGTTCTCGTCGGGCTTCGAGGCGAGAAGGTGAATGAGCGGTGAAACGGACAAGGTTGGCTCGGCCATCGTCCTGGCCGGCGGCATGAGCCGCCGTATGGGCCGGCCCAAGGCCATGCTTCCCTTCGGTGGCGAGCCCCTGATCGTGCAGGTGCTTCGAAGGCTCGAGTCCCTGTTCCCGGACATCGTGGTGGTGACCGCGCCCGAGCAGGAGCTGCCGGATTTGTCCGCCACGCTGGTGCGCGACGAGGTGGCGTACCAGGGCCCGGTGGGCGGCATCTGCTACGGACTCAGGGCCTGCAACAGCGCCGCCGGGTTCGTGACCTCCTGCGACGTCCCGTTCCTCAGTCTCCCCCTGATCTCCTGCCTGACCTCCCGACTCACGGACCACGACGTGGTGGTGCCGTACTGGGAGGGGCGCCTGCAACCCTTGCACGCCGTGTACCGGCGCTCGGTGTTGCCGTTGCTGGAACGGCAGCTTCAGCGCGGCGAATTGCGCCCGGTCTTTCTCTACGACAAGGTCCGTACCCTGAAGGTGGAGGAGGACGAGATCCGTGCCGTCGATCCGGACGGTTCGAGCTTTTTCAACATGAACACCCCCGAAGACTACGCCGACGCCCTGGCCCGGTGGCAGGAGGCGGCGTCCATGGGCACGGCGTCTGCCCGTTGCGAGGTCGAGTTCTTCGGCGTGGCCCGGCTGCGGGCGCGGACGAGCCGCGTCTTGGTGGAGTTGCCCGAGTCGGCGACGTTGGCGCAGGTGTTGTCCGCGCTGGCCCTCAAGCTGCCGGCGCTGGTGGGTCCGGTCATCACGAAGGCAGGGGACGGCCTCACCGCCGGCCACGTGTGCAACCTCAACGGGCATGACTTCGTGCGGGATACGAGCCGCCCGGTGGCGTCCGGGGACCGCCTCCTCATCATGTCCGGCGATGCCGGAGGATGACGGTGCACGGGTTTCACAACAGGTTGCTGCACGTGGACCTGGGGGCCGGCCGTCACCATTGGCAAGAGACCGGGGAGGGCCGCCTGCGGGCTTTTGTCGGCGGCATCGGCCTCGGCACGAGTCTGCTCTACGACCTCGCGCCGCCGGGAGTGGATCCCCTGGCGCCCGAGAATCCGTTGATCCTCGCCAGTGCGCCGCTGGCTGGCACCGGGCTCACCACCACGGCCAAGTACGCGGTGGTGACGAAGTCGCCCCTTACCGGTTTCATTGCCGACTCGCTTTCGTCGAGCTTCTTCGCGCTGGAGCTCAAGGCGGTGGGCGTGGATGCGGTGGTGGTGACGGGCCGGGCTCCCGACCCATCCTATCTGTTCATCGGCAACGGTGGGGTGGAGCTGCGGGACGCACGCCATCTTTGGGGACGGAGCGCCGCCGACACCGAAACCGTGATCCGTGCCGAGCTCGGCAACGACGTCGTGAGGGTGGCTGCGGTGAGCACGGCGGGCGAGAACCAGGTGCGTTTCGCCACCATCAGCAACGAGGGCCGGCACGCGGGACGCGGCGGCGTCGGCGCGGTCATGGGGTCCAAGAACCTCAAGGCCATCGCGTTGTCCGGTGCGGTCCCGGTCTCGGTAGCGGACGCCGAGGGGGTGGCCGCCGCGGCCGCGGCCCTTCGTCGGAAGAGCGTCGGCGAACACACCGCCAAGTACCGGGAGGTCGGCACAGTGGCGAACCTGGCGGTGTTCGACCGGCTCGGCGCCCTGCCCACGCGGAACTTCCAGCAGCCGACCTTTGCGGCAGCCGACGGTCTAAGCGGCGAGAGCCTGAACGAGAACAGCTTCAGCCGCCGGCACGGGTGCGCTTCCTGCACCATCCGCTGCGAGCGGCTGTTCAAGTCGCTGTCCGGGACCGAGCAGCGCATGGAGTACGAGACGCTGTTCGCTCTGGGGCCGTTGTGCGGCATCGAAAACCCGGACGTGGTGCTGGAAGCCGCCCGGCTGTGCGACGAGCACGGTCTCGACAGCATCAGCACCGGAGGCACCCTGGCCTGGGCCATGGAGTGCGTGGAGAGGGGGCTTCTGCCGGAGGCGGGCGATCTGCGCTTCGGCTCGGCGGAGGCGGTGCTCGCGGCCATACCGGCCATCGCCGGGCGCCGGGGCTTTGGCAATCTCCTGGCCGAGGGGTCCCGACGCGCGGCGATGGCGTTGGGCCGAGGCTCCCTCGACTGGGCCATGCAGGTGAAGGGGCTGGAGCTGCCCGGATACGAGCCCCGAAGCCTCAAGACGATGGCCCTGGGTCTGGCCGTGAGCCCACGGGGTGCGTGCCACAACCGTTCCGGCGCCTACGAGGCGGATTTTTCCGGCGCGGTGGACCGTCTGAAGTCCGGGCCGGGCCGGGGCGCGCTGGTGGCCGCCTCGGAAGACCACGCCGCGGCGCAGGATTCCCTCATCGTGTGCAAGTTCCTGCGGCGCTGCTTCAGTGACTTCTACGCCGAAGCAGCGGATCTCCTGGCGAAGGTCACGGGCTGGGACTACACCGGGGACGAGCTGCGGCGCGCCGCGGAGCGGATCCATACGCTCAAGCGCTGGTTCAACCAGCGCGAGGGCTGGCGCCCGGAGGATGACGGGCTCCCGTCCCGTGTGCTCACGGAATCCCTGGCCACGGGTGTGGCCCGGGGCACGCGCCTCACCCGTGAGGAACTCCGGGAGATGATCCGGGATTACTACGGCGCCCGGCAATGGGACGAAAACGGCCGCATCCCCGAGTCCAGGCTGAAAGAGCTGGGTCTGCCCACCGGCCATCGAGGAGGGTGAGGACATGGCAGGCAGTCAGCCGCCGACGCGGCGCAGACACCCCGGCTCCGGGCGCCGCGGTGGCCGGAGCCGTCCCAGGGGGCGGCAGGTCGACCCGGACGCGCTGGAGCAGATCCGGGATCTGCTGGGGGACCGGCCGCGGCGCCGGGATCTCCTGATCGAGCACCTGCACCGCATCCAGGACCGGCACCACGTGCTGTCCGCGGCCCATCTGGCGGCGCTGGCGGACGAGATGCGTCTGGCCTTGGCGGAGGTCTACGAGGTGGCGACGTTCTACGCCCACTTCGACGTGGCCAGGGAAGCGGCGGCTCCGCCCGCGGATCTCACCGTGCGGGTGTGCGACGGGCTGGTGTGTGAGATGATGGGCGCGCAAGGGCTGCTGGAGCACCTTCCTGAGGCGCTGGGGAACGGCGTTCGGGTATTGCCGGGGCCGTGCATGGGCGGCTGCGACCGCGCGCCGGTGGCAAGGGTAGGCCGCCGCGCCGTGGACCGGGCCACCGTGGACCGGGTGGCGGAGTCGGTGCGGCGCGGCGCGGTCGAGGCGGAGGTGCCGGTCTACAAGGACTACGGCGCCTACGCCGCGGAGGGCGGTTACGCGCTCTTGAAGGCATGTCTCGGGGGCGGCCTGAACCGGGAGGAGGTGGTGGAGAAGGTGTCGGCGTCGGGGCTTCGGGGTCTCGGCGGCGCGGGCTTTCCCACCGGCCGCAAGTGGCAGATCGTGCGCGGTTATCCCGGTCCGCGGCTCATGACCGTGAATGCGGACGAGGGCGAGCCCGGTACCTTCAAGGACCGCTATTTCATGGAGAGCGATCCCCACCGTTTCCTTGAGGGGTTGTTGATCGCCGCCTGGGCGGTGGAGGCGGAGGCCGCCTACATCTATCTGCGGGACGAGTACGCCGAGGTTCGGGAGGTCTTCTCCCGGGAGCTTCCCGGCCTCCGGGAAGCCGGTCTGGACGCCCACGTGGAGTTGCATCTGCGCCGTGGGGCCGGGGCCTACATCTGCGGCGAAGAGTCGGCCATGATCGAGAGCATCGAGGGCAAGCGCGGGCTGCCGAGGCACCGGCCGCCTTATGTCGCGGAGACCGGCCTTTTCGGCCGGCCCACCTTGGTGCAGAACGTCGAGACCCTTTTCTGGATACGGGACATCGTCGAGAAGGGGCCGGAGTGGTTCACGGCCCAGGGCCGCAACGGCGGCGTCGGCCTCCACGCCTATTCGGTATCGGGCCGGGTGGCGCGGCCGGGCGTGAAGATCGCCCCCACCGGTATCACCGCGCGGCAGTTGATCGACGAGCATTGCGGCGGTATCCAACCGGGCCACCGCTTCAAGGGGTACTTCCCCGGCGGCGCCTCGGGCGGCATGCTGCCGGCCTCCATGGCCGACCTTCCGCTTCAGTTCGGGTCCCTGGAGAAGCACGGCTGTTTCGTCGGCTCCCACGGCGTGGTGGTGCTCAGTGACAAGGACGACGTGAAGGCCGTGGTGCGGAACCTGATGCGGTTCTTCAAGCACGAAAGCTGCGGGCAATGCACCCCTTGCCGGGTGGGGACGGAGAAGGCCGTGGTGCTCCTGCAGCGGACATCGTGGGACCAGCCGCTGTTGGAGGCCCTCGGCGACGCCATGGCGGACGCTTCCATCTGCGGCCTGGGCCAAGCGGCGCCCAACTCGGTACGCTGCGCGTTCCGTTACTTCCGGGAGGAGCTGGCATGAGCGTGCGTTTCATCCTCGACGGCCGGGAAGTGGAGGCGGCGGCCGGTGAGACCATCTGGCAGGTGGCCGAGCGGCAGGGGACGGTGATCCCGCACCTGTGCTACGACCCGCAGCCGGGTTACCGGCCGGACGGCAACTGTCGCGCGTGCATGGTGGAAGTGGAGGGAGAGCGTGTGCTGGCCGCCTCGTGCATCCGGCGTCCTGCCGCTGGCATGAAGGTGAACACGGACAGCGAGCGGGCGCGGAATGCGCGCGGGATGGTGCTGGAGCTGCTGATGGCGGACCAGCCCGGCCGGGAGGCCGCGCACGATGCCGGGTCGCGTCTGTGGCAGTGGGCCGATCGCCTGGAGGTGACGGCGAGCAGGTTCCCGGCCCGTGACGCCCCCGCTCCCGACACCAGCCATCCGGCCATGAGGGTAGCCCTCGACGCCTGCATCCACTGCACCCTGTGCGTGCGCGCCTGCCGCGAGGTGCAGGTGAACGACGTCATCGGCATGGCCTACCGCGGCGGCAGCGCCAAGGTGGTCTTCGACTTCGATGACCCCATGGGCGACAGCACCTGCGTGGCTTGCGGCGAGTGCGTGCAGGCGTGTCCCACCGGCGCCTTGACGGCGGCGTCGATGGTGGATGCCGCGGGCGCGGACAAGCGCGAGACCTTCGTCGGGGTACCCAGCGTGTGTCCCTATTGCGGCGTGGGTTGTCAGATCGACTACCAGGTCAGGGAAAACGCCATCGTCGCGGTCCGGGGCCGCGACGGGCCTTCCAATCACGGCCGCTTGTGCGTCAAGGGCCGGTTCGGTTTCAACTACGTCAGCCACCCGCACCGGCTCACCGTGCCGCTGCTTCGCCGCGAGGACGCGCCCAAGGAAGCCTCGGCGGATGTCGATCCGGCAAATCCCTACAGCCACTTCCGCGAGGCCACCTGGGAGGAGGCGTTGGACGCAGCCGCCGCGGGTCTCCGCAGGATACGGGACCGGGACGGCGGCGACGCTCTGGCGGGGTACGGCTCGGCGAAAGGTTCCAACGAGGAGGCCTACCTGGTGCAGAAGCTCGTACGCACGGGCTTCGGCACCAACAACGTGGATCATTGCACCCGGCTTTGCCACGCGTCGTCCGTGGCGGCGCTGATGGAGGGCATCGGCTCCGCCGCCGTGACCGCGCCCTTCACCGCCTGCGAGGACTCGGACGTCATCATCGTCATCGGAGCCAACCCGACGGAGAACCACCCGGTGGCGGCCACCTATTTCAAGCAGGCGGCCATGCGCGGAGCGACGCTCATCGTGATGGACCCCCGGGGTCAGGCCTTGCGGCGGCACGCCGCCCGGATGCTCCGGTTCAAGCCCGGCTCGGACGTGGCGCTGCTCAACGCCATGCTCAACGTCATCGTCGGGGAGGGTCTCTACGACCGCGACTACGTGGCCGCCCATACCGAGGGCTTCGAGGAATTGAAGCGCCACGTGGCGGATTTCACGCCCGAGGCCATGTCGGAAATCTGCGGCATCGACCCGGAGACCATCCGCTCGGTGGCCCGTCTCTACGCCGGCGCCAGGGCGGCCATGATCTTTTGGGGCATGGGTATCTCACAGCACGTTCACGGCACCGACAACGCCCGCTGCCTGATCGCCCTGGCCCTTGTCACCGGTCAGGTGGGGCGTCCCGGCACCGGGCTCCACCCGTTGCGCGGACAGAACAACGTACAGGGGGCCTCCGACGCCGGCCTCATTCCCATGTTCTATCCCGACTACCGGCCGGTGGACGAAGCCGGGACGCGCCGGTGTTTCGAGGATGTCTGGGACATGGCCCTGGATTCGCGACAAGGGCTCACGGTGATGGAGATCATGGACGCGGTGCACTCCGGGCAGATCAAGGGCATTTACATCATGGGCGAGAACCCGGCCATGTCGGACCCCGACGTCCAGCACGCCCGGGAGGGGCTGGCCAAGCTTGATCATCTGGTGGTGCAGGAGATCTTCCTGACCGAGACGGCGTTTCACGCGGACGTGGTGCTGCCGGCCTCGGCATGGCCGGAAAAGACCGGCACGGTCACCAACAGCAACCGCCAGGTGCAGATGGGACGGGCGGCGTTGCAGCCGCCCGGGGCAGCTCGGCAGGACTGGTGGATCATCCAGGAGTTGGCGCGCCGCATGGGCCTCGACTGGAACTATACCGGACCGGCCGACGTCTTCGCGGAGATGAGGCGCGTCATGCCGTCCCTGGACCATATCACCTGGGAGCGGGTGGAGCGTGAAGGCTCGGTGACCTATCCGTGCCCGGGGCCTGATCGGCCGGGTTCCGACGTGGTGTTCAGCGACGGCTTTCCAACGGACACCGGACGGGGCAGGCTGGTGCCAGTGGATATCATCCCGCCCGACGAGCAACCCGACGAGGCGTTCCCGATGATCCTCACCACCGGCCGGCAACTGGAGCACTGGCACACGGGCGCCATCACCCGCCGCGCCGGTGTGCTGGACGAACTCGAGCCCGAGGCGGTGGCCAGCCTGTCCCCCAAGGAGCTGCGCCGCCTGGGCGTGTCGCCGGGGCAGCCGGTGCGCGTATCGACCCGCCGTGGTGTGATCGAGATCAAGTCGCGGGCCGACAGCGCGGTCCCCGATGGATGCGTTTTCGTCCCGTTCTGTTTCGCCGAGGCGGCGGTCAACCTGCTGACCAACCCGGCACTGGATCCCTACGGCAAGATCCCGGAGTACAAGTTCTGCGCCGCGCGGGTGGAGCGGGCTGGCAGCGCCGAGCACGATGGGGTAGCGTAACGTCGTTGATCGCCGCTCGCACGCTCCGGCTGCTGCAAGCGGTTAAGCTGCCGCTACCCTTGAGTCATCGTGGTGCAGCATGCCAGTCTTCCGGTCAATCGTGTAGCCTGCCTGACGGAATGCTACCAGTGTGGTGTCCCGTAAATACGCAAGACAAGATGCGCAGGATTTTTTGTTGTCGGCAAGGCGCGATGACGAGCAGTGGCCAATACCACGCGAGGAAGAGCAACGCAGCCGACGGCAATAAAGACCAGTAAATTACCTTGCGTATTTACCGGACACCACACTAGCACCTCGCCAAGATGCAGGTCGTCAAGAATTCGGTGCTGCTGGATCGCCCTGGTCAAGATGTGGACGTAGACGTAGCTCGGGTTGCGGGCCTGCTCGACAGGCAAATCGGCCAAGGTTTGACGGATCAGTGCCGCTGTATCGCCGTTTGACAGAGGCCGGGCGTTGTCGGCCGACTCGGCACAAGCAGGTTTTGGACCGTAAGGATCAGATCGACGGTGACAACGCTCTCGGAGCCGGAATTGAGGCCCTTCACCGATCGTTGGCCCTTGTCCAGAATCGCGACGTGAGCTGGCGCTGTCTTGAATCCTGCATTGCGCAGGGCACGCTGTACGAGGCCCCAAATTCGCCCGCTGCTGTTGCCGAACACCAAGGACATGTACCGACCCGGTTTGAGTATGCGGAAAGCTTCGGTAAACGCGCCACGTAGGAGCTTTTCGTAGTGCTCAACGGCACCTTTCTTGCGCTTGCCGGTGGTGTGGACGACCGCCTCGTTCTTGTTGTCCGTGGTGCGACCCAGCCAAGTCTCGTGGAACAGGCTCATATCGCTGTAAAAGATATTGCTGCCGAAGGGCGGGTCTGTGAAGATGTAGTCCACCGACGCGTTCCCGAGGTGCAAGAGCCGATCTGCTGACGTGAGTGCGTATGAGACGTCCTGTGCCATCGCCCGCTGAAAGAGTGGTGCCACGTCGCCACCGAACAGCTCTTGATCAGCACGCAAGACGGCGTCGACCTTGCGGCGGAAAAGCTCGAACACGTTCCATTCGTAGTAGACCGGGGCGATGTAGCAGGTTTGGTTCTGGGCGTTAAGCGGGCGCTTGGCGCTCCACTGATAGCGCCGGGAGGCCCGCGGAAGGATCGCGGTAAAGGCGAAGCTGAGCTTGCGTCTCAGACCCGCGTCTTCCCAAGCGCTGATGGCACGCCATAACTCAAGGAGCGCAATCGCATTTCGCGGCGCGAAAAACCGCGCTGTTCCGGTAAGCCCTGCTTTCCCAAGACCCGACCGGCTGTACATTTCGCGTTGCTTGTGGATGGGTAGTGACGGCACATCCTTGTGACGGGGGTCACAGGCAGCCATCGCGATCATTTGCCTGTCAAAGTCCGAAACATCCTGTGAGATGAGCCTGCCGTTCTCTCCGACCACTACAACATCAACCGGCACATCTTCGCCGCGGGACCAGTTCCGGCGCGTGAACGGCCCGTCACAGGACGGACATCGCTCGGGCTGAACGCCGTGTGGCGAGAGTTGGTCGTAATAGACGATTTCATCGCTGCATACAGGGCAAATATAGGTAAAGGACCAGACGGTACGGACCATTTCCGCAACGGCGTCGTCGGCAGCACGGCGCGTTTTGTACAGATCGCCCAGCGCTGCGCGCGCCGTCTTCATCACCGAATCGGCCGCATGGTGGAACGTGGACGGCGATACTTCGGTCAGATAGCCCTGCGTGATGTGCTGTCCGAGCACAGAAATATCACTTAGAACGGCCGTGCGTCCCGCCATCAGGGCGGCCAGCCCGGTCATGCCCGAGCCAGCGAAGAAATCCACGATCGTGTCTCCGGGGTCAGAGAATGCTTCCATGAAAGGGCGTATGGCAGCCACTGGCACCTTGGTGAAATAGGCGTGACAGTTGTAGATGGCGTCTGTGCGCAGTGCCGTGATGGCTTCGGGCAGCAGAGTGGGCATCATGTTCTGCTCTCCCGGCGTCCTGTTTCCAGATGGGAAACTTAAAGTCTGTAGACTTACAGTTGGCATACTTCCAGCTTTCCTGCAGCCCTGACGGAGGCTCCGACGTGACGGAAATCAGACCGAAATCCATATTCGCTGCGAATCTTCGCCGCTTCAGAGTCACGACAGGGTTTTCGCAGGAAGCACTGGCAGACAGAGCCGGCCTTCACAGGACCTACATAAGCTCCATCGAGCGTGGGCAGCGCAATATCTCCCTTGAGAACATATTTCTTCTTGCTGAAGCCCTCGGAGTGGAACCAGGCGGTCTGCTCAAGCGGGCGAAAGACCAAGATGGCGGCTGATGGGATTCAAGGTAGATACCAGTTTTCCGCGGTTTCTGACTCAGAATGAGCGACGCGCTGAGCGACGCGCCGAACAACCCGGATCGGGCATGGGATGCAGGGTTGCGTGGCGAGGATGTTGTGGCGCTGATTTCCTGCACGGATGGTCCAGACGGCCCCAGCCAGCAGATAGTGCGGTGTATTTTTCAGTGTAGACGCTACGTGATTCGATGTCGCCTTCGAAGCTCGGGCCGCCAAAATCCGCCTCGGAAGGAGCCGAACGCGACCGCACTTGGCCGTCTACGGTACCGAGACGGCCCGGCCACGTCCTGTCCGTTGATGAGGACAAGCTCGTCGTAATGATGGAAGGTGACGGCGGGCCGCCGCGCAAGCAAACCTACAGATTGGAGGACAAACATGCCTACGTAGCGCCGGTGAGTGGTTCGTCGCAAACATGGCCATTCTCGCTGGTGCCCCTGAAGCACTCGCGGATCCGGATCAGTACTTGGGCGCCCGCTATGACCCGCTGGATGACGTCACCGCAGAGAGTCCTGTGGACCGTTACGCCGCAGTGAAGGCCCTACGCTTTCGTGGCGACCTGCACGGAGAGGCCGTTCGGGAATTCGTTGGGGTGGATCTCGGTCGGGAGACGAAGGATCAGTACTCCAGCAATACGGCAATGGCGAGGCTGGCGGCGATGGAGAAAAATATGACGAGCCAGACTTCCAAGTAAATCTCCTTTACGTTAAACCTAACAAAAAAAGTTAAATTATTCAAATTACTGAAACTGGACAGAGGAAAAACGTTTCCCGGCCCTTGGACGTGCCGGGGTTACGCGCATCAAGAACAGTCGTTGCAAATGCTGGTTGGATGGGAGTCCCACGGCCTGGAGCCCAGTCGGTTGACCACTCGTGGCGTCGCTTCCAGCGCCCGTGGCCGAGCGTCAGGCACTGGCCTCCGCGACGATCTCAGAAACTCACCCTCGGCGATTCCCTGGCCGCCTCTTCCACCCTGAAATACTCCCCCTTCTCAACCCCTGCAAGGTCGGCGTAAAAGCGTCCCGGCAGCTTGCGCACGAACGTGTTGACCGCGGTGACGCGGTCGTTGAACCGTTTTCGCTCCACCGCCAGGCGGTTCTCGGTTCCTTCGAGCTGGTCCTGGAGCTTGAGGAAGGACTGGTTGGACTTTAGCTGCGGATATTGCTCCCGCAGAACCAGCAACCGGGACAGCGCTCGCTCGAAGCCGGCGGCGGCCTGAGCCTTCTGGTTGACCGTGCCGGCCTGGAAATAGGCTTTGCGCGCGTTGGCGACTCCCAGGAAGATCTTGTCCTCCTGCTTGGCCACGCCCTTGACGGTTTCCACCAGGTTGGGAATCAGCTCGAAGCGCCGCTGAAGCTGGTTCTCCACCTGGGCCCACTGGTTCTTCACCCCTTCGTCCAGGGTGATGGCCCGGTTGTAGCCGTTGAGGACACAGCCGCCAGCCAGCAAGACCAGTCCGACGACCGCCGCCAGCACCACCAATAGAATCCTCGATGCGCTCACGCCATTTCTCCCTTCCCGTATCAGGGGTTCATGATCGTCGGCCCATGTAGGGGGGGCGGGTTTCAAATCCGCCCGTGCCCGGCCTTGGCACAACGTAGCGGCCGGTTTCAAACCACCCGCGGCTCATCCCGGCTGCAAGACGCGACCGGGGGGCGTCACCATCCGGCTCCGCCGCCGCCGCCGCCAAACCCCCCGCCCCCACCGAAGGAACCACCGAAGCCGCCGCCGAACCCTCCTCCAAGACCGCCTCCGCCCGCACCCCAGGAACGCCCGCCTCCGCCCAGAAGGCTCCCGAGGACGGCCCCCATCAGAAAGCCGGATGCCGCGCCCCGCCCGCCCCAGGCGGTGCGGTGACGCCGGCGCCGCAGGGAGCTCAGGAAGAACAGCAGCACCAGCAGCGGCACCAGCGAGCCGCCGATGCCGGCGCCGGTTACGCGCCGTCGCCCGCCGCGGATCCGGTAGTCCGGCGCACCGGTGAGCTTCACGCGCGCCCCGTCCGCCACCCGGTTGGCGGTGGCGACGGTGAGGGCAAGCAACCCTTCGGCGTATTTCCCCGCGCTGAAGAAGTCCGTCGTGACCCGCCGGGCCGCCGTGCCCGCCCAGGAGTCCGGCAGCACTCCCTCCAGGCCGTACCCCGTGTGGATACGGACCCGCCGTTCCTTGACGGTCAGGGCGATGAGGGCGCCGTTGTCCTTGCCCTTGCGGCCGAGCCTCCAGGCTTCCGCGTGGCGCTGCACGAAACCGAAGATGTCCTCCCCTTCCGTGGTGGGAACGGTCAGGACCTTGACCTGGGCCGTGGTCTTCCGCTCCAGCTCGCGCAGCCAGCCCTCCATCTTGCGCTCCGTGGCGGGGTCGATGAGCCCGGCGGTGTCCACCACATACGTTCCCGGATCCCTGACCGTCACGGCCGCATCGCTCACTCCGGCGAGGCACAGCAAAAGCGCGAGCCCGGGCCAGAGAAGGGTTCCCCTACCACGCATTGATATGGGTCCTCAGGGCGTCCACGTCCGCGTAGAGGGTCTTGAACTCTTCCCAGCCGTGGTGGCTGCGGTCGTCGACGGCGCTCCGAACCCCGGGCAACGAACGGTGGATGCCGTCCTCGACGGCCGCCACCGTGTCCAGCGCCGCCCTGGGCCCGGTGTCGCCGTGGAGCCACAGCAGTCCTCGCAGCGACCGCAGCAGGCGCTCGCCCACGTCCACCTCCACCGTGGTGAGGGTCTTGTCCCGCCCCGCCGCGGCCAGCAGCGCCTGCCTCATGCCGAGCTGGATGGTCTTGATCTCGCGCTCGCACTGGTGTCGCACGTCGGCGGCCTGCAGGGACAGCACCTGGAAATAGTCCTCCCCGAACACGCAAATGCGGTGCTGGGCAATCTCGAGGAACTCCAGCGGGAAGGTATCCAGGGATGCGTCGATGTATTCCGGCGTCATGATCAGCGGCGCGGCGATGCGTGCCTTCCCCAGCCGCGGACCCTGGCGGGCCAGCCGCCGCAGCATCTCCAGGTCCACGGCGCCCACCACGAAGACACTCCGTGCCGTGTGCGACCGGGGATTGAAAGTGCCTGCGGCGACGGCGCCGAACAGCGTCAGCGACCGGGCGTTGTCCCCGGCAAGTTCCTTGAGGGTCTCCGCGTAGCGCCGGAGTGGCTCGCGCATGGCTTCCGGCAAAGCGTTCCGTGAATGTTCTTCTTGCATCGCCTGTTTGTTGCCTCCACGGGCCAGTGTAGTTTCAAATCTGGACAAGTGGCAAGCCACACAGGTATTGTAACGTCATGGAAGTACCCATGGTAACGGAGGAGAGCGGCCGCGGCGAGCGGACCTATGACCTTTTCTCCCGCATGTTGCGGGACCGCATCGTGTTTCTGGTGGGAGAGATCGACGACCCGGTGGCCAACACCATCGCCGCCCAGCTTCTCTACCTGGAGTCCGAAGATCCGGAACAGGATATTTATCTGTACATCAACTCGCCGGGGGGAGCGGTGACCGCGGGCTTGGCCATCTATGACACCATGCAGTACATCCGGGCGGACGTCGCCACGGTGTGCATCGGCGAGGCAGCCAGCATGGGAGCCCTGTTGCTGGCCGCGGGCCGGTCGGGGAAGCGGTTTGCGTTGCCTCACGCGCGTGTCATGATCCACCAGCCCCTGGGCGGATACCAGGGGTCGGCGGCGGACATCGACATCTACGCCAGGGAGATCCTTCGGGTGCGCGAGGAGCTCAACGACATCCTGGTCAAGCACACCGGGCAGACCCTCAAGGCCATCGAACGGGACACCGAGCGGGACCGGTTCATGACCGCTCCCATGGCCCTGGAATATCACATCATCGACGAGATCCTGGTGAAACGGGAGTCGGGCTGACAGAGGGCCGCGGGCGGAGAGCCGGCAGGCGAGGGGCGGCGTTTCAACCGAAACGCGCGGGCGAGAAGTTCGGGTCCGCGTCCGCTCCGAAGAGCAGCCGGGCTGCCAGGGAGCCCACGGCGGCGCTGGTGGTGACGCCGTGGCCGGCCAGCCCCGCGACCCAGAAGAATCCCTCGATCACGGGATCCCAACCGATGACGAACCGGTTGTCATCGGTGAACGTTCGAAGTCCGGCCCAGTAACGCCCGATGGGAACGTCGGGAAAGTTGGGGTAGGCCGCGGTCAGCCTCTCCGCCAGGAGTTCCACGGCCCGGGCATCCGTCGGCGGGTCCCCGGGCGGCGCCTCTTCCTCGTCGCACGGACACAGCATCAGGCCGCCGGAGCTGGGCTGGAAATAGACCTCGTCGGAAAGGTTGAGGACGAAGGGCCAGTCGGGCTCGACCCAGTCCAGTGGCGGGGTCACGAACAGGTGCCGCCGGCGTGGATGAAAGGCGATGGGTGACGCCCCGGCCATGACGCCCACGGGTCCGGCCCAGGGCCCGGCGGCGTTGACGACCACGTCGGCCTCGAAAAAGCCCTGACTCGTGACGATGCCCCGCGCGCGCCCGTTGCGTACCCACACTTCCTCCACCGTCGCGCCGTACCGAATGACGGCGCCGTGGCTCTGGGCCGTCTTGAGGTAGCCCGACAAGAGCGCGCTTACGTCGATGACGCCGTCCGACGCGCACCACACGGCCCCGTCCAGGGAGGCGCCCTCGATGAGCGGCATGGCCGCCAGGGTCTTCTCCGGCGACCAGCACTCGACCTCGATGCCCCGCCGGCCCGCGAGCCCGGCATCGTTCCGCAGGGCCTGCCACTGTTTGCCGCGCCCGAGTATCAGACAGCCGATGGCGTTGTAGGAGACCGGGACGGGCCACCCGGGCGGGGGCTTGCGGATGAACCCGGCGGATTGCGCGGCCAGGTCCGCCACCGCGGGCTCGGACAGGACCTGGCGTATGAACCCCGCGTTCCGGCCCGAGGAATGGAACCCGGCAACCGCTTCCTGCTCCACGATCACGATTTGACGGGCACCCTGGAGGGTCAGGTGACAGGCGGTGGCGGCGCCGGCGAACCCCGCGCCTATGATGACGTATCGTGCCCCTTCGGGTCGCATGTCCGGGGACGGAACTCTGTCCACCAGCTTCAGTTTCCGGACACCAGCAGGACGTCACGAATCCGAAGGACCGCGTCGTGGATATCCGAGTCCGAGATCTGGAGGTGGGTGACCGCCCGGATCCAGCCGTTTCCCACGTGGTTCATGAGCACGCCCTTCCGCCGCAGCCGCTCGATCACGTCCTGCCCGTTGTCCACCCGCCAATAGACCATGTTGGTGGGCGGTTCCGGAATATCGACCTCGAGCGGACGGCCGTCATGGACGAGCTCCTCCAGACCCTGGGCCAGTGCCACGGCGCGCCGATGGTCCTCCCGGAGGCGCCCGCGATGTTGCCGTACGCCATAGAGGGCCGCCGCCGCCAGGAAGCCCGCCTGGCGCATGCCGCCGCCCAGCCGCTTGCGGACCTTTCGCGCCCGTGCAACGTCCTCGCGGCTGCCGGCCAGGGCGGAGCCCACCGGCGCCCCCAGGCCCTTCGAGAAGCAGACCGCTACCGTGTCGAAACCCGCGGCGAGACCGCGTTCGGAATCGCCGGTGGCGGCGGCGGCGTTCCAGAGCCTGGCGCCGTCGCAGTGTGTCCTGAGCCCCAGGGCCCGCGCGGTGGCGACGATCCGTTGCGTCTCTTGCCGCGCCAGGGCGCGGCCGCGGCCGCGGTTGTGGGTGTTCTCCACCAGGATGAGGGTGGACGGCGATTCGTGCAGGCCGTCGGCTCGAAACCTGCTCCTGACGGCTTCGTCGGACAACCTCTCGCTGAACGGAATGAGGTCGAACTGCACTCCCGACAGGGCGGCTCCGGCGCCGGCCTCGTAGGCGAAGGTGTGTGATCCTTCCTCGCACAGCACCGAGTCGCCAAGCTTGGTATGGAGCCGGATCGCGATCTGGTTCGCCATGGACCCGGACGGGGTGAACACTGCGGCTTCCTTGCCCAGGAGCCCCGCCACTTCTTCCTCGAGCCGGTTGATGCTGGGGTCTTCGCCGTAGACGTCGTCGCCCACTTCGGCCGCGGTCATCGCCCGGAGCATCTCGGGCGTCGGCGTGGTCACGGTGTCGGAACGTAGATCGATCATGTTCGTGTGCCTACGGCTCAGGTGGGAGCTTGAAGCCGCGCACCACCTGTCCGGATTTTCCTGCCACGGGGAGCTCCTCTCCATTCAACGTGAGGCGCACGCCTCCGGCGTTGCCGAAAGTGATGACGAAACCGGATTGTGCGGACAGGGTCCTGATTTGTCCGGGCTCCAGGAGTATGTCCCGAAACGGCTCGCCGTCGACCCAGACCCGCAGCCAAGCCTTCTCCTCGGCGAGGATGGTCAGGCTGTGTGTTGCCGGGCCGCCGTCGGCAGCGCTGTCCGGTATCGCTTGTGGCGGTTCGCCGGGTTCGGAAGTCCCCGCCGCGGTTTCCTCGGCCTGGGGCGTGGGGGCGTCCTGCGGGGTCGGCGGCAGGGGCTGGTCCTGCACCGCGGTTACGGGTTCGGGTCCCGGTTCCGGCACGGGAGCGGGAATGGGCTCGGACCGGGTCGCCACCAGCCTGGGTGTCGATGCATCCGTCTCATTGGCTTCGGGTTGCAGGACGGAGCTTTCCGCGTCGTCGGTCCTGGGGGGTGTCGTTGGTGTCGGCGCCCGCGGTTGTGCAGGTGCTTCCGGCGGGGGGGCGACGGTGGATTTCACCGCGATTCGCTCTGCCGGTCCACCGCGGATCCCAAGGAGGGTCGGGTCATAGAGATAAACGCCGACCCCCAGCACCAGCAAGACGGCCAGCACGGCCGTGGCGATGGTATGCAGGGACCGGCGCTCCTGGGCCGCAACGGTTTCCCTGGGTTCGGGTTTGCGGTTCTCGCGGACGAACTCGGCCGCGAGGGTCTCCTCCTCGACTTCCAGAAACGCGGCATAGTTGCGGAGAAAATGTACCATGTAGAGAGGGTCCGAAACGAGGCGGTCGTCGCCCCCGCCCTCCAGGATTTCGAGGTAGTAGCGCGGAATACGGGTCTCCTCCTCCACTTGCTTCAGGGTGAGTCCCTTTTGCTCCCGCGCTTCTCGAATATAGTCGGCAGTCGCGCTCATGGATCTCGAATAACCTCATCCTGCATTCTGCGGTCCAATGCCTCTCAATCGACCGCCTCGTCCAACGCATCCATGATAACGTGTATTTGGGGGACAGGACACCCCACTAGTTCACGACATCGTACACGGGCGCGCCCGGATAGAAGGCGGCAAAGCGGTCGTTCAGGATCGGGTTGTACAGGAGCTGTCGGAGTTTCCGTCCCTTGAGGGGGCCATCTACGGCTTCTCCGCGCAGCCACGACCACAGGCTTCCCGTCTCCTCGTCGCGCAACAGCACGTTGCCTTGTCCATCCTTGCGGTCCGATGGCCCGAACGTCAGCACACGGTCGTCGAGTTCCCGTCGCCAGGCCGTCGCGGTTGCATCGCCGGGCGAGTAGTACACCACCACCTTCGCCCCGTTGAACTCGTCGTTCACCACGTTCTGCCGCTCGAGCACCCGGTAGGGGTAGAGCTTGCCCTTGAGCTTGACGACCACCGCGAGTCCGAGGATGTCGCTCCGGAAGGGGCCGACGTAGGTCCCCATGAACCCGCCGCGCCGGTACCCCGGCAGGACCCGGGTGTGGGGATAGTTCTTCTTCCAGTTCGCCCAACTCGTTACCGTGGACGGCATGAACTCCAGCCGCTTCCCCTTGAGCGGGCCGAACGCCGCCTCTCCGGTTACGTGGACCCAGAGCGATTCCGTTTGCCGGTCGTACATGATGAACGAGTTCTCGTAGAGAATACCCGCGTGTCCGAAGCTCAGCACCTTGTCGTCGAGCTTGCGTCTATACACGATAGACGTTTGGCACAGGGGTCACCAGGACACGGCGATGGGCACCTCTCCGATGGTGTCGTTGCCGAGCTCGTGGACGCCCATGATGGTAATGGGGTACGCTTTGGCGGCGCCGTTGTGGGCCACGCCGATGATCACGTCCCGGTCGAAGATGACCTCCTGCTTTTCCGCCTCCGCGGCGCTCAGCGTCTTGGGGTCGTCGAAGACCGGAAACGCGTCCCGCGGCACCGCCTGGTAGCCGATGGGCTGAGCCGCGGCCGTCGTCGCCAGCACCGTGGCGGCGAGCCACGCCGTGGCTGATTCTCGGAGCATGGGTTCACCTCGTTTTCTGTCGGGTCATGCCCTGACGATGACGAAAAAGTCCTGCCCCCTGTTATTATGAACCATCGCTACGTTACGGGCCACACGTGTCTTGTCCCACCGATGCGTGCGCCGTGACACCGCTCACCTCCGGTTGAAGCCCAGAATCTGTCCGGTAATGTAATCGCTGTCGCTCGACGCGAAGAAGACGAACGCCGGCGCCACCGACTCGGGCGGCACGGGACTCGGTCGGGCTCCGGGAATCCCCTCGCGCTCGCGGTACTCGGCGATGGCGTCGGTCATCCGCGTGTCCGCCACCGGCGAGATGCAATTGATCTGGATGTTGTGGGGTTTCAGCTCGTTGGCGACGTTGGAGGTCAATGCGATGATGCCGCCCTTGGCGCTGGCGTAGTCCGACACGCCGTTGGACGGCCGCAACGCGGCCGGCCCGATCAGATTGATGATCTTCCCCGAACGTTGCCGTTTCATGATGGGCAGGACGGCCTGGGTCCCGTTGAAGGTGCCCTTGAGATGGACCCGCATGGTCTCGTCCCATTGCTCCTCGGTGATGTCCTCGAACCGCGCCATCCGGAGGATGCCCGCGTTGTTGACGAGAATGTCGATGCGCCCCCAGCGTTCCTCGACTTCCGCCGCCAGCCGGTCCACCTCCGGCCGCCGGCCTACGTCCACCATCCTCGCCATGCATTCGGCTCCCGAGGTCGAGATCTCCCTCTCCACCGCATCGAGGGCCTCCCGATCCCGCACCCCGACGATGGCGAGGGTCGCGCCCTCGCGCGCGAAGGCCAACGCCACCGCCCGGCCGATGCCGCGGCTGGCGCCGGTGATGACCGCGACCTTTGCGTCAAGCCTCCCCATGGGCCTTTCTCCCGGCCCGCGCCAGCTCCTCCACCGTTTCCGCCAGGCTCAGGCACAGTTCCGGCAGATCCTCGCAGTCCACGCTGCAGTAGGCGATCCGGAGCCCGTTCATGGTATCGCCTTCGAACGGCACGGTGCCGACGCCGTGCTCGTCGAGCAGGTGGTTGGCCACGTCGGTGGCCCGGAGCCCCGACTCCGGCCGCAAGTTCACGAAGCAGAAGAAGCCGCCGTGAAAAGGTTCCACGGTGACGAGGTCGGTCTTCATTTTCCCGAGTTGGTCTTTCAGGGTCTCGTACCGGCGTTTCAACAGCTCGACGGTCCTCCGGCGTTCGTCCAGCAGCCGGTCCATCTGTGCCATGGCCTTGGTGGCCACGGATTGAGTCACCGTGGAGTTGCTGGAGAACAGGCCTCGGTTGACGCCCCCGAACTTGTTGTCCAGCTCCGCCGCCAGGGCCCCGGCGTCGTCCCCGTCCAGCCACCCGTCGGGGCGGGCCAGGGTGATGGTGCCGGCGCGAGCACCGTACCAGAGGAGCTCCTTGGTCACCCCGTCCAGCTTCACCGGGAGAAGATTCGTCCGCGGCCGGCACAGGTAGAAGAGCGACGACTGCATGGCCGCGGGATCGTAGACGTAACTTTCGTAGGCGTCGTCGAACAACAGCACCAGCCGCTTCCCGGTCCCCTCCGCGAGTTGTTCCAGTGACTCCACCAGCCGGTGCCCGGCCGCGACGGAGGGACAGAAGCCGGTGGGATTGTTGGGAAAGTTGAGCAACACCGTGGCGGTGTCCTGTTCGAGCCACACCCGTCGGATGACGGAAAGCAGGCCATCCACGTTCAGGTCGCCGTCATCGAGCAGCGGAAAGTCGGCGATGCGGAGATCGAGGTTCTTGCCGAGCACGTGGTTGTAGTTTTCCCAGCGCCGGTCGGCCACGATGATGGACCGGCCCGGGTCTACGAACATCCGCGCGCAGATGCTGATGGCGGCTGTGATCCCCGGGGTGAGGATCGGTTGCTGCAGTTGTCTTCCGAGCCGCTCGGATTCACGGCCCGCGCGTACCAGGATCCAGTTCCTCCATGCCGCGCGGAAAGCCGGTGTGCCGGTCTCCGGCGTGTACGGGAAGATCTCCTCGGTTTCCAGCCCTTGAAAGTACGAGTGGATCAGCGGCGCGCAGAGCGTGATCTCGCGCTTTCCGGCCTCGGGGTACACCGCCCCTTCCGGCCCCCGTGCGGACCCGATGGTGGCGTTGATCCGGGCCTTGGCCCTGGCCTTGCGGGTCCAGTACAGGATGCCCTGCGGGTTGTGGATCGTCTTCCCGAACTCGGAGAAGAACTCCAGGGCTCCGGTCCGGGTCAGTGCGGGAAAATCCATCAAAAAGCCTCAATGCTCAACGGGATCCGAAAGCCGCCGGCCTCTCCCACGCCGCGGCATCACGCGGTCAGGCGAAAGCCCGGTCCAGGCGGGCCATTTCTTCGAGGGACAGACGCCAGTCGGATGCGCCGCAGTTTTCGGCGGTCCGGGAGACGCTGTCGGATTTCGGTATGGCGATGACGTTGTCATGGGAGACACACCAGTTCAGCGCCACCTGAGCGGGTGTCTTCCCGTGTTGTTCGGAGATCTCATGGAGCAGCCTGGTGCTCCGCGACGAAAGCAGGCTCCGCCCGCCCGCCAGCTTGCCGCTGTCCAGCGGGGTGTAGGCGATGATGGTGACGGCGTGGCGCTGGCAGTAGGGCATCAGCGTCCGCTCGATCTCGCGTCGCCGGAGGTTGTACAGGACCTGATTCGACACGATGGGGTGGTGGTTCATGGCGGCCCGTGCCTCGGTCAGCTCCCTGGTGGAGAAGTTGCTCACGCCAATGTACCGGATCCGCCCCGAGTCCACCAAGGCTTCCATGGCCCGCATGGTCTCCTCGATGGGAGTGCTGCGGCTCGGCCAGTGAATCTGGTAGAGGTCGATGGTGTCGACGTCCAGCCGCCGAAGGCTGGCATCCGCGGCCCGAAGCACCTGGTCGTATCCCAGATGGTCGCCGGATACCTTGCTGGCAATGAACACCCGCTCGCGCATGCCGTGAACGGCCTCGCCCACCACGTCCTCGGTCCGATACATCTCGGCCGTGTCGATGAGGTTCGCGCCCAGCTCGATGCCGTGTCGGAGGGGAGCGCCGCCGCCCCGGTATTGCCAGACCCCCAGACCGATCTCGGGCACCTGTATCTCGGTGCCGCCGAGTGGTTTCATCTTCATCGGATACCTGTCATGGAATCCCGGAGGCTTGGGTGTGGGGATTGAAAGCCGCGCGTCGAAGCGCACCGGGCGCGGCGGACATGTCGGAGGCAGGCGAGCGTGCTACAGGCCACTAGGCGGTGCCGGCGGCGCTGTCGCCGGACGATGACTTTTCCGAAGTCTTGTCTTCGGACGTCTTGCTCTCCATGGACTTTCCGGAGTCGGAGGAATCCTTGCCGCCGTTGGTTTCCCGCTTTTCTCCGTTGGTACCCTTTCCGCGCCCGTAATCGGTGACGTACCAACCGGTGCCTTTGAGCTGAAACGACGTGCTCGAGATAAGTTTCCGAACCGCACCCCGGCAGGTCGGGCACTCCTCGAGCGGATCTTCCGTGATCCGCTGGGTCGCCTCGAATACTCCGCATTTCGAACACTTATACTCGTAGATGGGCATACGCTGGCCTCGCACGGGTGAGTTTCGAAAAACATAGACACTGGGCATTGGGTTGTCAACAACCGTGCCTGGCCCATTGCTTGTCAGCAAGGTTCATAAGGTGCCGGTTTGCAGGGGTGACTTGCGTTCGACCGGGGTCGGGCCTATGTTACGGGCCATCGTCAGGAGTGGCGCGCCCGGACACTGGACAAGGAGGAGATGGATGGATTTCGAGCTTCCCGAAGAGATCAGGATCATCAAGAACACCATGCGCGATTTCGTGGACCGGGAGTTGATCCCGCTGGAGCGGGACTATCGCCCGGAGGGCTTCGAGATGCCCGAGGAACTGTACCGGCCGCTTCAGGAGAAGACCAGGGCCATGGGTTTCTGGATGCTGGACGTGCCTGCCGAGTACGGGGGCGCCGAGCTCGACCTCCTGACGCGCTGCGTGATCCAGGAGGAGATCTCCCGCAGCGTTGCCATTCCCTTCCGTAACAACCCCATCTTCGGTCCGGAAGTGCGCGCCGTGCTGTTCGAATGCACTGACGAGCAGAAGGAGCGCTACCTGTACCCGGTGATCCGTGGCGAGAAGACCGCGTGCTTTGCCCAGACCGAGCCGGACGCCGGCGGCGACCCCGCGGGCATGAAGACCCGGGCGGTGCCGGACGGCGACCACTGGGTCATCAACGGCACCAAGCGCTTCATCACCGGCGCAGGCTATTCCGACTTCGCCCAGGTCATGGCGGTGACCGATCCCGAGAAGCGCGCCCGGGGCGGCATCACCTGCTTCCTGGTGGACATGGATACTCCCGGCGTCACCATCGAGCGTCGCTGGCCCACCATGATGGGCGACGCGCCGTTCCAGATCCTCTTCGAGAACGCTCGGGTGCCGGCGGGCAACGTCGTGGGCGAGGTGGGGCAGGGCTTCAGGCTGGCCCAGAGCTGGCTTCAGGAGGGGCGTATCAAAGGCCACGGAGCGCGCTGTATCGGCATCGCGGAGCGGGCCCTGGACATGATGATGGACTACTCGCAGATCCGCACAACCTTCGGCCAGCCGCTGTCGGAGCGGCAGGCGGTGCAGTTCATGATCTCCGACTCGGTCATGGAGCTGCACATGGCGCGCAATCTGGTCTACGAATGCGCTTGGCGCCACGACCGGGGCGAGGACGTGCGCAACCTGGCCTACATGGTCAAGTGCGTGTGTACGGAGATGGCCAGCCGCGTGGTGGACCGTTCCATCCAGGTCCACGGCGGCATCGGCCTCACCAAGGAGCTGCCGCTGGAGTGGTGGTACCGGCAGTTGCGCAGCATCCGCATCACCGAAGGCGCCACCGAGGTGCTGCGCTGGCGTCTGGCCCAGAACCTGCTGCGCGCCCGCGCCAAGAACAAATGAGCGGAGAGTCCCTGCTTTCCGGCTTCAGGGTGCTGGACCTCAGCACCGCCATGGGCGCCTTCTGCGGCAAGGTGCTGGCGGACCTCGGCATGGACGTGGTCAAGGTCGAGCCGCCGTCGGGGGACGACCTCAGGACCGAGCCGCCGTTTGCCAAAGGCCGGAACAACCGCGAGGGCAGCCTCCGGTTCGCCTACTTCAACTCCGGCAAGCGCGGCGTCACGCTGGACCTTTCGCGTGAGACGGGCCGGAACATGCTGCTGGACCTGGTGGAGAAAGCCGATGTCGTGATCGACAGCCACCAGCCCGGCTACCTCGAGGGACTGGGGCTCGGCTACGGCGAGATGGTGGCGCGCCGCCCCCGGCTCGTGCTGGTGTCCATCTCCGGGTTCGGACAGGACGGTCCCTACCGCGACTATCTGGCGCCGGATCTGGTGGCCAACGGCATGGGCGGCCTGCTGTTCATCAGCGGCGACCCCGGCATGGCGCCGTGTGTTCCCCCCGGCGGGCAGTCCTACGTCTACACCAGTCTCTACTCCGCCTTCGGCGCCCTGCTGGCGCTCTGGCAGCGCGAGACCAAGGGCCTGGGCGCGCATATCGACGCCTCGGTGCAGGCCAGCATGGCGCTCCACGAGCACGTGGCCTTCACCTGGTCGGCCGAGGGACGGCTCATGAAGCGCGCCGGCAGCCAGCACCAGCACGTGGCCCCCGCCAACCTGTTCCCGTGCAAGGACGGCTGGATCTCGTTCTTCGCCACCCAGCGGCACTGGCCCATCTTCCTCGACATGTGGGAGGGGCATCCGCCGGAACTGGACGACCCGGAGTTGAGGATCAACATGAAACGGCGCGCGGCCGCCGACTGGCTCAACCCCATGGTGGCGGCGTTCACCTCCCGATACGGCAAGGAGGAGTTGTCCGTGCTGCTCCAGAAGCACGGCTTGCCGGCGCTGCCGGTGAACTCGCCGCGGGACTTCATGGAAGACCCGCACATCGTGGAGCGAGGCTTCTTCGGCACGGTGTCGCACCCGGTGCTGGGCGCCTTCTCCCAGCCGGGCGTGCCGTTCCAACTGGACGGAGAGCGCTCCGGCCCCCGGCCCGCTCCCATGCTGGGCCAGCACAACGCGGAGGTTCTCGGCGGGGATCTCCGGTTGAGCGAGGCGGACCTCGGGGTGCTGGCCGCGGAGGGAGTCATCTGATGGCCAGCCCCAACAGGATTCTGGAAGGCGTCCGCATCATCGCCTTCACCACCGGATACGCCGGCCCCTATGCCGCCCGGCTGCTGGCGCAGTACGGCGCGGAGGTCATCAAGGTGGAGTCCTCCCCCGGCGGGCTCGACACCTTCAGGCACTACGGCCAGGACAATGACGTCAATGCCGCGCCGCGCTTCATCGAGTGCAACCTGGCCATACGGTCCATCACCGTCAACATCAAGCACGACGCCGGCAAACGGATCATCAAGGGGCTGGCGGCCAGGTCCAACGCGGTGCTGGTGAACTTCCGGCCGCAGGTGCTCGGCCGGCTCGGGCTCGGCGACGACGAGCTCAGGAAGGTCAACCCCTCCATCATCATCCTCAAGCTGCCGGGACTCGGCGAGACCGGCCCCAAGAACTGGTACGGCACCTGGGGGTTCAACCTGAACGCCTTCAGCGGCATGACCCATCTATGGAACCATCCCGGACAGGACCGCCCCATCGGCAGCCAGGGCGTCTATCCCGACCACCTCGGCTTCATCTCGGCTCCCACCATCATGATGGCCGCGCTGCTGCGCCAGCGCCTCACCGGCAAGGGCGCCTCCATCGACGTGTCTCAGGGCGAGGTGACCGCCTACACCCTGGGGGCCAGCTACCTGGAGTCCAGCATCAACGGCGTGGACCCCGAGCCCCAGGGCAACCGGAGCCTGACGGCCGCGCCCCACGGCTGCTATCGCTGTCAGGGGGAAGATCGGTGGTGCGCGGTATCGGTCACCAGCGACGACGAGTGGCGGCGCCTGTGCGGCGTCATGGGCAACGACGCGCTGGCGGATGACAGCCGCTTCGCCACCTGCGTCGAGCGCCGCCGGCATGCGGACCAGTTGGATGCGATCATGGCTGAATGGCTGGCCGCCCGGAACGTCGAGGACGTCACCCACCGGCTGCAGGCTGCCAAGGTCGCCGCCGGCGTGGTGCAGAACGGCGCCGACCTCGTCAAGGACCCCCAGCTCCGGCACCGGGACTATTTCCAGAAGTACGATGATTCCCCCATCGGCCCCTTCGAGGTGCCCCGCGGCGGACTGATCTTCAAGGACATGCCGGACGAGGAGATACCGCTCACACCATCGCTCGGCGAGCACACCGACCAGATCCTGCGCGACGTGCTAGGCTACGACGACGCCACCATCGGGAAGTGGAAAGAGAAGGGAGTGCTGGAGTAGAATCGTCTTGCAGACCCTTGCAACAGGAAGGGGTGAAGGCATGACCCGGATGACCGGACCCGCAAACGCGTCGCAAGCAGCGCTGAATGCGCTGCTCTGCGAAACCTTGCCGCGCCAGGGCGCCTGGAGCGACGAAGGATACCTGTGGCTCACGGACTACAGCCGCCGGCTGATCGAGTTCACCGATGGCTACATCGAGGAACTGCCCATGCCCACGTCCACCCACCAGGCCATCCTCGCCTTTCTCTATGAACTGTTCCGCGACTACCTCAGGCCGCGCGGCGGCGTCGTGATGTTCTCGGCGCTGCGCATGCGCATCCGCGAAGGCAAGTACCGCGAACCGGACATCCTGCTCCTGCGCCACCGTGCGGATCCGCGCTACCAGGACCGCTACTGGCTGGGCGCGGATCTGGTGGCTGAGGTGGTGAGCCCCGACGACCCACAACGGGATCTGGTGGAGAAACGCGCCGACTACGCCGAGGGCGGAATTCCCGAGTACTGGATCGTGGACCCACGCGACGACACCATCACGGTGCTCACCCTCAAAGGCGACGCATACGCCGAGCACGGCGTGTTCCGCCGCGGGGCCACCGCCGCCTCGCTACTGCTCCAAGGCTTCACCGCCGACGTGGCCGCCGTGTTCGACGCTCCGGAGTAGGCCGTGCGGGCGCGTTAGTCCAACTGTCGCAGCGAATTCGGCAGTTCTATCAAGTCTCGCTGCCAAGCAGAAGTCTTCCGCACGGCGTATCGAATGACGGGCAGGCTATACTTCAAGGCGATCATCAGGAAAACGATGGGGAACAGAATGTTCTTGATGAAGATCGCGATCGAGAGCCGGACGATACTCGTCACCATGCGGGTCGCGTTGCCGACGATTGCCGCTATTTGGGCGTAGCCAGTCTTTCCGGAGGCGGACAACTTGTCCAACAACGAATCACAGGTCTCGCCAGCCATGCGCCTCTCGATGCATTGACAGTCCCTCTTGCCGCGATCGATCTGCTCCCCGATGTCCTGGATGGCATGGCCGACTTCCTCCCGTCTTGCCATTGCGGCTGAAAGCGCTTGTCCTGGAGATACACCGCCGAGCATTTTGGGCAACCGGCCGCGCCAGCCCGTCTTTTCGCGGAGTTTCCGGATTTCATCGTCCAGGTGCTGTGCCTCCTGCCGGTGCGTTTCCAGGGCGGCATCCAGGTTGTCCAACATGGCCAACGTCTCATCCCTCTGACCCGCGAGATCTTGATCGCCGACGACCGGCAAACCCGGGTCTGCTCCAACATCAGCGCTCAAAGCCGACAAGCGGCCCCTATGTTCCTGGACCGTTGATCCGAGGAACATTTCAGCGGCCAGAACGCTGACGATGACAAACACCGGGACGATGAAACGAATGATGCCGCCGACGACGAAAATCCGGATGAGCAGGCCGCGACAGCGGACCAAGCCCACCTCGGAAACGTGGAGCCTGACGCGAAACAGGGCACGACACGGTTCCCATGCCGAAGCGAGCAGGACCGCGAACGTCGCGACACCGATGCAGAAGAAACTCCACTGGAAAACCGCCGTCGAAGTCACTTCAAGCACCAAACGCTGGAGCAACAGCGAACCGATGGCCCAGACCATCGTGGACGAGAGTCTCTCGACCGCATCGTTGATCGGATCGAGCAGTTCGCCCAACTGTACGGATGCTACGCCTATCCCGAATTGGGAGCTCTGTAACACGGAAATGCCGGCATTGATGCTCCTGGACAAGGCATAGATGCCGATGGATTCGGTTGTGATGTCGTCAAGTCGATCATAGGCGAAGTGATCCAATGCGCCTTGAACGGAAAGCGCCGTCAGGACGAGAAGGAAGGCCGCAAGTATCGCGTCTGCGTAGCGGGGCATCTACCAGATTTCTTTCCCGGTTGGCGGTCCCCAGTCGAGTTCCTCCGGCTGGTACCCCTCGGGCATTTTCGACAACAAGGCATTCAAGTCATATCTGCCCCGGACTCTTGATACGGGTTCGACGATAATCCGCCCTTTTTTCACGGATATGTCGACTTCGTCGCCCACGTGAATGCTGGCTTCGTCCAGCAGCGTCTTCGTGAATCGAAGTCCTTGGCTGTTCCCCCATTTTTGAACCTTGGTACGCATGGTTTCCCTCCAGGAAGTATATCCGGAGTTAAACCTCGTCGAACCCAAAAGCAACCTCGTCTGCCCGAGGACGCTGAATTGGAGAGACCTGATCAACGGTGAGGGAGAGGAAGCATGGCGGTTGAGAAACAGGTAGGTGCACGCCGGTGTGAAACCAGGAAATCGACGGCAGACGGCGGCTTTTCGCGCGAACTGACGAACTGATGGTCACGCCCACAGCGCCGAGATCGGTGCGGCGAGCAGGCGTTCGCCGAAAGGCACGATGTGGTGGAGTCCAGCATCAACGGCGTGGACCCCGAGCCCTAGGGGAACCGGAGCCTGACGGCGGCGCCCCACGGCTGCTACCGGTGCCAAGGCGACGAGCGATGGTGCGTGTGTCGGTCACCAGCGACGACGAGTGGCGGCGTCTGTGCGGCGTCATGGGCAACGAAGAGTTGGCGGACGACAGCCGCTTGGCCACCTGCGTCGAGCGCCGCCGGCACGCCGACGACCTGGACGTCATCATGTCGGAGTGGTTGGCCACGCAGAAAGTCGAGGAGGTCGCCCACCGTTTGCAGGCGGCCAGGGTCGCTGCGGGCGTGGTGCAGAACGACGCCGACCTCGTCAAGGACCCGCAACTCCGCCACCGGGACTATTTCCAGGGTATCTCTATCAACCTCGGCTTTGGTATAGTCAGGACGGAGTTTTGGTCAGGAGTTGAGCTATGCAACAGAGTTTCGGCGATTTTGACTATGCTGAGTGTCTTTCGTGGCTGGAAGGTCAAGGCAATCCGCTGCCCAGACTGAAGGGCTTGATCCCATGGGAGCCGTTTCGCGGGGATTTCAAGGGACTTTACAAGCAAGAGGGCCAGGAGAAGAGAAAGGGCGGTCGGACACCGACGGACTGTATCGTGATGCCAGGATTGTGGTGTTGCAGGACATGTACAAGCTTTCGGACGATCAGGCGGAGTATCAGATCCGCGACCGCTTGAGCTTTCGGGACTTTCTTGGCTTGAGGGTGTCGGACAAGGTTCCCGACGCCAAGACGATCCGGTTGTTTCGGGAACGTCTGAAAGACAGCGGCTTGCTGTCAGGTCTGTTCGAGCGGATGCTGGCTCATGTGAATGCAGCGGGGTTCAGGGCCAGATCGTGGATGCGTCGATTGTGGAAGTGCCCAGGCAACGCAACAGCCGGGACGAGAGCACGCGTATCAAAGGCGGCGAGACGCCGCAGGACTGGCCTGATGCGAAGCGCCGCCAGAAGGATACGCAGGCCCGCTGGACGAAGAAGCATGGCCGGAGCCACTACGGCTACAAGAACCATCTCAGCGTCGATCATCGGCACAAGCTGATCCGTTCCTGTCAGGTGACGGATGCGTCGGTGCACGACAGCCAAGTGTTCGAGGAACTGCCGGACCCGAGCAACACCCGCGCGGATGTCTGGGCGGACTCGGCGTATCGCAGCGCGAAGAGAGAGGCGTATTTGACCGGGGCGGGCTATCGCAGCCGTATCCATCGCAAGGGGGCTCGCGGCAAGCCGCTGAGCGCGCGGTCGAAGGAGGCGAACCGCAAACGTTCGAGGCATCGGGCAAGAGTTGAACATGTCTTTGCCCAGCAGGGCGAGCGTCTGGTACGCACCATCGGCAAGGCGCGGGCGGCGGTGAAGATCGGGCTACAGAATCTGGTCTACAACATGCGCCGTTTTGCATGGTTGGCGGGATAGGTGCGTGCGCCGGCCGCGGAAAGGCCGACGGCAGGCATGAAATGGGATGACACAGCGTCGGATTGCCGAATTCCTGCCCTGTCGAGCTTGAATAACCGCCCCCCGACCCCCCGTAAACTGAAAACATCACATCAGAGTCACAAAAACACCTGAATCCGCCGTTGATAGAGGTGCCCTTCAGAAGTACGACGACTCTCCCATCGGCCCCTTCGAGGTTCCCCGCGGCGGCCTGATCTTCAAGGATATGCCGGACGAGGACATCCCGCTCACCCCGGCACTCGGCGAGCACACCGAACAGGTCATGCGCGACGTGCTCGGCTACGACGACGCCACCATCGGGAAGTGGAAAGATGAGGGGGTGCTGGAATAGCTGCCGGCTCGGGAAACGGATGCTTGGACTCCGAAATTCTTGACCGGGGAACATCTACCGGGTAACATGCGGATCATGGCCAATATCCAAATCCAATCCGTCCGGAGTCCGTTCGACGATCCGAGCGTTACGCCGATGGCCATGGCGGCGTTGAGCCGGGCGGACGCCATGGGTCTGCTTTCTGGCGAAATCACCTGCCTGGATGATGCTGCCCTGCTGAGCTTGGAGGTGGGCATGGCCGAGGCCGGTATCGGCCAAACGTTTCTCGCCGAGATCCGTCGTTTGTCGGGTTCCGACCCCACGGAGCTTGCTGCCCTGCTCAAGAAAATCAATGCCGCACTCGACGAATCTCCGGCTCCTGCGCACGAGTGGCGAGCATTGCAGGACGTGTTGGGGCTGGAATTGCTGGCCCGGCTCTTGGGAATCTCCGAGACCAGCGCCCGTCGCTATCTTTCCGGCACCCGGTCGACACCCGATTCGGTTGCCGTTCGTCTCCACTTTCTGGCCTTCGTTGTCGGTGATCTGGCGGGTGCATACAATGACATTGGAGTCCGGCGCTGGTTCGACCGCCCGCGCGCACTGCTTGACGGCAATACACCCGCTCAGTTGCTGGGTGAGAATTGGTGGCCTGACGACGCCGGTCCACTTCGGGTACGGAAGCTCGCCGGCACCCTCGGATATTCGCTGGCGACATGATTGCGTTTCGGCACACGGATCCACGCTTCCCGTTCTTGAGGGAACATGTGCCGCAGCCCGCAGGTCGGTGGAACGCTCCCGACCGATTGACTCACTATTTCAGTGATACGCCCGATGGCGCTTGGGCCGAGTTCCTGCGTCACGAGGAGATCGTCGATCCGGCGGATCTATCGACCGTTCGCCGTGCTCTTTGGGCCGTCGATATCGGAGACGAACCGATGGTATCGCCTGACCTGCCACAGGACAGTTTGACAGGAGGCCCGAGCAGTTGGCGATCCTGCCAACGGTGGGCAAGCGGTATGAGGGACAGAGGTGTGAAAGGGATTGCAGCGCTCTCGGCCGCGCTCCAACAGGGTGGTGCGCACGGCTGGAAGGTGGATGGAGGTGTCCGGCCCGGTCCGGCCAGGGACGGCAAGGTCTTTGCGCTGTTCGGACCTCGCCCTGACCTGGTCGGCTGGCCAGCGACAGTGGAGGGGCGTCCCGGTGAAGGGCTCCTGGGCCGCGTTCGTCATTTCTGACAATTGGAACCGAGTGCGTACCCCAAGCACGGAAGTTCGGGAAGACACGAATCGAAGCAGTGGTTCCTACTCGTTGGTGACGCAGGCCTTCAACCCGTCCCGCGAGCCCCGGTCCCATTCCTCTTCGTAGTTGGGCCAGTCGTTCAGGAAGAGCATGTCATCGTAGGTGGCGTGGCCGGAGCCCCAGCGGCGCTCCGGGTGTACCGAGTCGTGATGAGGGAAGGGCAGCCGGTACTTCTTCCAGCTCTCGTAGTAGCGGCGCATTATCCGGATGTAGAACTCCAGGGGGATGGCAGGCTGCTCGTGCTGCGAGACGAGATCGGAACCCGGATCCCGGCGCCACTGGTTGAAGCGCGGAAACACGCCGTGGCGCATCATGAAGTCGATGCCGTCGCCGGTGGACCTGACCGCGTCGGCGATGTTGTCGAACCCGTGGGGGCGCGCCAGCTCCACGCCGCAGACGAAGTTGGGCCTGGCGTTGCCTTCGCCCGGGACCTCCACCGACTCGACCATCCACCGCACCCAGTTGTCCCAGCCGATGCGCCGGTTCTTGCCCGGATTGATCCATTCGAACAGCCGCTTGTCCCAGACCTCCATGTTGGCGTGGTGGCAGTCCACGCCCTCGGCGCGGTAGCGCTTCAAGGTCTCCTTGTCCTTGGCGTTGGTCTGGATGTTGATGTAGCGGCGGTGGGCGCCCCACTTGAGGGCCGAGGCATACTCCAGGTAGAAGTCGTCCTCCTGCTTGCCGTGGAGCGTCTTCAGAATGGTGCCGCCGGAGATGAGGAAGTCGATGGCCGGGGCGTAGCCCACTTCGTCGATGGCGTCCTGCTCGATGGAGCGGGCCACCTCGGCGACGTAGGCCACCGGCTTCACCGGCGTGTTGAAGGTGAAGTCCCGGGATTCCTTCATCTGGCGCACGTTGACGTTGATGTCGCAGAAGCGGCACTCCTCGTCGGGACCCCAGTACTGGCAGTTGCGGAACACCGTGGCGAAATAGCCGGAGGCGATGATCTCGTGGTATCGGGTGCCGTCCTCGAACGAGCGCGTATAGTACTTGAGCGGCTTGGGAAAGCTTGCGTCACAGAGCTCCCGCCCATCGAGCAGCAGCCGGGCCTCCCCATCGACCCCATCGATGACGTAAGGTGAATCCGGATTCAGGGTGGTCTGGACGATGACGGGGCGGAGGTCCAGGTGACCGCCGCGGATGGTGAACCACTCGGGCGTCCTGCGGTGCTCCTTCCGCTTCATGTCCTTATGGACATCAGATCGTAGGAGAACAGCCGGTAGGACTTGACCAGAGCCTCGGAGGCCAGCTCCAGGGCGACGTCCGTGAACCAGTGGCCGACACGCAGGAGGTCCATCTTGAGAACCACCTCCGGCGGCATGTCGTCGTGGTTGTGCAGGTGCCACTCGAGGTATTCGGTCTCGCTCGACGACGCGACGCTGTCCGGTTCGGTCAAGGTGTAGCCCTAGCCCTGAACTCGGACCAGAGTTGCGCTGTCGTGATGAACTTCGCCTCGTAGTCTTTACTTTTTAGCCGCCGAGTAAACGTAACCAAGCTCTCGCTGTCGCCAGCCACTGGGAAGGCTTGATTTGATGCACCTGAGAACAGTTTTTGGTCATTTGAGGGTTGTCCCGATTGGGCCGTGGGGAACCGGAGCCACTCGACCTTGATGGCCTTCCCTCTGTAGGTGCTGCCTTCCTCGTTGCCAAGTGGTGCGACAATTGCCGCATGGACCTTTCCCTCGGCCAATGCGGAGACGATATTCGCTCGAACCGACTCATCCATTTCATCCGGATTCTTAGCCGGGTATCCGTACAATGGAACGGGCTTGTACTTGTCTTTTGGGTTGACGAGCAAAATCCCCATCGCAAGCGCGTTTGTCACTGTACCTGCCCGGGTAATGAGTTTCGCTTCCTTGGCGGACACGATCTGGGGCTTGGGCTCGGATTGAGCGGAGACATCCTCCCCGATCGCTACCGTTGCCGAACCGGCGGCCACGACGGAGACCAACACCCCGGCTAGCCAAGCTTTCATCTTTCCATCCCTAAAACAGAACCGCGTACTTTACAACGTTAACCGCTAACGAGAGGTAGAACAAGCCACAGAAGAAGAATGTCAACGGTCGCCCATGCCTGAACGTCGTCGCGATGAGGCACGTAAACACCAGGCAAACAATGACGCAGACAGAGATAGTGACCTCTGGAGAATCTGTTACGAAGCTCCATATATCGGCTGTACCCCTACCTTGGCGGCCCTACCTTGGCGGGCTCAAGCGCCTCGCCAGACGTGGCATCGGAATCGGGTTGTTTGTCAGAGATTGGAACGAAGAAACCGAAGAGAACGGTGACAAAAAACCAGAAGGACGTACCGAGAAACGTTACAAAGTACCTTACGAGTATTGGTGCGTCCTTCTCTCCTTCGGCGGGTTCGGGCAGGACACGGTCGACGATTCGACGGAACAGTTCCGCGATTTCGTTGCCTATGAGGGTCCTCTGAGCCGTCGAACCCTGAACGGTCTTGTCGCTGTCGTCGCTGTTTGGCAGCCATGGTCCTGTTTCGTGGCACTCGTCGGTTCATCCCGCGTAGCGCGGCACGATGTTGACCGGCGTGTACTCCGCCGGCGCCTCGGTCACGAACAGCTCCGGCTCGATGCCGTAGAGCCGCCGGGCGTTGCCGCCCAGAAGCTTTTCCTGCACCTCCCGCGGCACACCGTGCCGGGTCATGTTGTCCACGGCTTCCCATGTGTCCGAGGCGTCGTGGTGCGGCATGTCGGACGACCACAGAGCGATGTCCTCGAAGATGTCCCACAGCCTGAGCGTGACGTCCTCGTCGCTTTCGAAGGCGATGAAGCACTGCCGCGCGAACGTCTCCCGCGGGTCGGAGACCTTCTGCGGCGGATTGGCCTGCTCCCGCACGAAACGGTAGAGGTCGAGGTAGGTCTCGGCCTTTTCCAGGATCAGCGGCAGCCAGCTCGAGTTGGATTCCAGGATGGCTACCCTGAGCCGGGGAAACTTCTCGAGCCAGCCGGTGAGCAGCACGATCATGGTCCAGGTCTGGGCCTCGCTGATGAAGCTCAGGGACTCGGAGCCGGGCTGTACCGAGCCCATGCTCCGCATGATGTTCTCGACGAACTGTCCCGGCGAATACACGTATACGTTGTGGGCCGTGAAGGGCGAGCGCCGGCCGCCGCTCCCTTCGGCCGGGCTCAGGACAGGCTTGCCTCGGGTGCCGGCCGACATCCGTTCCGCCATGGCCTGGGTCACGGCCTCGCCGCCCGAGGGAAACGTGTGCATTCCCAAGGCCATGCCGAGCTCCTCGAACTCCTTCCACAGCGGGTCGAACTCGGGGAAGGTGGGGTAGCGGTCGTTGACGATCACCGGCCGGACCACCGCGGACTTGAAGCCGAGCCTGGCCACCCGCCGGAGCTCCCGGACCGAATGGTCCACGTCCTGGATCGGCAGCACGGCGCAGGGATGGAGCCGCTTCCGGTCGGCGGCGCAATAGTCGTTGACCCAATCGTTATAGGCGGTGGCGCAGACCCGCGCCGCGTCAGCGTTCTTCACCAGCGGCATGCGCACGAAGGTGGAGGGGAACACCATCACCTGGTCGATGCCCGACGCGTCCATGTCCTTGAGGCGGACTTGCGGGTCCCGCTGGCTGGCGTTGCGGCCGATCTCTTCGTCCCATCGGGGATCGCTGGGCGGGATGGAACCCAGGATCTTCTTGTTCATCCCCGGGTGCCAACCCTGTCCCGGATACGTATAGGTCTTGGGATTGCCGTAGCTCACGTGGCCGTTCACCACCATCACGAGCCGGTCCATGTCCCGGTAGAAGTGCTGCTTGGCGAATGCCCGCTGCTTCTCCGGAATGTATTCGTCCCAGACCTCCCGTGGTTCGTGGATGTGACTGTCGCAGTCGAAGACCGGAAAGTCCTTGGTGCGCCCTTGTGCCGTATAAGCCATGATCGACTCCTCGTGCCGGCTGCCCCGCGTTGCATTTCGCCGCATGGCATGTACACGGGCGGATTTGAAACCCGCCTCTCCAGGTCGCGGCCGGGTCTTGCGGAGAACAACGGGCGGCTATGGTTCACGCATTCGGACAGGCTCTCATGCGCTCGGCTTGAACTTCGGCAGCGTGTACTCGTCGTGGTCTTCGAACACCACCTCCACCGCCATCTCCACCTTCACCTCATCCGGCGGGATGTCGATGACGTTGCTCACCAGCCGCGGCCCTTCGTCGAGGTCGATCAAGGAGACGTTGTAGGGGATCCGGTCCTGATAGGCCGGATGCCACGCCCGGTGATAGGTGACGAAGGAGTAGATGGTGCCCTTGCCGCTCACCGGAACCCATTCGTTGTCCGATGAGAGACACTTGGCGCAGAGCGCCTGGGGCGGGAAGCTGAAGAACGCCCGGCACGAGTTGCACTGTTGCACCGTGAGCTTGTGCTCCTTGAGATTGTCCCAGAAAGGCCTGGCCTCCACCTCCGCGAGAAACGGTTCGTTGCGCGGCGCCGCGCGACCGCGCTTGTCATGCGCCTCCGACTTGCTCATTGTACCCCCAATACGAGTGATGCGTGCATGCACAGGCTGCCGCCGTGGCCGCTGATGATGCCCGCCCGGGCACCCTGCACCTGCCGTTCCGACTCCACCGCGTTGCCGCGTAACTGCTTGACGCCCTCGGTGACGTGCATGATCCCCTCGAGATGGGCTTGGGAGAGCAGTCCGCCGTGGGTGTTCACGGGGATCTCGCCGCCCACCTCGATGCGGCCGTCCTTGACGAAATCCTTGCCCTCGCCCTTGCCGCAGAAACCATAGTCCTCGATGGTGATCATCGTGGTGATGGTGAAGCAGTCGTAGATCTGGGCGAAGTCCATGTCCTTGGGCCCGAGCCCGGCCATGCGGTACGCCAGCTCGGAAGATTTCCGGCTCCCCAGGGTGGTGAGGGTGGGCGCGTCCATCACGCTGGAGTGCGGGTGGTGCTGCCCCATGCCCAACACCGTCACCGGCCTGGTGGGCAGATCCCGGGCCCGCTCCAGGCTGGTCACCAGCAGGGCGGCGCCGCCGTCCGACTCCAGCGAGCAGTCGAACAGGTGCAGCGGCGCCACGATCATGCGCGACGCCTGATGATCCTCGATGGACATGGGCTTCTGCATGGCGGCGTTCTTGTTCATGCACGCGTGCTTGCGCGTGGACACCGCGATCTGCCCCAGGTCCTCGCTGGTGGTGCCGAACTCGTGCATGTGGCGCGTGGCCGCGAACGCGTGGTTGGCCACCGCGGAGAAATGGCCCCAAGGCTGCTCCCAGTGCTCGTCGCCGCTGCGAATGGGATAACCCGGCGTGGGATCCGGCGTCGCCCGTTTCCGCGCGTGGACGCACACCACGTAGCTGGCCATGCCGGCCTCGATGGCCATCACCGCGTTCTGAATCATGGCGATGGGGGTGGCGCCGCCCAACGCCAGATCGGTGGCGTAGTTGGGATCGATGCCCGCCATGTGCGCCAGGCGCACCGCGTAGCTCCGGTGGGCGTCGGTCAGCGGCTGGTTGGTGAGGAACCCGTCCACCTGGGACGCGTCGACTCCGGCGTCCTCCAGGCAGGCGCGGATCGCCTCCAGGTGCAGCGAGTTGGTGGTGGCTTCGGGCCGTTTGCCCACCTTCGTCTCGCCCACGCCCACGATGGCGTATTTGCCCGAGAGATTTGACATGACTCTGCTCCTCGTCCTTTTAAAAGGACCCTATTTGTCCAGGCCGACGATCCGCCGCGTGCGGCTGATCACCTCCGGCGTCATCTGTTTCTTCATGTCGACGATGAGTTTCGTGAGGTACTCGCCGCTCTTGGGGCTGATGTCCAGCCGCGCCCGTTTGGCGTCCGCCAGGAACTCCGGGTCCTTCATGGTGGCCTCGAATGCCTTCCGCAGGATCGCGACCCTGTCCATGGGCGTATTCGGCGGCAGCGCCCAGGGCCGGAGCATGGCCGCCGGCAGCAGCAGCACCTTCAGGAAGGCCACGTCCGCGGGTTTGGTGATCCGGTCGTCCAGGCGCGGGATCTTGCGCGCCTCCAGCTCCGGGTGGGGCTCCTCGCCGATGTAGGCGATGATCCTGGCCTCGCCGTCGTCGATCATGGACATGCCGGTGGCTTTCACCGAATCCCAACTCCAGCCGGTCAGGCCGTCCACTTCCTTCTGCAGCAGGCCCGCGCGCACCGGCGCGGTGCCCTTGTAGCCGGGCACGATCCTGGAGGTCTCGCCGAAGATGTCGTTCATGGCCAGGGGAATGCTGCAGGTGAGGCTGTTGCGCGCGGTACAGCCGAAGATCAGCGGCTCGGTCTTGGGGTCGAGCCACTGGTCCATGGTCCGGATCGGGGAGCCCTTGCGCACCACCACGGTGATGGGACCGGTATTGGCAAGTCCCAACCAGACGAACTTGTTGACGTCGTATCTGATCCCCGGAAAATTCAGGTACTGTGCCTGCGCTATCGTCCAGGTAGGGTGGACGAGGGTCAGGCCGTCCCGCTTGGTGATGTTGTATACGTAGTTGCTGCCGATGAGGCCGCTGCCGCCGGGGATGTTGATGACGATGACGTTGGGTTTTCCGGGAACGTGTTTTCCCAGATGACGCGCGAACAGCCGGGAGTAGGTATCATAGCCCCCGCCCGGCGCGCTCACCGATACGATCCTGACCGTCTTGCCCTCGTAGAACGACGCGGCTCCGGCGACGCTGCCGCCCGCCGCCGCCGTCACCGCCATGATGAGTCCGATGAGTGTCAGTCGCAGTAACATGCAGGGTCTCCCTCCCGTTGCTCCGATACGATTGTCCATACGACCGATTACTTGTCCAGGCCGATGATCTTCCGCGTACGGCTCACCACCTCCGGCGTCATCTGCGTCTTCATGTTGGCGATGAGTTCCGTCAGCCACTTGCCGCTCTTGGGGTTGATGTCCAGGCGCGTCTTCCTGGCGTCCGCCAGGAACGCGGGGTCCTTGAGCGTGGCCTCGAAGGCGGTTCGCAAAATCTCCACCCTGTCCCCGGGTGTCTTCGGGGGCACGGCCCAAGGCCGCAACATGGCCGCGGGCAGGAGCAGGACCTTCATGAACGCGACGTCCGCGGGCTTGGTAATCCGCTCGTTCAGGAACGGCACCTTCCGGTCGTCCAGTTCCTGGTGACGGTTGTAGCCGATGTACGCCATGATCCTGGCGTCGCCGTCGTCAAGCATGGACATGCCGGTGGATTTCACCGAATCCCAGCTCCACCCGGTCAGGCCGTCCACCTCATTCTGCAGCAGTGCGGCGCGGATGCGCGCGGTTCCCACGTAGCCGGGCACGATCTCGGAGGTCTTGCCGAAGATGTCGTTCATGGCCAGGGGGATGCTGCAGGTCAGGCTGTTGCGCGACGTGCAGCCAAAGATCAGCGGCTTGGTCTTGGGGTCGAGCCACTGGTCCATGGTCTGGATCGGTGATTCCTTGCGCACCACCGCGGTGATGGGGCCGCTGTTGGCCAGCCCCAACCAGATCATCCTGGTGACGTCGTATTTGATGCCGGGGAAATCCAGGTACTGGGCCTGGGCCACGCCCCAACTCGGCTGGATGAGGGTGAGACCGTCCGGCTTGGTTACGTTGTAGACGTAATTGGTGCCGATAAGGCCGCTGGCGCCGGGGATGTTGACGACGATGACGTTGGGCTTGCCCGGTATGTGCTTCCCCATGTGACGCGCGAAGAGACGGGAGTAGGTGTCGTAACCGCCGCCCGGGGCATGCACCGAAACGATCTTTACGGTTTTCTTTTCGTAGAACGACGCCGCGTCGGCCAAGCTTCCGAATGCCGGCAGCACCGCCAGAATGAGCCCGATCCATGCCATTGGTCGAAACATGATGGTCCTCCTTGTGGGGATGATCTGACGCACTTCCGTGATTTGCAAGAGGTACGATAGACCAGTCGGCGGACCTTTTCAACAAAACAACAAAGACACCGGTGTTGACGCAGGCCATCCTGCCATACTAACCTGCAACGGAAGGCGGGAAGGCGTCCGGTGGGAGCGGATCAGGGGTTCCTCAAGGTGGATGTATCGTTCGACAAACGACTTCTCAAGGGACCGGCATGAATGCGTTCGGCAGTGGAGATCGAACTGACCTGCGGAGAGAGAGGGAAACGGGAGGAACCGCGAAACGCCTCGCAGGCTCGGTCTCGCGGCGCGTCGCTCTGGTCTACGCGGCCGCAGCCCTTTTGCCCGCCTGTGGCAACAGTACCGCCTTGCGCGCGCTGAAGTTCAGTTACGACATCGCTCGGGGGGAAGAGGTCAAGAACCCGCTGACCCGGGCGCAGATCGACGACAACCCGTACGCGAAGATCGAGGTGCGCGTCGGCAAGAGGGTTTTGGCGGTCCTGGAGGAACGGGTAGGGTCGGATCTCCTGTGGCGCTCCGCCGACAACCGTATCCTGCAGACGCGTTCGTGGCGCCTGGTCAAGACTGCCAACCTTCCGACCGACATCGCCGGGACCGAGTTCGTGTCCCGGGACCCCTTGGATGTCGGGCTGCAAAATGTATCGAGCGGGACGCAAGCGGAGCGCATCGTGGATTTCAGAGCCCCGGCGCGCTACGGGAGAGTGGTGCGGTCACGTTTCGACGACCTCGGCAGCAAGGCCATCAGCATCATCGGAAGGACCTACCCGACGCGTCTGATGCGCGAGGTCAATCACGTCGAGGTCGAGGACTGGCGCTACGAGAACTTCTACTGGTTCGATCCCGCCACTGGCATCATCTGGAGGTCCGTTCAACATGTCGATCCGTCGTTTGAACCGTTGCGAATCAGCGTTCTGAAACCCCCTGCCGCCGACGTTTGAACGAACCGCCGCAGCTTCCATGAAGAGGAGTCGATACCGTATCCCTCACCGGCATCCGGATGCCGCGGCGGCTTGGCGACGGGGCGTGTTCAATTCGTCGGTAGCGAGTCGGTAGAGACTGCGATGAAATTCTCCCCGTACCATCTTTTGGCAGCCTTTGTCCTGTCGTCCGTGCCGGTGTTCATGATGGCGATGGCCGGGCTCTCCGAGAAAGCAGGCGCGGCCTCCGGAGGCCGTGCACCTCGATCCGATGTCGTCGTTGCGGAGGCCAGGGTCGCGGAAGCGGAAGACAGGTGCGGACGGGTAACGTTGGCTGGCGAGTTGGCGCGGCCTGGCTCTTATACGGCCTGCAAGGGCGAGCATCTGTCCGAACTGATAGGGCGCGCCGGCGGGTTGACGGCGCTGGCCTTTCCCTATGGCGCGGTGTTCACCCGTGAGCGGGTCAAGCGTGCAGAGACGGCAGCACTGCGGCGCGCGGCGCGCGAGGTCGACGCGACGCTGGCGGCGCAGCCGAATACGGACGAGACGCGGCTCGTCCGGGTCGCGCGGTTGTCAGGACGACTGCGAGCGACCAAGGCAGTCGGGCGCGTGGTCATCGAGGCGGATCCAACGATGTTGCGGGTGCGGCCCGACCTCGACACCGTGCTTGAGGCGGACGACCGTCTTTTCGTGCCGAGGCGACCGAAATACGTCACTGTCGTCGGCGGCGTCCAGAATCCGAGTGCAATCCGGTTCGAGCCGGGCACGACGGCAGCAGACTATATTGGCAAGGCCGGCGGCTTTCAAGCGACCGCCGACGACAGCCGGGTCTTCGTCGTCCTGCCCAACGGAGAAGCACGCCAGGTCGGCGCCAGCTTGTGGAACTACCAACCCCTGCAAGTTCCGCCGGGCAGCACGATCATCGTGCCCAATGATCCAGCTTCCCTGGACCCGATCGTACGTGCTCTTGCGCCGATCCTGAGTCTGTTGATGTCCGCCGAGGCGGCGTCAAGCGTCATACCGGAAAACCGGTGACTTCGTCACAACCGTTCCGAAGCGTTGCGGAACGAGGACGGTCAGCCGCATGGCCCGAATTCGCGCGCAGACCGACCGTGACCAGGGTCGACGCAAGGATGCACTGAGCATCCAGGGCGTGCGGAGAGGCGGCTGCTTCGTTTGCCGCTGTAGCGGCTGTCGTCGCAGTAGTCGCTGACCAATCTACTACCAATAGCACCCCTACTACTGGCAACTGAACGAGAAGATGATGCTGGGGCTTGGGCTTGCGACAGGAACGATAGTTCCAGCGAGTTTTCCACCGTGCGGACCGCATGCGGGCGAAGGAGATTGAAGGAAACGTCTTCATGCGGTCCGCAGTTGTTCCCGCGACTGCTTGTACCTTCGTTTCTTCAGTCCCGTGCGGAAACCGCGGCATAACAGGATCCTCGTCGCGTCGGCGGTGGTCTTGGCTTTTCTTGCCGTAGGGCCGATTCGGACACATGGATCGTGGGATACGGACCTCACGCGCGAGCGCGCGACCTCCAGCGATTTCGGCGGCGTCGGCCTGCTTCAGACCCGCACCGCACGTTTCTCCAAGGACGGACGGACCACGTTCGGCGCTACGTTTCTTTCTCCCTACCAGCTATATTACCTGTCCTGGCAGTTTCTACCCTGGTTTGAAACGACGTTCCGCTTTTCGAGGTACGACTTGGCCGGATCCGGGTACCTCGACAAATCGCTCGACCTGAAGTTCCGGTTGCTTACGGAGACCCGGCGCAGGCCGGAAATCGCCCTTGGCTTTCAGGACGTCCTGGGCACGGGGCTGTTCAGTAGCGAGTACATCGTCGCCAGCAAACGCTTCGGAGATCTGGATCTGAGCCTCGGCTTCGTATGGGGATACGGTGTCGGTGGCGACGGCCTGCTCACGAATCCTTTCGCTTGGCTGTCCTCTCGCTTCGACAAGCGCGTCAGCAACTCCACGGGCGACCCGGGCTTCAAAGCCATGTTCACAGGGCAGGAAATCGACTTGTTCGGTGGAATCGAGTACCACACTCCCATCGAAGGCCTGTCGCTCAAGGTGGAGTACGACTCCAATGACTACAAGAGAGAGCATGCTGGCGAGTTGACTCAGGATCTGCCCGTCAATTTCGGCCTGACCTACCGGCCCTGGAACTGGATCGAGGCCAGTCTTGCCTTCGAGCGCGGCAACACGGTGATGGTGCGTGTGGCGCTCAGGGCCGATCCCAACGTCAACAACACCCCGCCATCGAAACCCAAGGACCCGCCGCCGGTGATGACGCGCCCTCCCCTTGCCGAACGCGCTTTGACGCTACAACGTCCGCACGAGGACAGAACCACGATGACGGCGAAGTCCGACCCTGATTCTCCGACTTTCGAGTTGCCACGGCGAGCTTCGTCCGCCAAGGGCATTGATCCCGGAGGGGCGGCGGGCCGTTCGGTAGCCGATGCGTCCGCACCGGCAGGCGGACCGGCTGGAAGTAGGGCGACGGATGACCCGCCGACGCCGAAGGAGGCTCAGGCGGTTGCCCGAAAGATCTTTGCCGCACTCCCGACCCAGGGGCTGACCGGCATGTCCTTTCATCTCGCCCGCCGCCACGCGACCGTCGTCGTGACTCCCGGGCGGTTCCCGGAAGTCGCCCGCAATCTTGGCCGCGCGGCCCGCGTGGTCGCCAACTACGCCCCCCCCCAGCGTCGAAGAGATTTCGGTCGTCCTTCGCAACCATGGGATCGACATGACGAGCGTCACCTTCATACGCCGTCATCTGGAAGAAATGGTGCTGGGCTCCGGCACCCCCGAGGAGACGCTGCGTTCGGCCCGTATCGGGCGACCCCACCGGCGGCTGCGGGACGCGGTCAGCGTCGAGAATGACGGGGTCTATCCCCGATTCGATTGGAGGCTCGACCCTGCTCTCCAACACCATATCGGCGCGCCCGAGCATCCCTATCTGTTCCGGGTCTTGGCGAGACCGTCCGGCAGCGTCGAGATCCTGCCGGGCCTGCGCGCGGGCGCAACTCTCGGATTAGACATCTACAACGACTTCGATCGGATTTCCCGCGGTCCGAAAGGCAAGCTCCATCCGGTCCGCAGCAACATCAAGGAGTATCTGCAGCAGGGCAAACATTCCCTGGCAGGGGCGCAGACCGATTACGTTTTCTCACCCGCCCCCGACTGGTACGCCCGCGCCGCGGTGGGGTATCTCGAATCGCAGTTCGGCGGCGTCAGCGGCGAGATCCTCTACCGTCGCCATGACTCCCGCTGGGCCGCCGGGGTCGAGCTCAGCCACGTCTGGCAGCGCGACTTCGATCAGTTATTCGGTTTCCAGGACTACGACACCACGACCGGCCATGTCTCACTGTACTACAAACTGCCTTGGTACGGCCTCCATGCCTCCATCCATGGCGGGCGCTACCTTGCCGGTGACTGGGGCGCCACTTTCCGACTAGCGCGACGTTTCGACAGCGGTATCGAGTTTGGCGGGTTCTTCACCATGACCGACGCTTCAGACGCCGAGTTCGGCGAGGGCGGCTTCGACAAGGGTTTCTTCTTGCGGATGCCACTGAACCTCCTCCTGCCCTATTCGACCCGCACGTCGGTCCAGACGCTTTTCCGGCCGTTGACCAGTGACGGCGGGCAAATGGTGAAAGCAGGTCCGAAACTTTACGCAATAACCGGGGAAGGACAGCTCGACGCGCTCTATCGCCATTCGCTCCGGCTGCGGGACTGATCCGCTCAATTGCCTGTCTTCCGGCCCGCCGCTGCAAAATCGATTACAGTCCATTCCATCGACCATCAACGGAACCATGATCTTCCGGACCACCTGACCCCGGCTCGCGCCGCGGGTGGTCGCGGGTCAGGCATCCGAAACGACGGGACGGCCGGTTGAACGCGGTCCATGGTTGGAGTAATTGTCCGGTAACCTTCTCAAGATGGTCCTTCAGGGTAGCCGGTACGCGGCGCCGATGGAGGAGGCGGCGATGTCGGATGTAAAGCCGGGCCTGGAAGGCGTGGTGGCCGGCGAGACGGCCATCCGTTCGGTGCGCCCGGAGGGCGAGCTGGGGAAGAGCCACGCAGCCGACGGCAAAAAGACCGGCAAATGACCACAGGAATTTACGGGACACGACACGGGGAGCGGCCGCATGATGCAGCCAGGAAAGATGAGGCATCCGGTGAGGGTACGGGAATGACCGGGAGTTTGGGGACGAGGAGAAACATGGACTATCAAGCCATCATATTCGAGCGAAGGGAAGGCATCGCCTACGTCACGCTCAACCGTCCGGAGGTGCTGAACGCGCGCAACCGGCGTATGCGCGCGGATCTCATCCACGCGGTCACGGCCGTTCGGGCGGACCCGGAGGTGCGGGTGGTGATCATCACCGGCGCGGGGGAGCGGTCGTTCTCCGCGGGCCGCGACCTCAAGGAGGCGGCCCGGGAGAAGGTCGGCGTGGTGGCGGCGCGGCAGGCGAAGATGGAGATCAGTGACACCGAGATGATCGCTCGGCTCAACAAGCCGGTGATCGCGGCCATCAACGGCTTCGCTCTGGGCGGCGGCTGCGAGCTGGCGCTGGCATGCGACATCCGGGTGGCGGTGGAAGGCGCCAAGGTGGGCCTTCCGGAGGTCTCCCGCGGGATGATCCCGGGGAGCGGCGGCACCCAGCGTCTGTCACGGGTGGTGGGACTCGGCAAGGCGCTGGAGCTGATCCTCACCGGCAGCGTCATCGACGCCGAGGAGGCCCGCCGCATCGGCCTGGTGAACAAGGTGGTGCCGCGGGATGGACTCATGGCCGCGGCCGAGGAGTACGCCCGGGCCATTGCCACCAAGGCGCCGGTAGCCGTGGCGTTCGCCAAGGAGGCGGTACGCGAAGGCTACGAGATGTCCCTGGACGACGGCCTGCGCCTGGAGACCGACCTGTCGGCGCTGCTGAGGACCACCGAGGACATCAAGGAGGGAGCACGGGCCTTCGTGGAGAAGCGTGCGCCGCAGTGGCGCGGACAGTGACCGCCCTTCGACTTCGCTCCGCTGACGCGAAGCCACGCTCGGGACGGATGGAGATCGGGGGCCACGCCACCGTTCGTCCTGGACATGCCAGGGGCCTCACGGCCCAAGGCCAATGGCAATAACTGTCCAAAAATGGTGCAGTTGCCTGGAAGCGTAGCGGAGCGAAATCGAAAGACAGCGCAGGCAACCGTGGCCTCAAGGACAGGAGATGACATGGCGGAATACGGCTCGGATATCATCATCGACATGCTCAAGAGCCTGGGGATCAAGTACGCGGCCCTTAACCCCGGGGCGAGCTTTCGGGGCATCCACGACTCGCTGGTGAACTACAATCACAACAAGAACCCGGAGATCATCGTGTGCTGCCACGAGGAGATCGCCGTGTCGGTGGCCCACGGCTACGCCAAGGCCACCGGCGAGCCCATGGCCGCCATCGTGCACGACGTGGTGGGTCTCCAGCACGCTGCCATGGCCATCTACAACGCCTGGTGCGACAAGGCGCCGGTGCTGGTGCTGGGGGGCACCGGGCCGATGGACACCACCAGGCGGCGGCCGTGGATCGACTGGATTCACACCGCGTTGGTGCAGGGCAACTTCGTGCGCGACATCGTCAAGCTGGACGACCAGCCCATGAGCCTGGGGGCGTTGCCCAACTCCATCCTGCGGGGCTATCGGGTGGCCATGACCGAGCCCAAGGGGCCGGTTTACCTGTGTTTCGACCTCGACCTGCAGGAGGCGCGGCTGCCGGAGGCCATGGCGGTGCCGGCGCCGGACCGCTTCCGGCCGCCGGCGTCGCTCCAGGCCGAGCAGGGCGCCATCGAGGAGGCCGCGGCGTGGCTGTGCGGAGCGAAGAACCCGCTGATCATCGCCGACTACATGGGCCGGAATCCCCAGTCCATGCTGTCGCTGGTGGAGCTGGCGGAAGCCTTGGGAGCCGCGGTGGTGGACCGGGGCGCGCGTCACAACTTCCCCAACACCCACCCCCTGGACCTCAGCGGCAGAGAAAAGGAGCTGGTGGCCGAGGCCGACGTCATCCTGGGGCTGGACGTCATGGACCTCTACGGGGCGCTGCACCGGCACGATGCCAGGACCCGGACGTCCACGCCCGCGTTCCAGCCCGGTTGCCGCATCATCAACGTGACGCTGGCGGACTTCGCCATCAAGAGCTGGTCCACCGAGTACATGGAGCTGTCGCCCGTAGACCTGCCCATTCTCGCCGACAGCTCGGTGTTCGTGCCCGCCCTGACCGAAGCGGTCCGGCGCCGGGGAGGACCGGAGCAGGCCGTGCTGGACGACCGCTGCCGGGCACTGGAAAAACGCCACCGGGAGATCCGCGACGAGAGCCAGGCCGTGCTGCGGAAGCGCTGGGACGAGCGCCCCATCTCGCCGCCGCGCATGTCTCGTGAGATCTGGGAGGTCATCAGGGACGAGGACTGGACGCTGGTGGCCGGGTCCTTCCGCGGCTGGCCGCGGCGGCTGTGGAACTGGGAGAAACCCAACGCGTTCCTCGGCGGCTACGGCGGAGGCGGCCTGGGCTACGCTCCCGGAGCCTCCATCGGCGCGGCCCTGGGGCTCAAGGACGCCGGCACCGTGTGCATCGACCTGCAGCGCGACGGCGACCTGCTGTTCACCAACAGCGCCCTGTGGACCGCCGCCAGCTACAGCGTGCCGCTGCTCATGATCATGACCAACAACCGCACCTACTATAACGACGAGGAACACCAGGAACGGGTGGCGGTGGCGCGCAGCCGTCCGGTGGAGAACAAGGGCGTCGGCATGCGCATGGAAACGCCGCCGGTGGACTTCGCCACCCTGGCCAGGTCCTTCGGCGTCTACAGCGAGGGCCCCATCGAGGATCCGGCGGACATCCGGGCGGCCGTCAGGCGGGCACTGGCGGTGGTCAAGGAAGAACGCAAGCCGGCCCTGTTGGATGTGATCATACAGGCCATCTGACACCGGCGGGACGGTGAAGATCGGTAGTGACACGGGCGAATGCGTCATTGTATGAAGCAGGTAACGACGCCCCGAAGACGTCATGCCCGCGGAAGCGGGAGTCGGAGAGGGACGGGGCCGGGAACGCAAAGCGGCCGGCCCCGACACGGGAGGATTCGTCATGGCATACGATAGGGTGATTCGCGGCGCGACCATCTGTGACGGCTCGGGACAGCCCCGTTATACCGGGGACGTAGCCATCGAGGGAGGAACGCTCCGGCAGGTGGGCGGCAAGGCCGGATCCGCCCGCCGCGAGGTGGATGGCGACGGGTTGGTGGCGGCGCCGGGTTTCTTCGACGGCCACACCCATATGGACGCCCAGTTGCTGTGGGACCCCCAGGTGACCAGCTCGTGTTATCACGGCGTCACCAGCATCGTCACGGGCAACTGCGGCCTGAGCCTGGCGCCGTGCAAGCCCGAGGACCGGGACGTCCTGCTCCAGACCTTTTCTCACGTCGAAGGCATGGACATCGGGCTCTTGCGGCGCGCGGTGGAATGGAGCTGGACCGACATGGCCGGGTACATGAACGCGGTGGAGGCCACGCGGCCGGCGTTGAACGTCGGCATGCTGGTGGGCCACTGCCCGTTGCGCCAGTACGTCATGGGGGACGACGCCGTCAAACGCGCCGCCACCGCGGACGAGATCGCGGCCATGCAGGCGCTTCTGCGGGAGGCGCTCGGCGCCGGGCTGCTGGGCTTCTCCACCAACCGCAACGAGCGCCACTTCCGCGAGGACGGGGAGCCGCTGCCCAGCCGGCTGGCGGAGTGGGAGGAGATGGAAGCCCTCGGGCAGGTGCTGGCCGACCTCGGGCGGGGCGTGATCCAGATGAGCTCGGCGTCCCAGAACGCCGCCCGGGTGGCGTCCCTGGCGGACTTCTCGCTGCGCACCGGCCGTCCGGTGGTGTGGAACTCCATCCTGCACCGGTGGTCCAGGCCCGACGAGTGGCGGGAGCTGCTGGACGCTACGGTGGCGGGGTTCGAGCGCGGCGCCCGGGCCTGGGCCAACACCAACGTCCGGCCCTTCAACAACCGCTTCAACCTCATCGACGGCCAGGAGTTCGACGAGTTCCCCACTTGGCGCGGGCTCATGTTCAGTCCCATCGAGGAGCGCCGGGCGGCGTTCCAGGATCCGGAAGTGCGGAAGCAGCTCCGCCGGGAAGTGGTGGAGGACCCTACGCCCTCGGCCTTCCACAAGCGCTGGGAGCTGGTCTACATCGTCAAGCCCGCGACCGAGAAGAACGCCCATCTCAAGGGCGGCAACGTTGCCGACTACGCGCGCTCCCAAGGCAAGGACGTGCTGGACGCATTCCTGGACCTGTGCCTGGAGGAGGATCTGGAGACAGGTTTCCAGACTGCCCACACCAACGGGGACGCCGACGCCGTGGGAGCCATCGTATCGAACCCCTACACCGTGCTGGGACAGTCCGACGCCGGCGCCCACGTGGCCATTGACGCGGGCTTCGGCTACTGCACCCTGCTGCTGGCCAAGTACGTCAGGGATCGCGGCGACCTCACTCTGGAAGAGGGGATCCGCAAGCTGACGTCCATGCAGGCCGGGATCTGCGGCGTCACCGACCGCGGCCTGCTCAAGCCCGGCATGGCCGCCGACGTGGTGGTGTTCGATCCCACCACCGTGGCGCCTCGGGAGCCCGAGCTCATGCACGACTTCCCCGGCGGCGCCGCCCGCCTGGCGCAGCATGCGGACGGCATCCACACCGTCCTGGTCAACGGAAAGGTCGTGCTGGAGGACGGCGCCCCCACCGGGGAGCGCTCCGGGAAGGTTTTGCGTAACGGAGTGTGAAGGAGGCCGTGGAGGGCCCCCTGATCGCTGACCCATCACTCCGCCGACCAAAGACGCCGCGGTCGCCACGCAGCAGTTACGGATCAACAGCCTATTTCATCTTCAGAGTCTTCTTCATGTCATCCGTATACTTCCGGTAGAGCGCCGCGCGGACGGCGATGTCCTTGCGGGCGCGCCTGGCGTCTCCCGGGTCGAGGACGAGGCCGGACTTCTTGATGAAGGCGTTGTATTCCTTGTCCTTCATGGCCTTCAGCAGCGCAGTCTCCAGGATCTTGGCGCGGTCGGACGGGGTCCCCGGAGCCGCGGCCATGTGCCGCGAGGAAGCCAGCGTGAAGTCGTAGCCCTTGTCCCTGGCCGTCGGAATGTCCGGCGCGTTCACCGACCGTTGGCCCGCGAGGTCCAGCACCGGCCGGATTTCCCTTGTCTTGAGGTACGGCACTATCGAGGGATGGTCGATGGGCTGGAGAAAGACGTCGTAGTCGCCGCGGAGCAGCCCCGGAAGGTTTTCACCCGTGCCGCGGTAGCCGGACACCACCTCGAAAGGGATGCCCAGCTCCTTGGCCGCGATGAAGGCGTCGAACCACCGTCCCGCCCCGATGGACTCGACCCCCCAGGTGACGCGCTTAGCCTTCTGCAACTCCTCCAGCGATTTGTACCTGGAGTCCTTGCGCAGCAGCAAGGCGTAGGGCTCGCCCCCCACCCGCGCCAGCCAGGTGAACTTCTCGAAGTCGTAGCCGGCCTTCTCGACGCCCCGGAGAAAGGGCACGGGCATCATGCCGCCGTACATCTGTCCGATGGTGTAGCCGTTGGGCCTGGACCGGTACAGAAAGACGGTGCCAGTGACGCCGCCGGCGCCGGTGACGTTCTTGACGATGGCCTTGACGCCCTTGGGCAGATACTTCTCGATGCTGCGGGAGATGGCCCTGGAGATGGTGTCGAAGCCTCCGCCCGGTGAGAACGTGACGATGCTGGTGATGTTCCGCTCCGGGAACTCCGCGTAGCCTGTGGTGCTGAACAGCAACAGCGCCGTGAAGCCAATCATTACGGCTCGTAACGAATGATTCATGAATCCACCCCCTTATGGAGATCCTTTCCGTTTCCTCCGCGCGGTGCTTGGCGCTCCGCGCGTTCAAGAGGCGCCATGTTCATTCAGGTCAGGGTCGCGTGTCAAGGGTTTCAACCGACGGTGGTTGGCCGGTAACGGAAATTTCCATATATGGATGACCCCGCACACGTTGGGGAGGAGACCTCCGTGCGTGCGGTGGTTGACAATGGACCTCCGGTAGACATAGAGTCGGCATGCGTAACACGAGCGTTCACGAAACCGACGCGCCGTGATGCGTGACCGGAGATGACACCGGGTTTTGCTCCGCAGCCCCTCTGGCGCCGTTGTCGGCAACCAACGAATCGAGGAGGAGATCATGGCCAGAGACATCGAAGTGATCGATGCGGACGGGCACATCACCGAGAGCGACGAACAGCTCAAGCAGTACATGGAAGCGCCGTGGGTGGACCGGACCGCGACGCTCTACCCGATCGACAACTGGGACCGTTCGTTGGGCGGGACCCTGGGGACGACCGCGGGTGACGCGAAGACGTGGCTCGACGCCATGGACGAGGGCGGGCTCACCACGGCCTACCTCTACCCGACGGGCGGTCTGGGCATCGGCTGGATTCGTGAGCCGGACTTGGCCGTGGCCCTGTGCAAGGCCTGGAACGATTTCGTTTCCGAGGAGTTCCAGAAGGTCAGCCCCAGGCTCAAGGGGGTGGCGCTGGCGCCGTTCCAGGACGTGCCCGAGGCGGTCAGGGAACTGCGCCGGGCGGTCCGGGATCTCAAGCTCACCGGACTCATGCTGCCGGCCGTCGGACTGCGTTTGCCGCTGGGGCACCAGGAATACTGGCCCATCTACGAGGAGGCGGAGCGGCTCAACTGCATGGTGGGCGTGCATGCCACGGTGCGGGGACCGCAGTATTTCGGCGCGGACGGGTTCGACCGGTTCATCGAGGTCCACACCCTGTCCCACGCCTTTGCCCAGATGATGCAGATGACCAGCATGATCTTCCGCGGCGTGCTCGACCGGTTCCCGAACCTTCGGGTGGCGTTCATGGAGGCGGGTTGCTCATGGGCGCCCTACTGGGCCGGACGCATGGACGAGGAATGGGAGAAGCGCGGTCCGGCCGAGGCGCCGCTGTGCAAGAAGAAGCCCAGCGAGTACGTGCGTAACGGCAACGTCTATTTCCACGCCGAGGACTATGAGCCCTTCATCGGCGAGACGTCGAAGTTCCTGAGCCCGGACGTGCTCTACTACGCGTCCGACTATCCGCACTGGGACATGGAGTTCCCCGAGAACATCGACCATCTCGGCAGGCGCGAAGACCTGTCCCCCGAGGACAAGAAGTGGCTGCTGGCCGATTCGGCCAAGCGGCTTTACGGCGTCATCAGCTAAGCTACTGTCACGTCGCGTCGTTCCGGCGAGAGCCGGAACGACGTTTCCCTCAAAACTCCTTTATTTCTAGCAGCTTGAGCTTCTTCTTCAGGGCCTGTCGCAGGACGTAGGCGCCCACGGCGAGATCCTCGTCCGGGATGCCGTTGGACTGGAACAGGACCTTGCGGGGTTCGCCTGGGGCTCCTTCCGCGACGATGGTTTCCAGCGGCGCCACGTCGCGCCAGCGGAGCCGTCTCCCGGCGCAGGCATCGATCAAGTCGCCGCTGTCGTTCCGCGCAGTCGCGAGGTCGTCGGTGACTACCAGATCCATGGACTTGACGAGCCTGCCGGACACCTCGTGCTTCACGGGCTGATTGGCGCCGATGGTGGCCACGAGAACGTCGTCCTTGAGGTGGCGGCCGTCGACGATGGGCGTGGTGGAATCGGTGGATATGATCAGGATGTCCGACTCGCCCTCGACTTCATCCAGGGAGCCGGCCACCTTGAAGGGCGTCCGCACCACGTTGCTCATGGTTTCAATGAAGTCCTGACGCCGCTTGGCGTTACGGCCGAACACCAGCACCTGCTTTGGCCGGCAGGCCTTGACCACGGCTTCCACCTGGAACGTGCCCTGCCATCCCGGTCCGATGAGACCCAGCACCGACGGTTTGGGCGGCGCCAGATATTTCGCGGCTACCCCGGTGGCGGCTCCGGTCCGCAGGCTGCTGAGATAAGCCGCGCTCATGACGGCCTTGAGCCCCCCGGAACCGCCGTCGTACAGGCTGATGGTATTGGCCTTGGCGACATAGCTGCGCAGCGCTATCAGGTCGGAGCCCTCGTGCCACGCGGCCATCATGTTGAGCTGCTTGCCGCTTGCCTTGAGCCGTCGGCGCGGCAGGTTTCGCATCTTGCCCGCGGCCCGGTCGCGAAACATCCTGTCCAGCAGTCGGATGGCCGTGGCCATGTCGATGAGCTCGCGAGTCTGGTCCGCGCTGATGATCAGGGCCATGGGATGTCGTTCCTTTCGTCTTGTGCGCAATGAACGGGTTCCGTGTCCACACGCGACATACCGCCCGATACCGCAATCGTCTCTATCTTCCTCTTCCTTCCGGGAACACGTGCCAGCCCTTGTCGGGCAAGGACACCGCCACCGTATCGCCTCTGGCGTAGTCCGCGTCGCCTGCGGCCTTGACGGTCAGCTCCACCTCGCCCACCCGGACCCGGCAGTGCAGCGCGTCGCCCAGGTAGGTTTGCCGCAGGACCTGCCCGCGCAGGGAGGTCGGCGCGTCGCCCGGTGCGATGACGGCGTGCTCGGGGCGGATGCCGAGCACCACCGCTGCCCCCGCGCCGCAGGCGGGCGGCACGGCGCACGTGATGTTTCCCAGGCCGGAGTCCACGTGGCCGGAGTCCACCACCGTGCCCGGGATGAAGTTCATCTCGCCCACGAAGCGGGCGACGAAGAGGTTGGGGGGCTCGGAGTAGACCTGCCTGGGCGTGCCCAGTTGCAGGATCTCGCCCTCGTCCATCACGCATACCCGGTCGCCCAGGCTCAGGGCCTCGGCCTGATCGTGGGTTACGTACAGGGACGTTACCTGCACGGACTCGGCGATCCGGCGCAACTCGTCTCGCATCTGGTCCCGGAGACGCGCGTCGAGGTTGCTCAGGGGCTCGTCCATGAGCAGCACCTTGGGCCGGGTCACCACTGCCCGGGCCAGGGCCACGCGCTGCTGCTGTCCGCCGCTCAGGTCGGTGACCGGGCGTTCCTCCAGGCCCTCCAGGCGCACCAGCCGCAGCGCCTCCAGGGCGCGTTCCCGGACCTCCGAGCGGGGGCTGCGCCGCTGCCCCTCGGTGAGCGGCAGCACAACGTTCTGATAGACGTTCAGATGGGGCCAGACGGCGTAGCTCTGGAACACCATGCCGATGTCGCGCCGCTCGGGCGGCACGTAGGCGCCGCCGCCGGCGCTGTCCACCAGCTCGCCGTCGATTTCGATGGAGCCGCCGTCCGGGCGCTCCAGGCCGGCGACGCAGCGTAGGGTCGTGGTCTTGCCGCAGCCACTGGGACCGAGCAACACCATGAACTCGCCCTGGGCCACCTCCAGGTCGATGCCGCCGACGGCGCGCACCGGCCCGCGGGCGGAGTCGAAGATCTTTTCGAGCTTGCGGATGCGGATCATGAACAGGGCTCGGCAGCCGTTCAGCCTCACTGCCCGGCCAAGGCGCTGCGCCGGCCGAAGATCCAGAACAGCAGTAACAGCGGCGAGAAGAACAGGATCATCAGTGTGGTCACCACCGAGGCCTCGGTCATGCCGGCGGCGTTCCAGTAGCTCCACACGACCGCGGTGAGAGTGATGTTGTTCTCGCCGGCGAGGAACACGGCCACGGTCACCTCGCGGTATACCAGCAGGGCGGTCCAGACCCAAACGGACAGCAGGGTAGGGCGCAAAAGCGGCAGCAGCACGCGCCGGTTGGCCCGCAGCATGGACAGCCCCGACACGTAGGCGGCCTCCTCCAGCTCCTTGTGGACCTGGAGCAGCGCGCTGTTGATGGCGCGGGTGGCGAAGGGCAGGCGGGTCACGAGATAGACCAGCGCGATGAGCCAAACGGTGCCGTATAGCGGCAGGTAATCCCGCAGCACGAACAGCGCCACGAGCAGGGCGCCGATGGCGAAAAGCAGTTCCGGCACGGTGTGAGGCAGGAATGCCCCGAACTCGAGGACGTAGCGTCCGCGGCTTCGCGTGCGCACCACCAGCCACGAGATGGCGAAGGCGAACACCAGCACCAGCAGCGGCACCACGAACATCAGGATCACCGTGTGCCTCATGCCCCGCATCACCAGTTCCCAGTTGACGCTGTAGAAATTGGCCAGCGAAAGCTGATCCAGGAGCGCCAGCGAAGGCGGCGCCACGTACGGCGCGAACGCGATGAACGCGATGAGCGCGATGGGCAGGAGCTTGGAGATGACGGCGTAGAGGGCGATCATGGTCCAGGCGGCCGTGTTCCACCGGCCCAGGTCCAGCAGCTTGGGCCGATAACCCTTGCCGGTGATGACCTGGTAGCGGTTGCCGCGCTGCAGCACCCGGCCGTACCAGGCCGTGAGCGCCAGCGCCACCACGATCATGATCACCCCCACCGCGCCGGTGATGCCGTAGCGGGGCTCCAGGTCCTCGGGAAACGTCAGCGTGAACAGGTAGGTGCTGAACAGGTAGACCCGGTTTCCCAACCCGATGACAGCCGGCACGTCGAAAGTGGCGATGCCGATGATGAAGATGTAGATGACCGCGGCCAGGATGGCGGGCATGGCCAAGGGCAGCGTCACCCGCCGCAGGGTCGCCGCCGCGCTCATGCCCGAGGTGCGCGCCGCCTCTTCCAGCATGGGGTTCATGGCCCGGAACATCTGCGTGGTGAGGATGAAGGCCAGCGGCGCCAGGTTCAAGCCCTGCACGAACCCCATGCCCACGGGCGTGGCGATGTTGATGGGCCCGTCGTCCAGTCCCAGAAGGGCCACCAGGAAGCGGTTGAGAAAGCCGATGCGTGGATGGGCGATGAACGTCCACCCCATGGCCACGAAGATGCCGGGGATCAGGAGGCCCAGCGTCATGATGACGTAGATCGCCGGCTTGCCGGGGATGGTGCTGCGTTCGGTCAGCCACGCGATGGGCAGCCCGATCAGCAGCGCGAAGAACACCGTGGAGCACGCGAACCAGAGCGTGTTCCCCATCACGTCATAGACGTCCGGATCGCCGAGGACGTCCCGGTAGTTCTCCAGGGTGAAGGTGCTGTGGGCGGTGCCCAGAGTACCGCTCTGGACACTCACCCACACGATCACCAGGATGAACACCGCCACGAGTCCCATGGGGAGCAGCGCGACGGGCAGCAAGGGGGAAACGGTCCCGTGGAGGCGCGGCCGGCGCAAGGCTGGGGGCCTCCTTCAGCTTCGCTCCGAAACGCTCGCGAGACCCGTGGTCTCCATCGTCATTTTTTCCCGCCCTGCTTGAGAACCTTCCGGAACTCCGCCTGGATCTTCCGGAGCTGCTTGGGATCATGCATGTTGTTGCGCTCCACCGTGTCGATGAAGAGAAGCCCGCCGCCGGCGACGATCTTCCGGACCGGTTTGCGGGTATTGGCTTCCGGGTAGATGTGGAGGTCATGTCCGCCCAGGTCGAACTGGAGCTTCTGACCCTGCTCGGTGTTCAGGAAGTTGGAGAGCAGGACGGCGGCGTTGGGGTTCTCCGCGTGCTTGGGCACGCCGAAGTACATGACGTTGACCCGCGAGATCTCCTTGATGGTGGCCTGAGCCACCGGGGCGCCCTTGCGCTTCATGCGCAGGGCATCGTCGTGACCGCAGTCAAACACGAGCATGAGGAACTCGCCGCTGGCGATACGCTCCATGGCGTTGCAGCTCATCAGTCCGCCGATGTGCGCGGCGAGGCGCTTGGTGTAGTCGGTCATGCGTTCACGCCCCAGCATGTCCTCGGCGGCGAACTGGTAAAGCCCGGTGGCATAGGGCGTGGACGCGATCTTGCCCTTGAACCTGGGTTTGAATACGTCCTCCATGCTCTTGGGAACGTCATCACCCTTGACCAGGCTCGCGTTGTACGAGATGCCCACCACGCGCGAGGCGATGGCCACCGCCGTGCCCTTGGGGGCTACCCGGTTGATGTTGGCGTCCTTGGGGTTGGGCCGCTCCAGCAGCGCGTCCCAGTCCAGCTCACGCAGCATCCCCTTGGCGGTGCCTTGGGAGATATGGTTGGAGGTGCCAAGGTGGATGTCGCTGCTCGCCGGCTGGCCTCCCGCCTTCTCCTGCAACAGCTTGGCGGTCATGCGCGGGAAGCTGGGGCCGGGCGTGAAGCGGAGCCTGACGTTGGTCCCGTACCGCTTGTTCATGGCGTCAACCATTTTCCGAACGCCGGCATCCCCGCCGAACCTGCCGGCCGACCACTGGATCTTCAGCGCGCCTTCCTTTTTGGCGCCGTCGATGACCTTCTGCAGCGCCGGTGAGATCTTCTCCTAGGCGAAAGCGGGCATGCTCAGACCAAGCACGGCCAAAGCTACAAGCACTCTTGACAACATATGGGGTTCCTCCGTTCCCTGGATGTATCGGGGCCGTATTCAAGGGTTCTGTTTACGCGAACGTCGGGCCTGTCACAACCTCTTGAAACGCCCCATGCCGGGAAGCCTTGCTGATTATCCGGTTGGGCACGAGACGGCGGCAAGACCTCGAATCCGTCATTCCGGGCTTGACCCGGAATCCAGGCGGGGCAGGGGATGGCGGCCGGGCTCAGTCGCCGGCCCCGAGCTTGCGGTCCAGGTTGAAGGCGGCACTGATGAGGCCCAGGTGGGTGAAGGCCTGGGGGAAGTTGCCCAGGGACTCGCCCCGGGGACCGGTCTCTTCCGAATAGAGTCCCAGGTGGTTGGCGTAGCTCAGCATCTTCTCGAAGATGAAGCGGGCGTTCCGGAGCCGCCCGGCCCGGGTCAGGGCTTCCACCAGCCAGAAGGTGCACATGCTGAAGGTGCCTTCCTCGCCGGTGAGGCCGTCGGCGGTCTCGGCCACGTCGTAGCGGTAGACCAGGCTGTCAGACAGCAGCCCGCCCTCGTGCGGCGGGCAGTTGATGGCATCCAGGGTCGAGAGCATCTTGGGGTCGGTGGGGGACACGAAGAACACCAGCGGCATGAGCAGGTTGCTGGCGTCCAGGGTGTTGCTGCCGAAGGCCTGCACGAAGGCGTTCCGTTGCCGGTTGAACCCGTCAGCCATGATCCGCTGATAGATGGCGTCCCGGGTCTTGAGCCACCGCTCGCGGTTGGCCGGAAAGGAACGTTTTTCCGCCAGGCGCACGCCCCGGTCGAGGGCCACCCAGCACATGAGCTTGGAGTAGACGAAGTGCTGGCGGTCGCCACGGACCTCCCAGATCCCCTCGTCCGGCTGGTCCCAGCGGTCGCAGACCCATTCCATCAGGCGCGACAGGTTGGTCCAGAGCTCCGAGTCGATGGGGGTGCCGTACTTGTTGAAGAGATAGACCGAGTCCATCATCTCGCCGTAGATGTCTAGCTGGAGCTGGTTGGCGGCGGCGTTGCCGATGCGGACGGGCGACGACTTCCGGTAGCCTTCCCAGTGGTCGAGGGTGGACTCCGGCAGGTTTTTCTCGCCGCGGATGCCGTACATGATCTGCAGCGAGCCGTCGGGTTGCAGGTCGCCGCAGCGCTCCTTGAGCCAGTCCATGAACCGGCCGGCCTCGTGGGTGAAGCCCAGCCGCATGAGCCCGTACAGGCTGAAGCTGGCGTCCCGGATCCAGGTGTAGCGGTAGTCCCAGTTGCGCACCCCGCCGATGTCCTCCGGCAGGCTGCAGGTGGGCGCGGCCACGATGGCCCCGGTAGGCTCGTAGCACAGGAGCTTCAGCACCAGTGCGGAGCGGTCCACCCGCTCGCGCCAGCGGCCGCTGTAGCGGGACTGCCGGAGCCATTGATGCCAGTAGTTTTCGGTCTGCTCCAGCAGCTCGATACAGCCGTCCACTTCCGGGCACTCGCAGTCGGCGCCGCGGTCGTCCACGCCCTGGAACACCGCCGCCAGCACGCTGTTCTCGCGCAAGGCTCCCCTGGCGACGACGCCGCCGTTGCCAGTGGGACGGATGGCCACCGCATCCCGGTTGCCGACGGTCTGGGACACCTTCAGCATGCAGCTCAGGTTATCGCTGTGAAACACCGCCCGGTTGCCGCGGATCTCCACCTTGTGCTCCGCGCGGCCGTAGTCGAACGCCGGCGTACACTCCAGCCTGAGCGACATGGCGCCACGGACCACCTTGGCGATGCGGATGACGCGGCCGTGGTAGCTCTCGTCGGAGGGGCCCAGGGGCATGAAGTCCATCACCTCGCTGACGCCTTCCTCGGTCATGAAGCGGGTGATCAGGATGTTCGTGTCCGGCAGGTACAACTGCCGGCAGGTGACATTGCCGCGGTCGGGGCCGATGATGAAACGGCCGCCCTTCCGGTCGTCGAGCACGGCGCCGAAGACGCTGGGCGAATCGAAGCGCGGATAACAGAACCAGTCGATGGAGCCGTGGTTGCCCACCAAGGCCACGGTGTGAAGATCGCCGATGACGCCGTAGTTCTCGATGGGAGCGTACATGACGCGGACACTCTATCGCATCCCGACCGCCAATACCATCATGCGTGCGCGGCGGCGCGCGTGTCCTGCGGTGCCGTATCGTATGCTAAGATGCATCGTAGTCAACCGGGTTCGCGGCGACACGGAGTCGAACAAAATCCAGGGACCGAACGGAACATACCGTATCCAAGGAGATTCGTATGCAACTGGGCATAATCGGTTTGGGAAGAATGGGCGGCAACATGGCGCGGCGGCTGATCAAGGCCGGGCACGAGGTGGTGGTGTTCGACGTGCATGCCGACGCGGTCCGGGGCCTGGCCGGGGAGGGCGCCGTGGGGAGCGCTTCGCTGGCGGAGATGATTGCGAAGATCGAGAAACCACGGGCGGTGTGGATGATGGTGCCCGCGGCCGTGGTGGACCAGACCATCGGCTCCCTGGTGGAGCACCTCGAGACGGACGACATCGTGATCGACGGCGGCAACTCCTGCTACATCGACGATATCCGGCGGGCTCGTGAGATGCAGGCCAGGGGCATCCACTACGTGGACGTGGGCACCAGCGGCGGGGTCTGGGGTCTGGACCGGGGTTATTGCCAGATGATCGGCGGCGAGCCGGGTGTGGTCAAGCATCTCGATCCGATCTTCGTCACTCTGGCCCCCGGCATCGACACGGCGTCGCCGACGCCGGGCCGGCAGCCGGGCAAGGGTACCGCGGAGCACGGCTACCTGCACTGCGGCCCCAACGGCGCGGGGCATTTCGTCAAGATGGTTCATAACGGCATTGAGTACGGTCTCATGGCGGCCTACGCCGAGGGTTTCAACATCCTCAAGCACGCCAACGTCGGCAAGCAGGGACGGACCGCCAGCGCGGAACAGACCCCGCTGAGAGACCCCGAGCACTACCAGTACGACTTCGATCTGGGAGAGGTGGCGGAGTTGTGGCGCCGTGGCAGCGTGGTCACCTCCTGGCTGCTGGATCTCACCGCCAACGCGTTGCTGGAGGACTCGGATCTGAAACGGTTCGCGGGCCGGGTGTCCGATTCGGGGGAAGGACGCTGGACCATCCACGCCGCGGTGGAGGAGGCGGTGCCCGCACACGTTCTCACCGCGGCCCTGTTCGAGCGGTTCAGCTCTCGCGGGGAAGCGGATTTTGCCGACAAGCTTCTGTCGGCCATGCGCTTTCAGTTCGGTGGACACGAAGAGCTGCCCAGCGGCCATCAGGCTTCCGCGGGCAAGGTACGCGAGAGTCCATGAAGATCGAGGTGCTCCCCGATGCCGGCGCCGTGGCGCGGCGGGCCGCGGAGTTCATCGCCGCGGTCGCGCGGTCGGCGGTGAGATCCAGGGGCCGGTTCGTCTTTGCCGTGAGCGGCGGCCGGACACCGTGGGTCATGCTGCGAGATCTGGTGCGTGAGGACGTTCCCTGGAAGGCGGTTCAGATCCTTCAGGTGGACGAACGGGTTGCCCCGGAAGGGCATCCGGACCGGAATCTCACGCGGTTGCGGGAGAGTCTGCTGGAGCAGGTGTCCCTCAAGCCCGAGCAGATCCACGCCATGCCCGTGGGGGAAGACGACCTCGATGCCGCGGCAAGAGCATACGCCGGCGTCATCGAGCGGTTGGCGGGACCGTCGCGCCGTCTGGATCTGGTTCACCTCGGACTGGGACCGGATGGTCACACGGCGTCCCTGATTCCGGGTAGTCCGGTGCTGGAAGTCCGCGATGCGCCCGTAGCCGTCACGGATCCGTACCAAGGCCGCCGGCGGATGACGCTGACCTTTCCGGTTCTCGACGGCGCGCGCCGGATTCTCTGGGTGGTGACCGGCGAGGACAAGGGTGAGATTCTGTTGCGCTTGAGCAACGGGGATACCACCATCCCGGCGGCCCGAGTTTCTCCCGACGCTGCCGTGGTGATGGCCGACGGCGCCGCGGCGCGGCTGCTCCGGAGCGACCCGTGAGGGCAGGCAGTCGGAATCTCCGATCAAGTCTCTTGCAGGCTCTTCCTTGGATTCCCCAAGTCCGCCCGCGTAACCGGACACAGTGGGCCGGAGCCGGGAGGCGGAAGCAAACGTCAGTTCCGCAGTTCCGCTCCGGCCGTTTCCACTTCCTTGTCCGGTGTGGCCCTCAGCACGGCCAGCATGTCTTCGGTACGGGTGAGCTTGACGCGCGGGCGTCCCCGTTCCTTGCCGAGAGTCCTCTCGAAGTCGTCGAGACGGAGCCAATCCTCGTAGGACACGTAATCCGGCTGGCGCTGTCGGATGAGCCGTTCCGCGGCGGCTGCTTCCGGAAGGGCAGGATCGATGGTCGCCCCGGCCCGTAGATCCTCCAGCATGCATTGCACGGTCTCCGCGGCATCGGGTTTGTTGGTGCCGATGACGCCGGTGGGCCCGCGTTTGATCCATCCGACGGCGTAAAGGCCGCGCAGCGGTCCCCCGCCTTCCTCCGCCAGGATCCGGCCCTTTTCATTCAAGATCACGCCGCGGGCTTCGTGGAAAGGAATCCCGGGCAGGGCCACGCCGCGATAGCCCACGGAACGGAAGACGATGTCCGCCGGAATCGTCCCGTATTCGCCCGTGGTGCGCGGGCGCAAGGTTCCGCCTTCGTCGGCATGGAGCTCGTTTTTTACCACGCGGATGGCGCTCACCTTGCCGTTCCCGTCACCGATGATCTCCGTCGGAGAAAGGAGAAAGCGAATGATGAGGTTGCGCGACTTGCCTGCCGGCTCGCGGCCCGCGTAGCTTTGCAGGATCTCGATTTTGCGGTTGACTGTCCTGTCCGGATGCTCTTCGACGGCGGCTTTGCTGAGCGGGTCGAGCCGAGCCTCCTCGGGGAGCACTTTCACGTCGGCGTCAACGAGCTCCCCCATCTCCCTGATTTCCGGGTTCGTGAAGGCAGCCTGGGCCGGGCCGCGGCGGCCGATCAGGTAAACGTCTTTTATCCTGCTTTGACGCAGCGCTTCCAGGGCATAGTCCGTGATGTCGGTGGCCGCCAGCTCCCCACAGGTTCGGCACAGGATGCGGGCTACGTCGATGGCGACGTTGCCGACCCCGATGACCGCAGCGGTTTCCCCGGACAGGTCGAAGCGGCGCTCCCGGTAATCGGGATGGCCGTTGTACCATGCAACGAATTCGGTAGCGGCGTGACTGCCCCGAAGGCTCTCGCCCGGAATGCCGAGACTGCGGTCGGTCTGTGCGCCGGTGGCGAAGCACACCTGGTGGTAATGGTCCTTGAGGTCCCTCAGGGAGATGTCCCTGCCGTAGCGGACGTTGCCGTAGAAGCGAAAATCGGGATTTCGAGCTTTGCGGTCATAGACCCGGATAACCGATTTTATCTTTTGATGATCCGGGGCGACGCCTCCCCGCACCAAGCCGAAGGGGGTCGCCAACTCGTCGAACATGTCTATCTCAACGCTTAGCTCCGTCTCGTTAAAGAATCGTTCGACGACGTAAAAGCCTGCCGGTCCGGAACCTATGACCGCGACTCTTAGAGGGTTGGTCTTGATCCCTGCGTTGGGCATGGGAATCTCCCGGTCGATTTTTGCTAAGGGGTGATCACGCGGGTTTCCCTGGGCCGCATACCCGGCGTATGGGCGGCTATTCGATGCACCCCGGACTCCGTGGCATGACCGGAATATCCGTCGTGACCTTCGGGACTCCCGGAATTGCCTCGATGGCCGCGACGGTCTCGTCTTCGGATATGGCCACCAGATCTTCTCGATCGACGCATGCGTAATCCAGGGACTGTGCAACTTTTCCGGCGACCTCCTCAGCCCCTGAGATGCCTTCGCAAATCGTGATAACGGACATCGCAAGCCATCCTTTCCGCAAGAAAGGACCCCGAACATGGTCCACACCCACTTCCGATCATACTGACAAGGACTGTCGATTGCAACGATACCCATATCGGTTCAGGTACTTCCATGGTGAGGCAACTCGCTATCTCGCAAAACCTGCCGCCGGTCCCGACAACCCCGTCATCCCCGTCGTTGCTTTCCTTCTCCTGTTGGAAATCCGGACTTCTTGCTTCATAATATCTGTGTGTGCATCTCGTTGGTGATGTTTTCGCCAGGGTCGTGTCCCGTAAATTCGCAAGGTGAGTTGCGAATTTACGGGACACGACCCTGGACGTTCCACCCTGTTCAAGCGGTGGATCAAGGCGGACCAACTGCCACGTCGTTTTCGGCAGAAAAGAGATCACCGTGCACCAGGTAGTGGACGTGCGCGGATGAGCAGCGAGCCGAGATCGAACGCCAGCGGCGAGATATCAGAAGCTCGGAAAGAGACAGGAACTTCAACGCGGTCTGTCGGCCTGGATGTGCCCGGTCCCGCGGACATTGCAAGAAGCAGTCAGCGAGTGGGGAGCGGGTTGATGCGCATCATAGTGTTGGGTCCGCCGGGAGCGGGGAAGGGCACGCAGGCCGGCTACATCGCCGCCGCCTTCGGCGTTCCGCAGATATCGACGGGCGATATGCTGCGGAACGCAGTCAAGGAGGGTACGGCGTTAGGGCTTCGAGCCAGGGAGGTGATGGAGGCGGGCAAACTCGTGTCCGACGAAATCATCGTGGAGCTTGTCAAGGAGCGTATGCAAGCCCTGGATTGCCGCGAGGGATTTCTTTTGGACGGCTTCCCGCGGACCCTGGCTCAGGCGGAAGCTCTCAAGGACCACGACATTCGCATCAGTCACGTTGTCGAGATGGAGGTGCCCGACGAAGAGGTGATCGTACGGCTCAGCGGCCGGCGCGTACACCCGGCGTCGGGGCGCATCTACCACGTAGTGTTCCATCCGCCGAAAGACGAGGGCAAGGACGACGTCACCGGCGAAGATCTGATGCAACGGGACGACGACCGGGAGGAGACGGTGCACCGGCGGCTGGAGGTCTACAGCGAGCAGACCGCCCCGCTGATGGACTACTACACCCGGTGGCAGGCCCGGGGCGACCCCGGGGCGCCGCAGTACATCAAGGTGTCGGGGCTGGGCCGGGTCGAGGACGTGCGGGACGCGATCCTGGCGAAACTGAACGAGGAAGCGACGTGAGCCCTCGTCCTCGCGTCACCCCCGACGACTTCGACGCGGTGCTGTTCGATCTCGACGGTGTCCTGACCTCGACGGCCCGGGTCCACTCCGTGTGCTGGAAGAAGATGTTCGACGCGTTTCTGGAGCGGCACGCGGCGGATACCGGCGGGACGTTCGTGCCCTTCGACGTGGACGGCGACTACAAGCGCTACGTGGACGGCAAGTCCCGCTACGACGGAGTCTCCAGCTTCCTGGAGTCCCGGGGAATCGAACTGCCCTACGGCGACCCCGGCGACCCTCCAGGTGCGTTGAGCGTGTGCGGCTTGGGCAACCGCAAGGACCGGCTGTTCAACAAAGTGCTGAAGGTGGAAGGGGTGGAGGCGTACGAGGGTACCATCCGCTGGACCAGGGATCTCCGCGGCCGGGGCCTCAAGACGGCGGTGGTGTCGTCCAGCAAGAACTGCAAGACCATTATGGAGGCCGCGGCCATCGAGGACCTGTTCGACGCGCGGGTGGACGGAGAGATCGCCCAGCGGCTGAAGATCCCCGGCAAGCCCGCGCCCGACACCTATCTCAAGGCCGCCCGGGAGTTGAGCGTGAGCCCCGACAGGGCGGTGGTGGTGGAGGATGCGCTCTCCGGCGTGCAGGCCGGCCGCCGGGGCGGCTTCGGCCTGGTGATCGGAGTTGATCGCCACGGCGACGCCAAAGCTCTTCTCGACAACGGCGCCGACATCGTGGTGGCCGATCTGGCCGAGATGCTGGACGAGTAGCGGCGCAGCCAGCTTACCCGGCCTCCGGAAAAAACCTTTCATAGCAGGCGCGGATGCGCTCCCGGCGTTTATCGTAGTCCCGCACCCGGGGACTTGCGGCCTCTCTCCTCGTAGCCCAACCCCAGGGCCACGGTCCGAAGCCGGTCGGGCTCACGTTCCAGGATGTGGGTGTCGTGGTCGCGCCCGAGCCGCAGGCGGTGCCCCAAGCGTCGCAGGAACGTATACCCTTCCACCAGGATCCGATAGTCCCTGGCCCCGAGGAGGCGCTCTCCCGGAGCGTGGCCGTCGCGCCGCGGGTCGCCGGCGACGAAACGAGCCCGGACCAGCGCCTGTCGTTCCCACAACTGAGAGCCGGCTTCGTGGTAGCGGCGGAACGCTTCGAGGGAAGAGCCCAGCGGCCCCGACCGTCCCGAGGCCCTCAGCCGCATGTCGAGCTTGTACGCGATGCCTTCCCGGGTGGGCGCCGAGAGATAGGCGACGACCCGCTGCCCGAGCTTGACGTAGTATTCATGGGCGACGATTTTGCCGGCGGAGCCGCCCCGGGTCTCGGCGATCTCGGGACTGTCGTAAAGAAATACGAGATCCAGGTCGGAATGGTAGTCGAGCTACGCTTCACCCGGCTTCCCCATGGCCAGTACGGCGAAGCGCTCCATTGCGGGTACCCCGTACTGGGCATCCAACTCGCCCCGGACCAGCGTCAGGGCGGCATCGAGGCAGACCTCCGCCAGGCCGGTCAATTGTGCGGTCGACTCGTCGAAACCCGGCTCTCCGCCGAGGTCGTGGAGCCCGAGCCGTATGAACTCTTCCACGCGGTGGCGTCTCAGGCCGTCGAGTTTCTCTTCGACGTCGAAGGTTTCCGCGATGGACGCGTTGACCTCCTCGCGCATCTCTACGCCGGTCTTGGCGATCCGGGTGAGGTTCACCCGGATCAGGCTGTCCAGCAGCTCGGGTCGGTTGACGAAGAGGTCCGACAGAAATCGGCTGTTGGCGAACAGATCGATGAGCAGCCGCGTGGTTTTGGGGTTTTCCGCCAGCAGGGTGAGAAAGCCGGTGTGGGCGCCGATGCGGTGACCGAACTCGGCCATTCGACCCAAAGCCTGCTGCGGCTTCCTCGAGTCGAGTATCGTCTTCATCAGAGCCGGCATGAGGTCCCGCATAACCTTGCGGCGCTTTGGACCGGAAGGCGTGGCGCCGCTGCCGTCCCGCAACGCGAGCAGGTCCCTGTAGGCCTTGTCCGGGTCCGGGAACCCGCGTTCCCGGACCCGGACAACCCATTCCCGCCGTTCCAGGTCTTGCCAGATCTCCGCCTCCGGTTGGTCTCCGTGGGTGGAGGTCTCCTTCCGGGCGCTGTAGAAAAGCCGGTCGAAAGCCGCGTGTACGACTCCGGTATGCTTGCGATAGTCTTTCCAAAAGGCATCGGCTTCACCGCCGGGTTCATCGATATGGTTCAACCGGCGCGCCAGGGCGCGTTGACGGTCCGCTCCCTCGGGGATCTCCTGGGATTGTTCGTGGGCGAAGATCCGGATCTTGTGTTCGGCGTTCCGAAGGAACCGGCAGGCGGTGCTCAGCGCCTCGCTCTCCGTCGCCGGAACGTAGCCGCAGCGGGCCGGCTCGGAGATCGCTTCAAGCGTGTTTCGTTTCCGGATGCGGGCGTCGTACCCGCCGTTCACGAGCTGCAGGGCCTGCGCGAAGAACTCGACCTCGCGGATGCCGCCGTGCCCGAGCTTGAGGTTCCGCCTCCGGCCGCCGCCTCCGGCGAGCTGTTGCCGTTCGATGCGCGCCTTCATGTCGCGCAGCTCCTCCACCGTGGAAAAGGTCCAGGTAACGGCGGTAGACGAACGGTCCGACTTCGTCGAGAAAGGCCTCGCCCAGCTCCACGTCCCCGGCCACGGGTCTGGCCTTGATCAGGGCTGACCGCTCCCGGCACAGGCCCCGGGACTCGTAGTAGAGCAGGGCCGCGGCCACGGGTTGCGCGCTGGGTCCCTGGCCCCCCATGGGCCGAAGCCGCAGGAACTCCCGCCGTTTGGGCCGTCGCAATCTTCTGTGGAACTGTTCCGGGGCTTCCTCGTGGACGAGAGCGTCGAAATCGGCGGCGTGCCGCACGAGCGGCTTCGAGCCGGCGTGGACCGCCTGGGTGAAGGCGTCCGTCCACGAGTCTCCATGGCTGATCAGGGTGTCGCTCAGGTAGGCGCTGCCGCCGAGGACCTGGAGCAGTATCCGCGGATCCCGGGGCGCGAGCTCTGCCAACGGCTTGCGGCCTCCGGTTTCCACGAGGCGGCCGAGCTGCACCAGCGCGCCGTGGGGAGACGGTGCCGATCGGGCCAGACGTTTGAGCCGGCTTCGCTCGGGGGTGGGAATCCTGTCAGGATACGCCCGGTCATGAAGCTCTTGCCGCGAAAACGGCATTTCAGGGAACGGCCAATCTTGTAATTGACGCAGTATCGCCGAACACTATAAAAAGAAAAAGAGATCACAAGGGGGGAGCGATGAAACTCGAACTGCAAGTGACTTTCCGTGACATGGAACCCTCTCGCGGCATTGAGCAGGCCATTCGCGAGAAGGCGGCCAAGCTCGATCAGTTCCATGACCGCATCACGAGTTGCCGGGTGGTGGTGGCCGCGCCGCACCGTCACCATCAAAAGGGCAGACTCTATAATGTCCGCGTCGACTTGACGGTGCCTGGCGGAGAGTTGGTGGTAAACCGTGACAACAGCCAGGCCGTGGCGCACCATGACATTCACGTGGCCATCCGCGATGCCTTCGATGCCGCCAAGCGGCGCGTTCAGGACTACGCACGGCGCCGGCGCGGCGAGGTCAAGTCCCATGCGGAAGAGCCGTCGGCCCGGATCAGCAGGCTGTTCTCCGCCAAGGGCTACGGTTTTATCGAAACCAGCGACGGCCGCGAGATCTACTTCCACGAAAACAGCGTCCTGGAGGGTTTCGAGCGGTTGACGCTGGGCACGCGAGTTCACTTCACCGAAGAAGAGGGCCAGCAGGGTCCTCAGGCCAGCACGGTGCGTCTGGCTCATGGATCGGCTTCATGAAAAAGGGCCGTCCGACGGACGGCCCTTTTATTGAGGGCTCCGTGATAGCGGTAGAACCGGCAGTGGCGGGTGCGCGCTGCGCCATGGCCGCATTCGGTCAGGACCGCGCGCAGGGTCTTGCTGCCCGAGCGGGTGCGGCATGAGCGGCGCTTGCCGGCACTCTCGTTGTTGCCGGGGCAGATTGGCAAAGCCATTCGTGAAACGGAGCAGCGGACTTCGAGCCATCGGCAGGGATCGGGTGGTGCTCCTGGGGTATATTACCGGCGGGCATTTCGCCGTGCACTGGTTCATCCAGCTCTTTCCCATGATCCTGCCACCCCTCAAGGTGGCATTGCGCCTCGGCCACGTCCAGGTTGGGGGTCTGACCACCATGCGGGAGCTTGCCACCGGGCTCATGAACCTCCCCGCGGGGCTGCTGGCGGACCGTCTGGCGCGCTATCGCACGGCGATCCTGTCTTCGGCCGTGCTCGCGCTGGGGGTGGCCTACATCATCTTCGGCCTCGCCCCCGGTTACCTCTACGCGCTGGCCGCGGCCGGGCTGGTGGGCGTGGGCATCGCCCTTTGGCACCCCACGGCCATGGCGTCGTTGTCGAGCCGTTTCCCGGAACATCGCGCCACGGCGTTCGCAGTCCATGGCATGGGCGCCACCGTGAGTGATACCCTCACGCCTCTGGTGGTGGGGGTCCTGTTCGGCCTGTATCCGTGGCAACGTCTCATGGCGCTCCAGCTTCTTCTGGCCGTGATGCTGGGCGTGCCCCTTTGGCTGGGCTTGCGCGGCATCTTCGGCGCTCCGGCCGCCACCGGAGGCGGGGCGCAGGCGTCCGGCCTGGGAGAGTTCCTGCGAAATCCCAACTTCCTCGGCATGGCACTGGCCAACGGCCTCATGAACACCGGGAGGGTCCTGGTCATCACCTTCTTCCCCATCTACGTGCAGGAAACCCTGGGCCATTCCTCCACGGGACTGGGCTACTACTATATGCTGCTGCACGTGTTGGGTACGGTCTCTCAGCCGATCCTCGGCTACCTGTCCGACCGTCTGGGCCGAAAGTCGGTACTGTTTCCGGCGTTCGTGGTCCTGGGGGTGCTCTACACCATGATCCCGCTGGTGCGACCGGGGGTTCCCCTGGGAGTGGTCGTGACCCTCATCAGCCTGTTCTTCTACACCCTCACCAACATCACCGCCGCTGCCATCGTGGACGTGGCCGGCTCCCGCATCCAGGCCACCTCCCTGGGGATCACTTTCCTGTCCAACAGCATGTTCACCCTGCCCGGCCCGGTCATTGCCGGTTACCTGATCGGGCTCTACGGCATGGGCTCGGTGTTCCACCTGTCCGGCGGCCTGCTGCTGGCCGCCGCAGTGGTGATCATCCCGCTGCGGCTTTACCGGGGCTTGGGACGGTGATCCATCGTCTTTGCTTCGCCTGACCGGAGCCCGTGCAAGCAAGAGAGGAGAGGCGCATGGCGCGTATTGCCAATATCGAGAGGAAAGAAGACCTGAGCCCGGAGCACCACGCGGTGTTCGATGCCATCGCGGAGAGCCGCGGAAGGGTGCAGGGGCCGTTTCCCATGCTCCTGCACAGTCCGGAACTGGCCGGCCGCGTGGCTCACCTCGGCGCCCTCGTGCGCTTCGAGATGGGGCTTCCCCAGAAGCTGAAGGAGCTGGTGATCCTCACCGTGGCGCGGGAGCTCGATTGCCGGTTCGAGTGGTCGGTGCACGCCGGGCACGCACGCGCGGCGGGAGTCCCGGATGCTTGCATCGAGGCCCTGCGCGAGCGCAAGGAGCCGCCGGGCCTCACGCCGGAGGAGGCGGACGTCCGCCGCTACACGCAGGAGCTGCTGCGCTCCATCGCGTGAGCGGGCCGACCTTCGCCGTGGTGGAGAAGGCTCTGGGGGCGGCGGGGTGCGTGGAGCTTTCGGCCTTCATCGGATACTATGTGTTGCTGGCCTGCGTCCTCAACTCCATGGAAGTGGAGCCCGCCGAGGGCGAGAAGCCGCTGGATCCATAAAGGCTGCGGAAGACACTGGACGGAAGGAACATGAGCGACCGACCCAACTTTCTTTTCATCATCACCGACCAGCACCGGGCGGACCATCTGGGTTGCTACGGCAATCCGGTGGTGCGGACGCCCCACATCGACGGCCTGGCGTCGTCGGGCACGCGGTTCGAGCGGTTCTATACGGCCACGCCCATCTGCATGCCCAACCGGGCGACGTTGATGACCGGCCGGATGCCGTCGCTCCACGGGGTCAGGCACAACGGGATTCCGCTGTCTCTCGAGGCCACGACCTTCGTCGACGTCATGGCCGCGGCCGGTTATCATACGGCACTCATCGGCAAGTGCCACCTCCAGAGCATCAACGACAACCTTCCGGTGGTCGGCATGCCGCAGCCGGACCCTGAGAGAACCCGGCCCCCGGAGGCGCTCCGGGAGGCGTGGAAGACTACCAGCGGACGTTACGACCAGGAGCTTCCGTCCACTTGGGCGCGGGAGCCGGACTTCGAGCTTGCGCTGCCCTACTACGGGTTCCAGCACGTGGAGCTGTGCATCAAGCACGCCGATCAGGTGGTGGGGCACTATGAGCGCTGGCTGCGGGCGCGCCATCCGGATCCCGACTCCCTGCGCGGGGCGGGCCGCCAGCTTCCGGGCAACGACTACCGGGCGCCCCAAGCCTGGCGCACCCGCGTGCCCGAGGAACTCTATCCCACCAGCTACGTGGCGGAGCGCACCATGGCGTTTCTGGAAGAGCACGCGCGCTCCGGGCGGGAGCGGCCGTTCTTCCTCCAGTGCTCGTTTCCCGACCCGCACCACGCGTTCACCCCGCCCGGCCGGTACTGGGACCTCTACCATCCGGAAGAAATCCCCCTGCCGCGCTCGTTCCACCGGGGTGAGCATCCGGTGCCGCCGCATCTGGCCCGCCTCCATGAGGAGCGCGACCGGGGCGAGGTCAACCGTAACGGCCAGCGGGGCTTCGCCGTCACCGAGCGGGAAGCGCGGGAAGCCATCGCGCTGACCTACGGCATGATCACCATGGTCGACGACGCCATCGGCCGCATTCGGGCGCAGCTGGAAGCCCTTGATCTGGCGGACGACACGGTCATCGTCTTCACCAGCGACCACGGGGATTTCATGGGCGATCACCAGCTCCTCCTCAAGGGCGCGCTGCATTATCGCGGTCTGGTGCGGGTGCCGTTCATCTGGGTGGACCCGGCGGTGGCGGAGAGGGGAGTGATCAACCCCGGGCTGTGCGGTACCCTGGATTTGCCCAGCACCCTCCTGCACCGGGCCGGCCTGGAAGGGCACAACGGCATGCAGGGGGTGAGCCTGCTGCCGGCCGTGGACGGCTCGGACACGGGCTACGATTCGTTGCTCATCGAGGAACATCAGCGCCGGGGCTACATGGGCTTCGGCAACAATTTCCGGGCTCGCACCCTGATCACCCCGGACCGGCGCCTGACGCTTTACGAGGGCGCCGGCTGGGGCGAGGTTTACGACCTCGACAACGACCCGGACGAGATGCACAACCTGTGGGACGAGCCGGGCTCCCGGCGCGGCGAGCTCGCCGAGGCCTTGGCCCGCAGGATGATGGCGCTCACCGACACGAGTCCCCTGGCCACCCACCATGGACCGTAGTCCCGTTACGAGCCGCCGGCCGGACCTCGGCCCAAGGTTGCGCGCGCGGCATCCATCCATGCGGATGGAGTATTCGCGTCAGGCGGAAGACGCGGGATTCAGCCACATCTGGCTGTACGATTCACTTACTCGGACAGGCTCCTAGAGCGGTACCGCCTCGCTTCCTTCCGGCACCCTGTCCTTGTCGATGTGTCGTAGCGCCTGATACACGAAGTCGTGCCCGAACATCTCGGTCCAGCCTTTTTGCAGCCGTCCCACCACGGGTCCGGGCTTGCCGTCTCCGATGGCATTGCCGTTGATGCGGGTGAGCGGCAGCACGCAGCGTGAGGTGGTGGTCATGAACGCTTCATCCGCGTTCATGATGTCGTACAACTGGAAGTGGGTCTCATCCACCGGGATACCCAGGTGCTGCGCGATTTCCAGCACCGCGCCCCGGGTCACGCCTGACAGAATGGTCTGGACCGGCGCGGTGACCAGCGCGCCGTTGCGCACGATCCAGAAATTCGCCGCGGTGAGCTCGGTGACGTTCCCCTCCAGGCTCAGCAGCAGCGCATAGGCCTCCGGGTCCACCAACTGGGCCTGCTGTTCCGCCAACCATAGATGCATGCGGCTGGTGCTCTTGATCTTCGGGTCCCATACCTGGGTGGGGATGGCGCGAATGTGGGTGGTGATCACGTGGCCGCCGTAGATGTAGTGGTGGGCGAACTTGTGGAAGCCGATGGGCTCGCACAGGATCACCACCGTGGCCCGGCCGGCGGTGTCCGGTCCCCGGGTGACGTAGTGGCCCACGAAGTAGTCCTCGTCGGAACCCAGCAGCCCGCGATTCTGTCCCACCAGTTCCACGGTAGTCTCGTACATCTCGTCGGCGGTGAGGCCGGCGTCCAGCCGTATCGCCTTGAGAGATCGGTAGAGCCGCGCGATGTGCCGGTCCAGGTGAAATATCTCTCCCTGGAAGGTTCGGGTCCGTTCGAATACCCCCAGCCCGGACAGGAACCCTCGGTCGTAGATGGAAACGCTCGCCCCGCTCTCGGGGACGAACTCGCCGTTGACGTATGCCGTGCGCTCTGCCATGGGACACTCCTTTCGGATGTTGTCTGACGCCCCATGGTAGGACGTTCCACGCCGGTCTGTAAACCGGATACGACGTGGTGCTCTGCCGTGACCACGCCGGCGTCGGCTGGCCTTACCCGGCTACGAGCAACAACCGTAACAACTCGTCGGGCGAATCCACGATGACATCGGGGGATTCCCGCTCCAGGGTCTTGCGGTTCTGGTAGCCCCAGGTAACGCCGGCGGTTCGCACGCCCGCAAGCCGGCCGTGGCGGATGTCGCCCCTGGTGTCGCCGATCATGAAGCCTTCCTCCGGGCGATGGCCCAGGCGCTCCAGTGCGTGCCGGATCTTGTCGCTCTTGGCGCCCGGCTGTCCGGCGTCGAGCACCAGGGAGACGCACTCGTCCACGCCGTTCAGGGAGAGCCCCCGTCTGACGAGGTGGTCGTAGTTGGAGGTGACGACGACGATGGTGTGTCGCTCGGACAGGGTCTTCAGAAAATCGGGGATGCCCGGGAACATGGCCGGCGCGTAGCCGTCGGCTTCGAGCAGGGCGTGCATGCGCCGGGTGTAGCTTTTGATGTGCCCCTCGGGCACCCCCAGCAGCGTGGCGAGGCCGGTGGCGCTCAGGTCTTCGATGGTTTCGAAATCGTTCCGGGTCGGAAGACGGCCCAGTCCGGTTCCCACGGCCGTCCGCCGGAAGGCGGTCAGGAGTTGGTCGAAGGAGTCGACGAGGACGCCGTCGTAATCGAAGTGGAGCAGCATGGAGGGGACCCGGGCACTTCGGGCGGTCATGTCCACTTGCGACCGTGTCCGCCCTGTGGCGAGGCGCCGCGGCCGTTTACGCCGCGGCGCTGCCCTCAGCCGCGGGCCGAATCTCCTCCATCAGCCGGGCGATGATGTCCAGCGACGAGATTCCCTCGGCCTGGGCCTTGAAGTTGGGGATGATGCGGTGGCGCATCACCGACGGCGCCATGGCCTGGACGTCTTCCACCGACACCGCGAAGCGCCCGTCCAGGATGGTCCTGGCCTTGCTTCCCAGCACCAGAAACTGGGACGCCCGCGGACCCGCGCCCCATTCGACGTAGTTCTTCACCACTTCGGGCGCCGCGGGGTTGCCGGGACGGGTGGCCTGGGCTAGGGACACGGCGTAGTTCACCACGAAGGGCGAGACGGGGACCCGCCGCACGAGCTCCTGGCAGGTGAGAATGGCCTGCCCGTCCATGACCTTGGCCGGCGAGGGTTTGTCGGTGGAGGTGGTCTGGAGGACGATCCGGACCTCGTCCTCCAGTGGAGGATAGGACACCTCGATGTTCAGCATGAAGCGGTCGAGCTGTGCTTCCGGCAGCGGATAGGTGCCTTCCTGCTCGATGGGGTTCTGGGTGGCCAGGACGAAGAACGGCAGGTCCAGCGGATAGGTATTGCCGCTGGCCGTGACCCGGTACTCCTGCATGGACTGGAGCAGCGCCGCCTGGGTCTTGGGCGGCGTCCGGTTGATCTCGTCCGCAAGCAGGACGTTGGTGAAGATCGGACCCCTCAGGAACTGGAACCGGCGCCGGCCGGTGGCGGCGTCTTCCTGGAGGATGTCGGTGCCGGTGATATCGGAGGGCATCAGATCCGGGGTGAACTGGATCCGGTTGAACTTGAGGTCGAGCACTTCCGCCAGCGTACTGATGAGCATGGTCTTGGCCAGACCCGGTACGCCCACCAGCAGACAGTGTCCCTTGGAGAAAAGGGCGATGAGGACTTCCTCGATGACCTTGTCCTGACCGACGATGACCTTCCGTATCTCCGCGAGCATGGTCCGGCGCTTTTGTCCGAACTCTTCGATGGCCGCGAGTTCCTGATCCAGGAGTTGTGTATCATCCATGGCGGTGAGATTCCTTCCGATTGTCCTTGGCCGCTAACCGCGTAGCTTCCTCATGACCTGCCGGGTCTTGCGCGCTCCTTCGTCGTCGCCCACGGCCTCGTAGACCCCGCTGAGGACTTGATACACGCCGGGATGGAACGGGTTGATCTGGAGCGCTTCCAGCAGGGCGCCGCGCGCCCGTGCATGGTCGCCGACCTCATGGTGAAGCCGGCCCATCAGGTAGTAGGTATGCACCAGGTCGGGGTCGAGATACCGGGCTTTCTCCAGGTGCGGCAAGGCTTCCCGGTAGCGCCGTGCCTGTACCAGGGTCTCGCCCAGCCGGTTGAGAATCACGGTGGAGTCGGGTCCGGCCCGGAGCGCCCGGCGATACTCCGCGCCGGCGGCCCGAAGGCGGCCGCGCTGGCGCAGGCGGTCGCCCAGATGGGTCCGGTTCCTGGCGATCTCCGACTGGATCTCGTCCAGCTCCACGGCTGCCGGCTGTCCTCCCTCCCGGGCCACCTTGTAGCTGCGCATGCGGCTGCCCTGGACCACCGCGAGCCCCTGTCCCTCGATGAACCGCCGCCAGTCGGCCTCGAAGCCGTCCAGCGGCACACCCATGACGGCCTCGATGGCCTCGGCAGTGGACAGGCGGTTCACCCGGAAGAGCACGTCCCGGATTCCCGAGGGGCCCTTGGCCTGCCGGATGTAGTCCACCGCCGAGGCCACCTCGGCGTAGGCGAGCTGAACCTGCTCCGGGGTGTCGAGGTGGATGAGCGAGGGTTCCATGTCCTTGAAGCTCACGAATTCCTGCCGCTCGATGGCCGTGGCCAGCAGGGTCTCGTTGGCCGGGGTCAGGTAGTCCGGCCGCGGCCCTTGAACGGGTTTCCGCCATACGGTTTCGTAGTAGCGGGCAATGCCTTCGTGCAGCCAGATGGGCGCCTTGTTCCGGGTCATGCCGACGATGGCCAGGTGGATGTACTCGTGGACGAGGGAATCGAGCCAGCGGTATCCGTGGGCCATGACCCGCGGAGAGATGACCATGACCTTGTTGAACTTGCACAATCCGATGGCGCCGGTCTCTTCGATGTCCCGGAGCGTGAAGGTCGTGATGGCGGTGAAGGACTGCACGTCCGGGGCGATCTCGATCCGCACCTTGCTCCGGGGCCGGTAACCCAGCGCGCGCCCCACTTCCCGGTGCGCCCGCTCCAGCGCCTCCAGAGCGGGTTCCGCAAGGATGCCGTCGCTCTCTTCGTGCAGGTGGATCAGGAAATGGTCGCTTTCATAGCGCTTGAAGTGCCGGACGACGTCATGGGTCTGCTGCAGCAGTAGCCGCAGGCCCTGGCGCCGGTCGTCCTCGGCATGGATGGCCAGGGCCTTTTCCACGGTAGCGAGGGCCTTGGCGTAGGCGCCTTCGTAGTAGGCCAGAAGCGCGGCCAGGTCCAGCGCGTCCACGGATTGCGGACGTGCGTCCAGGAGCCGTTCGATCACCAGCCGGGCATCCTCGACCCGCCAGGCTCCCAGGAGCTCTCGGGCCGTCTCGACGTCGGTACCGCCAGGCGTCGGACCCTCGGTGTGTCCGGGGGAGGCGATGGCGATGGCAAGGGCCGCGGTGAGCCACAGGAGCGGTTTTGCGCTCTGGAAATACACCCGGCGCGCGTGGTTGAAGCATGTGGGGAATCTTCTCATGGATCCGGCGGCGGCGGGCTGACCGCGGTGGTGCGCGGCAGCGGCGCGCGCTTCCCGCTCTCGACTATTGCGACAGCTCCCTGAAATAGCGCTCGATCTGTTCCTTGTACCGGTCCGGCACTCCCTGCTTCAGCGACTCGAGGACCTCCTTGCGAAACCTCTCGGGCTTGTAGTCGTCCTTGCCGGGAAGCTTGAACTTCTCCGTATCCAGGCCGGTGAGGTTCTCGTCGATGTCATGACCGGGAAACTCGGGAGTCCCGGCCGGGGGAAGGAACTGCCCGGAGGGCAGGAACCGGCCCCGGCGAAACACGTGCATCAGCGGCACGCGCCCGAACCGCCCCCGCTGCGCCAGCCGCTGCATCGCCTGCTGCATCTGCCGGCTCGACTCGGAGAGGCGGTTGAGGGCCTCCTGTTCCGGCGGGATGGCCTGTCCCGGCCGCAGCGAGCCCAGCTCGTGGGTGGCCTCGCCCATGAATTCGCCTGCCTCGGCGATGTTGTTGACGATCTTCGGGTCCAGCGACGGGAAGAGCTGGAACAGATGTCGCAGCCGCTCCACGAGGTCGGCGGTCCTCCTCTCCAGCACGTCCTCCCGGGTGGCGAGGCCGCGGACCGCGCTCTTCCGAGGCGGGGTCAGTTCCGGGTCGGGGAGGCTCGCGATGGCCTGGTATTCCCGCGCCAGCGCCGCCAGCATGGCCAGGGCGGCTTCCTGCGCCCCGTCAAGGGGGCCCATTTCAGTGAGCTCCCCGGTCACCGCCCCGAATTGTTTGGTGAACGCGTCGAAGTCCCGGTTCTCGACCATGTCCCGCAGCCCCGAAAGCAGCCCGCGGATGGCGGCGTTGCGCTCGCGTTCCGCCGCCTGACGTTTCCGGTCGCTCTCCAGGTCGGGGGCGGCGAGCAGATGGGCCAGCACCGCCAAGTCGGCCTGCGCGCTTGCCGCAAGCTGCTGAACGGCCTGCTCGCGCAGCGCTTCGCTCTCTCGATTGGCGTCCTTGTGGGTGTTCTCGGTCCCCAGCAGGATTTCCTGCTGCTCCTGGAGGATTTGTTGCAGCTCGTTGCCGGACCGGTTCATGGCCCCCTGCATGCGGGACATCATGGCCCCTTGAGCCTGCTGCTGGCCGCTTCGGAGCGAAGCCGCCAGTTGCGCCATCTGGTTGAAAAACTCCCGCGCCGTTTGCAGGGCGCCCTGGATGTCGCCTTCCCTGAGCTTCTGGCGGATCCGTTCCATCATGGATTGCATGTCGGCGAACGGCATGTTGCGCAGGGTCGCGGGATTCACGAACTCGTTGGGAACCTGTTGTGCGAACTGCATGAGCGAGGCCTGCAGTTCCTGGATCTGCCGTGAGAGCCTGGACAGCTCCTTCAGCACCTCGTCGAGTTCCTTGTTGCCGCTTCTCAACTTCTCCAGCGAATCCAGGAAGCGCTCCTGGTCCTTGACCATGTCCCTGGCGTTTGCCGCCAGGTCCTGGCCCGCCAGGCGCCGGCTTACGTCCTCGCTGAGCATGGACAGCCGCTCCAGCTCCGTGGCCATGGCGTCGTGGGCCTGCTCCCGCTCGCCCGGCGAATCCGCCTGGCGCATCCTCTCCATGAGATCGTTCCGCGCATGCTCGAGGTTGCGCTTCAGCGTCTCGAGGTCGGACCATGTGGCGAAATCGCTGATGCGGTCAACGCGGGTGCGCTGCATGGCCTCGTCCACGCGCTGCATCATTCGGTCGAGCCCCTCCGCCAGCCGCCGACCCGAGTCGTCCGGCGCTTGTTCGTCAGGGGGGGCTTCGAGGTGATCGCCCAGGAGTTCCACCATCTTGTCCGAGATATCCCGGATCATCTCGGCCACTTGACGATGCTCGGCCTTGAGGTTCTTGAGGCGAAGGCTCAGGGGCCGCGACTTGACCAGCTTGGGACCGGAGATGGTATCGTTGTCCAGCACCTCGAGATGATAGACCACGACGTCGCCCTCCTCGAGGCGAATGGTATCCAGGTCCCAGATGAACGTCTCCCGGAGGGTCCGCGCAAGCTCGTCGCGCCACACCGGGATGCGTTCTTCCCGTTCCCCGACAGCCGCCACCAGGGTGATCTGCCGGATCCCGTAGTCGTCGCTGGCGTGGTATTCCAGGGCCAGTCTCTCGTCACCGTTCACTTCCAGGTCTTCCTCCGGCTTGAGCAACTCCACCAGGGGGAAGCTGTCGGGTACGGCAACCATCTCATGGGGAATGGGCAGATTCTCGAAGCCGAAGGCATCCTCGACGCGAATGCGGTACCCCTGCGAGCGGAACAGGACGACGCTGCCCCGGGCAGTGTCCCCGGCGACCTTCAGCGGTACTTCTCGGCCGTCATCCAGGGCGACGACGGCGTAAGCCATGACCCTGTTCGTGGTGGCGGAAAAGCTCAGGGTCGAACCCTTGACGCCGCGGACGTTGCCGCCGGTGAAGGTCTGGTCGGGAAGGCCCGTGTAGTGAGGCGGGTAGAGCGTCACCTTCAGGTCGTTGATGGCTGGACGCTCCACCGCGGTGATGCTGTGCCACGGAGATTGGAACGGTCCGGTGACGACGCGGTAATCCAGGTCTTCGGTGACTTCGGGAAGCACGGCCGTGTACCGGCCGTCGGGAGCCTGGTCCATGGCCACGGCCCGTGTCCCCTCAACCCTCTCTTTGGGACGCGCGGGCTTGAACACCAGTTCCACGCGGTCGGGACGGGCTCCGGAGGTGACCGCTTCGACGGAGACCGCGGCGCCACGAATGACCCGCACGTCTCCAGTCGCCACGTGAATGAAGATGTCCGCCGGCGGCAGGTGCTCCAGCGGATGCGTCACCAGCGCCAGGGTCCGGCCCGGGAAGTCCGGCAGCCACACGGCCAGTGCCAGCACCGGCGCCGCCGCCAGTGCCAGCAGCCGGGCCTTGGACCGCAACGGCCGGGTGTCCACCAGCGCCTCCGTTTGCATGCCGCGAATCTGCTCGCGGGTCTGACGGATCAGCGCGAGAATCATCGGGGCGGAAGCCCCGGCCGGCCGGGCCGGATCCGCGACCTGCGGGTGGAGTTGCAGCGAGTTGATGAGGTTGTTGCGAAGCTCCGGCCGCTGCCTCTCGATGGCGCGGGCCGCCCACGGCAGGCTACGGGACCGCAGAAAACGCAGCAGCGTGAGTCCCGTCGCCACCAGCAGCGTGGCGACGGAAAGGATGCTGAACGCCAGCGGCGCGTAGGGCAGGAACCCCTTGACCGCGTCGACCCCCATGCCCAAGGCCGCCAGCACGGCCAGCGCGGTACCGGCAAGGCACAACGTTTCCAGGCCCTGCACCCTTCGGAGCCGGTTCGCGAACCGTCGCAGAAAATCGTCTATCAGACGGTAGTCTTCTTCGTGCAATCGAGGATCCTCGCCGAAGCGCCCATTGCAGAAAGCATGTTCCCGGCGTAAGCCGTGGGACCCATTCTAGAACTTTTTTCCGGATTCACAAGGGTATCGAGCCGTGTGCAAACGAACCAAAAACCGCGGTGTCGCCGCGGCCGCTCCGGTGGCGGCCAATCTGGCAAGTCGCCGGGCGTTCTGCTATCATGACGTTTCACCTTCATTCCCCCGCAAGAACCCCTTGAAAGGACCCCGTTGCATGGACCGCGACCCCACGGAACTGCCCCTCGTCTGTCACGAAGGACACGAAGACCACGACCACGATGACGTCCCTCTTCCCGACGAAGACCACCCCATGTGGCGGTCCGAGCGGATCTCGCTCACGTCGGTTGGCATCGATATCGGCTCGTCGACGTCCCATCTCATCTTCTCCCGATTGATTCTCCGGCGGCAAGGTATCTCCCTGTCCAGCCGTTTCGTGGTGATCAAGCGGGAAATCGTCCACGAATCGCCGATCCTGCTGACGCCTTACGTGGACAAGCTCACCATCGATACCGAGAAGCTCAACGAGTTCATCCATGACGCATACGCCCGCGCCGGCCTCACGCGGCAGGACATCGATACCGGCGCCCTGATCGTCACCGGCGAGGCCGCCAAGAAGAAGAACGCCGAGGCCATCGCGGCTTTGTTCGCCGAGGAGGCGGGCAAGTTCGTTTGCGCCACCGCCGGCCACAACCTCGAGGCGATCCTCGCCGCCTTCGGCTCCGGTGCGGTGGAGGTGTCCACCCGTGACGACGACATCGCGTGCATGAACGTGGACGTCGGCGGCGGCACCAGCAAGGTCGCCGTCACCCGTGGCGGACAGGTGGTGGACACGGCGGCGCTGGAGGTGGGGGCCCGGTTGGTGGCCCTGGACGAGAGCCGGAAGATCAACCGGCTCGAGGACGCGGGGGCCCGCATCGGTGATGCCATCGGCCTGTCGTTGGCCCTTGGCCAGACGCTGGGGGAGGCCGACAAGGAACGCATGGCCGGCACGTTGAGCGGGTGCCTCCTGGAGGTGCTGGGGCGCGGGCCGCTGTCGCCGCTGACCCGGGAGATCATGCTCACGCCGGCACTCTCCTACCAGGACCCCATTCATTGCATCCAGTTCTCCGGGGGGGTCTCGGAATATGTCTATGGTTACGAGACCGCGGACAAGGGAGATCTGGGCAACCACGTCGGGCGGAAGATCCGCGCCGGGGCCGTGGAGCTGGCCACCCGTGAATCGTGGGAGTTCAAGGAACCCGACGTGCGTATCCGCGCCACCGTCATCGGCGCGTCGCAGTACACCGTGCAGGTGAGCGGCAACACCATTTTCCTGTCCGACGACTCCGTGCTGCCGCTGAGGAACCTCCAGGTGATTACACCGCACTTCCGCCAGACCGAGCCGTTGACCACGGAGGATGTCCGGAGCTCCATCGAGAGCGCGCTCCAGCGTTTCGACATGACCGAGGGCGACCGCGCGGCGGCGTTGGCGCTTCACTGGGATCTGGGCCCTTCATATCCGCTCATCCGGACGCTGGCTACGGGCGTGGTGGAGGGGATGAAGGAGCATCTCCGCCAGGGACACCATCTGGTGCTGGTGTTCGATGCCGACATCGCCAAGCTGGTAGGCAATATCATCGACAAGGAAATCCTGCCCGGGACCGGCGTCATCTCCATCGACGGCATCGACCTCAAGGACTTCGACTTCGTTGATATCGGCGAGGAGTTGCCGGACGCCAGGGCGGTGCCGGTGGTGATCAAGTCGCTGATCTTCCGTCACGAGGAATGGGGCAGGGGGCGTTTGCTGGCGAATGACTGATGGTTGGCAACGAATCCCGGACGCTCCACGGACGGGATTCGCGGTGTCTGCGGTGGTGGATGCCATGGAAGTCCAAGAAGTCGTTTTCGCTCCGCCGCGGGGTTTCCGTGCCGGGGCTCCGTGTGGCGTCTACCCGAGGTCGGCGCGTTCCATTCTGCCTCCGAGCCGTATGGGATGGTCCGGGTGCAGCGGCCTGAAGTCGGCGAGGGAAAGCCACACTCTCAAGAGATGGCGGCCGGCTCCGTCGCCGGCGAACCCGGTGCGCGTATGCAGGATCACGTGATTGTTGAAGTATTCGATGTCGCCCGGCTCAAGTTCCATTGAAACCGCCACCGTGTCGGCCACGGTATTGAAGACGTCGAGGGCGCGGTTCTGTGCCGCGGTCAACTCGGGAACCCCGGCCAGCTTCTGCGCTCGTTTGATGTGGACCGGAAAGGCGCAGGCGTTGAACACGCCGTCTCGAATGTTCAGGAAGGGCAGCCGGGTCCACGGGTGCCCGTGATCCGGATGCGGATGTGTCAGCGCCACGTGGTACGGCCGGGTGAGGACGTGCAGCAAGTCGGGATGCTCCGTCAGCAGGATATTGTAGACGGTGGCGGCGCTGGCGAATCTGCGGATTCCGCCTTTGAGGGCGGGCCGCAGGCACAGGAATCCGATGACGTCCTCCGGATCGGCGTGGAAGGGAAGCTCTCCCGCGGCGCGAAAGCCCAGCTTCCCGTTGTCCCCGGGTTCCGCCCGTACGTGGGCGAGCCTTGCGCCGCCCGGTTGATCAACCGCATCGCCCAGCCGTTGGTTCAAGGCCGCGAAGGCCCGGGCAGCCTGTTGCAGGTTCAGGTCTCCTGCGGGCAGGCCGCGCAGGATCCGGAAGCCGAGACCCGATTTGAGCTCCCGGGCCGTCCTGGCCATCTGCGAAGCCAGCAAGGGCAGGTCTGGCGTTCGGTTGGGCCCGTCGCCCGCCGATGCCAGCAGTTCCAGCAACTCGCTGCCGGTAAAGTCATGGCGCCAGGCTTCCGACCGCTCGATGTCGTCGGGCTTCCATGCCGCGGGGTCTGCCGTCTTCGGGAAGTCTTTCATGTCGTCGTCCATGGCCGTTGGTCCCCTGTCGGAGTGCGTCACTTCTCCCGGAAGGCGTCCTGCCGGTAGCCGCGGAGAGGCTGCAGGACGTATTCGATGAGTCGTTGCCTCCCGAGGATGAAGGCGGCCTCCGAAGACATCCCGGGCAACAGATCGATTTTCCGTCCCTCGATCTCCATGTAGGTTTGATCAAGCTCGATGAGCGCCTTGAACACGGGGCCGGCCGGTTCGCCGCGTGGTGACGGGACGGTGGTCGGCGCTGCGCTGCCGGCAACGCCCGTGAGGGCCGGCGCGCCGGCCAGGGTTCCGGCGTTCACGGCATCCTTGCCGATGTGACTCACGGTTCCCTCGATGGCGCCGTAGCGGCGGAAGTCGAAGGTCGCGACCTTGAGGGTGACCCGTTGGCCCGGCTTCACAAAGCCGATGTCGGTGTTGGCCACGAAGGCCTCTACCCGGATCCCGGCGTTCCGAGGCACGATCACCATGAGCCGGGCGCCGGGCTCCACCATGCCGTTTTCCGTGTGTATGGCGAGGTCTTGGACCACGCCGTCGACAGGGGAGACCAGGGTGTGCCGGGCGCGGTACTCGTGGGCCTGCCGGATGTCCTCCCGCAGGACGATCATCCTCTCCCGAACGGACGCCAGGAGCGCCCGGCGTTCCCGGTAGAACTCGGAGACGGCCCGTTCCTTCTTTGCCTGGATCGCCGCCAGCGAGGCCTTGGCCTCGGCCAGCTCCTTGCGGCGGAGCATGATGTTCCCCTCGAGATCCACCAGCCGCTCCTGTTCTTCGAACAGAGCGAGCCTGGAGCCATGGTCCTTGCGGTAAAGAGTCTCGCGCATGGCGGTCCTCTCGCGCAGAATGGGCAACAGCCTGCCGTGCTTGGCAAGCATGGCCTCGATGGTGTGGAGTTGTGCTCGCCGCTCCGCCATCATGCCGTCCAGTTCATGGAGGTGTGCCCGGTGCGACGCGATCTGATCGGCCAGGAGTTGTTCGTTGACCGAGACGATCTCCATCGGGGCGTCTGAGGGCGGACGGAAGGACCGGGACTTGCGCCAGGCCAGGGTCGCCTCGAGGCGAGCGGCCTCCACGGCCTTGATCTGGAGCTCGGCCGTGAGCTTGGAAATCTCGGCGTCCACCAGGGTCGTGTCGAACTCGATCAGGACATTGTCCCGCTCGACGAGGCTTCCTTCCTCGACGGCGATGCGCCTCACCTTTCCCTGCTCGAAGGACCGGATGATTTTCACCTGCCCGGTGGGAACGATGCGTCCCGGCGCCACCGCAGCCAGCTCGACCTCCGCAACCGAGGCCCAGGTCAGGGTTGCGACGAGAAAGACGCAAAGCGCCACGAGCAGGAGGATATCGATGTGACGCGACCCCTTCATCTCATGCTCCCGCAGCTTTCCTTTCCGACCGTCGCAACTGCTCCCGAAACGCTCCCATGAACTCGCTTGTCATAGTCGTGTGCCCTCGTAGCAGGGTTTAAGGTGTGTGCCACCCGTGTCACTCGCGGGACGGGCGGGATGCGACTGTGCCAATCGCATCCCGTCGCAATGTCATCTTTGCATTCCTCAACGTTTCCCAGCACTGTCGGGCCGGAGTCTCAATAAACCACGTTGCAATCCTCCGGAGTCACCTCGTCCCCGTCGCCCGGACTGCATGAGCAGTCGGAACAACTACAGCCGCACCCACACCCGTGGATTCCCAGGTCGAGCTCGTCCTCCCGCGCATCGAGCAGCCAGGGAACGGCTACGGGCCCTTCTCCGACGGAAAGATTGATCAGTTGCACACGTTGCCCCCTCCCTGGTTGGATTTTTCTAGCGTCGTTTTATCGCCGCCCACATGGAATCCAATCGGTCGGGTCGAATGGAACTTTAATGATAATTTCATCGGGAACAAAGTTTTTTCGGCGTGCGCGGGTCATGCAACCCTGCCTTGCGTCATAATGGCATGTTGCCAAGAGCCGGGACGGGACACGACACTAGCTCGATTCCGAGTCCGCGGGGAAGGCGCGCAGGATATTGAGAGTGGATTGGGAGTGGACGCGTCCGGGCTGAGACGCGCCCGGACGTCGGCTGGCGACGACTGGTCTGGCGTGCCTCTAATGCGCCACCTGAGCCATGGCCATGGTGATGGACTCTTCGATGTCGGCGATGACGCTGCCCACCTCCCGGCCGATGAGGTCCATCATGCGGATCTGCTCGATGCGGGGGCGAACCCGTTCCATCTCCCGTTCCGAGAATATGTCGCCGAGGATGTCGCAGGCGTCTACGAGACAGATCAAGGCGACGTCCCGTGGGTCGGGCATATCATCGGATAGCAGCACGTCCTCCATGCGCAGCTTGACCTCGCGCTCCGCTCGCCCGTCGATGGTGGGATAACGCCGGGAACGGAAGACCCACAGGAACCTCTCGTCCCTGGCCTCGAGAATGCCGGCCTCGATCAGGCCGTTCATGGCCTGCTGGCGGATGCCGGCGGCTTGTTCCCGGGCCAGCAACTCCACCCACCCCTTGGCATTCATGGTGTCCCCGGCGTTGGCGATGCGCTCCAGGGGCCCGTCCAGGAGCCGGTTGCCCGTCGGTGTCGAGTCGATCACCTGCAGTTTCTCGGGGTCGGTATCGATGCGGTTGGCGAAGGCCAGGTCCATCAATACGGCGCCTGCCAGAACGTGCTCCACGGCGCCGCCGCGGATCGGCAGGAACAGACCGTCGTCGTCCAGCATCAACAGCATGATTTCTTCAGTGAATGTGGGCATGGCGCCGCCTGACCTATTCTGCCGCGAGGGCGGCATCGCGCGTGTCGTGATATTCCAGCAAATTGAGGAACCCGCTGATCTCCATGACCGATTTGCACGAAGGCTGCAACGCGCACATCGTCAGCTTGCCGCCTTCCTTCTGGCACTTCTTGGCGCTGACGAGGAGCACGCGGAGCCCGGCGCTGCTGATGTACTCCATGTTCTCGCAATCCAGCAGCACGTGATGGTCGCCGCGTTCGATGATCTCCGAGATCCGTTTCTCCAACTCGGGGCTGGTGAAACCGTCGATGCGCCCGCGGGGCGCTACCACGACAAGCGATCCTTTCGTTTCCTCTTGAATGTCCATTCGACACCTTTTCTTCCGGTTTCGAAAGACCCCGTTCCAAAGACTGCGCCGACCGTGGGAGACCTTGACGGTTAATTGATCCGCCGGTATCGAAGCGGCCCAAGAGTATCACAGCGGCAACGCATGGGCAACAAGCCTGTCCGCCGCCGTCTTGCGGCAAAATATGCTCGCGAAACGCGATTTTGCGTACGCAAGACAACGCACCGTGGCGATCTCGCTATTTCTTCCCGGGCTCGAATCCTCCCTGCTCGTGGTACACGACCTTCTTGTCTTCCTCGAAGGCCCGGACCGAGGGAATCGTTCCCCGAAGCCCGAGTTCCTTCCAGCGCTGGGCCACGTGGTCGTACATCTCCCGGCTCAACGTGGTGCGCTTGGAAAAGACCGGCAGGTAGCGGTGTTCCTTGCACGCGTTGATCAGCGCCTTGGAGCCGTAGGGGCGCTCTTCCGGCGGATTCTGGGTGGGGTCCAGCCAAGTGCTCCAGGTGTTGCGCAGGATGTCGATGTCCTCGATGGGATGGCAACGGCTGCTCATGGCCCAGATCACCTGGTCCATATCCGTGGGGTCGATGTCCTCGTCCACGGCGATGATCCATTTCGTGTAGTACGCGCCGCCGGGCACCTGGGCCGCCAGGGCCAGGCACTGGGCCGCGTGGCCGGCGTAGCGCTGTTCCAGGCTGATGACGGTCATGCCGAAGCCGCCGGCTCCGGCCGGGTGGGCGTACACGCCCTGGACGCCCGGTATGCCGAGCTTGTCCAGATCGTCCCAGATCCGCGCCGACCGGATGACGGCGAAAAAGCCGCTCTGCTCGCAGGACGGGTAGTCGGCCATGATGGCGTTGGTGAGAACCGGGTGGGTGCGGTAGTGTACCCGGGTTATGTCCACCAGCGGGCAGCCGGCCTCCGGCCTGCCGTAGTAACCGGGGAACTCCCCGAACGGCCCCTCGGTCTTCACCGAGTTGGGATGGATGACTCCCTCGACCACGAGCTCGGCGTTGGCCGGCAGCAGCAGGTCGCTGGTCTGCGCCCGCACCACCGGGATCGGCTCGCCCTTGATGCCGCCGGCGAACTCGTACTCCGACACATTCTTGGGAAAGGTCTGGGAGCCCACCAGCATGAACAGCGGGTCGATGCCCCAGGCCGCGGCCACGGGCACGGACTCGCCCTTTTCCCAGTACCGGGTGATGTGAAGCCGCGCGTCCTTTCCCGGCGACAGGTAAAGACCTACCTGGTTCTTGCCCTGAAGCATCATCCGATACGTGCCGACGTTCAGGTATCCGGAATCCGGATCGCGGGTGAAAACCGCGTCCGCGGTGCCGGCATAGCGGCCGCCGTCCAGAGGCCAGTGTTTGGGGATCGGGAGCTGCTCCAGGTCGACGTCCGCTCCGGCCAGGGTATTTTCAAAGACCGGGGCCTCGGCCTCCGGCACCTCCCGCGGCGGAATCCGGTCCTTCATTTTTTCCTTGAGCCGCCGGATGAGCTCGAGCGTCGGCGTTTCGGGCGGCTCCTCGATGGTAAGGGCGATGCGTTTCGAGCTGGGCCCCAGGATGTTCCACAGCATCCGGGCGCCGATGGGGCTGTCTTCATACCCCTTGGGGTTGTCGAACAGGATGGCCGGAGACGGGTTCTGCTTGGCCACCAGATAGGTGATGGCGCTCATCTCCTCATCCCGGTCCACCGGCTTGTCGATCTGGAGCAGCTCGTTGATGCCTTCCGCGCGATCCAGCCACTCGCGGATATCCTGAATCGGACGGCCCGCGGCCGACCCCGTTCTGTTCGCCTCAGCCATGCTTCACCTTCCTTGTCGTGCGATGGTTCTTGTCGGTGCCGTTCTGTTTCCCGAGGGGCCGCTAGTCTTTCATTTCGTCCGGCATCAAGCCGGTGAAATACGCGAACGCGTGATGGGCTCTGCCCCGGTTGGTTGCCGCCATGATGGCCGTGTTCCGGTCGGGCATGGACACGGCCTGGCCCACGCTGCTGGCCACCCACTGCATGTAGGCGGTCCGCTCCAGGTAGACGGCGTGACAGGCGGCCTGCTCCACGCTGTCGCCCACGGTGGTGATGCCGTGTCCCTGCATCAGTACGGCCATGCGGTCGCCCAGCGCGGTCGCAACCTCGATGCCGTCCTGGACGGTATAGATGAGCCGCGGGCTGTGGAAGATGGGCGTCTCCGGAGCGAAGGCCGCGGCCTGGTTGTAGATGGGGCGGATGGGAACGCCGGCGATGGCGAACGCCGTGGCCAGCGGCTGGTGCGTGTGAACCACTGAATGGACGTCCGGCCGGGCCTCCAGGATGGCCGCGTGGATCATGGTCTCCCGGGGCGGAATCTTGAGGTTGATCACGGCCTTCTGGTCGCCGGCCTGGGCCCAGTTGGCCTCGCAGTTCTTCTTGTAGTCGTCGATGTCCACCTCCATGATGTCCTTGCTCCTGATGGAGCTCAGGGGCGCCAGCACCGGCTTGATGAGCAGCCGGTTGGTGCCGGGAATCCTGGCGCTGACGTGGCCGTGATAGTCGGCGAGGCCCTGGTGGAAGAGCATGCGCGTGGCCAGGGCCACGGTTTTCCTGAGTCGCCCGAGCTCGCGCGCACTGGGTCTGCCTTTTTGCGGCTTGGCCATGGAGGTTCCTCCTGTATGACGCCGAACCGAGCCCCGCGCCGGGATTCGTTGCTGACACGGATGAACGGAAAGACGGAACGCGCTTCAGCGGGAATGGAAACGAGCGGAAAGCCCGTCGGAATTCGTGGTTTCATAGCACAGGGGGGTCCGTTAATCCACCCGGTCGGGAGGGCTGGGATACAGGACGCGAGCTATCTCGCCAAACCTTTCTGTGGTATGATTTTCGACCAATCACACCGACGGCCCGATAACCGGAGTGATCGCCTTGTCGCGACGAAAATTCAACCCGAAACGCCGCGTTGCGGTGAATCCCCACCGCTCCGTGCTACAGGATTTGGCGGCACGGGTCCGGTACGGCGGCAACCCGGAACATAAACGGAATCCCGGCGATTTCGGGTTGCCGCCCCCCGCTCAGTTGCGAGCCGACAAGACTGCGTGCGACGAGGTCGACATCACAGAGTCGCGGGTGGCGTTGCGCCTGCTACGCGAAGGCATTAAGAAGGGGCTGGTCAGCGACCAGGTCCGGGGACCGGGACAATTCCCTCAAAACGTTTGGGCGGTGACTGAAGACGGGCATCCACTCGAGGCCCAGTTGGAGAACCCCGAGACAGGCAGCTACCACGGATACCCTATGCCGGTTGTCGACCCGTTCCGAAAACTCGTTATCGAGAGCTGGAATCGGCATGAGCAAGCAGTTCAAGATTGATTTCGAATGGATGCCGCGCGACTTCGGCGACCCGGTAGACCGACACTCGCTTGCCCGGATCAGTATCGAAGCCGGTGGAATATCAGCAACCGACGTGGAAGATTTGCATGCAAAGACCGTCAGATCGGACATACGGGTGTCGGCTTTCGACCTCGCCGCGTGGCTCGTAGCCAATTGGTGGCGCCTGCGATGGGAAACGGACAGCGTCGGCCACGCGAACGGGCGAAGCATTTCCTGGGACATGAGCCACAAGGTCGGCGCGGCCGGAAACGGCTATCCGTGGCCCGACATGGAATTCAGTGGCAGCGGCGACAGCGTGCATGTTCGAACCCGACGGACAGGCTCCGGCTCAGGCCACTCGCTGCGCTTTCTCAACGAGATCGATGTCCACGTTCCAGCGGGCGACTTTGAGTCCGGGGTTCAGGAGTTCGTCGACGCCGTGGTTTCGAGAATGGGTTGCCTCAGCGGTGCGAGCGAAAGATCCAGGGAGTTGGATGCAGCCTGGCATGAACTCCGCGAGGAAAGATACGACCCCGCCCGAAGCCTCGCGCGCGCCATGGAAGCGAGAATGGGGTTCGATCCCGAAGAGGCGGATCCCGCGATGCTGGACCGCTTGCGGGAAGCGGCGGTACTCGTGGGCCAAGGCGCGATCGAGGAATTGGCCTCCTCCTCGAAGCGGAATGTACTTGAGGACTTCGAACGGATCCAAAAAAAATTCGTTGGGCCGTCCACTACGCGATCGCTCTCCATATCCTCGACGATCAGGAACGCGGCAGTCGACGCAACGGGAGACGGCCGACAGCCCTGGGAAGCCGCCGAGGCGGTGGCCGGAACAGCGCGCCGGGAGTGGTCCCTTGGAGACGACCAGATCGATAGTGGCCGTCTGGCCGAACTATGTGACGTTCCCGTGTCGTGGATCAGGGAGCCCTCCGACATCGATCAAATCCCGATTCCCGCCGGTCTTCGTGCTGACGACGATCCAGGGGTGGTCAAGGCGATACTCAAGAAAAGGCATCCCAACGCCAGGCGGTTCGCTCTCGCTCGAATTATCGGGGACCATTTGGTGACGGCAGACGACGAAGGGTTGCTGCCGGTGACGAATGCAGCGACCGATCGCCAGAGATTGCAACGGGCTTTCGCGCAGGAGTTTCTGTGTCCATTCGACGCGCTTCGAAACTTCCTTGGAGATGAGGAGCTTGACGACGATCTGATGGAAGAAGCAGCGCATCACTTCGAGGTGTCCGGAATCGCCATCCGATCGATCCTGGTCAACAAGGGTGTGCTGGAAAGAGAGAGGCTCCCCGCGCAGCCTCGCGTCTTCGGAGCAGCATGACGCCGGGTTCCATATCCCACCCGACCTCCCATCCCAGGCACCCCGATGCCCGGAAGTCGCTTGCCGGCAAGTGAGGGACGAAGTTCATGGACTACAAAGACACGCTCAACCTCCCCAAGACCACGTTCCCGATGCGCGGCAACCTGCCCCGGAAGGAGCCCGTGCAGGTGGAGAAGTGGGAGCGTGAAGACATCCACGAGAAGATGGTGGAGGCCAATCTCGGGCGTCCCAGGTTCGTCCTGCACGACGGTCCGCCGTACGCCAACGAACGCATCCACATCGGGCACGCACTCAACAAGATCCTCAAGGACATCATCATCAAGTACAAGAGCATGCGGGGTTATTGCACGCCCTACATCCCCGGCTGGGACTGTCACGGACTCCCCATCGAGCTCCAGGTGGAGAAGAGCCTGGGCCGGGAGAAGAAGAACCGGCTCAGCAAGGTGGAGGTGCGCAGGCTGTGCCGCGCCCACGCGGAGAAGTTCATCGAGATCCAGCGCGAGGAGTTCAAGCGGCTGGGGGTGCTGGGGCAATGGGCGAAGCCCTACCGTACCATCGACTTCGGGTACGAGGCCGCGGAGGTGCGTGAGCTCGGCAAGTTCATGGCCAGCGGTTCCATGTACCGGAGCAAGAAGCCGGTCTACTGGTGCGCTTCCTGCGCCACCGCGCTGGCCGAGGCCGAGGTGGAGTACGACGACCGGGAAACCCCTTCGGTCTACGTGAAGTTCCCGGTCAAGGACGCCAAGGGGAAGCTGCCGGACGACCCGGACGGCGCCTTCGCAATCTGGACCACCACACCCTGGACGCTCCCCGCGAACCAGGCCATCGCCCTGCACCCCCGGATGCGGTACCGGCGCGTTCGGACGCCCGCGGGCGTGCTGGTGGTCGCGGACGAGTTGATGTCGTCGCTGATGGAAGTCTTCGGTTACGAGGCCGGACAGTTCGAGGTGCTGGAGGGCTCCTGGTCCGGGGCCGAGCTCGAGGGCGCCGTCTGCTCACACCCGTGGCTCGACCGGGACGTCATCGTCATCCTCGGGGAGTTCGTCACCGCGGAGCAGGGCACCGGGTGCGTCCACGTGGCGCCGGGACACGGCCACGAGGACTTCGAGGCGGGCCGTCGCTACGGCCTCGACGCCTATGCCCCGGTGGACGGGAACGGCCGGTTCACCGCGGAAGCGGGGGAGTTGCAGGGGGAGATGGTCTTCGACGCCAACCCGCGGATCATCGCCAGGCTGGATGAAGAGAAAAGCCTGCTCAAGTCCCGGGACCTCAGCCACAGCTACCCGCATTGCTGGCGCTGCAAGAAGCCGGTCCTGTTCCGCGCCACCGAGCAGTGGTTCATATCCATGGCTCTCGACGGTTTGCGGCAAGGCTCCCTCGATGCCGTCAAGCAGGTCCGGTGGATCCCGCCCTGGGGACAGGACCGCATTACCGGAATGCTGGCCAACCGTCCCGACTGGTGCATCTCCCGGCAGCGCTCTTGGGGCGTCCCCATCCCGGTGCTGTACTGCGTGGACTGCGGCGAGCCGCATTTGAGCGAGGCGCTGTGCGAGCACGTGGCCGGGCTGTTCGAGCAGGAGGGGTCGGACGCGTGGTTCCTGATGCCGCCGGAAGAGCTGGCGCCTCCGGGGTTTTGCTGCAAGCGGTGCGGCTCCACCCGGTTCTCCAAGGAAGAGGATATCCTGGACGTCTGGTTCGACTCCGGGGTGAGCCATGCCGCGGTGGTGGAGCGCCGCCCCGAGCTGGGCGGCCGGGCGGACCTCTACCTCGAAGGCAGCGACCAGCACCGGGGCTGGTTCCACACCTCGCTCTTGACGTCCGTGGCAAACCGCGGCCGGGCCCCTTACGACGGCGTCCTCACCCACGGCTTCGTGCTGGACGGCAAGGGACACAAGATGTCCAAGTCCCTGGGCAACGTCACCGCGCCGCAGGAGATCATCAAGAAGTTCGGCGCCGACATCATCCGGCTCTGGGTGGCCGCCGAGGACTACCGTGACGACGTGCGCATTTCCGACGAGATCCTGAAACGGCTGGTGGAATCGTACCGGCGGCTGCGCAACACCGCTCGTTTCCTCATCGGGAATCTCCACGACTTCGATCCGTCGACCGACGCGCTGGGCCCGGAGGCCCTCGAACCCCTGGACCGCTGGGTCCTCGACCGAACCCAGCGGCTGCTGGGGCGGTGCCTCGAAGCCTTCGACAAGTTCGAGTTCCACGTCGTCTATCACGCGTTGAACAACTACTGTAGCGTGGACCTGAGCTCCCTCTACCTGGACATCGTCAAGGACCGGCTCTACTGCGAGGCGCCCGACTCCGCCGGCCGGAGATCGGCGCAGACCGCGCTCCACGGCATCCTGCAGACCCTGCTCCACCTGATGGCGCCCATCATTTCGTTCACCGCCGAAGAGATCTGGGAACATGTGCCGCAGACGCCCTCCCGCCCGGACAGCATCCTGCTTTCGCCCATGCCGGAACCGGACCGGAGGTTGTCGGATCCGGCGCTTGCCGCGGAGTGGGAACTCCGGCTGGATTTGCGCGGCGAGGTGTTGAAGGCCCTGGAGGCGGCGCGTCAGTGCGGCGCCATCGGCCATTCCCTGGACGCCCGGGTAGTGCTGTATCCGGATGTCTACGGGAAGGCCCCGGGCATTCAGGAGCTGCTGCGCGCCGGCGCGGTGATGGCGTGGGAGGACGTTTTCATCGTGTCGCAGGTCTCGGTGGCGTCGGGTGAGCCGTCGGGCGATCTCGTGTACCCGGAGCCCGGGGATGGCGGCGGGGAGAAGCACGAGGGCGTCGCGGACGGGGCATCGGCGCCGGGACGCGCCGTGGGCTACGATAGCCTCCTGCTGGGCGCCGCCGTCGGCGTGTACGCGGCCGACGGCGGAAAGTGCGAGCGGTGCTGGAAATATCACCCGGGCGTCGGAGAGCATGCAGCCCATCCAGGGGTATGTCCCCGTTGCGCGGAGGTGTTACGATCTTTACCGCAGGCCGAAAACGCGCGCGCATAATCTTGCTGCTGGCCGTGATCCTGCTGCTCGATCAGGGCACCAAGGTGCTGATTGATCAGACCATTCCGTTGCATCACTCGATTCCCGTCATCGAGGGGCTGGTGGACCTGACCCACGTCCGTAACACCGGCGCGGCGTTCGGGCTGCTGGCCGGACAACGCAGAGCCCTTGGTTCCCATGTTCTCATCCTCTTCTCGCTGGTCGCCGTCGTCTTCGTCATTCATCTGCTGCGCCGGCTTTCGGAAACGGACACCGGATTCATCCTTTCATTGACTTTCGTTCTGGGAGGGGCGTCGGGCAATCTGGTGGACCGCCTGTTCTACGGCGAGGTGATCGATTTTCTCGACGTCTATTGGAACGGCTACCACTGGCCGGCGTTCAACGTGGCGGACAGCTTCATTACCGTCGGTGCGGCGCTGTGCCTCTATTGCCTCATGCGGACCAAAGGACGGGATCCGTTTTCTTCGGCCCGGGCCGGCGACTGAAACCGGCGCTTATGGAACAACACGTCACGTTCGGCAATGGCCGGGGCGAGCGTTTGGCGGGAGTCCTCCATCTGCCGCGGGAGACCGCCAACGGTTTCGGCGTAATTCTGTGCCACGGCATGGAATCGAGCAAGGAGAGCCTCAAGCACGTCCGCCTGGGTGATTCCCTGAGCCGGGCGGGATTCGCCGTGCTGCGCTTCGACTTCACCGGCGCCGGCGAATCCTCCGGGGACTTCGAGTCCATCACGTGCACCCGGCAGGTGGATGATCTCGAGGCGGCCCACGCATGGCTGAAGGAACGCGGGCTGGCGCAGGTGGGCGTCGTCGGGTCCAGCATGGGAGGCACTACCGCGTTGATGTACGCGGGCGCGGCGGAGGGCGTGGCGGCGCTGGTGACCCTGGCCGCGCCCTTTGATCCACGGGAAATCCTCGATCGGGATTTCCCCCCCAAGGCGATCGCTCGATGGCGCGCGCAAGGTTTCATCGAGTTCAACGGCCGCCGGCTCAATATGGATTTCATGGAAGAGGCCACCACCATCGACGTCGCCGAAGCGGCGGCGCACGTCACCTGTCCGGTGTTGGTGATCCACGGCGATGCGGATGCCACCGTGCCGGTGGAACAGGGGCGAGCGCTCTACGGCGCGCTGGCGGGTGAGAAGGCGATGTGCATCCTTCCCGGCGCCGACCACCGTTTCACCCGTGAGGAGGATCGTGAGGTTGCGCTGAACCGGACGGAGGACTGGATGGTGCGGCACTTGAGGAGTCCCGGGACGTGACTCGTCGCGGCGTGTTGTGCGCGGTGCTGTTGCTGGCGTGCGTTGGCTGCAAGAGTGACGGCGACACCACGCCCCGGGGAGTGGCGGAGGTGTTCCTGGACCGGCACTATGTCGAGATCGACCTGCCCGGGTCCAGAGAGTTCACCGCCGGGCTGGCCCGGAGCAAGGTGGACGAGCAGATCCGGCTGACTTCGGGATTTGCCATCGACGCCGGCACGCGCAAGCCCCGGGTCTACTACAAGCTGCTGGAACGGCGGGAGGCCGGTGGCCGCATCGCGTTCGTCTACCGGCTGACCATCCGGCCGGAAGACGCCGGCGAATTTTCCCGCAAGCTCCTCATCCGGGTGCGCGAGGAGGAGTCGGGCTGGCGGGTGTCGAACTACATGGAATACTGACGCGTCCCTTGGTATGAAATGGCGGAAATGCGGATTGGCAACAGGAAACCGGACTTATGACTCTGCGTGAACAAGGGCCTCTGTCGCCCTACCGTATTCTGGACTTGACCGATGAGCTGGGCTTTCTTTGCGGCAAGACGCTGGGCGATCTGGGTGCCGACGTGGTCAAGGTGGAGCGTCCGGGCGGGGACGCCGCCCGATGCATTGGCCCGTATCTCGACGGTGAACGCGATTCGGAGAAGAGCCTTTACTGGTTCGCCTTCAACAACAACAAGCGCGGGATCACACTGAACCTGGAGGCGCCCGAGGGGCAGGCGCTGTTCAAACGCCTGGTCGAGAAGGCGGACTTCGTCCTGGAGACTTTCCGGCCGGGCTATCTCGAAGGGATCGGTTTCGGGCACGACGTCATCCGGGCCGCCAACCCCGACACGGTGCTGGTGTCCATCACGCCGTTCGGCCTGACCGGCCCCTACAGCCGCTATCGGGCCACGGACATCGAGATCATGGCCATGAGCGGCTGCATGTCGCTCACCGGCGACCCGGACAAGCCGCCGCTTCGGGTGACCTTCCCCCAGTCCTATCAGTGGACCGGCTCCTACGCCGCCATGGCGGCCCTGGTGGCCCATACCCAGCGCAGGCGCACCGGCCGGGGCGAGCACGTGGACGTGTCGGCCCAGGCGTGCATGCTCTGGGGCTTCTCCCACGCCCATACCTTCTGGGACCTCAACCGGTCCGTGGAGAAGCGGGCCGGCTCCTTCATGACCGGGCGCACCATCACCGGCGCCAAGATGCGGGTGTTCTGGCCCTGCAAGGACGGATACCTGAACTTCATCATCTACGGCGGCGAGGCCGGCCGCAAGACCAACCAGGCGCTGGTGGAGTGGATGGCCGAGAAGGGGGAGGCGCCCGCGTTTCTGCTGGAAAAGGACTGGCGCACGTTCAACATCGAGCAGGTGACCCAGGACGAGATCGACATCATGGAGGAGCCCATCGCCGAGTTCTTCACCGGGGTCACCAAGCAGGAGTTCTTCGAGGCGGTGACCGGGCGCGGCATGCTGGGCTATCCCGTGTCCACGGCCCGGGAACTCCTCGCGGACCCGCAGCTCAAGGCGCGGGAGTTCTGGCAGGAGGTGGAGCATCCCGAGCTCAACCGCTCCCTCACCTACCCGGGAGGATTCGCCCGCTTCTCGGAGCTCCCGTGCCGGATTTATCGCCGGGCGCCGCTCATCGGCGAGCACAACCAGGAGATTTACCGGGAGCTGGGTCTGGCCGCGGACGAGTTGGCCCGGCTGGAGAAGGATGGGGTAATCTAGTGTCCCGTTTTTGCGCGGTATCCGGGCTCGGGCGGGTGTGATCAACGGATACATGGGGATGGAAAGGTCATGAAAGCACTGGAAGGTCTCAAGGTGGTGGAGTTTGCCGCGTATGCGGCCGGGCCGGTGGTGGGCAAGCATCTCGTGGACCAGGGCGCCACCGTGGTGCACCTGGAGTCGCGGATACGTCCCGACGGCTTCCGCACCCATTATCCTCCGTACAAGGACAATGTTCACGGCCTCAATCGGTCCGGCCTGTTCGCGTTGTGCAACAGCGAGAAGCTGGGCATCACCCTCAACCTGAAGAAGGGCACGGAAGCCACGGCGCTGGCCAAGCGTATTGCCGGCTGGGCGGACGTTCTGGTGGAGAACTTCAGCCCCGGTACCATGGGGCGGTTGGGCCTGGGCTACGGGACCCTCAGCGAGGTCAACCCGAAGCTCGTCATGCTGAGCAGCTCGAACCTGGGGCAGAGCGGACCCCACGCGCATCATCCGGGTTTCGGCTCCCAGCTTTCGTCTCTGGCCGGCTTCACCAATCTCACCGGATACCGGGACGGCTCGCCCCAGATCCTGTACGGTCCCTATATTGACTACATCGCCGTGGGCTACGGCGTGGTGGCGGTGCTGGCGGCGTTGGAGTATCGGGACACCACCGGACGCGGGCAGCATATCGACCTGGCGCAGTACGAAACCGGGCTCCAGTACATCGCGCCGCTGCTGCTGGACTACACCGTCAACGGCAATACTGCCGTGCGTGACGGCAACCGCCATCCCGAGGCCGTGCCCCACGGCGCGTTTCCCTGCGCCGGCGATGACAACTGGTGCGTTCTCAGCGTGGCGTCGGATGAGCAGTGGCGGGCGCTGTGCCAGGCCATGGACCGCCCGGAATGGGGCGGCCGGGACGAGTACGCCACCGCCGGACGGAGGCGGACTCGCGTCGACGAGCTGGAAGCACGGATCGGCGAGTGGACCCGTCAATTCGAAGCCCGGGAACTGGTGGACAAACTCCAGGCCGCCGGCGTCCCCGCAGGCCTGGTGAACGGCATGGAGCAGATCTACGACGACCCGCAGCTCGTGCACCGGGACCAGTGGAACCGGATGGACCACCCGGAGATCGGCGCCATGTCGTACCAGCGTCCCCCCTTCACCCTGTCCGAAAGCGACGGCGGCCCGGACCGCAGAGACCCCTTGCTGGGCGAGCACAACGCCTACTTCTACCGCGAGCTGCTGGGGCTCGGAGAAGAGGAGTTCGAGACGCTCACGCGCGCGGGGGTCATCGATTAGGACTTTACCGGTCGGTGCCACCTCCGAGGGCTTGCCAATGAGCCACCGATGGCATAATATGCCAGCCATGCTTCCGAGGGGTTGAATCATGCCGACACGCAACATCGTTCTAACGGATCGTCAGACGCGATTTATCGGACGCTTGGTGAAATCCGGTCGTTATCAGAACGCCAGCGAAGTGCTGCGCGAGGGCATCAGGCTGGTCGAGCGACGGGAGGCGGAAAACGAGGCTCGTCTGAAGGGGTTGCGTGAAGCCGCGAACGTCGGCTGGGCCGACCTTGATGCAGGACGTTTCCGAAGCTTCGATGCACCGGAGCCGCTTCGCCGTCACCTTGCGGCTCTGGCCGAAGATGCCATTGTCCCCAAGGCCATCAGTCCAGACCACAAGAGATGACGGACCGTCGCCGATGGCGAGTTCATCTGACGGCGGCAGCCGAGGCAGATCTCCGGGATATCCTGCGCTGGACCACTGAGCACTTCGGCGAAACACGGGCGCTTTTATACTCCGACACCTTGACCGGGGCCATTGAGGCGCTGACGGAAGGCCCACGCGTCGCCGGCGCCAGAGAACGTGACGAGATCGCGACGGGACTCATGACGCTGCATGTCGCGCGAGGAGGGTGGAAGGGCCGGCATTTCGTGCTGTATCGCACCAACTCTCAAGCCGTCCCGCCAGTTATCGACGTACTCCGTTTGCTGCACGACTCCATGGATCTGCCCCGTCATGTCGGTCCAGGCAACGACGATGATCATTGATGGGGCGAGGTCAAAGGCTTTACTACCGGACATCCCGCCAATGCCAAAAAGTGAACTGATCGAATTGAGCGAAACGGCCTTTGCTGTTGTCACCACGCATGCACTGGAGACCTACCCGGAGGAGTGCTGCGGAGTCATCCTCGGCGGTGACGGCAGCGACGAGGTCCATCGGCTCGTCAACATCCAGAATCGGCTGTACGCCACCGACCCCGAGACGTTTTCCAGGGACGCCCGGACCGCCTACACCATGGAGCCGAAGGAGCTGGACGCGGTTCTGGAACAGGCGGAGCGCGGGGGCTTGGCCTTCAAGGCCCTCTATCACTCCCACCCCGACCATGACGCCTACTTCTCCAACGAGGACAGGGCCTGCGCCACGCCCTTCGGCGAGCCCACCTATCCGGACACGGCCCAGATCGTGATCTCGGTCATGAGCGGCAGGGTCGCCCGTGTGGCGGTCTACGCATGGAACCCCGACGTCGAGGATTTCGTCGAGACCACCCTGAAGCGAGTCCCGGGCCGTTGACGCCGGAGCATCACAACCTGGAAGTCCGCGGCCTGCGGATCCACTGGGTCGAGTGGGGAGAGCCCGGGAGCCAGCCTGTGATTCTCGTCCATGGCTTCCGGGATCACTGCCGGACCTGGGATTTCTTCGTCACCGAGTTGCTGGCCATCGCGCCGGACCTGTGGGTGGTGGCGCCGGACTGCCGCGGCCACGGCGACAGCGGCTGGGTCGGGGCCGGCGGATACTATCATTTCTTCGACTATCTGCTGGACCTCGATCAGATCATCCGCCACCTGGGCACGCCGACGGTGCGGCTCGTGGGCCACTCCATGGGCGGCACCATCGCCTGTCTCTACGCCGGCACGTATCCGGAGCGCGTATCGAAGCTCGCGCTGGTGGAAGGATTGGGGCCTGAGGGTATGCCGTTCGCCGACGCGCCCCGGCGCGCCGCGCGATGGCTGGAGGAAGTGCCGGCGGTGGGGGAGAGCGCCGGTTACGCGAGCCTGGAAGAAGCCGCGGACCGCTTGCGCCGCAGCCATCCCAGGTTGACCGAGGAACGGGCGGGCCATCTGACCTCCCACGCCATGCGCCGGACGGAGACCGACGCATGGCAATGGAAGTTCGATCCGCTGCACCGGACCACCTCGCCGCAGCCGTTCTACGTCGAGCAGTTCATCGAGTTTCTGCGCCGCGTCGCCTGCCCGAGCCTGGTGGTCCAGGGCGCCGAGAGCAACCACCGCGAGCGGGGCGATATCGAGGCCCGCTACGGGCTGCTGCCGGGCGCGAGTCTCGTGACCCTCCCCGAAGCCGGGCACATGGTCCAGCAGGACAACCCCGTCGCTCTGGCTCGCACCCTGGCGCCGTTCCTCGCGTGACCGGGCCGGCGCCGGGCATCCCAACCCGGCGAAAGCAGATTTGAAAAGCCCACCCGATGCTGCTACCGTCCAGGCTGGAGTGAACGATCGTGCGGAACGACGTGAGACTGTTCCTGAGAGCGGGAGACGAGGTCAAGCACAACCGCAACCTCCAGTGGGGAGTGGGGGTTGTGGAGGAGGTGATGACTTCCAACGTCCCCGGCGGCACCTGTCTGGCCCGGATACGCTTTCAGGACGGCCGTCTCCGCGTCTTCCACAATGACCTCGACAACGAGGGCTGTTGCTACTACTTCGGCGTTCGCCACTATGACGACCCCGGCCACAAAAGCATCCGCCACCAACTTCTGGCCTGCTTCGATTCCGAGGACTGCTGATCACGCCACGTTCTTTTCCTCATCGGAGGCGGGTGCTTCGCTGACGGGACACCACACTAGCCTGACAGGTTGGCCTTGTAGAAGTCCACGGTTCGCTGCCAGGCGTCGTTGGCGGCTTCGGGGTGATAGCGGCCGGCATTGGTGTTGTTGTTGAAGGCGTGCTTGGCACCGGCGTAGATCTTGAGGTCGATGGTCTTGCCGGACTTGGCCAGCGCCTCCTTCAGAGGCTCGATGCCGGGCATGATGTTGGGATCGTCCTCGGCGTAGTTGCCCATCAGCGGGCAGGCGATGTTGGCCACCTGCTCCAGCGGGTTGGGGTTGCGGCCGTAGTATACCACGGCGGCGTCGAGGTCGTTGCACCTGGTGGCGAAGTTGAGGGACTGGCCGCCGCCCCAGCAGTAGCCCACGACGCCGACCTTGCCGTTGGCGAAGCCCTGGCTCTTGAGGTAGTCGAGGGCGCTCGTCAGGTCTTCCACGCAACCATCGGGATCCAGGCTCCGCATGGCGGCGATGGCATCTTCCGACGTCCGGTACTGCACGGTGCCGCCGGTGCGTTGAAGCATGTCCGGAGCCAGCGCGGTGAAGCCTTCCCTGGCGAAGTGCCGCGCCACGTCCTTGATGTGGTCCACCAGACCGACGTTCTCGTGAATGACGATGACGGAGCCCAGTCTTGCGCCGCCCCTGGGCCGCGACAGATACCCCGTGCAGCTCCCATACTCGACCATTCCCGACTCCAGCTCGGGATCATTCTCATCGACGATGTAGGGTATCGTGTCGGCCATATCCGGAGTTCCTCCTTCGTGTGAGTGCCGGTTTCCTCAATTCAGAAAATCGACGATGGCTATTTGTCCCGCTACGCTGTCGCCAGCCGTGTCCCCCGCCTTCTCCGTTGGACCAGATACAGGCCGGTGAACAGCACCCAGGCGCCGAACTGGATGGTCATGCGCAGGGAATCCGTGTCGCCCGCCACCAGGCCGGGCCGGAAGGCGGCGATGCAGATCACTATGAGGAGAATCCGCTCGGGCCAGCCGCAACGGTCGGCGAAGAATCCCTGCATGGCCGCGGCGAAGGCCATCATGGCCACCAGGCCGTTCAGGATCACCCAGACGACCCGGAACATGTCGGTCAGCCAGATGATGGCGCCGTCGGGCCCTACGCCGGAGATCAACAGGAGTTCCAGGTTGAAGATGAACACGAAGGGCAGCACTGCGGTGCGCAGGTCGTAGGTGAACCCCTGGAGGCCGGTCTTGATGGGATCCGAGCCGGCGATGGCGGAAGCCGCAAAGGCGGCCAGGCCCACCGGCGGGGTGTCGTCGGCAAGAATGCCGAAGTAGAAGACGAACAGATGGGCCGCCAGCACCGGGATCACCAGGCCGGCCTGCCCGCCGAGGGTGACGATCACCGGCGCCGTCAGGGTGGCCATGACGATGTAGTTGGCGGTGGTGGGGAGGCCCATGCCGAGGATCAGGCTCGTGAGGGCCGTGAGCAGAAGCATGAGCACCACGTTGCCCAGGGAGATGATCTCGATGGCCTCGATGAACCGGCTGCTGAGACCGGTGAGGGTCACGGTGCCCACGATGATGCCCGCGGCCGCGGTGGCTACCGCGATCGGCGCCATGTTGCGGGCGCCGGACACGCAGCCTTGCAGGATTTCGCGGACGCTCAGGGCAAGGCCCTGGAACAGCGCCTGCCCGAGTGACCCGGATCCCGCGGTGCCCGGCGCGGGTCGAAGGACCTCCGCGCAGCTCTGCACGACTCTCTGAATGACCATGATGACCAGGGTCAGCAGTATGGCGTTGAACGCCGCCGAAACCGCGGAGAACCTGAGGACCACCAGCGTGTAGATCAGTGCGAGAATGGGGATCAGAAAGTGGATCCCCTTGAGGAACGTGGGCCAGAATCGCGGCAGCTCCTCGTCCGGCAGGGCGGTGAGGTCCAGTTTCATCGCTTCCAGATGCACCACGTAGAGAAGCGCGATATAGGAAAGCACCGCCGGAATGGCAGCCGCGGTGACGATGTCGATGTACGGCAGCCCCAGGAACTCCGCCATGATGAAGGCCGCGGCGCCCATGACCGGCGGCAGGAGCTGCCCGTTGGTGCTGGCGCCCACTTCCACGGCGCCGGCCTTGTAGGCCGGCAGCCCCACCCGCTTCATGAGCGGTATGGTGAACGTGCCCGTGGTGGCCACGTTGGCGATGGACGATCCCGACACCATGCCCGTCAGGCCCGACGCCAGCACTGCGGCCTTGGCCGGTCCGCCGCGGAAACGGCCCAGCATGGCGAAAGCGACCTGTACGAAGTATTCCGCGGCCCCCGCCCGTTCCAGCAGTGCGCCGAAAAGGACGAACAGAAACACGAAATCCGTGGAGACTCCCAGCGGCACGCCCCAGATGCCGCTGTCCGAGAGATACATGTGGTCCACGACGAAGTCGAGGGGGATGCCGGGGTGCGCCAGAAATCTCGGTAGTACCGGACCGATGAAGCAGTAAAGCAGAAACACCGAGGCCAGCGCCGGCAGCGCCAGTCCCAGGGAGCGGCGCGCCGACTCCAGCAGCAACAGGATGAACGCCGCTCCGATGTAGACGTCCCGGGCCAGCGGGAGACCGGAACGCTCTATGATCCCCACGTAGTCCCAGGCCAGGTAGACCGTTCCGCAGCCGGCCAGGGCCGCGATGATGAAGTCGTACCACGGAATCTTTACGGGATCGCGCTTGCGCCGTCCCGGAAACAACTGCTGCATCAGGGCATGAAACCGCTCCAGCGTCGCGGCCCGCCGTATGGCCGGAAAGGCCAGATAGACCAGCAACACGGCGAAGGTCAGGTGAATGCTGCGGGCGATGATGGAGTTGATGGGCCGGTAGGCAATGTAGAGCTGAAAAAGGGACCAGCAAAGCGCCAGCACCCAGAGGAACCCTCCGACGGCGCCACCCGGGGAGCGGGTCTTTCCCTCGCCCTCGCCCAACTCGGCCAACGCTTCGAGGTCGACGGCTTCGCTGGCGGTCTGGTCACGATCGGAGGAATTCACGGAGCCCCTGACTAGTGGCCGGTCATTCGTGGTTCCGATGGACGGACAGGCTCGGGACCGGCCGCCACTGCGCCGGCCCCGAGCCGTGGTTCATGTCCCACAAGGGGTGTGGCCGGCTACATCCAGCCCTTTTCCTTGTAGTACTTCATCGCTCCCGGATGCATCGGAGCCGAGAGGCCCTTGAGCATGTCCTTCGGGTTCAGGATCTTGAACGCGGGGTGCAAGCCGCGGAGCGTGTCCAGGTTCTCGAACACGGTCTTCACCACCTGGTAGACCTGGTCGGCCGACTCGTTGTCGCCGGTCACGAAGGTCGCCTTGACCGCGTAGGTCGGCACGTCCTTGTCCACGCCCTTGTAGATGCCGCCCGGGATCGCCGTCATGACGTAGTAGGAGTTGTCCGCCACGAGTTTCTGGATCGCCGGCGTGTTGACGGGAATCATGGAGATGGAGGTGCTGTTGGCGATCTCGAGGCCGCCGCCCCAGGGATTGCCCACGGTGTAGAAGAACGCGTCGATCTTCTTGTCCACCAGCGCCCGGTTGGCCTCGTGCTGTTGCAGCCCTTCAGCCTTGATGTCCTTGTCCTTGTCGATGCCCGAAAGCCGCAGCACGTCCAGGGCGTTGCCTCGCTGTCCCGATCCGGGGTTGCCGATGTTCACGCGCTTGCCCTTGAGGTCCGCGATGGACTTGATCCCCGTGTCCTTGCGGGTGACGATCATGACCGTTTCGGGATGCGCGCTGAAGACCGTGCGCAGGTTTTTCTGGGGTTTGCCTTTCCAGTTCTTCTTGCCGTTGGCGGCCTGCCAGACGCGGTCGGACTGGGCCACGCCGTAGTTGAGCAGTCCTCGCTTGATGGCGTTGATGTTGAACACCGATCCGAGGGCCGGCCGGCCGATGCAGTTGTATCCCTTGGATCCTATCTTGTCGTTGATGATCTTGCACACGTTGAGGGCCACCTGATAGTAGACGCCGGTCGTGGAGCCGCCGCCGACCACCAGGAAGTTCTGCGCTGCCGCATTCTTTGCCGTCACGGCCAGGCTGCCGCACAGCGCGAGACCGAGCATGAATATGAGTAAACGTTTCATGGGATCCTCCTTGGGCGTTAGGGGTTAGGTCGTCCGACCTTTTTTCGAGCCAACAGCCGTGTCCATGCCACATCGGGTGCGGCAATGCAACAGGACCTTTTTCGGAACGGGTAGGAACGGGTACTTCGTCAACCGGCCACGTTCCAGGAGCGAACGAAGGATGCGCCGCAACCGGTTGTCATGCAAGCGGAATTCCATGGTCCGGCGCGAATGCGCGGGGGCCGTCGGTGGAACCGTGAGTGGATATTTCCGGCGTCCTGGGATACGTATCCATGAAGCCCCAAGGGTCCGAGCATCCCGCCCAAAGGTGTTCCACGGCAGCGACGTCCGGGGACCAGGAGCATTCAGAGAAGGAAGCCGGAGTGACTGAAGTCACCGGCATGCTCGACATTGTCCGTTTCTTTCGGACCGAAGAGAAAAAGTGCCGCGAGGCGGTGACCGACCGGGAAAGGAAACGCCATTTCGAAAGGATCCGACAGGAGCGTACCGTTGATCGGAGTGACCACCTACGGCCGCGGTCCGCACAACCGTTTCATCCTTCCCGCTGAGTACGTGGATGCGGTGCGCCGGGCGGGCGGCGTCCCGTTGCTGTTGCCGCCCGGGGAGGAGCACCTGGATGCCCTCCTGCCGCTGTTGCGGGCCGTGGTGCTCACGGGGGGCGGCGACATCGATCCCGACCTCTACGGCGGCCGTCGCCACGAAGCCATCTACATGGTGGAGCCGGAACGGGACCGGGCCGAGGTCGCATTGTCCGAGCGCGTGTTCGATCTGGGCGTTCCCACCCTGGCCATCTGCCGCGGCGCGCAACTCCTGAACGTCAGCAAGGGGGGGACCCTGATCGAGCATCTGCCCGACGTCATGGGAGAGAAGGTGATCCATCGCGCGCCGCCTTGCGAGCCCATCGCCCACCCGGTGCGGGTGTTGCCCGGGTCGCAATTGGTCGGCATCCTGGGTGTCACCGACTTCTCGTGCATGTCGTGGCACCATCAGGGCATTCGACGCGTGGCGCCCGGTTTCGAGGTCGTGGCTTATGCCCCGGACGGCACGGTCGAGGCCATGGAGATGCCGTCGCATCCGTGGCTCTTCGCGGTACAGTGGCATCCCGAGTTGACCGCGGCGGAGGACCCCATACAACAGCGCCTGTTCGATGCGTTGGTGGAGGTCGCGGCCGCGCATTGAGCGCCGCCGGCCCGCCCTGCACCGGCGGCGTCGGGCCCCGTCCCTTCCAGTCCGAGTCACCGCTATGCGTATGACGAACAAGGTGGCGCTTGTCATCGGCGGCATCGACCGGGAAACGGCCTTGCTGTTCGTGCGCGAGGGCGCCCGGATGGTCATCGCCGGCGGCGTCACCGCGGCCTGCGTCGCGCCGGAGCCGGCGCGGCCGCGAAAAGGGAAAGGGTGAGGAAAAACATGTCGGCGCAGCCTCTGGAAAGCCTCCTGGCGGATCGAATCTTGCTGTTCGACGGAGCCATGGGAACGCGGATCCAGGCCCTCCGTCTCGACGAGGCGGACTTTCGCGGGTCCCGCTTTGCCGGGCACCCGAAACCGCTGAAAGGGTGCAACGACATCCTGTGCCTGACCCAGCCCCAAGCCATCGAGGAGATCCACGAAGAGTACCTGGAAGCCGGCGCCGACATCGTCGAGACCAACACCTTCAACGCCAACGCCATTTCGCTGCTGGACTACGGTCTCGAGGGCTTTGCCTACGACATCAACAAGGCCGCCGGCGAGGCGGCGCGAAAGGCCGTGGACCGGTTCAGCGCGGGTGACGGCGGCTCGCGGCTGGTGGCCGGGTCCCTGGGGCCCACCAACCGCACGGCGTCCATGTCCCCGGACGTCAACGACCCCGGTTTCCGGGCCGTTACCTTCGATCAACTGGTGGCGGCGTACTACGACCAGGCACGGGGCCTGGTGGACGGCGGGGTCGATCTTCTGCTGCCGGAAACCACCTTCGATACCCTCAACCTGAAGGCGTGCCTGTTCGCCATCGGGCAACTCCTGGAGGAGCGGCGCCTGCAACTCCCGGTTCTGGCCTCGGTGACCATCACGGACCAGAGCGGGCGCACCCTCTCCGGTCAGACCCTGGAGGCGTTCCTGACATCCATAAGCCACGCGGATCTGGCTGGAGTAGGTATCAACTGCGCTTTCGGCCCGTATCAGATGACCCCGTTCGTGGAGGAGCTGTCACGGCTCTCGGAGCTGCCGGTGTTCGCCTATCCCAACGCCGGCTTGCCCAACGAGTTCGGCGGCTACGACATGGGCCCGGATGAGCTCGCCGGGGCGCTGGCCGAGTGGGCGCAAGAGGGCTGGCTGAACCTGGTGGGCGGCTGCTGCGGCACTACGCCGGAGCACATCGCGACCCTTGCGGCGCGGGTCAAGGGCCTTCGTCCGAGGTGCGCTCCGGAGCCCGACGGCTTCACCCATCTGAGCGGACTGGAAAGGCTGGTGATCCGGCCGGACACGAACTTCATCATGGTCGGTGAGCGCACCAACGTCGCCGGCTCCCGGAAGTTCGCCCGGCTGATCCGCGAGGGCGAGTACGAGGAGGCGGTGGCCATTGCCCGGGAGCAGGTGGAGGGGGGCGCCAACATCATCGACATCAACATGGACGAAGGCATGCTGGATTCCGTCGACGCCATGTCGGTTTTCCTGAACCACGTGGCGGCCGAGCCCGAGATCGTCCGCGTGCCCATCATGATCGACAGCTCGAATTTCGCGGTCATCGAGGCCGGGCTCAAATGCGTCCAGGGCAAGGCGGTGGTGAACTCCATCTCGCTCAAGGAGGGGGAGGATGCCTTCAGGAATTGCGCGCGTCTGGTGAAGCGCTACGGCGCCGCCGTCATCGTCATGGCCTTCAACGAGGAGAAGCAGGCAACGACGGTGGAGGAGCGGTTGACGGTGTGCCGGCGCGCTCACGACATCCTGACCCGGGAGATCGGCTTCGACGACGCCGACGTCATCTTCGACACCAACATCCTCACCGTGGCCACGGGCATCGAGGAGCACGCGGAGTACGCCATTCACTTCATCGAGGCGGCTCGGCAACTCAAGGCGCTCTTTCCCCGCTGCCACATCTCGGGCGGGGTCAGCAACATCTCGTTCTCCTTTCGCGGCAACGACCGGATCCGCGAAGCCATGCATTCGGTGTTCCTGTACCACGCGATCCAGGCCGGCATGGACATGGGCATCGTCAACGCCGGGCAACTGGCGGTGTACGAGGAGATACCGGGGGAACTGCGGGAGCTGGTGGAAGACGTGCTGTTCAACCGGCGCGCCGACGCCACCGAGCGGCTGGTGGTGTTCGCAGAGCAGGTCAAGGGCGCCGGACCGACGGTGGTGGAGGAGCATGCCTGGCGCGAGGAGCCGGTGGAGAGCCGGCTCGCTCACGCCCTGGTGAAGGGCATCGTGGACTACATCGACGTCGACGTCGACGAGGCCCTGGAGCGTTACGAGCGCCCCCTCCACATCATCGAAGGTCCCCTCATGGCCGGCATGAACGTGGTCGGCGACCTCTTCGGGTCGGGCAAGATGTTCCTGCCCCAGGTGGTGAAGAGCGCCCGGGTCATGAAAAAGGCGGTGGCCCGCCTGACTCCGCTCATGGAGGCCGAGAGCCGGGAGCTGGGCGGCGCCATGAAGCGCGCCAGGCTCGTGTTCGCCACCGTCAAGGGGGACGTGCACGACATTGGCAAGAACATCGTGGGGGTAGTGCTTCGCTGCAACAACTACGAGGTCATCGATCTCGGCGTCATGGTGCCGGCGGACCGGATCATCGACGCCGCGGTGGCGGAGAACGCCGACGCCGTGGGGCTCAGCGGCCTCATCACGCCGTCCCTGGACGAGATGGTGCATGTGGCCGGCGAGATGCAGCGGCGCGGTCTCGATCTGCCGCTGCTCATCGGCGGCGCCACCACCAGCAAGCGCCACACCGCGGTGAAGATCGCCCCGGCCTACGGCCGGGAAACGGTCCACGTGCTGGATGCATCCCGGGCCGTGCCGGTGGTGCAGGACCTCATGGACCCGGAAGCCCGGGCCGTGCTGGATACCGCCAACCGGGCCGAGCAGGAACGTATGCGCCGGGAGTACGAGACCCGTGCGGGCACGCGGCTCCTGAGCTATGCCCAGGCCCTGGAGCGGCGCTGCCGTATCGACTGGAACGCCTGCGAGGTGGACGTCCCCGAGTTCACTGGCGGCCGGGTTTTGCGGGATTTTCCGCTGGCCGATCTGGTCCCCTACATCGACTGGTCGCCCTTCTTCCACACCTGGGAGATCCGTGGCCGCTATCCGGACCTGTTGGACGATCCCGCGCGCGGCCCCGCCGCGCGCGAGCTTCTGGCCAACGCCCGGGAGCTCCTGGACCGCATCGTGGACCAGAGGCTGTTGGCGGCCCACGGCGTCTACGGCTTCCATCCCGCCAACAGCGAGGGCGACGACATCGTGCTGTTCACCGACGAGACCCGGACCGTGGAGCTCACCCGGTTCCACACCCTGCGCCAGCAGAAGGAGGGGCGCAAGGGCACGCCCCAGTACGCCCTGGCGGATTTCGTGGCGCCCCGGAGTTCCGGCCGAGGGGATTTCATCGGCGGGTTCGCGGTGACCGCCGGTCACGGCGCGGACGAGTTCGCCAAGCGGTTCGAAACCGAGCATGACGAGTACAACGCCATCATGACCAAGGCCTTGGCAGACCGTCTGGCAGAGGCGTTCGCCGAATGCCTGCACGCCCGGGTTCGGCGCGAGTGGGGTTACGGCAGGGACGAGCGGTTGAGCCGGGAAGAACTGATCCGGGAGCGTTACCGCGGCATCCGCCCCGCGCCGGGCTACCCCGCCTGTCCCGATCACACTGAAAAGCCCATCCTGTTCAAGCTGTTGGACGTACGCCAGGCCACCGGCATCGAGCTGACGGAGAACTTCGCCATGTGGCCCGCGGCGTCGGTCTGCGGGCTATACCTGGCCAACCCCGCGGCGCGCTACTTCGCGGTGAGCGCCGTGGGCAAGGACCAGGTGGCGGCCTATGCCGCGCGAAAGGGCATGGCAGTAGGCGAGGTGGAACGATGGCTGGGCCCGGTGCTGGGTTACGACCCCGGCAACGAATGAGCGGAACCCGGACGTCATTCTCGCCGCCCATGTCCGCCTCAACAAGCCGAGACACCCGGCAAGCAGAGCGGAATCGGCAGATTTCGGTTGCCGCGGGTTCGGCGGTGATCTTCTTTGGCCTTCTGGTGCACCAGTCCATCGAGGAGATTCACCGCATTGTCCTTGATGGCCGGCTCCACACGCGGACGACAGTTGTCCCGCCCTTCGCGGTGAGGCCGTGGGCAAATTACTTGAGGCGTGCGGTGCTGTAAGGTATTTACGTCCCATTAAAGACACTTCTCTTTCATCCGAAGAACTTCGCGAACCTCGTCAGAAGACCGGCTATGAGCGGACATCCTGCCGCAATGATCAGATCGTGGATTGGATGCTCCATGGACTGGACGGGTTACTGAACGCACTCCATGGGTTGGATGTGGAAGAGCGACGTATGAAGGTCCGGCTGCTTTGGGAGGAACTAGCTCATTTGGCGGAACGCCGTCACGAGGTCTTCGAAGGGACGTACACGTGGACTCACTATGGCAATCATAGGACTCCCCCGTTCGACTCCGCTTTTGTGCGCTGACTCAACGAAAGCAGGTGGATTCCCGATGATCAGGGTAACCTGAAACGCCCGGAACTGGTTCCCTTCCGGTCGCTCGGCCGGACATTCAATCCCTTTCCGGAGTCGAAGATTCGCTTCAAGCCACCGATCATCGATCAGCTCGCTCAAGAAGCCGGCTTTGAACCTGGAGCGCTGGATTTTTTGAAAGAACATGGCCTCACCAGCCTTGCGGAATTGATGGCCCGTCTTGGGCTGACAAAGACTACAAGCGCCGAGGACGACCTTGATGGGCCTGCCACTGCAACCGAAGCGACCACCGCGAGCCTCGGCGACGCGCCTAGTCCTACTCCACCAGTTGAGAATCCAGACGACGCCCACGAGGGCTCCGTTGAGAAGCCCGGAGATAGGGTCGGCACGACGCCTGCGAGCGGGTCCACCAGCGGTATTGGTGGGCACGAAGGCGATGAAGTCCATGGACGATCCAGGGGCCCAAAGAGAGACGGTGGCCGAGACACGTCCGGAAACAGAGGCGCGGGTCTATTCATCTTCTATGTAGCGGTCCGAACTGCTGACGAGGAATCCGATCCCGATGGTTTGCGCCGGTCGGCTCGTTTGGCTTTGGAAGCGAAGGCCATCAATTTCATCCTGAAGCGCGAGCCGAACTTGAAGTGCACCCAGCCTAACAATCCCGGGTTTGACTTGTTCGAACCAGGACCTGATGGCAAGCCCGTCCGTTGGTACGAAGTCAAGGCGATGACCGGCACATTCCTGGATGGGAGTGGGAGATGGGTCTTCAGAACCTCGTGGTTCCAATTCTGGAGGCATGAACCATGCTGACTCTCGATACTGTGGAACAGGCTTGGCTGGATGAATACCTGCGCGCGCTCAATGAACGCTATTCCGGCGTGGTCCTGCGCATGCTCATCTATGGCTCCAAGGCACGTGGCGACGCGCGGGAGGACAGCGATCTGGACATACTTCTCGTCGTCAGGAACGAAGCCGGAGGCCTGAAACGACCCGTGCGAAGAATAGGATACAGCTTGGCGGCAATGTCGGACGCCGTGCCGTCGATTTTGGCCTATACCGAAGAAGAATGGGAAGGCCGGAAGAAGCGCGGCTACCCCTTCCAACAAGCGGTTGAGCGCGACGCGGTATCAGTCCTGTGAATCGGGCAATAATACTCGCAGAGTGGCGCCGATCCATCAAGTCGCTGCAAGCGGCCGAGCTTCTAGCGCAGAAAGGTTATGGTGAGGACGCTGTGTCGCGAGCGTATTACGCAATTCTGCATGCCGCAAAAGCTGCCTGTTCGTGCATGACGTGACGGCCGAGAGCCACGCCGGAGTCAGGCGAATGTTCGGAAAACATCTCGTCCGTACAGGAGAAGTCGAGCCGTATTGGTCAGATAGCCTTACCGAGCATTCCGATGATCGTCTTATGGCGGACTACGACGTAGGGGTTTTCTTCTCCGCTGAAGAGACCCAAGGCGAGTGCCGACGGGCGCGGGAGTTCGTGGAGCGGATCAGGCGATACCTGTCCGCGAACGGCCTGACCGAGCAAGAACTGGAAGAGCATCTCGCCGGCGATTCCTAGTGTGGTGTCCTATGGAAACCGTGGATAAGGTGCGCAGGACTTTTCGTCGTCGGCAAGGCGTGACAACGAGCAGTGGCCAACACCACGCGAGGGTACACGTCGTTAGCCCTTGAGGAAACCGGTCACCAGCGCGGCCGTGGCCTCCGGGTCTTCCGCCTGGGGGCTGTGGCCGGCGCCCTTCACGAGCTCCAGGCCTTTGGAACCGGGGATGCCGGCGGCGTAGGCCTCGCCGTGGGTCGGGGGCACCATGCGGTCGGCTTCTCCCCACACCACCAGCGTCGGCGCAGCGATGCGGTGCAGCCGGCTTTGCAGCGAGCGGTTGTAGAAGTAGGGTGGGCTGAAGCCGAACCGGTTGGTGAAGCGGAGCATCTGGTAGCGTCGCAGCTCGTCCTCGATGTCGCCCCGGCCGTCCGGGAACCACGTGTGTCCCGCCGGTGTCCGGTCGCTCTCGAACAGCATGGCCCGCAACTCGGAGAAGTCGGTGCCGCGCACCGGGTGGGACATCATGAAGATGTCGCCGATGGGCGCCCCTGGCACGAACAGGCCGGAGGCGTCGATGAGCACGAGCCGGCGGACCTTCTCGGGGTGCCGCGCCGCCAGCTCGGCCGCCAGCCAGCCTCCGACACAGGTGCCCACAAGGTCGAACCGATCGAGCCCCAGCGCGTCGATGACCTCCAGGTAGTGGAATACCAGATCCTCGATGGACTCCAGATACTCGATCTCGTCGGATGCCGCGCATCCCGGGTGTGCCGGGGCGTACACCCGGCAGGACCCCAGGAGCTTCTCGTGGAACGGCATCCAGCCTTCCGCGACTCCGTGAACGTCCACGAACCCGTGAAGGTACAGAGTGGCGTCGCCGGACCCGTCCTCCAGTACCGAGACCTTCCGGCCGTTGATCTCAAGGGTTCTCAGGCTCATGCCACAGCCCCCGCCGCAAGGGTCTCTTCCATCCTCGGGTAGGCCTTGGCGAAGACCCTAGCGGAGTCTTCTCGAAGGGCCGGCGCCACCTGGGTGGCGAACAGACGCTGGCTCTTGAGGGCCAGCTCACTGGACATGTTGCCGAGATGGAACTGGATCAACAGGTTGCCCACCTGGGACTTTTCGATCAGGTCCAGTATCTTCCGATGCACGGTTTCAGGACTCCCCACGACGATGGACTGGGCCTTGTCCAGCTCGTCCCAGTCGTTGGCGTCTCCCAGCATGGAACGCTCAGGGTCGGAGTGCTTCAGGAACTCCTTCCAGGCGGGTGCGGGAATGTAGGGCACGCCGGCGCCGAAGGTGAGCTGGCGGCCTTCCTTGCGGAGATGGCCCTTGAGGCAGTTGCGCAGGAAATACCAGACTCCTTCCTCGCACTCCTCCCTGGCCTGGGCGTCGGTCTCGCTCACGTAGGCCGACATCAGGATGCCCATGCGGTACGGCTGGTAGCTGTCGCCGTGGTCTTCCAGCACCTTGGAGAACTGTTCACGGGCCTTGTAGGTCTCGCCGCCGTGGCTCCGGGACGACAGAAAATAGCAGTAGCCGCGTTTGGCTACCTCCGTCAGCGTCGACGCGCTCCGGGAACCGGGGACCCATATCTGGGGGTGAGGCTTCTGGGTGGGCTTGGGCCAGGGATTGACGTAGCGCAACGGATAATAGTGACCCTCGTGGTTGAACGGGCCGTCGTCCGTCCAGGCGCGCACCACCAGGTCCACGGCCTCCCAGAAACGTTCCCGCGAGGTCACCGACGGGATGTCGTAGTTGTAGTTCTCGGGGCCGCCGCCGGGCGCGAATCCGGCAATGATGCGCCCGTTGCTCATGTTGTCGAGCATGGCGTACTCTTCCGCCACCCGGAGCGGGTTGATGTGAAGCGGCAGCAGGTTGCCCAGCACGACGATCCTGGCCTTGCTGGTGCACTGCGTCAACGCCGCCGCGATGAGGTTTGGCGAGGGCATCAGGCCGTAGATGTTCTGGTGATGCTCGTTCAGCACCAGCCCGTCGAACCCCAGCTCATCGGCGTAGGCGAGCTGGTCGATGTATTCCTGGAACAGGCCGCGGGACTTGTCCGAGTCCCAGAGACTGTTGGGGACCGTGACCCAACCGGTGTCGTACTTCTCGTCAAAGTCCTTGGGCAGATGGGGATAAGCCATGAAATGCCAACAGAAGAGCTGTACTGGGTGCATGTTCCCTCCCAACGTGAGACGGTATGGGCGATCGGATTGTGAGAAACAGGAAACTAGACGACGGTTGCTGGAGTGTCAATTATGGAAAACTCCGGAGCTTCCTCATGAGAAGCTCCGGGACCGGGCCCTTCTCCTGAGGCGAATTCGTGTCCATCCCATCAACCAGCCGGTGAGCAGGACTCCCGCGCCGGCTACGAACCACCACAACCGCATGTCGCGCTGCAGGTCGGTGCTTTCCTGCTGAAGCCGCCGGAGCAGGCGTTTGTCGCTCTGGTAGTCCGTGTTCAGCTTGTCGTTCGCGGCCATGAGCTGGGCGTGCTCGCCGCGAAGCTGTTCGAGTTCCGTGGCCTGGGCTTCGAGCCTGGCGGTCAACTCTTCGATTTGTCGCTGGGGCGGCGTCTCGTTTGTCAGAAAGCTCTTGAGCACATACCCTTGGCGTCCGTCCGGGAGCGACACGAGGTTGTAGTCGTTCTCCTCCTGGATGAGTTCCAGTTCGTTCCCGGTTCCCAGCACCGCTATGATCCTGTGCTCGACGCTCGGTCCCGTGCGGAGCATGATCTCGCGATAGCCGCTGACGTAGAGCGTCTGTGCGTGAGAGGACGCACCGGACAAGAGCACCATCAGGCCAATGAGCCAAACCGCACGGACCGGGCTGCGGATACGCCCCAACCTGTCGTGTTCATGGTTCATGAGCATGTGTACAGGCACCGGCAATGGCGCCATTCCTCGATCACGTCCCTCCCTCGGCGTGGCCGCTAGGGCGTGTCCGGCAGGCATCCCATCTGCGACAACACGGTGCGCGTCATGAGGCTGCCTCTTTCACCGAGCTGACCGGAAACGGAGAAGTGGTGCGTTCCGGGCACCTCCAGATAGCGGCAGTCCACTCCCCGCTCCCGACACAGGGCAAAGAAGTCCCTGGACATGCCGATCCATCCACGGGTTTCCGCCATGCCCACCGCCACCACCAGTGGCGTTCGATCAAGCGGAGGATGGAGCATGGCGCTGACCTCGCGCGCGCTATCGGGCGTCAGGCGGATGTCCTCGTTGACCGAGACGTGAAAGACCGGAGCCGGGTCGTAGACTCCCGTGATGGCCACGGCGCCCTTGATGAGATCCTCGGGAAGGCCGTCGTCCTCCCAGCGGTGGCTCAAGGCCCGGGCTACCAGGTGACCGCCTGCGGAGGAGCCGGACAGATAGAGTCGCTGCGGGTCGCCGCCGTGATCGGCGATGTGGGTATGGACCCACCCGATCCCTTCCCGGGTCTCGCGCATGATGTCCGGCACGGTGACCTGCGGACAGAGGTCGTATTCCAGCAGCACCATGGTAACGCCGGCCTCGACGAACGGTTCGGCGATGAAGCTGTAGGCGTCCTTGCTGCCGCCGCGCCAGTATCCGCCGTGGATATACACGTGAACCGGAGCACCGGCCTGCTCGGCCGGGAAGATGTCCAACAGCATCCGGGGCCCGCTGCCGTAGCGCACGTCGCGAGAATGCTTCAACTTTCCGCGGGTGGCCTCGCTGGCCTTCTCTCGCTCCACCGTCAGCCGGGGATATTCGGTCACGGTAACGCGAGGGTTGAACTGATACTCCATCTGCTCGCGTTCGAAGTCCTTGTATACGGTTTCCGCCATGCGAAATCCTCCTTGAAACCGCTCCCCTGCCGGGCCTTCACCGAGTTGCGAAGGCGTCTTTTCGGCTCTGCAGGCTGCCGGTGGAAAGCATTTTCGGATTCTGCTCGTGCCCAACTGTGTAGCAGATACGGCCGCGTGAAGCGAGAAGAGATCCGGCGGTGGGACGCACGGCGTGAGCCGTTCACGCCCGAACCGCACCCCTTGCCACCGGGTGGAACTTGCCGTAAGGAAAAGCGGCATGGATACCGCGATCTGTACGGAACGGCGCGAGGCTTTTATGAAGACCATGGGGGAGGGAGTGGCGATCCTGCAAGCCGCGCCCCAGGCCACCCGGTCGAACGATGTGGAGTACCGGTACCGGCAGGACAACGATCTCCTTTACCTGACCGGGTTCCCGGAGCCCAACTGCCTTTGCGTCCTGTCACCGCAGCATGACCGGGAACGTTTCATCCTGTTCGTGCAGCCGCGGGACCGGGAGAAGGAGACGTGGACCGGGAAGAGGTACGGCGTGGATGGGGCACGGGAGGTGTTCGGCGCGGACGCCGCGTATGCCATCGATCAGGTGCGGGAGGTCCTGCCGGAGCATCTGGCGCGCACCGAGAACGTCTACTTTGCGCCGGGGCGGGACGAGGGCATGAATGGCCTGATCCGGGACCTGATCGACAACAGCAGGTCCGGGCGTGCCCGGACGGGCCGGGGCGTGGTGTCCCTGGTGGACCCGGCGGCGATTCTGCACGAGATGCGCCTTTACAAGTCGGGCGGGGAACTGGATCTTATGCGCAAGGCCGTGGCCGCGTCCGCCCGCGCGCACGTGGCGGCCATGAGCGAGGTCCGGGACGGGACCTTCGAGTACGAATTGGAGGCGCTTCTGGAGTACCACTTCCGCTCCGCCGGCGGGTCGGGCACGGCCTATCCGTCCATCGTCGCCTCCGGCGCCAATGCGACCATTCTCCACTACATCCGGAATGACCGTCGCATGCATGACGGCGACCTCGTGCTCATCGACGCCGGCGCGGAGTTCGATGGCTACTGCTCGGACGTGACGCGCACCTTTCCCGTGGGGACCGGCTACTCGCCGCCCCAGCGGCGCATCTACGAAATCGTCCTCCGGGCTCAGAAGGAAGGGATCGCTACGGTCCGTCCCGGCGTGTCCATGGAGGACATCCACCAACGGGCCACCGAAGTGCTGGTGGAAGGGTTGCTCGATATCGGTCTTCTGTCGGGTGCGGCAGGCGACCTCATCGAGAAGCGCGAGCATGCCCGTTTCTACATGCACCGGACCGGCCATTGGCTGGGTCTGGACGTCCACGACGTGGGTCGGTACCGGGTGGACGGCGCCGCGCGCCCGCTGGAGCCCGGGATGGTGCTCACCGTGGAGCCGGGTCTCTACATCGCCGAAGACCTGGAGGACGTGAGCCGCGACTACCGTGGCATCGGTGTTCGCATCGAGGACGACGTTCTGGTCACCGAAGTCGGGCACGACGTGCTGTCGGCCGCGATTCCCAAGGAAGTCGGCGACATCGAAGCCATTCGGAAGGATGCCTTGGGCAGCCTGCACCCCGCGCCTCGCTGACGCGTACGGAAGCCGTATCAGGCGCCTTCGGCCCCGCGCTCCCCGCTCAACCGCAGCCGAGACAACGGACGGTCTCGAAGACGACCTTCTCGTCGGCGCTGGTGCGGGCGTGGTCCAGCACCACGCGAAGCGCCTTGGAGGGGTCGGGGAACTCGTACTTCCTGGCCATGGCCTCCAGCCAGTCCTGTTGTGCCCGTTCGATCTCCAGGCTCACGTTGATCTTGTCCTTCATGCGATGCTCCTTGCGACTATGTTGATCTTCCTTGCTTGATGCCGCCACGCGGACGGGTTTGAACCCCTCCCTGCAAAGACAATGCCCGTGCCGACGACAGAGAGTCCCGTTGCGACCGGTTCGTACGTTACCGGCCGCTTTCCGCCCAATGGCCGAGTTCTTCCACGAGGGTCAGGCCGGGCTCGTCGCGCCAGTCGCTGCAAAGGCCGGCGAGGGAACGCTTGAGAGCGGGCAAAGGGTCGGCCGCGGGGGTCAGGGCCGCGGTTTCCCGGCGCAGCCACTCAAGCAGGTCGTCGAGTCCGGCGAATCGGCCGCTCCCCATGACGTCCCGCAGGCGCGGCACGGTCTCCACGGCGAAACGTTGCTTGTTCTCCAGGTCGATGATGTCCGGGAGCAGCAGCGCGGGCTCGTCCAGCGAGACGTCGATGCACGAGAGCAGCTCGTTGTAGAGGGACCGCGCCACCCGGTCCGCCTTGGCTCGTACCCGTTCAAGCAGGTCCGTTCCGGCGGCGTCAAGGGCCTCTCCATCCGGAAGCAGTTGGCAATAGAGCTTCAGCTTGGGTTCGGTGCCCGAGGGCCGGACGGTGATGACGTAGTGGTCGGTGTAGGCCTGCAGCACGTTCCGCGGCAACCGGTCGGTATCGCTGGCGATGGGGCCGAAGCGTTCGGCGTCCCAATAGTCGACGAAGCGGCGCACCGGATGTCCGCCCAGCTCCCGGGGAGGTGCTTCCCTGAGGCTGGTCATGATGCGATCCTTCTTCAGGGTCCCTTCCGCTCCCGCCAGGGTGATGCTGCGATTGACGTTGTCGTAGCTTCCCAGCTCCCGGAGCATGGCGACGTAATAGTCCAGCATGGTCCGGTCCTCGTCCAGCAGCCGCTGGTAGAGGGCTGCCAGTACCATGCACGCGGGCGTGGCGTCCTTGTCCCGGATTCCGGGGGCCATGACCACGCCGTGGCTTTCCTCCGCGGCGAGGACGAGGTCTTTCGGTGAACAGGTGACGTCCTTGTAGCGGCCGGAGCGCTCCAGCGTCTTGAGCACGTCGGCTACGTACTTGAACCCCACCAACAGGTCGTCGATGAGCCACGAGTCTCCCGCTTCGGCCACGATCCTTCCGAGCAGCCTGGTGGTCACCAGGGTCTCCATGACCAGACCCCGGCGGCGCGGTCCCCGGGGGTCGAGCATGAGATGGTGGCAAAGGATGGCGGCGATCTGGTTGCCGTCGAAATGGTACCAGGAACCGTCGGGAAGGCGGGCCTCCATGCCGATGCGGTCGGCGTCGGGATCACTGGAAAGGACGATCCCGACGCCGTGCCGGTCGGCGAACTCCCGGGCCGGAGCGGTGGCGTGGGGCACCTCCGGGTTGGGCGCCCTGAAGGGGATGGCGGCAAAACTGCCGTCCAGGACTTGGTCGGGGGGGATCAGGAGGGGGAAGCCGAGCCGTTCCAGCACTTCCTTCACCGTGTTCACGCCGCAGCCGCACAGGGGGGTATAGACCACTGGCGCCTCGACCCTGGGAGGGTAGAGGTTCCCGTAAAGGTTGACGTAGGTATCGACGTAGGCGGCCGGGAGGTCCGGGGGCAACGGGCGGATCATGCCCGACCGAAGGCCATCCTCGAAAGGGACGGTCCGGACCTCGGTGGCCTTCTCCATGATGTCCACCAGCCGCTGGTCCTCGGGTGCGACGGGCTGGCTGCCATAGGCGTCGTACACCTTGATGCCGTTGTCGTCCGGGGGGTTGTGGGACGCCGACACGTTGACGCCGCCCGCGGCCCCCAGTTGGACGATGAAGAACGACAGCTCGGGGGTGCTGGTCACGGCGTGATCGTCTTCGGGCGCCGCCAGGTAGGAGACGATACCGTTGGCGGCGTAGATCTCGCACGCAAGTCTGGCCAGGGAACGCGAGGACACTCCCAGCACGGGATGCGCCGGCCCCAGGAACGTGTACACCGCGGCATTGTCGGTGAAGACGCGCACGTCGTTGGCCACCACCACGCTCAGGGGGCTGGTCCGGCGAATTTCCCTTGAGGCGGGCCTGCCGGGAGAGACTCCGTTCAGGTAGTTGGAGTGCCCCTGGGCGGTCATGGCGACCGTCGATGGGTTCATCCGGTTGGGACCGTAGCCCACGGGACCGCGCCGGCCGCCGGTACCGAAAGGGAGCATCTGCCGGAAGGCGTCGAACACCAGAGCCAGGTGCGTCTCTTCGAGGTGTCGGTCGATGACCTCCGGCCCGGCATACGGAATCCCGCCGCTCATCCAGTGGCGCAGGCGCCCGGCCGCCTGTCGTCCGGCCTCGCCGTAGCGCTTCTCCAACAGCGCGGTCATGCGTTCCAGTCGCACGGGATGGGTCAGAAAGGCCGCCCTTTCCGGTGAGATCTACCGGCCGGTGCGGGCCAGCGAATGGACCCAGCCCTGCATCCGGGACTTGGCGTTGGCGATGTCCTTGTCGCTGAAGAAGTTCTTGAGGTCCACCTTCTCCACCGCGTAGACCGGGCGGAGGAAGTCGCTCTCGTAACCGAACGGCACGGTGGCGTCGATACCCATTCCGCCTTCGAAAACGGTGTTGGAAGCCGTCCACTGCTGGTCGCCGGCGGTCATGCGTTCCGCGGGCATGAAGGTCTGTCCGCGCCCGCCGGGAATCGGGTTGAGGATGTCCGTCTTGGGATTGACCCGAGTGGTCAGGCACCACATGATGTCATCCATGTCGTAGATGTCGGTGTCTTCGCTGGCCGCGACCACCAGCCGGGAACCCTGGGACGTGGACAGGATGGCCGACATGAAATTCCGTTGCCAGCCTTCCTCGATGCGGTTGCGCTTTTTCACCTGGATGATGGCGCCGCCCCAGTCCGTCATGCAGTAGGGGATGTTGACGTCCTGGATGATGCCGGGCTGCATGCGCTCGCACAGCAGATACATGCACGCCTCGCGCACGGTGGTGTCGATGTTGTGGTCGTCCAGGGTATGCACGCCCAGCGGAAAGATGATCGGCTTGCCCTCGCGCTTGCGCGTGGTCACCGCGGTGACGTGGAAGGTGGGCGCCTTGTAGGCTTTGCCCATGTAGCCGGCCCACTCCGGATGGAAGTGGAAACGGCCCTGGATGTTGGCCTTTTCGGATTCCTCGGTCTCGTAGCGACGGTCCCGCGGGTTCACGTAACCTTCGAGGACCACCTCGCAGTCGGCCAGCGCGAGGGCGTCCACGGTCTTGGCCTTGACCACCCGTACCGGTGCTCCCTGGACCGCTCCCGCCACGCCCAGCTCGTCGCAGCCCTGGGGCAGCACCACGTAGTCGAAGCCGGCGCCCGCCAGCAGCGTGCAGGAAGGAGGAACCCCGAAGCACATGGTGATGGGAACGGGCTGGTCGGCCTTGTAGTACCTGGACACCACCTGCCACATGTGCGATCCGGGCGAGATCTGGAACGTGGCCACGTTGCCCCAGCGGAAGTTCATCCGGTTGTAGCCGAGGTCGGTGCCGCCGTCGAAATGCTCTCCGGAGATGAGCCGGTTGCCCGAGCCTACCGTCAACTCCGGCTCGTACTCGGTGTGGCGGATGGGCAGCATGTAATCGTTGACTTCCTTGGGATCCTTGATGACCTCCTCGTGTACCGGCGCCTCCTCGGAGCTCACCTCTACCGGCAGGATCTGGTGAATGATGGCGTCCGCGAGCTTGCGCGTGCGGTCGGTGTGGTTCTCCCAGCCGAACATCTTGTTGATCACGCCCATGTCGCCGAACAGGTTCGTCACGGCCCGGTGATACGGCTTGTCCTTGACGTTGTTGAACAGGATCGGACAACCGCCGTCGAGGTTTTTCTGGATCGCGGTGATCTCCAGGTCGGGATCGACCTCCTTGTCCGTTTCGATCAGGTCTCCCTCGGACTTGAGCCACTCCAGCGCATTGCGCAGATCGTGGATCTGTTCAGCCGGGGCTCCGAGTTTCTTTGCTGCTTTGGCCATTTCCCACTCCTCTTGTTTGATTTACGGTTGATTCGCTCCGCCACTCAGGGTTGCTGCTCCCAGCGTGATGGTGACCCCGCGGTGGTCATCGTGACTTGCCGATGACGGGAAACGCTTCCTCTTCAGCAACTCTGCAAGGAAATTCGTCGGACGATCGTCAGACGGGGCGCTACACTCGCGAGCGGAGTGCAACAACATTAGCCAAAGGGAGTTGCCGTGTCAACCTTGGCGCCGTCTTTTCCGCCGGACCGGAGGGCTGAAACCCGTCCCTACGAGGGGCGAAAACGCCGCTTCCAGTTCATGCTCAAGCGGATGCTTACGTAGGCCAGCGAAAAGGACAGAAGCCCGACGCCCCAGGCGTACTGGTAGGAACCGGCGACGTCATAGGAGAACCCGCCGAACCAGGACCCGACCGCCACGCCGATGCCGAAGGTGATCTCCAGGAATCCGAGGATGGTGCCGACGTTCTTGCCGCTGAAGATATCCGTGATGGTGGAGCCGAAGGTCGGGTTGCCGGCGCTGTGTCCCACGCCGTAGAGAATGGCGAATGCCACGAACCACCACGTGGGCGCCTCCGGGCCAAGGGTCATGAGCATCCCGATTCCCGCAAGGGTCACGAGTGAGCCGACAAGGTAGGCGTGGTCTCGTCCGAGGCGGTCGGAGGCGAAACCCCAAATGGCCGTGCCGGGAATCCGCGCCACCCCCACCAGGCTAAAGGCGTTGGCGGCCGACTGCTTTGCCAGTCCGGTGTGAACCAGATGCGCGACCGCATGGGTGTACATGAGAGACAGGCCGGTGCCAAGGGCGAGATGGCCCATGGCGATGGCCCAGAACGGAAAGGTGGAAGCCGCCTCCGGCAGCGTCCAGTCCCGCTCGGGCGCGGGTCTTGGAGGGGGGATCCCCGCGGCGGCCGGCGGCGCGTCGACGGCATCCACCGAGTCGCCGTCCGGAAGTTGTCCGATATCCTCGGGCCGGCGTCTTTGGAACACGGCGTTGGAAGGCGCCACGGTCACCAGCGCGGCCGCCCCCAGCAGCATGATGGCGGTGCGCCAGCCGTAGCGGGTGATCAGGACCTGCATCAGGGGTACGATCAAGCTGCCGACGCCCAGTCCCATGGTAGCGGCGCCCATGGCCGTTCCCCGCCGCCGGCGGAACCAGTGGGACAGCAGGGCCGTGTTGCTGACGAACCCGATGCAGCTGACCCCGAGTCCCACGAGCAGACCGTAAGACAGGTAGAACTGCCAAAGGGAGGTGCTCGCTGCCGACAGCAGCAGGCCGCAACCGATGAGGAGGGCTCCGGACGGCATGAGAATGCGCGGCCCGAAACGGTCGTACGCCCTGCCCACCAAGGGTGAGGAGGCGCTGTAGAAAAAGCCGTTCACCGATGCGATGGAGCCCGTGACGGCGCGCGACCAACGAAACGTTTCCAGCAGCGCGATGTTGAAGACGCTGAACGAGGCCAGGATCCCCCGCATCAGCACCATGTTGAAGAAACAGAGGGCGACGATGACGTAGCCGTAGAAGAATGAGCGGCGGGCCATGGGATTGAGGGTTTAGGTGTGCGGCAGGACCTCTTCGGCGAACTGCTGCATCTGTTGGAGCCGGTCGGGCCAGCGCGGCACCATGAACTGAAGCGCGAGATGCTCCACTCCCGCCGACCGGTAGCCTGCGACCGCTTCCACGAGCTGGGCAGGGGTGCCTGCCAGACGGTCCGGCTCCTGCGGGACGGGCTCTTCGGTTACTTCGATGGGGAGGCAGCAGTTCAATCGCAGGCTGTCCGGTTCTCGCCCGGCCGCGTCCGCGTGGCGCCGGACGTTGTCGAATCGCGCGGCGAGCTCGTCGGGGTGGATGCGCACGAAGTAGGGAAACCACGCGTCGCCGTGGCGCCCGGCGCGCCTCTGGGCCCGCTTTCCCTCACCGCCGACCCAGACCGGGACGCCCCGGGGACCTTGGGGCTTGGGCAGGAAAGCGATGTCCTCGAATTGATAGAACTCGCCGGAAAAGCTCGAGTGTTCCGTGTTCCAGACTTCCTTGAGCACCTCGAGCTGTTCGTCGGTCCGGCGGCCGCGGTCCTCGAACGGCGCCTGCAGCGCGCGGAACTCCTCTTCCATCCACCCCGCGCCGACGCCCAGGATGAACCGGCCCTTGGAGAGACGGTCCAGGGTGGCGACGGTCTTGGCCCAGACCAGGGGCTGGCGGTAGGGCAGCACCAGAACGCTTATCCCGAGCTCGACGCGGCGGGTGCACGCGGCGAGAAACGTCAGGCAGGTCAGGGAATCGAGGAAAGGGCGGTCCGGCGGTACGATGAAAGCTCCGTCCTTGCCATAGGGGTAGGGCGTGTCGATGCGCCACGGGATGATGATACGGTCCGCCGCCCAGATGGAGTCGAACCCCCAGGCTTCGGCGCTCTCGGCGGCCTGACGCAGGGTCTCGGGACCGGCGGCGCGTCCTGAAATCGGAAGAAAAACTCCGGTTTTCGTGGCTTGGCTCCGTTCGAAGGAATGCGATCAGTGGTTTCACTACTAGCCGAACACCGGCGGGAGTGTCAAACCAGCCGAGGTTGACGCGGGTGGCGCAAAGCAGCTATGGCTTTCCTGGGCTCGGTGCGGCAGCGGCCACCGAGCCCGGTCGCCTCTCGACGCAGATGATGCGTACGAACAACATACATACAAAGGGAGAACCACCATATGGCAACGGCCAGCAGGACGGAGAAGAAGCAGGCAGAGTACGGGTCGGACGTGGTCGTCGACATGCTGAAGGCCTTCGATATCGAGTACACGGCCTTCAATCCCGGCGCGAGCTTTCGCGGTATCCATGACTCCATCGTGAACTACGGCGGCAACCACCACCCGGAGGTGATCTTCTGTTGCCACGAGGAGATCTCCGTGGCGATTTCCCACGGCTACGCCAAGGCCACGGGCAAGCCCATGGTGGCAATCCTGCACGACGTGGTGGGCCTTCAGCACGGCAGCATGGGCATCTTCAACGCGTGGTGCGACCGGGTTCCGGTGATCTGCCTGGGCGGCACCGGCCCGGTGGACACGACCATTCGCCGTCCCTGGATCGACTGGATTCACACCGCGCTGACGCAAGGGAACCAGGTGCGGGACTACACCAAATGGGACGACCAGCCGGCCACGCTGGAGAGCATTCCGGAGTCCTTCATCCGCGGCTATCGGTTGGCCGTCACGGAGCCCACGGCGCCCGTGTACATCAACTACGACGCCGGCTTGCAGGAAATGGCCATGTCCAGGCAGATCGAGATACCCGACGTGAGCCGGTTCGCGCCCCAGGCGCCGGTGCAGGGAGATCCGGAGGCCATGCGCCGGGCGGCGAAGCTCCTGGTGGAAGCCAGGGCGCCCCTGATCATCGCCGACTTCATGGGACGCAAGCCGGCGGCGGTGGCGCCCTTGGCCGAGCTGGCCGGGTTGCTGGCCATTCCGGTAATCGACAAGGGCAACCGCCACAACATCGCCAACACCCATCCGCTGGACGTAAGCGGCATCGCCGACGAGTTCCTGAAGAAGGCCGACGTGGTGCTGGGGCTGGATGTCCAGGATCTCTACGGTTCACTGACGACCGTGGATCGGACCACCCGGGAGATGGGTTACGTCGTCCAGCCCGGCACGAAGGTCATTCACGTCAACCTCAACGATATGCTGGTGCACAGTTGGGCCACGGACGTCCAGCCGCTGCAGGCCGTGGACGTGCCCATCAGCGCCGATACGGCCATCGCCCTGCCCGAGCTGACCCGCTTGTGCCGCGAGATGATGGACGCGGGCAAGGCCCGGCCGGCCATCGAGGCCCGTGCGAAGGAAGTGAAGGCGGCGCACGACGCGGCCCGTGCCCGCTGGCAGGAGCAGGCGCGGCAGACGCTCACCCGGAACGACATCTCCACCGCCTGCCTCGCGTACGAACTGGGTGAGGTCGTCAAGCGCGAGGACTGGGTGCTGGCCAACGGCAGCGCCAACGGCTGGGCAAGGAAACTGTGGGACTGGACCAAGCCGGGCCAGTACCTGGGTCGGAGTGGCGGCGCCGGCGTGGGCTACGGCATGAGCGCGGCCCTCGGAGTGGCCCTGGGCCACATGGGAAGCGACAAGTTCTGTGTCGACATCCAGTCGGACGGCGACCTGTTGATGACCTCCAGCGCGCTGTGGACCGCGGCGCACCACAAGATTCCGTTGCTGATCGTCATCCACAACAACCAGTCCTTCTACAACTCGGAAGAACACGGCATCAGGCTGGCGGAGTTCCGCAACCGGCCCGTCGAGAACGCCGGCATCGGCACCCACGTGAGCGATCCGCTGGTGGACTACGCCAAGATGGCCGAGTGTTTCGGGGTGTGGGGTGAAGGACCCGTCACGAGCCCGGCGGATCTGGGGCCGGCGCTGGAACGGGCCTACAAGGTGGTCAAGGAGCAGCGGCTCCCGGCCGTGGTGGACGTGGTCTCCGACCCTCGTTGACGGGCACGGAGAGCGGGGCCGCCGCGGTCTCACTCCGGAGGGGAAATGGATGACAGTGTACGGTACCGTGCCTTTGCCGAGGCGGTCTCCGGGCCGGAGATGGACCTCGCCCGTGTGGCCCTGACCATCGCGCTGCCCGAGTATCCCGAACTCGATGTCCGGCAATATCTGACCCGCCTGGACCGTATGGCCGAGAGCGTGAGAGAAGTGTCCGGCGACCCGGAAGACAAGTACCGGCGGTTGGCCTGTGTCGACTACGTCCTGTTCAAGCAGCAGGGCTTCAAGGGCAACGCCGACGACTACTACGATCCCGAGAACAGCTTCCTGAACCGGGTCATGGTGCGCAAGACGGGAATACCCATCACGCTGTCGGTGCTCTACATGGAGGTGGCCCGACGGGTGGGCCTGGAGGTTCGGGGAGTCGGTTTCCCCGGACATTTCCTGGTGAAGACCGTGTGCGATGGCGAAGAGGTCTTCGTGGATCCCTTCCACGGCGGCAGTATCCTCTCGCCGGCGGATCTACAGGGTTTGCTGGACAAGCTGTACGGCGGGCGGATCGAGGTTCGGCCGGAATACCTGTTCGCCGTGTCCAACAGGCAGATCGTCCAACGCATGTTGAACAACGTCAAGCTGATCTACGCCAATCGTCAGGATCCGGAACGATGCCTGCGGGCGGTGGAGCAACTGGTGATCCTTGACCCGGACGACCCCGAGCAGGTGCGGGACCGTGGCTTGCTCCGGTTGCGACTGGAGGACGGCGTGGGTGCGCTGACGGATCTCGAGAGGTTTCTGGAGCTGGCGCCGGATTCCGGCAGCGCGACGACGGTGAGAGAGCAGATCAAAAAGATCAGGAAGCAGTCACGGGAGCTTCACTAGCAAGGGCGGGTTTGAAACGTTTCAAACCCGCCCTTGCTGTCCCTTTTAACCTCGGACGGGTCTCGAACCGCCCGCCCCCTGCTCATTGCCAGGCCCTGACGTATGCGCGCTGCAATCGTTCCACGCGGCTGGTGTACAGGAGGCCTATGCGGGCGAACGCTTCCAGCGCCGCCCGGTCTCCCTGGTCCACGGGAAAGTGGACGACTTCGGGGAACCGCTTCACTTCCTCCCGAGACTCTTCGCTGAGGTGCTCCACGACCTGTTGCAGCTCCTCGCGACCCTTCAGCACCTTGTTGATGATGGGGAGCACCAGCACGTCGGCCTTGTCCTGCATGCGTGACAGGGCCGCGCTCGCCACCGGTACGACGGTGATGCCGAGTTCCGAAAGGAAGTGGCTCAACCGCTGCCCAACCTTGTCCTTGAGGAACGCTTCCGGCACGGCCACGGCGTTACGGAGACGCCGCCGCATCCACCGCCAACGCTTGGCCCCCGGGTAGATTTCCCGTCTCAGCTTTCTCAGGTACTCCTTGCTCAGCTCGCCCCAGGAGTGCTCCACCTCGGCGCTCTCGGTAAAGGGCGCGGCGCCCACGGTCTCGGGGTCCCCGTGGGCGTTCTTCACGTAGTCGTGGAAGTGCTTCTCCGAGATCATGTAGCTGATGGCGTAGTCCAGCTTCTCGAAGTTGGGGTGCGGCCACATGACCTGCCACAGGGTCTTCAGGAAGAATCGGCGCCGTACGTGATCGGTGGTGAAGATGTAGTGCCGGACGGTGTTGACCAGTATGCCGAGGATTTCCCGATCGATCCTGCCCCTGCCGCTGCGATGATACTCCGGTCGGAACTGCTTCACCCCGGTGACCAGCCGCGCGCCGTAGTTCTCGTATTTGTAGAGGTTGCGGATCAGCCAGTTGTAGCCTTGCTGCACCTCTTCGAGGGTCATCAGCTTGGGAACGAAGTTCAGGTCGGCGGAGCCGTGCCCCTGCATCTGCGCGGAGTCGTAGGGGATCAGCCGGCCTTCCTTCTCCAGGCGCTCGTAGAGCGGCGTCTTCTCGATGGCCGTCAGCACGCCGCTGGTGGTGAAGGCGATGCCGGCTTCCTGGAGAAACTCGAACTGCTCCTTGAAGATGTCCGTGTCATCGTTGTCGAAGCCGACGATCATGCCCGCCAGGATCGCCATGTTGTGGGACTGGATCTTGCGGATGCTCTCCATCAGCGGACGGTGGGTGTTCTGCCGCTTCTGGGTCTCCGTGAGGCTGGCGATCCGGGGCGACTCGATGCCCAGGAACATGCTCGTGAAGTTGGCGTCGTGCAGCAACTGGAGCAGTTTTGGTTTCTCCGCCACGTTGATGGTCATCTCCCCGGAGAAGTTGATGGGATAGTTGTTGGTGCGGCCGAACTCCGCCACCGCGGTCAGCAGCTCCTCGGCGTAGCGCATGTTGCCGATGAGGTTGGCGTCGGAGAAGCTGACGTGTATTCCGCCGATGGACGCCACGGTCTCGATCTCCTTCAGCACCTGCTCCACGCTCTTGGTCCGCGGCACCCGCCCGTCGGTAATGATGATGTCGCAGAACTCACACTTGAAGGGACACCCCCGGGTGGTCTGCAGGAAGTAGTAAAGGTAGTCGTCCCGCGACGCCAGATCCAGCCGCGGCACCGGCGAGAGTGAGATGTCGACGTTGCCTTCCTGCTTGTAGAGGGCCTTGTAACTGCCCGACCGCAGGTCGTCGCAGAACTGCGGCCAGGTGATCTCCACCTCGCCGTCGAAGACCACGTCGAAGAGCCCATCGTTGAAGCGCTCGGGACACAGGGATGGGTACGGGCCGCCCGCCACCACCATCTTTCCGCGCTTGCGGAACGCTTCCGCGATTTGCCGGGCGCGGCCGTACTGGATGCTCCAGCACGCGATGGCCACCACGTCGGCGTCGGTATCGAACTCCAGCGGCCGGACGTTCTCGTCCTGAAGCTCGACGTCGAAGTCGGGCGGCGTCAGGGCGGCCACGGTGAGGAGCCCCAGCGGCGTCTGGGCGCAACGCTGCGGCAGGATGTCCGTTACGCCGGTCAAGCGCCACAGAGAGTTCGGGAAGCGCGGATTGACAAACAGGATCTTCATGGCGTGAAACTCCTCATCGAGTGGGTGTCCTTGATACGAAATGACCGAAAATGAACGACTTTTTCGGGCGCGATGTCTACGGGGCGCCGGGTCTCCGTCATTCAGTTCGAGCGCCGGAGGAAGAGATCCCGCCCTGCGGCTTCGTGGTTTCCCATTTTGTTCCCGGGATGGTTTAGTGATAACCTGCGCCCGGATGGCCACCAGAACCGGCAATTGGTCGAATTTATGACAAGTTAACAGCCGCCCGATGGCGATGTCAAGATGGTTTTTCCGATTCTTTCCGAACGTCGTCGATGTCCATGATCCGACTCCACAAGGTCTCCAAGGTTTACCCGCCGGATTACACCGGGGTCAAGGACATCACGTTTCAGGTGGAGGATGGAGAGTTCCTGTTTTTGTGCGGACCCAGCGGGGCCGGCAAGACCACGTTGCTGCGTCTGCTTTTTCGGGCCGAGCAGGCTACCGAAGGCCAGGTCGTCGTGAGCGGGCGGAATATCACACGCTTGAAGGGCAAGGGCTTGACGGCGTTCAGGCGAAGGCTGGGGCTGGTCTTTCAGGACTTCAAGCTGATCCCCTGCATGACCGCTCTGGAGAACGTGTCGCTGGCCGCGGACGTGACCGGTGTCTCCCGGCGTCAGAGCCGGAGCCGGGCGTTCAGGCTGTTGGCCGAGCTCGGGTTGAAGGACAAGTACGGCGCATTCCCGCCGGCCCTTTCCGGCGGGGAGCAACAACGGGTCGCCATCGCCCGCGCGCTGGTGAACGATCCGGAGCTGGTGTTGGCCGACGAACCCACGGGCAATCTGGATCCGGAGATGGCCGAGGAGACCATGCGGCTGTTCGCACGGATCCACCGACAGGGGACCACCGTGCTCATCGCCACCCATGATCACCGCTTCCTGCGGCGCTTCGACGGCCGTGTCCTGATGATGCGCCAGGGACGTCTGACCTGTGTTCACGGCACGGTTCGGGCGGCTTCGACGCCATGAAATCCTCCTACGTCCTGTTCGTCACAGGCCGTGTCGCCAGGAGCCTGCGGGAGCTTTTCTGGACCCACCTGCTGACCGCCGGGATCATGGCCATGACGTTGTCCGTGTTCGGCGGGTTCCTGATCATTCAGGAGAACGTCGGCCGGTTGGTGAAGGGTTGGGGCGACGAGATCCAGGTGTTCGCCTATCTCGAGGACGGTGTCGACGCGGCGGCGGCGGAAGCCATGCGGGCGCGGGTGGCCGCCTATCCGGAGGTGAAGGTCGCGAGCTACGTCTCCAAGGAGGACGCCTGGGACGGGTTCAAGAAGACCCTGGGATCGCAATCGGGGATTCTTGACGGCTTGAATTCGAACGTGCTCCCGGCCTCCCTGGACGTGGAGTTGCGCACCGCCTACCGTTCACGCGAAGCGGTACTGCGCCTGGTGCGCCGTCTGGCAACCCTGGATGGGGTCCAGGACGTAGAGTACCCGGAGACCTGGCTGGAGAAGGTACGGCTCTTGGTGATCGGTATCGACTGGCTGAAATGGGTGCTCGGCGGGTTCCTCTTCCTGGTGGCGTTCCTGATCGTTGGCAGCACCATCAAGCTCGCCATCGTGGCGCGGCGGGACGAGATCGAAATCATGCAACTCGCGGGTGCGGCGAATGGTTTGATCAAGGCCCCTTTCGTTATCGAGGGTATGCTTCAGGGCCTGGCCGGGTCCGCCCTTGCCCTGGTGTTGCTCCAGGCATCGTCCTTGCTGCTGACCGCGGAGTTGCTGGCGCCGTTCGGTCCGCTGATGGCAGGGGAACGGTTCACCTTCCTCGGCATCCGGCAGTGCGCTCTCCTGGTCTTGATGGGATGGCTGCTGGGCACCGCCGGAAGCCTGCTTTCCGTCAAGAGATTCCTGGAGTGAGCGGGAGACGCTTTCCCATGATCCACGCCGGGGTCCCGGCGTGGATCCCCTCGCACGGCGTCATGAATGCCTTGCAAGTCATTCGCCGCGGTGTTGCCGCGGTGGTTCTCTGCCTTTTCCTGGCCGTCCCAGGGCCGGCCGCGGCAGAGGAGGCCGGCGAGCGTGCGGAACTGGATCAACGCATCCGGCAGGAAGCGGCGGCTCTCGACCGGGTCCGCCGTGGCGAGTCCTCGGTCCTGGAGGAGCTGGGCAAGATCGAAGCCACCCTGGAGCGCAAGAGTAGACGCCTGGACACCTTGAACTCGCGGCTGCGACAACGCGAACGCGAAGTGGACAGGGCGGCGAAGGCGGCCGACGAAGCCTCGGCCGCCTTCGAAAAGAGCAGGACCGCCCTGGCCGGCCGGGTGCGGGCGCTCTACAAGTGGCAACGGGCCGGAACCCCTTTCGTGCTGCTCAACGGTGAGTTCTCGGTGCTTGAGTTGATGCGACGGAAACGGCACCTGGAGACGGTGATGGGCCGGGACCGCGCGCTCATCCGGAGGCTTTCACGGAACGTTCGCCGGAGCCGGAACCTTCGGACGAGCCTGGAAGCCCGGCGGCGCGAGCTGTCGGAGGAACGCGACGCGGTGGCGGCGTTGCGGGACGATTTGACGGAGGAAGGCGCGAGTCGGCGGCGGATCCTCCACGGCCTGCAACGGGAGCGGGCTCTTCGGACACGGACATTGGAAGAATTGGAGCAGGCCGCCGGCCGTCTCGATGGCATCATCACCGGCTCCGAAAAAGGGCGAGAACCGACCCTGGAACGGGCGCCGGCCTTTGCCGCGGCCGGCGGCAGCCTCGATCTCCCGGTGAAGGGCAGGATCGTCAGTGGCTTCGGCATCCACAAGCACCCGGACCTGGACGTGGACGTGCACCGTCCGGGGATCGACATCGTCGCGCCGGTCGGGGCCGAGGTCCGGACCGTGGAGGGCGGCAGGGTGCTCTACGCGGATCGGTTGGCGGGTTACGGGAAAATGCTCATCATCGATCACGGCAGGCGCTACTACACGGTGTACGGGCATTTGTCGAAGCTCGAGAAGGCGGTGGGCGACCGGGTGGAGCGGGGCGAGCGGATCGCCTGGGTCGGAGCCGGCGCGGCATCGGGGCGGTCACGGCTCTACTTCGAGGTCCGCAAGAACGGCAAGCCGGTGGACCCGGTCCGCTGGTTCCGCCGATCGGCGGCGCGCAGGCGTTGACCCCGGGTTTGCAGTGCAGGTTCCCGAACACTAGAATCAACCCGAGGAGACCATACGATGAAACTGCCGAATCGCAAGCGCCGGCTGTTTGGCGCGTTCCTCGCCCTGGGCTGGGTCCTGTTCCTTGCCGGGCTGCTGGTGCCGCGGGTTTCCGCCGTGGGTCCCGGCGGTTACCGAAGTCTGGAAACCTTCGCCAATATCCTTGCCATGGTTCAGAGGAACTATGTCAGGGAGGTGGAGACGGAGAAGCTCATAACCGGGGCCATCGAGGGAATGCTGGGTTCCCTGGATCCCCATAGCAGCTATCTGGCCGAAGATGCGTACCGGGAGCTTCAGACCGAAACCGAGGGGCGTTTCGGCGGCTTGGGGCTGGAGATCACCGTACGCAACGACGTTCTCACGGTGATATCACCCATCGAGGACACCCCCGCGGCCCGGGCCGGCATGCAGCCAGGCGATCAGATCGTCGGAATCGATGATCGGTCCACCGAGAAAATAGGCATTACCGACGCCGTCAAGCGGCTCCGCGGACCCCGGGGTTCCAGCGTCACCCTTTCGGTCCGGAGAAAGGGTGACGAAAAGCTCCTGAAGTTCACCATCGTCCGGGACGTGATCGAGATCAACAGCGTACGCGCCTACGTTCTGGAGTCGGGCTTCCTTTACGCCAGGATCGCACAGTTCCAGGACCGCACGAGCGAGAATCTGAAGTCGGCCCTGGCGAAGAAGCAACCCGACGGCGAGGCCATCAAGGGCCTCGTTCTCGACCTTCGGAACAACCCGGGTGGGCTGTTGAACCAAGCGGTGGAGGTTTCCGATCTGTTCCTGAACTCCGGTCTGATCGTCTATACGGACGGGCGCCTGGATCAGCAGAAGCAGAAGTTCTCCGCCAGGCGGGAAAATTCCCGCACCGGGTTCCCGATGGTGGTCCTGGTAAACGGCGGGAGCGCCAGCGCCTCCGAGATCGTGGCCGGAGCTCTCCAGGACCACAAGCGGGCGCTGATCCTGGGCACCCGGACCTTCGGCAAAGGGTCGGTGCAGACCATCCTTCCACTGGATGGCCGTTCCGCCCTGCGCCTGACCACTGCGGAATACTTTACCCCCAACGGCCGTTCGATACACGAAACCGGGATCGGGCCGGATATCGTCATGGACCGGGTCCCGCAGCCTTCCCCGTCCGGCGCGGGGGAAGGAACGCAGGCCAAGAGTTCCGGGACCGGGCCGGCGAACGACAACCCGGGTGAGCGCTCCGCCGCCCTGGACGGTACGGTGCAGCGGTTGAAGAGCGACCCCCAGGTGGGACGGGCGCTGGAGCTGCTCAAGGGTTGGGAGATGTTCCGCGGACTTGCCGGATCGGACAAGGCTACTTGACGCGGCCGAGCGCGATGTCCCGTCCTTTCACACGGCGCCCGGTTTTGCAGCCGTCCGCGGTCCTCACGGTCAGCGAGCTCAACGAGATCATCAGGGACCGGCTGGAAACCGGTCTCGACGCCTTGTGGGTGGCGGGCGAGCTCTCCAACGTGCGGTTTCCCCCGTCGGGACACGTCTATTTCACCCTCAAGGACCAGCAGTCACAGATCTCGGCGGTGCTGTTCCGTCGCCACGCGGAAAACCTGCGTTTCCGGATGGAAGACGGGATGGAGGTGGTCTGCTCGGGGCGGGTGGGCCTGTACACGGTACGCGGCGCGCTGCAGTTCTACGCGGTCGAAGTCGAGGCCCGGGGCAAGGGAGCGTTGGCCGTTGCCTTCGAGCAGTTGAAGAACCGGCTGTCACGGGAAGGATTGTTCGACGGCGTCCGCAAGAAGCCGCTGCCGTTTCTGCCGCGGACCGTCGGCATCGTCACGTCACTTCACGGCGCGGCCGTGCGCGACATGTTGAGCATCATTCATGAACGATTTCCCGACCGCCGTGTGGTGATCCGGCCGGTGCGGGTGCAGGGTGAGGGCGCCGCCGAAGAAATTGCGCAGGGGATCCGGGAACTGGACGGAACCGGCCTGCCGGACGTCATGATCGTCGGCCGGGGCGGCGGCTCGTTGGAGGATCTGTGGGCCTTCAACGAGGAAGTCGTGGCGCGGGCCATCGCCTCGGCCCGGGTTCCCGTCGTATCCGCCGTCGGACACGAGATCGACGTGACCATTGCGGACTTCGTGGCGGACCAGCGGGCCGCCACCCCCACGGCCGCGGCCGAGACGGTCCTTCCGGCAAGGCGGGATCTGCTGGACCGGGTGGCGGAGCTGGCGCGCCGGCTGCGGCGCGGTACGGGAAGCCGGTTGGAACGCCGGCGCGAGAACCTGCGGCATTGGGTCCGTCGCCTGGCGGATCCCGGCCAGCGTCTTCGCCAGGGACAGATGCGCCTCGACGATCTGTCGTTGCGACTGTGGCGCCGTCAGGAGGATTCGGTGGTGCGGCTGAGGGAGCGTCTGGGCCATCTTGCCGGACGGCTGGGCGGCGTGGACCCACGGGCCGTCTTGAGGCGCGGCTACAGCATCGTGTACCGGGAGTCCGACGGCAGTATCGTCAAGGATGCTTCGTTACTCCGTGAGGGCCATCGCGTGCGCGTGAACTTCGCCGCCGGGCAGGCGATATGCCGGGTGGAGGAAGTGAAGGAGCCGTAGGGGCGGGTTCCAAACCGGCCCGCGCCCGCATGGCCGCTGTCGGCCGATATGTCTGCGAGGGGGGATTCGGAATGTCTCGGGAAGACCGGACGCGGCAGGACGGGACGCAGGGCGACCGGAGTTTCGAGGAGTGTCTTCAGTCCCTCGAGAAAGTCGTGGAACGCATCGAGGGCGGTGAATTGAGCCTTGAGGACTCGCTGGCGACCTTCGAAGAGGGTGTGCGGCTGGTGCAGTCCTGTAACCGAAAGCTCAGCGACGTCGAGCGGCGGATCGAGGTGTTGACGAAGGACCCGGACGGCCGAGCCCGGCTACAGGAGTTGGTGGAGGAAGCGCCGGATTGACCGGCCACGGGACGTCGGGAAACGTCGGGCGCGGTCATGACGGGAGCTGGAAATCCATGACGCGAAGCACGTCGGGGAAGGAACGGCTCGATCGGGTCCTGCTGGAGGCGTCGCTCGTCAGGAGCCGTGAGGAAGCTCGGCGGTATATTCTGGCCGGCGCGGTTCTGGTGGACGATCAGCCCATCACCAAGGCCGGGGCCCTGGTGAAACGCGACTCGCGGGTGCGGCTCAAGGTCTCCTCCCGCTACGTCAGCCGTGGGGGAGAAAAACTCGAAGCGGCCTTGGCGCACTTCGGGTTGGAGCCGAAGGGCCGGGTGGCGCTCGACGTCGGCGCCTCCACGGGAGGGTTCACCGACTGCCTTCTGGCTCATGGCGCGGCGCGGGTTCACGCGGTGGATGTGGGCTACGGGCAGCTTGACTGGCGGCTCCGGCAGGATTCACGGGTGGTCGTGTTGGAGCGCACCAATATCCGTTACCTCGAGCCCGACGGGTTCTTGGAGAGGCCGGATTTGGCCGTGGTGGATGTTTCTTTCATATCGCTTCGGATCGTGCTGCCGCGGGTATGCCGTCTCCTGGCCGAGCCGTTCGAGGTCATGGCTCTCATCAAGCCGCAGTTCGAGGCGGGCAAGGGCCGGGTCGGCAAGGGCGGAGTGGTGCGTTCGGAGGAGGAGCACAGGCGGGTCATCGGAGAGATCGAGGACGCGGTGGATGCCCTGGGGCTGAAGCGCCGTCCGGTTTTCGAATCGCCGTTGCTTGGACCCAAGGGTAACAAGGAGTTCTTCATCCACTGCACCTTGCCGCCGGCCCAGGAGCCTAGTGACCCGCACCGTACGAACGGGTAGCGATCCGGGTAGTCTTCGGGTTGCCGGCCAATGCGGTTTGCGGGGTTGACTTGGATGACTGATTGGCTATAGTCCAACTGACCCAAGGAGAGAACACACCATATGACAGGGGTTCGAATAAAGGACAACGAGTCCATCGAGAGCGCCATCCGGCGGTTCAAGAAGCAGTGTGAGAAAGCCGGAATCCTGGCGGAGCTGCGCAAGCGGGAACACTACGAAAAACCGAGCGTCAAGCGTAAGAGGAAGGCCATCGCAGCCAAGAAGCGTGCCATGAAGCGTGCCCGAAGCCACCAGTGGTACTAAGTGAACCGGGAGCTCGGGACAATACAATGGCCGTGATCGGCTGAGTTTGATCGGAGAAGGGCCTGGAAGGTTCGCCTGGAATCTTTTCTGTGTCCCGGAGATCGACAGCTCCCAGCAGGCCGTTGTGAATATCGTCGACGCAGTGTTGGCAGCAGTCCTGTGCGCGTTTGCCGTAAGGGGTTACGTCAAGGGGCTGTTCCGGGAGGTATTCGCCTTGTTGGGCCTTTCGGTTGGCTTTATCGTGTCCGTACGATACTACGAACAGGTCTCCCTCTGGGTCGATTCCTGGCCCTACTCGCCGCTAGTCCTTAACGTCATCGTTTTCCTCCTGCTGTTCCTCCCGATCTACATTGCACTAAACTGGTTGGGACTCATGCTTCACCGGTCGGCCAGCTTGTTGTTCCTTGGCGGGTTCAACCGGCTCGGGGGCGTGCTGGTGGGGGGCTCCAAGGGCGCCTTGTTTCTCGGTATGGGGCTTATCTTCGCCATCTCCCAGTCGTGGCTTCCGCCAAATTATCAGCAGCAGTTCGGCAAGGCGGTCCTGGTCGGTCCTCTCTCCGACTTGGGGACATGGGCGGTGACAAAGGGTGCCGCGGTCATCTGGCCCGGGACCTCGGGAACGGATTCGGCAGCGAGCGGTCCGCAACGCGGTGCATGATCTCGAATCAGACCACTCAAGAGGTTCGCACTCGCGCCTCCATCGTGGAGGTTGTTTCCGACTATGTCACACTCAAGAAGGGCGGCCAGAACTACTCGGGGCTGTGCCCCTTCCATTCCGAAAAGACTCCATCCTTTACCGTCAGTGAGGAAAAGGGCGTTTTCTACTGTTTCGGCTGCCAGGCCGGTGGCGACGTCTTCAAGTTCCTCATGCTCTATGACGGGCTCACTTTTCCCGAGTCCATCGAGCGGCTGGCGGAACGGTACGGCATCGCCATCGAGGTTTCCCGGTCGGGCGGCGGCCGGCGCGGCGATCTGTTCCGGTTGAATGAGCAGGCGTCGGAGGTGTTCCACGCGCTTTTGTTGGATCCATCCCAAGGCTCTCGGGCACGGGCCTACCTGAAACGGCGCGGCGTGGAGGAATCCTTCTGGCAGCGTTTCCGTCTCGGCTTCGCGTCGCGGGGCGATGTCCTTGCCGGCCGGTTCCGGCGTGAGGGCGTCGCGCTGGGCGCAGCGGCGGAGGCGGGTCTGGTGGCGGGCAAGGGAGCCGGCAACTACCGCGACCGGTTCTTCGACCGGATCATCTTTCCCATTGCCGAACCGGGCGGCAAGATCACCGGCTTCGGCGGCCGGGTCATCGACGACGGGAAACCCAAGTACCTCAATTCGCCGGAGACGCCGCTTTTTCACAAGGGGGCGCAGGTCTACGGTCTGAAGCAGGCAAGAGACGGCATCCGTTCGCAGGACCGCGTGGTGGTGGTGGAGGGCTATCTGGACGTACTGGCGCTGGCGCAGTTCGACGTAACCCACGCGGTGGCCACCCTGGGCACGGCCCTGACGGCCGATCATCTGCGGCTTCTGGGACGGTACACCCGTAACGTCACGGCGCTGTTCGACGGTGACGCCGCGGGGCGTAACGCGGCGGCCCGCAGCTTCGAGGTGTTCCAGCAGGCCGGCCTCTGGGGTCATGCGGCTTTCCTCCCGGAGGGCTCCGACCCGGACACGTTCGTCAGGACGCAAGGAAAGGCCGCGCTGGATCGGGTGCTGGAAGATGCAGTGCCCATCGCGGACTTCTATCTGAACTGGCTTCGAGCCCGCCACGGGACCGACCTCGGGGGCAAGAGCCGTTTGGCGAACGAAGTCATCCGGATGCTCGCCAAGGTAACCAATCCTTTGGATCGCGAGTTGCTGGCGCGACGGTCGGCGGACCTGTTGGGCATTCGCGAGGAGTCGTTGCGCCGGCATGCCGCGACGTCGGGCACGGAGGCGTCCACGGGCGTCCGCGGTGGCGAACCAGGCACCGCGGACCGTTGGTCCCTGGGTGAAGACCGCGCGGAGTCCGCGCTCGTAGCCCTGATGCTGCGATTCCCGTCGGTGGTGCAGAGGTTGCGCAAGGAACCGATGGACAAGCTCGTCACCGAGAAGTGGCGCGAGGTGATCCGGCGGATCCTTGCGGGTCCCGAACCCGGTGGGGAGGCGGCAGTCGGCGTACTCACCGAGGGACTGCCGGCCGAATTCGCGTCGGAGATCAGTGCGCTGGTGTTGCGGGGGCAAGAGATTGCCGAGAACGAGCGGGATCGAATGACCGCGGACTGTCTCTTTTTTTTGCAACGACGATATCTGAGGCGGCTCGAACAGGAGTTGCGTAGAGCGATCCGTGTCGCGGAAGAGACCCGTGATGATGAGGTCAAGAAAGAGAGGATGCGGCAATGGCAGGAGGTCATACAAAGGGAGCGCCGCTTGGAGCGGGCCAGGCCGGGTTTGTAAACGCCACGCCAGTCAGAACCGCCCGGGAGGCGTCCCGAACTCGCCTGACGAAGCGAGAGCAGGATGTCAAACGGCTGATCGATCTCGGCAAGGAAAAGGGCTATGTGACCTACGATCAAGTCAACGACGTGCTGTCGCCCGATGCCGTCTCGCCGGAGAAGCTCGATGACGTCATGTCCATTTTCGGTGAAATGGACATCGAGGTCGTCGACGCCAACCAGCGGGTGGCGCTGAGCGCCCAGACGGAGGAAGGGGCGAGTGAAGAGCCGGAGGAGGCCGAAGTCGAGTACGAGGCGGAGGCGGACGTTGCCGGCAAGACCGGTGATCCGGTGCGCATGTACCTTCGCGAGATGGGCAACGTGTCGCTCCTCAGCCGCGACGGGGAGGTGGAGATCGCCAAGAAGATCGAGGAGGGTGAGGGAGTGGTGACGGACTACGTGCTTTCGTGTTCCGTCGCGGTCCAGCACGTGCTCGATCTCGGCGAGAGGATCGAGCGCGGCGAAATTCGGGCGCACGAAGTGATCAAGGGGGTGGACGCGGAGAACGGCTACGTGGAGGAGGTGCACGAGCAGCGCCTGCTGGACCAGATCGACAAGCTGCGGCGCGTGGTGCGGCAGCGGGATGGACTCAAGCAGAAGATTCAAAAGTGTATCGCCGCGGACATCAGGATCGGGGTGGAACGGCGGTTGAGCCGGTGTCGGACGAAGATGCTCAAGGGCTTGAAGGAATTGCGGCTCAACCGTCCCCAGATCGACGCCGTGGTGGAACGGTTGAAGGGAGACCTGCGCCGAATCGAGTCGGCGAAATCCAGGGTGGAGCGTTACGAAAGAGAGACCGGCAAGACCGCGCGGCAAATACTCGGGATCACGCCGGGGAACGGCGGCAAGGAGACGTGGCAAAGGACGGTCGGCACCTTTCGCATGAGCATGAACGCCTTCCGGGAAATGCAGGACAACATCCGGAAAGCCAGGGAGGAGGTACAGGGGACCGAACGACGGCTGGAGATGTCGGGCGAGGAAATTCGACAGCGGGTCCGGTCCATTCGCAAGGGGGAGATCCAGGCCGACCTGGCCAAGAAGCAGTTGATCGAGGCCAATCTCCGGCTGGTGGTAAGCATTGCCAAGAAGTACACCAACCGGGGCCTGCAGTTCCTCGACCTGATTCAGGAAGGCAATATCGGCCTTATGAAGGCGGTGGAGAAGTTCGAGTATCAGCGAGGGTACAAGTTCTCCACCTATGCGACGTGGTGGATCCGTCAGGCCATCACCCGGGCCATCGCCGATCAGGCACGTACCATTCGCATCCCCGTGCACATGATCGAGACCATCAACAAGTTGATCCGGACTTCGCGTTATCTCGTGCAGGAGATCGGACGGGAGCCCACGCCGGAGGAGATCGCCGCCAAGATGGAGATCCCCCTGGACAAGGTCCGCAAGGTGTTGAAGATCGCCAAGGAGCCGATATCCCTGGAGACGCCGGTGGGCGAGGACGAAGACAGCCATCTCTGTGACTTCATCGAGGACAAACGGGTGGAGACACCGTCCGACGCGGTGTCCAACCTCAACCTCGCGGAACAGACCAAGAAGATACTGGCCACCCTGACGCCGCGCGAGGAGCAGGTTCTCCGGATGCGATTCGGCATCGGTGAGAAGTCGGACCACACGCTGGAGGAGGTCGGGCACGAATTCTCCGTCACCCGGGAACGTATCCGCCAGATCGAGGCCAAAGCCTTGCGCAAGCTGCGCCATCCTAGTAGAAGCAAGAGACTCAAGAGTTTCATGGAAGGATAGGACACTGTCCGGCTTGCGTCATGGACGGATTTCCCCCTTTGCCACCCACACACAAACTCCGGGCCCATAGCTCAGTTGGTTAGAGCCACCGGCTCATAACCGGTAGGTCCCTGGTTCGAGTCCAGGTGGGCCCACCATTCCTGTCCTTGGCCGAGCGCGGCCCTGGAAGGGACAGCGAGTACGGGAGGCACCGTCAATGGCCGACGAACCTACCGAACCGGGCGCGAGCCGTTTCGCTCATGGCCTCGGAATGGGCGGGCTTCCCTTGCTCCGTGCAACGGGCTCTTGCCACGACACCCGACACTCTCTCGGCACCGGAGAAGACGTGGCGCATCACCAGTCTGAAGGATGCACCGCTGGTGTGGTCTTGAGACAACGCGTCTCGGGTCAGGATGCCGGCTGTTCAACGACCGCGTAATCCGGCTCCTTGACATGACTCGCCGAGATAGAGCTTCCTGGGCTGAGCTCGTGAGCGCCGGGCCGGGTGGCTTGGTCACGTGCGAGTCGTCCTGTTGACAACCTCCGGACCCCTCTCTATCTACTGTTGACGGCAGACCAGCGGCTCATCATGCGCGCTTCTTGTTGCCGCGCCAGAAGGGGAGGACACGCAAGGAAGTTACATCTCGGAGTCTTTGCCGGCGTTGCCGCGGCAGCACTTCTTTCCGTCACCATGACGGGGCCGCAGCCTCTGCGCGCCGCTGAAATGAGCCCGGCGTTGAAGAAACTGGTCGCGGCGGCCAACGCGGAAGGCAGACTTGACATCTCCTGGGGAACGACCTCCGCAGGCGGTAACAAGGGTGCCGAGGCCATGGAAAAGGCGATGTGCGAAATGTGGGGCTCCAGAGTGGATATCCGGTACACCCCGGGCCCCTCGATGCCGCGTATCGGCCATCAGATTGCGACCGAGTTCGCGGCCGGGCAGACGGCTTTCAGCGACATCTATTTCGCCAACGGCGCCTACATTACGCCGCTGCTCAAGCGGAATATGTTCCACAAGGTGGACTGGAAGGCATTGGTGCCCGATCGAATGACCGACCAGTCGACCGAGCAGGATGGGCAACTCGTGCGAGTCTATTCGGGCATGTCCGGCATGACCTACAACACACGCTTGGCGCCGATGAAGCCGACGACGCTTGCGGATTTCCTCAAGCCCGAGTGGAAAGGCAAGATCGCTTCGACCCCTTACGCCGCCGGATTCGACACGATCTCCTCAAGCGATATTTGGGGACCGGAGAAGACGCTCGATTACGTTCGCAAGCTTTCCGGCCATATCGCCGGTCTGATCCGCTGCAGCGAATTGGAGCGGATCGCTTCGGGCGAGTTCCTGGCGCTGGTTATGGATTGCAGCGGCCAGTCGGCCTTCATCTGGAAGGAGAAAGGCGCTCCCATCGACCAGATGATCCCGCACGATGCGGCCCAGATCCGCTACTACTACATGACGGTGCCGAAGAACGCCGCCCATCCCGAGACGACCAGGAGCAAGCGCGCCGCCATCAAGATCCTCACCAGCAAGGCAAAGAAGTAATGACGCATGGTTAACCGCAATGCCGGAAGGCCCCGTAACGCGCGGGCCTCCGGCGGGTCCCACGGATGGGTTTGACCGCGACCGGCTCGAACGGCAGAGTCTCGCGGGCAAGGTGGACGCTCTGCCTCGTGTCATGTTTGGCGCGACCATCGCGATGAGCGTTATCATCATTGCGTGCCTCGGAATTGTCTTCTGGATCAGTTTTATCGAGGGAGAACCCGACGCGGAGCATGCCTACACGCTCGGCAACTACGTCTCGGTGGCGTTGGATTCCCGGACATACGAAGTGCTTTGGAACACTCTGGGCTTTGCGTTTTCTTCGCTGGCCGTCGCCTTCCTCTTCGGGATTCCGGCCGCATGGCTGGTCGAACGGACGAATTTGCCGGGCAAGACGATTGTCTTCACACTGATGACGATCGGTCTGCTGATGCCGGGCTTTGCCGCTGCGGCGGGCCTGGTAGCGCGTTCGTCGTCGACTTCATCGGCAAGACCAACTTCATCAACGGAAAAGTAGTGGAGGTGAGCGAGAGGGGGGCCGGCGATCTCACGGTGGACACCCCGCTCGGCGTGCTTCGTGTGCGTGGTGGCGCCGGCCTTGCCGAGGGCGCCGCTGCGCGGGGCGCCATCCGGCCGGAGAACGTGATTTTCGCTGAGAACGACGCCGACGCTCCGAATACCGTTGACGGAACGATCCGCCACAAGGCGTTCCTCGGCAACGTGACCTACTGCGCCGTCGCCGCGGAAGACCAGACGGTCCAGGTGCAACTCCATCCCGGTGCCGCCGGCGAGGTGGGCGAGGGCGTCCGGCTTCGTTTGCCCCGGAATGTTGCGTCGTCATCCGCGACTGAGGCGCAGTCAGGTGACCGAGATGCACTGGAGAAATTGATGCCGCATGTCGTCGCCGTGGATATCGGAGGTACCTTCACCGACCTTGTCGCGTTCGATCACGATACCGGCAGCGCGATCTATACCAAGAGCCCAACGACGTACGGGAATTTTGTCGAGGGGATCCTCGACTGCTTCAGGAAGGGAGGCATCAAGCCCGCCGAGGCCAACTTCCTCAATCACGGGACCACGCTGGTCATCAACTCGTTGATCCAGTGGCGTGGCGCCAAATGCGCCCTGGTCACCTCGGAAGGCTTCCGCGATGTGCTGGAGATCGCCCGCGTCAACCGGCCCGACCCGTTCGACCTGCATTACCAGCGGGACGAGCCGCTGATCCCGCGCGAGCTGCGTTTCGAGGTGCCCGAGCGGGTCGACGCGAAGGGCGAAGTGTTGGTGCCGCTCGATACGGCTGCCCTCGAAATTTTGGCGGATGAGCTGAAGCGCCTGGAAATCGAGGCGGTGGCCGTCTTTTTCATGAGTTCCTTCCTTGATCCCATGCACGAAGAACAGGCCGCCGAAATCCTGAAACGCCTGCTGCCCGATGTCTATGTGACATACAGCACCGAGCTGACGCGCCAGTGGTACGAGTACGAGCGTACCTCGACCGTTGCGGCCAACGCCTTTGTCGGGCCGCAGGTGAATACCTATGTGCGTCGTCTGGAGAGCGATTTCCGTTCCCAGGGTTATGACGGCACGCTGTTCATGATGGGCTCCAACGGCGGACTGCTGTCGGTCGAGCGCACCTGCCGCCAGCCGGTCGGCCTCGTCGAATCGGGACCCATCGGGGGCTGCATCGGCACCGGCGCCTATGCCGAAGCGCTCGGCATTGCCAATGTCGTCGCTTTCGACATGGGCGGCACCACCGCGAAATGCGCCCTGGTGGAAAACGGCCGGTTCATCGTCGAGTCCATCTATTACGTGAACGGCTATGTTCAGGGATTTCCCATCAAATGGCCGGTCATCGATATCGTCGAGGTCGGTTCGGGCGGCGGCTCGATCGCGTGGCTGGACGATCAGAACCGCCTGCATGTCGGACCGCACAGCGCCGGCTCGACACCCGGGCCGGTGTGCTACGACCGCGGCGGGACCGAACCCACCGTCACCGACGCGAATCTCGTGCTTGGCAGGCTCAACCCCGATCGCTTCCTCGGCGGCGCGATCCGCCAGGTCTCGGTGGAGCACGGGCTCGACCCCCGCGATTTCGTCCTGTTCGCCTATGGCGGGGGCGGGCCGCTGCACGCCTCCGCGCTGGCACGCGAGCTGTCCGTCCTCACCGTCGTCATCCCGCCGGAACCCGGCAATTTCTCGGCCATCGGCATGCTGCTTGCGGACGCGCAGGTCGACGCGTCGGAGACGTTCACCGGGTTGCTCGATGACGCGCTGGTGGGCAGGGTGGATGCCGCCTTCCGCGGGATGGAGACCGAGGCTGCGGCAGCCCTTCGCCGGGATTTCGCCACCGACGACGTGTTTTTCGAGCGCAAGGCGGAGATGCGCTATCGCGGCCAGCGGAACAACATCCACGTGCCGCTCACGGGGCTGCGCAGCGTGGCCGAAATCAGGCAGGCCTTCGAGCACGACTACGAACGCCGCTACGGGCACGCCGACTCGAAGGCCCCGTCCGAGCTTCAGGCCCTGCATCTGTCGGCCTCCGCCCGGTTGCGGTACCCGGATATCGCGAAGCTGCGGCGCAAGGCGTCATCGGCCAAGGCGCCGGGGCCACAGACCCGCCAGGTCTATTTCGGCAGTGCTGGAGGAACCGTGGGTACGGCGGTTTATGACCGCGACGTGCTGGAGCCGGCATTCGCAGCGGATGGCCCGGCGGTCATCGAGGAGTACGGCTCCACCACGCTGATCTGGCCGGGCGACCGCTTCAAAATCGGCGGTATGGGCGAGATCCACATCGAGTGCGGCGGCGAATGAGACGACGGCAGGCAGCGCTGCCGAGAATGGGCTGGAATTATCCGAGCCTCGAAGCGCAGACAGGGAGAGTGGAGAAAGAGACGATGAACAGAGCCATGCAAACCCTGAACGCCCCCGTAAAGATCGATCCGATCACCCTCGAGGTAATCCGGTTCGGCGTCGTTTCGATCACCAACCAGATCGACGCCAACATCACGCGCACGGCATTCAACCCCTATGTCTACGAATACAAGGACTTCGCGGTCGGGTTGGTGGACGTAGACGGGCAACCCGTCGCCCAGTCGACGGGCGGCATGCCGCCTTTCGTCGCCGATGCCGTCGGGACCGCGGTACGTGACGGGCTGAAGACCTACGGCCGGTTCCATGACGGCGACGTCGTGGTCTGCAATCATGCCGCCGTGCAGGGGCAGCACCTGAACAACACCGTCATGTACACGCCGATTTACGGCGGGCCCGACCGTGCGACCCTGCTCGGCTTCTTCGCGATCAACGTCCACTGGATCGATATCGGCGGCGTGATGCACGGATCCACCGACATTTTCATGGAGGGGCTGCAGCTCCGTTCGATCAAGCTGTGGTCGAAAGGCGAGCCGATCGAGGAGATCTACCGAATCATCGAGAACAACACGCGGATGCCGGTGGATCTGATGGGTGACATCGCGGCGCAGCTTGCGGGATGCTTCCTGGGCCGCGATCTTACGCTCGCGCTTGCCAACAAATATGGCATCGACACCTTCTTCGCGACTGTCGAGACGATCCTCGATCAGGGCGAGGCGTCGTCGCGCGCGCATTCGCGACATCCCCGACGGCGTCTATGAGAGTGATGCTTTCCTCGACGACGATTCCCTCGGCACCGAGCCCGTGCCCATCGGCGTAAAGGTCATCGTCGAGGGCGAGGAGATGACCGTTGATTTTTCCGGGCTCGCCGATCAGGTGCCGGGTCCGCTGAACTCGGGCTATTTCGGCGGTGGCGTCACGGCGGCGCGGGTCGCCTTCAAGTACCTGATAGCGCCGAGGAAGCCGGCCAACGAAGACGTTTACCGGCCGCTCAAACTGATCCTGCCGGAGGGCAAGATCCTGAGCGTGCGTCCCGGCGCGCCGATGGCCGGCTATCCGTTCCCGCTGCCGACCGTCATCGATTCGGTGATTCGCTGCCTCGGGGACGCCCTGCCGCATCTTGTGACCGGCGCCCATTTCGGGACCCATTCGGGCTTCCAGGTCTACGGCAACTGGGCCGATGGAAGTCGTTTCCACGGCCATGACAGCGGTCACGGCGGCTGGGGCGCGGGCGACGGGCACGACGGTGCGGGACCGTTCCGAACCATGGCGCACGGCGACACGCGGCTGATCCCGATGGAGTTGCAGGAATCGCTTCTGCCGTTCCTCGCGCGCTTTCGCTGCGCGAGGATTCGGGCGGCCCGGGCAAGTTCCGGGGCGGGCTCGGCTTTCGCAAGGAGTACGAGATCCTTTATCCCTGCACGCTCAACACCAACGTCGACCGCAGGAAATGTCCGCCGTGGGGCGTACGCGGCGGCAAGGCTGCCAAGCCCGGTTGCGTAACGATCATCAAGGCATCGGGCGAGACGGAGACGATGGGCAAGGCCCGGGACCATCGCCTCCAGCCCGGCGACCGCGTCATCCTCGAAACCGGCGGCGGGTGGGGCCGGCCGGACGAGCGTCCCCTCGAGCTGATCGAGCGAGATCTGGACCGTGGCTACATCACGGCCGAGAGCGCAGCAAGTGATTACGGCGTGCATATCGAAGCCGGGCGGGTTGAGCGCATGAAGGGCTAGGAGTCTGCGTCGTAGGAAACTGGGGCGGTGATAAACGGGGGTACGAGGAAGGAGGGTAGAATAGACAAGGGAGTATAAGAATGACTGGAGGGAGTTCAAGTCGGCAAGGTATGGTTGGTAGCAACCGGAGCAGATGATGCTGATGCCACGGGATATGGGGGAATGGTTGCCGGAAGGGCATATGGCGCATCATATCAGCGATCTGGCGGATGGATCGGACTTGAGTGGGTTTTACGCAGGGTATGGAGGGGACGGACGGCGCAAGGCGCCATATGAGGCGGGGATGATGGTGAAGGTTCTGGTCTACGGCTATGCGACGGGGGTGTTTTCGTCGCGAGGGATAGCGAGGAAGCTGGAGGAGGACGTGGGGTTTCGGATGTTGGCGGCGGGGGAGTTGGGGTTGGTGAGATTCGGGAAGTTGTGGATAGACGGGACGCAGGTGAGGGCGAATGCGTCGAAGCGCAAGGCCATGAGCTACGGGCGGATGGGGGAGGAGGAGGGACGGTTGGCGGGGGAGATCGAAGAGTTGTTGCGGAAGGCGCGGAGTACGGACGCCGGGGAGGATGGGGGGTTTGGCAAAGAGTTGCGGGGGGACGAATTGCCGGAGGGGTTGCGCCGGCGGGAGGAGCGGTTGGCGGCAGAGCAGCGGTTGGCGGATGAGGCTCGGGGACGGTCGCCGGGGCAGGATCGGAACCCCAAGGGGGGGAAGCCGTACAAGCGGGGTTATGGGGAGCCGGAAGGGAAGGCTCGGAGCAATTTCACGGACCCCGAGAGTCAGATCATGAAGACAGGCACGGAGGGGTTCCAGCAGGGTTACAACGCGCAGGTGGACGGGGAGCCGCAGTTGGGGGTGGCGACGAAGCTGACCGCCAACGGCAGCGACCAACGGGAGTTGCCAGCGCTTCTGGACGAGGTGGAAGCGACCTGCAAGAAGCGACCGGATACGGTGTTGGCGGATGCGGGGTACAGCAAGGAGCGGGACTTGAAGGAGTTGGAGGCACGGGGCATCGAGGGCTACGTGGCCTCAGGCCGGGAGGGCAGGAAGGTGGCGGCGGCTCATCCTGAGAAGCATCCGGCGACGCATGGCATGGCCGAGAAGCTGACGACCGCGGCGGGCCGGGAGATGGATCGGGCGCGCAAGTGGCTGTCCGAGGCGCCCAACGGGTGGATCAAGCAGGTGATGGGATTTCGCCGCTTCAGTGTGCGTGGGCCAAGAAAAGCACAAGGGGAGTGGGACTTGGTCTGTCTGGCGCTCAACCTCAAGCAGTTGCTGCCGATGATGGCGAGATAAAGCACTGGCGGAACACCGTCTCATGGCCCCCCAAAAGGGTGCTCTTCGCCGATGTGGAGCGTGACAATGACCCTCCCGAGTTTTCACTCCCGCACCTCGGACTCTTTCGCTGTCACCGCCCCACCCCCCACCATGCTGATCCCTTCGCCAACTCTGCCTCCCGTTCCCCAAGGTCGCCTCAAATACTCCTACGACGCAGACTCCTAGGGACAGACTAACGGGACCAAGGGGGGGCAGCAGATAATTTTCTAGGAAATTCGAGTAAGCGCTGTTGACGAAATGTCGACTTGGCGACAACAATGAAGCCAACGGTAAGACAAGGAGAGTGTGAACGGATGGTAGCGCGAGAATCGACGCAGGTTATCGGGATCAGGCTGCCGAAGCCGACGGCGGTCGCTTTCAAGAAGGAAACGGCAGGCCGGAATGAGCTTTTTGAGGAGATGTGGGAGCTTTACCGGCAGGTAAAGCGGGAAGATCAGACAAAGAAAAACCGGTAATGGCAGTCAACAGGGATAAGCCGGATCGGTGGAAACAGGACATTGAGCAGTCGGTGGATATGTACAACGACTGGTTCATGCGCTTTGCTCCAGAGGCCTACCGGACGACGCGGGTACAGACCACAAAGGATGTCGAGGCGACGCTCAAAGCGACGAAAAATCTGACGGATGTGGGGGTGGATCTGCTGAAGGCGAAGCCATCGGTGTTGCCGTCACTGCGGATGTCCACCTGTCCGCCCTTGGCCGTGGACCGACTGATCGGCCTTGCCTGCGTCTCCGGGAACTTGGTCAAGTCTATGGAGAAGGACAACCGGCTTCCGTCGCGAATGCCGCGGCGAAAGCTGGATAGCGACCTTGAGAAGATCGGTGAGATCATCGAGAAGATGGCCGATTCGGATGTCTTCGTTTGGTTGGAGCGCGGGGACGATCCGTCTCAACAGGATCTGTACCGGGCCGCGACGATCGTGGCTGATCGCCTATGTGGGGCCGTCGCAAACCCGATCATCCGTAACGCACAGGAAAGGCGTCAGCTCACCGCGATCAGCGAATGGTTGACATCTCTTGGGTATGAAAACCTGCCAGCGGGCGAGGGCACAAAGTACGACGAGCTGCAGCCGGGGACGTATTCGTTCCGGCTTAACGTGCCGGTCGAGCGGGGAGGGACCGCCAAGACGGTCAATATCCCTGTGGATGCGGTTGCGATGCCCAAAGCGGCGAAGGCAGGCGAGATGCCGTTACTGATCGAAGCGAAGTCGGCGGGGGATTTCACGAACGTCAACAAGCGACGCAAGGAAGAAGCCACGAAGATGGGCCAGTTGCGCCGAACTTACGGTCAAAACGTGCGCTACATACTGTTCCTCTGCGGATACTTCGACAGTGGCTATCTCGGTTACGAGGCGGCGGAAGGCATCGACTGGGTCTGGGAGCACCGTATCAACGATCTCGGGGAATTCGGGTTGTAGATGATGAATAAAGCAGTTGTGGAATCAGAGGCGCGGCGGCTGGTTCTACAGGAAGAGCTGGACGCGAAGAGGGACACTGCCGTGCGGAACCGTATGGGGCAGTTCGCGACGCCGACCGGCTTGGCTGTCGACATACAGCGCTATGCGAAAGCGCATCTCGGCAAAAACGCGAAAGTGCGGTTCATGGACCCTGCGGTGGGGACGGGCTCCTTCTATTCGGCGTTGTTGGATGTGTTCCCGCAAACCCGTATCGGTGCCGCTGTGGGGTATGAGATCGATCCGCATTACGGCAGACCGGCGGCGAAACTGTGGGGCGAGACGGGGCTGGATATCCGCTTGGAGGACTTCACGCAGGCCGAAGCGCCCGCGGCTACCGAAAAGTTCAACCTGCTGATCTGTAATCCACCCTATGTGCGGCATCACCATATCGCCAACGGCGAGAAACAGCGGTTGAGGCTGCGCACGCAAGACGCCTGCGGAGTGGAGATCAACGGACTGGCCGGGCTGTATTGCTATTTCCTGGGCATAAGCCACGCGTGGATGGCCGATGGCGGCCTAGCGGGGTGGTTGATCCCGAGCGAGTTCATGGACGTGAAGTACGGCGTCTCGGTGAAGCGCTACTTGCTCGGCAAGGTGACGCTTCTGCACATTCACCGCTTCGATCCGAACGATGTGCAGTTCGGTGACGCACTTGTGTCGTCGGCCGTGGTGTGGTTCCGCAACGAATCTCCTCGAATAGGGCACGAAGTGCGCTTCACCTATGGCGGAACGCTGGAACGACCGAAGCTGGAACGGTTGGTGCCGGTCGAGACGTTGCGTCGCGATCCAAAATGGACGGGCTATCCGATGAAGGAAAGCCATGAAGCGGCTGAGGGGCCGGTGCTGGGCGATTTCTTCAAGATCAAACGGGGCTTGGCTACGGGCAACAACAACTATTTTATCCTGTCGGCGCAGGAAATCGAGCGGCGCGAGTTGCCGATGGAAGCATTCAAGCCGATCCTGCCGAGCCCGCGTTATGTGCCGGACGACGAGATCAAGGGCGATCGGAAGGGCAACCCCGTGCTGGAACGGCGATTGTTCCTGCTCGATCCTCCGTGGACGGAAAGCGAGATCAAGGCACGCTATCCAAATCTGTGGGCCTATCTGGAAAAAGGTAAGGCGGAAGGCATCGCTGATCGCTATCTCTGCCGGCATCGGGCGCTGTGGTACACGCAGGAATACCGGCTGCCGGCACCGTTCGTCTGCACCTATCTCGGCCGAAGCGACAAGAAGAGCGGCAGGCCGTTTCGCTTTATACTGAACAATTCGAAGGCGACAGCCGCGAATGTATATTTGATGTTGTACCCGAAGGGGCCGATCGAGCGCGCCCTGCAGGATAAGCCCGAGCTGAAACTGCAGGTCTGGGAGTTCCTGAACCAGATTTGCCCGCAGGCGATGCTCGGGGAAGGTCGCGTCTACGGTGGCGGGCTGCACAAGCTGGAGCCGAAGGAGCTGGGCAACGTCCCGGCGGAGGGGATCGCCGAGCTGTTACCCGAGGTGACGCGGCGGCGACGGGAAAGGCAAGTCGAGCTGTTCGAGGAACCGATCGCGTAGGCAGTAATGAGCAACAGAAACATACGATAAGTGTTACATGAAGTTGAGAGCAACGCAATTTCAAGTCTTGAACTACCGCAACATCGACGATAGCGGTTGGGTTCCGCTTGAGCGGGTGACGTCATTCGTCGGTCGTAACGAGGCCGGGAAAACCGCCTTGCTGAAGGCGTTGCACAAGTTTAATCCGGCGATCGAGGAACCGTACCAAGTGCAGCGGGAGTTCCCGCGCGACCGTTTCACGGCCGATTACCGTGACGGCGGCGATCAGCCGGTGTGCAGGGTTGAATTCGAGCTGTCGGCCGAGTTCCGCGAAGAGCTAGGCAAGCGTCTAAACGGCGCGGGGATACCGCGGAAGTCAATATTGACGCGCTACTACGACGGCAGCCTGAAATGCGAGTATGACCCGGAGGTAACGGACGATCCGGTTGATCCGGCCGAACTGGTGAAAGCGCTCGATACGTTCGCGAAGAGTGCCCGCCGACTTTCGGCGCCGGCGCAAGATCAGGAAGAGGCGACACAGGCGCTGAGGACGCAGAGCGCGGACTGGGCAGACGCGAATAAACAGGCTACCGGGAAACTTCAGGATTTGCGAACGCAGAAGGGTATCGAGCTGTTGAAGCAGGTGCGACAGGAATCGAACGAGCAAGCGGGGCCGGTTTCGGCCGACTTGGTCGAATCGCTTCAAGGCGAGATCGATGACCTGCTGAGCAGGGCGGAAACTGCGCCGATACTACTGCAACTGTACGAGGCCATCGTGGCCGAGCTGCCCGTCTTCATCTATTTCGAGAACTACGGGATTCTCGACAGCGCCGTCTATCTGCCGCGATTTCTCGAAGACCTTGCGGCAGGACCGCAGGAACCGCGCGTGCGGACGATCAATGCGATGTTCAAACATGTGCAGCTCACGGCACAGGAAATCTCGAATTTGGGCCTGGAGGAAGCCGAAGGAGCGAGAACTGCGGGGCAGTCAGTGACGGAAGAGATGATCAAGCGCGATCAGGAGCACAAGGAACTGCGCAGCGTGAAGCTGAACTCGGCGTCGCTCGGCATCTCGAAGAAATTTGGCCGGTGGTTCGGCCAGAGACGGCACAAGATCAGGTATCAAGCCGACGGTTCATATTTTCGTATCTGGGTGTCTGATGATCGGCGGCCGGATGTCGAGATCGAGTTGGAAAGCCGGAGCAAGGGATTTCAGTGGTGTTTCTCGTTCTACCTGGTGTTTCTCGTAGAGTCGGAAGAGGGGCACAAGGACGCGATCCTGTTGCTTGACGAGCCAGGACTGCATTTACACCCGACGGCGCAGCAGGAGCTTATAGCTTTCTTCGAGACGCTGGCCGAAAATAATCCGCTGATATACACGACGCATTCGCCGTTCCTGATCGACGGAGAACATATCCACCGCATTCGTCCGGTTACGGAAGATGAAACGGGGCATTCACGGATCAGTGCCGATGGCTGGCCGAAAGACAGGGAAACGATCTTCCCGCTGCAGGCGGCGGCAGGATACGCAATGGTGCGAGGGTTGTTCCAGCACAAGAAAAACGTGCTGGTTGAGGGCATGTCGGACTACCTGTACCTGCCGCGCTGAACCTGCATTGTCGCTCGCTCGGGCGGCAGGGTTTGCCGGACGACATCTACATAACGCCGTGTGGCGGCACCAAGCTGGTCGGGCATGTCGCGTCGCTGTTCCTGGGACAGGAAGTGCGACCGGTTGTCTTGCTGGACGGAGACGACGCTGGGCGAACACGACGCAACGCGCTGATGAAAGAGCTGTATGCAGGCTACGAGAAGGCCGTTCTGATGCTGAGTGACGTGCTCGGGCAAGAGGAATGCGAAATCGAGGACATCATCGGCGACGCGACGATTCTCTCTGTCGTGAAGGACGTGGCCGGAAAGAAAGTTACACTGAACCAGGACGATCGCGGCAAGGGCAGCCTGGTAGCGCAGATCAAGAGCGCCGCAAAGAGACATGGCGCCGAGCTACCGGACGGCTGGAAGTCGGAGGTCGCGCGCCGGATTGTCGTTGAGTGGTCGACGACGGATCCGAAAGACATACCGACAGAGATATTGGACAGGGCCGAGGCGTTGTTCAAAGAACTGACAAAACGTTTCGACGGTGTGGAGCCGTAACGGTTTTGGGGTGGGCCCGGAGCAGTTTGTGGACGATTTGCTGTCCGTCGCCGATCTGGCGGTGATCAAGTTGCAGAGGGATAATATTCAGACGGGAAAACTCCATCGGGAACCGGATTGAAGATGTTGAAGAAACGGGTTTCGGAGTTGTTAGACGCCACAGTGTTGCCCGAAATGACGATTCTGGTGACGTTACCCGCCGACCGCCTCCATGATTTCTCCTAGGAAAAGTCTGAACAAGTGGGTTTTGGCAGAATGGGTTTATTGATGACGGAGAGGAGAGCGGGCCATGGAGCAAGCGACGTTTGCGGAGATGGAGCACGATCTGAAGAAGCGACGGACGCGGCGCGAGGCGTTTCTTGAGAAGATGGAGGCGCTGATCCCGTGGGAGCGGCTGGAGAAGCGGGTCGAGCCGTTCTATCCGAAGGCCGGGCGCGGTCCGCGTCCCTATCCGCTGGGGGTGATGGTGCGGGTGCACTGCGTGCAGTTGTTCTACAACCTGAGCGACCCCGGGATGGAGGACCTGCTCTACGAGGTGGAGTCGGTGCGGCGGTTTGTGGGGCTGCGGCTGTCGGGTGCGCTGCCCGACGAGACGACGATCCTGCACTTCCGCCGCCTGCTGGAGAGGCTGTTCGAGGAGGTCAACGCGCATCCGGCCTCGCTCGGGCACCGGTTGAAGACGGGGACGATCGTGGACGCGGGCATCGTCGCCGCGCCGTCGTCGACGAAGAACCGCAAGGGGGAGAGGGACCCGGAGATGCACCAGACGAAGAAGGGGAAGCAGTGGTGTTTCGGGATGAAGGCGCATATCGGTGTGGATGCGCAGTCGGGCTTGACGCACAGTCTGGAGACGACGCCGGCGAACGCCTCGGACGTGGCGACGGCGCACGCGCTGCTGCACGGAAACGAGGAGCAGGTGTGGGGCGACGCCGGCTACCAAGGGGTGGGCAAGCGCGAGGAGAACCGGGACACGGACGTGGACTGGCAGGTGGCGATGAAGCCCGGCAAGCGCAAGCTGTTGGACAAGGCGGGACCGGAGGAGGCGGCGGAGAAGCGCAAGGCCTCGGTGCGGGCCAAGGTGGAGCACCCGTTCCTGTATGTGAAGCGCCACTTCGGCTACGCCAAGGTGCGCTGCCGGGGGCTGGCGAAGAACACCCAGCGTATCGCCGTGCTGCTCGGGTTCACCAATCTGCTCATCGCCCGGCGCTACGACACTGCCTGACCCGGGGCCGTTCCGTCCGGAGCTGCCGCAAGGCGGCGGCAAGCGGGCCGATCGGTCGCAGACCGCGCCTTGATTCGCCCTTGCTTCCGTGTCAACCGACCACAGGCCGCTCTCGGACAGCTTCCGGCTTTCACCAACGGACGCGATGAACCCTGTACCCGTCAATATCGGGTCTGTTCAGACCTTCCCTAGAGCTCTTGACGGGAGTTCTCTCACGGTTCGGTCTGAATTTCCGTGGGAACGAGCGCTTGGTCCTGGAGTTGGCCCTCCGAGGGCGATTCGAGTCACACCAACTCAATTGGAACCAGCCCATACACCCGATCTGAGCATAGCTCCGGTTGACATTAGGAACGGTCGATTTTGTATTGCTTGGACTATACGGTCGTGGTACTCTTGGCCGTGCCAGGTTTCCAACGGCCAAGGAGGTCCCGATGGCTATCGAGTTGAACCATACCATCGTGCCGGCACGGGACAAGGAAGAGTCGGCTTGCTTCCGGGAGAAGATCTTCGGATTTGCGCATCAGCCGCCCATGGGGCACTTCCAGCCGGTTCGTATCAGCTCCCAGTCCCTGACGCTGGACTTCGACAACGTTGAGGTGGTGGAGCGCCACCACTACGCCTTCAAGGTGAGCGAGCAGGAGTTCGACGAGATCTTCGGCCGGATCAAGGAAGCCGGGCTGGAATACGGAAGCGGGCCGCGGACTTCCACCGACATGGAGACCAACACCTGGAACGGCGGGCGCGGCGTCTATTTCCGGGATCCCAACGGCCATCTGCTGGAGCTGCTCACACAGGACTACGCCTGATTTCTGGTCTCCGGGCGGAACACGCCCCGTGGGTCGGGATGGCGTCCTTAGACTTCGCTACGCTACGCTCAGGAGGAACGGGGGTAAGGGCTTACGTCAGGGCCGCGCGGGCTCGGGGAGCGGGGCGTCGTCGGAACGGATGGCGATGTAGATCATCAGAGCCGACGACAGCAGGATCAGGCTCATGATCTGCATGAAGCCGTCGTAGCTGCCGGTCATGTCGAAGGCGACGCTCGCCAGTATGGGTCCGCTGGCGGAGCCGACTTGGTGCACGATGAAGCTCAGGCCCAACATGAGCCCGGCAAGTCGCGGTCCGACCATCTCGAAGAACATGACGTTCTGTATCGCAATGGTGCCGAAGGTCGGCCCCATTGCCAGCGCCACCACGATGAAGAAGACCATCGGGCTCGGCATGTCGAAGGACATGGCCAGAGTGCCGAGGCCGCGGAAGAGGTAGGTGAGGGCCAGCATCGGGGCGCGGCCGTAGCGGTCGGACAGCCAGCCGAAAGTAACCGCGGAGACCGCGGCGGCGATCCCGAAGACGGACACGGCGATGGCTCCGGTCGCATGATCGAAGTCCTTGCTCAACGCGATCCCCACCAGATGCACGCTCTGGAACAGAGCCACGCCGCAGGAGAATCGCGCCGCGAACAGCAGCAGCATCGAACGGTCCCGCAGGTAGGGGAGGCAGCTTCCCCAGCTCGCGGGCTCACGCCGGTGACCGGAAGAGGGGTCCGGATCGCGCGCGCCGATCCAACCGAACGGGAACGCCACCGCAATGAGCAGCACCCCGCACGCCGTGGCCGCCACGCGCCAGTCGTAGCTCCCGATGAGGAAATACAGCAGGGGCGCCAGGAAGAACGGGCTCAGGGGCGACGCCGTCTGGACGATGCTCACCGCCAGACCGCGGCTGTTGGCGTCGTAGTGCTTCGCCACCAGAAGCGAGATGATGACCAGCCCGCAGGCTCCCTTGGCCATGCCGGTCATGATCCCGAAGGTGAGGCATAGCTGCCACAGGTTCCGCGACAGGCCCATGCCAAAAAAGCCGGCGGCCATGAGAAGGATGCCGCCCAGGATGACCGGGCGGGTTCCGAGGTCATCCGCCTTCTTGCCGAACAGCACCCCGCCGATGCCCCAACCCAGCATGGCGAAAACGTAGGGAACCGTCGCCGTGGTGCGCGACCAGCCGAACGACGCCTCGATGGGCGTCAGGAACAGGCTGAACGCGTTCATGCTGATGGACGTGATGGTCACAACAGCGGCGGAAAGGAGGACGATGACGATTCGGGGGAGCCGCATCTCCATCTCAGGAAGTGACGCCCGCCGCCGGGCGGGGTGCAGGGCGCACGGCTTCCAGCGGCACGAGCACGGGGATCCGCCCGTCACTCATGCGAGGTACCCGCGCTCCCGGTAGAACCGCTTGGCGCCCGGATGGAGGGGCACGTCGTAGGGCGCATCTTCGTCGTTGGCGCAAAGCTGCGCGATGTTGAGGGGCTTGAAGTTGTCGGTGGGAATGGTCTTTCTCCGCAGTTCGAGAGCTTCGCAGAGGGCATGGGCCACGTCGTTGGGCATGTCGGCCCGCACCACCATGGGCCAGCCGCTGAAGTCGACGGTGGGGACGTCCTCGGTCATGCCCTTGAAATGCATCCTGGGCAACACGGCGCCGCGATACCCCATGGCCTTGAGGCGGCGCAGCACCGGGCCGTCGATGGGAACGTAGCGGAAGCCCTTGTCCACCGCGGTCTGCCCCCAGCTCTTGATCCCTTCATCGAAGACGGCGTTTACCGTGCCCTCCTCGATGGCGGCGCGCCGGTCCGGGTGGCTCGGCCGCGTGACCGATTGGATGGTGCCGCCCCACTTGCGGATGTCGGCGACCGTCATGCCGGCGGCCTTGAGGACGGAGGCCACGGTAAAGGCCACCGGGGTGTCCACCAGACTGCGTTTGCCGGTGGGTCCGGTGGACAGGTTCAGCGGAATACGGTCCTTCCTGATCTGTTGCAACGAGGTGATGCCGGTGGACTCGTGAACCGCGAACCCCATGACGTCCCAGGACGGGAACACCGCGATGGTCCGCAAGGGGATACGTCCATCGAGCGGCCCTTTCCCCTTGTAGGCGAGGGTGACCGACGCCGACGGATTGATCCAGGCCATGGAGATCCTGCCGTCGGCGAGCTGCTTGAGCTCGCGGAAGCTGTCGGCGCCGAAGGAGAGGGAAACGCAGTCGTCCTGACTGCCCCGCGGCAGCAGGGACAACCGGAGGTAGTACCCGAGCCGGGCGTCGGTCTGGAGCACGCCTTCCGCCGCCCGGCGGGTCTGGTGGGAGAGGGAGGTCTCGTACAGGCCCGAGGCCAGTTCGAGCATGCCCTTCACCCGTTGTATTGCCGCGTTGTATCGACGCCGGGTGGCCATGATCGCGATATCAAAGACCGTAGAGGGCCTTGGGGTTGTGGTACAGGATGTTGTCCTTTCTCTCCCGGCTGATGTCATCCATCTGCTTCAGGTCCCGGATGGCGTCCATTTCGCTGGACGGGTCCGTGTGGCCGTAGTCGGTGCCGATGACCAGGTTGCCCTCGCCCGAGTACTTGAGGACGTAGGGGATGTCGTCGTTGGTCTGGCAGGTGACGTAGATGCCGTACTCGGCGAAGAGGTCCTTGGGGAACTCGCGGCCGGCCGCCTGGTAGCGGTTCTCGCTCTCCAGATAGATCCATGGGACCCACTGGGAGGAGGCTTCGATGAAGCCCCACCGGAGATTCGGGAAGACTTGGGGAATCTCGCTCATGATGAGGCCCAGGCACGAGGTGACCGTGGGCGCGCGGAACATGGCGAAACGGCCCGCCGCGGTCGGGCGGTAGGTGTCGCAGTTGGCGGGATTGCCGTTGGCGATATGAACGGCGATGGAAAGATCCAGATCGCTGGCCGCCTGGTAGATGGGGTAGAAATACGGGTCGGTCATGTCCCGCTCCCCCTCCAGTGGCCGCATGCACACCGCCACCGCGCCGTCCTCCTTCGCCTGCTTGATCTGCGCCGCAGCCTCGTCCAGCGCCAGCACCGGCACGACGCAGGACCAGCGCAAACGGCCCTCGCTCTGCCGGTGGATGTCTCCGAGCCACCGGTTCCAGCTCCGGCACAGCGCGGCTTCCGTCTCCGGCCTGGTGGTGATCTGCTCGATCCAGAAGGTGTTGTGGAGCACCTGAACGTCGATACCCAGCTTGTCCATGTGATCGAGCCTGAGCCGGACGTCGTCCAGCTCCCGAGCGGCCTGGGGACTCTCGACGTTCCTTCCGAACTGGTCCGACAGCTCCCGAAGCTGCTGCTCGCTGTAGGTGGGGAACCGGAACCCGCGAATCTTCTCGTCGATGACCCAGTACTGCTTGGTGGGCGATTGGGGCGACGCGAAGAGCGTGGGACGGAACTTCTCCTCCGACGGCTCCAGAAAGTCCCACGTGCGTTCCGTTTCGATCACGTGGGCATCCGCATCGATGACCTCGACCTTCTCATGACCAGCCATGGCGTCACTCCTTGATACGTGGCCCGGAGGATCCGGGGCCGTTACGGTCCTTCTCGTCGCCGTCGCCATCGGCGGCGCGTGTGCAAGGGTTTAATTCGACCAACGGGACTCTTTTGTCAACCGGTTTCGGTTTGTGGGACGCAACACTGGATGTCAATGCAGGTTGGCGCCGCCGTTCACGAGAATGGACTGCCCGGTGACGAACGCGCTCAACTCCGACAGGAGGTAGAGCGCGGTTCCCACCACGTCGTCCGGCTGTTCGATGCGTTGCAGGATGCGCTTGGCCGCGGACCGCTCGTAGTCCTCGAGGGCGGCCTTCGTGGGCTCGGGCTCGCTGGCGGTGGAGCCCGGCGCCAGGGTGTTCACGCGGATGTCGTAGGGGCCCAGCTCACGGGCGAGCACCCGGCTGAAGCCCACCACGGCCGCCTTGGAAACCACGTAGTGCATCATGCCGCCGCCGCCGTTGTAGGCCATGTTGGAAGCGACGTTGACGATGCTGCCCTGCCGGCGTTCCTGCATGGCGGGCGCCACCGCGCGGCTGCACAGCCACAGCCCCTTGACGTTCACGGCCATCACCCGGTCCCATTCCTCTTCCCGGATGTCCTGGAAGCCCGACCGGGTCACGGGCACGCTCATGAAGACCGCAGCGTTGTTGATGAGCCCGTCGATCCTTCCGAAGGATTGCAGGGCGGCCCGGGCCATGGCCTGACAGCTTGACAAGTCCGCGACGTCGGCGTTGACTCCAAGAGCCCGGCCGCCGTTTCCGGCAACCTCCGCGGCCACGGACTCGGCCGCCGACCCGTCGATATCCGCGGCCACGGGGATACCGCCCTCCCGGGCGATGCCGAGGCAATAGGCCCGGCCGATGCCGTTTCCCCCTCCGGTCACGATGACCACCTTCCGGTCCAGCAGACCCATGTTCCCTCCTTTCTTCCGTGGACACGCGTGTCCACGGAACTCGTCCCGGTCGCTGCAACTCAAGCCAGCGCCGCCACCCAGCACAGCACCACCGCCGCCGCGGCCACCACGCCGATCCTGCGCTGGACGCCGGCGGTTTCGGGCCGCTCCACGAACAGAGCCACGCACATCCCCGCGCCGCCGCCGGCAACGAACCCCCAGAGATGCGCCCACAGGTCCACCCGCGGCCCGCCGGTGCCGATCATGGCCAGGACCCCGAGCCCGGCGGCCAACGGTATCCAGGCGCGCCGTCCCTGCACCCCCAAGCGCCGACGTTGCACGACTCCCATGCCTCCCAGCAAGCCCAGGGCGCCGAAGACAGCGGTGGAGGCGCCCACGGAAACGTGGTCGAAGCCGTGAAACCAGGCGTTGAGCAGGTTGCCCAACGCCCCCACGACCAGCACCATCGCCGCCCCGAGCCCCGGTCCCAGGTTCTGGCACACCGCGGTCAGGAAAAGCACCATGGCGACCGCGTTGGCCGCCACGTGGGGAAAATCGCCGTGCAGGGTCAGGGCGGTGACCGTGCGCCACAGATCCCCGCGAAGGATCAACTCCGCCGATGCACTGCCGTGCTCGACCCAGCGCACCGTCCCTTGGGTCCAGGCGGCGAAGAAGAAGAACGCCAAAAGCCCCGCCGCCACTGCCACGCTCGTGTAGAAAGGGCTGGGCCCGGGCCACGGTTGCTCCTCTTCAACCGGCGTCCGGTTCTCGCTTTCGTAGGCCCAGAGCTCCGTCGCCGCCTGCTCCAGATGCCGGGACGGAACCAGGACGAACCAGTCGCCGGAGTTGTGCAGCAGCCGAGGCGCCAGCCCTTCCGCTTCCAGCACCAGCGCCCATTCCTCGGCCCGTCGGAGGTCCCGCGTCCTGCGTACAACGATTTCCCTTCCTGCCTGAGTCATGGGCGGCGATTCAGTCCGGATGCGTGTGTACATTCAAATATCGGACACGGGTGGCGGCTTCAACTGTCCGGGCGGCTGCGGAAACGTCAGCGATAGGCGATGAGGGCGATGCCGGTGACGATCAGCGCAGCGCCGGCCGCCACCCGAACGTTGACGGTTTCGATGTCTCTCAGGAAGATCGCGCTGAAGATGACGATGAAGAGCGGGTTGGTGTTGATCAGGGGAACCACCACGGACACGTCTCCCTTGCTGAGGGCGATGTAGCCCAACAACTGGGCGGTGGCGGACACCACGGCGGCGGTGCCGTAGAACGGCAGGCATTTGCGGTCGCCCTTGAGCGTCCGTAGCTGACCCGTGGCCGCCAGGCTGAGGGAGAAGACCACCAGGGACGTGGTGATGGTGACGGCGGTGGCGACGAATGGGTTCGGCATGATCCGAAGACCCGTCTTCCGGAAGTTCTGGGAGATGGCCGTGAGGAAGGCCGCGCCAAGCGGGTACGTGAGGTGAACGGTCTTCCACTCGCTCTCTCCCTCCCGCCGGCTCGAGGTGAGCCAGACTCCGACGACGCTCAAGAGCGATCCCAGATAGACCTCCGTGTCGGGGCGCTCGCCGAGGAACGTGAAGGCGAGGAAGATGGCGAACAGCGGGGTCACGCTGCGGACCGGACCGGCCCGGGACGCCCCCAGGCGGACGATGCCGGTATAGTGGAGAAAGCGGACGATGGCGGGCTGGATCAGCCCGCTGATGATGAAGTAGAAGGTGGCGTCGGTATAGAGCAGGCTCAGCGGGAAGAAGAGCCAGATAGCGCTCCAGAGCACGACCGTGCTCAGCACGAAACCCATGAGCGCGGCCAGCGCGACGCTTGCGTAGCGCGCGCCCCGTCGCACCAGGATCGCTTCGGAGCCCCAGGCCACCGACGATGTCAGGGCAAGAAGCTCGGGTCCCATCACTCCAGCACGAGCGGCGTGTCGTCGCGGTTGGCCCACTCGCCCATGGAGCCGTCGTAGTTGCGCGCCCGATCGTAACCGAGCAGCGTCAGGACGAAAACTCCGTGCGCCGCACGGATGCCGCCCTGTCAATAGGTAACCACTTCGCGGTCGGGTGGAACCCCGGCCTGTCCCAGCAGGCTCCGCAGCTCCCCGGCGTCCTTGAAGGTCCTGTGCGGGTCGTCCCGAAGGAAGTTGAGCCACTCCAGGTGCACCGCGTCCGGTATGCGGCCGGCCCGCTTGTTGCCGCGGTCGTTGGCGCCCGTCCACTCACCGTCCGAGCGCACGTCCAGATACACCACGTCCGGATTGCCGACATTGGCGGTCCCGTACTCCAGGGTGCATACGAGTTCCGGATTTGCCTTGGGGTTGAAAACCGCGCCCTGCGGTTTCGGCACGTCCAGCGTCATGGGCCGGCCTTCGTCGAACCACTTCTTCCAGCCGCCGTTGAGCACGGTGACCTGGGTATGGCCGTAGTAGTTCAGTACCCACCACAGGCGCGCCGCCCACAGGGAGCCGTTGCTGTCATAGGCCACCACCCGCGTGCCTTCGCCGATACCCAGGCCCTCCATCACTTCCTTCGCCGTGTCCGGGGGCGCCACCAGGGGATACTTCCGGTTGTCCCTGGGGTATTCGGGCTGCTTGATATAGTGGTGCACGCGTATGCCGACGGCGCCCCTGATGTGGGCGCGGCGGTACACGTCGAAGGGATCGCAGTCCACGATGCGGATGTCCGGGTCATCGAGGTGCTGCTCCAGCCATCCCGTCTCCACCAGGAGCTCCGGGCGAGCGTAACCTGCGTGTGTCATGAGTGTACCTCCCGGTGTTGCCCGGTCCGGCGCACGGGGTTCCTCGGCGGAAGAGGTTCCCAAGCAGGCCGGGCCAACGTGTCGAATCTGTAACAGATCGGCGCGCAAGGCGCGAGGCGCCGCGGCCGGGTTGAACTGTCACCGCTTCCTGGGCGAGAATGGGCGCGGATACCGGCCGGGTTTTCGGGCACACGAACAAGGGTAGTCGGCAGCGCGCCGGGTGAACCGAGGCGCGGGGAGAAGGATATGTCGTTGTTCATCGATGCGGATGCTCACGTCATCGAGACGGAGCAGACCTGGGAGTTCATGGAAGAGGAGGACAAACGTTTCGCGCCGGACCTCCTGGTCTCGCAGCAAAGCGGGTTGCGGTACTGGCGCATCGACGAACGCGTGGTGCCCAACACCAACATCGGCCTCAACACCACCGCGGAGTCCCGCGAGCTGGCCAACGTGTCCGCACGGATCGCGCACATGGACCAACTGTCGGTGGACGTCCAGGTCATCTATCCCACGTTGTTCCTGCGGCCTTTGACCGCCCGTGCCGACGTGGAGCGGGCGCTCTGCCGGGGCTACAATCGTTGGCTCGCGGAAATCTGGAAGCAGGGAGGCGGCCGTATCCGGTGGGTGGTGCTGGCCCCGGCGAGGTCCATGGACCGGGCCATCGAGGAGGTCCGCTTCGGCAAGGCCAACGGCGCCTGCGGGGTGTTCATGCACGGCTTCGAGGGGGAACGGCTGCTCTCGGACGATACTTTCTTCCCCCTCTACCGGGAGGCCAGCGATCTCGACATGCCCATCTGCGTCCACGCCGGCGGCGGCAACCTCGGCCACTACGACCTGTTCGCCCAGGACGTGTTCTCGCGTTTCAAGCTCCCGGCCGTGGGTGCCTTCAACAACCTGATCTACAAGGGCGTGCCCGACAGATTCCCGGAGTTGCGCTGGTGCTTCGTGGAGACCACTTCCCAGTGGGTCCCTTACGCCCTCAACGACCTCCTCATCCGCACCCGGGCGGAGCTGGCCTTTCGCCGCAAACACGCCGGTAGCCGGCTTGCGGGGGTGCGCGGCGCGCCGCGGGAGCTGGCGGACCGCAACCTGCTCAAGGAAAACCGCGTCTACGTGGCTTGCCAGACCACCGACGATCTGCCCTACGTCCTGGAGTACGCGGGTGAGGACAACATCATCGTCGGCACCGACTACGGGCACGCGGACTACTCCAACGACATGGAGGCCATCGCCAGGCTGTCACGGGACGGCGTGCTCGCCGCCGGCGCGGCCGACAAGATCCTGAGTGACAATCCGAGGCGTCTGTACGGACTTTGAGCCTCTCCTCCGCTGGCCGGTCGTGAATCCCAACCGGTAACCCTTCGAACGAGGCTACACATGGCAAAATGTTCCTTCGGCGTCGAGATCCACCCCTACTACGATGTTTCCACCCTGATGCACGAGATCACGCTGGCGGAGGAGCTCGGCTACGATCAGGTCTGGATCGGCGATTCCCAGCTTATCTGGCGGGAGATGTACGTGCTCCTGGGCGCCGCGGCCCAGGCCACCTCCAGGATCCTCCTCGGAAGCGGCGTCACCAATCCCGTTACCCGGGTTTCCGCGGTCACGGCCAGCGCCGCGGCGACGCTCCAGGAGTTGTCCGGCGGCCGTCTGACGCTGGGCATCGGCAACGGGTTCACCTCGGTCAACACCATGGGTAGGCAGCCCGCCACCCTCACGCGGCTGGAGCAGACCGTCGACGAGATCCGGGCGCTCTGCGGGGGGCGGCGCGTGCCGCTGGAGTCCGGAGACATGAGGCTGATGTTCGCGGCGCCGGACCAGTGCCCACCCATCGCGGTGGCGGCCAGCGGGCCGAAGATGCTGCGCTTGGCGGGCCGCATCGGCGACGGGGTGATCCTGGCCCGGGTCGCCATGGAAGGGGACGTGCTGGCCCGCATGCTCGCGTGTGTCCACGACGGCCGGAGGGAAGGCGGGCGAGACGCGGAGCCTTTCCAGAGGTTTCTTTCAGTGTCCGCCAGCGTGACCGAGGACCCGGCCAAGGCGGTGGCCGCGGTGCGGCCGCACGTGGCCCGCAGCATCCTCAAGCCGTTCTGGGGGTTGAGCCCGGCCGCGGCGGCGGCCCGGGAGCGCATGGCCGGGAGCTACGACAACTACCGGCACCTCAGCCCCGACGCTCCCCACGCCGGCGCCGTGCCGGACGAGGTGGTGCCCGAGTTCGCCCTGGCGGGTACGCCCGCCCGGTGCATCGAAACGGCCCGCCGCATGTTCGACGGCGGCATCGACCAGATCACCATCCGTCCCTACGCGGTGGACGGGCTGCCCCGCGCCAGCATGATCCGCGCCTTCGCCGAACAGGTCATGCAGCCCATGCAGCGCGGCGCCTGCTGACCGGACCGGCGCCATCAGGGACCGACATGTCACGCGACCGCCTGAACGGCCTTTCCCTTGACGGCGGACATTTCCTCGACCATCTCTTCATGCTGGTCTTCGCGACGGTGCGGCTTGCCGAAGAGTGGGAGATGAGCTACGCGGCGCTCATCCCGTACGCCACGCCGGGGTTCGTCGCGTTCGGGATCCGTGTGGTGCCACGGGAGGCATCGGTCATGTGCGCCGCGGGGCAGCTCCTGTCCGACCGGCGCCACGATTTCGTGAAAAGCTTCGTGATGTCCCTGGACCGGCTCGATCGAGACACGGTGGAGCGGCACTACCAGGAGCTCCGGCCCGCGGCGGAGGAAGCGCTCCTCGCCGGGGGTGTCCCGGACCATCGAATTGCGGTAAGCTGCGCGGCGGACGTGGGGCAGTTCAGCGGGGTGGATGCGCCCATGCCTGACACCGTTTCAATGGAGGCTGCGGTAGCGAGCTTTCAGGCTCAGGGAAACGCACCGCTCGTAGGCCACGGCCTCGGGCCGTCGATCGCTTGACAGGAGGGCCGCCATGTCAAAGGTCATCACTCGCGCGCTTACACAGGAACAGGATGGCGTGCCGGGCTTTATCGCTTCCCCGGAACGGCCGGCGCCGGGCCCGGCGCTGCTCATCGTCCATCACCACTACGGGGTCACGGGCCACATCAAGCACATGGCCTGCGAGTTCGCGGAACAGGGCTACACCACCCTGGTGCCCGCCCTCTACGATATCCTGGGCTTCCCCGACTACCACGGCGTCCAGAAGAAGACCACGGACGGGCGCTTCGTGGAGGTCATCGGCCAGGGTTGGCAATACCTCGTGGGGCGGAATGACGTGGACGAGAAGCGCGTTGCGGTCCTGGGCCTGTGCATGGGCGGGCGCATCGGCATCCACTTTGTCGCGGCGACGCCCCAGGCCGCGGCGTTCGTGGGCTACTATCCCTCGGTGCGGGACGAGGGTCCCAGCGAATTGCGGCCGCGCCACCCCAACGAGTCCGCGCGGGAGATTCGCTGTCCGTCCCTGATCCTGTTCGGGGGCAACGACCGGGTGGCGCCGGTGCCGGTGCAGGAGAAGCTCCGGGCCAGCTTCCTGGAAGGCACCCCCGACGTCGAGTGGCATTTCTTCCCCCACGCCGGCCACGGCTTTGCTCTGGCCGACGGCGATGCCTACGACCCGGCGCTGACCAGGATCACTTGGCCTCTGGCCACGAACTTTCTCGACCGGGTGCTCCGTAACGGGTCCTGAATTCCTCCAACCGTTCGGCCTGAGAGTAGCGGGCCGGAGTCGAAGGGCGCCGATCAGGCCCCTACCGGCGGCTTGCGCTGGTGCCACTGGGCCGCCCGCTCATAGGCGTGCGCGGTTCGGAGAACCAGACCCTCCTGAAAGCGCGGTCCCACGAGCTGGAGCCCGATGGGCAGACCGCCGGCAGAGAAGCCGCAGCACACGCTCAGGGCCGGGAGCCCGGTGAGATTGAAAGGGGTGGTGAAGAGCGAACGGAAGTTCACCCCCGTGCCTTCCAGCTTGATCTCCTCTCCGTCCACCTCCATGACCGCCCGTTTCGATTCCTCGATGGTAGGAGCCGGCACTGCCGCCGTGGGCGCGGCGATGATGTCCACGTTCTCGAAAGCTTCATCGAATTCCCGGCACAGGGCGCGCCGGATGCGCTGCGCGGTGACGTATGCCTCGGCCGGAATCAGCATCGCGCCGATGTTCTGGTGCAGCAACCGCGTGCTGTAGTCCCGTGGCCTGGCCTTGAGGTAGGGCATGTTCTCCACCACGTTCTCCGGACGCGTGATGCACGGCCACACCACGCGCGTGGTATCCAGCAGCGGAACCTCCAGCTCCACCAGCCTCGCCCCAAGGGATTCCAACCGGCTCCGGGCCTCCACGAATGCCTCCTTGACCGTCCGGGTCATGTATCGATCGAAGTAGTCCTTGACGATCCCCACTCGCAGACCCGCGATGCCCGCGTCGAGGCCGTTCTCGTAGTCCGGCGCCGGCTTGTCCGCGCTGTTCGGGTCCTTCGGGTCCCTGCCCGCGACGGCCCTCATGATGAGGGCGCAGTCGTGCACCGTCTTGCTGAACACCCCCAGGTGGTTGGTGCTGAAGCCGCCGTCGCCGGGCACGTGCCCGAACCGGCTGATACGCCCGTAGGTGGGCTTGAATCCCACGATGCCGCACAGGGAGGCCGGGTTCCGCACCGAACCGCCGTTGTCCGTGCCCAGAGAGCCTAGGCTCAGGCTCGCGGCCACCCCCGCGGCCGACCCGCCGCTGGAACCTCCGGCGATTCTCCCGGTGTCCCAGGGGTTGCGGGTGGTGCCGTAGAACGGGTTGATGGTGGTGCCGCCGTTGGCCCACTCGTGCATGTTGGTCTTGCCCAGGATCACCGCGCCCGCCTCCCTCAGCCGCGCCACCACCGTGGCGTCGAAGTCGGGAACACAGTCCTCCAACACCCTGGAGCCCGCCGTCGTACGGATGCCGCGCGTCGCGATGTTGTCCTTGATGGACAGCGGAATGCCGTGAAGCGGCCCGCGGTACCGTCCGTCTCGAATCTCCGTCTCCGCCGCCCGGGCGTCCGAAAGCGCTTCCTCCCCGGCCACCGTGACGTACGCCGCCAATTCCGGATTCAGCCACTCGATCCGCGCCAGCATGAGCTCCGTCAACTCGACCGGGGAAAGGTCCCTGCTCTTGAGTTGGGCCGCCGCATCCTTCAACGTCAGATCGGTCAAATCACGGTTCGTCATCACGGTGCCTCCTGCTTCTTCCCGCAGAGGTTCGACCCCATAAGGCATGCTTCGGCAATTTTCAAGGCGCGGGCGACCATTCGAGGTCATGGATTCTGGAATTTCCTGGTAGTCCAGCAATTCCATATTGATGGGTAAAGGGATTCGAGTTTGATGCGGGCATCCTGGGTGGGGAAGCGCCAGTCCACCCGAACCGTCTCCTGATTGCGCTGGTTCCGCCATGCCTGGACCTCGCTACGCAGGGCGCCCTGGTCGGGAAGGCGACGGTCCAGACACCGGCGCGCCATCAGGCCGATTTCGATTTCAGCCATGTTCAGCCAACCCCCATGCCTGGGGGTGTAGTGGAGCTCCAGGCGCTCGGCACGCGCGTCTCCTTCACCGGCTGCTTGCTGGTCTCATCCATGCAGACCAACATTTCGTTCTCCCCATACGAGCGCTGGTAGACTTCCAGCACATCCTCCATGGCGCACGCAAAATGAGCATTGCCCTCCGGGGGAATGCACCAACATTCCTTCACCCACGGCTTGAGCTTTCCAACGCCTTGCGCACGGTCTCAGTGCTGATCGAGTCGACAATCTCCCGCTCCATCAATCGGTCCGCCAACAGATTCAGCGTCCAACTCGTCCGCCCTTGCCGCGGCTCGCCATACGCCATGGCAATCAAATGCGCCTGCCCTCCGCCATCGAGCTTCTTCGGCCGCCGCCGAAGATTCGATATCGTCATGAGACGCCTGTGTAGTCGGATCCCTGATGTCATCGAAAGCGACATCAACGCTCATCACTAGAGGCGTGCGAAAGATGGGTGGCTATTATTGCGAAAGAGGCTGTGCAGGAGTGTTGAGTATTTCAACATCGGTTTGATTTTTGAGGAGGATTTTTCAGGATGAGGAGTTTTTGGGGGATAGGGCTTGCACGCGGGAGGTGAAGCCGGAGGGGGTGATTTGGTGGCGCACGGTGGCGGCGATCCAGAGGCCGTTTACGCCTTGACGGAAGCCGGAGAGGGAGAGCGGGGTTTCGGCCTGGATGAGGGGGTTTCCGGGGAGGGTGAGGCTGAGTTCGGCCCGGTGGCGGTTGAGGGTTTCGAGTTTGGCCTGGGCTGCGGCGCGGGCAGTCACGGGGTCTGGATAGTCCGGGCGGAGGGTGAAGGAGGGCATGCCGGGGATGCCCACGCGCACCGGGGTGCGGACGGCGGCCTGGGTGTCGTACCAGTGTGCGACCACGGCGTTGTAGCGGCCCCGGTCGGGGAGCGTGACGCGGTGGCTGGTGATGAGGCTGCGGTGGATGGCGGCGGGGGCAACCTTCCGGCCGGTGGCGGTTTTGGCCTGGCCTCGGGGCACGAAGATCAGCCAGGGTCCGAGCGGTTTGGCGATGGCGCGGTGATTTTTGGCCATGCGGGTGAGGAAGTGGAGGTCGGACTCGTCGGTCTGGTCGGCGTGGGGGAGTGGGATGGTCTTGAGGGATTGGCCCACTCGGGGCTCAAGCCCGTGCTCTGCGGCGATGGCGGCGAGCACTTGGCCGATGGTGAGGTCATGCCAGGCGCGGGTTTTTTGTTGTTTGAGGCTTTGTCGCATGTTTGCGGCGCGGGCGCGGACGGTGAGGGTGTCCGGGGGGCCGGCGAGTTCGAGTTCATCTACGACGTAGAGGCCCATACGGACCGGGGGCTGCCCGCGGTAGCCCAGGGAGACCTCTATTTCGGCTCCTTTGCGGGGCAGTTCAATGGCGCCGCCTCGGTCGTCTAGGCGCAGTTCGAGGGAGTCGGAGCGGTAACCGGCCTCATCGGTAATGGTCAGAGAGAGGCTGCGGTCCCGGACCTGGGCAGTGAAGTCCTTGCCGTCTGCCAGCACCTGGAACAGGGGCGTCATCAGTCCCAGAGCCTCACGATTCGGACGGGGCGGAGGGGTTCGGGCAGTTCAGGTAGATGGATCACTACCCCGGCAGCGAGCACCGGTCCTCGGTCGGCCAGTCCGGGGTTGGCGTCCAGCACGGCCTCCACGGCGCCGGGCCTTGGCCCGTAGTGCTTCCAGCAGATGGCGTCCAGCACGTCGCCGTCTTTGGCGCGGTAAGTCATTTCAGTGGTCCTCGGCGTAGCGGGCGAGTTCGAGGCGGAAGTCGATCCTGCGCGGGGCGCCGTCGGCGAACAGCACCCTCTGTGTTTCTCCCACCCGTGTGATCACCCACTTTCCCCAGACCCTTCCGGCGCCGTCCACCAGGGTCATGGGCTGGCCTCGGCCGGCCTTTTGGCGCATGGCGTCCACTTGGCCGGTCCCGCCGCGGAATTGAGGATAGAGCGTTCCGCTCAAGGAGAGGGTTTCCTGTCCGGGTCCGGTGAACTGCCGGGCGGGGAGGCGTCCGATGCGCTGCTGGGCCGGCCAGCGGTACTCTGTCTGCCGGCGCAGTTGCTGATAGGCGGCGGTGTTCAGGGAGAAGGTATAGTCGCCCAGGCGCATCATGTAGCTAGAGGCCATCGTAGAGGGCCTCTCTTTGCTGTTGTTCCCGGCGGCGGTCCAGTTCTTCCAGCACCCGCTCGGCCAGGGCCTGGGCGTCCTCGCCCGGGAGTTGATGGATGGTGATGTGGGTTTCCCCGTGGTGGTGGACAGCGTAGCCAGCGGCCGCTTGCGCGGGGTTGGCGGACATGGGGGCGGTCGTCCTGGCGGGCATGCCCCAGGCTGCGGTTGGGCGACTTTCCCGCGTCTTGGCAAGCGAAGGCGGAGACGACAGGACAGGGGCTGGCAGAGCAAGGGCCAGACTGGTTGCGGCCGTGCCGAGCACGCGCGCCAAGGGCCGGCCCAAGGGCTTTGGTCCGGCCTGTCGAACGCCGTCGCCCAAGGTCTGGATGATGGCCTTGCCGGAGGCGGTGAGCCGGGACAGCGGCCCCTCTTTGGCATCGGAAAAGGACAGCAGTCTGCCGACGAAGCCCAGGGACTCTTTGACTGCCTTGACGAGGTCGTCCTTCATGGCCGCGACCCCCTCGGCTATGGATTGGATGATGGCCTTGCCGGACTCCACAAGGGAGAAGGAGCCGAGCCAGTCGGTGACGGCGTTCCAGGCTGTGGAGATGGGCTTCAGGGGGTTGAAGCTGGCAACGACGGCGCCGACGCTGCTGATGACGCCCTGGACGGCGCCGACTAGGGAGAAGGAGCCGAGCCAGTCCTTCACCCCCTGCCAAAGGCCCTTGAAGAAGCCGGAGATGGGTTCCCAATGGGTGATGAGCAGGCCCAGGGGATGATAGGACAGAGTGGTTTTGATGCCTTCCCAAGCTGCGGAGAAGACGGCCTTGACCTTTTTCCACAGCCGGCCGAAGAAGCCGGAGATAGGTTCCCAATAGTAATAGAGGAGCCCTGCGGCCACGGCGATGGCGCCGATGACGAGTCCGATGGGGTTGGTCATGGCGGCAATGCCGAGCATGCGCAGGCCGGCGATGGCAGCGGGTATGGCCCGGCGGGCGAGGCCCAGCAGGCTGGCGCCGAAGCCCTTGATGGCCCCGCCCACGGCCAGGGCGCGGGTGCGGACGCCTGTGACCAGGGCCGCGACGTTGAAGGCGCGGAGGCGGACGTTGGCCAGGGTGACCGCTGCTTGCAACGAGCGCCAGGCGATGGCGCCAGACAGGATGCCGCCTTTGATGAGGGTCAAGACATAGCCGACGCCGATGGCCGCGACCTTGGCGCCGATCAGACCTGCGGCAAGACCCACGACGACCTTGGTGAGGTTCGGGAACGCTGCGGAGAAGTCAGCCAGGCGGTTTGCAGCCCCTCCGAGGAAGTTGAACATGCTGTTGAGGGTTGGCAGCACGACCGACCCCAAAGTGACGCCCAATCGGCTGAAGCTGTTCTGGAGCAACTGCAGGTTGTTGGCAGTGGTCTTGGCTCGCTCCTCGTACTCCTTCTGCATGGAGCCTGCGTACCTTGTCCGATCGCCCACCAGACCGAGAGCCTTGCGGTAGAGGTCCAGTCCACCGACGAGCTTGGCCATATCGTCGGAGTACTCGGCCCCGAAAAGGTCGGTGAGGATTCCCATGGGATCCTCGGCGGTCTTGACGGTTTCGAGGAACTGCAGCAGAGCGCCTTGGGCGTCGTGTTCGATTCGTTCCTTGAGCAGACCGGCGTCCATCCCCATGGATTTGAGGGTTTCCTGGAACTTGCCTCCCTGCCGGTCTGCGGTCTTCAAGCGGGTCAGCAGGGCATTGATGCCGGTAGCGGCCACTTCAGGATTGGTCTTGAGGGCCAGAAACGTGGCCCCCAGGGCGCCGACCTGCTGGCCGGACAGGCCGAAGAGTTGGGCTGTGGAGCCGACCCGGTTGGCGATGCCGAGCATGTCGCGGGCGGTGGCGTCCATATTGTTGGAGAGGTGGTTGTAGGCGTCGCCCAGGAGCAGGACCTGGTCCTGGTCGAGTTGGAAGATGGACCGCAGGCCGGTCATGGCCGAGCCTGCCTGTTTTCCCGCCATGTCGAAGGCCACGCCCATCTTGGCGGCGTCGGCGGAAAAGCGCATCAACTCGTCTCGGGCGATGCCAGCCTGGCCGGCAGCGGCGGCGATGTCGCCAAGACCCTCGGCCGACATGGGGATGGCGGTGGACAACTGGAGGATGTCTTTTCGCATGGCCTGGAACTGTGCCGGGGTATCGAAGTCAACGACCTTTTTCACGTCGGCCATGGCGCTCTCGAACTGCATGGCGGCGCGCACCGGCGCGGCGATGGCCGCTCCCAGGGCCACGGCGTCCACCATCTGACCCCGCAGCGCCGCACGGTGCTGCATCACGGAGTTACGGCGACTGATGGCCTTGCCCAGCTTCTCGTAACGTTGGCTCAGTCGCTCCACGGTGCGGCCCAGGCGCGCCTGCTGACCGTCGAGGTCGGTGGTGGCCGTCCCGGCGTCGCGCATGGCCAGGCGTTGCTTCGCCAGTGCCTGGCGCTGCTGGTCGAGCCGCTGGTTGAGTTGATGCGCCTCTTTGCGGGCTGCGCTCAGCGCGGAACGCATCCTTTGGGTGACCTTCCCTGCCCGCTGCATTTCCATGTGGAGCTGCGCGACCCGGTCCCGGGCCTTGTGGTAGGCGGCCTGGGTCTCAGCCAGCCCTGCCTGCAGCTTGCGGAAGGATTGTATCTGGCCGGACTGCTCCTGAGTCCGCTGGATGGTCTTGCCCAGGCGCTCCAACTGCGTCATGCTGCGGCCCATGACCGTGTTGAACGAACCGCTCAGGGCCGCCCCGATGACGATGGATGTGGAAAGATCACCGGCCATGTATCAACGCTCCAGGCTGGATTGGGTGGACGGGGTCCTTATGGTTGTCATGGTAGCGCCGGCGGTCCTGCTGTTCGCCTTGAACTGGAGGGAGGGCGCTGATCTGACAACGTGCCTGGGCCGGGCCATGGTCGGCGGCGTGTTTCTTGCCATGCTGGTGGGTCTCATCGGTGCGGCCGTCATGCAGGTTCTGGCGCTTCCCTTGGTGGTCCTGGGGCTGGTCCTCCAGGGCGTCTTCCGGCTGGCGGCGCGGCTTCTGCGCTCCAAACCGGAGAAGCCCTCAGGTTTTCAGGAGTACGCCAGACGGGAAGCTGCTGTGCTTACCGCCCTCCATAAATCATCCTGAGCAACATCTTTGCCTCATCGTAGAGCTCCATGAGTTCGTCCAGGTCCATCTCGTCGATCTCCGAGAAGGGCTGATGGAACACGTGGGCTACGAGGGCGCGGGCGGTTCGGACCTCTCCTGCCCGGACAAAAAACCTTCGTATGCCTTTTGGAGCCGCCCGTAGTCGGCGAGGTCGAGTTGCTCGATGGTCTCGGGGGTCACCTCGCAGAGGTTGGCGAACAGGCGGATTTCCGTCTCCGCGTTGCCCGCCCCCTTGCCGGTCTTTTCCGCGTTGCGCAGGTCGCGCACCTTGGGCCGTCTGAGGTTCAGCTGCTTGACCTCGGTGCCTTCGATGGTGACAGGGTGTTGGAGTTGGATGGTTTCCATGTTTCTGTCCTCTCCCTAGATTCCCAGTGCTTCGCGCTGGGCCTGGACCTGGTCGGTGCCGTTGATGATGCGCACCATGTTCTCGACGTCCACCTCGTGGAGGGTTTCGCCGTCGATCTCCAGCTTGTAGTAGCGGAGCGCCACGGCGACCTTCATGACCGCCTTGTCGCCGGCTTTCCAGGAACCGAAGTCGATCTCACGCACGTGGCCGCGGCACTGCATGGCCAGGGGCTTGACCGAGCCGTCCTCGGACTGCAGGGCGCCGCGGAAAGTGAAGGGCACCAGGTTGCCCGGGGCCACGCCCCAGAGCTTGAGGGTTTCGGCATCGATGGCCGAGGAGGAGAAGTCGCATTCGAGCTTCTCCGTGCCCATGTCGAGCTCCACCGGGGCGTCCATGCCCCCGGCCCGGTGCTCCTCGGTCTTGACCGTGAGCTTGGGCGGAGTCAACTCGTCCACCTTGCCGGCGTAGCCGCGGCCGTCCACGAACAGGTTCATGTTCTTCAGCACGTCCTCGATCATGCGAATATCTCCTCGATGTAGTCGTTGACCAGGCGGGAGCGGAAGGTGATGCGCTCGGCCGGGTAGGGCGGGGTGAAGTCGAAGTCGAAGCACACCTTGCCTTGGGCGATCTGATCCTTGGCGTTGAGCTCGGGGTCGGCCCAGCACTGGCCGCCCAGGATGGCGCCGATGGCCTTGAGGTGGCGCAGATAGGCGTTGACCCCTTCGGTCACGTCCTCGACGTAGGTCCTGGTGATGCAGCGGTCCACGGCCCACATGTGGGCGCGCAGCAGGCTGTCGTTGATCATGTCCGCGGTGCGCACCACCGACAGGAACGCCCACTTGGGATCCCCGGAGCAGGTGCGGTTGCCCCAGAGCCGGTAGCCGTCCTTCTGGATGATGGTGGCCACCTCGTTCTCGTTGAGATGGTTGGCCCGGGCGTTGGCGTCGCCCAGGGTGAAGTCCACCGGCCGGGCGGTGCCCACGATGCCGTAGATGGGGCGGTTCGACGGGCTCCACCAGAACCCGCGCTCGGCGTCGCTCTTGGCCATGACCCCGGCGACCCGGGCGGAGGCCGGGGCCGCGGCTTCGCCGCCTTTGCCTCCGTTGGCTTCGTGGTCCCAGACCTTGACCTGTGGATCGACGACGTAGGTGCGGCGGTGGCCGATGGACTCCCGGAAGGCGATGGCCTTGGCGTCGGTGTCGTTGGGGCCGTCGGCAATGATCACCGCGCGCATGCGGTCGGCGATGCCGTACATCTCCGCCAGCGCGGTCCCGGCCCCGCCCTCGCTGGACGGCGTTCCGGTGTACCCCGGCGCGATGAGTATCCTGGGCTGAGCCTTGCACACGCTCTCCGCGGCCAGCAGCGCCTGGAGTCCCTTGTACGCGCCGGTGGTCGCGTCCACGCCGCCGACAACCGCAGTCATGAGACCGGCGTCGGATTCGTCGGGGACCTTGTAGGCGATATGGATCTTGGCGTCCGCGACTATGGCGCCGCTGTCCGGCTCGAGGCGGGTGACCTTGCCGGTCGCCTCATCCAGCGAGTAGTGCGTGCCCTTGAGGTAGGTCTTGGTCCCGGCAGCGGGGGAGCCATTTTTATCGACGGTGTTCTTCACCGCCACGCCGGAGACGGGAAAATGGGCCGCGGGCAGCACGATTGCGTCGTCGTTGCCGAAGGCTTCGATCACCGCGGTGGCCGCGGCCGTGTGGACCTTGGGCTGGAACACGTTGACCGCCACCACCATGGCGCCGGCTTGGTCGAAGATGGCGTCGAGGGCGTCCGGGATGGTGCCGAAACCGCTCCCGAAGGTCTCGACGCCCTCCCGGCGCGTGGTGATCAGCGTCGGGGTGTTCACCGGCCCCTTGAGCGCGGTGCCCACCAGGCCGATGACCGAGGACTTGACGGTGCGGATCGGCCGCGCCCCGCCCTGCACCTCGACGACCTCGACCCCGTGCAGAAAATCAGTGCTCATCGTTCGTCTCCTTTCGTGCTCCTGGCGGCCTCATGGATCTCCGCGGCCACCCTCACGTGGCCGCGCTTCTCGGCGAGGTCCAGCGCCGCGGCTCCGTCCTGGTCCTTTGCCGCACGGTCCGCGCCCGCACGCAGGAGCACCGCCGCAGCCATGGTCTTTCCCCTCCTGGCCGCGCTCAGCAGGGGAGTGTCTCCCTGGCCGTTCTGCGCCTCCATGTCGGCCCCGGCATCGATCAGCACCGAACAGATGTCCCACCATCCGAACCACGCAGCGACGTTCAGCGGCGTCCATCCACCGGCGTTCCGCGCCTCCATGTCGGCCCCGGCCTTCAGCAGCACCGCGAGTATGCCCTCGTATCCGAAGCGGACGGCGCCGTGGATGGCCCGGCGCCCATTGCTGCGCGCCGCGTTGACGTCGACCCCGACCTTGATCAATGCCTCGACCACGGGCAGGTGGCCGTGTTGAGCGGCGATGAGGATCGGCCGCCCGGCGCCGTCCTGCTTCGCCTCAGGATCGGCCCCGGCCTTCAGCAGCGCCCCGACCACGGGCAGGTGGCCGAAGCGGACGGCGCCGTGCAGCGGAACAGCGCCCGTCGCATGCGCCGCGTTGACATCGGCGCCGGTCTTGATCAGCGCCGACACCCTGGGCAGATCTCCGTAGGCCGCGGCCACGTGGAGTTCCGTCCACCCTGGCGGCACCACCCACCGCTCCCGCTGTTCCAGCCTCGTCAACCTATCCATCCCCAACCCCCATCCGGAAGAAATCCGCCACGTCGGACCCGCGCCTCATCCCCGCGGTCTCGGGCGCGTGGCCCGCGGACGCTGCCGCGCCGCCGCCCACGTAGATGGTCCCGCCAGTGATCGGCGACACCACGCGAACCCGAGGGCCGGGACGCACACTCGTCACCCGGCCTGCCCAGTGCAGACCGCCCGCCGACAGCACCTTGACGGCCACGCCCGCAACCAGTCTCTCCCTGTCCATCACCCGGTCGCGCCGCCAAGCCTCCCGCCGGCCGCTGCCATCCACCACCGGACGCCATACCCGGCTGCGCTTGCGGGCCGGCCACGGCGTCACGCAGGCCCAGCCCCCGCCCGGAGTCAGGAACCGGTGGTTCGGCGTGCACACCACCTCGATCTCTCTGTCGCCCGCCGAGACCGCGATGACCACCGTGTCGTGGAAGCGCCCCGACGCGTCGAGCGCCACCACCTCCCGAGGCCCAGCGGGCGAGGCCAGCCAGTCCCCGATCCGCACCTCCCCGACCGGCCTCACACTCACCCCGTCGCCCATCAGCACCGGGGTCGAGAGCGCAAAGCACGCATCGGTGACGCGACTGTGGCCACCGTGACTGTGGCTACTGCTGGCATAGCCGGAATGACTGTGGCTACCGTGACTGTGGCCACTGCTGGCATAGCCGGAATGACTGTGGCTACTGTCGGCATAGCCGGAATGACTGTGGCCACTGCCGGCATAGCCGGAATGACTGTGGCTACCGTGACTGTGGCTCCTGCCGGCATAGCCGGAATGACTGTGGCCACTGCCGCTGGCAACGGCCGCCTCTATCCGCCGCTTGACCAGGGCAGCGGTCATGGCCGCGGTATGGTCGGTCCCCGCGTCGGCCACGGCTTCGGTGGCGAGGGCGATGAGTCCGGTTCGGGACTCCGCCGCGGTCCTCGACAGCAGCCCCCGGAGCGAGACCGCGCGGTCGTGGATCAACGGCAGGACCGTGGTCAGAATCTCATCGGTGTCCGCGAACCGCGCCAGGCCCCAGCGGGACGGCCCTGCCGAGGGGAAGGCGCCCAGGGACGGCACAAAGTCCCAGATGCCGCCTTGGGCCAAGGCCAGTGCCGGGTGCCGGCTCTCCAGGTAATCCAGGACCAGGTAGACACTGGAGCGCGCATCACGGATCCGCGGCAAGGACGCCTCGATGCTCACCCGCGGGACCGCGTAGCGCAGTTGAGCCGGCGCCAGCGTGGCGGCGGCTTCCCTGCCGGCCTCGGCCTCGGCGTTGGTGGCGCGTCTGGACACGCCCTTGACCGCCACGGCGGCGTCCGGCAGGTCGGTGAACTCCAGGGCGTCGCCGGCGGCGTTGCCCCGCGCCCATCCCAGAGCGGTGATCCCGTCCGGGGTGTCCGAGAGCGCCGCGAACGTCGTTGCCGCAACGTGCACGTCCGGCGACACGGTGACGTCCAACTCGGCCGCGCTCCGGACGATCTCCACCACCGCAGCCACCACCAGCGTGGTCCCGGACGCTTTCTGGGCGAGTGCGCGGTCTTCTGCGGGCGCGGACCAGTAGGCGAACAGGAACTCCCGGCCGACCCCGCCCACCCGCGCCAACAGTCCCATCTCCGTCACCGCATAAGCCGTGTCCGACAGAAAGTCCGCGCGCACCGCCAGCCGGCCGTCCACCGCGGTGGAGCCGGTCAGGGCCGCGGCGTCGCGCCTGCGCCGCAGATGCTCGCGCGAGGCTTCCACCGCTCCCACGCCGTCGCCGATCTGCATGGAGACGAGTTGCACCTGCCGCAGACCCCGATTGCCGCCGTCGGCCATGGCCGTGCGCCCGGCGTCGGTCAGCACCAGCGCGCTCACGCCCGCACCTCCAGCGTCAGGGGAGCCGTGCACACCGAGGCGGCCCCCGCCCCGGCCGCCATCGGGACCTCGCCCGCGGCGCCGGCCACCAAGGTCAGCGTGTAGTGCACCGAGGCCCGCCTGGCCGCGTCCACCTGCTCCCGGACCCGCGCCACCCCCGCACTCAGCAGCGCGCCGCTGTTGTAGACCGCGATGGCCATGCGGTGGTGCTTCCCGCCCGTCAACTCGGTCAGGTCGTAGACCGCGCCCAAGCGCTCCAGGGCGTCCCGCACTGCCCAGGCCGTGCCCTTGCGCCGGTGCAGCGCGATGCTCCGCGCCACGGCCTCGCGCCGCGCTTCCTCGGGCCAGTCCGGGTCCCAGGCATCCACCGACACCGCCCAGGCCAGCCAGGGCAGCAGATAAGAAGGGCATTGTTCCGGTCGCCACAGAGCGGAGATCGGGACCGGCACGTCGGCCTGCCGCGCCGAGGCCTGCTCCAGCCCCCGCTCCAGCGGCGAGGCGTTGGGCGGCAGCAGCGTGTCAGCCACCGGCAACCTCCACGGCCACCGACCCGGCGAACGGCGCCTCCCGCACCGTTGCCGTTACATCCCGATCCGGCTGTTTCAACGTCACCCCCTGGACCCCGGCCACGTGCAGGGCCGCGTACAGCCCCGACAACGGAACCCGGGCCCCGAGGCGGTGACGCTCGCCCGCAAAGGCCCGCACCCCGGCCTCCGCAGCCGCCCGCACCGCCTGTGCGTCCGGACCCGACCCCACCGCCAACTCCGCCTCGATCCTGTACCCGGCCACCTGCGCCCCCCTGACCCGCACCACGTCCGTGAGCGGCCGCACCTCATCCGCGCTCAGCGCCGCCTCAACGACCTTGGCCAGCCCGCCCGGATCGCGCCCGTCCCCCTCCTCCGCCAGCACCGTCACCTCCACCTCCCCCGGCTTGGGACTGCTCACCGACACGTCCTTCACCCGAGGGTCCGCCTCCAACGCCCGAGCCCGGTACGCCCCCACCGAGCCGGCCGCGGTGAACGCCTCGGGCGCCAGCTGCACCCGGGCGCGCAGGCGCTCATCATCCTCATAAGTCGGCGGCACTGGCGGCAACGCCCCGGGGTCGCCCGCCTTCACCACCTGCCGCCGGACCCCCACCAGGGCCGCCAGGTGGTCCAGGTCATTCCCTTTGGCAAACGCCGGCATCACCGACCGCGCCGCCTGGTTCACCCGCTGCCGCAGCAGCAACTCCCGGTACGCGCACACTTCGAGGATCTTCCGGGCCGGCTCGCTCTCCAACTCGGCCGCGTCGTACTCCGGCCAGCGCGCACGCAACTCCGCGATCATCGCCGTGAGGACCGCCTCGTAGTCCAGCGCCTCCACCACGTCCGGCGCCGGAAGCCGGGAAAGGTCGATCTGCGCCGTCACGCCAGAATCCCCTCCAGCCGCACCGGCCGGCCCTCGGGCAGGTACTCCCCCTCCAGGTCCAGCACCACCTGACCGGTCCCGGCCTCCGAAGCGCTCGCCTGCACCCGCGTCAGCCGGAACCGGGGCTCCCACCGCTCCAACGCCTCCGCCACTGCGGCGTAGACCTCCACCAGCGCCCCGCCGTCCAGCGGCGTGTCCACCAACTCGAACAGCCGCGAGCCGTAGTCCCGCCGCATCACCCGGCTCCCCACCGGCGTGGTCAGAATGTCCCGGATCGACTGCCGCAGGTGCGCCGCCCCGTCCAGCATCCGCCCGGTCCGCGCGCTCATGCCGGTCATCGTTCCCCCCCGGCCTCCTGCAACCCCGCCCAGACCGCGTCCCGCTCCCTGGCGCTCAGGTCCGCCGGCGCCCCGTGCTCGCGCAAGGCCCGAACCTCGGGCTGCCCCCCGGCGGTCCAGTGCCCCGCTTCTCCGGGCGTCAACCGCTCGATGGCCCCCCGGATCAGGTCCTCCCGCGAATCCAGCTGGTCCTCCCGCACCGCCTCCGGCGCCCCGCTCGCCTCATCCGGCGCCGGCTCGATCAGCCCGCTCAAACGCAGATACCGTGCCTGGCGGGCCGTCAGCTCCACGCAATCGCCCGGAATCAGCGCCCGCCCGTCCTGCACGAAATCCTGTTTCACCCTGTACCTGCCCATCTCTCAACCTCCCGCAAATACGTCCCCGCTCCCCGCAGCCACACCCGAGCCGCAGTCCACCGGGTCCCCGATCCGCCCCAACTGACGACCCTCGGCGAACACCGTCGAACTCCCCGACGCCAGCGCTCCCCCGTGCGGCGGCGTGTCCGGACAGGCGTGCGCCGACCAGCCGTCCCCTTCACGGTGCACCGCGGTCCCGTTCGCGAACACCGCCGGCGAACCGCCGCTCGAAGGCCGCGCCGGAAAGCACCCGTGCCCCGTGCACGCATCCCCCAATCGAGTCACCGCCGGCATCCCGTCCTCTTCCTTAGTTCAGGTCGATCCTGGCAGCCTTGAGCCTGATGTTGCCCTCGGCCACGATCTCGACGTCGCCCTTGGCGTGCACCTTGACCGTCCCGGTCTTGCGGTCATGCTCCGCCCACGAGCCGTTGCCCCAGTCCACCCGGGTCAGGTCCGCACGCTCTCCGTTGGCCGGATGCGCCGTCCGGTACACCGCCGGCAGCACCACCCCCTGGCCCAACTCCCCCGAGGGCGCCAGCAGCAGCACCTGCTCCCCCGCCTCCGGCGCCCACCAACTCCGGTCCCCGCCCGCCCGAGTGGTGATCCACGGCAGCCACGCCGTCAGCACCGGCGCCCCCGCCGGCCCCTCGTCGTACTTCACTCGCACCCGCGCGATGGCGTAGTCCGCCTCTTCCACCGTCCCCAGCCGAACCACGTTCGCCAGACGACGCGCCAACTCCGCCAAATCGAACCCCTGCTCCTGATCCTCGCTCATGACTGCCCGACCTCCGAAGCCTCGGGATGGTTCCCGCGGGGGCGCTCGCACAACTCCATCGCCGGCCCGCAAGGCTCCACCCCCTCGTGCGCCGTGATCCAGTACCGCGTCTCCCACTCGTCCTGCCACGTGATCCGCCCGTCCTCGATCTCCAGCAACCGCCCCCGCACATACGTCAGCGGCTGCGCCAGAAACCCCGGCGGCACCCAGCCCATCAACGCGCCGCGCACCGCGGCCAGAGTGTCCGAGAGCTCGTCCTTGCGCCGCGCCCGCACCCCGCCCGGATCGTTCGGCGCAGCGATCATCACCGCCACCCCCAGGGTCAGGATGATCTGCTGGCTCGTCGCGCCCCAACCTGCACGGGTCTCCCCCGCCGCCTCCGATATCGGAGCCACCACCGCCAGGGGCGGACGCAGCTTCACTGCGCCGGCAATCTCCAGCGCCCCCAGCACCTCCCGCAGCGGCGCCGGCTCCATGCCTATGGCCCACTCCGGCAGGGGCCCCAGGCCCTCTCCCGACAGTTCCCGCCCGCGCTTTGTCAACAACCGCTCCAGCCGCTCGGCCGCGGCCGTGGCCGCCCAAAAGCCCATCTGCGCCGCGGCCTCGCCCATCACACCGCCCCCGCATCCATGGCACGCTCCAGGGCGCGGTGAATGACCCGCAGGATCATCTCCCGGTCGCCCTCGTCCACACCCAGGAACGGCCGCGCCGGCATCACCGACCCCGGGTGGTTCACTTGCTTCACCGGATGCGCCGCCCCAGGCCAGAACAACGCCTTCTTGTGCTTCGGCCGGATGGTCCGCGCCGGCGTCTTGCCCCCGAACTGGTGGATGGCCGCGTACAACGCGTTGGTCCCCACCACCACCTCGTCCCGCGATGCCCGGTGCGTGATCGACGCCCGCAGCCGTCCCGTGTCCGTCAGCGTCTGCCCGCCCTCGCGGCGAGCCCGTCCGGACTTCTTCCATGCCGCTCCGTCCGGACCCCGCTCCGTCTCGAAACGGCGGATCACCGACGAGGTCAGCCTCGCCCCGATCTCGTCCAGCACCGGCCGCATGTTCCCCAGACGGGCCGACAGCGCCCGCAGCGCCGCCTTCACCTCCCGGTCGTCCCACTTCACGTCGATCCGGACTCCCGCTCCCGCCATCCCTACAAACCCCTCAGGTTCTCCCCGGTCATCACCGGCTTCGGCCCCACCCGCGTCCCTCCGACCGCGCGCCGAGCCATGACCTTGCCGCCCTTCGCCAGCAGCTTCCGCGTGCCCGCTGCCAACTCCTTGAGCAGCACCCGGCTCCGCCGCGCCCGGTTCGACACCGCTTCCGTCGCCTCGTCGTCGTACAGCCGCTGCCGCGCCAGGTCGCACGCTATCGCCGTCAGCAGCGGATAGGCAGCCCCCGAAGGCAGCGGCAACTCGTAGGACTCCGCCAGCGCCGCGTCCACCTCCGCGGATGCGTCCGCCAACGCCGCCTCCGCCCGGCCCGCATCCTCCGCCCCGTCCGGAGCCTCCAACAGCCGCGCCATCTCCCCGGCCCCGTACCGCGCCGCCATGTCCCCGCAGGTCGCGTACCCCATGCTACTCTGCCCGCCTCGTCGCCGCCTTCACCGCCCCACCTCCACGGACACCGCGGGCGACGACGCCGTGATGCACTCGATGCCGTCGATCATGTCCGCCGCCTGCCGCTTGATCCGGTCCACCGCCTCGCTGCCCGACGGGTTGAACCCGATGCCCACACGACGCTCACCCTTGGTCATTCGCCTTCCCCCTTCTCTCCCTGATACGCCGCCCACGCCGCGTCCCGCTCCGCCGCGCTCACGCCCCCGAGACCGCTCGCCGCCTCCAGCGCCCGTACCTCCGGCTTCCCCGACCGGGTCCACTGCTCCGGCTCCCTGGCCTCCGGCCCCAATGCCGCAATCGCCTCCCGCAGCACCGCCGCCCGACCCGCGGCCTCAGCCCCGGAATCCGGGTTCGCCCCGCTCCCGGCCGGCCGCTTGCTCTCTCCGCCCTTCGCCCCGCTCTCTCCCTCACCGTCCGAACCTGCCGCAGAGGTTCCAGCCGGGCGCCTCTCTCCCTCGGAGAGCCATGCGATCACCCCGGACTCCAGCAGCGGCCCCGCCGCCTCGTCCTCGAGCACGATCTCCTCCCCAGGCTCGTAACGCCGCCGAGCGTGCTTCAACGGACTCCGCACCTCATACAACGCACCCATCACGCCACCGCCTGGTCGAACAGATACCCCGCCAACGGCGGATCATCCGCTCCTCGCACGTGTCCACCACCCGCACCCGGTGCGCCCCGCGCGCCCCCAGACTCTCGTCAAACCCCGTCCGCACCTCCCGGCCCCGATACTCCGCGGTGACCCCCAGGGTCGGCGGCCCCGTCACGTCCGCGTTGGGGTCCCGCCGAAACAGCAGCGCACTCTTGCCCCACACCCGCGCCAGCACCGCCGCCTGCCCCCGAGGCTTCGAGTTCACCCAGGTCTGACCCACCACCAGCCCCTGCAACTCGAACAACTCCGCCACGTCCTGCCGCCGCGCTATCCCGCGGTCCCCGTCCGTCCGGTTCAACGCCTTCAGGATCACCTTGTGCGTCCGCAGCTTCTGCCACACCACGCTCCCCAACAACAGATGCGTCGGCGGAACCACCATCCCTTCCATCGCTCCCAGTATGTCCTCGATCGGGTCCGAGTCCGCGTGGTCCACGCTCCACTGATGGTTCCCCGCCAGCGTCACCTTGTTCGAGGCCGGGTACTTCCCCTTGTCTAACGCCAGAGCGGCCGCCCGCTGCTCCCGGCCGATCATCAACAGGTCCGTCAACAGCATGGTCGAACGGTCGATGGGGTTCGCCGCACTGGACGGCGCGTTCCTCACGTCGTCGTCCGGTATCGCGTCCTCCAGCCCGTAGTCCTCGCACGCCCCGGGCTTCTCCACCGCGCTGAAGTGCACCATCGTCGGCGCCGACCGCCTCCCGATCCGCGTGTCCGGCACCGTGAAGCTCTCCGCTATCGGATACTCCGTGTAGCGGTACTCCTTCCGCCCCACCCCCACCCGCGGAAATACCTCTCCCGCAATGTACAGAGGGTTGCGGTACGCCGCCGCTATCGCCGTCCGCTCGAAGTCCACCGGATACGTCGATAAAATGTTCTCGGGCATGGGTTCCTCCTCTACAGCGCCGCGTGCGCTATCAATACCGGCACGACGTCGCCGTCCGCCGCAGCACTCCCGAGCGCCCGGCCGATGACCGCCGCCCGGGCCGAAGCTCGAGTCCACAGCACCAGGAGCTTCTTGCCCGTGGTGTCCGTCGCGGACTGGATCTTGCCGTCTTCCGTGATTTCCGCATCACGCACGACCAACGCCCTGCCGTCGTCAGCCAGCTCGATCACCGCCCCGAGCGCGTCCGCAGTCGTCACGTCGGCCACCGCGATGTCCGCGCTCGAACCCGCGCCGTTCACGATCTCGCTCCGCAGATCGGCAGCAGCCGGGACCGCTGCAACCGCCTTGCCGTTGGCGTCGGAGGTGAGCATCGCGCCCACCGCGAATGCCCCGCCCGCAACCACCCCGGCAATGCCCGCCACGTGCACGTCCACGCGCCCGCCGCCTGCACCGCCCAACTCGTCCGCCACCCCCAGCAGCGCCGCCGCACCGCTGTCCGCCGCCGCCACCTGCCCGGAGCCCGCTCCCGCCTTGACGATCCTCCGGGCCGGAACCGCCCCCTGCGCCGTAAAGTTCCTGGTCAACAAATACTCAGACATTCCCTTGCTCTCCCCTCTCGCCCAGCACCTGCCTCACCGCCTGGTCGATCCGCAGCTCCCCGCTCTCATCCGCCGCCAGCAGCGCCTGCGCCGCACGCGCCACCTCCCCAGGGTCCTTGCCCCCAATCCCCTCAGGCGCCCTCCCAGGCCCCGCCAGCTCCCGGTAGATCACACGCTCCGGCAGACCCGACAGAAACTCCCGCAAATACGCCCCAGGAGCCATCCGAACATGGCCGCCCCCAGGCTGCGCCGCCGCAAACACCAGCTCCGCCTCCTCGTCCCCCGGCAACGACGCCATCAGCGCCGCCAAGCCCGGAGCCTCCCCGGGCAGCACCCGCCCCGCCTTCACGTGTTCCGCCAGCTCCGTTTCCGCCGCGCGCAGACGCTCCCCGCGCCTCGAAGGCCGCCTCCCGCGCCGCCAACGCCTCTCGCTCCGCCGCCAACTGCTCTCGGTCTGCCCGCTCCCGACTCTCCCGCTCCGTCATCTCTCCCTCCTCGGATCCTTGCGATGAGGCGGGGCCGGCAGCCCCGCCTGCCTGGATGGCAGACGCGCCGCCGGGCATGGTTCCACCCGCCGCCAGGCCGCCGGAGAATTCCGCCCCGCTCCCATCTTCGCCCGCTTTTATGTGTGGATTGTCCTGTGTTCGTCCGTGTGGATTGGTCCGCCAGACTGGCGGTTGATGGGGGTGCGCCGGACTCCCGCTGCGCTTGCGCTTCCGCCACCGCCTTCACGTCGTACTCGCTCACGATCCCGTCCGCCTTCTCCACCCCGTGCGCCTCGATCAGCCACTCCCGCCACCCGCCGCAGCACACGCGCCATCGTCCCCCACGCCCAACGATCCTCACCCGTCGCCAACTCCGCCGCCCCCAACTCGATCACACAGTCCGCCTCGCCGCTGAACTGCGTCGGCGACAACCCCGGCACCGCCGGCGCCGCGCCACCCCCAGAAACCCCACGTGCCGCACCCGATAACCGCCTTCCTCCCCCCGCTCCAACGCCACCGAACGACCCGCGTACCGACCCGCTTCCACCGCACTCCGGAAACTCGGATCAATGTCCCGCAACCGCGCCTGCAATCGGTCCCCCGCCCGCCGCAAACCATCCACCCACCCATACGCCGGCGCGTCCGTCCCAGGATGCCCCACCACCACCGGCGCAGGGTCCCCAACACCCTGCTCGCGTACCATCCCGTCCAGGTCCGCCTCCCCCAGCGTCACCGCCCTGCCGTCCATCCCGCGCCACCGCCCCACAACGACACACGTCTATCCACCCGTCCAATGCACTCATCTCCTCGCCCCCCGCCCTGCAGCCAGCACTTCATAACGCGCACCTCTCCCCATGACCCCCATCTTACAGACAGATGCGGGACACAGACCGCCCCATTCGTGTCACTTTCCAGGTGTTATGTTGAACGAACGAACCCGCCCCGGATCGGACGAGCCTGAATGGAAAAGCCTATGGGCGGGGGCCGGGATGCTAACCAACATCCCGAACCGGGGAGAACAAACCTCCCACGACCGCTGCCGGCCGCTCAACGGCCGTCCCGCCACCCCCCAAGGGGCGGGTGCAACTATCGTGGGAGATCCCCCTGATGTCAACCGCCGACACCGTCCCGGAAACGTTCCAGGACACCGACCCCGCCGAACCCCTCGCCCCCTGGTTCGGCGGCAAACGCTACCTGGCCCAGCGCATCATCAAGCGCATCGACGCAGTCCCCCATGCCTGTTACGCTGAACCCTTCTCCGGCATGGGCGGCGTCTTCTTCAGAAGAGCCAAGAAACCCAAATCCGAGATCCTCAACGACATCAACGGCGACATCACCAATCTCTTCCGAATGGTCCGAGAGCACCCCGACGAGATCACCCGCCAGTTCCGCTGCACGCTCTCGTCAAGACGCGAGTTCGCCCGCCTCTGCGCCGTCCCCCCAGAGACCCTTACCGATATCCAGCGCGCCGCAAGATTCGCCTTCCTCCAGCGCCTCACCTTCGGCGGCAAACCCGCAAACCACGCCACCCCCGGTCAGACCGGCATGGCCAGCCCCCATCACCCCGCAAGGCTCACCGCCGACAAAATGCGCCGCCTCATCTCCGCCGCCCACAAACGCCTCCAAGGCGTCCATATTCGAATCCCTCCACTGGCATCAGTTCATCACCCGATACGACAGACCCCTTCACCCCTCTTCTACATCGACCCCCCCTACTGGGGACACGAGCACGACTATGGAAAAGGGTTGTTCGAGCGACAGGACTTCACCCGCATGGCCGGCATCCCTCGCCAGCCTCAAAGGCAGGTTCATCCTCTCCCTCAACGATACCCCCGAGGTCCGGGAACTGTTCAGGAAGTTTGAACTGGAGGAGGTCCAGACCCGCAACTCGGCCAACGCCAAAACCACACGGAGGGTGCAGGAACTCCTGATCAGCGGCGGAGGCTGACTCCGTGATGGGCACGACGGGCTGAGAACCGATAACCTGGCCAGCCCGACGACATGCCCGTCGCCAATGCAGACCATAAAGATGTCGCCGTCCACCAAGATGGGAACCCCTATGGGCGGGGGCCAGGGTCAGCTACCGCCCCGATGGACGGTGTCTCGCCCCCTCATCGCGACTGCTCCGTGTGTGCCCACCACACGACGAGGCCCAAGGCTTCGTCATTCTCGTGGATTGGGCGGGCCGGATACTCATCATTGTCGCTGTCCGCCCA